>NZ_JXCF01000004.1 GCF_000875895.1 Staphylococcus gallinarum
CTCTTTTTTCTAAACTAAGTATTTACTATTGTTCCTTTTGCTTATTTATCATGACTTGAATGTATAAAGCAATCCAAAGTTCGTGAGGATATGGTATTTGGGTATCATTTGCTTCAATTACTATACTGTGTTTTTCTCCTCTACGTCGAGTTACTAGATTTTTATCTAAATCAAAAAATGAACGTTGCGCTGTTAATATTTCATTATTTTCTTTTCCTGTTATAACTGTTTTAGTTGAAAAATAAGGGTTGCTAAACTTATATGTGTCGTTACTGCTTGAAAAAATATAGGGTGTTTGTTGCTTTATTCCTCCTTTTAACAATTTTATCATCTGTAACATGCCTACTTCTTCTTCATCAATAAAGACCCTATAATGGGGCCTCAAAGACCATAGTTTAGTTCTCTTTAAAATAATAGTGTGATCTACTGATGTAAGTTTAACACCATAGACAGGGAAAATATCAAATACACTTAGCCATTTTTGAAGATTATTATTAAAATATGGAGTCCATATTGCATCACTCATACCATGAACTTTGATATGTATATCATCGAATATGTACAATGGGGCTTGATAAAAATATTCCTTCTCATGTAAGTTAGGACTGTTTTCATATAATGTGAGTTCTTTTTTATATTTTCGTTTAGAGTAATTTCTTATCATAATAGTTCCCAATAAAATAACAATACTTGCTACCCAGAAAATAACGAATATCCATGGAGAAATAGAGTTATTAAAAACCCCTATTATACTTCCAATCATGAATATTGTTACTAAAATTGTTTCAATAAATAAAACTAAAACAGGCAATTTTATAACTCCTTTTAAAATAGTGAATGCTTTACTAAATGCAATATAACATAGTAAGTTTTTAAACACATTAATATATATAAAGTATTTGACATTTATGAGGTGTTATAATGAATTTAATTCCTTTTATTGTTATTTTAATTTTTTCCTATTTATGGACGGCTTTAACTAACAAATATTTACCTTCAGAAACATTAGATAAAAAAGGACAGCAAGATCGATACGATGAGAGACAGCGTAAAATGTTTATTGAGATACTTGCTAAAAGTTTTATTTGGATTATCTATTGTATGTTATTTACATTATTAATTAGATTGATTGGTTTAACACCAAATATTGAAAAAACTTGGTTTTCTCAATATCCAGAAATTTTCTTTATAGTAGCTGCTATTTACTTATGGCTTTTAATTACTTTACTACAAATAAAAAAATACACATCTAAAGGTTAAATTAATGAAAAATAGAATTAGAGAATATAGAAAGCAAAAAAGAATTTCTCAAGAAGCTTTAAGTAAGGAATTAAAAGTATCTAGGCAAACTATTAATGCTATAGAAAACAATAAATATGATCCTACATTGACATTAGCATTTAAGTTGGCAAAATTGTTTGATACAACTGTAGATGAATTATTTTCTTAACCATTCATTTATCACAAAAAGAGAGTGCAAATTCGAACTCTCTTTTTGTGTAGTAGTACTATTAAATTTTGTCTCAATAACGATGGTTAAAAATCATTGTTGAGAATTATGTTAATAAAGTATTGTAGGCATAGTGTTCTTTTCAAAATAAGAAATTCAATCTTGAATACTTCTACCTGACCAATTTTTAACTAAGACTAAAAGACATATGAACATCATTATTATACTTATAATATAAATAGACATTGTTAAAAAGAAGGGGACTGAATTGTTTATAAACATGGAAGTATATCTAGTTGAATAGGTGATAGGAATATAATACCAAGATTTATCACCAAGCATTTCTATACCAAAATAAATATTAAATATTGTAATTACAACCCCTGATACCATTGAGAAAATACTACCCGTAAATAAACTAATTATGAATATTAATAGTATTATAATTATATTCATAAAAGAACTACTAGCTACATAAAACAAAGTTAGTTTTACATTGTGAGTCATCACAATAAAGTTAACTGTTGAGATTAATAAGCAAAATAAATAGTTGATAAATATATAGCTAAGTGTTGCGCAAACCCATAAGCTTCTCTTGGATTTGCCTAGTATATGGTTAAAATGACCTATACTTTCTTCAAAATGTATTACTTGATATGTAGTAATAGCAATAATTAAAGAAGATAACGCATTAAAACTAGAGGTATATTGAGAAATAGAAGTATAATTCCAGTTACCTCCTAAGTAAAGATTAATAAAAGTAATATAAAAAATTGTGAACAATGTGGGAGTATAGGTTAGTATCTGAGTACGAAATTTTAAATTAATTACTTTTAGTTCATTTTTCATTTATATTCCAACTTTTCTTAGTATTTGACATAAAGAAAATAGAAAAATAAATTATACTAATTATTATGGTTAAAGATAACGAATTTAAGTCGTTAAAATATGGGCTATCCTTACTCATAAGAGTACCATTTGGGTTTAATGATAAAGTAATTAGTGGAATTCTTCCAATATATGACCAAGGTAGAATCCAAAAGAATTTAGTAATAGTGATAAAGACAATACTGATTATAGTTAACGCAATGTTTAAAAAAATAGAAAAAAACACGCCAAAACGCTTAACAAACAAAAAATTGAGCGGTATCAGCGGAAGACTTACAAAAAAGACTAAAAACAACGTGACTAATACAAGGAATAAACTAACTGAATTTCCACCAACCAATAAATTCCCTATCATTGCGACAAATAACATTATTATAGTATGGAATAATAAAGCAATACTCATAACTAATATTTTACTTTTAATCATCTTATTAATCGACCAGTTATTACTTACATAATAATTGAATAAGCTATTTCTTTTCTCTATACCAATCATCGAGCTACAAGAAATGCATATAATAATTGGCATGACAAAATATGGCCACAAATTAAATAATAGAGATAAGAATGGAGATAAATCATGTTGGTTAGGACTGCTTTGAGCAAATAAAGCAGTAAATAATGCGAATGCTAAAAAAAACAAAGG
>NZ_JXCF01000001.1 GCF_000875895.1 Staphylococcus gallinarum
TGAAGTTTGCTCTTGTGTATCTTTCGTTGTTCCTTCTGCCTGTTGATCTTTTGTTGCTGTATCTACCTTATCTTGTTCGTTATATTCTGGATCCACTGGTGATTCTGTTGATTTTGTTTGATTCTCTTTCGTTGTTCCTTCTGCCTGTTGATCTTTTGTTGCTGTATCTACTTTATCTTGTTCGTTATATTCTGGATCCACTGGTGATTCTGTTGATTTTGTTTGGTCCTCTTTCGTTGTTTCTTCTGCCTGTTGATCTTTTGTTGCTGTATCTACTTTATCTTGTTCGTTGTATTCTGGATCTACTGGTGATTCTGTTGATTTTGTTTGATTCTCTTTTGATGTTCCTTCTGTCTGTTGATCTTTTGTTGCTGTATCTGCTTTATCTTGTTCGTTGTATTTTGGATTTACATCGTTAGTGGTTAAATCACTTTCTGTAGCCACATCTTGTGCATTATGTACATCCTTTTGTGACGATGACTTAGTAGTTGCATCTTTACTGTTTTCTTGGTTTATATCTTGCGTATTATTTTGATTCGATTCGTCTGATAAAGAAGTATTAGTATTCACTTCTTGCTTAGATTGTGTAGCGTCAACTTGTTGTTGCTCTTCTTCAGCAGCTTGTGCAGTTCCTGCCCCTAAAAATAATAAAGCTCCAATGAGGATTGACGATGCACCAACACTAAATTTTCTGATACTGTATTTATTTTGTTTTTTCTCCATCTTAGACACCTCTTAAAAATATTCAAAATTACACTCTTAAAACCCAACGCATTTTAAATAAATAAATTAACGATGAAGCGTGGTAATAATTCAAAAAACTTTCCGATGAGAGCTTCCATAATTTTACCTCCTTTAGAAAACGCTTACATTTACAAAGAAAAATTTTATTTATTAAAAGTATTAATCTATAATTTATATATTCGTATACTATAATTAACAATTAATTGCTTCTAATAAATAATTTATTAAAATTGTACTAAACTGATAGTTAAATGTCAATGAAATGACACAATTTAATTTTATACAACTATTACCTGTTTATTGCTGATTTAAACAACATATTTAGCTAATTTAATTTGCAACGATTGATTCAATATACTTCATACTCATTTTACTGAAGTAAATTCTTTATTAATAAACTACTACAAAGTTTTAGTCGAATTTAACCGTCATCAACTGCATATAAAAAAGTGCCAACAAAGCGCAATACTTTGTCGGCACCTACCTATAACTATTAATAAAATAGAGTGTTATCTTTAAATAAATTGAACAACAAATATCAAAATGATTACAATTGGCAATACAAATTTTATTAAGTAATACCACGGTGCAAACAATTTAAATTTATCTTTACCAAAGTGTTCAACTAAATCTTCTTTACTAAGCACATGACCTACAACGAGCGTTGTCCCTAATGCACCTAATGGCATTAAAATATTTGATACTAAGAAATCCATATTATCGAAAATTGTACCCGCTGCAAAATGAATACCACTCAAACTACTGAAGGATAGTGTTGCTGGAATACTGATAATAAATACTAATAAACTAGCATAAAATGATACCGATTTTCTTTTACTGTTATCATTTTTAGTGAAGTTAGATACGTTCAACTCTAATAATGAAATAGAAGACGTTAACGCAGCAAACAAGAATAGTATCAAGAAGATAAAATAGAATGTAGAACCAAGAGCCATTTGATCAAATACTTTTGGCAATACTTTAAACAATAAACCTGGGCCATCCGTTGGCTTGTAACCAAATGCTGCAATTGCTGGGAAAATAGCTAGCCCTGCAAGTACTGACACCAATATATTCATCGCTACAATAGATACTGCAGATGTTTTAATCGGCATCTCTTTTGAAGCATAGCTCGCATACGTAATCATACCTGTAGTTCCAAGTGAAAGTGTAAAGAATGATTGACCTAAAGCAAACAAGATACCTTCCATAGTGATATCTTCAACACGAGGTTGTAATATAAATTTCAACCCTTCCATTGAACCACCTAACGTCAATGATTTTATAACTATGACAATTAAGAAGATAAATAGTAAAGGCATCATAAATTTCGAAGCTTTTTCTAGTCCTTTTTCAACGCCCATCATGACTATAATCATAGTTAACAAGATAAACACACCTTGTCCTATTATCGTCAATAACGGACTTCCAATAATGGATTCAAATTGAATATCTCCAAGTTTACCACCTTGGAATGATAATAATTGCAGTGCTACATTAAATATATAAATGATAATCCATCCACCAATAACACTGTAAAAACCAAACAATACAAAAACAGCTAAATTACCGTTCCAACCAATGATATTCAACCATCTTTTTTGTGTTAATTTCTCATAAATTTTAGTGGTATATGTTTGTCCCATTTTACCAACAGTAAATTCCATAACTAATAATGGTAAACCTACAAAAATTGTAAATACTAAAAACATTAATAAAAAGGCGCCACCGCCATATATACCTGCCATATATGGGAATTTCCACATTGCGCCTAGTCCTATTGCAGAGCCTGCACTAGCTAATATAAAGCCAGTTGAAGACTTCCATTGTGATTGTTTACTCATAACTCTACATCCTTTATATTTTACAAAACTTTATTGCGTTAAAGCGTTTTAGCGATATAGATTATACTATATCATTTTTCTACTTTCGGCTCAATAGCGTTTTTATTAACACAAAAATGTCATACCTTCATTTACTCTTTTATAGCCCTAATTCTCGCTGAAAATGTACAATTTGTGACTATATGTAGTTGTAATACTTTAAATATTAGAAATTGTCTGAAACTTCATTGAATTAAATGGTATTCTGTGTTAAAGTATTTTGTGTTTTGCGCAAGTAAATATCCTTGAAATTGAGGTAATCATAATGAATAAACTAATATTAATGTCTGGTCTCATGTTATTTTCATTTTTCTTTGGGGCTGGAAATTTAATTTTCCCACCGATGCTTGGCTATACTGCCCAAGATAATATGTGGATTGCGATGGGCGGCTTTGCAATAACTGGTATTTTATTACCTTATTTAACCGTCATTGTTGTCGCATATATGAATGGTGGCGTGGAGAGTATTGGTAATAAAGTACATCCAATATTCGGCACTATTTTTGCAGTATGTATATATTTATCAATAGGTGCACTTTACGGCATCCCAAGAGCTGCCAATGTAGCATATGAAATAGGTACGAACCATGTTTTACCTGTACATAACCATGCAACTTTAATCATATTCTCTGTTATATTTTTCTTTGTTGTATACTTTATCGCATTATATCCTAGCCGAATTATAGATAATTTAGGAAAATATCTAACACCTATATTAATTATTATAATTGCGATCCTGTGCATACTCGTTATTTTTAATCCAGAAGGATCAATCGGACAAGCAACTGGTGACTATGCGAAAACACCAGTCGTATCAGGAATCTTACAAGGTTATTTCACAATGGATCTCGTAGCCGCATTGGCATTTTCAGTTGTGATTGTACAAATGTTTAAAATGCATGGCATCGAAGATCATCGTACATTAGTAAAAAATGTAATTAAAGCAGGTCTTATTTCTGCTATCTTATTATTATTAATCTATTTTGCACTTGCTTATGTTGGAGCAACAACGAGTCACGCTGGTTTCAAAGATGGCACAGGCATTTTAACTTTTAACTCATTACGTGTATTTGGCTCACTAGGTAATTTAATTTTCGGTATCATTGTTATACTCGCATGTTTAACAACTTGCGTCGGTCTAGTCAATGCATGTGCGGCTTTCGCCATGAAAAAACTGCCTAAAATTTCATATAAAATGTTTGTACTTATCTTTTCATTATTAGGTTTCTTAGTTTCTACACTAGGTTTAGACTTAATTTTACAAATTGCAGTACCACTATTGACGTTCATCTACCCAACTTCTATCGTATTGGTAATTATTTCATTAGTGAGTATTTTCATACCATTTGATTTAAAATTTGCGTATATTTTACCAACTATAGTCACTTTAATTATTTCAGTATTACAAATTGTTAGTGACTTTAAGTTAAGTTCAGCCATCTCAAATTTATATCATGCATTACCATTAGCCGATATCCAACTCGCATGGTTATTGCCATTTATCCTATTACTTATTATCGGCTTAATTATTGATGCATTATTTCAACATAAAAAACGAAAAGTAACGGTGTAACCACCACAACAACACAATAACTTATCTAACTGTCTATTTCGGTAACAAGCTCAAACTAGTGCGCAAAACAAAGCACTTAACCGTGGCATTTAGAGCAACTCTTAAAGGTATCAAGATCCTTGAATTACTCATTTAACATATTCAAGACTTGATACCTTTTGTCTATCTATTATGAATTAATTTAAACAACATGATTACTATATTATTTGAAATCACGCTATTTACCATAAGCATTGTCACTAGCCCATTCTGTTATGCTATAATCAAAGAAATATTACACATTTACATGTAAAGATATAATTATTTCACTTTAAAAGGAGCTGACATTTACTTGGACTTATTTAAATCATTTCTCAATACTTTAGAAACAGATTCTCAAAAAGACACCATGATCCAAGTATTTCAATGGATGAATGACACATTTCCAAAACTAGAGACAACTGTGAAGTGGAACCAACCTATGTATACTGATCATGGCACATTTATCATAGCGTTTAGTAAGGCTAAACAACATTTCTCAATCGCACCTGAAGCGAAAACTATGTCCCATTTTTCTGAACGCATTACAAATGCAGGTTATTCACAAACCAATAATTTATTCAAAATAAAATGGACACAGGATATTGATTTTAATTTATTACAAGATATTATCCAATTTAATATTGATGATAAACAGAACTGTGATTCATTTTGGAGAAAGTAAAGCAGTATAGCGTCTTAAATGCTAAGTAATGCACAGTTCGCACTTAACATGCTAAAGACAAAAATATGCTACTAATTAATAAAAGACAATTACTACTTTATCTTCACCGATAATAGTAATTGTCTTTTTTGTTGAGCTTAGATTCAAACCAATAAGATCCATGATATTTACACTCATTTGTATTTTTTATTCATAATCTTCTAAGAAAGCAATAATATCCCGTTCTACATCTGGGCGCCCCTCTCCATGCGTCATAAGATGTTTCGAATGTGGATATCCAGAAATTTCCTTGTCATTATGTTTAATATGTTCATAAATGTAATTTGCACTCTTTGCATAGGACTGTTCGTCTTGTTCTCCATATTTAATTGCAATCGGTGCAGTAATATCTTCTAAATTTGCCATCACTTCATCTACGAGCAATTTAAATTTCTGTAACTGTGCATGATAACTTTCAATCATCGTCAATTGTCTGGTTACCTCTTCCTCAGATAACCCTACTAAATCACCCATGCGTTGGCAATAATATGTTAAGCGCGCTTCTAATCCTGCATCATCTTTACTAAATGGTGTCGACATGACAACTACTGAGTGCACATCAGTCGTTTCCGCTAATTTCAACGATAAGATACCACCTAATGACACACCACAAACACTGATTTGTTGATACCCTTGCTCTTGTAAAAAGCGATAGCCAGCTTGTGCCGTTTTCAACCAATCATCCGTATTGTACTCTAGTAAATCTTCTAATAACAAACCATGACCTTCATATGCTGGTACATAGCACGTATAGCCTACTTTATGTAATTTATTCGCTAATAACTTCACATCTCTTATCGTACCGGTAAAAGAATGTAACAGCAATATCGCGTGACTTGCCTCCTGCTGTTCTAAAAATAAAGAATTTGGTGCTTTTACATTTATCATCTTTTGTCACTCCAAATATTAATTTCATATACAAGTTTAAGCTAAAAAATTCAATCGCACAAAACAATTCACCTCATTTATTGATATGACAATAAATAAACGTTGCTTCAATTTGAATGTTCATACTAAATTAAAGCAACGCTATATTGAAATGTTTTAATACAAATTATTTTAAAGACTTAACAACTAGAAAAATTGTAGTTCATAAACAGATTTATCATTATACGTATTAAAGCTATCAATCTTCCCGTTCAAGTGTAAATATTGTTCCTTTCTACTCACATTATGTTTATATGTTATCTTGATATTTAAATTCGAATCATAGCCTTCATTTTTTATTGTATTTTCTATTTCAGAATATACATCCTTATTAATTGGCAATAAATATCCCTCTTTACTAGGTAATATATTAATATATTTACGTTGCAATACATCATCATCACCTAGGTAAATTTCAACTTTTATATTTTTAGCAGCCCCACCACCAAGATTATATAATTTCATATAATCTTGTTCAGACTCACTATCAATACCTGTATTGGTAAGTTGTAATTGATCCTTCTCCCGTGTAACAAGAATCTGATTGAAGCTTAACGCCGGTATAAAACTAATCTTCATTTGATAAAGTTGTATACTTACTGATACAAAGTAAAACAAAGCCATGACAAAAGTTCCAATCGAGCCAATAGCCGATATAATATTAATCATTTATTATTACCTCCATGACATAAATTTTCTAATATTCATTATAAAATCAAGCGTTCCCCACTTTTTAGAACTTACTTTTTTAAAAACATGGTTAATTTGTACGTTACCATGCTACATACCATATATCATTATCAATTGTAGAAAAAACCAATATATCCCTTTAAAAATAAAAATAATTTATTAATTTAATAATAATATGGTAACATATTTAATGTGTAATTAAATTTTAAAATACAGGAGAATTCAATGGCAGAAAATACATATTTTTTCAAATGGTTTTTTAAAAAAGAATTATATATCATAACCTTCACTTGTATGTTTATTTACCTTTTATCAGTCTTTTCTAAACCTGTATATGCTGACAGTTATGCTTCAATGACCGAACTGATGAATGATACAGAACAGGGGATTGACTGGAATTTATCGTATGACAAGCGTTTTGGCAATACGATAATTGCAGCTGTACATGGTGGCAATATTGAACCTGGTACAACAGAGGTTTCTAAATTAATCGCCAACAATGGATTTTATAATTATTATAGTTTTGAAGGTATTAGAACGACAAATAATGGGGAATTGCACGTAACATCTACAAATTATGACGAACCAACTATTTTAGATATGCAACAACAAATGACTAAATCCGTTATGATACATGGCGCTAGTGGTTCAGACTCAGTTGTTTACATAGGAGGAAAGGACGAGCCGTTAAAGAGCTCAATCAAGAAGCAATTAGAACTCAGAGGATTTAATGTTCAACCTACCCCTCGATATTTAGAAGGAGATTCCGATGCCAATATTGCGAATCGTAATGCTAAAAATGCAGGCGTACAGTTAGAACTATCATTAGGTTTACGTGCTTCATTTTTTAATAATGGGGATTTAACACGCTTTTCAAGAGAAGATGAAACAAATTGGAGCCCTATCATGCATGAATTTGCTGACGCGATAACTGTAGCTATTTTGCAAAATTAATAATATTTATCATTCACTTCGTCATATATGTGTGTATATCATTTTTGTAATATTCAAACAAATAAACCTTATTAATTCATCAATTTTGACGAATAATGCTTGTTACCATTCATGTATAATATAAAATGACGGAATTTAAAGAAAATGAGGTTATAAATATGGATGATTTGAAGATTAATAAACGATTAATTATGACACCAGGTCCTGTAAGTGTAGACCCTCGTGTTTCTCAAGCAATGTCTAATTCTATATTAGGTCAGTTCGACTATGAGTTTGTTGGTATAATGAATGAAACAATGGAATTGATACGCCAATCTTTTTTGACTAACAATCAATGGTCATTCCCAATTGATGGTACAAGTCGTGCTGGACTAGAAGCTGTCATTTCTAGTGTTGTTAAACCTGGTGATGATGTACTCATCCCGATTATCGGACGTTTCGGTTATTTATTCACTGAACTTGTCACTAGAGCAGGTGGTATTGTACATAATATTCAAAAACCTATGGGCGAAGTATTTGAACAATCCGAAATAATAGCTGCATTAGATGAAATCAAACCAAAAGTATTGGCTATTGTACACGGCGAAACATCTACGGGACGTCTTCAACCTATTGATAAAATTGGTCGTGCATGTAAAGAACGTGGCATTTTGTCGGTAGTAGACGCAGTAGCAACGTATCAAGGTATGGTTATCCCTGTTGATGAATGGGAACTTGATGCAGTTGTTGGAGGCGCTCAAAAGTGTTTATCTATCCCTTCAGGCATAACACCAATTACCTTTAATGAGCGCTTTAGCGAAGCAATTAATCGTCGTAAACGTGTCGAACTTGGTATACGTTCTGATGAAGTAGTCGAACAAGAACCTTTCATCCGCAGTAACTATTTAGATTTAACCCAATTACAAGACTACTGGAGCCCTAAACGCTTAAATCATCACACAGAATCTACAACTTCAATTTATGCATTGAACACAGGATTGAAGCTTGCACTTAAAGAAGGCATCGAAGCTCGTGCACAACGTCACGCTTTCCATCAAACAGGTTTGAAAGCTGCACTTAAAGCACTCGGACTTGAGATTTATGGTGATGAGGAAAATGAAATGAAAATGGTAATCTGTATAAAGATTCCAAATGGTGTAGATGATGCTACCTTTAGAGAAGGTTTATTAAAGCACTATGGTATTGAAATCGCTGGTTCATTCGGAGATCTACAAGGTAAGATTTGGCGAATTGGCATAATGGGTTATGCTGTAGAAAAGCAAAATATATTAACTTTCTTATCAGTATTTTCACTTTACTTAGCACAACAAGGTGTACCTAATTTAGAACCTGAAAAAGCACTTACTACATTATTACAACATTACGCAACACAAGATTAATCCTTTTTGATTTACATCACACATGTATGTCTCGTAGATTAATTGTATGAATTACACATTTTAAATTTAAAATAATACGCGCCCTTAAATGAAATTAATCGTTCATTTAAGGGCGCTTTTAGAGCTATAATACACATATCAACTGAACAATACTCAACAATGTCTAACCAAAAGCTAAACCAAACATGATTTTAATACTGATCATACTATTACCATTCACGGTAAAAAATCCTCACCAATAGCTACTGTAGTATTGTATAGTGATGCTTCTTGTGAATTAACATAATAAATAAGCCACCCACTTCCAAATATCCTTAGAAAGTGGGTGGCTTAATAAGTTGTACAGTAACTCTATCGAATCACAACAACCTTACTTCGACGTAATATCGCTATTACATTACAAACTAATTAATTTTTCAACTTGACTCTTTTGTTATAATGATTCATCTTCTATGACACGTCTCTTAGAAGCAGGATAACCAAATGCAAAGAATAGCACTGACATTACAAGCAAGGCAATGATTCCAGAAATCCAACTACCTGTTGCATCATGAAGATAGCCGATTAAAAATGGACCTACGGCAGCTATCAAGTAACCTACTGATTGACCAAAACCAGATAAAGAGATGCTGCCCTCACTTGTTTTCGCTCTAATTGAAAAGAATGTCATACATAAACTGAAACAAGCGCCCATCGCAAGACCAGCAATAACAATCCCTATAATAAGTAGTACTAAAGATTGTGTGAAGAATAAGCTAAATCCTACTATGAATAGTAACGTAATAATAATTACTAATATGCGTTGATCCTTTAACTTAGAAGCAATAATCGGAAAAGTAAAGGTCATTGGTACTTGTGCGAACTGATTTAACATGAGTAAATAACCCGCAGTTGATGGATCTAAACCTCTATCTACTAAAATTGATGGTACCCATGCAACAACGGTATAAAACACCATTGATTGGAAGCCCATAGTTAATGCCACCATCCACGCTAATTTAGAGCGAGTGATTTTAACTTTTTTTGGTTTAACCGTCTCATTAGAATCCATAGCTGCACGTTCTAATGTTGCCCCTTTTCGAGCTTTTGGCAACCATAATATAATGGCCATAATTGCCAAAACAATCCAAAATGCTAAAGACAATCTAAATCCTAAAGGTGATATTTGTGATAATGGAAAGCTCAATCCTCCGCCTAAACCTGCAGTAAAATTCATCGTCCCACTATAAATTCCCGTCGCCACACCAATTTGCAATGGAAAATACCATTTTACATAACTAGGCAACATCACATTCCCAAATGCTATGGCAATACCCAATACAACTGTACCAATAATAAACAGTGTAAAATCACCTGCAACACGAAGATAAAGGGCAAATATGAGTAAAATTGTTGAGTACAATATCGTTCTCGACATCGTCAGACGTGCTGTTACTTTAGAGACAACCGGTGATACAATAGCAAAAATAACAAGCGGTATCGTTGTGAGTATACCTGCAACACTATTATTTATCTCCATCACATGTTTTATCTCATCTACTACTGGACCTACGGAAGTAAGTGGTGCACGAAGCGTCGAAGCGATAAATACTATCGCTATAATCACGCCCCAATTCTTATTTATCTTATTCACATGAGAAGGATCAGTCATTTTATATCACCTTTCTTTGTAATCTTGTCATATAATAAGTTAACGAATCGACCAAATACATAAGCTTTGACCGATTCGTATCCAAATTAACTTTACTTAAGTTTAATTTACAACTTCAGTACTCGCTTCTAGCACGATGCGTGTACCTGCTTTTCCTTCTAATGCTTCAATTGCATCATCTAATGAACAAATGATGGCCTCTTTACCCATTTCTGCAAATTGAATCGCTGCTTCAACTTTAGGTAACATACTACCTGCTGGGAATTGCCCCTCACTTACATATTGTTTAGCCTGTTCTACTGAAATTGTCTCTAGCTTTTCTTCATTCGGTTTACCGTAATTCACATAGACGTTAGATACATCAGTCAGCATTACAAAGGTATCAGCATCAACTTGTTGTGCTAACTTTAAACCAGAGCGATCTTTATCAATGACAGCTTCGACACCATGTATCTTACCTTGGATATCACGATACACAGGTATACCTCCACCACCAGATGAAATAACAATCGCTTGATCAATAAGCGCCTTGATTTGATTCACACCATGAATCACTAGTGGCTCTGGTGATGGAACAACACGGCGATATCCTCTTCCTGCATCTTCTGCCATAACAAAGCCGTGCTTTTCTTCTAAACGTTTCGCTTCGGCCTCATCAAAGAATACTCCAATTGGTTTTGTTGGATTTTTAAATGCTGGATCATCTTTGTCAACTTCTACCATTGTCAATAACGTTACTACATTATTTTCTATATTTAAAGTCTCAAGATGATTCTTTAACGCTTCTTCCATCATATATCCAATAAACCCTTGTGATTCTGCGTTACAAGCATTGATCGGTAAAGGTTCTACAATATCTTTAGCCGCTTCATTTTGAGCGATGATATTACCTACTTGCGGTCCATTACCGTGAGTAACGACTACATTATGTCCTTGTTGCTTTAATTCTGCCATCTTTTTAGTAGCAGCACTGATATTATTATATTGATTTTCGTATGTCGCTTCTTGCTTTGGTTGTAAGATTGCATTTCCACCTAAAGCAAGTACTACTCGCTTACCCATACGTTCCACTCCTTAACGTTAATGCTACAAACACACCATACAATGTATCTTTCCCTGATGATGACCCTACTTGTATTAAGCGATCAATATTGTCTGGTGTTGGTTCTGTTTGTAACACTGATATTTTCGAACTAAATAGACCTTTTTGTGCACATTTTAAGAAAGTTTCACTGACAAGTGTCGTTAATGTTTCTCTCAGTAGTTGCTTTAAAATAATTAAATTATGATTTCTAATATACGGATTGATAAAATGAATGAACAACATACCTGTTAAAATATCGTCACCTGTTGGTGTTAACCCTTGTCCTCTACCGATAATAAAGCGATAGTAACGTTCCACTTCTTCAGAACTACCATGTGCTAAAGCGTAAATAAAGCGTCTTAAATATGAACTATTAAAATCACCTTGCTCATATTCAGAGAAATCATATTTAGCAACACATGAGCGTAGTTGTGTCACCTGATCGCTCATATGTGCTTCAAATGAAGCGAGTTGCTTCACTTTCCAAACAAGTTGACATTCAGCATCGATATAAATCGTATTCGCACTCACTTTAATCGTTTGCTGTTGATGTACTTTACCTAGTAATTGATCACGTGTTTGCGCGTCAATTTGAATACCAAATGGGAATGTGCCATTGTCATCTGTTCCAATAAATATAAGTTCCTGTCTATGATTAACGATATTAAATCCTTTTTTAAAAATACTATGCACATAAAATGTCTCACGTTCTTCTAGTATTTCCTGGGCAATACCCCCAATTGCAAGCGCTCTATAAATCACGCCTTAAAGCCTAATTTTTCTGCATAAGCAGTGATTGCTTTTTCAAAACATTCAATTGGTGGGTGTACTGTACCTGCTCCAATTTGACCGTATCCAGCAATTTTATGTGCGATACCTGTGTTGATAACAGGTGTGATGCCTGTTTCAACAACTTTACGAGCATCAATTCCAAGACAAGCGCCTTTAAAGTTCCATGTTGGAATAACGAAATTCGGATTTTCACCAATACAAATTTCAGTCATATCATTACTGATTTCTAAAGCATCTTCAAATCCACCAGTACCAACAAATCTTGTTACAGCAGGAGCTGCAATCATTGCCATACCACCTACACCAATAGTTTCAGTGATAGCTGAATCACCAATATCTGTATTAGCATCATCTGCAGAATAACCTGTAAAGTATAATCCTTGTGGTGTATTAACAGGTGCTGTAAACCATTCATCGCCCATTCCAGCAATACGAACACCAAAGTTTTCACCATTACGACACATTGCCGTAACAACCGTACCATGTTCAATTTGACGTGCTGCGTCCATCATAGCTTTACCTGTTGCCATTGCAATATTTAGGAAGAACTGATCCGTATCTGCTAAAAATTGCAGCACTTCAGTACGTTGTGCTGGCTCTACATCTTCCAACGAACTGATGATTGGTGTAACTTCCTTCAAGAATGCTAAAGAGGCAGCAATGTTTCGTTGATGGAATTCATCTCCCATTGCAATTGCTTTGGCAATTAACACATTTACGTTTAAACCTTCATCCATTTGTCTTAAAGCTTTACTCAATACTGGACCTAATACATCTTTCATCCAGTGCAAACGATTCACGACTGTTTCGTTATAAGCACCAAAACGTAAAACCGCACCAATACCTTCATTCATTTGGCAATGTGCTTCATTTCCACTTTCTCTATTCTCAACGACTAGAACTGGCATATTCGCAGAAGTGATACCACCCATAGGCCCAACGGCATTTACATGGTGACATGGAATTAATGTAATCTTTCCACCTTCTAATAATTGTCTCGCTTCTTGCTCATTGTTAGCCCAACCTTCGAACAAAATAGCGCCTACACACGAACCTTGCATTGGATCCGTCATGTTTTCATATTTGATTGGCGGTCCAGCATGTAATAATACGTGATCAGTCAATTCTGGAATTTTTGATTTTGCAGGCACAACATCCACTAAGAAAGGTGCTGCTGAAATCATTTTATCTATTACAGCTTGGTTTGCTTCATCTATTGTTTTGTAACCCATCTTATACCGTCTCTCCTTCGAAGTTATTTAAGTATTGGAGTACTTTCATTAATTTTTCATTTCCACCAGCAATAGGTCTCCAATTAAATTGGACAACTTGTGCATCGCTTGATTGAATTGCTTCAGTAAAACTCTTCAATCCAATGTTAATCACACTAGGTTTAACATTGATTAAATTCATAATTTTATCGTCTACAGATAAATCAACTGGATCTGCATCAATTTGTTTCACTTCTAATTGTGGTTGCTCAACTGTACTACCAATTAAATTTAATGCTGTACGTACCATTTGATCATTTGTATCACAAACGATAGCGCCTGCAGCTTTTAATGTTTCAATTTGAGCTTGATATCCTTGATAATCATGTTCTGTACCCACTACAGTCGCTAATACTACAAGAGAACGACCGTCTGCTTTAACTTTGTTTAAGATCTTTTGAATTGTAGGTGCAAGTTCACTCGCCATATCATCATGACTACCATAACCAATCACGTTGTCTAACATAATAACTGCAGTAGCAGGATCATCTGAAGATGTTTCCAACATTTCAATACGTTTTGAAGGATCAATCATTGGATGTGGTTTGCCTTGAGTGTAGATGTCATCACCCAAGTCAATAATCTCGTGGTTACCGCCTTTATATGCGAATCCTTCCGGTGTTTCGCCACTAGACAAATCACCTAATGTATCTTTAACGAGCATTGCAGCTTCAGATGCTAATGTTCCACCAGAATAGAAACCTTTGATACCATCTTGCTTGGCTGTTAGATTAGCTGATATATTTTCAAATAATCTTGGTTTAAAGTTTGGTGTCTCTCCATTTGAAAGTTGCACTGATACACGTGCTGCTTCTTCTAATGTATAAGCATGGTAAATATTTGTTTCCGTATAAGTTGGTTTTGCTCCAAGGAATAAAGTAACTACTGGTTTTTCTATATTTCGTAACACACTAAGTACTTGTTCCTCTACTTCTTTAGCTGGTGGTTTAGAAATTACTGTTATAACCTTTACAGTAGGATCTTGATTCAATGCTTTTATACTGTCTAACATAGTAATTGCCCCGACTTCAGATGATAAATCTCTTCCACCTGTACCGATAGCATTTGTAACACCTTTACCTTCGCGGTCAATGATTGTTGTCACTTCTTGAATACCAGTTCCAGAAGCACCGACAATACCAATATCACCTTCGTTAACAATATTCGTAAATGCGAGTGGTAAGCCATGGATAATACCTGTACCACAATCAGGACCCATAACGAGTAATCCTTTGTCATGTGCTAAATTTTTTAAACGTGTTTCATCTTCTTTTGCTACATTGTCACTAAACATAAAGACATTTAAATTATGATTTAACGCATTTTCAGCTTCCATAGCTGCATATTGACCTGGAATCGAAATCAACGCTAAGTTCGGATTATTAGCTAACTCTAATGCACGAGACCAATTCGAAGCTTCATTGTGCTTTTGCTCTTGATCATTACTTTCTGCCTTACCTTTTAGTTCTGCCTCAACTTCTTGATCGACTTCTTCAACTTTTGCAGCATCTTCAGTGTCAATGACGATTACAATATCGTTCGGCTTAGCATTTTCTAATTCTGCTGTTCCTAGACCTGATGATTTGAAAATATCTTTATTAGCAGGCGTTCCCATCATTATTGAAACTTTATTTACGCCTTCTATCGCAGATAATTTATTCGATAACAACATAAGCACAATCGAATCTTGGTACGTGTTTTCTTTAATAATTGTGTGTAACATTTTATTCCTCCATTATTATTCTGCAAATCTATTTTTGCCGTGATATCTATCGTAATGTACATCTTCTGAGACTAAATAATCATAAATGTCATCGACAATTTCGATGCCATCCTTATCATACTTGTCACTGCGCAATCTTCCTCTTTCGCCTGGATAGAAAATTTCTCCATATCCTTCAGCTGCAGGTTGCGCTTTAAGTTCATCTAACATTGTAGATATATTCTTTTTAAATTCATTTAAATCTGTGAAGAATGCTGGATTAATAACGATATGTAATTGCCCTAAGTCACGCCCTTTAGTCAAGTCCTTATACATGGATGACACGTGGACGCCATGTGGCACACCTAATAAACTACCTGACAAAATATCGACCATCATCATCAATCCATAACCCTTTGGTCCTGCTACAGGTAATAACGCGTGAACATCTCTCGAATCAGTAGTTGGTTCACCTTTAGCATTTACAGCCCATGTATCTGGTATAGATTGATGTTTCGCTCTCGCATCTAACACTTTGCCCCATGCTTGTACAGTCGTTGCCATATCGAACGTAATGATACGTTCGTCATTTGAAGGTGAACTAAACGCAATTGGATTCGTACCAAAATATGGCTCTGTTCCACCAAACGGCACTACCATAGGATCTGATTGACACATACTAATACCAACCATATCTTGCTTGGCAGCCATTTCGACAAAGTAACCTAATGCGCCACTATGAGAAATATGCTTAACACCAACCACCGCAACGCCATTTTCCTTGGCCATCTCAATGGCATGTTCCATCGCTTGCTTGGCAGCTTGATGTCCCGGACCATTATCGCCTTCAAATACTGCTGATGACGGTCCCGTCTGTTCAAATTGATAGTTTGGATTTGTCGTGATACCACCTTTTGCGATACGTTCGGCGTAGTATTCTACTCTGACTGCACCATGCGAATGAATGCCTCGATGATCTGCAAATGTTAGAACATCAGCAACATCACTAGCTGCATCCTCGTTTAAACCTGCCTTTTGCAATTTTTGTTTCATTAAATCAAATAAAGTTTCTTTAGTTAAACGCACATCTTTACCTCCTTCAATCATTTGGTTAATCATTAATCGTCATAAATTTCATTTTATGCAATACTAAACAAGTTCAGTTATTGCCACTTAACTTGCAATACTGATCGCTAATCTACATATGCTATAACGTTAATAGCTATCTCTAACACGCATGCAATAAAAAAGAAGTTACTCAGGATGTTCAATCATTTACTATCAAAAGATAAAATTCATTAAATCATCCTGGTCACTTCTATATGCTTTAAGTTAATAAATTTCATCCGAAATCAAGTATTCATAAATACTTCGTGCAATCGGTATGCCACTTTCAGCGTAACGCTGCTTTACTGTTTCTTGTATTTCACCTGGGTAATATACTTGATCGAACCCTTGCGCCGGATCGATAGCATGTAATTCATTTACCATTTCAGTAATTTGGTTCAAGAACTGTTGTTCATCACCAAAGAAAGCTGGATTAATCACAATGTGAAATTGTCCTAACCGTCTATATTGACTCAAATCTTCATACATTGAACTGACATGTTTGCCGAATGGTAAACCTAAGAGACTGCCTGCAAGGATATCAATCATCATCATTAAGCCGTAACCTTTCGGCCCTGCTACTGGCAGTAACGCGGATACTTTATATGGATCGGTCGTCGGCTGACCTTGCTCATCTACTGCCCATGTCTCAGGTATAGATTTATGTTTAGAACGCGCATCCAATATTTTCCCCCACGCTTGTACTGTTGTCGCCATATCAAATAGTAATGGTTCACCCGACTGACGTGGTGCCGCAAAGGCAATTGGATTGGTACCGAAGTATGGCTTGGTGCCACCAAAAGGCACAACCATTGGATCTGATTGACACACAGTCAACGCTACCATTCCCTCGTATGCAGCCTGTTGAGCATAGTAGCCTATTGCGCCACTATGACCAATTTCTCGAACACCTACGACACCAATACCATTTGATTTCGCAAGTGAAATTGCTTCTTTCATTGCTTCATACGCTACATAATGACCAACTGTATTATCACCGAAATACGTACCTGTTGAAGGTCCAGTTTGCGTGAATTTGAGCTCAGGTGACAAATTAATTCCTTGCTTCATAATACGCTCAGCATAATATTGCATTCTGACAGAGCCGTGAGAATGTATGCCCCGCTCATCTGCAAACAACATTAAATCTGCTGTCTTATTTGCATAAATCGCTGGCAAACCAGCTTTGGTCAATTTCTCTATAAATAACTGACGTAATTGCTCACGCTCAACGTATACTAATGACTCTTCATCCATCCTTAACAACCTTTCTTAAATTTCTATATCTCTATTAGCATCTTTTGAATAGATGTAAGCAAAAGGTTCATCTAACCCTACTGCGTATGTTGCTTGTGGTGAATAAGCCCCCATGAAAATATAATCACCTTTATCGACTGGCATCCATTCATTATCTAAGTTGTACATGCCACGTCCACTTAAAATATATGCGCCATGCTCTTGAACATGCGTTTCGATATAACCATGAGAAGCACCAGGTTCAAATGATAAAATATGAATATTCATGTCATAAGCAAGTTCTTTAGGAAGTAAATCTATAACTTTCACTTCAGCCATACCTTCATAAGGTTCTTGTTTCATTTCATTCACATTACCTGTCACGATTTCAGGCTCGAAACCTGCTAATGGCTGATAACGTTTTTTGTATAAAAATACACGACTATCATTATTTTGATTACTATTTTCAAATGTCATTACTAAATGTGGTGGAACATATAAATAGCCACCTGCACTTAATTCATACTTTTTATCTCCAGCATATGCTTTGATATTTCCGTATTCAACATAGATAAATGTTTGTACGCCATCGCCACCAAAACCTTGTTTATTACCGCCTTGATTTTTAAGTGTGACAATATAATCTACAAAACGCGCACCTAATCTTGGTGAACCCATAATTGTTACGTCACAATCTTCAAATCCGGGAACGACATTATTTACTAGCCCATCCGGTGTAATTACTGCATAATTATCTTTCTTAATTACTGAGCGCGTTTCTAATAAACCTTCTCTATATCCTTGATTATGATTGATATAACCCATAAATATTCATGCTCCTTTGTCTTTTTGATAAAACCTAGTTATTATTGTTGCGTGTTATTTACATTCTATTTCTTATATATCTTTTGAATTTCAATATATAAAGCGCTTATAAATTGAACTATAAACGCTTCATATATCGTTAAAATATTGAAAAGTGTGACTATTAATTATTCTTCATAAGCCAACTGATACAATACTTGCTTTAATACTTCTATACCTTTAACTAAATCGTCTAACTTTGTCTCTTCTTCTACGTTATGACTTACACCATTGATTGAAGGAACGAACATCATTGCAGTAGGGACATATTTTGCAAATATTTGAGAGTCGTGACCTGCACCTGACGGCATTACTTTACAGTCCGCTTGACCAACAACTTGTTCTGCTGCCTTAGTAATTTCTCCTACTAAACGTTCATCCATCAATGTCGGCGCTTCGTCCATCCATAAGTCTATGTCACACGCCACGCCTTGCTCTTTAGAAATCTGCTTAATACATGTATCAATTTCCGCTGCAAATTGATCAAGCTCAGCTTGATTAATATGTCTACAGTCAATAGAGAACGTTACTTCTCCTGGTACTACATTAACTGTATTAGGGACAGGATCAACACGACCAAAGGTAATCACCAACGGATCGCCTATCTCTTCGGCACGTTCTGTTAACGCAACGGCTATCTTGCTGAATGCAACTACAGCATCTCTTCTTAATCCCATAGGTGTAGTTCCTGCGTGGTTTGCTTCACCTTTTAAATTAATTGTGTAGCGCTTTTGACCTACAATGCCTTCTACGATACCAATCGTTTTCTGTTCAGTTTCAAGCACTTTCCCTTGTTCAATATGTACTTCTACGAATGACTTCACGTCACTATAATTATTGTCAGCCGTTCGATAATCGAACCCTGCTTGATGCATTGCGTCTTCGAATTTGACACCTTCTGCATCTGCAATAGATTCTACTTCTGACTTTTCTGCTAAATTGAAAAAGTTTTTACTTCCCCAAAATGCAAACGGGAAACGACTGCCTTCCTCTTCTGCTAATGCTAATATTTCTAATGAACGTAATGGTTGACCATGTGTTGCCTTCAATGATTCCATCGCAACTGTTGCTGCGAGGACACCGAATTGTCCATCGAGATGGCCACCTTCAACAACTGTATCGATGTGTGATCCAGACATAATTATTTCCTCTGGATATTTACTACCTTCGATACGACCAATTAAATTTCCAACACTATCAAAACGTGTGTCGAAACCTTTTTCATTTAGTGATTCTCTTAAACCATGTACAGCATTTGACCACTCTTTCGTATAGAGTAAGCGTGTGATGCCACCGCCTGCCAATCCACCATAACTAGTGATTTTTTTGTCTAAAGCTTCAAAAGAAGATCGGATGTCCATGTATTTCAACTCCTTTGCTATGTCATATTTAATTATAAGCGTTTACATTTTTGTTATCATTCACAATTCTTACAATAATAAGCACTACTTTTATTCGATTTATACAAATACTTCTACAATTTTCTTTGAGATACTATAATTAGCTAAATATATCTAAAATAGGGGGCTCATCACTTTGACTCAACAAACATCAAGCTGTCTAACGACAGATGGTTTTTCATTACCATACACTACTATTACTGCTAAGCAAGATGATGTTAAAGGGGTTATCGTTTATTATCATGGAGGTGGTCTGATTTTTGGACAACCAAATGATTTAGAACAGGCATATATTGATATACTCACTGAAAATTATCACTTAATACTTGTTTCTTATCGCTTAGCTCCGGAAAGTAATTTAGCAACCATTATCAGCGACGCGTTGCTCAACTTTGATCATATACAAGCAACTTATCCAGAACTACCGCTGTTCACTTTCGGTCGTTCAGCCGGAGCATACTTGGCGATGCTCGTCGCCTTAAACAAATCAGTCGCAGGTGTAATTGATTTTTATGGATATGCACGCATACATACACCTGCTTTTTTAACAGCTAATAAACAATTCCAAGCACTATCATCACAATTATCACCTAATATCATCAATCAGCTCATTCAAAAGGAGCCGTTAGTCACTGGACCAATTCAAGCGAGATATACAATTTATTTATATGCTAGAGGACAAGCTGAATGGATTAATTATTTGGGTATTCAATCTTCTTCACAACAGCAATTTAATATTTCACCACAACAATTAGAATCTTTTCCACCTACCTTTATCGTTCATTGTACTGGAGATCCAGATGTGCCGTATAGTGAAAGTGAACATATTCATCGCTTTATAGAAGAAAGTCATTTCGAATCCCTATCCTTAAATGAGCATGATTTTGATAGAACATTTAATGAAAAAGGCATCGCAATTTACCACAAAGTAGTTCAATTCCTTAATCAAGTTGTCCAACATTATGGAGGAGATAACCAATGAATATAGATAACGTAATTGATAATTTCCAAACATTTAATAACTTTGCACGTAATACGTCGAATGGTGGTATCAACCGGATTGCTTTTAGTCATCCTGAACGGTTAGCAGCACTTAAATTTTCAATGCTCTGTCAAAAGGCTGGATTAGATGTATATTTTGACTTTTTTGGAAATGTAATTGCTCGCAGAGAGGGTAAATATCCTCATTTAAAACCCATTGTATTAGGTTCGCATATCGATACGGTGAAAGATGGCGGACAATATGATGGATTATTGGGGGTTTTAGGTGCCCTTGAAGTAGTTGAACATTTAAATGAACATCAAATTGAAACAGACCACCCATTGATTATTATCGCTTTCGCTTGTGAAGAATCGACACGTTTCAATGAAGCTACTTTAGGTAGTAAATATTTAACTGGCAAAATGACTAAAGAAGACATGAAAGATATACATGATAATGATGGCAATATTTTGTACGATATTGTGGCACCCTTGGCACAAGATATGAATGGAAAAACAGCACTATTTGAACGCAATAAAATCAAAGCCTTTTTAGAATTACACATTGAACAAGGTCCTATTTTAGAAAATAATAACAAAGATATTGGTATTGTTACTGACATTGCCGCTCCGCACCGTTTCAAATTACAAATTCAAGGCGTGACAAGTCATTCAGGTTCCACACCAATGCCCATGCGACGTGATGCATTGACCACTGCTGCAGAAATCATTCTAACAATCGAATCCATTGGTAGGACTTATCATGCGCAAGGTATCGTTACAACGGTAGGATACACCCAAGTATATCCTAATACGATGAATGCCATTCCTGGTGAAGTTACATTACTTATAGATATTCGTGGTAAAAAGCAAGCTATCAGAGAACAAGTTGTAAATGAGGTTAAGCAAGCAATAGCAGAAATTACTGAACGTCGTTTACAAAGCTATCAATTAGACGATTTAGGGCAGGATCAGCCACGTAGCTTCAATCAACAAATCGCCCAAATTACTGAACACAGTTGTATAAATCAAGATTATAGTTATCGTTATATGTATAGTGGTGCTGGTCATGATGCAATGAATTTCGCTCCAATCTGTCCAACCAGTATGATTTTCATACCTTGTAAAGACGGAATCAGTCATTCTCCAAAGGAATCCGTCACATCTGAGCAAATAGCAAAAGGCATACAAGTACTTATCGATACAACGATTGAATTATCAAAGTTAGACATTACATTAGCCACAAATGAATCCTAATATAAAAAACCGAGTTCCATTATTGAGACTCGGTTTTTTATTTTTGAAAATATTACAAACTAGTGAGACACTATGAATCATAGAGTAACAGTTAGATAATCATATTACGAGGTTGATGATAATGACATATATTAGCTTTATAAGACATGGAGAAACTGCATGGAACACTGCAGGAAGACTACAAGGGCGCACAGATATCCCCTTAAACCAAAACGGCGAACTACAAGCCAAAGCATGCGGAACATTTCTAAATCCAAATGATTGGGATATCATTATTACAAGTCCTTTAAAAAGAGCACGTAAGACTGCTGAGATTATTCAAGACCATCTCAACATCCCTCTTATTGAAATGGAAGAATTTATAGAAGTTGGTTTCGGAGAAGCAGAAGGTTTAACATTTGCAGAGCGAGATCAATTATACCCTGAACGCAACTACCCTAAAAAAGAACACTCTAACATGGTAACTGCTCGCTTTTTAAAAGGATTAGATAGAGTAACTCAACAATACAAAGACCAACATATTTTGATTGTTTCACATGGTGCCTTTATCAATGCAATTGTTTACCACTATACGAACGGACAAATGGGGACTGGAGTGTCACGTTTAAATAATGGTGGTATCACAACATTACATCTAAGTGAGCGTTCAGGTGAAATTGTTAGCTATAATGAAATCAGTCATTTAAACCCTCAAACATTAACAAATAATAGCAAAATATAATAATTAAGAATCCGCTACGTATAAGCCAATTGCGTATTGTTAACCACAATGTAATAGACTAGCTTGTGATATCGATTGATTTAAGATATTCGTGTAGTTACATCATATCAACAGTCAATGTAATGTATACAAAAAATCCTTTAATACCCACACATAATGTGTGTCATTAAAGGATTTTTCACTATATATTAATAATTAATGAAACGACCGCTTCTGATATCTGCGACACCTGTTTCTTGATTATAAATCTCTTGACCTCTTAATATTGTTCGAGTCACTTGTGCTCCAATTTCTCTACCAAGATATGGGCTCATTTTATTACGATATTCTAAATCTGCTTCTGTCAATGTATAAGGTGAGTCAGGTTTGATAAATACAAAGTCTGCATCTTTACCAATTTCGATACTACCCTTATCATACATTCCAAAGCGTTTTGCTGGTTCAGTGGCAATAATTTCTGCGAAACGTTTCAAAGTCATATTACGTTTTTGTACACCTTCATCATAGAGTACATCGACATTATTTTGTAAGCCTGCAATGCCACCCCATGCCTCAAAGGCATTATCAGTTGCTTTCAAGTCTGGTGTACACGGTGAATGATCTGATGTAACAAATCCGATATCACCATTTAATACACGATTCCACATACCTTCAAGACGTGATTTTTCACGGATTGGTGGAGAACATTTTACTACAGGACCAATATCATCTAACTCCTCTTTATAGAAGTAAAGGTAATGTGTACATGTTTCACAGGTAATATCAACACCTGCTTGCTGTGCTTTAACAACCTCATCTACACCTTCTTCACATGCAACGTGAACAATATGCACACGACAACCTGTTTCTTTCGCAAATAAGATAATTTTACGGATTGGTTCAACTTCAGTAAATACTGGTCTTGTGTCTACATAAGCACTCAATGTTGTTTCGCCATTTTCTTTAGCAATTTGTCCTAAACGATCTGTAATGGCCGCATTCTCAGAATGAATTGA
Organism: Staphylococcus gallinarum; assembly: GCF_000875895.1. GTDB lineage: Bacteria > Bacillota > Bacilli > Staphylococcales > Staphylococcaceae > Staphylococcus > Staphylococcus gallinarum. The sequence continues at coordinate 23,954 of NZ_JXCF01000001.1, forward strand.
TAAGATTTTTCCTGTCTTAGCAATTTGTTTCATTCCTTCATACAATGAATAATCATCTACATCTTGGAAGTCTCCTTCAATAGAACGGTCTCCACAAGTAGCAATAAACGCTTTATAACCAATGACACCTGCTTCGTCCAACTCTTGAATACCACCATTTAAATTGTATGGCACTAACCCACCATAACTTGCCACGTCTACTGCAAGTTCATCCTTACCTGCCTCAAATTTCACTTCAATAGAAGCTTTATCTGTTGTCGCTGGTACTTGGTTTAACGGCATTTCGATAAATGAAGTTACCCCACCTTTAGCAGCGGCTTTAGTTCCAGTTTCATAACCTTCCCAACCATCACGGTATCCACCACCTGGTTCAGTAATATGCACATGTGCATCGACCATACCTGGAGATACTATTTGATTTTCGGCATCGATGACTTTCGTAGCCTCGCCTAAGTCATGTCCAATTGCAGCGATTTTTCCATCTTTAACCCCTACCTCGACATTTTGCTCTCCATTTTCTAAAATTACTAAACCATTTTTGATAATTAAATCAAACTTCATTATACTTCACTCCTTCTTTTTCTTTAGAAAATACCTTTAATAAATAGTGCAAAATAATATAAATCACACTAGAAATTATGAAACCGATAAACCATGAAAAATCAGAAATAACCTTAAATGCTGGTAAAAATCCTAATAATGAAATTACGACACCAACAATAGTTGCTATATATGCTGAAATGTTAATACGTTGAATATTGATTTCTTTATCAAACATATCAAAATACAATTCTTCTAAATTAATTTGACATCGAGTCACAAGGTAGAAGTGCACAATCATCACACCTGCTACCGGACCTAAAAATGCGCCGATTGCATTTAGAAATACTACAATACTGCCTTCATTTTCCATCATCTTCCAAGGCATAATAAGTACACTTGCTACACAAGCAATAATGACGCCTCTACGGTAATTCACAATCTTAGGCATCAATGCACTCAATTGATAAGCTGCCGGAATAATATTGCTTGTCGCATTAGTTGAAATCGTAGTCATCAACAATACACCCGTAGCAATAAGTATTGCCCAGAAATTGCTCCATTCATTGATGATAGTTAAAATATTCCATTCTTGATGTCCAAGATAAATAGAACCACCAATGATAATAAAGACACTCGCAAACGCAAAGAGAATATGTGCTACAACAATACCTGATATCTGACCAATCACTTGCGCTTTAGTAGATTTTGCATTTTGTGTAAAATCTGCAACGCTGGAACCAGGACCAGCCCATACACCTAACAACGAGTTAAATATCAAGAAGAATGATAAGATTGCTGGATAAAGTATGCCATCTGTCTTAGTCGAAATATCATAATTTAGGATATTGCTGACGCCACCCGAAACAGTGATGCCCCATATCGCCATGCCTCCAAACACAATGTATATTAATGGATTTAAAATGGCTGTGAATTTATTAAGAATCTCACCACCGCCAAAGCCAATTGCAAAGCTAATTGCCCAGAATATTAGGAAAGCGATCAATGCTGGAATTGTAATTCCTAAAATTGTCATCCCATGTCCAATATCATTAAAACCTGGAAAGATCTTATTTAATAAAATATGTAACGCTTGCGAACCGGCAAATGTTTGTAAGCCAAACCATGCAATACCAGCAATCACACCACGTAATACGCCTGGCAGTTTCGCACCGACATCACCATATGTAGAACGTAATTGCATAGAAAAAGGTATGCCATATTTAGAACCGGCATATCCATTTGCGACTAATAGTAATGCGATAAAGAAAGAACTAAAGATTAATGCAATGATGACTTGCAATGGCGATAAACCAATTAATAAAAACCCTCCAACCGCTGTATAATTCGGTATATTATGCACGGCACCCATCCACAAAGTAAAAAAGTTGAATGCGGAATTGTTTCTTTGTGCCGGCGTCTTCGGTATGATGTCTTTGTTGTAACCGCGCTTTTCGAAAAAGCTTTGGTCATGCGACGTAGCCTTCCCCACTGTTCCCATTATTTAAAACTCCTTTGCTATAATAAACTTATAACTTTTTTGTATAATGCTTTATTAATAGTTTATATCTAGTGTAAGCGTTTTTCTTTGTTGACTATGACATATCTTCTAACAAAAATTATATATTTCGAACAAAAAAGTGTATAATTCATAATATATAGAGTTATTTTTATCTCATTTATCAATGTTATTAATATGTGATATTTTCTTATAAATATACTATATTATTACTTTTTTCACAGAGAAACGCAATTATTTTTGCAAATTTTCTAAAAATTTTAACTACTATGGAGACGGAGGTAAGCACATTGACTACACTTAAAGAAATTCTATCCGTTCCTCAATTTAAAGGCTTAGAACTTATAAATAAAAATGGGGACTTGTCGTCTGAGGTTACCAATTTAGATATAACTGAGAACAACGATATTAAAAATTTCACGTCAGAAAATTCATTTATATTAACAACTGGCGTTTTATTCCAAGAGAGTCAAGCAGGCTTAAAGAGATTAATCAAAGATTTAAATGACATACACACGGCAGGACTGGGAATTAAAGTTTCTAGGTTTCTACACGAAATAGATCCAGAAGTTATTGCATATGCGGATGAACTTGGATTCCCATTAATTGAAATACCAGAGGGATGGAATTTAGGAGAAATTACACATGAAATTTCCTCATTTATTTCTGATTCAGAAACAGGAAAATTAAATTATGCTTTGCACATTCAACAAGAACTAAATCAATTGTTGATTAAAGGATTCAGTATCAAATCGATGATAGAACGTATGAGTAAATTATTAGGTGTTCCAATCATTTTATTTGATCCCTTCAAAGTACCAGAAGCGGTCAGTCATCATTACCAACAAAACAAAAAATTGACTCGCGCGCATATTAACTATTTTCATAATCATTATCACGAATACCTAGAACAAGATAAAAATAAGCAAGTATTCGAAAATAAAGATCATATTATCTTTAAAGTATTAGGCTATACTTATTTCCCTTATTACCTTATGGTCTCTCAAGTCGACAAATTGTCCTATCCGTTTAGTCTATTGACGATCGAACAGGTTGTAAGCGTGTTAAGTTTTGCTTTATATAAAAATACTAAAATTGAAGAAGCTGAACAAAATGACATTAATCGCTTTTTCGAGTCACTTGTCAATAATCGGTCGGATCAAGCATTATCTATCAAAAAACATGCGGACTTATTACAGCAATATCACATATATCGCTCTAATTATTATCAAATTATTATTTGTGCCATTGATTCGGAGAATACATTAGAGAATAGTTACTATATAAATGAGCGTCAACAACTCACACTGCATTGGCTTAAGCATAAACTGACAGACATCGATTCCTATACAAGTATTTATAGATTACCGAGTAACGATCGATTCGCAATATTATTACAAAGCAAGCATCAATATTATTATGATTATTTACAACAAATACAACAAGAATATCCTAAGCATTTTGACGGTAATATCTCCTTTGGTATCGGTAATGAGGTCACTGAATTCACCCAACTGGCATCTTCATTTTTCGAAGCAAATGAAGCTTACGAAAATGCCTTATTAAATAATCAACGCGAATTTATATCTGACTATCATTCAAAGGATATCAAAGAGTTACTTCAACTGATTCCTAAAGAGAAACTACAACCCTTTGTAAAACACACGCTTGGACCACTAAGTCATCCTTCAACTAAGAAGGATTCAGAACTTAAACAAACATTACAAGTCTACATGGATAGCCAATGCGACATTACAAAGACAGCAGAAAAAATTTATATCCATCGTAATACAGTGAAATACAGGATTAATAAATGTAGTAATATGATTGGTACCAATATCGAGGATCCAATTCATTCCTTAAATATCAGAATTGCATTATATGTTTCTGAAATCATGGACTTTGAATAGTGTAGCTAACACGGCGTTACTCTCAAAACTCGAAGTATGTAACTCGTTTAAATGTGCCTATGTTGCAATATTTAGACATCTCCCTACTTCAAATAACTTCATAATTAATATCCTGAAATCAATTAAAGCACCAGTAGTCGACCTGTAAATCTCGCTTTTACAAGTAGCTACTGGTGCTTGTTGTTATACCACTGTAACGCCATAGATTCTAAGCGTTTCATATACGCATCTTTACTTTGACAATAACCTTCGCTATCAAATCTGAATGACTTCGCCAATTTTCGCTTTAATTCACCATAATGTTCAGCCATATTGTCATGCGCCAATAAATAGTCTCTTACAGCCAAATGTCGTTCAATTTGCGCCCGTTCGGATTTAGGAAATACATGGACATGATGCGTTCTTTGGTCTCCACCCTTTATAAAGAATCTACGGTTTTTAATACCATTTTCACCTTTTGCAGCGTATCCCAATTCAAACATCCCTTGGTTATAATGATCTACCGCTTTAATATTATTAACTACAACCAATATATCAATGATGGGTTTTGCGTATAAATTGGGTACGGATGTACTACCAATATGATATATATCAACGACTTCATTGTTAAACAACTTTGCTAATTGCACCTGCTCCCTACTAAATGCTTCTTTCCAAGCAACATCATAAGGCATCACTTCTATTGTTCTCATGTTCCTTACTCCTTATCTACGCTCTATACAATATAACTACTGTACTTCGATTACTATATCCCCTGTTTTCATCACTATTACGCTTAATTTGTTTATATTTTTAAAAAGAATATATTCAAATGAATTTAGATTTTATAAACAAATGGTTTGCTTTGCTAACTTAAATTCGTTACTATTTATTGTTGGGATGTTATAAAAGGAGATGTATTTGTAATGTCGGAGATTGCTTTATCGAGTAAAAAGAGAAATACGATTATTTTAGTTATGCTGAGTAGTGCATTTGTAGCAATGCTTAACCAAACACTACTGAACACAGCTTTACCTGCAATTATTACAGGTTTAAAAATAACTGAAACAACTGCTCAATGGCTTATTACGGGATTTATGTTAGTTAATGGGATTATGATTCCGTTAACAGCATTTCTAATGGACCGATTCCATACTAGACCACTCTATATATTCTCTATGAGTGCTTTCTTGATTGGATCTATTATTGCTGCATTATCACCATCGTTTGGGTTACTCATGTTTGCACGTGTTATCCAAGCTATAGGTGCAGGTATACTATTACCACTGATGCAGTTTACCGTCTTCACGTTATTCCCAGCTGAAAAACGTGGATTCGCAATGGGGCTCACTGGTATCGTAGCCCAATCCGCACCAGCAATCGGACCAACTTTAACAGGATTTTTAATTGATTCATTTAGTTGGAGAGCGCCATTCCTTGTAGTCGCTACAATCGCTTTGATTGCATTTATCATTGGTGCTATTTTTGTCGAAAGTAATAATGAAACTAAATTAACGAAATTAGATAAAACTTCAGTTGTTTATTCAACATTTGGGTTTGGTTTAATGCTCTATGCATTTAGTAGTGCCGGTAACCTTGGATTTTCTTCTCCGATTGTCATCATTTCGTTAATTCTCGGTATAATTATTGTCGGTGTATTTGTATCTAGACAAATTCGTATCGACAATCCTTTATTGAATATGCGCGTGTTTGCTAATCGAACATTTTCATTATCTGCATTCTCGTCAATGGTATTATTTATCGGAATTGTGGGACCCGCTTTATTAATACCAATGTATATTCAAACTGGTTTAGGCTTATCAGCTATATTATCTGGACTAGTTATCTTACCTGGTGCTGTCGTAAATGCATTTATGTCAGTATACACCGGCAAGATATTTGATAAATATGGTTTGAAAGTACTTGCTATACCTGGTTTTATTTTATTAATTATTATGACTATCTTACATTGTTTCTTAACTGTAGATACACCATATTGGTATGTGGTAGTCATTTATGCCGTAAGAATGTTCGCAGTAGCATTGATTATTATGCCTTTAAATACAATCGGCATTAATGCTTTAGATACTAAAAATATTTCACACGGTACTGCTATCATGAATTCATTAAGAATTATCGCTGGCGCTATTGGTACTGCGATAATGATTACAATTATGGCTATCGTTAGAACAAATTATGCCAACCATGCTACACAACAATCCAAGACTGAAATCATGCAACATGCAACAGTACTCGGTGTAGATGCAGCCTTTGCATTCACTACAGTATTGTTGATTATTGGTTTTGTTTTAACTTTAATGATTCGTACTCAAAAAAGATAACATTGCGTCATAATACTAGCACCCTTACGCTATTACGGGCACGTAAGGGTGTTTTTTATATTAATATTTAATTATCTTTACAAACAGCAGTCGCTCTATCTAAGAACAATTGCGCCGCTTTGGAAAAGGTATGATCCTTACGCCATACAATATTATGTTTAGCCTCTAACACTGGATATAATGGAATAAAGCAAAGATCATTCTCCTCGGATGTATCGATTAAATTTTCCAATGAAATTGCATGACCAATGTTTGCCTTGACCATCAAACCAGCATTGAATGCCAAGTTGAACGTTGCTACAACATTCGCTTCATCGTAACTGTCACCAAGCCAATCTAAAAACTCATTATTAGGTATCGTTTGGTCAATCGCCTGTCTCGAACAAATAAGTGGTTCATTACTAAGTACTTTTCTTTCAATTTGTTTATAGTGCGCAAATTTACTATTCCTTTGCGTAATTAGTCCCCACCTATCCGAAGAAGGTAAATTCAATGCCTCATACTTATTTAAATTCGCAGGTTGAATTAAGATACCAAAGTCTAACAATCCCCTATCTAAACGATACTCAATGTCTTCTGCATTCCCACTATAAATATGAAAATACACATTAGGGTATTCCTGTTGAATCTCTTTAAATATCTCAGCAATAATTTGTATTCCAATCGTTTCACCACACCCAACATAAACATTACCTTCAATTTGTTTATCGATATATTTAAACTCGTCTTGCAACTTTTGCGACATATCCAACAACTCTTGAGCACGTTGCTTCAATAACACACCTGCTTCAGTTATATGAATATGATGGTTACTTCTGGTAAATAACTTAACGCCCAATTCTTCCTCTAAATCTTTAATCTGTCTAGAGAGTGTAGGTTGCGTTATATGCAATGAGTTTGCAGCTCTAGTAATACTTTCTTCCTTTGCTACTGTAACGAAATAGAATAAAGTTCTTAAATCCATTTTGAACCTCCTGTTATGTTAATTAAGCATATCTAGACATAGTTATTAAGTAATTGTTATAACTCATTATACACATTACACTACTGATAACAATTATTTTAGGAGTGACAATATTGAACAATAATAGACTAATTATCTTCATTCTGACTTTAGGTGTCTTTGGTATTTTAAATACTGAAATGGGTTTTATTGGACTGATCCCCAATATTGGAACACAATTTAATGTATCAACCTCTACTGCGGGATGGCTTGTATCAGCATTCGCAATTGGCATCGCTATTTCCGGTCCTATCATGCCATTAGTAATGTCAAAATTAGAACGTAAAAGTATTATGCTACTTGTCCTAGCTATTTTTGTTGTCAGTAATGTGATCTCTATATTTACTACAAGTTTCACCATACTACTGATTGCCAGAATTATTCCGGCCATATTCCATCCGGTTTATATAGCCTTAGCATTTTCTGTAGCTGCCGATTCTGTTGAAAGGAAAGATGCTCCAAAAGCTGTGTCACGTGTATTTATAGGCGTCTCTGCTGGTATGGTAATCGGCGTACCTATCGTCAATTTCTTGGCATCTCAATTTTCATTAGCAATCGCAATGTCCTTCTTTGCAGTCATCAACATTATAGTCTTGATTATGACTTTAAACTTTATTCCAAAAATGGCCAACAACAAAACTGCATCTTACGGTAGTCAATTACAAATGTTAAGGCGACCGTTAACTTGGATTTCCATCATCGTTTCATTGTTATTTAATGCTGGGATATTTGGTGTTTATAGCTATCTCACAGATTTCTTAAATAACGTAACAGGCGCAACACATTACATCGCATCTATCGCACTCTTTATATATGGTGCAGCAAATATAATTGGTAATATATTAAGTGGAAAATTATTAACTACCATTCCACAGAAAGCTATATTTGGCCTACCCTTTACCTTAATTATTATTTATAGCGCAATGTTTGTATTTGGTTCTCTACTCATTCCAATGTTCATATTGACATTAATATGGGGGATTGTTGCAGGCATTTCCTCTAACATAACACAATATATTGTCACTAGCGCAGCACCTGACGCACCAGATTTATCAAATGGCATTTTCCTATCCGCAGTTAACCTTGGCACAACAGTTGGTACATTTATTGGAGGTGTGTTTATCAGTACGTTAGGTTCAAATTATGTATTACTTGTTGGAATTCTAGCAAGCATACTAAGTATTTACTTAGTTACCGTGAGAAACCAAAAATATACAGCCAGTGCTGATTCATTTACTGAACTTCAAACTTAAAAAAGTACAAAAAAAAGACGAGCAATGCTCGTCTTTTTTATCCGTTATTATAATTTAACAACGTTAGCTGCTTGAGGACCGCGGTCGCCATCAACGATTTCGAATTCAACAGCTTGTCCTTCTTCTAATGATTTGTAGCCTTCTTGAGCGATAGCTGAGAAGTGTACGAATACGTCGTTTCCACCTTCAACTTCGATAAAACCAAAACCTTTTTCTGCGTTAAACCATTTAACTGTACCGTTATTCATATTAAATTCCTCCATGTGCTTTTGCACGAATATTCGTAATCTGTCTTAAAAAATCAAAAGGAGTAAATTCAAAAGAATAAAACTACAAATCAATTTCACGAACTAAATTACTTAATTACTATTATAAAGATAGTAGTTCCATTTGTACACCTTTTTCGGATAATAAATTTTAAATTTTAATCAGTAGGTTTATTATATTGCATTAAACGATATAATTTTTAAAGTGACACTTATCGTTAGAAATTAATAATTCAATGCATAAAGCCTTGTTATATACAGTTTATTATTATTTGAAAGACTTAATTATCTGTTTCGTTTTGTAATACTTTACCATTTTTAGCATCTACTGTAATTTCATGTGTTTCTTGATCTTTACTTAAATCCATATCATAAACGAGCTGTCCATCATCTTTAGCGAGAGACCATTCTCTAATCTCACCATCAAATTCCTTTTGTCCTTTTTTAATAGCTTTTTTATAATCTATTACATCATCATAATGAAATGCTTCTCGTTTATCAATATCATTCTCTTTTTCGCTTTCTTTATGAAGCACTTTACCATTACTATCGACGATCACCACTTCAGATTCTTCATTTTGCCCTTGTTGTTCCACCTTATAACTCCACTTGCCATTACTTTTTTCAAATGATATACCTTTTAAGTCTTGATTAGTATAAGTTTGCTGCGCCTTTTTAATGGCATCTGTAGGGTTGGTCTTTACCTTGTTAATAGTAATAACTTTGTCACTCGTTCCTTTATTGCCCCCTGTTGCTTCGTCCTTATCCTCTTTGCTTTCATCACTGTTACCACAAGCTACTAATAATACACTCGTTAAAACAATTCCAGATATATACTTCAACTTCATATGAAAACCTCCTTGAATTCATTAATTATTAAATTCCCGAAATATAAATTAGAAAACAATGCAAAAATATATTTTTCTTATTCAACCACAAAAACATATAAAACATACTTTTCAACAAAATAATTAAGTATAAGAATAAGTTATCAATATTCATCTAATAATAACTTAAATCAATTATTATATTTTGCGCAATTTAGATATTATTATTTAAGTAGACAAAATACATAGATATTATCAAAAAATTGAATAGCGGAGGATATTTCATGGACGAAAAAAAGGCAGGAATCTTTGGCTGTCTTGGATGTTTAGGTTGCTTTGGGTTAATCATTTTAATCATCGTATTGTTTAGCGGTTGTGCAATGATTATTGATAAAACCCAAAATAATGATTCAGATACCGAAGATAAGAAAACACACAAAGTTGATAAAGATAAAAAGCACAAAGATAAGAAAAATGACGATGATCAGCAAGATGCAAATACGATGGAAAGCGAAAGTACAGAAAATACAGAAGCAAGTGATGAAAGTACCAACGAAAATGATAATGATACAGACAAAACGTCATCATCTCATAATAATGCTTCAAACCAATCTAATACACAAAAAGCTAACTCACAATCATCATCAACCAATGAATCTAATGCTGCATACGCTGATCCAGATGCAGATGTTGATGTCGATGCTCCAGAAAAAAATGATATACCTAGCACACCAAATGTTAATTCATCGAATAACAATTCAAACAATAATTCAAATAATAATTCTGGTGTCGATACGCCTAAACCAGGTGAGATTACTTCAGGAATGCCTGGTTACGATGCAAGTCGTGATCGAGACAAAGACGGTATTATTAATGAAAAATAATTTACACTTTTCAGAGACTACAACAAATGTGGTCTCTTTTTTATTACAATACAATAGAAAAATTAATAGTATTTTTAAAATTCAAATTGATAATGATTCCCAATTAATTCATAATTGATGTTAAGAAAAATATAGAATAAAAGGAATGATTATATGAAGAAGTACATCTTCTTATTTATAGCTGTATTACTCGTACTCACTGGATGCAGCCAAGACAAGTCAACATCCTCAAAGGACACAAAAACCTTTGAAACAAAATCGGGAGAAAAGGTTAAGATTCCTAAAAATCCAAAGCGTGTCGTCGTATTAACTTCAAATGGCGGAAACTTCAAAGATCTAGGTGTAACACCCGTTGGCATCGATGCAGATTTTCCCAAATCAAAGTATGTTAATGAAAAAGGGTCTAAACGTGTTGGTTCAGAAGATGTAGAAAGTGTCGCAAAACTCAAACCGGATTTAATTTTAACTTATGACGTTAATACTAAAATCAAGAAATATAAAAAGATAGCTCCGACCATTCCTATCAAATACACCGATTACTCTTATAAAGAAATGCACTTAGCAATTGGTAAGATTTTAAACAAAGAACAAAAAGCGAAAGATCAAATTAAAGATTTAGAAAATCAGTTACAGCAAGATGGACAAGATATCAAACAAAAAATTGGTAAAAACAAAACATTTACAGTTATGGAAATTCAGCCAAAACAACTATCCATTTTCGGTGAAAATTTCGGTAGAGGTACACCGATTATCTACCAAGAATATAAGTTTCCTTTCCCGAAAGGTGCCAAAGATGGCTTAGCTAAAAATGGCTTTAAAAAAATTCCTTATGAACAATACAATAAATATGCAGCTGATTACGTCTTGATTCCAACTGATTCTGGCAAAGCTGAAAGCAATGATTTCACAAAATCTGAACTATGGAAAAATCAAGAAGCATATAAAAACAAACATGTTTATTATTATTCAAAGGATGAAGCAACATATTCAAACCCAACTTCATTAGAAAAACTATCTAGTCACTTTAAAGATATGTTGACACACTAGCCTAAATATCTATCTTCAATTATATATAACTATATACTTTCGCAAAAAACGTCAATTTCTATTACAACAGAAATTGACGTTTTTTAGTTAGCGATATTTAATATGATTATTTTTCAATAAAAGCCTTATTTTTATAAACAAAATATCTTCTCACAAATTCAATAACCATCATCCAAACGATATGGCCGAATAACTCAGATAAATGTTCATGCAAAGGCTGTTGTAATGCATTATGCACCACACCCATCAAAGGCATAATAATCAAATGAAATGCAATCCAAACTATGATACCAAATACAGCACCATAACCCATTGCCACCTTTGTAGAATAATTCACGAGTATCGCATAAATGAGCGCAAATGCAATAGCAAAACTAAAATGTATAATAAAACTCACCCAAGGCATTGATTGCTCAGAGAATTGATATGTTGAATGTGTAAAATCAGAACTGAAACCAAAATGTTGCAACAATTCCTGTGGTGGATTTGTAGCATTACGTTCTGGTGTTCTTGGTGGAAACATAACTTCCCAACCAAACTTAACGATGCCAGATAATACCCCACCCACAAGTGCAACATACACAATTTGAATAAGGGATAATTTATTTTTTCCTTTCATAAATACATCCTCCTTATATTATTTCTACAACAAAATTTTACCAAAGCAAATTTATTCAATTCAATATGATTTAGATTGTGAATATTAATATTTTGCGAACATTTTCACATTAAAAGAGTAGATGTCTTATTTAGTGATACTTTCGCTAAAATTAAAAGTTCATATAATTACTGACATAGGAGACTGACCCAATTGCAGATGATTTAAATACTTTAATTTTAACCCCAACTTATAAAGTGAAATTGTACATTACTAAACTTAACTTAACTCATTTATTGATTACATCAATTTTTAGACCGAACGTATTCAAAACGTATTCAAGGCAAAATAAAAAGAGCTAGAAAGTGCATAACAGCAACATTTCTAACTCTTTTTAAATGCTTATCTATTATTCCCACTCGATTGTGCTTGGTGGCTTAGAAGTAATATCATAGACTACTCGGTTTACGTGGTCTACTTCGTTTACGATTCTGCTTGAAATCTTTTGTAAGACTTCCCAATCGATACGCGCAAAATCACTTGTCATACCATCAATAGAAGTTACGGCACGAATACCCACTGTGTGGTCATACGTACGGTAGTCTCCCATTACACCTACTGATTGGATACCCGGTAATACTGTAAAGTATTGCCAAATGTCACGTTCAAGACCTTCCTCACGAATGACTTGTCGTAAAATCGCATCTGATTCACGGACGATTTCTAGTTTATCCTCAGTAATTTCTCCAAGTACACGGATACCTAAACCTGGACCTGGGAACGGTTGTCTCCAAACTAAATGTTCTGGAATACCTAATTCAATACCTAATTCACGCACTTCGTCTTTAAACAATGTGTTGATTGGCTCGATTAATTGGAATTCCATATCTTCTGGTAATCCACCAACATTGTGGTGAGATTTAATTGTTTGTGCAGTCTTAGTTCCTGATTCAATTACATCTGTGTATAATGTACCTTGCGCTAAGAAATCAACACCTTGTAATTTAGATGCTTCATCATCAAAGACGTAGACAAATTCATTACCGATGATTTTACGTTTTTGTTCTGGATCAGAAACACCTTGCAATTTGCTCATGAAACGATCTTGTGCATTTACACGAATAATATTCATGTTGAAACCTTCACCGAATTGTTCCATAACCATGTCGCCTTCGCCCTTACGTAATAAACCGTGGTCAACGAAGATACATGTCAATTGATCACCAATTGCTTTGTGTAATAATACTGCAACTACTGATGAATCCACGCCACCGCTCATTGCACAAAGTACTTTACGGTCTCCTACTTGGGCACGAATCTTTTCAATTTCAATTTCAATAAAGTTTTCCATTGACCATTCACCAGTACAATCACAAACGCGACGCACAAAGTTACGTAATAAATCATTACCGTATTCTGTATGACGTACTTCAGGGTGGAATTGTACGCCGTAAATGCGACGTGATTTATCTTCGATAGCAGCATAATTTGTGCTAGGGCTATCAGCGATCACTTCGAATCCTTCAGGAATTTCGATTACTTTATCCGAATGACTCATCCAAACGTTTTGCTCTTCAGGTAAACCAAAGAATAACTCGTCTGTCTTAGCATTAATTACAGCTTTACCATATTCACGTTCATTGGCACGCTCAACTTTACCACCTAGTAATTTAGTAGTTAGCTGCATACCATAACAAATACCTAAAATAGGTACACCTAAATTATAAATTTCAGGATCGATTGTAAATGAATTTTCTTCATATACTGAATTTGGTCCACCAGAAAGGATAATACCTTTAGGATTTAAACGTTTTATTTCTTCAATACTAATTTCATGATCGTGTAACTCACTGTATACACCCATTTCACGAATACGTCGTGTAATCAATTGGTTGTATTGGCTACCAAAGTCTAAAACAAGTATCAATTCTTGCTCTTTCGCCATTTCCATAACTTTAAATCTCCTTTAACTTAGAATGAATAATTTGGTGATTCTTTTGTAATTTGAACGTCATGTGGATGACTTTCTGCTAAACCAGCAGGTCCCATGCGTGTAAATTGAGCTTCTTCTCTTAATGATTCTAAGTTTGCTGAACCAGTATAGCCCATACCAGATCTTACGCCACCCATTAATTGATAAACTGTATCTTGTAAAGGTCCTTTATATGCAATACGGCCTTCGATGCCTTCTGGAACGAATTTTTTAGGTGTTTTGTCTTCTTGGAAGTAACGGTCATTTGAACCACTTTCCATGGCACCTAATGAGCCCATGCCACGATATACTTTATATTGTCTACCTTGGAAAATTTCTGTTTCTCCTGGGCTTTCTTCTGTACCAGCCAATAAGCTTCCTAGCATAACAGCGTGTCCACCTGCAGCTAATGCTTTAATAATATCACCTGAGAATTTAATTCCACCATCTGCGATAATCGCTTTACCATGTTTACGTGCTTCTGTAGCACAATCATAGATTGCTGTAATTTGAGGTACACCAACACCAGCAACGACACGTGTTGTACAGATTGATCCAGGACCAATACCAACTTTAACCACGTCTGCACCAGCTTCGTATAACGCTTTAGTTCCTGCTGCAGTCGCTACGTTACCTGCTATTAATGTAACTTGTGGGAATTTTTCTTTAATGTGTTTTACTTGGTTTAATACGCCTTTAGAGTGACCATGTGCAGTATCGATAACAAGTGCGTCAACGCCTGCCTCTACTAATTTCTGTGCACGGATATCTGTATCTTTCGCAATACCAATTGCTGCTGCAACTAAGAGTCTACCGTGAGCATCTTTAGCTGAGTTAGGGAACTCAAGTACTTTTTCGATATCTTTAATTGTAATTAAACCTTCTAGGCGTCCATTTTCAACTAATGGTAACTTTTCAATTTTGTGTTGTTGTAGTAACTCTTCTGCTTCGTCCAATGTCGTACCAACTGGCGCAGTTACTAAATCTTCTTTAGTCATTACGTCAGAAATTTTAATTGAAAAATCTTCGATAAAGCGTAAGTCACGATTTGTGATAATACCTACGAATTGTCTATCCGTTGTATTATTAACGATAGGTACACCAGAGATGCGATATTTACCCATCAATGCCTCCGCTTCATAAACACTTTCCTCAGGAGTTAAATAAAATGGATTAGTGATGACACCATTTTCAGAACGCTTAACTTTTTGTACTTCGTCTGCTTGATCTTCGATATTCATATTTTTATGAATAACGCCTAAACCACCTTGACGCGCCATTGCTATAGCCATTTTTGATTCAGTTACCGTATCCATACCTGCAGATAATACGGGTATATTTAATTTTACACCTTCTGATAATTGCACACTTAAATCTACCTCTTTTGGTAACACATCAGATTCCGCTGGTAACAATAACACATCATCAAATGTTAGTGATTCTTTTTCAAATTTATTTTCCCACATACTCGTACAGCCTCCTAATATTTGTTTTATAGTTACATTATTCCATAACTTCTGACTTTTGTTGATACTTTATGCCATTAAAAAAGAAATTCAAAACAATCGCCGAAACTGCTCCAAGTACAATACCATTCTGGGTTAACCAAGCGAAGTTATCACCTAGTGCTTTAAATGCTTGTGGTACTGCACTTATACCCGTTCCTAGTCCAACTGATACAGCAATAATCAATAAATTATTTTGATTCTTAAAATTAATATTACCTAATATACTAACACCATATGCCATGACCATGCCAAACATAGCTATCATCGCACCGCCTAATACTGGAAGTGGAATCATATTAGCCATTGCGCCTATTTTGGGAATACATCCACAAACAAGCAACATAATGACCATGCCATAAATTACATTATTCTTCTTCGCCCCTGATAAAGATACGAGTCCGACGTTTTGTGAATAAGCCGTATAAGGAAATGCATTGAAGATAGAGCCTAAAATAATTGCAATACCTTCTGCTGTATAACCCTTTCTAAAATCTTTACGTTCTAACTGCTTACCAGTGATTTCACTCAAAGCGTGATATACACCAGTAGATTCAATTAAACTGACTAGTGCGACGATAAAGAATACTAATGTCGCACCAAAATCAAAACTAAATGTCGAAAATCTAAAGGGTTGTGGCAATGCAAACCAATGCGCATCACCCACTTGTTTCACATCTACGACACCAAAGAATGATGCGAGTACTGTCCCAACAATCAAACCAATTAATATGGCGATGGATTTCATAAATCCTGTCGTCAATCTTTGTACGACAAGTATAACGATTAATGTCGTCACTCCTAAGATGATGTTTTTAGCATCTCCATAATTTTTAGCACCTTCTCCACCTGCTAAATAGTTCATAGCAACTGGCATTAAATTAATACCAATAATCGTTACTACACTGCCCGTTACTACTGGTGGGAAGAATTTAACTAAATAAGAGAAAAACGGAGCAATAATGACTACTAATATCCCTGACAGGAATAATGAGCCATATAAATCGCCAATACCTTTCGTTTGTCCGATTAGGATCATTGGTGCCACTGCGGTGAAAGTACAACCTAATACAATCGGTAAGCCTGTCCCTGTACCTTTCCACACTTGTAAGAATGTTGCTAATCCACACATAAAGATGTCTACTGTGACTAGAAATGCGATTTGTTCTGGTGTAAAATCCAAACTCGTACCCACGATAATCGGAACTAATATCGCACCAGCATACATCGCTAATAAATGTTGAAGACTTAAGATAAATGTCTTCATGCCTCGTCACCTACGAATGTCACTTCGTTACCCTTTAATGACGCAACTTTACATAATGACGATACCGTTAATCCTGCTTGTTCTAAACGTTCTCTACCTGGTTGGAAACTCTTTTCAATGACAATACCAACACCAACTGTCTTAGCTTGCGCTTGTTCAACAATCTCATTTAGCCCTAGTGATGCATCACCATTTGCTAAGAAATCATCAATGATTAGCACTCGATCATCTTCATTTAAAAACTCATTAGACACAATGACCGTGCTTGTAGTGTTTTTAGTAAATGAATGAATTGAAGCTTGGTAAACATCTTGAGTCAATGTACTTGGCTTTGCTTTTTTAGCAAATAGACAAGGTACATCAAAATGTAAAGCTGCCATAATTGCTGGTGCTATACCAGATGCTTCAATCGTTAAAATTTTTGTGATACCTTCTTCTTTGAATTGTTCGTAAAAGGTCTGCCCCACACTATGCATTAACTTAGCGTCAATTTGATGATTTAAAAACCCATCTACTTTAAGGATTTTTTCATCAATGACTACGCCGTCATCTGCAACCTTCTGTTTTAACAAATCCACTCAAAAAACCTCCTCATTTTGTATACAAAAAAAATCCTAAACTAACTTAGTTTCAGGATCTATGAGTGAACGTGCAATACCAAAAGAAGCCATTCTCCATCTTATAACGATTACGCGCTAACTTGGTTCCTTACATCCATTTCCCTTTTCATAAAAATGTAAGGTCGTATTAATCGTAATGTCATTATTATTTTAGCTTTAGCAACCGCAAAGGCATAAAACAATATGAATTTTAGTCTCGTGTATTGTATAGGTTACTCATAGTCACATCGTTCATGGCGACATGGTAGAAACTTCTAAAGCCGTATCCTTTAGATTATATGAGTTAGATAAATTATTAACTGATAATAGCAAATTTCACGATTATTTTCAATATGTCATTTTATGTAATCGTTTTTATATAATTATCCTATTAAAACTACAACAGTATGTGAAAGCGTTTCATAATTCACCTAAATAGTAATTGTCAGTACTATCACGTAGTTATATAATAATAGTATATTCGTTTTATTAATTTTGTATGTGGGTAAATATTACTAATCACACAACATCGGATGGAGGGACTTTAAATGTCAGATTTCACAGTTGTACAAAGCAAGGAAGAAATTTTAAACGCAATTGAACAAAAGCTAAGTGAAGGATATAAAGCTTCAGAACTTTCTGTATTAAGCAAATCCAAACTTCACATTGATGAGTTACACGATTCAGAGGTGAATCTAACATCAACGAGCGGTACGTTCAGTGATAAGATGGCTAAGCTGTTAACTGGTGAAGACGGTGAAGAAATTGTCTTATCTTATTATCATATTTCAGATGAAGAAAAGACACGCTATAAAGACGCAATCCTAGATGGTAAGTATGTAGTAGTAGCGAAGAAAGATACTTCTACACACGAAGAGGTGGAGGATTATAATGCCGCTTACGACCCAAAGCCTAAACCAGGCGTAACACATTACGCCGAAGAAACGCATGGCCCTAAGTCGTAATTACTTACGCACACCTTAACAAATTAATATTTCAATGAAAGCACCAACCCTTGTGATATGTACTGTGGGTTGGTGCTTTCATTTCCGCAATAATTATGGCACCTAAAATGTTCTTTCATTTATATTGGCTATTTATCTACAATTTATTACAAACTCATCATCTATGTTATAATAAACGCAATAATTTTGGAGGTGTACCCATGGAGTTTAAGACTGTTACATCTATTGATGACCCTTTATTTGAAGCCGCATTGAAAATATATGATGAAAGGTTTGATATTGGTTTATCAGAAGACAAACAAATCTTCAAGCAATCATTAGAGAATGTCCATACTAAAGATGATTATTTATTCATCGTAGGTTTAGAAGACGGTCAACCAGTCAGTCTCGCTACCGCCCATTATGAAGCGACAACTAACTCAGCATTTTTAATCTATCTTATAGCCGTCAATCAGTCTAACCATAGTGAACTCATTACACAAACTTTGGATCAAGTCGAACTTGAAATCAATAAACTATCAAATCAATTACACGCACATGATGTTAATTTCATTATGCTTGAAGTAGAAAGGGAACCTGCTGAAGTCGAAGAAAAGGATATTCAAATTTTAGAAAACAGACGAGAATTCTTATTTGAACATGGTTTTGAGAAACAAACTGACATCGATTATTTAGCTCCAAGTATATATGGTTATGCCGATGGTGTACCAATGGATTTATTTATTAAATCAAACATCGAACTTACCAAAGATATCTATGGACCCAGTATCAAATCCAACTATATTCTTAAATATGTATTTGCCAATAAAATCTCTAGAAGTATAATTTACCCGTTATTAGAAGAGATGGATCTGCGCAAGCGATTGTGATAGGCACTTGAAATCACTGGTTAAACAGGTTAAAATGACGTAGAGGTAAGACTGACGTTTCACTAACCGGAGACAAACGTCAGTATACATATACTAATAATTAATTATGAAAGGACTTATTTCTATGTTAACCAAAGAATTTGCACAACGTGTGGAACTAAGTGAAAAACAAGTCCGCAAGATCGTTCAACATTTAGAAGAACGCGGTTACCAACTTAGTAAAACTGAATACCGAGGCCGTGAAGCAACTGATTTCCAAGAAGAAGATATCGAACTTTTCCAAGATATTGCAGATAAAGTTAAACAAACAAATAGTTATGATTTAGCATTTGATGAGTTAGAAAAAGAGAAAGACTTCTTACAAGTACTTGTAAAGGACGAAGGTAGCAATCTACCAACCGATCAAAATGTTTCACATTTAGTCGAAGATTTGCGTAATGAAATTCAAAAAATGCGTGACGAACGACAAATGTTAGGTCAAATGATCAATCAAGTACACCAACAACAACGTGAATTACATGAAATGCAAAATCAAATCACTACTCAATTAAACAATAATACCGAATCATTAAAGGCAATCCAAACATCTACGGATGAAATCAAGACAACACAAAGTGCGATTCAAGAAGCTCAAATCGAACAACAAACGATTGCTCAGTCTAACGTTGAATCAAAGCAAATACCCGCTAATCAAAGTACAACTACAAGCGATTCAGAAAGTAACTATACTGAAAGTTCGACTGAACAACGTACTGAACCTAGTAAACAAACAACAGAGACTAGCGCACAACAAGATGATAAAGCTGTCGATAAATTGATTGCTAATTCGAACAACTCAGCACAAGCAAAGACTGAGAAAGATGAGATCACTCAAGTTAGCAAACCTGCTGACACAACAACAACTAAATCTGATGATAAAGATGACGCTAACAAAGCAGCGACTACAACTACTTCCGACAGTACTAACGATACTAGCAAACAAGTAACAACTAACGATTCTACTGCTACACGCGATGAAAAAGTAGAACATTCTGTGGAAACTGACAAAGAAGCAACTATCTCAGATGATAATAAAGAGACAACTCAAACATATACTTCACAAGCAACGCATAGCGAACCTAAAGAAGAACGAAAAGGTTTCTTCGCTAGACTATTCAATTTATAAGATTCAAAGATTAGATTATAACGGAGCGACTCTAACAATTAGAGTCGCTATTTTTTTGTTAACTCCCTTTGATTTATACCCCATTCATTCCTCGTCCTATGCTACATTTTAAACTCTTGCATTGTACATTTATCATTAAGTAACACTCACCTTCCTTACTCACTCTGCCTCATATCATTATTTATCATTTATACAATTCAATTATTGTCAGAAAATAAAATCATTTCAATTTTATAAATTATTTTGAGTAATAGACTTGAATAATATTTCATTAGCTACTATCCTTAGTATGCGTATCGGATTATAAAACAAAATTTTTTATAGAAAGTGCAGGTCCTTTTATATGTTATTAACTATACTTAACATTATTATCTTTGTGGCCTTTCTCATTCTTTTATATGCAATGACAAGACGACATGTATCATTTCCTAAACGCGTATTCACTGCTTTAGGCATTGGGATTGTATATGGCGTTGTTTTACATTTAATTTATGGGATAGACTCAAGCGTTACGAAGCAAACAACAGATTGGTTTAGCATCGTAGGAGACGGCTACATTGCATTATTACAAATGATTGTTATGCCACTTATTTTCATTTCAATCGTTTCAGCATTCACTAAAATTAAGATTGGTGAAAAATTCGCGAAAATTGGGATGTATATTTTCATCTTCTTAATTGGTACAGTAGCAATTGCATCTATTATTGGTATCATTTCAGCATTGGTATTCAACTTGGATGCTTCTTCTATCGATTTAGGTCATGCAGAAAGTTCACGTGGTAGTGAAATTGCTAAAGAAGCTAAGGATATGACAGCAAATACGTTACCACAACAAATATTACAATTAATTCCAAGTAATCCATTCTTAGATTTCACAGGTCAACGTACTACTTCTACGATTGCAGTTGTTATATTTGCTGCATTTGTTGGTTTTGCATTTTTACGTGTAATGCGCAAGCAACCAGAAAGTGGTAGCGTCCTTAAACGTGGTATTGACGCACTTTACAACTTAGTTATGGCTATTGTAACTTTCGTATTACGTTTAACACCTTATGGTATTCTTGCAATTATGACTTCAACTATTGCTACAAGTGACTTTGGAGCTATTTGGACATTAGGAAAATTCGTTATTGCTTCTTATGTAGCATTAATCGCAATGTATATCATACATTTAATTATTATTTCATTATTAGGATTAAACCCAATTACCTTCATTAAAAAAACGGGCGAAGTATTACTATTCGCATTTACTTCTCGTTCAAGTGCAGGTACTTTGCCAATTAATGTTCAGACACAGAAAAATAGATTAGGCGTACCTGATGGTATTGCGAATTTCGCTGCATCATTTGGTTTATCTATCGGACAAAATGGTTGTGCTGGTATTTACCCAGCGATGTTAGCAATTATGGTCGCACCTGTAGCACATGTTGAAATCAATCTACAATTTATCTTAACTGTTATCGGAGTTGTAGTTATTAGTTCATTTGGTGTAGCTGGTGTAGGCGGTGGCGCAACATTCGCATCAATCTTAGTGCTTTCTACATTGAACTTGCCAGTCGCATTAGCAGGTGTACTCATCTCAGTAGAACCATTAATCGATATGGGAAGAACTGCATTAAACGTTAATGATTCTATGTTAGCAGGTACAGGTACAGCTAAATTAACAAATCATTTAGACAAAGATGTCTATGATTCAAACGAATATGCAGAAGTAACTGCAAGCAACTAAATGATTAAACATCTTATTTCAATGCAATAAATAAAGTTTATTTATAATACATGTCACATTTTCTCTACCATGCAGTATGATTGGTGGATGAGAATGTGGCATATTTTTTATATTTAATAAGTATTCTTTCGTGATAACGTGATAATGATTAAACCTCAACATTGATACAGTAAATATAGAGAGGCAGTAACGACATCATTCACAAAAAAAGCACACCTCCAATCTATATAAGGAGATGTGCGCTATATTATTTTTATGGTTCTCCATCAAAATTTGATTGCTGAGACAATATCCTCAACAGTCTAAATTTTTATAGAGCACATTATTTACTTTAAAATGATTAAACTACGTCATATTCACGTTAGTATTCTTCTGGCTTAAACGGCCCCCACGTCACCTTTGCCTTACTGTCTAATGGCAATGACTCTACAGATCTAGCCACATCATCGAACCACTTTAAAAATGCTGGTTCTTTATCTAACTGTGCTTCAACGCTATCCTCAGTAATATCATGTAAATACCAAGTCTTACTTTCAAATTCAAATTGAATCTGTGAATACGCGATTCGTGACATATTTACACTGTCATATAAACAGTTAACTTGCTTAACTAAATTGGGTGCCTGTGTAATTAAATTTTGTGAAATCGTACGTTTGTAATCTTCGTTATCTAAATCATTCCACATTCTTAACTGTCCATTCATTTGAAAGAAAATATCTATCGTTGATGCTTTATCATCAAAAGAGATTAGAATAAAGACCCTTTCAGCAGTATGTTCGACTGACTTAATTGTTCCAACAACTATTTTTTGTGCCATCTTGACCCAATACGCTTGAGCCTCGTTCGGAGTCAGTTTACTAGAAGAAGAGTAAATGTATCTATCGCTTGAATCTTTCTGCTTATCATCATCATTAGATTTCTTGTGAAATAGCTTTTCAAACATACTCATCTTCTTCAACTCCTTTTTTCCACTCAAGATAATTATTGAGCAAATTTAATACTTCTCTCAATTCACACTAAAATAGTTTGAGTTAGTATTACTTGCGTATAAAGCCTGAACTATTTAAATGATCCAACATATCTAGTCGTTGTTTCGAACTCATAAATTGTGCAATTTGTTCTGACCATGTTTCACTACGTTCACCATTCGTACGTGATTTATAGTAATCACTTACTTCTTGATCATATTTATCAAGAGCTTCTTGTTGCGTTTCTTTGTCTTGGTTATAACGATCTTTATGGAAGACATTTTCAAATGGTAAACGTGGTTTCGGGCTACCATTTTACCCATCTTCAGGAATGCCTAATGCCATACCAAATAATGGGAAAGTGTGATCAGGTAAATTCAATATTTCTCTCACTCGTTCAATATCATTTCTTAATGATCCTAAGTATACGATGCCATAACCCATATCTTCAGCAGTTACTGCAATATTTTGTGCTACTAATGTCGCGTCTACAGTACCAACTAAGAGCCCTTCAGCTGATTCAAATGAAGTAGCCATATCAACCTTTGTATGTTCATCTATAATAGAATGTCTATAATAATCAATTACAAACACAAACAAATAACCGTTTTCTACCACGTATGGTTGACCAGAAACTTCTTTTAATTCTTCTTTAATTTCAGGATCTTCTACACCAATAATTGAATATGTTTGTAAGTAACTTGACGTTGAAGCGCTTTGCCCTGCTTCAACAAGTTGTTTAATATGTTCTTCTGAAATACGTTCTTTCTTAAAGTTTCTTACTGAATGGTGCTGTTTCACTAAATTATAAACATGTTCAGACATGTCATCCGCTCCTCTTTTGTGTTTTTGTACACATAGCTTAACAGACATAAATATGGATTGCTTATATTCTGTTTACCCCGTTTTCCTATGATTTAAAAGATAATAAATCAATTAATGAAATAATAATTGATTTATTACCATTAAACGGAACGCTATATATTCCCTTTTCATAACATTTAACGTCTATCTCATTCCATAATTCACTTCTTCCTTTATTTATATAGGTAATTTATAATACGAATACTTATATAAATTTTCATTTTTTGTTCACATTTTCAGTGACTTTCTCTCAACTATGCTGATGCCCTTAATTGAACATTATATAATCAGTAAATAAGTGCCTTTCTTTTAATAATCACTTTGGCAACTCATCATTACTCAAGAATAACAACTCAAATGACACAATAGCTTTAAAATGATAATAATCATTACCTTTAGTTCTCAATTTTATATGTTTAGTTGAGAATAACTTGGTTATTTATGAACTATAAGTCTAGTATTAGTAGTGTGAAATACACTGTAAAACGATCTAATCTGACTTAGCCATTTTATATTAAATTCTATTTATATGGCGTTATTTTACTCTTTTCACTTACGAGCTTACATTGTTGACGAAACATATAATAAATGCAATAATGTAAAACATAGAGATTAGAATTATTATAATTAAGTAATCATAACAATCTACTTTTCAGTAATTCTAATCAAATTTTAAGAAAATAATCAGGAGGATGTTTTTATGTCTTTAATCAATAAAGAAATTTTACCATTTACAGCAAATGCTTATGATCCAAAGAAAGATGAGTTCTTCGAAATCTCAGATGAAAACTTAAAAGGTTCATGGAGTGTTGTTTGCTTCTATCCAGCAGACTTCTCATTTGTATGTCCAACTGAATTAGAAGATTTACAAGGACAATATGATAAATTACAAGAATTAGGCGTTAATGTTTATTCAGTATCAACTGATACGCATTTCGTACACAAAGCATGGCATGACCATTCAGATGCAATCAGCAAAATCCAATATGCTATGATTGGTGACCCTTCTCAAACTATCACTCGTAACTTTGATGTATTAGATGAAGAAGCTGGTCTTGCTCAACGTGGTACATTCATCGTTGACCCTGATGGTGTCGTTCAAGCAGCAGAAATCAATGCTGACGGTATCGGTCGTGACGCTAGCACATTAGTACACAAAATTAAAGCAGCACAATACGTGCGTCAACATCCAGGTGAAGTTTGCCCAGCTAAATGGGAAGAAGGTTCAGAAACATTACAACCTGGTCTTGACTTAGTAGGTAAAATCTAAGGAGGCATTGATTTAAATGCTTGATGATCAACTTAAATCACAATTACAACAATTACTTCAATTAATGGAGGGTGACGTTGTACTCAATGCAAGCATTGGATCAGATGACAAATCTAAGGAATTAAAGCAATTATTAGAAGAAGTCGCTGAAATGTCACCCCGCATTTCAATACAAGAATCAACACTGAAACGTACACCTAGTTTCTCAGTAAATAAACCAACTGAAGAAACTGGCATTACGTTTGCAGGTCTTCCAATGGGACATGAATTTAATTCACTCGTATTAGCATTGTTACAAGTGAGTGGTCGTGCTCCTAAAGAAGAACAAGCAGTTATTGATCAAATCAAAGCATTAGACCGTCCACTACATTTTGAAACTTATATTAGTTTAACTTGTCAAAAATGTCCTGACGTTGTCCAAGCTTTAAACTTGATGAGTTTATTAAATCCTAATATTTCTCATACAATGATTGATGGTGCTATTTTCAGAGAAGAATCTGAAAATATCATGGCTGTACCAGCTATTTTCCTAGATGGTGAAGAATTCGGTAATGGTCGTATGACGATTCAAGATATCTTATCTAGTTTAGGTAGTAAGGCTGACCCAGCAGAGTTTAACGATAAAGATCCATACGATGTCTTAATCATCGGTGGTGGCCCTGCGAGTGGTAGTGCAGCGATTTATACTGCAAGAAAAGGATTGCGTACGGGCATCGTAGCTGACCGCATTGGTGGTCAAGTTAATGATACTGCCGCAATTGAAAACTTCATCACTGTTAAAGAAACAGATGGACCGAAGTTCTCATCTGCGCTACAAGACCATATCAATCAATATAATGTTGATGTGATGACTGGTATACGCGCAAGTGCAATAGAAAAGACAGACCACGGTATCGATGTTACGTTAGATAATGGCGCACAATTACAAAGTAAAACTGTAATTATTTCAACGGGTGCGCGTTGGCGTAAATTAGAGGTACCAGGTGAAGAAGCATTAATCAATAAAGGCGTTGCATTCTGCCCGCACTGTGATGGTCCTTTATTTGAGGACAAAGACGTAGCCGTTGTCGGCGGTGGTAACTCAGGCGTTGAAGCAGCAATCGATTTAGCAGGTATTGTTAAACATGTTACCTTACTAGAAAGAAATGCAAACTTAAAAGCCGATAAAGTCTTACAAGAACGTCTGACTTCTTTACCAAATGTAACAGTAATCAAGAACGCCCAAACAACAGAAGTTCTTGGAGATGGTGCTGTTACAGGTCTTAAGTACCAAGATAAGAATAGTGGCGAAGAACAAACACTTGAATTAGAAGGTATTTTTGTACAAATTGGCTTATTGCCTAACACTGAATGGCTCGACAATTACGTTGAGTTAAACCAAGCTAACGAAATTATGATTGATCGTAAAAATGCGACGAGCATCCCAGGTATCTTTGCCGCTGGTGATGTTACCGATGATCGAAATAAACAAATTATTATTTCAATGGGTGCCGGTGCCAATGCAGCATTAAACGCATTTGATTATATCATTCGACATTAATCATCACCCTATCAATTTTAAATATAAATAAATATAGGAACTAAATCCTATCACAAAAGAGTCGATGGAAATTATAAATTTAATTTTCACCGACTCTTCTTGTTATATACATAAATTATTTTATAAGACTACGCGTATACGTAATGAGTTATGCAGTTGTTGCACTTTAATATACCACTTTATTCATACTATTTCTTTAATGATAAATTCATTCTAGAATCTTCACTTTGTTATAAAAATGGCACATCTTCTTATTTGTTCAAGAGATTGTGCATTTATTATTTCATAGCATATTCAAATAAATAGCACTACATGATACGCTTAAGTTATAATTTTATAAAATGCGTTTAAACATTGAACTTCGTTGTTTATATACGTACCATTATTTTCAAAGGAGCAGTATTAATTTATGAAGAAAAGCATACTATTATCGTTAGTTTTAGTCTTAACTATGATGCTTGCGGCATGTTCAAATAGTGATTCAGAAGATAACGACCACCAACATAGTGAAAGACACGCGCCAAAAAATGTTAAAACACTAACTGAAAAAGATATTTTCCAAACAGATAAAAAGGGCCAAAAAATTAGCGAACAAGAAATGAATGCAGCAATCAAAAAGTATTTAGCTGTCAATTCAGATATTTTGGATAATAAATACTTAATTCAGTATAAATTAGATAAACAATCAAACTCAGATAAGAAAATTACAGATGCACAAGCAAAACGTTTATCAAACTTATCACATTTAGCAGTTAAAAATGATGTACGTTTCGAGAAATTTATCAAGAACAACACACTACCTAAAGGTTATCAAGAAAATGTAGAGCGTATTCACAAATATTTCACTGCCTTAAACAGTACAATTAAAGATGCCGATGAAGCTATCGAAGAATTAGATTATCAACCTCAAAATGAACTCAATGTCGTCGATGTTTCAACAAAATTTGCTGGTGATGTAAACGGGAAACAACAAGATAAAATCAAAAAATTCCTAAAATCAAAAGATTTACCTACAAAAGCAATCGACAAATAATGGCTAAATGGTGACAATCAACTAAATAACATTGTAAGTTATTACTTAAAAAGTAACGATTAACAACGTTGTGTTGGCTAAAAAATGTTTATTGACAGATTAATTACAAAATGATGACAACGATGATTCCTAGATATACATTGCTTCAAGCCTAAAATATGTATATTTTAACAATCTTCGTTGTCTTATATTCGTAAAAAACCTTACATGATTGTAAGGTTTTTTAATACAATATCCCTTTTTTTCTCAAATAGTAATTTGTTATGATAATGGCAAGTTAGGCAATTAATTATTTAATGAGAAGCACAGCCGATCGTATTAAAAATTGGGAGGTTCCATAATTATGATTTTAACTATCTTATTTGGAGCAATGGCTGCTGTCTTCATAGCTTATTATCTCTTTGAGAAACAAGAAAAATATGGTGTTATATCATTTAAATCAATTGCACTAAGCATTACTTATGTCATACTTGCGGTAATAGTTGGTAGTTTTTTAGACAATATAAACACGATATTCCAAGGATTTCATGAAAGCTTAACAGCAGCTAAAAAATATTAAACACTCTGGCACATAAATTCCAGAAAAATAGCACTCAGATAATTCAATTTATCTGAGTGCTTCTTTTTATTCATATTACGAATTATTGGCTCGCTTTCCTATGGGACAACTCAGCTTATAATTGTCAGCCCATCCTATCCCCTAAGGAAACAGCTCATCAGAACAACCCCTTCCCTCATTTGGAAAATTAGAAAGGGATAATACCCATACTTTCTGTATAACATTATTTAATATCTAAGACATAAGGCACACAGTTCTCTACTTTTGTATCAACGGCACTCTCTTTAGATTCATAACCAAAATAAACAAGGATACAACGAATAACGACTTGATGTGCCACAATAGCAATATTATCATCTTGCGCTTGTACCTCATTTTTGAAAAACTGTTCCACTCTATATAAGACATCAGCATAACTTTCACCTTCTGGCGCCTTTTGACTAAAGCTATGGCGGAAATATTTATATGCTTCATCATTAAAATATTGCGCAAATTCTGTCGATTGTTCTAATTCATCAACCATTTCTCCTTCAAATTTTCCTAATGAACGCTCTCTCAATAAAGGCGTTTCCGTTTTAGGCACTTTATCACTAGGAAATATACCTTGAGCCGTTTGTTTAGTTCTCGTCAAATCAGAAAGGTATACATGATCAATCTCTTTATCTGCAAAATACGTTTGTAAATCAACAGCAGATTGTTCACCCTTTTCCGTTAATGGCACATCCATTTGACCACAAAAGTAATGATTACCGTTCTTCTTATCATAATTAGATTGTGATTCTCCATGTCTTATTAAATATATTTTCATATTTCTACTCCTCCATTTTCAATATATTATTCTATTGTCACATTTAACCGATTTAAAACTAACAGAATTGTAATATTACTTCCAAACACTATATTTAGTCTTATATTCTTGATAATCTTTAACACGAGGTGAAATTAAATGGAAAAAATTAACAGTAATCACTATAAATCTGCACCCCAAGGAAATCATGTCTTAGCATCTATCAGTTATTTTAGTTTATTTTTTGCTCCTATCATAGTTCCTATTATTGTTTGGATTTTTGCAGATAAGCCAACTTCACAACATGCATCTAAGTCTCTTGTTTATCATATCATTACGTATTTAGGCCCAATCATTGCATTATTAACTGGTTCATTTGGGATATCATTAATGCAAAATGCAACTAATAATTGGATCACTATTATTGTGATAATCATTGCGTGCCTACTGGCATTTGCGACAGTGTGGTATACCATTAAAAATGTATATAGAGGTGTAAGTGTACTAACTTCTGAATCAAGCTTTTTTAATCCTTAAATTGAAAATCATTTCAAATAAACTTTGTAATTAACTAAATTTGACAATATTTAAAACTTTAAAAATCATTATATACGAATCCTTTAATATCTATTATGATGAACAAAAGGAGACAGATTATAATGAAAAATAAACTTACTTTAGCTTTAATAAGTGTACTCGTTATCATCGGAATTGTCGTGACGATTACTATGGTCGTTTCAAGTCAGAAAAGCACATACTACGGTTATATGAAAAATAGTAACACAGCTGAAAAGGTTGTAAGTGAAAAAGATGGCCTTGTAACACATAATGTAAAGCTAAAAACGAATAGCGATTTCAAACCTAAGAAAGGCGATTTTGTTAAACTCGTTTCAAAAGATGATGGCAAGACATTTTACAAAATGCAAGTCGTAAAGCACGATGATATTCCTCATGGTCTAATGATGAAGATTCACGAGATGGATATGAAAATGTAAATATTAAAAAGAACCAATAGCTCATAATACGTCTACAACACACTGTTGGAATCCCAACAATGTTCAGTTACGTTATGCTTAGATATTGGTTCTTTTTTTATTTAACTTATTAGTTTGTTGATTGCTTTTTCTTATCTTTCAAATACAATAACAATTCAATAATAAAGACAATAATAAGTGAAAAGCCAAATAATGGCATTAAAATGCCTAAAATAATTAATAATACAATTACTGGTAATGACATTGGCTTTTTAACTCTATGAGGTACTTTAACCGTCTTTCCTTTCAAACGCTTAATCCATGAAGTAAATCCAAAGCCAATAGCTACTAGTAATGCAAGACAAACCAATAGATTAATCACTTTATTAGCAACACCAAATAAGTGTCCTTCATGCAAAGGAATTCCCCAAGTAAACCATTTACCAATAATGCCATATTCTTGATATTTCACTTGTCCTAAGTCTTTGCCATTATATTGATCCATATATAATGTTTTTTCATCATATGGAGAAACATCTAGACCTGTAACACCTGTATTACTACCCTTAGAAATAGTGAATGTACCTTCTACGCTTGATGGATAAACGATTGAAAATGGTTTGTTAAAACCATCTTTTTCAGCATTTTTGATTACTTTATCTAAAGAAATTTGATGCTTCAAATCTGTTTGTGGCATAGCACCTCCACCATGATGTGCTGCATGCTCACCAGATGCTGGTTGTTTGTTACTTCTTGTCGCCCAAGGAATTTCGTTGACATCTGACTTAGGTGGATTAATTGCCAATTCAGATTGACCTAAACTACCCGAATTATTCATAACATCTGCAATTTTAGCTCCCATAAAGCCTGACCATGGCAAACCAGTCAGGACAAGTACAAATATAGGTATTGCAATGATTACGCCAATAATGCCGTGCCATTTTTGAAACTTTAATTGTTTACTTTTATTGCTAATGAGTTTTTTCTTAATTAGTAAATAAGTCCCCGAAATAATCATAAAGATCGTCCAACATGCCGTTAATTCAACTAAATAATTAATAACAGTATTCTCTGTAAATAAAGAACTATGTATATTTCTAAGGACATTCGCGTATGTATGTTTGGCATTCTGATCAGCAACAATTTGATTATTATGATCTAGAAAGACATACCTTTGGTTACCTGCCATATCATCTAATGTAATTCTCTTATTATAAGGTTCGTCTAGTATACTAACCTTACTAACATAAAAACCATCGAATTTTTTCTCCACATCATCAATAGCTTGATTCATAGATTGATGTGTCTTATTCGAACTACCTCCGAAAAATTCAGTTTTATAAATATTATTTTCAACTTCTTGATAAAATAAATAACCAATGCCTGATATCGTCAAGGTAATTAGCAATGGTGTTATAAATAATGCCGCGTAAAAGTGCAATCTTTGTAGTGGATTAAATGTATTCTTCAACCTATTACCCCCTCTCTTTCAACATTATAAATAACTATGAAAATTAATATGTAGATAAATTGTGACTTTTTAATAATATAGTGTTTTATTTTTTATAATTAAATTATTTCATTTTCAGTTTACCACTAGCAAATATAAAAATAGACTAAGCGGTCCATACTTTGACTTACAAAGATCGACCACTTAGTCACATAATTAATAATATATAACAATGATTAACTACTTTTACTAAATAATAAATTGATTGATAACGTGATTAATATAGCACCTACCGCATAATCAAATATAGCTTTTACTTTTCTGTTGTTAAATAATAATTTAATATATTGAAAAATATATACACAGAAAATAAACCACACCAATATAACTGTAGTCACTATTGCTGATAAAATGGCAATTTGTGTAGAAACACCATCACCAGCCGTAATAAACTGCGGCAAAATACTTATGTAATATAATAAAGCTTTCGGATTTAATAATGTACTTAAAAATCCTTGTCGATAAGAGTTTAAATAGCTAATTTGTTTAGCTTGCATATGATCCTGGGAGAAGTCCATCCCTTGCCTTGCAGTAATAATACTTTTAATACCTAAATAAATTAAATAACATGCACCAAGTACCTTAATAACTAAAAATACATAATACATATTCGCTAAGATAAAAATAATTCCAAACACTGCTAATAAAGAATAACATACATGTGCACTCGTTATACCTAATGCTGCCATTGCGCCATTTCCTTTACCTGATGTAATAGAATTCTTCATTACTACAAAGAAATCAGGACCAGGAACAATAATGATCATTAGTGTGATGGTTATAAATGCTGCGAGTCCTTCCATCATATACACCTCCTATTCATTTATCCTATCAATCAACCCATACTGGTGCAATAGTATCTGAAAAATCATGCTGAAATCAATTACATTTTCAAAAAGTTGAATAAAATTAATTAAAAAAATTGTAGCGTTTACATTGTGTATTTGTTTAAAACTTGATATATTATAAGTGTAGTTGGGAACCGACTACTAGTCTTTTATATTCATGAACATATTACTCTAAAAGCGATGCCTTAAGGCGTCGCTTTTTCCTATTTTGACAGACTTTTTATATCTTATTAACTATCTTAACTTAATAATTTTAATCCTACAGTACTTGCAAGAATTACCACAATACATAATATTCGCTTTATATCCTTAGACTCTTTATAAAATATCATCCCCAACAAAGTTCCACCTACAGCACCTATTCCAGTCCATACAGCATATGCTGTACTCATAGGTAACTCACTCATCGCTACTGAAAGTAGAATAAAACTCAATATAAATGTTACACACATCATTAATAAGTTAACTTTCTTACGATAACTGACATAAGCATTCAAAAAATTAATACCTAACATTTCAAATATCCCAGCAAAAACTAAAATAATCCACATCATTATACTTCCTCTCCTTTATTTTTTGTAACCAACTTCAATCCAATTACGCCAAGTAATAAAGTGAAAATTAGAATCACTTTTCCAATATTCAAACCATGTGCAAACACTAAAACGTCAAATATCGTAACACCTGTTGTTCCTAATCCAACAAATACTGCATATGCCGTACCAACAGGCAAACTTTTAGACGCATTGATTAATAGATAAAAACTCAGCACGATAGCAATTGCAGTCAATAACCACTCAATTGCTGACGATGCATGCGTCAAACCAACTACCCAACCTACCTCAAACATAGCTGCAATAACAATCTTAATCCAATTCATCTCAATTCCTCCTTAAATAAATAAAAAAGCCTGGGAAACAGTAAAAATTACTATCTCCCAGGCTTTTATCCTTCCGTGTCACATTTAAAATGTGGCTTTCTCTCGGACCAGACCAATTGTAATTACATTGCGGAACCCTAGAAAGCTATTATTAAATTTCATTATATCTTAGCAAATAGTTAATTATAATTCAACCTAGTATCATTCAATTTCATACATTATAATTATTTTAATTTAATGAAAGCGTTTCACCCGTTTTATATACTCTAGATTAAAATTATTTTAATTTATTTAAGCAAAACTCTCTACATTTTGTACTTTTTCATGTATAATAAGAGTCACATTATAATAATTCTAATTTAAGTAATGTTTGTATTAGTTTTCTACTTCAAGTTCAATTTATCAATTAGAATTATAAAATTTAGAGAAAGAGGGAATTAATATGCAACTATTAAATTATAAAATGCACAATGACGAACTAGTCGCTACGGTATTATCAGATAAAAAACAACTTTTTAAATATAGTTTCGATGTGACTACACCTGAATATGAAATTTTGGATGTTTTAGAAGAAATAAATGAGCATGTAGATAACGGTCAACATCCATTAGGTTGCTCTTTATTGAAAACATTCACATATGAGGACGTGAGTCGTCACCATGCCTTATCATAATCATAAAGTTATTTATCCAAGATGAGTATTACTGTAAATCTTACACAGTATACTCATCTTTTAATTTTTGATTTTGATAAATCGCCATGCCAGTTTTCAATTTTCTGAAGCCCATTTTCTCATATAAAGCTTCATTACCTGTAGTAGAAATTAAATGCACACATGACAATTCCCCTAGATGTTCAAGCATCAGATTAATCATTGCTTTACCTATCCCTTGCTGTTGATAATCTATATGAACCACTAAATCATATATCGCTGCATTGAACACACCATCTGACAATGCACGTATAAATCCAACTACTTTAGCATCTTTTTTTGCGATAATAACATGTGTACTAATATTAAATATTTTGATAATATCTTCTTGCGAATGCCCTTCCCAACCATTAGAATGGTATACCTCCATCATATCTTCCACATCATTTATATTAAATTGATATTCGTATTTCAATACCATATCAAACAACCACCTTATCCTTACATTTGAATCAAATACATATTTCACATTATTTAAAATTGACATTATAAATTTATTATTTAATGACTATGCATTGATTAATAACAGTTTAACATGGTTAATAAAAAATTCCTGTTAAAATCACTACAGTAAAACTGATTCAGAAACACTTTTATATGTAAAGCTTTAATAAGTTATCTATATATTTTAACGGGTACATGTATAATAAATAGCCTTGCTCTCACCTATGCAGTAAGGAGGGATATCAATGTTATATTTTGCTATTCTATTGATCATTATTGGTGTCGTATTATTAATCATTAATAAATTTACACCTAAGCGCAAAGATGTGAGTAAGAAACAAAGTTATATTAGTTTTGGCGTTATTTGTTTGATTGTCGGCGTATTCTGGCTTATTGGTGCTATCATCAAAATGAACCTCTAATAGGATTAATTATTTATATTTAAAAAATCAGGAGTTTCTGTAGAATGACCTTCCGTATTTTCATACATTGATCAATTCTGCTCAACTCCTGATTCATATTTAACTATAACAGTGCTGCTCTAAATTTCACATTATACTCTAGATATGCCTTCAAACAACTTAACATATAGACCCATCCCTCTTTTTGTCCTAACAATTGCTCTACTTCAGTTTTGTCAAAATCTTGTTCAATTGTAGTCACAATAACGCCATTGTCATTTTCCTCAAAATGTATGTCGACAGGATGATTTCCCCATGTAAACTGAATTAAGCGATTTTCTTCCATATGAACAATCTCAATATCTAATTCTGCATTATATTCAGCATATTTTAGTGTAATAGTTTTTCCTGTTTCCCATCTTTCAGAACTATGAGAAAACCAAAATCCTGAAATTTCCTCTGGATTGACAAATGCTTCATAAGCTTTATTGGCTGGAACATTGATTTGCATCTGAGTTTGAATATCCATATATCCACTATCCCTTCTTTATTTCTAACTATATTTAAGTTAAACTATTTTGCTTCTTTATAAAAGTGACAATATATTAATAAATCTACCCTCATAATATTTTGTAAAACTGAACTAATTTTATATACTAATTTGTAATTACAACTATACATTTTAGGAGATGATTTATATGTTAAAAAGATTAGATGAAGTAATGATTTATGTTTACGATCATGATAAAGTGATGCAGTTTTGGACTGAACACTTGAATTTCACCGTTTCAGAAGACACAGCAGAGATGGGCATGCGTGTAGTTAAATTATTACCACAAGATCAAGCAGAAACTGCTATTGTCCTCCAAGACAAGAAAAAGGTTGATGAAATGGATATGGGCGTAAGTACTGCAACCCCATCACTGATATTTGCAACTACACAATTTGATGAACTGTATCAACACTTAAATGATAATGATATTACAGTCGGCGATATTATGACTTTACCAATGGGTAGAGTGTTTAACTTTGCCGATCCAGAAGATAATTATTTTGCGGTAAAAGAAGTTAAATAATACACTTTAGGATATCTATAAACTGTATTATTCTTAAACACATACTTTTCAATATAATAATCGATTTAACCTAACTGTAAACAAATAACAATATCTTATTATAATTGTATTTGTTATAATCTTGTAATCAATCATTCTAAATCGTTTGGAGCTTTAAATGAGAAGTATTATAAAGGATTACCTATATTATGTAATCATGTTAACTATTGTAATAATCATTTGTTTAGTATTATATATACTCTATATCTGGAAACAAGACCAACCAGCAAATAACGACTATTACAAAGATTTTGCAGCACTCAAAGCAGACACGAAAGCACATAAAGACTGGGAAATTAATACTAAAACAACGAATAATAAAGACATTCTTATCACCACAATTCACGGTGGAGGGATTGAACCAGGCACATCAGAATTAGCCAAAATCATTTCTAAAAAAGGTGATTATAATTTATATAGCTTCGAAGGTTTATTACCATCAAACAATAAGAAACTCCACATCACCTCAACAAATTTTGATGACCCTAAGTTAACGGAAATGGTGTATAAATCAAACGAAGCCATTTCTATTCATGGTATTGAAGAAGACAACAAAGCCGTTTATATTGGTGGAAAAGATAAGAAAATGGCAAAATCTATTACTAAGCACCTTGAAAAGGAAGGCTTTAATGTTAAAAAAAGTCCACGCTACGTTAATGGCGATTCAGAACATAACATTATAAATAAAAATGATAGTGGTTCTGGTGTACAAATAGAAATATCGACTAAATACAGAAAGCAATTTTTTGAAGATGGTAAGTTAAATCGTTCAACACGTGAAAACACAAGTCACTACAGACACAATATTTATGATTTTGCCGAAGCTGTAACTAAAGGTATCAAGGAACAGACAAATAAAAAATAACAACTTTATAACATGAAACATTCATTACACAAAGCACGCTTTCGCGTAAAAAGACAATTTCTATTGTAATTATATAGAAATTGTCTTTTTCATTAATAACAATACGCAGTATATTAATTACATTTTTGTAAGGTATATTGTCACATTAAATTGTAGATATCATATATACAAATCTCTAGAATATAATTATAAATCTCTCTAAGGAGGAATTATTTTTGAGATTACTCTACAAGCTCATATTACCTATCTTATTATTGTTCGTTTTCATCTTTTTAGCATTATTTGGGTGGAAACTGTATGCAGAAAATCATCAAGATAATAATAAAGTACGCGATTACGCCAAGTTTAACCCTTTAATTCACAACGAATATTATTACGTCAAAATACAACAACCAATCAAAAAAAACGTTAATTATGCAGATAATGGGCAAAAATTTATTAGCTATACTTATAAACAAATTTCAGCCAATCATCAAGGTAACACAAAAGAAATTAAGTTCAACTCATTTAATGAGCATAAATTAAAACCAAATCATTACTTAAAACTTGAAATACGTTTAGGTGATACCCAAAGTTATAAAGAAGTACAGAAACAACAAGTACCAGAGGCTGCATTAGACAAGATAGACAACTAATTGAATCAATACACGAACATAGCAGATCCGCTCTAAAAACGAGTGAGCGAATCTGCTATGTATATTTCATTTATTAACGCGAATACAACTGGTTTCTGCAAAAAATGATTTATCCTTAAAGATGGTCTCTTGCTTTCAAAACATACTCTTAAAATCTTTCTACTATCAAAAATCCATTTCATTAAGACAAGACAACATGATACCCTTTAAATACATTACTTAAAATGAGATAATAATTATAAAGATTTTATAAATTAGTAACGAAAATAAAGTTTCTGATTTTAATAAAAAAGACTACGAAGCAGACCCACCTCTAATTTGGGGGTTTTAACTTCAGAAAAGCACTAACTACTCAACCTAATGAATAGTTAGTGCTTTTTGTTTAAACTAGTAATTTATATTTCACAGCTAGTTCAACATCATGATCATAAGTCAATTAGCAATTTTTATTTAATCAACCCAGAAATTTAATAGATCTAATGTTAACTTCCCAGCATAACTCTAATTTCACAAACTCTAGAAACACAAAAAAACCCGTAAGCCTATGCCTACGGGGTTTTTTCAGATACAATAACTATTATTGTTCTTCTTTAACATATGGTAATAATGCCATATGACGAGCACGTTTAATAGCTAAAGTTAACATACGTTGATATTTAGCTGAAGTGCCTGTTACACGACGTGGTAAAATTTTACCGCGTTCTGAGATAAAACGTTTTAATAATTCTGTGTCTTTATAGTCGATGTGTGTAATTCCGTTTGCTGTGAAGTAACAAACTTTTTTACGACGACGTCCGCCTCTTCTTGGTCCACCTGCCATGGTTAACTGCCTCCCTTGTTGATTATTTTTTTATAACGTTCATATGCGTTCTTTATCAATCACTCTATGGCGATTCATGTTTATACGTTTCTATTATTAAAAGATTTATAATATGTGTGAAATATTGTATTAAATCTTTACGTGTGTGTATATGTGCACCACTAATAGTATAAAATTATATGACATTTGTCAATATGTTCTAAACTATAAATACACATTTCATAGTAATATTTTCATCTTTCAACAATTCAACGCATAAAATATCACATATCACTCAATCATCACAATTAGTGATTTAAGACGAGTTTGATTTTTTCACTGAATCCATCGTATTGGTTATTGATAAAGAAATGTCCGCCATCGAAAAATTGATAATCAACTTGGCCTCTCGTTAAATCTGACCACTTGTAGATATCTTGATCACAAATCTTATCTTGTTTTCCAACAAAGACAGAAATATTTGCTTTTACTTTTTCAGCTTTAGGCTTATTATCGTAGTAATCTATTGCTAAGAAGTCATTCTTTAAAGAAGGTTTTACAAGTTCCCATAGTTCTTCGTGAGCTAATACCTCTTCTGGTGTACCGCCTTTATCTTTAATAAATTGCTTAAATTCTTCGTCAGTCATATTGGCAATATTATTGTTACGGTCTATGCAGCCTATAGGTTCACTTGCGCAGAGAATCATATGCTCAGGTCTATAACCTAGTTCATCTAATTTGTAATATAATTCATAAGCTAAAATAGTTCCTAAGCTATAACCAAGTAGGATAAATGTTTCTGGCTCTTCTTTAACAATTTGATTTGCTAAATCATCAACCATGTCTTCGATGCTATCTAGTGCATCTTCAATCAGTCTTTCACCACGACCAGGTAACTCTAATGGTTTAAATTGGATGTGGCTCGGTAATTTGTCTTTCAACGGATAATATAAGGTTTTGCTTCCCCCTGCAAACGGAATACAAAATAATGTTGTCTTTGCCATATTCTCGCCCCTTAACATATACATTCTGCATTAAATGTATGTGTGATGTCTGTGAAATTTACTTTTATATCTTGATTAGCAGTTTCTAAAATTATTGATAATGCATATTGATTAAATAATAATTTATGAAAACTGGATAAACGTTGTTCTTGATTATTTACTAATTCAATCATCTTATAAGTGTGTCCTTCTGGCGTAATTGAAAAGCTATCTAACGCTTTATATATTCCAGTTCCAAGCATCTTGATATAACATTCTTTCAATGTCCACACTTCAAAAAAACGGTTCAACTGTGCTTGTTCATTGTTATCTTTCTTGATGTATTGATATTCAGCCTGCGCAAAATAATTTTTGGCAATCGTTAAGTCGATAGGTTCTACTTTTTCTATATCAATACCTACATTCATGTCACTAACGATACAAACCGAAAAACCATCCGTATGCGAAATATTTAAGTGTTTGTTATATGGCCTATACAACAAAGGTTTCCCATAATCGCCTGTTTTAAACGCAATATCGTCAATTTCATGACCAGTTGCCGCTTTAACACAAAAACACTTAAACAATTCTGAGTATTTAGCATTACGTCGTTTATTTTGATAAATTGAATCACTGGTATCTAATAAATATACAGTAACTTCCACTGTATCACTTCCACATTTTGTATTAGCAAAGCAATTGAAGCAGCAAATAAGTATTTGCTGCCTCAGTTGTTGCTTAGAAATTATTTTTTGGATGACTGATCATTTTTGAAAGTATTTCATTATCTGTCGGTTTCCACTCGAAGTTTAGTTTTTCTAAGATGTAATTTGTCTTAAAGTCTAATACTTCAAAGTGAGATTTGTTAAACATATTGTTATCTAGGATGCCTGTGTGTAATAAGAAATCATTTATTTCATCACTCTTAATACCTTGTTCAATACATTCCATTAAGAAGTCCATAAAGTCATTCCATTGAATATTCTCGATGTGATAATCATGTTGATTATAAACATTCATCAATTGCGTTAATGTAAGATGATGTGTGTTGTAAATGTGATGAATCTCATTCGTCAACTGGTTGTTTTTAATCAATGTACTACAAGCTTCAGCGGCTTGGTCTACTGGTGTGAACTCTAAGCTATCATCTGGTAAGTCTGGGAATTTTTCCAGTTTCTTGAATGATTTAATAACGCTATAGAAGGCGTTATTTTCTTCATTTTTCTGGAATAAACCAGTTCGAGAATCACACTGTAAGTTACCCAGTCTGTAAATATTTGTTTCTACGCCTTGTTTACGGCTATCGATTAATATTTTTTCAGCTTCAATTTTACCATCTAAGTACACGTTGTTTGGTTTTTGACCAATATCTACATCGTATTCAGAGAATGTTAATTGCGCCTTGTCTTCAACTTTACCTGAAGCAATTGAAATGGTAGACATATGGTGAATTTCTTTTGCTTTACCATCTTGTGCAAATTGGATAATTTGTTCAATACCACCAACGTTGGCACCATATGATGCATCTTTTGTTGCAAAGTGATTTACATTGGCTGCAGCATTAACAATTAAATCAATTTCTTCTGACAATGCTGCATATGTTGATTCACCCATACCTAATTGAGGTGATTCGATATTACCTTCAACAATGTGAATTCTATTTGCAAATGACTCATCAATTTGAGATTCAAAATAGTAAACCCAGTTGTTATGCAATTTCGTTTCTCCAGTAATCTCTTTATTACTTCGAACCATCACATAGATATCAAAGTCAGTATCTTCTAGTAAGTTGTTTAGTAAATAAATACCAAAGAATCCAGTCGCACCTGTGAGTAATACATTTTTATTAGACTTAACCGCTTCAACATCAATAACCTCATAATTTGCTGCACTATTTTCTTTATAGCTTTCAATTTCTTGAATGAAATCATTGCTGAATTGATGTGGCTGTTCTAAGTTAAACTCTTTTAACGATGCTAACTTAGTCAATAAGTTCGTGTCAGCACTATCATCTAACGCTTCGCTGATGCGCTCTATCGTCTGTAGCTCAAACAAGTCTTTAATAGAAATATTATATGTCTTAGATAACTCTGAAGTTAACTTGATTGCTTTAATTGAATCGCCACCAATTTCAAAGAAGTTATCGTACACGCCAACTTGCTCTACATTCAAGACATGCTTAACCGCTTCAACTATTGTTGCTTCAGTTGCATTTCTAGGCTCAACATAAGTCTTGCTTTCTACCTCAATTTCAGGTAATGCGCGTTTATTCAATTTACCATTTGCAGTCAACGGTAATTGCTCGATTTGCATCATATATGCAGGAACCATGTAGTCAGGTACTTTCTTCCCTAATTCAGCTTTGATATCACTGAATGAGATTTCTTGATCTGAAACTAAGTAAGCGCAAATAGATAAATCATCTCCAACCATTTGTCTAACGATTACACCTACATCTGATATACCATCAATTCTACGTAAATGACTCGCAATTTCTCCAAGCTCAATACGGTAACCACGGATCTTAACTTGTTCATCGATACGTCCAATATATTCAAGTTCACCATCTGCTCTCCATTTTGCTAAGTCACCAGAACGATATAATTTACCTTCACCAAATGGATTGTCGATAAATTGTTGTTCTGTTAAGCCTGGACGGTTTAAATAACCATGTGTAACTGCAATGCCACCGATACAAAGCTCGCCAGGAACACCAATACCCATTAGATTATTCTTCTCATTTAAAATATAAATTTGAACATTTGAGATTGGTCTACCAATCGGAATAATATCGTATGTTTCACTTGGATATAGTGGATTACACACCACTTCAATCGATGCTTCTGTTGGTCCATATAAATCTATAAGTAGAGAATTATTTGGTCTACCCAGCAAGTCATTAAATCGATTAACTTGTTCTGGTTTCAACGCTTCACCACTTGATGGAATATAGTTTATTGACGCAATATCATCCATTCTATTTGTGGACTTAATGTAATCAATAAATACCCCTAGCATTGACGGTACAAAGTGAACCATTGTAATTTCATGTTCTTGAATCATTGTTGCTAGTTTATCTGGGTTACCTTCTTCTCCAGATGGTAGCAGTACTAATTGTGCACCTACCATAGCAAATCCAAAGATTTCCCAAACAGACACATCAAATGTATAAAGTGTCTTGAATAGTACCTTGTCTTCACTATTAATGTCGAATTCTTTAATCATCCAATTAATTCGGTTCATAACACCTTCGTATGATACGATTACGCCTTTTGGATTACCTGTAGTACCAGATGTGTAAATGATATACATTAAATCATCGGCAGTGACAACACTTGGTAAATTCTCAGTTGGCAGATGTTCTAATTCAGACTTGTCAGCTAAGTTAATGATGTGACCTTCATACTCAATCTGCTCATCTAGTGTCGCATCCGTCAATAATATCTTAGGTTGGCTGTCGTTTAGCATATAGTTAATACGATCCGTTGGATTGTGAGGATCAATTGGTACATATGCGCCGCCTGCTTTTAAGATACCGTAAATACCAATCATCATCTCTAAACTACGTTGAGTCAGCATTCCAACTACCATGTTTGGTTTTACGCCTTCAGCACGTAATTTATATGCAAGTTGATTTGCTTTATCGTTCAACTCTTGGTACGTCAAACTTTCTCCTTCATAAACGATGGCAGTACGATTCGGTGTTTGTTCAACTTGTGCTTCGAAATGATCCATAAATATACGTCTATTATCTAAAGTTTCACGCGTATTATTGAACTCACCAAGGATTAACGTTCGCTCATCGGCTGTTGCCATATTAATATCGCCAATATTATGTTCTGGTTGTTGTACGACATTAGC
This sequence comes from Staphylococcus gallinarum, assembly GCF_000875895.1. GTDB lineage: Bacteria > Bacillota > Bacilli > Staphylococcales > Staphylococcaceae > Staphylococcus > Staphylococcus gallinarum. The sequence goes on from NZ_JXCF01000001.1 coordinate 67,241, forward strand.
TAATAGTTCAATGTAATGTGCCAACATACGTTCAACTGTTTGATGTTCGAAAAGTTCCGCACCGTATTCAATAGAAACCTTATAATCGCCATCATCTTCAATCATCATGTTTAAGTCGAACTTAGCGTTGATATTTGTTGCTTCTTTCGGTTCAACAATCCAATCTTCGATATCTAGACTTTCTTTTTCATTATTTTGCAGTGTGAATAACACATCAAATAATGGATTTCTTGTTAGATCACGTTTTTCTACGATTTCGTCGACTAATTCTTCCAATGGATATTCTTGATGGTCATATGCCTTCAATGAAACATCTTTCACTTCATTTAACAATTGTTTAAATGATTTATTACTTTCAGGATATGCTCGCATTGGTAATGTATTTACAAACATGCCGACGATATTTTCAGTATCTTGGTGTGTACGACCAGCAATTGAACTGCCGACAACAACATCTTCTTGTCTGCTGTATTTATGCAATAACACCATAAATGAAGACAATAGAATCATGAAGTCTGTACAACCTGTTTTTTGTGTTAGACGATTGATTGCATGTCTAGTTTCTGCTGGTATTTGTGCACTTACTGTCTTACCAGTAAAGCTTTGTGATTTCGGTCTTGTGAAATCATACGGTAAGTCTAATACAGGTGCCTCTTCTTTAAATTGTGATAACCAGAACTCACGTTGTTCACTTAAATCACGTGTACTCATCCATTCGCTATAGTCTTTATATTGTACTTTCAACTCTTCTAATGTTTGATCGTGATATAAAGCCGTAAATTCTTTAATGATTAAATTAATTGAAAAACCATCTGAAATAACATGGTGAATATCAAATAATAATACATAACGTGACTCTGCTACTTTAACAATTTTAACTTTTAGCAATGGCGCTTGGCTTAAATCAAATGGTTGTACGAAATCATCTAATAATGTTTCGTAATGATCTGTACTAATTTCAGCATATTCTACATTGATTTCAGCTGAATCGTTAATCACTTGAACAGGTTCACCATCGATTGTTTCGAAGTGAGTACGCAATGTTTCATGACGTTCTATTAATGTTTGGAATACATTTTGCACACGTTCAGGATCAACTTCACCTTGAATTTCTAACATACTTGGCATATTATATGCGGTTTGACCTTTCACCATTTCATTAAGGACATAAAGTCGTTTTTGTGGTGATGAAGTTGTATAGTATGGCTGTTCTGCTGCTACTGGAATATGTTGTGCCGTTGTTTCATTCGCATGTTCATCAACAACTTTAGCTAGTTGAGCTATTGTTGGATTTTCAAACATAGCCTTCAATGGTAAACGCACACCGTTTGTAGCTTCAATCTTATTAATAATACCAATCGCTTTTAATGAATGACCACCAATTTCAAAGAAATTATCGTGAATACTTACTTGATCGATATTAAGATTAGCTTCATATATAGCTGCTAGCATTGCTTCTGTATCATTCGTAGGTGCTACGTATGCTTTACTTTCCACTTTGATTTCAGGTAATTTTTTCTTATCTAATTTACCGTTTGAAGTCACAGGTAACTGATCAATCTGCATCATATATGACGGTACCATATAGTCTGGTAATTTTTGACTTAATATAGCTTTTACATCATCATTATCGACTGCTTTATCAGATACGAGATATGCACAAATTGCTAACTCTTCTCCTGCCATTGGTTTAGCAACGACTGCTACATCTGAAATGTAATCAATTTGTCCTAGTAAGCTTTCAATTTCACCTAACTCAATACGGTAACCTCTAATCTTAACTTGCTCATCAATACGACCAAGATATTCTACGTTACCATTCGCACTCCATTTAGCTAAGTCGCCTGTACGGTATAACTTTCCTTCGCCGAATGGATTGTCGATAAATTTCTCTGCTGTTAAATCTGGTCTGTTGAGGTAACCTTTTGTCACACCAACACCGCCGATACAGAGTTCTCCAGGAACGCCAATACCCATTAGATTATTATCTTCATTCATGATATAAGCTTGAATATTAGCAATTGGTTTACCAATAGGAATCGTGTCATATGTTTGATCTGCAGTACATGGATAATAGATTACTTCAATAGAAGCTTCTGTTGGTCCATATAAGTCAATCAACAATGAATCATTTTGCTTACCAATGATTGCATTAAATTGATTTACTTGTTCTGGTTTCAATGCTTCTCCACTTGCCAATACATAATTAACTGTCGCAATGTTCTCTACTTTGTTAGTTGATTTTATAAAATCAATAAACACACCTAACATAGATGGCACAAAGTGTACCATTGAGATTTGATGTTGTTCTAATAGATCAGTAATTTTTTCTGGATTACTCTCTTCTCCAGATGGTAATAGCACGGCTTGACCGCCTATCATAGCGAATCCAAAGATTTCCCATACCGACACATCAAATGTAAATGGTGTCTTGAACAGAATCGTATCTTCACTACTAATATGATATTTATCAATCATCCAGTTCAGACGATTCATGACACCTTTATAAGGTACCATTACACCTTTAGGCTTACCTGTTGTACCTGATGTATAGATAATGTACATCAAGTTATCAACTGTAGTTACAGGTTCTAAATTGTCTGTTGCTTGTGTTGCAATCATCGTGTCTTCAGTCAAATCAACAACTTTATTATCAAATTCAATTGATTCATCTAATGCTTGATCTGTCAGCAGTACACTTGGTTGACTATCACCTAAGATATAGTTAATACGATCACTTGGATAATTAGGGTCAATCGGTACATAGGCACCACCCGCTTTTAAGATACCGTATATACCAATCATCATTTCTAAACTACGATTTGTCAGTAAACCGACTGGCGCATCAGGCACAATGCCTTCCACACGTAAATAATTAGCTAATTGATTTGCCTTCGCATTGAGTGCTTGATAAGTCAAGCTAACCCCTTCATATGTGATGGCTGTCTGTTTTGGTGTTTTAGCGACTTGTGCCTCAAATCTTTCTAAAAACGTTTTTGTATTATTTAATGGGACATCGGTATTATTGAATTCATTAAATATAATATCTTGTTCTTGTTGTGTAATCATTTCTAGATGACTGATGTTTTGTTCAGGTTGTTGTACGCTGTGCTCTAAGATTTCAACATAATGTGCCAACATACGTTCAACCGTGTCACGATCGAAGAGTTCTTGCGCGAATTCAAGAGCAATGCTATAACCATTATCATCAAATATTGTCATGCTCAAATCAAATTTAGCATTAGTCGTTGATGGTTCTTTGTGTTCTACTGACCAGTCATCAATTTGCAAGCTTTCTTTTTCATTATTTTGTAACGTGAATAGCACATCGAACAATGGATTACGTGTTAAATCACGTGTCTCAACAATTTCATCTACAAGTTCTTCTAATGGATATTCTTGATTATCAAATGCTTGTAATGATGTTGCTTTCACTTCTTCAAGCAATTGTTTAAATGATTTGTCACGCTCTGGGTAGGCACGCATTGCTAACGTGTTAACAAACATACCTAACATTTGCTCTGTTTCTTTATGTGTACGACCAGAGATCGGACTACCTACAACGATATCTTCTTGTCTACTATATTTATGCAATAGCACCATAAATGATGATAACAAGATCATATAATCCGTTGCACCGGTATCTTGCGCTAATTGTTGAATTGCATTTCTTGTTGCTTCAGAAATAGATACATTAACTGATTCACCTGTGTAACTTTGATGGTTTGTACGTGAATAATCATAAGGTAAATCAAGTACTGGTGCTTCATCTTTAAACTGAGACAACCAGAATTCACGTTGTTCATTTAAGTCACGTGTATGCATCCATTCACTGTAATCTTTATATTGTACATTTAATGGTTCTAAAGTTTGATTATGATACAACTCTGTAAATTCTTTAATAATAAGATTAATAGAGAATCCATCAGAGATAATATGATGCATATCAAATAAAAGTACATAACGTTGTTCTGCACATTTAACCACTTTCACTCTTAATAAAGGTGCTTGTTCTAAGTTAAATGGTCTGATGAACGCATTTAATAATGGTTCATAATCTTCTGTATAAGCAACCTCATATTCTACATTTATTTGAACTTTATCTTCGACAATTTGTACCGGTTCACCTTCAACTGTATCAAAGTGTGTACGTAATGCTTCATGACGGTTCACTAATTTTTGGAATGCATTTTGAACACGTTCAACATCAACAGTCCCTCTAATTTCTAACATACTTGGCATATTATAAGATGTTTGACCGTCCATCATTTCATTCAATACGTATAGACGTTTTTGTGGTGATGATGCTAGATAATGTGTCTTAGTTTCAGCCAATGGTATCTCTTGAGTTGATGATGCAGTCGCTTCATTTTCGATAGCTCTAGCTAATTGTGCCACTGTCGAATTTTCAAAAATCGTCTTCAACGGTACACGTACAGATAATTGGCTTTCTAGTTCGTTAATAACACTAATTGCTCTTAGTGAATGTCCGCCTATTTCAAAGAAGTTATCTGTTGCACCTACGCGTTCAATATTTAACACGTTGCCAAAGATTGTCGCAATTGTCTCTTCCATTTCATCACGTGGTTCAACATAGGCTTTTGCCTCTAATTCAATATCTGGAAGTCCTTTTTTATCTAATTTACCATTAGCTGTAACTGGCAATTGTTCAATTTGCGTCATATATGTTGGAATCATATACTCAGGTAATTTCTTAGATAGGACCGCTCTTACTACGTCAAAATCTATCGTACGATCTGAAACAAGATATGCAGCGATCATTGCTTCGTCACTACCTTGTGGTGCTTTAGTGACTACAGCAGCTTCAGATACTGCATCGATTTGAGCAATCAAACTTTCAATTTCACCTAATTCAATACGGTAACCGCGTATCTTGACTTGTTCGTCAATTCTACCAAGATATTCTAATTGTCCATCTTTTCTCCATTTTACTAAATCGCCTGTGCGATACATTTTGCCAGAACCAAATGGATTATCAACGTACTTCTCAGCAGTTAAATCTGGTCTATTCAAGTAACCTTGTGTGACATTTGCACCACCGATACACAATTCACCAGGTACACCAATACCTAACAAGTTATTATCTTCATTTAAGACATAACCTTGTGAGTTGGCAATAGGTCTACCGATAGGAACCTCTGTATAAGTTTGACCTGCAAAGACAGGATAATATGTTACCTCAACAGTTGTTTCAGTAGGTCCATATAAGTTGTATAGCAATGTTTGATTTGGTCCACCTAACAAGTGATTAAATTGATTTACATAGTCTACTTTTAGTGTTTCACCACTTGTAAATACATGATTTAACGAAACAATATCATCTTGACGGTGTGTTGTCTTAATGAAATCTATAAAGACGCTTAACATTGATGGTACAAAGTGTGCCATCGTAATATTATACGCATCGATTACGGAAGCTATCTTCTCTGGGTTACTTTCTTCTCCTGAGCGTAGCATGATAATTTCGCCACCCATAACTGCCCAACCAAAGACTTCCCAAATAGATACATCAAAGGTAAATGGTGTTTTGAATAATATTTTATCTGTAGAACCTAATTCGAAATAATCAACCATCCAATTAAGACGATTCATTACACTACTGTATGGAACCATAACACCTTTAGGTTTACCTGTTGTACCTGATGTATAGATAATATACATTAAGTTTGTTTCATCTGTAACATGTGCCAAATTATCTGTTGGTAAGCTATCAAGGAAGGAATTATTTGTTAACTTGATAATTTCCTTTTCGTATTTTATACCATAGCTTATATTTTCATCCGTGAGCAATACACGTGGATTACTATCTTCTAAAATGAAATTCGTACGCTCATGTGGATGATTTGGATCCAACGGTACATATGCGCCACCTGCTTTTAAAATGCCATAAATACCAATCATCATTTCTAAACGACGTTGTGACATTATACCTACTAGGTCATTAGGTTTAACGCCCTCATTACGTAATTGATACGCCACTTGATTTGCACGTTCGTTCAGTGCTTTATACGTTAATGTTTCACCTTCAAATGTAATTGCTACTTTGTCTGGTGATTGTGCCGCATGTTGTTCGAAACGTTCAACAAGTGTCACAGTGTTATCCAATGGCTGATCCGTATCATTGAATTGGTTCAAGATAAGTTCAGTTTCTGCTGTTGTTATAATGTCGATATCACTAATAAGTTGTTCTGGTTGCTGCGTTGCATTCGCAATCACTTCGATAAAGTGGTTTAACATACGTTCAACCGTATCTTTATCAAATAATTCTTCCGCATATTCTAACGAAACTTTATAGCCATCATTCTCATGAATTGTCATACTTAAATCAAATTTAGCATTAGTATAAGAGGCTTCCTTTTCTTCAACTGACCAATCTGATATTTCCAGACTATTTTTCTCATTATTTTGTAATGTGAATAGCACATCGAATAATGGATTACGTGTTAAATCACGTGTTTCAACAATTTCATCGACAAGTGCTTCTAACGGATATTCTTGATTATCAAAGGCATTTAACGATTGGTCCTTCACTTCTGATAAGAATTGTGCAAATGATTTTTCACTTTCAGGGTAAGCACGCATTGGTAAAGTATTAACAAACATACCAATCATATTTTCTGTATCTCTATGTGTACGCCCAGATATTGGACTACCTACAACGATATCTTCCTGACGGCTATATTTATGCAACAGTACCATAAATGATGATAATAACACCATGTAATCCGTACTGCCTGTTGCTTGAGTCAATTGTTGAATATGATGCTGAACAGATGTAGGCATATCTACAGTTACCGTTTTACCTGTGAAACTTTGTTGGTTGGGTCTTGAATGATCATACGGTAAATCAAGTACTGGCGCTTCATGCTCAAATTGACTTAACCAGAACTGACGCTGACTATCCAAGTCTCTTGAGCGCATCCATTCACTATAATCTTTATATTGTACATCTAATGGTTCTACCGCTTGACCATGATATAGCGCTGTAAATTCTTTGATAATCAAATTAATAGAGAAGCCATCAGAAACGATATGGTGCATATCAAACAATAAGATAAAACGTTGTTCTGATACTTTAACTATACTAACTCTAATTAACGGTGCCTTACTTAAGTCAAAAGGTTGTACAAAGTCACTTAATATACGCTCATAATCATCTGTCGTTACCTCATCGTAATCAACGACTACCGATGCAGAATCATTTATCACCTGTACAGGCTCTCCATCTTTAGTTTCAAAATGCGTTCTTAATGCTTCATGACGATCTACGATTGTTTGAAAAGCATCTTGCACACGCGCAACATCTACATTACCTTTGATTTCTAACATACTTGGCATATTGTAAGCCGTTTGACCATCTACCATTTCATTTAACACATATAAACGTTTTTGAGGTGATGAAGTCAGATAATATGGCTGCTGCTCTGCTTGCGGAATACTTTGAGTGCTCGCATCTACCGCATATTGTTCAACCGTTTTAGCTAATTGTAGAATCGTTGGACTTTCAAAAATAATTTTTAGTGGCAAACGTGTGCCAATTCGACTTTCTATTTGGTTAATAATGCCGATTGCTCTTAATGAGTGTCCACCGATTTCAAAGAAATTGTCAGTGATACTAACTTGTTTTAAATTTAAGACATCTTCATAAATTGCGACTAGCATTGTTTCCATTTCTGTCGTTGGTGCAACGTACGCCTTGCTTTCTACTTTGATTTCAGGTAATGCCTTACGATTCAACTTACCACTTTGTGTTACTGGTATATCTTCAATTTGCATCATATAGCTTGGCACCATGTAGTCTGGTAATTTATGACTCAGCTCTAATTTGATTGCCTCTAAATCAACGTTTTGTTCAGATACTACATAAGCGCAAATCGATAACTCTCCATCTAACATAGGTTTAGTAACCACTGCTACATCTAATAAATCTGTATTTTGGCGTAATACACTATCAATTTCGCCTAATTCAATACGATAACCACGTATCTTCACCTGTTCATCAATACGTCCTAAATAAGCGATGTTTCCATCAGCATTCCAACGCGTTAAATCCCCTGTGCGGTACATTTTACCTTCACCAAATGGATTGTCGACAAACTTTTCTGCTGTCAATTCAGGTCGATTCAAATAACCATTCGTTACATTAGTACCAGCAATACATAATTCACCTGCAACACCGATACCCATTAAGTGATTGTCAGCATCTAAGATATACGCTTGTGTATTAGCAATCGGTTTACCAATTGGTATAGCATCATATTGTACATCAGCTACACAATCAAAGCTTGTTACATCAATAGTAGTTTCAGTAGGACCATAGAAATTCAATAACAATGTATTATTCTTAGTCCCAATATGTTCATTAAACTGGTTAACTAGTTCTGGTTTTAATGCTTCACCACTAGCCAACACATATCTCAAGCTTGAAATTAAATGCGCTTGATCTGTCGCTTTGATAAAGTTAATAAACACACTGAACATAGACGGCACGAAATGTACCATAGTCGCTTTATTATTATGAATAAGTGACATTATTTTTTCAGGATTACCTTCTTCACCAGATGGCAATAGCGCTGCTTGTGCACCAATCATCGCGAAACCAAACACTTCCCAAACAGACACATCAAACGTAAATGGTGTCTTAAAGGAAATTGTATCTTCGCTCGTAATACCATAGGTTTCAATAATCCAATTCAAGCGGTTCATAACACTTTCTCCAGGTACAAGTACACCTTTTGGTCTACCTGTCGTACCAGATGTATAAATAACATACATTAAGTTAGAAACATCTGTATTATGTTGCAAGTTGTCTGTTGGCAATGACCAAATTGATTTATCCGCTGTTAAATCAATCACCTTATGATTAAACACAATATTTTCATCTAATGGTTTGTCTGTCAGCAATACTGGCGCTGCACTATCTTCTAAAATGTAATTAATACGATCGACAGGATAATTTGGATCAACAGGTACGTATGCACCGCCTGCTTTTAAGATACCGAATATACCAACAATCATTTCGATACGTCGATTCGTCATGACTGCTACTAATGTGTCTGCACCGACACCTTCATCACGCAATTTATACGCAACTTGGTTTACACGTTCGTTCAATGCTTGATAAGTCAAACTTTCCCCTTCAAAGGTAAGTGCCACTTTATCAGGTGCTTTGGCCACTTGCTGTTCAAAACGCTCAACAAATGTTTGCGTGTTATTATAAGGCATCTCAGTATCATTAAAGTCATTAAGAATTAAGTGCTGCTCTTGTTCAGTAATTAATTCTAATTCACTAATTTTATACTCAGGATGCATAGTAATTTCAGCTACAAGTTCCATAAAGTGTTCCAACATACGTTCAATTGTTTCAGGTTCAAACAACTCTTCAGCATATTCTAACGCCACACTATAACCATCATTGTCATAAATTGTCATACTTAAATCGAATTTAGCATTTGTAACTGACGACTCTACTTGTCTTGTAGACCAGTCATCAATTTGGAAGCTTTCGTTTTCAGTGTTTTGTAATGTAAATAACACATCAAACAATGGATTACGTGTTAAATCACGCTTTTCTACGATTTCTTCAACTAGTGATTCTAATGGATATTCTTGATTATCAAAGGCTTCTAATGATGTTGTCTTTACTTCATCTAATAACTGCGTAAATGATTTATTTCGTTCAGGGTTTGAACGCATCGCCAATGTATTAACAAACATTCCGAGCATATTTTCAGTATCTTTATGCGTACGGCCAGAAATTGGGCTACCTACAACGATGTCTTCTTGACGACTATATTTATGCAATAGCACCATAAATGAAGAAAGTAAGATCATATAATCCGTACTACCAGTCTGTTGAGATAATGACTGAATCGCACGTTTAGTTTGTTCCGGCATTTCGAGACTTATCGTCTTACCAGTAAAACTTTGTTGGTTAGGTCGCCCGTGATCGTATGGTAAATCAAGTACTGGCGCTTCTTCTTCAAATTGTGATAACCAGAACTGACGCTGATCATCCAAGTCTCTTGAACGCATCCATTCACTGTAATCTTTATATTGAATAGCTAATTCATCTAATTCACGACCTTTATATAGCGCCGTAAATTCTTTAATAATGATATTGATAGATAAGCCATCCGAAATTATGTGATGCATATCAAATAGTAATACATAACGTTTTTCATCACATTTCACTACTTTAACTCTTAGTAATGGCGCGTTAGCTAAATCAAATGGTCTAACAAAATCACTTAATAATTGATCATAATCAGACGTTGCTATTTCTTCATAACCTACTGTAATCTCACCTTGTTTATCTATGATTTGAACCGGCTCACCATCAACAGTATCAAAGTGCGTTCTCAACGCTTCGTGACGTTCAACAAGTGCTTGGAATGCGCTTTGTACACGATTAACATCTACATCACCAATAATTTCTAACATACTTGCCATATTATAAGCAGTCTGACCTTCAACCATTTCATTCAACACATATAAGCGTTTTTGAGGAGAAGATGTTAGATAATATGGTTTAGTTTCTGCTTGTGGAATCGTTTGACCTGCAATTTGTGTTTCACCATTCTCAAGTAAACTAGATAATTGTGATGCCGTTGGATTGTCGAAAATAGCCTTCAAAGGCAAACGTGTAGCTGTCTTACTTTCAATTTCATTGATAACACTAATTGCTTTTAAAGAGTGACCACCAATTTGGAAGAAATTGTCAAAAACACTGACACGTTCAACATTTAGCACACTACTAAAAATGTCCACAATAGTTTGTTCCATATCATTACGTGGCGCAACATAATCTTTACTGTCCACTTTAATGTCTGGCAATGCGCGTTTGTTTAACTTTCCGCTTTGAGATACTGGTAATGATTCAACTTGCATAATATATGCAGGAACCATATATTCAGGTAACTGTTTATTCAATTGTGCTTTGATAGCTTCTATATCAATAGACTCGTCGGATACAATATAAGCGCAAATTGACAATTCTTCATCAACTACTGGCTTTGCTACAACAGCTACATCTGCAACAATATTTTGTTGACGTAGTACATTTTCAACTTCTCCGAGCTCAATACGATATCCACGGATTTTAACTTGTTCATCAATACGACCTAAATAAGTAATATTACCATCAGTTTCCCATTTGGCTAAATCACCTGTACGATACATCTTACCTTTGCCAAAAGGATTGTCGACAAATTTTTCTGCTGTTAAATCAGGACGATTCAAATAACCATTTGTCACATTGGTACCAGCAATACATAATTCACCAGCGACACCTATAGCCATCAAGTTGTTACTGTCATTTAAAATGTATGCCTGCGTATTTGCTACCGGTTTACCAATTGGAATCATGTCATATTGTGTACCAACCTCACAATCAAAGCTTGTCACATCAATGGTTGCTTCAGTTGGACCATATAAATTAATAAGTAGCGTATCATTTTTCTCAGCAATCAATTCATTAAATTGATTTACCAATTCTGGTTTTAATGCTTCGCCACTTGCTAAGACATATCTCAAACTTGAAACCGACGCAGCTTGATTCGATGCTTTAATATAATTAATAAATACACTAAACATTGATGGTACAAAGTGAACCATGGTAGGTTGTGACGATGCAATAACAGATACAATTTTTTCAGGATTACCTTCTTCTCCTGATGGTAAAAGTACCGCTTGTGCACCAATCATACCAAAACCGAAGACTTCCCAAACAGACACATCAAACGTAAACGGTGTCTTAAAGAACACTTTGTCTTCATCTGTAATGTCATATTTATCAATTAACCAGTTCAATCGATTCATGACACTTTCTCCGGGTACAAGCACACCTTTAGGTTTACCTGTCGTACCAGATGTGTAAATGACATACATTAGGTTAGAAACATCTGTATTATGCTCTAAATTTTCTGCAGACAACGCTTCAAATGTTTGTGTTTGAGTAATATCAATTACATTATTGTTATAGACTATTTCAGAACTTAACGGTTGATCAGTTAGCAACACCTTAGCTGCACTATCTTCCAAAATATAGTTAATACGTTCTGTAGGATAATTAGGATCAATTGGTACATAGGCGCCACCAGCCTTCAGAATGGCATATATCCCTATAATCATTTCAATTCTTCTATTTGACATAACTGCCACAAGAGAATCGGGCGTTACACCCTCAGCACGTAATTGGCGAGCCATTTGGTTAACTTTGCCATTCAATGCTTCATACGTTAAACTTTCTCCTTCAAATGTAACTGCAGTCTTGTTAGGATGTTGAGCAACCTGTTGCTCAAATCGTTGAACAAACGTCGTATCATTATTTAGTGCTAATGATGTATCATTAAAGTCATTTAAAATCGTTTCTCTTTCTTCACCATTAACCACTTCAATATCTTTAATTTGTGACTCTGGTTGTTCGATTATATGATTTAATACGTGGAAGATTGTTTCATGTAAATGATAGATACCTTCTTCATCTAAAGCATCTATTTGGAAATCATAATCGATATCCATACCTTCACCATTACTTCTGTTACTCAAGTTAACACTAAGTGGCGAATTGTTTGTTCCATTATCTAACCATTCATCCGTATAACCCTCTTCGATAAACTCAGCGTCATATTGTGTGTTTTGGAAAGAAACAAAACAGTCTACTAGACCTTTTTTATTACCACTGTTTTCTACAATATAGTCATATGGATATTTTCTATGCTTTAATAGATTCAAGCTTTCTCTACGAATTTTTTCAAGGTAATCTTGAACGGTTTGTTCTGGATCTGTATCAACAATCATTGGTAATACACGTGAGAATATTCCAGTTGATGATTTTTCCTTCTTCGTATTCCTGTTATGTATAAGTAGTCCGACAGAATTGGTTGTAGAAAGTGTGTTCTTGTGTTTGATGATTTGCATAATTGCAGAGAACAAATTACTAATACTAACTCCATGCGCCTCACAGTATTGGAAGATACGCTTAGTTTCAGCTTCAGATAATTTCACACTTATTCTCTTACCTATAGCGCTATCTAACGTGGATTTATCAAATAAAATGTTGTCTTCGAAATTTTCTAACTTTTCTAACCAGAAAGCCTTGTCTTTATTAAAACGGTTTGTCGTTTCATATTTATCTTCTGATTCTATTGCCTCAAAATAAGTAGCCCCAATATCTTCTTCAGATACAGATTTACCTAATAACTTTTTAATTAAATTATTTACAACAATCGTTACACCCCATGCGTCACTAATTAAATGATGTTGCAATAGGAAGATACCATAATATCCTTCAGGATACTTAAATACTACTGTCTTATATAATTTATCATCAAGATTAAAGATATTAGTGCTAGCTGTTTCTTTAATCCACTTTTCGTAACCTTCTTGATCTTGATAAAAATCAACAAATTCAAAATCTTCGTGTTCATAGTCTACTACATATTGTTTGTAAACACCGTCTTCTTTCGTAATTCTAATACGCAACGTATCATGTTGCTTCACTATCTCGTTGAAGGCTTCATTAATCTCATCATATGATACGTCATTTTTCATATGTACTACACCAGCGATGTTACTAATACTTGTATTCTCATAATATTGTTCAATCTGTAATATTTCTTTTTGTGCATAAGATAATAATTTTGTTTCAGTCAATGCAGCGAACCTCCTATCAATCTACAGTAAAAAAATATAATAATATTATTCTATTTTATAACCAATCGTATAATATTTATTATAAGTTACAGTTACATAAATTAATTCCCATTTATACTCTTTCTAAACATTTTAAAGTTTATTTTTGTAATATTTTTATAGAGCAATTTTGTGCTTAAAATTTAAATACAAAAATATTTTATTAATATTTTACTTTTAATGTATCAAGGGCTTTTGTGTAAGGTGAAACTTTATATAATTTTTATAGGAGTTCTATCAAATGATAATGACCGATTTATGATAGTGGTTAGAGTGCGTAAGGCATCGCATTCCACTTGGCGATATAAAATTGCATAAAAAAATACACCCTCATCTCTGAAGGTGTACTTCTTTATTGCATTATTATTCACACATTTCACACACACATATTTAATGCAATTCACACATATTATGATTAATCTTTAAATCTACATTTCGTATTCACACAATACTTGTAGATTAGAACGGTAAATCATCATCACTAATGTCAATCGGACCATTTGCATTTGCAAATGGATTATCTGATTGTCCATTGTTATTTGATGGGTTGTTGTTATTTTGATAAGACGTGTTTTGTCCAGATTGTTGTCCACCAAAACCTTGGCCATAGTCTTGGAAATTGTTATTTCCATCCTGTTGTTGACGTTGGTTTTGTCCTTTAGGTTCAAGGAATTGAACGCTATCACAAACAACTTCTGTTACAAAAATACGACGTCCTTCTTGGTTTTCATAGCTACGTGATTGAATGCGACCGTCAACGCCAGCTAAACTACCTTTTGAAAGATAATTATTTACATTCTCTGCTTGCTTTCTGAAAACAACACAGTTAATGAAATCAGCTTCGCGTTCCCCTTGCGCATTTGTAAACGTACGATTTACCGCTAGGGTAAAAGTCGCAACACTCACGCCTGAGGGTGTTGTTCTATATTCTGGATCTTTAGTTAAACGACCGACTAAAACAACTCTATTTATCATTTAAGCGACCCCCATTAATTATTTTCTTGTTTTATCTTCGTCTTCACGAATAACGATAAAACGGATGATGTCATCATTGATTTTAGCTAAACGTTGGAATTCGTCAGTAGCTTCGTTATTTTCAGTTTGGATACGTACGATATTGTAGTAACCTTCTGTGAAATCATTGATTTCATAAGCTAAACGACGTTTGCCCCAATCTTTAGTTTCTAAAACCTCTGATCCGTTAGTTGCTAAAATTCCGTTGAAACGTTCAACGACAGCTTTCTTAGCATCTTCTTGAATGTTTGGACGAACGATATACATAACTTCATATGTTCTCATTTTATAATTGCACCTCCTTGTGGTCTATACGGCTCATCATACTATATGATAAGCAAGGAATAATTTTCATTACTCACAGTCAAGAATTATAGCACACGGTATTACTTTTTACAATGATAATCAGTACGTCAAATATATATTTCAAATTTCGATGTTTCATATGAAACAATTTATCGAAAATCACATAAATCAACGTTCTAGAACCACAATATTATGTTGCAACACAATAATAACAATAACAAATTATACAATTGGAATTTGTTTTTTATAAAGTTTTAATGTTTTTCGACATAAGGTTGCTAAATAAAACTAATTCTATTAGCATATCAACTACGCTACATAATTTGTTGTTTACCCCTATGCACTTAGATTATTTTTAGGTAATTTTAAGCACATTAAAGGAGAAGACTATGGTTTCTACAATCAAAAAAGGTTTAATCACAACCACTGTTATTTTGGCATCTACTTTAACTATCCATTCTACTAATGCTGCCGAAGCAAATACGAGTGAGCAAGGTACGATGGGATATGGTTATCAAAAATATGTTTCGAAACATCCAGATGCACAATCCAAAGAGCAACAAACTAAACAAGTGCAACCTGAAGCTGCTACAAATGGTGAAAGAGTACTTGATATTTCAGAATGGCAAGGTGATTTAACAGAGCAACAAGTCAAATCACTGAAAGAAAACTATGATTTCATAATCATTCGTGCCCAATACGGTTCTGAAAAAATCGATGCTTCTCTAAGCCATAATTCAGCTATATTAGATAAATACAATTTGGACTTCGGGGTCTATTCTTACAGCATGTATGAAAATCCTGACGACGCCCGTTATGAAGCCCAAACACTATACAATCGCGCACCAAAAGCTAAATTTTACATCAATGATTTTGAACAAAATTCTGTAACATCTGGCACAACGGATCAAAGTACTAATGCATGGTATGACGAAATGAAGAGTCTTGCCGGAAACAAGAAAGTCTTATTTTATTCATATGAAAACTTTATGAAACAACATGCTACACAATCTGCTAATAATTATGATGGCGTATGGATTGCCAATTATAATGAGGCACAGCCTACTTCACCACACGTACTGTGGCAATATACAGACGGTTATAATTCACAAGAACTTAACCAAAAAGTAGATGCGAATTATTTAGGTCCAAATGTTAGCAGCAACTGGTTTACATCTTAAATGAATATAGTATTTACAAATACACCTAGATTGTTAAAGCATTAAAATAAACGTCAATTTCTATCATTTTTACAATTAAGGTAGGAATTGACGTTTTCTTGTTTTATGAAATTACAGTTTTACACTATGCTGAAAAGTTCATATTAAGACAACCATGTACTTTCAAAAGCATAAGCTAAATTAAAGTAAAAAGGAATAATCCATATATTGATAATACTCTGGATTATTCCTGTTATTTTGAGTATGGCCGCTATAACTCAAATTGATTTATATTTAAATATTCACTACGCTAGTTTAAACATTAAATCTAAAGTGCACGACGTCTCCGTCTTTCATGATATATTCTTTACCTTCAAGGCGTTGCTTACCAGCTTCTTTAGCACCACTTTCTCCATTGTATTCAACGTAGTCATCGTAACCTGTAACTTCAGCACGAATAAATCCACGCTCAAAGTCAGTATGGATGATGCCTGCACATTGTGGTGCTGTCATACCTTTAATAAATGTCCATGCTCTAACTTCTTGCACACCTGCCGTAAAATATGTCGCTAAACCTAGTAAATCATAAGTTGTGCGAATCAAGCGATCTAGACCCGGTTCTTCAATGCCTAAATCTTCTAAGAACATCTCTCTATCCTCATCGTCCAATGTTGCAATTTCTTCTTCAATTTTAGCACTGATAACGATAACTTCAGAATCTTCTTGTTGTGCATATTCACGAATTGTTTTCACTTTTTCATTATCTTCATCACCAATTTCATCTTCTCCAACGTTGGCAATGTATAACATTTCTTTAGATGTTAACAATTGTGCATGTTTAACATATCTTTGATCTTCTTCTGTAAACTCTAAACTTCTAACTGGCTTACCATCTGCTAAAGCTTCTTTAATTCTTGATAAAATACGCACTTCATTTTCAGCATCTTTATCCTTTTGTCTTGCCATCTTTTCAATTTTTGGCAAACGCTTCTCAACAGATTCTAAGTCTGCAAGAACTAATTCCATGTTAATAACTTCAATGTCATCAATTGGATTTACTTTACCAGAAACATGCGTCACGTTGTCATCATCAAAAGCACGTACAACCTGACATATCGCATCAACTTCACGGATATGTGACAAGAATTTATTACCTAAACCTTCACCCTTTGAAGCGCCCTTAACGATTCCAGCAATATCTGTAAATTCAAATGTTGTCGGGATGGTCTTCTTCGGTTGAACCATTTCTTCTAAGACATTAAGTCGACTATCTGGCACTTCTACGATTCCTACATTGGGATCGATTGTCGCGAAAGGATAATTCGCTGCAAGCGCACCTGCTTTTGTTATTGCGTTAAATAGCGTTGATTTACCTACGTTGGGTAGCCCAACAATACCTGCTGTTAAAGCCATTTATTCATTCTCCTTATTTTCAGTATCTTGATTGGATACTAGTATTTTCTTCATTTTTTTATTAAACGTTTGTCTAGGAATCAAAATACTTCGCTGACAATTTTCACATTTTATTCGGATGTCTGCACCAACACGAATAATCTTGAAACGATTCGTCCCACATGCATGTTGCTTCTTCATCTCTACAATATCATTCAAACCGTAATCTGATGTCATGATGTCACACCTCCGAACTTTCTATGCTTTATTTTGTTGATTCGAATCATATTGTACCATAACTGGTTGAGGCACTTTAATACCATTGTCTTTAAATAATTTATGAATTTCTTTTCTTAATATTCGCGCCCCGGAAAATCCTTCTCCCGGAACTGTTTCTGCAGAAATACTTAAGACAATTTCATCTCGAGTTATTGAGTTAATACCTACTACCTTAGGATTTGATACAAATAAATAGTATTTAGATCTCATTGCTTCAAAATGCTTCGTCAATACTTCCTCGACTCTGTCGATATCTTCTTCAACAGAAACCGGAATTTCAACTATAGATTCTCCGTTTGTCACTGAGTAATTTGTTATTTCTCCCATACTACCATTTGGCAATGTAGTAAGCTCGCCACTAATTGTATTGATACGTGTAGATCTGAGACCTATCGCTTTAACTGTGCCTTCTGCAACGGTAGTTCCTGCGCTATTAATTTTAACATAGTCCCCTACATCAAATTGATTTTCAAAAATAATAAAGAAACCTGTAATAATATCTTTAACTACTGTTTGTGCACCAAAGCCCACTGCAAGACCAACTACACCAGCACTTGCAATAATGCCTTCAACACTAATCCCAAACTTACTTAAAATTGTCGTCAATACGATAAACCATACCACATAGGAAACCACATTTTGAATCAGTGAAATTAATGTATTGGAACGTTTTTTATTCGCTTTTTTACCTTTATTTTGAATTTTAAAGAATTGCTCAATACCCTTATTAATAAAACGTAAGACAATCCATGCCACTACAACATACACAACAATCATAATTAAATTAGACAGTAAACTTTGGTACGTTTCTGGCTTAGTTAGAGGTTCTATTAATGAATACAGAATATTTTTGAGTTGAGTCATACGTCCGTCCTCCTTATTACCTCACTATATACTTTTAATTATTATACTGAATATTATTATAAAACAAATCCTACTTCGGATTTAATTTCAACTTTAATAGTCAGCATTTTTCAATATCTTCACTTATTATATTAAAGCTAGACATAAGAAAAAGAACCATAATAAAAATTATGATTCTTTAACACCCAAGCAGTAATTTTACTACAAATCAAAGCGCTAAAACAAGTTATTCATATTATGTTATTAAGATAAAGTACGGATTTTTGAATGACATCCATTATATAGCAATGATAAAAAATTATATACAATTAAAGTTAAATAGCATATAAATAATAACGATTCGGCATTGAATTGGTACAACTAGGGAAATTTTACCAAAAGATATACAAATTATTATAATATTCTGATAAAGGAGGTGACACTTTACTTAAATAGCCGGTTCAAATTTCTCCCGAGCTAATTACTAAGTTTTCACATATTTCCTCGTATGATAACTTTTCAAAATACAGTAGTATTACCTTGTAAATTTCATCTTAAAGTTACTGTCACCATTAGATAAAATTATAATTCTTTAACACCCAAACATTATTTATATGATGATAAAATTAATTAAACTAAAAAATCTTCCAAATTTCTAAAAGTATATCGCACTTACTGACCCTTACATCGGTAAGTGCATTTCTTATGCGTCCTTCCACCATGCAAGCATAATTCCAATCGTTAAATCGCCACAGTTCCAAATCTAAATGCTCTTAACGACTTTTATATAATGCGCAATGAACACACTCAATGAAATAATTAAAAAGACCAACCGAAGTGTTACCTCAGATTGACCTTTTTAATCTGTTCTATATTATCTACAAAACAGCTACAACAACCTTAAATAGTTATTTATGTTGTTCAATTAACTGCTTTTCCAAATCATTATACAATTTAAATATCATAACGCGTTCGCCGGTACGGGAACTTAAATCTGTGTGAAATCCTTTTACTGATTCACCAGTTATAGACAACACAATTTCATTTAAAGCGTCTATGCCGGACTCTACTAATTTAGAGCGCGTCTTCTTAATCGTTAGCAAGCCTTCATTGGTCTCACACACTTTGTATTCCGCTTGGGTAAGTACGCCTTGTAAACTCACGATAATCATATCTCGCAAAATATCTGTCTTTACTGAAAGTGAGCCACGTCCAAGAAAATCCTTCTCCCATTGTGTGATGGCTTTACTAATTTCAGACTCGTATGTGCCCTTCTTCGTCTTCATTACCTATACATCTCCTGTAGAACAAGTTTAAGAGGTTAAACTAGAATCGAACTTACCAAAATAACAGTATCATTTTTGATCTATTTTTTCTATAATAGCATAATTTACATTCAAAAATCATATCTATATTGTCACGGGAAAGTAGTCGACCTTACATGTTAATCTGTTGCCTATTATATCTATTACTTATTTCATTATATTTAATTAGACCATTCTTTCCAGTCACCAAAGTGATCAATACTAGCTAATCTTACCCAACCATTATTTACTTTTTGACGGAAATCAGGTAACGCATCTAGAAGGTTCATAATCACGTGTTGTGGTGCTTGAACGACGATTAACAACCGAATAGGAGAATGATACATCTTATTATCAGCTGACATTACTGATTGCCAAGGCAAACCTGTAAGCAAATCACTCGCGTTACCTTGCATTACACCGATTCCAGCAGTAACTGTTTGAGTGATTTTATTTCCACTACCATAATAATGTGGCGCTACAGTGGAAGCATAATACTGTAAATTTATCCATTGAGCGACCGTTGCAGGTCCCGAAATGATATTTGCAAGTATACTACCGTCCTCATCATCTTTCCAATTATAATTATGCAGAAATGCACGACCCTCTAAGTTTATATCCTTAGTTAAACTTCTCTCACCAATAATAAATGACGCATTTTTAGCTAGACCCCATTCTGGTCTAATTTCACTCCAGTCATTTGCTAATCGGTGTACTTCTTTAATTGGATCCTTTTTAGTTATGTGATTGTTTGGCAACTGTGACAAACGTTGTTGGTTAGCACGACGACTAATCTCAGGCATACTAGCTGTTAATGCTTCATATGCATCTTGAGCCGCTTCTGGTAATTCCGGAAGATATACCCATGCTAACTCATCAACAGATGTATGGTGTTCCGCTGAGGCAAACACTGTTGTCGAAGGAATAACTATGTCTGCATTAGCTAATCCAGCTCGTACTTCTGGCAAATTGCATAACTGTGCTAACACCTTGGCATTAAATCCACTGGCAGCTCCACCACAAGCACCACAATCTAACGAAGCTGCATACGGATTGTTTGCACTGTGACTACCATGACCACAGAATACGACCAATGGCGCAAAGCGCTTCGTTAAATTCATCAATGTTAATGCTTGCTTAGCATATGCAATCTTTTCTTCATCTGTAAAACCAATTGGCAAGTGATCTTCATGCTCATGTTGATAATCTAAGGTTAATGTTGTATCTTGAGGTTTTTGCAACCATCTTCCGTAAAACTTTCTAATCAAATTTCCAGTTCGTCGTGGAATAAAACTACGCGTAATTGTTTGTAATGTAAGCCATGGACCACTTAATTCCGGCAGCAATAAACTTGGCAATGCGTTTTGTTTCATTTTCTTAAAAGTATAAGTCACAGACTGAAGGACATGCTTACGTTGTTGAAAAGCAGTAGGCTCACGTTCAGCTGTATATTCTTTAATCTTATGTTGTGGTTGATTCATAACAGGCAATGATGGGTGGCTATGCTTTTTGCCTAATTCACTTTTAGCAATCGGCAAGCCAAAGAATCCTGCAATCCCAATCGTTTCAAAGTGACCTGCCTTTTCAATCTGACGACGAAATGGTTCAGAACGCACATCTATACAGAAGGCCAACTGTGCTGTTGGTGTTATTGTTTCATCTTGTACTTTCGTAGCGGTCTGCTCTAAATGATCTTTCATCTGTTGCTGATACGTCTCTTCCCACGCTTCTAACCAAATCTTCCTACTCACTTGATGGTTAAAATGTAAGGCAAAATGAACATGTGCTAATTGACTTTCTGAAGTTAACTGACTCCATGCTTCAACACTATACCCTCCCCATTCTAACCATTGTAAAATAGCTTCCGTCCACTGTGATATATCAACACGTGGTTCAGCTTTAATAGGTAAATAAGGGTCTACTAAACACCATTCTAGCGCTAATCGAATAGCTAGATACGTACGTATTAAATGATCTTCGTGTTCGTCATTTTCTTCTTGCCAAAGCATCATACCTGCCCAACCAGGCAAGGCTAATAAGTGTTGTTCCAGATAAGATTGGATCTCTCCCTCATCAATACCTAAACGCTGAAGTGCAGTATTTAAGAGTAGTTCCGAATCATTCGGCAATGTTTTAATACGTTGTCGCTCTTGCTTAGTCAATGCCGGATCATGTTGAACCAATCGATACCATGATGCAAAGAAACCGCGTTCTCTGTCAGGCATTGTCCAGCCAGCTTGTGCATCATCAACATACAACTTACACCATTTCATAACATGATAATCAACATAGTCACTTATTTTTGTGCCTTGGTCATCTGTTACTGCGGCACTGATTAAGTGAGCATGTTTTGATTTATGACCACTTGTTGACCGCGCTAATGATGTTGCAAATTGCTTTGCTTGTGCATATTGTGCTTTGTCATTAGTCTTCTGCAAGGATTTCAACGTCATCACTTGCTTTACAAAGTGGGCTAAAGTTTCAGATGCACATGGAGCTGTAGTTTGTTGTAACCATTGTTCTAAGCCTTCATCTACTTTATCTTGAGCAATTTCACCGTTGTCCTTTGCCTCTAATATCGTTGAAACTGCTGGATACATATCGACTTCTCGCACTTCCCTTAACCATTGCGCCACATCATCGAAATTTTTATCTTCTAGGTTGGCCCAAGGACTACGGGCAGCAAACACTGAAATGGGTGACAAAGGTACAATGACTTTTTGCGCGTTTGTTATGAGTTGATTTAAGTCGTTATTGTCTATATTATGATACATCGTTGTTTTATCCATTTTCCCCATTTGAGTGTCCTCCTTTCGATAAATACTGTTTCAAATAATTCGGATGACGTTCAACCGTAGTTATTTTAGCGTCTCCAATTCTCACTAGCCACATATACAGCATTGCAAAGGCAGTAGAATTACGGTGACGAGCCACCCAAGTACTCATCGCACTACCAAATAATAAGATTAGCGCTACAATAACAACAATAAACATTGGTGGTTGCGAACTTTGGAAGGCAATTGTATGTAATGCTTCATTTAAGTAATGATGTACTAAATAATAAACAATACCAACAGTAAGTAAGATTAATAGGCCCATTATACGTCCGAATTTACCTTCACCAAATGCAACTAACTGTGCCCACGAAACAGATAACGACCATGCTAAAATTAGACCACTCACTAATCTATAACCTTGCCCAGGCTCACTCAACCAAAAACTCAATCCAATTAACAACGCCAGCAAACGCCCTACTAGAATCCACAAGTAAGACATACGTTCATTCGCTCGACTTGGAACATTAAAATGTCTGACTGCTGAGCCAGATCTCAAGAACAATGTTGCTTTAAACAAACCATGAAGCATTAAATGTATAATCGCTGGAATATATGCACCAAGTGCACATTGAATCAACATAAAGCCCATCTGACCAATTGTCGAACCAACTAATAATCGTTTGTAATCAACATGTACTAAACTAATACCGGCACCAATCAATACAGATGCACTCGCAAAGCATAACAATACGACAGTTGCTAAATCACCGTTAAATAGTGGAGAAAAGCGCGTTAACATAATACCACCCGCATTCACTATTCCAGCATGCATAATTGCTGAAACAGGTGTAGGTGCCGCCACAGATTCAATTAACCATCTTTGGAAAGGCCATTGAGCAGCAGGAATGATGACCGCAATAACGATTAAAATATTAATAATAAATCTTTGCCACACTGCGATTTGACTCACATGCTCTTGCGTAAAGATATTAATATAATGCCATTCACCAGTTAAAGTACCCATCCACAATACTGCTATTGCTAATGCAATCCAGCTCACTAAAAATAATTTGCCAGATACTTTAGCCGCCTCACGTGTAACACCCCATGCTTTCGTCAAACTTATTAATAACGTTAAACATATCAGTGTAAGTCCCCAACAAACAACCATAATACGTAAGTCTGCCGTCAACCAGGCACTCGCAGCAAAACTAGTCATTAATGTAAATAGAGTAAAATACTTTCTATAATTCAAATCTCCTGAGAAATAACGAATACAATAACGTTGTATTATCAATCCAATACCTAATACAAAGAAGGTCATCAACCATGCCAAGACATCTGTGTACCAAACACCTAGTTCAATATTCTTCTCAGCACCTAACAACCCTACAAATGCAACAATAACGGGTAGTGCGACGAGCCAAATATGGATACGCACATAGGCTAGCGGCAATTTATTCGATAAAAAGAACAAGCCACTTACTATAGCAACAGCTAAAGCTACAAAAAATACAATAAAATATACAGAAACATCTATCGATGCCAGCATGGCGATTCCTCCTTTACATTTTTTTAACTTGCTATATACGCTTGTTTCAAAAATATTTAAGTATAAATAAAAGCCGACAATATATAATAAATCATCATTGATTCATTAACATTGTCGGCTTCAATACGACTCATTACATGTGGATAAATGTAATGCTTCGCTTTGCTACCTCATATATAGTTAAAGTTTATAATTTAAAAGTTCATTAATAAGTCGCACAATCTCTGCCTAAACTAGCTTATTGTTCACCTTTTCACCAAACCAATTTAAGTTATTAGCATAATGCTAAGGTGTCAATCTTCTACGTCACACAGTTCTCAACAACTTGTTATTTTTAATTCAATAATATCACGATATACTGATTATTCGTGATTGTCAAGAATTTACATTTATAATTAATATATAGAATGTTCAAATCAAACTATATTATAAATTTATTTAATTCCTATTTCGTCATCACTTTTACCTGAATAAAATATAAAGCACAACAGGAGAATGCCAATAATTTCTACGATAGTAACTAAATAAATATTAGTAATAATTAATCCAATTATCGTGGCGATTAAGATAATAGTTATAAATAAAGCACGTTGATCAATGACTGAGTTGTGTAACTGTGTATCTATATAAATTGCTAGTAGGAAAATACCAAAAGCCAGTGTATAAATATATAATTCCACTGTACTAATTTCGTGATTTGCTAGTACCTTGTTCATAATTAAAAAGATAAAGTCTAACGTAAAGATTAACGCTAAATGTAAATAGGCACTAGCAAAGCCTGTTGCATCATCTCTCTCATAATTCAAACTCTTCTTATAATGTAAGGTATAAACCATAAACAGACTTACAACTAACACAAAGTAAACCACGTCTAATACATTAATATGTGCAATCTCGACATTATTCACTATTTGTACGATACCTTCCCCAAATAATAAAATCATAAATAAACTTAAACGTTCTGAGAAATGTGAGAAAAATAGCGGATTCTCTTTGGAAACCTTTAAGAATAGTACTGGGAAAATAGCCATAATCACTATACCGATAAAGTAAATCCAAAAGTTAATTCCTGCTGGTAACGCTAACGAAACCAACGATACAATTATCATTAATAACAAGCCTGAAACATACACCTTAACGAGTTGTAACGTGACTACTTGCTTATTCAACTTATAATTAAGGATGTATTGTATAGCTATACTCAAGAATATCAAAATTGACATCGTTACAAACGGCTTAAACGTTTGTTGAAAGTCCGCATTCGTAGCTTTCGACAACAATAACACCAAGAACATATCAATAAATACAAATAAATATTGATACCATTTTTGCTCAAAGAACCTATTTACTAGCAATGTACGATATACCCATATCGCAAAGAAGATTAAAAACATTGTAAAGTTCTTGCCTAGGCTTTCTAATGAAGCCAAGTCTTCTGAAATGTGTTCGATTGTTTGATTAATCGTAGATAATACAAACACAAACACTAAGTCGAAAAATAATTCCGACATACTCACTTCTTTCTTTTTCACCAATACTCCCCCCAAACTTCATACGCAATCTTTCATTTGTTCTTATAATTTATCGCTATACCTTTCATATAATAGGTAAATAACATTGCTACTGATCAATTTAATTTAAACGCTGTGTTTTAAAAGGATGATCAATAGAAAAGTACGTAATTTCTTCTTTATTGAGTAAAGCTTCTGTTAACTTCACCTCAAAGACCTCACTACTATGATACGGTTTAATAAAATACGTCGGTTCATGGCATTGTAATACACATTGATATTGTGTGTAATGTGCCATCTCACCGTCTATCACTGCACCCCTAGGTATACTCACATTGTTCAATACCTTAAAGCAACTATTCACATTTTGTAATGTATCTTCAGAGTCCATTTCTAAATGGTGTCGTAAATATGCAGCACGAACAAAACGCTCTGCAGACGTAAAGCCCCCCGGTAAACCATATGTTCCACCCTCGACACCTAATGTAGCAAATTGCAATTCACCAAACTGCTTTTCTCTGCCATGTTCAGGCGTTAAATGAACATAATTTCTTAAATTTTCTAAGTGCCATTCTAATTTAGGATTATTCGTTAATACATGTACTGGATTATCCTTCATAATCAACAATCCATCATGAGGTTCAACAGAAACCGTAACACCTGATTGATCCGTAATTATAAAATGCAATGGTGGAATGTTATTGAGCGCTTTATTCTCAACTGCTACGATATTAATCTTATGTAGATTATGTTGCAAGTCAGTTAACGATTGATTGTTACCTAATGCCCATACGATAAATTCTTCTGGTCCTATATTAAAATAACCTTCACGTGGTTCAGTTGCATAACTTGCTTCGCCTGTAAAATAATGAGTCGAAATCGCTAAACCATGTTCATTTACACCGTCACCAAAACTATAACGACCTACCATGACACCTGTACCAATGAAACCATAGTTCATTTGTTTCGTCCCAGCAATATCAAACGTCCAAGTATATTGAGAAGGTACCGCTATCGGGATACCATTAAATTCAAAATCAAAATCCATAGTTCTTGCTAAATAATTAATATTTTGAGGTGATAATATTGAAAAACCTGTACACATCCTCAACCCTCCAATTCAAAATAAACTGCATATTCACTACAGTTACCACGCATTTTATCACATATTCAAAGGGAAAGAATCACAATTCATTTATTTAAAATAATAATATTTTATCAACCCTTATTTTCTAAAATTTTAATATCGCTTACATATATCAATACTATTTCGTTATAAAACAATGATAGAATAAAAATCAAATGAATGGAGGTAGTATTTAATTTGGAAAAAGAAATTAAACACAACTCATATGGATTCAGATTTAAAGGTGATTTTCAAAGTAAAGTTGCCGGACTAAATGCGACAGGTTATGAACTCAGACAAACTCATGATTATCGTTGGCATGGTTTACATAGAGAGGAAGAAGATATTTACATATTTCAATACACGATAAATGGCGAAGGTGCTATAACTTTGGACAATGAAACTAGATACCTTGAGACTGGTGATGCTTTCTTTGTACATGTCCCGAGTGATCACTGTTATTTTCTACCTACACACTCTAAGCAGTGGGAATTTCTTTATTTTACAATTTATGGTGAAGAAATTGGGCGTTTATTCCAACAAATTATCAGTAGCTATGGTCATATATTCAAATTACCCATACACTCAGAACCAATCTGCCATATTATTGAAACGTTAGAACGTATAGAAACATTAGGTATTAAGCATGGTTATGATGCATCAGCTTGTGCCTATACATTTATGATGAAGTGTCTTGAATACTTTGAATATGGCCAACAACAAGTCAATCAATACCCGTTAGCCATTGCTAAAGCCATACATTTTATCGAAAATAATTATAAGCAAGATATTACATTAGACGATATTGTGTCAGTATCTCAATTATCAAAGTACCATTTCACACGCCAATTTAAAAAATCAGTCAAAGACACACCCATCAACTATCTATCTAAGACGCGTATTAAACAAGCTTTAGTGTTATTGTCTGCCAATGACTTTAATATTGAAACAATAGCTCTAGAAGTCGGCTATACATCAAGTAATTATTTTAGTAAAGTATTCAAAAAAATCGTTGGTGTATCACCGAATCGTTATAGACGTGACACATCCATTATGTCCGTCGACAAAATATTCATCGACTAATAACAGCAATATATTACCCTTTTCAAATTTATTTACGATTGTATATTACCTCTAAAGTAACTAAGCTATAACTAAGCTATAGCAAACTTAAAATATTTTATCGACTTATTTATCAGAATTTTCGAATAATATTTACAAAAATTATTGTGTTACTTTAGGAGGAAAATATATGAATAAAATAACGTTTTTAGGCGCTGGAAGTACTGTTTTCGCAAAGAATGTCTTAGGAGATTGTATGACAGTAGATGCTTTACAAGACTTTGAATTTGCACTATTTGATATTGATGAAGAGCGTTTACGTGATTCTGAACTCATGTTGAACAATTTAAAAAAGAATTTAAACTCAACAGTAAAAGTGACTGCTTACCATGATAGAAAAGCCGCTTTATCAGGAGCAAAATATGTCATAAATGCAATTCAAGTTGGTGGATATGACCCAGCAACAATCACCGATTTTGAAATACCTAAAAAATATGGCTTACGTCAAACAATTGCAGATACATTAGGTATTGGAGGTATTTTCCGAAACTTAAGAACTATTCCAGTAATGCAAGATTTCGCACGTGATATGAAAGAAGTTTGTCCGGATGCCTGGTTCTTAAACTATACAAATCCAATGGCAGTACTCACAAACGTGATGTTACAAGAAGGTATCAAAACAGTTGGCCTATGTCATAGTGTCCAAGTATGTGCAAGTCATTTACTCGAATCATTAGAAATGTCTCAGGATAATATCCAGTGGAAGATTGCTGGCATAAATCATATGGCTTGGTTACTTGAAATTACTCAAGATGGCAAAGATATTTACCCTGAAATTAAAAAAAGAGCTAAAGCGAAGCAACAAACAACACATGATGATATGGTCCGCTTCGAATTGCTAGATAAATTTGGTTATTATGTTACTGAATCTTCAGAACATAATGCGGAGTATCACCCCTACTTTATTAAAGATCAATATCCTGAGCTCATCGAGAAATATAATATCCCATTAGACGAATATCCACGTCGATGTGTAAATCAAATCGAAGAATGGAAACAAATGCGCGATGATATTGTAAACGATCAGAATTTAACTCACGAACGCTCACATGAATATGGTTCTTATATTATTGAAGCAATGGAGACAGATCAGCCATTTAAGATTGGTGGTAATGTATTAAACACTGGTGGTTTGATTAGCAATCTCCCTGAAAATGCCGTAGTAGAAGTTCCATGTTTAGTTGATGCAAGTGGTATTGCTCCAACATATGTCGGAGCACTGCCGGAACAATTGGCGGCGTTGAATCGTACCAATATTAATACACAATTATTAACCATCGAAGCAGCTTTAACTCAAAGTAAAGATAAGATTTATCAAGCTGCACTATTAGATCCACATACAGCTTCAGAACTTTCAATCGACGATATTATTGCACTGTGTGATGATTTAATTGAAGCCCATGGCGATTGGCTACCTGAATTTAAATAAATTTTTTTCAATTTTATTTCAAACCAGATACCAACTCTCAATAAAACTTGAGGGTGGACTGGTTTTTATTAAACAGGATTAACATACCATTGCACATTAGTAATGGTAAATGTAGTATACATTTTTTAAGTTGTAGTCAATAGCAAAGCATTGAAATAAGCTAAGCGTATTTTTTTATACCATGTTGTAAAAGCGCTTACATTTATTGCTTTATCAAGGGGTGGTATTATTGCAAAAGCAATTAACACGTAAAGAAAAATATTCATTCGGTTTCGGAGCATTTGGTAAAGATTTAGTCGTCAATCTTATCGGTATATATCTCATGTATTACCTCACCGATATCTTAGGCGTTGCA
Source organism: Staphylococcus gallinarum (assembly GCF_000875895.1). Taxonomy (GTDB): domain Bacteria; phylum Bacillota; class Bacilli; order Staphylococcales; family Staphylococcaceae; genus Staphylococcus; species Staphylococcus gallinarum. Next base: position 97,127 of record NZ_JXCF01000001.1, read on the forward strand.
GCAAGTTTCGTCGGTACATTATATTTTGTAGCACGGATTTGGGATGCTATCAATGACCCAATCATGGGAATGATCGTAGATAAAACTAAAACTAAATGGGGAAAGTTCAGGCCATGGTTAGTTATTGGGACGCTGGTCAATTCTGTGATTACAGTATTAATATTCACTAACTTTCACTTAGAAGGTACGGCGCTCTATGTATTTGTTTCAATCATGTATATTGTATGGGGGATGACTTATACTATGATGGATGTACCTTATTGGTCATGGTTACCCAACCTTACAAATAACCCTACTGAACGAGAAGAAGTTTCTGTTCTACCACGTATTTTTGCAAGTTTAGCTAATTTAATTTTAGGAGCATTAGGTTTAACTATTGTTATATTCTTAGATAATTTGTTTGGAAACGGGGATCAGTCAACAGGCTTTCTAATTGTTGCAGTAATCACTATTATCATCTTTAACATTACAATTGGTATTACAGTTAAGAACGTTCACGAAGCTCCAACAAATATCGACACTGGTATTACATTAAGATTTAAGGATATATGGCGCATTCTCTTTACTAACAAAGAATTATTGGCATATATTGGCATGATATTAACCTTTTTCCTATGTGGACAATTAATTGGTAATGTAATGATTTATTACTTTAGTTATGTCACTGAATCTAAGTTCTTATTCTCACTTTACAACGGGATGGGCTTTATGGAAATTATTGCTTTATTCTTATTTCCTAAAATTGCCAAATGGCTCTCTCGAGAGCGTGTATATCCAATCGCAACAATTAGTATTATCTTAGGTTTACTGGTAATATTAGTCGCTGGTTACGTAGCACCAAAGGCCTTTATTCCTGTTATTTTAGGTACTTCACTTATTAAAATTGGCTCTGGCCTTATCATGGGTATCATCACTGTTTCTATAGCAGATGTTATCGACTATAGTGAAATGAAATTTGGTCAAAGAAATGAAAGTGTAATAACTTCTACCCAAACCTTTTTAATGAAGACTGCAATGGCCTTCTCTGGTCTAGCAACAGGATGGAGTCTTACATTATTAGGATATCAACCTGGCCAAGAGCAAAGTGAATTAACTAAAAATGGCCTACGCGTCATCATGGTGGTACTACCAATCATCTGTGTAACCGCAAGCTTTGCTATATATAAATGGAGTTATCATTTAAAAGGTACGTATATTAAAGATATTGTTAACGTACTCAACAATCGAAAAAGTCAAAAAGGATAATATACGAATTCACATCCTTAGCTCAATTTAAGTATTAGCAATATATACTGACACGACATTACGTTAGGATATATTGCTTTTTATATTTCTATAAATATTATGTTTATTGATTCATGTATACTTCTCCCACGTTACAATACAGTTATATCCATTTAACCACAATTATTACCTATCCTATTATTATCACAGAGCAACACGATAAATTAATAAAATTAACTTGCCGTTTTCCATTTAACATATAATACATTTACATTTTTTGTGTTATTATTTCATTAACAGAATATTCAGTCACATTTACTATTTAAATGATATAGGGGGAATAATGCTTATGCCAAAGAAATTATTCAATATTGATTTAAGTAAGAAAATGGACCAACAAGATCATCCAGGTCACAACAGATGGCATCCAGACATACCTGCAGCATTTTCTGTTGATCCAGGTGAATCATTTAGAATGGAATGTTTAGATTGGACAGATGGACAAATTTCAAACAATGACGATGCGAGTGATATTAAGCAAGTCAATTTAAATCGTGTTCATGTACTGAGCGGGCCTGTCCATGTCAACGGTGTAAAGCCAGGAGACTTACTTGTTGTTGATATCTTAGATATCGGTATATTCGAAGAACATGCATGGGGATTCAATGGTATTTTCGATAAAACAAATGGCGGTAGCTTCCTTGTTGATCATTACCCAAATGCTCAAAAATCTATTTGGGATTTTAATGGTATTTATGCAACAAGTCGTCATGTACCAGGTGTTGAATTCGCAGGTATCATACATCCAGGATTAATTGGGGTTGCCCCTTCTCAAGAAATGTTAAACGAATGGAACCGCCGTGAACGTGAATTAGTTAATACAGATCCAAATAGAGAACCCGTATTAGCCAACTTACCTGAAACAGATGCGGCAGTGTTAGGCACGCTAAAAGGGAAAGACTTTGACCGTGTAGCTCAAGAAGGCGCACGTACAGTACCTCCTAGAGAAAATGGAGGAAACTGTGATATTAAAAATTTATCTAAAGGCTCACGTATATATTTTCCAGTCTTTGTAGATGGTGCTAAATTATCTGTTGGTGACTTACACTTCTCACAAGGCGATGGCGAAATTACCTTTTGTGGTGGTATCGAAATGCCTGGATGGATAGAGTTACGTGTAAACGTAATTAAAAATGGTATGGAAACATATAATATTAAGAAAAATCCAGCATTTAAACCTGGTCCAGTTATGCCTAATTATACAGATTACATTGTGTTTGAAGGTATCTCAGTAAATGAATTTAGCGGAAAGCAGACTTACCTAGATGCAAACACTGCATATCGTAACGCTTGTTTAAATGCAATTGAATTCTTAAAAACACGTGGGTTTACAGGCGAACAAGCCTACATGCTACTTGGTTCTGCTCCAGTCCAAGGAACTGTTGCTGGTATTGTTGATGTGCCAAATGCTTGCTGTACGATAGCTATTCCTCGGGAAATATTTAAAGGGGATATCTTACCTTCATTGGAGCCAGATGAATAATGCCAAATTACACTTATAACTGTGTACAGTGCCATGAATTCACAATTAAACAATCAATTCATGATAATCACGACATTGCCACTTGCCCTACTTGTGGCAATACAGCCAAACGTGTATTCACTTCATTTCAAACTTATAATATGAACCCAAAGGTAAAAAAGAGAATCGAAGCAGGGCAACAACCTAGGCTCATTTCTGGAGATAAACTTAAAGTTAATACCTCATCAACACCACGATCACAAACAAATGCCCGACCATGGATGGCCGGACATTAACAAACGCGCTAACAATGACATATTGACTATCGCTTTGTCATTGTTAGCGCGAATTTTTTATTGATATCTAATTAATCACTACTTTGTAAATTATGCTTGTATACTTTCATTTTCTCTTCTTTATCAGTAACGTCTGGTATAAAGTACCAAATCCCATCACTTTCTATGAGGTTTTGACCTGAAATCGATAATTTATCGATAGCATTACCTGCACCTTTATATTTGGAATATAATGTCTTCAAGGATTTAAGATCAAAGCTTGTCTTAACATTTTGTTCACTCACTTGCAGTATCTTATTAAGTTTAAATAGATTATGTGTCTCAGACATTTTTTCAGATAATGCGGCTATGACTTGTCTTTGACGTTCTGTTCGACCTTCATCACCACCTGCGCCATCTTCTTTTCTACTTCGCACATAATCCAGTGCCTTTTTACTATTTAAGTGCATCGACTCACCTTGTTTAAACTGCGAGCCATTATACTCAAATGTCGCATTACTTTTAACGTCAACACCACCAAAGATATCAATAAGCTTTTCAAATCCATCCATATCTACGGTAACATAACCATCAATAGGAATATTGAAGTTATCCTCAATCGTCTTGATTGCTGTTTTTGGTCCACCGTAAGCATATGCATGCGCAATCTTTTCAGTTCTATCAAAACCAGAAATCTCAGCACGTGTATCCCTTGGAATTGAAATGAGTTTCGTCTTACCTTTCTCTGGATTAATCGATGCAATTAAAATGGTATCTGTTCGTTGTCCTAAATTGGCTTTAGCTCTTTTTGCATCTGAATCCACACCAAATATAGCAACAGAAATCGGCTGCTTATTTGCAACTTTCTTTTGACCATTTGTCAATGACTGCGTATGGTCCTTGGAATCATGAATCGCATGATTTAAGTGCACTACTTTAAATATTAAAAATGCAACAATCAATATGAAAATGACAAGTAATACGCCAACAATTTTACCTTTTTTAGAGAGTTTCATCTCCTGCCTCCTTTTTCACTACTACTTGGTGATTTGTTCTTGTTTAATTTTACGTATAACTGCAATCATTGCACCTAATGCCAAACTGACACTCATAATAGATGAACCTCCATAACTCAACATGGGCAATGTTACCCCTGTTAATGGAATTAGTCCTGATATACCAGCTAAATTAATGAACACTTGCATAAACAGATAACTAACGACGCCAACACATATCAGTTTATAGAAATGATTTTCCGTTCTATTCGCGTAAACCAGTCCTTTAAATAAAATAAATCCATAAATAGCCAAGACAAATAGTACACCTATCAAACCTGTTTCCTCGGAAATAACTGTAAAAATAAAATCAGTATGCGGTTCTGGTAAATAACCTCGCTTTAAAATACCATTACCTAACCCCTTACCAAACAGTCCACCATTGGCAATTGAAGTCAATGCACTTGTTAATTGATAACCGTCGCCATTTTCATATTTAAAAGGATCTAAGACTACTTGAATTCTTTTTAATCTATAAAGATTTTTAGAGTCAAAAATCAATGTGTAGCATATGTATAACAACATAGGTATTGCTGTAAAACTCAAGATTTGCAACTTTATTTTATTTTTTATCTCTGAATACAGTAATATGGAACCAATAATAGCTACTGTCAATAACGTACCGCCTAAATCCCCCTGCATAAGTACCAGTAATAAACCTAGCCCTAATACGCCCAGTGGTGGTATTAAATGTCTTAATTTGTAGTCTTTCTTTAATGCAAGAAATTTATCAATAATATAAGAAAGATAGAAAATAGAAGCGAGTTTTAAAAATTCTGAAGATTGAATACTAAAAATCCCTAAACTTATCCAGTTCTTTGAACCATTAACCTCTTTACCAACTAAAATTGTCAGTAGCAATAACGCCAATGTACTTAATACGATAAATTTTTGTATTTCTACATTTTTAATAGCATTGATATTTATAAACATACTAATAAATAGGATGACTAAAAATCCCATAATAAAAAATAAAAACTGCCTTTTCATAAAGTAATTTGCAGCTACTGGAACTCCATTTGTTAATGAACCTTTAGAAGCTGAAACCATACTGGCACTGTAGACCATGATGACACCAATAACTCCTAGCAACACATAACAAATAATTAAACTAACATCTAAATGTTTCATCCTCCTTTTTAGCGATTCAAAAATATTTTTTCATCGTTATACACCCCCATAAACTTAAGAACTCTAGTTAACCACACATAGTATTCACACACAATCATACTTTAGGCTTACCTAATTATTTTTTTGACTATTAAAAATTATTATTTTAGACACATTTAATTAATATAAAGGCAACTAGCTCATAATACTACGCTACAAGACATCATAATTGCTTACCTTAAGGCACCCAAAAGCAAAATCATTGATAAAATTAGCACTAACATTCATAAAATCTTTATTTCATCATCGAGGAACTTGCTATTTATATTTTATCAAAAACGATATTGATGTTATTACTTTTATATAAAATGGAAATTTTATTGTATAAGGTTTAAAACAGCCTATAGAATTTCTTATTTAAAGGAGGATTTATGTCTAAACTACTCATTTTTTTAACATTAACAAATGTCATCATTTACGGAGTAGCGACATTTTTCAATACTCATTTGACTTTATTTTGGTTTGTATTGCTCGTTTATCTATTACCTTTGATACTAAACAGCCTGCTGGTCATTTTTACACATCAAAAATATAAATTAGGATCTAGTTGTCTCGCTGCTTTAACTACTACTGTTTGTTATTTAATGTTTAGCCTTTATTTTACAACTAGAGACACATTTCCTGATTTTTTAAAAAATAACACTAAATACTTTGGCGAAATGCAACTTGATATTAATCCCAATTTAGCAAGTTTAAGTCAGCTCATTTTTATTTTTTTACTCAATTTCATCATCATTGGTTCGATTAACATCATAGTTAGAAAGAAGGTAAAGCATCGTGTTACGCGTTGAAAAATTATCAAAAAAATTTAAAAACAACGATTATTATTCATTAAAAGACGTATCGTTTGAAATATCTCAAGGAGAAATTGTTGGACTTATTGGCAAGAACGGTGCAGGTAAGACAACTTTAATAAAATTAATAGCTAAGGCCATTAGACCAACTTCAGGACAGGTCTACTTAAATGATATTAATATCTATAAGAAGCACAATTCTTTAAAGGATTTCGGTTTTATGATTGAAGGAACTCTATTTAATCATTTAACAGCTATTGAGCATTTAAAGTATTTTATCAAACTTAACGGTGAAAAAAAGCATGAAGCAAATATCGAGGAAATATTAAAATTTGTCGGTTTATGGGATAAGCGTAATAAAAATCCTCGTAATTATTCCTTTGGAATGAAACAACGTTTGTCTTTGGCACTTTGTCTTATTACAGACCCTAAAATATTAATCCTTGATGAACCATTTGTCGGTTTAGATCCAAATGGTGTAGCTAATTTGATTCATACTTTAAAAACGTGGGCTGAGAAAAAGGATTCGGCAATCATCATTTCAAGTCATCAATTAAGTGAATTAGAAGCCATTTGTCATCGATACTTATTTATAGATAATGGACAATTAAAGGAAGACTTTAATAGCGATCATGAAGTTGTGACTGTCATCGAAATAGATAAACCACTTAATCTTGATTCCGCTATTGCTATAAAATATGATTCAATAATCCATAAAACCAAACAGGCTAATATAATTGAAATCCCTGCAGAATCACCTGAATTTAATGAACTCATATCGGATTTAACAAAGGATTATAGAATAATTAGTATTAAAGAGAAAAAAGACTCCATCCAAGATAGATTTAAAGTGGGAAGTGATAAAAATGATTAAATTCACCGCAATATTCCAAAACTTACTAAAAATAAAAGCGACATGGTTATACCTAGCTTTCGGTTTATTACCTTTAGCGTTATTTCTTATTATGTATTTAAATCCAAATTTTATGAATATCTCAGGGGAAAAACATACCTTAGGTTGTCTTGAATTCTTCTCGATGGTCTTCTCCCTTCAAGATAGTACAATTATTTCGATGATTATTTTAATTTACGTGGTTAGTTTGAATTTTTATACTGAAAAAGAAAAAGGACAACTATATTTCTACAAAGATTTACCTAAAGGACGTTTGTTAAATAGTAAATTATGTGCTTTACTTTTACTTTATTTAATGTTTGTTTTAATTTTATTTTTAAGTTCAGTCACGATTTACTATACACAAATCACACATACGGATCTTGCTTCACATCATTTCTTGCCATTGTCTGACGATTCATGGAACTACATTGTCGTTGAGTTCCTAGGCACGTTATATGTCCAAATAATATGCATATTTCTAAGTGTAATATTATCTATTCATTTTCCTAATGGTTACACAATCTTTGGCGCTATTGGATTCATTATTATCACTTCCATAACACCATTATTTAAAGGAGTTAAGTATATTTTCCCTAATGGTTATTTAAAGTCATTAACGAACTCAAACTTTGCAGAAATCTTAACAGAGATATCCCTCTTATTTATTTTATATATTGCAATTTTCTATATCATTTCAGTCATTAGTTATAAAAAATTAGAATACTAATTAGAATCTATAATCAAAAAAGCTGCGTGCCGATATTTATTTAATCGACACGCAGTTTTTTATTATAAATATTTTTCCTTTTCCGCTTCACGTAATTCTACACGACGTATTTTACCTGAATTTGTTTTTGGTAAATCTTCAACAAACTCAATCGCTCTCGGATATTTATATGGGGCTACATCTTGTTTAACAAAGTTTTGTAATGCTTTTACTGTATCTTCATCACCTGTTACACCATCTTGAAGTATTACAAATGCTTTTACAATATTACCTCTTATTTCATGCGGACTAGCGACAACAGCACATTCTTTGACTGATGGATGTTTAGTCAATGAATCTTCTACTTCGAATGGTCCGATTGTATAACCTGAACTTATAATTATGTCGTCTCTTCTACCTTCGAACCAGAAATAACCATCTTCATCTATTTTAGCTAAATCTCCTGTAATAAAGTAATCACCTACTACCGGTTCTTGCGTACGTTCGGGATCCTTATAATAACCTTTGAAAAGTGCCGGTAAGTCTACAGGCACAGCAATATTACCAATTTCTCCAACTGCCGCTAAGTTACCGTCATCATCTACGACAGTAGCATGACTACCAGGAATCGCTTTACCCATTGAACCCGGTCTAGCTTCTGTATCCTTTAAGAAACCAATTAGTAAGGTACTCTCTGTCTGTCCATAACCGTCTCGAACTTTAAGTTTAAAGTTTTCTTGGAACTTATCGACGACTTCTTTATTTAGTGGTTCACCAGCAGATACTGCACTGTGCAAGTGTTCTAAATTATAGTCTGTAAGGTTTGGTAATTTAGCCATTAATCTGTATTCTGTTGGTGTACAGCATAATACATTGATTTGATAATCTTGTAATAATTGTAAGTATTTCTCCGCGTTAAATTTACCATTATAAACAAATGCTGTAGCGCCAGAACCCATAATAGATAAAAATGGACTCCAAACCCACTTTTGCCAACCTGGTGCAGCAGTCGCCCAAACAACATCATCTTCCGAAATACTTAACCAATGTTTTGGTGCCATCTGCATGTGTGCGTAACCCCAACCATGTGAGTGGACTACTGCTTTAGGGTTACCTGTAGTGCCAGACGTATAAGATAGCAATGCGACATCATCACGTGTTGTTTCTGCCATCTCTAATTTAGTACTTGCACTTTCTTTCTCATTATCTAGTGAAGTCCAATCCGTTTCCTGACCGCCAACAATGAACTTAGTAAGTTGCTCATATATATCGATACCTTTAAATTCACCTATACGTTCTGCCATTACGACTACTGCTTTAACTTCACCATGCGTTATACGGTATTGTAAGTCTTTCGTACGTAACATTTCAGAACTAGGGATAATTATAATTCCTAATTTAAGTGCTGCTAAATAAATTTCGTAAGTTTCTATACAACGCGGCATCATTACAAGTACCTTGTCACCTTTTTCTAATCCATAACTTGAAAGTACATTACCTATCTGATTCGCATTATTGATTAGTTCATGATACGTAATCTCTTGCTTTTCTCCGGATGCATCTTCAAAAATAATCGCTCTCTTCGACTGATCTACTGCATATTTCTCTATCTCACTTACGATATTGTACCGCTCTGGTGCGATTAAATCATTTTTATTCATTGCCTACTCTCCTTAAATCTAACGCAAAATCATTCATGAAGTTCAACATAAATTTCACTATGCGTTATTAACAACATTAAAATATTTAAATCTATTCCTCATAATTTTAATTTTAAATCACCCATAAGTAAAAGGATACGATTTAATTTCAGAATTTTAACATAATATTTTTCATTAACATTATTTATAAATTTATAAACTACTGACAATTTTATTACACTCATACCGAAACAGATAACTTTGTTATTCAATATAACAGTGATATAATATTATAATGTTAATTTTTAAAAGAAAGAAGTGATCTTAGTGACAGAAGCAGGAACGTTTCATGTCGAAAAGCGAATTCCGTTGTTCATCGTACTGCTATCAGGTGCATTCATCACGATACTTAACCAAACTTTACTTGGTACCGCATTACCTCCAATAATGAAAGACTTACAAGTATCTGAAAGCACGGTGCAATGGTTACAATCCATATTTATGTTAGTAAATGGTATTATGATACCTATTACAGCATTTTTAATTGAAAGATTCACCTCGCGACAATTATTTTTAACCGCTATGATTATATTTGCTGCCGGTACACTACTTTGTGCCGTGGGGCCTGAATTTACAACACTACTTATTGGCCGTGTATTACAAGCTGCTGGCGCAGGTATTATGATGCCATTAATGCAGACTATTTTATTTTTACTCTTCCCAGTTGAAAAGCGCGGTACTGCCATGGGATTATTTGGTTTAGTTATCGCATTCGCACCAGCGATTGGACCTACATTATCAGGTGTATTAGTAGAACATCTATCTTGGAGAAGTGTCTTCTATGTGGTACTTCCAATAGCCATTATTATTATCATCACATCTTATTTCCTATTAAAGAATGTAACAGAAACTACACATCCAAAATTAGATATCGCTTCAGTAATATTGTCGACCTTAGGCTTTGGCGGATTGCTTTATAGTTTCAGTTCTGTCGGAGAAGCAGGTTGGGCAAGTATCCAATTTTTATTACCACTCATCATCGGAATTATTGCATTAGTCATCTTTATTCGTAGACAACTAAAACTCAAAGAACCAATGCTCGAATTTAGAGTGTTTAATTATGGCATCTATACATTAGGTACTGTATTAAGTATGTTTGTCTTTGGTGTATTAATTGCTACTAATATTATTTTGCCGTTATACATGCAAAACATGTTACAATTTTCAGCTTTAGAATCAGGTTTAGTACTATTACCTGGTGCTATTTTAATGGGAATTATGAACCCAGTAACAGGTTACCTGTTTGATAGATTTGGTGGAAAATGGCTCGCACGTCTAGGCTTAATTGTCTTAGTTGGTTCAACTATTCCATTCACACTATTAACAGCACATACAAGCTTTACTTATTTAGCAATTGGTAACGCCTTAAGAATGTTATCCATTTCTATGGTTATGATGCCAATGACTACATTAGCAATCAATCAATTACCTAATAACTTAATTGCTCATGGTACGGCAATGAATAATACCTTTAGACAGATGGCTGGTGCTATTGGTACAGCTGTATTTGTTACATTAATGTCTGTCACAGCTATACCTAAATCGGGCATCACAGGCATTATTCATGGTGTTAATGTAACATTCACTGTTGCTGCTGCAATTTCAGTAGTGGCATTGCTATTATCATTCAAACTTACAGATAAGACAAAGCCAACACGCAGAACGATTTAAGTTATGAATATATATGACTGATCTTCTGAATATAATTTGTTACATTAAATAAATAATGGTAAAGCATCATTCTTTTTCAGAGTTGATTCACATTTTAACCCTACATCGTGAATCACACATATTAAAAACACAGGTTGAACCACGATGAGTGGCTCAACCTGTGTTTTTTTACTTCATTAATAACTGCTTTTCACTCCAGCACATGTAAATATGAGCTAATATAATCCTTTCAATGCATCACTCGTATCAATATAAATATTTTTAACTTGTTGATAATTTTTAATTGCCTCTTTATAAGTTTCTCTACCGATACCTGATTTTTTATATCCTCCAAATGGTGCGCCTTCTGGTACTTGGTTGTAGGTATTTATCCATACTCGGCCAGTTCTAACCGCTTTCGCTATATTAAGCGCACGAGTAATATCTTGTGAAAATACCCCACCTGCTAAACCATATTCAGAGTCATTTGCAACTTTGATAGCTTCTTCATCATCTTTCACTTTAATAACTGTTAATACCGGACCAAAAATTTCTTCTTGTGCTAACTTATTATTATTATCAGGAACCGAAATCAGCGTTGGTTCGAAGAAATAACCTTTATCTAGACCATTGTCTACAATGCGCTGTCCTCCTACAAGTATTTCAGCGTCTGATTGCTTAGCATAATCGATATAGGATTGAATTTTTTCTATTTGTTCTTCACCAGTTTGACTACCCATTTGTGTGTTTTCATCTAATGGATCTCCAACCTTAATATTGCTAAACGCAGTTTTCAACTTATCAATTAATTGATCATAAATTTTTTCATGAACTAATAAGCGAGAGCCTGCACTACATACTTCACCTTGGTTAAACAGTATGCCTAATTGAATACCTTCTAATGCCAAATCAAAATTTGCATCATCTAAAATAATATTGGCACTTTTACCTCCTAATTCTAACGTTGCTGGAACGATGCGTTTTGCTCCTGCTTCCGCAACAGTGTAACCAACATCCGTTGATCCAGTAAACGATAGTTTATCTACACCTTCATGATTAAAAATGGCATTTCCAGATTCTGACCCTTTACCTGTAATAATATTAACCACGCCTTTAGGTAAGACTTCTTGGAATATTTTCGCTAATTCAATCAAACTTAATGGTGTTGAAGAAGACGGTTGAATAACAATAGTATTGCCGGCAGCTATGGCTGGCGCTATCTTCCAAGCTTCTAATAAGATAGGAAAGTTCCATGCTACAACAGCACCTACCACACCTATTGGTTCGTGTCGTATTAAGCTCATCGTATCTTTATCTATATCATTTAATGACCCTTCATCTGTTTCAATCACACTACCGAAATATTTGTAATGTCTCGCGGCAAATGGTACGTCAATATTTAGTGTTTCTCTAATTGGCTTACCGTTATTGAGTGATTCTATAGTGGCTAGCTTCTCTTTATTTGCCTCAATTTTATTTCCTATTTCTCTCAAGTATTCTGCACGTTCAGTATTTGAGGTTTGACTCCAGCTGACAAATGCTTCTTGGGCGGCTTTAACCGCTTTATCAACATCACTGTCGCTTGCTTTGGCAACAGTAGCCAAGAATTCACCATTCGCTGGATTGTTAACCTCTAATGTTTCACCTCGTTCACTTGCGACAAATGTTCCATTGATAAATAACCCATAATTCTCGTCAATATAATCTCTTACATTTATACTCACAATCAATCTCTCCTTCACTTAAATGTGTTTATACAATTAAAATTTAGAAGTTCTTGCTGCTTAATATTTTTACAGTAAGTTATATGTTGAAATAATTATTTATCCACTCTTGGTAATGGATAAAATTGTGCATTTAATTGTTCCCATAATTTAGGTGGCAAATGATGTTTATCAGTTCTATTAGGATCAAATTCAGATATTATTTCATCTTCATTACCACTTTTAATTTTACTGATAAAGTTATAGTCGAGTAATATACCTCTACCAATGGCAATTAAATCAACATTAGGTGAGTTTATTGCTTCTAAAGCTTCACCAGCTGTAAACACTGAACCAATACCAATTAGCGGCATACGTCCGTCAATCCATTCATGCAATAAAGCTACTTTTTCTTGCCCTTTATATTTTTCTTCTTTCGTATCTGCAAAAACATGCATCAACGACACATGTAGATAATCTAAAGGTTTTTCAATTATTGTTTTAACTAACGTTTCTGTTAATTCCATTTTCAATCCATCTTCTTCTGGGTCTTCAGGTGATAGACGGTAACCAACAATAAAGTCATCATTTCCATACGCTTTAACAACTTTTAATACTTCATCAATAACTGCTAATGGGAATTTCAATCTGTCTTTACCCCATTCATCCGTACGTTTATTATAATGTGGTGATACGAATTGATGAATTAAGTAGTGATTGGCACCATGTATTTCTACGCCATCGAAACCAGCATCAATTGCTCTTTTCGTTGCTTCACCAAAGGCAGTTATTGTTTCTGCTATTTCTGTTTGTGTTATTTCGCGTGCATCATGAGGTTCTGATTCATCAAAACTTTGCATAGTAATTGGACTCGGTCCTGCTACATCTCCTCCAGGTGTTAAATATGGAAGCGATTGTGCACCACCATGATGTATTTGAACTACAGCTTTCGCACCGTTTTGCTTCATTGTTGTTGCTAACTGTTTCAATCCATCTAGGTCCGAATCATGGGCAATTGATGGTTGTCCTGGAAACGCCTTTCCAAGATCAGTAACATTACTCGCCGCAGTTAGTGCTAAACCAACATCTTTAGATCTCTTGTCAAAATGTTCTAACTCTGCTGTTGAGGTCGTCCCATCGTCATTTGATGATGAATGTGTCAATGGTGCTAAGACAAATCTATTTTTCAACTTTACACCATTAGGTAATTCTAATGGTTCAAACAGTGGTTCAAATTGTTTTTTCATCATAAAAACCTCCCGAAATTTATATGCATGCTGCATACATATAAATTAACGCTATAATAAAAAAATGTCAAGACGAGACTATTTAAATCTCATCATGACATTATAATGATTTAACCAATTGTTGCATCAGTGCATTTGCGTCGGTGTCACCTAAGTATTTAGACATGACTTCATGAATGATATCCAAACTACCTTGTAGTTTTTCTTCTCCCCATTCAGTAATTTGTGTGTAGGTTCCTCTTCTATCCACCGCACACACACATTTCTCCAATGCACCGCATTTTTCAGATTCCATATTAGAAACAATTCTAGACAGTGCACTTTGACTCAAGTCTAATAGATTTTGTAATTCTTGTAGTCTTAGCTTTTTCTCAGGAGAAACCGAAATATAATATAATACATAAAATTCTTTTAATGATAATTGATATCTCGCTCTAATAATTGCTTCAACTTCTTTACGGATTTTATTTTGTAAGCGATCAAGCTCTAGCCAAGGGCTCATAAAATCATATTTTTTATCCATTATTTTCCCACCTATTATTGTGATAGATAAGTCCTTTAAAGTTTCTATATGCTTTAAATCTAACTTAATCTTATTGGAGAGCATCCCTTAAATCTCTCCAAACAAAATATTATAACCATGTTATAACTGATTAATACTAAACTACATCCCTACTATAATGTCCACCTTATAGCGAATCCCATTAAAAATTTTAATATAAATATTATAACACTACGATTTATTGAAATACACCGTTCAAGCTTGCTTCTACAACCGTTTATTTTGAAATTATTAATAATAGCGCAATATAAATCAATAATACTGTGATTTAATTCACAAAATATACAAAATGCATAACACCTAAACACCGAATTACATTTTATAATATATAAATAAAATATAATATGCGGAGGTTTAAATGTGGACATTGTAAATATTGTTGTAAATACATTTACCGACAAAGGATTTTTAAGTGCAATAGCCTCAACTGTTTTAATCATTTTACTAGGTTATTTTTGTAGAAAGAAAAATATCTTCAATAATCAAGCAGCTAAAATTTTATCTAAAGTAGTGTTGACTGTTGCATTGCCAGCATTAGCATTTTCTGCCTTTATGACTGACTTGAACCAAAAACATTTAGCTCAAGGAATTAATGTTTTAATTTGGGGCATCTTAATGTATATTGTTTTGATTATTTTAATCAAGCCTTTTTATGCTAAATATAAAGGAGATAAGAAGACTACTTTAGAAATACTTTCTATATTTAGCTCTACGACATTTTTTGGTATCCCTATTATAAGTGCAATGTTAGGTCCAATTGGTGTTATCTATGCAAATATATTTAATATTGGTTATCGTATTTTCTTATATTCCTATGCATATATCAAGATGAGCGGACTAAAAATGGAAATAAAAAACCTCAAGACTATGTTTTTAAATCCAATTGTTATTGCTACATTTTTAGGTTTATTTATTTGGCTCATTCAAGATTTAACACCACACATTACAGTCTTACATAGTCAAAAGGGAAACGAGATTTCAGTTTCAATATTGCGTATTGATCAGACTTTACCTTGGCTTTATGCACCAATCATGTTTTTATCTAAACTTGCTTCACCATTAGCATGGTTATCTATTGGTGCAACTTTAGCAGAAATCAATTTTAAAGATGCTGCTAAAAATACTACGACTTGGTATTATGCCGGTGTGAAAACAGTGATGGTGCCATTAATCAACTTAGTAATTTTTATTATAACTACATTAACTGGCATTTTGATATTTGATATGAATGCTGTCACTACAATGATTGTAATGATGGCAACACCATCTGCAACTGTGGCAGTAGCTTATGCAATTAACTTTGATAAAGAAGCCGTCTTAGCATCCAATGCATCATTACTCTCGACCATTGTAGCCGTATTTATTATCCCAAGTTGGCTAGTCATATTAAAAATTATTGGTAATCTAGGCATTTTTTAACACAACATCTTAGAAAGTAGGTTATCTTATGTTTAAAATTATTTGTTTTGGAGTAAGACCTCATGAGGTCGAAATTTTCCACCAATTTAATACTTATGATTTCGAATTAACGCTCGTAGAATCATTGCTTACCGCAGATAATATCACGTTAGTTGATGGACATCATGCCGTATTATTACGCGCAAATTGTCATGCAACAATGACCAATTTAAAATATATGAAGGCACAAGGTATTGAGTATGTGTTCACTAGAACTGTCGGCACTTCACATATCGACTTGGAAGCCGCAGCATCGCTTGGCATCAAAGTGGCAAATGTGCCTAGCTATTCACCAAATGCTATTGCCGAACTCTCTTTAACATTAGCACTCAACTTATTACGTAATATTCCTTTTACAACAAATAGAACACAACAGTTTGACTTTAGAGTAGATAGTAAGATGTTTAGTAAGGAAGTACGAAACTGTACAGTGGGTATTATAGGTACAGGTAAGATTGGTTATACTGAAGCCCAATTATTCAAAGGATTAGGTGCAAAGGTAATTGGTTATGATTTATATCCTAATGATTTATGTACTGACACTTTAGATTATGTCTCTTTGGACGAATTACTTAGCCAAAGCGATATCGTTAGTATTCATGTACCACATATCCCAGGTGAAAATGATGGCATGATTGATCGGGCATTTTTAACTAAAATGAAAAACGACGCCATCTTAATTAATACGGCACGAGGCGAATTACAAAATAATCACGACATCGTTACCGCTTTAGAGCATAATGTCATCGCCGGTTTCGCTACAGACGTGTTACCGCATGAACAAGATGTATTCTTCAAACAGTTTGATGCATGGGGCCCATTACCTGACACCGATATTCAATCCTTAATTAACATGTATCCAAGAGTATTAATCACACCACATATTGGCTCAAATACAGATGAAGCTGTTGCAAATATGGTAGAAACAAGCTTTAAAAACTTTAATGAAATACTCACAACAGGTACATCATCCAACTTATTAAAGACACCCAATTAAATAATAATATTCAAAAAACCCTCACTATTCTTGTCTTAAACAGATATTGTGAGGGTTTTACTATCTTTATGATATAGCTTTGTCTATGGTCTTATATATTACTTTTCTGATAAACGTTGAATCGCTATTTCTCCTAATGATTTTGCAGCTACAATCAATGCATCTTCATTCACTTCAAATTTAGGATGATGATTCATATAAGGTGTTTCCACTGCTTCAGGTTTACATCCTACAATATAGAACGTACCTGGAATTTCCTTCAGATAATAAGCAAAATCTTCTGAACCGGTAACAGGTGGAATTTCAACTAAATGTTCATAATAGTCACCTTTACTCTTTTCTAAAATATCAGCCACACTTTGTGTATGCTCCGGATGATTGTAAAGTACAGGATAACCAAATTGATAATCTAAGTCATAAGTGACATCGAATCCTACCGCTACACTTTGAGCCACTTTATCAATTTCTTCGTACATAAATTGTTCTAATTCATCATTTAGATAACGTGCAGTCCCTTTAATCGTCACAGTATCTTGAATGATATTCGCTCCACCTGGTGCTTCAAATGCACCAATAGTTATAACACCCATTTCTAATGGATCAATTCTTCTTGATACAATCGTTTGAATTGTATTTACAAAGTTTGTTCCAGCAACTAAAGCATCATGTGTTTTATGCGGGCTTGCAGCATGACCACCAAGCCCTTTAATTTTTAATGTAAATGTGGAACTACCAGAGAAAGCATTGCCTTTATTGTATGCTATTACATTTGGTCCAATAATTGGCGCTACATGGATACCGTAAATTTCATCAACATCTTTTAAAGCACCAGATGCTACAATTTGTTGTGCTCCACCCGGCGGCTTTTCCTCAGCATGTTGATGAATAATTTTTATTGTTCCAGAAAGCTCATCTTTAATTTCAAGTAATGCATCTGCTAAGCCTAGTAAATATGCAGTGTGCGCATCATGACCACATGCATGCATCACACCTTCATTTAATGACTTAAATTCAACTTCTGCTTCTTCTTTGATTGGTAATGCATCAAAGTCAGCACGTAGACCAATCGTTTTTCCAGGTTTACTCCCCTTGATTTCAACGATGACCGCATGACTTTCTGTTACGGGTTGCGTTACTGTAACGTCCTTCCCTTTATAAAAATCTTTAATATATTGAGCTGTTTGCTCTTCTTGGAAAGACAACTCTGGATGTTGATGTAAATGACGTCTATGCTTTATCATTTCACTTTCTTTTTTCTCTAACTTCTCAAACAGTGTATCTTTTAAATTCATAAACATTCACTTCTCTCAATTATTTTTAAAATTATATGTCCGAATACAATTTTAAGATGTTTTAAACACTAATTCAAAGAATATAAATTGATTGATGTGAATTGACTTTTTTAAAATAAAATTACTGTTTCTATAATGTGCATTTCTTATAAAAAATAAACATATAACACTTTATTCAGTACAAGCTTGGGCAAGTGTTGATTGTGTAGCTGTTTCTTTCTTATAAGTAACATACATCATTAAGCTAGCAAGTATGACCATAATAAATCCAAAATACGGCGTCATAGTTAATGAGAAATGATTTAATACAAATCCACCAATTACCGAACCTAAGGTAATACCAATATTAAATGATGCGATATTTAAACTTGATGCAAAATTAACCGTCGCTTTGTGCTTTCTTTCTGCAAATAATACGACAATAAGTTGTAATCCAGGTACATTCATAAAGGCAAACAATCCCATCAATAACACTGCAATTGTACCGATGAATTGATGCGTTACTGTAATACCGACAAACAATAATACCATTGCTTGAATAGTAAATATAGCAACCAATACCTTTGTAGGTTGATGGTTGGTTAACTTTCCACCTAATGTGTTACCAATAGCTACCATTACACCATAAATAATTAATAGAATGACTACCGCATTATCACTATAGTGCATGACATCCGTCAAGATTGTTGTAAGGTAAGTATAAACAACAAATGTACCACCATAACCTAATGCTGTAATTAAATAAATCATCATTAACGATTTATTCTTAAATACTTTCAACTGCTCTACCATTGGCGCTTGATCATATTCATTTAAATCATTTGGTACTACTAACCAGTTACCAATGAAGCTAATTAATCCTATAATCGCAATAGCCACAAAAGACATTTCCCAACCAAATTGTTGGCCTATCCAAGTCCCTAATGGTACTCCTGTAATCGTAGCAACTGTCAATCCAGTAAACATCATTGCAATTGCACTTGAACGTTTATCCGGTGTTACTAAATCACTAGCGATTGCAGTCGCAATAGACATAAATACACCATGCATTAATGCTGAAAGTATACGCATTGCTAACAGCATACTAAATGTTACAGATACTGCAGCTAAAGCATTGGCTACAATAAATATCAACATAATACCCAGTAATAAGTGCTTACGTTTCATTTTATTCGTTAATGGCGTAAGTACTGGTGCCCCTACTGTAACTCCTATCGCATATAATGAAACTGTTAATCCTGCCATAGATATACTTGTGTTAAATGAATCTTTAATTAGTGGTAATAATCCCACACTAATAAACTCTGTCATGCCAATCGCAAAGGCTGACATTGCTAATGCAAAAATAGCAAATTTATTGTTTTTCATGATATATTTGACTCCTTCTTTTTTATTATATGTGTTAATATAAACTACACAATATAAAAGAGGAAGTACGCACTTTAAAGTGCTATAGGTACTTTTAAGTACCTATAAGGAGGTCAAATTATGAGTAAAAATTACAATATCGGTGTAGAAGCTACAATCGATGTCATCGGTGGTAAATGGAAACCTGTCATTTTATGTCACTTGCAAAATAATGGTCTCATGCGTACGTCTGCATTAAAGCGTGCCATTCCTTCAATCACTCAAAAAATGTTAACACAACAGCTACGTGAATTAGAAAACGATGGTATTATCAATCGTATTGTATATGATCAAGTACCACCAAAGGTTGAATATGAACTTTCTGAATACGGCGAAACACTTGGCAAGATATTATCATCACTTTGCTATTGGGGAGAACTACATGCAGAAAAAATGTACAATCGTGGAGAATCGGTAAAATTAGAGCGTCAAGATTTCGTCAACATCCCTAGCTAACCTTTGTTATTGTTTACACCTCAATAATAAAAAGCAGCAATTTCCTAAACGAAAATTGCTGCTTTTTCTATTACAATTAAACTTCTGATATGAATCATTTAATCAATATATAATTCACTGATTGCAAACAATGTCGCTTTGCCTGCTAATGTCAATGCCCCATCTTTATATGTAGCATAAATACTCCCACCACGTGCCGATGCTTGATAAGCGTTAATCGTTTCTTTATTTAATTTTTCAGACCAATAAGGAATAATATGACAATGACCTGAACCACAAACTGGGTCTTCGTCCACATTTAACTTAGGTGCAAAGCTTCTAGATACACAATCATAATCAGTACCTTCAGCTGTTACTTGTAGTAACAATCCATCTAATTCAGCTACTTTCTTTAAATCTGGTTTTAAGTCAATAACAGACTTTTCATCATCTAGTACACATAGCAGGTCTCTGCCCTTAAACACTTCACGAGGTCTCACACCTATTGCCGCTTCAATTTCGTCTAAATGATTTACGCTTTTTAAATCATACGGAGGAAAGCTCATCTCATATAGTTCATCATTTCTATTTACTATCAAATCACCACTCATCGTTGTAAACGTTATTGTAGATAATGAATCATCATAATAATTCATTAATACATAGGCTGTAGCTAAGGTAGCATGTCCACATAAATCAATTTCTCCACCGGGTGTGAACCATCTCAAATGATATTTATCGCCCTTTCTAACTGCAAATGCCGTTTCTGATAAATTATTCTCTTTAGTAATTGCTAACATAAGTTCGTCACTTAAACTTTCCTCTACTATACATACGGCAGCAGGGTTTCCACCAAATATACTATCACTAAATGCATCTACTATATATTGTCTCATACACACCCTCCTTTGAATTATTCACTATTTTAGAACAACTCATTTAATAAATAAAGCATCACTTAGATTCACCGTAAACTGAACGGTTTATCAAGTTTCAACATTTTTAAATGTAAACTAATTTTATTTTTAAGTTTACAATTAGGCCAGAATCGTTTTATGATACCCATAAGACACAAATTAAAAAGAGGTACAACATGAATATTTTTATTACAGGAACAAATACAGATATAGGTAAAACTTATATCACAACGCAACTATTTAATTTATTACAAAATGCAGGCAAGTCAGTAATAATTTTCAAACCCTTTCAGACTGAAGAAATTGGATTAGGATGTTATCCAGATTTAGAGGTCTATAAAAATATATGCGGCCTTGAATATGAAGAGACATCGCTTTATACATTCAGAGATCCTGTATCTCCACACCTTGCCTTCAAGCTAGAGCCAAATCAACGCTTCAGTCGAGATAGTATAGTCACCAAATTAGCCTATTTAGAACAGCGGTATGACTATATTTTGATTGAGGGGGCCGGAGGAATCGCTGTGCCCATTTACGAAAATAATGATTACTGTTATATGACCAGTGATTTAATACGCGACACCGCAGATTTCATCGTTAGCGTAGTACCTTCAAAACTTGGTGCCATTAGTGATGTAATTGTCCATCAATCTTATTTGGAACAGTGTTCACTACCCACTAACGTAATAATCATGAACCATTTTAGTAATACAGCAATTGAACAAGACAATAAACATACACTTGAAAAATTACTTTCTAAAGCTGTATTCACTTGTGAAAGTCATAAGCAGAATCTGGAATCTTCAAAACAATTATTAGCAATATTAGAAGGAGCGATTAATGATGAACAATGAACAACTTGTAGCTAAAGATTTAAATTACGTATGGCATCCCTTTACTCAGATGGGCGTTTACAGAGAATCAAAGCCTATTATTATAAAGAAAGGTCGTGGCAGTTATCTATACGATACAAATGGTAATAAATATTTAGATGGTTATGCCTCACTGTGGGTAAATGTTCATGGACACAATAATAAGCAACTCAACCGTGCCCTACAACGACAACTAAAACAAATTGCACATTCTACTTTATTAGGTTCCTCAAACATTCCATCAATTGAATTGGCCGAGCAACTCGTTGACATTACACCCCAATCTTTACAGAAAGTGTTCTATTCAGATACGGGTAGCGCTGCTGTTGAAATCGCAATTAAAATGGCATACCAATATTGGAAAAATTTAGATGCCATACAATATGCCAAAAAGCGAAAGTTCTTAACATTACATAATGGCTACCATGGCGATACATTGGGAGCAGTTAGTGTTGGTGGTATCGATACTTTCCACCAAATATTTGAGGATTTAATTTTTGAAAATATTCAAATAACCAGTCCATCATTGTATCAAAGTACTTACGAAACGGAAGAAACAATGACCAAAGCTATTCTCGAAGAAATAGAAGCTATACTGCAACAACAAGCTGATGAAATTGTTGGTTTTGTTATCGAACCACTTATTCAAGGTGCTACTGGCCTTTTCGTGCATCCTCATGGATTTCTCAAAGCCGTAGAACAGTTATGTAAACAATATAATGTATTACTAATTTGTGATGAAGTCGCAGTTGGCTTTGGTAGAACCGGAACAATGTTTGCTTGTGAGCATGAACAAGTTGAACCAGATATTATGTGTTTAGGTAAAGCTATTACTGGCGGTTATTTACCATTAGCAGCAACACTTACCTCTCAACGAATATATGATGCGTTCTTAAGTGATGCACACGGTGTTAATACCTTCTTCCATGGTCATACATACACGGGGAATCAACTTGTTTGTGCAGTCGCTTTAGAAAGCCTCAAATTGTATAAACAGAATCATGTTATACAGCATGTTCAAAAGACTTCAAAAATATTGCATAATCACTTGCATAAACTTGCAAACCATCCACACGTGGGAGACATTCGTGGCAGAGGATTAATGTATGGCGTTGAATTAGTAGCTGACAAAGCAACAAGACAACCTTTATCTATAGAGAAAGTAGAAAGCATAATTGCTGAATGTAAGGCATGTGGTCTGATGATTCGTAACTTAGAACATGTCATTACTTTTGTTCCTATTCTCACTATGTCTAAAAAGGAAATTAAAAAAATGGTACGCATCTTTACCAAAGCATTAACCACAATACTTGATTAAATGATGATCATTACACAATTGTTTACAAAGAAGGTGAGTAGAATTTATTTTGAATCACAACTAAACACACTAAAGCAATACAAAACCTTTAGACACTTAAACAATGTCGAGTACGTATCCAAAAAACACATCACAATCAATGCAAAAACCTATATCAATTTCACCTCAAACGACTATCTAGGATTGGCACAATTACCAATCAACGTCAATCAACTCAATTATTATTTGTCGTACTATGGCATTAACTATGCAAGTTCTAGATTAGTAAGTGGTAATTCACAACTTTACCACAATATTGAACGATTATTCTGTTCACATTATCCGTTTGAAGATGCTTTGATTACAAATAGTGGTTATGAGGCAAATTTAGCTATATTCAATATATTCAAAGACCAGGATGTCATAGTATTTTCGGATGCTAGAAATCATGCCAGCATTATCGATGGCATTAAATTAAGTGGCTTATCCAAGCGCATTTATCCTCATTTGGACTATAATGCGTTAGATCAACAGCTCAGTCTGCATCCGACCACTACAAAGCTCATTGTTACTGATAGCATCTTTTCGACGCACGGAACTATGGCTGACTTGCAACAAATCATAACACTAAAAAAACGTCACCCTAACACATATATTGTGGTAGATCATGCACACGGTCTAGGCTTAAATCTTTACGATACATTAGAGGGTATTGATATTTTAACAGCCAGTTTATCTAAAGCACTAGGTACACAAGGTGGCATTATTCTGTGTTCTAACACAGTTAAACAACTCCTTGTAAATTTAGCAAGACCCCTCATTTATTCAAGTGCACTTCCGATATTTAACCTATACCAAATTGAGCGTAACTTACATTACTTATGCGCCCAATCATACAGAGCAACTAAATTAGTTCGCTTGAGTAAATATTTCAATCGTTTAGCCAAAGATAAAATGAATACGCAGAATTGTCATACACTTTCACCTATAAAGCACATTGAATTTGACAGTTATAAAGACGCAGAAACCATTTATGAACTGTTACTAACAGAGGGTATATTGGTCAGTTATTTCCGTTATCCAACCGTTGATAGGCCCATGCTACGGATTTCATTATCTTATTTTCATAATGAAGATGACATCAAGCTATTATTACAACTATGCCATAATCTAACCAAAGGAGATTAAATCATGTACAGCATTAAGATGCGTTCAAGCCAACAAAGTAAACATATTAGTGGTGCCGAAACGATTTGTGATGAACCTGCGATTGCCGATGTACTCCTTCGTTTTTTTAACAAGGGCTTTTATCACGAAAATGGCGCTATTGATTTCCTTAATTTAAAAATTGAAAAAGTAACACGTCCTTTAACAACTATTCAAAGTTTACCTATATACGACAACAATGACACTATTACAAATCTAGCTTCACAAGTTCATATTAACGCAGAAATTTTGCAAAAGGCATGGTCTTATATTGAAGACGCTAACAATTACAGTGGTGCAATCATCTTATCAGTTCATAATGGGCAACGTCTTGATGATACTGGCCTACGTGGCATCCGTGTAACGCGTTTTATGTTTGAAACACAACATAATTATAACGATCGAATACAAGATGCTATCACAATTGCATCTTGTATTAATCAATTTCCAGGTGTTATTGCAGAACTTTGTGTCTCCGACGATTTAACATATACGACAGGTTACTTTGCTAGCACATCAACTGGCTACCAGCGTATTAAAAATATAAAGCAAAAAGGTTCTAGAAATGGTGGTAGAATCATCTTCGTCGACAATACAATCAACTTAGAAGCATACCGTAATTATTTAGAGATTTTACCTAAAAAAGTAATTGATACCAAAGCTTAATAATCTAACTTTTATCACTTTATCTGATACAGAACTTACATTGTGTTTGAATAGACAAAGCCGTTTGGGAGATTAGTCTTTCAGACTAAAATAAAGTCACTAATTTTTACTGATAAATGATTTGTAATTTTACTTAAATCTTCATTACTTAACTCATTTTTCATTTCTTGTTTTATCTCAAGGATGATTTCTGTCTCAATTAATTCATTATAAAGCGTCTTAGTTTTTGTAGTAATAACATATAAGAGCTGTGTATTATATGCGCAACACTTGAGGGAGTACCATGCGTGTCGAGACCGAGACTCGACCCAGACCCTTGGTAAGCGAGTGATAATAATACGCAGTATTGATATCAATAACAAGCCCATCAAAGAATTTTGATCTTTGATGGGCTCAATGCTGGGTATTTATGTCCCAGACGCCTTTTGTGCTTTTATTCAATCTTAGAAATCATTCGACTTTAATTTGGGATCTTCTTGTTTCTTTGTGCAGGATGTGAATATTTAATATGTTGCTGTCCTTTGCCATATAAATTTTCACGCAATGTAGTCCCTTCATATTCCGTTCTATATAGTCCCCGCTCCTGTAAAATGGGAATAACTTCATCGATTAACTCTTCAAACGTACCAGGATTATATGCTTGAGTAATATTAAATCCCGCTGCACCACCTTCTATGGCCCATGTCTCAAATTGATCAGCCACTTGTTCCTTCGTTCCTATAAATATAGCTGCACCATTACCAATACAATGATGTTTCAATGCTTCTTTAAACGTCCATTTTCGTGTGGTGTCCTTAGCATAATAATCTAAGTCAACTTGAATCGCGTCTGTTTGAATATCTTCTACATAATCATCAGGATCAATATGTGAGAGATCGATACCTGTATGCCCGCTTAATAACGTAGCGACACCTTCATGACTCACATACGACTCTAACATCTTAAGCTTTTCATAGGCCTCCGCTTCCGTCTTACCCACAATTGGTAACACCATCGGAAAGACTCTAATATCACCTCGCTCTCTACCATATATTTCAGCTTTTTCTTCCATTTCAGCTACAAATCGTTTCAAATCTTCCAATGAGTTGTGCTTCGAAAATACAGCTTCTGCATGTTTTGCAGCAAAATGCTTCCCCTTTGTTGAGGCACCAGCTTGAAATAACACCGGTGTACGTTGAACAGAAGGCTCAACAAGATGAGGGCCATCAATATCAAAGTATTGACCATGAAACTTTACTGTATGCACTTTTTGCGGATTAGCATACGTATCTGTTGCAGCATCTTGAACCACCGCTCCATCTTCCCAACTCTCTTCCCACAATTTATATGCTACCTCTAAAAATTCATCTGCACGATTGTATCGTTCATCCTTTGATAAACGCTCAGGCAAACCCAAGTTCACCGCTTCACTTTTCAAATAAGATGTCACAACATTCCATCCTATCCGCCCCTGTGTTAGATGATCTAAAGTAGATAGCTGACGCGTCAAACTATAAGGTTGACTATATGTGGTAGAAATTGTGGGTACGAAACCAATATGCTTAGTGGCCGCTGCCATTGCAGATACCAATACTGTCGGCTCATGAGATGGTAATTGTACAGCGTATTTCGCTGACGTATCAAATGAATTATTATAAGTATTATACGTTCCTAATACATCTGCAATAAAGACAGAATCAAATTTACCTTTCTCTAATGTTTGAGCCAAATTAATCCAAAAATCCAAGCGATTGTGCTTTGTGCCATGATCTTTTTCATGCTTCCATAAACCAGATGAATATGGCGATGGTGAATTTTGTACAAAAGCATTAAAATGTATTTTTTTGTTAGCCATCATGTACCGCCCCTTTTATACTTTAATTTTTAAATAACATTTTATTATTTGAATATTCAGTCTTTTGATGTCGTACTTCGTCTCTCCTAGCCCCAATCATTCAGTTTCAACTTCTTGTGTAATATCCAGCTTCTGCTCAGAATGGTGTGTTTCAATCGTGGTACTGCGTTGAGCAGAATGATCTGTCCTAAGTACTTTAAAAAATGAAATAATCATAAGTATTATAATGAGTGAAAATGGCAATGCTGTAATAATCATGAGATTTTGTATCGATTGCATCCCACCAGTATAGAACATAATAATTGCAAAAAATGCCAATATGACACCCCAACTCACCTTTATGAATCCCGTTGGATTAAGCGAACCTCTTGATGTCAACATACCTAATACATATGTGGCTGAATCTGCTGAAGTAATAAAAAAGATTGCTACCACAATAATCGTTAAAATACTTAACGTAAATCCAAATGGAAAGTGTTCTAACACTGCAAATGTTGCTGTTTCAGTATTAAATGATGATATTTTAGCAATATGATTGGATTGTAAGTATAGTGAGGCACCTCCAAATACTGCAAAAAATACAAAGCATATCAATGCAGGCACAAACAACACACCTAATATAAATTCTTTAATCGTACGCCCTCTTGAAATACGTGCGATAAATATACCAACAAATGGCGACCAGGCAATCCACCACGCCCAATAAAACAACGTCCAATTTTTCATCCAAGAAAATCGTTTATCCTGTGAATCTAGTGGTAAAGTTAAACTCATTTTCAAGAAATCCGCCATATAATTTCCCAATGTATTGGTAAACATATTAAGTATGTATAAGGTAGGTCCAACGATAAATACAGCAATCAAGATAACAACAGCAAGAATCATATTGATATTGCTCAAATGTTTTATACCTTTACTAATGCCAGACCAAGCCGAAATAGTGAAAATCACTGTAGCCATAATGATAATAAAGGTCTGGACAAAGAGGTTAGACGGTACATCAAAGAGAAAATTTAGCCCATCATTGATTTGTGCAGTACCAAAACCTAATGTTGCTGCCACACCTGTAACTGTTGCAATGACTGCCAATATATCACTCACGTTACCGACATAACGTTGTATACGCCCCTCACCTAACAACGGTCTTAACATCGCACTAACTAATCCAGGGTAACCTTTATAGAAACTAAAGTACGCAAATACGAGCGCCACGATGCAATAAACTGCCCAGGCATGTATACCCCAATGAAAAAATGAGTATTGTAATGCAGATGCTATAGCCCCTTTTGAACCTTCTTTATGTTCTGGAGAAAGAATAAACGCATCACTGATTGGTTCAGAAGTCGTCCAAAATACTAAACCCATGCCCATACCTGCACAAAATAACATTGAAAACCAAGATACTAACGAAAATTCTGGTTGTTCATCTGCCTTGCCCAATTTAATATCCCTATATTTTGAAAATAATAAATATAAACACAACGCTAGAAAAATAACGATCAAAATAAGATAATACCAACTAAATTGAACCGCAATATATTGAGTCAAAGCAGTGGTAAACGTTTCAAATTGTTTCGTAAAAATTGCTCCATATAAAATAAATGCCGCACATATCGTAATAGAGCTAAGAAAAACAATGTTATATTTTACTTTCATAATACCTCCTTCGGCCTTTTAAACCTAAATCTAAATTATTAAGTTCAGCTATATAACAACATAATAAATCTACCCTTTTATTCCGATTAGTTTACTATGTTTTAATGTACGATACACTACTCCCAATAGGCTGTCAATCGAATTTATGCTTTTTATATAATTAATAAGATATGATTCCCCATTGATAATTAGCGGCACACACCCACATTTCAAGCTTTCTCAGCACCTATCTCTACATAATAATAATCTTTATTAGCTTTTAATTATTATTAATTGATAATAAATTAAAATTATATTATTTAATTAGTTAAAATTTGCAATAAAGTTATTTTTGAAATATTATAGATGATAATTACTTACGTCTTTGAACACAAAGGAGTCATGTTAATGTCAGATCACCTTCAAAGGGGTTTAAGTAATAGACACATTCAGTTAATTGCAATTGGTGGTGCAATCGGCACCGGTCTATTCTTAGGATCAGGTCAGACTATATCATTAACTGGATCATCTATTATTTTTACATATTTAATAATCGGTGTAGTTCTATTCATGTTTATGCGGGGACTGGGAGAATTATTACTGAGCAATTCAAGATATAAATCATTCGTAGATATTGCCAATGATCAGTTAGGTCCATACGCTGGTTTCCTAATTGGTTGGACTTACTGGATGAGTTGGATTACTTCAAGTATGTCAGATTTAACTGCTATGGGTTCCTATGTCAGTTATTGGTCTTCTAATATACCAAACTGGCTTACTATTTTATTTATTGTGCTGTTATTAATGGCTTTCAACTCTTTAGGCTCTAATTTATTTGGAGAAATCGAATTTTGGTTCTCTATGATTAAAATAATTACGATTATTGTATTAATCGTCGTCGGATTAGCTTTTATTATCTTAGGATTTAAAACAAACCATTCAACTGCAAGCTTTACGAACTTATATGACAACGGTGTCTTTACACATGGCGCATACGGTTTCTTGATGTCATTCCAAATGGCGGTTTATTCATTCATTGGTATTGAATTAATTGGGGTTACAGCTGGAGAAACGAAGAATCCTAACGTCTCTATACCACGTGCCGTCAATAGCGTGCCTATTAGAATCTTATTATTTTATATTGGATCTCTGATTGTTATCATGTCTATTACACCTTGGGACCATATTTCAGCTGATAAAAGTCCATTCGTACAAGTATTTGCACTCATCGGTATACCATTTGCAGCAAGTGCGATTAACTTTGTAGTATTAACTGCTGCTGCATCTGCTACAAACAGTGGTATCTTTTCTGATAGTAGAATGTTATTCGGTTTAGCCCAAGATAAACAAGCACCTGCAATTATGGGTAAGACAAATAAACACGGCGTACCTCATATTGCAATGTTTATTTCAACATCAATATTGCTTGTTGCAGTGATGTTAAACTATATTTTCCCAAATACAATGCAACTGTTCATTTATATTACAACGATTTCGACAGTGTTGTATTTACTCGTATGGATTCTCATTATTGTTTCTTATATAAAGTACGCTTATACGCATAAAGAAGAACATAAACAGAATGTTTTTAAATTAAAAGGCGGCTTTTTATCGGGTTATGCCGTACTTGCATTTTTCTTTTTTGTATTCGTATTATTATTCTTTTCTGATGATACTAGACGCGCTGTATACTTCTTGCCTATATGGCTACTCGCAACAGCACTCATGTACCTGAAAATTAAACGTAAAAAAGAACAAAGCAACCAAGAAAACTTAAATAAAGAAACAGCTTTAACAGATAAATAGTATTTAAAAATAACAGCTACACTCAATATAAACAGAGTCATGTTATAACCTTTATACATAAGGCACCTCGTTCATTTACTAAACTAAAAGAACGAGGTGCCTTATTTTTTGGTATTTCAATACAATTATCATTACTTTTGCACAGTATTTTGGCGAGACCCCTGAGAGAACAGGACGAGCGGAAGACTACAGGCTGAAGCTGGCCCCTAGGAAAGCGAGCCCATAATACCAGACGCTTGAACAAAACAAAGCACTCAGATCAATTGAATTCAATCATCTGAGTGCTATTTTTCTAGAGTTTAGCCAATAGGCTCTCTAAAACTATAAAAAATAACTATGGAACAAATACCTTATTTATCAAATTTCTGAAGGATTAGCTCCTGAAGTCTTTTTACGTAAATCATATTCAATTTCTTCTAAACTACGTCCACGTGTTTCCGGTAAGTATTTAATTACAAAGATCATTGCTAACACACCAATAATTGCAAAAATCAAGAATACCCATTCTGTACTTAATGCTCCATTTAATACTGGGAAAAGTTGTGCAACTAATAATGTACCAAAGTTAAGCACTAAAGCAGCCATACCTGTCGCTGCACCTCGCGCTCGCATTGGGAACATTTCTGGTAACATAACCCAAAGAATAGGTCCCCAAGTTAATCCAAAGAATACGATAAACAGTGATAAACAAATAATAATGATAATTGCAGACGATTCAATCCCAATCGTCCATATTAAGATGGCCATTATTAATAATGAAGCAATCATTCCTATATTACCTGTAACTAATAATTTCTTACGGTCAATTTTATCAGCGATAAATACAGCTATAATCGTCACAATCACATTGACTGTACCAATACCGACAGTTCCTAGAATAGACGTTGCTTCACCTAATCCTGCCTTACTAAATATTGTAGGTGCATAGAAGATAATCGCATTGATACCGACAATTTGTTGAAATAGTGCAAATACACAACCAATAATTAACGTCGGTCTAAGCCATGGCGATTTTAAAATTGCCCATGTTGACTCAGATACTGCTGAAATTTCTCTCATCTCTTTAATTTCTGTATTGATTTCTTCTTCATCATTAAACGTAATCTTCATCACATCACGCGCTGCTTGTTCGCTACGATGTTCCAATAACCATCTCGGACTCTCTGGCATAAATGCAATTCCTACCAATAAGATGACAGAAGGTACTACAGCTAAACCAAGCATCCATCTCCACCCTTCCATATCTGAAAAAGCAAAATTAACGAGATAAGCTGCTAATATACCAATCGTAATCATTAACTGGTTTAATGATCCTAATGAACCACGGTATTCCGTTGGCGCCATCTCCGATAGATATACAGGTACTGTTGCCATTGAACCACCAACAGCCAAACCAATAATTAATCTACCCAATACTAAGATAGGCATATTAGGCGTAAATGCCATAATTAAAGAACCAACAATATAAACGATAGCAATCATTAACACCAGTCGTCGTCTACCAATTTTATCTGATAGCGGTCCACTGCTCCCTGCACCAATAATTGCACCTACTAACATAGATGCTACAACGAGCCCCTCAGTAAAGCTATTCAATGGAATATCATCATGTATAAATAATAACGCCCCAGATATGACACCGTTATCATAACCGTATAACAAGCCACCTAGCGCTCCCAAAATAAATATTAAACTTTTATTTACTTTCACTTTATTACAACCCCTTCAAATTTATTATTTTATTATAATCTTATTTTGAAAGCGTTTCAAATAGAAATTTACTTTTCTTTCATTTTAATTCGATTTTTAACTATATATACATTAGTAACTAATATGATTTAATGTAATTGTTCCTATTTGCATGAGTTACTATTAAAAAATATCTAACAATTAAATTTAGATTAGCCTTCTGAAGAATTTGAAGAAACATTGACAGCCAAAGACTGCGTTAAAGATGTATCACGAAAACACACTCAAATAATATGAATCCTTGTAAAAATAAAGAATCTGAGCCATAAATACCCAGCATTAAGCCCATCAAAGATTTTTAATCTTTGATGGGCTTATTATTGATATCAATACTGCGTATTGTTATTACTCGTTTACCTAGGCGGCTGAGGCGAGACTCGGTATCGACACTCATCCTACCCTCTCAAGTGTCTCAGAAACAACACGCAGTTCTTATATGTTATTACTACGAACTAATAAATGTTATGTGTTTGTGCTGATTTATTTAGAAATGACTGGTTAAAACGTTCATCGCTCTGACGCGCAATTTGTAAAGCTTGGATCATCGCCCATAATACAAACAAACTGCCAATCGTATCCGTAAAATAATGCGCTTGTAAATAAATTCTAGAAATCATGATTGAGATAATAAGAACTATGCCGATGACATATAAAATGCTATTACGTTTCAACAATAGAACCAATGTCACTAACAAGCAAACACTTAACACATGCATACTTGGAAAGCTATAGCCATCTATCGAAACGCTCGGTCTCGGACGTTGGATGATATTTTTTAAGAATGTGCCAATTAACAAGACACAGAAGCACCAAAATCCATACCACCAAAATTTAAATTTATTTACAAAAAACAACACAGCTAAAATCAATAATATGAGTATCAAACAATTTAATGGTGAAAAAACATCCGAAATAATATGTAAGTAACGTTCCACAACATCACTAGTGAATGTGTGATGTAACGAACGATACACAAATCCATCTAAATTATTCGTTAAATTGAGATGAATACAAATCATTAATACTAATAAACATAAGCTAGGCGGTAGTATCTTCCAATAATTTTGCATGTATTTCTAATTCCTTTCCTACTCTTAAGTTGTCATTTTAGAGATACGCTACACCTTTGCATAGCAAACGTTAAAATGAAACAGTACACTGCTTATCTTTAGATAACATGAATATGATTCATAAGATAAAACAGCTTATATAATATTGCACTTAAATTCTAGTAAAACAGAATATTACTACAACCTCAATCGTACTTTAGGACTACCTAAATAAATAGTGCATATCTATGCATAGAACGCATATACATACAAAATTTATACACTGTCAAATCGTTGTCTTTTTGTATTATTATTCTGTCTACTGTATATAAAACGCCCCCTTCTTTACGCTACAACAGCGAAACAAGGGGGCATTTATATCAGATTAACTTACGTACGATTAGCTCATTAATTTACTTTTTATATGTTGACGTTCATTTTCAGGTAAAAAGGCGAAATTAATTGCGTTTTGATTAATTGTTTCGATTTGATCTAACGTAATCAAATGATGCTCCAACAATAATTGGTATTCTTCATTTAAACTCGTCTGCGTCACGGTACGATTATCTGTATTGATCAAGAATGGGATTTCCTCTTGTAATAAGTAAGGCAAATTCAAGTCACTTAAGTCTTGTATCGCTTTGGTTTGAATATTACTTTTAGGACACATTTCTAAAAGAATATTTTGCGCTTTTACTTCTTGTAATGCTACCTCATCTTGATTTATTGCTACACCATGGCCAATACGTTTTGCGCCTAATCTAATCGATTCCATCACATTATGCATACAACCACATTCACCTGCATGTAAAGTTAAATTAAAACCTTTATTCACACCGTATTCAATCTGTGTTTCAATTGTATTTGGTGGAAATGGTACTTCTGGCCCTGCAAAGTCAATCCCACAGACAAATTGACTATTTCGTTGTTGTAAATAATCAAATAGCGCTGTATTTACTGTTGCGTCTTGCTGGCGCATCGCACAAACCAGCAGATTCACTTTGATACCCGTCGAGGCAACAGCCGTCTCTACACCTGCTTCTACCGCTTCAAATATCTCTGGCAATCCAAGTCCTTTTTCCATATGTAACATTGGTGCAAAGCGAATCTCTATATATTTTACATTGTCATGATCAGCTTGGTTTACAACATCAACTACTGCTCGTTTCAAGCTATCTGTCGTTTGCAATACTTTTAATATTTCATCAAAACATTGCAGATACTCATCTAGACTTTCACAAGCTTCACTAACTATCAAATTGTCTTCGATTAGTGGTATTTGCTGTTCAGCAGCTAATTGTTTAATCAAGCCACTACTTACCGACCCATCTAAATGGCAATGCAATTCTACTTTAGAAATGTCTTGAACGCACTTTTTCATCGTCATAACCTTCCTTACTTGAAAGTCATCATCTATAATCATTTATCACAAATGGTATAACTTATTCAAAATTTATTGATATACTATAACATTTTGAATAAATTATTTCTATACAAATGATAATTCATTATAATTTTGTGCAAATTTAACCTCATCCTAAAGCTTGCGTAGTCGCAATTAGCACACAAAGTGCTACCAATGCGCTTATGCATAATACGACGCTTATCTTTAACTCTTTTAAAAAGTGTTTACGGTGTTGTCCTTTATTCACAAGGACTATACCCACTGTCGCACTGACAACCAAAATCACAAGAAAAATAACTGCGACAAGATTTAACATTGCCATATCAGTCAACGCTCCATTCACGATTCAAATCATTTTTTATGTCATACATTGATTTCTTATTATCATCACATTTATTTATTTATTTTTAATATAAGCATGTGATTTTAAGTAAGAAATGATATAACGTACAGATTCCTCAACACTATTTTGTTCCGTATCAATAACAATTTCAGGATCAATCGGTTCTTCATACGGTGCATTGATACCAGTAAAGCCTTGAATTTCACCATTTCGTGCTTTTTGATAAAGGCCTTTCGGGTCTCTCGCTTCACACTCATCTAAACTACATTTTGTGTAAACTTCAATAAATTCATCATCTTCTAGCAAGTCACGTACAGCATCTCTATCTTCTCTGTATGGAGAAATAAATGCCGTCACTGTAACTAATCCTGCATCTACCATAAGTTTGCCAACTTCACCAATACGGCGAATATTTTCCTTACGATCTTCTGGACTAAAGCCAAGATTATTATTTAAACCATGACGAATATTGTCACCGTCTAAACGATAAGTTTGTACTTGTTGTTTAAACAGTTCTTGTTCAAGTGCCACAGAAACTGTAGATTTACCAGACCCGGATAAACCTGTAAACCAAATCACTACGCTTTTGTGTTTGTTTCTATGTTGTCTTTCTACTTTTTTCACTTCTGAATCGTGCCATGTAATATTTTTAGATGTACTCATCATTAAACTCCTTTGACTGTTATTTCTCTTGTAAAC
The DNA here is from genome assembly GCF_000875895.1 of Staphylococcus gallinarum. Classification (GTDB taxonomy): domain Bacteria; phylum Bacillota; class Bacilli; order Staphylococcales; family Staphylococcaceae; genus Staphylococcus; species Staphylococcus gallinarum. The sequence goes on from NZ_JXCF01000001.1 coordinate 132,697, forward strand.
CTCTAATTAATACTTCAGCTACTTCCGGTCTTGAGAATTCTTTAGGTAATGATTCGCCATTTCTCAATTTTTCTCTTACTTTTGTTCCACTTAAATGTAAGTGATCAGATGCATCGTGTGGGCATGTTTTTGCAGTTGCCATGTTTTCACATTTTTTACAGTAAAAAGCATGTTCAAATTTTAAGATGTGAATCCCTAATTCAGCTTCATATTGCGAGATAAGTTCTTGCGCTTCATATGTGCCATAGTAATCACCGACTCCAGCATGATCACGACCGACAATAAAGTGTGTACAGCCATAGTTTTTACGTACTGTCGCATGTAAAATTGCTTCTCGTGGTCCTGCATATCTCATTGCAGCTGGATAGATAACTAAACGCGTGCGGTCAGCAGGATAATAATGTTTTAATATCGCCTGATAACTTTCCATTCTAACTGCCGCAGGTATATCGTCAGATTTAGTCTCTCCCACTAAAGGATTTAATAGTAAACCATCAACTGATTCTAGCGCTGCTTTTTGAATATATTCATGTGCTCTATGCACTGGATTTCTAGTCTGAAAACCAACAACCGTCTTCCATCCTAAGTCACTAAATAATTGTCTTGTTTCAACAGGATCTAGATGAAAATCTACAAATTCGTCATGCTTTGGTCTATCCACTAAATGAACTGGACCGGCTAAGTATACGCTGCCTTTTTCGTAGACTTTTTTCACACCTGGGTGGTCAACATCTGTTGTACCATATACTAATTTCGCTTCTTTTTCTTTATCATAGGTGTATTTTTCTTCTAAATCTAACACACCATAAAGATGATTATCCTCACCATATAAAGCAACTCTATCTCCAATATTTAATTCATTTGCTTGAGCTTCATCCACTGGTAATGTAATAGGAATACTCCATACCAATCCATTACTTAAATGCACATTCTCGACTACTTCTGTATAATCTGCCTCGCCCATAAAGCCTTCTAACGGACTGAAACCACCAATCGAAATAAGTTCTAAATCAGATAAACTCCACGGATTTAGTGTTATAGCAGGAAAATTTTGCGCTTCTTGAATTAATTGCTCTCTTTCTGCACCTTCTACTTGTCTATTAATTAATGTGCCACCATGTGGTTGTATTGTATTATTTACAGGTTTATTTGTTACTGTCATTGTCATACACTCCCTTTAATTATTAATCTAGTTCATTTACGTTGGCCTTTTTTTTAGATACTGAAAAAGGTAATTTTTTATTTTGTGATAATGCAAAAATAACCAATCCTATCCAAACGACAATTAATGCTATTTTTATAGTCAATGCTACTGTCGTTCCTGGGTTAAATACACTTAATAGCGAACTACTATTTGTAAAGATAATTAATCCACTAACACAAACTGCCAATATATTCATAGGTAGAATTTTGACAAACCATGCTGCGATAGGTGCTGCTAACATACCACCGACACTTAATGAAATTACAAGTGCCCAATTAATTTGATCCCAACCAAGGAATATAATAAAACCTAACGATGCTGAAATAGTTACAAAAAATTCACTTGCAGATACCGTACCGATTGCATAGCGCGGCTCTAATTTTTTCGAAGCTAGTAATAATGGCGTATTGACCGGACCCCAGCCACCACCGCCTACTGCATCTAGAAAGCCTGCTACTAAGCCTTGTGGTATCATAGAAAAACGACTGCCTTTGTCGGGATTTATTTCGTCAGAAAGCTGTTGATTTCTTTTAAATAGAAACTGGTATAAGATGTATAACCCCATACTTAGTAAGAACACGGCGATAAACGGTTTAATTAAGTCGCTATGAATATTACTTAGGAATGCGGCGCCTATAAATGCAGTAATTGCACCTGGAATCGCCAACTTAATTAATGTAGGTTTATGCACGTTCTCGAATTTCAAGTGTGATGTACCGGATGCTGCTGTTGTCGCAATCTCTGAAAAATGAATCGTTGCGGAAGCAATAGCTGGCGCCACACCAAATGTTAATAATATAGATGATGAGGATGCACCGAAGCCCATTCCTAATGACCCATCTATCAATTGTGCAAGAAAACCAGCAAGTGCAAAGATAAATAATTTATGCATGCGTCGTACCCCTTTCGATTTATTAGGTTATTGAATCTAACCATGTTCTAACTTCATATTGTTTATGTTTGTTTAAATAGTCTGAAGACAGAATGTCCTTAAGAAATTGCTTTCTTTCAGATGCTGTCAATTGGCTCTGTTTAATACGTTGTCTACACTCATATAAAAAATCCACATAGGCTTCATAGTGTTCATCATAACGATCACGAAATTCTTGTAGTATTTGAGAAGTGAGTCCGGGACTAGCACCTTGTGTTGATACACTTAGCGTCAATTTCCCTCTTTGCAGTATACTTGGAAATGCAATATCCCCAGCAGTAACATCTTCTGCATAATTCACTAATGCATGATGGGGTTTCGCCTCCAACACCTGTTTATTTGTAGCAGAATCATTTGTTGCCACTATAATCAACGATGCTGTTTGAACATCTGCTACTTGAAATTCTCTTTTACACCATTTAATTACAGAATTTTCAAATAACTTTTGCAATACATCCGTAAGTGTTGGACTGATGACAAGTATATGCTTAGTATATTGTGCTAATGTTTGCACTCTACGTTCAGCCACCTTGCCACCACCAATCACTACAACTTGTTTATCTGATATATCAAACATAAGTGGAATCAAAGGCATGTCCTCACTTCTCTCTATACATTTCATTATCTACTGATTCACTAATTCAAATGTTTCTAACACTCTATCTCTTAATGCATGCTGTAAATACTTATGATGCCCTAGTCTATGACAGAGTATAATGTCGCTATCTACATCATAACTATTCACAGTACTATCAATGTGTTGTTCCAATATGCCTGTAAACCATAGATAAGGCACAACAAATATTTGAGAATGTTTAGCTTCAACTGCTTGCTGCAGTGCTTCCTCAAATTTAGGACCACAAGCTGCTAAATAACAAACATCAATATCGTTCAATTCTGTGAGATCATATAATTGATCTCGTATAGCTGAAATGTCTTTTTGTGTCTGTGGATTATAACTACCTCTTCCTATAACCAACACTTTTGCATCATCATTAGGTTTAATACCTGTCTCAGCAATTCGCTCTTTCAACACTGACGTTAATCGTCTTTGTACCCCTAAAGGTTGGCCATATGACACTTCTACATTAGGAAATTTCAACTGATTTTCTTCAATTTCTGCCGGAATATCTTTAAAGTAATGCCCAGCACTTAACAATAACACCGGTACAATTGAAATTTGAGTCGCACCTTGTGCAACTAACTTTTCAAATCCTTGAGATAAGTTAGGGCTTGTTAATTCTAAAAAGCAAATTTCCTGTAGCGGGATATCTATTTGTACTTTTACTTTTTCGATAAATGATTTCGCTTCTTCAACAGCCTCAGCAACTCTACTGCCATGACTGACATATAAGACACCTCGCACACTAACCCCTCCTATTACTGATAAGTCAACTTAGCTACCGCTTCATCCACAGGTAATGTCTCAAACCAACTTATCTGATCTCTTAAACGAACGACTTCACCGACAACAATCATCGCTGGATTTTCAATATCTTTAGCTATCTCAACAATATTGTCCAATGTACCGACAACCGTTTTTTGATGTTCAGATGTACCTAGATGTACGAGTGCGACCGGTGTGTCTACTGAACGACCATTTGTCGTTAGTAATTCACAAATTTCCGGTAATTTTTTCACACCCATATAAATACATAATGTTTCTGGTCCTAATGCTAAATGTTTCCAATATTCATCTTTATCAATGCCTTTATTGATAACACCTGTAACAAACGCTACAGACGAACTATAATCACGGTGTGTCACAGGTATACCAGCATAAGCTGGGGCAGCTATTCCTGAAGTTATACCAGGTACAACTTCAAATGGAATATGCTGCTCTGCTAATACCTCAGCTTCTTCTCCCCCTCTACCAAAAATAAAGGGGTCTCCACCTTTTAAGCGAGTGACAGTAAGCCCTTTTTTGGCCAAACTCACTAACATTTTATTAGTATCTTCTTGTGGCAATGAATGATGGTTTGGATCTTTACCACAATACATAAATTTGGCTAAAGGTGAAGCATGATTTAATAGTTCTTTATTTACCAAACGATCATATAAAATAACATCCGCTTGTTCTATTGCTTTTAAACCTTTTACTGTTATCAAATCAGGATCTCCTGGACCTGCGCCTACTAAATATACTTTGCCCATCCTGTCACCACTTTCTCTATTTTTTAACTGTGGAACACTTGACCATCATTTACTGCGTCTACAATACCTGCACGTACAACGAAGTCTCCAAAATGTTCTCCCTCAGTTCTTTCTTTTGCATATTGCAATAATATTGGTCTTAAACTTTCTAATATTTCTGCTTCTCCAATATTTTCTTTATACATTTTATTTAATCGATCACCCGTAAAGCTGGCTCCTAAATACATATTGTATTTACCTGGCGCTTTACCTATAAAGGCTATTTCTGCCAATGCTGGTCTCGCACAACCATTTGGGCAACCTGTCATACGAATTGTAATTTCTTCTTCACTCAAGCCTGCTTCATCCAATAAATCTTCAATTTTAGTAATTAAAGAAGGTAGATATCTCTCAGACTCTGCCATTGCTAAACCACAAGTTGGGAAAGCAACACATGCCATTGAATTGCGTCGTAAACCTGTGTAATGTTTACCATCAGTTAATCCATACTCATCAATTAAAGCTTCAATTTCTGGTTTTTTCTGTGCGTCTACATTAGCAATTACCAAGTTTTGGTTTGGTGTTAATCTGAAATCACCTGTATGAATTTCAGCGATTTTACGTAACGCTGTTTTCAATTTGTAATCTTCTGTATCTTTAACACGACCATTTTGTATAAATAACGTGAAATGCCACTTGCCACTACCTTCAGTCCAACCATATCTGTCACCATTATGATCGAAGTGGAATTCACGAGGTGATTCTAAACTCCAACCTAAACGGTTATTCAACTCACTAAGTACCCAATCAGCACCGTAACGGTCTACTGTATATTTGAAACGCGCATTTTTACGTTCTTGTCTATTACCATAATCACGTTGAATCGTTAAGATCTTTTCACAAACATCTAAAGCATGTTCTTTAGGGAAATAACCTATTAAACGCCCAAGTTGTGGATATGTTTTGGTATTACCATGTGTCATACCCATACCGCCACCAACTGTGACATTAAATCCAACAAGCTTGCCATCTTCAATAATAGAAATTAAACCAATATCTTGCGAGTATACGTCGATATCGTTTGATGGTGGAACAGCAATACCAATTTTAAATTTACGTGGTAAATATGTTTTACCGTAAAGTGGTTCTTCCTCAACACTTGTGTCCATCACTTTTTCACCATCTAACCAAATCTCATGATAGGCTTGTGTTCTTGGTGATAGATGTGCACTGATATCACTAGCAATTTGGTTAACTTCTGCATGGACATCTGATTGATAAGGGTTCGGGTTGCTCATAACGTTTCGGTTAACATCACCACATGCCGCTAACGTATCTAATAATGATTGGTTTATATCAAACATTGTTTGTTTAAGATTTCTCTTTAAGATACCGTGAAATTGGAATGCTTGGCGTGTTGTCAATTTAATCGTGTGATTTGCATATTCATTTGCAATATCATCCATTGCAATCCACTGCTCTGGTGTTGACGCACCGCCTGGCGCACGAACTCTAATCATGAAACTATAAGCAGGTTCTAATTTTTGTTTTCGACGTTCATCTCGAAGATCTCTGTCGTCTTGCATGTAACTACCATGGAATTTTAAAAGTTTAGTATCTTCTTCAGCTATTGCACCTGTAATTCTATCTGCTAAACCTTCCTCAATCGTACCGCGAAGATAGTTACTTTCTGTTTTGATTCGTTCCATTTCATCAAGTTTCTCTGAAAAGTTTAAATTCGAATCAGCCATACTATCATCCCTTTCTCTTAATAAACGTCACGTTGATAACGTTTTTCTTTTTTCATTTCCGTTAGATAAGCTTCAGCTTCCGTTTCTGACATACCGCCTTCTTGCTCTAATACGTAGCGAATAGTTTGATGAACATCCTTCGCCATTTGTTTCTCATCTCCACAAACGTACAATGCAGCGCCATTCATTAACCATTCATAGAAAGTAGCACTATGCTCCGCAATTCTATGTTGGACATAAACTTTCTCATCTGTGTCTCTTGAGAATGCTAAATCTAACTTAGTTAATACATCATCCTTAAGCCATTCTTGCCATTCAGTTTGATATAGGAAGTCCGTTGTAAAATGTTGTTCTCCAAAGAATAACCACGTCTTACTTTCTAACCCTAATTCTTCACGTTCTTGCATGTATGCTCTAAATGGTGCAACACCCGTCCCCGGCCCAATCATAATCACAGGCGTTTCATCTGTTGGGAATTTGAAATTTGGATTCTTCTTCAAATAAATTGGAATCGTATCACCTGGTTGAACTCTTTCTGCGAGTTGTACAGAACAAACGCCTGAACGATCTCGACCATGTGCGTGGTATCTCACTGCGCCAACCGTAATGTGTACTTCATCTGGATTTGCTTTATAACTACTTGCAATAGAGTATTCTCTTGGTGGCAATTTTCTTAATAATTGATGTAGATTCTCAGCTTTAAATGTCTCAGATGGGAAATCAGTAAACAAATCGACTAAATCTCTACCATCTATGTATGTGTGTACCCAATCTGCATCTTGCACCTTTTCTGATAATTGTGTATTACCAATCAGATCAGCTGCTTTTTGTAATAATGGCTTCGTCAATTTAGTAATTTCAAAATGCTCAGTCAATGCTTTACGCAATGGTAGTGTATCGCCATCTTCATTAATTGCAATTTCTTCTGTCTCATCAAATTTCAAGGTATCAATTAATAGTGTTACGATTTCCGGATCATTTTCTGGGATGACTACTAAACAATCACCTGGCTCGTATTCTTCACCATAATTATCAAGCAATAACTCGACATGTCTTACTTCTTTGTTTGAGCCTCTACCATTTAAATTGATATTTTCTAATACTTCTGCGCGATATGGATTTGCTTTTGAATAGCGTTTCTCTTTTGCAGAAGCTACTGTTTCTGTAGATGTTACCGTCTGCTGTTGAATACCAGAACTACTATTAAGCTTTTCAATATTAGCGTTCATCCATTTTTCAGCTAGATCATCATAGTCTATATCACAGTCTTGACGGTCAATGATACGTTCGCCGCCTAATTCTTCTAAGCGTTTATCGAAATCTTTACCCGTTTGGCAGAAGAATTCATAAGATTCATCACCTAAAGCTAATACAGAGAATCTAACTCCTTCTAATTTTGGTGCCTTTCTACCATGTAAAAACTCATGGAAACTTAACGCATTATCAGGTGGATCTCCTTCACCATGAGTAGATGAAATAACAAATAAATCCTCTACTTTTTTCAAATCTTTAGGTTTAAAATCATCCATCGAACTTAATTTAACTGTATAGTTATGTTCTACTAAACGATCAGCAAAGATTTCACCTAACCCTTGTGCATTTCCAGTCTCAGAACCATATAAAATCGTAATATGTCGATCACTGTTTGCTTGGGGTTCATTGTTTAGGACGTATTCTGCCACTTGTGGCGTTGGAGCCGAACCATTTGCTACAGCTTGTTGATTAGCAGTCAAGTAACCACTTAACCATGTCTGTTGCTCAGGCGTAAGGTTTTGAATGATTTGATTCAGTTGTGTTGCTTGTTCTTCGTTGAATGGACTGTTTGTTACAGATAAATTCACAGCAAGTTCACCTCATATAGTCTATTTTCATTTCTCTTGTTTTAAAATACTTTCATTTCATACACATTTGATTAAGTTACAGGATAACCAACCTTATATTGCGTGCAAAATGCACACAATATAATACTCGATTGATTATATAACTGATTAGTTTACTAAGGTTTAAAAGTAAAAAAATATGTGTATATAGTCGTTAAGGTTGTGTTGTATGCAAACCACATTCAGTCTTAGTTGAATTCGTCCATCTTCCTGCTCTTGAATCACCTGAACCACTGACAGCTGATGTACAAGGAATGCAACCAATACTAGGATAGTTAAAATCATGTAATTCGTTATAATGTAAATCGTATTTCTTGATGTAATCCCATACATCGTCCCAAGTCCAATGAATTAAAGGACATACCTTAACAGATTGGAAGCGTTCATCTTTGTTGATAAAATTCGTGTTTGCTCTTGAAGGTCCCTGTGATCGACGCAAACCTGAAACCCATGCTGTCGCACCTGATAATACTTCTTCTAAAGGTTTAATCTTGCGAATATAACAACACATATTAGGGTCACTCTTCCATAATGCTGGTTTATATTCCGCAGATTGCTCTTCTAATGTTAAATCTGGTTTCTTTAGTTTTATATTGAGTTCTGGATAACGTGCTTTAACTCTGTCTATCAAATCATAAGTTTCTTGGAAATGGAGGTCAGTATCTAAAAAGACAATCTCAGCATCTTTTTTCACGCTATAGATCAAGTCAATTAGAATCATGCCTTCTGCACCAAAACTACATGAATAAATAATAGAGTCACCATACGTTTCATAAGCCCAAGAGATTACTTCACGTGCACCTTTTGTCTCGTCTGTAATATCAACATTGTCAAACGCGTCATCATAAAAGTTATCATAAGTAATTTTTTCTACTGACATTAATGGGTTCATCCCCTTTTTTCTTTAATGTGCTCCGTAAAACTCCGCGCTACATTTTCGTATTTAGAATTATTCGAAAATAATTTATGTTAATCACTTTACTCACTGTCATTTTTTATGTCAAGTCTATTTCACCAGTATAATCAAGCGTTCAATTCAATTGAGAATAACGCTACAACCCCTTTAAAATCAACGTTTATAAAGCGATTTTATAATTATTTTAAAAAGATAATTACAATAATCTGAAATCCCTACAAACCTTGTCAGTATTGACTTTATTAATGATTTTAGTTTTTTGAAAATTTTTATTTTTTATAATGATTCTAATTTGTAAACCAACTCTATTTACATTGATAATACAAAAATACACTTTGGATGTCGGGATATATCGGCAACATTCAAAGTGTATTTATAAATGATAATTTCTTATAGCGCACTCATATTGATTAAGGCGCGCCCAATTTTACATATTTGGAATTAAACGGCAGCGTATATCACATTATTAATCAAGATTGTATTTATCATTTAATTGTCGTATTAAGTTTCTAAATTCTTCTTCTGACTTAAATTCAAATGTGATATGTCCCTTTCTATTACGCGTAGAAATGGCTACTTTGGCACCATATTGTTCCTGTAATTGACGTTCTTGTTGTCGAATAAATTTCGGTTTCGTAATTGAGTCACTTTGTGTAGGTTCTGCTATTTGATTATTAGTCGTTAACGTTTGTACATAGGATTCTAATTCACGGACACTCCATGATTCTTTGATTGCTTGGTTGGCAATTTGTTTCATCCTTGTTGGTTCTTTCACGATTAACAACGTTCTACCATGTGCACCTGAAAGCTTTCCTGCTTTAACCATTTGAGCTATTTCATTAGGTAAGTGTAGTAAACGTAGCATATTAGCAATATATGGGCGCGATTTACTCAAACGGGCTGCCACTTGTTGTTGTGTTAATTTCAAATCAGTCATTAATTTCTTATAACTTTCTGCCTCTTCTATTGCATTTAAGTCTTCTCGTTGCAAATTTTCTATTATGGCAAGTTCCATCATATCTTCATCAGTTAAAGATTTAACGATTGCAGGTATATGAGACATCCCCGCTCGTTGAGAAGCACGAAAACGTCTTTCCCCAACTACAATTGTATAACCGGTTATCGCCTTCCTAACTACGATAGGCTGCAAGACACCATGATTCTTAATCGAACCAGCTAAGTCATCTAGCTTCTCCTCATCAAAGGTCTTTCTCGGTTGATAAGGGTTGGCTTTAATTTCATCAAGCTTTATCTCTTGTATTTCAGCATCCCCCACTAACTGTAATCGTTGATCTTCTACATTCATAATTGCTACACCTCTCCCTCTATAATAACCAGTCTAAAATAAAGTGCCCTATACTTTGTTAATATATTTTCTAGTATAGCATTGCTAATTTATTACTGAATAGAATCACATTATTTTTAGTTAAATCAAAATTTTCTGATAAGTTGTTGACAAATTGAATTCGAGTGTGTAATCTTAGGTATATCAAATTTACAACAGAAACAAACCAAACACAGTAATAAGGAAAGTAAAACTTACACTGCTGACACAGAGAGTCTTTGATACGCTGAAAGAAGACACAGAAAGAAAGTTCGAAAATGGCCTTTGAGTGTTGTTGCCAATATGAGGTTTCAACGGGATCGCCCGTTACAGCGATACAGTATTAACATTTTGTTGAATGGCGTACTGGATTTATCCACACGTCGTATACGTCGTTAATACTCATTTTAATTATTATATATTAAGGTGAGTTTTTTAATGCACTATATGATGACACAATTCAGACGTTAAGTTAAATTAACAAGATGGCGTACTGGATAAGGTTACGTTAGTGATAACGTGACAAATTAAGGTGGTACCGCGAGCTAAGCTTTCGTCCTTTACATCCGATTTATTCGGGTTTAAAGGACGGAGGCTTTTTTTATTTCAAACAAGGAGGTTATCGATTATGAAAAATACTGAACTAGCACAAATTGCATTATCTGAAGATCAAACAGGCGCAATCGCCAATCCAATATATTTATCAACGGCATATCAACATCCACATTTAGGGGCGTCTACAGGTTACGATTACACTCGTACCAAGAACCCAACACGCTCTGCCTTTGAAGAAGCTTTTGCAAAATTAGAACGCGGAACAGCTTCCTTCGCAACTTCAAGTGGTATGGCAGCCATTCAACTGGTTTGTAATTTATTTAAATCAGGTGATGAAATACTAGTCTCATTCGATTTATATGGTGGCACATTTAGACTATTTGATTTTTATGAGAAACAATACGGTATTCGTTTCAAATACGTAGATTTCCTAAATTACGAAGAAGTAAAAGGCCAAATCACTGACAATACTAAAGCCTTATTCATTGAACCAATCTCAAATCCTCAAATGATTAAGATTGACTTAGACCCTTATTACATTTTAGGCAAAGAATATAATCTGTTAACAATTGTAGATAATACATTTTTAACACCTTATCTCTCTACACCTCTCGAAGATGGTGCAGACATCGTATTACATTCAGCCACTAAATATATCGGAGGTCACAATGATGTACTAGCTGGTGTAGTAACAGTTAAAGATGACGCGTTAGCAGAACAATTTGCTGATTTTCACAACATGATTGGCGCTACGCTTGCTCCAATCGATAGCTACTTACTACAGCGCGGATTGAAGACTTTGCACCTCAGAATGGATCGTTCAGAATATAACGCCAAATTACTCGCTGAACGATGTAGTAACTTAGAAGCAATTGACGAAGTGCTTTATAGCGGACAGACGGGTATGCTGAGCTTACGATTAAATAAGAACTTTAAAGCAAATAAATTTTTGGAAAATTTAGAAATTTGTATCTTTGCAGAAAGTCTTGGTGGAACGGAAACCTTTATTACATTCCCTTACACACAAACCCATGTCGATATGCCTGATGAAGAAAAGGATAAACGTGGCATTGATGAGCATCTACTTAGACTATCTATTGGGATTGAAGACTATGACGATATCGAAAGCGATATTATACAAGCATTAGAAAAATCTAAAGAAGGAGTGATTTCATGAGTTTATCAAAAGAAACTGAAGTGATATTCGACGCACATAGAGGGACTGATTATGATTCTGCTAATCCTCCTTTATATGATTCATCAACTTTTCATCAAAAAGTATTAGGTGGCAATGCTACTTATGACTATGCAAGAAGTGGTAATCCTAACAGAGCATTACTCGAAGAAAAGTTAGCCAAACTTGAAGGTGGAGACTATGCCTTTGCTTATGCTTCAGGTATTGCAGCAATTTCTGCAGTGTTATTAACACTCAGCGCAGGTGATCATGTTATTCTACCAGACGATGTATACGGTGGCACATTCCGATTAACTGAACAGATATTAACACGTTATAACATTCAATTTACAACAGTTGACACTACAGAGTTAGAAAGTGTTGAAGCAGCGATTCAAGATAATACCAAATTAATTTATATCGAAACACCGTCTAACCCTTTATTCAAAGTTACAGACATCAAGGGTATTGTTCAAATCGCTCAACAACATGAATTATTAGTCGCAGTAGATAATACGTTTATGACACCACTTGGACAATCACCTCTCTCTTTGGGAGCTGATATTGTGGTACATAGTGCTACTAAATTTTTAGGAGGTCATAGCGACATTATTGCAGGTGTAGCTATCACTAGTAACAAAGAAGTAGCTGACGCTTTATACCTATTACAAAATGGTACAGGAACTGCTCTATCTGCTCAGGATAGTTGGACACTGGCTAAACATTTAAAAACATTACCTGTTCGCTTTAATCAATCTGTATCAAATGCTCAAAAATTATATGACTTTTTAATAGAAAGAACTGAAATCGCAGAAGTCTATTACCCAGGTAATGATTCATTACATTTGGCACAAGCGAGCCATGGTGGCGCAGTACTCGGATTTAGATTAAAAGACGAATCCAAAGCACAAGCATTTGTAGACGCATTAACATTGCCACTCGTTTCAGTTAGTTTGGGCGGCGTCGAAACAATCTTGTCACATCCAGCTACAATGTCACATGCAGCGGTACCACAAGAAGTGCGTGAAGCACGTAATATCACATTTGGCTTGTTTAGATTAAGTGTTGGTTTAGAACAACCAGAAGAATTAATTGCAGATTTAAACTATGCATTTAAGGAGGCTTTCAATGAGTCAATTACTCAAGGCATTACAGAACAATATTCTAGTCGCTGACGGTGCAATCGGAACTATATTTTACTCTGAAGGCCTGGATACTTGCCCAGAAGCGTACAACTTAACATATCCTGAAAAGGTACAACGTATACATCAAAGTTATATTGATGCAGGTGCAGATATCATCCAAACCAATACGTATGGTGCAAACTTTGAAAAGTTAAAGGTCTTTGGGTTAGAGCACAAGGTTAAAGAAATACACCAAGCTGCTGTGCGCATTGCTAAAAATGCAGCAAACGAAGATACATTTATTCTCGGTACTGTAGGTGGATTTAGAGGTATTAAACAAGAGGATTTAGAACTGACCGCAATTCAGTATCACACAGAAATACAAGTAGATACTTTAATAGAAGAAGGTGTCGATGGCTTACTCTTCGAAACCTATTACGATTTAGATGAATTAACTAACATTATTACCGCTACTAAACGTAAATACAATATCCCTATTATCGCTCAACTCACAGCGCTAAATACTAATTATTTGCGAGATGGAACTGAAATTAATGAAGCTTTAAAGACATTGATAGCTAGCGGGGCAGATATTGTCGGCTTAAATTGTCATCACGGTCCACATCATATGAAGGAATCATTTTCTCATATAGAATTACCTGATGATGCTTATCTATCATGCTATCCTAATGCTAGCCTATTAGACATAGATAACAGTGAATTTAAGTATAGTGATAATGCAGTATATTTCGGCAAAGTAGCACAACAACTCATCAGTGAAGGTGTTCGTTTAATTGGTGGATGTTGTGGCACAACACCAGAACATATCAAATTTATTAAATCATCTGTAGCTGAACTGTCACCCATTACAGACAAAAATGTAATTCCAATCACTAAAAAAGTAAAAAAACAAAGTAATCAATCGACAATTAAACAAAATCTTACAGATAAAGTCAAAGCACGACCTACTGTTATTGTTGAATTAGATACACCAAAGCATTTAGACACAGATAAATTTTTCAGAAATATCAAAAAACTTGACGAGGCTGATATTGATGCAGTCACACTTGCCGACAATTCACTCGCTACCGTTCGTGTTAGTAATATTGCGGCAGCAAGTATTATCAAGCAACAATATGATATCGAGCCACTCGTTCATATCACATGTCGAGATAGAAACCTTATCGGTTTACAGTCACATTTACTCGGACTATCACTCATTGGCGTTAATGAAATTTTAACGATTACTGGTGATCCATCAAAAATTGGGCACTTGCCAGGTGCGTCCAATGTATATGATGTAAACTCCAAAGGTTTAACTGAAATTGCATTACGCTTTAACCAAGGTATCAATACTGATGGTGATGCGCTGAAGGTCAATACCAACTTCAACATCGCCGGTGCGTTTGATCCGAATGTAAGAAAGTTAGATGGTGCAGTACGACGGTTAGAAAGAAAGTTAGAAAGTGGGATGAATTACTTCATCACCCAACCCGTCTACAGTGCTGAAAAAATCAAAGAAGTATATGAAGCAACTAAACATTTAGACGCTCCGTTTTTTATCGGCATCATGCCTGTAACAAGTTATAAGAATGCCTTGTTTTTACATAATGAGGTGCCAGGTATCAAATTATCTGAAGAAATACTCAGTCAATTTGAAGCCGTAAAAGACGATAAAGAAAAAACAAAAGCTTTAAGCTTGAAACTTTCAAAGGAATTAATCGATACCGTTCATCAATATTTTAATGGTCTATATTTAATCACACCATTCCAAAGCGTCGATTATACACTTGAACTTGCATCATATTCAAAAACGATTACTTCAAATAAACAGGAGGCAATATTATGACAATTCAAACATCAAATTTAGGTTTTCCAAGATTAGGTAGAAAGAGAGAATGGAAAAAAGCGATCGAAGGATACTGGTCAAAGAAAGTAGACTTAGACACATTACACCAACAATTAACTGATTTACACAAAGAAAACTTATTACTACAAAAGAACTATAATTTATCAAGTATTCCAGTTGGTGACTTCTCACTTTACGACCACATTCTTGATACATCTTTATTATTTAACATTATTCCTGAGCGTTTCCAAGGTAGAGATGTTAATGATGATTTATTATTCGATATTGCTCGTGGTAACAAAGAACATGTTGCAAGCGCATTGATTAAATGGTTTAACACAAACTATCACTATATCGTACCTGAATGGGATAATGTAGAACCAAAATTAAACAATAACGTTTTGTTGGAACGCTTTAAATATGCACAATCTTTAAATGTTAATGCACACCCAGTTATCGTTGGCCCAATCACTTTTGTAAAATTATCAAAAGGCGGCAACCAAACTTTTGAAGAAAAAGTAAACACATTACTTCCATTATATAAAGAAGTATTGCAATCACTTGCTGATGCAGGTGCTGAATACATCCAAGTTGATGAACCAGCATTAGTTGAAGATGATAGTGCCGATTATGAAGACATCACTGCTGCAGCGTATAAGTATTTTGCTGATGCAGGACTAGAAGATAAACTAGTCATCCAAACATACTTCGAACGCGTAAATTTAAAATTCTTAAACAGTCTACCGGTTAAAGGTTTAGGTTTAGACTTCGTTCACGATCGTAACTTCAACCTTGAGCAAATTAAAGCTGGCGATTTAGATCGTTCTAAGACACTTTATGCTGGTATCATCGATGGCCGTAATGTTTGGGCAACTGATATCGAAGCAAAGAAAGAATTAATCGAAACATTACAATCATATACAGATGATCTTGTCATTCAACCGTCATCTTCTTTATTACACGTTCCAGTATCGTTAGATGATGAAACATTAGACGATTCAATCGCTGAAGGCTTAAGCTTTGCAACTGAAAAGTTAGACGAACTTGATGCATTACGAAGATTGTTTAATGATAACGATGATGCTAAATATAATGAGTTAAAAGCAAGCTATGAACGTTTCCAAAACCAATCATTCAAAAACCTTGAATATGACTTTGAAAGTGTACCAACATCTCGTAAATCAGTATTTGCTGAGCGTAAAAAAGCACAAGATGCACGCTTAAACTTACCAGATTTACCAACAACAACAATTGGTTCATTCCCTCAATCACAAGAAGTACGTAAACAACGTGCAGATTGGAAAAATAACCGTATCACAGACGAAGCATACAAAACATTCTTAGATAATGAGATTGCTCGTTGGATTAAGATTCAAGAAGATATCGGTTTAGATGTATTAGTACACGGTGAGTTCGAACGTAATGACATGGTAGAATTCTTCGGTGAGAAATTACAAGGTTTCTTAGTTACTAAATTCGGTTGGGTTCAATCATACGGTTCACGTGCTGTTAAGCCACCAATCATCTATGGAGATGTTAAATGGACTGAACCATTAACTGTGAAAGAAACTTTATACGCACAAAGTTTAACAGACAAACCTGTCAAAGGTATGTTAACTGGTCCAGTTACAATCTTAAACTGGTCATTCGAACGTGTAGATTTACCTCGTGAAGAAGTTCAAGACCAAATCGCACTTGCGATCAATGAAGAAGTACTTGCTTTAGAAGAAGCTGGTATCCAAATCATCCAAGTAGATGAGCCGGCATTACGTGAAGGTTTACCATTACGTTCAGAATATCATGCAGACTATTTAGATAAAGCTGTACGTTCATTCAAACTTTCAACTTCTTCAGTGTCTGATGAAACACAAATCCATACGCATATGTGTTATTCTCAATTTGGACAAATCATTCACGCAATCTATGATTTAGATGCAGATGTAATCTCAATCGAAACTTCACGTAGCCATGGTGATTTAATCCAAGACTTTGAAGACATTACGTATGACTTAGGTATTGGCCTTGGTGTCTATGATATTCACAGTCCACGTATTCCAACTGAAGAAGAAATCACGACTGCGATCGACCGTGCTTTACAAGAAATCGACCGTTCACTATTCTGGGTTAACCCTGACTGTGGTCTAAAAACACGTAAAGAAGACGAAGTTGTCGAAGCATTAACTGTATTAGTTAATTCAGTTGATAAATTACGTAAAACAACAAATTCAGCAACAGTTTAATAAATCTTATTGTAGGTGATTCTTATGAGCTATCCTTTGTGGAAACAGTTAGAACAACTTAAGACATTAACGTGGGTCGACTTGACCCACGCCTTTGATGAAACAATCCCATGTTTCAGTGAATTTGAACGTGCTAAAGTATCTACTTTGTTCAATGTACAAGACGATGGATTTTACGTTCAAAATTGGAACCTCGTTACACAGTATGGTACACATATTGATGCGCCAATACATTTTGTAGAAAATACCAGATATTTACATGAAATTGAACTTACAGAACTCGCACTTCCACTCATTGTGTTAGACTTCTCGGATGAAGTTGCGAAAGACGCTGATTTCATTTTAACGCAAAATCATATCGCACAGTGGGAAGCTGAACATGGCAAAATTGAGCCTGGCACATTCGTTGCTTTACGTAGCGATTGGTCAAAACGTTGGCCAGACATTGAACGTTTCGAAAATAGAGATACTGAAGGAAATCTCCATTTACCCGGTTGGGGGTTGGACGCCTTACAATTCTTATTTGAAGCAAGGCATATCAAAGCGATTGGTCATGAAACCTTTGACACTGACGCCTCAGTAGATGTAGCCAAAAATGGTGATATTGTCGGCGAACGTTACGTCTTATCTCAAGACACCTACCAAATTGAGCTGTTAACAAATTTAGATCAATTACCAACACGCGGCGCAATCATTTATACGATTAGCCCGAAACCAAATGACGCACCAGGATTTCCTGTTCGTGCATTTGCAATCAAACCTTAAATTAATCAATTAACACTAAAATCTAGCCATTATAAATGATAGTTATAAAAAATTGAGCCCTTTTTATAACTATCATTCTCCTTTCTATAAATATAAACAATAACCCCAAATCGATTCTATCCCTTGGAATGATTTGGGGTTAACTTGTATCATAAGAATGTAAGATATTATTGACGATATCTACTAAGGTTACAGTTTCGCAACAAAAATCAAACTTTTAGTATTTATTGATAATACAAAATAACAAAAGTCTCTACAAATAATTAATAAAACTATAAAATAATGTTATAATTTTTATAAATTTCATATAAAAATAGTATGTATGTGGAATTTTTGTACTTTATACATTTAAGAACGAGGTGACATTTTTGCAACTCAATCAATCAAATACTCCTTTTGATACGAATCAATTGGATCTCATAAATCAGTTACTGCCCATGCTCTCTTCCGAACAAAAGCATTGGTTAAGTGGCTATCTTATCAACTCATCCGTAGAGGATTACACTTCAGAAACTGACACTACGTCTACGGCATCTTCTGCATCTACTACGTCTTCAACTTCTAGCGCATCACCAGTTGAACCAGTAGCTACCGAAGATACTCAAACTGTAACAGAGCCTTTAGATGTTCATATTCTATTTGGTACTGAAACAGGTAATGCCGAAGAGGTTTCAGAACAGTTTGAAACAACATTAAAATCTCATAACTTTAATGTACATTTGTGGGATATGGATGACTTTCCAAAGGATAAACTTACAACCGTAGGCTATGTATTTATAATTTGTTCGACCCAAGGTGTTGGTGAACCACCAATAAATGCCATTGATTTATATGAGTATTTACACGGTGATACAGCACCACGTTTAGAATCATTAAATTATTCAGTATTAGCATTGGGGGATCAAGATTTCCCTGACTTTTGCCAAGCTGGAAAAGACTTTGATCATATACTCGAACAATTAGGTGCCAACCGTATCGCAGAACGAGTGGATTGCGACTTCGATTTTGAAGAAACATCAGAACAATGGATGGCAGATATGGTCGAACTATTATCTGCTCGTGCACCCGATAAAGTTAAAGAAACAGCTACTGCTGAAGAAGTAACGCTAGAGACACATGAGGAGGGTTATTCTAAGGACCAACCTTATGAAGCTAAAGTTATTGATAATACTGTATTGACTGCACCAGAGGCAACGAGAGAAGTAAGACATTTATCTTTATCTTTAGCAGGTTATGGCGAATCTTATGAACCAGGCGACAGTTTAGTAATTATTCCTGAAAATGCACCATCATTAGTCAACAAACTGATACACGTCTTAGGATGGGAAGCAGATACGACAGTTCAAATAGGCAAAGACGCTGAAACCATTACTGTCAAAGAAGCATTCACAAAGCATTTTGAAATTTCAAAACTAAGTCCGTCACTCATTAAACAAGCAGCAGATGTATTTAAAAACCCAATGCTGAGAGCAAATGCTCAAAAAGATACTTGGATAACTAACTATATTTATGGTAGAGATTTAATAGATCTGGTCACAGATTTCTCACCTTATAGCATAGAACCTCAAACATTGATTGATATTTTGAGAAAGTTACCGCCAAGAGAGTATTCTATTGCAAGCAGCAATAAAGTAAATGCAGATAGCGTGCATCTTACAGTACGCGTCGTACGTTATGATGCCTATCACCGTGAACGTCTTGGCGTATGCTCAGGACAACTTGCAGAACGTACCCCAATTGGGGATAGCTTACCTGTATATTTAAAGAAAAATCCAAACTTTAAATTCTCATATGACAATAACACGGCAACAATTATGATTGGTGCCGGCACTGGTATTGCTCCATATCGTGCTTATTTACAAGAACGCGAATACTTAGGATTAGCTGGCAATCAATGGTTAATCTTTGGAAATCAAAATTATAGTACTGATTACCTCTATCAAACAGACCTAGAACGCTGGTTAAATGATGGCGTATTGAGTAAATTAGATTTAGCATTTTCTAGAGATACAGAAAATAAAATCTACGTACAACATCGAATTGAAGAAAATGGTGCTGAATTTTATCGTTGGCTTGAAGACGGCGCAACAATCTATCTTTGTGGTGATAAAGAGGATATGGCTAAAGGCGTACATCAATCACTTGTTAATGTAGTAATGCAACACGGTGGCTATGATGAAACTGCAGCAGAACATTATTTAACAGAACTTATCAAAGCTCAACGTTACCAACGTGATGTATATTAATAAAGATTAAAAAGCAGTGTAAAATATACACTGCTTTTTAATATGACTCATTATTTCCGCTCATATCAAAGATTTAATTACATTATCAAAATTTAGCTACGTTTACCTACATATTCAAATATACCTGCTGCGCCCATACCAACACCGATACACATTGTTACCATACCGTATTGAGTATCTGGACGTTTCTTCATTTCTGATAATAGTCGCCCTACTAACATGGCACCTGTTGCACCTAACGGATGGCCTAAAGCAATCGCCCCGCCATTTACATTTGTCTTCTCAATATCTAATCCAACCTCACGGATAGATGCTAATGTTTGTGAGGCAAAGGCTTCATTGAGTTCCACTAAATCAATATCTCCCACTTCAAGATTCGTTAACTTCAAGACTTCTGGAATTGCATATGCTGGACCTATGCCCATCAATTTAGGATCGACACCTACCGCTTTAAATCCTACGAAGCGTGCAATCGGCTCGACACCTAATTCTTTTACTTTATCACCAGACATCACAACTACGAATCCTGTACCATCTGTCAATGGTGCAGATGAACCTGCCGTCACTGTGCCGTCAGCTTTAAATACGGTTGGCAATTTAGCTAAAGATTCAGCATTTGTGTCTGGTCTAATCAATTCATCTTCTTTTAGCACAGCCTTGGAAACTACTGGACCATTCACATCATATGTCACCTTATTTACTTCTATCGGAATAATTTCATCATCAAATTTGCCTGCATCTTGCGCTTGTTTGGCACGCTGATGACTTTGTACTGCGTAGGCATCTTGATCTTCACGAGAGACTTTATAAGTTTCTGCTACATTTTCAGCCGTTAATCCCATCGGATGAGATACTCCTGAATCTTGATCTTGTAAAATAGGGTTATTCGTCGGTTCATTACCTCCCATTGGCACTGCACTCATCAATTCGACACCACCTGCAACAATGACATCGGCTTGTTCCGCAATAATTTGATTAGCTGCAAGTGCCACTGTTTGCAATCCTGAAGAACAGTATCGATTGACCGTTTGTCCAGGTACCTCTTGTGGTAAGCCGGCTAATAGTGCAATCGTTCTTGCAATATTTTGTCCTTGTAGACCTTCTGGGAACGAGTTACCTACGATAACGTCTTCCACCATGCCTGGCTCAAACTTACCTCCAACACGTTCTAATACACCTTTCAATACCTTTGCTGCTACTTCATCAGGTCTTTCGTGTGCCATCGCACCGCCTAACTTTGCTTTACCTGCTGCCGAACGTCCATACGCTACAATATATGCATCTCGCATTTAAGATCATCCTTTCTGTTATCTATAAAATGACTTCTAAATTAATTACGTAACGGTTTACCTTTTTTCAACATATGTGAAATTCTGTCATACGTTTTTTGATTCTTGAGTAATGTTAAAAAGCGTTCTTTTTCCAATTTTTGTAGATAACGTTGATTGATATATGTGTTTCTTGGAACATCTCCACCAGCTAACACCTCTGCCACTTTAAGCGTAATCTCATAATCATAATCACTGATAAAATGACCCAAACGCTGTGCATCTAACTGTCCTTCTGCCAATGCTTTAAAGTCTCTGCCAAGTGCAATATATTGTCCTTTTGTCTTAGGTACATAATTTGTTTCCGCTTCATATTGTGCTCTTTTCAAAGCAATTTCAACACGCTTTTCAGTGTTAAATATGACTGTATCTGTTTCTCTTAAATAACCATAGCGAATCGCTTCATATGCATTTGTGGATACTTTAGCTAAACCAATATTCATTAATACCTTGGTAATAGCTTGTTGTTTGTCATCATGTTTATGGTTTCCACGTAAGATTCTATCTGACAATTCTGCAAGTCCACCACCAGCCGGCAATAAACCTACACCTGTCTCAACCAAGCCGATATATGATTCGCTAGAAGCTACTACTATTGGTGAATGTAGCACTAATTCACAACCACCGCCTAGCGCTCTACCTTGAACAGCTGTAACAACAGGTTTCAAAGCGTATTTCAATCTACTGAAACTATAGTGTAAATTATCGACACCTTCGCCTATATCTCGATCGACTGTGCCTTCTTCATGGGCTTTCATCATTAATTTCAAGTTAGCACCTACACTAAAGTTATTGCCATCTGCATAAATTACCATGCTTGAATAGTCTTCATTTTCAAGTAAATCTATCGCTGCAGCTAAATCTTTAACGAAATCATCAGACACTACATTATTGACACTTTGTAATTTTAATAATAATTGATTACCATGAACTACGGATAATTTAGAATCAGAGTGGTCCCATATATCCTTATCTATATACTCTGTTACCGAAGTTGTACGTTGAATTGTCTCTCCTTCTTCATAAAATGGCTCATTACGTTGCTCTACCCAATCAGGTAATTTACCCAATTCTTGTTTCATTCTAGATTTCACACGTTCAAAGCCAATCATATCCCATAATTGGAATGGACCTTGCTTCCAGTTAAATCCCCAGACAATTGCACGATCAACATCTTTATAATCGGCTGCAGCTTTCGGCACATTTAATGCAGCATAGTAGAAGTTATTTCTTAATGTTTCCCATAAAAACACACCTGCATCGTCCTGTGCATTAAAGATAATATCTAAATTGTGCGCTAAATCTTTACCAAACTCATTTAAGATAGGTTGTTGTGGTGGCGTAGGCTCAACATACGTACCACTTTCATAGTCGTACACTAAGCGTCGTTTTCCTTCCTTTTTATAAAAGCCTTGTTTCGTCTTATTACCAAGCGCACCATTTTCATATAATTTATCAGCAATTTTTGTATCATGGAAATACGGTTGTTCTTCTGGGACTTTTTGCAAGCCACCGATGACTGCTTTAGCAATATCTAGACCTACTAAGTCTGACAAACCGTATGTCCCCATCTTAGGACGACCAATACTCTTGCCAGTCAACGCATCGACTTCAGTAATTGATAAGCCACTAGATTCTGCTCTATACATAATATCGTTCATCGTTTGTGTACCCACACGGTTCGCAACAAATCCAGGTACATCATTTGCGACCACGACACCCTTACCTAATACATCCTCAGCAAATTCTTGTACTTGATCAATATATTCTTGTGCAGTATTTGCGTTCGGAATAATTTCTACCAATTTCATAATGCGTGGTGGATTGAAGAAATGCATACCAAAGAATCTTTGCTTATCTTCTTGATCAAAAGCTTGTGCAATAGCTTCAATTGGAATACCCGAAGTATTTGTAGCAAACAAAGCATCCGATTGTGCTACTGATTTCACTTTAGCCCATATCTGATGTTTGATTTCTAATTCTTCTTTTACCGCTTCAATATAAATATCCGCATCTTCATCTTCCGTTAAATCATCGTTGAAATTTCCATATGATAGATTAGATGCAAAATCCAAGTCAAACAACAATGGACGTTTCGGATTGGTAATTGTTTCATATGCTTTTTTAGAAATTTTATTTGGTTCTTGTTCATCAATCACGATATCTAGTATCTTTACTTTCAGACCTGCATTTACAAGTAATGCAGCGATTTGACTTCCCATCGTGCCTGCACCTAATACGACTGCTTTTCTTATCGTCATACTAAACCCTCCAAATATATTAATTTTGCATTTTCGTGACCATACACTTACTTATATAAAAGCTGAATCTCCAGTAATAGCACGACCTATAACAAGCGCATTGACTTCATGCGTACCTTCATATGTGTATATCGCTTCTGCATCAGCAAAGAAACGTGCAATATCATACTCACCTGCTAAGATACCATTACCACCATGAACACCTCTGCCCATAGCAACTGTTTCTCGTAATCTCAATGAATTCATCATCTTAGCAGTAGAAGTCGCTACTTCATCATATTCACCATTCGCTTGCATACGTGCAAGTTGGGCGCATGTCGCCATTGCTTGTGCAAGATTACCTTGCATCATTGCTAACTTCTCTTGAATCAATTGAAACTTGCTAATTTCTTTACCAAACTGTTTACGTTTTGTCACATAATCTGTCGTTGCCTTTAATGCACCAGCCATTGCCCCCGTCGCCATATATGCTACACCAGCACGCGTTGAATATAATACTTTCGCAATATCTTTAAATCCGTTGATGTTCTGTAATCTATTCTCCTCTTTAACTACAACATTTTTAAAGCGAATTCGCGCATTGGGAACGATGCGAAGCGCAATTTTATGCTCGAGTATTTCTATTTCCACACCATCTTGCTTTGGTTCTATAATAAATCCTTTAGGTTTCCCTGTATCAACATCTACAGCATAGACTGGCATCACATCAGCAACATTCGCACCACCAATCCATTTCTTCTCACCATTGATAATCCATTCATCACCTTGGCGTTTAGCGGTCGTTTCGAGACCACCAGCAACGTCTGAACCATGTTCAGGTTCAGTGAGTGCAAAGCAAGTTCGCAATTCATGTGATTGTAATTTAGGTAAATAATAAGCTTGTTGTTCTTTACTGCCACCAAACCAAAATGAATTATGCCCTAAACCTTGATGCACGCCGAGTAATGTCGCTAATGACACATCAAATCTAGCGATTGTATATGACATAAAGAATTGGAATAACTGACTTGGTGTGTGAGCACCCTCACGTCCTTCAAACAATAGCGGATTGTTAAAGTAATTTAATTTCCCTAATTCTTCAAAGTAGCCCTCAGGCTCGGTTGCATTTAACCAATGCTCATTTACTGAATCACGATACTTTTCTTCTAACATGTCATTGAGTTGCTTTAATAATTTAACTTCTCCTTCTGTTAAATCTTTCGCCACACTTAATATATCTTCTGGATATAACGCTTTAATTACTTCTTCTTTTGTAGTCATAATTAGGACCCCCATCCTTATTGTTTAAATGATGATAGCGCTTACATAATTGCACAAAATTTTTTATTTAATATTGTTAGTATGATGTAATGGTTAAATCTCGTCTGCATGTGCTTTACCATCTTGTGCTTTTTGATTCATTAGCTTTTGTAATTCTAACTTATCTGGTTTAGAAGTTGAATTCAGTGGCATGTGTGTTACTTTTAAATACATACGTGGTACTTTATAGCCAGCTAACTTTTCACGCATGTGCTCATCTAATTTCTGTTCAAAGTCTGGATCATCCTCTGTTAATACAACTGCTGCTGCCACAGATTCGCCATATTTTGGACTATCAAAGCTTAACACAACACCTTGTGCTACTAATGGGTGCGTCGTGAGAACCGCTTCTACTTCTGAAGGTAGAACATTTTCTCCACCTGTTATAATCATTTCTTTACGACGGTCTACTATAAAAACATCGCCATCCTCATCTACTCTAGCTAAATCCCCTGTTAAAAAATACCCATCAACAAATGCTTTTTCAGTCTCCTCGGGTTTATTCCAATAACCTGGCGTTACATTTTTACCTCTTACTGCCAATTCTCCAATTTCACCTGCTAATACATCCTCATGATTATCATCTAAGACACGGATATCAACAAACATAATTGGTTTACCTATACTACCAGGTTTATTAATGCTATTTTCAGGTGTATTAACCATTACTAATGGGGCCTCTGTCAGACCATAACCATTAATAATATGATGACCCATTCCCGTGAATTTTTGTTGAACTCCGGCAAGAGGTGCGGATCCACCCTGCACTAAGAACTCAACCTCTTTAAAGTTGTCTATGTTAAAGTTTTTCGAAACGAGCATAGCATAATACATAGTCGGTATTAAAATTAAATAATTCGGCTTATGTTCAGTCATCAAATCATTTAAATCTTCACCATTAAAGTAACGCTGCAGTACTGCCGTTCCCCCTGCCATCAACAATGGCAATATCAAATCATTGAAACCTAATACATGGAACATTGGCGTGGCGATAATCGTTTTATATGTCGCATTAATCTTATAAGTTAGAACTGTGTTAATCAGATTATTGATCAGTGAATCATATGAGAACATCACACCTTTTGGCAATCCAGTCGTACCACTTGTATACATCAATATAGCTAATGTATCACCATCAATAGCTACTGACTCAAATGGTTTATGATTCGTTGGATCGACAATCTCATCATATTCAGCAGAGTCAACATCCATATATAACAAATCATCTGCCATACCTTGTAATGTTGATAGATGCTTTGCTGCATAAAATATGTGTTTCACATTAGAATCTGAAATGACATTTTCTATTTCCTTTGGCTTAAGTCTCCAATTTATCGGTAAATATACAGCGCCTAATTTTGTTGTAGCAAATAACAAGTCGAGCAATGAAACATCATTTGGTGCGAAAATACCGACGACATCCCCTTGTTGGACCCCTGCTTCTTGTAAATGTGTCGCTAAATTTTCTGCTCGTTTATTCAAATCTTGATAAGACCACGATGTGCCTTTAAACGGATCGATCACTGCTGGTTTGACTTCATCATATGCTGCTCTCGTTTTAATCCAGTCGTAATTCATATTCTTCTCCCCCTTTAAATACGATCTTCCGACCTAATGACTTGAGCTAAACCTCCCCATTTGTCATGATAAATCGCCGGATTAGTCACCTTTATATCCTCTGCAACCATTGGTTTGAAATCCATATGTGCCAGAATATCTTTCTCGATGTCTAGACCTGGTGCGATTTCAATTAATTTCAAGCCGTTATTCATGAGTTCAAATACACCCCGTTCAGTGACAAAGTAAACTTCCTGACCAAGTTCCTGTGCATATTGTGCATTAAAGTCTACACTGCCCACATGTTGCACAAATTTATGCGTGTGTCCTTGTTTATTTATATCAATCTGTCCATCCTTGAAATCAAGTTGACCCCCGGCAACCATTGTTCCTGAAAAAACAATGCGCTTTACCGTCTGACTAATATCAATAAAGCCACCACAACCATTCATTTTGTCACCAAATTTTGAAACATTGACATTACCTACCGCATCAACCTCTGCAAAACTTAAATAAGCAACATCTACTCCGCCGTTATAAATAAAATCCCAAGTTTGATCATGCCTCATTTGCGCACTAACATTGTAATTCATTCCAAAGTTTTGTCCGCTACTAATCATGCCTCCAAACACACCTGTATCAATATTCAATTGCACAAGATGATTCGCATTCTCTTCAATTAATACATTCGACAAGTCATTATTGATACCAAAGCCTATACTCACTACATCTTCTGCCTTTAAAAATTGAGCAGCTCGACGTAATATTACTTTGCGAATGCTTAATGGTAAGAAAGGTTCTCGAATTTCTGGAATACGATATTCACCAGCAAGTGCAGGATCATAATAATGCTGCATTACTTGTCTATGGTATTTTGGATTTTCATTTACAACGATATAATCAACTAATTTTCCAGGAATAAAGACATCTCGCGGATTAAATTTTCCATTCTCAATAACCGCTTTAACTTGCACGATGACTTTACCACCATTATTATGTGCCTTTAGTGCTACACTATAACCCTCACCAAGATGGGCTTCATGCGTCATATAAATATTCCCATCTTGATCTGCATAAGTTCCTCTTAACAAAGCAATATCAATATTTGGAAAATCATATTTCAAATATTGTCGATGATCAACTTCTACTAGGCTCACCAAATCTTTTGTAGTTCGTTGATTCACTTTACCTCCTCGATATCTAGGATCAACATTCGTATGCAAACCAATTCGTGTTAAATAGTCAGGTGAAGCAGCTGTATGATTACGATAATGTGTCGTCAGTACACCTTGAGGTATATAGTATGCCTCAATTTCATTGTCCTTCATCGCACGAATTGTTTCTGGTGATGCTGTTATAATGCTCGTAATCAACCTTTTTATCATATTTCTTGTTACAAATGAATCTAAATCAACACCATCCCCCCGATAGTCGCTGATATCATTGGCTAACATAAACGTTAAATTCTTAGGTGTCTGCAACTCATCATAGTGATCAACCAATGCCTTTAGTAAGGCTACCGGCAAGTTAGCTGATGACAAAGCAGCTATAGCAATTGTATTATCGTCCTTTATAATGTCTGTTACTTCAGATAATGGAATAATCTTCATACCAATAATCTCCTATCATTCATTAAATGCAACACAACAATTCGACGCTAAGTTTAACCATCATCCCCCTTTAAATATGTAAGCCCTTTCATGTAATATACCATTAATTTTGAGAAATATGCAAAAATTTAAAATTTTATAACTATTATAGAAACGATACACTTATGAAACGATACGTAACTTTGCGTGTAAATAGAAACCGCAAGGGGCAAGGTTATTTACTTATTCATAATATAAATTTGGATTTTGCTATTTTTGTGGTTGTTAAAAGATATCAGACAGAATGTATCTGATTCAAAAAAATATTAATTTTATTGGCTACTTTGAAAATTATACTCAGCATAATTCAACCTATCGTAATTATTATTGATTGTTAGTACATTGAAAGTTTATATAGATTAAAAAATTGTACAATTATAGTGATTATAATTTAACCACTATAAGGAGGCATTTTATATGACTGTTAAATCTTATTCATATGTACGTGAACATTTTAAAGATATGATTAATAAAGTTAATGATGATAGTGACACAATAACTATTACTACAAAAGATCGTAATGCAGTTCTGATGTCAGAAGATAATTATAATGAAATCATGGAAACTCTATACTTACAACAAAATCCTGCTAATGCGAAACATCTATCAGAATCCATTGAAAACTTGGAACGTGGAAATGTAAAAACTAAGGACATTTTGATATAAATGATTAAATTGAACATTACCTTTTCGCCACAAGCATTTGATGATTATGAGTTTTTTCAAAACAAGGATAGAAAGATGGTTAAAAGAATTAATCAATTATTAAAAAGTATCTCTAGAGATGGTGCTTTAGAGAGTATAGGCAAACCAGAAAAGCTAGTTGGCAATTTTTCTGGGTATTATAGTAGACGAATTAATCAAGAACATAGACTAGTATATACGGTAAATGACAGTGCTACATTAGTGGCATCTTGTAGATATCACTACAAATAAAGATTCTCAGATATAAAGTTCTAGGACAAACATCAGAAGCCTGTAGATGCGTTATTGTATATTGAATGATTTATGCTCAAATACAAATAAGACACATTTAACTCGAGAATCTCAAGGTATTTAATGTAAAACCTTAATATCTAGATAGTATTTTAGCAAGACTCCTGAGGGAACAGGGCAAGCTGAAGCTGTCACCTTTTTTTGGTTTTAGACTTCTTGGTCTTATCTATAGGGTCTTTCCAAAATAAAAATACTGTCTCTAATATACTCGCGATTGCTTTTAATATTGGTTCCATAAATTTATCCTCGCTCCTTTTCGTAATACTCTTTTTTTAAATCATTTAATTCTCTTTCTAAATGATCAACTTTTTTAATGTATGAAATAAGGTATCGGATTCCATATATAATTAAGATCACCACAAACGCTATACTGATGTCGATTAATGTAACGAATGTTGTACTTAAAGAAAATGCTCCTAAAATTAAACCATTCATAATTTCACCCCTAACAATTGTTATATTAAATAGTACTTATTCATGTTTGAGTTTACTTTTCGTCACTTCGTTTGTATCTCTTAAATATTTTAACTATATAGTGGGCAATCACTAGAAGCGGTATAGATACTAACATACAAATAAACACATTATGCTTTTCATAAAAACCACTTAACGATAACGACACAGAAATAATGAAGTACGAACATACGACTATAATATCTCTCAATTTACAACCTCCTTTTAAATTATTTCAACCCTACTTTTTTATATGTATAAACCATAATAATGACAACAAGACTAACTACACTTAGAATTATTGAAAATTCACTTGTCTCAACTGGCTTAAAATAACCCGTTGTAATCAAACGCTCTGACGACAAATAGATCAATATATAGGCAATAATGCCACCTAGTAATCTAGTGAGTGATAGTATGGCTAATTTTGTATACGTTCCTGCATACATAAACGCTATTGCTACAAGTAATAAGAAAGGTATATAACCCCACATTGTACTCGTATAGTAGTCTGTTACGATTGCTAAATATTCTATAGGTAATACCGCTAAAATATACATATACTCTTTTAATTTACTTTTCATTTTTTCTTTCTTTTCTTTTCTTTTCTTTTTAGGTGCTAATTTATCAATTAAAGGTCTAATAAAAATACTTAAAATTAAAAAAGATAAGACAATCAAATGATTACCATTTGATTCAGATTTATTATTAATAAAAAAGACAATGACTAAAGCCCAAATGATATACCATAGTACAAATAAAGCTATCCTTAATTTATTATTCTGCATATATACTCCTTGGCATTATATTTAAAACACAAACTATGTTAATGCAATATTATATTTATTGATAGTCTATATTGTTTTTATTTTTTGTGCTTGACTATGACTTGCACACACATTGTTTCATATATACATCAATCACATAAACTTTGAGATTATATTGTTCAATTAACATCAAATCTTCAATTGTTCAAATTTATCGTTTCTAAACTTCACCTAATATATTAGTTAGTTAACAACAATAAAAAGACAATAAAAAAAGACGGCTATTAACCGTCTTTTTTGCACTGTGTATAATCAATATTGCCAATAAATATTACGTAAATACCATAACTAACATAGCAATACCTGCCATAGCATTGTTCAACATATGTACCATCATGCTATCTTTCAAGTTTTTACGTCTGTTGTAAACTAAGTAAAAAAACATACCCAAAGTCATATACATCAAAAAGCTAATCCAGTTTGTAGAGCCATGGAGTGATGAGAATATTGCTGAAGATATAATCAATGGTAAAAGAAACGCCGACTTTTTAAATATAGTTTCCTTAAAAATACCTCTAAACAGTAATTCTTCTAAAAATGGGGCTACAAAAATAATGACAATTAAGAAAAATAGCAATCCTATTACTGATCCAACACTTAAATCGTTCAATTGTTCCATTTGATTTAGCAAGATTTTATCATTTTCCGAAATGTTATCGCCAAATACCGATTGCATAATAAGAGTAAAAACACCAATCGTAATACGTAAAACAATAAACCACAAAATGTTAATCAAAATATCTTTTAATCCAAATCGATGTTGAAGTGTTTCATAGCTTTTTTTATGGTAATACCATCTAAATAACCACATTATAAATATAGTCCAAATAATCCCCAATACCGTTATGCCTATAACAATCCATAAACTTGCATGATTGACGACAGAATAAATAATTGATCCCGCAATCATCGTAGGTGATGACACTAGGAACATTAATCCTATAAATATTAATATATTAATAATGCGATTCCCTTTTGGTTTAACACTATTTGAGTAGTCCATGTTCCCCATCCTTTTCAACTCTTTTTATACTATACATTAGATAATAGCATAGTATCACTGACTGCCACATTATTGTTTACACTTTTATATCTATTATTTTCTGTCTTTTTCATATAAAATTGTAAATTTCGTGATTAAATAACCATGTTACTTATGAGTCGTTATCAACTTACCATTCTTATATTTCACATGTGCACCCTTTTGAATTGCATCGTAATCCTTTTTAGGGACAACAATTAAATGTTCTTTATCTCGTTTATCTTTAATTGTAATCGTATATAGCTTATCTTTTGCAGTCATATTATTCTGTAATATATGATGTTGCTGCTTAATGTTGAGATTATGATGTTGCATTACAATCCAAAAAAACAAAGTATTGTTGAAATACATTGATGCCAATCGCTGATCATTATAAGGTGCAGTAGGCGTAATAAAGGAATGATAAGGTCTTGATAAAGGTTTCGTACTACTTGTTTTACTATTCACTTTTTGTGACGTCGCATTTCTCGAACTATTGATATTAGTAGACATATTACTTTGTGCAGCACGTGATGCTACACTCGCACGAGCACTTGAAGACGTACTCGTCGTACTACTTGTTGACGAACTGCTACTTGAACTACTTGAACTGCTCGTACTGCTTGAGCTACTTGAACCACTACTACCAATAGCTGCTGTCACAGGTGAAAAGACAAGTCCCAACATGGCAAGCGTACAAACCCAAACGCTGACCTTATTTATCATCTTTACTTACCTCTCCTTTATCTTTAACTTCACCTTCAATTTCATTATTATCGTATGTCATATATGGCAGTCGATAGACGTGATACTTCTTGCCATCTTTTACAACGTATGGTTTTTGTTTACTATCTTTCAAGATATGTTCATAAACATTTTTACTTTCCGTTGTATATGTATGCGTTTTGCCTTTTTTGTCTTTATATCCAATTTCTGCTCTTGGATAATCTTCATCACCGTTGGCTAACTGTTCAAAATATACGAGCTCTTGCTTATGTTTGTTAACCGTTTCTTGCTTTGGCTTTTTTTCTTCACCATCATCACATCCGACAATTAAGACGGCAATTATTGCAATACCAATTAAACTT
The DNA here is from genome assembly GCF_000875895.1 of Staphylococcus gallinarum. Lineage (GTDB taxonomy): Bacteria > Bacillota > Bacilli > Staphylococcales > Staphylococcaceae > Staphylococcus > Staphylococcus gallinarum. Next base: position 165,268 of record NZ_JXCF01000001.1, read on the forward strand.
ATAATATTTTTGATTTTCATATTGTATACCTCCCATACTACATATTAACAAATATAAAACTATTTGTTATTAATTAAATTTAATTTATATGTTAATAAAATATAAAGTAGCACCAATACAAAAGTGTTATTTTACAGTAAAAATATTTATTTTCTAATATTAGTGGAAAATATGGAAATATATTCAATTCTAAAATTATTAAAATTTTGTTTGAAAATGGTTTTGTACATATTATAACAAGTGATTAATAATTTAGATGACTATGAATATGCATGATGACGTCACACGTTTTTGCCTGCTCAACAAATAATGACATCAACTGTTCCTACGCTTTGTTTTCCATTTTGTTAGATATTCACTGTTTTAAGTATAGCTTTTCAAAGATTATGATTAGGCGGTGGTATGATGAAAATAGAACAATGTATTGAAGATTTTATGAATAGTATTGTTAAAAGGGACGCCGAACTATTTTGTAGTTTATTATGTCCAAATTCTCTTTCTCGCATTCGTAAACGAATGTATACGAATAAAAAATATAAAAGTATTAATCGCTTTGTTAAAGAACAATACTTAGATAAACTGACACGTCTTGTTGCGCCAACTTATAAATATGATTATTTCAAAGATGGTAATAAATATATCGTCAGTTATCGTTTTCCGCAAAATAATACTTATTTAAAAACTGTATTCATTATTTATGCGAGCGACCCTACGTTATTAATAAATTTAGATATCAATAAAGTTCAAGTAAAGGTGCATTATAATACACAGATATGACTAACATTCATTTAAAGTTAAATTGTATAGTAATAGTAAGCATTAACGCCAAACACAAAAAGAGGTAACATTCATTATTCACCTGTGGCACAATAAACTGCACAGTTATTAATGATGTTACCTCTTTATTTAATCTACTTAATTCACTTTATCCATACTAGTACTTAAGCTTTTGTATGCTTAGGAATAATCAATTGTGTCATAATAACACCTGTCGCCATAATGCACAATGTGATTAGAAACGTACCCATAGCAGCCATTTCTATTGTCGTATGTGTTTGTAATATTGCATAAACTGTAGTACTTACTGCAATACCAAAGGCTCCACCAAGTGTCGCACACATTTTATATAAACCTGTGGCTAGCCCTACCTTTTCATCTGGCACAGTTAATAAGGCAACCGTTAGTCCTGGGGTTGCGCATAAGCCATTACCGATAGCACAAATAACAAAGCCAATTGTCGCAGCCATGATGTACCACTGGGCTGGTAACATAGTCAAACTAATCAGTACGAGACCCATTGTTGGGAACAGTGGCCCTACTAACAACATCGGTTTACCACCATATCTCACTGATAATCGTTCTCCTATGCGCACCATAAAGATCGCCATTAACACATAAGGCACTGTAACCAGGCCAGCTTGAAAGGCATTTAAGCCAATTGCGGTTTGTACATACATATTAAATACGGTCATCATGCCAATACCTGAATTCAAGATTACATTACTTAACGAAGATCCTACAAATGCACGGTGTTTAAATAATGAAAAATCAATAAACGGCATTGCCTTTTTACGTTCAAATAATACAAATACTATACCTGAAATTAAAAATACAACGAGGCAGCTTACTGAAAATACACTTAACCAACCACGTTCGAAACCTTGCGTCATAAACAAAGTAACACTGCCTATCATAACGGCAAACAAACACATGCCGATATAGTCAAAAGGTTGACGATCAATGATTTCCTTCTCTACTTCTTTAGTTCCTATCAACAATACAAATGCAATCAGTGCGATTACTATTGAAATGACAAAGTTAACTTGCCAAGTCATATAAGTCGCTACAAAACCGCCGACCATCGATGCAAAGCCAACGCCTCCTACACTTGCAATCATTAAATAACTAAAGGCTTTACGCAGATCCTGTCCTTTAAATTGATCATTTAATACGCCGACCGTTGCTGGTAATAGTATTGCTGCTGATAATCCTTGTAGAATCCTACCCACAATAAGTAGCGCAGTGACGCTAGAAATAATGATTAGCAATGAGCCAATCACACTTAAGATAATACCGATATACGTCATTTTCAACTTACCAATTTTATCTGCGACGTCTCCAGCTCCCACCATAAAAATGCCTGTAGCAAACGATGCCAGGCTCACTGATAAATTAACGACACCAGTCATCGTGTGATATGTTGCTTGTACTTCCGTAGATATATTTATAAACGATTGTGCAAATAGCCAATACGTTAACACACTAAATACTATAGCTAAAATCAATTTGTTTCCCGATTTTTGCTTGGTAACCATGATGTGTTTGACCTCCTAATCTATATTGATGTATATATTTCAATTACAATATTGCTTGTCGAGCACTTATATGATTAGACTTTCCCCACACATCAAGTCATTACTGGTCATACTTTTCTAGTGATAACACGTTTAACGTCTTATCTATCTATAAATATTCGTTGCTATTACTCGAATATTGTAATCTTAGAAAAATATACACAAGTATGATGGTACCACAAATTTATATTAATGGAGTCTTATTTTTTCAGTAATTTTTCAAAGCAAGTGCAAGTCAGTATTAATTCAATTACCATCCGCAACATTATTCAATATTTCAAAAAAAAAGGTAACATCGCGTCTCATAAACGTATGTGGTATACCTACTTAACGTTTAACTTTAAGTCGTTAACCGTTCAACCACTACTCAAGACACATTGTTACCTGTTTCGATAGTAATATAATTTAATTTACCGATGAAAATAAGCCACTATCATCTGGTTTGTTTTCCAAATAAGTAATTTGATGGTGTTCATTTAATTTCGCAATATCTATACCTTCTTGCGTATAAACACCTGTTTCATAACGTTTACCACAAACCGCCCATCGCGTTTGAAAGCTACCGTCTTCATTTTCTATCCAACCATCATACATATGTTTCAAATCTGCATTGATTTCAAACACTTTACGTACAAACTGTTTCCAAGCTTCAATGCCGTGATAAGCTTGACCATTTAATACAAAGGTAATATCTTCACTAAATAGTGCCACTAAACGATTGAAACTCTCTTCACTCACACGCGAGTCATCAAATAATTTAAAATATGCATCCAATGTTTCCATAACATTCACCTACAATTTCTTAGCTAATTTCAACCTATTCGGTTATTTCCCGGGAATTAAGCCACTACACAACAATGTAGCGGCTTTTCTAAACCTCACAAATATAATTTAAAAGAACAATGAGATTAATGTAATAATTGGCAAACCACCTTGTTTCAATATAATACTCTTATCACTAGATAGCCCACCATAAATCGCAACGATAATGATATAAACCAATATCACTGCAACCATTTCTTTGGGGTGACTTGCAAATGCAACGGCGTACAATAGTACAAGACCAATTACACCATTATACACACCTTGATTCTTAAGTAGTACGTTGACATTAGCATCTTGTAACTTCTCTTTTGAAATCTTAAATACTCTACTCGTACTAGCAGAAGTGGTAGCAAAGGTTTCTAAATACATAATATAAAAGAACTCCAAAGCCACTAATACAGTTAAAATGACTGAAACAATATTCATTAAGGTCATCTCCATTTAAATAAATTTTGTCATTTAATCTTTTAATATGCTAATTACCTACAATTATTAGCATAAATAAGTTGATTCCTACATTCTACTGTACTTAATCGTGGACTACCAGAATTTTTTCTTTCACTATAGTTATGATCATGATTCAGTGTTTCTATAACAACGAATTCCTTATTTCGAGCGTCCTTGTTCTTTCGCCATTGCTTCGGCAACTGCACGGTCTAAATGATTGTCAGAATGATCCAGTGTATCAATAATATTATCTTTGTCTGTCGTACTACGACTTTGACTTAATTTATACGCCGCAAAAATTTCTGTTACTTTTATACGGAATCCCTTAACACCTTTCATCTGACGCTTTGTTCTTTCAGACATATTGTTCCAAGTAGCACCTTGATCTCGCTGCCCTTCATATTTATCCAATAGCATCGTCAAATCAGATACCAGTTCCTCTTCCGTTAACAACCTACTCTTACCATATACTTGTACACTTTGATAATTCCAAGTCGGAACATCTTCATCTTCGTACCAAGTAGAAGAAATATACGCATGAGGCCCTTGAAAAATAACTAAGATATTCTCTCCATGATCTAATGTTTGCCATTGCTGGTTCCCCTTCGCAACGTGTCCTGTAATATATAATGTTTCCTCATCTTCCTGAACATTTACAGGAACATGTGTCGCTATTGGTTTGCCTTCCACAGTCGAAATAACAGTAACAAAGTTATGACGTTGCATAAATGCTTTGATCTCTTGATAATCCTCTTTAGTATATTGTTTTGGAATGTACATTGCTATGCTAATCCTCCTTTATAGGACGAGATATAATATAATCAATTTGTCTTTCATCCCCCATGTAAAATGCATGCTCATCAATTTTGGTAAATCCTAAACGTTTATAAAATTGTATAGCATTATCATTCTTCTCCCATACACCGAGCCATATACGATTACAGTTATTTTCAGTTGCCACAGTTAAAGCATGCTCAAATAACTGCTTTCCTAAGCCAAACTTTTGATAATCCTTTGCTATATAAATACGTTCAATTTCTAAATTATTTCCTGGGTACTGTTCCGTTTGTGCATCTAAAATATTTACTTTCAAATAACCAGCCAATTGTTGATGATAATAAATCACATAAAAATATGAATGTGGATGTTCAATTTCACTTAATAATTTAGCTGTCGTAAAAGCATTTGCTAAATATTGATCAATATTCTCTGGTTTATTCTGTGATCTAAACGTTTCATCAAATGTTTGAATACTTAAATCCTTCAAAATGTCGATATCTGCTTTAGTACATGCTTGTATCAATTTTTCACCCCATCTTTAATAATCACGCTTATTACCTTTTTTGACATACAACCAATCATCTGAAATATTATCTTTAACTCTTTGAAGCATAGAGGCTAATTCTGTAATTTCTGTTTCTGAAAAATGATTAAGTGCGACCTTATTAGAATGTTCATTTTCTCTAATAATCAATGGATATAAAGCTTGGCCTTTGTCAGTCGCATACAATAATTTATTCTTCTTATTATCATCATCTGCTATTTTCTCAACAAATCCATTCTTAACCAAATTGCTCACAGCGCGTGATGCCGTAGTTCTATCAATTTTCAACATTTCAGCTAATTTTTCTTGAATAATTCCAGGATGCTCACAAATTCTAACTAAATAAACAAATTGCCCTTTAGCTAAATTCAATTCTTTAAATTCAATATTACTAATTGAATCAAGTGCCCTGGCAATAACACCTATATCTCTCAATATATCTTTCATTTTCAAACTCCTTTTTGTTGCATTTGCAACATAATTACAATATACCATACTTTTTGAAAATTAAAACCCTCTGATACTTTAAATATTTACAAATAAAAAAGCTGCAACAGATGTTAACCATCTATCACAGCTTGATATTCCATAAATTACTGTACTTTCTTTTCTTTTATCATGCTTTTTGTAACGTAAAATAGGTAATAGGCAATCCCTATGACAAACCACATCAACGTATAGAATTTAGCTTGACCACTCAATCCCCAAAATACCGCAAAGATACAAATAAAAATAATTAATGGCATTACTGGATAAAGTGGTAATTTAAATCCAGGCTCTGGTAAATCTTTACCTTCTCTTCTACGTAGTCCATACATACCAACTGTCACAAACATAAATGCAACAAGTGTACCTGCAGATATGAGCTGTGCTAAGAATGCAAATGGGAAGACCGACCCTACTAATACTGCAACAACTGTTAAGACTAATAAAGCTCTATTCGGTAAATGTTTATTGTTTAATCGTCCAATCCAAGCTGGCAAGATACCATCTCTACCAAATGAATACAACAAACGGGAACCAGCTAACATCATACCAATTAATGCCGTAAACATACCGATTACCGACACTGCTTGAACAATAATAGCTACCGTTTCATGACCGCTCGTACGTAATGCCCAACCTACAGGTTCAGCGTTGTCTTTATACTGAGAATAGTCAAACATACCTACGAGTACTAAAGACACAGCTACAAACAATGTCACCGCAATGACCAATGACCCAAGAATACCACGTGGCATTGTCTTATGTGGATTAATGGCTTCACCCGAGTTCGCAGCAATCGAATCAAAACCGATATACGAAATAAATATGACTGAACTTCCGGCATAGATACCTTGCCAACCACCAAAGGCACCATCAGCAGTCATCTTATATTCAGGAATAAATGGCACATAGTGTCCTATATCTACTACACTTAAACCAACAATTAAAAATAGTAATATTGCCAATACTTTTAGCACCACTAATATATTTTGTACACGTGCGGTTTCTGATGCCCCACGAGATAATAACAAAGCAGTAATAATAATTACGATAGCCGCAATTAAATCAATGATACCGCCATTTGTCCCTAATGAATTAGATAGTGCATCCGGTAACTTCACATGGAAAGGTTCAAACAATCCCCTTAAATTCGCAGAAAATCCAGACGCAACAAATGCGACGGCAATAATATATTCAGCAATTAATGCCCAACCTACTAACCAGCCAAAAAATTCACCATACAATATACTAATCCAAGTATATGCCGAACCTGCAACTGGCATGGCTGATGACATCTCTGCATAAACAAAGGCAACCAGTGCCGCTACAATAGCAGAAACAAGAAATGACAAACTTACAGAAGGGCCTGTATGGTCAGCAGCAACAACACCCGGTAAGGTGAATATTGCCGTAGAAACGATTGTCCCTACACCTAATGCAAGAAAGTCTCTAACCCTAAGCGTACGCTCTAAATGCGCATCTTTATTTTGATAAAGTGAAAAATCCTCTTTTTTCAATATTCTTTTAATAAAATTCATTCTAAATTACTCCTTGATGTATTAAAAACAAACACGTTTTTAAGTATAATCATTTTTGAATATAATGTATATATGAATTTTTGAGGAATTATTAACATTTTTGGATATTCTTTATAACTTTTGCTTATAATTTCATTTATTATAGAACTTAACGTTAATTTGCACTTATTGTTACAAACATTATTCTTATTATTTCTATACTATAATGTATTAGTCACTTCTTTTAATAATTTGAGCGAATTTTTTCTCGCTTCAAAGTCATAAATAGGACTCAACGTCATCACTTCATCTATAGCTAACTCAAATTTTAACGACTTCAATTGCTGTGTAACAGTAGCTTTATCACCTATAACATACGTGTCCTTAATCATTTCTATTTCTGCCCATTCTTTGTCAGTTTGTACTTCACTTAACGCTTTATCAGGTGCTATAAGCCTTGATAACACACCTCTATGCAGATAAAATTGCGCATGTAATGCACTTTTAGCAAGTGTTTGTGCATGTTCATTTGTATCTGCCATAATTGTTTTAATTGCTACGATTACCTTGGGTTCTGAAAGTATAGCTGACGGCTGAAATTGTTCACGATACAGTGTAATCGCTTCTTCCATCGCACCTGTTTCATAATTAATAAAATGCGCAAAAACATAAGGTAAACCTTGTTCTGCAGCTAACTTTGCCGAATCATTACTCGATCCTAGCAACCATAATTCTGCTGGTTCCATAACTTTAGGTGTCGTCTGCAATCCTTTGACTACAGAACCTTCGGGCACTGTATTCTTAAAGTAATGTGCAATTTCATTCAATTTTTGTGGAAATTGATCTACATTGCGTTTAGCAATGACACCGCTTTGTAATGCAATGTTGGACAGGTGATGGCCACCAGGTGCTCGACCCACTCCTAAATCTACTCTACCAGGTGCCAATGCACTCATAACATTAAACATTTCCGCTACCTTATAAGAGCTGTAATGAGTAAGCATCACCCCACCAGTACCAACACGAATGTTTGCCGTCTTAGAAAGTAGATATGAAGCCAATACCTCAGGGGCAGACCCTGCAAGTGCATCTGTACTATGATGTTCGGATAACCAATAGCGTGTATAGCCCAGTTCATCTAAATATTGTGCCAATGCCACAGTATTACTAAATTCTCGCTCACTCGACTCCCCTTCAATCAATTGTGTTTGATCTAAAATACTGACATCCATCATACTCACTCCTCGTTCAATTTAACCTCTAAATCCAGGTTGATATTGTGTTGGTACAATCTCTTCTTTAGCAATCTTTCTCAATTGTTCATTAGCCGTCAATGGCCAATACGGATTACGCAATAATCCTCTACCAATCGCTACCATATCCGCTTCATTATTACCAATAACGGCATTAGCTAAAATTGGATCATCCAAACGGCCAACAGCAATAACTGGTATGTTTAATGCTTCCTTTACCTTTCTGGCATATGGTAGTTGATATCCAGCATGTGTGCCAGGTCTACCATGCGGCGATATAGGTCCTTCTCCACCAGCAGAAACATCAATTACATCAGCACCCGCTTCATAATATGTACGCGCAATATCAATTCCTGTTTCAATACCATATCCATCATCAACAAATTCTGTTGCAGAAATACGTACGATAAGTGGCATTTCGTTTGGCATTTCTGCTCTAGCAGCAGCAATAACTTTTTCACCAAATAATGTAAGTCTTTCACCAAATTCATCTCCGCGTTGATTAGAACGTGGCGAATGAAATTGATGTATTAAATACCCATGTGCGCCATGTATTTCAATTGCATCAAATCCTGCATCTACTGCAGCTCTTACAGAATAGCGATATTTCTCAATCATTTGATACACTTCCGCATTCTCCAATGCACGAGGTGTCTTAAATGTTTCATCAAATGGAATCGCAGAAGGACCAACTGGTGTTTCTGCATGCTCTGCCTTTCTACCTGCATGCCCTATTTGAATCGCCGCTTTTGCACCATATTGATGAATGCCATCAACAATAGCCTGTAATTTTGTTTTCTGAGTTTCATTCCATAATCCCAAACAAAAATCTGTAATTCTACCATCTGGTTCAATGTTAGTCATTTCAACCATGACTAATCCTGACCCACCAATTGCTCTACTAATATAATGATGATGATGCCAATCTGTAGCTATCCCATCCTTTTCTATAACACTATATTGACACATCGGTGACATCATAATGCGATTCTTTAATGTTAAACCTTTTAAATCGACTGGTGTAAATAGGTGATTATCTTTCATTTTTAACGACCTCACTTTATAATTTGTATGCACACGCATATAATCACACACGAAATGCCTATAGTCAAATAATTAATTTTTAATAGTTACTTAAAAGTGCGTACTTTTATTTTTTAAAATAAATGTTTACAATGAGAATCATAAATCTTATATATGCACAAGCATATAATTTAAAGGAGCGTTATTATGCAACATATTGAATTTTATAATGGCAACACAATGCCACAATTAGGTTTAGGTGTATTCAGAGTAGAAAATGATGACACAGCCAAAGATGCAGTCAAACATGCAATTGTTAATGGCTATCGTAGTATTGACACAGCATTAATTTATGGTAATGAAGAACATGTTGGCTTAGGTATTAAAGAAGGTATTGCAGAAGCTGGAATTACTAGAGAAGATTTATTCATTACTTCAAAATTATGGTTAACTGACTACGGTCAAGACAATGTAGCTGCTGGTTATCAGAAGTCGTTAGATAGTCTTGGTTTAGATTATTTAGACTTATACTTAATCCACTGGCCAGGTACTGATGAAGCAGTCATGATTGATACTTGGAAAGGTATGGAAGCATTGTATGAAGCTGGCAAAGTGAAGAACATCGGCGTAAGTAACTTTACAGAAGATAATTTGGAAACATTAAAGGCACATACTTCAATCAAACCAGTAATCAACCAAGTTGAATTTCATCCTTATTTAACTCAACGTAATTTAAGAAATTATTTGGCGAGTGAAAATATTCAAGCAGAATCATGGTCACCATTAATGAACGCTGAAATTTTAACAGACGAAACTGTAAATGATATTGCACAAGAATTAGGTAAATCACCTGCCCAAGTCGTAATCAGATGGAATATTGATCATGGTGTTGTCACTATACCTAAATCTATTACACCTCATAGAATAGACGAAAATTTAAATGTCTTTGACTTCTCACTATCAACAGAACAAATTGAACGTATTGATGCATTAAATCAAGATAGAAGAATTGGTCCAAACCCTGTTGAATTTAACGGATAAGAATAGCATATTACATGATATAACAAAGCAGTAGATACAGAATATAGACTAAAGTGAATCCTTATGAAAGCAGTCATATAATCTATAAAAGCCCTTAAATGAATCTAATTTCATTTAAGGGCTTTCGTTATAGGTATACCTTATCCTTATAATAACTTACTATATCATTCAACTATTCTGAAATTCGAATAACAATTTTACCAAAATTTTCACCATTCGATAATGCTTCCAATGCCTTTGGTGTTTCATCTAGATTATAACGTGCACCTATGACAGGTTTAATTTGGTGTTGTTCAACAAGGTCAATCATATCTTTAAAGTCATCAGGACTGCCCATTGTTGAACCCAATAAAGTCATTTCTTTTAATGTCATTGTCGGCAATAATAAATTGGGTACAGGGCCACGTGTTGCCCCAAAGCTAACGATTCGGCTACCTAATTTACCAATATTGATAAAGGATTTAAATGACTCTCCACCAATACTATCTATAGTTAAATCTATACCTTGTGATTGATTTAGTAATTCATTTTCCCAATCCGCATCCTTATAGTTCACACCGGCTTGTGCTCCAAGTTTAAGTGCAAAATCAAGTTTCTCTTGTTGGCTTGAAGATACATACACATTCGCTCCTAAGGCTTTAGCAAATTGAATTAAGTACGTTGCAACACCGCCACCAGCACCAGGAATAAACACATTTTCGTTTGCTTGCACCTTACCTTTTGTAATGAGTGCGCGATATCCTGTTAATCCTGATAATGGTAGTGCAGCAGCTTCTTCCCATGTTAAATGTTGGGGTTTAGGATAAACATTTTCGACTGGGATTTTAACAAATTCTGCAAATGTGCCATCATAAGGCATTCCTAAAATGGTAAAGTCTGCACTTTTAACTTTAGGATTATCTCCCCAATTCAAGCCAGGGTTAATAATTATTTCATCACCTACAGAAACATCTGCTACACCATCACCAACTGCAACAACTTCTCCAGCACCATCAGAACCAATGATTTTTGGCACTTCTGTTCCTGGATAACTGCCACTTGCTATCATCACGTCACGTCTATTTAAGGCAGCAGCCTTTAACTTAACAACAACATCGCCTTCACTAGCAACTGGTGTTGGCACTTCTTCTACAGCTAAACGATAATTATCTTCTATATTGTTTAATACGATAGCTTTCATCTATTTACATTATCTCCCTTCAAAAATCCTCTCAATTAGTCATGTATCTTCCAATTATTAAACATCTCTACTGTCTCAACAGTCTGTCGGTCAATATATAAACTTTTCCCTTGATCTAGTGTTTTAATTTTATTCATTTCTTCTTCTGTTAATTCAAAATCCCACACATCAAGATTTTCTTCTATTCTATTTCTATGCGTGGATTTCGGAATGACTGAGATACCACGTTGGATATGCCAACGTAACATAATTTGAGGTACTGTTTTTTGATGTACTTTAGCAATATCACTTAAGATACTATTGTTTAATACTTCTTCTGAAGTTTTAGCTAATGGTGACCACGCTTGTGGTTGAATATCATATGCTTTCATCACATCAATTGCTGCTTGCTGTTGGAAGAAAGGATGCATTTCAATTTGTAATACTGCTGGAACAATTTTATTATTCATAATCAAATCTACCAAAGGTGCATTATCAAAGTTACTTAAACCAATTGCTCTAATTTTTCCTTCTTCATAAAGCTCTTCCATAGCACGCCAAGAACCATAATAATCATTGAATGGCTGGTGAATTAGATACAAATCAATATACTCTAATCCTAATTTCTCTAATGAGGTTTCAAAAGCTTGTTTTGCTGCTTCATATCCTGCATCTTGCACCCATAACTTTGTCGTAATAAATAATTCTTCTCTTGGCACATTAGACTTTCGAATTGCAGCTCCTACAGCCTCTTCATTCATATATGCTGAAGCCGTATCAATTAATCTATAGCCTGCATCTAATGCATCTAACACGGCTTGTTCACAAACGTCTAAATCTTCTATTGTAAATACGCCAAATCCTTCAGTTGGCATTTCAACACCATTATTTAATGTTACGTATTCCATATGTGTAATTCCTCCAATTTAATTGTTTAATCATAATGCATAAGTTGGATCAAATCTTACGTCATCATCGTTACTCCATATCTTGTAACTTAGCGATATCTTTATCTGTACGATTTCCATATATTTGTATCTTTGACAGTTCATGCTCTAACGCTAAATATGCTTCATCAGTTAATTTAACATCTGCCGCTCCTAAATTTTCATCTACTCTATTTTCCTTTCTCATACCTGGAATAGGTACAATAAATGGTTCTTTATACAGCATCCATGCTAATGAAATTTGAGCAGGTGTTGCTTGTTGTTCGTCAGCATACTTTTGTATCAAATCGATGAGTGGTTGATTTTTATTTACATTTTCTTTGTTGAATCGTGTAATTACACGTCGGACATCATCACCTTGATATTGATCTTCATTACTATATTTTCCAGATAAAAAACCACTTGCCAAAGGTGAGAATGGTACAAATCCAATGTTCAATTCCTTACAAGTAGGAATAACATCTTGTTCAAATTGACGTTCCATCATTGAATATTCACTTTGAACTGCAGTAAGTGGTGTAATCTCATGCGCTCTTCTGATTTGTTCAGCAATTGGTTGTGACTGACCCCAACCACGAATTTTACCTTCAACAATTAGTTTCCCCATAACTCTTGCTACATCTTCGACAGGGATATCATCATTCACGCGATGTTGGTAATAAATATCTAAATAATCCGTGCGTAATTTCTCAAGAGAGGCATCTAAATGTGCTCTAATATGCGCTTCTAATGACTCAAATGAATCCCCAACAGCCTCACTATCAATAAATAACTTAGACGCTAGAATAATATGCTCCCTAAATGGTTCTATAGCTTTCCCTACTAATCTTTCATTATGTCCATCTCCGTATACCTCAGCAGTGTCAAAGAATGTACATCCTTTGTCATAAGCCAATCGCATTAGTCTAATTGCTTCTTCTTCACTAGGTATCTCGCCATATCCATGACTAAAGCCCATACAGCCATAACCGATACTAGAAACCTCGATATTTCTAAGTTTTCTATAATTCATTGTCAGACCCCCTATTTTTCTACAACACGATATTTCATATTTTTGAATACAATCACAGTATAAAAAAAGAACACCTTATGTAGAAGATGTTCTTTAGACCAACGTTATAACCAAATGGTTATAACTAACTATTAAATTTTATTTGTTAATACTTGTTGTAGTTGCTGTATAACATCGACAACATGCGCCGGTAGCAAATCAGAATAAAAGACACCAAAGGTAAATTCACAGTCCCATGCTAATGGCTGTAGTTGTACTAATGGATGCACATTATCCCATTCATCCGATGTCAGTACCAAACAGTCCTTACGTACTGCATCATTAAACGTATGTGTATTGTAGATAGTTGTATCTTCAATTTGAATATCAGGGAGTTGTTGTAATTGTTGACGTACAACATCAAAGGCATCACTAATACCCTCTTCCAACATAATAATCTTTTGATGGTTCAAATCTTGAACAGTCAATGTACCACTTTGATTAAACAATTTATTTTGAGGTGGGACACCGATTCGAACCGGCGTTTGATACAATTCTACGCCTTCACATTGAAAGTAATTAAGCAATGCGCGATCTAAAAAGCCGATGACAATATCAATCGATTCGCCTATATTTTGTAATATATGATTAATTTTGTCTTCCGAATTTTCAAATGGTACGATATTCAACTGCAAATGATCACGATTCGCCTTGATAGTAGGCCAATGTTTTACTAACACATCACCAGGGGTCATTGGTGATACACCCAAATTGATAACTTGTTGGTTCTGTTCTTCTATCTTTTTCGCTTTAGACAATGCATCATCCGCGTAGTTAATTAAATTTTTACTTGCTTCATAAATAATCTTTCCAGATTCTGTCAATGTCACACCTTGGGCATTTCTATTCAATAAAGTTAAACCCAAATTTTTCTCTAATGCATTGATTTGTTTAATAACGGCAGATGCTGAAATATATAACTCTATAGACGCTTTATTAAAGCTACCTAAATCTACTACCTTTAAAAAGGTTTTAATCTGTAAATTATACATTTTTACTCCTTACTATAATCATAATATATGAATTACTGCTGTTAACCCCTTTCCGATATGAAATTCAGCCATATATGAATACGTTAAGTATAGCAAATTAAATTTTGAATGCTGTACGCTTAAACTTAAAAACATTCAACCACCTATTAAATTAGATAGTTGAATGTTTTGATATTATTTACCCAATAGTTTGTTTTTTAACTCTTTTCGTTCATAATCTAATGAATAAGGGTCGTTAAACCAATAAGTTTCAGCCTTCACATTAATCACTCGTCCCTGCTTAACTGCTGGAATGTTTTTCCACATTTCTGTTTTTTCAAATTCAGGTTGAGCTTTACCTTCACTCATCGTGATAATATAATCTCCTGAATACTGCGGTAATTTTTCTTGGGATAACTCTTTCCATCCCTCTTTCTTCACAGCTTTCTGCAACGCGGTTGGCATATTTAAATCAAACGCTTGATAAACAACTTCGCCACCACGGCCCCATGATTCACCAAAGGCATAAATTGTCTTGCTAAAATCATCAAATATAGAAACTGTAGCATCTTCACCTATATGCTGTTTAATTTCATGTGCATCTTTTTTCGTCTGCTTATTCCAACTATTTACCCATTGTTTTGCTTCTGTTTCTTTACCTAAAATCTTCCCTAATTCAATTTGTGTAGCTAAGTAGTCTTTTTTACCATAGGTTATAGGTATTGTTGTCGCTATTTTATTATACTTTTTAATATTTTTATCAGTTGAATCCACAATAATTAAATCTGGTTTCAATTTAGCCACTTTTTCGACATCATTTTCATTTAACTTATGCGTATCTTTGAACTTTTCTTTTAATACTGCACTTTTTTCTATATCTTTCGTCACACCAACAATATTGCCGCCTAAATATTTTAATCCACCGGCATATGTATTTGCTACAACAACAATTCGCTTAGGATCTTTGGGTACTTGTACCTTTTTACCACTATCCAATGTATAATCCCTTGTTTCTACTTTCTTAGTCGCTTTAGACTGTGCACTACATGAAGCTAATAACAGTACGGCTAACAATACTATGACACTATACTTTCTCATCACTACACTCTCTTTTATTGAAAACGATTATCATTATCAATTTTATGGGTTTTACAATCAATAATCAATGACTTTAATAAATTTTTACATAATTAAATAACGCAATAATTTAAGTTTTAATAACAATTTGCCACTTACAATGATATATTCTGTGTACTCTGAATTCATTTCACACAAAAAGCTGTTATAAATAAAGTTAATCACTTCACTCATAACAGCTAATATCTCGTCTGCATCATATTCAATTATAAATTCCCTTCCTTATTCAAGTCTGTGCAATAGCTCTGCTTTAATAACCTTTATCGCTTCGTTATAATCCTTGTTACTACTTTCTTGTGCATTGACAATCAACAAATCAATTAAGAATTCATTTGTTTTCTCGCTAACTTCATGTTCAAACTGATGTAAATGGGCTTCGGATGTGTTCGTATTCTCTTTAATAATTTGATAATATTGGTCAGCACCTAGTCCTCCTTCATCAATCATGACAGAAATGTCATTAGAGCGTGTTTCGTTTATACGTTTGACTTTAATACGTTTATTCTCGCGTACGACCATTTGAACTCCCTCCTTAATATACATGTTCATCCGTATATAAAAGATTCATAGCTAATAAATGATGTACTTCTGTGATTATCTTGCATCTTGGCTATGTAACATTCCCTTGTGATTACAGTAGGTTACCTCTATTTACTACAGTGTAATATTACAACCAAGAAAACACAACCCTTTTGCTCACTTTTTAATTTATTACTATATTTATTTTATATAATTTTTAATGCAGATAAATTCCTATGCTATATTCAAATCTTTTTAACAGAATATTCACAATTATTATAATAATTTTATACAATTTCTTTTGTCGCAGTAGTATAATTGATAACGATTATTATTTGTATTTAAGAAAGAGTGATCAATATGTTGAATATTAAGACTGGAAGCTTAAATAAGCGCTACACAGTAAAGCACATGAACATTAAAAATGATAGCATGGTACAGCGTTTAAACGCCTTAGGTTTAAACCACGGAACCGATTTGAAGATCAAACAAAGATGTTTATTTAAAGGACCTTGTATCTTAGAGGTAAACGGACAACATTTGAGTATTCGCGGTTGTGATGCATGTCAGATCTTTCTAGAGGAAGCTCATGGCTAATAGTTATTGTATCTTAGGAAACCCCAATGTAGGAAAGACATCTTTGTTTAACGCACTTACTGGCACATACGAATATGTAGGCAACTGGAGCGGAGTTACCGTTGAAAAGAAAGTTGGCCGATTAAAGGATAATTTAGGGGATCTTGTAGATTTACCTGGTATTTACGAAGTATCACCTATTTCCAAAGACGAAACTGTTGTTACGGATTATCTATTAAACGATTCTTACACAGGCATGCTTAATATTGTCGATGCAAGTCAGCTGAAACGTAATTTACAACTTACAGTACAACTGATGGAACTTGGTGCACCTCTAATTATTGGGCTCAATATGGTGGATGTAGCTGCTAAACGTGGAATACATATCGATCATCAAGCCCTCATGCGCAAGTTAAAGACACCACTTATGCCTATTATTGCACGTAAGGGTAAAGGCACACAGAAAGTGTTGGACGCGCTGAAAGATGATTGCCTCACACGTCGCTCTCCTTTAAAAATAAACTATGGTGACGACATAGAAGAAACACTTATGAAGATTCAACACCTTATCGGTCAACATTCTGTCATTAACAAGCATCATTTGCGTTTTGTTGCGATACAATTTTTACTCAATAATCCTAAAATATATGATCAACTCGATGCCACTGTAATCGCTCAAATCGAACCTTTAAGAGTCGCACTAGCAAATACCTTGTCACAATCTATTCGTACATGTATTCACGATGCTCGAGCTACATACATAGATACATTATTAGAGGGTGTCGTTGAATATCCAGATGAAGAAAAGCAATATTTCTCAAATCGCTTAGATAAGTTATTAACACATCGCATTCTTGGTATTCCAATATTTCTTGGCATCATGTGGTTAATTTTCCAAATTACATTCACCTGGGTTGGGACACCGATATCCGATCAACTCGATGATTTCTTTGGTGGTACCCTTACTGATTCGGTAAAAGCAAGCATGGATTATTTGCATATTTTCCCATTTTTACAGGACCTAGTTACTGATGGCATCATCGCAGGTGTAGGCGCTGTATTAGTATTCGTACCACAAATTCTCGTCCTATTCTTCTTTATATCATTATTAGAAGATTCAGGATACATGGCCCGTATTGCTATTCTGATGGACAGAATAATGGAGGTGTTTGGTTTAAGTGGTAAATCATTTATTCCAATGATTATTGGGTTTGGTTGTAACGTACCAAGTATTATGGCTGCACGTAGTATCGAGAGTGAAAAAGAACGATTAACTACTATATTAATTGCACCATTCATGTCTTGTTCTGCGAGATTACCAGTCTACGCCTTATTTGTAGGTATATTCTTTAAATCGCATCAAGCACTTATTGTACTAAGCTTATACGTCTTAGGTATCGTCGTCGCTTTATTGACGAGTGTATTACTTACCAAGACAGTGCTAAAAAATGATGATTCTGTATTTATTATTGAATTGCCTACATATCGCTTACCTTCAATCAAGACTTTATGGAGAAGTACTTGGGAAAAGGCCAAAGGATTTGTTAAAAAAGCTGGAACATTTATATTCGGTGGTTCCGTTGTCATTTGGTTATTAAACTACACAGGTCCAGGTGGCTTTGATGTAGAAATTAATCAAAGTTTCTTGCACATGATTGGTAGCTTCTTTGCTGTATTAGTTACACCATTGGGATTTGGTACATGGCAAGCCGGTGCTACTTTGATACCTGGATTCTTAGCAAAAGAAGTCATTGTCAGTTCAATGGCAATCATTTATTCATCGGATGAAGCGGGACTTGTCAATGTAGTCCAAAGTCACTTCACACCATTGACAGCATATTCATTTATGGTATTCATCCTTTTATATATTCCATGTTTATCTACCGTCGCTACCATTCGTAAGGAGACATATTCCGTAAAATGGACTGTTTTAGCAGTCGTTTATCCTATCGCTGTAGCTTATGTATTATCTTTAGCACTTTACCAAATCGGACAATTATTTATCTAAGGAAGTGAACACATGACTATCATTTTTAACATCATATTATTTGCAGCCATATTTGGATATGCTGCTTATACTTTAACAAAATTCATAAAAAAATCTAAAGCAGGAAAATGTTCTTCATGTGGGTCTAGCAAGCATTGTAATACACCTAAGCCACCAAGCCACATTTTCTCATCTAATGACCATAATTCTAATTAAATCGACAAAATTTCATCTTATAATTTAAAACATGACTAAACCTTCAAAGTATGATTGATTAACCATAACTTTGAAGGTTTTTTTATAACTATTCTTGCGTCGTCAGTTAAGAGATGGGATCAATTACATTTCACAATGATTTCTCTATCACATTATATTTATACTTACACGTACTGCATACGAAACACCCTGCTTGAACTAAACTAATATAATGATACGGACCCCTTACATATTCATCTATTTATTATATAACCTCATCCATAATATACAGAAATTGAATAAACAATACGTCACATACATCATTTAGCCTTGTTATGTAATCTAGTCATACTTACTTACGATAAAGTCATTTTCAAAAGTAATAAAAGTTATTAATCTTAGAGGCATTAATAAAAACAATAATATATAAAATTTAAATAAATATTTATATTATATAACCAACTTATGTGTTATCATAAAAATCTGATAATTAATATTTGTTTTTATATAATTAATTTTTTTACATAGCGAAATACGCCTTAATTATCAATTGACTTCTAGAATATACACTACACTCAAATTAAATCATATTCTGTTACTACAGATACTAATTCATAACCGTTTAAACATTAAACGAATGGAAGGATGACCAATACATGACTAACAATGTTTTAGACATTAGCTATTTAGAAATGGATTATGCAGAAGTGGGCGACACAAAGATTTATATTGTACCTGTCGTAGCACCTAATTTAATCTTAGGAAAATCTAAAGGTGAAGCCGTTGATAATTTGAAACAAATCTTATGCTCTACAAAACTTGTCCAATCATTTGATGTAACCATTAATCCTAAAGACGACAACGAGCCTTTCAAAATTTTTGCCGATCATGAGTACTGCGTTACAGATTTCGCTTCACTACAAAATATTAAAGAAGAAAAGTATGACGACTGTAATTTTGGTTTAAGACTCTATATACCATCAGAGAATGCATACCAATTAAAGGTGATTAACAACGATATTTTAAATGCATCAAATATGCCTGATTTTGGCACGGCAAATATGAGTAAAGACTTAAATTTCGAAACACTTGTACCGTTAAGAGATGCAATCATCGAGCAAATTCAACAGAAGAACCATAACAACCATGCAGTAAATGATGAAGAGGCACAAGCAACTACAATACCTCATAATGTCGAACATTCTGACATTAAACTATTAAAAAACAATTTATATAATACATTAAACAGTTTAATAGATAAAATTTATTTAGATGACGAAAAACTACAATTTAATAGTATTATCAAAGATAAAGATTATGATGAGAAGGTTTTACCTACATATCAAAAATTAGAGCAATTAACTGAAGATGACTTTAACCAAGCTAAAAGTGATAAATTAAACACTTTGCAAAAAAAGCGTGAAGATATCATCAATAGTATTTATAACCAACTTGTTGCCGATTTATGGAGTAAAAATATCGAAGCTGATACGCTGAAAAACTACAAATCTGCTGATTCCACTTACCACAATGACTATATAGCAATTGAGCAGAAATTAGCAGATGCATTAAGTACTATACCGACAACAGTATCGGAACACGCACAACAACTAGAAGAACAATTCGAACAAGATAAACTATCACGTGCCGACAAAGCACGTAGAGACATGGAAGATAAGATTGAACGTGAAGAGCGCCCATTATTAAATAACAAAATACAAGAACTTGAAACGACACTTACTACTAAAGCAAATCAATCTTATAATAATCAAATTAAAGTACTCCATGCCGAAGTACAAAATAATTACGAATTACAAATTTCAAAAATTGTCGACGATGTTATACATCGACACCAACAAACAATAGATGACAAAAAAGCAGAGCTACAACAGCTAATGGACCATGATGTAGCAAGCCTAATTCAAAAGCGTAGCGATGATGTAGATCATTTGCGCCAAGAAATAAGCAAATTAGAACAAGATATCATTCATAACGAAACAACATTTAATGAACGTCTAGAACTAGCCGTTGAAAAAAGAATGAATGATTATGAACTGAAAGATGCGCAAATGACTGATGAAATCAACTTTCTACGTGTTGAAATTGAAAAGATTAAACGCGAAAACTCAGATAAGAACGAAGCCATTCGCGCAAAAGAAATGGAACTTAAAAATAACCGCGCGCAATTGGACCGATTAAATCAACAACTCGAACAAAGTAATCAAACGAGTTTGAGCATCTCAGCTCAAGCCTTAGAGATTAAACAACAAGCACTTAGCTTTGCCCAAAAGGAAAACAGCCAGCCCGTCCTTAGCAGAGTTGTTTCAACACAGAATGGTGACTTAAATCATTTACTAGGTGATGATGCTGAGTTGGCTAAACGCTACGAGCGAAGTAAGAAACCTTCATTCTTCACTTGGTTAGGTGGTCTATTCTTATGCGCTGTCCTAGGAACTGGAACATTATTTGGCAGTCACGTAGCAAACGCTAAAGACACAGCACACCAAGAACAACCAAAAGTAGAACAATCAGCAAAAAAAGAAATAGATAAGAAAAAATAATGCATCGTAGAATACACTACTATAGTGCTATAGAGACACTATTAGGTGTTATAAGATAACTACCTTAATTTGATTCAAATAATCCTTATACAAACAATGTGGGAGTGAGCACATGAACCAAAATAAACTAGACGAACTCAATCGACTTGCACGAGGTACAGTTAAAGAGAAAAAGATTGCATTAACTTATGGTTATCAACCCATTATCGACAAATTAAAAAAGGACAGAAATACAGACGTTGCTCACTTTGCCGGCGCAATAGATGCAAATGTAGACTTAAAATTACATCAAAATAATTTACACTACGACAAAGAAAAAGCATCTTTCCAAAAAGTATTAAAGCAAGCGATGCAATATATGTATGCAACATTAATCGCCATTGCTATCGCAGTTATATCAATCATTATAGCTGTGATCACTTTCTTTATAGATTCTACTGCGACAATCGTACCTTATATCATTATTTCAATTATAGCTGCTATTGGTTCGATTGTTCTATTCGTATTATCAAAGCAAACCGAAGCAACATACTATAGATGTAAGCAGTCGTTATCTAAAGCAAAGTATTTACTCAGTGTCGCACAAGCTAATTCTCAATCCTTGCAAGCTCAAATTAACAATGAACACATGTAATATAGGAATTAGTTACTATATCAACATCAAGCAGTACGTAAAAAGACGAAGACATCAACTATGTCTTCGTCTTTTTAATATAAAATTCCTTTTTGTAATCTAGCATCTCTCATTACAAAACCTTAAACTAATACTTGCTTTAGGGCAGCTATAGAAGCATCCACACCCGCTTCCGGTGACATCGTCAAGTCTTCCATTTCTAAAGATACGAAGCCTTCGTAACCAACCATACGCACCACTGAGAAGAATGTCTTCCACCATTGCAAATCTTGCCCATAACCGACAGCAACATAATTCCATGCACGATGTTTAACATCATCAATCTCTCTTGTTTCAAGTAGCGTTGTCACATCAGCAACACCATCTTCAATACGCACATCTTTGCCATGTACATGGTGAATTGCCCCTTCTAATCGACGTGCACATTGTATTGGGTCAGCCCCCACCCATAATAGATGACTCGGATCCAAATTCATGCCTATGATTGGATCAACTGCATTTCTTAAATGGAGCAATGTTTCTGGATTATAGACCAGTTGAGCACTAAAGTTCTCAAGTGCAATCTTCTCTATACCATGTGATTTCGCTACTTCTACCAATTTTTTCCAGTAGGGTATCGCTACATCATTCCATTGATAATCAAGTGCATCCTTTAACTCTGGTGGCCAACTTACGGTCGTCGTTATCCAATTCGGCATCGTATCTTTTGGAGAAGCAGCAGGTAAACCACTCATCATAACAATTTTCTTAACCCCTAACTTTTCAGCCAGTTTAAAGGTATCCGTTGTTACTTTACGATGTTCCTTCCCCAGTTCACCTGGCGCTAATGGATTACCTGAACAGTTCAGTGCAACAACATCAACTTGATAACGTTCCAACAACTGTTTGAACTCAGTGAAACTTTGCTCATCATTCAACAATTGCTGTAAATTAACATGTGGCGCTGGTGACCAACCACCTGTAGCAAGTTCAATGTGGTACACATCCTGCTTTGTGATATATGTTAATACTTCTTCTAATGATAAATGCGCTAAACTATCTGTTACGTATGATAATTTCACCGATCATCACTCCGCTTCTTATTGGTATAAGCTTGGCTTTTCATCAAATTTAATCTCTACTTTATAACCATTGTCTCTAGATTCAGAACATGCGTTAGTCGTGACAGAAGCCATATAACCGTCCCAAGCAGATGGCCCAGTAATTTCATCATGCTTAATTCCGTCTACCCATAATTGTAACTCTTTATCATACGCTGAGATAAAACGCTCTTTCCAATCACTAGGTACACGCGTATAATCTTTTTGCTCTGTTTTAACATTGAAATAAGTTGGATTTGTTAAGCCGATTTCACCTTTTTCGCAAACCACTTTACAATTAATATCATAACCAAATTGACAATTCACAAATACTTCTAAATCAATACAGACACCTGATTCAGTCTGTAATAAGATTAACTGTGGATCGTGTAACTTAGGATGTGTATATTGCGTTTGCTTTTTAGGCAGAATAACTTGCGCCGATACAAAATCTTCTTGTAATAACCATCTTAAAGCATCCACTTCATGTACTGCCGTATTTTCAACAGCCATTGGTGTATCGTATTTCGAATCGACCGTTTCATTTCTGTGCGTACAATGTAATAACAATGGTTCACCTAATACGCCAGTGTCTAATTCACGTTTCATTTCTTCATAACCTCTATCATAACGACGCATAAATCCAACCTGCACTAAGCGCTTTTGCTTCGCTGTTTCTGCATTCACAATGTTTGTACAGCCTGAAGCTTCTAAGGCTAATGGCTTTTCACAGAATACATACTTGTCATGTTTAATTGCTTCTAATACATAACCTTCATGTGTTGGATCCCAAGATGTAACAACAATACCATCTATTTCATCTGCAGCAATAAGTGCCTCAGCATCTTCGTAAAATGTCGCTCCAATTTCCTTTGCATAAGCCGTAGCTACTTCAACATTAATATCACTAATTGCCGAAACCTTTGCGCCATTGACTCTATTGTTGATTCTATCTACGTGATCTCTCCCCATTGCACCAATACCGATTACACCAATTCTTAATTCCATACCTTATTCAGCTCCGATCATCTGTTTTTTATAAATGCTGTATTTTTATTTTCCGAACCACATGTTTGAATTATCTTTTCAGCTATCGTAATAATAGCTTGTATACTAGGCTTCAATATTTCTTGTGGGTTGAATAGCTCTGTTGATTCATTGAGTGTCTTGCGCAATTGGTTTGACCAAGAGATATTAATTTCAGTATTAAAATTAATCTTAGCATGGCCCAATTGAATCGCACGTTGTAAATCTGCATTCGGAATACCTGATGCACCATGCAAGACGAGTGGTACATCTACTTTAGACCCAATTGCCTCCATCTCTGCAAATCCTAAGTTAGGTTCACCCTTGTACTTGCCATGTACAGAGCCCAATGCAGGTGCTAATGTATCTAAATGCGTTTGTTGTACTAATGCCACGCATTCATCAATATCTGCGTATTTAACTTGTCCTACCAAACCATCTTCTACGCCACCTACAGCACCTACTTCACCTTCCACAATGACACCATGGGCATGCGCATATTCGACAACTTCCTTCGTTTGCCTAATATTCTCTTCAATCGGTAACTTTGAACCATCAAACATAACAGAATCATAGCCTGCATCAACTGCTTGCTTACAGCCCTCTACCGTTAAACCATGATCTAAATGAATCGATACAGGGACCGTTATACCCATCGCTGTAATTTTATTTTTTATCGTCTGTAGGATAAATTTGTAGCCACCAAGATAGGCAATATTCTTATCCGTCGTGCCGATAATAATTGGAGATTGCATATTTTCTGCAGCTTGCAAGACACCTTCAATCCAAATTAAGCCGTTGATATTCATTTGTGGAATTGCAAATCCTTGTGACTTCGCATAACGAATCATATGTTTTTCCAAAGAATTCCCCCTTTACGAAATATATTTTTTCTCTTGCTTACGTTGTATTTGATTCAAATAATTTTTCGCATTTTTTGCATAAATAAAGGGGTTGGCTTTAGCAGGATCTTGTTCTGCTTCTACAACAATCCATCCTTTATAATCAGCAGCTTCTATTGCTTGTAGTATGGGTTCAAAGTCAATATAACCATCGCCCGGCACTGTAAATATGCCTTGCTTGATACTGTCAAGAAAGCTACTGTCTTGTATCTGTGCTCTTTGTTGCACATCCGGACGAATATCCTTGAAATGGATATGGTGAATTCTTGATTTATATTGTTCGAACACAGCTAATGGCAGTTCACCTGATAATGCTAAATGACCAGTATCAAATAATAATGAGACTGTTTCGGGATCTGTGTTATCCATTAAACGTTGAATTTCAGCAGTTGTTTGAACCCCTGTCCCCATATGATGGTGATATACAATTCTCATATCTTTCTCGCGCGCCAACCTACCAAGATGCTCTAACCCTTGCGTGAGCTTTAACCATTCTTCATCTGTAAAGTGCGGTTTTTCCGTGAAAACTGACATATCTTCTCGTTGTTGAATGCTCTTACCTTGTTCACAAACAACAATGACCTTTGCACCTAATTCATATAAGAAATCTCTGTGGTTGATAAACGCACTTTCTGTTTCTTCATATGGCTTTGTCGTTAAAAATAAACTCAACCACGCACTCGCAACACTCAAGTTTCTAGGCTTTAAATAATCCAGCAATTGACTGGCTACTTTAGGATACTTGTTACCAATTTCTGTCCCTTCATATCCAGCTAATGCCATTTCACTAATACATTGTTCAAAGGTATTTTCCTTACCTAACTCAGGCAAGTCATCATTCGTCCATGCAATTGGTGCACATCCAAAACGTATATTTTCAGTCATAACATCATCCGCCTTTTAAGAAATCGCTTACATTTGATACTAAATTGTTTGATTCTCTTGCGCTTCGATAAAGCTTTCTAACTTTTCACTTGTCGGCATTGCTTCCGATGAACTATGGCTGCTTACGACAATAGCGGCAGAAGCTGCACCGTATTTTAATGCTTCATCAATAGCTTTACCTTTAACCAATGCATATAAGAAAGCTGCAGCATATGAATCACCGGCACCAAATGTTTTAATGACCTGTGCCTTAAATGCTTTACCTTCATAATACGCACCATCTTTGGTATAAGCTTTAGAACCTTGGACACCGTGTTTAATAATGACAAGTTCTGGCTGGTAACTAAACAAAATTTGACTAATTGATTCATCTGTCTCATTAACGTAACGGTGAATCATATCGTATTCATCTCGGGTACCAATAACAATGTCAGCTTGTTGTGCAACCAATTCATAATAAATTGAAGTTTCTTCTAAACTCTTCCACGTGTAAGGACGATAATCTATTTCAAAGACAACCTTTACATTATTCGCTTTAGCAATAGACAACGCTTTTAATACCGCTTCTCTAGAAGGAGATTGAGCCAACGCTGTACCTGAAATCAGCAAATATTTACTTTCTTTAATATACGCTGCATCAACATGCTCAGGTGCTAAGTATAAATCGGCTACTTCTTCTCGATACATCAGAATATTAGATTCAGTAGGACTTTTTATTTCTGTAAAGGTAAGACCTGTCTTGTGACCATGTTCATCAACATGGATTTGGGATGTATCTACACCTAATTGATTTAAATAATCTGTGATATAACGGCCATGTTGATCATCTGAAACATTAGCAATTAATCCTACATTCAAACCTAATTTAGATGCTCCAATACTGATATTTACCGGAGAACCACCGACATATTTGCGAAATGTTTCTGTCTCTTCCATCGGTCTATTGATCTCTACTGCGTTTAAATCAATTGCTGCTCTACCAATCGCTACGATATCTTTCTGATTTGCCATTCCTATCCCTACTTTCTATCTATAATCCATTCATGATCTTTTTGATTATGGAACTTCCATACCTTTTGAGGACCTGCCATTACATTTAAATAATAACCATTGTAACCGTCTGGAACTGCAACTGGGTGATATCCCTTAGGGACGATGACTACATCACTATGTTCAACAGCCATTGTTTCGTCTAAAGATTTATCGTCTGTATAAACACGTTGAAAGACAAACCCCTGTGGTGGATCCATTTCATGGTAATAGATTTCTTCAAGAAATGACTCATGTGGCAGATTATCTACATCATGCTTATGTGGTGGATAACTAGACCAGTTTCCTTGATCTGTATACACTTCTACGACTAATAATTTTTCACTAGCAGTATGTGAATCAGGCAATATATTATGCACATGTCGCTTATTAGAATATTTACCTCTATCTTCGACAGAATTTTCTGCTGCCGGAATAAGTTGTGTTGCACGTTCCTGTTCACAAGGTGAATAACAAATGACAACACGTGCATCTCTCTGTGCTGTAATCACGATTTCATGTGCTTTAGATATATAAATACTATCTGTAGGGACCTTTTCAAATACTGAATCTCTCGTACCTAAACCTTCATATTTATCGTTGCCATCTGAAACATCAATTTGCCCCGTCAAGGCAACAACACAAGCTTCATAGTCATTTGTCGACTCACTAAATGTTGCTGCAGCTTTAAGGTCAATCACTTTAATACCGGTATATTCTAAATCTACATCTGATGGTTTAAAGTCTTGTATTATTTCAACACCCTCTGCCAATGGATGATGTACGGGTTTCTTTAATAATTCAGCCATATCTTTATACACTCCTTAATATTGAGGTTCGCCGTGACGAGCTGTTACTACTTTACGATGTGTAAAGAAATCAATACTATCTTTACCATTCGCATGTAATGAG
Organism: Staphylococcus gallinarum; assembly: GCF_000875895.1. GTDB lineage: Bacteria > Bacillota > Bacilli > Staphylococcales > Staphylococcaceae > Staphylococcus > Staphylococcus gallinarum. The sequence goes on from NZ_JXCF01000001.1 coordinate 193,108, forward strand.
CCAAAGAACGATGATTTCCAACCAGAGAATGGGAATACTGCCATTGGAGCTGGCACACCAAGGTTAATACCTAACATGCCGGCATCGATGAATTCTCTAAAGTATCTTATAGATGAAGCACTATCTGTAAATAAGCAAGCGCCATTAGCAAATTCTGATTTATTAGCTAGTGCAATACCTTCTTTAAGATCTGTTACTTTTACTAACGATAATACAGGTGCAAATATTTCATCTTGCCATAACTTCATATCTGTTGTGACATCTTCAAAAATAGTTGGCTTAACAAAGTAACCTTCATCTTTATTATCTTCACGACCATCTAATACAAGCGTCGCACCTTCTTCGACACCTTGATCTACATAGTTTAATGTGCGTTCTTTATTCTCTTCTCTGATAACTGGACCTAGGAATACGTTATCTTCTAAACCATTACCGATGACAATATCCTTAGCTGCTTGTACTAATTTTTCTTTAAATTCATCATACACACCCTCTTGAACCGCAACCACCGCTGCTGCCATACAACGCTCACCAGCCGAGCCAAAGGCTGCACCGATAACGTCTTTCACAGCTGAATCAATGTTGGCATCATTTAAGATAATCGTATGATTTTTAGCACCTGTTAAACACTGAGCTCGTTTTAAATTTTCTGTTGCCTTTTTATATACATATTCACCAACTGGTTTAGAACCTACAAATGAAACCGCTTTTATTTTTTCGTTTTCACAAATACCATTTACAATATCATGGGCACCATGCACAACATTGAATACACCTTTAGGGAACCCAGCTTGCTCAACCAATTCAGCCAATTTATTTACCAGTAACGGTGTTTTCTCTGAAGGTTTAATAATAAATGTGTTACCTAGCGCAATTGCCATTGGGAACATCCAACAAGGTACCATCATCGGGAAGTTGAAAGGTGTGATACCGCCTACAACTCCAACAGGGTATCGATAACTTGTACCTTCAATATTTGTAGCAATACTTGATAAGGAATCTCCCATCATTAGTGATGGTGCGCCTGCAGCAAATTCTACATTTTCAATACCGCGTTGTACCTCACCTAAAGCTTCCCCAACACTTTTACCATTTTCTTTCGTAATAATTTCTGCTAACTCTTGTTTATTTTCTTGTAAAATTTGTTGTAAGTTGAATAATAAGCGTGCTCTTTTTGGAACTGCAACCTGACTCCACTCTTCAAATGCACTTTGAGCAATTTCTGCCACTTCGTCTAATTCTGCTCTAGTTGATAATGGTACTTCTGCGATAACTTCCTTTGTTGCCGGGTTATAAACTTCAATTGTTTCCTGTGATTTTGAATTCACCCATTCACCATTAATATAATTTTTTAAGATTTCTGCCATTTCTTGTTCCTCCTCCTTGGAAAACGCTTCCATTTTTTAGTATAATTTTGGTTAAATATTGATTACTTATTGGTTATTTTATAAAAAGGAGTGATTATTGTCAAGTTTTTGTCATTTTTTTATTAAGTGTTGAGTAATACAGAAATGTTGTGTATTATATAAATTATTGGGGGTAACAAATATGAAAACGAAAAGGATACACGCGATTGAATCCTATATTAACGAAAATCAAGCTGCGTCTATTGATGAATTAAGTGATTACTTCAACGTTTCAATTAATACAATACGTCGCGATATCACAGTATTAGCCGATATGAATAAAGTTAAAAAGGTTTACGGTGGTGTAAAGGCGGTTGATAGTTCTATTACACAAGCTGTCGACTACTCGAAGCGAAATATTGAACACTATGAAGAGAAAATTCACATTGCCAAAAAGGCAGCCAAACGTATAAAGGCACATGATGTCGTATATCTTGATACTGGAACTACAACAGTCCATATTTTAGATTACGTCGATACAGAACTACCTTTTACTATTATCTCAAATAGTTTAGACATTATTAATAAAGCTTCCGTCTTTAAAAATGTGTCACTATTTATTATCGGTGAACAATTTAAATTCCGTACACGTTCATTTATCGGTATCGAATCAAATAATCTTATTGAAAAATTCAACATCGACAAAGCATTTATGGCCGCGACAGGTGTCGATATAAAAAACGGCCTCTCAAATGCCGAATTAGAAGAAAATATTATTAAAAAATTAATCGTCTCTCGTTCAAAGTATGTTTATGCACTGGCGGATCACACAAAAATGGGCCGTTCTACACTTCTTACATTTATGGAATGCGCAGAACTCGACACATTAATTACCGACAAGACACCGTCTCAAGAATTTGTAGATTTTCTTAAATCTGCAAATGTCACAATTGAAACATAACCATTTATACAAAAGTTCATCAATATTAACATTAGAGGTAACACCTGTTCATTCAGGTGTTACCTCTTTTGGTTCACCGACCGATCAACAGTTGCAACTATGACTAAATTCAACGTCATACGTATCAATACATGATCATAACGCTACAAATAATTTACTTAGACTTAACTATGTATTACTTACCATGTTGCAATTTTGCTTAACTGGACTTAACTTAACTCGTGCATGCCATAATAACAATCTCGCTTATATAGGCCACTTAAGAACGCTATCAGTCTGTAATCCATCTTCAGCTTTAGTAATTTAGCTTAATAATGCGCACATTATGACACAAAAAGGCTGAGACGATCGTTGGTCTGAACTCTTTAACATAAAAATTGTAAAGATAACAAACCACATACAGTCTCAACCTGATTACAGTTTAAATTTTAAATTAAATTGGATAGAACGGTTGCACACTTTCCTTAACCGTTTCCTTAGATTTCACAATGACATCTTCAGCTGGCAATCGATAATATTCCGGACGAAAGAGCTCAATCGAAATAAACTCACCTTGAAATCCAATCTCACGAAGTGTATTAAATATACCTTTAATATCAATGACACCATGACCTGGGAAACATCTATCTTCATCCGTTAATATACCAATCGGGTAGTCATCTACATCATTAATATGTAACAAAAATATATTTTCTGCCTTAGCCTTGCGCAAATCTGCTAAATTAGATCCCATTGCATGAAAATGAAAGAAATCTAATACCAATCCTACATTCGGTTTCGCCACGTCCTCGACGATATCATACGCTTGTTGGAATGTGTTAACCGTTGCATATGGTGCCCCTAAAAACTCTAACGCAATCTTAATATGATATGCTTCGGCTAACGTTGCAAATTCTGTCATAACCTTAACACAGCTATCATGAATCGCCTTATTGAGTATTTTAGTTTCCGTAACCAATGGCACGAGAACGATATATTTCGCCCCTAGATAATGCGCAATCTCTAGCCATTCTTTAAATTCATCTAATACAACTCTATAATCCGCATCATTCCTATTATTAAAGAACTGCAATGCATTGAGACTTAACGGCTTAATATGATGTGTATCGAAAAATGCTTTCATATCTTCAAGCGTATGTGTTTTTAAATACTCCGGCATCTTATCCATTTGTATTTCAATAAAGTCATAACCATGTTTATCACATAATTCTAATTCCTGTTGCAATGTTGCATTTTCCTTTGTAGTCGCCACATTATACCCTAATTTCATAGCACACCTCATCCATTATCTAGACTTAAAATAACTCCTTCTTCAATCGCTCCAACATAAATTGTGCAGATTCATCCGCTCTATCAACCCATGCAAATACAGAATTTGTAGCAATACCATCAAATTTCATTTCTTTTAACTTTCTAAATATCGTTTCAAAGTCCACTTCACCTTCACCAATATTCAAATGTTGGTGCACAGTTACTTCCGCTCCTGGTGGATTCACAATATAACGTAAGCCATTCGCAGCTGTGTGGTTAAATGTATCAGAGAACAATACATGTTGTAACTTGTCGCCCGCATCATCGAACATTGTTTCAATATCGCCTATACCATCATCATGGAAGAATGTATGCGCAGTCGAGAACACTAAGTTAATCCACTCTCTATCCAAACCACGAATCATGCGCAATGCTTCATCATTACGTTCTATAAAATCATAGGGATGCGCTTGTAAATTTAATTTCATACCTTCCTTTTCAAAAATCGGCAATAATTCATCCATTGATTTGATAAACTTCTCTTCACATCTTTGTTGTTCATATTTACTACCATTAAATTCTGTATTCATCACATCCACGTTCAAATCACTCGCAATTTCAATCGCACGTTTCCAATTACGCACTGCACCTTGTCGTTGCTCTTCATCAGGCCCTGACCACGCCATTACCGGTAATATCGAAGACAATTGGACCCCCGCATCACTACACCATTTTTTTACATTTTTAATCATTGCTTTATCCACTTTTGGATACTTATAAAAAGGAATAAAGTCTTCTCTTGGAGACAATTCAATATAATCATAACCAAGCCTAGCTGCCTTATCGATAACTTCCTTCATTGATAAATCTGTATACATTGCTGGATCTAATGCTAATTTCATATTATTACACGCCCCTTGTTTAATATTGTTTACCTTGTGCTAGCTTTCCCGCTTTTAAATCAAAAGCAGCTTGTGTTTTTTCAGAATTAGAAACCTCCGGAACACCAACATGCCACCAACTCTCATAACCGTCCGTCATTGTTTTTGGCAAAACTTTAATCTCAATTAACGTACTAATGTCTTGTTGTTCAACATCTTTAATAGCAGCTTCTAACTCCTCTAATGAATACACTTTATAAACCTTAGCTCCATAACCTTCAGCTACTTTGGCATAATCAATATTCAGAATTTCATTATCTGCTGTTCGGAATTCAGTGTGATAACTATTCACTCCGTTTTCCATTTGTAAATTATTGATACAACCGTATCCCGAGTTATCAAATAACAATAGATTAATCTTCTTGTTATATTGTAGTGATGTTATAAATTCAGAATGTAACATTAAGAAACTACCGTCACCTACGAACGAATATACTTCATGCTCTGGTTCTGCTAATCTGACACCAAGTGCACCAGATATTTCGTATCCCATACAAGAATAACCATATTCAACATGGTAAGTGTTCGGTACAGAAGCATTCCATAATCTCTGTAAGTCCCCCGGAAGAGACCCCGCAGATGTGATAACATTACTGTCAGGTGATACCACTTCGTTTAACTTCAAGACAACTGAACTTTGTGTTAACTCTGTACCTAACGCATCTGCATACTCATTTAAGATATTTTGATCAAATTGTTCCTTAATCTCCGGATCAAAATGCTCACGATTAAATTGAATTTGACTCAAACGCGAACGTTCATTCAGCCACTCAGTCTTAACCTCATTTATCGATTCACCATAACCCGTTTGATAGTCATCTCCAAGGCGTTTCAAGAGGTGTTGCAATGTAACCTTAGCATCAGCAACAACTTGTACTGCATCTAATTTATAAGCTTGCATGCGATTAACATTTATATTTAAAAACTTAGTCTTATCAAAATCAAACGCAGTCTTAGAAGAAGTCGCAAAATCTGTATAACGTGTACCAATACCAATGACTAAGTCAGCCGCATATGCTACTTTGTTTGCAGCCAATGTACCTGTAATTCCCATGCCACCTAAATTATGCTTAAACGTTGCTTCTACTGTTGATTTACCTGCTTGTGTTTCAACTAATGGAATATTATATTTATCTGAAATTTCAATTAATTCATCGCGTGTACCTGAATATTTCGCGCCACCACCAACAAGTATGATTGGCTTTTCACTATTTTTAATTGTTTCAATCATTAAATCTATTTCTCTTGCTACCGGTTCTGGACGATCAATATAATGTACACGTTTCTCAAAGAAAGACTCATCAAAGTCAAAGGCTTCACCTTGCACATCTTGTGAAATACATACCGTTGCTGGTCCTGCCTGAGCTGGGTTCGTCAATACCTCAAATGCTCTTATTAAGCTAGACATTAATTGTTCTGGACGAGTAGCTCTATCCCAATAACGAGATACAGCTTTAAGTGCGTCGTTAGTAGTTGTTGTTAAATTCGATTCATGTTCAACTTGTTGTAACACTGGATCAGGTTGTCTCGTTGCAAAGGTATCACTTGGTAACAGCAATACAGGAATATTATTTGCGAGTGCTGTTCCTGCTGCAGCTGTTAAATTGGCAGATCCTGGTCCAACTGAAGTGGTTACTGCATAGATTTGGCGACGTAAACGTTGTTTCGCAAATGCAATCGCTGCATGCGCCATACCTTGTTCATTTTTACCTTGTATAATGTTTAAGTCACCTGGACTTTCCTCCAAAGCTTGACCAATACCCACGACATTACCATGCCCAAATATATCGAGTACCCCTTCTACAAATGGTGATTCTTCACCATCAACACTGATATACTGCTGTTTTAAAAACTTCACTACCGCTTGACCTGTTGTTAATCTTATTTTCTTTGCCATAAAACCACCCTCTCTTAACCTATTCAAAGATACCAAAACTTAATCAACTTATGACCATCATATATTTGTTACCGCTTTCAGTCAATCATAATTACTTTAATTTATAAATTATTTCGCTTCCTTAACCACGTTCTTTCCAATTACTTCGTCCTTTTTTACCGTTGCTTTAAAGTATTCTTCAATTTCTTCTAGTGATTTATCCTTCGTTTCCGGCAAGAATTTTTTAACGAATATAACTGCTACTAAATTCAAGACTACGAATATCGTAAACGTGGATGCTAAACCTAAATGTCCCAGTAAGATAGGGAACAACAAACTTACTAAGAAATTCGTCATCCAACAAAAGAACACACTCGCTCCCATTCCTAATCCTCTAACCTTTAATGGGAATATTTCAGATAACATTAGCCAAGTGACTGGTGATACACACCCTTGTTGAAACGCTAAAAATGTTACCGTTAATAACAATATAATAAATGGTAATACGACTGTTCCCTTTAAAAATAATGGAACAATACTTAACAATATCAATGTTGCTACAATACCTAATTGACCCGTAATTAACATCGTTCGTCTACCAATCTTTCCTAATAGCCAAATACCAACAAACGTTGCTATAACCGATATCACACCATTCGCAATATTTCCAACTAGAGCTGCCTTCGTACCAAAGCCTGCATTACGCAGTATTTCAGTACCGTAATACATAATAGAGTTAACACCCGTGATTTGTTGTACAACACCTAAACCTATACCAATTAACAAAATCTTACGAATCCATGGTTTAGTAAATTCATTTTTCGACTTCTCTTTAATTAATTTCTCTTTATCTATCACTGTTTTAATTTCTTTTATTTCTTCTGCTGCCGTCTGTTCATCTCTTAGTGTTCTTAAAATCGTATAAGCAGGCCAATATTTACTCTTACTCGCGTGCCATCTCGGACTTTCAGGTACACGCAACATACCAAACCACAAGATAACTGCTGGTAATGTAGCAACTAATAACATCACTCTCCAAATACCTGGATTATCTACTAAATTTCCTAAAACACCATTGATAACATAAGCCATCAACTGACCAGAAACAATCATCAATTCATTTTGTGTGACCATTCGTCCCCGATCCTCTTTAGAAGACATTTCAGAAAGGAAAGTCGGTACGATTACTGAAGCGCCACCGACAGCTAAACCTAATATCAATCTAAAAATAACCATCGAGAATACATTAGGTGATAACCCACAACCTAACGTTGCAAAAAAGAAAATAATTGCTAATACCATAATCATTTTCTTTCTTCCTAAAGTATCGGATAACCTTCCACCTGTAATTGCACCAAATGCAGCTCCAAATACAAGCGAACTCGATACCAAACCTTCAGTAGCAGGTGATAAATCTAACTGATTCGATAAAGACATATACGGTAAAGCACCATTAATAACCCCTGTATCAAACCCAAATAGCAATCCACCAAACGTCGCAATCAATGTAATCCTTTTCATTTTGCGTCGTTTTATGTCACATTCTGATTTTTTCATGAAAACACCCCTTGTTTTTGGTGATAAAATCCAAAATTACACTAAAACATAACCAATATTTAATAATTATAGTAATACTGATAGCGCTTTCAGTCAATTATTTTTATAATCTTTACACTTTATATGTATGCTTTCCACAATAAAAAATACGCCTAACTCGTGATATTTCACTTAGTTAGACGCAGCGAACTTTCATATTCACTTCATGCCCTTAATGATTTAAAATAGCATGCTTTCTCGAATATACAAAATAAACTACAAAACCTATAATCAGCCAAACCAAAAATCTTAGCCATGTTATTGGATCTAAATTCAAAATTAAAAACAAGCAAAATATAATTGCAAAAATGGGGATAATTGGTACCGCCGGACATTTAAATTTCCGAGGAATATGTGGAGCAGTTTTTCTTAACACAATAATTGAAATAGCTACTAATATAAATGCCGATAATGTACCAATATTTACCATTTCTGATAAAGCATCAATCGATACAAAACCACCTAACAATGCAGAAACCATACCAAATAACCAAGTAGCAATGAATGGCGTATCTGTCTTTCCATTTACTTTAGAAAAGAATTTCGGCATTAAACCATCTTTCGACATTGCATATGTCACACGCGTTTGACCATATAGCATAACCAGCATAACTGTAGTCATACCTAAGATAGCACCAATATCAATGATTCCAGATATCCAATTCTGACCAGAATATTTCAATACTGCAGAAACTGGGTGATCTTCATATTGACCAAATAATTTAAATGGAACTACACCAGTCATTATGAGCGATACAATGACATATAACACCGTGCAAATTAATAATGAAAGAATAATGCCACGTGGCATTGTCTTCGCTGGGTTAATCGTTTCTTCTGTACTAGATGATACTGCATCAAAACCAATAAATGCGAAAAACACTGTTGCTGCTGCAGCAAACACCCCTGAAAACCCAAACGGCATTATGGGAGATAAATTCGCTGGTTTGACGTAAAAAATCGCTACGCAAATGAAGAGCATGACAACAACAATTTTAATTAATACCATAATGTTATTTACACGTTTAGTTTCTTTTATACCCATCGCTATTAAAAAGGTAATGATTAACACAATCAAAAATGCCGGCAAATTGAATACCCCTGTAACTTTATCACTTGTTATCACTCCAGGAGCTGCAGTAAGTTGTGATGGTATCGTAATACCAAATCCTTCAATAAAAGACCTAAAGTAACCCGACCATCCTACGGATACTGTACTTACACCAAGCATATATTCTAGCGCAAGATCCCATCCAATAATAAATGCAAAAATTTCACCAATCGTTGTATAAGTATATGTGTATGCAGACCCCGCTATAGGGACCATGGAAGCAAATTCAGCATAGCATAGTGCGGCAAACAAACAAGCTAGTGCTGCTATAATAAATGCAAACATCAAACCCGGTCCCGCCTTTAAGGCTCCTGTACCTGTTAATACAAAAATACCCGTTCCAATAATGGCACCTATACCTAACATTGTTAAATCAAATGAATTTAAACATTTACTTAACTGTGTATCATTATCTCTAATAACCAAATTAATATCTTTCTTACTCATTAACCCCATACAACCACCCCATTCTGAATTTATTTTGAATCAAACCAATAGTACACCCATAACAAAATATTAAAAAATATAGGTCATGAAAACTAACTTATTACGTTAGTTTTCATGACCTATATACTTAATTCATATTATTTAAATCACTTTGGTTAACTTTGATTCAAGCTTTCCACCGAGGTTTATCAGAGCCTCGAACCATCAAGACGGTGTCATATTCCCCTGGTGTTTCTGACATATAAACTTGGTCTGTCACGCCTTTATACGTTCCTAAAGGGGTCTCCGCTTCAAATTGATCTGGTGCGACGATTTGATGTTCTTCGTTACTATTCGACATGGTTTTTGCGTAGTCTTTATCAAAGATACCTAACGACATTAAATAAGCTGATACTTTACTTAAAGATACACGCACACTATAGCTACCACCTTCTTTAGCTCGACGTTCTAAAGCTTTAATAACTCCTAACTCTAACAACCACGAGATTACATAATCATTAACCACAACGATAGGTGGTAATTTCGGTTTATCAACTGAACCTTCAAGTGTCATGACTCCCGTCACACTGCCGGCAGTTTGATCAAAGCCGTTACGGTTCTTCCAAGGTCCCGTATGCCCGTGTAAATTAACCGACGCATGAATGATACCGGGTCTTTTTTGGGCTAAGTCATTTGGCGTCAGACCATATTTTTCCATAAAGCCATATCTTTTATTTATAAAGAATATATCTGCACCTTGAAGTAATGCATCAAATCGACTTCTATGCTCTTGATTATGATCTATATCCAAATATGTTGAACGCATACCAACATTAGAAGTGAGATACATTGTTTCAACTTCTAATTCTGACGGTCGCCACACATTTAATACATCTGCACCATGCAAGGCTAATCCTCTTCCTAATCCAGCACCTGCGATGACGTGTCCCATTCCAAGCGCCCTCACACCACTTAAAGGTTGTTCGGGTTCCTCTGAAAATGCTTCCGGCTTAGAATCAGCTATTTTTTTAATTTCGATTAATTCCGTCTCCGCAATATGTTGAAATTGTTCCTCTTCTACAAATTCTTCTAGCGAACGTACCATTGGCATAACGACACCTTTTTCAGCACCTGCAATTTCTAAATCCTGACCATTCCAACCCTTAATAGCTTCCGCAACAGCCTCTTTCGTTGAACGACAATTTAATAGTTCCAACACATGTGCCTTAGCATTTGGATAAGGATTTAGTGGCATTACCCAGCGCTTATCTTTAGTTTGGTAAAAATCAAATCGAAATGGTGTATGAGGATCCTCTTGACCCTTTGCAGGAAAACCATTCAAAGTTTCCCATTTTCTTTCATAGAAAGGTGACAGACGTTTCACTGCCTTACGAATATCTATGTGAATATCTTGACCTTTGCCACCTCTGACTTGCCATAAATGTGCTAATGCCACCGATTTAGCTGCTAACCCTAATCCAGCTAACGATGCTAACCTTAACGTACTAGGCATAACTGGGTCCTTACCATAAAACGTAACCTTGCCACCACTATCAGCAGTTGAATAACCAACTGAATTTAAAATATCTTCCAACGCAGCATGCATATCAAATTGATCACTTTGCAATCGATTTTTATTTTGTTGCAAAAGATGCGCCTTTAACTCATTAGCATTATTAATCATCGTTTATTCATTCCTCCTAATACTTACACTTGCTTCGTTTATTTTTTAACATTTAAAATACTTAACCATCTCTAATACTCGTTACAAATATAGCAACTCATTTTAAATAATTTACAAATACAAACGTTTAAATTACTGTATAAATACATTATAAAAACGATATGCTAAACAAAACAATCATGCATAAAGTAAAAAAGCAACACATATATAACATGTGTTGCAATAAAGGGTGAGAAAACATATGACACCAAAAAATAAAAAATCACAAATTAAAATTCAAAACGCGTTTATCGAACTACTCGAATACCTACCATTAGCAAAAATCACTGTCCGCGCACTATGCAATCATGCAGAAATTAATCGCTCCACCTTTTATAGGCATTTCCGTTCTATATCACAACTCACGACAGCCACCATTGAGCGTCATTTCGGACTACTATTTGGAGAAACTTACAAATTTTACCTAAAACATCAAAGCATAGAAGAATCACAATTTTATATTGCTAATAATATTTTTAGCCACATCAGACATGATTACGATTTCTACCATATCATGTTTAAACGCTACCCCAATTTTTATATAACTTTAAAAGATTTCATTACTGTACGTTATATGCAACTTTTTGAAGATACAGGTGTCGCCAATCATATGGTACTTGATCAAAATGTCGTCGCTGAATATATTGCATCTGCTTACACAGGCATGATACAAGGGTGGATCAATCGCCAACTACAAGAATCGCCCAATACAATGGCAGATAGGTTAATTACTCTTAATTCCAATGGTCCTATCAGATTGCTAACTGAAGCAGAAAAAAGAATAAAATGAAGGATATATGTAATAGACATGTCATTCGTAGTATATGTTGAGGCACGTTATTATCCTTAAATGTAATTCACCTTGTTAATTCAATAGTGTTTATTACATTATATGAAATACGCATATTTTTAATGTAAAATCACTATTCATTATGAAGTATCTTGGCGAGACTCCTGTGGGAACAGGACAAGCTGAAGACTACAGTCTGAAGCTGTCCCCTAGGAAAGCGAGCCAACAATACGAAATATGAATAATAAAGAAGCACTCAGATAAATTGAATCATCTGAGTGCTATTTTTCTGAAATTTGTGTCCAGACTCATTTTTGAATCATGTATCTATTATCCACCTACAATTAATCATCAAGCGTGTAAAATGGATATTCATCCTCTCCACTTTGACCTTTGAAAATAGCTCTATTCAAACTGTACGCTTCATTTTTATACTTAAAAGTAAAGTTTCCTTTAATATAAATTTCGTTATTTTCGCCCACACTTATTACATTTTGGTTGTGGCACTCATTAGAGTGCCCGTCTTTTCTATCATATTCTAAAGCACCACTAGGGCACATTTCTACAACGCGAACTATTGAATCTACGTCAGCATTACTTGTATTTATCCATGGTCTCTTCTTCGTATCGAACACTTTTGGTAAGTTTTTTACACATTCTGCAGCATGAATACATCTCTTTGCATCAAATGACACATCAATCTTTTTACCATTATAAGTTTTACGCATATAAATCCCCTCCACTCTTTATATTTAACTCAATATAACATTTTTATTAACATTTAAAAAACACAAACATATGGCTATAAATTTATTTGATTTATATTTATCTTCAACGTATCATGTAATTAATTTAAAAAAGAAGGAGTCAATTAAATGAAAAAAATCGGATTTATATGTGGTAGCTTACGTACGGGATCATATAATAAAGTCTTGTTAAATGAAATGATTCGTTTAGCACCTAAAGATTGGGATACATCTGTTATTAGCTTCAAAGACTTACCTTTATATAACTATGATGAAGAAGGGGAAAGTGAAGCTGACAGCGTTACTTTATTTAGAGAGTCGATACACAATGTAGACGGTATAATTATTGTTAGTCCTGAATATAATTCTGGGATACCTGGGCCTTTAAAAAATGCTATTGATTGGGCATCTAGAACAAAACACAAAGATGATAAATCACCGTTAATTAATAAACCTTTTGCAGTTGCAGGAGGATCACCTGGTAACATTGGTACAGCATTAGGACAAATGCAAATTCGCCAAAGTTTACTTGCAATGAATGCACAAGTTATGGCTGGTCCTAAATTAATTGTCGGTAGAGTACATGAAAAAATTAATGAAGACACACATAACTTGGATGATGAACGGACACAAAAACATATCAACTCATTTTTAAGTAGTTTTAATAATTGGGTAGAAAAGTTTTAGAATATCTTTATCAAAAAAACGTTATAGATAACTCACTAGTTTAAAAATCGTTCCAGAAATCAAAACCACCCGTATAACAGGTGGTTTGCTTTGCGACTGAAACCCTTATTACTGACTAGTCCTGATAAGGTCACCGAGAAGATTAACCAATTGCACTACTTTCCTAGAACACCTTAAAAGTGTTGTTTATTTTAGTGCAAAGACTATATGGTACTTACAATTCCATTTTGTATGTGCTAAGCTTTTTGTGTCTGATGACATATATTGCATCTCTTTGTGTATATATTTTGGTTGGCTGACCAAAGATAGTTTTAGCACTAGAGATGCCATTTTTAATATAACGGTAAAACCATACTGTACCATACGCATAGTGTATGCTTTTTTCTGCAGTCATGGTAATAAACAGGAGATAGCCCATTTGTTAGTTAATCATTTAATCGATTCCCTTTACTTGGTAATGGCGTTCTTTTCAATATAGAAGCCATATACATTGTATTATAGGCTAACCATTTGATATGTTTTTTCGTAAAGTCATTTTCATGCTTGATATCCATATATGAAGGTCCAGGTCCTGCCTCTCCAACCCAATAAGCATCTACATTAGGCGGAATTGTAAATCCAATATGTGAAAGTCCATAAAGTATAGAAGCTGATGCATGCTTAGCTCCGTCTTCATTACCAGTTACAATGACACCTCCAACTTTATTATAGAAAATGGATTGCCCTTCATTATTTTCCAATTTACTAGATCCATAAAGCCTTTCAATAATTAACGTTGCTACGCTACTCTTTTCTCCTAGCCACAGTGGTGTACCAATAATAACAATATCCGAATCTATTATCTTATTTAATAGTTTTGGCCATTCGTCTCCATCCCCCATATCATCACTAATACCATAAGCAATTTTATAATCGTTCACTCTAACCATTTCAACATCTATTCCTTCAGTTTGATAGATTGACATTGCTTCTCTTGCTAAAGCCTCAGTATGCGATAATTCATCTCCATTTTTTAGTGTTGCGTTTAAAATAACTGCTTTCATAAAGACACCCCATTCTTGTTTTTAATACACTTACCATAAATTAAAATTGAATAAACATGCATTCACTGGGTATATGTTGTGTAAAGCATATCTGAAAAGGAGAGAGCGTCATGTTATTAAAAGAATGGCAAAAAGAAAAAGAAACGCTTCATATACTTTCACAAATCCTTGGAAAATATAAATTAGAATCCATGTATCAAGAGCCACAATGGGCACATGTAGCACTTGATATCACCATTCAAGGATTTAGTACTGGGATGTTACATTATGAAGATAAGGACTTTTTAATCGAAGTAAATTTAATAGATAATATCATAGAAGTACGTATAAACAATAACAAAGAAAGTATTGAATTAGAAAATGGTACAACCATTCAAACTTATTATAATAAGATTAAACAAATCTTAACTTCTCATGGTATACATTTAGAAATAAACACAAAACCTCAAGAAGTTGCTGATACAACTCCAATAGATCAAGATACACATCACCATCATTATAAATCAGATGTCGCAAATAATGTCCTAGATCTTATGAAATTTGCCTATCATGCGGAAACAAAATTTATATCCTCATTAAGAGTACGCAAATTTAAACCCGCACTATTTTGGGGTACATTTGATATATCTTGCGCAATGATTAATAGTGAACATCGACCATTTAGTGATGATAATAAAGTTATAGAACGTGCAGCCTTCGATGAAGAACTTATCGAATTTGGTTTTTGGTTTGGTGATGACAATTATGAAGGACCTACATTCTTTGTCTTACCCTATCCATTTACAGACAAGCAATTTGAATGTCACCAGAAATTTCCAGATAATAGCAAATTCGATCCGAATTTAGGGGAGTTTATTTTAGAAATAAATTCCGATCAACAGCCAAGTCACGATACGGTAAGTCAATTCTTTTATGAATCATATAATATACTTAAAGATGATTTAAACTGGGGCGATTGTAGCCACTTCCACTTACCTTTAAAAATGAAAAATAACCATCTCACCAAATAATAGTTGAACTAATCACAACTCAAACAAAAGAAATCGACAACCTCCCAATTATTCCGTTAGAAGTTGTCGATTTTTTT
The DNA here is from genome assembly GCF_000875895.1 of Staphylococcus gallinarum. Lineage (GTDB taxonomy): Bacteria > Bacillota > Bacilli > Staphylococcales > Staphylococcaceae > Staphylococcus > Staphylococcus gallinarum. The sequence continues at coordinate 208,692 of NZ_JXCF01000001.1, forward strand.
ATTTATTAAATTTAATTTTTCAAAACATCTTCATATTCAGGCGTCTTGTCAAATACACTTTTAGCAAAAGGACAAAGTGGAACAATCTTCAAATTATTTTCACGAGCATAAGTCACACCAGCTTCAACCAAATCCTTACCAACATGTTGCCCCCTCAATTCATCAGAAACTTCGGTATGATCAATAATTATCATACCCTCTCCACTAGGAACATAAGTCATTTGTGCTAAAAAGTTATTTTCATCTTCACCAACATAAAACTTGTTCGTTCCTTTTTTAATTTGCATAATAACACCTTCTTTCAAAAATATTATCTAATAAATAATAAAAATACCTTATGGAATCACGGTATACAAATTATCAATTGTATATTACCCTACATTACAGTTGTAAAACGAAGCACAATTTCCATAAAAGTTATAGTATTTTTAATTCTGTTCCAATTTCGATATTAGGCACTTCCGCCTCTTCTAAATATAATGTTCCAGATTGTTCAGCTTCGTGACTACCGTCAAACTTTAAGGTAATGTGACCTAACTCTGCTAAATTCTTTTGAACAGAAGCACCAACTTTAGTAATTTCAAATATTTTTTCACCAATCAATACTTTTTGAGATTCTGTTATTTCTCCTTCAATACTATTAATATCAATGATATAGCAATAATCAATTAACTCTTCAGGTGCATTATCACCAAACAATATGATCATTCCTTCTTCGACAAATGCACTTGCCTCACTACCTACATCTTTAACAATAGTTTTATACATAGTAAATCTCCTCTATTTTTTATTTGTATAATCCAAAACTAGCAAGCCATGCTACAAATACACGGGGAACTCCATTTAAAAATCTTGAATACAATACAGAAGGAACACCAACTTCAATTGTTTTTGTTTCAGCCTCTGCCAATCCTAAACCAACAGGAATAAAATCAGCAGCATTTTGTGTATTAATTGCAAATAATGCAGGTAATGCTAAATGAGGTGGAATGTTTCCTTTCCCAATTTCTACTCCAATCAATGTACCTAATACTTGGCCGATGACCCCTCCTGGTCCTAGTAAAGGACTTAAAAAAGGAAGAGAACAAATTAGACCTATCGCCATCAATCCCCAAATATTACCAGCTAATGGAGACATTACATTAGCGAATACCTTACCAATGCCAGACCCTTGAATAATACCTATAAGTAATGCTACAAATCCCATAAATGGAATAATCGTGTGTAACATCGTTTCTACAGCATCTCTTGCTGCTTGGTAAAATGTATTGATAACTTTACCTGCACCTAAACCAATTTTAGTTAAAATGGACTTGTGTTCTTGCTCAGCACGCGTCTCCATAATTTTCTTATTCTTTGAATATTGACTTTCTTTTTTATCAGATGTTTCCAATTCACCATGAGCACTCTCTACTTCTTGCTGGGTATTATCATCAACCTCTTCAACTTGATTAACATCTACATTCGAAACATATATATCTTCAGTAATATACTGTCGTAAAGGTCCACTTTTACCTGTTGCCATAATATTTATAGTTGGTATTCGTTTTTTTGGATAGATACCACACCTTAATGTACCACCACAATCTATTATTATCGCCATCATTTCCTCTTCAGGAACTGAAGTCTCAAATCCATTTACCGGTTCTGCTCCTGTAATTTCTGCTATTTTATCGACAATAGCTGGTTTATGACCACCTGTAATATACACTAATTTCTTCTTATTTCCGTCTACGCCAAACGTTAATGGACCACCAAAGCCTCCAGAGCCTTTAGTTACTTTAACTTTTTTCATTATTTTCACCTCAACCTTCTAATTTTATCTCTTTACTCAATTTGACTTTTTGTTGTTTTTCCACAAAGCTTGTAGTTAAGTCAGTTACCCAACCACCTATAAAATTCATAACTAGACCAACTAATAAATAGCGCACTGCTAAATCTGTTGTCGGTAATCCTAATTTTTGAATACCATTGGCTATACCTAAAAATACAAACAGTTCAGCTGGATTAATGTGTGGAAATATCCCGTTACTTGTGTGCGCAAATTGTGCTGCCGAAGCAAAATAACTTGGCTTATACTTTTCAGGCATAAATCGTCCTAACGAATGAACCATTGGATTCGCTAACATAAATGAACCTAAAAATGGTAATACTAAATAACGCATAAGTGGATTTTTAGCAGATTTTTGAGCTATTAAATTAATTCTGTCTTCGCCTATTAATTGTATTAATGTATTCATAGCAATTAATAGCATTAAAACTAATGGTACTATGGTCCCCATCCAATCTATGAATGTATCGGCACCAGTTTGAAATAATTTTATAAAACCTTCTGCAAACTTAACGATGTAATCCATTTTTTAATCCCCTTTCATTTCTAATTAATTTATTTACCTTTTTCACAGCTTTCATTATTGGTGAAGGTATCTTTTCAATTTCTCCACCATTACTTACTACATTAAATGTATGTTGAGCATCTAATATTGCTTTTATCAGTAGCTTATTATATTTTTTAATATCTTGATCTGTGATTTTATTTAATTTCAATCCATTTAATCCATCTAATGGCTTGAACTTACTAAAAACTGTAACACCTTGCATAAATCGTGCTTCTTCAATCACATTTTTCCCATTTAATTGTAATAAGACTAACGTTCCTGATTTGAAAATTGCGGGTCTTCTTCCAATTGCCACCTTACCTTTACGTCGTAACTCTATATAATGTTTAGTAAAATTCTTAATTTGTAACCAGCCTAGTAAATGTTGTATGACAAAACCTGCTGCAGCTAAAATAATTAGTAATAATATGAACATTTTATCCCTTCATTTCTTGATTTAATAATTGTATAAAGTCTTGAAACGTAGTTTTTTCAGAGAATTTACTTATTAAATATGCATTATTAGAAATTGCTAATACTTCTTCATAAACTCGAATCAGTAGTGTTTCATTAACCATTTCATCTGGTGTAGCAATTAGTATAATTATTTTTAAATCAGGCAAATCTCTACACCCTTCATCTAAAATTGCAACTTTAATATTTATCGTTGTCCCTGTATGAGATGCATGAGGAAAACCTAAATATTTATCTGCCGTTGATTTATCAGATTCTCTTATCAATAAACGTTGTTTAAAATCATTTTCTACCTTACCTTCATTCACCAATTCATCTGCTAAACTTTCTATTAATGATATATAAGAGTTATTATTATCAAAATGTTCAAAATCTTCAGAATTGATAAGATCTACAATGACACTCTTATTAAAAACATTTTTATGATTTAAGTCTTTATAAATTAAAAATTGTTCGATTTTTAATTTTAGTTTCTGTTCATCAAAAACATTTTCTAAATAAATGATTTTGTTAAACAATCTATTGAGTCGTATAGTTGAAATTATGATTTCATAGTTATTTACTGAAGATTCATCAAAATTTGACTGTTCAATAATAACAATCTCTACATTCGGGCCAAAAATTTTCATTATATTGTTTTGTAATAATTTTTGAATACTTAGACCAAAATCAGTAATAATCGCAACTTTTGATATAGATTTCACTTCTTTTTCTATTTTTTCAAGATAGATACTAAAATAAATAGTAAGATAACTTAACTCTTCTTCGGAGACATTGATTTGAATATGCTTGGTTATATTTTCACCCAATATTCTTGACAATTCAAAAGCAAAAGGGAATCTTTCATTCATATTGCTTACACTCTCATCATTGATATTTATATTAAATACTATGCGATTTATTAAATACTTAATGTGCAGACGAATATCTTTCGTAAATAATTCATTATCTAACTCAATCCCATAATATTCATAGACATCTCGAATTGTTCCATCAATAATTTTTTGTATAATTGTAGCTTCAGATGAAGTGATTAATTCATCTAATATAGATGCACGTCGCCCAAGTAATATGATAACAATTAGAAGCATTTCTTTATTTGCATCAATATCTTTATAAGTCTGGTTCAAATAAGATTTTATAAATGCTATATTTTTATAATCAATTGAACTATACACATTATTATCAATACTTATATCATCATCTATTTTGGCTCCCATTTCTAGCCGTTCAATAGTAACTTTGATTGCTAATTTCAATCTCTTATAAGATTGTTCATCTAATTTCAGTTGCACTTTAAGATTTTCTAACTGTACAAGTAATTCGCTATCTATATCTTTATTACTATATTGATTATTGAAATATTCAATTATTAATTTTCTAATATCATATTCTTTACCATCGACATATAAACCTACATTTGGCTTGCCAACAATCGAAACATTATATTTAGAAAGCTCATCTTTCATATCTTTTAGCATATTATTAATACTTGTTTTACTCATAAAATTAAATTCAGCTAAATCATCAATAGTAACTATTTTTTGGTGTAAAATTTGGAAAAAGATGCCCTCCATTTTGTTAATTGAATCACTTTGAGTTGATTCAGTTAGCGTATTCATTAATTCAAGAAAACGATTATCATCTTCAATATGAATCATTAAGTTGTGGTATTGCTTAGAAATAAAAATCGTTTCATCAAAGTAATCATTTATTTGTTTAACATAATTAATTAACGTTTTTTCACTGACATTTACTAAAAACGATAATTTTTCTATCGAAGTATGTGAGTCGAGCAATATTTTAATTATCTGTGTATGTTTTTTATTAAGCTTCATTATACTCCCCTAACTTTATGGGATTATCCTCGTGATTTACCTCCTGAAATATTAATAGTAGTCCCAGTAATGTAACTGGATTTATTAGAACTTAAATAACATACCAAATCTGCTATTTCATCTAACTTTCCTACTCTTTTTAAAGGTATAGATTTAGAATAATCCCCATTCAGTTGATCAACCGTAATATTTCTACTATAAGCTAACGCACTTTCATATTCTGGAGTACGGAGTCCAGTTTCTTCTATAATACCTGGAGCAATTGCAGTAACATTAATGTTATATTTGCCAAGTTCTTTTGCCCAACTTCTTGTCAAACCGATGAGTGCAGCTTTAGTGGCTGAATATAAACTTTGGCCCTCTGACCCCTCTTGCCCAGCCTCACTCGAAATATTGATTATCTTACCCTTCCGTTGTTTAATGAAATATTTTGCTACCGCTTGACTAAACCAAATAGGGCCTTTTAAATTCACATTGAACATGAAATTCAAATCACGCTCGTTAATTTCATATTCTGGATGAGTATCTTGTGTATCAGCCAATACTCTTGGTAAATTAACACCCGCATTATTAATTAACACATCTATCTTTTGTTCTTGATTAAATATCAATGAAACAACTTCTTGCACTCTATTTTTATCAGTTACATCTACTTCAAAAAAATGATAATTTCCGTGATTTTCCTCACCATTTTTTAAATCCACATTATAAACTATTGCGCCATTAGCTAATAATGTTTCAACAATAACACTTCCTATACCTGAACTACCACCTGTAATAACCACAACACTATTATCTATATCCAACCAATTAGACATTTTTCATCCTCCTATTAAGATATTGTTTTATTACATTGTATTTGTATTCGCTTACATAATTAATACAATGTTTTATGATGTTTTAAGAAATTTGGTGAATAATTATGTGTATTAACACCCTATGCAATTTAAAAAGTAATATTTTCTCATTAGTTTGTAGGCAAATAGAAGTTTTATCTGAAAACACCTTAAATATAGATATTCAAAAAAACTCTTCAAACTTGTTAAACAGTTTGAAGAGTTTTTTATTTCAGTATTTTCCAGGAAATAATTTTTGAAATTGTGCTATATTGAATTATTTTGATTTAGAGCTTGGGAATTTATTGATCAAAATAAAAATAAAGTCGACTAAATAATGAATTAATGTACCTGCCACGATAGCAAGTAACATAAGAAACCATAAGTTAAAATGTTCATATAAATTTGTCACACTGTAAACAATACAACATAAAACTACTAAAACCCATTTGGTTTGTTGCTTTTTATCGTTCATATTACAAAATTTTCCTTTCATTATGTATTGTTTACTAATGTGATTTATCTTTAGATAAATTTTTAGCAAAAAATTGAAATCCTGTCATAATAACGGCAAATATCGAAGTGCTTAATAACACATTCATAAATTCAAATCCACCTAAGAATAGAACATTACTAATGCTAGATAATACAAAGAAGATAATGAAATTTAGTAGAAAGAATTTCAAGGTATGCATGTGTCTTCCCAACCTTTTTCTTCTAATTTATCAATATTTTAAAATACAAGCAATGTACTTTTTTGCTTAAATATTCATTTTCATTGTTATAAAATGCTATTTTCTTCTAATTTTTGCTCTGTATCTATTACCAATTCGTTAAGCATTTTCAAAATATTTTCATGCAATTGTTCTATTTCATGTACACTTAGCACTTCACTTTGATAATCATAATGTAATAAATAACCACTTTCACTATTCTTATTAAAAATTTGAATTTCGAGCGGTCCACCGATGGCATCAACTTCAAGTTTCTTTTCTGAAAATCCATTTTCAATAAACTCGGAACTATAACTAGCTGTTTGGAAAGAAATTAAGCAATCTATAATATTATTCCCCATATTAAGTTCTGATAATAAATCATCAATTGGATATTTTCTATGCTTTAAAATATTAAAAGATTCTCTTTTCACTTTTTGTATATACTCATTTAGCAAGAGATCCTGTTCTGATTCTATTATGATTGGCAAAGATTTGGCATAATTACCTGTAGTGAATTTTTCGTTTTTATTTGCCCTATTATGAATTGATATTCCAATGTTATTAATTTTAGTTACTGCTTTTTTATCAATTAGAGCAAACATAATGCTAGTGAATAAATTACTAACACTTATTTCGTTTTTCAAACAAAACTCATTAATTTTTTCAGTTATTACTGTACTTAATTTTATAGTACGCCTTTGACCATTAACATGTTCTAACTGATGTGGTTTATCACTGATTTGTTGTTTTTGTCGATTCAGTTTTTCTCTCCAATAAATCTCATCTTTTTCAAGCTTTTTAGACTGTAGGTACTTCACTTCATCTTCTATAGCATTTACGAATGATAATTTAGGTATTTCTGTAGTGTCTTGATTAGTCAAATAAGTTATAAAATAATTGATTGATAATGGCATACTCCAACCATCGCCTATTAGATGGTTTTGTATAGCCAACAAACCTAATTGACCATCTGGCAATTTCAAAATATAAAATCGATACAATTTATCATTATAGTCAAATATATTAGTATTCGCTTTTTTATTTATCCAAGTATCAAAATTCAATTGATCTTGATAAAAATCTAAATAAGGATATGCTATTTCTTCAAATGCTTTAATATACTGCTTAGCATTTCCACTTTTAAATGTTACTTGTATTCTATAGCTATCATGATTAAATATTAATTGGTTAACAGCTTTATTAATTTGCTCATAATTAAATTTTGTACCTAATTTCAATAGTCCTGCAATATTATTAATACTCGAATCTTCTATTATTTTTTCACGTTTTAAAAAGTTTTGTTGCGCTATTGTTAGTGGGTACATCTTCAATTTTATACGCTCCTTAATTTTATAAGTATATTTAAAATTTTAAAAACATCAATTAACTTAATTCGTTTATTCATTTTTTATAATTAATGTTTCATTAACTTTTACCCTAGGATAACTAAAAAAATCTCACTCTTATAAAAAAAGTGAGATTTATTATTAAAATCAATTTCTTGCTAATCACTCACACTCATTGTTTGTTGATACAATGAGTCCAAATTTGTAGTTGAAATAGCTGTATTGTTACTTAATTTTTTAAAATCCAAATATAAAGCATCTAATTCTTTTGTAGATCCTTTGTCTTGATCTAACACCCCTGATTTGAACAATAATTTAATCATAGTAGCTGAAGTGCGTTTAAAATACTTAATTAAAAATGCTGGCGCTTTAGGAATAAGCGCATATCCATTATTTTCTATTAATCGGTATATTTCGTTATATGCTGCCACAGTTTCTATTAACAACTTAGCATATTAGAAATTCGGTATTCTTTATACAAAAAGAGCCTAAGATATTACCCTTTCAACCTATAATAAAATCGATAATTTGTGATTTTATTGAAATCTTCATCACTTAACTCATTATTCATTTCTTGTTTTATCTCATGGATAATTTCTGCATCAATTAATTCATTATTATGTGTCTTATTTTTAGTAGTAATAACATATAAGAACTGCGTATTGTTTGCGAGACACCTAAGGGAGTAGGATACGTGTCGAGGCCTAGGTTCGACCCAGCCCTTAGGTAAGCGAGCAATAACAATACGAAGTATTGAAACAAATAACAAGCCCATCAAAGATCAAAATCTTTGATGGGCTTAATGCTAGGTATTTATGTCCCCGACTCTTTATTCATTATTATTTAACGTCTTAGTATATTTTTAATTAATATAATATTAATACAAAACAATTAACTGTTTAAATCATATCTGATTTTTTAATTCCCTGAGGAAATGTCTCTTCAAATTTCCCTTTTGTAGTATATAAATCATACCAAGCCTTTGCAATTGTATCTGGATCGCCTAAAGTCCCGGATTCAATCGCTGTTCCTATTGAAAGATGTCTTACAAAAATCCCCTTATTTTCTACTGCATTGTAGAGATTTTCAGCATAACTTCTCAATCCAGAGCCTATAATGCCAGCATTTCCAGCAAATGGGAGTGGAAATATTGTAGCTACACCTGTCGTAAATAAGATTGAACCTGTTCCTTTATTTATCATATCAGGTAACACCTCGTTAACTAATTGAATAGCTGGATAGAGATAACTATTTAATATTTCTGAAACACTTTCTGGTGTAGTTTCCAATATATTGGTAAATTGCTGTTCCTTGGCATTAGGACTAAATTCTATAACGTCAATAGAACCAAAATCCGCTTTAATTGATTGGATCGTTTGCTTCAATGATTCTAAATCCACAATATCGGATACATATGTTTTTACTTCTATATTTAAGTTACTCAAATCTTCATGAATCACTTTTAATTTTTCCGCATTTCTTGATATAGCTGCTACTTTAAATCCTTCAGCTCCAAATTTCTTTGCTAGTGATAAACCTAAACCTATACCTGCACCCACAATTGCTATTGTTTTCATTTTAAATCTCTCCTTTTCTATGATACCTTAAAGCAATATCGTGTTGTTTTTAATTACAGGATAAAGCTATTAAAATAATATAACAATCAACAATGTATACTAAATTGTTGCTATAGCAACAGATAACTTAAATTATTGGGGGTAGATTCATATGGCAGATAAAGTGAAAAATATTAGAATGACACATACTAAACAATCCATAATTAACGCCTTTTTTGCATTAGTTAGTAAAAAGGATTTTGAGAAAATAACTATCGCCGACATTACAAACGGGGCTCAAGTGAACAGAGCAACATTTTATGCACATTTTGAAGATAAATATGATTTAGTCGATTATATTGTAGAGGATTTTGCTACAGTATCTTTTGAGGACCACATTTCAGATCCTATGATTTTTAATCAAGAAAATGTAAGCAACTTAATCTTAGCAGTTCATGATTTCTATCAAAAACCAAATGTGGAGTGCCGTAGCAGCTATGCTGGATTGGCATTGCCTCAAATGAAAGAGAAAATACTAGAGCAACTCACTATAGTTTTAGAAAATAGTTTGAAAAATACTTACACAAACAAGGACCAAGACATATTCATCCCAATCATCGCACAGATGATTCACGAAGGCGCTTTACAGATAGCTCATAATAATATGGAACAAGAAGTATTGGCTAACAAAATCGCACTATTTATAATTGGAAGGTATTAATATTAGATATAGTTCAAATATATGAGTTTATTTCATATCTTAATCCTTTCATTTGACATAACTTCACTGTAAACGCTCACTTAAACTCATAATACTCTATTGAAACAAGATGCTTTCCAATATAATTGCTACTTCCTAAAATTTAGTGTCACACAAAAGCACTTTTAATAATCTATTAACTTTACACAATTAAGTTAATTGCTTATTTGCTTGGTTTTCTAACTCTTTATTATCATAGAATGGTTTGACAATTTCTTTGTTGTATTCATTTTTTAAGAAATATTCGTATTTAACACTCCAATATTTAATAGCTAAGTAATAACAACTAGCTACAATAATCATCAATAATGCCACAGCTGGCCAAAACCATATCGATACAACGTTGTGAGTCGATGCCAAACCTATTGGTGAAAACAAAATATAAGTAAAAACGATAGTGCCTAATAAAATGACAGTCACTGGGATCGTATATTTCCATGGTTTCATATCAATTTTTGCATTAGGTTTGAAAATAAATGCTTTCTCTAAAGGTCTAATTATTCCAATAAGTAACATGATACTTATTTCAATTATAAATAACAGCCCTTGTATATATATAAAATTAATTGGCATATTAATATTGAAAATCGTTGGCAGTCCCCATATTAATAAATAATATGTAATAACATGCATAATGATTATTGTTTTAGGAGCAATAGCAGGTACTTTTTTAGAAAAGATACCAACCAATACAATTGCAATGATAGGTATATTAAAGAAACCAGTAAATTCTCTAATAATTGTCCATAACCCTTTTGGCGCATTTATTAACATGGGTGAAATGAAGAATGTTACTAATGCTAATATGATGCCAAACCATTGACTGACTCGTATCATTTGTTGGTCCGTCGCATTTTTATTAATAAGTACTTTGTATATATCGTATACAAAAAGTGTGGATGCACTATTTAGTAATGCATTAAAGCTTGAAAAGACAGCACCTAATAACACTGCTAGGAAAAAGCCATTTAAAAATGTAGGAAAAATATCTTTAACTAATGTAGGATAAGCCAAATCCATATTTTTCAAATTTGGTCCATATAAATGAAACGCAATGACACCAGGAATCATCATTAGAAATGGTACTAATACCTTAAGAAAACCGGTAAATAAAGCTCCCTTTTGACCTTCCGCTAAATTTTTTGCTCCTAGCGTACGTTGAATGACGTATTGATTTGTTCCCCAATAAAATAAGTTCGCAAAAATAATACCAGTGAATATTGTCCCAAATGGCACATCATCTTTGCTTGAACCAATCGCGCTCAATTTTTCAGGATGGTGTGTTGCAATTGTCTTCATTCCAGATAAAAAATTACCATCACCTAAAGTGATAAACCCTAAAATCGGTACTAATATACCAACAATTAATAAACCAATACCATTTAAAGTATCTGAAATCGCAATTGCTTTCAACCCACCTAAAATTGCGTATAATGTACCTATTATGCCAATTAACCATACAATTGCCCATACCGATTGTTCAAAAGTAATACCAAATAAGTGAGGAATATCAAATATTTGTAAAACTGCAATAGATCCTGAATAAAGCACCGAAGGGATTGTTATAAATCCGTATCCTACCATAAATAATAAAACAATTAATAAACGTGTTTGTTGGTCGAATCGATTATTTATGAATTCCGGTAATGTCGTAAAGCCACCGCCTAAATATTTAGGTAGCAATATTGTTGCAAGAATAATAATTGAGACACCTGCAGTAACTTCCCACCCCATACTCGATAGATTATTCTTATATCCTTGTCCATTTAATCCTATCAATTGTTCAGCTGATAAATTAGTTAAAATCAATGCACCAGCGATAAATCCCCCTGTTAATCCTCTACCACCTAGGAAAAATCCATTCGAACTATTCACAGTATTTTTGGTTTTATAATATGAATACCATGCTACGATAAATAAGAAAAACGCACACGATATCAGTGTATATGCTATGTACATGTATATACCTCCAATTAATTAATAAGTAATATTTTTTGAATATTCAGATATTTTTAAGAAGATTGATTTTTTCTATATTATTTATAAATTGACTATTTAACCGCACTATAGTTGAAAGTTAAACCTAATTTTTCACGTAAAGTTCCTGACTTATACTCCAATTGAATTAGGTTTCGCTCTTGTAAAATAGGTATTACTTGTTCTATAAACAATTCAGATTGTGTAGGATTGAGAGGTGGCATAATATTAAACCCGTCTGCTGCACCTTTTCGAAACCATTCTTCCATTTTGTCTGCAATATCAGTTGCTGTACCAATTACAATATGATGACCTCTTGCCCCAGCAACATGTTTCATTACATCTTCCAAAGTATATTGCTCTGATTTTGCAGTATCACTTATTAATTTCACACGACTTTGAATATTGTTGCCTTCTTGTAGTTCAATATTTTCAAAAGGTGTTTTTAAGTCATAATTACTTAAATCTAAATCACCTAAATAAGAAGATAATAGTTCTAATCCTACTTCAGGTACTATTAATTCCTGTAAAGCTTCATAATTATGCTCTGCTTCTTCCCGTGTATCACCAATGACTGGAAATATACCTGGCATAACGATTACTTCTTGCTGACTACCACGTTGATATTTTGCACTTTCTTTTAAATGTTTAGCAAATGTTATAGCATCGTCTATATTATTTTGCGCTGTAAAAACTACTTCTGCAAATTTTGATGCAAATTCACTTCCCTTTTTTGATGAACCAGCTTGCACTAACAATGGATAACCTTGAGGAGATGTTTCAATATTTAACGGCCCTTGAACAGAGTAAAACTTACCTTCATAGTTGATTGGTTGTGGGCCGCTCTCATTTAAAAAATATCCTTTTTCTTGCTGTTCCTCAAAATGTACATCCTTCCATGAATCCCAAAGTTGAGTAGTTATTTGTATAAACTCTTCCGCCTGCTCATATCTCAAATCATGAGCAATATTACTCGTTCCATTAAAATTTTTAGCTGTATCATTAATGCCTGATGTAACAATGTTCCAACCAGCTCTACCTTCACTTAGATGATCTAGCGAAGATAAAATTCTCGCTAAAGAAAATGGCTCTGAAAATGTAGTTGAACCAGTTACAATTAATCCTAAATCTTTCGTATATGTACTAATCATAGACATGAGTGTAAAGGGTTCAAAACGACTCGATACGTCAGGATGTGTTTTTTTATCTAGATATAAAGCATCTGAAAAAAATAGAAAATCAAATTTCATTTGTTCTAAAATTTTAGCTTGTTCTATTATTTTTTCTAAGTTCATACCACCTCTTTTTAATGAGTCTGCATGTCTACAACTTGCCACATGATGACCAAAGCCAGTAAAAAAATATCCCAATTTCATTCTTTTCATTTAAACTCCTCCTTAATTTTATAATTCCGATTCGTTTAATAGGGATTATGGTAGCATGTGCTTATCACTTAGTCAATTTATTCTATAAAACTATTATTTATTATGTGTAGTAAAGTGAATATATACTGTTTGATGATTCAAATACATTTTTCCACCCTTTCTACATCTGATATGCTATTTTTTTAATTTAATAACAATTAAATACAAATAAAATACTATTGATTATATACTTAAAGTGTCGCCTACCTCAGGCGTCAATTTGACGTAGAGAGGGGGAGTTTACAAGATGTTTAAACCACTGGTCGACATCATAACCACAACATTAAGTGGTTGTCTCGTTGCGCTATTTGTTTATTGGTTAGGCAAGCGTAATGATAAATAGGCGACTAACCACACCAAAAATCCCCTTACTATGACCCTAGTAAGGGGATTCGGTGTTTACATGATTAAACCACTTGGCAAGTGTATTATAACACTATTATGAACGATGTGCAATATAATTATACTTAATGAAATGAGTTAAAAGAGTACATTGATGGTTTTGAGTGTCATCATTCTTAGTTTATTGTTATTACTTTTTTGAAGTTGATTTTCATTACACCCTACTCGAACAAGTTTAATGCTTCACGAATATGATAACTTTTCTATCGGATATTCATAGTAATCACACAAAAGTTCTAAATCTTTCTGAGGAATTTGTTCATGTCCATTTTCCCAATTAATTATTTGATAGATCTTATAATTCTTTTCATACTTATCATTAAGTAAAATAACTAATTTCGAGATACTTAAATGCTTCTCTTCACGTAAGTCAGTTAAAATTTCCATATCCATTCCTACTTTCTATCAATATTTCAATTTATGAAATATATTTTTGTAGAAGATAACATGGGATAGATACAAGCACGAATTTCCGTAAATTAACCTAACATTTATTTGTGAAGTTTTCTTACATTACAACAAAAAACAGGTGCAACCTCACTCTTTTGTGAAGTTGCACCTGCTTTACTAAACTGGGAATTTTATTATTATTTAACTTTTAATTAGACATATAATTTACTTTTTAAATTGTGATTTGGATGGATCTTACCACCAACCGTTAGCCTCACGGAATTCGATGGCAGCTTCGATTGAACCATAGCGTTCTTTGGCATAATTGATCATACCTTTGGTTTGAGTAGCGACTGATCCTGTACCCCATGATTCTTTCGTTTGGCCTAATCCTCTATAACCTGCTGAATTCACTGCATCTGGATCTCCACCTGATTCAGGTAATACAATGCTTTCCCACAATTCTTTCGTACCACCAGCAGCTAAAAATTGTTGATAAACTGAGCTTGTACTGTCACTGCTTGTTGTAGATGAATCCGATGAGCTAGATGAGTCTGAATCATCTGATGAGTTTGTTGACGTATTAGATGATGATTGGTTTGACGTTGTCGTTGAAGTGTTGTCATCATTTGAATTGTCGTTTTGTTGATTTTGTGTCGTTGAAACTTGTTGAGTATTATATGATTTATTATTGTCGTTATTAAATTTAACTTGCTTTGGTTGATTAAATTTATGCTCACTTTGGCTGTGTTGTTGCGACATTTGTTGACCATGTTGTGACGCTTGTGGTTGACCATTTGGTCCACAGTTGTTATTTTGTTCTGCCGCATGTGCGCTTGTTCCTAATCCTGTAGCTCCCAATGAGATTGCTGCTATTGTAGTTAATAATGTTTTTCTCATAATTAAAATCCTCCCAATGCCTATCAGTTTTAAAAACTGTTAAGCAACAAAATTTCTAATCTTTTAATTAGATTACACAAAATACTATAGCGCATAATTTGATTTCATAGGTTACAGCCTATTAATAAAATGGTTGCATAAGTTGTATAAATAAAGACATTTATTGCATTTAGATGTTGTCACAGAGATGTTTTTGAAATATTTTCTACGACTTTGTACTTATAAAAATCGTTAAAATTAAGATGGTTCTAAGCGCGATCCTATGTCTTTAAATTGCAATAAATTGGTTGCAATAGCAATTTAATTGATACACAACAGTATAATAATACACTCAACATACAACATTCCCTCCATCATTGGCACACTTCCAATACAGCCAACATTAATTCACTTGCTATGTTATTAACATTTAAACACTGTAACTCTCATGAACAAAATAGACTCAACTTTCCATCCTGTAATCTTTCAATTGCAATATTTTTACCATTAATAATCAATATAGTGTTGTTAACGCTTACATCTTCATATAAAATTAATACTAAATTAATAAAATTTTTACATTATTTTATAGGAGGTCCATCTATGTTGAATTTTTTAAAGCCAGCTCAGCACATCGAGCCTTTACCTAATGATGAAATCGATGAAACTTATAAGCGATTAAGGCTACAAGTTTTTATTGGTATCTTTTTAGGCTATGCGGGTTATTATCTCTTACGTAAGAACTTTTCACTTGCTATGCCCTATTTAATTGATGAGGGTTTTAGTAAATCTGGTCTTGGAATCGCCTTATCTGCGGTGTCCATTGCTTATGGTATTAGTAAATTTGTGATGGGAACTGTGAGCGATAGAAGTAATGCACGCACATTTTTAACACTTGGTTTAATTTTAACTGCAGTAGTGAACTTACTATTAGGATTTATTCCTGCTCTAACCTCTAGTATCTTCATTATATTTATCATGATGTTTCTTAATGGTTGGTTCCAAGGTATGGGATGGCCGCCGTCTGGTCGTGTCTTAGTTCATTGGTATAGCGTTAGTGAACGTGGAGGTAAAACTGCCATTTGGAATGTGGCGCATAATGTCGGTGGTGGATTAATGGCTCCCCTAGCTTTATTTGGTGTGACATTAGTTGGTACATTTTCGTTTGGTTATTTAAAAGGGTTTGAAGGTACCTTTATATTACCAGCACTTGTAGCAGTTATAATTGCTATTATTGCCTACGCTTTAATTAGAGATACACCACAATCTCAAGGTTTACCACCTATAGAGGCATATAAGGATGATTATGATACAAAGTCTAAGCAAACATTAGAAACTGAATTAACTACTAAAGAAATATTGTTCAAATATGTTTTAAATAATAAATGGGTATGGGCAATTGCTATCGCTAATATTTTTGTCTATTTCGTGCGTTATGGTGTATTAGACTGGGCGCCTACCTATTTAAGTGAGGAGAAAGATTTTAACCTAGAGGCATCTGGTTGGGCTTATTTCTTATATGAATGGGCAGGTATCCCAGGTACATTATTATGTGGTTATATTTCAGACAAAGTCTTTAAAGGGCGCCGTGGTCCAGCAGGATTTATCTTTATGTTAGGTGTCACAATAGCTGTGGTAGTTTATTGGTTAAACCCACCAGGTAATCCTCTAATTGATAATATTGCGCTTATCGCTATCGGTTTCTTAATTTATGGTCCGGTAATGTTAATCGGTTTACAAGCACTAGACTATGTTCCAAAGAAAGCAGCTGGAACGGCAGCTGGACTTACAGGTTTATTCGGTTACTTAGGCGGTGCAGTAATGGCTAATATTATCATGGGATTGTTAGTAGACCACCTTGGCTGGGATGCCGGGTTCATGTTATTGACTGGAATTAGTATCTTAGCGATGATTAGCTTTACATTTACTTGGAATAAGCGCGGTCAAGAAACGGTTAAACACTAATTATTTTTATCGACAAGGCCTTTTCCTTGTTAATTTAACTATTCAATTTACAATACACAGTATAATCTATAAATAAAAGCAGGTTATTCTTATGAATATTGAACAATTAGAACAACATTTAAATATTGATGCTAACGCTTATACCGAAACTTCGCTTGCAGCATTAAATTATTACATGCAACGTTTCATGTTTACAGTACCTTTTGAAAATATTGATGTTCAAAATGGTGTAGCAATATCCGTTAATCTTGAAACGATTTACAATAAGGTAGTTAATCACAAACGTGGCGGTTTTTGTTATGAACTTAACAGTCTGTTCAAAGCATATCTTGAAGCTAAAGGGTTTGTCGTACACATGGTTTCTGCAACGATTCATATCCCTGGGGGCGGAAAAAGTTTAGACGGCTCACACGTTTCACTCATTGTAACAATTGACGAACAACGTTATATGACAGATGTAGGTTTTGGTGATTTACCTGTTCAAGCTCTTCCTATTACTAATGTAGAAGATGCACAGACCATTATTAATATCAACGGTCAATATCGTGCTATTACTAATAACAATCACCTCGTTTATAGCCAAAAATTGATCGAAGGTGCTTGGGTAACTCAATATGAAGCTGTATTAATTCCAAAGTCTATTGAAGCATTTGGCTATAACATTGAGTATAATCAATATCATCCAGACTCTATTTTTGTACAGAGATTATTAATTACACAACCACAATCCTTTGGTCGCGCAACCATGTCACACGAACAACTTACATTGACCAAAGGGCCACAGAAAGAAAAATATCCGGTAACTTCAAACAACTATAGACAACTGCTACAAAAATATTTTAATTTAGATGTAACGATCAATAGATTAGAAAAATAATATTAAAACAAGTCACTCAAATCGAAAAATTTGAGTGACTTGTTTCTTAATTTTGCGAGTATTATAAAGCACCTTACTTGTAATTTAGTATTCACTTTTAATAATCGCGAAAATCAATGTATCTCTAAACCCATCTTCAACTGCCTTGTCCTCACGTAACACCGCTTCATGTTTCATATTTGCATTCTGTAATACGATACGTGCAGCGACGTTTCTAGCATCTAATGAGCCCCAAATTCTGTTTAATTTTAGAACTTTAAAGCCATATTTAACCATCGTAGCAGCAATGTCTGAAGCAATACCTTGCTCCCAAAAATCAGGGTGTACAATAAATCCAATTTCTGCACTTTTATTGTCGTTATCAACAATAAGTTGTACAATTCCGATGATTTTATCTGTATCTGCATTGATAATCACATTATAAATCCAATGTTCTTCCTTTTCTAATACTGAATTAATAAATTGTTCTGTTTCTTCATACGTAGCAACATCCCATAATTGATACTTTGCGACTTCTGGATGCGCGTATAGTTCATACACTCCTTGAATATCACTTGCTTGTAAATCTCTAGTATAAAAATCCATAATGTGCCACTCCTCAATTTTTCTGTACTTACCAACTTTTATAAAGTGTTAAACACACACGTGCCACAACTTAACTATGATCAAGTCTTTAGCGTGTTACACCTCATTTATAAAATCTATTACATAGATGTATTTGACTTTCATTCATAATAATAGTAATTATATTTTTCAGATTAACACACTATTACCAAAATTTAATACCTCGAATTAATCTGTAAAATAAAAATTAATAAAATACTATTATAAAAGATTGTTTATTCTTATTATCTTATAATAATTTGTTATGCTACATTATTACTAAAAGAGGTAATATATATGTTCTTGTTCATCATACTAGAGGTCCTTGTACCTATCTTATTACTCATCCTTCTAGGTGTTGTACTTCAAATTAAATTTGAATTTGATTTACGTCAGTTTTCAGCTTTAATCACTTATTGTTTAATGCCTGCTTCCGTATTCGTCAATATTCTAAATGTTAATATCAAGGCAGATGTGTTACTACAAATTATTTATTATGTAGTGCTATATAGCATCATATTAATTATTTTTAGCCACATTATCTGTAAATATTTAAAATTAAATCCTGGACAAGATGCTGCTCTAAAAAATAGTATTTCACTCATGAACTCGGGCAACTATGGTTTACCAGTAAGCAATTTAATCTTTAGCCATAACCCAATCGGTGTCTCCATCCAAGTATTTATCCTCATCTTTCAAAATTTACTAACTTATACCTATGGCATTTACAATATTCTTTCAACAACAAAGACATTTAAAGAAATTATTATTTCATTTTTACGATTACCTGTATTCCATGCCTTAATATTAGGAATAATATTCAACTATTTTAAATTATCTCTTCCTAAACCTATATTATTACCATTAAACCATTTAGCAGATGCATTTATTGCTATAGCTTTAATCGTGTTAGGAGCACAACTTGCCAAAATTAAAATAAATTTCTTTCAACGTGTTATCACATGGTCTCTTGTTGGCCGTCTCATAGTAGGTCCGGCGTTATCACTTGCTCTCATCTACTTATTGCATATAGATGGTATTGTCGCACAATCACTATTTATTGCTAGTTCATTCCCAACTTCAAGAAATACCTCAACAATTGCAATGGAGTATCAAGTTGAACCTGAATTACATGCTCAGATCGTACTCTTTTCAACATTACTCAGTGCTATAACTGTAACAACTGTAATTTACCTCTCATATATACTGTTCTAACGTGGTTTGTGTTAGAGCAGTTTATTTTTAGCAGAAACTTACTAATATTCAACAGGTGCTAAATTTTTAAAATCCATAATCATCTGGATAAATCTATCAATAGCAGGTGTTACATACGCTTCGTCATTCCAAATAAAGTCGGTAGAAATCGTACTATAGTACTCAGGCAATCGATAAGCATAAAGTTGTTGGGATGTAACATCGTTTGTAACAGTAGATTCTGGAACAAGGCTTACTCCTAGACCAGATTTCACACTTCCTACAATCGTTTCTAATGTACCAAACTCTAACATATTAGAGTAATCAATGTTCTCTGAATCTAACCACATTTCCAATTTCTTTCTATAATTACACCCTTCTGTAAAGACTAACATCGACTTAGATTTTAGTTGGTCAATTGAGTCTAGTGGTTGATTAGCAATTAAGATTAATTGTTCATGAAATAATTCGACTTTATTGATGCCTACTTGTTTCGTAAATCCTGTAACAAACGCACAATCCAACTTACGGTCACGCACTTTAGTGATAATACTTTCAGTCACACCACTATACAAGGCGAGTGATACATCAGAACATAACTGCTGATATTTAGACAATATTTCTGGTAGTCTTGTTATTGTCTCAACTGTGCCTATATTCAATTTACCCGTAGGCATCTCATTATCATGAAAGGCTCTATCAATTTCACACATTACCTTACGAATTTGTTCAGCATATATTTGCAATTTCAACCCTTCCGAAGTTAAAGTTGTGCCATTACGCCGCCTAATAAATAATTGTGCATTCAACTCTTGTTCTAACATCTTAATTCGCGAGGTCACATATGATTGTACATAACATAGAGATGTTGCGGCTTTACTAATACTTTGATGTTCTGCTACACTTTGGAAAATTTTCAAATCTTTAAACTCCATTGAAATCCCCCCACATAAATATTAATTGCTATTATACAGAATTTTCAGTTAAATATACTAAAAAAGACTGCCAAACGATTTGGCAATCTTCTTATATTTATCCTGCATATTGAATAATCAGGGATTTATAGAACGCAATGCTGCGCTCGAAAGCAGCCACCTCAACATATTCATCTGGTTGATGCGCCAATGTTTCAATACCTGGCCCATATATTAGTGTTGGAATATCACTGCTACTATTTAATACAGAGGCATCTGTGTAATAGGATACGCCACCTACTTGCTGTTGCTGTGTAATTGTCAGTGCATCCTGGATAATTTGACTTTGTTCATTCGTTAAGACTGCCTCGCGATTTAGTATAATCTTCGCTTCCACATTAGGAAGCGTTGCACCTTCAAATAGAGATTGTAATGCCTGATTAAAATCATGATATAGCTTGTCATGACAATTGGGTATCACTGACCTAATATCTACATACAATATGCATTCATCAGGTATCACATTAGTTTGAATACCGCCTTGAATCATGTTTACAGAAATACTGCTCGTACCTAATGGATCATGTCTAACTTTCCATTCAGTTTTTAATCGCTCTACTAAATGTATAATTTCACTCGCCGCTTCAATTGCATTTACACCTTGCTCAGGCATTGCCCCGTGAGCGGTTTTACCTGTCACTTTAACCTCAATCCACAATGCCCCTTTATGTCCAACAACTACTTGTTCATGAGTTGGTTCGGCTATAACAATAGCTTCCACATCTGACATACCTTGTGTATTAACATAATGTGTTGCACCAATCGAATCTACTTCTTCTCCTGCCGTTGCTAAAAACTCAACATCCTTCGTCAAAGGATAATTTTCCAAATATAATGATTCTAACGCTAAATACAATGCAGCGAGACCACTCTTCATATCTGTCGTTCCTCTGCCATATAACTTACCGTCTTCTATATGCGCATCAAATGGATTATATTGCCATTTCTGGCTACCAATTTTTACTGTATCCGTATGCCCATTCAACAATAACTTTCCTTTGTCAGTGTTTGAACCCTTAATTCTGACTGAAAAGTTACTTCTATTATTATCAACAGTCATAACCTGATATGGAAGTCCGGTTGCCTCACTTCTATTAATAAATTGTTGAATGATTGCTTGTTCATTACCTGGAGGATTGGTGCTATCAATTTGAATTAACGATTGTAAAAAGGCTAAATAACTTTGCATACATTATTTCCCCCTTGCCTTGAAGTATACTTCGTCTTTATTTTCTGGTTGTAAACTATCACGTGTAATCTTAAAGGGCGAGATGTCTTGAGTCGTTTCACCATGGATAATGAGTTCTCCTAAAGCTTCTCCTACTGCACTGGAAAATTTATAGCCATGCCCCGAAAAACCAGCTGCAATAGCAACATGATTATAATCAGGATGTGTATCTATGATAAAGTTTTCATCTGGCGTATTAGTAAACATACATGTCTTACCTACATTGATATTGCCATGTGCTGCTTGCATATAATTAGATAAAAATCCTCGAATATCTTTCTCATCTTTTTCATAGGCACCAAAGGTCTTGTTATAATAACTTGGATCTATATCATCTCCATTATCATAACGCCCTATCTTTAACCCCGTACCATCGATTGAAGGGAATCCATAATAAACACCAGAAGGCACATCCGCAAAAAATCCTGGAAAGCCATCAGATTTATATAAAATGTCATCAGAATCAAACCACGCAATTGTTTGTCTCGACGGTTGGATGTTAATATTAATATTTAACTCATTTAGTAATTTCTTATTCCAAGCACCTCCTGAAATGATCAGTTTATTAGCCTCAAACGTATCATCTGGGGTATGCACCTTTACAGAGTCATCAAATATTTCAATATCCATTACAGGTGAATTGACCTTTAACTCTGCACCTACTGATAAGGCAAGTCGTTTCAATGTTCTAATACAAGCACTAGAAAACAATACACCTGCTTCAGGCTCATAGCACCCAATTTCACCTTGAGGCATAGTTATTCCAGGCCATCTTGCATTTACATCGTCTGCAGTTAGTGTCTCAATATTCAGACCATATTTCTGACCACCTTCAATTGCCGTTTGAACAAAACCAGATGTTGCAGGACCAAACGTTAAGACACCTGTCTGTGTAAATATTCGTTCATTCGTCTTTGCTTGCAGTGCATGCCATAACTCTTGTGCGCGTAAGGCTAATGGAACATATGCATAACCCTCTCCACATGCATGCCTGATTAAACGTGTGTCGCCACTATGACTTCCATTTTCATGTGGTGGATCAAATGCATCAATGAGTAAAGTCTTTTTGCCTTGCTCAGCTAAATAATAGCCTGCTGCCATGCCCATAGAACCAGCGCCTACTACGATAACGTCATATTTATTTGTCATAACTATCTCCCCCCATTTTCTATAATTAAGTATAATTGGAGCACTTTCCCCTCGTAAAATAGGTATCAGAGATAGCTACTATCTCAATATGAGATATTAAATATAAATTCAATACATAAAAAAGCCAGAACAATAAATGCACTGAGCATCTTGTTCTGACCTCATTCATTATTTATGATCTGTCGTTCCTAACGTCATACCACCGTCTACTACAATTTCCGTTCCCGTACAATATGCACTTTCATCAGAAGCTAAAAATGCAACTGCTTGAGCAATATCCATCGGTTGCCCAATACGCTTTAATGGTATTTGCTCATAAAATTCATTTCCTTCATTACTATCGGAGAACATACCTGTATTCACGCCACCTGGATGTACCATATTCACGCGTATGCCATAGTCTCCTAGCTCCATTGCCGCTGCTTTTGACATTGTTGTCACTGCAGCTTTAGTTGAAGCATATAATGATGATTCATGAATAGGTGAAAATGAAGAAACAGAGACCGTGTTGATTATAGATCCTGATAGCTGTACTTTCATCTGTTTAGCTACATATTGCATACCTAAAAATGTCCCGATTTGATTCGTTTGGATTAACTTTTTGTATGAAGCTAAGGTCGTTTCTAAAAATGGTTTATTCAAGTAAATTCCCGCATTGTTCACAAGAATATCAATTTTACCAAACGTCTTTACCGTTTTCTGTATAGCATATTTCCAATCATCTTCGTCA
This sequence comes from Staphylococcus gallinarum, assembly GCF_000875895.1. Classification (GTDB taxonomy): domain Bacteria; phylum Bacillota; class Bacilli; order Staphylococcales; family Staphylococcaceae; genus Staphylococcus; species Staphylococcus gallinarum. Next base: position 232,388 of record NZ_JXCF01000001.1, read on the forward strand.
GTCACGTTTAATTGAATTGATAACGCATCATTTTCCAATGTTTCTTCAACGTCTATCGCATCTCTTAAATTACGCGCTCCTACTACAACATTGGCTCCTAATGCATCAAAGTGTTGTGCAATCACCTTACCTTGTCCACGATTTGCTCCCGTAATTAACGCAACTTTCTTAGTTAAATCCGGCATAAACATCCCCCTTGAACGTACTTTTAATTATCAAAATTATAACAAACAACAATTATATTTACTCGTATTTATAATTATGTATAGAATTAATCTTTTTAGAAATCTAAATATAATAAGTATGATAAATAGTCCTACTGAGTCACATGTTCACGTATCATCATTCGTATTTAATACGCATTATAAAACGCAAAAAATCCATCGATTTAAATAAACCGATAGATTTCATGATTCAATAACGCTTTGGCGGATGAGTTTATCCAATCGTTTCACTCTGCTATATTAATATACACCTCTAATGTGTTCTGCCACCTCATTTTGATAAAACTGTCTCAATTGTTCATACTCTGCTTCAGAAAATGATTGTGTATTTAATGTTTCTAAATTACCTTTAACTTGCTCTAAATTTTTAAAGCCTGGTATCACGGCAGTAACAGCTTCATGGTCAAGAATCCAACGCAGTGCTGCATTTGTCATTGATGGTCGATCATCAGCAATCCATCTTAATTGATCTGCTAACTCAACACCTTTTCTTAATCCAAGACCAGCAAACGTCTCTCCCACATTAAATGATTCACCATTTTCATTAAAATTACGATGATCATCCGCTTCAAATGTACTATCGACAGTAAATTTACCTGTTAACAATCCACTTGCTAATGGTAAGCGCGTAAGTATACCAACACCTTGTTGATGCGCTTCAGAAAGCAAGCGCTCCAATGGTTTTTGTCGGAATATATTAAAGATGATTTGTAGACTTTCTACATTAGGATACTGTAAACAAATCAGTCCTTCCTCAACTGATTCTACACTCACACCATAATGTTTAATTTTCCCTTCTGCTTTCAATTGATCTAGAACTTTAAAGACACTACCTTCTCTTAAAATTTCAGTGGCAGGACAGTGAATTTGAAATAAATCAATAGACTTTCTATTTAAACGGCGTAAGCTATCCTCACAATATGCATTAACCGTTTCATAAGTGTAATTATTTGGATCTGCAATATCTCCTTGTCTACAAAACTTTGTGGCTATATAGATTTCGTCTTCTTTTCCTTTTGTCGCTTGTGCTAATAACTCCTCACTATGACCATCGCCATAGACATCTGCAGTGTCAAAGAAATTCACCCCTTGCTCAATGGCATACTCAAGTGACGCTAAAGCAGCTTCATCATTTGTTTTTCCCCATGCACCACCGATGGCCCAAGTTCCAAAACTTACCTCACTAATTTTCATGCCTGTCTTTCCTAGTTCACGATATTGCATTATATTTAACCCCTTTTCCTTTGAAAGTCAATTTATGAAATAGATGTTGAAAATATCTAGTAACTGAATACCTACTGCAGATTACAGCCCACACATAAAGTGTTTTTTGTCCGTACAACCCATAAATTTAATCCGATTATATCAATAAATATTACAATGACAAACGAAATTGCTTTGAGTACTGAATATAAAAAAATAACCTATTGGACTGAACCAATAGGTTATTAATACAGTTGAAACATATCAACAATGCTTTGTTTAATCTTTACTAATTATCTTCTCTTTATGCTTTTTAGGTTGTTTTTCAGGAACAAGGTTTTGCGCAACTGCCAATTTGTGCGCAATCTTCGGAGCCGTCCATACCACAGGTAACATAATAATAGATATTGGTACTGCGGTGACAATGATAAACGACTGAATCGCATCAATACTACCTTCTCCTATATTAATCAAGATAATTGAAATAACTGCCATAATTGCTACCCAGAATACTCGAACCATCTTAGGTGGATCTCCCTCACCAGTAACAGACATCGAAATTGAAAACGACATTGTATCTGCTGTAGTAATGACAAAGATAAGCGTTAATATTAACAATACAATCACTAACACTGTACCTAATGGTAAATGGTTCGCAATTGAGATAACTGCTGCTGGCAAGCCCTTTTCAGATAATGGATTACTAATCGCACCACTATCCTTAGTTTCATAAAATAAACCACTGCCACCCAAAATTGTAAACCAAACATGAGATACGACACTTGCAACAATAGATACTAAAATAAATATCTCACGAATCGTACGTCCTTTTGAAACACGAGCGACTAGCATGCCCATTAGTGGACCATAACCAATAAACCAACCAAAGAAGAATAACATCCATGACCCAGCCCATTTGTTATCTCCTCTAAATGTACTAATTTCTAGAAACTTCGTTAAGTACACACCGTAAGATGAAATCAGTGTATCAATAATAAATCTACCAGGACCAATTAATACGATAAATACCGCTACACCAATTGCCAACCAAACATTTAATTTACTCAGAAACTGAATTCCCTTTTCAATACCTGTAGTAGCTGAAATTGTAACGATAATCATTAAACCTACCACAGACAATACTTGAGTCGTTAAATTATCTGGTATACCTAGAATACTATGCAACCAATAACTAAATTGGAAACCGAAGAAACCTATCGTCCCTATCGTTCCAGCTACTGCACCTAGAATACAGAATACATCGATAACTGATCCTGTATAATTTCGTTCTATTTTGTCTCCAAATACTGGATAAAGCAAAGTTCTCGGTCTTAATTTCATACCTTTATTGTAATGTGCATACATAATGACGATACCACTCACTGCACCATAAATTGCCCATGCCGTGAAGCCCCACGAAGTAAAACTCTGTGCCATTGCAGCAGGTACTGCAGCCATACTCTTATCTTTAATACCACTTCCCATAGTTGGTGGCACATCAATAAAGTAATACATCGGTTCAGCAGCCGCCCAGAATATAGCCCCGGCACCTAACCCAGATGTAATAACAATGGCAGCCCATTTAAAATAACTCATTTCCGGTTCAGTAGCATTCCCTAAACGGACGTTTCCATATTTTGAAAATGCTAGGAACAATCCAACCGCAAAAGTGGCTAATAATAACACCTGCCAAAAAGCACCAAAATAAGTAATCGATAATTGAAATCCTGTCTTAACTACGTGCGACGTTGCTTGAGTAAACAGTGATGACATAATTACAAATAATACGAGTATGCCACCACTAACGGAAAAAACTGGCCAATCTATTTTATCTTTCCAATTTGAAAATTTAATGTGAAGTTACCTCTCTTTTTATACGTTCTCTTAATGTTTGTTCAGTGTATTCAGTTCTAAATAATCCTCTTTCTTGCAAGATGGGAATCACTTTATCGATAAATGCTTCAAACATGTCAGGATATGTCGGCGGCATTAAAATAAAGCCGTCACAACTTCCGCTCTCAAACCATGTTTGCATCATATCGGCAACCATTATTGGATCACCGACAATCGTCTTATGTCCCATCCAAGTATCTACGCGTGCAATTAAATCTCTAAATGTTAATCGTTCAACCTCCACTGCTCGTTGTATCGCTTGATAACGTGCTTTCGACCCAACCTTCACGGTTAATGATTCATAAGGAGGTAATTGAGGTACCGGGTCATCTAAATGCCATTCAGTTGTATCTTGACCGATACTTTGCTCGATTTGCTGAATCTTCTTTTCAATATCTGTATAGACATTTAACGCAGCAACCTTTTGCTCTGCTTCTGCAAGAGTATCTGCCACATAAACAGATAACCCAGGCAACACCAATGGTCCCGCTGCATTATCGTCAAGTTGTGCTACTCGCGATTCAATATCTGCTTTAAATTGCTTAGCATCAGCTTGATTCCAAGCAATAGAAAAGATCATATCCACATGTTTCGCCGCTAACTTACGTCCAGGAATGGATGTGCCAGCCTGACATAATACCGGATATACCTGTGGGCTTGATGGTAAGTTAATCGGTCCTTTGACTTGGAAATACTTACCTTTATGGTTGATTTCCTTCACAAGTGAAAAATCAATACCTTTCCCCGATTGTCTATTATGAATGAGCGCCCTATAGTCAAACGATTGCCACAGTTTCTTTAATACAGTTACAAATTCATCCGCGCGTTCATATCGCTGTTCTAAAGGTGGTAAGGCTTCCATCGAATGGTTCTGTCCTTCAATATCAAGTTGTGAAGTGACGATATTAAGTCCTGCTCTACCATTACTAATATGATCCAAACTACCTAGTAGTCTTGCTACATTATATGGATCATAGAACGTCGTAGATATTGTACCGATTAAACCAATATGTTTGGTGACTTGAGATATCGCTGTTAAAGCTGTTATAGGTTCTAGAAAATAAGATAAATGACCTGTATGTTCACCTGATATGTATTGTCCATCTGCTAAAAATATTGCATCAAGACATCCACGCTCAGCTATTTGAGCTAATTCTTGCTGATAAGCGATAGAACCAATTTGCTCAATCTTAGAATCCTCTAACCTCCAAGATGACGGATGCAAACCCGTACTATAAACAAGTGAAGCCAAATGCATTTGCTTCTTCATAATAACCTCCTGATTGGGTCACAAATTAAAAAACTTATGTATTAGTGTAACAAACTTACACAGACTATTGATGTGTTATTTGAAAATAAATTAATTTTTTTAAAGATAAAAATAATTTGTAAACAAAGTAAGTATAATCATTAAAATAGTTCTATATTTATACGAGATTTTTGAAATACAAGACGACCGGATGTCTTAATAATTTTTAATGTAGTACTACACTCTCCCTATAAATACAAAACCTCCAATGCAGCTAAAAACACAGCGCACTGGAGGTCATTTACTTCGCCTATTTATTCATATGTATGATTTGTAGTCGATACAGTTGATGATTTTTTATAATGATGTTCGATAATACCTAAATAAATACCATTAATCAGGGCAAACAGACTCCACAATATCCATTTATCCATGATTTCATCCACATTAAAGTATAGTATCAGTCCAACTATTATAATATTGAGAAACGCCAAAGCTTGAAAATTGAAAATAAAATTACGTATCTTTCTATTTCTAAACTTTCCCCATGTATATAATATGCCGTTCAATATCAACAGTACACTGTATATACACATAATTATGAATTGGTTTTCGGCATAGTCCCCAAGGCCCATCGTATCACTACCAATAATATTTATCATCGACACAATAAAAAAGAGTATTACTAAACTAATTCTGATCTTTCGCTCCCATTTCAATATCTTTGGAGCTTCCATACGTTAATCCGCCTTTGAATTTGATTATTTGTGCTTTTGATTTAACATTAACTACAAATTTTTGAATTAAATATTTTATTACAACAGATAAAACTACAAATATAATGAATGCCCCTATCTGTTGAACTACCTTAATATCAAATATAGTCATAATAGCAAGTATGCCCCATACACCGACACACCAAATAGCAAATATGATATTACCTAGATATGTTCTATTCATTTTGTCCTACCTTCATTCAAATTAAATTCATTCCCAATACAAATTACCAATTAAGTGACTATTAGTTATGTATATTTTGGATTTTCACCATATTGATTCGGTTCTTTTTGTCCACTTGTCACACAAAGTGCAATTGAAATAATACATAGTACTACAAAAATAACCATTAAGATGCCCCCTATTGCCATAATAATACTCTCTGGTATCGGTAGATTATTAATGCCTTGATAAACTGGACCAAATTCTAAAATACTAAATAGTATCGTTAGTCCATAAAGGACCGTTGCAAATTTCATAGTCATACCGATGTCATGATTACGTCTAACTGTTACAGTATACATTCCAATTGTCGTTGCTATATTAAAAATAATTGCTATAGTTAAAGCAAACCAATTGGGTATAGGTAACACGCTATTTAGTAATGAACCTACTATTGATACGATAATATTCATCAAAACTGGGTACCAAAACGCTTTACGTCTTGCTCTGTCATTAATATTAAACATATTAATCCAAAACAACTTGTAATAATGAAACATAATTCTAATCCTTTCCTTATATAATAATGTTTCCTTCAGTTCATAATGATATAACAACAATTTACACAATACAATAAAATATAATAATTATATTTATCAAAAAATTATAAATGTTTATATATAGACTCTACACATTTTTAATAGTAGACTTTTCTTATAAATACAAGTAATAAAATTGATGAAAATAGGGTGGAATAGTTGATGAAAAATATTATTGAATGGATTGTTTCTATTGCAATAGGTGTAGCGGTTGCTTGGATTGTAACTGCATTTTTATTAACAGGTTACACGGTAAGCGGAAGTTCTATGGCACCTACGTTCGAAGATGGCGATAAACTTGTCGTCAATAAACTATCAACACGTATGAACACGATTGATAGAGGCGATGTCATTATTTTCCATGCAACGAAGAAAGATGATTATATTAAACGCTTAATTGGTAAACCTGGAGACACCGTAGAAAGTAAAAAAGACAAACTTTATATTAATGGTAAACTAGTAAAAGAACCATATTTAACATTAAACAAGAAAAATAAAATCGAGAAATACCTCACTGAAAACTTTGATGTATCAGATACAAAGCACTCCGGTGGTAAAAAGAAAATTCCAAAAGGTAAATACTTAGTCCTAGGAGACAATAGATTCGTAAGTAATGATAGTCGCAAGGACTTAGGCCTAATTTCAAAAGATTCTGTTGTAGGTAAAGTGTGGTTCAGATGGTTACCAATGAGTGAAATGAAATTTAGTTTTTATCCAAAATCATTCGACAAAGTAAATGAATAACACTTTCTATACGCGATATTATAGAGTTTAAAGTATCCTTCCATAAATAATGGAAGGATTTTTTATACCTCCTTTATTTATCCTCTAATAATGCGGCCATTTCAAATTATAAATAATTTTAACCTATTGTTATTTTAGAATAAGTATAATATAATCTATTAAATCGTAACGATTACGATTTAATAGATTAGGAGGATTTTTATGACTGAAATACCAGTAACAGTACTTAGTGGCTATTTAGGGGCAGGTAAAACAACTGTTTTAAATAATATTTTAAATAATCGCCAAGGCCTTAAAATTGCAGTTATCGTCAATGATATGAGTGAAGTAAATATCGATAAGGACTTGATTGCAGATGGTGGAGGTATTTCTAGAACGGATGAGAAATTGGTAGAACTATCAAATGGGTGTATCTGCTGTACATTACGCGAAGACTTACTTCAAGAAGTTGAACAGTTATGTAAAAAGGGGGACATAGAACAAATTATTATTGAGTCTACAGGTATTTCTGAACCTGTACCTGTTGCTCAAACATTTTCCTATATGGATGAAGAAATGGGTATTGATTTATCAAAATTGTGTCGCTTAGACACAATGGTCACTGTTGTAGATGCAAATCGATTTATCAATGATCTCCAATCACAAGACCTATTAAATGATAGAGGACAAGGCGTTAGCGATGATGATGAACGTACAATTGCTGATTTATTAATTGATCAAATCGAATTTTGCAATGTTCTAATCTTAAACAAGACAGATTTAGTCAGTGCTGAACAGCTAGATGAATTAGAACAAATATTGCGCAAACTACAACCTGAAGCTAAATTGATTCGTACAATTCGTGGAAGGGTTAAACTATCAGATGTTTTAAATACGCAAAGATTTGATTTTGAAACTGCAAGTAGTTCAGCTGGTTGGATTAGAGAATTGACACATGGCGGTCACGAAACGCATACACCAGAAACTGAAGAATATGGTATTTCCTCGTTTGTATATCGACGAAGATTACCATTTCATGCAGAACGTTTTAATCATTGGATTGAAACAATGGGTAAGCATATTGTCAGAGCCAAAGGTATTGTCTGGTTAGCACAGTATAACAATGTTGCTTGCTTGTTCTCACAGGCTGGTTCAGCAGTAGAACTTCATCCTGTTACATATTGGGTAGCATCCATGGACGAATCTGCGCAACGTACAATTTTAAACGAACGTGAAGATGTACGCGAAATGTGGGATCCTGAATATGGAGACCGTAATACACAATTCGTCATTATCGGTACCCATTTGGATGTTGCACAAATTGAACAAGAACTAGATCAATGCTTATTACAGCATGATGAAATTGACATGAACTGGCACACATTGAAAGACCCATTTGTATGGGTATTACAATAAAGTACAATAACCTATAGAGTAATAAATGTTTAAATTATACAGCATTAATTGTTATTACTTTCAAATTAAAGAAACAGCCCTCTATTCTATGAATTAGATTAGAGGGCTATTTTTGATAGTAGCTTTATAAAACATTTTTGAATTTTAAAGTTAAATCTCTGAATTATATTTTTATTAATCTAACATATACTCTTATTAATAAAGCTTAATTAGTATTGACCGGTGTAAATTGTAATTATATTCTTGCCTTAGAAATACCATTATTAATTAAATTAAATATCATAAATCAGCGATCTCTTGAAATTTATTTATCTTTGAAAGGATGGTGCTTATGATTAAACTAACAAAGTATCAGGTTGTTTTAACTGTTTTATTTGTCATTATTTATACTGCGACTATTCAAATATCAGCTAAATCAATTTTAGAAAATAAAGTAGAACATATGCCAATAGATATACATATAAATTCCGCATTAGCCTTATTTTGGTTAAATATTTTAACAGTCCTTTGTGGACTCATTCTCATTATTTTTCAGTCTTTAATTTATAAAATCATCGTTGGCGTATTAGGTACGAAGCAAAAATTCTCTATTGGTTTAAATGTTTTTCTCTTTATAACTTCAATTTTACCAGGGGCAGTGATAACTGCTGTATTAACACTGCTAAACAATGGAGTTAGCGTTTCTCAAAATTTCTTAATCATAATCTTCACAATACTATTATCTGCAGGTTTATATAGTGTGATTTTGTGGTGTTTTTCAATTATTGATAAATCTAAAATTAAATTAGTATTTTTAATTATTACTATATTAAACGCTCTCGTTAGTTTATTTAAATTACTGTAAAAAATTCAACAACAATTTATTTTTCAACGCTTAAGAACCCCAAAAGCTAGATTCCATCTAACCTCTGGGGTTTAATTTGTATTTCAGTATATTAATAAATTATTTATTCACTTTTTTAACTACAGAAGATTTTAAACCAACTTGTCCAATACCTGGAACTTTGCAATCAATATCGTGACCATCTTCTGGATCTACTAAGCGAATACCTTTTACTTTAGTACCTTGCTTGATTACAGAAGACACACCTTTAACTTTCAAGTCTTTAATTACAGTGACATCATCACCATCATTTAACACTTGACCATTAACATCTTTAATTTCATTTTCCTCAACAGCAGTATCGTCTTCAGCAGACCATTCATGATTACACATTGGACAAACCAATAAATTCCCATCCTCATATGTGTATTCTGAACCACATTCAGGACAATTCGGTAATGTTGATTCCATCATCCAACCTCCAAAATATATTTTCTAACTTAATTTACCACAATTCATCTACTAAAAGATGAATTAATTTCATATATTTTCTTATTCTTTATTCATCGTTAACAAAAATGTCGAAATCCCAATATATCCATGTTTCATCCAGTCAATTTTCATTATTTTATACCTAACTAAAATTGTTATTTCTGGAAAAACATATGTCAACCGGTTGACATATGCCGGGAAACACTCTAAACTCCTAAGAAAGCGTTTACAATTATAGTTTCGAAAGGGGTAATGTGATTTGAAGTTTTCTAAATATGTTCAGCCTTTTAAAAATGTGTCGTATATACAAAGTTCATTAACGATGTTTTTATATTTTGCATCTTGGTCAATATGGTGGTCTTTATTTCAAATTTGGCTCGCTTCAAAAGACAGTGGCTTAGGCTTATCTGGTACTGAAATTGGTACAATTTATTCGGTAAACTCATTATTTACAATCGTCTTACTTTTCGTTTACGGTCTAATTCAAGATAAATTAGTAATTAAAAGAACATTAGTTATCTTTTGTGCCTCGGCATCAATTCTTGTTGGCCCTTTTTTTACATTAATTTATAAAAATTTAATTCAACAACATTTTATTTTAGGTGTCATCGTTGGTTCTATTTTTTTATCAGCTGGTTTTCTCTCCGCATCTGGTGTTTATGAAACTATTTCTGAAAAGCTAAGCCGCTTCTTTAATTTTAAATATGGACAAGCTAGAGCTTGGGGGTCTGTAGGGTTTGCTGTATCTGCACTTATTGCTGGCCATCTATTTGTCATTAATCCTGATTTTAATTTCTGGCTCGGTTCTGTACTAGGGTTACTTTTATTGATCAATTTATTATTACTCAAACCAAAAAAAGAAAAAGAAATGATTAATAATTTACGTAATAACCCTAAAGATGACTCAATACCTACAGCTAAAGATATGATTGCTACTTTGAAAATGAAACATCTATGGATTGTCATGCTCTTTATAATGTTTACAGGTACTTTTTATGGTATTTATGATGGACAAATGTTTCCAGATTTCTATACAAAGCTATTCGATAATGAAAAAACAGGACAAACTATGTATGGTAATCTCAACTCTCTGCAAGTGTTCTGCGAAGCAATTATGATGGGCATCGTACCAATCATTATGATGAAAATAGGCGTAAAACCCACGTTAATGTTAGGTGTAACAGTTATGTTCACAAGAATTGGCTTAAGCGCTGCAACCGATAGTCCTATATTAATGTCAATGATAAAAATGATGCATGCATTAGAAGTGCCATTATTTATGTTACCGACATTTAGATATATCACATTACATTTTGATCCTAAATTATCTGCTACTTTATATTTAGTTGGATTACAAATTTCAGGGCAAATTGGTTCCGTTTTACTCTCTACTCCATTAGGTATGTTACGAGATGCTATTGGTTATAATTATACCTTCATTATCATCTCCATTATTGTCATGATTGCTGACGCTTTCGGATATTTATTATTAAAAAATGATAATGAAATGGTCGATGGAGATCCTTTTCTAAAAAACGCGCAAATAACTAATTAATATATAGAAAGAAGGTTTTTATATTATGCAAAAAGTTCACATTACTTCAGAAAAATTTCGCTTAGGATATCATGTTATGGCACCATCAGGATGGATTAATGATCCAAATGGCTTCTGTTATTTTAAAGGCTATTACCATATTTTTTATCAATATTTTCCTTATAGTGAGCATGTAGGTAGTCCAATGCATTGGGGACATGCTCGAAGTAAAGATTTAGTTCATTGGGAGACATTACCTATAGCATTAACACCTGGTGATTCTGAAGATCAAGATGGCTGTTTTTCAGGTAGTGCTATCGTTAAAGACGATACTTTATATCTAATTTATACGGGTCATCATCTTAACGATAGTGATGACCCAGAGGATTTTTGGGAAAATCAGAATATGGCCTATAGTACGGATGGTATTCATTTTACGAAATATGAACTAAATCCAATCGTTGCCACACCACCTGCTGATAATACTCAACACTTTAGAGACCCTAAAGTTTGGCACTATAAAGATGCATATTATATGATTTTGGGAAGTCAAAGTAAAGACGGTCTTGGACGTGTCATTTTATATAAATCAGCAGATTTAAAACAGTGGTCCTATTTAGGGGAAATTGAAAAATCAAAAGACTTAACTAAAGAAGGCTTTATGTGGGAATGTCCCGATTTATTTAAATTGGATCATCAGCATGTATTGTTAATATCACCACAAGGAATTGAAGCAAATGATCAACAATTCCTAAATTTATTTCAAACTGGATACTTTGTAGGTCAACTCGATTATGCTCAACATCACTTTAGCAGAGAAACGTCCTTTGTTGAGTTAGATAACGGACATGATTTCTATGCAGCTCAAACAACTACAACACCAGATGGTCAAACTGTAGTGATTGGTTGGATGAATATGTGGGAAAACGACATGATTGAACAAGAAGATGGGTGGTCAGGCGCCCTAACACTACCAAGAACTTTAGAAATCAAAAACAATCATATTTATATGAATCCTATAGACACCGTCAAAAGCTTAAGAATTGATGATGGACAAACACTCAATTTGAAAAAGAATCAAGCAATAATATCAACTGAAAATAGAGTGTTTGAAACAGAATTATTACTCGATATCAAAGACAAAGATAATATCAAATTATCACTGTTAACACAGGACAAAACTGAACTGATTACCTTAAGATTTTCAGCTAATAATAATCTATTAACATTATATAGAAAAGACTATGATGACTATCGATATGCCCATGTAACACCTTCAAATCAACTCAAGTTGCGTATATTTGTCGATAAAAGTTCATTAGAAATATTCATTAATGACGGTGAAAGATGCTTTACTGAGCGCTATTATTATCCAAACAATCCACAATTGGTTCTAGAAAGTATAAATAATCAAACACTAACAGGACATGCAACAATTTATAAACTCAAGGATGATGCAGTTCAATTTTAATAGCATTGAGTATAATAATTAATAAAATACGCAATTCCGAAAATTTATCATTATACAAATGTTGTGTAATTTAGAAACATCATTACATTAAAAAATCCCCTCTCTATTAAAAATAGTGTAGGGGTTTTATGATTCAAAGTTTGGTCTTTTTGTTTATTTATGTTGTGACATCTCTCTTGTTTACATATGTAAACATCTAGCCATTATTTAAATAAAATTATAAGAACTTAACAAACATATACTTTCCAATATAAAGCTAGTTCAGACTAACTCGTACTACCTTCCCATAATTCAACTGGTAGTACATACTCCTTTTCTGTAGGTTCATTTTCTAGACGCTTTTTTAATATATCTAAAGCTGTATCAGCCATAAGGTCAATAGGTTGAATAATGGTCGTTAAGTCAGGCTGAATGTGACGCATAATCTGAGTACCATCATATCCAACTACCTTAAAGTCTTTAGGAACCTGTTTCCCCATTTCGTAAGCAAGCTGTAAAATGATTGCAGCATCAACATCATTTGACGCAAATACCCCTTCTATCTCTGGATATTTACTTAAAATCTCTTTGAAATAGGCCTTTTTATTTGTTTCTGTTAAACTAAAGTCTACTTCATAACAAATTGGCACTAACTTATGTGACTTCATTGTTTCAATATAGGCAGTCTTTCTTCTGTGAGCTGGTGTTTCTAAATCTATAGGTCCATGAATATGTAAAATTTTCGTTATACCCTGCTCTATTAATCTTTCCGTTGCTAGCTTTCCACCATTGTAATTATCCGATTCAACTATTGGAATATCTTCATTCATGATTCTATCAATCGCTACAATAGGTAGCTGTGTATGCTCATATTGTTCAATATTTTGATTATGAGTACCGACAATCATGCCATCAATTTGATTAGATAATAATTGATCTAAATAATGCCTTTCCTTTTCAGGGTCATTCATAGAGTTACCAATAATCACTTTGTAACCTTGCTTATATAATTTGATTTCTAAAGCTTCTACAAGTTCACCAAAAAAAGGATTCGCTACCGTAGGAAATAAGAGTCCAATAATTTTAGTCTGTTTATTATATAATTGGCGCGCCACAGAATTAGGTTTATAGTTTAGAGCTTTCATAGCATCATTCACCTTATCAATCGTTTCTTGACTAAGATATCCTCTCTTATTAAGCACTCTTGATACTGTTGTTTTAGATACATTTGCCAACTTAGCTACATCTTCTAATTTAGGTTTCATATAAGCCTCCTCAATCAATCTTCGTTATTAATAGTGTAATCCATAATTTTAGAAAGTAAAATAAAAGTCCATACTACAAACCTTGATTGAACATTAAAAAATAAACAGTAAGAGGGATAACCCTTAATATAGTATTGCACTTGTAAAACTCATATTCAGTAAAAATTATTTACATTTTGAATAAACCGTAGACCTCTGCAGATCTACGGCTCTATAAATCTTTTTTATATCTAATCTGCAAAATTTTATATATTGACCACATTGGTCATTCATTGTATATTATAAATGACCAAAGTAGTCATTTATATTTTAAGGGAGGTCTTTTTATTAATAGTTTGTTTAATAATCTAAAACCAGCTAAGCAAAGAACTATTGTAAATGCTGCTATTAAGGAATTTGTGAAAAGTGGCTATGACAAGGCATCAACAAATGAAATTGTGAAGAATGCTCAAATATCTAAAGGATCACTATTTAATTATTTTAATAATAAAAAGGACCTTTATCGCTATTTAATTAGCTATAGTGTTCAAATTATAGAAAATATGTATGCGGAAATTGATTTAAGTGAAACAGATGTATTCAATCGACTCGAGAATATCGGTATGCAAAAACTATATATACAACAGAATCATCCAGAAATTTTTGATTTTCTAAAATCTATAAATGAGGAATCGGCAGAAGAAGTAAAACCTTATATTGAGGAAAATATCAATCTTATCTATAAGCATGGAAATGAAAAAATATATAGTGGCATAGACTATTCAAAGTTTCGTGATGATATAGATATTAACAAGGCAATAGAAATTCTTAATTGGACAATGTATGGTTTTGGAGAAAAAGCGATTCATCAAATCAATTCGTTTGAAAATTTTTCTGAATTTGGAAATCAGTACTTTAATGAATGGAAAGTATACGCTCAAATATTAAAGCGAAGTTTCTATAATGAAGGCGAGCTATGATTAATCAAATCATTTTATAAGGGGAGAATTATTATGGAGGAAGTTGTAAAGATAAGTCATTTACAAAAAAGTTTTGGAAATTTCAAAGCTTTAAACAACGTTTCTTTTACAGTAAATAAAGGAGAAGTCTTAGGCTTTATTGGTCCTAATGGTGCAGGGAAATCTACCACGTTACGTATATTGTTAGGAACTATTAAACGTGACGCAGGAAGTGCAGAAATTTTCGGAAAAGATGTGTGGAAAGAGAGCTTAAAAATTCATAAACATATATCTTATGTGCCTGGAGACGTTGCATTATGGGGTAATATGACTGGCGGAGAAATCATCGATTTATTTATGAAATTACATGGTAATGGGGATACGGATAAACGTGATGAACTCATAAAACGTTTCGAGCTAGATCCTAAGAAAAAAGCAAAGGGCTATTCAAAAGGTAATCGTCAAAAAGTAGGTTTGATATCAGCATTATCTGTAGATTCAGATTTATATATTTTTGATGAACCTACTTCTGGATTAGATCCATTAATGGAAGTCGTATTTCAAGAAGAAGTGGAAAAAATTAAAAATAATGGAAAATCCATTTTATTATCGTCACATATTTTAAGTGAAGTGGAACGTTTAGCAGATAGAGTGGCTATTATTCGACAAGGAGAAATTGTAGAAAGTGGAACACTCGATGAATTAAGACATTTAACATCTTCAACGATAACACTAGAAACAGAAACAGATGTCTCTAAGTTATCAAATGTTGAGGGTATATTTGACTTTAAGCAACACCTTAATCAAGCAACATTTTCTGCAGATAATAAGCAGCTAAGTCATATTTTGAATGAAGCCGCAAAATTAGGTGTTAAGAAATTTGAATCAACACCACCAACTTTGGAAGAGTTGTTTATGCGCCATTATGAAAATAAAAATAGTTAGGAGGTGCATTTGAGATGAGTGAAAAATTTGCTCTTTGGCACATGCTTTTTTTACAGTATTTAAAGCGCGACTGGAAAAAATTAATGATTTGGGTGCTATCTGTTGCTATATTTTCTGCAGGATTTGTTCCTTCTTTTAAAGAAATGTCCAAAGGAAATGGGCTCATTGGTATGTTTGAAACATTACAAAACCCTGCGATGATCTCTATCATTGGCCCTACTCCTATAGAAACAGCGAAAGACTACACTTTGGGCGCGATGTACGCACATGAAATGCTACTGTTTTGCGGACTATGTTCAATGATTGTGTCCATGTTACATGTGATTAGTCATACACGTAAAGAAGAGGAATTGGGACTTACTGAACTAGTACGTTCATTTCATGTTGGGCGACAAGCAAATTCTCTTGCTGCATTTATAGAAATCTTATTAGTTAACGTGTTAATATCGTTGCTTATATTTGGGATTATGATGAGCTTTAATGTAGATACAATTACCATGCAAGGCTCATTGCTCTTTGGCATCTCAATAGGTATGACTGGGATTATGGGAGGTAGCATTGCACTCATAATGTCTCAAATCATGCCATCCGCTTCATCTGCTACTGGTGCATCTCTTGGTATTGTAGGTTTATTATATATCCTTCGTGCCGGTACAGACGTTTCTAATATTGATTTGTCTTATGCTAACCCGCTTGGTTGGAGCTATCTTGGATATCCTTTTACAGATAATCATTGGTATCCAATCATCATGGCAATCCTATTTAATATGGTAGTCGTTATTATCGCTATGATACTTGAAGGCAAACGCGATATGGGTGCGAGTTATATACCTGAGCTAAAAGGAAAAGCACATGCTAAAAAATCATTATTGTCTATCCATGGCTTATTATTTAAAATTAATAAAACAGCAATTATCAGCTGGATTATTGCCTTTATAACTATGGGTATAGCTTACGGTTCAATTTATGGCGATATGCAGAATTTCATAAAAGGTAATGCACTGATTAAACAAATGTTTGCTAATTCTAACGCTTCCCTAGAATCTTCATTCACTAGTACGATAATGATCATTATGGTGAGTCTCGTAACGATATTACCAATTGCAATTGTTAATAAATTATTCTCTGAAGAAAGTAAATTTCGTTTTAGTCAAATCTTCCCTACTAAAGTAACGCGCGGTAGACTTTATTGGACCACGATTGGATTAGCATTATTGTTTATCATTATAAGTGTTTTAGCGGTTACCCTTAGCCTAGGTGGAACTGCATTAACTGTAATGGATGGACATGTTGAGTTAAAGCTTATAGATTTTCTTGCCGCTGGGTGTAACTATTTTCCAGCAATATTATTTTTCACAGGGCTAGCTACTTTGGCGCTTGGCTGGGCACCGAGACTTGGCAAATTAACTTATGCTTATCTTGGCTATAATTTTGCTATCAATTATTTTGGTGGTATTTTAGATTTACCTGACTGGTTTTCAAAAACAGCACTATTTAATTGGCTTCCTCAAATGCCAAAAGAAAGCTTTGAAATCATGCCATTTACGATTATGACTTTAATTAGTATCATCTTGATTATTCTAGGTTATGTTGGCTATAGAAATCGAGATTTAATTGGATAAACAATTTATTTGAAAAAAAACGAACTAAACAATACGTTCCATTATAAATTACCAATCCTCCTATTTATAACAAAAACAATACACATAGAACTAAGATACTTTTAAACGCGGTTTTATAGGTAGTCATACCAGTCAAAGATGACTTCTAGGATAGTGTAATTAAATAAGTGAACTACGCAGATAAATGATTATAAATATAAAGGCAGTAAATGAATGTATAAACTCATTTACTGCCTTGTTCATAGATTATATCTGTGCTTCCTTTTTCCATCTCCTAAGTGTCAGTTTATTTTAACTAATATAATATCAACGCTCACTTATTCAATGACTGAAGTTTGTCGTTTGTTTTTATAATCTAATAATATCAATAGAATAATAGTTGCTCCTATAATCACACTACCAATCATCATAATAATGGAAAATGACTGATCAAATGCAAGTTTCCCTGCTGCAATCAATGGTTTGCTGATAGACTCTGGTTGCTGTTCAGCTTGAATCAAAGTTTCGTCAAGACTTCCTTTAGCCTTAGCCAAATCTATTCCACTATCTTTAAAGTTAAATGATAAGCTATAAAACATTGAAAACAAGCCTCCAAGTACTGCGATGCCTAATGATCCACCAAACTCAAATGACACTTCCTCTATAGATGCTGCCATACCTGAATTTTCATCGGATGTATTTGTCATTATAGCTGTAGATGCCAATGTCATGGCACCACCGAGTCCTAAACCTACTAGCATCAATGTAATAATTTGAATCACTAAAGAGCCATCAAGTATCCAATAGAACAAGATGATTCCAACCCAAGCAATCATCAATGTTACCCACTGTAACTTTATTGTGCCATACTTCGTTAAAATCATGCCGATACCTATTGCCCCAACTAATGAAGCTACTGCCATTGTCATCACTATTAATCCTGCTTGAAATGCTGTTAAATCTAATACAAGTTGTAGTCTCTGAGACAAGATATATTCAAATCCCATCATCGTAAATGCTGTAACAATCGCAACTAACGTCCCCACCGTAAAGTGGATATTCTTAAAGATTTTCAAATTAATTAATGGTTGTTGAACCTTACGTTGTCTCATAACAAATAAAGTAATCGCTATTAAACCAATCACCAAAGTCGTCCCTGCTATTATGAAATTCGGTCCTTGTTTAGTAACTTCTTTAATCGCGTAAACAACACTAATCAGCCCAACCATAATCTGTATAGAACTGATAACATCCCAACGTCCCGTCTTCTGAACAGGATAATTCGGTACAAATAAATAAGATAATATTAAGACAATAACCACAATTGGTATATTTATTATAAATACTGAATGCCAAGAGAAGTAGGCCAACAAACCACCACCAATTACAGGTCCTAAACCTGCTCCTGCAGCTGTGGTTGCAGACCATACGCCTAACGCAAATGCACGCTCTTGTTCATCGACAAATGTACGTTTAATTATAGATAATGTGGGTGGCATCATTGCTGCTGCGCCTATCGCTAGTATCACTCTTGCAATAATTAACATCTCTGGTGATGTTGCACTAGCAGCTAGCACAGAGGCAGCTCCAAATATCATTAATCCTGTTAAGAACATACGCTTATGCCCCACATAGTCACCCAATGTACCTAAACCTGGTAATAACCCTGCCACGACGAGTGCGTATGCATTAACAATCCATAGTTTTTCCGTTGCTGTAGCATGTAAATCATGCGTTAGTATCGGTAGCGCTGTATATAATACAGTCATATCAATGACGATTAAGAATAGTGCACTAGATACTAATGCTAAAACTGTTGCTTTTTTAAATGTCATGTATACTCACCTGCTTTCTCTACAATAAAAAATATAAACTATACGGTTACCGTATAGTCAACAAGTGAGATTTATTTTTTTACAACTACTATGATAATGGTTTTTCAGAAATGTCATTCTGTTTTACTGGTATACATATTTTTGTGACATATTTATCCGGTCCGTCTGTACTTACCTCATCTACAACATACTCTTCGTAACTATCACCATCAATTTGATAACCCTTCAGCTTTAAAAATGCCTTAATTCTCTTATGTGTCTTATATATCGTATCATCGTGACCTTCATGATAGGCAACAACGAACTGCCCTGCTGCCCGCATATGATGCGCCTGCTCAATACCATAATCTATCTTAATATAGAAATATTGATAGTCATCATAAATCCCATTCATAATATGGTCTTGAGAGAGCAGTGCGCCGATAGGGTGGCCGAAGTCTAACCGATTGTCTCGAATAAAGCACATTAAAGCATGAGATGTCTCCTTCATCGAGTTGCCTGTAACACTTTCGCTAAGCAAATAATAACTTTCAGGCAGTGTAACGATTTCGATATTCGTGAAATCCGCTTCATTAGATTCTATTAAATGCTGTCTACGATTTTGAATTGATAATTTAAGTTGCTCCATCTCCTTTATCTGTCGGTCGATTTCATGCGCTTTATGCTCTAACAACTTAATCGTTTCTGTAACTGACCTATCATCTAAAAATGTCTTGATTTCAGTCAACGATAGCTGTAAGTCCTTTAATATCTCAATCACACTAAATATTTCAAGCTGCTTTAAGGAATAATAGCGATAGCCTTTGTCATTTCTATACTCTGGTTGTAAAATACCGATTTCATCATAATGGAACAGCGTTTGCTTTTTCACTCCACATAATGTTGCAAATTCGCCTGTTGTAAATATCGCCTCTGATACACTCATTATTTATCTCCTCAATCTTTCACAGATTCTATTCAATGTTTGAGAAAACCATTTTTCTCTCACAAAATAACATCACTACACTATTACAATAACTGCATTGTATTATTTTTATTTTAACTGATTTTTCAATAATAATAAAAAACTAGCCTTTATAGTGACAATCTCTTTTAGTTTAATTAACTCGTTTCTATTGTAGTATTTCAAACCCTTAAATATCTTAATTTCCCATTTAAAGGTTGTAAAATTATAATTTTGAGATATTCTTATTTAGAAGAAATAAGTATATATTTAGTAACAATTTATGTAATAAATCAAATTTTTAAGAACTGATGCGATTTGACTTATATATTGTTTAAACATGGTTAGGATGGGAATTATTTTGCAAAAACGACAACTTAAACTTAGCACAATCATCATTATATACGTCTGTTTAGTAGTAATCTTTTCACTGTTAATCACCAGTCTACTAATCAGCAATACGGTACGAAATGCTGTGCATAAAACAGCCGAAGAAAAATCTGAAGTTATTTCACGCACCGTTGCACAATCAGATATCGTCAAGACTGGTTTAAAACATAAACAAGAAGCACAGACGATTCAAAAATATACTTCTGAAATACAAAAGGCTACAGGTGTCCAATTTATTGTAGTTATGGATATGCATGGTATCCGTAAATCACATCCGAATCCAAAACTAATCGGTGAGCGATTCCAAGGTGGCGATGAGACTAAAGCTTTACACGGTCACAGTACGTCTTCGATTTCGGAAGGAACGCTTGGTAAATCATTACGTTCATTTACTCCAATATACGACAGTCATGACAAGCAGATTGGTGTCGTCGCTGTTGGTGTACCAATGAAGCACGTTAATGAAGCATTTGCTGATGGAAATAAGAAAATTCTAATCGGTACAGTTTTAGGTATCTTGGTGGGTATTATAGGTGCCTTTCTAGTATCCCGTTATATTAAAAAAACACTGCTCGGTTTAGAACCTTCTGCTATAGCTAAATTACTAGAAGAACGTAATACAATGCTACAATCTGTGCACGAAGGTATTGTGGCTGTTGACCACGAAGGTAAAATTAATTTAGTTAATCGTTCAGCGAAAGATATTTTCCGTAAGGCAGGTCTTCCAGACAAAGCGATTGGCGTCAAAATTAATGACTATATGCAGTCTACCCAACTTCCGAAAGTATTAGAAAATGGTCGTCCGGAAGTCGATGAAGAACAAAATATCAATGGCATTAAAATATTAGTAAATCGTGTACCACTCTATGTGAATAACGAAATTGTCGGTGCAATTTCAACATTTAGAGACAAAACAGAAATCAGCCAATTATCTGAGCAATTAGTTGGTGTAAAGACTTATGCAGAAACTTTGCGCGCACAGTCACACGAATTTAGCAATCGCCTACATGTTATCTTAGGCATGATTCAAATGGAAAATTATAATGACTTAAAGCAATATATTTATGAAATAGTTGAACACGGTACCCAAGAAAATGAGAATATCGCAGTCAATATCAAAGATGCAGCCTTGGCTGGTTTTTTAATCGGAAAATTAAGCCTTGCAAGAGAACATAATATTGAACTTGAAATCATCAATCAAACCGTCATTCCAGAACCACAACATTCATATTTAACACACGATACGATTACAATTATTGGAAATCTGATTGACAACAGTCTAGAAGCCTTAACTGCTTCTGAACTTAAGCACAAATCGATCGAAGTTTATTTACAATATAATAATGATATATTAACAATAGATGTGATCGATTCAGGTCATGGTTTATCTGAATCATCTGAGGCAGATATTTTCAAAAAAGGCTATTCTACCAAAGGAGATCATAGGGGGTATGGATTGTACCTTGTTAAACAAAGTATCGACAACCTTGAAGGCCAAATCACCCTCCAGACAAATACTCGAGGAAATACACACTTTACAGTAGTAGTGCCATATGCAGAAAAGAGGAATCAATAATGATACGAGTACTTATAGTGGAAGACGATCCAATGGTAGCTCAACTAAACAAACAATTTATAGAAAAAGTTGAAGGATACGATTTAGTCGACATTACACATAATGTAAAAGACGCTACTTCAGTCATCGAAACTCAACCCATCGACTTAGTATTATTAGATGTCTATATGCCAGACGAAAACGGTCTAACATTATTAACTTATATAAGAGAACATCACTATAAGATAGACGCAATTTTAATAACTGCCGCTTCTGATGCAGATAAAATACAAACAGCAATGCGTTATGGTGCAATCGATTATCTCATAAAACCATTTGAATTTGAGCGCTTTAAACAGTCGTTATTACAATATAAACACAAGCACCAATTTTTCAATGAAAATCAAAACTTTGACCAATCAACGTTAGACAGTAGATTATTTAATAAATCTGAAAAAAAAAGCGATGGAACAGCTACCTTACCTAAAGGTTTAACAAAAGGTACACTGCAAGCTATTATCGATAAGGTAAACCACTCTGGCAAACAAACCTTTTCAACAGATGAAATAGCAGAAATTGCAGATGTTTCTAGAGTTTCAGTTAGAAAATATCTGAAATTCCTTGCAGATATTAATGTGTTAGAAGAATCACTAACATACGGCATTGGTCGTCCCGTATATCAATATAAATTCAGGCAAGATAATCTACATTATTTAACGCCCTATTTAAATTAAGATATTCGAATATATACCGTATGGGTTAAATTTTTATTAACCATAATTAAAAGCAGCAGTACCCTTGCAGACTATACAGCACCTTTATCAGTTGTGTACAAATGTAAGGTATTGTTGCTCTTTTTTTAATTACAAAAAGATTATTAAACTTTCATAAACTGTGCAATTCCCTTATTTAATCCTATGATATGCATATGATAATTAAGGGGGATTAATATGATTTCAAAAAGCGAAATGAAAGCGCTTACTGTTGATGGCGAAGAACAGGCGAAATATGACGTTCAAGAAGGTAAGTCAAAGGGGATTTGGGCTAAGCTCATGCAGATAAAGATTGGCGTCGTTCCTTTACCACTCTATGTTACATTGGCAGCCATTATCTTTGCTGCATCAGTTTACAATACATTGCCACCAGATATGATTGGCGGATTCGCAGTCATCATGATCTTAGGTATTTTATTAGGTGACTTAGGTAACCGTATACCCATATTAAAGGACATTGGCGGTCCTGCAATTTTGGCATTACTCATACCGTCCATTTTAGTATTTTTAAACTTGATTAACCCGGCATCAATGAAAGCTGTAACAACATTAATGAAAACTTCCAACTTCCTATATTTCTACATTTCTTGCTTAGTCGTTGGTAGTATCTTAGGCATGAATGGAAAAGTATTGATTCAAGGCTTTACACGTATGTTTGTGCCATTAGTTGTCGGCACACTATCCGCTGTAGGTATGGGTATCTTGGTTGGTCTTTTATTTGGATATGATGTTAAACATACATTATTCTTTATCATTGTACCAATCATTGGTGGTGGAATTGGTGAAGGTATCTTACCACTATCCATCGCTTACTCATCTATCTTAGGCCAATCCGCAGAAACATTTGTAGGACAAATGATTCCGGCAGCCGTTATCGGTAATATACTTGCAGTAGTTTGTGCTGGTTTAATGATGCGCTTAGGTGAAAAGAAAACACACCTATCTGGTAATGGTTCACTAGTAAAAGCAGATAAAGGTGATGATTTATTACAAGAAAAAGATGCGAGCGATAAACCTGTAGATTTTTCACTAATGGGAGCTGGCTTATTAATCGCATGTACATTCTTTATTGTAGGTACACTTGGACATAAATTTATTGGTATTCCTGGACCAGTTATTATGATTTTATTTGCAACATTCATTAAATGCTTAAGCTGGATGCCTAATAAAATGGAAGAAGGCGCACACCATTTATATAAATTTATCTCAACTAGCTTAACATGGCCACTCATGGTTGGTTTAGGGATGTTATATATTCCACTAGGTGATGTCGTTAAAATCGTAACACCAGCCTATGTCGTTATCTGTGCATCTGTTGTATTAACGATGATTGCTTCAGGTTATTTCGTAGGAAAACTTATGAAAATGTACCCAGTCGATGCAGCTATTGTTACAGGTTGTCATAGTGGTTTAGGTGGAACTGGAGATGTAGCTATTCTATCTGCCTCTAAACGTATGGCGTTAATGCCTTTCGCACAAGTCGCTACAAGAATTGGTGGCGTATCAACAGTCATATTAGCCACTTTATTATTAAAGTTATTCAGTTAACACAGCACAATGAATATAAAAGACTAAATAAGGATTAAGGAGTAATAATAATGTCAGTAGAAGAAGAAAAGTTAGACCCAGTTAAATTTCACGAACAACATGCAGGTAAAATCACAATCAATAGTAAAGTTGATGTCTCTTCAGAAGAAGATTTAAGTGTCGTTTATACACCTGGTGTTTCACAAGTATGTACAGCTATCGCAAATGATGAAACGAAGGCAAACACGCTTACATCTCGCGGTAATATGATCGGTGTCATCACCGATGGTACAGCTGTTCTTGGTTTAGGAGACATTGGACCTAAGGCTGCTATTCCAGTTATGGAAGGTAAAAGTATTCTATTCAAGCAATTAGCAGGTGTTGATGCTTTCCCTATTTCGCTGGATACTAAAGACACTGAAGAGATTATCTCAATTGTCAAAGCATTACAACCTAACTTTGCTGGAATCAATTTAGAAGATATTTCCGCACCACGTTGCTTTGAAATTGAAAAAAGACTCATCGAAGAACTAGATATTCCTGTATTCCATGATGATCAACACGGTACAGCAATCGTTGTCTTAGCCGCATTAATTAATGCCATTAAAGTAGTTGAAAAGGAACACTATGACATTAAAATAATCATTAATGGTGCCGGTTCAGCTGGTATTGCAATTGCTAAATTACTGCTTGAAGCTGGTTATACAGATATAACACTTGTCAGTCTAGAAGGTGTAGTTTGTGAAGGTGAAACTTGGATGAACACTGCGCAACAAGACATTGCACAGCGCACTAATCGTACACATCAGCGTGGTAACTTAACTCAAGTCATTGATGGTGCCGATGTATTTATCGGTGTATCTGCTCCAAAAGTGCTTACCCAAGCACATATTAAATCTATGAATGACCAACCTATCATCTTTGCACTAGCGAATCCAGTACCTGAAATCTACCCAGAAGAAGCATTAGCTGCAGGTGCTGCAGTAGTAGGTACCGGTCGCTCTGATTTCGCTAACCAAATTAACAATCTACTTGCATTCCCTGGCATATTCAGAGGAATTTTAGATGCAAAAACTAAATATATCTCAATGAATACAAAAGTTGCTGCAGCGACAGCAATCGCCAGTGTCATCACGGAAGATGAACTAAACCCCGAGTTCGTTATTCCAAATGCCTTAGATCCTCGCGTTATCTCAGAAGTAGCCAAAGCCGTTCAAGAAAATGCATTAAAAGAAATCGCAATACCGACAAAATAATTTTTATATCATTAGCCAACGATTGAGTGACGTACTTCAATCGTTGGCTTTTTCACATCTAAATAAGCCCCTAACTCTTTATCTAGAGATTAGGGGCCTTTGCTTTATCCTTTTTTAAATTTAGCAAATTCCAATACTTTATTATACCGTTCATGTTGCCAGTCAGAAATGACATATTGCGACTTTCTACTTTTCAACTTCTCAAATGGCAAAGTAATAGTTAAAAAGACCGCTATGAAATAGACTAAAATCGCTAAAATCCATGTAACAAAATTGACTAGATGAAAATGATGAACGTAATAGACATAATAAATACTTATTGGTAAAAAGAATACCACACTAGACACAAGCCCAGGATTATACCAAGTGCCTAGTGCCCTATTTATTGAATAACCATGTCCAAAAAACTGCATTAAATTAAATATCATAGTCGCTAATCCTAACCAAATAAGTTGAGGAAATATTAAAGCGCATATATAAAGAACATATACACTCATATTGACGACAAATGTCGACAAAGTATTTCCTGGGTAATGGCTGAAATCAACTTCTTCTCTGAAACTTGCTTTATTAACTACAATAGGTGCCCCGCCAGGATAAACAAATTCTTCAAATTGATGTATAGCTAACGCAATTATGCTAAACATCAATATCATTTGCAGTCCATCTAAACGTTGATAACCCCAAAAAACCATATATAAACTAAGTATAACCACAACGAACACAGTAAGGTATTGCCAATAATTGCTGATAAATTTCATGTTCTCTCTCCAAGCACCAAGTATATTTAACTAATTTTTAAATACACAAAGAAATTAATACTTTATGTAATTTATAATTTCAAATTAAGTTATCTATACCACTTTTGTAATAAAAGAAAACAACAATGGCTTTTTACTTAGATTTTGTCAATTTGCAGTGTACTCATTTTGTTTCAAATAAAAAAACATATGCCGCAACATAACATTTTAATTTTAATACTAGTAAATTGATTGTATTTTCTAAAAATTCTATAAAATTTTACAAAAAAATATGGTAAACTTTAAATAAACTTAAAAATAAGGAGTGTTTACAATGCATTGCTCAAATTGCGGCTCATTAGTAAGTAAAAATGATCGTTTTTGTGGAGAATGTGGTAATCAACTACAAACCAATTCTCAATCCCCTGAATCATCAAATAATAACAACGAAAGAGTAGAGATATTTAAGCAAAATGTTACTCAGTATTCAAGTAATATTTTTGCTGAGGGTAAGCGGTTTTTCCAATCTGTATTTACAAAATTAGATTCAGAAATTGAAAGTACGAGGACCTTCTCATATAAATTTATAGCAACCCTTTTAGGTATTGGCTTAATTTTATTGCTTATTTTCACTTCTATCTTAATCCCTACTGAGATAAGTTATCTTGGTATTTCAAAAGGATCTATCGTTGCAAAAATATTCTTCTTTGTAATTATCGCATTAGTAGTTCTCTTTGCAATTACGGTTGGTATTAATAAAATTTTAAATATTAAAACAACCATCCATAAAACTTTATCTGATTTCATTGCATTTAATACATATGCTACATTGTTATTTTTTATCGGTGCAATTTTCCTGTTAATACAAGTACCTAGCTTTGCTATTTTCTTAATTATTGTCAGTTTATTACTATTTATTATTTCTCCAATTTATTTATTCGCTAAATACAGTTCATCAAGTAACTTACGTATTCCTGTCGTATATGGAATTTTAATTTATTTTATTATCATCGCAATTATTATAAGAATAATAGTTGAAAGTAGTATTTCAAGTACAATAGATCTTTTCCAATCATATTTAGGAGTTTAAACAGATGAATTATTGTAGAAACTGTGGCGCAAAAGTAAAAGACCACCAAAAAAACTGTACCAATTGTGGAAAATCTTTAGAAGATAATAAGCAAATTAACAAAAGCAATAAAAGTAATAAAAAAACTTTAATCATTGTTGGTGTAATCGTTATTATATTAATTTTGTTTTTCGTATTATTTAAAATTATTGAATCAACATTATCTCCAACAAACCAAGCGAAAGCAGTTGCTCAGGATTTAAAAAAGGGTAACACTAACAACTTAGCAAAAGATTTAGAATTTAATGGAAGAAATTTAAATAAAACAGAATCTAAAGCACTATACAAATATATTGAAGAAACAGATAGTCCAGATCGAATTGCAAATGAAATTGAAAGTAATGTTAAAAGCATGAAAGAAAACAAAACTGGTATTGCTTCAGTAAGTGCAAATGATACTGAAATTATTAACATAAGAAAAAATGGTAAGAAGTATGGAATTTTCAATAACTATGACTTCACTGTTGGTAAACAAAGTGTGAAAATCGACCCTGATAGCAACAGTACAATCGAATACAAATATAATAACAAAGACCATAAAATCAAATTATCGCAAGATGAAGAAAAGGTTTTTGCCACACTACCAATCGGTGATTATAAACTTAAAGCAAAGAAAACGATAGGCAAAGATACATTTGATGGCTATATTGTTATTAAAATGTCTGATGATGATACTGTAAGTGAAGATTTCAACGAAAAATATTTAGATATTAATATCAATGATGATGCAATAAATGATAGTTCAAAAATATACTTATATGTAAACAACAAGAAAATATCAACTTATGATGCATATGATGATTATCTTTATGGCCCCTATAAACCAGATGCTAAATTAAATGTCTTTGCACAAACAACAGTTGATGGCAAAACATTTAAAACAAACTCCGTAGAAGCACCTGCATTAGAAAAAGGTAAAAAAACAGTGCCTGTTAAATTGAAGTTTAATAAAGATCAAATTGAAAAACATCAAAAGAATGCCGAAATAAAAGAAGATGTTCAAACCTTTATGGAAGATTATACAGACGCTTTAAATGAAGCATATGAGGAAGAAGAATTTTCTTATGTATCTAGTTACTTTAAGAGTGATTCTAAAGCAGCTGATCATATAGAAGACAGAGTTGAATCTGGAGATGATGTTGAATATTCAGATCCTAAAGTAACCAAGTACAGTAAAAATGGAGACACCGTAACGATTGAAACTGAGAAAAAAGATAAATCAGGAAATACAATTCGTTCACAATACGTCCTTGACTATGATGATCTACTCTCCGACTTTGAAATTAAAAGTTATACAGATATTTAATAAACAATAAATTTGAAACATAAATATCACTTATTATATAAAAACGCCAATCTATTTAAAATAGCAATTGGCGTTTTTATTTTAACTTGTCCACAATAATCTGCCTATCAAAATTTTCTGCGTTATCAACCTATGTACTAATTCAAGGTAATTTCCATAGTATTAACATACACTGCTGTTCCAGTAATTTGAACATTATAATTCTTTTCATCTCTTGTTACACTGACAATAACCCTACCATCTCTTTCTATTTCTTGCCCTTGTTCGACCACAAACTGATAGGTGTCTTGAGGCTCATGGTCAACAAATTCTGCATAATATGCTCCCATCACGCCAGAAGCTGTTCCAGTAACTGGATCTTCCACAGTTCCAGAATACGGAGATGAAAAGTGTCTACCATGCATATCTGCCTCTGCATCATAAGTTTCAAAGCATAAGGGATGAATTGATACTTTTGGCATTTCTGTTACAATATCTGGAAATTTAGCAGTTTGAGGTTTCATTTGTTGCATCACAGCTAATGACTTGACAGGAACGATGAGCGTCCACAAGCCTGTACTACCGTATACAATAGGTAAATCATCAACAATGTCTGCCTCAGTTATATTTAGTGCAGTCGCTAAATCTGCGTTTGAACCAGTGAATAATTTAAATTCTGGAACAGTTTGTTGCATTGTAATATTGATATGCTGTGTAGCATCAACTTCTAATTGAACAGCTAATATTCCTGCTTTGGTTTCAATGCGGAAATCTTTTTTGTCTGGTAATTGTCCAACTGATTTTAAAGCATATAATGTTGCCATAGTAGCATGACCACATAAATTCATTTCTTGTCCAGGTGTAAAGTACCGTATTTTAATATCAGCAGAATCAGAACTTAGTGCAAATGCGGTTTCATTAAATCCTACTTGTTGTGCGATATCTTGCATTGTTTGTTCAGACAAACCATCGGCATTTAGGACTACCCCTGCAGGATTACCTTTATTTGGTGTATTACTGAATGCATCATAATGGTGTACTTTAATTTTAGTAATGTGCCAAACACTCCTCTCAAAATAAATCATTATTAGACCAACTATTCATCTTCGATTACTTTATTTTCAGCAGCGAAGTAACCAAATACTGCAAACAGAAGTGACATCACTATTAATGAGATAATACCTATTTGCCAACCGCCACTTGCATCATAAGTAAATCCTACACAAATAGGTCCCATAGCACCAATAAAGTAACCTAATGATTGACCAAACCCTGATAAAGACACGCTACCATCGCTTGTACGAGCTCTTATTGAAAAGAATGTCATACATAAACTAAAGCATGCCCCCATTGCCAAACCGGATATGATAACACCAATAACTAGTAATATAAACGTATGACTAAATAGCAGACTAAATCCGATTAAAAATAGGAATGAAACGATAAAAACTAAAATACGCTGATCTTTCAATTTGTCTGCAATGATAGGGAAGGTAAATGTCATAGGTACTTGTGCAAATTGATTTATCATAAATAAATAACCTGCAGTCGACGGATCAATACCTCTGTCCATTAAGATAGAAGGTACCCATGCAACAACTGTGTATACAATCATTGATTGGAAGCCCATAGTGATGGCGATCATCCATGATAACTTTGATTTAAAGACATTTTTATTACAATGAGTAGTCGTTCGATTTTGTTGTTTCGTAGCTTTTTCTAAGTGGAAGACATGTACGGCTTTGGGCAGCCATAGGATAATAGCAATAATCGCTAATATAAACCAAACAGAAAGTGAGATTCTAAAACTTAGTGGTGAAATGGTTGATAAAGGGAAGCTCAAACCACCACCAATTCCGGCAGTAAAATGCATAGTGGCACTATATATACCCGTGGCAACTCCGATTTGTGTAGGAAAGTACCATTTAACAAAGCTTGGCAACAAGACATTACCAAAGGCAATACCAATGCCTAAAAGTACGGTTCCTAATAAAAAAATGTTAATGTCGCCAATCACTCGAATAATGAGTGCAACACTTAATAATAAAGTAGATAGTAAAATTGTCCTGGATACGCTCAAATGAGCTGTAACCTTTGATACTAATGGTGATACTATAGCAAATATTAGCAAAGGGATTGTAATTAATGATCCTGCCACGCTATCACTTACTTGCAACACTTTAGTTATTTCACTAACCACTGGACCTACAGAGGTTAATGGTGCACGTAAAGTAGAAGCAATAAATATAATTGCTATGATAATACCCCAATTTTCTTTTATCCTGTGTATACGATAAGTTTCGCTCATTTCATGCAACCTTTCTACGTTAAGTTTGAATTTAATAACATAAATATACATATCACTGGTGCCAGTTAATCGCTCGTCTATTTTTAATTGAATCAACTAACGTAGCAAATTATCAGCGAAATTATATTTTTTATGATATAAAATTGTTAAAAAATATATTAACGTAGTAAAAAAACGTTTTCAAACAATAGATTGTTTTGTAATTATTTAAATTAAAAAAAGTAATGGTTGTTTATTTCTCTTTCTCCTCTAGTATTTATGAATTAAAGTTCGTCTTATCTATCTCATCATCAACATTACTATATACAAAAAGGTAGCTTCCTATATTTTAGGAAACTACCTTTTTATCGATAATATATTCTGCTGGTTGCAGTAAATTTACTTAACCAAACTAAGCCTGGCCTTTCAAATATTCTTCTCCTCGTTTTTTATCATATACGCCTTCTGATTTTGCAATTACAACACTTGCCACTGAGTTACCTAATACGTTAACACATGTTCTCAACATTTCTAAGATTCTGTCCACACCAATAATTAATGCAAGTCCTTGTGGATTTAATCCGACTGATCCTAATGTTGTTAACAATACTACGATAGAGGCACCAGGCACACCTGCCATACCTTTTGAAGTTAACATCAAAGTAATCATTAAGATAATTTGTTCGCCAATACTTAAATGTACGCCGTAGAGTTGTGCAACGAATAATGCTGCAATAGATTGGTACATAGCTGCACCATCAAGGTTGAATGAGTAACCCGTTGGTAATACGAAAGATGCAATATCTCTCGGTACACCAAAGCGTTCCATTTTTCTCATAACAGTTGGCAATACCGCTTCTGAACTTGCCGTAGAAAATGCAAGCATTAGCTCGTTTTTCAATAATTTCATGATACTGACAATCTTTACACCACATAAACGTGATACGATGCCCAGTACGATGAAGATAAAGAAGAACATCGCAATAACAACTGTTAAACATAATTTAAATAATGGTATTAACGCTGAAATACCAAAAGTAATAATCGTTGTACTAATAAAAGCAAAAACAGCGATTGGTGCTAATAATAAGACCTTACCAATCATCCAGAATACAGCTTCTAATGCGCCACCTAAAAAGTCTTTAACTGGTTTCGCTTTTTCGCCAATTGCTGCCAAAGCAAGACCAAAGAACACAGAGAAAAAGATAATTGGCAATAACTCACCTGAAGATAATGCCTCAAATATATTGGTTGGAACGATATTTACTACCGTATCTATTAAATGGTTTCCATATGTACTACCTTCTGCACTTTTTGCAGTACTTTCATATTTTGAAATATCACCTTTAGGTAATAAATCTGCATTCAAACCACTACCAGGTTTAAATAAGTTCCCAAAGATTAAACCTAAAGCGATTGCAAAAGTTGTCATGAAAATAAAGTATAGTAATGTTTTACCACCATAACGTCCAATTGTCTTTGTATCACCAACGTTTGAAATAGATATTGCTAATGAACAAAATACAATCGGTACAACTATCATTTTAATTAAATTTAAAAATATATCCCCGAATGGTTGAATATAATTAATAACATCTTTGTTGCCATGTAGAATACTTCCTACAATTACCCCTAAAATTAAAGCGATGACTATTTGCATAGGCAAACTAACTTTTTTAAAAAATTTCACACTCTTCCTCCTCACAAATATTAAAAAGGAGCGCCCTTTAAAAATTCACTTCCTCAGTCATGCACATAGCTATTTGTCCTAAAAATAATAATTATGTGTTAACTCTAAAATATATAACATAAGCATACGATATGTATTTATAAAGCTTAAAAGGCGTTGCTTTTTAATAATGAAAACGTTTTTAATAAAAAGGATATACTCCCATCAAAGACTAAGTATCATTGTTAATCTTTGAAAAAAGTATATCTACAGTTTATAACTATTCAATATATTAAATTTTTCTCTACGCTTTGACTATTATATCTTGAATTTTCAATAATTCAAAGTACTTTTTATATTAAAAAGTTTTGCGAAACATATATTCATTTTCTACAAATCACTATATCTTTTAAATTAATAAATCTACATTAATGTTTATATTTACTCAAAAAACTGTTACAAAAGGATTTATCCCCCTTTTGAAATGAATTTTGACTTACATACTTCTTTGAATAATCCAGTTATATAATTTACTTGGTAAAATTTTGTTCACAAAAACTAAACATTTTGCAAATTTCCCAACAATAAATCGTTGACGTATATGTTGATGCTCAACTGTCTTAACTATACGTTTTGCTACAACAGATGGTTGTGGCAATTGGTTAGAGTTAAATTGCGTGCGCAACATGTCTGCTATAACTGCAGATTTCTTTTGATATGCGCTACCTTGCGATACTTTTGTTAAGTTATCCGCAGCGATTAACCCCCAATTTGTGTTAATACTTCCCGGTTGAATTACAACAACTTTGATACCAAACTCTTCAAGCTCTAAACGTAAGCTTGAGC
Source organism: Staphylococcus gallinarum (assembly GCF_000875895.1). Classification (GTDB taxonomy): domain Bacteria; phylum Bacillota; class Bacilli; order Staphylococcales; family Staphylococcaceae; genus Staphylococcus; species Staphylococcus gallinarum. The sequence goes on from NZ_JXCF01000001.1 coordinate 265,917, forward strand.
TATAACCTTCTAAAGCATGTTTAGAGGCGTTATACCATGCCCCAAAATAGCTAGGCAAACGACCACTTATTGATGAGACATTAACGATTGTACCACTACGTTGTGCACGCATCGTCGGTAAAACTGCCTTAATCATTTCAGATAAACCAAATAAATTTACCTCAAACTGCTTTCTCGCTTCATCTAATTCAATATCTTCAACTGCCCCTAATGAACCATATCCTGCACTATTCACTAGGACATCTATTTTACCTTCTTTTTTTACAATTTCATTTACTACTGTATTAATTTGTTGTTGATCCGTAACATCTAATTCTACAATATGTGCATGATATGCCTTTAAGGACTGCATTTTTTCTACAGTTCTAGATCCAGCATAAACAATATAATCTTTTTTCGCTAAATACTTAGCAGTTTCATAACCAATACCACTACTCGCGCCTGTTACTAAAGCTACTTTCATTTTTCCCATTCTCCTGTTCATAATGACTTCCTGTCGTTGTGCAAACATATCATAAATTCGCATTTTTTTAAAAAGTTATATTAATCCGTCATTAAATATTTTTATTTCAGTCGTTACATAATATAAATGATTATCTCTACACTTTAATAAAATTTAAATATGCTTAACACATTCTGCTAAATTTATAAAAACTGATTATTAGAAATTCAACGTTAAACATAATATACTTTTCACACTTAATTTTTAAATAGAGGTGTTTATATTGAATATAAAAGGTAACACAATTTTAGTTACAGGTGGCGCATCAGGCATTGGTTATCAATTTTCTAAGAAATTTTACAATAATGACAATCAAATCATCGTGTGTGGTCGTAATACTGAAAAACTGACTACATTAGAAGCTGAATTTCCTGAAATCATTACCAAGCAATGTGATGTTACACATGCTGATGAAAGAGTTGCATTGTTTGAGTGGGTAACGACGCATTATCCAGATGTCAACGTTATCGTCAATAATGCAGGAATTCAAAATCGTTTCAACCTTTTAACTGCAGATGCCAAAAATGACTGGGAATCACTAAAGACGGAAATAGATATTAACTTTGATGCTACAGTCCAGTTTTCAATATTATTTGGTCAATATTTCGCTAAAAGTAATAATGAAGCTAGTATTATTAATGTTTCGTCTGGGTTAGCCTTTTCACCGATGGCAATTGCACCTATTTATTCTGCAACGAAAGCAGCGGTTAGTTCATTTTCCACTAGTTTAAGACATCAACTCTCTGAAACAAACACTAATGTTTATGAAGTCATTCCTCCAGCTGTGAATACAGACTTAGGTGGTAAAGGTATCCATACATTTGGCGCAGATCCGACAGACTTTATCAATGAAATCTTTGAAGGTTTAGTTCAAGATAAACATCACATTGGATATGGGTCGTCTAAGGAACGTCTAACAATGACGAAAGAGGAATTAGACCAAGTTACTTCAGATATGTATCAACAACTCAAAGATACGATTTAATATACTAAGTAACTACAATTATTAATGTCTGATTTATATTATTAAATTTTATGTTTGACATTTCGAAAATTATCGAATAGTATAATTCACATGGAAAATATAGTAGATGTTTTTAAAGTATTGAGTAACCGCACACGCGTAGATATTTTAATTTGGCTAAAGAACCCACTAGAACATTTTGATAAGCCTACTGCTCATCTCAATAAGAACATGAGTGAAAAAGGTGGCGTTTGTGTTGGTGACATTCAGGAAAAGGCTAATATGTCCCCATCAACCGTCTCTCATTATTTGAAAATGATGCAACAAGTGGGATTATTGGAATCAGAACGACATGGTCAATGGACATACTATAGAAGAAATGAAGCCAATATTAATCAATTAGTCAATATTATGAAAAAGGATCTTTAATATAGAGATTCTTTTTTTACGATAACAATTCGTTAATTCGCGAAATAAAGAAAAGAGGAAAGTTAATGAAGAAGTTTGTTTTTTATATCATCGCGATTGTCGCTGGTATATTTTTAAGTATTGAAGGTTCTATTTATGCTGTTTTAGGTGATCATATTGGAAAGTTGGAAAGTAGTTTATATAACTTTGCTGTTGGTTCAATCATTTTAGCAATCGCCTTATTATTTTTAGGGAAAGGGTCACTGTCTTATACCGTTAGAGCACCCAAATGGGAACTAACTGGAGGATTACTTGGGGTAGTCTACCTTACCGTCTTAGTATTTGCAATTCCTGTAATTGGTGTTGGACTTGCGATGGGTAGTGTCGTAGTTGGTCAAATGATAATGAGCGCCATTATTGAACATTACGGCTTGCTCGGCAGTGAGAAAAAGCCCCTGCGCATCGAAAAAATTATCGCGATTATATTAATGATAATCGCCTTAACATTAATATATTAGGAGGTTTATGATGCAAATATTTATAGTAATTAGTACACTCATTGCAGGTATTACGTTAAGTACACAATCAGCAGTTAATGGTTCTTTTAGTAAGAAGGCTGACACATTAGAGAGTGCATTTCTAACATTTATTACTGGTGGCTTTATTTTATTTATTATCACTTTATTCTTTGGGCATGGTAGCTTTTTAGAATTCTTTCACGCACCTAAATGGCAACTTGCTGCAGTTTGGTTTGGTGTTGGTTATTTATTCTTAACTATTGTAGCCATACCGAAAATTGGTGTTATATCTGCCAATATATCTGCCGTTATTGGACAGTTAACAATGGGGATGGTCATTGATCATTTTGGTTGGTTTGAAGGCTTAACCATTCACTTTGATGTGAAAAGAGTTGCCGCTCTAATTATTATGTTAATCGCGTTAAGATTAATATATAAAGCTGAAATTAAAAATAGTGTATATGGTGCTAAATCATAATTATTAGTGCTTTTTCTATATTAAAAATGGAATGCTATGATTAATAAAAGAACTATAACTTTCGTATGAATTACTCCCCTTATATAAGCAGTAAAAACAAATATTTATGGCTACCTTATATTTATAATATGAGCGTAGCCATTTTTTAATGTAATTCTTTAATATTCAAATATTTAAACTGCTTTTTTTATTCTAAAACTATATCTATAAATAATTAACAATTTTTTAATAAAAATTATATTGATATTCTTTAATTTTAATTTTATTATTATCTTAAATATAGATTTAGGAGATATAGGATATGAAAAAAATAATAATAACTTTTGTTTTAAGTGTCTTACTTACATTTTCAGCGTTAACTAGCTTTACCCCTAATACTGAAGCAGCTACAACAAAGCATAACCCTGTCGTCTTTGTACACGGTATTGGTGGCAGTGCATCAAATTTCTATGGCATTAAAAATTATTTGGCTTCTCAAGGGTGGGACCGAAATCAATTCTATGCGGTGGAATTCTACAATAAACAAGGATCTAATTCTACAAATGGGCCTCAACTAAAAAGATATATCGATAGTGTGTTACAAAAAACTGGTGCTAAAAAAGTTGATATCGTCGCACACAGCATGGGTGGCGCAAATACAATGTATTTCATCAAAAACTTAGGTGGAGAAACTAAAGTATCTAATGTCGTAACTTTAGCAGGTGCAAATGGTTTAACTACAAATCAAGCAATTAATGGTCCTGGAGAAGACAATAAGATTAAATATACTTCTATTTATAGCCTTTCAGATGGTGTGGTTGCTGCAAACCTTTCATACTTAAACGGTGGTAAGAATATTCGTCTTCCAGGCATTACACACCTTCAATTTTTATATAATAATCAAGTCAATCAATATATTAAAGATGGATTAAACGGTGGCGGCACAAGTTTAAATTAATCTATAAACTATTTATTGTGCAATACAGTACAACACTTTCGTCGATTATTCACTTAGCAGTGATGATCCTCGAAGGTGTTTTTTATTATTAAGCTACATTAGAAAATACTATTTTAAAATAAAGTTGAAATAATACTTGCTATAAATAAATTATAGGCGTACTATCCTATATATCTATTAAAACAAGGTGATTAAAGTTGAAAAATGTTACTCAATTAACTTATTTATATTTATCACTATTTTTAACGACTACAGTAATTGGTTCCCTACTGTTATATTTACCTGTAACCGGTAAGAAGCCAATATCATTAATCGATGCTTTTTTTGTCGCTAGTAGCGCGTTCACGGTAACTGGACTCTCTACCGTTGATGTACCGAAACAATTTAATGCCTTAGGAGAAACCATCATTATGCTCCTCATACAAATCGGAGGAATAGGAATTGTAACGCTATCGATATTTGTACTGATCTTAAGTCGTAAAAAAATCACATATAATGAACGTAGTTTATTAATGATTACATGGAACAGTGATAAAAATGCTAGTTTATTAAAGTTAACGATCCAAATGATCGCATTTGCATTTGGCGTAGAGTTCTTAGGATTCTTAATGTTAAATTTAGTATTTATACCAGATTACGGTTTAGCCCGTGGTAGTTTCATCAGTTTATTCACATCCGTTTCTGCATTTAATAATGCTGGATTTTCACTGTTTTCAGATAATCTTATGTCCTATAGTGGTAATCCAATGATTAACATCATTGTACCCGCACTTATTATTTTCGGTGGAATAGGTTATATCGTTATCTTAGATGTTGTTAAAACTCGTAAAATCACCAAGCTAAAATTACACACTAAAATTGTACTCGTGTCGACATTTACATTGATTGTTGGTGGTACTATTGCATTTTGGTTATTAGAGTATCATCATGTACTCAAAGGCTCTAGCGTTCATGAACAGTTATTCAAATCATTCTTCCAGTCGGTCTCTACACGTACTGCTGGATTTAACTCTGTCGATATGAGTAAGATTACGAATCCGACTATTCTCGTGTTTATCGTACTGATGTTTATCGGGGCTGCACCAATGAGTTCTGCTGGTGGTATCAAAGTGACAACTTTCACAGTTATTCTCGTTTACATTTATTCACGAATGATGGGCATTGAACATCCACAAATTTTCAAACGGTCTTTACTCAAACATCAAGTAAACAATGCCATATTAATATTTGTTTTAGGTATGTTTTCAATTGGTATCGCAACATTTATTATTACCATTGCCGAACCCCATATTCCCTTTATAAAATTGTTATTTGAAGTGGTTTCAGCATTTGGTACAGTTGGATTATCGACAGGTATCACTGCCGATCTTTCTACGATTTCTAAAATTGTAATTATTTGCGTAATGATTCTTGGAAAGGTTGGATTGTTCATTTTATTATCAATTTTCCAAGCACCAAAAGTAGAATCATCATACTATTATGCTAAAGAAGAAATACAAATGTAATTATAAGGTGACGTGCTAGCTAACTACCGGCAATTTAAAAAAGGCTAATCGAGGAAATTAATCTCTCGATTAGCCTTTTTACTAATGATGTTTGTTTATCAGTCATAAACCTTTGTGTAATCTGATATCGTTAATATTTATGCTTTATGCTTTAAATAGCTATATACTGCAATTACAATAGCAGCCGTTGATAAAGCGAATAATGGAATCACATAGAAAATCTTACCTTTAGCTTGATTTTGTTCAAGCTCTTGTATACGTAAAGCATGAATTTCTAATTCTTCTCTAGAATCCATATAATCGTCTTTGATATTATATTGTTGGTTTTTCTTTTTCATAACTTTCATCCCCTTTAATCCTCGTTCTTAAATTATATAGATTAAATGAAAATTTGCAAGTTTATATTAAATAAGAACTTATTCTGAAAAAAGGTTAAATTCCACCTATAATATCTCTCATATTGTGCCTCTTTAAGTAAATCCACTATTTTTTATTTACTTTTTTAACCCAATTAATAAAGTTTGTCTCAGGGTCTCCTGAAGTTTCAGCCATTGTGTGTTGTTTATCCCAAATTGTTTTAAAATCAACATGCCCTTTTCCAACTATTTGTTTTAAAGCTAAAGCTAAGTTCGTTTCTACATTAAGTGATGTATCACCTTGTTGAATACCTGTTCTAATTCTCCAATTTTTAGCTACATTGGATTTTCCATAGCCACTATACGCATCTGATAAATAATACATTGGATTATACATATTTTGTCTTGTCGCAATAGATGATCCCAATGCATCCTTTTTCGTTAAATCATCTTTATATGCTTTAGCGTATTTAGCTTTCCAACCACTTAATTTACTATATTCTGTTTTGTTCTTTGTTAAGAGTTGAGCAACAGTCTTATCGAAATGTAACTTACTATTATTTCCAGACGTACCAAATACTTCGTTCTCAGCTTGACTCTTATTTAAATCGTCAAATGCAGGTACATTTTTTGTTGGTTTTTTATAATATTTAGCGAAATCCTTCAAGCTAGTAATATGTGCTTGCTTGGTTTTCTTATTATAAGTAATCCATTTTCCTTTTTTATTCAAGGATTTTAAATAGTCATCCATTGTTTTATAGGTCTTACTTGTTTGTTGACCCATCATTTGTGGCATTTTTTTATTTTGCTTTTGTCCTTCACTTGGCATTGTCATACCAGCTTGCTGACTATTACTTTGTTTATATGGGAATTTCGTATTATTTAAAAATTCTGTCGCCGATTTTTCTATTTCTTTTTTCATATATTTTACATATGAACCGTTAGTATATTCACCATTTTTAGATTTTTTCAATGTTAATTGCTTATTGCCATCTTTTAGATTTAATTTATTTAAATATTTACCATAACTTGCTGCTAAATCAGTAGATAATTGACCAATAAATGTATTATCTTTTCTTTTACCTGAATTAGAATATTGGCCCATATTCCATTCATATGCTGCATCTGCTTGATCTAAACTTGTTATTGGACACCAAGCCATTGCGCCATCTATTTTATCACTGATGTATTTACCATCTTTATCTGTCATAGCAGCACCGATTTTTTTCAGATATTTGTAATATAATTTACTGTCTCCGGAAGCACCCATAATTGAACTTTGTGCTCCTCCTCCACTATGGCCAAATGTATAAACTTTAGTACTATTACCAGGTAAAGCATTACTATTAAATCGATAGTAACGTACCGCTGCTTTCAAATCTGTCACACCCCAAGGCGCGCCAATTTCATAATCCACTTTTTGTTTACTAGATTGCTGGTCACCCATAGACATGCTACGACCTCTTAATCCTGCTTGAACATAGATAAAGCCAGATTTCATATATTTTGAAATCGTACTATAACTATATGATTCTGGAGCACTTTGCGCGGCATAACCTGGTGTGTTTACTGGATAAACGATCGGTGCCGTCTTTGCTGTATAACCTTTAACTTTATTAGTCTTATTAACCGTGACTGTATAGTTACCCTTATTATTCTTCTTACCATTAAAGTAAGCTGCAGGAACATAAATACCCATCTTTTCGACATCTTTAGCTTGTGGCTTAGTGACGTAACTCACATTCAATTGATAGTATACTTTATGTTTACTATCATACTTCCACTTCGTATTATCTATTTTTAATTTCGATGTTGCTTGATTGTAGTTTTTTATTTTCACTTTTGAAGTATCGACACTATTATTAGACTGCTTTTTAGATTGTTGTCCATCATGAGAACTACATCCTGCTAACAACAGAGTCGCACTTAAAACAGAAATAATTATTTTTTTCATTTGTTGCCTCCTTAAACATTTTGAAATTAAAATTAATCATAAAATATTTATGGAAGCATTATCAATTCAACTTTGCATGCAAATTCATTCTATATTGGAATTAACAGACCATTCTCTATGGCATTATTATACAGTTATTCATTTTCAGAAGTAGCTGTACTCTCTAATTTAGCTAAATTAATAAACGCTGCAATCCCATCATTTATAGTGACATGGTCATGCACAGTCATATTGATATATGTCGTGATATTGGGTTCAAAAGGTATAATCTTAATACAATCATCTGCAAAGTAACGTGCCTGTTGCTCCATGATTAACGCCACGCCTTCACCAATATGTGCCATTTCTAATAAATTTTCTATACGTGGTGCAGTAAAGGAAATCATTGGATAAAATTGCTCGCGCTTACACAGTGAAAGAAACAATTCATGTTCTAAAGTAAAATCCGGTGTCATGTATAATTCAATATCTTTAAGCATATTTAACGATATTTCAGATTCTGCAGCAAATGCATGTGATTTATCTACTACAGCACATAGACGTTCTTGTACATAAGTATAACTGTATTCTCCAATTGCAGGTGTCCGCTCTCTTAGAAAGCTAATATCAATACGTCCCTCTTCAATCATTTGATGTAAGTCTGGTTCAAATCCTTCATGTACCTTAAATCTTAAATTTGGATGTGCTTTCATTGTTTCAGAGACGATTTCAGTAATTCCATATTCAATCATTACACGCGACGTTCCTAAATTAATTGAAGTAATTTCCGATGCTGTCTGTTGCTGTAAATGTTCTTGCATTTCCTGATGATTTTGTACAATTAACTGTGCATAATGTAAAAATAATTCTCCCGCTTCAGTCAATTTAATCTGCTTGTTGCTACGATCTATGAGTTGATAGCCGCATTCATTTTCTAAAGCAACAATATGTTTCGATAACGTAGATTGCGCAATGTAAAGTGATTGTGAAGCTTTAAAGTAATTCTTGTACTGAGCTAATATTATAAATTCATTAAGATGTGCAATTTCCATAATCTATTCACCTTACCAATCTGTTTATAATTTTATTCTATTTTATATGTAATATAGGCAATTCGCCAACGTACTCCCCATTAACTAAAAAAAAGTATTGTTGCAGCATTATAAATTCGAATTCAAATAGTAAGAGAGCTAGCCCGTTATTACAGACTAGCTCTCGTATATTGAGCATAGGCTTTTACGACCAAAGCTCACGAATTTATATTATTCATTTGTTAAAATGTGATTTTTCGCTTCTTTAGAATCTAACAGACTTAAATTTTCAGTGGCTGTTTTTAAAGCATCGAGTGAATCTTCAAAGTAGACAAATGTTGCTTGATAAATATCATTACCTGCATCAGTTAATGTAGCTCTTGTATTCGCTTCTCCTAATTGAGCCATCACTGATTTCGCTGATTTAACGTAAGTTGACAGTGCTGATAATGTTAATTTTTCACTTTGTGCTATACAAAAATAACGTTCTGCTTTATTACTTTTTTCAATACGTTTCAAATAATGCGCGTTAATTGCCTGCACTTCATATTTATCATTTTCTATAATACTTGTTGTAGCTTTTAACATATTTAAACCTCTGCTTTCATAATTAAGGTATTAAGTCTGATATAGTATGAGCAGTACATTGAATGATATATTCATGAATATTTAAGGAATGACTGATATACCAGTTTGAATTTTTGTATCTTGATTTTACGTTATTTGATTAAATTACACTTCTATTTGTTTTATAAAAGACGTTATTTGAACATTTCAGTTTAAATCATATATATTAAATTTTATTTTCTAGTTAAATTATTCCTTTAAATATTTACTATTTCCACTTAATCACTTACGATTCAACATCATAACAAGTTTTATAATAAAAATCACGAATTTTCCCTCATAAAAATAATATACAATGAAATTGTAATTTTTTAGAAATTACTACGTAATACATCTGTAAAAAACTTTAATAATATACTTTAAGTAACTGATTACACAATTATATTTTTTGATTATCACTTAAAATTTGATCCATCATCTCTTAAGTTACAGCTTAACAAAAGCGAATACGAATGGCGTTATAACATTCTAGCCATCGTAAAACTATTCCTAGAATAGGCTAATGTTTTTCGTGAAACATCAACCTTGTTACTTCATTACTAAAAAATCCTCAATATATTGCAGCTATAAATCATGCTTTGTCGTATTTGATTTGGCTAAACATAAAAGTTAATAGTTGGTAGTTTTAACTTTTCCTATACATCTTGTTCTATTTGCATCTGTCTTTAACTATAAAGATATGTATTTATCGGTGCTTTAACTAAAACATCGTTTCACAAGACAAAAGACAACTGCTTTGCAATTAGCAATTGTCCTTCATCTTTCGATAATATTATTTATGCCACACAAATATTAATTTATGAGACAATTTGTTGTTGTGTTTGAATCGGATGATCAAGTTCAAATTGGCCTTCTGAAGCTGTCATTTTTCTATATTGGTAAATGAAATACGCAATCCAAATTGCAGTTAGTACAAAACCTATAACATAACTCATGTTAAGATCTAAGCCTAGACCTATTTTTTGGCTCAAAATATATACAAATATATTCCAAGTCATAAATACAGCAGGAATCGCTGCAACCCAGAAGTTCTTCTTAGCTATAAGTAAATACATTGCTCCTACCCATAAGGCAATGACAGCAGTCGTCTGATTAGCCCAAGAGAAATATCGCCATAAGATTGTGAAATCAACTTGTGTTAATGCAAAGCTAATTATAAATAATGGTGCAGAAATTATAATACGTTTTAGTAAACTACTCTGACTATAATTCAAATAATCTGCAATAATCATACGTGCACTTCTAAAGGAAGTGTCTCCACTCGTAATTGGTAAAATGATAACACCTAATACAGCAATCGTGCCAAGCACTGAGCCTAATAACAGATGCGAAGCCTTACTTACGACTAAAGCTGCCTCACCTTTAGCTAACACTTCATTCAATCCATCATAACCATTGAATAAACTCATACCTGCTGCAGCCCAAATCATCGCAATAATACCTTCTGCAATCATCATCCCATAGAATATAAAGCGACCATTCTTTTCTTTATTCGTAGTTCTCGAAATAATAGGTGTTTGTGTAGCATGAAATCCTGATAATGCACCACAAGTAATTGTAAAGAATAACAATGGGAAGATTGGTGCACCATCTGGATGCATATTTTGTAAATTAAGTTCTGGTATTGGCGCTCCTGTTTGAATTAGTCGGAAACCAACCCCCACTGCACTAATTAATAAAAGTGCACCAAATATTGGATAAATACGCCCTATAATTTTATCAATTGGTAAAATTGTAGATAGAATATAATAAACAAATATTGCAAAAATGATTATACCTAATGCAATACGTCCATCCATTAAATTATGTAATAATAATGCTGGACTCGTAACAAATACAGTACCCGTTAACAATAATAATAAAATAGAAAAGATATTAACAAAGTGTTTCATCACTTGACCTAGAAATTTCCCAGCCAATTCAGGAAGATGTGCACCTTTATTTCTAATAGATATCATGCCAGTTAAATAATCATGCACAGCACCAGCGAATATACAACCTACAACAATCCAGATAAATGCGACTGGTCCATACAATGCCCCCATAATTGGACCAAATATTGGCCCTACACCCGCAATATTTAATAATTGTATCAATGAATTAGAAGAAGTTTTCATTAGTACATAATCCACATTATCCCTTTGGTCATATGCTGGCGTTGGTCGGTCCTCTTTAGGTCTAAACATTTTGTCAATATATTTACCATAAGTAAAATAACCTACAACCAGTAAAATGATAGCTACGATAAACGTAATCATTAAACTCCCCCTTTAATATGTAAGCGTTTTCTTAATTTAATCATAGTTTGTATTATTACACAATAGCCTTATTTTATTTTCCAGGGAATAATTAAATTTGTAGTATTTTGATTATTTAAATGCTTATTTTACCAATAAAAAGTGCAATGATATTACTAGTTAAAATTACTATGCAAGAATAATGGTTAATGAGTATGTCCTGGAATCACATCATGCTTTAGCTATAAACAATTTGATTCAAAGTGTTTTTAATATGCATTTAGATATTGATACGAAGAACGTTGGTAAGACTCCTGAGGGAACAGGACAAGCTGAAGACTACAGGCTGAAGCTGTCCCCTAGGAAAGCGAGCCAACAATACGAATAAGTAAAAAATAGCCCTCAGATAAATTGAATTCATCTGAGAGCTATTTTTCTGGAATTTGTATCCCAAACTTTTGCTAACATTTTACTATTTGAATTGTACTAACGCTTATATAACTTAATCTTGATTTCGTAATAATCTTCATGATCTTTTGTTTGATGTTCAACTTGAATACCACTTTGTTCAATAGACTCGATACTCTTGCCAACAGTCTCACGTGCGTCAGTTAAATCTTTAGCAAACTCAAAGCGTTGCGCTTTCACCTTTACTGGACCAACCTTTTGTTTCACACGTGCTTCAGTTTGTTTAACATTTAATTTTTGGCTAATAATTGTCTCTACTAAGATTTCTTGATCTTCCTCTGATAAACTTAGTAATGCACGGGCATGACGTTCCGTAATTTTTCCTTCTCTTAAACGTTCAATTACCTTTGGCGCAAGCTTTAACAAACGTAATTTATTAGCAATAAAGCTCTGACTTTTACCAACACTTTTAGCTAATTCACTTTGTGTTGTATCGCCAATTTCTAGCAGCTTTTTATATGCTTCCGCTTCTTCAATAACTGATAAATTTTCACGTTGAATATTTTCAATCAATGCAACAACTGCTGTTTCTTCATCATCTAAAAATCTAATGATTACGTCAGCATGTGTCTTGCCAATGCTTTGTAAAGCTCTAAATCGACGCTCGCCTGCAATAATTTCAAACATTTCTTCCTCAATTGGACGTACGACAATCGGTTGCAACAAACCATGTTCTTCTATAGATTCTGCGAGTTCTTTAATCTTATTTGGCTCAAATACTTGTCTTGGTTGATAACGGTTTGGCACAATGCGCTCAATATGAATAGATTCAACGTTATTATTATAATCTTCTTCAATATAACCAACTATGTCATCTTTATTTTTTAAACCAAATAATTTAGAAAAAGGTTTCTTCATAATTTATGCGCTCCCTCTAAATTAATTGTTATTAACTGTTATTACTTTTCTAGTAATGGTGACTTATTTGGCGTACCAGGTTTTCTTGGATATTTTTTTGGCGTTTGACTTCTTTTTTCAATGATCATCATCTGTCTATCACCAGCATCCTCAGGTAATTCATATGAAATTGTGTCTATGACCTTTCCACCGAACACACCGATTCCAAAAGCAGCTTCTTCTAACTCTTCGTCACCTTTAGCTGATTTCAATGCGATGAATTGACCACCCTTTTTCACTAACGGTATACATAATTCACTTAATACTGAAAGTCTAGCAACCGCTCTTGCTGTTACGATATCATAAGACTCCCTGTAGACTCCTTTACCAAATGTTTCCGCCCTATCATGTACGAAACTAACATCTTGTAATCCTAAGGCATCTGCTAATTGATTAAGAAATTGAATACGTTTATTGAGTGAATCTACTATTGTTACCTTTAAGTTTGGAAAAATAATTTTTAACGGAATACTTGGGAAACCAGCGCCAGCACCTACATCACATAATGACATTGATTGCGAAAAATCCGCATAAAAACTCGGTGCAATCGAATCATAAAAGTGCTTTAAATATACTTCGTGTTCCTCTGTAATGCTCGTTAAATTCATTTTTTCGTTCCATTCGACAAGCATTTGATAGTACGTTTGAAACTGTTGCTGTTGTTGTTCCGAAAGCTCTATCCCATGTGTACTCAGTTGCTTAGTTAACCACTCTACGCCCATGTTAATTGTTCACCCTTTGAATTTTACCTTGTTCTAAGAAGACAAGTAAAATTGAAATATCAGCAGGATTCACACCAGAAATTCGAGATGCTTGTGCGATATTCAACGGTTTAACTTCTGCTAATTTTTCTCTAGCTTCTGTAGCTAAACTATCTACTTTACTATAATCTAAGTCTTCTGGAATTTTCTTTTCTTCCATGCGTTTTACTTTTTCAACTTGTTGTAATGACTTATTGATATAGCCTTCGTATTTCGTTTGAATTTCAACTTGTTCTTCAACATCTGCAGGTAGTTGATGTGATTCTTCAAGGATATCAAGAATTAAATCATATGTCATTTCAGGACGACGTAATAATTCTAAAGCTAAGATACCATCTTTCAGACGTGAACCACCTTGTGCTTCAATAATTGATTGTACATGTTCACTAGGTTTAACACGAATACCTTTAAGACGTTCTTGTTCATTACGAATCATTTCTCTCTTTTCATTAAAGCGTGCATAACGTTCTTCTGAAATCATACCAATTTCGTAACCTAAATCCGTCAATCTTAAGTCTGCATTATCATGTCTTAATAATAAACGATATTCTGCTCTAGATGTTAATAAACGATATGGTTCATTTGTACCTTTTGTAACAAGGTCATCGATAAGTACGCCAATATAGGCATCCGAACGGCTTAATATCACTTCTTCTTTTTGTTGAACTCGAGCAGCAGCATTAATGCCAGCCATTAAACCTTGACCTGCCGCTTCTTCATATCCTGATGTACCATTAATTTGACCAGCTGTGTATAAGTTTTTAATTTTTTTAGTTTCTAAAGTCGGCCATAATTGTGTAGGCACTAATGCATCATATTCAATTGCATAACCTGCACGCATCATATCTGCTTTCTCTAGGCCTGGAATTGTTTCCAACATTTGACGTTGAACATGTTCTGGTAAACTTGTTGATAAGCCTTGTACATATACCTCATTTGTATTACGTCCTTCAGGCTCTAAGAATAATTGATGACGTGGTTTATCATTGAAACGTACAAATTTATCTTCAATTGATGGACAGTATCTTGGACCTGTACCTTTAATCATACCTGAATACATAGCTGATAAATGTAAATTGTCATCAATCACTTGGTGTGTTTCACCATTAGTATATGTTAACCAACATGGTAATTGATCTAATATATATTCAGTAGTTTCAAAGCTAAATGCTCTTCCTACATCATCGCCTGGTTGGATTTCTGTTTTTGAGTAGTCGATCGTTTTTGCATTAACTCGTGGAGGGGTACCTGTTTTAAAACGTACAACTTCAAACCCTAATGATCTTAAGTTATCTGCAAGAGAAATAGAAGGTAATTGATGGTTTGGACCACTTGAATATTTCATATTACCTAAGATAATTTCACCACGTAAGAAAGTACCTGTAGTAATAATTACAGCTTCCGCCCAATATTCAGTACCGATATTCGTACGTACACCTTTGATTACATCGTCTTCAATAATCAAATCATCAACCATGCCTTGCATAATATCTAGGTTTTCTTCATCTTCAATTACTTTTTTCATTTCTTGTTGATATAATACTTTATCCGCTTGAGCACGTAATGCTCTTACCGCTGGACCTTTACCTGTATTCAGCATACGCATTTGGATGTGCGTTTTATCGATTGTTTTTGCCATTTGACCACCTAGCGCATCGATTTCACGTACAACGATACCTTTTGCTGGTCCACCTACAGATGGGTTACATGGCATAAATGCAATATTATCTAAGTTAATTGTTAACATTAATGTTTTTGCACCGCGACGTGCTGAAGCAAGTCCAGCTTCTATTCCCGCATGTCCAGCTCCAATTACTATTACGTCATATTTTTGAGCCATAATTGTTCCTCCTTAATTATTTTCCTAAACAGAATTGGCTAAACAGTTGGTCGATTAATTCATCGCTTGCTGACTCACCAATAATTTCACCTAATAATTCCCATGTTCTTGTCAAATCAATTTGTACCATATCCATTGGTACTCCAGATTCCGCAGCATCTATAGCATCTTGAATTGAATTTCTAGCTTGCTTTAATAATGAGATATGTCTGGAATTTGAAACGTATGTCATATCTTGATTTTGAACGTCTCCACCAAAGAATAAATCTCTAATTTGTAATTCTAATTGATCGATACCTTCTTGTTTCAACATTGAAGTTTGAATAAGTGGTGTATCTCCAATCATTGCTTTAACTTCTTCCATATCTAAACGTTGTTCCAAATCCATCTTATTAACGATGACAATTGCATCTTCATTCTTAATTACTTCATACAACTGTCGATCTTCCTCCGACAATGTTTCATTATAATTTAAGACAAATAAGATTAAATCCGCTTCACTCAGTGCCTTTCTAGAACGTTCGACACCGATACGCTCAACGATATCTTCTGTGTCACGAATCCCTGCCGTATCAACTAATCTTAATGGAACTCCTCTGACATTTACATACTCTTCTAACGTATCTCGTGTAGTTCCTGCAACTTCTGTCACAATCGCTTTGTTATCTTGTATCAGGTTATTAAGCATTGAAGACTTACCAACATTCGGTTTACCAACAATGACTGTAGACAAACCTTCTCTCATAATCTTACCTTGCGCACCAGTTTCTAATAGTTTATTAATCTCTTGTTTAATTTGCGTTGATTGCTCTAGTAAAAATTCTGTCGTCGCATCTTCTACGTCATCGTATTCTGGATAATCTATATTGACTTCGACTTGAGCAAGGATTTCGAGAATGGATTGACGCTGTCGCTTAACCATATCACTTAAACGACCCTCAATTTGATTCATTGCAACTTTAGATGCTCGATCGGTTTTAGAACGAATAAAGTCCATCACCGCTTCTGCTTGTGATAAATCAATGCGGCCATTTAAAAATGCACGTTTCGTATATTCACCAGGTTCAGCAATGCGTGCACCATATGTCATAGTTAATTCCAACACTCTATTAATTGTTAAAATACCGCCATGACAATTTATCTCTACGATATCTTCTCGTGTAAAGGTCTTTGGTCCCCTTAACACCGATACCATTACTTCCTCAACTACTTCATTTGATTCTGGATCTACGATATGACCATAATTTATCGTATGAGTAGCTACATCTTTAAGTGATTTCTGCCCTTTATATAACTTATCTGCAATTGTTAATGCATCTGAACCAGATAAACGCACAATCCCTATTGCACCTTCACCCATTGGTGTTGAAATACTCGTAATCGTGTCTAAATCCATCATCCATCTCGCCTCCCTTACCAGTCTAGTTAAGTAAAAAATTTCATTATAATATTGTAATGATTTTCATGAAAAAAAGCGAACATATTGCTTAGTGATATACAGTTAGTTAGTCTTACGTTTGTCTGAACGAAGTCTTACTTCCGTCTAAAATAATCACTTTCTCTATATGCTCCCCTACCCTATCATGAAATTATATCTTTTTGTTAAAAACTTTAGCTATCTTTAAAACATGTTCCAAGCTTGATTGTATTTGTAATGTATCCATATCTTTTGCTGGGTGTCTCGCTATAACAATAATTTCAATTGGTATAAGATCTTCTTTATGCACTTTGAAATTTTCACGTATTGCTCGCTTGATTCTATTTCTAACAACGGCATTGCCAATCTTCTTCGAAACGCTAATACCCAGCCTAAAATGTGATAACTCTTTATTTACTTTGGTATAAACTACAAATTGTCTATTGGCTACTGATTTTCCCTTTTTATAAATAGCTTGAAAATCACTGTTTTTTTTAATTCTATATGCTTTTTCCACCAATGCATCACTCGCTTATCTTCTTCTGTAACATTTTGAACTAACTCAAATCAAACATTCCATTTAATATATTGACTAGCTACAGATATTAATGCGTATCTTACTTTATTTAAAACCTAAAAAAAAGACCACTGATGAGTCAGTGATCTTATGCTGATAAAACTTTACGGCCTTTACGACGACGACGCGCTAAAACTTTACGGCCATTTTTTGTGCTCATGCGCTTTCTGAAACCATGAACTTTACTATGTTTACGTTTATTTGGTTGATAAGTACGTTTTACCATGTAAAAACACCTCCATATTTATTCGGTTATCTAACAGTTATTATAGATAAATTGATATACGCTTCTGCTTTAAGTCTTGATTTAACTTTATAAATTCCTAGTCATAATTCAAGCAACTACTACAATATAACAAAATATATTTTATAAAGCAAGCACGAATTTAATTGCAGTATGAGCAGTTATTGTTCTGTTTCTCCTATTATATGGAAGTTTTTTATCATGCTTATAGATGCAGCTTACATAAAAATACCGACATTACAGTAATTTATCCTTAATACATCACTCCGCAAACGATTAGTTTGACCATTATACATTTTTCATACAGTATTTATAAATTATTTCCCAAGCCCACAAGATGCTTATTTTCTGTTATACTATTTCTTTCGCAAAGTTATCCACTTATACACAGTACAAATCGTTCTTACTGTGGATAATTTATAGGTCATTCACAAGTTTTTAGATAGTTTAATAACAAATTCACAGCTATTTGACAGAGGTTGATGTTAAAAAGTATAATTATGTGGATAAGTCATGTAGTTATTGATACATCAAGGGTTTGATTTATTAAATTATATACAAAATGTTGTGGATATATTTATCATCATACATAGTTATCCACTGATTGTGATTAACTTGTGGATAATTATCAACACCTTGTGATTTAGTTTATCCACTGCACTGATTTTTGTGTATAACTTTTAAAATTTACTATATATGGAGTTTGTTAATTATGTCAGAACATGAAATTTGGGAAAAAGTCCTTACCTTGGCTCAAGAAAAAGTAAGTTATCCTAGCTATCAAACTTTTCTAAAAGATACCAAACTGCATTCATTAGAAAATGATGAGGCGGTCATTGTTATCGATGATCCATTTGTAGCCAATTGGTTAAAATCGCATTATGTTGAGATTATTCAAACCGCATTATATGAGGCAATTGGTCATGAAATTATGCCAGTATTTTATTCAGAAGACGAATTAGCAAATATGCAATCCGGTTCTTCTGAACAAAATTCAAATCAATCGCATCAACCTAAAGACACATATGAATCTGGTGTTGATGAAGCAAGAATTGGCGATGAACAATTTAATATGCATAATACTTTTGAAACATTTGTCATAGGTCCGGGCAATAGATTTCCACACGCTGCAAGTTTGGCTGTTGCAGAAGCACCAGCACAAGCATACAACCCACTATTTATCTATGGTGGCGTAGGATTAGGAAAGACACATCTAATGCATGCCATTGGTCATTATGTGTTAGCCAATAATCCAGATGCGAAGGTCATTTACACATCTAGTGAAAAATTCAC
Organism: Staphylococcus gallinarum; assembly: GCF_000875895.1. Lineage (GTDB taxonomy): Bacteria > Bacillota > Bacilli > Staphylococcales > Staphylococcaceae > Staphylococcus > Staphylococcus gallinarum. Next base: position 284,910 of record NZ_JXCF01000001.1, read on the forward strand.
GAACGAATTTATTAAATCGATACGTGATAACAAAACAGAACAATTTAGAGAGAAATACCGTAATATCGATGTTTTGCTAATTGATGATATTCAATTCATACAAAATAAAGAGCAAACACAAGAAGAATTTTTCCATACATTCAATGAATTACATCAAGCGAATAAGCAGATCGTCATTTCTAGTGATAGACCACCTAAAGAAATTGCTAAATTAGAGGATCGCTTGCGTTCACGCTTTGAATGGGGCTTAATCGTTGATATTACACCACCAGATTATGAAACTCGAATGGCGATTTTGCATAAAAAAATCGAAGAAGAAAACTTAAATATTCCATCAGAAGCATTAACTTATATAGCTAATCAAATTCAATCGAATATTCGTGAATTAGAAGGGGCATTAACGCGTGTACTAGCCTTTTCTAAATTACAGGGACAACCGATTACGACTGAATTAACGGCTGCTGCACTAAAAGATATTATTCAAGCACCAAAATCAAAAAAAATTACAATTCAAGATATACAAAAAATCGTTGGCCAATACTATAGTGTGAAAATCGAAGACTTTAGTGCTAAGAAACGTACCAAGTCAATCGCATACCCACGCCAAATTGCAATGTATTTGTCGCGTGAGTTGACTGATTTCTCACTACCGAAAATTGGAGAGGAATTTGGAGGTCGTGATCATACTACGGTAATTCATGCACATGAAAAGATACTCAAAGATATTAATAATGATCCGACGTTTAAACAAGAAGTAGAAAATCTTGAAAAAGAAATTAGAAATCAATAAAAAAGCTGTAATATAACAGATTAATTATGTGAATTTGAGGAATAACGTTAATAACAGACATTTTTTAAAATGTGGATAATGTGCAAAAGTAATACACACTACACACAAGTTATCCACAATAGCTAAACGATGTCACCATTGAAAAAATTTCGGTTATCCACTAATTCACAAGCCCTACTACTATTACTACGGTTTTAAAACCTATATAATTTATTTATAAACGACTGGAAGGAGTTTAAAAATGATGGAATTCACAATTAGAAGAGATTATTTTATTAATCAATTAAATGACACACTTAAAGCCATCTCACCAAGAACTACATTACCTATCTTAACTGGTATAAAAATTGACGCTAAAGATAACGAAGTAATACTTACTGGATCTGATTCAGAAATTTCAATTGAGATTACAATCCCTAAACAAGTTGACGGAGAAGATATTGTTGAAATTTCAGAAACTGGATCTGTTGTACTTCCTGGTCGTTTCTTCGTAGACATTATTAAAAAATTACCAGGTAAGGAAGTTAAACTTTCTACAAATGAACAATTCCAAACATTAATTACATCTGGTCATTCAGAATTTAATTTAAGTGGATTAGATCCTGACCAATATCCATTACTACCACAAGTATCAAGAGATGATGCAATTCAATTATCAGTAAAAGTGCTTAAAAACGTGATAGCACAAACAAATTTCGCAGTGTCCACGTCAGAAACACGCCCAGTACTTACTGGTGTGAACTGGCTTATACAAGAAAATGAATTAATATGCACAGCTACCGATTCACATCGCTTAGCCGTGAGAAAAGTCGCATTGGAAGATAGTTCAGAAAATAAAAATGTCATTATTCCAGGTAAAGCATTATCAGAACTAAATAAAATTATGACTGATAGTGAAGAAGACATTGATATCTTCTTTGCTTCAAACCAAGTATTATTCAAAGTTGGAAATGTAAACTTTATTTCACGTTTATTAGAGGGGCATTATCCAGATACATCACGTTTATTCCCTGAAAACTATGAATTCAAGTTAGGTATTAATAACGGTGACTTCTATCATGCTATTGATCGTGCTTCGTTATTGGCACGTGAAGGCGGTAATAACGTTATTAAATTAAGCACAGGAAATGAACTTGTAGAACTTTCTTCAACTTCACCTGAAATTGGTACAGTTAAAGAAGAAGTAAGTGCAAACAATGTTGAAGGTGGTAATCTGAAGATTTCATTCAACTCTAAGTACATGATGGATGCATTAAAAGCAATCGATAATGACGATGTTGAAATAGAATTCTTTGGGACAATGAAACCATTTATTCTAAAACCAAAAGAAGACGATTCTGTGACACAATTAATTTTACCAATCAGAACGTATTAAATTTGAGCATAAAATTATAAGTAGTATCCAAACAGATCTAGACGGAAAATGTCTAGGTCTGTTTTTTGTGTAAATTAGATTTGAAACTGTGAATGATAAAAGAATAAGTTGTTATTTATTGAGAGGATATATTTTAAAAGCAATTTAAAGGGTATGTGAGTTATTTTCAAAATAAAATGGATAAATCATACCTAATTATTAAAATGAAGCTAAAAACATGCTTAAAATGCCTCTATGAATTGGTGAATTATTACAAGTGAATACTCGCTATAAAAACGAGACAATTTTAAATTAAATAATTAGCATTTTGAAATAAATAGTATTTATAAAGAAAATGAATAAACTGACTTAAAATTTGTTATAATATTAAGTGTAAAACAATCGAGATAAGCACATTTCGAAAGCAGATGCTGAAAATAGTTAAAATATATTGAAAGAAAGCGATTTCCAACTGTATTTTGCATGAAATTTAGCGCTAAAAAATGTATAATATATTAATGAGCTTATAAAGAAATGGAGTGGTTGATTTGGTTGAAGAAGTAATTGTTGATGGTGACATCACATTAGGACAATTTCTAAAGACAGAAGGTATTATCGAATCTGGAGGCCAAGCAAAATGGTTCTTACAAGATTTTGAAGTCATGATAAATGGCGAACGTGAAACACGTCGAGGTAAAAAACTAAATCATCGAGATAGCCTAGAGATACCTGAAGTCGGTTCGTTTTTAATCATTCAACAAGGTGAAGAATGAAATTAAAGACGCTTCAGCTAGAGCATTATCGAAACTATGAGTCCATTTCTATAGAATGTCATCCTGAAGTCAATATCTTAATTGGTGAGAATGCGCAGGGCAAGACGAATCTACTAGAATCTATTTATACACTTGCACTAGCTAAGAGTCACCGTACATCAAATGATAAGGAACTCATACGTTTTGACAATGACTATGCTAAAATAGAGGGTGAACTCAGCTATAGATATGGCGATATGCCATTGACGATGTACATCACCAAAAAAGGCAAACAAGTAAAAATCAATCACTTAGAACAAAGTAGACTAACTCAGTATATTGGTCATTTAAACGTTGTATTATTTGCGCCAGAAGACTTAAATATTGTTAAAGGTTCGCCTCAAGTGAGACGTAGATTTATCGATATGGAATTGGGGCAAATTTCTGCAGTGTATCTCAATGATTTGTCGCAATATCAACGTATCTTAAAGCAAAAGAATAACTATCTTAAGCAGTTGCAATATGGACAAAAGACAGACACTACTATGCTAGAGGTCTTAAATCAACAGTTTGCGGAATATGCGCTGAAAGTAACTGAGCGTCGTAAGCATTTTATACGAGAGTTAGAATCATTGGCTAAACCGATTCATTCGGGAATCACAGATGAACGTGAAACGTTGTCTTTAAAGTATTTACCTAGTATAAAGTTGGATGAAGACGACAGAAGCGATTCGGAACGTCTAGAGGAAGTCTTAACATTGCTTAACGACAACATGGAACGTGAGAAAGATAGAGGTGTCTGTTTATACGGTCCACATCGTGATGACCTTGGCTTTGATGTCAACGGTATGGATGCACAGACATATGGTTCGCAAGGTCAACAAAGAACGACTGCCTTATCGATTAAATTAGCAGAAATAGAGTTGATGAATATCGAAGTAGGTGAGTATCCAATTCTATTGCTAGACGATGTTTTGAGTGAGTTAGATGATTCGCGTCAAACGCACTTATTAAGCACGATACAACATAAGGTTCAAACATTTGTAACGACAACATCAGTCGATGGAATAGATCATGAAATTATGAAGAACGCTAAACTTTATCGCATAAATCAAGGCGAAATTATAAAGTAACAGAAAGTGAAGGTGGAAGCATTGTCAGATGTGAATAACACGGAAGATTATGGTGCTGGACAGATTCAAGTATTAGAAGGACTCGAAGCGGTCCGTAAACGACCTGGTATGTATATCGGTTCTACTTCTGAAAAGGGCCTACACCATTTAGTGTGGGAAATCGTTGATAATAGTATCGATGAGGCGCTTGCCGGATATGCAGACAAGATTGAGGTTATCATCGAAAAGGATAACTGGATAAGAGTTACCGATAATGGTCGTGGTATCCCCGTAGGTATGCACGAAAAGATGGGGCGTCCAGCGGTTGAAGTTATCTTAACAGTACTTCATGCTGGTGGTAAATTTGGTGGAGGCGGATATAAAGTCTCTGGTGGATTACACGGTGTAGGTTCGTCTGTAGTAAACGCATTGTCTGAAGATCTTGAAGTTTATGTACATAAAGACGAAAAGATTTATCATCAAGCATATAAAAAAGGTGCGCCACAATTCGACTTGAAAGTGATTGGCGAAACAGATGAGAATACAGGTACTGAAATACGCTTTAAAGCAGACCCAGAAATCTTCACTGAAACGACGACTTATAATTACGAAACATTACAACAACGTATTAGAGAGCTTGCTTTCTTAAATAAAGGTATTACGATTGTGCTCAGAGATGAGCGTGAAGAAGAAGTAAGAGAAGATAGTTATCACTATGATGGTGGTATTAAATCTTACGTTGAAATGCTAAATGAAAACAAAGAACCACTTCATGAAGAACCTATCTATGTTCATCAATCAAAGGATGATGTAGAAGTAGAAATCGCATTGCAATATAACAGTGGTTTTGCGACTAATTTATTAACTTATGCAAATAACATTCACACATATGAAGGTGGTACACACGAAGAAGGATTTAAACGTGCGTTATCACGTGTGTTAAATAGTTATGGGCTTAATAGCAAAGTGATGAAAGAAGATAAAGAACGTTTATCTGGTGAGGATACACGTGAAGGATTGACAGCAATTGTATCAATCAAGCACGGTGATCCACAATTTGAAGGGCAAACTAAGACGAAACTTGGTAACTCTGAAGTACGTCAAATTGTAGATAAGCTATTCTCTGAGTTATTCGAAAGATTCTTATATGAGCATCCACAAGTTGGACGTATCATCGTTGAGAAAGGAATTATGGCGTCTCGTGCACGACTTGCTGCTAAAAAAGCACGTGAAGTGACACGTCGTAAGTCGGCATTAGAGGTTTCAAGTTTACCAGGTAAACTTGCAGACTGTTCTAGTAAAGATCCTGAGCGCAGTGAAATCTTTATTGTTGAGGGTGACTCTGCTGGGGGGTCTACGAAATCAGGTCGTGACTCAGAAACTCAAGCAATCTTACCTTTACGAGGAAAGATATTAAATGTTGAGAAGGCACGTTTAGATCGTATCTTAAATAACAATGAAATACGCTCTATGATAACTGCATTTGGTACTGGAATTGGTGGAGAATTTGATTTGAGTAAAGCGCGTTATCATAAGATCATCATCATGACGGATGCAGACGTCGATGGGGCCCATATTAGAACGTTATTATTAACATTCTTCTATCGCTTTATGAGACCGTTATTAGAAGCGGGTTATGTTTATATTGCACAACCACCATTGTTTAAATTAACGCAAGGTAAACAAAAATATTATGTGTTTAATGACCGTGAATTAGAAAAACTTAAAGCAGAGTTAGATCCTAATCCAAAATGGTCTATTGCACGTTACAAAGGTCTTGGTGAGATGAACGCGGATCAATTGTGGGAAACTACAATGAATCCAGAAAACCGAGCGATGTTACAAGTATCATTAGAAGATGCGATTGACGCAGACCAAACATTTGAAATGTTAATGGGTGACGTTGTAGAGAATCGCAGACAGTTTATTGAAGATAACGCAGTTTATGCAAACTTAGATTTCTAAACCGATGAACTGAATTTTTGAAGGAGGATATCTTGATGGCTGAATTACCTGAATCAAGAATTAATGAACGGAATATTACGAATGAGATGCGCGAATCGTTTTTAGATTATGCGATGAGTGTTATCGTCTCACGTGCTTTACCAGATGTTAGAGATGGTTTAAAACCAGTACATCGTCGTATTTTATATGGATTGAATGAACAAGGTATGACACCTGACAAGTCATATAAGAAATCAGCACGTATTGTCGGAGATGTAATGGGTAAATATCACCCACATGGTGACTCATCTATTTACGAAGCAATGGTAAGAATGGCACAAGATTTCAGCTATCGATATCCTTTAGTTGATGGTCAAGGTAACTTTGGTTCGATGGATGGTGATGGCGCAGCGGCCATGCGTTATACGGAAGCACGTATGACGAAGATCACGTTAGAATTACTGAAAGATTTGAATAAGGATACAATCGACTTTATCGATAACTATGATGGTAACGAAAGAGAGCCGTCAGTCTTACCTGCTAGATTCCCTAACCTATTGGTCAATGGGGCATCAGGTATTGCGGTTGGTATGGCTACAAATATTCCACCACACAACCTTACAGAGGTTATCAATGGTATTTTAAGTTTAAGTTATAACTCAGATATCACAATTGCAGAATTAATGGAAGATATCCAAGGTCCTGATTTCCCTACTGCCGGTTTAATTATGGGTAAAAGTGGTATCCGCCGTGCATATGAAACAGGTCGTGGTTCAATACAAATGCGTGCACGTGCTGAAATTGAAGAGCGCGGTGGTGGTCGCCAACGTATCGTTGTTACAGAAATTCCTTATCAAGTAAACAAGGCAAGAATGATTGAAAAAATTGCTGAATTAGCACGTGATAAGAAAGTCGAAGGTATAACAGACTTACGTGATGAAACGAGTTTACGTACAGGCGTAAGAGTCGTTATTGATATTCGAAAAGATGCGAATGCGAGTGTTATTTTAAATAATTTATATAAACAAACGCCATTACAAACATCATTTGGTGTAAATATGATTGCGCTTGTAAAGGGTAGACCAAAGCTGATTAATTTGAAAGAAGCTTTAGTAGAGTACTTAGAGCATCAAAAAATCGTCGTTAGAAGACGTACAGAATATAATTTGAAAAAAGCACAAGACCGTGCCCATATCTTAGAAGGCTTACGAATTGCGTTAGATCATATCGATGAAATTATCACGACAATTCGTGAATCTGATACTGATAAAGTAGCTATGGCTAGCTTGCAAGAACGCTTTAAATTAACTGAAAGACAAGCGCAAGCAATACTTGATATGCGTTTGAGACGTTTAACTGGTTTAGAGCGAGACAAGATTGAAGAAGAGTATAATAACTTAATTGCATATATTAAAGAATTGGAAGAAATTCTTGCTGATGAAGAAAAGTTATTACAAATCGTTCGTGATGAACTTATTGAAGTACGTGAGAAATTCGGTGATGATCGTCGTACTGAAATACAATTAGGTGGTTTAGACAATATTGAGGATGAGGATTTAATTCCTGAAGAGCAAATTGTTATCACTTTAAGTCACAATAACTATATTAAACGTTTACCAGTTTCTACGTATAGAGCACAACATCGTGGAGGTAGAGGCGTCCAAGGTATGAATACGTTAGAAGAAGACTTCGTGAGTCAACTTGTGACATTAAGTACACATGATAACGTGTTATTCTTTACCAATAAAGGTCGCGTATACAAACTTAAAGGTTACGAGGTACCAGAGTTATCACGTCAATCTAAAGGTATCCCTGTTGTTAATGCGATAGAATTAGATAACGATGAGGCCATTAGTACAATGATTGCCGTTAAAGATTTAGAAAGTGAAGAAGATTACTTAGTATTTGCGACACGTAAAGGTATCGTTAAACGTTCAGCATTGAGTAATTTCTCTCATATTAACAAAAACGGTAAGATAGCTATCGGCTTCAAAGATGACGATGAACTGATTGCAGTTCGTTTAACTGATGGTGAAGATGATATTCTTATCGGTACATCACATGCGTCATTGATTCGCTTCCCAGAAAGCGCATTGCGTCCATTAGGTCGTACTGCAGCTGGTGTTAAAGGTATTACTTTAAGAGAAGGCGATCGCGTAGTAGGTTTAGATGTAGCGAAATCGGATAGTAATGATGAAATTTTAGTTGTTACGGAAAATGGTTACGGTAAACGTACACCAGTAAATGACTATCGTCTATCCAACCGTGGTGGTAAAGGTATCAAGACTGCAACAATCACAGAACGAAATGGTAATATCGTTTGTATTACAACAGTCAACGGTGAAGAAGACTTGATGGTTGTGACTAATTCAGGTGTAATCATCCGTATTGATGTTCAAGATATTTCTCAAAATGGTCGTGCTGCTCAAGGTGTAAGATTGATTAAATTGAGCGACGAACAATATGTATCAACAGTAGCTAAAGTCAGTGAAGATGACGAAGAACCTGCAGATACAGAAGCAACGACAGCTGAAGGTTCTGATGAAGCAACTGATGTAAGCTCAGAAGCAATGATTGAAGGAGACGCACCAGGTAATACAATTCATACAGAAGTAACAGACAATAGAGATGAATCCGTAGATGGTGAAGATGGCGAGCGTCAAGAATTAAGACAAGACTTTATGGATCGTGTCAATGAAGATATAGAGAACGCTGACAACGACAATAATGACGATACAGAATAACTAATTAAATAAAATAAAGATAGAAGGCAGTTTCCAGATTTGGGAACTGCCTTTTCTGTTGTTTGATGTAACAATAACAATAGCTGGAATATGTGATTAACCAGGTAGCAGATTATATTGGTTACACGAACAGTTTATACATATCTTAGATAAGAATAATTATGTGGAGCTAGGAAAAACATATAATACAATTAACTAATTAGAATGTGAATATGAAATAGCATCATACTGATTAAGTATAGAAAGTGGATTATGATTATAACGTTTTGTTTACAGTAGACAACAGTGTGAAAGGTTGATGACAAAGGTGTTAAAAGGCTGTTTATCAACGTTTTTAGAGGTGTTGGATTGTTTGGGTTTACATATGTAAATATAAAGTAGTAGCACTGATATTAATAAAAGGACCCATCATCATATGTTAGATGATAGGTCCTTGTATGTGGATTATATTAATTTTCTAATGATTTCATAACGCAAGGTATTTCACTGATTAGTCTTGAAGGTGGAACAACATACATCTTTTCTGATAATTGTTCTCCGATTAAACTATGCACATATGCAGCACTTGTTACCGCTTCTTCAATATCATTGAATTGTCCAACAAAGCTAGTAATCATACCTGCTAATGTATCACCCATACCACCAGTTGCCATAGCTGGTGTACCGATTGGTAATTTGTATTCATTTTGTTTAAAGTAAACTTCAGTGCCATGTTTCTTTAAGACGATTGTTGCTCCAATGCGATCAGCCGCTTCTCGATTACGCTCATAAGTTTGTTCTTCAATTGGAATGCCACTTAGACGTTCCCATTCCTTTTGATGCGGCGTGAAAATGACTCTACATGTTGGAATTTCTGGTTTCAATTTACTGAAGATTGTAATGGCATCTCCATCTACAATAAGCGTTTGGTGTGGTTGAATATTTTGTAATAGGAATGTGATAGCATTGTTTCCTTTGAAATCACAACCTAAACCAGGACCGATTAAGATACAATCCGTATTTTCGATCATTTTAGTTAACATCTTAGTATCATTGATATCAATAACCATTGCTTCTGGACAACGAGAATGTAATGCAGCATGATTGGTAGGATGTGTTGCTACCGTGATTAAACCACTGCCGCTATATACACAGGCACGTGCAGCTAACATGATTGCACCACCTAAATTCACATTACCACCTATTAAAAGAATCTTACCATAATCACCTTTATGTGTTTCATCTTTTCTTTTAGGAATGTTTACTGATGATAAAGTTTCCAAATTGAAACCTCCTTTTTGAGTTATATAGTCATTCAGATTATTTAATATAGATAACCCAATTAATTCACTAATTGGAAGGTTGTCATGTAGTTATTTTTTATATTCTTGCTACCCCACTTGTTCTTATAAAAAATATCGTCTAAGACCTAATTTTTAATTCCTTTTTATAAATACAATAGAGTATATTAAACCTGCTTTGCCCTTTAGTCAATAGTTAAAGTGATAAGAAAATGTTTGTTTACGATAAATTAATATTAAGTAAAACTTTACCCTATTAAATCAGTAATTTAATACCATATTACGGATATTTCAAAAGCTATTGTTTATAGAAAATTGTAAGCGTATACTCGTGTTAATTGTTATAGCACTTAAAATAAAGGAGATGGGAAAATGACATTACAATTAACTGGGGATACATTGACGATTTCGGATATTAAACAATTCTTAAGTGATGAAGATAAAGTTGAAGTGACAGCTGCAGCATATGAACGTGTTAAACAAAGCCGTGCAACTGTTGAAGATATAATCGCTAATAAAGAAACAATATATGGAATTACAACAGGTTTTGGATTGTTTAGTGATGTACGTATCGATGAAGGTGAATACAATCAACTTCAAGTAAATCTCATTCGTTCTCATGCTTGTGGTATTGGTAAACCATTTTCTGAAGAAGTTTCATTAGTGATGATGTTGTTGAGATTAAATACCTTATTAAAGGGGCATTCTGGAGCGACGGTCGATTTAATTGAACAACTCATATTTTATATCAATAATCGAATTATACCTGTCATTCCGCAACAAGGCTCACTTGGTGCTTCAGGAGATTTAGCACCACTATCTCATTTAGCTTTAGCACTTATCGGTGAAGGTAGTGTTTATTTCAATGGAGAGGAAGTAGACAGTCGGTACGTCTTAAATAAATTGAATCATCAATCGTTACAATTACAAGCTAAAGAAGGTTTAGCATTGATTAATGGGACTCAAGCGATGACTGCGCAAGGTGTAATCAGTTATATTGAAGCGGAAAGTTTAGCCTATCAATCTGAATGGATTGCTGCGTTTACACATCAGGCTTTAAACGGCATAGTAGATGCCTATAATGAGCATGTACATAAAGTTAGAAACTTCCAAGAACAAATGGAAGTAGCAGAGCGTATGTTAGACTGGCTAGAAGGCTCTGAATTGACAACACGTCAAGGTGAAATACGCGTGCAGGATGCCTATACTTTACGCTGTATTCCACAAATTCACGGAGCAAGTTTCCAAGTATTGAATTATGTTAAGGAAAAATTAGAATTTGAAATGAATGCTGCTAATGACAACCCACTTATCTTCGATGAAGGTGATGAAACACTTGTGATATCTGGGGGTAATTTTCATGGTCAGCCCGTAGCCTTCGCATTAGACTTCTTAAAGCTCGGAGTGAGCGAATTAGCTAATGTTTCAGAACGTCGTTTAGAACGCCTAGTCAATCCACAATTAAATAACGGATTGCCTGCTTTCTTAAGCCCTAAACCAGGATTGCAAAGTGGTGCTATGATTATGCAATATGCCGCTGCTAGTTTAGTCTCAGAAAATAAAACACTTGCCCATCCTGCTAGTGTTGACTCAATTCCCTCTTCTGCCAATCAAGAAGATCATGTATCTATGGGGACAATTGCTTCACGTCACGGATATCAAATTATTGAAAACGCAAGACGTGTCTTAGCAATTGAAGCAATTATCGGCTTGCAAGCAGTTGAGTATAAAGACATCGATAAACTGTCACCTAAAACGTATGATAAATTTCAAACTTTACGTCATATTTGTCCATCAATTACAGAAGATCGACAATTTCATAAAGATATTGAAGCAGTTGCACAATATTTACGTGATGCTGCATATAATGAATAAAATAAGTTGTTATAAATAAGCTCTCTCTTGAAAATAATAATGTTATTTGCTATATTTAAAACAACTTAATAAGATATTGTTCGTGGGACAAGTAGTATTAATATCGTGATTTCAGAGAGCTTGTGGTTAGTGAGAACAAGTAATCATATTTAATATGAATCTACCTACTTATATGTGAACAATCGGTTTTAGCCGTTATTTTAGTGAGAGCGCAGTCTATAATGACTGTTAAATAGGGTGGCAACGCGTCAAGACCACGTCCCTTGTAATTAGGGGATGTGGTCTTTTTTTGTTACTATCCAATAGATATAAATTTGATGAGAGGATGAAATCATATGTTAGATATAAAATTATTCCGTAGTGAACCTGATTTTGTTAAAGAAAAAGTTGTAAAACGTGGTATGGAAGAAAGTGTTGTGGATGATGTTTTAGAATTAGATGACAAACGTCGTCAACTTATTGCACAAGCTGAGGAAATGAAAGCTGAGCGTAATAAAGTCAGTGGTGAAATCGCGCAAAAGAAACGTAATAAAGAAGATGCAGATGATGCCATTGCTGCAATGCGTAAATTAGGTGATGAAATTAAGGTATTGGATGATACTTTAAACCAAGTTGATCAAGAATTAAATGATAAATTGTCACGCATTCCAAATGTAATTCAAGATGATGTACCTGAAGGTGCTTCAGATGAGGATAATGTTGAACTTAAACGTTGGGGAACACCTCGTGAATTTGACTTTGATGCAAAAGCACATTGGGATTTAGTAGAAGATTTAAAAATGGTTAACTTTGAACGTGCTGCAAAAGTATCAGGTGCACGTTTCGTATTTTTAACAGGTGAAGGTGCGCAACTAGAACGTGCGTTAATGAACTATATGGTCACAAAGCATACAACACAACATGGTTATACTGAAATGATGGTACCACAATTAGTAAATGCTGATTCAATGTATGGTACAGGTCAATTGCCTAAATTTGAAGAAGATTTATTTAAAGTTGAAAAGGAAGGTCTATACACAATTCCAACTGCGGAAGTACCATTAACGAACTACTACCGTAATGAAATTATTGCTCCAGATGAATTACCAGCGAAATTTACTGCACAGTCAGCATGTTACCGTAGTGAAGCAGGATCAGCAGGTAGAGACACACGTGGTCTAATTCGTTTGCATCAATTTGATAAAGTTGAAATGGTTCGCTTTGAAAAGCCAGAAGATTCATTTGATGCATTAGAGGAAATGACAACACATGCTGAAGCAATTCTCGAAGAATTAGGCTTACCATATCGTCGTGTAATCTTATGTACTGGAGACATTGGCTTTGGTTCAAGTAAGACATTTGATTTAGAAGTATGGTTACCAAGCTATAATGATTATAAAGAAATCAGTTCTTGTTCAAACATTACTGACTTCCAAGCAAGACGTGCGAATATTAGATTTAAACGAGATAAAAATGCTAAGCCAGAATTAGTACACACGTTAAATGGTAGTGGTTTAGCAGTAGGTAGAACCTTTGCTGCTATTGTCGAAAACTATCAAAATGAAGATGGTTCAGTAACTGTTCCAGAAGCTCTTGTTCCTTATATGGGTGGCAAGACTGTAATTAGACCAGTTAAATAATTAAAATGAAATAATAAATGAAGCGTCGGAGAGGTACAGTTCTCTGACAAATGAAAAGGCAATTTCTTTTGAGATTGCCTTTTTATTTATCATGATTTATACAAATTGCGTTTTTTCAGTATGGTGATTTAGCAATAAGACATATCTACCTAACTATTAATTAGGTGAACCATATTAATACAAAATATTGAACAAATTTTTAGTCTAGTTAATTTTTAAAATACAGGAAGCAAGTAACTATCAAATTATCATAAGAGGGTAGGGGAGGTGTAACGATATAAAAAAGGTTAAAAATCAAATTAATAGTAGCGTTGTTAAACCTTATTCTGCCAGGTGGTCTAAATTAATCTGAGTCTATAAAATAATTTAAAATCGCTGTAATAGCAACGTTTTTAGACTGTAGTTTGTCTTACGTAACACATACCGAAGTCTAAAAGATATGGTTGTTTTTAAATGTTTGTAATAGAATGTGAATATCAAAATACATCAACAAGGGGTGAGATGATGAAAGAACATATCACATTTAAACAAGGCGTTAAAGAATGTATCCCCACTTTGTTAGGCTATGCTGGTGTTGGATTATCATTTGGAATTGTCGCTGTAGCCTCTGGCTTTAGTATTCTTGAAATTATATTATTGTGCTTAGTGATTTACGCTGGTGCTGCTCAATTTATAATTTGTACATTAGTCATCTCAGGGACACCCATAACGGCTATTGTGCTTACAGCATTCATAGTTAACTCGAGAATGTTTTTATTAAGCATGACATTAGCCCCGAATTATAAAGATTATGGATTGTTAAATCGGTTAGGGCTTTCTTCGCTTATAACTGATGAGACATTTGGTGTAGCTATCACGCCACATTTAAAAGGTGAGAAGATAAATGATCGTTGGCTACACGGTTTAAATATTACAGCGTATTTATTTTGGACAGTGTCATCTGTTGCAGGTGCTATATTTGGCAAATACATACAACATCCGGATGCTTTAGGATTAGATTTTGCAATCACAGCAATGTTTATCTTTCTAGCGGTTTCTCAATTTGAAGCGGTAAAGCGCTCGCATATTAGAATTTACTTTGTCTTAATTATCTGTGTTGTGGCTATGATGTTATTGTTCAGTTTATTTATGCCGTCATACTTGGCGATTATTTTAGCTTCAGTTGTTGCGGCAATGCTTGGGGTGGTGATGGATAAATGACGATTTCTCTACATATGCTTATTATCATTTTGTTGTGTGGGTTAGTTACATGGTTAACAAGGGTTATCCCTTTTATATTAATCACGAAAATACAGTTGTCTGAAAAGGTCGTCAAATGGCTCTCATTTATTCCAATTACACTATTCACGGCATTAATTATAGATGGCGTTATAGAGCAACATGACAATGGACTTGGCTACACATTAAATTTCCCGTTTATTATAACGATGGTACCTACAATCTTAATTGCAGTTATCACACGTAGTCTAACCTTTACAATTATTGGAGGCATTTTAATAATGGCACTCTTAAGATGGCTATTTTAAATAATTCATTGATGTAAGAGTTAATATCCGTTAGAATGACAATAATTAGAAAATTATGACATCTTTTATATGAGATGCATATAAATAAAATAAAATCTTATTTCGAGAAGCAGAGGGACTTGGCCCGTTGAAGCTTCAGCAACCGGCTATATAAGATGTAGTACGGTGCTAATACCAACGAGATACTCGAATGATAAGTATAGTTAAACTTCTTACTTATTTTTAGAGTGAGAAGTTTTTTTATTTAAGTAGGAGGTAAAAAATGACAAATTATACGGTTGATACATTAGAATTGGGACCATTTACGACTGAATCTGGTGAAACGATAGCAAATTTGAAGTTACGCTATGAGCATGTGGGTTTTCAAGGGCAACCGCTTGTAGTAGTTTGCCATGCATTAACAGGCAATCATCTGACATATGGTACGAATGAAGATCCTGGATGGTGGCGTGAAATTATTGATGGTGGATACATGCCAATTCATGATTATCAGTTCTTAACATTTAATGTTATTGGTAGTCCATATGGTTCAAGTTCTGCACTCAATGATGTAGATTTTCCTAAACAATTAACGTTGAGAGATATTGTCAAAGCTATTGAACTAGGTATCGAAACACTAGGGTATCGAAAGATTAATATATTAATCGGTGGCTCTTTAGGTGGCATGCAGGCGATGGAACTTTTGTATAACCGTAAATTTGAAGTAGAGAAAGCAGTAATCCTAGCTGCTACTGATCGAACGTCATCTTATAGTCGTGCATTCAATGAAATCGCAAGACAGGCTATTCTGCTTGATAACAAAGAAGGAATGAGTATCGCAAGACAGTTAGGATTCTTAACCTATCGTTCATCAAAAAGTTATGACAAACGTTTCACACCTGATCAAGTAGTTGCGTATCAGAAACACCAAGGCGATAAATTTAAACAACATTTCGCGTCTGAGTGTTACTTAACACTGCTCGACGTCTTAGATAGCCATGATTTAGATAGAGGAAGAGATGACGTGGATGCTGTGTTTGGCTCACTTGATACAAAGGTCATGACAATGGGTTTCACCGATGATTTACTCTACCCAGACGATTTAGTTAAGGCAGTAGGAGAACGCTTTAAATACCATAAACATTTCTTTGTTCCTGATAATGTTGGGCACGATGGTTTCTTGCTTAATTTTAATGATTGGGCACCTAATTTATATCATTTCTTAAACTTATCTAAATTTAAACGTAAATAATATTGAGGTTATTGAATATTTATTGAAATATGGGCAGTGCATAATGACATCTGACTCGTTGTGAGTTGTTATTAGGCATTGCCCTTTTTGATTTTAAAAAAGTTGAAATAATAGATTCGAGAAGTATGGAATTTAGAAGGCAAAAGCAATGATGGAATAGTCATTAATCCATGTAATCAGTAATCTAGTTTGATAGAGACGATTTCTGAATTTGCAGTAAATCAAAGGGGATGTTAAACGATGTTATCAGATCATTAATTCTTCTATATAAAATGGGTCGGTAAAATTGTGTAAAAGATTTAAATTGGTTAAAATGGTAGTTATAGTCAAAAATAGTATAGGAGTGGCGAACTTGTTTTCAAAAATATATCCTAAAGCAACTATTCTTAGCATAATTGCTTTCATAGTAGTAGCTTTAGCTTTACATATATTACCACCGCTAGGACTGGTACTCGCATTATTTGCTACGATACCAGGTATCATCTTATGGCACAAATCAAACGAGTCGTTTGGCTTAGCAGCGGTTATATCGGTTGTCTTAACAACATTATTAGGTAATATATTTGTGCTAAGTATATTGGTCCTCATTATTTTCTTGAGCTTTATCGTAGGCCAATTGTTAAAAGAACGTACGTCAAAAGAACGTATTTTATATGTTACAACTACATTTATGAGTATCGTTTCACTTATCGCGATTATGTTATTACAGACTTTTGATAAATTACCAAAAGCCTCTGCAATCATCAATCCAGTGAAACAACAAATGCATCAACTTATAACAGAGTCGGCAGTCTCCGGAGATTCTAAAATGATTCTTGAAGAAGGTTTCCGCCAATTTGCAGTACAATTACCGAGTTATATTGTGATTGCAGTTTTTCTACTTATATTGATTAATCTTATTATTACATTTCCAATCTTACGTAAATTCAAAGTTGCTACACCAATATTCAAACCATTATATGCATGGCAGATGAAACGCTCGATATTAGTCATCTATATTATTGTGCTGTTTTGTGTTATGTTTGCTACCCAATCGGGTACTTTTCAAAGTGTCGTATTAAACTTTGAAATTGTGTTATCATTATGTATGTATATTCAAGGGTTGAGTGTTATTCACTTTTTTGGAAAAGCAAAATCAATGCCGCTTGCACTTACGATTATTTTAATGGTGATTGGGACAATATTAACGCCATTTACACATATCGTGGGACTCATTGGATTGGTAGATTTATGCTTTAACCTGAAAAGCATCATTAAAAAATGATTTGGGGTGGAAAAATGAACCGTCAATCCACTAAAAAAGCGTTGATTTTACCATTTATTATTTTGGCACTCACAGCAATCGCACTCGTTGTTGTTTGGTTTATCTTTAACCAATTAGTCGCAGGAATTGCGACCGTTGTTTTAGTGTTTGTCATCATAGCGACAGCCTGGATGGTAAGACAAGCTTTTCGGAAATTAGACTATTACGTCAATAATCTCAGTGGACATATTTCTGCAGGTAACAATATTGCTATTAAGACGTTACCTATCGGTATGATTATCTTAGATGAAAATGAAAACATAGAGTGGATGAACCAGTTTATGTCGGATCGTTTGAGTCGTAATGTGATTTCGGATCCAGTTAATGAAGTATATCCAAATATTTTAAAGCAATTAGAAAAAACACAAGAAGTAGAAATTGAAGAGAATGAATACCACTATCGTGTGCGTTATTCAGAAAGTGAACATGTATTGTATTTCTTCGATATAACTGAAGAAGTACAGACAAATGATTTATATGAAGAATCTAAACCAATTATCGCGACATTGTTCTTAGATAACTACGATGAAATTACACAGAACATGAATGATACACAGCGTTCTGAAATCAACTCGATGGTGACACGTGTAATCAGTAGATGGGCAGAGGAACATGATGTTTACTTTAAACGTTATAGTTCAGACCAATTTGTCGCTTATTTAAATCAACGTATTTTAAAGGAAATTGAAGATGCTAACTTTAGCATTTTAGGACAGCTCCGTGAGAAGAGTGTGGGTTATCGTGCTCAACTGACATTGAGTATTGGTGTAGGTGAAGGCTCTGAAAATCTTATCGACTTAGGTGAACTATCGCAATCCGGCTTAGATTTAGCACTTGGCCGTGGTGGTGACCAAGTTGCAATTAAAAATATGAACGGTAATGTACGTTTCTACGGTGGTAAGACTGACCCAATGGAAAAACGTACGCGTGTTAGAGCTCGAGTTATCTCACATGCCTTGAAAGATATCTTAATGGAAGGTGACAAAGTAATTATCATGGGTCATACACGACCTGATTTAGATGCAATCGGTGGTGCAATTGGTGTGTCACGCTTTGCAATGATGAATAACTTAGATGCCTACATAGTATTGAATGAATCGGATATCGATCCAACCTTACGACGTGTAATGGAAGCGGTCAATGAAAAGCCTGAACTTAAAGAGCGATTTATTACTTCTGATGAAGCATGGGATATCATGACCTCTAAGACAACGCTTGTTGTAGTCGATACACATAAACCAGAGATGGTACTCGATGAAAACATTCTAAACAAGGCCAATCGTAAAGTGGTTATTGATCACCATAGACGTGGTGAAAGCTTTATCTCTAGCCCGTTACTAGTGTATATGGAACCATATGCAAGTTCTACAGCAGAGTTAGTGACAGAATTATTAGAATATCAACCAACTGAGCAACGTTTAACACGTCTCGAATCGACAATTATGTTTGCCGGTATCATCGTTGACACACGTAACTTTACGTTGCGTACAGGTTCTAGAACCTTTGATGCAGCAAGTTATTTAAGAGCGCATGGTGCGGATACAATTCTGACACAGCATTTCTTGAAAGATGATATCGACACATATATTAATAGAACTGAATTGATTCAAACAGTTAAGTTACAAGACAATGGTGTTGCCATCGCACATGGTTCGGAAGATAAAATTTATCATCCCGTCACGGTTGCACAAGCTGCCGATGAGCTGTTAAGTTTAGATGGCGTAGATGCTTCTTATGTAGTAGCCAAACGTGAAGATGACGTCGTCGGTATGTCTGCCCGTTCTTTAGGCGCAGTTAACGTTCAATTAACGATGGAAGCCTTAGGTGGTGGCGGTCACTTAACAAACGCTGCAACACAAATTAAAGGTGTAACTGTAGAAGAAGCAATCGATCAACTTCAAGAAGCAATAACAGAACAAATGAGTAGGAGTGAGAATACATGAAAGTAATATTCACACAAGACGTTAAAGGTAAAGGTAAAAAAGGCGAAGTTAAAGAAGTACCAGTAGGCTACGCAAATAACTTCTTATTGAAGAAAAATTACGCAATTGAAGCAACACCAGGAAACTTAAAACAATTAGAACAAAAGAATAAAGCAGCAGAAGCTGAACGCCAACAAGAAATTGAAGACGCTAAAAAGCTAAAAGAACAATTAACTGAACTCGAAGTTAAAGTATCAGCTAAAACAGGTGAAGGTGGTAAATTGTTCGGTTCTGTAAGTACAAAGCAAATCGCACAAGCCTTACTAGACCAACACAATATCAAAATTGATAAACGTAAAATGGATCTACCAAGCGGTATCCACGCATTAGGCTATACCAACGTACCTGTGAAGCTAGACAAAGAAGTAGAAGGTACAATTCGTGTGCACACAGTTGAACAATAATAACGAATTGAAATATGAGGTGTAATCGTAATGGATGGAATGTATGAACAAAATCAAATGCCGCACAGCAATGAGGCTGAACAGTCTGTATTAGGTGCCATTATCATAGATCCAGAATTGATTAACACAACTCAGGAAGTCTTACTTCCTGAGTCATTTTATAGAGGCGCACATCAACACATCTTTAGAGCGATGATGAACCTCAACGAAGATAATAAAGATATAGATGTCGTAACAATCATGGATCAATTGTCACAAGAAGGGCGATTGAATGAAGCGGGTGGTCCGCAGTATCTTGCCGAGCTATCCAATAGCGTTCCGACCACTCGAAACATACAATACTATACAGAAATTGTGTTTAAGCATGCTACCAAACGAAAGTTAATACAAACTGCAGATAGTATTGCGAATGATGGTTATAATGACGAACTTGAATTAGATGCAATTTTAAATGATGCAGAAAGAAGAATCTTAGAACTATCATCTTCACGTGAAAGTGATGGCTTTAAAGATATACGTGACGTACTTGGTGAAGTATATGAAAATGCTGAAGTATTAGATCAAAACAGTGGTCAAACACCTGGTGTCCCGACAGGTTATCGTGACCTAGACCAGATGACTGCAGGGTTTAATCGCAGTGATTTAATTATTTTAGCGGCACGTCCATCAGTAGGTAAGACTGCCTTCGCTCTGAATATCGCGCAGAAAGTTGCGACACATGAAGATCATTATTCAGTTGGAATCTTTTCACTCGAGATGGGCGCCGATCAATTGGCCACACGTATGATTTGTAGCTCAGGTAACGTAGACTCGAACCGCTTAAGAACAGGTTCAATGACCGAAGAGGACTGGAATCGATTTACGATTGCCGTTGGTAAACTATCAAGAACGAAGATATTTATCGATGATACACCAGGGATTCGTATTACCGATATACGTTCAAAATGTCGACGTCTCAAACAAGAACACGGCTTAGATATGATTGTAATTGACTATTTACAATTAATTTCCGGTAGTGGTTCACGATTTTCAGATAATCGTCAACAAGAAGTATCTGAAATATCACGTACATTAAAGGCGATTGCCAGAGAACTTGAATGTCCGGTTATTGCGTTGAGTCAGTTATCACGTGGTGTTGAACAACGACAAGATAAACGTCCAATGATGAGTGATATTCGTGAATCTGGTTCGATAGAGCAAGATGCCGATATCGTAGCCTTTTTATATCGTGATGATTACTATAATCGTGGCGAGGATGAAGACGACGATGACGATGCAAACTTTGAACCACAGACAAATGATGAAAACGGTGAAATAGAAATTATAATTGCTAAGCAACGTAACGGCCCAACGGGTACCGTGAAATTACACTTTATGAAGCAGTATAATAAATTTACCGACATCGATTACGCCCATGCAGAAATGGGCTAACAAAATTTTATAAAAAATATTTTTCCGTACGATAAATTAGTTTTGTGCATAATCGTACGGTTTTTGTTTGTATTTACTCATATTAAAGTTATGGAAGTATGTGTCGTAAAATATTAAAAATGATAGTTAAAACCTTGGTATTACTATGATTAAGCTATGTAGAAATAAAATCACTTGCAACAAAGAATTTTGAAAATTACAAAAAATCAATGTTCGATTTTTGTTTGCATTATAACTATGCTATTGGTAGAATACTTAGTGGTTAATTGAGAAAAACTTGGAGGTGCTCATATGTCATCAATCGTAGTCGTTGGGACACAATGGGGAGACGAAGGTAAAGGTAAAATCACAGATTTCTTAGCAGAACAAGCAGACGTTATTGCACGTTTTTCAGGCGGTAATAACGCAGGCCACACAATTAAATTTGGTGGAGAAACGTACAAATTGCACTTAGTACCATCTGGTATTTTCTATAAAGAAAAACTTGCAGTCATCGGTAACGGTGTTGTAGTAGATCCAGTTGCTTTATTAAAAGAGTTAGACGGTTTAAATGAAAGAGGTATTTCTACAGATAATTTACGTATTTCTAATCGTGCTCAAGTTATTTTACCTTATCACTTAAAACAAGATGAATATGAAGAAGAACGCCGCGGAGATAATAAAATCGGCACAACTAAAAAAGGTATCGGTCCTGCTTATGTAGACAAAGCACAACGTATCGGTATTCGTGTTGCTGATTTATTAGATAAAGAAACATTTGAAAAATTATTAAAAGAGAATATTGAATACAAAGATGCATATTTCAAAGGTATGTTTGGTAAATCATGTCCTTCATTTGATGAAATTTTCGAAGAATATTATGCTGCGGGACAACGTTTAGCACCATTCGTAACAGATACAGCAAAAGTATTAGATGATGCATTTGTCGCAGACGAAAAGGTATTATTCGAAGGCGCACAAGGCGTTATGTTAGATATCGACCATGGTACATACCCATTTGTTACTTCTAGTAATCCAGTTGCAGGTAACGTAACTGTAGGTGGCGGTGTTGGACCAACATTCGTATCAAAAGTAATTGGCGTATGTAAAGCCTATACATCACGTGTTGGTGACGGCCCATTCCCAACTGAATTATTTGATGAAGATGGACATCATATCCGTGAAGTTGGCCGCGAATATGGTACAACAACAGGACGTCCACGTCGTGTGGGTTGGTTTGACTCTGTTGTATTACGTCATTCACGCCGTGCAAGTGGTATCACAGATTTATCTATCAACTCTATTGACGTATTAACAGGTCTTGAAAATGTTAAGATTTGTACTGCATACGAATTAGATGGAGAAGAAATCACTGAATACCCAGCAAACTTAAAGGACTTACAACGTTGTAAACCAATCTTTGAAACATTACCAGGTTGGACAGAAGATGTCACAAGCTGTCGTTCACTAGATGAATTACCAGATAATGCACGCAGATATTTAGAGCGCATTTCTGAACTATGTAACGTGAAGATTTCAATCTTCTCAGTAGGTCCAGACCGTAATCAAACAAACTTATTAGAAGATTTATGGGAAGCATAAATCATTAATTAATAAAGAAAACACCTTGTAGTATCCAGTCACTTGATAAAGTAAAGTGCCTATGGAAATTACAAGGTGTTTTTAGTTTTTAATAATTAAACTTGGGGACAAAACTCATTGCGAAATTCAAAAATACGATCAGCAGCCAAGACATAACCTGGTTTATCACTGTGTTGATCATCCTTAATGTTAGCGATATTTGCTTTATATTGTTCTAGGTGTTCTAACATGGCTTGTACCGTTTGCTGTAATTCAGCAGGTGTCATTGTTTCAGCATCTAAACGTTGTCCTAATCCTAAATCTTCAATTTGCTTAGAAACGACGGGTTGGTCAGCACTTTGAGGAAATGCTAACATCGGCACACCCATTTTCATGGCTTCATTTGTACTATTCATACCCGCATGTGTTAAGAATAATGAGGTATGCTGTAAGAGCTCTACTTGAGGCACTGTTGGCTTGATAATAAAATTGGATGGTACTTCATTGAAATCATCCAAACTGTTCTCATTCCCTATTGAAACGACTACAGTAGCGTCAATATCCTTTAAAGCTGTAAAACATTTATTAAAGAATGGAATATTTTGATTAAAAATTGTACCTAATGAAATATAAATGACTGGACGACTTGTATCAAGTTCATCCATAAATCCTGAATCTGTAGGTTCTAAGACAGAAGGACCAGCAAAGTAAAATTGAGAATTATCAAATGATTGATAGTCGAGTTGGAATTTTTTCATAATATAAGATAAGTGTAAATCTCCTGGATTATACATGACTTCAAAACGATTCGGTACAGAAACATCATATTTAGCTTCAATTTGCTTTCTTAAAGTTTCAAAGTGTGCATCAGATTTCGCGATATCTTCTGAATCGATTGTAGCTGCAATTGCATTTAAAAATTGGTCGAAACTTTCTTTATTATGTGCGAATGATGTCACTGATGAAATTGCAGGAATATTTAACTTCTGAGCTAATAATCTACCACAACCAAACATCGAGTCATAAATCATATAATCATAATGCTCATCTTTAGTTTCTTCAATAAGGCGAGGTAACATCATATCAACAGTATTTAATAAACCATTCACTACTTGGTATAAATTATCCTTGCCAAATTCTCTAAACGCTTCAATCATTTCATCCGTATTAAATGTACGTATCTCTACACCAGTGTCGTTCAATTTATCTTGAAATTGATCACTCGCATAATATACAATTTCTTCACCACGTGCCACCAATTCCTTACATAACGCAGCAGTTGGATTAATATGTCCAGAAGGACCAGGATTAATAAATAATACTCGTGCCATTTAATTTCCTCCTAAAAAGCTTTAATTTGTTACCGTATTAATTCTAGATGAAATAAATTTTATTTTCTAATAATTTATATTCATTTAGTAATTTTAATTTTAAAAAATAAATTATTAAGCATCGTATATGCATTGATGATAGATGACGGCACAATTTGATGTATTGTATGTTATATCATATGTAAGAGATATGTAATCAGTACATACTTGATTGTTAATAAGTTAGAAAATGCTTGTTAAAAAAGCTTGGAAGTCGTTGAATTAAAGACGATAACCAGTAAAAAATACGTTTTGCACACTTTATACAATTAAGTTAGAAAATTATACTTAAAAAAGTTTAAAAAAGAGCTTGTCTTTCATGATGAGAGTTGCTATAATTTATTTTGTGCTTAAGACAGGCTCCTTGGTCAAGCGGTTAAGACACCGCCCTTTCACGGCGGTAACACGGGTTCGAGTCCCGTAGGAGTCACCATTTTTTTAGGTCTCGTAGTGTAGCGGTTAACACGCCTGCCTGTCACGCAGGAGATCGCGGGTTCGATTCCCGTCGAGACCGTATTGCCCATCCAATAGGATGGGCATTTTTTTTATGTGTAAATATCACGTTGCATTAACATTAAGTTAATTCGAGCGTATATGGACAATTAAACGTGAATGTATAGCGAACAAAATCATACAATCAAACAACTCAAATCTATAAGGTGATTTCTGCATTAATATCTGTAGGAATCATCTTTGTTTATATGTTAAAGTAATCTGCTACTACTAAAAAATATAACAAGATAATAACTTTTATTTACAAGTCGGCAATTTAACGATCCGATTTTAAAGTTATTGAGAAAGAAACACCTACCTTAAGGCGAATTACAGTCTCTTTTCCTAAGAATGTAGTATGCTTGAGCATAAGTAGTGTAGTTAAATTGATCTATAATAGCAAAATGTATATAAATTGAGAAATAGCACTTTAGTTACTATGTGTAGTCATACATGCTATTATAATACAATCTACAAATATAACTTTTTATTTACAACAATAGAATTAGACCTTTATAAATGGTAAATTATATAATAAGGAACTGTGTAGATTCTGAAATAAAAAGTACTACAATTTAGAAATGAGGTTTATAAATATGGCTAGAAAAGTTGTTGTAGTCGATGATGAAAAACCAATTGCAGATATTCTTGAATTTAATTTAAAAAAAGAAGGCTACGAAGTATTTTGCGCCTACGACGGAAATGATGCGGTAGACCTAATATATGATGAAGAACCAGATATCGTATTACTCGACATTATGTTACCAGGTCGAGATGGTATGGAAGTATGCCGCGAAGTGCGTAAGAAATACGAAATGCCAATCATTATGTTAACAGCAAAAGATTCAGAAATAGATAAAGTGTTAGGTCTTGAACTTGGCGCAGATGATTATGTGACGAAACCATTTAGTACACGTGAATTAATCGCTCGTGTTAAAGCCAATTTACGCCGACACTATTCACAACCAGCACAAGAGGTGAATGATACATCAAACGAAATCGTCATCAAAGACATCGTCATATACCCAGATGCTTATTCTATTAAAAAACGTGGCGATGATATTGAATTAACACATCGTGAATTTGAATTATTCCATTATTTGTCTAAACACATGGGACAAGTTATGACACGTGAGCACCTTTTACAAACCGTATGGGGCTATGACTATTTTGGTGATGTACGTACAGTGGATGTAACGATTAGACGTTTACGTGAGAAGATTGAAGACGATCCATCTCATCCTGAATATATCGTGACACGTCGTGGTGTCGGATATTTCTTACAACAACATGATTAGAGGACGTCATCGATGAATTGGCTCAAACATTTTCAATCCTTACACACGAAGCTTGTTATCGTCTATGTATTGCTGATAATTATCGGTATGCAAATTATCGGTCTATACTTTACCAATAGTCTAGAAAAAGAATTAACACAAACATTTAAAAACAATATCTCGCAATATGCGAAACAAATTGAGATTAATATAGAAAAAGTATATGACACAGACAGTGGTAACGGCGTCAATGCGCAAAAAGAAGTTCAAAACTTATTAAACGAGTACGCTAATAGACAAGAAATAGAAGAAATCCGTTTTATTGATAAAGATCAAATTATTATGGCCACTTCAAAGCAGTCTACCCACAGTCTAATTAATCAAAAAGCGAACGATAGCTCCATCCAAAAAGCACTTTCTTTAGGAGAAATCAATAGCCACCAAGTATTAAAGGATTACGGTAATGGTAAACAACGTGTATGGGTTTATAACTTACCTGTTAAGACATCCAATCATGGTACGATAGGTGACGTCTATATAGAAGCAGATATTAACGACGTATTTAATCAACTGAGTAACATTACGCAAATCTTTATTGTCGGTACAGGTATTTCGTTGTTAATCACAGTTATTCTTGGATTCTTTATCGCGAGAACGATTACCAAGCCAATTACTGATATGAGAAACCAAACGGTAGAAATGTCGAAAGGTAATTACACGCAACGTGTGAAGATTTACGGCAATGACGAAATCGGTGAACTAGCACTCGCATTTAACAATTTGTCAAAACGAGTACAAGAAGCACAAGCCAATACCGAAAGTGAAAAACGTCGTCTAGATTCAGTCATTACTCACATGAGTGATGGTATTATTGCGACCGACCGTCGTCGACGTGTACGTATCGTTAATGATATGGCACTGACAATGATGGGCACCGTTAAAGAAGATATTATCGGACATTATATGTTAAATGTCTTAAAGTTAGAGGAAGACTTTTCACTAGATGAAATTCATGAAAATAACGACAGCTTCTTATTAGATATTAATGAGGCTGAAGGTATTATTGCGCGTGTTAACTTCAGTACAATCGTGCAAGAGACTGGCTTTGTAACGGGGTATATCGCCGTGCTACATGATGTTACTGAACAACAACAAGTAGAACGCGAACGTCGAGAATTCGTAGCCAATGTTTCACACGAATTACGTACACCATTGACATCTATGAATAGTTACATTGAAGCATTAGAAGAAGGCGCGTGGAAAGACGATAACTTAGCACCACAATTCCTCTCAGTTACTAGAGAAGAAACAGAACGTATGATTCGTTTAGTAAATGATTTACTACAATTGTCTAAAATGGATAATGAATCAGATCAAATTACTAAAGAAATTGTCGACTTTAACATGTTTATTAATAAGATTATTAATAGACATGAAATGGCAGCTAAAGATACGACATTCATTAGAGAAATTCCAAATCAAACAATCTTCACAGAAATTGATCCAGATAAGATGACCCAAGTGTTCGACAACGTCATTACTAACGCCATGAAATACTCACGTGGCGAAAAGCGTGTAGAGTTTCACGTGAAACAGAATGCCTTGTATAACCGTATGACTATTCGAGTTAAGGATAACGGTATTGGTATTCCAATCAATAAGGTAGATAAGATTTTTGATCGCTTCTACCGAGTGGATAAAGCACGTACACGTAAGATGGGTGGTACAGGTCTAGGACTAGCTATTTCCAAGGAAATAGTAGAAGCGCATCATGGACGTATTTGGGCTAACAGTGTAGAAGGACAAGGTACATCTATCTTTATTACACTGCCATGTGAAGTATTAGAAGATGGTGATTGGGATGCGGAGTAAAGAGTTCATTAAATCCATTATCCTACTTATCCTTGTACTTATGAGTGCCGTGCTCACTTATATGACCTGGAACTTCTCACCTGATTTGACGAATGTCGATAAACAAGAAGACAGTAGCGAAGATAGACCACATACAATTGGGAAACCAATGAAAGATGGTATGGAACAAGTAGTCACACCTTACCAAGTGATTCATTCACAAGGTGAAAAGACCAAAGGCATGGAAGCAACAAGACAAAACATCAAAGACATTATTAAACCATTAAAGAATCAACGCGTGACACAATCAGAACAAATGCATAGTAATCACAATCTGATTATTCCAGATTTAAGCGATGATTTTCTCGTGTTAGATTTCACATACGACATGCCATTAGCAACCTACTTAGGTCAAGTACTAAACGTGAACGCTAAAGTACCAAATAATTTCAAATTTAACCGTTTACTAATCGATAAGAGTATAGATGGTAAAGTGAAACTATATGCGATAAGCAAAGATAGACACAACGTCGTACGAATGGCTACAACTGCTAAGCAAAGCAAATTCACTAAACAATTGAAAGCAATGCAGTCGAGTCTACAACCTTATACAGAAATTATCACCAACAAAGACACGATAGATAAGGCAACACATATCTTTGCGCCAAGTTCACCGAAAAAGATGAAATCATATCATACAATCTATAACCATATTAGTGTAGATACAATGAATGCCATCCTATTTAATGATTCCGTTGTCGTGCGCAGTTCGAAAAGCGGTACTACGACTTACAATAATAATACCGGTGTGGCCAATTATAACGATGAAACTGAAAAATATCGTTATACTAACTTGTCAGAAGATGAAAATCGTTCAACAAACATGAAAGACAGCATTCCAAGTACATTTGATTACCTCAACAATCACGGAGGTTTCACCGACGACTTTAGACTATTTAGTACAGATAACAAGAAAGGTGACCTAACATATCAAATGTTCCTCAATGGACGTCCAACATTTAACGATGATGACCTGAACAATATCAAGATTGCATGGGGCGACAAAGGTGTCTTTAGTTATGCACGTGCATTGCTCAAGACCAATGTAACCATTGATAGTGGTGAGTCTGAGAAGCGGTTACCTGGTGCTGAAACCGTACGTTCAGAATTAGCTAATAATCCTAGTATTGATTTTGAAAAGGTAACCGATATGACGATTGGTTACAAAATGGAAAATCAACCAGATAAAAGCAATATTGAAATTCAACGTAATAGTGAGTTCAAACCACAATGGTACATTGAATACGAAGGAAAATGGCGACCATATACAGATGGGAGGCTAGAATAAATGAACTGGAAACGCGCAAAAACACTCTTTATTTTCGTCTTTATTCTAGTTAACATTAGCCTCGTGATTATCTACGTTGATAAAGTTAATAAATCACATATTAATGATAGTGATGACGAAAATGCAGTAAACTTTAAACAAGAAGAAATTCAAATCCCAGAACACTTACCAAGCGTTAAAGACTTGAAAATGCAGTTACTCACTGCGCGCTCATACGATTTCAGTTCATACGTTAAATCACATTCTGACGTTTCTAGCGCTAAGTCTGGCGGTACACTTAAAGGCGAGATTAGTGATGCAATAGACGTTAGTAATGATCAATATACAGGATTAAAGACCTACGCTAAAGATCATATATATAAAGGCGAAGATTATGAAATGAGTAAGATTGATGACGATAGCGTAACCTTTGAACAAACGTATGATAATTATCCTATTATGAACAATAATCGAGCACGCCTGAAATTTAATGTGAATGATAGTGGCAAAGCGTCTAGTTATACACAAACAGCTATGAAATCAATTGAGCCATCCAAAGGTGCAAATAACGATAAGAAACAAGTTATTACAGCTAGAAGCGCAATAGAAGCCTTGTACTATAATCGTTACTTGAAACGTAATGACGAAGTAACCAATGCAAGATTAGGCTACTATACCGTTGTTAAAGAACCGAACGTTCAAGTATTAGAAGCCAACTGGGAAATAAAAGTAAAACATAAAGACGAAATTAAGACCTACTACGTCGAGGCAGTCTCAGATAGTCCAAAAATTATTGAAGAATAAGCTTTGTGACAGTGCCGTGAGAGATAAATTGCAAAGTTTAGAATTTTCGTAGTAGACATATAATGAAATTGACAGTAACATTTGGGATATAAATCCTGGATCATTACCAGTAAATGAATTTTGATATGCTCCCTTTAAAGTAGACATTTGTAAAATGAATACTTTGAAGGGAGTATTTTTATTAATATAACTTCGTATAGTTGGATCGCTTTCTCAGTATGCCTTTTTATTTTATTTTTTGTATTGTTGAGTTAGGTGGATTTGTTGAAAATAGTTAAAAGCATTCTATAAAATATGATAAAATATTTATATAAAATAGATTGAATGAACGGATTAAAAATGATATAAAATCATTAACATAGTTGCGAATAAAATTATGGGTAATCGAGATTGAGATAGACATACACATTGTCATATTGCCATATTGCCAGAGCAACTGGTGCTATGTAAGAAATAGATATAAAAAAGGAGTTTATAAGATGCGAATAAGTCAGTTCAAACCAAGAACATGGTTTATGATCAGTAGATGGATATTATTTTTAATATTTACGCTATTATTATTTTTCGCAGATTGGTTTAAACCACAATATAGTATTGGATTTTTACTCATTATTTTTATGCTGGATATTGTTATGTGGTTATTTTTCCCTAAAACAAAGCAAACAAATACGAATCATTATGAACAAGATAATGTTAAATAGGTATTAAGCGTTAGATTTATTAGTGATGAATTTAGAATTATTAATAAAAGCAGATACTTCTTTGAATTTCTGAGTTATATAGCCATCTATAACTTCAAAAATATGTTAGAATTATATACTGTTAAACAAATGATTGAAGCATACAACAAATCTTCGATAACGTATAACTATATGTAATCAATAACGGATTTATTATAGTTGGTTTTGATGAATGAGATAAAATAATTATTGTGTGTAGCTATTTTAAAAGAATGAATTAACGGCAGAAATCATAGCACAATAAAGCAAAAATAAGAGGTCAGGCATATTGAGGGCACATAACCCGAAGTCTGTCCTTATAACTAAAAATGAAAAAGTGTTTATAGATTAGAAAGGGTGAATCGCTTGATACGAATGAGTGTATTAGCGAGTGGTAGTACAGGAAACGCCACTTATGTAGAAAGTGATAAAGGCAGCATACTTGTCGACGCAGGTCTGACAGGCAAGAAAATGGAAGAGTTATTTGGACAAATAGATAAAGAAATAAAAAATTTAAACGGTATTCTAGTGACACACGAACATTCTGATCACATCAAAGGATTAGGTGTACTTGCACGTAAATACAATTTACCAGTTTATGCGAATGAAAAAACGTGGTCAGCCATTGAAAAGAAAGATAATAAAATACCAATGGATCAGAAATTCATTTTTAATCCATACGAAACGAAATCCATTGCAGGTTTCGATATTGAGTCATTCAACGTTTCACACGATGCAATAGATCCACAGTTTTATATCTTCCATAATAACTATAAGAAATTTACGATTATAACAGATACAGGCTACGTTTCTGATCGTATGAAAGGTATGATTCAAGGTAGCGATGCATTTATATTCGAGAGCAACCACGACGTAGATATGTTACGCATGTGCCGCTATCCATGGAAGACCAAGCAACGTATCCTAAGCGACGTTGGTCATGTATCAAACGAAGATGCAGGTCATGCCATGACAGACGTTATTACAGGTAATACGAAACGCATATATCTATCGCATCTGTCACAAGACAACAATATGAAAGACCTAGCTCGCATGAGTGTAGGACAAGTACTTAACGAACACGACATCGATACAGAACGTGACGTCATGCTGTGTGATACTGACAAAGCACAAGCAACACCAATATATACACTATAAGTCAGAGAGCCCCAACCATTAATGTTAGGGGCTCTTATTTATATCTATGGAAGTTAGTATGAGCATGTTTTAGTGTGATTTAGATATGGAGAAGGTTTGGAAAAGGTATCTAATTAGCGTTGAAAAGGATTTTTGAGAAATTAAGACATTGCGTGATGGGGAAGTCATAAGAAGATCAGATTTAGTTATTTAAAAGATTAGAATACAGTGTTTTATAATGGTATGAAAAAGTGAGGGTTTTTCTTACTGTGCAGAAAATTAGAAATAAATACTTATACCCATAAGTTATCAACAGAAACAGAAAATTGAATATTGTAATATTCAGTTAACTAATAAATATAAATTAAAAAGGGTAGCAGAAATACTTTTAAATAAGGATTTGTGTAAAGAGATTGTAAATAATGTGAATAACTATGTAAGACAACCACCAACTTATCCACTATTTTATTCAAGGTTATCCATAGATGTGCACAATTCACATGTGGATACCCACATTATACACAGAGTTATCCACAAATATACAGTTTATCCACGCTTTTTGTGTGTATAAATTGGAAAAAGCATTAATTTTCAATATACATTCTTGTTATAATAAGAGGGAACAGTGTGAATAAGTTAATAACTTGTGGATAAGTCTAATAACTTTTAATACTATACACATATTTGGAGGATAAAAATGAAAATCACAATACTCACAGTAGGTAAATTAAAAGAAAGATACTGGAAACAAGCAATAGCAGAATATGAAAAGAGACTAGGAGCGTACTCCAAAATAGAAATCATTGAAGTTCCAGATGAAAAAGCCCCTGAGAACATGAGCGATAAAGAAGTGGAACAAGTAAAAGAAAAAGAAGGACAACGTCTTTTAGCTAAAGTAAAACCACAATCCACAGTCATTACATTAGAAA
Organism: Staphylococcus gallinarum; assembly: GCF_000875895.1. GTDB lineage: Bacteria > Bacillota > Bacilli > Staphylococcales > Staphylococcaceae > Staphylococcus > Staphylococcus gallinarum. The sequence goes on from NZ_JXCF01000001.1 coordinate 317,723, forward strand.
TTAAAGGCAACATGCTAACATCAGAAGGCTTAGCCACAGAACTAGAAGGACGCATGACCCGTGGACAAAGCGACTTTACATTTATTATAGGCGGATCAAACGGCCTACACCAAGACGTGTTAAACCGTAGCGACTACGCACTATCATTCAGCAAAATGACCTTCCCACACCAAATGATGCGCGTAGTCTTAATAGAACAAATATACCGCGCATTTAAGATTATGCGCGGTGAAGCTTATCACAAATAAAGCTAAAAAATAGGTTGTGTATAACAAAAAAAGAAAAGAGGTATAATTTTGAAAATAGAAGAGTTCATAAATGAGTATTCAAATCATCCAGTATTATTTATAGGTACTGGTTTAAGCTTAAGGTACTTAAATAATAGCTATAGTTGGGAAAATTTACTTCAGCATATCTGTTATCAGTTAACTGGAAATAAAGAAATATTTTATGATTATAAAGATGAATGTCAAAAAGAAGACTCTTCTTATGATTTCCCAGCATTAGGAGAAAAGATAGAAAATTTATTCAATGAAACTTTAAAAAATGAAAGGGAAGGTGACTTTAAAGAAATCAATGATGAGTATTATAATTTAATGGAAAAAGGAATAAATATTAGTAGGTTTAAAATTTATATATCAAAATTATTTAAGAAGCTAAATTTTAAAACTGAGTTTGAAGACGAATTTATTCATATGAAAAAGGCTAGAAAGAATATTGGGTCAATTGTTACTACAAATTATGATAAATTGGTAGAGAACTTATTCGAATTTAATCCTTTAATTGGTAATCAAATATTATTAAGTAATCCTTATGGCTCTGTTTATAAAATACATGGATGCGTAAGTCAACCAGATAAAATTGTATTAACGAGTGAAGATTACAATAAATTCAATACTAGTTACGAACTAATTAGAGCACAATTATTATCTCTATTTATTCATAATCCAATTATTTTTCTAGGTTATAGCATAAATGATGAAAATATAAGAGATATTTTAGAAACTATTTATAAATACGTAGATGTTAATAGTGATTTGTCTGAAAGAATTAGGAGAAACTTTTTACTGGTAGAGTTTGACGAAGGTTCTAAAAATAAAGAAGTTGTGGAGCATGATATTCAGTTGGAAAACAATAAAGTTATAAGGATTAATAAAATTAAAACTGAAGATTACATTAGTATATATAAAGCATTAGGCAACTTAGAACTATCGGTTTCTGCTATGGATATACGTAAAGTTCAGAATGTTGTAAAAGATATTTATAAAGGTGGTAAAACTAAAGTTGAAATAACAGAAGATATAGATGATTTAAATAATAGTGAAAAAATACTAGCTATTGGATCTACAAAAACGATAAAATATGAGTTTCAAACTGTGCCTGAACTTATGCAAAAATATTTCCAGATAGAAGAAGAAGAAAACAAACAAATTCTTGATGTAATTAATAAGCAAATAATTCAAAAGAATCAATTTTTTCCAATATATTGTTTCAGTAATATTAATTCTAATATCAATAATATAGAAAAATTTAAAAAACAACAAATTGAAAAAATTAAAAATATACTAAAATCTTTAGAAGATCGCTTTAAAATTGAATGTTTTACAATAGAAGAAATAAGCAACAATAGTTATATAACTCCTAGTAGAGAAGAAAATGTTCTTGTGTATAATGTAATAAAAGGTAATATTGCTTTAGAAGATTTAAAAAAGCATTTACTTGAATTTGAAAATAAAAATAATACACCATATAAGAAATTATTGTGTGTATATGATTTGCAAAAGTATGGTCCAATAGGAGTAATGGATAATGTGTAACAGTAGTAATTTTAGAGAGAGAATTCAAAAAACATATACAAAAAAAGATCTTGAGAAAGCTTTAGGTCTTAAAAACAAAGCTCAATTGCAGAAACGAATTGATAAATTAGTTGATATTTATAAGGTTGATATGAAGAAATTTCAAAAAAATTCTGGCGAAAGTGAAAGAGCTGCTTATAGTTTCAATGGTATTGCTTTTGATATATTATGTGTCTTATTAAATAATATGACAGATGATAACATACCAAAAGCAATTACGGATGAAGATGTAAGGCTGAGAAAAGATGCGATAGAAAATATTGATATTACCCAATATGCGAATTTTATTAAAAATGTTAAGAATGACATAGATAAAATTGAATTTAAACCATTAAAGTTACATATACATGCACAAAAAGCATACCAAGATGTAAAAAAGGTGTTTGATTCAGGCAGTAAAATAAACGATAAATTACAATTAGCTTCTGAAGTAATGAGTCAATTACCTATAGATAAACAAGTGGAATTAAGTGACAAAATTGCACTTGCTATACATGAAGTTGTTTACTCAACATTTTCAGAAAGTAAATATAATGAACGAATTGATGAACACAATCAAACGAGTGAAAAGTCAAGTCAATATGATTTTCGATATAATTATTTTGTAAATCAATTAATAGATAATGTAATAACAGAAGATATAGGTGAAGATAAAGCATTCATATATGATAGAAATGAACAATTAGATTGGTTATTAGTTAAGATACTAAATAAAGTTCAAAGAGCTGCGGATGGATGGGGAATGAGAAATGCTAAACCTCATCACAGGACACAAACATTTAGAGACATGGAGCATTATTTCCTTAGAGATGTATCGAAAATGATTGATAAAGAGCTTAACAAAAAGGAAAACTTAAATAAACAATCTAAAAAATATGACTTCGATAATAAGATAAAAGTCATTAATGACAATATTGAGTTTTTTAATGAGGATGAACAAATTAGAAAGCATTTACTAGAGTTACGTAAACGATTAGACTTTCATTCTGCAGCAGTATTAAATCAGAAAAATCATTCACACATAGGCAATGAAATGTTCCAATATTTTATGGATGATATGCAACAAGTTGTAACATTGATAGACCGATACATTAATAAGGCTGAACATTATAATGATATGAAAAATGGCTATATTAATGAATATAAATCATTTTATAATGCATATAATAATGAAATTGAAGTGACTAAGACGTACGAAAATAACATCCCAATGGCAATGTTAATGAAACAATTTAAAAATCAACTGTTAAAAAGAAGGAATAACCGAAAAATCTCTAATTGAAGTTAAGTAGAAAATTAATAAATAATTGGTAAGCTCAATCCCTCATATAAAGGGATTGAGCTTATTTATTTGGTGGAATTTTTTTTGAATTTTTTTGCCACTTCATCAATGACCTCTATTTAGTATTAAGATTGTCTTGTCAAAACGTTTTGAACAAATTTTAAGTTGAAAGTGAGCGCGCCACTTTCAACCATAAAGGAGAAGATTTACATGGAGACAAGAGACAAACTGATGTCGTTGACTCAGAGTAACAAAACACAGCAGTGGTTAATGGACAAATCATCTAACCAATATGATGTTCAGCAACTACAACAACAATTCAGCCAACTGCTAGATCAAAAATATAATGCACTTTTAGCTGATGAACAAGTTAAGTTAGACCAATATGTGGAAGTACATCATAATTTAGAAGCATTAAAGAAAGAGATTGAATCGGAACCCATTATGCTTAATATCGATAAATTACCCGATATAAAATCAACAATGCTTGAAAAGGCCAAGAACGATGAGCATTCTGATAAGATCGAAAAGCTATTTGATAGGTTAGAACAGGCATTAAATGGTAAGAATCGATTATATACGCAATTATCATTGATTGGTACACGGACACATCGAATCACAACTAAAAATTTTAATATCCAAGGCTTACCTAAAGCAGTCCAACGTATGATTTTACCTTCACAATTCAAAAAGGTATATACAATCGATTTCAAGTCATTTGACCCTTCAGTTGTTGGATACATGACGCAAGATTCTAAACTGATTGACTATTTGAATCATAAAGAAGGTTTATATGACGCATTATTAGAAGATTTATCACTGTCCAAAAAGGAGAAAAAGTTCGTTAAACGTACATTTATTGGTTCGTTTCTATTTGGCGGCAACTTCAATAGTCCTAAATTCAAGCTGAATCAATATGTAAGTGAAGTGCAATGGTTGGATGCAGTCAGCAAATTTACAAAAGTCAATGAACTTAAGAAGCACCTCGAAAAGAGTAATTCCATGCCTATGCCTTATGGTACTGAGCATGATATGAGCGCATTTCAAGGTAGCAGTATCATGGCAATCTACGTACAAACGGTAGCGAGCTATATTTTCAAGCACATTTTGTTGGAAGTGTACAAATCACAGTGCGAACAAAAAACGTTCAAGATTATAGTACCGATACACGATGCGATTATGATTGAATGTGAAGATGAAGAAATTGCACAAAATGTGGGTCAGTTAATGAAAGATACGGCTAACCAGTTGTTCAATGGTGAATTTGCACATGTGACAGTGGAAGAAATAGGAGGTGTAGACCATGAATAATGATAGAGGACAAAGTCTACACATTCCAAGTAGTACACCATTAACAGAAGGTCATATATATGTTGCTACATTACATTCTGTGTACGAGAAGAACTTCTCAGGTGATATTAAACATCAGTTTACGTATGAAGTAGAACTTAACCAACAAACGTACTATGTAAATCGCAATATTACCGTAAAAGCTACGAGTCACCAATTATCAATTGCTGATTGGCTTAAACGTCACAGCAACTATAACGTAAACCACATTAATTATGATCCATACATTGATCGAAAACATTTGGTCCTTGTAGGGCAATATAACGGAAATTATTATGTTCAAGATGTAGCACCATTAGATGAATTTGGAGGGGTATTGTAATGAATCATATTTTAGAAATGTTAATAAAATTATTAAAAGTGGGTAAGGGGGCAATCGACCGAAAAGGTCTGATTGCAATCCTAACAAGTAGTATTGGAAATGATGAAATGGATAATTCTGAACAAGCTATAACGGTGTATAACGAGCTTATCGATAATCTACAGCTTAACATTCCTAAAGATGTCGACTATAGAGCTAACATATACAGTTATTTTGGCATTCAAAAAAAGCCAAATGACACAATATTAGTGGAAATGATGATAAGTATTTTTCATATCAAGCGTTTTGATTCAGAGTTGTTTATTTTCAAAGATATAGGTTGGCAAAAGGTAAATGAAGATGAATTGCAAGGGTTGATATCTAAAATGATACAAGTGTTGCTAGTTGGTTATAAACCTTCACTAAGTACTTTGAAAAACGTAGTAGATGGCATACAAAAATCAACAGATGTAAAAGAACTTGTAGAGGATAAACAATACATCGGATGTGGGCTTAATATGTTTAATCTAAACACATTTGAAGTGGTTGAAAATTCTATAAAAATATTTCCTAAAACACGTCTGAATTTAGAGTTGAATAAAAGTGATGTCATAACTGATAAGATACCGCCTTATTTTAATCGATACATGTTAGAGCTTGCTAATTTCGATTCTGATTTACAGTACTTTCTTTTTCAACATACCGCAGTGCTACTGACAGCTGATACAAAGCGTCGTCGTGGGCTTATTTTGTACGGAGCAGCAAATAATGGTAAGTCGGTTTTTATTAAGCTGCTAAAATCATTCTTTTATAGTAATGATGTTATCTCAAAAACACTTAACGAGATTGGTGGGCGGTTTGATAAAGAAAGTTTAGTAGGAAAACGATTAATGGCAAGTGATGAAATCGGTGAAGCTAAAATTAATGAAAAAGTAGTGAATGATTTTAAAAAACTTCTATCTGTTGAACCTATCCATGCAGATCGAAAAGGTAAGACACAAGTAGAAGTAACATTAGATTTAAAACTCGTTTTTAATACTAATGCCGTACTAAGCTTTCCACCAGCACATGCAAAAGCGTTGGAACGACGTATTGTTGTTATACCTTGTGAATATTACGTTACAAAAGCTGATCCCGACTTAGTTGTAAAATTACAGAGCGAGAAGAAGGCTATATTCCTTTATCTTATGTATGTGTATAAGCAAATTTTGGATGATGATGTAGAGAAAATTGAAAATGAGCGTGTGACTGAACTTTCACATGATTGGTTAAATTTTGGATATAAATTTGTTCCCAGTAGATCAGCAAGTATTGCAAATCAGAAAGTAGGAATAAATTTAATAAAAAAGCTAATAAAAAAAGAATCAAAGTCTCGTGTCAAAGTATCCGAACTTAATGATGTAATCAAAGAAGAAATTGTCTTAAGTTCTAAAGTTATTAACGATTTAATGAAAGATAACTTTGATGCACAAATTAAGACATATAATGGTTATGATTATTGGGGTGATTTCGCTTGGAAAGACTATGATAAAGTAACGCGTAATCCTCCTAAAGTAGATAATATCATTAAATTTGATAAAGATCAGAGTATTGCAGATACTGAAGCATTCTATGAAGATGATTTGGACTCTGATTGGGAGGATTTTGACGATGAATAATGAACAAATTGAAGCTTTTGTCGAAGTTTTAGTACCAATTGTTGAAAACCGAATTAATAAAGGTAAGTAAAGTAATGACGCACTACAGATTTGGGTCTGTAGTGCACATATTTTAAAGTGATAAAAGTGGCAAAAAGGAAAAGTATTTTTAAATATATATTATCGATTTGGGGTTACTAAGACTATGACCTATAACGATAATCTATGTAAAGGAGAAAAAGACGATGAATAAGAAAATTGCATTGTATTCACGTGTAAGTACATCGGAACAATCAGAGCGTGGATATTCAATCCATGAACAAGAACAAGTATTAATTAAAGAAGTTGTTAAAAATTTCCCAGGTTATGACTATGAAACATATACTGATTCAGGTATTTCGGGTAAAAATATTGATGGTCGACCAGCCATGAAACGATTGTTAGAAGATGTAAAGGCTAATAAAATTGAAATGGTGCTAAGTTGGAAACTCAATCGTATTTCTCGTTCAATGAGAGATGTGTTCAACATTATTCATGATTTCAAAGAACATGGTGTTGGTTATAAATCGATTTCAGAGAATATTGATACTTCTAATACTTCTGGTGAGGTGCTCGTGACTATGTTTGGACTTATAGGTTCTATAGAGCGTACAACACTTATCAGTAATGTGAAAATGTCTATGAATGCGAAAGCACGTAGTGGGGAGGCTATTACAGGAAGAGTATTAGGGTATAAATTATCATTGAATCCAATGACTCAAAAAAATGATTTAGTGATTGATGAAAATGAAGCTAACATCATTCGAGAAATCTTCGACTTGTACTTGAATCATAATAAAGGGCTTAAAGCGATTACCTCAATACTAAACAAAAAAGGGTATCGTACTATTAATCAAAAACCATTTTCAGTATTTGGCGTTAAATATATCTTGAATAACCCTGTTTATAAAGGATTTGTAAGATTTAACAACCACCAAAATTGGGCTGTGAAACGTCGAAGTGGTAAAAGTGAGGAAAATGATGTCATTTTGGTAAAAGGGAAACATGAAGCAATTATAAGTGAAGCAACATTTGACCAAGTTCATGAAAAGTTAGCATCTAAGAGTTTCAAACCAGGGCGTCCGATTGGTGGAGATTTTTATCTTAGAGGCCTTATCAAGTGTCCTGAATGTGGAAACAACATGGTATGCCGCCGTACTTATTACAACACGAAGAAATCAAAAGAACGCACAATTAAACGTTACTATATTTGTTCATTGTTCAATCGTTCAGGGAGCTCTGCGTGTCATAGTAATGCAATTAATGCAGATGTTGTAGAACGAGTCATCAATGTTCATCTTAATCGTATTCTTTCGCAACAACATGTCATTAAGCAGATTGCGACAAATGTAATAGACGAACTTAAGCGAAAGCATAATAGTGAAAATGATAGTATGTATGATATCAATAGTTTAGAAAAACAAAAGTCAAAAATCAAAACACAACAGGAACGCTTACTAGAATTATTCTTAGATGACCAAATGGATAGCGAAATGTTAAAAACGAAACAAAGTCAGATGAATGAACAATTAGCTTTACTAGATAAGCAACTAAACGAAGCAAAAAAGTGTAATGAACACCAAGTGAAAGCCCCCAATTTTGATAAGTTAAAAAGTCGATTAACCATGATGATTAGTCGCTTTAGCGTCTACCTAAGAGAGGCAAGTCCAGAAGCAAAGAATCAGCTAATGAAGTTATTGATTGATTCCATTGAAATCACTAAAGATAAAAAAGTGAAGCTCGTAAGGTATAAAATAGATGAAGATCTAATCCCTCAATCTTTGAAAAAAGATTGGGGGTCTTTTTTTATGCCCAAAATTCACTTTGTTATTTATGGTACACAACAATATTTGGTAGACCAAATTACCACTTTTGCCACTTAATCATGAGTGGTGAAAGTGGGAGAAATGAACCGAATATCAAATATATATTATCAAAATGATGCAACGCATGTATGCATCACAAAATATATTAGGAGGACTTAAAAATGACATTAGAACAACAACTCAAGCACTACATGACAAACTTATTCAAACTGCCCAAAAACGAAGAGTGGGACTGTGAAGCAATCAATGAAATAGCTGATGATGTGCTTCCTGAACAATACGTAAGACTCGGACCACTAAGTAATAAAATACTTCAGACATACACTTATTATTCGGGTAGTCTTCACGAAAGAAGTATTTATCCTTTCATTCTCTACTACCAGAAACAGCTCATTGCTATTGGTTATATAGATGAAAATCATGAAATGGATTTCTTGTACTTGCATAACACAATCATGCCTCTAATGGATCAAACACACTTACTACAAAAAGGAGAATCATAAATATGAATACATGGATTCGTATTGCGCAAATCAGTGTCACTGTCATAACCGAAATTATCACAATGATGAAAGATGTAGAAAAGGAGAAATTATAATGGAACGCTATATTACACGAGGTATTGCCTCTAACTTACCAACCACATTACAACAACAATTATGGAAACTTGTAGCACAACGTGAAAATGAACAGTCCAAGGAACTAGAAGAAATAGATTACTTTCATGTCTTTCAGTTCAACATGCATAATAATCAACTATATATCCAACACAAACAAGAACGTCCTGAGTATGTCAAACTTCATAAAGCTAATTACTCAAAAACTATCAATATCAATAAGGTTTACGTCATACGAGAAGATGATGTAGACCTTTCTTATTATGTCATGTTATTACCGGATGAATATTAACTAAGGAGAAAAAACAATGCAAAATATTCAAAGCACATTAGAAACAGAAGCTATTTTCAGTGATGACCAACAACATCGCTATCTACTTAAGAAACTTTGGGATAAAGATAAACAAGCTATCACAATCATTACCATGTACCCCCATTATGATGGCGTACTCAACATAGACTTAACAACACAACTGATTATGAACAAAGTTTCAGAAATGGATGTATTTGGTTCAATTCATTTTGTGAACTTGTACTCCAATATATCGACACCAATCAACCTCAAGCATCTAGAAAATGCTTATGATAAGCATACAGATATTCAAATTATGAAAGCAGTCAAAGAATCAGATGAAGTAATACTAGCTTGGGGTGCATATGCTAAGAAACCAGTTGTCGAAACGAGAGTTAAAGAAGTCTTAGAAATGTTGAAACCACATAAAAAGAAAGTGAAGCAACTCATTAATCCAGAAACGAACGAAATTATGCATCCACTCAATCCTAAAGCAAGGCAAAAATGGGTGTTAAAAGCTTAATGAATATGGAGGTCAATATGGAATCAAAGCAAATCAACATCGTTTCATTACAAATGATTAAAACAGGTACTTTGAGTTATCTCAAAAGAAGGATTACGAGTCCAGAAGATGCGACAGATATTATGAAGTCATTCATTGGCAATAGTGATCGTGAACACCTTATTCTCATATGTATGAATAGCAAAAATGAGCCAACGCATATTCAAACACTATCCATTGGATCTATTAATCAATCCATCATACATCCTAGAGAAATATTTAAAACTGCCATACTCAGCAATGCCAATAGTATTATGATAGGACATAATCACCCGAGTGGAGACGTAACACCTTCCCCGGAAGATATTAATATAACTGAACGATTGGTGCTCATTAGTGAAATGATGGGCATTTTATTTTATGACCATATTGTATTTTCAGAAAGTCATACACATTCAATTATGAAATATAACATGAAACACGAGGTTTAGCCGTATTATGTCATCGCTATCACGATACTAATAATTGTGATTTTCAAAATGCTTTTATATCAACATTTCAATGTTATTAATATTTTTTACAACTTTTCTTGAATCTATGAATGGATGACTTATTTTGGCAAAGCTGTTTTGTAATATATAAATTAAAGGAGGTGACGCATGGATCGAGCATTTCGAATACTGACAATATACAACCGATTATTACAACATAAGTCCGTCAACAAGAAATCACTCACATTAGAGCTTGATACGAGTCCTAGAACGATACAAAGAGATATCGATGATATCAGAAACTTTTTATATGAAAGTCAATCATGGATAAGTAGCAAAAATGAAGTCACGTATGATTATAAATCAGAAAGTTATAGGCTCGAACAAGAGGATGAAAGTGAAAATATGTATTACATGTATGATATTTTGACAGCTTTATCCCTGACTACACCAAAATTAAGTCCTTACTTTTATCAATATCTTAAGCTATTAATTTTAAAGCATCATTCAAACAATCAAAATACGCTATTAAAGTATCTTGATCGTTTCGAGGTTAATAGCAATAAAACATCAAATACACCAACATCTATAGTATCTCGAGCATTAAATGAAAATAAATATATCCAACATAACGAAAGTTTATTAATGCCATTATCGATGAACTATCAAATGTTTGCGTTTCACTTAGTGTATCGAATGAACAACGAAATTTTTATAGATGATATTAACAAAATGAATCTAAGCTTGTCTAATAAACAATTTGATGTACAGCATAAAGAAGATACGCAAATCTATATTACTTTTGAAATCGCTAAAGATGTTTGGATAAAAGTACATCGCAACTATCAAATTTATGTGATTGAAAATTATGATGAGCATTATCTCATTGTTACATTCAAAATGACAAGACTCGAAGCCATTCAACTTTGTTTTTTATATCGATCCAATATTCGTATCATATCACCACCTGATTTGAGAGAGGCAGTGATTGATGAACTACTACTTCTTCAATCAACCTATTTAAAGCAACAAATTCAAATCTAAAAGTTAAAATAAAAATATTTTAAGGAATGAGACAATCATGATTAACAAAATCAATAAAAAAACAATAGCAATTATTATCATCATAGGCTTAATAGCGTTATTATTTACTTTCTTTAAAAGTCATACTACAAAACTTTCAAAAGATGATGCAATAGAAATGGATGGTTACAAAATTTCATATAATGAAAATCCTGGAGAATATCAAGGACAACTTCGAATACCAATGCGTGTTGAAAACTTAAAAAACATAGATAACCCAATTAATCCGGATAAGACTTTTAAATTAATAGCCGATGGCAAAGAAGCTGAAATGGAAAGTTTTTCTAATGATAGCAAGTATGTAAATGGAACATCATTTAGTCCTAGAATGACAGTATCTTTAGATATCGTTTATAAAATTAAAGGTAATCCAAAATCTTATAAGTTACAAATTCATGATCGTAAACTTCTAAAAGATAAAGTGTATGAATACGATATTACATCAGATATAAGTAAAGTTAATTAAAAATATAAAAGGGGAACAATCAATTGACCGATTACAAAGATAAATTAAATAAAAAACTAAAAGATTCTCAAAAATATATAAAAGACAGTGATATGAAAGGACTATCACAAAGTAAGTTAAAGCAATTCTTCCATGGTATTAAAAAGGGTAAAAGATTACCAATCATGATTGCGTCTTTTCTACTTATGTTAATCCTCTGGGTACCTATGATGTACGGAAGTATGACGCTAAGTATTTTTACAGGGCAAGATGGCATGTCTAACAAAGAACTAAATGGTTTACAAGATAGACTAGATGACAGATATGAAAAAATGTTTGGAGAGTGATTAGAGTGACATTAGCACGAGCAATAATATTAATTTTATTACAATTCTTTTGTGTATTTTTAGCTATACAAGTTGGTTTAGCCTCAGGAGGTTTTTCATTTATAACAATCTTAATTTTAGCATTTATACTTTTTTCAATCGTATATTTAGCATTCTTGTATCCGTTTTGGAATAAAAGATAATCAATTAGAGACGTGTTCTAATTAGAATGCGTCTTTATATTGAATAATAAACACAGAAAGATTTCGCAAAATATATTAAAACAATAATACAAAGTAAAGATTAAAAGAATGGGGATAGTTAATTGAAAAAAGTCTTAGCAAGTTTGGGCGTCATCTTATTAGTTGCAATATTGGGAGTTGCAGTTGTATTCGCGTATGGTAGTTACAAGGATTTAGAACTCAAAAAAGAAGAAGCTAAAGTAGCTGATCAAAAAAAGAGCGATAATGGAAACAAAACTTCAGAAAAAGAACAACAAAATCAAACATCAACAGTAACAACTCAACAAGATAATCATACAAATGAAGCAAGTAACGAAAAAGCGAAAAAGCTTGAAGATGCTTATAATATCAATAGTAATGAAGCTCAAATTTTATCAAATGAAATTGACAAAGCTGATACGGATGGAGATGGTGTAATTACAACTAAAGAAATGACCCCTACCTTACAACAATTTGCAGAAGAAGGAAAATTACAACCAGCTGGTGGAGGCGCAACTGCATCAGAAGATAGTGCCGGACAGGAACAACCTAAATATACTGCAGAAGACGCAAAAAATATGACAGATGATGAATTTCTTGCGGCATATAAAGAAGGTATGACTGAAGATCAAGCTGCTGCAGTGGATGAAGCTACAGAGGGGTCAGAAGATTATGTAGACTTCTTAAGAGGTCAAGTAGAAGCTCGTGCAAATGGTCAAGGTGGGAATTATTAAATTTAAGGACGGATAGGTTATGAAAAGATTATTAAGCGCAATAACAATAGTTTCTATTTTAGGTATATTAGCAGCTGTTGGGTTTTTTGGATATACTAAATATCAAGCAGTAGAGTTAGAAAAAGATAAATTACAAGCTCAGCAAAAAGAAAATGATGACAGTGATTCGCAAAGTATTAACGAATCAGCTAACAATGAGAGTCAAAATAATAGTCAACAGCAATCTACAACAGAAGAATATACAAGCGATGAACAACAAGTGACTAGAAATAATGTGTTTGATTACGCTATTGCTGCTGTAAATGAAGTTGGGGATGCTGATTTATTAAAATTCCAAGAACCAGTTTATAATAATGGAGAATGGAAAATTGATGCAAATAACAAATCAGGTGCTGGAGCAAATACCATCATAGTTAAAGATGATGGGACAGTTCAAATTTGGAATGGACCTAAAACATCTATAGATCATGAAACTAAAATTGAATTGTAGTAAGAAAATGATGAAACATCAACTATACTAGCTAATAATACATGTGGACTATATAAGTATATAATCAGAATAAAAGAAGTAATACTATAAACAGAGCATTTCCTACTCCATAAAGGTAGGAAATGCTCTTGAAATTATATTTTTTACTTATTCGTTATTTTTAAAAGTTCAATATTTTGAATAAACGAAACTAAAACTCACTTAAAACTTTTGTTTTAAGTTCATGAACTATATTTTCAAACAGTTCAATAATTATACTACTAATTGTCTCTAATCCAATCAAAATCGAAAAGAAAAGTATATATAGCGATAATAATCAATAGTATTATTCGAAAGTAAATCTTGTTTTATTATCAAAATTTCTACCCTCTAAACCAGCTAATTCTTCTTTTGATGCAGATGGTGCCTTCATTTCAAAAATTTGATCGACAACTGTATAGTCATAATAACCTAAACGTGCAATAGGTCTAATAGATTGTATATCAAGTTTCCCGTTATCTAATATCACTTCGTCATCAATGTGAACTTGTGCTACACGGCCGACAACCATATCTACAGTAGATACCGGATCGCCAGTAGGGATAAGCACTGTTTGGATATATTCACATTCAAAATGTACAGGAGATGCTTTGACTCTGTGACCAGGCGCTTCAATGCATTTCTCTTTTTCTACACCTGCAAATTCATCTTCTTCTGGTGGCAATGCCTTAGCAGATAAGTTTACTGCTTCTCTTAAATCATAAGTTGCCATGTTCCAAACAAACCATCCTGTTTCTTCTGCATTTTTAACTGTATCTTTACGCTCGTGTTCTCCTAAAACAGATTGATTAGCTGCAAACATTACCATAGGCGGATCCCATGTTAAATTTTGGTATTGGCTATAAGGTGCTAAATTATCTTTACCATCCTTTGATATTGTTGAATCCATCCAATTGGTCTAGGAACAGTACTGCTTTTAAAAGGATCGTGTGGTAAACCATGGCTACGTGTGCCTTGTTTTGGTGAATAATTCATAACATGATCACTCCTCAAAAATTTTGAAACTACTGCAAGAATAATTGTAATTAATGTAAACTTCTAATACTAAATTTGAATTGATTTATTAGTTCAAACTATAGAACAATGAAAAGTGCATCAATAAGTTGTCTGTTGATCGCTTGGCAAGAATAATGAAGCAAGGAATGCTAAGAATGCAATAGATGATATGATTACAAACATACTTGTAAAATTATTTAGAGAAGTAAGGTAAATTGATAGGATCGGAGCAATTGCTGTACCTAAAAATAGAATAAATGTGTTAACAGATAAGAAGAAACCTCTATTTCCATACACTACCATATTTACTTTTGCGATAACTAAAGGGACTGCAAAGGCAATTCCAGCAACAAAACATATACTTAAAAATGTTATTAGCAGGATATTATGTGCAAAAGGCATTAATATTAATGTCACACCACAAACGCCTAAAGCAATATTTAAAACAAATTTGACACCATACCTACTACTAATACGTCCCGACATTAATGAACTTATCATACCAAAAACACCGAATAATTTTACTAGAAATGCTGTGTGATTATCTCCGTGTATAGAATCCGATAGTATGAATTCATTTATTACTGCATACATAGAAATGAATGTTGTAAGTAATGTTAGAGAAATAAAGTAGCAGATTAATACTTTTCGATTTTTAGCAAAGTCTTTGAAATTGCTAAAGTATTTAAGGATTTGAACATCTGAATTTTTTACAGGGCTTTCTGGGACATTTCTAAAGATGATAATAGCTAAGCAGATGTATAGCGAAGAAAGTATAAAGAAAATAATGTGCCAATCGAATTGGCTAATTAATATTTCTGAAAAATTTTGACCTAAAATACCAGATAGCATAAAACTTGTACTAATAAAACTTACTGCTGTTAACCTCTTTTTAAGTGGATAAGTTTCGGTAGTGTAAGTAATAGCTATGGGAGAAAATGCAGCGGCAAATATTCCTTGGAGGCCTCGTAAAATCAATAATGTATTAAAAGAAGTTACAAATCCAATCAAAAAGCAAACTATAATTAGACCAATTAGTGAAAGTAAAATGACGCGTATTCTTCCAAATTTTTCTGAAATAGTACCATAAAATAAACAGCTAATGGAATAAGTGACTGAAAAAACCACACCATTCATTGCTGCAACTGACTGAGATATACCAAAATCATTAGCTAAATGCTCTGTTATAGGTATTGCGGTATATAGATTAAACATAATTAAGATACCAGAAATAAACAAAACAAATGTTATTATATTATAATTTTTTGACGCTTCCATACGTATTACTCCTTGAAAATGAATTGCTTCCATTATTACATTTATTTAGGTTTTGAAAAACCTTTTTTGAAAAATTGTTCATTTCAGTTTTGAATTTTTTGTGAAGTGGAAATAGGTAAGTGAATGTAGAAGTGATGACAATCGAATGGGAGCATTTTCAGGAGGTAAATTAATGAAAATAAACTTAAATTGGGAAAATACTTTTCAAGAATATCAAGATATATTGAATTCTGGTTTAAATCCAAAATGGTTATATAGCGCTAAAGCAAATATGATACTAATTCCAGCTTATACAGGAAAGGGGAAAGAGTTTTTTTACACTAGTGACATCATTAAAGCAAGTAAGATTATCCCTTTTTTTAGACAATTGTGATAATTTCGTAGAGTTATTTCATAATTCGTGCTAATAAAGATTGAAAAGTTTTAAAAAGGGTACAACATTAAGTAAGAGACTTGGAGCTCTTGTCAATTAAGATAATGAGCAAGTGAGCTCGTTACGTAAAAGATGAGCTGAGGTAAAGTTTACCTGCTCATCTTTTTCTATTTGGAGGCTAAATATATGAAAAAAATATTATTAACAGGCGCTTCGGGATATATCGGTAGTCACTTAATGAATAAATTAAAAGATAACTATGAAATTATAGCTATTTCTAGAAATATAGAAAATAAATCAAATGAACACAATGTTACTTGGAAGGCAGCTGACTTGTTTGATTTAAATGAAATCACTGAGGTAATGGAGGACATTGATATCGCTATATATCTTGTCCATTCTATGATGCCTTCAGCTAAGTTGACGCAGGCGAGCTTTGAAGATATGGATGCATTATTAGCTGATAATTTTGCTAAAGCCGCAAGTTATAACAAAGTTCAGCATATTGTATTTATGAGTGGTTTGATACCTAATACAAGTGAATTATCACCACATTTAAGAAGCCGTTTAGAGTGCGAACAGATTTTAGGATCATATGGTGTACCAGTAAGTACTTTAAGAGCTGGTTTGATTATAGGATCTAAAGGAAGTTCTTACCCTATATTAAAAAAATTAGTAGATAGATTACCTGGCCTGTTACTGCCCAAATGGGCTTATAATACAACATTGCCAGTCGCAATAGACGACGTGATTGACGGTTTATATAAAATTGTAGAGCGACAGCCGAATAAGAATGAATCGATAGATATTGGTGGACCTAGTCATATGACTTATAAAGACCTTTTCAAGCAAACTGCAGAGGTACTAGATAAACGATTACCTACGATAGATTTGCCTATTATTCCCATTTGGCTAAGTAAATATTGGGTGAAACTTATTTCTGGGGTACCAAAAGAAATGGTTTATCCGTTAATGGATAGCTTAATTCATGATATGATTAGAAACGATGAAAATGTTGTGAAAGATATTTCTATAGGTAAAATTGATTATAAAGAAAGTGTGCGTAATGCCTTGGAAGAAGAAACTAAGACACAAAAGAAAGGGAAGTCATCACGTAAGGGCGATATTAAAGATGTTAGAGCAATATCAAGGGTAGTCTTACCTAAAGATGTAAATATGATTCAATTGGCAGAATCATATGCAAATTTTTTAAATAGAATTACATTAAATGTCGTTAATAGTGATTTTAATGAAGATAACTTTACGATTAGTGTGCCGTGTTTAAATAAGGACTTACTATTATTAAGTAAAGATTTTAAAGCTTCTAATAATGAGAGAATTTTATATCGAATTGTTGGTGGAGATTTCGCTTTAGATTCAGATGGTGGTAATGCAAGATTAGAGTTTAGAAGGTTACCTAATAGTGACGCATGTATCATAGCGTTACAAGAATATGAACCGACGTTACCTTGGTGGGTATATAAGTATACCCAAGCAAAAGTTCATAAAAGTGTAATGAATCTTTTTAAATTCAAGATTAATAGCCAAAAAACTAATAAAGGAGAATACTTTAATATGAAGAAGTTTATTTTGCCAATTGTTATTACAGGTGCAATTGTTTTGAAAGTATATGGATTGAAAAAGTATTTAGCTAGAAAAAATAACATGTCCAATGCCGAATTGTAACGGCTAAAATAAAGGCTAGTTACTTTTACAAAAAAAGAGGGGATCAACTATGAAAGCAAACGAGATAATTAAAACAATTATAAAAGTTATAACACCAATTACAGGCGGTAAATTTATAGGGAAATTTGCAGTGAAAAACGCGAGAAAAGATTATAAAAATAATGTTAAACCACCTTTTTCACCACCCGGCTATGTCTTTCCAATTGTGTGGCCAATACTTTATACAACGATGGGCGTAGCTTATGCATTAGTGACTAATAAATCTACTAGTAAGGATTTAAAAGGTGCTTATTACACGCAATTAAGCCTAAATTATCTATGGTCGATATTATACTTCAAATATAAATTACGCTTTAGTGCGTTGATAGAGAGTGTTGTATTACTGGGCGCAGTAGTTACAACAACTGTAAAATTTTTCAATGTAAAAAAAGTTGCTGGCATTTTACTAGTTCCATATATGCTTTGGAGCGCTTTTGCTACTTATTTAACAGCTGGTAATTGGTATTTAAATAAAGATAACCCAAGCTATACAGCGAAATCTGAGCATTAAATTGATGAAAAAGATTATATATATTGCGCTATATTGGTTTATAGTTCAAATGATTATTGCTCAACTTGGTACTCGTATTAGTTATAAGTTCTTAGAAAAAGATAATAAGTATTTTCGAAGTTGGAATATTGAACAAGAGGGTCAATTATGGCAACAATTAGTTAAAGTGCAATATTGGAAAGATCATTTGCCAGACGGTCAAAATCTTAACCCTAATATCAGTAGTAAAGCGACTTTCGATTTATCTAAAAATATGAATGATATACAGCGATTTATATTAGAAACTAGACGTGCAGAGGTGGTTCATCTGCTATCCATATTTCCTGTTATTGCGTTTTTTAAAGCGTCAAAAAGCGTTAAAATAATTAATTTTATATATGTCATTATAGCTAATGTGCCTTGTATGATTGTTCAGCGCTATAATCGCCCTAAGTTAATACGTATTTATAATAAATTACAAAAAAGAAAAGGTGATTAAATGGGAAATAAGAAAATGGTTGTCATAGGAGGTGGCTTGGGAGGGATTGCCAGTGCAATTTGTATGGCTCAAGCAGGCTATCAAGTGGATTTATATGAACAAAATAAGCATATCGGTGGAAAGGTAAATAGGTTAGACATAGATGACTATGGATTTGATCTCGGTCCATCAATTTTAACCATGCCTAAAGTATTTCAACGCCTATTTCAACGATGTGATGAAAGGCTAGAAGATTATGTTAGCATTCGTAAGTTAAGTTTACAGATTAGAAACGTTTATCCAGATGGCCAAATTTTAGATTTATATGAATCCATGGAAGATATGTTAACAAATAATGAATCGTTAACAAATAAAGATATAGAGCAACTTTCTTCGTTTTTTAGTTACGCACAAAAGATACATCAAGTTGCTGAAAAAAGCTACTTTGGTAAGGGATTAGATACGATGTTTGCAATTATTCGTTATCATGGTCCGTTTTCAGCTTTAAAGCAATTCGATTATTTTCATACAATGCAACAAGCCATTAATAAAAGGGTGGATAACCCATATTTAAGAGGAATGCTAGGTTATTTCATAAAATATGTAGGCTCCTCATCTTATGATGCTCCGGCTGTATTGAGTTTATTACCTCAAATGCAACATGAGGAAGGTTTGTGGTACGTAGATGGTGGCATTCATAAGTTAGCGGAAGCGATGGAACAATTAGCGAGAAAATTAGGTGTGGGCATACATTTTAACACCCCCGTAAAACATATCAATTATAATAGTCAAAATAAGGTGACAGGGATAACAATAGAAAGTAATGAGGAAATATATGCAGATTACATTATATCTAATATGGAAGTAATCCCTGTTTATAAATATTTATTGAATTTTGATGCAAAGCAAATACACAAATTGGAACGTAAATTTGAGCCAGCTAGTTCAGGTTATGTCATGCATCTTGGTGTGGACAAAAGTTATCCAGAGCTTCAACATCATAACTTTTTCTTTTCAAGTAATTCTGAAGTTAATTATGATCAAGTTTTTCACCAGTATGTTTTGCCTGAAGATCCGACTATTTATGTAGTGAATACAAATAAAACAGATAAGACACAGGCGCCAGAAGGACACGAGAATATAAAAATATTGCCACACATACCATACATTCAGAATAAGTCATTTAGTGAAGCAGAATATCTGCAATTCCGAGAACGTATATTGAATAAATTAGAGTCTATGGGCTTAAAAGATTTGAGAAGGCACATTGTATATGAAGATATATGGACGCCACATGACATTGAAAATACATACAATTCTAATAAAGGAGCTATATATGGCGTAGTTTCTAATAAGAAGAAAAATAAAGGTTTCAAGTTTCCTAAAAAAAGTCAGTACTTCAAAAATTTGTACTTTGTAGGTGGTTCTGTAAATCCTGGCGCTGGTATGCCTATGGTCACTTTGAGTGGTATGCAAGTAGCAGAAGCTATTATTAATGGAGAAAGTAGTTGAGGCTGAATGATACTTTATATAATAGCAATAGTATTGACGATACTATCACTAATAAGTGGAATGTGTATGTATGCGCGTCGAGCGATTATAAATAACTTCGGAAAAGAAAGAGGTCAGACAGCCGTCAGTGTTATTGTACCTGCTAGAAATGAAGCGGAGAACTTACCTAAATTACTTAACAGTATAAGTAAAGAGCAAGTAATAGAAGTAATTGTTATGGATGATGGTTCAACTGATGAGACACAAGTTGTTGCTAGATATTATGGTGCGAGCGTATATACTGTTGAAAATGATACTACATGGCAAGGTAAGTCACATGCTTGTTGGCAAGGTAGCAAATATGCAACGCATGATTTATTGATGTTTGTTGATGCTGATGTTCAGTTTGCTTGTGATGATAGTATTCAAAATATAGCCAATCAATATGATTTACAAGGTGGTAAAGGTTTGTTATCAATACAACCTTCTCACAAGATAAAAAAGCTATATGAAAATATATCGGCGATTTTTAATTTAATGACAATCGTAGGTATGAATCAATTTTCAATCACGAAATCAGCAAATAATGAGCAAGGCGCGTTTGGACCAGTCCTTGTGACAAATAAGCAAGATTATAAATTGACACAAGGACATTTGAAAGCTAAAAATCAAATCATTGAAGGCTTTGCAATAAGTAAAGCATATAATCAGCAAGGTTTGCCAGTTAGTTTGCATGAAGGCCAAGGTGTAGTGAATTTTAGAATGTATTCTCAAGGATATAAAGCGCTATTAGAGGGTTGGAGTAAACACTTTGCACTTGGCTCTCAAGTAACTAAAAAGTCTACGCTTACGTTTGTATTTTTATGGCTATTTGGTTCACTTACAACAGTTTTAGCGATAATTTTTTCAATTAATTTAGGCTCGTTATATATATTATTAGCTATTACTCTATATTTTATATATGCGATACAATTTCATATATTTATTCGAAGAACAGGAAATTTTAATATCGTTGCGAGTTTATGTCATCCACTGCTCTTCATATGCTTTGTCGTGATATTTTTTAAATCATGGTTAGATATCAATGTATTCAAACGTATATATTGGAAAGGTCGTAGAATAGATTTATAGCTCAGTTTTTTATACAAATGTCAAGAAGTTCTAGGCTTACTGAGGAGGTCAATAAATGAATCAATTAGAGAGAGATTATAACCATTGTCACAATATAATGAAAGAACATTCAAAAACGTTCTCATATGCCTTTGATTTTTTGGATTTAAAAAGGAAAAAAGCAATTTGGGCTATTTATGCAGTTTGCAGAATTATAGATGACAGTATTGATAAATACAAAGACCTTGAGCAATTAAACGGCATAGCTAGAGATTTAGATGTGATTTATAGCGATTGTGATTATATTCAAGCGTATCAAAGTGATGCAGCTATTATGAATGCTTTAAGTAATACATTGAATACATATTCAATACCTAAAAAACCTTTTGAATCTTTAATTCAATATGTGAAGGAAGATTTAGTTTTAAAAGAAATGAAAACTGATTCAGATTTATATGAGTATTGCTATGGTGTGGCAGGTACTGTCGGTGAATTGTTAACTCCTATATTAACTTCATCAAATGAAAATAATTTCGAGCAAGCTGAAGAAGCTGCGATTGCTTTAGGCAAGGCAATGCAAATAACTAATATTTTAAGAGATGTCGGCGAAGATTTTCAAAATGGAAGAATTTATCTAAGTGTAGAAAAATTAGCTCAATATCGAGTTAATCTACATTCTATATATTATGAAGGAGTTACGCCAAATTATATAGAACTGTGGGAAAGTTACGCTACAGAGGCAGTTAGGTTATATGATATTGCATTAAACGGTATTAATTATTTTGACGAAGAGGTACGTTACATTATCGAATTAGCTGCGATAGCTTATCATGAAATACTTGTGGAAGTAAGGAAGGCAAACTATACGTTGCATAAGAAAGTATATGTAAGCAAATTGAAAAAAGTGAAAATTTATCGTGAACTTAGTGCGAAATATAATAGGAGTGAAACATTATGAAGATTGCAGTTATAGGCGGCGGTGTTTCAGGTTTAGCTGCAGCTTCAAGATTAGCAGCAAACGGTCACCAAGTAGATTTATATGAAAAGAACCAACAAATAGGTGGCAGGATGAATCAGATCAAGCAAGATGGATTTACATTTGATATGGGACCAACCATCGTAATGATGCCAGAGATTTATCGAGACGTTTTTAATTACGCTCAAAAAAATATGAATGATTACTTGGAAATTAAACAATTATCACATATATATGATGTTTATTTTAGTGAAACAGATCAAATTCGCGTTCCTACAGATCTTGCTCAATTAAGAGATATGCTTGAAAGTATTGAACCTAACTCTACGCATGGTTTTATGTCCTTTTTAACAGATATATACGAAAGATACGAAATAGCACGAAAATATTTTCTAGAACGTACGTTTAGGAAACCTACGGATTTTTATAATCCTTTTACTATATATCAAGGTATGAAACTCAAAACATTTGATAAAGCAGATAATTTAATTGAAAAATATGTTGATAATGAAAAAATCCAAAAGATTTTAGCGTTTCAAACATTATATATAGGTATCGACCCTAAACGAAGCCCGTCATTGTATTCAATTATACCCATGATAGAGTTAATGTTTGGCGTTCACTTTATAAAAGGTGGTATGTATAGCTTTGTCAGAGCGCTTCAAACGCTAAATGAAGAATTAGGTACTCAAATTTATACCAACGCAAACGTTGAAGAAATTATCATTGATAGTCGATTTAAGCGTGCGGAGGGACTAAAAGTAAACGGACATATAGAAAAGTATGACAAAATGATTTGTACTGCTGATTTTCCATATGCTACTTCATCTTTAATTAAAAATGAACATCATCCTAAGAAGTATACGACACAGAAAATTGATAATATGGACTATTCTTGTTCTGCCTTTTTAATGTATATAGGGGTTGATAAAGATTTATCCGAAGAAATTTTGTTACATAATGTTATATTTTCAAAGGATTTTGATAGTAATATCAATGAAATATTTTCCGGGGAAATATCCCAAGATCCATCAATATATGTATACGCTCCTAGTGTGGAAGATCAATCGTTAGCGCCAGAAGGTCAAACAGGTATTTATGTGCTGATGCCCGTTTCAGAATTGAAAACAGGTGATACGGATTGGTCTGATGAGTCAACAATCACACAAGTGAAAGATATTATTTACAATAAGCTTTCTACGATTAAAGCGTTAAAAGATTTGAAAAAGCAAGTTGTGACAGAAATTATTTATACGCCTAAGGATTTTGAAGGAGATTATAATGCTAAATTTGGAGCAGCCTTTGGTTTAATGCCTACTTTAGCGCAAAGTAACTATTACAGACCGCCTAATGTGAGCAGAGATTACAAAAATTTGTATTTTGCTGGAGCTAGTGTTCATCCAGGGGCAGGAGTGCCAATTGTACTGACGAGTGCTAAGATTACGGTTGATGCTATGTTAGAAGATATTAATAAGGGCAAATAAAAGAGCGCTTAAATCACTTGTGAATGGGGTGATTTTAAGCGCTTTTTGTATTAATCGAACGTGATGGTTTGGGGCGTATCTAAATTATTATCGTTCATAACTTTTATTGATTTTGGAACCACTTTAATTACACATAAGTCCGGATCGTCTTTAGAGTCAAAGAAAGTCTTATCTTGTTTGTTCCAAATCCAATCAATAGTCTCTTGATCTTTCAGTATTTCAACATTAGCATCAATTTCTAGAAAACTACGATTATTCGTTTCATCGTAACCTATAAGTACATGAGCTTTGGGATTATCTTTAAATTCAGCAATTTTTTTAGACTCAATGCTTGTCTTAGTATAAAGTGTGTGTCCATCATTATAAAATACCATGTATCTACTATTAGGTGTATTGTTATGTGCAGTAGATAGGACACCTATTTTTGATGTATTTAATATATTTTCAATTTCATTTTGTAATAGTTCGTTATTCATAATTTAATCACCTCTGATAATAATATACCCTGAAGTTGCCTATAATATGTAAGGTATTAAAATTTATTTTATTTTTTAGTGAATTATACAAAAGTTAAAACGGGTATATGATTGAAAACACAATCTTAAGTTAAAGGACAATTATAAAGTGAATTTGTATGAAACAAGCTGGGAGGCAATAAAATGCATTTAGGAGTCATACTTAACAGAGTTTTTAGAACGAAAGATAATCCACTTTTTCAATATATAGTGAAGCATCAAAATGAGATAAATAAATTGTATTTTATCTTACCTTTAGAAGATTTAACTGACGCATCAGAAGTAAAACGTGACTATTACCATAAAGTTGTAAAAGGATTTGTAAATGCTTTAGATAAGCATGATATACAACCTTATATTGTCACATATGAAAAGCTAGGTGAATTAGCAGAAATATTGGCGTTATCTCACGTATTAGTAGCAAAAGATATTATGAGTTATCACAAAGAAATATATGACTATCCTCATGTAAAAAAGGCTTTTGAAAATCACCAAGTTACAGTAATTGGACAGTGCGTGAATCATTATTTTGAGCCAACAAAGACTTTTAATAAACAGCAACAGCCTTATAAAGTATTTACTAGTTTTTATAAAGCAAATCGTCAGGACTTAGTACACACCCCTAAAAAAAGTTATCAATTTAAGCAGTTGTCTCAAATTGCGGAAAAGGGTTCAAATCAAAGTGACTTAAAATTTGAAAATAATAAAGATATAGAAAAGTTAGCGCGTAAAGCTTGGGATGATTTTTTAAATGGTGACATAGCTCATTATGATAAATTGACTGACGATGTGTCGCAGGATTTTGTAAGTGGATTAGGTAAATATTTAGCATATGGACTACTCGATATTCGTGAAATTATAAATGATTTACTTGAAGATTATGAGAGCGATGAAAAAAATTATGAAGCTTTTATAAGAGAGGTTCTATTCCGTGAATTTTATTATGTGTTAATGACACAGTATCCAGAAACGGCAACTAAATCTTTTTCTGAAAAATATCGAAACATGCAATGGTCGTATAATAAAACACATTTTGAAGTATGGAAAAAAGGTCAAACTGGTTACCCAATCGTTGATGCTGCAATGAAGAAGCTGAATCTTACAGGATATATGCATAATCGCTTACGAATGGTCGTAGCACAATTTTTAACGAAAAATTTATTTATTGATTGGACTTGGGGGGAGGAGTACTTTAGACAGTATTTGATAGATTATGATAATGCATCTAATGTACATGGATGGCAGTGGTCAGCATCAACTGGAACAGATGCAGTGCCTTATTTCAGAATGTTTAATCCTATACGTCAAAGTGAGCGTTTTGATGCGCAAGGGTATTTTATTAAAACACAGCTAGAAATATTTAATGATGTGAGCAGTAAATACATTCATGATCCAACTAAATATAAAGACAAGTTACAAGAAATTTATCATATTGAAATTGGAAAAGATTATCCACAGACTATCGTGAATCATAAAAATAGTAGAGATTATGTTATGGATAAATTTAAGCAATTTTGACATATCATCCAATAAAAAGGAGTGATTCATTTGTTGAAAAATGAAATACATCGTATTTATTTAGACAAAAATAATAATGAGGTAACTATTAATAGATTTAATGTGACATATCACTATACTATATTAGAACAAATTAATGATTTGCCACAATATGGTTATGCAGTTTTAAACCATTTATATGCTAATCCTGGTTTAGAGGCAGACTTCGAGCGTGTGTTCTTAAATAGAGATAAACATCTAGAGAATACTGAAGGGTTTGAAAATTTATTATTTCTAAAGCCACATAGTACACATGAACATCATGTTATCATTACGTTTTGGCAAGACGAAGCAGCTTACAAACATTGGCAAGAGTCTCAGGAATATAAAGCATCCCATAAAAATAGAGGAACCAAGCAAGGTGCTGATAAATCTATTGTAAACAGAAACCTATCATTTAATATTAGTTTAGAATTTAAATAACATAATTTTTGAATTAAATGATATTTCTGCAAACATATAGGCGAGTTATTTAAATACTAACTTGCCTATTTTTTAAGCGATATAAAAATTTTAGCAAAATCACTGATAAGGGGAAGCGTATCACAAATAAAACTAAAAATATTAAATAGCATATTTGAAATTTTGGTGACTCGTGTTGTTCTTTATAAAATTATTTTAGGTATAATATTATGTCAAAGTAAATATAATAAAAGACATTTACTTTGACGTTTTTGTTAAAAAAGTGTTTAATAGATACACTTATAAATATATAAGGAGTGATTAAATGGAAGAGAAAACGTTAGATGTTTTTAAAAGAGGCTCGAAATTATTAAATATACTCCAAGATGAGAAGCGCCAACAAATACTTGTTTTGCTATGTAGAGAGCAACAACTTACTGTAAACCAAATTACTGAACTTCTACCCATTTCGCGACCAGCGGTATCACATCATTTGAAAATGATGTATGAAGTTGGCTTGTTAAGAGTCAAACAAGTAGGATTAGAAAGATACTATAGCTCAGACTTAGAAGATGCGTTAGCTTGGTTAAAGGAACTTACAAGCTCTCTTGAAGAAAATATAAAAAACAAAGAAAGTGTATAAAAATTTTTTAATCATTATGTTTATATGTTTAAACGTATGGATAATGTAATACTATTATTCATATACCGTATAATCATTTTGAAAATAAAAGGAGACGTTAATGATGGCAAATAAAGTCGTTTTAGAACAAGCAGCTCAAGAATTTAGTGAAGCTAACAAGCCTCATCCACGTATTTATGAATTGGAGCCTAAAGATGGTAGAGATTTATTAGAAGAAGTACAATCATCCCCAGTCGAAAAATATAATGTAGACATTGAAGATACGACATTTACAACTGAAAAATTTGGAGATGTACCAGTGCGTTTTATACGTCCAGAAGGGAATAAAAATACGCTGCCAGTTATTTTCTATATACACGGTGCAGGTTGGGTATTCGGTAGTGCTAAAACACATGATAAGTTAGTTAGAGAGTTAGCTGTAAGAACGAATTCAGTTGTAGTGTTTCCAGAATATACACTTTCACCCGAAGCAAAGTATCCAACAGCAATTGAACAAAATTATGATATTTTACAACAATTAAAAGAAGTTGCTGAAGAGAAAAAAATAGATATCAATAAGCTTACAGTTGCAGGAGACTCTGTGGGCGGTAATATGGCTACCGTTATGACAATTATGACCAAACAACGTAACGGTTTACCAATCAATCAACAATTACTATATTATCCTGTAACAAATGCTGAGTTTGATACTGAATCATATAATCAATTTGCTGAAAATTACTTTTTAGCAAAAGAAGGTATGCAGTGGTTCTGGGATCAATATACGATAGACCCTGAGGAAAGAGCAGAAATAACAGCTTCTCCTCTTCGAGCAACAATAGAAGATTTAAAAGGGCTACCAAGTGCCATGATTTTAAATGCTGAAGCTGATGTGTTGAGAGATGAAGGCGAGGCATATGCAAATAAATTAAGAGAAGCTGGTGTAGAAGTAACACAAATGAGATTCCAAGGTATCATTCATGACTTTGTTATGGTTAATTCTATGGATCAAACGAATGCAACACGTGCGGCAATGAATCTATCTACAAGTTGGATTAATAAAAAGAACAATCAACATTAAATGAATTTATTGAGTAAATGAGCCTTCTAAAAAAGGGAGTCAACGAAAGTGTTGGTTCACTTTTTAAAAGATTAAAGAGGAGTTGTCATTATGCAGACAGTATTAGGAAGTAATGGTCAAATCGGCCAAGAACTAGCTAAAGAAATTTATAATCATTATACAAAAAATATTCGATTAGTTGGTAGAAAACCTAAAAAAATTCATGATACAGATGAATTAGTAGCAGCTGATTTAATGAACTATGAAGATACTTATCAAGCAGTTAAAGGAAGTGAAATCGTATACTTTACTGTAGGCTTACCTGCGAATTCAGAGATGTGGGAAAATAGATTCCCAGTAATTATGAGAAATGTGATTAAAGCATGTCAAGAAACAAAAGCTAAATTAGCATTTTTTGATAATACTTATATGTATGAAAAAAATGATAGTATTCAAATAGAAAACAGTCCCTTTGTCCCCAAAGGAAGAAAGTCAAAGGTTCGCGCAGATATCGTTGAAATGTTGCTATCAGCTATGAAAGAACAATCAATCGATGCAG
The DNA here is from genome assembly GCF_000875895.1 of Staphylococcus gallinarum. GTDB lineage: Bacteria > Bacillota > Bacilli > Staphylococcales > Staphylococcaceae > Staphylococcus > Staphylococcus gallinarum. The sequence goes on from NZ_JXCF01000001.1 coordinate 346,370, forward strand.
TTATTGGCCGAGCACCAGAATTTTATGGGCCTGGATTGACTCAAAGTATAACGAATTCTGTAGTATTTAATCGAGTGAAAAATGATAAACGAGCATTTGTTCCTATAAACGATTCTGTATTACGGACGCTTATTTGGACTCCGGATGCAAGTCGCGCTTTAGTACTATTAGGTAATACGCCTGATGCATATGGTGAAACTTGGCATTTACCGACCGATGACAGTATCACTTATAAAGAAATAATGAGTAAAGCAGAAAAAGTACTAGATAGAAAAATTAATTATACGATTGTACCGATGCTTCTATTTAAAATAGGGAGTTTATTTAACCAACAAGTTAAAGAGCTTACAGAGTTATTGCCAAGATATAAGTATGACAATGTCTTTAAATCTAACAAATTTAAAGAAAGTTTTCCTGACTTTAAATTTACAACATATGAAGAAGGTATTAGAAATATTTTAAAAGGAGATTAAAGTAATGAAAAAAATTATGATTGTTAATACTAGTGCCGATTACTTTGAAGGTACTAGTAAACCGACAGGACTTTGGCTTGGAGAACTTGTTCATTTCTATGATTATTTTAACTCTAAAAATTATCAAATTGATTTATTTAATATTAACGGTGGGAGTACGCCAATTGATCCTGTTAGTTTAAAACCTTTAATGCTAGATCGTGTGACAAAAAAATATTACAATAATGAAACTTTCATGGGCATGTTACGGAATTCAAAGTCTATAAATGAAGCAAAATCTGCTGAATATGATGTGATTTACTTTACTGGTGGGCACGGGGTAATGTTTGATTTTCATAATAATGAAGCCATACAACATGCAATAAATGAAGTTTATAATCATGGAGGTATTGTTGCTGCAGTGTGCCATGGTATAGCCGCGTTACTGAATGTAAAAAATGAAAATGGCAGGTACTTTATTGATAATAAAGAAATAACTGGTTTTTCTAATACTGAAGAAATTTTAGCTAATCGTAAAAAAATCGTGCCATTTATGTTAGAGAGTGAAATAAAAAAACGTGAAGCGTATTATAGTAAAGCTAAAGTACCATTTGTTCCCTATGTCAAAGTTGATGATAGATTGGTTACAGGGCAAAACCCACAATCACCAAAACAAGTAGCCAAAGCAGTTGATAATATACTTAACAAGCATTAAGCTAAACAAAATTTCCCTTAGTTTTTTAAACCGCATCACGTACCGATAAGCAGAAGCGTATCATAAGTGATGTGGTTTTAAAATATACAACTTACTAAGTTAATGATTGATAATTTATATGTGAGATTTGTAGAGCAAATTAAGTAATACAGAAAATATTTGTATTAACACTAGAAGAGTTAGTATAGCTATATGGCGTTAGTCTAGGTAACTTAGTTAATAGTCAAGATGATTTAGAATATACTGGTGATAAAGATTATATACCTAAATCTAGGGGGGTTAAGAATTTACTTCTAAAAAATGGTGGTTAATCATTGTATTCATATTGATTATTGGAGTAACACTTTCACAAGGTTTAGTTAATATATAAAACTTCTTAATTACTAAAGAGGTTTTATATAATAGTTGAAAACACCAATTTCACACCATTTTTAAGGATATTAAACTGTTATATTTCAATTGAAGGCAGCTTCTACAAGATAGATATTCACACTCAATTTAAGAAAGAAACTATTAAATTTTGTTTGACTAAAGTTGAAAGATATATTATTGTATAAGTACAATACTGATGTGTATTGTACTTATACCTAAAATTACAGAATCTACTAAAACAAGGCAAAATGCCGTGTTTATCTCGTCAACTTGTTGACGAGATTTTTTTATATCAAAACTAAAGAAATTTCATGTATCTGGGAGTGGTCATATGAAAAGAAATTATATCTTAGGATTAGATATCGGAATTACGTCAGTGGGTTATGGAATTATTGATTATGAAACTAGAGATGTCATAGATGCTGGTGTACGTTTATTTAAAGAGGCTAATGTTGAAAATAATGAAGGGCGACGTTCAAAAAGGGGCACTAGAAGACTTAAGAGACGTCGTAGACATAGATTACAAAGAGTAAAGAAACTTTTATTTGATAATAATTTACTGACTGATGATAGTGAACTAAGTGGAATCAATCCTTACGAGACACGTGTAAAGGGATTAAGTCAAGAACTAAGTAAAGAGGAACTTTCTGTGGCATTGCTCCATTTAGCAAAGCGTAGAGGTGTACATAATGTTAATGAAGTGGATGAAGATACAGGTAATGAATTATCCACAAAAGAACAAATTTCAAGAAATAGTAAAATATTAGAAGAGAAGTATGTTGCGGAACTACAGTTGGAACGTTTGAAAATAAACGGTGAAGTGAGAGGAGCGGCTAACCGTTTCAAAACATCTGACTATGTAAAAGAAGCTAAGCAGTTATTAAAAGTACAAAAAACTTATCATCAATTTGATCGTTTATTTATAGATACTTATCTCGATTTATTGGAAGCAAGAAGAACATATTATGAAGGACCAGGTGAAGGTAGCCCATTTGGCTGGAAAGATATAAAAGAATGGTATGAAATGTTAATGGGGCATTGTACGTATTTCCCAGATGAATTACGAAGTGTAAAACATTCCTATAATGCTGATTTATACAATGCGCTAAATGATTTGAACAACTTGGTCATTGCTCGAGATGAGAATGAGAAGTTAGAATATTATGAAAAATTCGAGATTATCGAGAATGTTTTTAAGCAAAAGAAAAAGCCAACGCTTAAACAAATCGCGAAGGAGATTTTGGTAAATGAAGAAGATATCAAAGGCTATCGTGTCACAAGTACAGGTAAACCAGAATTTACAAACTTCAAAATTTACCACGATATAAAAGGTATTACATCAAGAAATGAAATTCTTGAGAATGCAAATCTACTCAATCAAATCGCTGAGATATTAACAATTTATCAGTCATCAGAAGATATACAAGAAGAATTAGAAAAACTATATTCAGAATTAACACAAGAAGAGATGGAGCAAATTTCAAAATTGACAGGTTACACAGGAACTCATCGTTTGTCTTTAAAGGCAATCAATTTAATATTAGATGAATTGTGGCATACTAGTGATAATCAAATGACAATTTTCAATCGTTTGAGACTTGTACCTAAAAAAGTGGATTTAAGCCAACAAAAAAGAATTCCTACTACTTTAGTTGATGATTTTATATTGTCTCCAGTGGTGAAACGTTCATTTATACAGTCTATTAAAGTAATTAACGCTATTATTAAAAAATATGGTTTGCCAAGTGATATTATCATTGAACTTGCGAGAGAAAATAATTCTAAAGATGCGCAAAAATTTATTAATGAAATGCAAAAGAGGAATCGTCAAACGAATGAACGAATTGAAGAAATTGTAAGAAAAACAGGTAAAGAAAATGCTAAATATTTAATTGAAAAAATTAAGCTTCATGATATGCAAGAAGGGAAATGCTTATACTCTTTAGAAGCAATCCCTCTAGAAGATTTACTTAATAATCCATTCAATTACGAAGTAGACCATATTATTCCGCGTTCTGTTTCTTTTGATAACTCTTTTAATAATAAAGTGTTGGTAAAACAAGAAGAAAATAGTAAAAAAGGTAATAGAACGCCATTTCAATATCTAAGTTCCTCAGATTAGAAAATTAGTTATGAGACATTCACTAAGCACATTTTAAATCTTGCTAAAGGAAAAGATAGAATTTCTAAGAAGAAAAAAGAATATTTGTTAGAAGAAAGAGATATCAATCGCTTCAGTGTTCAAAAAGATTTTATTAACCGTAACTTAGTTGATACACGCTATGCGACAAGAGAGCTAATGAACTTACTAAGGTCATATTTTAGAGTGAATGACTTAGATGTCAAAGTGAAATCGATTAATGGCGGATTTACAAGTTTCTTAAGAAAGAAATGGGAGTTCAAAAAAGAAAGAAATAAGGGGTACAAACACCATGCTGAAGATGCACTGATTATTGCTAACGCTGATTTTATTTTCAAGGAATGGAAAAAACTAGATAAAGTTAATAAAGTGATGGAAAATCAAATAGTTGATGAAAAGCAAGCTGAAAATATGCCTGAAATTGAGACTGAACATGAGTATAAAGAAATTTTTATAACACCTCATCAAATCCAAAATATCAAAGATTTTAAAGATTATAAGTATTCGCATAGAGTTGATAAAAAACCTAATAGAGAATTAGTAAATGATACATTATATTCTACGAGAAAAGATGACAAGGGCAATACATTAATCGTTAATAACTTAAAAGGGTTATACGATAAAGATAATGATAAACTGAAAAAGTTAATTAATAAATCTCCTGAAAAATTATTGATGTATCATCATGATCCACAAACGTATCAAAAGTTAAAAGTGATTATGGAGCAATATGGCAATGAAAAAAATCCTCTTTATAAATATCATGAAGAAACTGGCAATTACTTAACGAAATACAGTAAAAAAGATGACGTACCAGTCATCAAAAAACTTAAATATTACGGTAACAAGCTAAATACGCACTTAGACATTACGAATGATTATGCAAAAAGCAGAAATAGAATAGTAAAACTATCATTAAAACCCTATCGTTTTGATGTTTATTTAGATAATGACGTATATAAATTTGTGACAGTTAAAAATTTAGATGTTATCAAAAAAGAAGACTACTATGAAGTTGATTCGAAGTCTTATGAAAAAGCAAAAAGACTGAAGAAAATTAGTGAACAAGCAAAATTTGTCGCAAGTTTTTACAATAATGACTTGATTAAAGTTGATGGTGAATTATATAGAACTATAGGTGTAAATGCTGATTTGCAAAACCGAATTGAAGTAAATATGGTCGACATCACATATAAAGAATACTTAGAGAATATGAATGATAAAAAAACACCTAGAATATTTAAAACAATAGGAGGCAAAACGCAATCTATTAAAAAATTTTCTACAGATATTCTAGGCAACCTTTATGAAGTAAAGAGTAAAAAACATCCTCAAATGATAATGAAAGGATGATTGGATTTTGGCATGGAGAATTGTGTATCTTTCAGAAGTAGATAAGCTTGCATTAAATTTAAATAATTTAAAAGTCGCAAAAGGGGATTTGGAAGTTAAAATTCCCCTTAGCGATATTTTCGCGATTGTGATTGAAGATTTAACAACTACTATAACCTCTAGGCTTATGATAGAGCTTTCTAAATATAATATTTTAGTTATTTTTTGTAACCAACAGCATTTGCCAGAGTGTATGGTACAACCGATTAATGGTCATTTTAATCAATATGGCCAAATGAAAGAGCAACTTCAATGGTCTGAAGAAAGAAAAGATGAATTATGGAAACATATTTTAGTTCAAAAAATTCAAAATCAAATTCAGTGTATGAAGCATTTTGAAGTGCATGAAGAAAGAATAAGCAAAATGAAAACATTACAAACAATGGTTTCACCTAGAGATGAAATGAACATAGAGGGCCAAGCAGCTAAATATTATTTTAATACATTCTTTAAAGATTTCAGACGTGATGATGATTTTTTAATAGAAAATATGGTGCTGAATTTTGGTTACACTATTTTAAATTCAGCAATCGCCAGAACAATTGTAGCTAAAGGATTGATTCCAGCTTTAGGAATACATCATATTGGTGCAAGAAATCACTTTAACCTTGCATCAGATTTAATTGAAGTATTTAGACCATTAGTAGACTTATATCTTTTGAAACATCCTCCAAAAGTGGAATATATGACTAAAGAGTATAGGCTAGAGCTAATAAACCTGATGCATGCTAGGGTACAAATTGACGGAAAGCAGCATACAGTTATTAGAGCGATTGAAATCATGGTCCAATCAATTATTGAGTATTTCAGAACTGGGAGATATGAAACACTCAAATTACCAAATATCAAACAATATTCATTTTATAAATCATGAGTTATAAGTTTATGAGAGTAATGATTATGTTTGATCTCCCAACTGACACAAAAGAAGAACGACGTTTATATAGTAAGTTTAGAAAGGGACTCATCTCGGAAGGTTTTTTAATGATGCAATATTCTATTTACATTAAAAGTTGTATCAATAAAGATGCAGCGGAAAGTAATGTGAATTATGTGAAACGTATTTTACCACCAAATGGTCATGTAAGAGCATTAACTATCACCGAAAAGCAATATGAAAAAATGAAAATATTATTAGGAGATGAAGATAAAAATATCGAAATATTAGGTGATAATCGTACAATTTTATTTTAGGAGAAAACCTATGTATGAAGCAATTTTAGAAATTAGCATTGATGCAAAACTAAAAGTTATTTTAAATACTAGTATATATACATCTATTTATAACGAAGATTCAACGCACGAAGAATATATTTTAGATACGCTTAAGAATTATTTTCAACCTAGAAATTCAAATAAAGATACTGTGACAATTACAAATCTTACAGATTATGAAAGAGTATCACATAATCGATTTAGAGGATTTCTCTTGAATCATTCTGCTATTGAAAATGAACATCAATTATCAGCAACGAGTATGATGACTAAGAAAATTATTAGAGAGATGCAAAATGATATGGAAATAGATGGTTATATTAATTCTATCAATGTACTGTTAGATGACTTACGAGATAATTTAAAAAGTACACTGCCACTTTCTATTAAGGCTTTTGATTTAAAACAATTTATAAAACTACTCTCGTTTAAATACGATTATTCTGAGGATTATGCCAGACTAATTACTCGTTTAGAACAAGTTGTTCCATTAGTAGTGGATGAAATGCATTATCAAGCAAAAGAAAAAGCATTTGTTATTTATTTATATCCAGAAGCTGGTCTTAGTATAAAAGAACAAATGAGGTTTAGGAAAGTGCTAAACGACTTACCTATTCCAGTTATTGTTTTAACTGAATCACCATATTTTTTATCTGAAAGTTTTAAAGGACTAAATTATTTTATTGATAATGTTCAAATGATTACCGAATCATTTTTTGAAAATAGCTATTGGAATGCTCCGATTAATTTGGAAAAAGAACAGATTGAAGAAAGGTTGGAATTTTTATTTGTAAAATATTGTTCAGTTTTAGAAGTTAAACCGACTATTTCCAACTATTTGCTTGCAGATATCATTGTTTTTGATGATGTTGATCTTTATATCATTGTTTCATTTTTAAAGCATTGTAATCTAGAGTATCAATTGGATATTGATAAATCAAAAATTTCATTAGCATTATCGACGTATCTATTTCTTTAATTATTATTCAAGTATATAATTGTGCTAGAGGTTTTAGTACTCTGTAATTTTAGGTATAAGGTATACGGGTTTTTATTATGTCAAAAAACAGCAGTTGTTTTAGTACTCTGTAATTTTAGGTATAAGGTATACGTAATCCAGATAAGTTTAAAGGTCCTAAGGGTTTTAGTACTCTGTAATTTTAGGTATAAGGTATACCCTCCATTACTTAAAAACTATAATCGCGCTGTTTTAGTACTCTGTAATTTTAGGTATAAGGTATACCAAAAGATAGATATAGATTGATTCATCTAAGTTTTAGTACTCTGTAATTTTAGGTATAAGGTATACTCTTCCGTAATTTCTTCCTCGACTTCGACTGTTTTAGTACTCTGTAATTTTAGGTATAAGGTATACAAAAGAAAATCATCGGTATGTATTTAAATAGTTTTAGTACTCTGTAATTTTAGGTATAAGGTATAGTACAAAAGATTGAAGATTACATTAAGTTTAGTTTTAGTACTCTGTAATTTTAGGTATAAGGTATAGGGATTTCTTGAAAGTCTTATTAAACCATTTGTTTTAGTACTCTGTAATTTTAGGTATAAGATATAGTAGAAACAATTAAGCAAAATCTTGAGTGTTGTTTTAGTACTCTGTAATTTTAGGTATAAGGTATAGACCCACAACATGTAGCGTATGAGTGTTCAAGTTTTAGTACTCTGTAATTTTAGGTATAGGATTTAAGTTAGCTTTGACTGAAAAAACAGGTTTTAGTACTCTGTAATTTTAGGTATAGGATTTACCATTTTCTAGCTTTTTTCTTCGATAATACGGTTTTAAAAGCACCTTGAACATCAACAATTTCCTTGATTGTAAGTTGTTGATGTTCATTTAATAAATTAAATACACCAATTTGTTCTTTAGAAATTGTCAAATCTTCCTTAAGTAGAGAGTTATTGATTGTATCAATTGTTGCAATGAAATAAAAGTTAATAGTTAAGGTAGATATAGATTTTATTATACATTTTTCCCCTCTGTATATACTATGTTTCTCTTGGGTGTACTAAAGTGAAGAAATAGCATGCTATTAGCATATTTGTTTCATTGACTAATTTTCAGATAAAATATATACTATTTTCCAACGGTTAAACTAGTATATATTAGTAAAACTTAATAAAAGGTAATTATATTTGTTTGAAGCATATCAAAAATGATGCGAGTAAAACTTTAGAATTGAGATGAAAAATTACTATGATTAATATGCTCGGGTACAGAGTAAACCATTGGATTATTTCATAAAATATGAGGAATTATTAAAATATAGAAGGTATGTAAAATTAAAGGTTTGTAGCCACTAAATGATGACTTATTATTTTTATAAGTCGATAAAAAATGAGGAAAGTATATTTATAATTTATTACAATAGGATATTGTTACAAAGAAAGCCACCCGTGATATGGGTGGTTTTAATTATTTATTCCTCACTATAAAAGTGATTTATGATAGGTTCATAATCCGACTTTAAATCGTTGATCATTGTCGTTGAGGAGCTAACAATATCTATAACATCGCTACTATTACATAGTAGATTATGTTCATTATAAATACACATGTAAGGATCTTTTAACGCGTGTTTTAAATATAAAAGATAATTAATCAATTCGGATTTTCTAATAGATTTAATCGTTACAATTGCATAAATTTCTTTCTCATCAAATTCATTTTCTATTTCAATTAATTCTTCTTTCCAGTTGTTTATTGAAATATACTGACCTATTCGTGTAGGCTCTTTAAATATTTTTGGAAAAACAGTTCCATAATAATACGAAAGATTAATACTATCATCATCTTTAAAGAGTATATTAACTATTCGAGTAAGGTTATCTCGGTTAATATAGTCTATATCTAGTCTTAATCTGTTATCATTTTCTACTTGAAAAAAGGAGCAGGATCTTCATTTGTAAAACTAATATTTAAATTTTCTAACTGAATATTCAATATTATCCTCCTATTCTTTTTAAGTTTGACTCATATTATCCACTTTATTTAGCGTATTCTAAATTTTGTTCGGAACAGAGTAGAGAGCCACCTTATGTTAATTATATATAATAATTATAATATATAAATCGTGAACATGTATGTTGGAAATGGGTTAGCTGATATCTGATGAAAGGGAGAGTTAAAAAGTTTCAGTATTTGAAAATTATGTCAATATTAAATAATGTAAAGAATTACTATTATTCAATATGAGTAGGGATATCAATGTATTTTTCAGTGGAGTACTTAATAAAGGGGGCATATTTCAAAAATAATAATCATAAGTTCCTTACTGATAAAAAGCATAACTATTTGGAGTGTTAGTTATCACCCATATAATTAATAAAATCTCCCTTGATAACAAGGGAGATTTTATAGTTTCAAAAATTTATGCTTCTACTTCTTCCATCTGTGCCTCAAACTCGTCGAGCAATGCAATTGCTTCGTCTGTCGTTTGTGTTTGCATTAATTGGTGTCGTAGTTCGCTAGCGCCTCTCATGCCACGTACGTAGATTTTAAAGAATCTGCGTAAAGGTTTGTATTGGCGTGGTTCGTCTTTGGAATATTTGTTGAATAATGCGAGATGTAATCGTAATAATCCTAATAGTTCTTTACTTGTATGTTCGCGGGGTTCCTTTTCAAATGCGTATGGATTATGGAAGATACCTCTACCAATCATCACGCCATCAATGCCATATTTTTCAGCAAGTTCAAGGCCAGTCTTTCTGTCTGGGATATCACCGTTAATAGTTAGTAATGTATTTGGTGCGATTTCGTCACGCAGTTTTTTAATTTCTGCTATTAATTCCCAGTGTGCATCTACTTTACTCATCTCTTTACGGGTACGTAGGTGAATCGATAAATTTGCGATATCTTGTTCAAAGACGTGCTTTAACCAATCTCTCCATTCCTCTATATCATAATAGCCGAGACGTGTCTTTACACTTACCGGTAGACCTCCCGCTTTCGCTGCTTGAATAATTTCAGCAGCAGTTTCAGGACGTAGTATCAGACCCGATCCCTTACCCTTGCTAGCAACATTAGCTACTGGGCAACCCATGTTTAAATCGATACCTTTAAAGCCCATCTCTGCCATACCAATACTCATTTCACGGAAATGCTCTGGCTTGTCACCCCATATATGAGCGACCATTGGCTGTTCATCTTCACTAAATGTTAAGCGACCACGTACACTGTGGACCCCCTCAGGATGGCAAAAGCTTTCAGTATTGGTAAATTCTGTGAAAAATACATCAGGACTAGCAGCTTCACTAACCACGTGGCGAAAGACGATATCCGTCACGTCTTCCATTGGCGCCAAAATAAAAAATGGACGTGGTAATTCACGCCAAAAATTTTCTTTCATAATATATATAAACCTTCTTTTCTCTTAATATCTCTACTTTTTACACATGATGATATTACCATAAAATAACTGGATATTGAACAGTAATAACTTTAATAAAGAAGTTGATTTCAACTGTATAAAATACGTATTATAACTATGATAATTTTATCAATGAAGAGCGTAACAAACAATCAAATTTTAAATTATTTATAGTAAGTATCACTTTATGTGAAATTGCAGTTAATTTATACAACACTATCATCATTAAATTGGTTTAAAATTTTACTATTATAGAAAAAAGCGGAGTGCTCATAGACCTCCGCTTAACAAACTATGATGGAGATGAATCTGTGATTCTCAAAATCGGGTCTTTATTGTTTGAAACATCAATCTGTTGGCGAATCTGAGATTCAACTTGGTTGATCTTACCTCGTTTTAACATACTACTTGAAAAGTTCTTAGCCTGAAATTGCTTCCAATAATCTAATTCTGCATATAGTTCACGACATGATTTCATGATATAACCACCTTTACAATTATATGCAATAAAATAGCTCTTCCAATTAAGAAGAGCATGACACATCTTCTCATCTTTCAGTCTAAATACTGTTGGAATTAGCACATCGCAAATAAGCTGTTGCTGGAGCTTCCAAGGGCCAAATCCCTCCACTCACTCTTAATAAGAGAACTATTTTATTAAGGTAATTATACTGAATTATATTGTGTGTTACAAATAAATGGTTTAATACTTTTACCAAGGAAAATGGATTTTTTTAAGAAACGACTTGATATAAAATTTTAAATGTTATGAATCAGTCAATTAAATGGGCAATTCATATACTCATTCTTCACTAAATCTATATCTCATAACTTTGACATCAGATACAATATTTTTATAATACGAGGATTTTCATAACGATAATTATTTATGTTTTATAAATACATAAAAATTTCTTATTTGTCATTTTTAAAGCACTTCATATTTGTGACAATTTTAGAGCTGATTTCTTTTAAATCAAAGATATAGGTGATAAATTTATAATTGTTTTACACAATATATTTAGAGGTGATCATATGACTATTAAAAATGTTACGGTAATTGGTGCTGGCGTATTAGGGAGCCAGGTTGCCTTTCAAGCGGCTTTTCATGGTTATGACGTGACTATCTATGATATTAATGATGAAGCAGTTGCTGCAGGTAAGGCGAAATTACATAAATTAGTTGGAATTTATGGAGAATATTTTAATAAAGTAGAGCAAGCAGAACAGTCGTTAGATCGATTGTCTTTAACATCGGATCTAACAGCTGCAGTTGCTGATGCAGATTTAATGATTGAATCTGTTCCTGAAATTAAAGAAATTAAAATCGACTTTTATAAAGAAGTAGCTAAGGTAGCACCTGAAAAAACAATATTTGCGTCAAATTCTTCTACGATGATCCCAAGTGATTTTAAAGAATTTACAGGACGTCCAGAGAAATTCCTAGCGTTACATTTCGCGAATGAAGTATGGAAAAATAATACAGCTGAAGTGATGGGTCATGCTGATACTGATAAAAAATATGAAGAAGAATTGCTTGATTTTGCAGAAAAAATTGGCATGTTACCAATTCATGTGAAAAAGGAACAACCAGGTTATATTGTAAATTCACTATTAGTACCACTACTTCAAGCAGCTGAAGTTTTATATGCAAATGGTGTAGGAGAAATAGAAGATATCGATCGTTCATGGATGGTCGCAACAGGCGCACCAGTAGGACCATTCGGTATGCTAGATATCGTCGGCCTTACAACAGCTTATAATATTGCAAAAATGTCATCACTCAATAGTCCACAAATGGCAAATGTAGCTGAAATGTTAAAAGCATATGTTGATGAAGGTAAATTAGGTACTGCCACTGGAGAAGGATTTTATAAATATCCAAACCCTGCATACAGAGAATTTTTTAAAGACACAAACAAATAACGCAAATCTGTTATATAAATGATCGTGGCATGCCCGTGTTAATGAACATGCCTAAGAACTATTTACTAATAATTCAGTGGTAAATAGCTACAGCTAAAATGAATATTTTGGAAATAGATGTATTGAATTAGGCCCCTGGAATTTTGGAGAACTGTACTGAACCCCAATTTTCAGGGGTGTTTTTATGCTAATTATTAATATTTTGTTTAGCAAAATAATTATAGAAAAGTTTAACAGAAACTAAAAAAGCCACCTAAAATAATTATTTTAGGTGGCTTAGTCTATTTGGTTAGAATATTTTACAAAATGCTATGTCAATTTAACAGATAGTATTTACTTATTTTCAGGATCTTTATTATGTCTTCTGAACAATAATAATGAACCAAGCGCTACGAATAATGAACCAAAGATAGTACTGTTTTGGTTGTTTGTTTCACCTGTATCAGGTAAAGAATTGCTATCTTGTTGATCATTATTTTGGCTATTGTCATTAGAAGTAGTATCGCTATTTGAATTATTATTAGAATTCATATTTGAATTTGATCCGTTGTTATAGTTTGTGTCACTGTCCATGTCTGAATCAGAGTTAGCATCAGAGTCAGAGTCCTCATCAGAATCACTGTCCGTCCGTATCCGAGTTACTATCCGCATCGGCATCAGTGTCATCTTTCTCTGAAAATGCTACAGCAATATCTCTTGAACCTTCATCTAATGGTGTCCAATAGGTAATGTCAGGGTTATTAGCTAAACCAAACTTTCTCACATAATTAAATTAAAGTACTTTTCTTGTAATTCTTCACCAATTTCTGCCCAGTTACCGGTATTACGTGTTACTGCGACATAAGGATCAACATATAAACCATTTTCATCAAAAGATCTCCAACTTAAGCGAGCATCTAGTGGTAAGTAAGTGACTTATAATATTGTTCTTTTGAGACGACAAGGGTTACATATATGCCTATGAAGGCTTCTTTTATAATAATTTATTTGCGATTAGCAGGAAATAATTCAGATTCAAAACAGAAAGTCACATAATAAAGATGTAAATTAAAAATTAATAATTTTTATTTATATAGAAAAAGGTTGTTTGTTGTATTATTATATGTATATAGATTGAGTTTAATAAATGTCCAAGAAATAGAAAATAGCTTTTGAAAGGAGTTGTATTTATTATACTTAATTATCCTCCGTACTTTAATTTTAATGAAGTTAAGATGAATAGTTATTATATGTCTAAATATGTTAATGATCATATCATTGAAAATATGCGAGAATTATATATAAAAGACAAAACTACTTTAAACCAATTGCGTAAAGAATTACATATAAGAGGAATAGGATTTAAAAAAGAATATCAGAATAATTTTTTAAAGGGGATAGAATTTGAGTTATATCCATTTATTAAAGTAGAAAATGAAAATGAGCGGTATAAGAGATTTCCATTTGATTTATTTGGATTATCACAAATTATCGATGATTTAAAGATTTCTTCAGACAAATTTTTCAACTATATACCGATCAATGGTTTTGACAAGTATATTCCTCGTGAAAAAAAAGAATTATTTATGGCCAAATTAAAGGAATTTGACTTTCAGTTGATATATGAAAGTGATGTAATTTTTGATGAGCATAAAGGTATGAACAAAATGGAAAGTCAAAATATAACTAATTATATTCCTGAAAAAGCTTATCCGCATTTTATAAAATTTTGTAAATTAAATGGTTATAATATCAAAAATTTAGAGAAAGCACTACAAACTTATAAAAGTGCCAAAGGAACTAGGTTGAAAACATATGAAAAGTTATTTGAATATTGCATTAATAATGAACTTATATTACCAAATGGTGAGTCTAAATATAATTTTATAAATTTTGAATTAGATAATCTATTAAAAAATGCTGAAATGAATTACTTTGATTTTATGGAAGGATATTTTAGTGAAAAGAATTTAATGTCAGACAAACCTTATTTATATGGAGAGAAAGTACTACGAAATATTTTTGAAAAAAGCAGTGTATCAAATGAGGTATATTTAGCTGATTTAGAATCTGAATTGACAAAATTAAGAAATCATGACAATTATATATTAATTAAGGACATGTATATTTCAGATATTATTAATCAATATTCTCTGTCAAATATATTTATAAAGGAATATAGAGTAGTAAAAGATTTAGGGACAATGCTTTATGACAAAAATATTATTAAAATTTTAAATAACTTCTTAGATTCATTTCCTGTGTTTTCAACAATTAAAGATAAAATACTAAGTATACTTTCAGAGAAAGAGTATAAAATACTTAGAGAAAGGAATGAAGGTTATACTTTAGAGGAAATAGCGCAAGAGTTAAAAGTTACAAGAGAAAGAGTTAGACAAATTGAGAAGAGAGCTAAACGTAATTTAAAAGAATCAAAGCAAATCAAAGAATCGTTATACTTCATATTGTTTAAGTATAAGACAAAATCTATTATTCACTTACCTCAAGTTTTAAGATATTTAAATTTAGAAGTTAGTGATGCTTTTATAGTTGAAATTTTATTGGAAGAACATACAAAATACTTAATTTATAAAGAATACATGATAATAATTACACGTAAATTATACAAAAGTATATATGACGAAGTGAATTGGTACGTTTTAAACAACTATCCTGTAATACCACTTAATGAATTAGAAAATGTATATGAAGAAACAATGGAATTTGCGACCAAGTTACTAAATGAGTTGAATTATAAATTGGTGAAAAATAATTTTGTTCAAGCAAATATAACTTTAGTAGCGACAATAGAATATATTATGTCACGAAACAAAGATAAGATATTTGTTAATAACGATGAAGGCTATGAGATATTGAAAAGTAAAATAGAGTCAGTATTTGATAAAAATATTGACTCAAGTCCTAGAGCTTTGTTTGCAAGAGTAGCAGATGCTAGTAATGTTATTTTAGTTGACAGAAATGCTTATAAATATGAAGATTTTGAATCAATTGACGGAGATTTTTTAGTTGAACTAAAGGAACTTGTTGATGACCAATTATCTCAGGGACAATATGCAGATCCTAGAATAATTTATAAGGATAGTCCAAAATTAATGAGTGAAAACAGAGTGTATTCATACTCTCATTTATATTCTATAATCAAAAATTTCTATGCAGATGATTACAAAGTAGGATATCAGAACACACTTTATATATTTCCTAAGAAATCAAATAAGTTAAGTGCAGAAGCTATATTGAATAGTTATTTGATGAAGCACTCGCCAGTTGAAATCGATGTGTTAATTGAAGATTTAAATTGGAAAAGAATTAAATTAGAGCAAATGGTTCCAAGGTTAGATGATGTTATATTTAGTGGTAATCAAGAAGTTATTTTAATTAAAGGTATTGAAGAAGAGAATACTTATAGTGACTTATACAATTTAATTAACGATGAAGTAAAAAAAGGCTATCTAATTACTGCAGATTTGTATATTAAAGTCATTTTTGACACACATCTATCGGTATTGATAAATAAATACGATATTAAAGATCTTCATAGTTTTGCCCAATTAATAAAATCAAAATTTATGTTTATGCTTGGACATAGTCAATTTCTTTATAGTAAATACTCTGAGTTTAGGAATATTGAAGATGTAATGGCAAATGAGTTACCTAAACTGATAAATTCTAAAGAGCTACAAAACTACTTAGTTGAAAAAGGTTATTCAGAACAAAGGTATTATAAAGCAAAAGACGTTTTAATTGAAAAAAATCAGTTGATTCCATATAACAATGAAATATTTTTAAATCTAGAAAAATTTAAGTTTTCTAAAAATTTTGAGGAAAATATATTGAGTCAATTGAGTTTTGAGTTTGAGCAAAGTGTATTTCTAACTAAGAAACAACTTACGAAAATAGATACTGATTTAGATGACTCGCTTAGAGTTACTCCTGAAATAGTCACTCATATTGCCAAAGTAAATGGTTATCATTTGTTAGAAGCTTACTATGGTTCACTTTATGAATTGCCAATCATTACTTGTGAAAAGTTTGATTCTTATGCTGAATTAGTTTATAAAATAGTGAAACAAAAATTTAATGACATATATAATGAAGAAAATCTTTTAGCATTTTTAAAGACATATGGTTTAGTAAATGAAAATGCGGATCAAATTTATTTTACAATTAAAGAAAGTGTATATTTTACATTTGATAATTTGGGATTTTTCCAAATAAATGAAGAAGGTGTGTCCAATGCTTAACGATTTATCCTTTAAGTTACAATATAGATCAAGTCATGATAATTTATTTAAACATTTCTATAAACCATGCTTAAGTAATTCTATTAAATATGATAGAGCTTCTGGTTACTTTACTAGCGAAAGTCTCAAATTATTAGCTAAAGGGTTAGATGTATTTCTTTTGAATGGTGGTCAAATAAGAATTGTAGCAAATCCGAATTTAACGCCGGAAGATATTGAGGCTATTGAAAAAGGACATGCTGCAAGAGAAAATGTTATAGAAAGAAGATTATTAAAAGAAGTAGAACTAAGCTATAGAACGATAGAAGATGACACTTTAAATGTTTTATCTTGGCTAATTTATAAAGGGCAATTAGATATAAAAATAGCTTTTGCTACTAATGGATCTATATACCATGAAAAGTTTGGAGTGTTTACTGATCGAGATGGTAATTCAATTGCATTTTCAGGTTCAGCTAATGAAACTTATAATGGGTTAAGTCAAAATTTTGAAAAAATAGATGTTTACTCAATAGAAAATGATAGACATAGGATTGATAATGCTATAGAAGATTTTGAGAAACTATGGACTAATGAAACAAATGAGTTAAGCGTAGTAGATTTACCTAAAACGATAAAGCAAAAAATGATTGAATATCGTACTGATGATCTTCCCCTTTCAATACAAAATAATCAAACAAAGGAAAAAATGGAAAAAGAAATTAATCCTAGAGAATATCAAAAAGAAGCAATTAATGCATGGGAAAAATCTGGTAATAAAGGAATTTTAGAAATGGCAACTGGAACTGGTAAAACGATTACCAGTTTATTGGCAGCAAGAGAGTATGTAAAAAGAAAATCAGCATGTGTATTAGTGATCATTGTTCCATTTCAACACTTGGTAAACCAATGGGAAAAAGATATTAATTTAATATTAGATGCAGATGTTGTTAAATGTATGGGTTCTCAAAAATCATGGTTTAATAGAACTAAATCGATGATACAAGAATTTAATTTATCCTTAATTAGCCAATTTGTAGTCATTACAACTTATAAAACCGCAACATCTTTACATTTCAAGCAATTATTCGCTAAATTAAATGGTTCAGCAATGCTTATTACTGATGAATGTCATTACATAACCTTTAAAGGATTTAACGATTTCCCATTCGATAATTTTAGTGCTAGCTTAGGTTTGTCAGCAACACCTGATCGTTGGTGGGATGAAGAAGGTACAAATTATATGAAAAATTCAGTAGGAGAGGTGGTATATGAATATACTTTAGAAGAAGCTATTACTAATGGAAAATTAACACCGTATGATTATTACCCCCATTTAGTAGAACTAACTGAATATGAAATGCAAAAATATAATAAAATAACACAATTGATTATTAATCATTTAAATAAAGAAGATTCAGAGTCGAAAGATAGACTAGAAATTTTGTATAGAAAAAGAGCAAATATTGTTAATAAAGCTACAAATAAATTTGTCACTTTTATAAGAGACTTTAAGAGTGAGGACTTAGAAAATATATCGCACACTTTAGTATATTGTGCACCTGGAGATATAGAATTAATAGTGAAAGCAATATCTGATTTAGGAGTAAAAGTTTCTAAATTCAACTCAGAAATTAAAAATAGTGATAGAGAGCAGTTACTAAAGATGTTTGAGCTGGGACAGATTCAAGTATTAGTTGCTATTAAGTGTTTAGATGAAGGTGTAGATGTCCCAGCTACTAAGACAGCATATTTTTTATCTAGTACTTCAAATCCTAGAGAATTTGTTCAAAGAAGAGGTCGAATTCTGAGAAAACATAATGGAAAAACATTTGCGAAAATCCATGATTATATTGTGTTGCCAATAGGATTTACTTATGAAGATTTTTATAAAATAGCAGTTAAAGAATTACCAAGATTTTCAGAATTTAATGACAGTGCATTAAATTCAACGCATAGTAAGTTAGAAATGACTAGAGTTTTAGAAGATTATAATCTAACTCAACTAATGTATAAAAAACCATGGGATGTATATAAAGAAATGAAGGAGTTGTATGATGATGGCAGCGTTAAATAATGAGTTGAGCAAAAGATTATCAGAATTAGAAGATGATTATGAAACTTTGTTACGACCGCTACTCAACGATTTAGCAAGTGCAAGTACAAGTACGGAAGAAACTTTCGCTAAAGACAAATTTAAAAAGCATTTAGCTGAATTTATTAAAGAAAGAAGTGAACAGTAGTATGAAATTGATAAAGATGGATTTAGAAAATTTCAGACAATACTATGGAAAGCAATCAATAGAATTTGCATATCAAGGAGATCAAAATACTACCATTTTATTTGGTGAAAATGGTAAAGGAAAAACGGGTATATACAGAGCCATTATGTTTGTTTTATTTGGATCAAAAAAAATATCACAAGATGCTGATAATGAGAAAATCCATTTAACAAATTTTAAAGTTCTTGATGAAACACCAGGTCCTTCACAATCTACTGTAACGTTGAAATTTGAACATGAGAATCAAATTTACGAAATTAAAAGACAAATGCGTGCAATAAAAATTTCTTCAAATTCAATTCAAGAACAAGAAGGAGAGGTAAGTTTAATTGAAATAGACGGCGAAACGGGGAACGTCAAGGCAAATGCATTATATGATAAACAGGAAATTAACATAAAAATTAATAAAATTATTAGTGAAGATATTAAAGATTTCTTCTTATTTGATGCTGAAAAAATAGATACAATTGCTAAAGCAGATTCAAATGTTAGAAAAGAAGTAAAGAATGCGATATTCAGTTTATTACAATTAGACAAGATTGAAACAGCTAAAACATTTGTTAAAGAAACTAATAAAATAGTTAGACATAGAATATCTGAAGGTATGAAAAATGGAAATGCTAATCAACTATCTCATAAGATTAGTGAAATTGATAAAGAAGTAGAAGAAATAAGAGATATATTATCTAAAATAGAAGAAGACAAACAAGTGATGGATGAAATTATTGCAACTCATTCACTAACTCTAGAAAAAAACAAACATATTGTAGAAACAAAAAATAAAATAAAAGAAAAGGAACATCAAATTGATTTATTAAAAAAACAACTTGAAAATAGTAAAATTCAATTGAATCGGAGTTTGTTTGAAACCACTCCATCTTTATTATTGGAAAGTATATTTGATGAAAATAAAGATTACTTTGATAATTTTTTAGGTGATAATAAGGTAAGCATTCCTAAAGAATTATTAAATTTGTCATTATTAAATGAAAAATGCGTAGTATGTGATAATGATCTAAATGAGCATGAGCAAAGTAAGTTATATATTGAATCATTATTAGAAACGTACAAACATTCAGAGTCATATGAGCTAGCAAGAACTTTGTTAAAAGAAGCAAAAGATAAATTGGATGAACATAAAAAAAATGAACAAGATTTTTCTAGTAATTTGAAAAGTTATAAGGAATTAATGGTTGAAATATCAAAGTCTCAAGATAGCATAAAAGATTTGAAAGATGATATTGCAAATTCTGCGAAAAATTCCGTAGATTTGGCTGATATTCAAGGTATGATCGAACAAGAGGAAATAAAAAAGGAAAATGCTACTAGAGAAATTGCGCTTAAAGAAAATAAACTTGAAGAGTTAGAAATACAAAAAGGAACTCTTGAAAAACAATATCAAGAACTACTTAAAAGAGAAAGTAGAAATGAATTTGATCAAGCTCAATTAGAAATGTTGATTGCGCTTGAACATGAACTGAAAGAAATTTCAAATGTGTTTAGCCAAGATGTAAGAAGTTTATTAGGGGAATATACATCTGATATATTTAAAAAGTTGATTGATAAAAAAGATTTAGAAATCATTAATCATGTAGAAATAGATAGTTATTTCCAAATAGGAGCTTATAACAACCATGGTTATAAAATCACGCAAGATATTTCGCAAGGTCAAAGACAAATATTATCATTATCATTTATTACTGCATTAGCAAAATTAGCAGTTAGAGAAGACTCAATCGATAAAATAGATTATCCACTATTTATGGATTCACCATTTAATAGATTAAGTGGAATGAATAGAGATAATCTGATTGAAAAAATTCCCGATTTAACAGCACAGTGGATATTACTTGTGACAGATACAGAGCTAACTCCAAGTGAAGAAAAAGTATTTAAATCTACAAATCGTTTAGGCAAGTGGTACAGAATTAATCAATTAGATACACATCATTCTGAAATCGAACAAGTAGATTTAAGTGAAACAATGTCTACTAGAGGAGGATTTTAAATGGGGATATTAAAAGATAATCAAATGATTTTTATAGCAGATAGCAAATATAATGATGTTTTTGATACTTTTACAAAGAAAGAGATAGGAAATAAAATTGAGATTAAACAATTATTTATTTTGGCTGCAACAGTAGGATTTAAAAATTCAAAACGTGTTAAAATTGGAAACAAAGGAAAAGAAACAAGAACTAGTTATTTATCCTATAAGGAAGAAGCATTACTTCTAAACATGGTTTTAGCAGACAGTGAAATAAATAATAATTTAGATGAAATAGTAAATTTAAATAATAAGACGAAAATAAAAAATATTATTGATGAATACGCAAATGGCGGTATGGAACTCATAATTGATAATGGTCTGTCACATAGATGGAATGGTGAATACCTAAATAATGAAGATGGTAACTTAACTTTTGATTTATCAAAATATATTCTTTCAGAAGTTCAAAATATTCCATTTTAACTTAAAATTATATAATTTTTATAAAAAGTAAGTGGAAAATGCAAGGAAATAGTAGGTAATTCAACAAAATGGTATAGAAATATAAATTTAGAAAAGTGCTATGAGCAAAATAAGACTCATGGCACTTTTGTTGTTTTTCTGAAATTTATATGAATACATGGATTTAGGGACATAATTCTACCCCCTGTTTATTTAATAAATCCTCAAAACAGTGCAATTTATACTACATATTAAAAAACGCACCGCAAAAATTGTATTTTAAATCAACTTTTGGGTGCATTTCCTTTTCAAAATTTGATAAAGCTTAATTTATTCACCAATAACGCTGACACGTCGACGTGTGTAATCATTTTCAATAATTTCAACAAAGGCTAAAGCGAAATCTGCATAACTAATGTAGCTTTCACTTTTTTCGTTAGTAAAATATTCTTCTCCGCCGATAATGTATTTTCCAGTTTTTGCACCATCAATATCAAGTTCAAATGCAGGTGTTACGTATGTCCAACGTAAATTTGAAAATGAACGTAGTCGGTTAAGGTTTGCTCTCAATGCTTTGCCGAGCGGTTTGATTTCATCTGGGAAACCTGGTTGATCCATAACTTGCAGTGAATGTTCTTTATTAATATACAAAGTACCTGCACCACCAACCATCAATAATTTAGTATCTGTGCCTTCTAGTAAGTTTGCTAAGTGTGATAACCCGGTTGTGTGAATATCAAATGTTTCTTCAGTCCATGCACTAACAGCGTTTACGACAGCATCAAATCCTGCTAAATCTTCCTTATTTAAATTCATTAAATCTTTTTCTATAATGTGTTCAAAATTGTCATTTCTTTTTTGTCTCACAATTGCTGTAACTTCATGTCCTTTTTGTTCTGCTTCTTGTGCTATTAAATTTCCAGCATTGCCATGTGCTCCGATAACTGCTATTTTCATAATTTAAAGGTGTTAGCGCAAGGATTAGTGTTTTCAATAATTGGTATGATCTTACTAATTGTAGTAATTATTAATCAAATGCCAGTATTATACTTTATTATTCCGCTATCTATCATTGGTATAGTACAAGGATATGGCTTTAGTCCACTTACTAATTTAGGTATGTATAATGTGAATAAGGAAAATAATGGAATGGCATCTGGTTTAGTAAATTTTTCTCATCAAATTGGAGCGTCTTCAGGAATTGTGATAGAGCTAATTTTAGCTAATGCATTTATCAATATATTGGCATTAAAAGATAATGTGAATACATTTACAGTTTTAACTGTGGTAGTAGGTCTATTAATCTTTATAATCATGTTTATTGCTGTTATAGGTTTACAGTTGAAAATGAGAAATTTAAAGGACTAGTTTTATTTAATAAATTTTTTGAAAAAGTAACATCATATTTTGGGGAAGTATTTAGGCGAGACGTTTGAGAGAACAGGTCGATTTAGAGACGACAAGTTGAAATGTCATCTGAGTAAGCAAACCAACAATGCGAAATATTGAATAAAAAGAAGCACACAGATAATTTATCAATTTATCTGTGTGCTATTTTTTTGGATTTATGCCCCAGGATTATCTTACTCTAAATCAGTTAATTTATTAATTACAGTGACCATATCGTCATTGATAACTAGATTAGCGTCATGGTCGTATGGTGTAGCATCTCGGTTAATGATAATAAGGTTTTCGCCTTCGAAATTAGAGATGAGGCCAGCAGCTGGTTGAACTACGAGTGATGATCCAAGTACAACTAATGTATCTGCGGACTTGATTTTATGTAGTGCATTGAATATAGTACCTTGATTGAGCATTTCTCCATAAAGTACGATGTCTGGTCTGATTGGCTCACCGCATGTTTCACAAGCGCGTAAATTTTTGGTGATAACATCATTTTTTGAATATTCATGATTGCAATGCGTACAGTAAAAGCGATTGAGTGTGCCATGTAATTCATCTACATGTGTGCTGCCAGCATCAGCATGTAGTCCGTCTATATTTTGAGTGATGACGCCTAATGAACGTTTATCTTGCTCTAGTTGTGCGATCCATTGATGAACGCTATTCGGTTTTTTGTCTGCAAATAGTAGGTATTGATGACAAAAATTAATAAATCCAGAAGGGTCGCTTTTTAAATAATCATCACTTAGTAAATATTCTGGAGAGAATCCGTTTTTCGAAATTTCATCATACAGTCCTCCAACCGAACGGAAATCAGGAATGCCACTAGCAACTGATATACCTGCTCCAGTGAAAAAAACGATCTTGTTTGATGAATCAATCATATCTTTCAACTGTTTAATACTACTTTCCATATTTATCACTCCAGTTAGTTTTAAATCTATAAAAGTATAATGCTTTAAAATAATTTTAAAAGTTTGTAGTACTTTTAGCAAATGTGCACAATAGATTAATGACTTTATAAGGGATAGTTTGAGGTAATTTTTTCTAACATACATTATACTTAGTTTAAATGTAAGGAATCGAGGTTAGACTATTGAAGAAATTATGGATTACTATTTTAACTACTCTGTTAGTTGTTGCTTTAGGAATTGTATTATTGGTTACTTTTACGCATAAGAAACAGGATTCGCAAGCTACAAGTGGTTCAAAATTTGCGAACAAGCAAGTACCAACTTTGTTTTTACATGGCTATGCGGGCAGTGTTAATTCTGAAAAATATATGGTTCAAAGAGCTAGAGCACAAGGGGTTTCTAAAAGCATTATCACTGCGACAGTTTCAAGAGACGGTGATGTAGTATTAAGTGGGAAGTTTTCAAAAAAGGCTAAAAATCCAATCATACAAGTACAATTTGAAGATAATAAGCAAGGGGATTATGCTAAAAATGCACGATGGCTCAAAAACGTATTAGTAAAGCTACAACATAAATATCACTTCCAACATTTTAACTTCGTTGGGCACTCTATGGGAAACATGACCTTATCACAATATATGTTAACTTATGGAAATGACAAATCGTTGCCGAAATTAGATAAGCAAGTGAATATCGCAGGTCCATTTAATGGTGTCTTGAATATGAATGAAAAAGTAAATGAAATTAGTGTTGATTCAAATGGCAAACCGAGTCGAATGAACCCGCCTTATCAAGAATTTCGTAAGCTCAAACAGGTTTATAAAGGTAAAAATATAGAAGTACTGAATATCTATGGTGACTTAGAAGACGGTACGCACTCTGACGGTAGTGTTTCTATTAGTTCAGCGAAATCACTGAAGTATCTACTAGGTGATAGTCCTAAATCATATAAAGAAGAACAATTTGATGGTGACGATGCACAACACAGTCAGTTACATGAGAATAGTGAAGTTGCAGATGATTTGATTCAATTCTTGTGGGGAAAATAGAAACATCATTTTGTTTATGATATATACAAATTAAGTAGGAATAACTGACATATTACAATAGCCCATAAATGAGCTTTGAAACTCATTTATGGGCCTTTTAATATAATAAAGTGTTAATGAAGTCATTCATCTTCGCCTTCGTATTTATTGAAATCAAGAGGCATTGGAGTTGCGAAACCTAACATAATGAAGTCTTCATCACTGGTATTAACCATGCCATGCGCATCGCCAGGAAATGAAACGAAAATATCCCCAGCCTTGATAGGCATTTCTTTAAAGTGGTTAGTGATAAATGTCCCTTCACCTTGAAGTACAATCCAAACGTCGTCGGCATTTTTATGTGTATGGCAAGGAAGAGATTGGCCTGGTTTCAAGCACCACATGGCTCCTGCTGATATTTGTGATTGATAGAATGTCATCTTTTTTGCTGCTTCTTCTGAAAATGATGGGAGGTCTTTAATGTTAAAAAAACGATTTTTAGTATTAATCATGGTGTCACTCCTGTCAGTTCACAATATAATCTGGTAATGCTCCAGTAAGTTGTTTTACGACGTTAGTTGCTGCAATATTAGCCATCATATCTCGGGCTTCGAATGTAGCATTGCCAATGTGTGGCGTTATAACTACATTTGTCATAGACTTAAGTGCATCTGTAATTTGTGGTTCAAATTCAAATACATCTAATGCAGCACCTTCGATGAGTTTGTCTTCAAGTGCTTTAACAAGGTCTGCTTCGCAAACAATTGGACCTCGAGATGCATTGATTAAATAAGATGTTGATTTCATTTTTTGTAGTGCTTGATAATCAATCATATGGTGCAGTTGATCATTATAGGCACAATTGATAGTTACAAAGTCAGAACATGTCAGTAGTTCATCTAGTTCGACGTGTTTTGCGTTTAATTCGGCTTCTTTTTCTGGATAACGTGTAGGTCCTGAGTATAAGATATCCATACCAAAGCCTTTAGCACGTCTGGCAACAGCAGTACCGATTTCACCTAAACCAATGATTCCAATTGTCTTGCCTGAGACTTCACGACCTCTGAAAAATAATGGTGACCATCCATTAAATCCAGTAGTACGACACAGTTGATCTCCTTCAGGAATACGTCTAGCAACAGCAAGTAATATACCCATAGTCAAATCTGCAGTAGCATTTGTTGAAGCAATAGGTGTATTAGTAACATTAATATCACGTTTACGTGCAGCCTTAATATCTATATTGTTAAAACCAGCACCATAGTTTGCAAT
The DNA here is from genome assembly GCF_000875895.1 of Staphylococcus gallinarum. Classification (GTDB taxonomy): domain Bacteria; phylum Bacillota; class Bacilli; order Staphylococcales; family Staphylococcaceae; genus Staphylococcus; species Staphylococcus gallinarum. Next base: position 372,539 of record NZ_JXCF01000001.1, read on the forward strand.
GATTTTTAAATTTGGAGCAGCATCCATCACATTTGCACCGACATTCGTTGATAGTAAAGTAATTAAGGCATCCACATCTTGTACTTTTTCGATAAGTTCTGATTCTGAAATTAAAGTATCTCCAGTATACATATCTACATCAAAATGTGCCTTAAGTTGATTAAGACCAGCTTCAGGAATAGCACCTGCTATAAAAACTTTAGTCATAAACTTCGTCTCCTTTATATTGTGAAATTATTCACATATTATAGTTTTAGTTTATCATCTATATTTTGTATAGGTATGCCAAAATTGCTAAATCCTGACTGGAATTTTGTGCTTAAGTGACAAAATAATTCGGTACAACTAATCAATAATTAAATTACTGATAAATGCGCTAGTTGGTAGTGATTAAATTAGGAGAAAAGTTACTATCAATATTCGATTATTGTCCCCTCTATGACAGAAGGTATACCACAAGCTAATAGTTGAAGTTATGTATTAAATTTGCAAAGTATCACGATGATTTTAAATTTGAAAATTTTATGAAAACTTGATATATCAGTAAAAAATTACTAAAACCTCTTTTATTTTAGTTAGATTTTTTGTAATATAGCACCTATGAATTTTTGTGAGTGAGTATCACATATAGTTAAAAGGGAGGGGAACAGTAATGAAAAATAATAATTTAATCTTTATTATCTTTATGATTGGTACATTTACAGTAGGGATGGCAGAATATGTTGTTACGGGATTGTTAACACAAATAGCCAATGATATGCATGTTTCAATATCTAATGCAGGTTTGCTCATTAGTGTATACGCAATAAGTGTAGCGATTATTGGTCCTTTTATGAGAATTGCAACGATTAATTATTCTGCAAAAAAATTATTACCAATTTTAGTTGGGATCTTTATTGTTAGTAATATTATAGGAATGCTGGCACCGAACTTTTATGTATTACTACTTTCAAGATTATTATCTGCAGCAATGCATGCACCATTTTTCGGTGTTTGTATGAGTGTGGCAGCAACAATTGCGCCACCTGCTAAGAAAACGCAAGCTATTGCATTAGTTCAAGCAGGTTTAACGATTGCAGTAATGATTGGCGTACCTTTTGGTTCGTTTTTAGGTAGCTTTACAAATTGGAGAACTGTATTTGGCATTATGGTTCTCTTGGCAGTGATCACATTTATAGGTGTACTAAAATTCACTCCAAATGTAAGTTTAAGTACGGAAGCCAATGTAAAGGATGAATTAACGGTCTTTAAGAATAAACATATTCTGATTATTATAGCGATTATTGTTTTTGGATTTTCAGGTGTGTTTACGTCTTATACATTTATGGAGCCAATGATTCATGAATTTGCGCCATTTAAGACGGTCGGCTTAACAGTATGTCTATTTATGTTTGGTCTAGGCGGTGTTATTGGGAATTTAACGACTGGTAATATTCCACAAAGAAAGTTAACACAATATTTATTCTATACGTTCTTGTTATTGTTTATTACGATTCTACTATTTGTAACGGTATTACATGTAACAGTATTAGCGTTTATTATTTGCTTTATGTTCGGCTTTGGTACATTTGGAACTACACCATTGCTTAATAGTATGATTATTTTAAATGCACATGAAGCACCATTATTAGCAAGTACATTGGCTGCTTCAGTATTTAATTTGGCTAACTTTATAGGTGCGATATTAGGTTCTCTATTATTGAATATCGGCTTACCATATATTGAAATTACATTTGTTTCAGCAAGTATTATTCTGTTGGGAATCATATTGAATTTTATTAATTTCATATATGAACGTAAATAATAAGATTATAAAACCGTAATTATTAACTTTTTATAAAAAGTAATGAGGTTGGTAACAAATTAGAATCTCTTGTGTTTTGTAGTTTCATTATAAAGATATGATATGACACGTGAAACACTTGAGGAAGATAAGTGAGTCCGAGATTTAGACGCGACTCAAGCCCTTTTGATCAGCAAAAAATGATATCATCTATTTATAAAAAAGAGGCCATCCGTAAAGATAGATTAATCTTGGCGGGTGGCCCTAACTATATGCTGTCGATGCGAGTAGTGATTTAAAGTTGATTCCTTTCTAATTGATGTATTTGATGTGTCAGCATTTGATTGATAGGTGTTAGTATACCAAGTTCCTGTCCGTATTTAGCAATTTGTCCATTCAAGAAATCAATTTCTGTCGGTCTACCATTATTCAAATCTTGGTACATGGATGGGTAATGCAACCCTTGTTCAGAATCTGGATACATCGCGGTAATCGTATTTAGTAATGTGTCGGCTTCAATTTCTATGTTTTTGGCGTGTGCTACAGTAACAATTTCATCTATGATTAATGAGACCATCTCGTTTACTTTGGAATAAGCACCAAACTCTCCAATACGTTGATTTAATATGGTACAGAGTGGGTTAAGTACACAATTAACTGTGACCTTTGTCCAAATCGCTTCAAAGACATTGTTGCTTATAGTCGCGTTTAAATTTGCAGTATTTAAAATGTGTGCAATTGTTTCACTAATCTCATTGTTTACACCATTAGCGCATTGGAAATTAATAGAACCTGTACCCTCCAATAATAAATGACCAGGTCCTTTCAGCCCTGCAGACCACATAGTTACTGCTAGATAAATTTGATGCAGTGGGACAATTTTTGATAAACGTTCTTCGTGGCCTAAACCGTTCATCATACTCAATATTGCTGTATCTTCATGAATAGCACCACCATTTTTTAACTGTGTTAACATCGCTTCAGATTGCATAGACTTTGTTAATAAAATAATGAGATCATATGTATCAGCAACATCTTTGGATAAGATAGCAGGGATTGATACAGTATATGTATCTGTTTCAGTCTGAATTTTCATACCATCATTATTGATATTTTGCACATGAACTTTCCAATCATCAATAAGTGTCACATCGTGCCCTGCTTGATGTAATGCAACCCCAATTCTGCCGCCCATGGCACCTGCGCCAGCTACTGCAATTTTATACATAATTAAGCCCCCTTGATTAATCAAAATTAAATTTCAGAAAAGTTAGATAGTTGTACAAAATAATAATATTATAGTGAAAGATATTTTTGAAGTGATTGATATGGAAAAGACTGTAGCTCCAAATAGCTATATTCACTTTAATTAAAATAGCAAATTTCAATTTTAAAAAAGTTTCACATGAAACTTATATTTTTTAATAAATTGAGCGGTGTCACATCGGTAGCTAAGTAGAGAATAAAGCGTTTTGTATTGAACGACAAAGAAATAAAAAACAATTAGATATTGCGCTACTTTTTGTATATAATTATATATAAATAAGTTTAATATTAGGAAAAGGGGATTATATTATGAAGTTTAAATATGTAGCGATTGCTGCAATAACATCTGCTATTATGCTTTCTGCATGTGATATCAATATTAATACAGGTGGCGATGACTCTAATAAATCAAGTTCAGAGTCAAAAAGTAACGATAGTCAAAAAAACAATGATCAACAAAGTAATGACAATCAATCAAATTCTAACGACTCACAAAATAGTAATAAAAGTAATAGTTCGCAAAGTGATCAACAAAATGCTACAGCACAAAATCATAACGATACTTATGTAACACGTGATAATGTTATTGATATTGTCGAATCATATGAAGGCGAATATTTAGATACAGATAACTATACATATAAAGAACCTGAAAAGCGTGGTAACGGCGAGTGGGGATTCTCGTTTACTGATAAAGACGGTGATTTAGCTGGTTCATATATTATCGACAAAGATGGCTATGTTACGAAATACGATGAAAATGGTAACGAAGAGTAATTTAAATATTATTATTATTTTATTTAGATGAGTTTAGTAAATAATGCTAGACTCATTTTTTTGTAATATGTAAGGAATTTTGCACAGTCGAACAATTTGACACTAAGATGGAAAAGTAATAAGTTGTACTTGTAATTAAAAATAATACATGTTTAAAGAGAGGGATAGCATGAAGATATTATTGACGGGAGCAACGGGTAACTTAGGCACGTATATCACAGAACAAGCACTTGAGTCAGAGGTTTTGGACTTTAACATTGGTGTGCGAAATATTGATCAGGTGCCGGAGCAATGGAAAAGTGAACTATCAGTTAGACAATTAGATTATTTCAATGTAGATAGTATGATTGAAGCATTTCAAGATATAGACCTAGTAGTATTTATTCCAAGTATTATTCATCCATCATTTAAAAGATTACCAGAAGTTGAAAACTTAGTAACAGCAGCTAAAACAGCACAAGTTTCACATATACTGTTTGTCGGTTATTATGCTGATCAACACAATAACCCATTTCATATGAGTCCATACTTTGGCTACGCTGAAAGATTGCTCGCTTCAAGTGGCATTCCATACACTTATGTACGCAATGCAATGTACATGGATCCACTTGTTCCATATCTATCAGAGTTAAAGGAACTAGGCAAGTTGATTTACCCGGTAGGTAATGGAAAAATTAACTATATTTCTAGAGCAGATATTGCAAAAGGTATCGTTGCGATACTTAAAGATCCAACATTTTTAGGTTCCAGATATTTACTTTCAGGTTATAGTTATTCAATGGAACAACTAGCACAAATTTTAACAAATGTAAGTGGAACAGAAATTATTTATGAACCAGTATCTTTAGAAACTTTCGGTGAAATGTATGATGAACCGAAAGGATTTGGTCCTTTACTTGCTTCAATGTATCAAGCAGGGGCAATGGGGTTGCTTGATCAACAATCGACAGATATTGAACAGCTAACAGGAGATAAACCAGAAACTTTCGAAAGTTACTTATCAAGAAATTATAAAGGATAGCTTAAGCGTAGTACTTATGGTTAAAAAGTGAATTTTACAAGCGTACGTTAGTAATTAGCGTACGCTTTTAGTTATGGTGAATTTTTTTAGGAAACACGATATATTATTTACTTAATATTTTAAAAATTCTTAAAATATACCTTTAAGTAATATTTATCTTTTTGTATAATATGCTTATCAAACAATAGGAGAATTTTAATGGATAATTCACAGAATCAAGTTATTAGTTGCTATAAAGCGTATTGGACGCGCTTTTTAGATGTTAATGGTCGTTCAACGCGTCCAGAATTTTGGCATCCGTTTTGGATTAATTTTGTAATATCTGCACTACTAGGTATTGTTTCGGGTGGTTTATTAAGTAGTATTTTTGCAATAGCGATTATTATTCCTACATTTACGGTAATGGCGAGACGTCTACATGATACGAATCGTACTATGCTTCTTGCAGTAGTGTTTGAAATTAGTGGACTCATTACAACGATAGCTGCAGTTGTATTTATCGTAGCAGTTGTTGCAGCGGCTAGTTCTGGTAGTGGAAGCGTAATTGGAGCATCCTTAATGGCAGGCGCATTTGGTACTGCAGTTGCAGGTATTATCACAATTTACACATTGGTTGTATTGATTGCGCCAGGAAACAAAGGACCTAATAATTATGGTGATGGTGGTAGTTGCGAAGTACCTAATAAATAAAATAACGAAGTTGTTAATTCTTAATTTTAGGAATAATGTATAGGAGTATTAAAATGAGAAAAACAATATCAGAGATTAAATCTAGTAAGATTTATCTCGTGCATTATTAGGTACTTAAATAAAACTCGGATAAGGAGAATAAATATGCTATATGATTCAATCAAGGTATTTTACAATGATTTTATTTTTGAAAATTTGGATTTAGAATTTAATGGTAAAAAAGATATGATAATTTTTGGTAGAAATGGATCAGGTAAAAGTACGCTCTCCAAAAAGTTAGCATTTAGTAATATTGAAGAAATAGAAAATGAATACACCCATGATTGCCAGTTTATGTTAAATGGTAATGTAGTTCAAACTAAGCAATTAAATAATTTGAAAGTACATGTATATAACAATGATTTTCAAAATAAATACGTTTCTTTTTCTGAGTCCACTGATTTTGAAGCTATAGTGATGTTAGGAGATCAACAAAAATATCAAAATGATTTAGAACTGTATGAAAATAGTAAAGTTAATTTAATTCGAAATATTGATGAATGTAATGAGAAAATTGAAATTATCAAATTAGACCAAGAGGAAGACAAATTAAAAAAAGCATTTAAAGATGACAATAAATGGGCGGACAGACGAAGAAGAATTTATGGAAATAAAAAAAATTCTAGTGTAAATATAGAAATTATTAAGAAAATACATAATAAAGACTATTCTCGAGATAAAAATACTGCAGAAAAAAATTTGTGGAATTACATATGTGATATCGAATCATCAAGAAGAGATCAAAAAATAAATAAAGAAAATTTATTAAAATCAATTTCTGAAGTAATATCAAAAATTGATTTTAATAAGTCAGATGTTGAAATCATCGAAGAATTTATACCATCTAATGTTATAACAAAGATAAAGACAATCGGGAAGACTACAATTAACCCAACCCCTTATAATGAAAGGGAAAAACGCATTTTAGAAGTTTTAAAAAATTATGGTGCAGAGAAATTAGACGAGTCAATTGAAATGACTAAATCACCAATGAGTTTTTGTCCAACATGTTATTCAGAGATGAGTAAGCAATTAAAAGAAGAACTTAATATTTCTATTAGCAAAGTGATTGAAGAAGAAAACATAAGGGCTTTAGAAGATGAAATAGATTCTATTTACTTCTTAAAATTAAGGTCTTTACCAATTAATGAAAAATTAGATATATCAAATCAGAATAATCTGAATGAAGAAATAGAAAACTATCATCATCAAACTAAAATTATAATAGATATGTTACATGATAAAAAACGTAAATTATATGAAGAAATAAATTTAGATGATGAAGTTTTGGGATTAAAGGAAACTATATCAAAAATTGTTTCTAAGATTAGATTATTAACAAACAATATAGATGGTTATAATAAAAGATTCAGAAATCAACAAAAATTAATTGATGAAGCAATTGAACTTAATGATAACTTGGCTTACTTTGAAACATCATTTCAATTTAACTCGTATGAGGAAAAAAGAAAATCAGTTGATAGATTGAAAGGTGAATTGAACAATCTTGAAAGTGAAAAACAAATAGTCGAAGATAAGATAAATTCGTTATTAACTAAAATGAAGAAAACAGATATTGCCTTGAATGAAATAAATTCGAATTTGACTCAAATATTTTATGATAAAAATCGTTTGCAGTTAGAACATTCGGAAAATAAATATTATGTTAAGTCACGTGGGAAAACTGTTCAATTAAAAGATTTATCTGTTGGAGAACAGAATATTATTGGTCTATGTTACTTTTTTAGCATCATTAATAAAAACAAAAGTACGAACGATTTATTTAGCGATAAATTATTAGTAGTATTAGATGATCCAATTTCTAGTTTTGATAGAGAAAATAAGATAGGTGTATATAATTTATTAAGCACATATTTTAAAAAGATAGAGTCTGGTAATAGTGATAGCAAGATAATAGTATTAACACATGATATGGAAGTATTTTTAAATATAGAAAAAATATTACATAATCTTCCGAACAATAATAAAACTAATGCAATGATTTTAGATAGAGAAGGATTGAAAAGAGCAGATAAAAATTTAAAGCATCAATATACAAAAAATATAAATGATATTTATGATTTTGCTTGTGGCAAAAAGGATGAGTTAGAAGACGTAATTGGAAATGTCATGAGAAAAGTGTTTGAAGCTTTCTCTACATTTAATTATAAATGTGGATTTGATTCCATACTGACTGATGAAAATATAATGAAAGAAATTGAAGATAATCGTGAAAGAGAGTTTTTTAAAAACTTTATGTTTAGATTAGTATTTCATAATGAAAGTCATATGTTAGATATAACAAAAAATATAACTGATTTAAACCATTATTCATACCTATCCATAGAGGAAAAGATTTATACAGCTAAAATGATGATTGTCTTATTATATAGATTAAATCAAACTCATGTCACTGCATATGTAAATAATCTTAAAAAAGATGGATATATAGATAAGTGGATGGATCAAATAAAGAGCGTTTCTATAGTATAGAATGGGTGAAATTTATTTCAATTAAGATAATTATTTAGCAATTTAAATAATCAAACACCTGATAGTTAACTATCAGGTGTTTGATTACATAATTAGTTTTAAAATATCCATAAACCTAATGGAATAGTAATTAACAGTGTTAATACAACGCGTAAGAACCAAATTACGACTAATTTCCATATCGGTATTTTTATTTCAGTAGCCATAATACATGGTACTAAAGCTGAGAAAAAGATAATTGCTGATACGCTGACAACACCTACGATGAATTTTGTGCTTAGTGCAGCTTTAGCTACGAGCAATGATGGCAAGAACATTTCGATAATAGATATTGCTGAAGCTTTAGCGAGTAGTGCTTGATCTGGCGTTGGGAATATATAGATAAATGGATAGAATATATAACTTAGCCAATCAATCACTGGTGTAAAGTTTGCCAGTATTAATCCTAGGAATCCAATTGATAAAATAGAAGGCAAGATTGCAATCGTCATTTCTAATCCGTCTCGTAAGTTATCCCAAACATTTTTAGCTAACGAAGGTGTCGCAGCATTTTTCTTCAATGCTTCTGCATAAGCAGTTTTCAAACGACTACCCACAATTTCTACCTCTGGTTCACCTTCTTGTCCGTTATAATATTCAGTTGATTCATTGACAATAGGTGGTAACCAGGCAGTAATGGCAGTTACTATGAATGTGATAACTAATGTTCCCCAGAAATATAAATTCCAATGTGGCATTAAACCCAATGTGTTCGCCACAATAATCATAAATGTGGCAGAAACAGTTGAGAATCCAGTGGCAATGATTGTCGCTTCTCTTTTATTATATAATCCTTCTTTATACACTCGATTCGTAATTAATAATCCAAGCGAGTAACTTCCTACAAATGAAGCTACGGCATCTACTGCTGACTTTCCTGGTGTTTTAAAAATAGGACGCATCACTGGTTCCATAAACACACCTACAAATTCTAGCAATCCATAACTCACAAGTAATGAGAGTGCTATAGCACCAACAGGAATTAGCACGCTTAATGGCATCATGAGTTGTTCAAATAGGAACGGACCGTAATCCTTTTTGAATAATAATGCTGGACCAAAATGAAAAACGTACATCACACCAATGATAGCGCCAAGGACTTTAAATACGACAATGACAAAATCGGCAAATGAATTCTTATAACTTTTCCTAATTAATGGTAAGATAGCACCAGCCAAAATCATAATTAAAGCAATATACGGCATGAGCCCACCAAATAATGCACGAATCGCTAAATGGACATGGTCTACAATAATAGAACTCGTCCCAGCAATCTCAATTGGTACGAAAAAACATAAAATCCCAATTAAACTAAAAACAAAAAATCTCCATGCGTTGTTACTTTGTGACTGAACATACCCCTTATTCATAATCTCACCCCAAAGTTTGAATTAAGATATCTAATTGAGCGTTATTAAAGTACTTGTGTACCATCCCCTATACATAAGTCTTTTAACAAACTCAAAGTATAAAATATTATGAAGATAACTTATTACTAATTATTTTATAGGGGTAAAATGTAAACAACCAATATAAATAAGTTAATTGTTTATAGTTTCAAACTATAACTATTGTTTATAGAATGTAAAAATTAAAAGATACATAACACAAAAAAGCTAGTGATGAAGATTTTCACCACTAGCTTAATTTATTTATATCTTAAAATTTATCTTTTAAATCTTTCGCTTTGTCAGAAGCTTGGTCTTTTAATTGTTCTTTTTTCTCATCGTCATTTTTAATTTCTTCGGCTTTATCTTTCGCTTGATCTTTGAATTCATCAAATTTACTCATTATAAATGCCTCCTTTAAAAGTTATATTTATGTGATTCCACTTTTAAGAGAAGTTAAACATAATTATCAAAAGATATATTTAATTTAGAAAACCTATTTAGAAAAATAACAACTTAAATCTCAAAATTCATAATCAGTGGGTATAGGTGGTAGTTTTCTTTTTCGAGAATCGGGACAAAAGGTTTACGATATAGAGATGACAAATGTCATATGCAATTTATGACAAATGGGACTAATATATCATCATCTTTCTTGATAAAGTTAAGTCGAATTAAGAAAGGGTGATTACACATGATTTGTGTTGAGAATATATCTAAGCGTTTTGGTAAGCGAGAAGTCTTGAAAGATATCACGCTCAATATTGAGCAAGGTATCTGTACAGCATTTATTGGTAAGAATGGTGCAGGAAAATCTACGCTAATAGATATAATTATTGGAAATAAACAGTTAGATACTGGAGAAATAGTAGATGAAGATAATTTATTAAATTCACAGCGTATGGCGATACTTTTCCAGAAAACACAGTTTCCAAAAATGTTAAAGGTGAGAGAATTGTTGGAGTTACACCAGTCTTTTTATAAACAAGTTATTTCAATTGAGCGATTTCAAGAAATAACGCAATTTGATGAAGGACAATTAGAACAAATGGCGGATAGTTTATCTGGAGGACAAAAGCGCATTTTAGATTTTGCTTTAACTTTAGTCGGGATACCTGAGTTTTTGATTATGGATGAACCAACTACTGCAATGGATATAGAAACTCGAGCGCATTTTTGGCAAATAATTGCTGATTTAAAACATAAAGGTATGACTATTTTATACACTTCACATTATATAGAAGAAGTAGAAAGAATGGCAGATCACGTGATATTACTAGATGAAGGTGTTATTCAAATTAGCGATTCTCCTGAAAATATAAGAACAAATGGTAGTCGTTCAGTAATAAACATTCCGAAATATTATCATAAGATAATAGAAAGTATGGATAATGATTGTAAAGTTTTAAAAAAGGGTCATTATTATAAAATTGAAACAAATGATGTAGGTAAAATTGTTGATGATTTAATTCGACTAAATGTAAACCTGAATGAAATTGAAATTCATAAATCGTCACTATTGGATATTATGTTTAATAACAAGGATGGAGTGGTTGAGATATGATGTTAGCGTACTTGCAAACTGAAATAAAAGTATTGTTTCGTAAAAAGATGTATTTAATCATATCGATATTTTTACCGGTAGTATTCTATTTATTATTCACCTCATTGTTAGATTTACCATCAGCAGCTGCACAGAAATTTTATAAAGAGTATATGTATAGTATGACTGTATTTAGTTTAATGAACTTTTGTTTAATGTCATTTCCTTTAGATATGATAGAAGAGAGAACAAGTGGTTGGTTTAGACATTTAATGTCGACACCTTTAACAGCTACTAAATATTTTACAGTTAAAATATTTAGAGCGATGATTCAATTTGCATTAGCAATTATTGTTATTTTTACGGTAGGACACTTTTATAAAAATGTTACTATGGATTTACAAAGTTGGCTATTCTCAGGTTTAATATTATGGCTTGGTGCAAGTCTATTTTTAACTTTTGGTATAGTTATTGCACAATTTAAAGATGCTCAAAAGGCCAGTAGTTTTGCGAATATACTTAATTTAAGTTTAGCAATAATAGGTGGTTTGTGGTTCCCAGTGAATACTTTTCCAGAATGGTTACAAAATATTTCAACTAAAACTCCGACATATCATTTGAAATTAATTGCCTATGATTTAGGTAAGGGCGAAGGTGTTAACCTAGAATCTTTCGGTGTTTTAATTATCTATAGTATAATTTTTCTAGGTATAGCATTATATATAAATAAAAAAAGAGATGTGGAATAACTATGAAAAAAAGAGGTTGGGGTGTTCGTCTAGGTGAAATATCTACGTTAATTTATTTACTATTTCCTTTTCTTTCAATATTTGATGAAAAAAGAGGGTTTCAAGTAGTGTATATAAGTGTGCTATTAATATTTAGTATATCTTATTTAATCTTAGTATTATATCATGACAAATTAAATAGAAATAACATGTATATCATGTTAATTATTCACTATTTAGGAATTATATATTTTGTATATAGTGTCAATACGATGAACAGTTTATTCTTCTTTTTTAGTGCGTTTGCTTTACCTTTTATAATGGGAGTATCTGTGAAATCAAAAGAATTTTATACCTTTATAGCTACAATGATTATTTGTTTAGTTATAACTTATTTTGTAACTCCAACTTATTTTGTCCTAATAATTGTATTTTACTTAGTTATTTTAATAGTTACATTAGGTAATTTTAAAGCGAGAGAAGATCGGAAAGTTAGGGAAGAATTAGAAGAAAAGAACAAATATATTAATGTCTTAATCGCTGAACAAGAACGCAACCGTATAGGGCAAGATTTACACGATACTTTGGGTCATATATTTGCGAGCTTAACTTTAAAATCAGAATTAGCAGAAAAACTTATAGATAAGGACGTTGAAGCGGCCAAAAAAGAAATGAACTCTGTCACGGCACTCTCTAGAGATGCTTTGAAAAAGGTGAGAGCTATAGTTGAAGATTTGAAAGTTCAATCATTTGAGGAAGAAGTGAAATCGGTTGAAACAATTTTAAATAACGCTAATTTAAAATTTACTTTTCATAATAAAGGTGGAGCGAAATCACTTAATCCAGCAAAGCAATCGATATTATCTATGATTCTGAGGGAAGCAATTAATAATATTGTAAAACATGCACAAGCGACTATAGTTGTTGGTGAATTGCAAGAGGAACAAAATACATTGAAAATGACAATTTCTGACAATGGTATTGGTATAAACACAAAAAAGGTACAAAAGTTACAGAGTATTGAGGAACGAGTGAATTATTTGAACGGGAATTTAGAATTTCACTCCAACAATGGTACAACTTTAGTGATAGAAATTCCTAGGGGTGATTTGAAATGATATCAATCGTAATCGCAGAAGATCAATTAATGCTTAGAGAAGCAATGGTTCAATTACTCAATTTAAATGATGATTTAAACGTACTGGCCGATGTTGATAATGGTAAAGCTGTTATGGAATATGTGGAAGATGAAGTACCAGATGTTATTATTTTGGATGTGGAAATGCCTCAAATGACAGGTCTTGAAGTATTGGCAGAGATTAGAGAACGACAAATTGAAACAAAAGTAATAATTGTCACAACATTTAAACGACCTGGCTACTTTGAAAGAGCTGTGGCGAATGATGTTGATGCATATGTATTAAAGGAGCGCTCGATTGAAGATTTAGCATCTACTATCCATAATGTTGTCGCAGGAGAAAAAGAATATAGTGCTTCGTTGATGACATCATTATTTTCAGATTCTAATCCACTAACACATAAGGAACAAATTGTTTTAAGAGAGATTGGTGAAGGTCTTAGTAGCAAAGAAATTGCAACGAAATTATATTTATCAAACGGAACAGTAAGAAACTATACTTCGATAATCATTGAAAAATTAGTTGCTGAAAATCGCTTTGATGCATGGAAAAAAGCAGTTGATAAAGGTTGGATATAATAATAAATTAAAGAATAAAAAGACTAAAACTTAACTATATATTTATCAGAGAGTACTATTTCGTAATTCATGGATTAGTACTCTTTTTCTATATTGGTTTATGTTTGTTGAATAGATAACATTTTATGTCTAAGCAAAATAATTAGCGAAGTTAAGTTTTGCTACTTTTAATATATTTATTAAAAAATAATGTAGTCATTTTCTGGTGTTAGTATTAAAATATGATTGATGATTTTAAATTTAAGCTTTTGCTAATTATAAGCAAATAATAGGGTGCTAAGATTACAATATTATATTTGATAACGTATTGTGTTCAGAGTAATAGATGGGGAGGTCATATACATATGAAATTTTGTTCGAATTGTGGAAATAAATTAGAGGAAAATCAATCATTTTGCAATCAGTGTGGTAAGCAAGTGAATGGTGACACTAGTGAAGGTACTGAATGCAGTAGTAATTCAAATGACAACAGTAGTACAAATAGTGAAAGCAGCATTAATCCTAATTACAGCAGTACTACAAGTAGTGAAAGTAGTAGTAACTCAAAGTATAGAACAAGTAATTATACGCAACGAAATAATGATTATTTATATTCAAGTAAGAAGAAAAAGAAATCTGCAACAGTAATTATATTATCTATTGTTGCAGTACTATTATTGCTAGGTGCTTTGGTTGTTGCAGGGTACTTTTTATTTAAAAATTTGAATATTAATATAAATACCGGCGATAGTTCTGAAAGTAATGCTAACAACCAGAGAATTTCTATTAATGTTTTATCGGATCAATTTAGTTCAGATTTTATGAAGAGTGATAATTCAGATGGTTACGATGGCTTTAATATTGGTATGTCAAAAGATGATATTAAGGAAGAATTTGGAGAGCCAGAAAGTGTCGATAGCATGGACTTTGGCGAAGTAGAAAAGTATGGCGATATTGGTGTTACCTATGATAGTGATGATACCGTATCTAGTGTTTATGTATTACCACAAGATGTGTCCGTTAGTGCCTTCAAACAATTTCATGGTGAGCCAACGATGGAAAGTGATGGTCAGTTAATATATGACGATAATTCAGATAATGGCTTTACCATATTTATAAATGTGAAGGATGGGGAAGTTCAATCTATAGAAAATGGCTATCAAATGGATAGAAATTAAGTCTTAAATCAACTTTCAAAAGAGATAAGATTTATATATAGAGGAATAGCATTTTATTTCACATAAAGCATAATAAGCTGAGACATATTAAATAATGTCTCAGCTTATTTTTATAACTTAGCAAATAGATAACATTGTTTGGCAGTTATTCTGGGTCTCCGTTTTCATCGTATTTCGTTACGTTGCCATCCGAATCTATGATATAAGAACCTGCAAGTTCTCCATCTTTATCTGTGAATGAGAATCCCCAATCTCCGTTATCTTGCTGTTCTGGCTCTTTGTAAGTATATTCTGAGGTATCCAATGTGTGTCCTTCATAATCTTCGACTTTATCGATGACATTTTCTCTAGTTACACTGCCGCTATCGTTATCATCACTACTATCATCTGAGCTAGAGTTACTGCTCTCATTAGAACTGTTTGATTCTGAAATAACACTAGTCCACTCATTGATTTCATTTTGTGATAAATCTTGAAGTTTAACTGTTTTTGGATTATTTAGAATGCGGTTAGACTCACTTTGAGAATAATCATCTTCATCCCAACGCTTGTCATGGAAATGACTTGGGACATCGTATACATCAACGGTACCATCATTGTTATCTTTGTAAATGACTTGTCCAGATGCAGTTGGTGTACCGTATAAAGCTTGAGTTCCATTTGGATATTTAGCAGATGCACTTTCATTATATGGATTTAAAGCTTCACCAGATATATCATCATGGGTAACTTTCGTTTCTGAAGCATCTAAGTTATAATTTTTATCTTTAAGAACAGATACCCAAACTTTTGCAAAATGTTCTGGAGAGTTTGTATTCTCATTACTGCTATTGTTGGTATTTGTTGATTTACTGCTAGATGATTGATTACTGTTATTATCCTTTTTGCTATCATTCTTTTGGCTTTGCTTGCTATCGCTTTTGGAGTCATCATTGGATCCTGTATTAATGTTAATGTCACAAGCCCCTAACAAAAGAGAAGCGGCAATTGCCCCTATTGCTACATATTTCAATTTCACAAAATATCCTCCTTTAAAGTTTAATTGTCATTTCACTTATGTATTATACACAAAATGTTGTGTGATATCTTATTGTTTTTTAAAAAAGAGGGATTACATTAGTAGCAGGATATTTTAAATTTTATATATGATAGAGGGAAACGCTCAATATTTGCAGTAATAAAGTTTTTCAGAAGTGGTAATGGTAAATGTATAAATAACTAATCATTCGAATTTATTTACGGTAGGTGTATCGATGGTGGAAGCTATAGAAATTTTTATCAAACAAATGAATGATATGGCACAAAAATTAAAAATGCACAATACAACGATTAAAAATCCTTCAGGCTTAAGTGCGAGGGGACAATTATCCACTACATATGATATTGCGCTATTAACTTTACATGCGAGCCAAAATCAGTACATTTCAGAAATTTGGCGTAAGAAAGAATATCAAGTTAATATATCAGGGAAAGACGCCCGACAAACAACGATTAAAACAACAATCGAAAATAAATTTTTGTCGAATTATTATACGCTATTAGGAGGAAAAACAGGAACACTAGGCATTATAAAGAATTTGACTGCAATCGTCTATGAGCAAGGTAAGCCTTATATCGTTGTAACTATAGGGGCACAAGGAAATAGATTTCACCAAACAAGACTGATATTGGATTATGCATTAAAAGGTTCACTTGCAGAAGATATCCAAATTCAAGCTTATACTGTGATGCCATACCCGTCATTCCCGATACATCATTTAAATAATACTAGGTTGCAACAATTATTGGCATATAAAGAGCATGAAAAAGTGAATCCAGCAAGTATTATTAAATTACTCACTATATTAACAGCTTTAACCTATCCGATAACTATGGAAGATTCAATTGTAATAGAAGCAGAAGATATCGTAGAAGATGCATTAAATGCTCTGAAAATAGGTGATATCATTAGCGTGAATGATGCCTTGCACTTGATGTTATTAGCTTCTTCCAATATCGCAGCTCAAGCTTTGGCAAGGTTTGTTGGACAGAAAAGCATAAAATAATCCCCCTTTGTAAAAATCAATTATAGTCCGAGGTGATTTATACAAGGGAGATATGTGTTTAGCGTTTATGTCAAATTGCCAGAAATAGAAATAAAATGATGGATGATTAGTGCCAATGCATTTCCTGGGCAATATTTTTTGAGCTTTATAAAGAATGTCTCCAGTCAATTTCTGATTTAATAATGGTTGGTACATCAATTTTATTAGTAGGCGTGCCTTTTAGAATTAAATCGAGTAACTCTGCTACAGTTGATCCAATTAATTTAGAAGGTTGATTAATACTTGTAATTCCAGGCGAAATAATGTCTGTCACATTAAAATCATCAAATCCTGTTATGCCTATATCATTAGGAATTATTAAATTATTTTTATTAATCAATTTAATTATGTCCAAAAGTACTGTGCCATTTAATGCAAATATTGCAGTTTTCCCAGTCTTAGTGATTTCTGTAATTTGTTTAATATCAATATAATGTGCTTCATCAACCTCAATTAGATGAACATTTAACTTGTTTGCATTACTTATATCGGCAATTGTATTGTAGCGTTTTTCTCTAGTATTAACTTTATGGATAGGTTGTGAAACAACGATGATATTTTTATAACTTTTTTCAACGATTGACTGCATGAGCTTTGCCACAATTGCTTCATTGTCTGTGGTTACCGAGAGCCAAGGGCTATCCTCAATTTCACGGTCTACCAAAATCATAGGGATTTGATTATTTGCAATAAATTGATAATTAGAGGAGTTATCATTCGAAGGTTGAATAATAATCCCTTCAACATTTTGATCAACAAGTTTCTGTAATATCCTCTGTTCTTTTATTTCTGAGTTAGCGGCTTCCACAATTATTAGATGATAATTTGTATGTTCGAAATACTGACTAATACCTTTTAATAATAATGATGAATACATATTAGATATATCTGCAACCACTACACCAATTAAATTACTTTTTCGAGTTGTTAAAAATTGGGCTTGTTTACTCGGGCGATAATTTAACTTTTCAATTGCCTTTTTAATCTTTTCACGTGTATCAGCTGACATTTTTTGATGATTACCATTAATATATTGTGACACCGTTGATTTCGATACACCTACATACTTCGCCACATCAGAAATTGTTACTTTTTTCTCCATTTTATGTTCAATCCTTCCAATGGAATCTATCCTAATCATATTAAAGTTTAACATTGTTATTTATAAAAGACTAAATGTAAGCGTTGACATTTATAGTAAACCGGTTTACTATAATACGCAAGAACTTAGAAAACCGGTTTACCTAATTTGGTTGAAGGGATGATGTTATGAAAAATACTGATTTGGTTTTTAATACGTTAGTTGCACAAGAAAAAATTAATTCTGGATTAACACAATTAGAAATATTTGATTATATAGTCGATTTGGGCTTCAACAGTATAGAAGTAAGAAGAGAATATTTTAAAAATATTGATAGTGAAGTGGAAGCTATTGCGAAATACTCAAAAGAGCAAAACATCACTATTCTTTACAGTGTTCCAGAAGTTATTTTTCTAGAAAATGGAGAACTTAATCCAAATATTGAACATTATTTCACTGAAGCATGCAATCTTCATGCGACACATGTAAAGATGACAATTGGTAATTACCAAAATAAAGAACAATTACAAAATTTAAAGATTATCAATGAACAACCATTTAGTTTTACGGTTGAAAATGATCAAACTGAACAATCAGGAACAATTAACCATATTCTAAAATTCTTAACTGAAGCTGAACAATCAGGAATTAATATTGGATACACATATGATTTAGGAAACTTTAGATATGTAGGGGAGAGTGAAATTGTTGGAGCAAAAGCGTTGAAGGAATATGTGAGATATATTCATTTGAAAAATGTTACGCGAGAAAATGATTTGTTAAGAGCAACTTCTCTTGAGCAAGGTGATATTAATTGGCGTAAAGTAATAACGCTTTTACCAACTGATGTACCCGTAGCATTAGAGTACCCATCGAATATTAAAGATGAAATTTTAACAGATAAACGAGCTATTGAGGTGTTAGGTTATGGAAATTAAAAAAACGAATGTAGATGCAGAAAAATTTGCGTATAAATTTATGGAATCTATACAACGAGATATTAACAGTTCTGATGATATACAAAAATCAGCAAAAGAAGCATTGGCAGCGTACTTAACAGCATATTATGTTGCCCTAGATTTTAATAATCTGGAAAATTCATTTTTCTATGAAGAGAAGAAAAAGAAAAATGTATCAACTTATCAAAGAATTTTAAGTGAGCTAAATAAATATTAGGTGGTGAGGTTATGGGTGCAGCTATTACTGGTGTATTGCTATTGTTAACATTTATTTTGTTTGTCATTTTTGTCATGCGTGGTGGGAATTTAACTTTAGGATTTTTAATTATGGCTATTCTTTGGACTATTATTGGATTGGTGCCATTAAATGTAGCCATTAAAGAGATCTATACAGAGCCTGTACTTAAGTATGGAAGTACTATTGTGAATATTATATTTGGGTCTTGGTTTGGTCGTGTACTAGTTGATACGGGTATTGCTGGTAGTATTAGTAGACGAACTCAAACAGTAGGTAATCGTTACCCTGTGGTAGCAACAATTCTAATTTCATGTGTACTTGCATTAATATTTTCAAGTTCTTATGGAGTTGGCTCAGCCATAGCGATTGGTGTAATTATTTTCCCAATTATGTATTCCATAGGTGTGCCAAAACACATCGCTGTGTCAGTTTTTACTTTATCGATTGGTGCAGCGATGTACATTAATAATGTCTTGTTTGTGCAGTTTCAAGTGTTTTTCCCGAAAATAGAGTGGGGCTTAAGATATCAAAAGTTTGGTTTTACAGCAATGTTAGTACAGATGGGAATTACAATTGCATTTATTTTGTATAATCGCAAAAAAATTCAAAACGGTAAATCGAAATTGGTTGTTACAGAAGATGAAAATACTGAGATTAAAGAGGTTTCACCATGGACTTACATATTACCAATCTTACCTGTAGCATTAAATATTATCTTAGGCTGGGATGCAGTTCCAGCACTATTCTTATCAATAATAGTTGCTTTATTTGCAACTGGAAATATGAAAACGTATACAGGACTCATTAAAATGATAAACAATACGGCATATAACGCAATTAGTGATATTGCAGGGTTAATTATTATGCTATTTGTACTGAATATGTTCCAAGCAGCTGCGGTTCATGCAATGGCTGACTTTAATGATGTATTTAAACATATAATTCCAGATAATACATTACTGTTAACTGTGATTATGGTTTTTCTAGCTCCATTAGCATATTTTAGAGGGCCATTATTCTTATACGGTGCAGGAGCAGCTACGGCAAGTATCTTTGTTAGTACTGGATTATTTGATCAATACTTCTTATATGGATTGCTTGTCGTACCTTCAATGGTTGGTATTTCAGCGTGTATTACGCAATCTTGGAATTTATGGGCAGTTCAATATAATGAATTAGATACTAAAACATTTTTAATAACAGGCCTACCGTGGATTTGGATAGCAACAGCAATCAACTTATTCTTAGCATACTTTATTTTATAAGGAGAGATAACATATGAGTAAATTTTTAACCATAGGAGAACCTATTGCGTTATTTGGTTCAGATGAAATTGATAAAAGCTTAGTTGAAGCTAAAAAATTCACTAAATACTTAGCAGGTGCAGAAGTTAATGTAGCAGTCGGTGTATCGAGATTAGGGCATAGCACACAATATGTTACAAGACTTGGTGATGATCCATTCGGTAAATTTATTGAAAACGAACTAACTAGAAATAATATAGGTACAGATTATATTGAAAAGACAAATGATTTTTGGACAGCATATCAATTGAAAAATCGTGTTAGTCAAGGAGATCCAGATATTCATTACTTTAGAAAAGGTTCTGCAGCAGCGAACTTTAATGAAGAAATATTAAACAAAATAGATTGGGATGATATAGAAATTGTCCATTTATCAGGTATTTTTCCTGCTATTTCACAACAATCATTAACTACATTTAATAAATTGATAGAGTTAATTAATCGTAAGCAGATCACGTCAACATTTGATCCAAATTTACGACCTCAGTTATGGCAGTCTGAAACAGAAATGAGAGATACACTTAATTACTTGGCTAAGCATGCTGATATAATTTTACCTGGTATTAATGAAGGGAAAATATTAGTAGGTAGTGACAATCCAGAAGAGATAGCAGACTTCTATTTAACTCAAAGTGAGAAAACGAGCATAGTAATTGTTAAATTAGGAGCACAAGGAGCATATATAAAGCAAAAAGGTGAAACAGTTGGAATGACAATTTCAGGACAACGAGTTGACCATGTTGTAGATACAGTAGGTGCTGGAGATGGATTTGCGGTAGGTGTTATTACTGGATTATTAGAAGGTATCGACATCAAGTCCGCAGTAGTAAGAGGTAATATAATTGGAGCGCTTGCAGTACAGTCCTCTGGTGATAATGATGGCTATCCAAACAGAACTGAGCTAGAAGCAATAGAAAAGGAGTATGAATGATGAAATTACAAGTTGCGTTAGATCGAATTTCATTAGATGAAGCTATTAAATTATCGACTAAGCTAAATGGTAATGTAGGTATTATAGAAATTGGAACATCATTAATCAAAGATTATGGAAATAGCGCTATTGAAAAAATAGCTGAGGTTACACCAGATAGTAAAATATTGATTGATAGTAAAACGATTGATGAGGGTGCGTATGAGTTTAATCAAGCATTTCGACACGGTGCAGATATTGTGACAGTAATGGGTGCAGCAAGTTATCAAACGTTAGCAGCTTGTTATGAAGTAGCCAAGCAATATAATGGCACGATGATGATTGATTTACTTAATTTAAATCATAAACAAATAGCAGCAATTGATAATTTTTCAGAAGCAGTCTATTTGATTCATCATTCTGTGGATGCAAATGAAAAGGTGTCAGCAATTGCTGAAATAGAAGAATTCCAATCTTTACATGAACATGTAGAACACATAGCTATTGCAGGTGGTATAGATTACAATGCAGCATCAGAAATATCACAGCAAAATCTTGCAGACATTGTTGTAGTGGGTTCTAAAATAACTACATCAAAAAGTATCGTTGAGACAGCAAAAAAATTTATGGAGGTATTAAAAGCATGAGTACGATTACTACTGTTATGAATGAAATTCAAGAAGTGATGAATTTAGTAGATGAAAATGAAATAGATAATGTGGTTAAAAAGTTAACAAAAAAGCAGAGAATATTTGTTGTTGGTGCTGGAAGAAGTGGTTTCCAAGGTAAAGGATTTGCGATGAGATTAATGCATATCGGATATCAAAGTTATGTAGTAGGAGAAACGATTACACCTTCCGTTCAAGCAGGCGATATTTGGGTAGCTATTTCTGGATCTGGTACAACTGAGAGTATAGTCACTCAAACGGAGAAAGTTAAGAAACTAGGACTTACCGTAATTGCATTAACAAGCGATGAGAATTCTAAATTGGCACAATTAGCAGACGAAACCATAATTGTTCCAGGAGCTACAAAAGTAAATACAGGTGTGAAATCATCACAACTACTATCTTCCTTATTTGATCAAACTGTACACATCACGTTAGATGTATTAAATCAAAAATTAGCAGAACGTGACAATACAACAAATCAAAGCGCCAATGCACAACATACAAACGTTGAGTAGACTTTTAAAATAAAAAAATTGGTAGGTGCTATAAATTGAAATCAGTACAAGTTTTAAATGAACTACAAAGTAACAAATTAATTGCAGTTTATAGAACCACAGATAAACAAAAATACATTGATATTGCCCAAATTTTAATTAATAATGGATTGAAAATTATAGAAGTTACGGCAACAACACCACAAGCAAATGAAATTATTAGAGAATTATCACAATATGAGGACGTTGTAGTTGGCGCAGGTACTATATTAGATAGTGAATCGGCAATAGAAGCGGGTGCGACTTTTATAGTAAGTCCAGGGTTTGATAAGTATACAGCTAAATTAGCAAACAGTTATGATGTGCCTTATATTCCAGGATGTATGACTGTAACAGAAATGATAAATGCGAGTCAGTATGGCTGTAATATCATTAAATTATTTCCAGCGAATCAATTTAGTCCAAAATCAATTAAAGACTTTCAAGGGCCATTACCTCAACTAGAGTTTATCCCAACAGGTGGTGTGGATAGGGCTAATGCACAAGATTGGTTAGATGCAGGTAGCTTGGCAATTGGTATAGGTAGTGAAATTACAAAAATTTATGAAAAAGAAGGTTCTAGCGGATTGCGTAAATATGTACAAGAATTACTAAATTAAAAATAGATTGTGGAATAGGTAGTGATTGATAATTCGGTATGATTTGCAATGCCGTTGAAAAGCTAATAAAATTTTTAAAATAGTAATTTAAGGAGTTATTCGTTTGAAAATATTAAAATCATAAAAGTTATGTTCTTTCTGATTATTTATTGTGTTAAAATATATTTATAAATCATAGACAATAGGGGACAATGTAAATGAATATTGACGAAAGAGCTTATATTGAACAGAGAGTAGCAAATAATTCAAAATCTACAGGTGTAGCATATCTATTGTGGTTCTTTTTAGGTGGTTTTGGCGCCCATAGATTTTATTTAGGCAAAACAGGATCAGCTGTAGGCTTATTAGTATTAACATTATTAACATCTTGGTGGACCTTTGGCATTCCTACTATAATTTGGGTTATTATAGATGCATTTCTTATTCCAAGTATAATTAGAGAGCATGCACAAGCAGAACGAAACCTTGCTACAACAGAAGTTCAACTGATGAAAAATAAGTAACTATCAGCATAGATATATGAATCTATAGTAAGAACTAATATAAACTTTCCTAAACGTTAATTGTTGTGATCAACGATTAGCGTTTATTTTTTACAAATAAAAAGCGAAATAATTTATAACAACAATATATTCGATATAAAAATATTTAAATTTTTGTGTTGTAACTTTACTATATAATTGAAAATATAAAAACAGTGGCGTACCATTAAATTATAAAGAATAAGGAGGTAATACGATGAAAGCTGCAGTATGGTATGGTCAAAAGGATGTTCGAGTTGAAGAGCGTGCACAAAATGAATTAAAGGATGGGGAAGTTAAGGTTAAAGTATCTTGGGCTGGTATTTGTGGAACGGATTTGCATGAATACTTAGAAGGACCTATTTTTATTTCAACTGATAAACCTGATCCATTTCTTGGTGGTAAAGCACCTGTAACTTTAGGGCATGAATTTGCTGGTGTAGTTGAAGAAGTAGGCGCAAATGTTAATAAATTTGCTAAAGGTGATAGAGTCGTAGTTAACCCAACTGTTTCAAAGCGTGAAAAAGAAGAAAATATTGATTTATATGATGGCTATTCATTTGTAGGTTTAGGTTCAGATGGTGGTTTTGCGGAATTTACCAATGTTCCGGAAGAAAATGTTTATAAATTACCGGATAATGTTTCTGACAAAGAGGGCGCATTAGTTGAGCCAACTGCAGTTGCTGTGCAAGCTATCAAAGAAGGGGAAGTATTATTTGGAGATACAGTAGCTATTTTTGGTGCTGGACCAATCGGCTTGCTAACAGTTGTAGCCGCTAAAGCTGCGGGTGCAAGTAAAATATTTGTCGTCGATTTATCACCAGAAAGATTAGCGAAAGCGAAAGATTTAGGTGCTACACATGTCATTAATTCTGGTGAAGATGATCCAGTTGAAATAATTAAAAATAATACTGACAGTGGTGTTGATGTAGCATTTGAAGTTGCAGGAGTAGCGCCAACACTCAAACTTTCTATTGATGTGACTAAAGCACGTGGAACGGTCGTGATTGTCTCAATCTTCGGTCATCCTATTGAGTGGCATCCAATGCAATTAACGAATACTGGTGTTAAATTAACATCTACGATTGCGTATACACCTACTACGTTCCAACAAACAATTGATTTGATTAATGAAGGTAACTTACAAGTAAAAGATGTGATTACTGACGAAATTCAACTAGAGGATATTGTGGCGTCTGGATTTGAACAATTAGTAAATGACAAATCACAAGCTAAAATTTTAGTGAAGATTTAATAAGTTTAGTTAACTTAATTACCAAATTCAATATATTTATAGCTTAAGTGTGCTAACCGAATAAGAAGGCAATTTCTGTTGAGATTGCCTTCTTTATTTTAGTTTCCATTGGTAGAGTTGATTGAGACATGTTTAATTTTTTATACATAAGACACCACGTTAATTTAGTTTAGTGAAGTTATTAAATGATACGAAAGTGTCTTATTTTTTGTAATAATAGTATCAATGAACTTTGTATTGTTTGCGAGACACCTGAGGGAGCAGGATGCGTGTCGAGACCAAGGATCGACCCAGCCCCCTAGGTAAGCGAGCAATAACAATACTGAGTATCGATAACAATAACAAAGCCCATCAAAAATCTTTGATGAGCTTAATGCAAAGTATTTATGTCCCAGATTCTGTATTTTATACAAATTGACCATTTTCAAAAATAACGCGTTGCTTTTCTCCTTTAATAAAGGCATTATAATTATCATTTTGGAAATCAGCTAATAGCGCTCTGGAAGTTCCAAATTTCAAAGTTTGTTCTCCACTTTTTATATACATCTTTCTAAATAATAAGGCGTCCTTTAATGTGATTTTATCAATCATATCGTAGTCTAATTGTACTGCTTCACGATATTCAAAAGTGTTAAATTTCGTTACTACATTTGCCAAGAAATCTTCGCCTAAATAGAAAATAGATAAGTCAGATCTTCTTTGTTGCCCAATCAACAACCGACCTTTTTCAAATTTTTGTTGTGGAAAATTCAACTCCAAATATTCTAAAATATCCGCTTCTTTCAATTTAAATTGCATAGTAAGCACCCCTATATGTATGATTTTAAGTTAATAAATCTTTATAAATAAAATATACCCAAATATCGTACTATTTGAATATTTTTTATAAAAGAAAACAAAAATATTCAATTGCCCAATTCTTATATTTGCCTGTTTGAAAAATTTGTACGATATTTTGATGCACTTATTTCAAAATGTTTTGTAAAGATTTTAGAGAATAACAAGGGATCTTTATAACCTACTTTTAAGGCGATTTCACAAATCATCAAATTAGAATTAATTAATAATTGAGATGCATGGTACATCCGAATATAAGTTAAATAATCTTTAGGTGAACAATTTAAATTTTTTTTGAATAGCTTAAATAAATGGCTGCGTGTTATATTTACATGATTTGCAACATCGACAACCATTATATTTCTATGATAATTACTGTTGATAAAATCTACAGCATGTTGAATGTCTTCATTTATAATTGCTATTTCGGTTGAAAATGTTTTAGGGAATAATGTCTGTAACTGATAAACGAGTTGGTATAAATTTTGTATAATTAAAATGTCCGAACCGTTTTGTGTATCAACTGATTTAGATAATTCACAGACATTTTGAATAATTGTTTTAATATCGGAAGTATCCTCATTGCTGATAACGTAATTATCAACAATTTGACAACGATTGAGATAATTGATAATTTGCTTTCCACCCACGCCAAGCCAATAATACGTCCAAGGATTTGAAAACGAAGGATAGTATTCAACAGTTTCACCTTTCTTTAATAAAAATATATCACCTTCTTTTAAGTGATGTTCCACATCCTGACATTTAAATGTGCCTTCTCCATTTGTAACAATATGTAAAACGGCGTCTTTTATTACTGTATATTGGTAACCTACATTAGGCACACCAACCTCAATACCACATTCAACTAGATTTGCATCAATGTGCTTCTTTTGGAATTTTTTCCAAAGTAATTGCATGACATTACACCTCGATTTCATAGAAATTATAGCTTCTTATGTCTATAAAACCACAACTTCAAAGAATAATGAAACATTTTTCCATATATTATCATCATTATGCTATTCATAATATTTGTTTTATACAAGTAAAATAAACTTAAGTTATTTGTAAGCGTTTTATATTATTTGCTAATAGAGGTGAATGTGATGGATAGACATTTAACAGGTATGCAAAAGTTTTCTTTTGGTTTTGGTGCAATTGGTAAAGATGCGATATTTAATATCGTTAGCGTATTTTTAATGTTTTACATAACGGACATTGTCGGGTTATCACCAGCATTTGTTGGCGTAATGTTATTTATTGCACGTATATGGGATGCAATTAATGATCCAATAATGGGGATGATTGTTGATAATACGCGTAATAATTTCGGTAAATTTAAAACGTGGCTAACTATCGGGACGCTAGTGAATGCAGTCATTACAGTACTGTTATTCACTAATTTTGATTTACCTCAAAGTGCAATGTATGTGTATATTTCGGTCTTGTATATTTCCTGGGGAATGAGTTACACGATGATGGATATACCTTATTGGTCATGGTTACCAAACTTAACGCATAATCCTAGAGAACGTGAAGAAGTTTCAGTAATTCCTAGATTTTTTGCAAGTTTAGCTGCATTTACAGTAGGTACATTTGGGTTGTTTTTTATTCATAAATTAGGAGATTTGTTTGGAAAAGGCAGTGATTCTGTAGGAATATTTGTCTTTGCAATTATTTGTAGTGTTGTCTTTATTTTTACAATTGCTGTAACGATTATAAAAGTACCTGAAGATAAAGAAATGGAGCAGCAAATTGGAATAAAGGTGAACTTTAAAGATATTGGGCGTATTTTATTTAAAAATAAAGAATTACTAGCCATTATGGGTGTATTACTTACTTTTAATCTATGTATGCAAACATTAAATGGATCGATTATATATTACTTTAAATATGCGGTTAATGCAGAACATTTATTTTCTATATTCAATTCAATGATTTTATGTGAAATGGTTGGTTTGTTATTTCTTCCTAGATTTATAAAATGGGTGGGAAGAACGAAAGCATTTAATACAGCAATTATCTTAATTGTTACCGGTTTAGCAGTTATTTTAATAGCTGGATTTATTATTCCAAAGGTTACGATTCCAGTTATTATTGGTGCCGGTTTATTAAGAGTTGGTTCAGGATTTATGACAGGTATAACAACTGTTTCATTAGCCGATGTTATTGATTATAGCGAGGTGAAATTTGGACAGAGAAATGAAAGTATTATTACATCGACTAATACGTTTTTAACAAAGGCTTCACAAGCTATTGCTGCTTTGATTGTAGGAATGGGATTAACCATTTTGGGTTATACGCCGAATGAATCACAAACAGCACTTACAATTAATGGATTGAGAGTAATGATTATTGTGGCGCCTGTCATATTTGTTTTTCTAGCGGCATTTTTATATCACAAAGCATTTAATTTAAAGGGCGATTTTTTAAAGGATGTAGAGCAAACACTCTATTACAAACGTCAGAGAGAACATAATGAACGTATGAATAAGGAGGATGCTAAAGATGTTACAACAACAGTATCATGAAAATTTTGAGGTGCAACATATAAATAAATTACCGAGACGTGCTTTTTATATTCCATTTCAACAAGGGGAATCATCGTATCGTCTTGAAACGAGATATCAAACAGCAAATGTTACTTTATTGAATGGTGACTGGCAATTCGACTATTATGAAACGTTCGATAACTGTTTAAATCATTCGTTTAAAGAAACGAAAAAGGAGTTATCTGTGCCATCGGTTTGGAACTTATACGGCTTTGATCAATTGCAATATTTAAATACGCAATATCCAATACCATTTGATCCACCATACGTTCCTATAAACAATCCTTGTGGGAGATATCAACGTAAGTTTGAAATTGAACAATTTAGCGATGTTAGTGATTATCACTTGAACTTTGAAGGTGTAGGTAGTGCTTTTTATGTATGGATTAACCAGCAATTTGTGGGATATAGTCAGATTGCACATTCAATATCTGAATTTGATATTACTGAATATGTACATGAGGGTGTTAACGCAATCGAAGTAATTGTATTAAAGTATTCAGACGGAACATACTTTGAAGACCAAGATATGTTTAGACATTCAGGTATATTTAGAGATGTGTATATTTTAAAAAGAGCAAAAGCGCGTTTGAATGATTTCAAGATCGAAACTATTGTAGATAATGAATCAAATACAGCAACTATAGCAGTGGACTTAATAGATAAACAACATTTAGAAAATGTTAAATTATCACTATTTGATCCTGCGGGGAGTCTTATATCTGAAAATATCGTTAGTGATTATTGCAAATTTAAAATAGATAAACCACTGTTATGGTCTGCAGAAAGTCCGTTACTCTATTCATTAATGATTGCCACAAATGATGAAGTGATTACGCAAAATATTGGTATACGCCAAGTAGAAATAAAAAATAATCAATTTTATATTAACGGCCAATCTATTAAATTTAGAGGCGTGAACTATCATGATAGTGATCCGAATACGGGTTATGTAATGAGTGAAATACAATTTGCCAAAGATATGAAACTAATGAAACAAGGTAATTTTAATGCGATTAGGACGGCACATTATCCGAAATCTCCTTTATTTTATGAGCTGACCGATAAATATGGATTTTATGTGATGAGTGAAGCAGATATTGAAACCCATGGTGTGGTTCGACTATATGGGGAAGATAAGAATGAGCATTTCAATATCATAACTGACGATCCTAAATATCAGCAATCTATCATTGAGAGAATAGAAGCATCAATAGTTCCATTAAAGAATTATAGTTCTATCGTTTCATGGTCTATGGGTAATGAATCAGGATTCGGTATTAATATGGTTAGAGGTCTAGATCGTGCCAAGCGTTTGGATAGTACAAGACCTTTACATTATGAAGGAACACATTATCGAAATCGTGATAAGCATTATGATTTATCTAATGTTGAAATGATCAGTAGAATGTATCCTTCTCCTGAAGAAATAGAAGAGAAATATTTGAAGAATGAGCATTTAGATAAGCCATTTATCTTGTGTGAATACGCACATGCAATGGGCAATTCACCTGGAGATTTACATGCATACCAGGAACTGGTTGAACAATATGATTGCTTTATCGGTGGCTTTGTTTGGGAATGGTGTGATCATGCGATTCAGACCGGTGTCAAAAATGGCGAAGGGGTATTTAGATATGGGGGAGACTTTGGTGAAAAGTTACATGATGGTAATTTTTGTGTGGATGGTATTGTTTCTCCAGATCGTATACCACATGAAGGGTACTATGAATTTAAATATGAGCACCAGCCTTTAAAAATAATTCAGCAACAAGATGAATATTTAACATTTAGAAATCAATTAGATTTTACAAATATTGAAAATTATTTATTAGTTGAAGCTATAATTACAAAATTAAACGGTGATAGAACAAAAGTGGCAATTCATTTTGAAAACTTTGAACCACATAGTGAGCAGGTGATAAATCTATCAAATTATGTAGATTGTTCTAATGTGAGTACTGTGATTTTTAAATATAGTTTATTGAATGATGAACTGCTTCGCTCACAATATTTTGAATTAGGGTATGACCAAATTATCTATAAGAGAAGAAATATTGAATTAGAAAGAAATAATCAAAGCCACATAGAATATGAAGAATTAGAGCGACAAGTTAATATATCTGTTCATGATTGGAGCTATAGTTTTGATAAGGAAACGGCGAATTTAACTTCAATAATAAAATCAGGAAATATTATCTTAAATGAACCTACAAAAATTAATTTATGGAGAGCACCAATAGATAATGATGTTCAAATTGTATCTGACTGGAAGTATGCAGGATATGAAGATGCCTCGACACGTGTCCGTGATTACCAAATTCGAGAAAGTAAGAATGAGCTCAGTCTTAAATTTGATATTGTAGTCGTTAATGATGTTGTACCACCGATTCTTTGGGGGACACTGACTTGGACAATAAATCATGAAGGGGTATTAAAAGTGGATTACCAGTTAGAAAAGAATGACCTTGCACCATTTTTACCAAGACTTGGCATGGCTATTACACTTATAGATCGATATGAACAGTTAAGTTATTATGGCAATGGTCCATATAGTAGCTATAGCGACAAAGGTGTCGCAACATATTTAGATTATTTTAATACGACGGTTACAGAAAATGGAGATCAGCACATAAAACCTCAAGAGACAGGCAGTCATAACAATACTACATTTATGCAAGTTGCTAACGGTATAAATAAAGTAATTGTAACGAGTGCGCAACCATATAGTTTTAATGCAAGCCATTATTCATTAGCAGAATTGACTCATAAAAAGCATAAAGATGAATTAGTCGAAAATAATCATACGTATCTATATATAGATTATGCACAGAGCGGTATAGGATCCAATAGTTGTGGCCCTGAATTAAAAGAAGCATACAAATTGAACGAAAAAGAAATTAAATTTAACTTTGAATTGAGATTTGAATAGTAAAATAAAGCAACAGAAACATAATGACACTAAACATTAAAATAGAGAGTTTAATAAAACATCTACGTATGATTCAATTTAATCAAAGTGACGAGAGTGTTTACATTTAAGATTCAATAATTGTAGTAATGTCATTGGTATACTGTTGCTTTTATTTTTAACAATATTGATTTACATATTGTTTAAGTTTGATTAATGCATAATGTATATTTTCTACTGTTTCATAGGCAAATGATAGGCGAACAGTATTATATTTACTGCCATAGATATAACCAGGATTAATGAGAATATTCTCTTTATTTATTAAGTCAAAAAAGACTTGTTTGATATTAATATTTTCATTAAAAGTTACCCAAATGAAAAATCCACCTTTTGGTACTGTCCAATTTGCAATTTGAGAAAAATGCTCAGCTAAAATTTCTATCATATAATCTCGCTTTTCTTTTAGTTTGCTTCGTAGATGATTAACATGGTCGTCAAAATCACCATTCTTAAGAAGCTCATAGATAACCATTTGAGACAAAATACTAGAGCCATAATCACTTTGCATTCTTATATCAGCTAGTTGCTCAATGACTTTTTCTGAAGCTACTATCCATCCAATACGAAGTGCAGGAGCTACAGATTTTGAAAAACTACTAATATGAATTATGTTTCCACTTTTATCTAGAGACTTCATAGATGGTATAGGACTTGTTGTGAAATATAAATCTCTATATATGTCATCTTCTATCACAGGTATATTATGAATTTGGCAGTATTTTATTATATCTTTTTGGGTTTCTATCGGTAAATACGCTCCAGTTGGATTATTAAACGTAGGTTCAATATAAAGTGCGCCCTCAGTTGTAAATGAATAATTATCGATAATATTTTTAAAATCATATAAATTATTATATGGAATCCTTACTTTTTTCATATTGAAACTATCAAATACATGCGTTGATTCAATATAAGATGGTGTATTAAAAAATATTGTAGCGTTTTGGCTAAGAAATCCTGTTGTTAATAATTGAATGGCATGTAGCGCTCCAGAAGTTATTAAAATATTATCAAAACTAATATCTATACCATCTTCTTGTAGTCGTTTGGCGATTAATTTACGTAAATTTAGGTAACCATAACCATTATTGTAACCAAAGGATAAGTCTCCGATGTACTTAGATACAGAAATCATAGCTTGTTGTAATTTGATTTCAGGAATTAAGTTCTTTCCTAACTCTCCTTTACTTATATGTATAAAATTTGAATCTGTCTCAAGTTTGTTTATTAGTTGTACTGTGTATTCACTTCTTGATTTAGCAGACCATTCCATTGACTGTGCCCAGTTATTAAAGGTGGAATGATTATTTAAATAATCATTTACATATGTACCACTACCTTCTTTAGTGAAAATAAAGGACTCAGATTCTAATAATTCAATACTTTTTATAATTGTTACTCTATTTACATTGAATTGTTCGGCTAACTTTCTGTGAGAAGGGATTTTCATTCCTATGAACCAATCGCCGTGTAAAATTTTATCACGGATATATTTAGCAATCATTTTATATTTGATATTAATCACCGCCTTAAAATTGGTTGGGTTTTTTTAGTATGAATTGGTTGTGCACTCGGGATGATTGTTTGATTAATATTAACACAAATTAATTATAAAGGTGTGTTAATATTGAATGGTTTTAAAGCTAAATTTAAAGTTAATCTAGCATTTAGTATTACTATATTATTATGGGCATCAGCATTTCCAATAATAAAAATCGCATTACAAGACTTCAGAGGTCAAAACTTGGCAGCGTTACGTTTACTTGTGGCTTCTACAATTTTATTAGTATATGCAATTATTAAAAAGTATCCAATTCCAAATTGGAAAGATTTGCCTGTAATTTTACTTTTAGGATTTTGTGGATTTACTGTTTATCATATAGGTTTAAGTTACGGTGAATTATTTATTAGTTCAGGAGTAGCTAGTTTATTAGTGTCTCTTACACCAATATTTTCAGCGTTATTAGCAAAGTACTTTCTTAAAGAACGTTTTACAATTATTGGATGGTTAGGATCTTTAATTGCTTTTCTCGGCATTTTGTTTATTACTTTTGGAGAAGATAAGAAATTAAGTGTAATGATAATTGGCGTTGTATTAACCCTTTTAGCTACAATAGGTGAAAGTATATATTTCACATTTCAAACAAAATACTTAAAAAAATATGGGTTTATTCCGTTAACAGTGTATACAATAATAGGGAGTAATCTATTTACTATTATTTTTATTCCAAATGCTTTATTTGAACTAGGTCAAGCTAATTATTTTTCTATCATTTCTGTTTTATATTTAGGTGTTTTTCCTACTGTATTACCATATATTGCGTTAGCGTACACGATACAAAAAGTTGGTGTGTCAGATGCAACAATATCTCTTTATTTGACACCTGTAATCTCTATTATTTTAGCTCATTTAATAATAGGTGAATCACCCACTATTATTTCAATAGTAGGTGGTGCAATTACTTTATTAGGTGTTTCAACTATTGTCTTTAAGGAAAAGTTTTGGATTGTGATAAATAGCATAAAATCCAATTC
Source organism: Staphylococcus gallinarum (assembly GCF_000875895.1). GTDB lineage: Bacteria > Bacillota > Bacilli > Staphylococcales > Staphylococcaceae > Staphylococcus > Staphylococcus gallinarum. The sequence continues at coordinate 406,257 of NZ_JXCF01000001.1, forward strand.
CTAAAATCAATTTTATACTATACAATATAAATACATTTTAGATTGGGTGATAATTGTGAAATTTATAAAAATATTTGGAATGCTTATTTTAGGGTTATTGATTATGGGGATAATTCAAGGATTAGCTTCGATTTTTGAGGACTTAATACCAATTTGGGGAATTGGTGTTATTGTATTTGCAGTAGTTTATATTTTTTTAGCGTATTTCGTAGTGAAGTGGATTATTGTAAATGTATTTAAAGAAAGTCTATATGTTTATAGGATTACTAAACCTCACTTTAATAAATTGTTCTTACTATGTGCGATATTATTACCTGTTTTAGTTTATGGTGTTTATATATTGTGTGTACCCGGTGAATTTTTCACTCCAAATTTCACTTCTCAAAATGAATATTTAAGAAATATTTTTTGGGTAATATTTGTGAATGGTTTTGCAGCAGCAATTGTTGAAGAAATGATTTGTCGTGGTTTACTTATGGGTTATATTCAGCGAAAAACTAATATATTTGTAGCAATATCAATAACGGCAATATTTTTTGCAGTTATACATATCTTTAATGGTGCGCTTTCTATGTGGAGTTTGGTCATGTTATTAGTCAGTGGCATATTAGTTGGAATCATGTTTGGTTTGGCAACATATATATTTAATTCGATTTGGGCAAGCATTTCTATACATTTATGTTGGAATGTTAGCCAATTAATATGGATAACTGACCATAAGGTAGATGATCAACCGTTACAATATGTTTTAACTTCGAATAATATGTTGATAACGGGTGGTGAATTTGGTTTTGAATCATCACTGATTAGTATAATAGGATATAGTGTGATTATATTGATATTAATAGTAATACATAAACAGAAACTAAAGGATTTAAAGATAAATTGAACTAATTTGCCGTGAAAATACTCAATTTGAATCAATCGGTGTTTTGGTGATGATTTTGAGAGAGATGCATATTGAATTCGAAGGTGGAAGAAGTACTTAATTAAAATGAATCAAGAATACGAAATTATAGTAAATAAAAAGCTAGTAAATGAATTTGTAGAAACTCATTTACTAGCTATATTTATAGCTTTATTTTTGTCATCATTGCTTATTCTTTACGATTTTTGGATTTTTTTAAGTCTATTTGTGCGACAAGTGGGTCATGGTCACTTGCGCGTCCAGACATGTCGGTGAAGTCGCTATTTACATGTACTGGGTCAAGTTTTGTACTATCTACTAAATTATTTGATACTAGTACATGATCAAGTGCTTGAGAATTCCCTTGATAAACATATGAGTAACGGTCTTTTTCAGGAACTTTATTCATCATATCTGTCATGTTAAAGCTTTCTAGTGTTTTGATTGGTTTTGACCATTGGAAATCATTGTAATCACCAACGGATATAATGTTTGCTTGTGGATTATCTTTTTGTACTTGTTCTACGAAGCGGCCAACTGCTTTAGCGATCTCTACTCGTTGATTTTCACTTTGTAATACGGGTGGTTGTTGACTACCAAATAACGGCATATCACCATTTTTTGAATTCCAATGATTTGCTAGCATAATAACTTGTTCACCATGAAATTTAAATTGAGCTGCTAATGGTTTCCTTGAATCATCAAATGCTGGATTATGTGGGTCTATACGTCCAGGATTATGTGAGAGGTTGCCATCTTTATATGATACGGCTGTATCCGCGTCCCCTGGCTTAATTGATTTATCATAATGTACACGTTTTGGATTATATAGGAATCCAACTCTAATGTTGGCGTTAGGCTGACCGCCGTCTTCATTCATATCTGGGTCAATATTTAAATATTTGTACGAAGGGCCTCCAGCTTCTTCGATTTTTTTAATCAAGCGTTCATATGATTCGTTGGCTTCTGGTCCGCCGGCATTGGGGCCGTCATTATCTTGAACTTCTGTCACTCCGATAATATCTGGATTCTTCATATTTGTTGTAATGCCTTTAGCAATTTTTTCTGCTTTATCTTCGGTAGTGGATTGTTGATTATTAGAAAAATTTTCTAGATTGTAAGATGCAACATTTAGTTTTTGTTTGTTTGCATCTAACGTTGTGGGCTTTGGTTGAGTGTTGCCTTTAACGTGTGCTTTTTTCATATTATCCAAGTCTACATTAATTTTATAATTAGAGTACCCGTAGTTTACATAACCAATAATTGGTCCTTTAAAATAATCTCCTGTGGCAACATCAAAATCACGTGCAGCATTATTATCATACATTTTAAATGGAATGCGCTCCCCATGTGAATTATTTTCGGTCAATCGTATACCACCATTTTTAGTTTCAGCAGGTTGCTTGTCTAATACGGTAAAGAGTTCTCCGTGTTCCTGTGGTCCAACGCTTCTAACATCTCCAGTTTCTACACGCATACCTTCTAACGATTCCCAGTAATCTATTGCATATTGATTACGATCAAATGTATTGAACTGGTCATTTGCTGAGACTTTCGTTGGTACATTTTTTATTTTATAAGGTTTTGGTAGTGATTGGTTTGAAGATTCAATGGATATTTTGCCACCTTTATCATCACGTGCATTAATTTGTGTTACAGGTAAGTCAGTTTTCTTCTTTTCACTATAACCATCGATATAATATTCGTCGACTGTACCGTTCACTTTTACTAAATCTCCAATTTTTGTATTGTAATCTTGATTACCTGTATAAACGATAAGACCTTCAGAAGTGTTTGGATTATCATCCTTTTTATTATCTGGAGTTTGGATATGTAAGTAGTTGGCACCATTCAATTTATATTTATATGTAACAATACCTTCTACATGCTCTACTTTTTTGCCATCATAGGGTGATGTATGACCTTCCCCTTGGATATCATGAATCGCTATGTTTTTAGTAGCTTCTTTTTTTGTGTTTTCTGTTGCTGCTTGTGTAGTTGTCGTTGCAATGGCTGACATGGCTAAGATTGAAATGAAACTAAATGCAGTTTTAAACAAAATAATACCCCCTTCAGTGTTAATACATTAATAGTGTAACAAAGCAGAGTAAGCAATATTGTAAAATTTTGATAAATTTATGTTAAATGAAAAATAATGATGACTTATAATTCAGTTTAATCTTTTTAGTTGAATTGTATTATTTTGTAAATACTTAAAAGCGAGTAGAAAAAAGTAGCTGACTTTATTAAAATTGATATATACATATTTTGAAAATTGTTACATAAACTATTTATTAATTGAAGGAGCGTTTGATATGATTAATCGAACTGCGGAAAGAGTACTTACGTGGATTGGAATTGTCCTACATGCACTATATTTCTTAATATTTGCTGGACTTTTAGTTGCATTAAATCTAAATGCGACAGAATTTAAGCAAAGTATGTTAGATAGTGAGACGACAATGGAAGACGCAAGTGGTTTATTTTTCATTACTAATGCATTTTTGATTACAGTGGTAATTATCGCTTTAATAATGTTAGTATTGGGAATTTTATCTGCTTTATGGATTGGGAAAAAGAATAAACCAGCTGGTGTTATTTTAATCGTCATTGGGGCCTTTTCACTTTTTGGTAGTCCATTAATCGGAGTGTTATGGATTGTAGCAGGCATCATGTTATTAGTTAGAAAGCCTAAACCTGAAGATTATCATAATAAGCAAAATTCATTTGAAACATTTGAGCACCAGGAAGAATCAGATTTTGAATCTAAAGATGAATTACAGAGCATAAATAATAATGCTAACAATAATCAAAAACAAGAAGATCCTTATAAGTATTAAAAAATTATATAGATATGGTTTGAACATTCACTTGCCAGTGAAAAGGGCAGTTTCTATTGAAAGTAAGATAGAAATTGCCTTTTTATTTTATTAAATAATACGAAATTTCTTCGCTTTTTTTTGAGTTCTTAATTTATAAGAAATCAGTTTTGTTTGTAAGAGGAATGGTTGTCTTAGAACAGATACTTCAAGCTGACTGTCTAGATAAATATGGAACTATTCATGAACTCTAGGTGAGTGAGTAACACCAATACGATGTAATAATATAATGAGAGCCACCTCAAAATGATTTAATTTTTTGGGGTGGCATTTTTAGGATGTATATCTGCAATTATATTTATAAGCTATGATAATAGTTGCTTTTTATTTTCTTTTAATAGTAAGGAAGAAATAAGACCGATGATGAGTAAAGCCCCAGCTAAATAGAATCCGGTAGCCATTTTTCCTGTCATATCTGTTAAGTAACCTGTTAGATAGGGTGCTAAAATCGAGGCAGTCATTCCGATAAAGTTATAAACACTAAATGAAGTTCCAAGCGCATTTTTCGGGGCATTGTCTGCAACTACAGCGATTAGTACTGGATTGGTACTTATTTTACCTACAATTCCATAACCGATTAAGGCAAGGTATAATATCCATATATTATCGAACAAAACGATAGAGATGGTGAATAGAAATGCTAATGGCAACATTATAAGTAACACAGGACGTCGTCTACCTAATCTATCTGATAACCAACTAAAGAACAGTGATCCAGGTATTGCTGCCCATGGTACTAGTGAAGCAACAAACGCAACTTGTGCACCGTTAATACCACGTTCAGTTTCTAAATAGAATGGCAGCCAAGTGATAATCATAAAGAAGCCGTAAATCGAACAGAATATGATGACATACGCAAGAAGTAGATTTCGATTTTTAAAGAGACTACTGAACTGAAATTTTGTTTCTGTCGTGGTTGGGTCGACTAATTGTGTTTTTGGTCGTTCCTTAATCACGGTATACATTAGAAAGGCTAGGATAAGAATAGGTATGGCAATTATAAAGAATGGTATATGCCAATTCATACCAAATTCATGCACGGTATAGCTAGAAATAAAGTATCCGATAGATGTACCAAAGGCCATCCCACTATTAATAAGTGCGCTACCCAATGTTATGTGTTGTTTAGGTATTGCTTCTGATGATAGTGCGTATTGTGGACCATAAAACATGCCTTGGGCAAGGCCGACAATGAGCCAAGCAATCATAAATAATAAGAATGTAGGCATGATCCCTGTAATTGCTGTAGCTATACCGAAAATAATCATACTAGGGATCAGTATTTTTTTACGTCCAATTTTGTCGCCTAATATCCCTGAAGGAATTTGGGTGACTGTATAGCCGATGAAAAAGATACTCATAATGAGTCCGAGCTGGGCATTATTTAATGTAAATGTATCTTTAATATTTCCCATTATAGGATTAAGTATAGTACGGGCAGCGTAGATAACGAGCCAACCCAACGTGAAAATAGATACCAATTTAATCCAATAATACTTACTAACTGGTGTTGATTCTTGATGCATATTTTAAATACTCCTCTCAAATTTTCAAACTACTATGTTTAATCATACCTTTTTATGTTGTGTGTAACCTTGTATGAAGTGACAAAAAGTATTGATGATTTTGAGTGGAATTAACATGAAATAGTATTAAATATTTGAACATAAATAGTATGGCGTTACGTTGGATTGAATTTAATTTGTAAAGATAATAATGATTGGAATTGTTGATATATCAATAGTTTGTCACTACCTTCAGTGTTCGGACAGACAAACCGAAGACTTACCAATATGTACTTAATGTAAGTTGTGTCAGGAAACTAGAATTATATTTTGGAAAGTCCTCAAACCTGTTGTATTTTAGGTTAAATCATAAAATATCTGACTTGATATAAAGCAATCCTTAAAAATGTTTATGTGTTATTTTTGTAAGTCCCTCGTTAACTTTAAAAATTTTGTGCTTGCTATCTGTAATACCAAGTTGAATTAATCTTTGGGTATGCATTGTTAAATAGTTTTGAGCATCTTGTTCTGTTGTAAATGCGTAAATTCCCCCAGCTTCTTGTGCATTTTCATTTTCTGTCCAAATTTTCCAAAGAAACCCTGGTTCTTTAGTGATTGACCTCGCTAATTCTGAAAAAGTTTCAGTCATTTCTATACCGAATGGACCTGTTATAGGGAAATCTATTTGTAGAATATAAGTCATCGTAATGAGCTCCTTTATTAAAATTTTAAACTACTTGTTCATGTGTAATTAAATGGTTAATAAGCATTAGTAAATGCTAATCATACATTATATAAGGACCCTTTTAGAAACATTAATATAGATTCATCCCTTTAAAATATCGAAAATCATATTTCTACAATAAATAATGAAAAATTTTTAATAATTCAACAGCTAATTTTAATGAAATATTTTCTTAAAATTATCATTTAGTATTTAGATATTAAAAATTAATGTTATATTAACAATTCTATGAAAGAAATTTACAAATTATTAAACCTCCTTATATATAATAGGATTCATTACGATTAAGGAGGTTAATTTATGAAAAAAGAAAAGTCGATGTTGAAGCTATTTACTACAGGGGCAGCAAGTGTAGTATTGATGATGTCCTTGGGAAGTAGCAATTTTGCTGAAGCGAGTGCACCAGGACAGGGAATGCAAGAACAATCTACAACGGATAAAGCAAATAATAATGAGCAAGGTATCCAGGTTACACAAGATAAACCAAAGGTTGCTCCGGTGCCTGTAAAGAATGAGCCTAACCGTATAATCACTAATTTCAATGGAGATACAAAGTCTGAAATGGCATTCAATTGGTATACAACGGATGAATTTAAAGATGCTAAGGTATGGGTCTCTGAAACGGGGGATTTTAGTGATGCTAAATCATTTGATGCCTCTACGAAAAAAGTGATTTCTAAATACATAGAAAGGGACAAAAACGGTAATTTTATTTTTGCAGATGTTGAAAAAGATGATGAAGGAAAAGCTATAAAAAATAAAAATGGGAAAGAAAAAATAAATGGTTATTATACAGATAAACATGCAAGTGGTCCTGAATGGACAAGGGGAGATTTGCAAGGGAAGACTGAGATGACTAACGTAAAAGAATTTAATTATAAAGCAAAAGCGACAGGACTTAAGCCAAATACAAAATACTATTACAAAGTTGGAAGTGACAGTGGTGCTAAAAGTCCAGTAGGTCAATTCCAAACATCTGGTGGCAAAGGAGATCCTTTTAAATTTGTACAGTATACAGATACGCAAAACGCATTTTGGAATGAACATGTTAGAAATGAGGCGCAATTTGGTGCAGATACATTAAATCAAGCAATTCAAACTGCGGGTAATCCAAATTTTGCATTGCATACAGGAGATTATGTTGAAACGGCAGAAGTGGAAGATGAGTGGTTAGACTTATATGAGCAATCGCGACCATCATTTATGTCATTGCCTGTTGCAACAGCTGCAGGTAACCATGATGAGTATGCTTTAAGTGAGGAAGATGGAAAATTGTTAGATTCATTTAACAAGCATGTAAATGTACCTAAAGAAAATAATGCGGTTAATGGGGGCTCATATTATTCGTTTGATTATAATGGAGCGCATATGGTCGTAGCCAATACGAATGATAATAAAAAATCTAAAGATAATCCGGATGAAAAAGCAATTGGCAAAGAGCAGATGGAATGGATTAAATCAGATATTAAAAAAGCTAAAGCAAATGGAGCCAATTGGATCGTGTTAAATCTACACAAACCGATGTATTCAAAATCATATCATGCATTATCGGATGAGGATGTGCGTAAAATTCGTGACGAGTTAACAAAACAAATTGATGAACTTGACGTGGATTTAGTATTGCAAGGTCATGACCATGTGTTATCGCGCACACATCCTTTAGAGCATACATCAACGAAAAATAGCTTTGTAAATGCGAAGAAAGAGGATGCGAAACAAGTACTTGGAGATGATAATGTAGAGTACTATGATAATCCTAAGGGTTCTGTATATGTTTTACCTAATACTGGTGGAACTAAGGCATATGACAATATTTACGATAGATCCTTAGAACATATTAAGAAAGTACGTCCAGAATTAGGTGACTTAACACAAGATAAGTTAGATCACTATAATAGTTTGTTTGCATTAGGAAAACAGCCACATAAATCTAAGGCCTTTGAAAAGAGTCATGAAAATGATCGTAATGCATCTGAACAAAATTTCTCTGTTTATGAAGTTGAAGGAGATAAGTTAAAAGTAAAAATTTATCAATTATATGGTGATATCAGTAAAGGAGAACAGCGCCAAGTTAAATTGGTAGATGAATTTGGAATATTGAAAGATGACAAAGCTAAAAAGTAAAGTTTGTTATAACAGAGGAAGTGACGACTTTACAGTGATAAAGTCAGTCTTGTTATTGATTGTAAGTTAGGAGTTTTTGAATGCATAAATTCATTTATAGTCTTTTATTTATTATTATGATGATTACTGTGGCAGGTTGCCAAGGACAACAAGGATCAGCTAAGACTGATTTGAAAGATAAAGCAACTCAAACTAAAAATTTAACGCAACATGATAAAGACAAATTAAATAAAGCGATAACGAATAAAGTCGTTGCATATGCTAAAGAACAAAAATTATCAGTTTCGAATCGTTATGTAGGAAATGGCAGTTATAGTGAAAGTGATTTTTATGCTACAACGACTGATGGTGAGATTCAAGTTATAAATAATGACAAACCAGGCGCTAAACACTTTAAACTGCATAATGTAACTGGACTGTCAGTTTATACATCTAAAACTGGAAACATCGGTTTAGATGATGCAGCAAAAAACCTGACTAATATTGAGGGTTATAAATCTGTAGCTAATACGACATATCCTATTAAGAAATACTTATTTGCAGATAACGGTAAGGTATATGAGTATACCTTTGAAGGTGATGACCATACAACCTTATCGACTGGATTTGCATATAAGGATAGTAATGACAAAGATCCCAATTTAAAGCCTAATGTCATATTTAAAGAAACAAAGAATGATACAATTCGTAAAATGTGGGCGAATGTATTGAGAGAATATGATTAGACGATAAAAATATAAAGTGTAGTGGAATATATTTAATTAAGAAAAAGTTGATCTATGCAGAAAAGTGTAGATAGTAAAGTTGTAATAATAAGTTTTCGATATTTGCTTTTACTTTAGTATTGTTCTCTCGTTAAATATTGCTAAAACTACAGTATAATGCTGAAATATAAACATTAGAAAAATAGCCATGGAATAAGTTATTTAACTCATTTCATGGCTATTTGATTTATCATATTTTTTATTGTTTGCTCGCGTTCCTAGGATGCTGTTTAACTGACAATGTTCCTCGCAGAGTCTTGTAAAAATGCGTCATAAATAGCTATGAATATACATTGAAACTGCATAATGCACGCTATTTAAAAGTGCATAGAGTTAACAATTATATTATTTGCTAATATTTTGAGGTTAGATAGTTATTTATAGTTTTTGTTATTTTATTATAATTAATGTATCACATAACTTATTGCTTTATATAAGCTATAGCTTCAATTTCAATTTGTGCGTTTTTAGGAAGTTTGTTAACTTCAATAGCTGCTCGGGCGGGTTTGTGATCATTTAAGAATGTACCGTAGGCATCATTAATTTCGTTAAAGTGTGCTAAGTTAACTACATAGATATTAGTTTTGACGATGTTCTTAATAGATAAACCTTGACTAGTTAAAATGGCGATAATATTTTTCATAACTTGTGTTGTTTGTTCAACAATGTTATCTGAGATAAATTTGCCTGTGTTAGGATTGATAGGTAACTGTCCAGAAATATAAAGGAAATCTCCTGCTTGAACTGCCTGTGAATAAGGTCCTATTGCTTGAGGTGCTTCATTTGTAGTAATAAATTTCATAAATGTTACTCCTTTTAAAATAGTTTGTTGTGTATAATATCGTCGTAATTTTTAGGGTTTGTATTGCCTTCAGTATTAATAAGTAAAATATTTGATGAATTATCTAGTTTGAGTGAATCTTTCGCGTTAAATAGCGCTTTTGAAGTCATAATTTCTATAAGGACACCTAATGGTAAGGCGCCTGATTCCCCTGAAATTATTGAGCGGTCATTGTTTAATGGATTAGCATATTGTTTCATACCAATGGAACTAATAACATCCTTACATGAGAATGTAGCTTGTATGGTTGGCTTTAATATTTCCCAGGCAATAGTGCTGGGTTCGCCACAGGCTAGACCAGCCATCATTGAATCTAAGGGACCGTTAACACGTTTAGGAATACCTTCATTACTTTTTATTGAAGTAAAGATACAATCAGCTTTATTAGGTTCGACAATAATAAACTTTGGTGGATCAGGTACAGTTTGATTATAAATACTAGCTATAACTGCAGCAGCAAAGGATCCTACGCCAGCTTGTAAAATAACATGTGTATATTGAGAAATATGCTTTCTATCTAGTTGCTTAATTAATTCTGCAACAATAGTTGAATAACCTTGCATTATAGCTAATGGCAGTGTTTCATAATCTACCCAGGCAGTATCTTGTAATAATATCCACCCTTGTTCATCTGACTGTTTAGCAATTTCTACAACAGCATCATCATAATTTAAATCTGATATATAGGCTTCTGCACCTAAATCTTGAATAGCTGTCAAACGTTCAACAGAGGATCCTTTTGGTAATACAACTTTCACTTTTTGACCGAATGTTTTTGCTGCCCATGCGACACCTTTACCATGATTTCCTGCTGTGACAGTTGCAAAAGTAACAGGTTCTAAATCTTTAATGGCTTCCATAAGCTTATTAAAGGTAATATTGCCTAAATCCAAGTTTAATTTTTGGGCAAAATAGCTTGCCATCGCATATGCGCCACCCAACCCTTTGAATGCATTTAAATCAAATCTTTTTGATTCATCTTTTACGTCAATTGATGCTACACCAAGGTGTTTAGCTAAATTATCCAAATGATATAAAGGTGTTTGACTATAGTTGGGCAAAGTACTTTGAAAATTTAAAACTTGTTCTAAATTTGATGGTTTAAACGAATTAAATACTGTTGTTGGTATAGATGTAGATTGAAATTGATTGGATTGCCATACAATATTCATGAATTTACTCCTTTCATATTTTTTATTCTCAATTTAAAACTTTATCAATTAAGCGTAAGTATGCACGGATTCCAGTGGTTAATTGATTAATAGGTGTGTCTTCGTCTTTATCATGAGAAATCCCATTTTTAGACATAACGAACATCATCACAGTGGGTATAAGCTTGTTCATTTCAACAGCATCATGTAAGGGTCCCGAATACATTTGATTACTTTCTCCTATTTCTTCTGCTACTGCTGTTTTACAAATATCTACTAAATTGCTATCAAATATTTGAGGGGAGACACTGTAAATTTTTCTCCAAGAGACGGTACAATCAAATTGCTGAGCAGAAGTTTGAGATATATTTTGTGCTTCCGATAACATTGCAGCTAAATCATCCTTGTTAATACTTCTCATATCAATGGAAATGGTACATTGACCAGGGACAATGGTTACGACGCCGGGTGTAACGTTTACTTCGCCAACCGTACAAACAGCATTATATTTGAGTGCTAAATCACGAAATTTTAACGAAGCAGTTGCTGCAGCTAAAAATGCATCTTGACGCATTTCAGTTGGAAATGAACCGGCGTGTGCAGACTGCCCATAAAAGTCTATATAATAACGTTCAACACCAGCTGCACCATAAACAGCAGCGACATCTTTATTAGTTTGTTCAAGTACCGGGCCTTGTTCAATATGAAATTCTAAATATGCAATTAGTTCATTTATTTTATTCTGAAAGGTTTTGTGAGCGTCTGTAAATGTGTCTATGTTTAATCCATGTTTGCTAATTGCCATTTTAAAGGGAATGCCTTCATTATCGACTCTGTTAGTAAATTCAGAGATATTGACTGACCCACTTGCTGCTGATGAACCCAAACAGCTATATCCATATCTAGCACCTTCTTCATCAGCCCAATCTACAATGTAAATGGAATGTTGTGGCACGATTTGTGCCTCACTAAAATGACGTAAGACCTCTAAACCTGAAATGACACCTAAAGCACCATCTAACCATCCTCCATTTGGCACACTATCTAGATGACTACCTATAATAATTGACTTGTCAGATTTACCTTGAAGTTTAAACCACATGTTACCTGCGCTATCTTTAAATATGTCAGTAGTATGAGGTTTAATTTTTTCTAAAAACCAATTTCTGGCCTCTTCCCATATGGGTGTCCATGCTACTCTTTGTGCACCATTTTCGTCAGACGTTAAAGTAGCTAATTCTTGTAAATCAGCAATAATTCGTTGACTATTCTTATTTAAATCAAAATTCATTTAAATACCCCCTTTGTTTTTATAAATGAATAATTAATGACTACTTATGTGGCTATCATAAAGCTTTAGACATGATAAAACTATAAGCATCCATTCCATTTTTATCGTTATTGATTTTATAGAAAAGCAAAATTTAAGCGTTGTGTATATATATTTAGGTGAGAATATTGTTATAATAAGCTTTAATTCAAAGTGTAAAAATACTTGTTTTGATTTTGTGTCGAAATTGATTTGAAGGGGGCGAAGAGAATGAATAGAGACTTACCCATCAATATAAATGAGAGTTTAGAAGAGCATGTTGCTTATCATTCTGTTGGTTTTTCTATAATTCCATACATTATTGAATTTGACTTTGAAAGACATGATTTTATGCCGTTGCATTGGCATAATGATTTACAAATAAGCTGGGTTTATGAAGGGGAGTTGGAATTTTTAATTGATGGACAGTTACTAACAGTTGATAGTCGAGATATTGTTTTCATAAATAGAAATAAGTTGCATAGTTCATATTCAACTAAAGAAGATGCCAAAACACTGTGTATCAATTTTGAATTGGAATTTTTAAATGCTCAAATTATCGAAGATTATATTGATCCTATATTAAATAATGAATCATTTACATATTATAAATTACCTATCACGAGCCAATTTTCACGTTATTTTAGTGCCATTTTAAATGAAATACCTACAGATAATGATTTTTTAGTTAAGGAATCGACATCGACGAATTATTTTGATGCGGTAAACTTAATTAACCAAGTAATAGAGGGTATTGTATATGAATTTGAAGGGGCAAATTATTTATCGAATGCTGAAGACTTTAATAACATGAATAGTTTATTAACCTATATACATGAACATTACGGTGAAAAAATCACAATTTCGGATTTAACTGCTCATGCACATATTAGTAAATCATTTTGTAATCAATTATTTAGAAAATACACTAAGCAATCGCCTATGAAATATTTATTATTATATCGATTACAAATCGCACAAGAATTACTTGTTCACACAGACAAATCAATTACTTCAATTAGTGATATTTGTGGATTTGGTACTATAAGTTACTTTATTGAGCGTTTTCGAATACATTATAAAATGTCTCCATTAAAGTTTCGACAAACTTACCAAAAGCAGAAAAATTTTACATTGAGAGAATATGATTAGACGATAAAAAGGTCATACAAGAATTGTCATATTCTCCCTTATCAATTAATTATTATTTCCCAAGCAATAATATAAAAACCGTACGCCATGCAAACTTCAATTAATTGATATAGCAGTGGAAGTACGGTTTTTTATTCGTGAAAGTAAGTATGGGAGAAAGCAATAATATTTGAGTTTATTCATGCGTAACAATCATGTGACATTTAATTTATGATAATGTTGCACAGAATGACTAAGCTGTACTTTATCAATATTATGGCCAATGACTACTATGTAATCATCAATGTTGAGATGGGACGATACAAGATTTAAATGGTTGTTTGTATACTGGATTAAATTTTTTACATTACTGTCATCAAAGGTTAGAAAGCCTTTGACTCTGTAAATATGATCTGGTAAGTTTTGAAGCCAATTTATAAAAGATTGTTTATGCCAGGAGTGTGAAAAATAAAATATTGAGTGACCCAGTGTACTATGGATTATTTTTCCACCGTTAAAGCGTTCGTCTTTTGTTAATTTATTGCTCTTTATATGATCAAGTGTTACCTCACCATGACTTGTAATAAAGTAAGGAATATCTGGATGACGCGTAGTTATAGTTTCAATCACTTTTAATAATTGGTCGGAAGTAATTAAATCACTCTTATTTAGCACAAAGTTTGAGCAATGTGACATTTGGGCGATAATTAAATTTTGTATATCTTCGGGTAAGTGAGGTAATTTACTATACAACTGCACATCAATGACACTTGTTAGGCTGACTACATTGCTAAATGGTGTTAGTACAGGTGTTAAACATGCGTCTAGAACTTCAAGGGGATGCGCAATACCACTACATTCAATAAAGACAATATCTGGTTGATAATCAATATAAATATCGTGTAGTTGCTCAGTAACATTGGATTTCATTTCACAACAGATACAACCATTAATAATTTCACGCAAGCCGATTGAGTTATCAATAAGGTGACTATCTACACTTTGAGTACCAAATTCATTCATAATTACAGCTGGTGTTTGATTTTGAGATCTTGCATTTTCGATAAATTGATTCAGGGTGGTAGTCTTCCCTCCTCCTAGAAAGCCACTAATAATGACAATATCCATTTGCTTTACACCTCCTTTGCTTCGATATCTTTAAAGCTCATACTGCCTGTTGTTGTGTGTTGACCTTGGTATTTACCATTATACTGTCGGGTGCTAGGTGTTAGTGTTTGGGCGATAACAATTTGGCAGATTCTTATATTCTCTTGAATTATTAAGTCAAAATCATTGGCATTGTACAGCTCTAGAGTGATATTTCCGTGAAATCCTGGATCAACCCATCCAGCATTTTGTATAAATAATCCTGCACGTCCAATAGAACTACGTCCTTCAACAAATGCTGCTAGTTCGTTGTTTAATTTTATATATTCATTGGTTGTAGCTAATATGAATGATTTTGCAGGAATTGTTATTTTATGTGCATTAATCTCTTTATAGTAAACGGGTTCCAAAATATTTTGTTTTAAATCTTGAGGTTGTTGTGGAAACAGGTAATGGTTACCTAATGTTAAATCAATAGATGCTGATTCAATATGGTGTGTTTGAAGCGGAGTGATTTCTATTTTTCCTTGTTGTAAGAACTGTTTAATGTCAGTATCTGAAAGTATCATATGTATAACTCCTTTTTATAAATAGTTTATTGCGAAATGTTATAAGAATGCGTGTTTTAGCTAACTAAATATAATGTATGACTTGTTGTTAATGACCTAATTTAGTACATATATAAAGCAATTGCTATTGAGGCAATAAATGTTAAAGTTGTCGCATTGCTTATTTTGGTTGAACGGATGAATTGGTAATTGGTAGGAAATAAATATAAAATCGTAGACCCGCGTAAAGATCTACGATTTTATTGAACTAAATTATCCCTAGAGGGAAATGTATAAAAATGAATGTAACAACCCTAATTTACAAATAGGAATGATTCCTATTTGTATTTTGATTATAGAGTTTTAAATGATATAAGTCAATAAATAATTTCTGCTAAATTGAAAGAGTTATTAATAAAGTTGGGATTTTACGTAATAGAATGTACTTATAGTAAAATGATATTTTTTCTATAACTTTCAAACGTCTAAGTTAACCTAATATTTTAAAGAGATTCATTTTTACTTAATAATTATTTTGTACAATATATAGTGAAGGTAGCTTGTAAGTTTGAAAACAGTTATAGAAAGGCTTGAAGATTTCAGATGAGACAAAATAAATATAGTATCCGAAAAGGCACTATGGGTGTATCATCAGTAGTTATATCAACTATAATATTGGCTTTTAGTGGAAGTATTGCTAGTGCAAATGAGAATTTTGATAATAAAAATAGACAAAATAACAACTTGAATATTAAGAGTGCGACACAGAATAAACAACCCTTCATTAAGGACAATGGAAATAAACAGCATCTTAATGCGCAATACGCTGCTATACATAACCATACCAAGTCATTGAATCAACAGAATGAAACGACAACAAAAGACACAACTATGCACTTAAACGATTGTGTAAATAAAGAAAACATACAAAATATCTCTTTAGAACAGAATAAAAACTCAAAAAGTAACAAGGATAATGCATTTTCCAGCGATAAACAGTCTCTGACTACTAATAATAAAGATGCAAATGAATCTGTATCGAAAATTGAAAATAACCAGCAAACTGATAACACAGCGAAGGAAGACAAAGGTAATGAGGAGAGACAATCAACACGAACAACATCCACGACTCAAGATAATATTGCACTCGCGAATCGACTGAAAGCAAATGAGTATATTACAGATTATAACCCGGTATTTACACATGTAAACAAAAGAAAATATCCCCAAAGGTATAGGCGTATTCAAGATATAGAGGCACAACAGTATAAAAATAATCAGCATAAAGCACAACAATTTATAAGTAATCAAACAAGTAGTGAATTATCAAATAATCAAAATAGAACGAAATACGCTACCGAAAGTTACCATTATATGCAACCAAGAACTCAACAAAACGATTGCAATGATAACTATGAGCAGCATCATTCATCGAGCCAGTTAGAAGATAGTTCGATGAAGATTAATGCGCATGCGACAAATACTAATCATAATAGTCATGACGAACAGGCCAATATACAAAGGGAGATTAGTAATCGACGCAATGAACAGTCACTAATGAACAATACTGCACCCATAGTTGAACAGAGTAACAGTGTAGCTAAACAAACTCGGTACAAGAATACAGATCCTATTATATTAGTACATGGATTCAATGGGTTTACAGGTGACAATAATCCGGATTCGAATGATTTATATTGGGGAGGAAAAAGGTTAGATATTCACCAAGATTTAACAAATAATGGATATGAAAACTATGTTGCAAGTATTAGTGCGTTTGGTAGTAATTATGATCGTGCTGTGGAATTGTATTATTATATTAAAGGCGGTACCGTAGATTATGGCGCTGTACATGCAGCTAAATATGGGCATGCACGATACGGTAAAACATACGAAGGTGTATATAAGGACTGGCAGCCTGGTCAAAAGATACATCTTGTCGGTCATAGTATGGGAGGGCAAACGGTTCGGCAACTAGAATCTTTATTACGAAATGGAAGTCAGGAAGAGATTGATTATCAGCGGCAGCACGGTGGTAAAATTGCGCCCCTTTATCAAGGTGATCACGACAATATGATAACTTCAATTACAACTGTAGCTTCGCCTCATAATGGTACATATGCAGCAGACTTATTAGGAAATGAAGCGCTAATTCGACAATTTGTATATGATTATAGCAAGTTTCAGGGAAATAAATATTCAGATATTGACTTTGGATTAAGTCAATGGGGGCTAAAGCAACGTGAAAATGAAACGTATATCGATTATGTTGAAAGAGTTAAAAATGAAAGTAAAATATGGCAGACAGATGATAATGGATTTTATGATTTAACACGTGCAGGGGCAACTAAGTTAAATCAACAAACGTCACTCAATCCAAATATTATTTATAAATCGTATAGTGGCGAATCAACAAGACCAACGTTTGACGGTAAGCAAAAAGCCGACATCAATATGACATTGAGACATACCGTACCTGGAAATGTAATTGGGAAGGTTGAGGATAAGGCGTGGAGAGAGAATGATGGCCTAGTTTCAGTCATTTCTGCACAATATCCATTTGGACAAAGAAGTATGATGGCAACAGATGAAGTAAAAAGGGGAATTTGGCAAGTTATGCCTGTAAAACATGACTGGGATCATGGTGATTTTGTCGGCACAGATGCTACGGAAACGCAAATAACGACAGATGAAATAAGACAAATGTGGATGGGAATCGCTAATGATTTGGTTAAGAATGAAACAGTCGTTTCTTAGAAATTTAAACGCGAAGTAGCGCTAAAATATAATAATAAATTTTAGCGTAAAATAGACATAATGCATTCATTATGAGGCTTTAGTATTATGCCACAAAGATTAAGCATTATGGGCAACTAATTGAAACAGTAAAATAAGACTCTCCTTAATTAAGGGAGTCTTATTTTTGTGTATTTTTTATTGATAGTCAACCCACTGTGACCCTTTGTCAGCTGAGGCAACACAATTTTCAATCCAGCGTACACCTTCAATCCCGGAATTAATATCTGGGTAGATAATTTGATCAAGAGCTGTTTCATCACCACGATTTTTGGCATCAATTGCTAGCGCAATATTTAAGTAAATATTACCCCAAGCTTCGGTTAAACCTTCTTGGTGTAATATGCCGAGTCTTTCATTTTGTAACGCTGAATCATCTAAGTATTCGGCACCACGATAAAGAATTTGAGTTGGAGCACCTTGTGGTTGATATTGTAATTCATTCGGAGCACTATCCCACCATTCTAGACTTCCCTTAGACCCCACGATGCGAATACGTTGCCCATCCATTTGACCAGCATCAACTGCAGAGGTCCACATACGTCCGACAGCACCATTGTCATAATGCATCATAATATAAGCATTGTCTTCTAATGGATAACGGCTACCTACAAAGCTTTGGCGATCACACAATAATCTTTTAATATTTAAGTTTGGCATGATTAATTTAGAAATATAGTATGTGTGTATGGATAGATCGCCAATAACAAATGTTGGACCTGCAATCTTAGGGTCAACACGCCATTTTTGGGCTGCATTATCCTTATCTCCTTGTGCGTTTCCTGCATAGCCGTGGGTATATTGCATTTCGACTAAATTTATATCGCCAATTTGACCCTGTTCTATCATGGCTTTCATTTGAAGAATAATTGAATTGCCAGAATATCCATATGTGACTCCGACAATTAGTCCTTGCTTTTCAGCAAAGGCTTTAATATCTTCGGCTTCTTGTGTAGTAAATACAAGTGGTTTCTCGCAAATCACATGTAATCCTGCTTCTAAGGCAGCCATAGTTATTTCATAGTGTGTTCCATTTGGTGTTGCGATTGAGACAACTTCTACACCATCATCACGTTTGGCTTCTTCTGCTAATAAAGTTTGATAATCATCATAACATCGCTCTGGGTCTACACCTAGGTTTATACCGAATGATTTTCCGCGTTCGGTATCGATATCAAATGCACCTGCAACAAGTTCATAAGTTCGATCTCGAAGTGCACCGCTACGGTGTTTATATCCAACTTGGCTTGTTCTTCCTCCACCAATCATACCCCAACGTAAAGCGTTCTCCATTTTCTTTTCACCATTATTCATATACAAGACTCCTCTCATACTCTAATTATTAAATTTGTTATACGACAACTTGTTGTAATGCTTTAATGGAAATATCTACACCGTCTTCTGGAGACATAGTAAAGTCTTCCATTTCTAAGGAGACGAAGTCGTCATAACCACACATCTGAACAACTGAGAAAAATGACTTCCACCATTGCAAATCATGACCATGACCAACAGCAACATAGTTCCAAGCCCTATTTTTTGTATCATAAATGTCTTTAGTTTCTAATATTGTATTTAAAGCAGCAGGTCCCTCTTCAATTCTTAAATCTTTGCCATGCATGTGATGAATTGCACCTGTTAATTTACGTGCAGATTGGATGGGATCTCCGCCCATCCAAAACATATGACTTGGATCCAAATTCATGCCGATGATAGGGTCTACAGCATGTCGTAATTTAAGTAAAGTTTCGGGATTGTATACGAGCTGTGTGCCATGGTTTTCAAGTGCGATTTTCTCAATGCCATGTTGTTTAGCAATTGGAACAAGTTCTCGCCAATAAGGTATCGCGATTTCTTCCCATTGATAGGTAAGTGCTTCTTTCAATTCGGGTGGCCAACTCATCGTAGTGGTAATCCAGTTCGGCATTGTATCTCCGGGTGTAGCGGGAGGTAATCCACTCATCATTACTATTTTTTTAACGCCTAGTATTTCTGCTAACTTAAACGTATTAATAGTGATTTCACGATGTTGTTTACCTATGTCTCTAGGGTCTAACGGATTGCCAGAACAGTTTAATGCCACAATTTCTACTTGGTAAGTGGCTAACAGATTTTGCAATTTTAAGAATGCGGTCTCACTAGTTAGTAATTCAGTGAGATTGAGATGTGGCGCGGGAGACCAACCACCAGTTGCTAATTCAATATGATAGACACCTTGTTGGGTAATTCTTTGCAAGACTTCTTCTAATGAAAGGTGAGCGAGACTGTCAGTGTAATATGAAAGTTTCATTTAACTCCTCCTTTTATAATTTGGGTTCTTTTGCAATTTTTTTAGTACGCTGTGATTTTGTTGTAATCTGAGATTTAAAGTAGTCTTCAATTTCTTCGAGCGACTTGCCCTTAGTTTCTGGTAAGAATATTTTTACGAAAATAATGGACATGATATTTAATAATGCGAAGATGATAAATGTATTAGACAGTCCAAGGTGACCTAGTAATATTGGAAAAACAAGACTGACTGTGAAATTGGCCATCCATAAGAAAAAGACGCTAGCACCCATGCCAAAGCCACGAACCTTTAGTGGGAATATCTCTGATAACATGAGCCAGGTTACTGGTGCTATTGCGCCTTGCATAAAGGCTAAAAATGTTACAGTTAAAGATAATACGATAAATGGAAACGCAGGACTGTTCTGTAAAAATATTGGAAATATACCAAGTAAGACTAACGTGACTATTACCCCAGCTTGACCGACGAGTAGCATTGGCTTTCTGCCTACTTTTCCTAATAGCCAAATACCGACGAAAACAGCTAATACTGAGACAATTCCATTAGCGATATTTCCAATAAGTGCTGCCTTTGTTGCTAAACCTGCATTACGTAAAATTTCAGTACCGTAATACATGATTGAATTCACTCCGGTAACTTGTTGTACAATCCCAATACCGATACCAATGTAAAGAATGCGTCGAACCCATGCTTGTTTAAATGATATGTTTGAATCTGATTTTAAGCGACGTTCATTATCGATATGAGTTTTGATTTCGCGTACTTCTGACTCAGCTGTTTGCTCATCTCTTAAAGAACGTAAAATGTTATATGCGGGCCAATATTTGTGTTTACTTGCATACCATCTAGGACTTTCTGGGACAGTCAACATACCAAACCAAAGAAAAACAGCCGGTAAAGTTGCAACGAGTAACATAACACGCCAAATACCTGGATTGTCGATTGCATTACCCAAAACGGCATTAATGACATAAGCTGATAGTTGGCCAGTCACTATCATGAGTTCATTTTGAGTAACCATTCTGCCTCGTTGTTCCTTTGCTGCCATTTCTGATAAGAAAGTCGGAACAATGACCGAAGCACCACCCACTGCTAAACCAAGAATGATTCGAAACGTGACCATAGAAAAGACATTGGGAGATAAACCACAACCTAATGTGGCAAAGAAGAAAATAATGGCCAAACACATTATCATTTTCTTTCTACCAAATGTATCTGCCAGCTTTCCTCCTGATATTGCCCCAAAAGCAGCTCCAAAAATTAATGAACTTGAGACTAATCCTTCAGTAGCCGGTGATAAATTTAATTGGCTAGAGAGTGACATATAAGGTAATGCGCCATTGATGACACCTGTATCGAATCCAAATAGCAGACCACCTAATGTAGAAATCACTGTGATTTTGAGCATCTTCCTGTTTTTTCTATCAATATCTGAGTGTTTTATAATGAAAACCTCCATTCTTTATAAGAAAAATCAATAAATAACTAAAAAATAATCAACAGTTGATATTAGAGATAACTATAATTGTAAACGCTTTCTTAGTCAATCGTTTTCTTATGAAGATAATATTTTTGGAATTATTAACAACCTAGAAATGTTGTTAAATCAAGCATAATAGCTAATTAAAATAATGCTAAAAAGAGTAATATTACTTTTTGAGAGAGACAGGATTTTCTGCAAATGGATAAGTGTTGGTTATTTCTTGATTTTTTGTATAGTTTCATCATTAAAGTCATAGCAATTATTTTTAAATATGATATGTTATGAGGTAGTGATAAACAAAAAGACTGGACATTAATCATGTCGCAGTCTGTAAATGGTGTTCTGAATTGTGTTGGAGGTTTGCTTGTATACGTAGTTGATTAAAGTAGTTAGTTTATTGTTGTCTTGTTATTTCATTGACGTTGACGTTAAACTCTATCGGCTTAGAACCTAGAATCTGTTCAGTAATTTTGAATGTTCATGTCGCTGTATATATTTAATCTTTGACGATATAATGATGCTCGTTTAAATCTCTTACAGCATTGTCCAAAATCTTTTCAGTATGGGCAGAAATGGTGTGAAGATGTAGACCATCAGTAAGGTTCGCCAACATCTTTCCTTGATATTTTTCCATTTGTTGTATAAATTGATGTAAATCTTCATGACTTTCGATCATTAAATCTTTCTTGATAGTGCCGTATAAGGGATGTTCAATAGAGACGTCATCTACCATAGCACCATTATCAAGAATAATTGTTAATTCTTCTTCCATTTGTTCTTGAGTATGTTGGCACTTGATGATGCGTTTAAAATGTTTACCTTGTGTTTCGTATTCTATGACATATCCTCTACTAGTTGAATGAATCGTATGGTTATGTGATTTTAATATTGAGATATCTTTGACGATGATTTGTCTGGAAACATTAAACTTATCACTTAAATGTTTACCACTGATAGGTTGTTTAGATGATTTAAGTAATTGTAGAATTTGTGACCTACGATAATCTGGAGTGTCCATATTTTAATTCCTCCTTAAATTTAAGGCATATTCCATTCCATAGCAGCTGTGTATATTGGAAAGTTGATATCAGTTTCTGTAGATGGCTAATGAATTTATTTTAACCTGTAAAGTGCTTGTTAACAATAAATTTGAAAAAATGATTTATAAATTAGGTTAATATTTCCAAACACAATTTAGTAGCATGGCGTAAATTTCCATACATTACATGTGTAAAAGTGTAGGTGGGAATGAAATGCTATATAGTGGTGAGAAAGAAATGTAAATAATGCACAGTCGATAAACGGCTTGATATAAAGGTTTTTTAGTTGTTTACATATGTAAAACTAAGACTTGTAACTATTGGGATGTGTGAGGGGTTTAAAGTACGATATGAATGTTGTTGTATACAGGGGGCTATTAGAAACACATTGATGAGTAGATAAAAAACGTAAATAACTACCTATAATTTAGGAAGTATTTACGTTTTAGTATGGAATCAATATATTAATATTACTTATTTAGCAATTGGTAAATCTTATAGAAGAAAGGGCGAACAGGTTTTACAAAATCACCGATAAATTCTTCGACGTGTGCGTTAAATCCTTTTTTAAATTGCTGCACACCATAGTCTTCTGCATTATCACTGAAATCTCCTGTAATACCATAAAAATTATAACGTGGGATATTGTGTTTTTTAGCATATTCAATCATTTCCCATTGTAGTCGATATGCTCCCATAAATTGATTATATTTAGGATTTGAACCACTTGATAAGTAGTACACTTCGTCTTTTGTACAGATGTAAAGTGCGGCAGCAAGATTAAGCATCTTACCTTCGCTATCGATTAGTGATTGAGTTTCTGTTAATTTTTTCAAATTACTATCTTTTTGTTGATTAAGTTGCGTTAATTTTGATTTGTTTTTCTTAGAATTGGGAGATTCTGCTAGTTTATTTTCTAGTTCTGTCACTTGATTAGACAGTGATACATCTTTATCTGTTAGTTTCTGTAGATATTTTTCAAGGTCTATGTATGCCATTTTTAGCATTGCGCTTTGTGGATACATATTTTGCATATCTCGGAAATAGGTGTTGGGATCTTGCTTAAATGTAAATCCATGTTTTTCTTCAGCCATTTTAAATAGTTCGTAAAATGTATCTGTTTCTGAATAATCAAGAGTGCGAACTTCTACGCCCATTTCAAATGTTTTTTTAATGTTTCTACGTGTTTGGTAGTCCATAGATTTTAATAACTGTTCTGCAGTTTGCTCTTGTAAATCCAATACTGACATCCAGCGAATCTGACTTTTATCGGAATAGCCGATGGAATAGCCTTGATGTTGATAACCTAAGTTGTGTAGTTGTTTTATTAAACCTTGATTATCAAATGCTTCAATGATTTCGCCTTCAGCTGTTCGCTTATTCTCCAAAATGTAAGGGTCAACCATAACGAATAAAGTGTTTTGTTGTTTTAAGTATTTTGTTAATCCATTGAAAAAGCAATCTACTAGCTTTGAATTGCTATAGTCTAATACAGGACCCTTGTGAGAATAAAAATATTTGAAAAATTTCAGTGCTTTAGCTTCTGTTAGTAAACAAGCAGCTAATACTTTGTTGTTGTCTTTTACTCCTACCAAATGAACATCATTTTTCTTTTGGTGTCTATATTGATATTGTTCGACTGATTGAGTGTAATGTACAAAGTTGTCTTCTATAAAGCTTTTGTACTCAGACTCAGTTAGTTTGGTAAAATTCATGAAAAATTACTCCTGTCCAATTTAAAGTATGTATTATATCCTATTACATATTCGTATTGTATTCAATTTAAAAGAATGAAGTAAAATTACATAATCTTGAATTGTGCAAATCCAAATTACTTTAATATAGGGAAATGTTTCACGAAAAACATTTAATAATTTTAACTAATTGTTAGTCGTGTAAAAGGGGGTTAAATGCTGTTATGATGGTAGATATAGAGAAGCTATATTTATAATATGACAAAATAAAATACACATAATCATATGACACTGAAGATAATCAACATCATTTGTTAACAGTATCAATTTAACTATGTGTATTTTTATTATGACTTATACAATTGCTCACTAACTAAGAATCTGATGGTTCGATTTTTTGTCCTTCTTGTAAATTAGCATTAGGCTTTTTGATGATTTTCTCTCCAACCTTTACACCTTGTTTAACGATGATATTACCTTTTGAATGACCGGTAATAATAGGTCGTTTGTGTACTCTGTTTTGTTGATCAACAATGAATACGCAATTATCCTTTGTCAGTGCACTTTCAGGTAATTGTGCCGTATTTACATGTATTTTGGTTTTAACAGTAAAGCCATCTTTAATTGATGAAGATAAATTTCCAATTGTAACTTCATATTGGGAGGGCTTGTTAGTATTGTTAATTGGAGTGGATTTATCTTTGCTAGCTTGATCTACGTTCTTTTGTCCTGCTGTAGATAAATCAGCGATTTGAATTACCTTACCCTTTGTTTTGGTTCCACCATTATTGGCATCAACATCGACTAAATCGCCTTGCTTAATTTTATCAATATCATATTCAGAAACAGTTGTCTTAATCTCAGGTTTGTTAGAAACAAGTTGTAAGATATTGCCGTTTTTATCTACATCTTTGTTAATATAGTTTACCGTACCATCAAAGGTTGCATAAATATCTTTGCTAGACTGATTATCATGTAAATTTAATACATGCTGGGCCTGATTTAACTGTTGCTGATCTTTCGTTAAGCGCTGTTGTATCTTACTATCGTTTGGTTTTTTATTTAACGCAGTATAATCTTTTTCAACGTAATTTTGAAATTTTTTAACATCGCTGACCAGTTTAGGTCTAATACTACTGTTCGTATCGTAGTATATAAGTGGTGTGCCTTTTTTTACAAATTGGTTATCTTGAATTTGAGGACGTATGTATGATCCAATATCACGATTCTCTTGATACACTTTAATCGTTTGAGGAGAGGCTTTTCCTGTTTGATTTAATGCCTTTGCTTTTTTAATTGTATAAGTTTGATATGAGTCGTGCTTGTTGCTATCTATAATGTCCATTTGTCTTAAGATAAAATAAGTGATTAATATAATTAAGATAATAAGTACTATAATAGATAGCCATAATTTTTTATTTTTCATTTTATAACACCTGCCAACTTGTCAGTACCCATAGAATGTTTGTCAAAACGTTGTTTGCAACTGGTTTTAGCACTTGTTTTAGCGGAAAAAGGCTTGAATAAGCTTGATGGATAATATAAATGCGGAAAAATATTTTTAAATTTATTATTATAAGTAATATTAATTTCTGGGAAATTAATGATTTAACAGTTAATATTATTAGAGATAGTAGTTATACATAGATGAAATAAATGTAGTGAAAACAAATTTACAAATTGATTTAAAAAGTAGGATTTTTTAAAGTGAATTGCATTATTTAGGGAGTGGACGTATGTATTTAGCATGGAATGAAATGCGCAGAAATAAATTGAAGTTTGGGCTTATCATAGGTGTGCTTGTTATGATTAGTTATTTATTATTCTTTTTATCTGGGTTAGCCAGTGGCTTGATAAATATGAATAGAGAAGGCATTGATAAGTGGCATGCAGATGCTATTATCTTAAACAAAGATGCTAATAAGACAGTGGCACAATCAGTTATTGATAAGAAAGATATTGAGCATAAATATGCTAAGCAGACACCATTGAAACAGACGGGTATTATTGCATCAAATGGCAAGAAAAAGGAAAACGCATTATTGTTCGGTGTGACCCAAAAATCGTTTTTAATGCCGAAAATAATTTCCGGTCATAAATTCAAGCATGATAATGAAGTTGTAGCAGATGCCACATTAAAAGAAAAAGGGTTTAAATTAGGGAATCGCTTATCATTATCACAATCAGATGAAAAATTAAAAATAGTAGGGTTTAGTGAGAGTGCTAAATATAATGCTTCTCCTGTTGTCTTTGCGAATGAGGCAACTATCGCAAAAATTAATCCAATGTTGAGTAAAGATAAGGTCAATGCATTAGTGGTGAAAGATAGTAAATGGAAACAACAAAAGCTCAATCATAATTTAGAGGCAGTATCTATAGAGAATTTCGTTAAACAATTACCAGGGTATAAGGCGCAGAATTTAACGTTAAACTTCATGATTGTCTTTTTATTTATTATATCAGCTTCTGTAATTGGCATTTTCTTATATGTTATGACATTGCAAAAGCAAAGTTTATTTGGTGTGCTTAAGGCTCAAGGTTTTACAAATG
Organism: Staphylococcus gallinarum; assembly: GCF_000875895.1. Lineage (GTDB taxonomy): Bacteria > Bacillota > Bacilli > Staphylococcales > Staphylococcaceae > Staphylococcus > Staphylococcus gallinarum. Next base: position 433,121 of record NZ_JXCF01000001.1, read on the forward strand.
GCTACTTGGCTAAAGTTGTGCTAGCACAAACATTTATTATTTCATTAATAGGCACAGTGTTAGGCCTTGTATTAACGTTGATAACCGGCGCTTGTTTACCATCAGCAGTACCAGTTTCCTTTAACATTATTACATTAGTAATATTTGGCATTGCTTTAATCATTGTTTCAATCGTTGGCAGTCTTTTCTCAATATTAACTGTTCGAAAAGTAGATCCATTAAAGGCTATAGGATAAGGGAGTGACATAAATGTTGGAATTTAAACAAGTAACAAAGTCCTTTAAGGATGGCAATAGGACAATTGAAGCGGTTAAAGATACGACGATAACCTTCAATAAGGGTGAAGTGATTGGTATTGTAGGCCCATCTGGTTCAGGGAAGAGTACGTTTCTAACTATGGCGGGTGCTTTACAAACACCATCATCAGGTGAAATTTCTATAAATGATAAAAAGATTACACATATGAAGCAACCGGAGTTAGCTAAAGTGCGTATGAATGAAATTGGTTTTGTCTTACAAGCGACCAATCTTGTACCTTTTTTGACAGTGAAGCAACAATTTGCTCTGTTAAAAAAGCAAAAAATCAATGTGCTTGCTGAGCAAGACTTTCAAAATTTATTAGAAAAGCTGGGGCTTACATCGATTGCCAATAAATTACCAAATGAAATTTCTGGTGGTCAAAAGCAGCGTGTAGCAATTGCTAAAGCACTTTATACAAATCCGAGTATCATATTAGCAGATGAACCTACTGCTTCATTAGATACAGATAATGCATTAGAAGTAATGAATATTTTACAACAACAGACACAAGCATTAAATAAGGTTTGTATTGTAGTAACACATGATGAACGATTGAAAGCATATTGCGATAAAGTATATTATATGCATGACGGCATACTTAAACTTGATAAATAATACGAAAAACCACCATTTTGCTCATTTTTGTACTGAATCCCAAAGGTTGGATTAAAAATCTAACTTTTTTGGGTCAGACATTATTTAGAGGGCAAGATGGTGGTTTTTGTATATAGTTAAAATTGCTTAACGGTGCATGCGTCAAAATAGGTGAGTCTAAGGTTAGTCTTAAGGAGTGAAGATTACTTTGTCGAAAGCGCGTTTTTTATTTACTAAAGCATCAAATGTCTCTGGTCCTTGTTCTAAAGGTAATACATCGGATATGATAGGTTCGATTTTCAGCTCACCTGTAGACATATAATGTAAAGTTGATGACCATTCTTTACCTGGGAATGGTGCGGAAAGTCCATTCCACGATCCTATGACGTTAAGTTCGTTACGTAATATTTTTTCGAATTGTTTGCGGGACAGTTGAATATCGGCGTAGGGAATACCTAGCAATAGTACCTCTCCGCCTTTCTTAGGCAGTGTTAATACTGGTCCAATTGTAGCCAATGCGCCGGCTGATTCGACTGCTACATCAATATGATGTGGAATAGTGTCTAAGGTGGTTGCTATATCATCAGTTTGGCTATTAATACAAAAATCTGCGCCTAAGTTTTGAGCAATATCTAATTTATGATTGTCGATATCGATTGCAATGACGTGGCTTGCACCAAAGATTCGTGCCCATTGGATAGCTAACAGACCTATGCTGCCACATCCCATAATTGCCACTGTAGCACCTGGTTTCATGTTGGTCTTGTAGAAACCATGTGCAACTACTGCTGAAGGTTCGACCATTGCTGCAGTAGTGAAATCGACATTGTCTGGTAATTTTAAAACGTTACTGATTGGTAGTTTAACAAATTCTGCAAAGCAACCAGGTTCTAGTGAGCCTATGACATAAAGTGATTCACATCTAGAATAGTTGCCTTGTTCGCATTGTGCGCATTGATGACATACGATAGCAGGACAGCCGGTTACGCGGTCTCCTACTGTTAATGACGTGACTTGTGAACCGACATTTTCTACGATACCTGAAAATTCATGACCGAATGTCATACCTTTTTGATAAGGTCCTAATTTTTTATAACGAGAAGTATCTGACCCGCAAATACCTGTTGCTTTCACTTTAATAATAACGTCTGTAGGCGATGTAATCACTGGTTTGTCAATTTCTTCAAAACGTAAATCTTCGATGTCATATAAATTAAGTGATTTCAATTGTCACATCTCCATTTCATATAATTATTCGGCAGTTGCTTTGCGTTTTTTAAATAATCTAGCTATGAAATACAAGGACAGTACAATGACGTTATTTACTAATAAATGTTCCATATAAAAATCGGTGATACCTCGCATTGGTCCAAGCATGAAATCTAAGAGTGTTTCAGTCATTTTCTCAACTCCTTTATACTGGATGAGCAATATTTTAGTATGTTATCTTGCTAAAAACTTCCTTATTATATAGCTAAATTGTTGTGATAGCTTTAACTAGTAGTTACTAATCTATAGGACGTAGTAAGACTTTAATGCCGACTCCACCTTTAATATGCTGGTAGCCTTCCTCCCATTGGCTAATATCGAGTTCTGTTGTAACTAGTGTTTCGGCATTGACTGCGCCAGAACTTAATAATTGCAATGAAGGTTCCCAGTCTGCTGGTTTTTGACTTCTGCTACCTACAACACGGATTTCTTTTTGAATAATTTTATCTAAATCGAATGGTATTTCAGAGTCTTTAAATATACCGACCTGAACATAAGCGCCTTTCTTCCGAAGTATGTCTAAACCTTGTTTTGCTGCTGGTACAGCACCTGAACATTCTAAAACGATATTTGCGCCATATCCATTTGTAATGTTGTCTACATATTGCTTTAAATCATTATGCTGGATGTTCACGACATGATCGAGGTGAAGTGCTTTGGCTTTATCTAATCTTTCTTGATCATTATCTAATCCAGTTATAATAACAGTTGCACCTTTACTTTTAACGACTTGGGCTACTAATAGTCCGATAGGGCCAGGTCCCATGACGACTGCAATATCTCCTTGAGATACTTTGATTTTTGAAACTGCATGGTAGGCACACGCCAATGGTTCAGTCATGGCAGCGGCTCGATAGCTGACATTGTCAGGTAATGTGTGAACGCTATCTGCTCTCGCAACTAGGTACTTGGTGAATCCGCCATTTTGTTGAGTACCTAATCCTTTTCTATGGTTGCAAAGGTTATAATCTTTAGTTTGACAATATTCACATTCTCCACAGATATAGAATGTCGTTTCAGATGTAACGCGGTCACCGATTTTGAAGTTTTGTACATTATCGCCAATTTCTACGATTTCACCTGAAAATTCATGGCCTAACGTGACTGGAAAGTTTACTTTATAATGGCCTTCATATGTGTGGACGTCTGTACCACAAATACCAGCATAGTGGACCTTTATTTTTACTTCATTTGAGTTAGGGCTAGGGATAGGTCGATCTAACAATTCTAAGTTACCAAATCCAGGTTTTGTTTTAACGAGTGCTTTCATAGTTATATCAACTCCGAATTTATTTAATTAAATAAGCTAAAGAACTTGAATATTATATAGTTTAGGATGTTCCCACCTTGGTCTAAACTTGAAATTTGTGAAGAGCCAGATGGCATTTTCACGTTAGTACCATCTGCCATACTTGTGAAAATAGGAGCTATGTCTGTAGCAATATAGAGTGAAATAGCAATCATGATAGCACCGACAATGACAGAGTGGATGATGTTACCTTTTGCAGCACCAACAATAAATGCAACGATAAACGGAATGGTCGCTAAGTCACCAAATGGTAATACTTTATTGCCTGGTAATATAACAGCCAATAATACTGTGACTGGTACTAGAATTAATGCAGTAGCGATCACTGCTGGATGACCTAGTGCAACAGCAGCATCGAGACCAATGTGTATTTCTCTATCTCCAAAGCGTTTGTTTAACCAATTTCGAGCAGATTCAGATACTGGCATAAGCCCTTCCATTAGAATTTTTACCATTCTAGGCATTAACACCATAACCGCTGCCATAGACATACCTAAGTTAATAACTTTACCTGCATCATAACCGGCTAATATACCGATAAGTAATCCGAGTACTAGGCCGACAAATATTGATTCACCAAAGGCTCCGAAACGTTTTTGAATGGTATCTGGATCGGCATGTAATTTATTTAAGCCGGGAATCTTTTGTATACCTTTTACTAAAAAGATACCTGGCACATATGAGATCGTACTACCAGTTGCTATCGAAACACCTGGTAAGTCATAAAATTCACTCATCATTGGTGCAGTCCAGTCTGCTACCTTTAAGCAAACAATTTGGAATATTGCGGCTGCTACTAATGCTTGCCAAATACTACCAGAAACGGCATAAACCATCGCACCACAGAATGTATAATGCCAGAAATTCCAAATATCTACGTTCATTGTTTTCGTCGTTTTAGTAACTAACATGACTATGTTGATAATAATGCCTAAAGGAATGATAAATGCTGCAATCACTGAAGCCCATGCGATAGACGATGTTGCTGGCCAACCTACATCAATAACATGAAGACTTACTCCTAAGTTTTTCACCATAGCTTGAGCTGCAGGACCCAAATTCTTAACGAGTAGGTCGATAACTAAGAATATTCCTACAAATGCAACACCAATCGTTAAGCCGGATCTAAATGCGGCTCCAATTTTTTGTCTGAAAAATAAGCCCAATAAAAATATGACGATTGGGAGTATAACTGTCGCTCCTAAATCGAGAAATGCTTTTATAAAATCTACAAATCCACTCATCTTTACACCATCCTCTTTGGTTTGAAATGACGTGAAGATAAAGACTATAGTAATGCAGTAGATTTTATCTTCACGGATTATTTAAATCGTATTGATCTTGTTAGCTCTTTAAAGCAGCTAAAATTTCTTGCTTAGTATCTTCAACACCAATGCCAGTTAAAAAGTTTCTTGCATTGATAACTGGGAAATCGTATTCTTTTTGAGTCATTGCAGTCGTTACTAATAAATCTGCTGTGTCAACATATGCACCGACTTCAGAAATTTTAATTTGCTTTAGATCTACTTTAATGTTGTGTTCCTTTGCCATTTCCTCAATTGCGTTATTGACTACAGTTGACGTTGCAATACCTGCACCACATGCTACTAATACTTGTTTCATAATAAATTCCTCCTGATTTGCGTACATCATACGCTATTTTAATTTTTGATATATTTAGTCACTTAATTCTGATTTGATTAATGTCACAATATCTTGCTCGTTTTTTGCGTTGACTAGTGTGGTTAATGTTTGTTGATTTTGAAAAATACCCATTAATTTTTGTAATAAGGATAACTGCGCTGCCTCTTTATCCATAGCAAGCATGAAAATTAACTTTACCTCGGTTGTTTCCTCTAACTCTCCCATGATGACAAATGGCACGGTATCCTTCAGTACAGCTATGCCAATCGATTTATCATTTACATGTTGAATGTCTGTATGTGGTATTGCTACAGCATAGGGTACAGTTGGTAAACCAGTAGCAAAGGATTTTTCTCTTTCTATAATGGCGTTTGGATAAGATGACTTTACGTCACCGTTGTCATACATTAAATTAGATAACTTCTTTAATGCTTCTTCACTTTGACTGGCTTCTAAATCAATGATGATATTAGCGGCATCAATCTTTATATCTTGCATCATAGTCATCACCTCTCTATCAATCTATATTTGAAAAACTGTGTATTATTTCAGTCACAGCTTTTTTAGTACTAGAATTTAAAATTTGTTTAATACTTGTCTGATCTTGTGCCAAATCACGAAGTTGTAATAATGGGCGTAAATGCTTGAATTTATCAGTTGCTGCAATTACAACAAAGATATGAACCTCATGATTCGTGCTGAGTTTGATAGGCTCTTCTAATATCAACATGCTCATACAGGTTCGATGAACATTGCTTTTGTTTTCAGCATGAGGAATAGCAATGCTTTGATTAATGACCATATAAGTATCATCAAAGCTTTCTATCATCTGTTTGATATAACTTGGATCTACATAACCGTATTCAATTAATGGAGAAGCGGTTAACTGTATTGCTTCGTTAACATCGTCGACATGTGGCATAAATTGGATATGCTTATGTGTGATTAAATCTTCTAAATTTATCAAGTTATTTATTGAAACAGATGAGGCATTAATTGATGAATAGGTATTCATTTCGTTAAATTGCGCCTTCATATCATCGATAAGTGCAGATTCATCATGAATCTCAGTGTGTTTCCTAATAGTAGATAACAATCGATCGATTTGAACGTCGGTCTCAAATGAATTATTGAGTTGCCCTAAAACATGTTGCCGTAGTTCTTGCTTTTCTCGAGTTGTTAACATGGCTTTTGTAATATGCAATTTTTTATCAGTGTCGATATGCATTGGAGAAAATACAATGTCAAAATCTAATGCATAATGGTTAAATTCACGTAAAGATAAAGCATCAAGGAAAATAAATTCAGGAAATACATTACGCAACTCTTGTAACATCAATTGGGAGATTGAAGTACCTTGAGTACAAACCACAACCGCCTTTACTTTGCTATCAATATCTTCATCTTGGTTTCTAAGTGTCCCACCAATCAATATGGTCAGATAGGCAATTTCATTATCCGGAATAGGTTGCTTTAATATCGCTTCCATAGGTTTTGATGAAATTTTTACAAGATGAAACAATTCTTTATAATCCTCTTTCAGATTATTCTGTAAACTATCGATATCAGAAAGTGAATATTTGATTCTGTAAAATGCTGGCTTCATATGCAACATTAGACGATTAATGAGACCTTGTTTGTCTTCGAAAGTGATAAATGTAAGTTTTTCAAATTGAGCTATCATTTCTTGTAATGCATTTTTTAAATCTGGCAAATAGCCTGCATCATTTACATCCGACCACTGTACGCTTGTAGACAATAATTGTAAGGTGATAAATAACTTTTCTTGCCTTGGAATATCATGTTGTTCTGAAATGAGAATTTCTGTAGCTTGATATTCTTCTGTATCCGAAAGTGCCTCATATTCTATAGAGAATGGGTGAACCACTTTGTTATGTTGGATTCGATTAATGATTAAGAACAGTTTGTAACGCAATGTTGCAGTACTTTGATCGATAAATTTATTTTCCAAATATTGTTCAATCTTACTTATTTGCTCATCAATTGTTACCAAATCGTTTTCAGATAAATTAAGGCACTTTAGAATCATTTCTTTAGAAATATTTAATTGAAACACTTTGTCAATAAGTGCAGTAAGTAAATTCCTAAGTTCGAATTCCTGCCCTTTTAAGTAATAACCATCCTGCCTAGTATATTTCAGTTCAATATTATAGGAAGTGAGTAGTTGCTTTGTTCGTTTCAAATCATTGAGAACTGTGTTTTTGCTAACTTGTAAATCTATTGAAAAATGATTTAACGAAAGTAATTCATCTTCTCTAAATAGTATTAATAAAATGAGATAAGCACGTTGTTCAGAAGTGTAAAAGTGGTCCTCGTTTGTAGACTTAATTGTTGCGGGCACATTAATCCAGTGTTTTACCTTTTCATCTACGATAAAAAAACCTTGGCTCGTACGTTCAATTTCAGGATAATCTTGTTCAATTAACCAATCGTTTATCTTTTGTATGCGATAACCAAGTTGTCTCCGAGAAATATTAAATTTTTGTTCTAATTCTTTGCCTTTAACATTCGGATTATTGACCATTTCAGTTATAAGGCTTAAATTTTCGGATTGAATATTCGACACCTCCTACGTTGTGATTGGTTTAAATTTAGCACAGGTCATCCAAGAGTTGTACAAGTGTTAGGCACAAAAGAACGCGGAGTTAATGTACATTATTGTGATGAATGTAATTAGAAGTTGGTATATAAAGGTTTAGGTAATAAATATTGTAATTATAAAATATCTAATATTCGCTATAATTTTTTAAGTTTAATATTGAAATTATTTATTTCATCCAAAATATAAGGTTTGTAATTGTATACAATTACAATTAATTTTAAAGAGAATGTTAAACTAACGTAAATAAATGTTAGTTACTATTTTAAATTTTTTCTATTATTCTAAATTTAGATTGCGCAAACTTTAGTTTGATGATATCTTATTCTCAAAGGGTAATTATTCTTTTTAAAACAAGTGATTAGGGAGGATTTTTGATAAGTGAGAAAGTCGAAAAGACATGATTTTTTGCCGAACATCAATAACAAATACTCAATTCGAAAATTTACAGTAGGGACAGCATCAATTTTAGTTGGTGCAACACTAATCTTTGGCGCAGCGCATGATGAAGCGAAAGCAGCTGAAGATGCTAAAACAGAAGAAGGAGCTACAAGTAGCTCAAACGAATCTGATCAGCCTTCTTCTGAAACAGCAAACACAGGGGTAGAAACTACAGAGCAAGCAACAGCTGAACAACCAACAACAGAAGAGTCAAGTACTGAAGAAAGCACAAAAGAAGAAGCGACAACAGAAGCACCAAGTACTGAAGAAAGTACAAAAGAAGAAGCAACAACAGAAGCACCAAAAGCTGAAGAAAGCACAAAAGAAGAAGCAACAACAGAAGCACCAAAAGCTGAAGAAAGCACAAAAGAAGAAGCAACAACAGAAGCACCAAGTACTGAAGAAAGTACAAAAGAAGAAACAACAACAGAAACACCAAAAGCTGAAGAAAGCACAAAAGAAGAAACAACAACAGAAACACCAAAAGCTGAAGAAAGCACAAAAGAAGAAGTAACAACAGAAGCACCAGCTTCACAAAAAACTACTGCAGACAGTGTAAATGTAAGTTCAAATGATGCTGATATCACAAAGGTTACTGACGAAAAATCAGCAGTAGCATATTATGCACAAGCTGCTAATGTATCAGAAAGTGATGCAGAACAAGCAGTTAGCGATTTGAACTTAGATTCAGACAATTTAACTTCACAAGAATTACAATTTGCATTGATTAATCAATTAGCTAACGCTCAAGATGCAAATACTACATTAGCAACTGCTGCTAGAGTTGCTCCTCAAAATGAAGAAGCAATTACATTAGCTGCAAATGACCAAATGACAACATTAGCTACAACTAATAATTCACAAATTATTGAAGCAGATGCAATTGCCAATGGTTATATCCAATCTCAAACAGACGCTACAAATGCTGCAAATACTTTATCAGGTCGTGCATGGATTGTAGATAAAGGGACACCTTCTACAATGTCTAACGGTTTAACAGCAGTGCCAGAAGGTACTAATGTTTACTTACAATGGATTGATAAAGACGGTGCAGTATCACCAACTTATGTAGCTAAAACGACTAACCAATTAAGTGATTTAGACGGTTCTCAAGTAGGCCCAGGTGCATATGCATTTGACTTAAGAGATGGATGGACAGATGCTTACGGTACACATCATTTATATACTGCTAATGATGGACAATATTACCGTTTATGGATTGAAGATTTCCAAACAGCAAATGGTAATACGGCGACTATGATTCGTCAAGCTGGTGGATTCTTCCCAGGTTCATATGTTAACTCTGTGACAAGCTCAAACTTAGGACAATTCCCATTAATTGGTGTCAACATGCAACGTACAGGTATCTATATGGGTATTGAACCTGAAGGTGGATACATGACGACTGACCGTTCAGAGTGGATTCATGATACAGAAGGTCCATTAAGCGCGCCATCAGTATCATTAAGTGCGAAAAACAGTATTTCAGGTCAAGTTTGGTTCGAGACAGGTGCTGGGGATAGAGCAAACTCAGGTACTGGACCAAATAATAATATCGATGATCCAGAAGCAGCTGGTTATACAGTTGTAATGTCATCATTAACTGCAGAAGGTGCGCAAGCATATAAAGATCAAGTTGAGAGCTTACCAGAATCAGAAAGAGCAGATGCTGCAAAAACATTATTAACTGATCATCCGGAATATATTTCAGCTACAGTTTATGGTGAAACTGATGAAGATGGTAGATATACATTACGTTTCCCATCAGGTACTTTGGATGACGATTACATCTATGGTTATGTTATGAATCCAGATGGTGAAGTAGTAAGTTCATACTCATCATATACTAGTCCTGAATTTAGAAAACCAAATAGTAATTTATCATGGACACCACAAACAGCTCCAGCGCAAAACTTAGTTCAAAATCCAATGTGGTATAACGTGAACTTTGCATTAGTACCTACAACTGATTTAGGTATTGAAATTATAGATTTCAATAATACTGATAAACCAGCAATTGCTGGCGACGAAGTTCATATTGATTTAACAGGTACAAAATTATCACCATTACCAACACACATTGAGTGGAGAGATAAAGATGGTAATGTTGTTCAACAAACTGGCGATATCACATCACTTGAAGATGGGGAACAACAAGCTACATTTGTAGTACCAGATACTGCTCAAGAAGGTGACATTTACACTGCCGTTATCGTTTCAGGTGGTAATGATGTTGCAGCAGATTCTTTCGTAGTAAAAGTATTAGAAACACGTAACTACGATCCAACAACAACAGGTGTAGAAAAACCATATGGTGAAGCAACAACTTCAGACGATGTAACAGGTGCAGTAACAGTTCCTGGATATCCAACAGATGGACAACAACCAACAATCACAGTGGATGATCCAACACAATTACCAGATGGCACAACACCAGGTACATCACAAGTAGATGTAACAGTAACATATCCAGATGGCTCAACAGATCACATCCAAGTACCAGTAACAGTGGGTGAACAAGCAGATAATGATGCTTATGAACCAACATCACCAGGTGTAGAAAAACCATACGGTGAAGCTACTACTTCAGAAGATGTGACAGGATCAGTAACAGTTCCTGGATACCCAGCGGATGAAGAACAACCAACAATCACAGTGGATGATCCAACACAATTACCAGATGGCACAACACCAGGTACATCACAAGTAGATGTAACGGTAACATATCCAGATGGCACAACAGATCACATCCAAGTACCAGTAACAGTGGGTGAACAAGCAGATAATGATGCTTATGAACCAACATCACCAGGTGTAGAAAAACCATACGGTGAAGCAACAACTTCAGACGATGTGACAGGATCAGTAACAGTTCCTGGATACCCAGCGGATGAAGAACAACCAACAATTACAGTGGATGATCCAACACAATTACCAGATGGCACAACACCAGGTACATCACAAGTAGATGTAACGGTAACATATCCAGATGGCACAACAGATCACATCCAAGTGCCAGTAACAGTGGGAGCAGATACAGTAGCACCAGATGCACCAACAGTGAATGTTCCAGAAGCAGGAGCAGATACAGTAACTGGAACAGGAGATGAACCAGGAAATACAATCACTGTAACATTCCCAGATGGCACAACAGGAACAGGAACAGTAGGTGAAGATGGAAGCTGGAGTGTAGAGGTACCAGAAGGTACAGAATTAAATAACGGTGATGAAGTCACAGCAGTTGAAACAGACGACGCAGGCAATGTATCAAACGAAGGTACAGCAACAGTTGTGGATACAACAGCACCAGATGCACCAACAGTGAATGTCCCAGAAGCAGGAGCAGATACAGTAACTGGAACAGGAGATGAACCAGGAAATACAATCACTGTAACATTCCCAGATGGCACAACAGGAACAGGAACAGTAGGTGAAGATGGAAGCTGGAGCGTAGACGTACCAGAAGGTACAGAATTAAATAATGGTGATGAAGTCACAGCAGTTGAAACAGACGACGCAGGTAATGTATCAGACGAAGGTACAGCAACGGTTGTAGACACAACAGCACCAGAAGCACCAACAGTAAACGTCCCAGAAGCAGGATCAGATACAGTAACTGGAACTGGAAGTGAACCTGGAAATACAATTACTGTAACATTCCCAGATGGCACAACAGGAACAGGTACAGTCGGTGAAGATGGAAGCTGGAGCGTAGACGTACCAGAAGGTACAGAATTAAATAATGGTGATGAAGTCACAGCAGTTGAAACAGATGACGCAGGTAATGTATCAGACGAAGGATCAGCAATAGTTGTTGATGATAGTGACGCAGATGCCGATGCTGATGCAGACTCTGACTCAGACGCAGACAGTGACTCAGATGCAGACTCTGACTCAGACGCAGACAGTGACTCAGATGCAGACTCTGACTCAGATGCAGACAGTGACTCAGATGCGGACTCAGATTCAGATGCGGACAGTGACTCAGACGCAGACAGTGACTCAGA
>NZ_JXCF01000010.1 GCF_000875895.1 Staphylococcus gallinarum
AAAGAAACCGCCATTATCAAACATCAGCAATAACAGATGGATAATGGCGGTTATTTTATAGATTCAATCGGTGAAGCTATTACCAATTCTCAACGTTTGAGCGTTCACCTTTAAAATTATTTGATTTCTTATGTCGCTCAGCTAATACAGCTTCAACATCTTTAAAGTCAATGTCTAGTGCATGTAATAAAACAAATAGATGGTACATTAAATCTGCTGTTTCATTAGTTACTTCTGCTTTATCTGATTTCATCGCACCAATTACTACTTCAAATGCCTCTTCACCAAATTTTTTGGTTATTTTTTCAAGGCCTTCATTCAATAAATACTGTGTATAAGAATTTGATTTATCTGCATTTGCACTTTGATCAACTGTCTGCTCTAATTGTTGTACATTATAAGGTACTTCAGTGTTAAAGCAACTTTGACTGCCTGTGTGACATGTGGGACCGTTTGGCACTACGTCTATTAAAATCGTATCTTGGTCACAATCTAGATAAATATTACGCACTTCTTGAGTGTGACCTGATGTTTCACCTTTAGTCCAAAGGCGCTCTTTTGATCGAGAATAGAAGCATACCACACGATCTTCTAGTGTTTTGTTATAGGCAGCTTCATTCATGTAACCTAACATCAATACTTGTTTAGTGTTTACATCTTGTAATATAGCTGGTAATAAACCTTTAGAAAAGTCAGGTTGTGTCATCTTACTGGAATACCTCCTTGTGACATTGTTTGCTTTATTTCGTTTACTGTTGTTTCTTTATCGTGCAGAATACTTGCTGCAAGACCAGCTGATACATTGGTTTGTTTAAAGAGATCCACAAAGTGGTCTGGATTTCCGCCACCACCTGAAGCAATGATTGGAATATTGACCAATGATTCAATGGCGTGTAAATGTGAGACATCAAAGCCTTGTTTCATACCATCATGTGTCATACTGGTGATTAGCAGTTCGCCTGCACCAAGAAACTCTACTTGTTGAACCCAATCATATACTCTGACATCAGTACGTTGTTTGCCACCATGTGTATAGCAAAAGTAATCTTCTAATTCACTATCATAGTTACTATCAATTGCGATACAAATACATTGGCTTCCAAATTTTTCACTGGCTTCTTTAATAAATTGTGGGTTCTTTAAAGCGCTTGAATTTAATGATACCTTATCTGCACCGTGATTTAATAATTTCGAAATATCGTCTAAAGTTGATATACCACCGCCAACAGTAAGTGGAATAAATAATTTTTCGGCGGTTTCTTCAATAACATCTAGTACAAGGTCATGACCTGCCTCAGTTCGTGAAATATCAAGAAATACTAACTCATCAGCACCTTGTTCATTATAATAAAGAGCATAATCTACAGGATTACCAATATCGCGCAATCCTTTAAATTGAATACCTTTTACTACACGCCCATCTTTGACATCAAGACAAGGGATAATACGTTTCTTGATCATGATAATCCCTCCCAGAAATTTGGATCATGTGCTGCTTTACCTACAATTGCAGCGTGAACACCTAGTGTTTCAAGTTGGACTAAGTCTTGTTGGTGACGTATACCACCTGAAGCGACAACGTGTTTATCTGTAGCTTTTACAAGTTGGCCAGTAATTTCAAAGTTTGGTCCTGATAGCTTCCCATCTTTCGAAATATCAGTATATATAATGCCGCCGAGCGGTAAGTGATTGATTTGTTCAACTAAATCAAATAAATCTAATTGAGCGTCTTGTTCCCAACCATTAATCTTTACTTCGCGACGATAAGCATCGACTGACAAATATAAGCGATTTGGATATTTTTGAGCCATATCAGCTAGCCATGTTAAATCTTGAATCCCCTTCGTACCAATAATACAAAAATCGATATTAGCATCAAAATACTGTTGTATTGTTGTTTCGCTACGGATGCCGCCGCCAACTTCCATCGGTTTGTCAGTTAAATTTTTTAATGTTTTAATATAATCTTGCTCTATAGAAGATTGCTTTTTTGCACCGATTAAATCGACAATATGAATTCGATCAACACACTGAAATTGATTGTAAAACTGTATACTTTCTTCAGCAGTACGTGCCATTTTTTCTTCTGAGTCATATTTTCCCTCTGTCAATCTCACGCTTGTAGCATTGATTAAATCAATTGCTGGCCATAATTTGATCATTTAAGAATCCGCCTTTCAGAGCTTGGTTTAGTATTGCTAGTCCATTTTCACCGCTTTTTTCAGGATGAAATTGAATACCAATATAATGTCTATGTTGAACAATTGCAGGTATTTGTGCACCGTATTCTGCATAAGCAACTACAAATTGTGACATTTCTGCTTGGTAAGAATGTACAAAATATACATCATGTGTCAATTGTTGTTGATTGCTGACGAGGTTATTCCACCCCAAGTGAGGAACGGGATAAGGTGTATCAATAGGTACGATTTTTCCAGGGATTAACTTCAAACCTGCAACATCGCCTTCTGCGCTCCAATCGAATAATAGTTGCATACCTAAACAAATACCGATAATAGGTTTGTCGTGAATTGCTTTTAAAATAGCATCTAAGCCACGTTCTTCGATTGCACGCATTGCATCTTTAAAGTGTCCTACACCAGGAAGGATAACTAATTCAGCAGCCTCAATTTCACTTTGCTTGTCAGTTAAAATAGCATCATAACCCAAGTGTTTCACTGCACGTTGTACATTGCGAATATTTCCCAAACCATAATCTATAATAGCAATCATTCAATCACACCCTTAGACGAAGGTACACCGTCATAATCATTCTGTGATAATGCCTCTTTAAGTGCTCTTGCGAATGATTTGAAAATACTTTCGATTTCGTGATGTGTATTGCCACCACGTAATAAATCAATATGCGTGGTAAGACGTGCGTTAATAACTAACGCGTGGAAGAATTCTTCTACTAATTCAGTATCGAAAGTTCCGACTTTTTCTTTACTAAATTCGGCATTAAATGACAAATAGGGGCGACCGCTAATATCGACAACGGTACGTGATAGTGTTTCATCCATAGGGATATAGCTGTGACCGTAGCGTTTGAAACTTGTACGATCTTTAACCATTTCTAACAGTAATTGACCTAAAACAATGCCAATATCTTCTGTTACATGGTGGTCATCAACTTCGGTATCACCATTTGCTTCAATTTGTAAAGATAGCTGACTATGAAAGCTAAAGAGGGTCAACATATGGTCTAAAAAGCCAACACCTGTATTGATATTACTTTCGCTAGCATCATTGGCAAGCGTGATATTTAATTGCGTTTCTGCCGTATTACGCTTCTTTTGATAAGTCATATTGAATCCTCCAGTTTTTAATAATTTCTGCTAACTGATCTAATTGCTCGTCAGTTGCTATAGAATAGCGAACATAGTCTGCCATATTCGGTTCATCATATAAACGAGGTAAGAAACCATGTTCTTGTATATATTTGCCTAAGCTATGTGCAGCTTCACCTTTAGTTAATACAAAGTTTGTCGCAGAAGGGTAAATTTTGATGATATCTGAGACTTTACTTTCAAAAATATTACGTAACTTGATAGCTAGACGGCGTTGTTCTTCAATAAAGCTAGCAGTCATCTTTTCATGTTCAAACATATATATAGCAATATATAAGGTGATTGTATTTAATGGATAAGGATGTTCAATGCGTTGTATGCGTTGGATGGTTTCTTCTGTACCAATTAACACACCTAATCGTAACCCTGCAATACCAAATGCTTTAGACAATGTACGCATTTGAAGTATATGTGGTGCTAAATCAATCTCATAAGCTTCGCCAAAGTCCAAATAAGCTTCATCGATTACGAAATAGCCTCCAATCGCTTTCATCTTATCTGCTATAGCTGTTAGAAATGGTAATGAATATTGATGACCTGTCGGATTATGAGGATTACTCATGATGAAGAATGCCGGTCGTACATCATCAATACGTTGTAAAATTGTGTCTAAATTAAATGTTAAATCATCTTCAGCATCTACAAATTCAATAGGTCTATTTACTTGTCCTGCATATGCTTGATACATAAAGAAGTCGGGGTTAAGTGTTAATACAGGACCATCAGGCATGATGAGCATTAGCTTTTGTATCAATTCATCTGAACCATTACCAGCTGTAATTTGTGTTGGCTTAAGGTTAAAATATTTAGCATAAGCAGTCTTAAATCGATTATATTCATCATCAGGATAAAAATTAAATGTGGCTTGTTGTATAATATCGGCAAGCTGCTCATTTGATAATGGGCGCAGGGGACTTTCATTTTTGTTTATTCTAATCATTATCTGTTACTCCTTTGTCGTACGAACTTGTACAGATTGTTCGTGGTTATATAACGCTTCAGTATGTGCTAGAGTTCGTGCTGCGTCTTCAATCTGATTGAATGACTTTTCTGATAAATTAATTACTGAATGACGTGTTAAGAAATCATTTACAGATAATCCATTTGTAAAACGAGCTGTTTGATTTGTTGGTAAGACATGACTTGGTCCAGCTACATAATCTCCAATGACCTCAGGTGAATAATACCCTAAGAATAATGCTCCGACATAACGTACTTTATTTAAATATGCTTCTGGGTTTCTAGTTTGTATAGAAGCGTGTTCTGGTGCTATTTGATTCATGACGTCGCTTGCTTCGTCTTGATTTGCTACAGCTATTAAAAAGTGATTGTTTTGCAAACTAGCTTCTACAATAGGCTGACGCTCAATTGTACGTAATTGTTCTTGTATATTACTTTCCAAACGTTCTAAGACGTCACGATCTTCACTGATAACAAACGTTCTAGCCAATTCATCATGTTCGGCTTGGGCAAAGACATCATACGTGATGGCATTTAAATCTGCAGTGTCATCAATGATTAAGGCGATTTCACTTGGTCCAGCTATTTGATCGATTCCTACTTGTCCGTAGAGATATTTCTTAGCATATGCAACATATTGATTACCTGGTCCTACAATTTTATCGACTTTAGGTATCGTTTCGGTACCATAAGCGAGTGCAGCAATACTTTGAGCGCCACCCACTTGATAGACATTGTCGGCGCCTGCGATATAGCATGCGGCAAGTACAGCATCAGAAAGTCCATGTTGTTGTGGTGGTGTGACCACAGTAATATCTTCTACACCTGCTACCTTAGCTAATGTTACTGTCATTAATACCGTCGATGGGTAACTCGCTTTACCGCCCGGTACGTAAACACCGACACGTTCTAAAGGATGATACATTTCATAACATTCAGCTGTACCTTGATTATCTGACCACTTTATTGTTGTTTGAAATGCTTTGATGCGCTCATGGCTTGTTGTGAGTGCTTCACGTAATGCTCCATCTATATTGTTATAAGCTGTTACTAAATCACTATATGGGATAGCTAGGTCATTTGTTTCAACACCATCTAATTGTGCGTTATAAGCTTTTAAAGCTGAATCACCTGATGCTTTAACTGTGTCGCAAATCTCTTTAACTACAGGGTATAAGTCTTCATTAAGTGAAGATTGGCTTAAAAAGTCTTTGAGAAAAGTTGATTTATCTATTATCAATGAGTGACACCTCCAATGTTTGAATAAATGTATCAATTTCATTTGATTTTTTAAAATATGCTTCTTTATTGGTGATTAGTTTTGCGTTAATATTTTTTAGCGTGTCCTTTTCAACTAAACCATTAGATTTAAGTGTCGTACCTGTTTGAACAATATCAACGATGCCATCCACCATATCGACTAAACATGCCAACTCAATAGATCCTGAAAGCTTAACCAATTCAACATCTAAACCTTGAGCTTCAAAGTATGATTTTGCAGTTTTCGTATAAGAAGTGGCTACTTTTTTAAATTGAGTTGTTTCTGGTTTGGATGCTAATGCAAAGTGACATTCTCCGAAAGGTAAGTCTAATAAATTATTAATTGTATAATTACCTTCTTCTAAAATATCGCTCCCCACAATACCAACGTCTGCTACACCTTGTTCTACATAGATGGGTACATCG
This sequence comes from Staphylococcus gallinarum, assembly GCF_000875895.1. Taxonomy (GTDB): domain Bacteria; phylum Bacillota; class Bacilli; order Staphylococcales; family Staphylococcaceae; genus Staphylococcus; species Staphylococcus gallinarum. The sequence continues at coordinate 5,997 of NZ_JXCF01000010.1, forward strand.
CTCCCTTTGACCAGTACAAACTGTATATCATCTACAGAAATTAATAATTGGCGCTCTCTTTGTTCTAGTGCATCTGCTAATTTTTGTTCATCTATTTCATATAAATAAGCAATGAAGCTTTTTAATAAGCGTCCTTTTGCTAAAGCTACAGTAAGCATAAATTTCTCTCCTTTATTTTCTTTAAAGTATAAATCCTAGTCCGAAACCTTCTAATTCACCTTTATAAAATCCACCAGTTAACTGTTGTGATTTATTATTTTTTAGATGGCAACGCATGAATGCACCTTTGTAATAAGATCGTGGTGGTTGTGGTGTGATGTCTAAGTGTATATTAGTGATGTCATTCGATTTAAACCATTGTTCCCAACGACGCAGTGCTTGAATTGTTTTGTGATCATATGGAAAAAGTTGGCTTAACAAGTTTAATTGTTCAGTTGTTTTAGTCGTTAATAATTGAACAACAGGGTGTGCTGAACCTAGTTGTGTTGTTAATTCAGATATATTGCGTTCTTGAATTAAATTTAAGATATCTTGAGTTTGTTCATTTGCCGATAATAATAAATCTATAAGTTGATAGTGACCTAAAATAACAAAATCTATATCATCGTTTAACGTTGTTTGTATAAATTTGTAAAATGTTAAAAAATCGTCTTGCATATCGCTAACAGTAGGGTTATAGTGCTCGATTCCTAGTTGTGTGTATACCTCATTGTCACGAACGATGGGTCCTGTGTAAGCTACCCTTTGATATTGTGGTGGATAGTTACTGTAATAACGTAATAATTGATCGGTAAAATCATTGCGCAGCGCGTAAATATGATGATCATGTTGCCAAAAACTACGTTCAGTCATTTGTTGTAAATCGTCCTTTGTCAACGATTGCCACGACAATGACTCTATAAAGCTAAAATCTACTAAATTAAAGTCATTATCTTGAAAATGCTTTAAAAATGACAATTCATATTCTTTGTTTTTTATCAATGCAGTTGTATTCATATTATGACCACCTTTTTACTTTTACTCTCTACCGAACTAAAGTGTAATGATAAAATATACTGTAACATAGTTGATTTTTTAATTCAATAAATATTCTGAAAATAATAAAATTTCAAAAGCCTAATTTATTGAGAATGTAGATTATAGTATTGAAATACCCCAGTTTTAGAATGTGAAAACGGGGGTAGTGTGGCTGTTGAACTATAAAAAAATAGCCATGTAAACAAAATGATGTCGAGTTAATATAGCATCAATTGTTACATAGCTGTTGAGTATGTGAGGTATTCAATGTGATTACAGCAAATATTAATCGTTGCAATGAGCATACTGTATTTAGAAAGAATTATCTAGTTGAAACGATTGTGATTTAACGTATAAATGTAAAATAGGGCGTGCTAGATTTATCTTAAGTTGGCACCATAATTTAAATACTGTTTCTTTTCATCTTCAGGTACCATATTTCCACCGGTAGACCATACAATATGTGTTGCTTGATCTGTAGGTATGCCTTGTGTTTTAGCTTGTTTAATCGTCGCTCTGATTCCATCGAACCCAGAAGCGGCTGAAGGCTCAATAAATATATCCTCTGTTTGATGTAACATTGAAATATAACGATACATTTGTTGGTCATCAACAGTAAAAACGCCAAAGAGTAAGTGATTCATTATTTGACCTACTAGACGGGATGGCCTAGATACTGCTAAACCGTCTGCAGCTGTGCGACCATCTAAGCCAATATCTGTTACGGCAATTTGATCATGGAGTTGTGTCATCATGCCAAGTAACATACAAGGTGCATGTGTAGGTTCGGCAAATACACAATGAACATGTGGTCCAAGTATTTGTTTAAGTCCAAAGGTAACGCCTCCGGGACCGCCACCGACACCACAAGGTAAATAAACAAATAATGGATGATCGGCATCGACAACTATGCGGTTATCTTGTAGTTGTTGTTTTAATCGTAATGCAGCAACGGTATATCCTAAAAATAAATCAGCAGAACCTTCATCATCTACGAAATGACATGTTGGGTCACTTGCGGCTAATTTTCGGCCTTCAGCAACCGCAAATTGATAATCTGATTGATGTTCAATGACGTTAACACCGTATCGACGAAGAAGGTCTTTTTTCCACTGACGGGCATCGCTAGACATATGTACGTCAACGGAAAAACCTAACTTAGCACTCATTATGCCAATACTTAATCCCAAATTGCCCGTTGATCCGACAGCAATCTTATATTGCTTAAATAGTTGACGATAGGTATCTGTTGCTAAAATTTTATAGTCATCATTATAAGTTAAGTCACCAGCTGTTTGAGCAACGGATTCGGCAAATTTTAATACTTCATAAATACCGCCACGCGCTTTAATTGAACCAGATATTGATAATTCGTGATCGCATTTTAACCAAAGGTTGGCATATGTGTTGTCACCAAATTGATGGGACAACTGTTCTTGCATTGCTGGAATTTGCTTTAATGGAGATTCTATTATGCCATTTAATGGTTCTGTCTCTGGGAAGACGTGACGAATATAACTCGCAAAACGCTCTAATCTTGCTGCCGCATCTTCTATATCTTCGATTGTAAAAGGTAACTCATTATTTGAACCGTAATTTGGATTATGCCAAAAGGTTGGCGTATAGGTTTGCAATGTTGAAATTAAAGGATTTGATTGTTGTAAGTGTTCGATATTTAGCATATGCATCCTCCTAGTAAGGGTTGTCTTGTAACATCATTATCATCATTATATCAAAATTATAAGCTGCGTTTGTAATGGTAACTGGGGGAGCGCCTGTGAAAAGAAATGCTACATAGTTAAAGTTATTCTAAAAAAATCGGTCCTTTGAGATATGTATTGGATATTGGAATATATATCATAATAAAAAATAACCAGTAAATGTGTCTAAAGACATTTACTGGTTAGATAATTTGGATGAATTCATTTGTCTGAGTAATATTTTTTTAAGCTGATACCTCAGACTTATTATATTTACAAAATTTAATATTATTGAATAGCTTTTTAAAGGGGTGTCTACGACCTGGTCGTGATAGTCACCATGCAATTATAGGATTATAACAAGCAAACACTGTAGTTAAAGTGAGTGACTGTTATAGTTTAGTTAGTATAATGAATTTAACATAACAATAGTTACAACTATGCTAATGATTTGAATTATTTTTTGAAAGAATTTCTTAATTTAGAAAACCAGCCACTTTTGGATGATACAGTCAAACCGCTTGGCTTTGATGCTTGTGCCTTGAGTTCTGAGCCAAATTCCATTGCTTCTTTCATTAAATAAGCTTGTGAATTTAATGGTGATAAATTGTTTTGTATATAATGGTAATGACCTTCATTATCTTGGAAGCGTCCTTTTTGATTATCAGACAATTGTAAGTTCATATAGTTCAATAATCTTTGACCGATCACTTTGTCTTCAATAGGGAACAAGATTTCGACTCTTTTAATCATATTTCTAGTCATCGCATCTGCAGAAGATAGATAAATTTTTTCGTCCCCATTATTATGGAAATAATATATTCTAGAATGTTCTAAAAAGCGACCAACAATACTGACAACTTCAATATTGTCACTAATCCCAGGTATACCTGGTTTAAGGCAACAAATCCCACGTATAATTAATTGGACTTTAACACCTGCACAAGATGCTTCGAATAATTTTAAAATAATATCTTTGTCTGTTAGAGAATTCATCTTCATTATAATTTTGCCATTCCCATGTTCTCGATGTGCTCGAATCTCACAGTCAATTCGATCAATAAAGACATCTCTGATATCAAACGGTGCAACGATAATTTTATTATAATCTGGTTTAACCGAATAACCGCTAAGATAATTAAAGAATTTTAAAGCGTCGTCAGCAATTTCTTTGTCAGTAGTGATAATCCCCATATCAGTATAGATTTTTGCAGTTTTATCATTGTAGTTGCCGGTACCTAGATGAACGAAAGAAGTAAGCTTATTATTTACACGTTTAACGACTAAGGCTATTTTGCTATGTGTCTTTAAATTAGTCATACCGTAAATAACATGACAACCAGCATCTTCTAACATTCTCGCCCAATGGACATTGTTTTCTTCATCGAAGCGGGCTTTCAATTCAACCAATACAGTTACTTGTTTCCCTTTTTCAGCAGCTTCTTTAAGACTATTTATAATTGGCGAGTCTTTACTGACCCTGTATAATGTCTGTTTAATAGCAATGGTGTTGGGATCTTCAGCAGCATCACGTATAAAATCAACAATAGGTTCAAAGGATTCATACGGGTGATGGAAAAAGATATCTCGTTCTAGAGATAAATCAAATAAATTATGTGTGCCTAATGAACTTGGCAATTGTGGTACATACTTTCTATAAGTCAGATGACTTAATTTATTTGATAGATGATCAACTAAACCAAAAAGCATAGTTAAATCTAAAGGTCCATCTACAAAGTAAACTTCTTCATCTTTCACATCTAATTGATTCATAATCCAAACAATATCTTCGTAAGCAGCATGACGTCCGTCAACTTCTAAACGTACAGCACTACCACTCTTACGTTCCTTTAAGAAACGTTCAATCTCAATTAATAAGTCTTCGGCGCCTTCTTCATGAATTGATAAATCGGCATTACGTGTAATTCTAAAGGTAAATGTGTTGAGCACCTCATATCCAGTGAATAATTCATTGATAAAGAAGGTGATAATATCTTCAACCATGATAATATATTGCTTTTTACCTTCGTTTAAATATACAAAACGAGGTATCAATGATGGAATTTGAACAATAGCAGAATTGATTGCATCATCGGTATCGATATCGACAAAAATATTTAAACTTTTATTATTGAGTTTTGGGAATGGATGATATGCATCAATTCCTAATGGAGTTAGTGTAGGTAATATATTTGATTTGAATTCGGTTGCCAATTGTTCTAATAGCGCATCATCAAGCGCTTCTGGTGTGACAATTTCGACTTGATATTGACGCAACTCGTTCACAAGTTCGTTATAGCGTTGATATTGTAAGTCGACATAGCGCTTATTTTTCAACTTAATTTCATTGAGTTGTTGTCTGGGTGTTAACTGTGCTTTATTTTCAGGTTTATCGTATCCTAGCTTAACTTGGTCTTGTAGGCCAGCAACACGAACCATAAAAAATTCATCTAAATTAGAACTAAATATTGATATAAAGTTCAGTTGTTCAAGTAGGGGATTATTTTTATCTTGTGCTTCTTGTAATACACGATAATTAAAATCTAACCAACTGAGTTCCCTGTTATTATAATATTGTGGTAAATTCAAATCTTTTTCTCCCAAATTTCTTTGCATAATGACTATTACACCTCGTTATAAACTAAAATCATGTTTTGATAAACATAATTTATCATATGAATTTTAAGATTTTGTAAAGATAATTGAAAGGTCTGACTTTAATATTTTCTCGATGTGTTTCTTTTGTCGTTGTGCTTGATATTCTTCTGAAATTGGCTCACCAGAATAATAGATGTAGAGCGTATATTGACCATCTTCTTCTGTTAAATTGACTTTATCTACAGAGCTTGTATGAGAAATATTTAATGCATTGACGAATTTAATGATTCCCCCTAAATATTGGATGTTGTCAAAGGCTTTACCGTGTAACCATTTTGTTTCGTTGCTAAAATATTTCAGCAATGATTTATTTTTAAAACTAGCAAGTAAAGCGAGTTTGACGCGTTCTTCGTGTGAAAATCCATCAATCATAGAGTTAGCGATAATGTAATACGTATGTGGTGAACTAGAATCGGAATCGATAAAGCTACCTAAGTAATACAGAAACGCACCCTCAGCGAATAGTCTTTGTTCTGCTTTTGTGACATCAATCGCTTTGAAATCAATCAATTGTGATAGTAAAGAGTGAGCAAGTTTGACGCGTTGTTCAGCACTTTCCTCTTCAATGCCATACTCATTTGCTAAATGGTATAAAGCATCTTTGCGAATATTTTCCTTTCTAAATTCCTTTGGATAACGTTCGCTAATTAATTTCATAACGTATCCCTCACGTAAACCTTTTCTTGAAAAGGTGAATTGAGTAGCATTTATTTTGTTAAATAATGTTCTAAACACCGAAATAGCTGGTAGGATGATGTCGACACGATCTCTACTTAACCCATCAATATCCTTTAATTCATCTCTAGAACTTTTCTTGATAATGGAATATACTTCATCGATATTTTCTTCAGACATCTTGTAGTTGTGGACTCCACCAATTGGATAAGAATGTTCTGACTGGTGGATACGTGCTACGTTTCGTGCAGAACCACCAATACCTACGAGCGAAACGTGTTGCTTCTTCAACCATGGTAGTTGATCAAATTGTTTAGCGATATATTTTTCCATTGCTTTAATAGCGTTTTTATCATTATGGTTCTTACCTTCGAAGAACTTTTTCTTTAAGGTAACGACACCGAAAGGGAAACTGTGAGCTTCTATTAAACTCTTATCTTTAAATAAGGTTACTTCGGTAGAACCGCCACCAATATCTATGGATATACCATCTTGAATGTCGGTTGTATGTGTAATTGCATAAAAACCATAAAACGCTTCTTCAGTTTCTGGAATAATAGTCATTTCAACATCTAAATGTTTTTTTATAAAAGCGATAATTTCTTCGCTATTTTTTGATTGTCTAATCGCAGCAGTTGCAACGGGATGTAATTCATTTACTTTGAACTTTTTAGCTACTTTCTTAAAGCTGCTTAAGGTCTTTGTTAGCACATTAATGCCTTCATCGTTCATCGTTAAATCATCTGTTAAATATTGGCTTAATCGCGCTGGGGTTTTAATATTTAATAATTCATTTAACCCAGTCTTAGTATCAAATTCAAAGATAACGAGTCTGATTGTATTAGAGCCAATATCTATTAAACCTATTCGTTCCATATTTGCCTCCTAGTTAAGTAGGTGATCATAGTATCTATACTATATTTACCCAAATTGTTAATTATATATTACATGATTTGAAAAGTTTTGTGTGCAATATAATTCGATTTGTTCAAAGGGGAGTATGGGGTGTTTTGCTTAATTATCCTATAAAGAAAGAAAAAGAGAGGCAAGGTTGTTTTGGTTTAATATTACGAACTATTGCCTCTCATATATTAAGTTGTTAGACCTAATAAAAATGGTTATTTAATTTTTAGAGGGCCTCCTGGACCTAAAGGCCAACCAAGTAAATACCATACAATCATAAATAATGGCCAAACGATACTTAAGATAATGGTGTATGGCATCAAACTAGATAATAAGGATCCGAGCTTCATATCTTTATCATATTTTTGAGCATACGATAATAATAATGGCAAGTAAGGCATCATTGGTGTGATTGGGTTACTAATAGAATCACCGATACGATATAACATTTGTGTGAATGCTGGATGGAAACCTACAAGCATTAACATAGGGACAAATATTGGTGCAAGAATGCCCCATTTTGCTGAAGCACTTCCAATAAGTAAATTAATCAATGCACTCAATAAAATAATGCCTAGAATAAGCACTATACCATTCTGACCTTGTAAAATAGCAGCCCCTTTAACTGCAACAATGACACCCAAATTACTCCATTCTAAAAAGGCTAATAATTGTGCAGCAAAGAATACGATGACGATAAATGATCCCATTGATGCCATTGAATCAGCTAACATTTTGCCTAAATCCTTTGTACTATTAAACACTTTCATCATTACACCATAGACTAAACCTGGCACTAAAAAGAGGATAAGGATAAGTAAACCAACACCATTAATAATTGGTGCATCATTGAGCAAACTTCCCGTTTTCGCATTTCGTAAAAAGCTATGCTCAGGTATAGCGCATAATATGATAACCAGTATAACAATGAAGAAACTTATATTAGCCCAAAATACTGCGCGATTTTCTTCCTTGGTTAAGCTGTCATTGTTATCATCAGCATTGATGTCGGCATTAGTATCATCATAAGTGCCGAGTCTAGGAATTACAAAGCGCATGGTAACCCAATAAACTGCAGGTAATAACACGACGACGCTTGCCGCTATAAAATACCAGTTCATCGCTACATTAACAGGCACATCTTTCGCGACGATTTGGGTAGCTGGCTTTGTAAAAGCATAAAGTAACGCGTCAGACATACCAATCATAAAGTTAGCTGAAAAACCACCGATAGCTGAGGCATATGCCATTGCTAATCCAGCAATAGGATGATAACCCAATTTGATAAATACCATTGCTGTTAGAGGGGGTAAGACAATAGGTGCAGCATCTCCAGCAGCATTACCTAAGATTCCAATTATGATGATGACCGGTACAATAAACTTTTTAGGTGCTTTATGTACAACTTGAACCATTAATTTATCAAAATATCCAGTCTTTTCAGCAACACCAATACCTAACATAACGGCTAAGACGAGACCTAAAGCTGGGAATTCTGAAAAGTTCTTAATTGAATCATTGAGAATCATCATAAATCCATCTTTACTTAATATGCTTTTAATAGCGATCGTATCACCTGTACCAGGATGTTTGACTGTGACATGAAATAATGACACAATCCAGGTCAATACGGCCAAACCCACACACATAAGAAAGAACAAAATACTAGGATCAGGTAGCTTGTTCCCAATCAGTTCAACAATATTTAAAAATTTATCAATAGGTGACACTTTCCTTTTTGAGTTTGAAGACATAATATCTACCTCCCAAATAAGTTAACGAAAGTATAACAAAATTTTTATGTAAATAGAATGAAAATTCTAAAATTTTGTATTTTTGAAAAAGACAAATGTTTTTGAGGAGGGCTCGAAATACAACATATGATATATTACTGCGTTTTGAAATAAGCTATTTCGGTAATAATTAATATAAAAGGGGAAGATGGAATAAATATTTGAAGAGGAGTAGTGATATGCTATGGGAAGACTAGATAATAAGGTTGCGGTGTTAACTGGTACAAGTACAGGTATTGGCAGAGCAACTGCTCAAGTCATGGCAGCAGAAGGTGCGCATGTTCTAGCAGTAGATGTAACAGAAAAGGTATATGATGTTGTAAATGAAATTAATAATAATGGGTATAAAGCATCAGGATATATTGTTGATGTTTCCGATGCAAATGCCGTAGAACAATTTGCAGAATCGGTTAAATCATCATATGGAACTATTGATATTCTCTTTAATAATGCTGGTATAGATAATGCAGCAGGTCGAATTCATGAATATCCAATAGAAGTGTTTGATAGTATCATCAATGTAGATTTAAAAGGAACCTTTTTAATGACCAAATTCACTTTACCATTAATGATGGATAAGGGTGGATCTATTATTAATACTGCCTCATTTTCAGGACAGGCAGCAGACTTAAATCGTTCAGGATACAACGCAGCAAAAGGTGGGGTGATTAACTTCACACGTTCAACTGCGATAGAATATGGTCGTGAGAATATTAGAGCGAATGCCATAGCGCCAGGTACGATTGAAACGCCATTAGTTGATAAATTGACTGGTACAAAAGAAGATGAAGCGGGTCAAGCATTCAGAGAAAATCAAAAATGGGTAACGCCTTTAGGTCGATTGGGTAAGCCAGAAGAGATTGGTAAATTAGTTACTTTCTTAGCATCTGATGACAGCTCATTTATAACTGGTGAAACCATCACAATTGATGGAGGTGTAATGGCTTATACTTGGCCAGGTGAAATGTTGAGTGATGATGATTGGAAACGTACTACTAAATAACACCATGGTCTAACAAAAATAATAAATACCTATCTTTGAAGCAACGAAATGCATTTTAATGAATGTGCTATATCTTTAATGAGCATAAAACAACGTCAATTTCTATTTAACTCCCTCACATTGGGAATTGTTCGAATAGAAATTGACGTTTAATATTTATATAGAAGATAACATCTTTTGTTATTCTATTATTTGCTTAAAGTGTTCCAAGGCAAAGATAGCTAGTGAATGCACTTCTACTCTATTCAAGTCTGTCATATAATCACTTAAATAGAGTGAGTTATTAAATATTTACCAGATAATACTTTCTACAACATCATCATTTAATGATTTGACGATTTCAGTCACTAAAGCAACTGAGTTCTTATAATCATCGGTATGCAGTACTGAAACATTTGAATGCATATAACGTAACGCGACACCTATTGACACAGTTGGCGTACCTTCATTTGCAACATGAATACTACCAGCATCAGTCCCACCGCCAGCAGTAGTATCTAATTGAATTGAGATGTTGTGCTTTTTAGCAACTTCCTTAATATGTTTTGTGAAGCCAACATGTCCAATGTTTGTAGCGTCCATGATTATAACGACTGGGCCATTACCGATAGCTGTATCACTAACTTGACCAGACATTCCAGGTGTGTCATATGCAACAGCTACATCGACTGCAATTGCTAAATCAGGTTTAATTTTATTCGCTGCAACTTTAGCACCTCTTAATCCAACCTCTTCTTGAACATTCGCACCGGCAACTAAATTGATATTGATGTCGTCTTCTTTTAAGTTGTTTAGCACGTCTACCGCAAGTGCACAACCATAACGATTGTCAAATGCTTTAGCAGTTAAATATTTATTGTTTGCTAGGGTTTCAAATTCACTATAGGGTGTAATCATATTGCCTAAATCAATACCATATTGTTCGGCTTCTTTTTTACTTTTAACACCGATATCGATAAACATGTCTTTAATTTCGACGTTTTTCTTACGCTCTTCAGGAGTTAAGACATGTGGTGGTTTACATCCGATAATACCTCGAATTTTTTTACCACTATCTGTTGTTACTGTGACTTTTTGAGATAACATCACTTGATTCCACCAACCACCGATTGGTGTAAACTTCAAGAATCCGTCTTTATCAATTTTAGTTACAATAAAGCCTATTTCATCTAAGTGACCAGCGACCATTAATGTTTTGTGACCATCTGTTGCTGTCTTTTTCGCGAAAATGCCACCAAGATTATCTTCAACGATTTCATCACTAACAGGTGTTAAATATGCTTTCATTGTTGATTTTACTTCCATCTCGTGCCCTGCAATTCCGTCTATATCAGTTAGTGTTTTTAGTAGATTAACTGAATTGTCCATTTTAATTCCTCCCATTTATAAGAATACATATAGTTTACCACGAAACGAAGTGGCTTATCATGCGAACAAGCTGTGTGATAATCGTATATATTAATTCCTAGTAAAACGCTAAGACAAATTTGATGCAATCATCACTATTTCATGTTTCAATTGAATTAATAATTGAAGAGAGGGGTTTATCATATGTCAGAAATCAAACACTTAATCATTGGAGAACAGCGAGCACCTATCACAGTTGAATCATTTATTAACTTTGCTTGTCCATATTGTAAAAATTACTTTAAAGCTGCTGACAAGACTTTACAAGATTTAATCGCTAATGGAAAGGTGAAGCATGTCATAAAGCACTTTGATAAAACAAAACAAGGTTTATTGAAGGGGACTGTAGCGAACATCTATTTAGACTATGAACAACCACAAGAAACATTGAATTTTATACATCAATTATATGATACGCAGCAAACATGGAAACAAAGCTTTGCCATAATAGAGAAAAAGATGGAAGAAGACTTTAAATTAACACCGCAACAAGCAGCAGATGAGCGCTCATTGGCAATCACAAAAGAAACCTTTGAACGTGGAATCGGAGGAATTCCCACAGTATTCATTAATGGTGTGAAATTTGAATTTAACCCTTTAGAAGATAGTGAAGCGGAAATAGCAACAAAATTAACCGAGCAATTAGCAATAAATGAATAGTGAATAAATAACTGAACATGTCAGGAAAAATAACTCTGTTACACTGACATGTTCAGTTCTATTTATGACAAGTCTGTTTAATGGCTATCAATGAGCTTCAATTTATAATCATTGATAGATTGTAGCTGTCCGTCTTTTTGTTTAATAATAATATGTTCTTTAGAAATTTGTGTTGGTGATGCGACGCCGACAGCAGCTGCAATATTGAATAAACCTTCGTGGAGACTCGTGACGAAATTAGTTACACGGTACTTCTTCTCATCGATGATTAACCCTTTTTCACGCTTAGGATCAGTTGTAGCAACACCTACAGGACATGTATTCATATGACATTGTTGGCTCATGATGCATCCCACACTGATCATCATCCCCCTTGCAATATTGATTAAGTCTGCACCTAACCCAAGTGCAATGGCTATTTTATCTGGGGTGATTAACTTACCAGAAGCAAATATTTTCACTTTATCTCGAATGCCGTGTTGTTCTAACTTTGCAGATAAAATGGGTAGCGCAGTAAATAATGGTAACCCAACACGATCTTCAAGTTCTTGGAACGTAGCACCAGTACCACCTTCACCACCATCTACAGTAATAAAGTCAGGGTATTGATTTGTTTCAATCATAGTTGTTACAAGACTTTCAATTTCAGCAACACTACTGATTACAATTTTAAAGCCCACAGGTTTTTGTCCGTATTGTTGTAACTCAGTAACCCAATTAAGTAGTGCTTGTGGATTATCAATGTTTGTAAATCTATTTGGTGAGTTGATAGTCTTCCAAGGTTCAACCTTCCTAATTTCAGCAATTTCTTCAGTAACCTTATTACCTTGCATGTGACCGCCACGCGTTTTCGCACCTTGTGCTAGCTTAATTTCAAAGGCTTTGATTGCATCTTGCTGTGCTAAATTACGAAAGGCACTTAAATCAAAATGCCCATCTTTATCACGAACGCCGAACAGTCCTGGTCCAATTTGGAATATAATATCTACGTTACCAGCCAGGTGATACTTAGATAGACCACCTTCTCCAGTATTCATCCAAGTGCCGGCTTGTCCAAGTCCTTTCGATAGTGCAGTGATTGCATGGCTACCTAAAGCACCATAACTCATTCCTGATTGGCCTACAAGACGCTTAATCTTAAACGGATAGGCTAAGTTTGGTCCTAGTACAACTTGGTCTGAGTCTGATAAATAATAAGGATCAATTTCAGTTTTATGTCTATGTTCATCTCTATCGAATAAACGCTCGTTATCAATTTGGTAAATAAAGGTTGAAATCATAGGTGATTGATTGATACGCAGTTCAGTTGTTTGGAGAGGGAACATTGTATTTTGAATGTAGAACCCGTCTTCGTAATCTTCTTGTGTACCAAAACTAGACATTCTAGAGTTATATTTTCCAGCTAATACGATATTAGTGAAATCATTTCGAGAAAATGGTTTACCTTTTGTATCGGGTAAAAATAAATACTGCCTCATTTCAGGGCCGATTTTTTCAAAGAAGTAGCGTACCCGTGCTAATAATGGATAATTACGCAATACACTATGTTGCTTTTGGCGTTTGTCTTTAAATAGCAATAATCCCCCAATAATTAATATGCTAATTAAAAATAATACTAAAATAATATTTACTATGAACTGAAGTATTGTCAGTAAAGTCATAATAATCCCCCCATTTATCTATATACTACATCGAAAAGTTAGTTTTGCAACAACAGTAGAAATAACAATAAAAATAAATATTATTAAAAATGAAGTTAGAATTAAATGCTTTTGGATTAAATAAAAACCTTAGTGAATGTAAATGATTATGGTATATTAAAAATAAACAATAAGGACGGTGACTTATGATTAAATCATCTAGTACAAACAACATGAAAAATCAGCCATACTTACCCTGGGATAAACCTACAATGGCAAGGAAGGATTTTATAATTATCCCACTCTATATATTAGTAAGTTATATCATGCCCTTAATCGTTTTTGCATTTAGCTATATTCTATTACTTGCCTTAAATCTAAAAAATGAAACTATACTAGAGGCACATATAACCCAAATATTTGGAAGTATTTTAGGTTCAGTTATTATTCTCATTGTCTTTATGGCACTCTATCCAAAGGTGTCATTTATTAAATTAACGTTTGATAAATTAAGTAAAGTGCCTCGATACATATTATTAATCATTGCAACGTATATTGTTATTATAATCGCAACACCAGTTTATGATTGGCTGATCCACTTTTTACCAAAGTCACTACAATTTAGTGTGACGCAAAATCAACAGAGTCTTGAGCAATTATTTGAAAGTCATTGGATGTTGCCATTCGTATTTATAGATATTGTGATTTTGACACCAATTATAGAAGAATTAATCTTTCGTCATATTTTAATTCATGAGCTTGGTAAAAAAATCTCGTACGGCTTTGCAACAGTCATATCTGTCATAGCATTTTCGAGTATTCATGTATTAAATGCAACTTCACCCTTCGAAATTGGCGGTTATTTCATTATTGCGATTGGTTTAACACTCGTATATTTGAAAAGTGATAAAAATTTAGCAGTTTCAATCACACTACATGCTTTAATTAATTTTGTATCATTTATCACTATTGTATGTACGTCGTAACATCATTTAATAGAATTGCTTACGCTATGTTTAATCCTTCATATCATTTTAGTTAGGAAGAAAAGTTAAATATCAAAGTTGTGTTACATTAAAATGGGTATGATATAACCAGTGAGACAAATGAATTGAGGTAGGTTAAAAAGATGCTAGAGATAAAGGATGTATCTTATAAAGTAGACAATAGAACAATTTTAAGTGACATTAATTTAACTATCAATAAAGGTGATACTATAGCAATAATTGGACCTTCAGGGAGTGGGAAGAGCACACTATTTCGCTTGATCAGTAATTTGATAAGTCCAACACAAGGTGCACTATATTATCAACAGCAGAATTATGAGCAGATAAACCCGGAATCATTGCGTATGGATGTAAGTTATTTACTACAACAAAGTGATTTGTTTGAAACGACGATAGCAGATAATTTAGCATTTTCGGCACAAGTGAGAGATGAACATTTTGACAAAAAGAGGGCGAAGCAGTTATTAAAAGCTGTTGGCTTAGATCATTATAAATTGGATGCTAAAGTTCAACGTTTATCTGGTGGGGAACGTCAGAGAATTACTATTGCCAGACAGTTGATGTATTTACCTAAAGTTTTATTATTAGATGAAGCAACGAGTGCATTAGATACTCAAAATCGTAATAGAGTTGAAGAACTTATTTTTAGTTTAGCGAAGCAGGGTGTGGCTATATTGTGGATTACACATAGTAAAGACCAAAGTTTACGTCGTTTTAACAAGCGATTACATTTGGTAGATGGACATATAGAGAAAGAGGAAGTGTTAAGATGAGTACGACAGCATTAGCCCTTACTGGCTTGTTATTGCTATTTCCTATCATAGTGTCTTATAAAGAAAAATTACATATCATCAAAGATTTATTAGTGTCGACAATTCGTGCAGTTATACAATTAGTAATCTTAGGGTATTTATTACATTTTATCTTTAATATTAATCAAAAATGGGTGCTAATTATCTTTGTACTTATCATCATTGTTAATGCAGCATGGAATACGATTGGCAGAGCTTCCGTTGTGATGCATCATGTATTTCTAATTTCATTAATTTCAATATTTATCGGAGTAGCATTGCCTTTAGTAGGTGTGGTACTGACGGGGGCGATTGAATTTAAACCCAATGAAGTTATTCCAGTATCAGGTATGTTAGCGAGTAATAGTTTAATCGCTATTAACTTAGCTTATCAGAATTTAGATAGAGAATTTGTAAAAGAGATGAGTCAAATTGAATCTAAATTAACTTTAGGTGCAAACCCAAAATTAGCATCGAAAGATACGATTAGACAAAGTATTAAGACGGCAATTGTGCCAACAATAGATTCTGTAAAAACATATGGTATTGTATCAATACCAGGAATGATGACAGGTTTAATCATTGGTGGTGTAGCCCCTTTAGATGCAGTTAAATTCCAATTAATGGTTGTATTTATTCATACAACTGCAACTATTATGTCCGCTTTATTAGCGACATATTTGAGTTATAAGCAATTCTTTAATCAGCGTGATCAACTTATAGCGAGAGAGATGGTTCAACGATAAGCCATTTTCTTGTTTAAAATAAGACAATGTACAGAAGTTAAGTATCGATTGATATAGACAGTAAATGAATGTCTTTGATCATACTTAACTTCTGTTTTTATGATGTTTTTATAAAGGATTTCAATAAAATTGATGCTAAGAATCAAAAGGCAGTTTAACCAAGGGAAAGTTTAGCTCTAATACTATAAATTTAATAATTAAATCACGATAATTATAACGATATGATTAAAAGTTATTTAAACACATTAAGTCATCGTTTATAATAGAGAAGTTATGAAATTTTATAATAAATCGAACGGAAAGGAGTGGGATTGATGTCTTCAATGCGAGTAGTGACCTTCATTTTGAGTATTTTCATAGTAGGAATGGTTGAAATGATGGTTGCAGGTATTATGAATTTGATGAGTCATGATTTAAATGTATCAGAAGCGATTATAGGTCAATTAGTAACCTTATATGCAATAACATTTGCAATTGCTGGTCCTATTCTAGTAAAGCTAACCAATCGATTTTCACCTAAACCAGTATTGTTATGGACGTTGCTAGCATTTATTGTTGGGAACTTAATGATAGCGATGGCACCGAATTTTACAATACTTGTAGTTGGGAGAGTCATTTCTTCGGCAGCAGCTGCATTAATCGTTGTCAAAATATTGGCCCTAACTGCGCTACTCACTGCACCACAAAATCGTGGGAAAATGATTGGTATTGTATATTCTGGATTTAGTGGCGCTAATGTCTTTGGGGTACCTATAGGGACAATTATTGGTGATCTTGTTGGTTGGCGTTATACATTTATTTTTATCGTTATTGTTAGTGTGCTTGTCGGCATATTGATGTATATATATATTCCAAATTCAAACATCGAACCTTCACTGAATAACGATAACAAACAACAGACTAAGCAAGCTACAACAGGTCGAATTCTGCGACCTATTGAAGTAGCTAAATATTTAGCTATTACCTTCTTGTTATTAGTTGCTAATTCAGTGACGTTTATTTATATTAATCCATTGATGCTATCTGGAGGGCATGATTTGTCATTTGTTTCAATAGCATTATTAATAAACGGTGTAGCAGGTATGATCGGAACATCAATGGGAGGTTTCTTATCTGATAAATTAACGAGTAAACGTTGGTTAACGATAGCAACTATATTGTTCATTGTAATGTTGCTGTCATTGAATTTCTTCTTAACAGGAACTGTGATGTTGTTAGCAATTATCTTTATTTGGAATATCATGCAGTGGAGTACAAATCCTGCAGTTCAGAGCGGGATTATTGAACATGTAGATGGTGACACAAGCCAGGTGATGAGCTGGAATATGTCTAGTTTAAATGCAGGTATTGCAATTGGCGGTGTTGTAGGCGGACTCGTTGTATCAAATCTAGATGTTCATGCAACTACTTATTTCTCTGCAACAATTGGTGTGATTGCCTTAATCATTATTATTAGTTTAAATCAACTTTCTAAATATAGAGTTAAACACGATTAATTAATGACTATTAATTGAGTGCAAGATAGCTTAGTGAAAAATATTGCAGCTATTAATATTAATTATGCATCAATATAAAATTGTACAGTTAAGAAAAACATGTTTTTTATGTATTGAGAAGGTTAACACTTTAAGGTTTTAGAAGCATGTAGAACTGAAGAAACTTATGAAAGAAAACAGTAGGATGAGACATTAATGTGTGCCCTTATAAGTTAACACTGAAAAGTGAACAACTTATAAGGGACGATGCACACTGAAGTGTTTGTCATCCTACTTTTTTAATGTTTTTTATATCATATTTATTGTACTAATGAGAGATGTATTATTTTGAAGTACTAAGTGCAATATGTTGAGTGGACAAGTTAGCTCTTTTATTCGAAAAGTGTGCCACACCCAAAGCAAATAAAATATAAAGTAATGTACCAATGATATAACCCGTCTTTAAATCTGAGATAAGTAAATAACTTTGGTAAATTAAGACGATAATAGAGCTAACGGCAATTGTTACTAATAAAGGATAAGGCACCTTTAAAGGCGAATTACGATAGGCATCGGGATATTTTTTAGGTAATTGAGTCACAGCTAATGCAGGAAATGCAAAGACAATTAATGAAATACCTGTACCAAGTTGTGCTACTACATTTAACGACATGCCAGTAATGATTGGGATGACCCCTATTAGATAAAAGATAAATAATAGCCAATGAGGTGTGCCAAATCGTTGGTTAACTTGACCTAATGATTTAGGGAGATAACCATCTTTGATAGCAATCAATAAACTTTTTGTAACCCATGTAAATGTAGAATTTAGCGTTGTGGCGAGAGCAAACATCGCACCTCCTACCATAAAAAATATAAACGCAGGTGTCGGTAATACCTTATGCGCTACACTCGTAAGTGGTTGACCTGCAACTTCTGGTATCGGTAATACACCAACCGCAATAGAAGCTATAAAAGCATAAAGTAATCCAACAAATATTGTAGCCACAATAATCACAATAGGGATATCGCGTTTAGGATTTTTCATTTCGCCACCTAGTTCTGCTACTACTTGTGCACCACCTGTAGCAAAGGATACTAGACCTACTGCAGTAAAGAATCCAGTAAAGCCATCAGGGAACATTGTAGGTGTGTTGAAGACCTTGAAGTTAACATGTGGGAATCCTAAAATAATAAAGCATGATAATGCAATAATCAATGTGATAACCATTAAATTACCAACTATAGAAGCGGATTTCACTCCGACAATATTGACGATGAACAATAATGTTATAAGTATAAATGAAACTGTTCTTATTGGGATGCCAGGTAACAAACCTTCTAAATATTGTGCGAAGGACAGTGCATAGAGTGACAAAGTGATTTGCACTAACATGAACAATAACAACCAAAAAATACCAACCTTTGGTGATAATAATCGACTTGTATATTGGTACATGCCCCCAGTAGTTGGTAAAGCAGAACCCAATATTGCAATAGGAAACATTGTCAGTAACGTGATAAGAGACGATAATATAAAGGCTGGTGTAATACCACTACCGGTCATTTGAATGCCGATACCTGTAAGAGACATGACCCCAGCTCCGATTATTTGTCCAATGGCAATGCCCATGACATCTGTGAAGCCTAATACTTTCTTCAAATTATTCGTTTGTTCCATTTAATCACCCCTATAAAATTTAAATATTCAAAAATGAATAAAAATAGAATAGCATAGATTATACATAATTCCTAGTATGTTTATCGGAAAACTTTGCTTGGGAGTCGATTTTGATTAATTATAGATTAAATAGGGCAAATCATAGTAAGATATGAATATACTGAAATCATTAAATTGGGGGATTATAAATGGTTGAAAATAACAGTAAAGTTGATGGGTTTATAGAAAAATTAAATCAGTGGCAAGATGAATTTAAGATACTACGAAGATGGATTCAAGAAACTGAATTAGATGAAGATTATAAATGGATGCATCCATGCTATACCTTAAATAAAAAAAATGTGGTGATTATTCAGGATTTCAAGCATTATTGTGCATTGCTTTTTGAAAAAGGTGCCATTATGGAAGATCCTTATCAGACCTTAATTCAACAGACTAAAAATGTTCAAGCTGCAAGACAGTTACGTTTTGAAAGTTTGGAAGAAATTAGCAAGAGAGAAGAGGAAATAAAGTGGTATCTTGCAGAAGCAATTCGAATTGAAAAGTCTGGAAAAAAAGTACCTATGAAATCAACTGAAGAGTATGAAATGCCTGAAGAATTAAGTAATAAATTTGAGTCAATGCCGGCACTCAAGGAAGCTTTTTATAAATTAACGCCTGGTAGACAAAGACAATATATGTATCATATTGGACAAGCAAAAAGAGCCGCTACAAGAGAACAACGTGTTGAAAAATACGTTGATCACATATTGAATGGTAAAGGTTTGAATGATAAATAGCTATGCTTTATAAAACAATCAGTTACAAGAATATAATGTTAGTTATTAAAAAATATAGTAATATCTAACAGTAAAATTATTTAAGAAAGTAGGTGTATGAATGCCTAGAACTTCAAAGAAAACGCAATTATTAGATGCTGCAGCAGCGATTGTTAATGAATACGGTAGTGAGTACCTCACTTTAGATGCCGTTGCAAAGCGTGCGGGCGTGAGCAAGGGAGGTTTACTATATCATTTTAAAAGTAAGACAGCTTTAATTGAAGGACTTGTGGATCACGCTGACAAAATATATCGGAATAATGTAGCTGAAAGGGTAGCTGCCGATATTTATGAACAAGGTAAATGGTTGCGTGCATTTGTAGAAGCTACTCGTGAACATCGCTCTGAAAATGCCGCAATTACATCAAGTATGTTAGCAGCAGAAGGAAATAATAGACATTTGTTATCGCCGTTACAAGAAACCTACAAGATATGGCAATCATACATTGAAAATGATGGTCTAGATAAGATTGATGCAACGATTATGAGATTGGCAGTCGATGGTTTATGGTTATCTGAAATTTTTGGTTTGGATGCCTTAGATGAGTCGATGCGTGAAGCAGTTTTAGAAAGACTAACAAATTATTCAAAATCAACAACAAATCGTACATTTGAACAATAAATTAAATTAATTATTCACATGATATAAATAAGTGTGAATCGCTTCTAGCTAAAGGGAATGACCGAGTTTTAAACTTCGAGCATTCCCTTTAATTTGATGGTTATAGGGTTGTAACTAAACCGTCCAGTTGGTACACTAACCAATGTATCTTGCTTATAATAGTTAAATAAAGTGTATTTTTTAGGGGAAGTTAGGGTATCTAAATAATTGTAGGATGAACAAAATAAAGTTTGAATGCGTCGTGTATAGCGTTTTCAAAGAAATGCTTTATATGATCATACAAATGAAGGGCTATTTGTGCTCATGTTTTTACTTATTTTAGAATTTGTATAACATCCACAAGTAGTCCTTTTATCTTTTTTACGATTGAAAATAAAACATACATAGCATTAGAAAGGAATGGCCATATGTTAAAGATTGAGAATTTAACTAAAATCTATGGTGGTGGGAAAAAAGCCGTAGATAATATTTCATTAGATATAGAGTCTGGGGAATTTATAGCATTTATTGGTACTAGTGGTAGTGGTAAGACGACCGCATTGCGAATGATTAATAGAATGATAGAGGCAACAGAAGGAACCATTTCTATCGATGGTAAAAATGTACGTAAAATGAATCCGGTAGAATTACGTAGAGAAATTGGTTATGTCATTCAACAAATTGGTTTGATGCCACACATGACTATTAAAGAAAATATTGTTTTAGTGCCTAAATTGTTGAAATGGTCCCAAGAAAAGAAAGAAGCAAAAGCAAAAGAATTAATTAAATTAGTCGACTTACCAGAATCATATTTGGATCGTTATCCTTCACAATTATCTGGCGGTCAACAACAACGTATTGGTGTAGTGAGAGCGTTGGCTGCTGAACAAGATATTATCCTTATGGATGAACCGTTTGGTGCTTTAGACCCAATTACACGAGATACATTGCAAGATTTGGTTAAAGAATTACAGCAAAAATTAGGTAAGACATTTATTTTTGTAACGCATGATATGGATGAGGCGATTAAATTAGCAGATAAAATTTGTATTATGTCAGAAGGACGTGTAGTGCAATTCGATACACCTGATAATATTTTGCGGTACCCAGCAAATGATTTCGTGCGTGACTTTATTGGTCAAAATAGATTGATCCAAGACCGACCAAATATGCGAACTGTAGAAGATGCAATGATTAAACCAGTTACAGTGCATGCTGATAGTTCATTAGATGAAGCGGTTAAAATCATGCGAGAACGACGTGTTGATACAATTTTTGTCACAGGAAGAAATGAAAAGTTACTTGGTTATTTAGATATTGAAGACATTAACCAAGGTTTAAGAGCGAAAAAAGAGCTAATTGATACTATGCAACGTGATATTTATCGTGTGCGCATAGATAGTAAATTACAAGATTCAGTGCGCACAATATTGAAACGAAATGTACGTAATGTACCTGTTGTAGACAAAGATGGTCAAACATTAATCGGTCTAGTAACAAGAGCTAATTTAGTTGATATCGTATACGATAGCATCTGGGGTGATGAAACAACTGAGAGCGAACAAGATGCCATCGTTGAGCCGGAAAATTTGGGAGCTGATAAATAATGAAAGCATTTCTTGAACAATATGGCGGTCAATTGATATCGAAGACGGTAGAACATTTCTACATATCAATCATTACATTATTGATTGCAATTGTTGTAGCTGTTCCGATAGGGATATTATTATCAAAATTAAAACGTACTTCGAATATTGTATTGACGATTGCAGGTGTGTTGCAGACAATCCCAACATTGGCAGTGTTAGCTGTAATGATACCTATATTTGGTGTCGGTAAAATGCCAGCAATTGTTGCATTGTTTTTATATGTCTTGTTACCAATATTAAATAATACGGTTATTGGTGTTCAAAATATTGATAAAAACATTAAAGAAGCTGGAACGAGTATGGGTATGACACGCTTTCAATTAATGAAAGATGTAGAGCTACCATTGGCATTACCATTAATATTAGGAGGCATCCGATTGTCTTCGGTTTACGTAATTAGCTGGGCAACACTAGCTAGTTATGTCGGTGCAGGTGGATTAGGCGATTTCGTCTTTAATGGATTGAATTTGTATGATCCGATGATGATTGTCAGTGCAGCGATTCTAGTAACGCTATTAGCCTTAGTCGTTGATTTTGTATTATCTAGAATTGAAAAGTGGGCTGTGCCAAAGGGATTAAAGGTTTCCAGATAACTGAAGGAGGACATTATGAGAAAGGTTAAGCAATTTACGATACTGCTTGTATTGTGTCTAACGGTGTTGACTGGCTGTAGCCTCCCTGGCTTAGGTGGTAAAAGTACGGATGATGATGTCAAAATCACAGCAGTAGCAACGAGTGAGTCTCAAATCATGTCACATATGTTGAGACTATTAATAGAACATGATACACATGGGAAAATAAAGCCAACATTAATTAATAATTTAGGATCCAGTACGATTCAACATAATGCATTAGTTAACGGAGATGCCAATATGTCTGGTGCACGCTATGACGGTACAGATTTAACAGGTGCATTAAAGGAAAAGCCAATCAAAGATCCTAAAAAAGCCATGCAAGTCACACAAGAAGGATTTCAAAAGAAATTTAATCAAACATTCTTTGATTCGTATGGTTTTGCTAATACGTATGCATTTATGGTGACGAAAGAAACTGCAGAAAAATATAATTTAAAAACGGTTTCTGATTTAGAACGTCATAGTAAGGCATTACGATTGGGGGTCGATAGTTCATGGTTAAACCGTGAAGGTGATGGCTACAAAGGCTTTACTCAAGCTTATGGGTACAAATTTAATACGGTAAGACCAATGCAAATTGGCCTCGTATACGATGCATTGAAATCGAAAAATTTAGATGTAGCAGTGGGATATTCAACGGATGGACGTATTGCCGCATATGATTTAAAAGTATTAAAAGATGACAAACGCTTCTTCCCACCATATGATGCGAGTGCTGTAGCAACGAATAAATTATTGAATAAGCATCCTGAATTAAGACCAATTATAAAAAAACTACACAATAAAGTGTCGACGAAAGATATGCAAATTTTAAATTATCAAGCTGATGGCGAAGGTCAAGAACCTGCAGTTGTTGCTGAAAAATTCTTGAAAAAACATAATTACTTTGAAAAAGATGTGAAAGGTGGTCAAAAATAATGGAAGGCAATTTAATCCAACAATTAATTGAATATTATGCTGTGAACTTTGGCTACCTATGGGATTTATTCATCAAACATTTACTGATGTCAGTCTACGGGGTACTATTTGCTGCAATCGTTGGTATACCTTTAGGTATTATAATTGCAAGATATAGCAAATTATCTTGGATTATTATAACCATTGCAAATATTATTCAGACAGTGCCAGTGATTGCTATGTTAGCTATATTAATGCTAATTATGGGCTTAGGGCCAAATACAGTTGTAGTGACAGTATTTTTCTATGCATTACTACCGATAATAAAAAATACATTTGACGGTATCAACGGTGTCGATGAAAATATTAAAGATGCTGGTAAGGGTATGGGTATGACACGTAATCAAGTATTACGCATGATTGAATTACCATTGTCACTATCGGTTATACTGGGTGGCTTGAGAATCGCATTAGTCGTAGCAATTGGAGTAGTGGCAGTCGGATCATTTATAGGTGCACCTACCTTAGGTGATATCGTCATTCGTGGTACGAATGCAACAGATGGAACAACTTTCATATTAGCTGGTGCAATTCCTATCGCTTTAATTGCTATTTTAATAGACGTTGGTTTAAGATTATTAGAAAAACGTCTCGATCCTTCTCAAAAGAGTATAAAAGAACAGAAACATCAACCTCAAGGGATTGACCGATAGAGAAAGGGCTGTTTAAATTTGGCAATACTTTCAATTCATTATAAATCAAAAACGATAGGCATGAGTCACCCATTCACGGTGATTTTACCTGAAGACGATAGTCATTTTAGCTCAGCAACACCACCTAAGAAACTAAAAACATTACTGCTGTTACACGGTTTATCAAGTGATGAAACATCATATACACGTTATACGAGTATTGAACGATATGCTGAAGCGCATCAATTAGCTATCATTATGCCTAAAGCAGACCACAGTGGTTATAGTAATATGGCGTTTGGACATAAATATTATGATTATATTTTAGAAGTATTTGATTATGCACATCAAATTCTGCCTCTTTCAACACAGCGAGAGGATAACTTCATTGCAGGTCATTCGATGGGTGGTTATGGAACGATTAAATATGCATTGACGGAAGGGCATCGATTTAGTAAGGCTGCACCACTATCTTCTGTATTTAATCCACAACTATTACTTAATATTGATTGGCACGATTTTTCCGGTGAAGCAATTGCGGGAATTGATAAGGAAACAGAACAGACAGAACTTGATCCTTATTATTTAGTAGAACAAGTAGGCACAGAGCAGCGAGCTGTACCCGAGTTACTCATTATGTGTGGAACAGAAGATGAATTACTAAGTGACAATAAGCAATTTATAAAATGTTTAGATGCGAACCATATTGACTATCATTTTGAAGAAGGACCGGGGAAACATGATTATGAATACTGGGATAAAGCTATTAAACGCGCAATTGATTGGTTTATGACACCTTAGTGAAAATTCGACAACGTCATAAATCAAATTTAAAAATATGATTATACCAATACATTGATTCATGCGATATTGCACTTTAATCACTATATTTAGTGAGAAGATAGAGTCGTTAAACTTTAAAATATGATTTAAAAAACAGCCAATAAAATTCATTTATCGGCTGTTTTTTGTGAGTTTTTGTCGAGGTTGCTCACTATAGTTATTCTTATAGTAGAACTGTGGCTAAGATAGGTGCAACAATTACGACAATTACCCCTACAATTACTAGAGAAATCGATGCCATTGAAGCTTCTGTTTCTCCAAATTCTTGAGCTGACGATACACCTAAAGAGTGACCGCTTGTTCCTAATGCTAAACCACGAGCAATAGGATTGGTAATATTGAATAGTTTAATTAATTTAGTTCCTAGTGCATATATAATCACACCATTTAAGATAACGGCTAAAGAAGTTAATTCCTTAATACCGCCAATGTCTGCTGAAACAGGTAGCGCAATAGCTGTTGTAGCGCCTTGAGGTAACATCGATGCGATAATATCATTAGAAAATTGGAACAATCCAGCTATAAGGTAAATACAGATAAGTGCAGCAGTTGTCCCTAAAGTGATACCACCTAAAATTTGAACCCAATATTTTTTCAAAACTTCTCTACGTTTATATAAAGGAATAGCAAAACAAATTGTTGCTGGCTCTAAGAAAAAGTTGATAATGTCTCCACCAATTTTATAATTTTCATAATTGATTCCAGTGATTTTTAGAAATGCAATACCTACAACCATTGATACAAATAACGGTGTGAATAGGAAAAAGCCGTTTGTCTTTTTAAAAAGCATTGTCGCTATGATAAAAGGAATAAGAGATAATAAAATACCGAAATAGGGTGTGTTAATACCTAAATGTTCAATCATATTTTTTCCTCCGCTAATTTATGTTTTTTAACTTTTCTAGGGA
The DNA here is from genome assembly GCF_000875895.1 of Staphylococcus gallinarum. Classification (GTDB taxonomy): domain Bacteria; phylum Bacillota; class Bacilli; order Staphylococcales; family Staphylococcaceae; genus Staphylococcus; species Staphylococcus gallinarum. The sequence continues at coordinate 32,196 of NZ_JXCF01000010.1, forward strand.
TAAAGGATTTTGTAATTAACATTTGAGAGAAAAATCCAGTACATAATAACAATAAAAGTGTTGAGATTATAATTAATAAAATAATGAGTATTGGACTAGAACTTAATACACCGAGTGAGTTAATGACTGAGACTCCGGCTGGTACAAATAAGAACCCAATATTATTTGTTAATGTTGTTCCAACTTTTTCTACTTGGCCTAATTTAACAATGCCCGTACATAATGCGATAAATAATAATACTAAACCGATGACCGAAGCTGGCATAGGGATTGGCATAAAGCTTTCGATAATATTTGAAATAAGTAAAATAATTGCAATCACTAATGACTGATGGAAAAAGTTGTAAGTCTTTGATGTGTTTTCTGTGGTTTGTTTTTTGTTTGCTTCCATAGTATAAGCCCCCTGTATTAATCTTGACTTCATTATAAAATGAAAGCGATTTCTACAGAGGGCTTTTACTGTGAGTTACAAATTGTTTATGCTGAGTTGCATAAATGTCAGGTTAACTGTCAATTAAGACCCATTGCTATTTTAAATTGTTTCATGTAAGAACGACTGACTTGTACTTTTAACTGATTTGACATGGTTAATTGATAGGTATAATTAAACCAATGTTCTATCGTTTGTATGTGTGATTGATTGATAATTGTAGCGCGATGGACACGCATAAATTGATTACCTGATAGTCTCTTTTCATAATGATTTAACGGTTCAGTTGTTTGGAAGTCATCTGATTTAGTATGAATGGTAGTAATACCGTTATTAACGGATATGGCTATGATATCAGTATGATTAATGATATGGATACGTTCGTCTACTTCAATAGGTAAGGTAGCATGCGTATCGTCTGGTTGGTCGTTTTGTGTAGTTACATTTATCGTTTTTGAATTTGGTTCATGTTGCATTGTGAGTGCACTTTCAACTTTACTGAGCGCTTGAGCGATGCGCTGTTGTTCGAAAGGCTTTAAAATATAATCTATTGCATTTAGTTCAAATGCCTTTACAGCATATGTGTCATGGGCAGTTGCAAAGATAATAAAGGGTTGACGTTTCATTTTTTTAATTTTTTCGGCTAATGCCAAACCACTCTCATCCATTAAATTAATATCGAGAAAGATGACATCATAATCATCATAAAGTAAGAGTTCTAAAGTCTCAGAAATCGTTTCAGATTCATCAATTGTTTCAAAATGACGAATTTCATTCAATAAATAACGAAGTTCGTTTCTTGCTAATGGCTCGTCGTCCACTATGATTGCTTTCATAAATTTGCCTCCTCAGTTAAATGATAAGGGATAGTATAACTGACAATAGTACCAGCATGATTAGATTGAAAATGTAAATTTGCAGTATTGCCAAAAAGACCATCTAAACGTCGATTTAGATTTTCTAGTGCACTTCCAGTACCAGATTCTGAATTTACAGTTGTCGTCCCAATAATGTTTAATTTATCAGCTGGGATACCTTGGCCATTATCATGTACCGATATATTTAACCCTTTATCAGTTTGCTTAGCAATAACTTGTATATAGTTATTTGATTTTCTATTTTTAAAGGCATGTTTTACTGCATTTTCTATTAATATCTGTATGGCAAATGGGGGCACTAAGGCATTATAGCAATTTCTGTCTATAATAAATTCGACTTCAAAGCGATCTGGATAACGTGCTTGTTCTAATGATAAATAAGCTTTGACTTGTTGTAATTCCTTTTCCAGTGAAATGAGATTATTTCGTGCACCTTGCAAATTAGAACGGAAAAATTGACTTAATTGTAATAATAACGTGCGTGCTTTTTCACTATCAATTCGTACCATTGCTGAAATTGTATTAATGGCATTGAAAAAGAAGTGTGGATTAACTTGTGCTTGCAATGACTTAATTTCTGCATCACGTACAAGTGCACTTTGTGTCTCAGCTTCACCCAGCTCTAATTGACTAGAAAAAATATCCGCTAAACCTGTTGCTAATTGTTTGTCAGCATAGGTAACGTCATTGACATTGGTAAAGTATAGCTTTAATGTGCCAACGACTTTATCCTTAATTCTTAAAGGTACAACGATGGCAGCTTGAAGTGGGCAACCTGGATGGTTGCAGCCAATATCTTCACTAGAATAAGCTTCTTTAAGCGTTCCAGATTGAATTGCTTCTTTAGACAGATTAGTAATGATTGCCTTTTGTGCGACGTGGTGATCACTTGCGACCCCAACATGAGTAAGTATATCCTTTCTGTTGGTAATTGCTACGGCAGAAACTTGCATTAAATTAAGTATGATTTCTGCCGCTTTTTTAGCGGATTGTTCATTTAAGCCAGAACGGAAATAAGGCAATGTTTGATTGGCTAATTGTAGTACATCATGTGTCTGGATTGCTCTTGTCTCTTCTTCCTTTTTAATTGTAGAAAGTATAATCGATAAGAAGATAGCTGTACCGATTGAGTTAATTGAAATCATAGGTAAGGCAATTAATTTTACAAGTGTCCAAGCATGTTCTGTATTATTAGAAAAGATTAGTATACAGAGCATTTGTATAATTTCAGTTGTACCACCAATTAAAGCCCCCTTCAGGATTGTTGGATATCGACGGGCACGTATTGCTTTATGACCGAAATAGCCGGAAACTAAGGCAATGACAATTGATGAAATTAAATAGATATATGCATCAGCACCACCTATATAAACACGATAGAGACCGGAAATAATTGCCACAGCAATAGCGACAAATGGACCGCCAATTAAGCCTGATACGCCAATTGTTAATACACGTGTGTTGGCTAATGATGCGTCAGGAGCAAGATGCTTATATACTGCACCATTAACAACTTGATCTCCTAAAATTTGAACGCCTGTAAAGTTAGACAAGATTGAAAAGCATCCAAAAATGATAATCAATTGCCATTGGGAATGACGTTTATCACGTTCATTCATCATTGTTTTAAAATGATTGATATTCATAAGTATATAAGCAATTAAAATAATTAAACCAACGCGTTCCAATAATAAAATAAATAAATTAAACATAGTAACCGCCTTCGAAATTCAGTTTATAGAATTATTATACTAAAGAATAATCAAATCAACATACTCATGCTGACTTAATATCTGGTGAATAAATAAAAGTTAATATTTCAGAAATTTAATTTAGATAAATTTGCTAATATAAAAGTTTACTTTTACACGATAAGAGCTAGTTTTTAGCTTTTGTATTTTTAAAGTGGTAATGTAGATATATTGGTTTAAAATAATAAACATAATTCGAAGTAATTTGAGTTAGATTTAATAGCATTTTACTTTTATTGTTTTGTTAAACCTTATTATATTTTTATAGGAATCATTTTGAAATAGATATAGACTTTTTTAGAAGGAATACGTATTGGTATGAACTTTAAAGGCGTGTATATCCATTTTGAAATGTATGTCCTTGAATCACTCGGATATATTAGGAGGAAATTGAATTATGGAAACATCACAAACCTTTAAAGGAGATAATAAACTTCTTTTTGGGATTTTTTTAGGTGTGATAACTTTTTGGTTATTCGCTTCATCATTAGTGAACATTGTACCAGATTTAGAATCATCTTTTGATGCTAACTATGGCACAATTAATGTCGCGGTCAGTCTAACGTCACTATTATGTGGATTATTTGTCGTGGGGGCAGGTGGTCTTGCTGATCGTTATGGAAGAGTAAAAATGACTTATATAGGTTTAATCTTAAGTGTCATTGGTTCATTGATGATTATCATTCCTGGCTTTACATCTTTATTGGTTATCGGTAGAGCAGTACAAGGTTTGTCAGCGGCATTTATCATGCCATCAACATTAGCAATTATTAATGAATATTATATTGGACGTGAACGTCAACGTGCTTTAAGTTACTGGTCTATTGGTTCTTGGGGTGGAACAGGGATCTGTTCATTCTTCGGAGGCATTATGTCAACGTTTATTGGTTGGCGTTCAATATTTATTATCTCTATTATCGTAGCATTGTTAGCGATGTACTTAATCAAACATACGCCTGAAACAAAAGGTGTACAAACCGAAGTTTCAAAACGTGCTAAATTCGATATTGGAGGATTAGTAATCTTAATCATTTCAATGTTAAGTTTGAATTTAATTATTACTAAAACTGAGGACTATGGTTTGTTCTCGACAGCTATCATCTCTTTAATTATATTGTTTGTAATTTCGTTAATTGCATTTATTTTATTTGAAAATAGAATTAAAAATCCATTAATCGATTTCAAGTTATTTAAACATAAAGGTTATAGTGGCGCTGTCGTATCGAACTTCTTGCTCAATGCAGTTGCCGGTACGTTAATCGTTGCAAATACCTATTTCCAATCTGGGTTACACTTTAGTTCATTCCAATCAGGTGTAATGACAATTACTTACCTGATTGCAGTACTAGTAATGATAAGAGTTGGTGAGAAAATACTGCAATCCGTTGGTCCTAAACGACCAATGTTAATCGGTGCTGCTTTAAATGCTTTAGGTATCGTTATGATATCACTTACATTTTTACCAACAGTACCATATGTCATTATGTGTGTGTTAGGTTATCTTGTTTACGGTGTAGGTCTAGGATTATATGCCACACCTTCAACAGATACAGCAGTTTCAACAGCTCCTGAAGATAAAGTAGGAGTTGCATCAGGTGTTTATAAGATGGCTTCATCTTTAGGTAACTCATTTGGTGTTGCAATTTCAGGGTCATTATTCAGTGTAATGACTGCAGTTTATAATATTCATATCGGTGCAATGTACGGATTACTATTTAATGCTGCATTAGCAATTATTGCATTTATTGCTGTTTATTTATTAGTACCAAAAAGTCAGTATAATAATTAATACGAAATAAGGCATAATGGAGAGGCTTGAATTAGACAAAACGTTTAATTCAAGTCTTTTTTTGTTATATAAATAAAGAATTGATTTTCCACTTGAGGTTAACCTTACGTTAGGGACTAATATCGTATATAACAAGGAGGGAAAGTATGGAATATACAATCAGTCAGTTAGCAACATTATCAAACGTAACGACACGTACTTTGAGATATTACGATCAAATAGGATTGCTTAAACCTAGTTATATTAATGATTCTGGCTACCGTATTTATACCAGTGAAGAAGTTGATAAATTACAACAGATTGTATTCTTTCGGGAACAAGATGTCAGCATTGCAGATATTAAGCATATTTTAACGGCATCACAATTTAATCAAATTGCAGCATTAAATCATCATGTTGTTAAGTTAAAGGAAAAAAGAAATAGAATTGAAAATATTATAAAAACTGTGGAAAAAACAATTGCTAGTAAAAAAGGAGAATTAGAGATGACAGATCGAGAAAAATTTGAAGGTTTTAAAGCGCAAGTCATACGCAATAATGAAGAAAACTATGGTGCACAAATTAGAAAAGATTACGGTGATGAAACAATTGATAATAGCAATTATAAATTTCAATCGATGACCAAAGAGGATTATCAAGCATTTAAATGTTTAGAACAAGAAATTATTGAGTTGTTGATTGAGGCAACTTATATAGGGAATCCATCTTCACCATTAGCAAAACAATTGGTTACGAAACATAAGCAATGGTTAATGTACACCTGGAACGATTATACAGAAGAAGCACACGCCGGATTAGCAGAAATATATATTACGGATGATTCATTTTCGCATTATTACAATCAACATATAGAAGGAGGGGCACAATTTTTAAGAGATGCCATTATGCATTATCTTGGTAAAGAAACATAGAGTGCAATAACAATCAAATTAAGAAATAAACTGTCATATGTTGAAGTGAAATGGCATGATATTAAGTGTATTTCTCTATAAACAGCTATTTATAATAAGTGTATATTTTCCACTAAAAAGTTATAATAAATTGCATATGAAAAATAAACCATATTATAATTAATTAAATGATTATAAGGGGGCTTTGTATGGAGAAGTTATTATGGCAAACATATGAAGAAAGACAGGAATTGTTAACGCGACTGGTCAATCATCAGACGATTACGCATTCTACAGGAGAAAGGACATTTCCAAGCTTTGTGAAGCAATTACTGTTACAGCTTAATTATTTTCAAGAGCATAAAGATCACATTCACTTAGTGCCAACAGAAGATGATAAAGAGGCGGTCTTGGCATTTTATCAAGCTCCAACTTCTAAAAAGACCATCACATTAATCAGTCATTATGACACAGTTGGTATAGAGGATTATGGTTCTTTTCAATCAGAAGCTACAAATCCTGAAGCGCTGAAGAAAATATTTCAGCAATATAGTAATTATCTAAGTGAGGAAGCGGTTGAAGATTTAAATAGTGACACATATCTATTTGGTAGGGGAATTATGGATATGAAAGCTGGCTTAATGCTACATTTGTCATTGATAGAATTAGCAACTGTAGAACAGTGGGATATTAACTTAGTACTCATTACTGTATCGGATGAAGAAGTGAATTCTTCAGGTATGCGTAAAGCTGTATTAAAATTGGCAGAATTGACTAAACAATATCAATTAAATATTCAACTTCATTTAAATAGTGAACCAACATTTCAACAGAGTGGCTTAGAAGAAGCACATTATATTTATTCTGGATCAATAGGAAAGATTATGCCTGGGGTCTTATGCTATGGAAAAGAAACACATGTTGGCAATCCGTTTGAAGGTGTTAGTTCGAATTATATGATGAGTTATATTAACCAAGCGATTGAATACAATACAGCATTTAAAGAAACATATGAGCAAGAATCAACACCTGTGCCAGTTTCATTAATATGCAAAGATAATAAACAAGCATATGATGTACAAACACCATTTAGAACCTTTAGCTTATATAATTTATTTTTATATCAGCGCATGCCAAAGCAAGTATATCGTCAATTTATTGATACAGTAATTTCAGCAATTGAACGTTGTGAGAACAATTTATTAAATATTTTAGAAACAGAAAGCTTACCATTTGAGACAAAGATAAATGTGTTGACCTATGAACAATTATTAGATTATGCAATCAAACAACATGGTAAAGGAAAGGTTCAGCAAATCATTGATGAAGCAATTGGTAAAACGTCTGATTTAAATTTACAGAGTGTTGCTGTAGTAGATGAATTAATACAACTATGCAGAGATATAACGCCAGCTGTGGTAACATTCTTTGCAACTCCATATTATCCTGCTGTCAATGCATCAGATAATCAGCAATTACAAAGTATCATTACACATGTACAGCAGTTGATGTTAACTGAATTTAATCGTACGAGCAATCATGTGCATTACTTTAATGGTATTAGTGATTCAAGTTATCTCAAATTTGATGGTGATTTAGAACAGATAGAAGTTTACGAACGTAACGCACCTAACTTTAGACGTACGTATGATATACCATTTTCAGCAATTAAAGAGATTAGTGCACCAACATTGTTATGTGGACCAATTGGAAAGGATGCACATAAAGTTAGTGAAAGACTACATAAAGTAAGTGCATTTAAGGAATTACCTATAATTTTAAAAAGTATAATAAAACAATATATTTAACCGATTATTTAAAATTTTATTGTGCATGGATTTATGATGAAAAGGGTATGAACAGTAAGGACAATATCTCGGATATAAAGTTAATGCAAGGAAAAATGGAGTGGTTGTGAAATGTTAGAAGCCTATAAGGATTTTTGGAAAAGATATGTCGACTTTAAAGGGAAATCCAATCGATTACAGTTTTGGACCCCGGTGTTAATACATATTATAGTTGTATTTGTTGTCGCATTAATTGGTGTAATCAGTTTTATTACCGGTGCTTTTATTATTAGTGCAATATTGTCAGCACTTGTCGGTATTTTTGGATTGGCAATTATTGTACCGATGATTGCAGTAACATTGCGACGCTTTTATGATGCAGGTAGGAAGCGTCTTTCTGCAATTATTTTAATTGCATTTTCAGTGCTCATTAATATAACATTTGATATTGTTCAAATTAATAGTGTAGCAATCAGTTTAAATATTATTGAGTTAATAAGTACAATTTTACTTATTTATGTCACGTTACTACCTTCAAAATCTACTTCAGATGAAGCGTTGAAGTGGCTATAAAATGTAACATTTCTATTAAATAATGAAATAGATTATACATTTAATTAATCCCTTTTTCTTATAACAGCTCACTTGTTATAGGAAAAGGGGATTTTTTTATGAAAATGTCTGAAAATTCAATCTTTATAAGTTTGATAAGTTATACTGTTTTTAAAGGAGTGTGAAAAAATGGAATGGTTAAAATTAATCGGAATTCTTATTATTGTATTAGGATTTATTTTTAAAATAGACACAATTGCTGTTATACTCACTGCTGCTATTGTAACGGGACTAGTATCTGGGTTAGATATTGTTGCCATATTGGAAACGCTTGGCAAAGCATTTGTCGATAATCGATTGGTGACTTTATTTATATTAACACTGCCAATGGTAGGATTAATAGAACGATTTGGATTGAAAACACAGGCATCTCGCCTAATTGGGAAGGTAAAGCAAGTCACAAGTGGTAGGTTGATGACTATATATCTAATTATACGCGAATTAGCAGGAGTCGCTTCTATTAGAATTGGTGGTCACCCACAATTTGTCAGACCTTTAATTAATCCAATGGTACAAGGTGCGTTAAAAACAAGGTATGATCTGAAAGATGAGGACATAGACTCTAAAGACATAGAAAAAATTAAAGCTCAAACTTCTGCAATGGAAAATTATGGTAATTTTTTTGGACAAAATTTATTTGTAGGAGCAGCAGGGATATTGTTAATGGTCGGAACTTTCAAATCGTTAAAGATAAAGGTAGAAGCAATGGATTTGGTTTTAGCCTCATTACCAGTTGCAGTAATAGTCTTAATTATTGTTTGGTTAAATAATATTTTATTTGATAAATATTTAGATAAAAAGTATACACGTAAGAAGGTGAAGCATAATGAGTGAATCACTGCTGAATCAGATTTTAGAAATTTTTTACATACTGATTGGCCTACAGTTATTATATACAGCTGGTCGCGTATTAAAAGCTAAGAAACACAAAAAAAGATACGGGACGGCATTATTTTGGATATTATTAGCAGTCATATTTATGTTTGGTCCTTATTTACCAAATGTTATTAATGGTATATTTATTGTGTTAATGGGGGTACTTACATTATTTAAACAAGTCGTAATTATCAATATAGTAGATGTTAACGAGCAACAAGGAGATCAAGGATCTACGCGATTTGGCAACAAACTATTTATACCTGCAATTGTTTTGGCTGCTGTAGCTATAATAGTATCGAATTGGACACCTTTAGGAGGGGCAATTGGTTTAGGTGTGTCATCTATAATTGGTCTAATCAGTGCCTATTGGATTATTAAACCAAAATTTAAATTTATAGGCTATGATAGCGATAGGTTAACACAACAGATTGGGACAGTAGGTATTTTACCTCAATTTTTGGCGGCATTAGGTGTATTATTTACAGTTAGTGGTGTAGGTAATGTTATTTCTAAAGGGATTTCTAACATTATTCCTGAAGGTAATCATTTTATTGGAGTAGTTGCATATGTGTTAGGCATGGTATTGTTTACCATGTTAATGGGCAATGCCTTTGCTGCATTTACCGTTATTACAGCTAGTATTGGATTACCATTTGTTATTGCACAAGGTGGAGACCCTGTCATTGCTGGTGCCTTGGCAATGACAGGCGGATTTTGTGGCACATTATTAACACCGATGGCAGCAAACTTTAATACATTACCTGTAGCTTTATTAGAGATGAAAGAAGAATTTGGTGTGATAAAAGCACAAGCACCAATTGCAGCAATATTAATTATTGTACATATTGGTTTAATGTATTTTTGGGCTTTTTAAATTAAAAACAAGGTGGTTTTGAATTATGAGAATGTTAGTAACAGGGTTTGATCCTTTTGGTGGAGAAGTATTAAATCCAGCATGGGAAGCGGTAAAATTACTTCCTGATAGAATTGGAAATCATACAGTAGATAAATTAGAAATACCGACTGTCTTTAATAAATCTAAGGATTTAGTAGAATCAAAATTACAAAATGAGACTTATGACATAGTGATAGCAATTGGACAAGCAGGAGGCAGGTTTGAGATTACACCAGAACGTATAGGTATCAATATTGATGATGCGCGTATTCCTGATAACGAAGGTCAACAACCTATTGATAAAAAGATTCAAAGGGATGGTGAGACAGCTTACTTTTCTAATTTACCAGTAAAACGTATGACCGAAGCTATGAAAGCGCAGGGAGTACCGGCAAGTTTATCTCATTCGGCAGGAACATTTGTCTGTAATCACATCTTGTATCAGTTAGGTTATTTACACGAACAGAAATTCCCGAATATTAAATTTGGTTTTATTCATGTGCCATTTATCCCAGAACAGGTTGTTCATAAAGCAAATCAACCATCCATGTCACTCGACACAATTGTGAAAGGATTGACTGCAGCTATTGAAGTAGCATTTGACTCGGATGAAGATATCAAGATTGCTTTAGGATCTACACATTAAATTATATGAAAGACCTGTGCACTAAATATATGTTTGACACACCATGTCATGTATAGTGCTTTGAAATGTTACAAAGTTTTAATGAATCCGAGAGTTAGACTAGAAAACTTAATTGCTTTATAGAATCAGTATTAGAATGATTGAGAGAGCAACAAAAATGACTAAATACCTAGACGATATGACCTTCTTGGTTTGGAAGAATATAATAATTAGTATTAATATAAAAAATACCCACCAAAAAGACGGAATCTTTTGGTGGGGTTTATTTATTTTAGAAATTATTTTCTAAATTTCTTTATACTTGATTTTTAATTACTTACAAATTGAATATTTAATTATCGTGGTCTTGTCTAATATAATTCATTTGTATTTCATTATACATTTTTCCGAAATATACTGGCTGGCGTGCATCAGTTTGTTTAAAACCGATTTGTTCATAGAATTGTATAGCATTATCGTTCTCTTCAACTACCCACAATGTAACATTATCTGGAAACGAAAGTTCAAGTGCGCGTTGAGTAAGGGCGAATCCAATCATATGGTGTTGGTAATCTTCTAATAAGTAAAGCGCATATATCTCACTCCAATCGTCTGTTGAAGTAGGATGTTTAACCTTACCATATGAAATAAAGCCCACGACCTCATTATCTACAATAGCAACTAAAGTTGGCGCATCATGTAATGAAGATTTTTTTATAAATTGTTCTTTATCGAGATTCTCAAGGTAATCATTTACTGAGATGTCATTATATGTTTCCATCCAGCTTTCATAATGGACAATAGCTTTACCGTGTTTGTCAGCTTCTGTTAAAGGTCTAATTGTAAATTCCATACAATGCCCCCCTCGCAATATAAATTGATTATATTATAGCACCATTAATTTTAAAAAAGAAATTATTAAATCGCTTATATTGTTTGTTAAATTGATATTTAGAATATACTGAAATTATGGATACTTAGCCGTGCGATTGAGATTGATTAAGTGATGCTTGTAATGCTTTTGCTTCTACTTGTGCTTTTTGTCGGTAGTATTTATGTGCGAAATGCATTTGTATAATTAAAAATAAGCCACCTACAGTCCAATATAAACCTAAAGCGGCAGCAGAATGTAATGAAATATAAGTTATGAAAATAGGTGATAATACCATTAAAACATAGTAACTTGTTCGTTGGTCTTTTGGATAATGTCTTGAATTTACTAAAGGTTGGAAGAAATATACGATTGCTGCAATCAGTGAAATCCATAAATTAGGTTCTGTTAAATTAAACCAAAGAAAGTGAGGGTAACGATCGATACCATCACTACTTGGATATTTCAATGTGATAATCAAACCATATAAGATAGGAAGTTGTATTAATATTGGCAGACATCCAATCATATTTTTATAAGGGTTGATATCGTATTTTTTGTATAAGTTAATTAATGCTTGATTGTGTTTTAATTTTTCTTCTTGTGTTTCAGAGTCTTTAATATGCTTTTTTAATTCATCAATTTCAGGCTTTACGATTTGTGTTTTTTCTCGCATCATATGCATGTTTTTAACTTGCATAACCATAAATGGTAACAGAAATAATCTAATAATAACTACAATAGTGATAATTGCGAGACCATAGTTTTCGCCATATAGATGTCCAAGACTATGCAATAGCCAATCTATCGGCTTAACAAAAATGATGTTAAATAAACTTTGGTGTTGTTCACTATGTGTATTGTCACATGCTGTCAGTAAAATAGGAATAAATAACAAACTAATCCATCTACGTTGCATCTATGGCATCCTCCAAAAAATGTTTTTTTCAAATATTACTTTAACACAATTAAATCTTTTAATTAAGCAAATTTGATGTGTAAATAAATTTTTGAAAAAGATATAAATACAAAGAGACTATGAGCAATAAACAGGTGAATCCGAGAAACCATATATAAGGTAGTTAGTATTAAATCTAACTAAGAATATTGTTTATCATTATCTTCAAATAAATAAAAAGCACTTTTGCATGAATTCGAAATAATGAATTCTGCAAAAGTGCTATAGCATTTGTGCTTTAATATACTTTATTATATTTTATTTTTCATTTGCAATAACGATCTCATTGTAGTTTATATTTTCCCTCACTTGAGCAGCTACGGTTGCATCTACTTGCTTATTACTAATAAGCTCATCTAAATAATGTCTTTGTAGATATAAACTTTCTAATTTTAATGGTTGAGTTGAAGCAACTACAGGGTAGTTTTGTTTATTTTGACGGCGACGACGTATGTTACGTAGTCGAGAGTAATATTGGTTTAATACGATACTGACTTCTAATACGTTATCTTTATTTTGCTCAGCTTTTAGTGCTAATGTGACATGATGATGTACAATTCGCATTACCTTTTGAACTTCAAGGATGCTAGATTTAAAGTGGTCAATTTGACTTTGATCCACTTTTCGTTTAGCTCTAACCCTTAATATAAGCATCTTAGCAAATACTTTTAATTTTTGTAGTGCAGTAGCTTCTTTATATTGTCTTGAAGATTCTAAAGCAGAACGATAATTAAATATTGTCTGCTTATCAATTTTATTAGATTCAATAAGCTTCTCTAAAACTTCAGTCTCTTTTTCACTTGCCAACAGTTCTAATCGTTTAACTTCTTTAGTATTTTTATTTTCTGGTGTCATCTGTAGTAAAAAGAATAACTCATCGAAATATTCCGAGATAATAGGACTATAATTCACAGTTTTATCTTCTTTTGAACGTCGTTTTAAATAACTGATGACATTTTCTACGATATAGGTCTTAGCTGCTGGGTAAGACATAGATTTTGATTCAACGCGTTGTTCTGAAGGCGTAATTAAAGGCAACACAATTTGTGCCAGTATTAAACTAATTAATACCATCAAGGATGCAATAAATAACAAATCATTTTTAAATTCAAATTTAACATTAGCAGATAGTAGTGATGGTAAGGTCAAGGCCATAGATAATGAAATTGTACCGTGAATACCACACATCGTCATAATAAATGCATAATGCAAACGTGTTGGTGGAGATTCCGTTTGGTCATTTAAATACGATTGGATATTGTTTGGATAATAGAATGTCTTAAATAAAATAAATACCCAAATAAAGCGGAACACATAAATTGCCAAAGCAATCATCAATGTTGTAATGATCAAAAATTTAATGTTCTCAGGTTCTTTATTAACAATTTCGCCAACTACTTCAGGAACAATAAAGCCGAGGACTACAAATACGAAACCATTTAATGCATAGCTTAATGTATTCCATATTTGATTGTAGTTCATTTGCAATTCGGTTTGTGCACGAATTAATCGGTCTCTTTCAAAACCATGTAATAAACCTGCCACAACCACGGCGATAATGCCTGACGCATGAACGACTTCTGCAATTAAATATACGGCAAATGGTGTTAATAATTGGATGAATATCATTGTATTACTATCCTTTAATCCTTTATGCATTGAAAGGAAGATACGTAATCGAACAATGAGAAATCCGACGATGATACCGATTAATACACCTAGAATAGTCGAAATAATAAATTGTTCTATGGCGTCAAATGCTGAAAATGCTCCAGTTACCAAAGCGGCAACAGCAATTTTAAAAGATATGATACCTGCAGCATCATTTAGTAAGGATTCACCTTCTAAAATTGAAATGGCTCCTTTAGGCAATACCTTTCCTTTAGTGATTGCTTGCACAGCAACTGCATCTGTCGGACAAAGGATTGCCGCAATGGCAAAGGCAGCAGGCATTGGTAAGTCTGCCCAAATCCAATGAATAAAGTAGCCGACACCAATGACGGTTGTAAATACGAGACCCATAGCCATTAGAATTATGGGTTTTCGATATTGGAGTAATTTAGTTCGGGAAACGTGGGCCCCTTCAACGAATAACAATGGGGCGATAACTGCCATCATAAACACTTCAGAATCAAACTGAAAGTGAACTGGTATAGGCAATATATAAAGTCCCACACCTAATGCGATTTGGATGAAAGCTGTAGGTATTTTGGGGAATTTATTATGTAAAATGGAGCTGATGACAACAGCAACAATAAAAATTAAAAAAGCTTCTAGTAAAGTCATGATACCCGTCCTTCGTATTTTTTGTTGTTTTAAATTTTACCATTTTTCACAATATATAGGTAATAAAATTATAAATATATTGATGGTAACAAGCATATAAATATAGCTTCTTCACTAAAGTTAAATTGATATTATTAATAGTGTAATTATGTCATAATAGGTGTGCTAAAAGGTAGAAGGAATGTGATGAAACATGAATATAGGTGTGATTTCTGACTTACATATTGATAGACATCAAAAGTTAGAACCTAACGATTATTTACAAGTATTGGTCAAAGTGATAACAACTCGAGAGTTAGACTTACTGTTAATTGCTGGTGATATTTCCAACCATTATAAACTAACTGCACAATTTATTAATAATTTAGAGCAACTGGCGGCAATTAAAGTATTATTTATACCTGGAAATCACGATTACTGGACGACAGAGGCCGATGCAACATCATCAGACATTTTACAATTTTATATGAGTATGGAGCAATGTCTGATCGGTAAGCCATACCATTTAAATGATGATTGGGCCATTGTTGGTAATACAGGTTGGTATGATTATTCATATGCAGACCCTAAATTCTCATTAGAAAAAATTGCCAAAAGGAAATATTATGGTGCTACTTGGCAAGATAAAGTTAAAATTGATTGGGCCATTGAAGATAGAAAGTTGTCGATGATAGCAGCAAAGCAAACGATTAAAGATATAGAGCAAGTTAAACAAAAAAAGATTATACTCATGACACATATCGTTACACATCCAAAATTTGCAGTACCTACACCACATAGAATATTTGATTATTTCAATGCATTTATTGGCACTTCGGATTTTGAAAGCATTTATCAAAGCTATAATATTAAATACAGTATTATGGGGCATGTACATTTTAGAAATTCATTTAAAGAGCAAGGTGTGACTTACATTTGCCCTTGCTTAGGTTATTCGCGTGAATGGAGAACTGCTGATATTGAGAACGAAATACGTCATGCATTGTATCAATTTAGTGTTTGATTTTATGTCGTAATTAATGCTGAGACGTACGTTAATTGTATTATGAGCCAGACTTCGAAGAAAGTTGAATAAGCGTCGAGATATAGGTTCGACCTTTTCGAATAGTAAATCATAGCAATAGGTATATTATTATTATGAAAAAATCCACCTCAAAGGACGAAAACAATCTTTTGGGGTGGATTTTTCTAGAATTATACGCCTTGGCTTAGGTGATCTATATAAAAACTCATTCTACCAGGTGCATCATAACTTGCTTCTAACTTTGATTTTTCAATCTTAATAAGTTGGAATTTATTTGGAATAAGTGCAGGAAGAATTATAAATTTTGAAAAGTGTGACCATAATGGGTCAATATAATAATAATGCGTATCATCATAGCCAACCAATAATGTAATGTGAATATTAGATACAAATTTAGTTGGGCGATTATCAATTTTAAATGTACGTCGATATGGACGTTGACCAAGTACTGTGTGGTAGATTGCAACAGGTTGACCATGATCTAATATGTTACACAAATCAGGTAGTGAATTTCCAGTACTATCCACTACATTTGGATGATAATGTCGTAAATGTGGAACCAAGGCAGTAGGAAAGATAGTTTGATGATATCCAAATTTGATCCAGAGATGATGTCCAACATACCCTTTATAGGGATTATTGTCGTGCTTTGGCCAGTGTTTCATAATCTGTGTGGCAGGTATTTTGATGTAATTATATTGAAGCATCATAGCTGACACAACACCTTCGCAGCCCATAATCATAGGGATAGGGAATAATTGACTAATAGGTTTTACTGCTAAACTTACTTTATTCATGATGTCCATTCACTCCTTGGCTCAGCTAGGTTAATTCTAAAATACATCTATATTATATAGCTATTATATGAATTTATATATTAAAATGCATCATCAGATAGCTGGCTATAAACGATATGTTGTGATTTGTTCAATGATATAAAATAGCGATTAAATACAAGAATGAATGTAAGCTTTGTTACTTGTGTGTTCACCATCATGTTTCAAGATTTCAAGTAACGATGCTGAATAAAAAAAGTGAATTCAGACATGTTTAGTAAATTACTGTACATGTCTAAATTCACTTTCAATATTATAATGTTTTATGCTTTTGAACGAACTTTAATGCGATTTCTAAGCCGATTATAAAAATAGTAGTAATAATTAAAATTGTAATATATGGCATCGTATTGTATTCGCCTTTTAACCCAACTAGTGGTGACATTACACCGCCTAAAATAAATTGGAAGAGGCCTAATAAACTAGATGCATTACCACTTCCACCAGTACGAGATTCCATTGCTAGTGCAAAACTAAGTGGTCCAATTCCAGTAACCGGACAAACATTTAAGAAAAATGCAATAATGAGCACCCAAATTGGTAAATGCATTGTTAACGTAATAATGATTAAGATTACGCCTGTTATTTGTATCGCTGTCAAAGCAATAAGCAGAACGTAGCGACTTATTTTTTCGACTAGTTTAGCAGTTACTTGACTCATAATAATCAAGCCAATACCATTTACAGCAAATAACGCACTAAATTGTTGAGGTGTCAGTTCGTAAATTTTTTGAGTGATAAATGGAGCGGCTGATGAAAAGCTAAACAGCATGACATAAGTCAAACCTTGTAACAACATAGGCAAAATAAATGCTGGTGTTTTTAATAACGTGCCAAAGTCTTTAAATATAGCTCCAAAATTTAATTTTGATAGATCATTACTACGTGTTTCTTCCATTTTGAAAATAGCAAAAACCAGTATGATTATACTTACAATAGTTAATATTAAAAATATAGCTTGCCAATTAGCAACTGTTAGGGCATATCCTCCAACTAAAGGTGCAAGAATCGTTATAATTCCATTAACGACTAACAAGGATGCTAATCCTTTGGCAAGGGTCTTACCTTTATGTTGATCACCAATAGATGCCTTTGCAATCACAATGGCACCACCACCTGTTAAACCTTGGACTAAACGCAATGCTAATAACAAGGTCATTGATGTAGTAAAGATTGCGATAAATGATGCAATAGCATAGATGGAAATGATTATAAGTGCAATTTTTTTACGGCCGAATGCGTCAGATAGTGGTCCAAATGTAAATTGTCCGATTGCTAAACCAATCATGGCAAATGATAGTGATAGTTGCGCTTCAGAAGCAGTTGTACTAAAATCACTTTGAACACTTGGTAACGACGGAACATACATATCTATCGTCAATGGGCCAAAGGTAGTCATAATACCCAGTACGATGATAATCATAATAGGTAACTGACGATTTGAAGATTTATCCATTTCATGGGCTCCTTTATCATACTTTCTAATGCTCTATTATATACATGTTTTATAACTTTGTAACTAGGTAATTATCTCATATATGGAGATAATTTACAGACATTATTTTTGAAAATGAAGATAGGTAAAAGAATTAAAATAAAGGTTAAAATTCACTAAATTTGAGCATTTAAATAAGTAATAAATTACAAATGACATCGAATTCACTAAATGTTTAAAGTTAACAAAAATAGTCAATAATTCAAAGACTATGTTAAAGAGGTAGAACAATGAACTTAACAAAAACACATTTGGAAATCATAAAATTTATTATTGTCGGTGGAATTAATACAGTAGACTACTACATTGTGTATTTATTTTTATTGAAAATATTAGGATTGAATTATTTAATAAGCCATTTAACAGGATTTATTGTGAGTTTTATTATTTCATATTATTTAAATTGCTACTTTGTATATAAAGTAACACCGACATGGAAAAAATTTATTCAATTTCCAATTACACAAGTTATCAATATGGGAATGCAGACGCTATTATTATATATTTTTGTGCAATGGTTTCAGGTATCTTCTGTAATTGCGCCCTTTGTAGGATTGATCATCACAATTCCTATAACATTTATTTTATCAAAGTATATTTTAAGAGATGAAGCATAAGGAGTCTAAACTAATATAGGTTAGTACTCCTTTTATTTTTGTGCAATTTAATATTATTATTTAGGAAAGGCTAAAAAAATATTTTGTTATAAATTATTAAATAATTTTTGAATAAAAAATGTTGTAAATATGCTAGTAATAAGCGATAATATATATCCAATAATAATTAAGGTGGTTTATGTCATGTCTCATTTGGAAAACTTGAAAATTGCTCAACGCGGCGCATACCTCAGTTTGGTTGTATATATTATTTTATCTATAGCTAAGTATATCGTAGGTTACTTATACAATTCAGCAGCAGTAAGGGCAGATAGTTTAAATAATATGACGGATATCATCGTTTCTTTAGCAGTTATTATTGGTTTGAAGATTTCTATAAAACCAGCTGATAAAAATCATCCTTATGGACATTTGAAATCAGAAAATATTTCAACATTATTAGTATCATTTATTATTATGTTTGTAGGTATCCAAGTAGTAATAGAAAACGTACCACATATATTTTCTAATGAACATCACACACCAAATATCGTCACAATTTATGTCAGTGTAATAAGTGGATTAATCATGTTGGGTGTGTATGTGATTAATCAAAGACTGGCTAAACGTACTAATAGTAGTTCGCTTAATTCAGCAGCTAAAGATAATTTATCCGATGCGCTAGTAAGTATAGGAACAGCAATTGGTTTGGTGTTCACTCAATTTGGATTACCTATAATCGATACAATTCTAGCAACAGTATTGGGCTTATTAATTATATATACAGGTTATGGCATTTTTAAAGAGTCTATATTTACATTAAGTGATGGTTTTAATGAACAAGAGTTAGAAGATTATAGAAATTATGTTCTAGATGTTAAAGACGTAATAGATGTTCAAAATATAAAAGGTCGCTATCATGGAAGTAGTGTTTTTGTAGATGTAACAATTGTAGTTGAATCTAATCTATCATTGGAAGATGCGCATCATATTTGTGATGCTGTTGAACAACATATGCATGAAAAGGGAATATCATCAGTATATGTCCACCCTGAACCACAATCAATTCAAGAGCTAAATTAAAAGTTAGATTATATAAATAAATCAATAAGACTGCAGGTAATAAAGTTAATATAGGTTTGGGCTACAAGGTCACTAGCCAATAAAAAGACAATTTCTATTAAATTATATAGAAATTGTCTTTTTTTCTTGGATTATATTATACGAGGGTAGTGGTGTTTTATAACGTATGACCTTTAAATACAAAGTATTGTTTGCGAGACACCTGAGGGAGAAGGATGAGTGTCGAGACCAAGGCTCGACCCAGCCCCCTAGGTAAGCGAGCAACAAAAATATAAAAACTAATAAAAGAAACCCAAACATAAAGAAAGCTATATAAAATAGAGTAAATGAAAAGAAATAGACCCAATTTTATAGTTGAAAATCGAATCATTACTGTATTGTTTGCGAGACACCTGAGGGAGAAGGATGAGTGTCGAGATCCAAGGCTCGACCCAGCCCCCTAGGTAAGCGAGCAACAAAAGTATAAAAACTAATAAAAGAAACCCAAGCATAAAGAAAGCTATATAAAATAGAGTAAATGAAAAGAAATAGTCCTAATTTTATAGTTGAAAATCGAATCATTACTGTATTGTTTGCGAGACACCTGAGGGAGAAGGATGAGTGTCGAGACCAAGGCTCGACCCAGCCCCCTAGGTAAGCGAGCAACAATAATATATAATACCAATAAAAAACCCGCTAAAAAGACGATTGTAATCTTTTTAGCGGGCTGTAATTAGAAATTTTATATAGTTATTGTGTCCGGAACTATATATTATTTAATTGTATTTAATAGTAATGAATATTAAATAACTGTTAGTGAATCTTACCACCAACCGTTAGCAATGTGGAATTGTACTGCATTATCAATAGAACCATAACGTTCTTCAGCGTAGTTAATCATTCCTTTAGTTTGTTCTTCAACAGAACCCGTACCCCAAGCTTCTTTAGTTTGACCTAGACCTCTATATCCAAGTTCATTTACTGCATCAGGGTTACCACTTGATTCTGGCATCACTACATTGTCCCAAAGTGATTTAGTGCCACCAGCTTGAATGAATTCGTTGTAAACTTCATTTGTAGATTGACTCGTTGTAGCAGTTTCAGCAGCGTCAGCAGTTGAAATGTTTGCAGTTGCGCCCACACCTGTAGCTGCAATAGTAAGTGATGCGAATGATGCTAATAATAATTTTTTCATTATAAAATATCCTCCTAAAAATTAACTCTAACTCGTTCGCGTTATATGGATTATTAAACACATAATGTTGAATTGAATTTTGTCTTGGCTTAATGCTTGTTTCGATTTAACGATATTCACTATAACATCAAAATTCAGCGTCTAGGTTACAGGAAAATAAAAAAAGAATTTCATTTATGAAGAAAAGAATACAATTATTTCACTATGTAGTGTAAATTGTTATAATATTAATGTGTAGTAATGATGATAAAAACGGGAATAACTGACAGTATAGTCGTTAATATAGAGAGAAAATGAATGATATATAAATGTAATATTTCTGTAAATATCGTTTAAAACCATTTTTAGAGGAGTGTATGCAGAATATGCCAAAATTAATTTTATGTAGACATGGACAAAGCGAATGGAATGCCCAGAACCTATTTACTGGATGGGCAGATGTTGATTTATCTGATCAAGGTCGTAATGAAGCAATAACGTCAGGTCAAAAGTTAAAAGACCAAAATATAGAAATAGATATTGTCTTCACATCACTATTAGAAAGAGCGATTAAAACGACGTACCATTTATTATCAGAATCAAATCAACTCTTTATTCCTGTTGTAAAAACTTGGCGGTTAAATGAACGTCATTATGGTGGGTTACAAGGTTTAAATAAAGATAGTGCGAAGGAAGAATTTGGTGAAGAACAAGTTCATAAATGGCGACGTTCATATGATATTGCACCACCGAAACAAAGTGAAAAACAAAGAAATGCATATTTAAATGATAAAAAGTATGAACATTTAGATAGAAGAATTATGCCAGAATCTGAAAGTTTAAAGGATACATTGGAACGTGTCATACCATATTGGAATGATCAAATTTCACAACAATTGTTAGATGGAAAGACGGTATTAGTTTCTGCTCACGGTAATTCATTGCGCGCATTAATTAAATACTTAGAAGATGTATCTGATGAAGATATTATAGGTTATGAAATTAAAACAGGTGCCCCTTTAATATATGACTTAACAGATGATTTGAAAGTCATAGATAAATATTATCTTTAAAGAATAAAGTTTATTAGCTACACAATTTAAAAAAGTACCCTGATTACTTTGCAATTGTACAGAACCTTAATAGTTAGTTTTGAGTCCAACTCTTGAGGTGCATATCCAATTCAAAGATATTCAAGGGTACTTTTTAATTATCAATAAAGGTAATATTTATGTACGTTATGAGCTATAAGAACTACCTTTATTAATTTAGTGGATAAACTATACATGTCAAATATGAATTTCACATAATTTTTACAAGTACTTAACTAAATATAGAGAAAATAAGGATAAATAATAAAGTGAGGGATTATTTGTTGCGTTTATGCTGTTTGATAATTTTTAACGCACGCTTACGTGTTTTGATATTTGGACTATTCAAATTACGACGTGCAGTTTGTAAATCTAATTTCATGTAAATGACCTCCTTAACCTGACTTTATTATGAAGGAATAAAGGATAAATGTAAATAGTAATGATTACGATTTATAAAAATGTAGTTATTTTTAAAAAAATAATAGGTATTAAATGCTTATCAAATGAATTGAAACTAAAAAATATGTATAATTCATAGTTATGTTGTCCTATGGGATGAGATAGTTTATATAGGAAAAGGAGAAGTATATGACTCAAAAAACAAGAATCATAATGGTTATCACAATGTTATTTGGTGGCTTTTTTGGTTTGCTTAATGAAACGCTACTCACAACTGCTTTGCCGAGTATAATGAAAGAATTTGATATAGATTATACAAAAGTACAATGGTTAACAACTGCATTTTTACTTGTTAACGGGGTTGTCGTTCCATTATCTGCAATGGTGATTCAGAGATTTTCTACGCGACAAGTCTTTTTAACTGCAATAATTATTTTCCTTGTTGGAACAATTATTGGGGCATTTAGTCCTAATTTCCAAATATTGTTAATCGCACGAATCATCCAAGCTTTAGGATCAGGGATTATGATGCCATTAATGATGACAACGATATTAGATGTGTTTGAACCTCATGAACGTGGGAAGTACATGGGAGTATTTGGTTTAGTAATTGGTTTGGCACCAGCAATTGGTCCGACATTATCAGGATATTTAGTTGAATATTTAGAATGGAGAGCATTATTTTATGTTGTTGCTCCGGTAGCAGCACTCACATTCTTGGCTTCATTGAAATATGTAGTAAATGTAGGAACTAATAGACGCGTACCTATCGATATACTATCAATTCTTTTATCAGTTTTAGGTTTTGGTGGTTTATTATACGGTACGAGTTCAATCTCAAGAGATGGTTGGAACGACCCTGTAGTATTAACAACAATGATTGGCGGGATTATTTTAGTTATCGCATTTATTTTCAGACAAACAAGACTAACTACACCGTTACTTGACTTTTCAGTATTTAAGAACAGTCAATTCGCAGTAGGTATTATTATCATGGGCTTTACCATGGTATCAATGATTGGTTCAGAAACAATCTTACCTATGTTTGTTCAAAATATAATGAAAGACACTGCACTACAATCAGGATTAATACTACTACCTGGCGCTATCGTTATGGGAATTATGTCAGTGCTATCAGGTATTTTATTCGATAAATTTGGTGCAAAAATTCTGGGTATTTTTGGTATGATTATTGTTATCGTAACAAGTTCATACTTTGTTATTATGGATGAGCATAGTTCTTCACTAATGCTTACTATTGTTTATGCAGTGCGAATGATCGGTATCGCATTAAGTTTAATGCCATTAATGACACATACAATGAACCAACTACCACAAGAAATGAACGCACATGGTTCGTCAATGACCAATACAGTACAACAAATTGCTGCGTCAATTGGTACTGCTGGACTAGTTACAACTATGAGCCAAGTTTCTAAGAACTTCACACCAGAAATGAGTAATTATAAAGGTATGAATAAGAAAGAAATGGCGATGAATATACAACATGATGCACTATTAAGTGGATATCACGGGGCATTTTGGTTTGCAATTATCATCTCAGTCATTAGTTTTATTTGTGTCTTTATGCTAAAAAGTAAGAAAAAACTAGAAGCAGAATAATATAATAAATTGAGTAATATAAAATAGCTGATGTAACTTCTGTTATACTATTTAAGAAGGTATATCGGCTATTTTTTAACTCATTATAATTATTAAGAAACTATGAATGTAATTTAATATTGAAAAGTGGTGCAAACAATGGAACACACGATGAAATTGAATGATGAACCATTTCAAGCAATTAAAAATGGGATTAAGACAATTGAAATAAGACTCAATGATGAAAAGAGACAACAAGTTCAAAGCGGTGACGAAATTTTATTTACAAATTTAGTGACTGAAGAGCAGTTGAAAGTAACTGTATTACAAACCAAGCTTTATTCATCTTTTCAAGCATTATTGAAGGACTATAGCAATCAAGATATCGGCGTACGAGAAGAAATGCAACTATCACAAAAATTAGCTGCAATTTATCAAATTTACTCGCAGTCTGAGGAACTTGAACATGGTGCATTAGCTATAAAAATAAAACGCATAAGATAATTGATAGTGTGCATAACTTTAGTAACAATAAAGTATACATATGACAAGGTCAGAGTTTTTGCTGACCTTGTTTTTTTATATGAGAAGAAAGCGCAATGAAAAAAATGTAACATGAAATAGGCTGATGTCTCTTGTAGGAATAGTACAATGCCAAAGACTGTAGCTGACTTTCACGTCATATGGACAACATGAACCTATAAAATGGCTTTAAACAAATATGTATCGACCATCGTAGATCATTTCATAAAAAAACTGTCGATGAGCTTTACCTCAATCGACAGCAAATTTAAATATTCTCTTGTAGTTTGACTTCTTTGTTAAAGCTTACCAATTAATGTACCAATTTTGTAGGCAAGTGGATTAATAGGCTTAATAAAATCACCAACATACTCATGTACATGAGCATTAAAGCCTTTTTTAAATTGCTGAACACCATAATCCTCAGCATCTTCGCTAAAGTCACCAGTAATACCATAGAAATTATAACTATCGATATTATGATCTTTAGCAAATTTAATCATTTCCCACTGTAACTTATATGCGCCCATATAAGCGTTATACTTAGGATTTGAACCACTAGATAAATAATAAACCTCATGATCATTATAAATATAAATAGCAGAAGCTAAATCTAGAATTGCACCATCCGTTTCAATCGTTTGATTGGTATCATCGATTTTACGCTGAGTGCTGTTAAGCTGTTGCGTTAACTGTGTTCGTTTTGTCTTTTGTTTCTTTGAATTAGGACTTTCTTGTAGGGCATTTTCAACTTCAGCTAATTCACTTTGCAACTTAGCCAGCTTATCATTTAAACCAGCTATATATTCATTTAAATCGATATATGCAAGTTGTAAAAATGCATTACCTTTATAGGCCTTTTGTAATTCTTCAAAGTAAGGCTCATCACGGAAAGAAAACCCGTGTTTTTCTTCAGCCATTTTAAATAATTTGAAAAAGCGTCCAGTTTCTTCGATTGGTAGCGTAGTTACTTTAACACCCATCTCTTCAGTACGTTTAATATTACGGCGTGTTTGATAATCCATTTCTTTCAGCAATTGGTTCGGCGTTTTGTTTGTTAAATCTAACACAGAATGCCAACGAATCTGACTTGTTTGCGAATATCCAACACTATAGCCTTGATGTTGATAACCAAGTTTATCCAATGTTTGAATTAAAGTTCTGTTATCAAATGACTTTAAAATTTCACCATCTGCACTACGTATATTTTCTAAAATATAAGGATCTAATAAGACATAAAGGCAGTTATGTTTCTTTAAATACGTAGTCAAAGATTTAAAGTAAAAGTCTACCAAGGCAATATTATTGTAATCCATCACAGGACCACGTTGACTGTAGAAATACTTAAAATATTTTAAGGCACGTGCTTCGGTAAACATGCCGGCTGCTAAAACTTCACCTGAATCATTCTTTACACCAAGTAAATGTGCATCGCCTTGCTTTTGTTCGCGAGAGTCAAAATAAACACGTGTTTGTGTGTAATGAGAAAAGTTATTTTGTGTAAATTGTTCGAACTCCTCGGGGGTAATGTTCACAAATTGCATATAGTTTATTTTCCTCCTTAAAAAGTCAACTTAAAAAATTCTTATTAAGTTGATTGACATATATCTAGTATACCAAATATGATTTGTAATAGCATTTTATAACCTAGTGCTTACTACTAAAGTTTGAGGTTCATCATGAGCTTAAGTGAAAGGTAAATTACTATAGAAGAAATAACATATTCATTGTATGATAATATATACGGATTTAAAATGTATAAAAGATGAATGGTAAAGAGTAATAGGAGATGTTTTATTATGAGAAAATTATTCGTAATGGCAATAGCCGTTCTAATCGTTGCTACTGCATGTAGTAGTGGGAAATATGCAGACAAAATAGATAAAGCAGTTAATAAGCAACAAGCATTCCAAAAGAAATTACATAAAAATCATCAAGCAGATGTTGATAAGAAATTTGATAAAAAAGATGCCAATATTTATGTTTTTGAAAATGGCAAGTATGTGATGATTGCATATAAACCATTAAAGAATGATGCGGAAGCACATTATTATACGTATCAATTTAAAGATGGAAAAGCGAAATATGTAAAAGATTTTAATTCGAAAGGTTATTACCAAAAACATAAAGATGACGCTGATTATGAAGAAGAGAATATGAATCTAAACGAATAAAAAGCGAACTGTTAAGAAATAACAATCGAGGTGTTAACAACAATTATGAAAAAATTATGGATGAGCTTGGGTTTAATGATGCTTATCGTATTACTATCGGCTTGTGGTAATAATGAAAATGTGCATGAAAATGATAAAGTTGATAAAAATGGGAAAATCCGTATTATTGAGTATGGAGATTATAAATGTCCTTATTGTAAAAAGGTAGAAAATAAAATTATGCCGAAATTAAAACGACAATATATTGATAAAGGGAAGGTAGATTATCAATTTGTTAATATGGCATTTTTGGGCAAAGATTCTATCATTGGATCTAGAGCAGGGCATGCAGTACAAAGCATAGCACCAAAGGAATACTTAACATTTCAAAGACTTATGTTTGAGCAACAACCAGATAACGAAAAGGCTTGGATTACTACTAAATTAGTAGATAAACAAATTGATAAATTAAATATTGATAATCAAACTAAAGTGAAAATCAAAAATGATTATAAAAAGAAAAATAGTAAGTCATGGGAAGCAGCAAAGAAAGATAGACAACAATATAAGAAAAATCATATCGACACGGCACCAACAATCTATGTCAAAGGTGAAAAACTCAAAGACCCATATAAATTTAGCAGTTATGAAAAGTTATTAACAGATTAGTTTACAGTATAAAGATAGCTATATATTGAAACAATTGAATAGCGTATGTAATCAAAGTAGCAACCTTTACAGTTATAAAGTAGTTGCTACTTTTTTATTATGTAAATAATTGTTCTAATAATGGCTTTTAAGTTTATAGCTTACGTAATAATGCTCAAAAGTGTAATTTAAAAATCAACATTCAATCATTAAATCGTAATCATTAAGAAAAATTTACTTTGAGCTATTGCTTTTTAGTGAGTGAAAGACTATAATTTTAAATCGTAATCATTACTATTTAAGGAGGATTTTATGAGAAAATCACTATACATATTATTTTTAGTCACTACGCTAGCATTGTTGGCAACTGCTTGTGGGAATGAGAATGCCGATGATAAAAACAAGGATAAAATTAAAATAAATACTACTGTTTATCCTTTGCAATCCTTTGCGGAACAAATTGGGGGCAAACACGTATCTGTTAAATCAATATATCCACCAGGAACGGATTTACATGATTATGAACCGACACAAAAAGATATTATCAATACCAATAAATCAGATTTATTTATTTACACAGGGGATAATCTAGATCCTGTTTCTAAGAAAATTGCGAAAACGATTAAAGATAAAGATAAAAAATTGTCCTTAGAAGAGAAGTTAGATAAGGCGCAATTATTAACAGATCAACATCATCATGAAGATGAAGATAGTGAACACGAGCATGACCATGGTCACCACCATCATGGAGGCTATGATCCGCATGTTTGGTTAGATCCTAAATTTGATCAAACATTTGCTAAAGAAATTAAAGATGAATTAGTGAAAAAAGATCCACAACATAAAGCTTATTATGAAAAAAATTATAAGCAATTGAACAAAGATCTTAAGCAAATTGATAATAAAATGAAAAATACTGTAAAAGGTAAAGAAGGTAGTACGATATTTATTTCGCATGAATCAATCGGTTATTTGGCTGAACGTTATGGTTTTGTCCAAAAAGGTGTTCAAAATATGAATGCTGAAGATCCATCACAAAAGGATTTAACTAAGATTGTTAAAGAAATTAAAAGTTCTGGAGCGAAATATATCTTATATGAAGATAATGTTTCGCATAAAGTGACTGATACGATAAGAAAAGAAACTTCAGCCAAACCGTTAAAATTCTATAATATGGAATCTATGTCAAAAGAACAGATGAAGGATAAGGACATCTCTTTCCAATCACTCATGGACAAAAATATTAAACAAATTGAGAAGGCTTTAAATCAGCAAGTTAAAACTTCAGCTCCAGATAATGATGAAAAACATGAGAAAGCCATTTCTGAAGGTTATTTTAAAGATAGTCAAATAAAAGATAGAACGTTAGCTGACTATAGTGGAGATTGGAAGTCAGTTTATCCACTGTTAAAAAATGGCACACTTGATGAAGTGATGAAGCATAAAGCTAAAGAAGATGACTCAATGAGTGAAAAGGAATATAAAGCATATTATGAAAAAGGTTATAAAACAGATGTAGATAACCTTAAAATCACAGATGATTCAATCACTTTTACTAAGAATGGGAAAACTTTAGAAGGTCAATATGTATATGATGGAAAAGAAGTATTGAATTATGAAAAAGGGAACCGTGGTGTCCGATATGTATTTAAATTAAAAAATGAAGACAACCAAGAACTACCAAAGTATGTACAATTTAGTGATCATAATATAGCTCCGAAAAAGGCAGCACATTTCCATATATTTATGGGGAATGATCGTGAAAAATTATTGAAAGAATTAGATAATTGGCCAACTTACTATCCTAAAAATCAAACGGGCAAAGAAATTAAAACAGATATGCTAGCACATTAATATTAAAGACAGTTTATGAATATAGCTATAATTGAAAAGTTGAATGAGTAAAATGTAAATTAACGGGAATAAAAAAATACCAACACAGAGTGAGCGTAATATTTGATATATAAAATATACTTGGTATAATAAATGTATCTTAATAATACAACAAACTTGGAGGTAAGATTTATGACAACATTTAAATTTGATCAAGCACATTCAGCAATTGAATTTTCAATTAAACACTTAGTGATTTCTAATGTGAAAGGTAGATTTAATGATTTTGATGCCCAAGCAGAAGGGGATATTAATGACTTAAGCACGCTTAAAGGTCAATTTACAATCAAAGCAGATTCTATCGATACGCGAGTTGCCGATCGTGACGCTCATTTAAAAGGTGAAGATTTCTTCGATGTGGCAAAATATCCTGAAATTAAATTTGAAATTACAAATACAACTGAGCAATCAGTAACAGGTAACTTAACAATTAAAGGTGAAACAAATGAGGAAACATTTGATTTATCTTATGAAGGTAAAAGTAAAAACCCAATGAATGGTGCAGAAACTGTTGGTTTCGTTATTAATGGTTCTGTAAACCGCGATAAATATGGTATTACATTTAATCAACCATTAGAAACAGGTGGTTTAATGTTAGGTAAAGAAGTGCATTTCCAAGTGAGTTTAGAATTTGCGCTTGAAGATTAAAAATTTAATTATTCGTTATTAATAATTAGACAGGCTGGGACATTGATATCATGTTCCAGTCTGTTTTGTTATTTAGTTAACCTATAACAGCTAAGATACTTTACTCATCACTAGCTATGTAAGATGAGTAATGCTTGGATAAATAAATAATAAATGTTTATAGATATTAATTTATTGCTTATATCTCGTAGGAAAATTTTAACTTTATTTACTTTCTAATACATATTACAGCGTATGAATTGGGTATAAGTTATTTAAGAAAGGGGAGATACAATGGGAGTGGACTTACCAAAGATAGGCAAACCTGCAACCAATGCTCTGAAAGCTCAAGGAATTTCAAGTTTAGAAGATGTAGCACGCTATGATAAGACTACGCTATTAGATATTCATGGTGTTGGACCTAAGGCAATCGATATTTTGGAAAAGGCATTAGCTGAACATGGTCTAGACTTTAAAAATATATTAGGACACGAATTACCCTTTGAACTCATAGGTGATTTAAAATGCGACAATGCACCAAAGCAACGCATTATGTTGTATTTTTTAATTGCTTCTGCATTAGTAAATAAAGAACAACTGATAGCAGTATTAAGTGAGGACTTTATTTGGAAGGTTCCTGGTGCATTTGAATTGAAAGGTCTAGATGCCTTTTATGATGAACTGAGTGAACATCAAGTAGATATTAAACAAATAGTTATAAACGATAATATTTCACATGGTAAGGTAGGTTCAATGCATGGTGAACAATTGCAAAGCGATGGTTCGAAATTATGGTTCGCAGATTTCTTTGAATTTGAAAGTCATAAGAAAGATGCCAAGATTAAAACAGTGACATCATATGTCATTATGGATGAAGGAGAATCTTAAGATGAGTATCAAAATAGACAATAATAAAATTATTTTTACACGAACTTTTAATACATCAGCAGAAAAATTGTTTAATGCATATACAGATGAACAATTATTTAAAGCTTGGTTTCATCCTGAAGGTGCATCTACTGAAATATTTAAATTTAATGTACAAGATGGTGGAGACGCATTTTTTGCGATTCATACACCTGAAGGTACAAGTTATACGGTCACAGAATATAAGCAAGTAAAAGCACCAACAACAATTGATTATTATGACTATTTTGCAGACAGTGAAGGAAATAGAGCGGACAATATGGCGGGGATGCATAATATAATTACATTTAATCAGCTTAATAAGGATGAAACTGAAATTGAGTCTGTATCAGTATTGCCAGATGCCCAATCGGCACAACAGTTGCTCGACATGGGAGTTGAAGCGGGTATGAATAGTACCTTTGACAATTTAGAGAAGTTAGTTAAGACCTTATAAATGTCAAAAATATGTTAAAAATACACTGCCTCTTTTTTAATTATTCTCGATATAATATTAGTGAAAAGAGGTGAGTGCTTTGAATAAACGTTATGTAAAAGTTTTATTTCTTTATTCATTCAGTACTTTAATACCAACATTGCTATTAAATGAGAAATGTATGAGTAATCATGGATTCAAATGGTTTACACGAACTTTAGCAGGTTATGGTATTTTTGCATATGGTTTAAAGGTTTTAAGCAAATTTAAAGCCAATGCATAATATCCAAGCAGTGATTCTAGGCTGGATAGTTATATATTAATATAATAATAAAACAACCAATTCAATTATTATCTAACTGAATTGGTTGTTTTAAATTTTAAGAATTTAATTAGCTTTCTAAATCTTCGCCATTCGTTTCTATTACTTTTTTATACCAATCGAATGAATCTTTCTTTTTACGTTCTAATGAACCATTACCTGCGTTGTCTCTGTCCACATATATTAAACCATAACGTTTTTTCATTTCTCCTGTGGTAAAGGAAATAATATCAATAATACCCCAAGGCGTATAACCCATTAAGTCAACGCCATCTTCATCAACTGCTTTTATAGCTGCATCAATATGTGCTTTTAAATAATCAATACGATAACTATCATGTATTTCGCCTTGTTCATCAAATTCATCAATCGCACCGAAGCCATTTTCTACAATAAATAATGGTATTTGATATCGATCATATAAGACATTTAAGGTATATCTTAATCCTGTTGGATCGATAGCCCAACCCCAGTCGCTTTGTGTAATATACGGATTATCAACAGAATTTGCTAATCCGCCATTGGTAACATTTTCTCCAGTATATGTTTCGGCATCGTGCTTAACTACAGTTGTCATATAATAACTAAAGCCAATATAGTCAACTGTACCTGCTTTTAAGATTTCGTCGTCTCCATCTTGCCAACCAATATCATATCCTTTTTGTTGGAACATCTTATTTGCGTAGCTAGGATAATAACCTCGAACTTGAACATCAGGGAAGAAATAACGTAAACGGCTCGCTTTTACTGATTCCATCATATCTTCAGGATTGCAAGAATAAGGATAAATCGCTACATGTGAAATCATAAGTCCGATTTCGAAATCTGGGTTAATGGCTTTGCCAATTTTGACTGCTTTAGCACTAGCGATTAATTCGTTATGTGCAACTTGATATAGTATTTCTTCAGGATTTTCATCTTCACCAACTTGCACACCCGAATTCGTCCATAAGAATATAGGATTATCAGTATCCATTTGATTATTGATTTCGTTAAAGGTCATCCAATATTTAACTTTATTCTTATAGCGTTCGAATACGACTTCTGCAAAGTGGGCAAAAAAGTCTGCAACTTTACGATTTCTAAATCCACCATATTCTCTAGCAAGATGTAAAGGCATTTCAAAGTGAGAGAGCGTAATAACTGGTTCGATGCCATATTTTAATAATTCATCAAAGACATTATCATAAAATTGTAATCCCTCTTCATTTGGTTCACTTTCATCTCCATTGGGGAATATACGAGACCACGCAATAGATGTTCTTAAACATTTAAGTCCCATTTCATTGAATAATGCAATGTCTTCTTTATATCGGTGATAAAAATCAATTCCAATATGATTCGGATAATATTCATTAGGATCGACATCTTGTGTAATCTTTCGAGCTTTACCATGTTCACCAGCTGTCATGACATCGATAACACTGAGGCCTTTACCTCCTTGGTCATAACCACCTTCAAATTGATTGGCAGCAAGTGCGCCACCCCATAAAAAGTCTTTAGATAATTTAGTCATATGAATCAAGCTCCTTTAATATTATTTACTAATGACAGTCATTAATTCGTCTTCGTGTGTTACAGATGCTTCGGCGTTAACTATAACTTCCTCGAACTCACCAGAGTTAGTGATAATAATTGGAATGACTGTGTCATACCCTTGTTGTTCGAGCTGTTCCTTGTTGAAATTTAATAAAGGTTGATTACGGTCGATTTTTTCATGTTCTTGTACAAGTAATTCAAAGCCTTCACCGTTTAATTGAACGGTATCCAATCCAACATGAATCAATATTTCTACACCAGTCGTAGAGGTTATGCCAATTGCATGTTTGCTAGGTGCTATCATACTGACGACACCTTCGATAGGTGAGACAACTGCGTTAGCACTTGGCTGAATTGCTAATCCTTTACCCATCATTTCTTGTGCAAAAATAGGATCATTAACTTCAGATAATGGCAACACAGTACCTTTAATTGGGCTAAATACAGTTGTTTCTAAATTATCATCAACAATAATCGCATTTGGATTATTATCTTCAGCTGTATCGGCGACTTCTTCTGTAGTATCCTCTCCATAACCAAATATTTGGATTAATATAATAGGTAAAATAATGGCAATGGCACTCCCAATTAATATCCCCCAAATAGAAGTTGGATTATCACTGCTATAACCATTGACTACTGTGATTGGACCTGGTAAACCTGCATAGGCATAGTACTTAGGATTAAAGAAACTAGCAACAAATGCACCAATGGCACCACTAATACAAGCAATAAGGAATGGTTTTTTAAAGCGAATGTTTATACCATACATTGCAGGTTCTGTGATACCAAAGATTGCTGTGATACCTGCGGATGATGATACACGTTTGATTTCAGTGCTTTTTGCTTTGAGAAAGACACCAATTACTGCACCGAATTGTGAGATTACTGCGATAGTTTGAAAGGCCTGGAATGCGTCACTCTTATGTTGTTCGAAATTAGCCAAGATAACTGGTGTAATACCCCAATGTACACCGAAAATTACAAATACTTGCCAGAAACCACCGATGAGTGCGCCGGCTAACCAAGGTGCAACGGCAACGAGATAATTAAAGCCGCTAGCGATACCATGTGCAACTAAAGTTGAAATAGGACCTATAACTAATAGTGTCAATGGCACCATAATGATAATGCTGAAAAATGGAGTGAATAATGGTTTAACAACATCATGTATCCATTTATTTAAGTATTTTTCAACATAAGAAAGGATCCACACTAATAGTAATGGTGGTAACACCGATGACGTATAACTTGTTTCGGTCAATGGAATACCAAATAGATTTACGCTTTCTCCGTGTTGTATTTTACTTACGATGCCTGTTAAATCAGGACTGACAAGTGCTGCAGCACAAGCTACTGCAATATACATATTTACGTTGAAATGTCTTGAAGCGGTGATAGCGATAAAGATTGGTAAGAATGTAAAGGGTGCCCAGGAAATAAAGTTAAACACCTCATAAGTTCCTGTGTGTTTAAATGCTGGTGCTATAAGATTGATCACGATGAGCAGACCTTGTAATATACCAGCGGCAGCTAAAATATAAATAAAAGGTGCAAATACTGCAGACATAGTTGCCACAATTCTGTTTACAATAGTGCCTTTATTTTCCGATTCAGGTTGTAAATCGGCATTTGCATTATCTCCCGTTAATGCTTCAAATGATTTATAAACTTCACCGACATTATTTCCAATGACCACTTGGAATTGACCATTATTTTCTACGACGGTAACGACGCCATCTATGGCGGCAACTTTCTTATGAGCATCTGGTATAGAGCGCTTTAACACTAAACGTAATCGGGTTGCACAGTGTGTACTGTTAACAAGATTGTCTTCACCGCCGACAGCATCTAGTATTTGTTGCGCTAACACTTGGTTTTTATCTGCCATTCGATACAGCTCCTTTTATTATTAAAATTAATCACATCACATGTAAGCGATTTATTTCATTATAATTATACCGGTATAATTTGTAAAGACCCTAACAAAAATATGCTCGGTGTGTTAAAATGAGGTTCATGTTATAATGGTTTGAATTTTAATGTAAGAGGGGTAGACGAATGCTCAAATATGAACAAATAGCATTACAAATCAATGCATATATTGCTGAAGGTAACTATCAAGCTGGAGATAAACTACCTAGTGTAGAAACTTTGAAAGCTCAATATGAAGTAAGTAAGAGTACGATTATTAAAGCTTTAGAAGCTTTAGAAAAGAAAGGGAGAATCTACCAAGCGCGTGGCAGTGGTATTTATGTTCGTAATCCAAAAAGAGATGGTTATTTAAATTTATTTTCATCAAGTGGATTTAGTGATGAAATTGTGGGTCACTCAGTTACAAATGATGTGATTAGAGTAGAAGAAGTCATCGCTCCAGAAGAAGTTCGCCAAAAATTAAAGCTTGATAAAGATACAGAAGTTTATGTCTTAGAACGTATTGTGCATATTGATGGTAAGGTATTGTGCTATGAACAATCTTATTTCAACAAAGATATTGTGCTGTATTTAGATACTTCAATTGCAGAAGGGTCTATTTTTAGATATTTAGAACAACGCATAAAGGTTAAAATTGGATTTTCTGATATTTACTTTACTGTCGATAAATTAAATAGTGAGGAAGCACCGCTATTAAATTTATCAACGGGTGAGCCATGCTTAAGATATGAACAAGTATTTTATACTACGACTGGCGTGCCTTTTGATTGTTCACAATTGATATATCATTATGAGAATGCACATTTTTATATTCCTTCACAAAAATAAAGGCTAGACTATAACATCGCATTATTGTGTAATGAGGTGCTATAGTCTAGCTTTGTTCATATAGAATTTTTTAATTGAAACGGTTAATTACGTCTTGGATAGAATAATGATTTAATTGATTTAGTATAGTTTGATCTACCTCACTATAGATAGAATCTAAGGCACTGCTAATATTCTTTCCAACAAAGCAATCTGGATTTGTATTGCCATGAATTTTTGCAAAGTGAGTTTCTTCATCAAAAATAATTTGAAATACTTGACCCAAAAATATCGAAGTTGCAGGTTGTTTCAAACTGTAACCTGAAACGCCTTGACTACTATCAATTAGATTACCTTCCTTTAAGAAACGACAGATTTTTCTAACGAGTGTAGCGTTACTATTAATACTCGATGCTATATATTGACTTGAAACGGGTTCTTGTTCAGTAGCTAATAGTGTAAGTATATGAATGGCAACAGAAAATTGTGTGTTCATATTGTGCCTCCTTTGCACCGAACTTGTGCTTTAAATTGATACATGTTGATTTTACGTCATTTACTGCTCAGACGCAATGAAAGAAGTTATAGGATGATGAGCGAGAAGCTAATTATATATTGGTGTATCATAGCCATTGCATAGTGATACAGAATCATTAAATTTGTTAATGCAATTTAAAACTTTTCAATTGACTACTAGTAGTATAAACAATATTGTATTCATATGATTCAATAGAAGTTATGTGTATTGTATATGATAACTTGTATCGATAAATATATTAGCATAAGGAAGTGACAACATGTCTGAATATAATATTCGTGTGGCAAATCAAGGCGATGCTGAGGAAATACAAAGACTTATGTATGAAGCATTTACACCTCTTAGAGAGCTAGGCATTGATTGGCCGTCTGTCAATGCAGACGTCGATTTAGTAGAACAAAATATCAAAACAAGTACGACATTTGTCCTTGAAAATGATAAAGAAATTATATCTACCATTACGGTACGTTATCCATGGGAAGGAAAACGACGCATTTCTGTATATCCATTTGTCTGGTGGTTTGCGACAAAGCCGAGTTATGATGGTCGTGGTTTAGGTAGTAAATTATTGAAATATGTTGAAGAAACATACTTAAGAGACACATTAAAAGCACCAGCTGTAACACTAGGAACATCAGCAAGAAAGCATCCATGGTTGTTGGATATATACAAGAAACGTGGATATGAAGTATACGCAGAACATGAGAATAAAGATGGTGACTTAGGTGTTATTATGAGAAAAGTATTGATACCAGAAAAGTTTGATGAAGAAGTATTAGGTCAGCCACCATTCTAATCATTCATATTACAGGGAATCCCTTTATTACTAAGCTAAGGGGATTCCCTATTTTTGCGTATAAATGTGAAAATAATCACAAATACAGACGAAATTATATTACAATGCAAGTGTATAGAGGAGGGTTAGATGTGGTGGTAAATATACTTGTGTTACATGGTATGAATCGTCCAGGTGTTAATGAAAGTGTAAGAGAAAATTTTGAGCAATTATTTAACGATGCTCAATTAACGTATCACTTGGCCTTTCTAGAAGGCGATACACAAACATTAAAGCAAGTGGTTGAATTACTGATAAGTAAAGGGATAAAGCATTTTAATATTATTCCTATATTATTATTTCCTGCTAAACATTACTTTGAAGATATACCTAATATTTTGAAAGATATAAAAAGGAATTATCCACCAATGAATTACATCATCGCTGAACCTTTAGGTACACATCAAACTATCTCAAATATAGTGAAAAATAAAATTGCTAACACGTTAATAAAGAATGACAAAGTTCAAACAATCGTATTGTTAGCACATGGTAGTTCTGCATACACTGAACCACAACAAGCAGTGCAACATTTAGCTCAGTCGTGTGATGTGTTTGGCATACCTATTCAAACTGTATTGCTTTATGGTGCAAGTAATTATGTAGAGCATTTAGAAAAAATACTCAAGCAATATCCACAAACATTAATTGTGCCATTATTTCTTAGAGATGGCTATTTAGTTCAAAGGACTAAACAAAATATTAGGCAACA
Source organism: Staphylococcus gallinarum (assembly GCF_000875895.1). Classification (GTDB taxonomy): domain Bacteria; phylum Bacillota; class Bacilli; order Staphylococcales; family Staphylococcaceae; genus Staphylococcus; species Staphylococcus gallinarum. The sequence continues at coordinate 70,002 of NZ_JXCF01000010.1, forward strand.
AGCATTTGCTGAATACGTGACATTTGCTTCAGCAATTAACTTCGTGCCTGATTTAGCAAAAGTAATTAAAGATAGAATAAACGAATTAGAGGTGTTAGCAAATGTATGCTATGCAAGTTAATTTAACAGGGAAACATGTTGTGATTATCGGTGGTGGACGGGTCGCCTATCGAAAAGTACAACAATTACTTAAGGAGGACATACACGCTATTACAATTATCAGCAAAACATTTTTACCGGAATTTTTTGCAATAACACATGCTAACTTAAAGTTAATTACTAAATGTTATGACGCGAATGATATTAAAAATGCGAATTTAATAATTGCTGCTACAGATGATAAACAAGTGAATAATCAAGTTGCTAAAGATGCTCATATTGATCAATGGGTAAACAATGTCAGCGATAAAGAAAAATCTGACTTTTATAATGTTTCACAGTTTACTGTCAGTAATGTGACAGTACAGATTAGTTCTGAAGGTACGGATTATCACAAGGTAAAGACGTTAACGACAGAGATAAAGGAATATCTAAATTGTAGTGATAAGGAGGATATAAATGACTAAAGAAAGATTAGTAATGATAGGAAATGGTATGGCGGGTATCAGAACAATTGAGGAGATACTGGAACGAGATGATCAAAAATTTGAAATTACGATAATAGGCAAAGAGCCATATCCCAATTATAACCGTATAATGTTATCTAATATTTTACAAAAGAAGATGACTCAAACTGATATTATTATGAATGACTTTGACTGGTATGAATCACATGACATACATCTTGTTATTGATGATCCGGTTACTGAAGTGGATAAATTACAAAAGCAAGTGATGACACAAAGTGGTCTGACTTTTGAATATGATATTTGTATATTTGCAACAGGTTCTAAAGCATTTACATTACCTATACCAGGCTCAACCTTTCCTAGTGTAATTGGTTGGCGTACTTTAGAAGATACTGAAAAAATGATTGAAATTGCTAAAACCAAGAAACATGCGATTGTCATAGGTGGCGGATTATTGGGCTTAGAATGTGCGAGAGGTTTATTAGACCAAGGTATGGAAGTTACTGTTATACATCTCGCAGATTGGTTGATGGAAATGCAACTAGATAAAAAAGCAGGCATGTTATTACAAACTGATTTAATTGCACAGGGTATGAAGTTTAAATTAAATGCAAGTACAGAAGAAATCATAGGTGACACAGATGTAACTGGAATTAGATTAGCTGATGGAACAAAGTTATTAGCAGATCTTGTGGTTATGGCAGTAGGGATAAGACCATATAATGAAGTTGCCCGTCAATGTGGATTGGAAGTCAATAGAGGTATTGTTGTAAATGATTATTTACAGACGAGTGATGATTCAATTTATGCAATTGGTGAATGTGCCGAACATAATGGGCTAGTCTATGGTTTGGTGGCCCCATTATATGAACAAGGACAGGTGCTTGCAGATTATTTAACTGATAGAGAAACTACAGGTTATCACGGCTCTACAACATTCACTTCTTTAAAGGTATCTGGCTGTGACTTATACAGTGCGGGCTATATTAAAGAGGATGACATAACTAAAGGTATTGAGATGTTTGATAGTGTCAATATGTATTATAAAAAAGTATTTTTAAGAGAAGGCAAGCTTGTTGGTGCAGTACTTTATGGTGATGTTGCCGATGGACCAAGATTCTTTAATATGATGAAACAAGATCAATCTCTCGACGACTATACTTTAGTTTCAATGTTACATAAAGGCACTGAAACTGAAAGTAATAATGTTGCAGCATTGAGTGATGACAGTACAATTTGTGGATGTAATGGCGTGTCAAAAGGGAAAATAGTGACAGCCATAAAGGAAGAAGGATTAACAAGCGTTGATGAAGTAACAAAGCTAACTAAAGCAGGTAATTCATGTGGTAAATGTAAGTCACAGATAAACGAATTGCTGCAACATACGTTAGGTGATGATTTTGTTGCTGCCAAACCAGCTGGTATTTGTGCATGTACAGATTTAACACGTGACCAAATTGTCACTCAAATTAGAGCTAAAGGTTTAAAAACATCGAAAGAAGTCCGACATGTTTTACAATTTAAAGATAAAGGTGGTTGTCCTAAATGTAGACCGGCAATTAATTACTATTTAAATATGGTCTATCCACATGATCATGAAGATGAAACGGCATCTAGATTTGCTAATGAAAGATATCATGCGAATATTCAAAATGATGGTACATTTTCAGTGATACCTCAAATGCGTGGTGGGGTGACAGATGCCGATCAACTCATTCAATTAGGTACGGTTGCTAAAAAATATCAGATTCCTTTAGTAAAGGTTACAGGTTCTCAGCGTATAGGTTTATATGGTGTTAAGAAGGAACAATTGCCACAAATTTGGGATGAATTAGGTATGCGTTCGGCTTCAGCTTATGGTAAAAAGACGCGTTCAGTTAAGAGTTGTGTAGGTAAATCTTTTTGTCGATTTGGTACACAAGATACAACTAAGTTAGCGATTCGTTTAGAAAGCACATTTGAATATATAGACACACCACATAAATTTAAAATGGGCGTTTCAGGTTGCCCAAGAAGTTGTGTCGAATCAGGTGTTAAAGACTTTGGCGTAATTGGTGTTGAAAATGGATTCCAAATCTATATAGGTGGTAATGGCGGTACTGAAGTAACGGTAGGGCAGTATCTAACGACAGTTGAAACCGAAGATGAAGTCGTAAAGTTGTGCGGTGCATTGATGCAATACTATAGAGAAACAGGTATTTATGCAGAGCGTACAGCACCGTGGTTAAATCGTCTTGGTTTTGATCGTGTAAAAGATGTCATTTTAAATGAAGCACAACAAACACAGTTATTCCAGAGAATTATGGAAGCAAAAGAAGTGGTACAAGCGGAACCTTGGCGACAAATTTCAAGTCAGAAAAAAGAAAGAGCACGCTTCGCAGTTGAGGAGGTATAAATAGATGGCACAAAGAAAAATTAAAGTAGCGCATTTGAAAGAGTTACAGCCATTGATCGGTAAGAAAATACTGGTTGAGAATAAAGAAATTGGTCTGTTTTTAACTGAGGGTGGAAATGTTTATGCGGTCAATAATATATGTCCACACAAAAATGGACCATTGAGTGAAGGTATAGTAAGTGGTGAATTTGTATACTGTCCACTTCATGATCAAAAGGTAGATTTGACGACAGGAATAGTTCAAGAACCTGATACCGGATGTGTAGAATCTTATAAAGTAGAAATCATCGACGAGGATGTCTATGTATGCCTGTAATCAATTACGGTAAAGTTTATCTTATAGGTGCAGGACCTGGAGATCCTACATTACTTACAAGACAAGCAGAACAGTTAATAAAAAGGGCTGATGTAATCTTATATGATCGCTTGGTAAATCCATTTATCCTACAGTTGGCAAGACCGGAAATTCCCATTATCGATGTTGGGAAATTACCTTATAGTAAACATGTTAAACAAGATGAAATTAATGACTTGTTGATCGAAACTGCATCGAAATATGACCTAGTTGTGAGGCTTAAAGGTGGAGACCCGGCTGTGTTTGGTAGAGTATACGAAGAAGTAGAAATATTAAATAAGATGCACATAGATTATGACATTATACCTGGTATCACTTCATCAACTGTAGCTATGGCACATCTTGGTTTAGGGTTCACAATACGTGATATAGCTACGAGTGTGACATTTACTACAGGGCATTTTAAAGATAATTCCGATAAACCTTTCGATATCAATGGATTATTAAATTATGGTACCTTAGCGATTTATATGGGAATTAGAAATATTGATAGCATAATGAAAGAAATCTATAACAAGACACACACTAATTTTCCCGTTGTTGTATGCTTTGATGTGACAGGGCCAATGGAACAATATGTTACAGGGACAGTATTAAATATTGTAGATAAATTAAAGGATGTCACCAATAATAGTAAACCAGGGCTTATCATCATAGGACATGTTATTGGTAAATTGAATATGAGTGAAGGATTAACGGTCAAATATAGAACAAAATATTTAGTGCAAGGGACACGTACTCATGCGATTGACAAGGCTTTTGAATTATACGCGCAAGGTGACTGGTGTATGATACTTCCTAATGATATAGAACAACTACATCCATCACAAAGGGCGTTAATAGAAACGTATTTAAAACAATCTTTTGATTCGAAAATAACAGTAAATTAACAATAAATACACATAAAAACATAACTATGTATAAATCTAAGACGATTGACCAAAATAGTTACTAATGCTTAATAAAACAACGATTGCGGTTTACTTCGTGAATATTAGTGGACATCATTCAATTAAATATCTTGCATTTTCTTTTCTTTTAAACCTTACAATAATAGATGGAAAAAAATAAAATTATGAAGAATAGAATGACTTAAATTGTAACCATTTAACATGGTCATAAAATAATAAGGGGATTTTCCTATGCATTTAGGAAAATCCCTAATTTTTGTATATTGTGAAAAAATGTACAATGTTTATGAAATATATTAATAAGCGAAGTGATTTCAGTTAAAAGGAACGAACTTGTGAGAGGGTGTATAAAATGAAAAAGTTTGGGCTTAAATTTTTTAAACCAACAGAAAAATTTAATGGTAATTGGTCAATCTTAGAGAGCAAAAGTCGTGAATGGGAGAAAATGTATAGAGAACGATGGAGTCATGATAAAGTTGTGAGGACCACACATGGTGTGAATTGTACTGGTTCTTGTTCGTGGAAAGTTTTTGTTAAAAATGGGGTTATTACTTGGGAAAATCAACAAATCGATTATCCTAGTTGTGGTCCTGACATGCCTGAATTTGAGCCAAGAGGGTGTCCGAGAGGTGCATCATTTTCATGGTATGAATATAGTCCGTTACGTGTTCGATATCCATATATAAGAGGAAAGCTTTGGGAGTTATGGACTGCAGCATTAAAGGAATATCATGATAATACTGTTGCAGCGTGGGCGTCTATCGTTGAAGATGAAGAAAAAGCCAAAATTTATAAACAAGCACGAGGTAAAGGTGGCTTAGTTAGAACAAACTGGAAAGATGTATCACAACTGATTTCGGCACAAATCATATATACGATTAAAAAATATGGACCTGATAGAATTGCTGGCTTTACACCAATACCTGCGATGTCGATGTTAAGTTACGCATCTGGAGCACGATTCATTAGTTTACTTGGGGGAGAGATGCTAAGTTTTTATGATTGGTATGCAGATTTACCACCAGCATCACCACAAATTTGGGGTGAGCAAACAGATGTACCAGAATCAAGTGATTGGTACAATGCGTCATATATTATCATGTGGGGATCAAATGTGCCATTAACTAGAACTCCAGACGCTCATTTTATGACTGAGGTTCGTTACAAAGGAACAAAGGTTGTATCAGTAGCACCAGACTATGCTGAGAATGTTAAATTTGCGGATAATTGGTTATCTCCAAACCCTGGAACGGATGCAGCAGTAGCACAAGCGATGACACATGTTATTTTACAAGAGTTTTATATTGATAATCCTAATGAGCGCTTTATCAATTATTCAAAACAATATACAGATATGCCATTTGTCATCATGTTAGATAAAGATGATAAAGGTTATAAAGCAGGACGTTTTTTACGGGAAAATGATATTACATCTAAAACAACGAATGGTGATTGGAAACCTGTTATTTTTGATGGTAATAGTGAGCGTTTAACTGTACCAAATGGAACTATTGGACAAAGATGGGAACAAGGTAAGGCATGGAACTTAAAGCTTGAAGATGAACAAGGACAACCGATTAATCCATTGTTATCATTTGCTGAGTTAGACCATGAACACGTTGATATTCAATTTCCTTATTTCGATAATAATGGAAACGGTATTTTTGAAAGAACAATTCCCGTCAAAAAGATTACTTTGGAAAATGGTGAAGAAAAATATATTACTACAGTGTTTGATCTAATGGCGAGTCAATATGGTGTGAAACGCTTTGACCATGCGTTAGAAGCCAATGGTTATGAAGATAAAACATCATACTACACACCAGCATGGCAAGAACAAATTACAGGTGTGAAACAGGATTTAGTTATACAAGTTGCCCGTGAGTTTGCACAAAATGCCATCGATACTAAAGGTAAATCCATGATAATAATGGGTGCAGGGATTAATCATTGGTTTAATTCAGATACGATTTATCGTTCAATTATTAATTTAATCTTGCTTTGTGGTTGCCAAGGTGTAAATGGTGGGGGTTGGGCTCACTATGTAGGACAAGAAAAATGTAGACCAATTGAAGGGTGGAATACAATTGCCTTTGCAAAAGATTGGCAAGCACCTCCACGATTACAAAATGGAACAAGTTGGTTCTATTTTGCTACAGACCAATGGAAATATGAATTATCAACTGTAGATAGTTTGAAATCACCATTAGCAGATCACATTAAACATAAGCACCCAGCAGATTATAATGTATTAGCAGCGAGAGCTGGATGGTTACCATCCTATCCTCAATTCGATAAAAATAGTTTATCTTTTGGTGAAGATGCGAAAGAAGCAGGAGAGTTCAATAACGAACAAGTCATACAGCGTGCTGTTGAATCTGTAAAAGCACGTAAAACTAAATTTGCAATAGAAGATCCAGATGCTAAACAGAACCATCCTAAAACATTATTCTTATGGCGCTCTAATTTAATTTCAAGTTCTGCAAAGGGCCAAGAATATTTTATGAAACACTTATTAGGAACAAAATCAGGATTATTAGCAAATCCAAATGAAAATGATAAACCAGAAGAAATTAAATGGAGAGATGATACTGAAGGAAAGTTAGACTTACTTGTATCTTTAGATTTCCGTATGACATCAACGCCTTTATATTCTGACATTATTTTACCAGCGGCAACTTGGTATGAAAAACATGATATCTCATCAACAGACATGCATCCATTTGTTCATCCATTTAACCCAGCTATTGATCCGTTATGGGAGTCGCGTTCAGATTGGGATATCTTTAAGTTATTAAGTAAAACTGTATCCGAAACAGCTGAAAAATATATGCCAGGAAATTATAAAGATGTTGTAACAGCACCACTTGCACATGATTCAGAACAAGAAATCGCGAACGTCAACGGTATTGTTAAGGATTGGACTAAAGGAGAAATAGAAGCAATACCTGGAAAGACAATGCCTGCGTTTAAAGTTGTTGATCGTGATTATACAAAAATATTTGATAAATATGTAACGGTTGGACCATTGTTAGAAAGCACTAAAATCGGTGCACATGGTGTTAGTTATTTTGTAAAAGAACAATATGATGAATTAAAAGGATTGGTTGGAACTTGGGAAGAAGCAGATCATGAATCTGTGAAACACCAGCGCCCACGTATCGATACTGCCAGAAGAGCAGCAGATGTTGTTCTCAACCTTTCTTCGGCAACAAATGGGAAATTATCACAAAAATCTTATGAAGATTTAGAGCAACAAACTGGTATGACTTTAAAAGATATCTCAAGTGACAGAGCATCTGAAAAGATTTCATTCTTAAATATTACAGCACAACCAAGAGAAGTAATACCAACAGCAGTATTTCCTGGTTCAAATAAAAATGGTCAACGTTATTCACCATTTACTACAAATATTGAGCGTCTTGTACCATTTAGAACATTAACAGGTAGACAAAGTTATTATATTGATCATGAAATATTCCAACAATTCGGTGAAAGCTTACCTGTGTATAAACCAACATTGCCACCTTTAGTATTTGGTAATGATGATAAACAAATAGTTGCAGATAAAGAAACGTTAGTCTTACGTTATTTAACGCCACATGGGAAATGGAATATTCATTCGACTTATCAAGATAATCAACACATGCTGACGCTCTTTAGAGGTGGGCCTACTGTTTGGATTTCAAATGAAGATGCTGCGGCACATCATATTGCCGATAATGAGTGGCTAGAAGTATATAACAGAAACGGTGTAGTAACTGCTAGAGCTGTCGTCTCTCACAGAATGCCTAAAGGTACTATGTTTATGTATCATGCACAAGATAAGCATATCGAAACACCCGCTTCACATATTACTGACACTAGAGGTGGATCACATAATGCGCCAACACGTATTCACCTTAAACCAACTCAACTCGTGGGTGGTTATGCTCAAATTAGTTATCATTTTAACTACTATGGACCAATTGGAAACCAAAGAGATGTGTACGTAGCAGTAAGAAAACTTAAGGAGGTTGATTGGCTTGAAGATTAAAGCACAAATTGCAATGGTATTAAATTTAGATAAATGTATTGGTTGTCACACGTGTAGCGTTACTTGTAAAAGTACATGGACCAATCGACCTGGTGCAGAATATATGTGGTTTAACAACGTTGAAACAAAACCAGGTATTGGCTATCCGAAACGCTGGGAAGATCAGGAACAATACAAAGGTGGATGGTACCTAAATAAAAAAGGAAAATTAGAATTAAAATCAGGTAGTAGATGGTCAAAAATTGCATTAGGGAAAATATTTTATAATCCAGATATGCCAGTTATTAAAGATTATTATGAGCCGTGGACATACAATTATGAACATCTTACTAATGCAAAAGCAGGAAATCATTCACCTGTAGCTAAGGCACACTCACTATTATCAGGCAATAAATTAGATTTAGAATGGGGGCCAAACTGGGAAGATGATTTAGCTGGTGGGCATGTTACAGGACCAGAAGATCCCAATATTCAACGTATTGAAGAAGATATTAAGTTTAAATTTGATGAAACATTTATGATGTATTTACCTAGACTTTGTGAACATTGCTTGAATCCAAGTTGTGTGGCATCTTGTCCTTCTGGCGCAATGTATAAACGAGATGAAGATGGCATTGTGCTAGTAGACCAAGAGGAATGTAGAGGTTGGAGATACTGTATGACAGGTTGTCCATATAAGAAGGTTTACTTCAACTGGAAAACAAATAAAGCTGAAAAATGTACATTCTGTTTTCCAAGAATAGAGGCAGGTTTACCAACTGTATGTTCAGAAACATGTACAGGACGTATGCGTTATTTAGGCGTACTACTGTATGATGCCGATAGAGTTGAAGAGGCCGCTAGTGCAGAGAATGAACAGGAGCTATATGAAAAGCAATTGGATTTATTCTTAAATCCATTTGACGAAGCGGTAATTGAACAAGCCCAAAAAGATGGTCTTTCAATGGAATGGATCGAAGCAGCACAAAATTCACCTGTCTACAAATTAGCAATTGAATATAAATTAGCATTTCCATTGCATCCTGAATATCGAACAATGCCAATGGTATGGTATTGCCCACCACTGAGTCCGATAATGAGTTACTTTGAAGGTAAACAGGCACAAGCGGGTAATAGAAATCCAGATATGATATTCCCTGCAATTGAAGAAATGCGTTTACCTATTCAATATTTAGCTAGCCTATTTACTGCTGGCGACACTGAACCTGTTAAACTTGCCTTGCAAAAAATGGCAATGATGAGAAGTTATATGCGTTCAGAAATTACAAATAAAGACTTTGATCATTCAAGGTTAACGAGACTAGGTTTAACAGAACGCCAAACTAAAGATATGTATCGTTTGCTAGCTATTGCTAAACATGAAGATAGATTTGTAATTCCGACATCACATAAAGAAGCATATATGGATACGTATCGTGCTCAAGGTAGTCAAGGGTATGGTGGAGAGTACTTCGGTTCAAATTGTGATGGTTGTGGTGTTCCAGTAGCCGTTGAATCTGGAAAATCAGGTCAAGAAATCTATAATGAACAGTTTTATGGGGGAATATTCCGTGATTAACTTTAAGCTATTTGAACAATATCAAACCTTACTTGGTTACCATGCACAGTTGTTAGATTTTCCAAATAAACAAACGTTTAAAAGTGAAACGTTTAAACAAATTGTAGATGAAACACAGCCGTCATATGAGGAATTAAAAGCTTTCAAAGCAGAGATAGAACAATATTCAATCATTGAAGTACAACAATTATATTCAGATACGTTTGATTTTAATAAAAAAGCACCGTTGTATATGACCTATAATAAATTTGATACTCAAAAGGAACGTGGTCAATTACTAGCGAAACTAAAAGTATTATATGAAATGTTTGGTTTAAAGATGGTAGATCAAGAGTTATCGGATTTTCTTCCATTGATGCTTGAATTCTTATCTGTTGCAAATTGGAATGAAGATGATCGGGCAATTGATAATATTGAATTTGTCATCATGATTATAGAAGATGGTACGTTTGCAATTTCTGAGCAATTAGCGAAATCGCAAAATCCATACTATCATTTAATACGTTCGTTACGTAAAACGCTTAAGGCTTGTATTGAACTAGAACAGATGAATGAGGTGAAGTAAATGTTGAATCAATTTTTGTGGGTTATCTTACCTTATATCTGTATGGCTACATTTATAATTGGACATATTGCACGTTATAGATTTGATAAATTATCTTGGACTGCAAAATCTAGTGAATTTATTGAAAAGAAACAACTTAAATGGGGAAGTATCTTATTTCATTTAGGTATTGTTCCTGTTATTATGGGTCACTTTGTCGGTTTAGTGATACCAGCATCTTGGTTAGAGGCACTAGGTGTCAATGATCATTTATATCATATAGGTGCAGTGTATATTGGAAGTGTATTTGGTATAATAACGTTGATAGGTATGTTGCTATTAACGGCACGACGACTTTCTATTAAGAACGTTAGAAGGTTAAGCTCTGCATTAGATATAATTGTTAACATTTTCTTATTACTTATTGTATTTATGGGCTGTTATGCAACGATTGTCACTAATGCAGTTACGCCAACTTTTGATTATAGAGAAACTATTTCAATTTGGTTTAGAAATTTATTTGTATTCTCTCCTAATGCCGATTTGATGGTACAAGTACCTATTGCATTCAAAATGCATATTCTATTAGGCTTTGCGATCTTTGCACTTTGGCCGTTTACTAGACTGGTACATGTATGGAGTGTTCCTTTCACATATGCGAGTCGTAGTTATATTGTTTACCGTAAACATAAAGTGTGAATGGAGGAAATAATTTGAATTTAGTCACATTAAATGAACATTTAGATTATCAATCAGCTTTAGATAAGTTAAGGATTGATGAGGATTTTGATTTTGCGGGATTAGCATTTTACGAAAATGAAAAGCAAGTTTCACCAATAAAATGGCACTATGTCTCCGGAAATTTAAATGATCGTTATAAGTTAATTGTACTAAGAAAAGGTAAAGGTTTGGCTGGTACAGTCATGAAAACAGGTAAACGTATGATTATTGAAGACGTGAACCATGATGACATTATATTTGAAAAGCATAAGTATCCAATTATTATGAGTGAATCACTGACAGCTATGATAGCTATTCCATTATGGTATGAGCACTATGTTTATGGCGTATTGTTGTTAGGCCAACGTGACAATAAACCTTTACCATTGCAACATAATCAAATTTCTATAATTAATAAATTTGGAATCTTTAAAGAAGAAGATTAGGTGATAACGTTGATTTCAAAAAATAAAGATACATTAACTCAGTTATTATTTCAGTACTTTAATCACACTAACGAGATGATTGTTTTTGTTGATGCTTCTGGAAGTGTAATTGCAAAGAATGATGCAGCAAAGGAAATCATTGCAGAAGATAATGATTATCAAGGAATGACACATGCGATTTGTAATCGTTGTGACGGCTATACGAATGAATATGATTTACAATCATGTGTAAATTGTTTTTTAGAAGCAAAGGAAATTGGTAATTCTAGCTTTCAAGTATTTATGAAAACAACACATGGGACTATTGAGCCTTTCACAGCGACGTATCAAACTATAGATGAAGCTACAGGAGTCAAAGCATTTACATTACAAAATGTGTCACCACAAATTGAAAGACACGATAAAATGTATCAAAGACAAATGATGCAAAAGACAATACATGCACAAGAAAATGAACGCAAGCGTATTTCACGAGAATTACACGACAGCGTCATTCAAGAAATGATGAATGTGGACATTGAATTGAGATTAATGAAATATCAAAAGGATGTCGATAGCCTAATTCACAATTCGTCAAAGATAGAAGGACTTGTTACCAAATTGATTGATGATATTCGTAATTTATCAGTGGAATTGCGTCCATCTTCTTTAGATGACTTAGGATTAGATGCAGCATTTAAATCATATTTTAAACAAGTCGAAGAAAATTACGGTATACATGTGATTTATCATTGTAATTTATTAACACAACGCTTTGATAATGAAATAGAAACGGTGATATATAGAATTGTGCAAGAAGCCGTGTTTAACGCTATAAAATATGCAGAAATTGATTTCGTGGATGTTGATATAGAGGTCACTGATGAGCGATTAGTTGCTAAAGTCGTCGATAAAGGAAAGGGTTTTGACAAATCAGCACAACCTAAAGGCACAGGTTTAGGATTATATGGAATGAATGAACGCGCGGAGTTAATAAATGCGAAAGTTAATATAGATACAGATATTGGGAAGGGAACAAGTGTAACAGTTGAAGTTCCATTATAAGTATATAAGGAGATTTTAAGTTGAGAATTGTAATTGCAGATGATCATGCCGTAGTACGAACTGGGTTTTCTATGATTTTAAATTATCAGGAAGATATGGAAGTTGTGGGGACAGCAGCAGATGGGGTGGAAGCATATCAGAAAGTAATGCAACATAAACCCGATGTACTCATCATGGATTTAAGTATGCCACCAGGAGAATCAGGTTTAATAGCTACGAGTAAGATTAGTGACAGTTTTCCTGAAACTAAGATACTCATATTAACGATGTATGATGATGAAGAATATCTCTTTCATGTATTGAGAAACGGCGCGAAAGGTTATATCTTAAAAAATGCGCCAGATGAACAGTTATTACTAGCGGTGAGAACGATTTATCAAGGTGAAACATATATTGATGCAAAATTAACAACTTCACTAGTAAAAGAGTTCGTCAATCATTCAAATAAAGATATTAAAGATAGCACGGATCCGTTTTTAATATTATCAAAACGAGAATTGGAAATCTTACCACTTATTGCCAAAGGATATGGAAATAAAGATATTGCTGAAAAATTATACGTATCTGTAAAGACAGTGGAGGCGCATAAAACACACATTATGCAAAAGTTAAATTTAAAATCCAAACCAGAATTAGTTGAATATGCAATGAAGAAAAAGTTAATAGACTTTTAATAGTGATACGTTTTAATCTTATGAAAGCCATATAACAATATGATTGTAGTTAATTGTATTGTTGTGTGGCTTTTTATATTGCTTATTAAATTAATGTGATACTCAGGTTGTTTCGTATAGGGAATTTATATATTTACTCAAGGGAAATTCCTTATGTTCATTTTTTCACAAAGATTCTAAAATTATAGTTAAAGATATACTACTAGGTTACTCACTAGTACAAGAGTTGATTTGTTATTAGCAATACATGACTAACAAGTAATTGTGTGTAGCATTTTGACTAAAAATTAGACTTTAAATTATTGTTAAGGATGAAGGTGAATATGAATGCGAAAGTCAACGGGTAGTTTTCAATTGGTCTTGCAGACATTAAGTTTAGTGGCTGGATTTATGGCGTGGAGTATCATTGCGCCATTAATGCCTTTTATTAAAGAAGATATACAAATAAGTGGGAGTCAACTATCAATTATATTAGCTATTCCAGTTATTCTAGGTTCTGTTTTAAGGGTGCCTTTTGGCTATTTAACAAATATCATAGGGGCCAAATGGGTATTCTTTAGTAGCTTTATAATTTTATTGTTTCCAATTTACTTCTTAAGTAATGCACAATCACCTATAATGTTGATGGCTGCAGGCTTCTTTTTAGGTGTAGGTGGAGCAGTATTTTCTGTGGGAGTAACTTCAGTACCTAAATATTTTCCTAGAGCTAAAGTAGGATTAGCAAATGGAATTTATGGTATGGGGAATATCGGAACTGCCATTTCTTCTTTTTTAGCCCCTCCTATTGCCGGAATAATTGGCTGGCAATCAACAGTGAGATGTTATCTAGTCATAATCGCAATTTTTGCATTATTAATGTTCTTGTTAGGTGATGCCAATGAACAAAAAATTAAAGTTCCGTTACTACAACAATCTAAAATTTTATTTAAAGATTTGAAATTATATTACATGAGCTTTTGGTATTTTATTACATTCGGAGCATTTGTTGCATTTGGCTTGTTTTTACCAAATTACCTGGTTCAAAATTTTGAGATTTCAAGTGTTGATGCTGGTATTAGATCAGGTATATTTATTGCTTTGGCGACATTTTTACGACCTTTGGGAGGCGTATTAGGTGATAAATGGAATGCAGTTATCCTATTAATTATAGATTTTATTTTTATGATTATAGGAGCATTAATCTTAAGTTTTTCAGCACATATTATTCTATTTACAATAGGGTGTTTGTTAATTAGTCTATGTGCTGGATTAGGGAATGGTTTAGTATTTAAATTAGTGCCATTTTACTTTGCCAAAGAGTCTGGTGCAGCGAATGGTATTGTTTCCATGATGGGAGGCTTAGGTGGATTCTTCCCACCTATTGTCATTGCTTATGTCACATCAATCACTGGTACGAGCCATCTGGCATTTGTATTCTTAGCATTATTTGGTGTGATCGCAATAATAACTATGTATCATATTGTAAAACGTGATAAATTAACTTTTAAATAATAAAAAATAGGCGTCCACAGTGCAATTACATTGTGGACGCCTATTTGATAGGCTGATATATATTTAAATCACTGTTCAAGTGATGGATAAGATCAAGAATATTAAATGAATATCGTTATACTTCACACCATCGTCAAATTCACTATAGTGCTACTTATAAAGTACTGTCTATTTAAATGTTAATTAATTTCAATGCGTGTTGCTTTATTTTCTTCAGCAGGTAATTTTGGCAGTGTTACACGTAAAATACCGTTATCATGCGCTGCAGTAATACCTTGTTCATTGACATTGTCAAAGTTAAATTGTCGTTTTAAATCGCTATAACTGCGCTCTTGATGAATGATTTTGCCAGCTGAGTCCTCTTCGGTATTCAATTGAGCTTGTTTTGCTTCAATAGTTAAAATGTTTTTATCGAATGCTAAACTGATATTTTCCTTTTTAATACCTGGTAATTCTGCTTCAATTAGGTAATAATCTTCAAGTTCCGTAACATCAGATTTGATTTGTGTTTGATTTGGGAATTGATCGAATATTTGCTTGCCGAAATCTTTAAATAAGTCGCTAGGGTTTACATCAAAAATTGAATTGTTAAATGGTTTCTTTTCAAAAGCCATGAGCAATCACTCCTTAATTTGTATAAAGTATTTTATTAATCAATGTTAATTTGTGTTTTACTTTGTTTCATTGGTAAGTTAACGATTAGCATACCATCTTCCATTGTGGCATTAATATTTGTAGTATCGATGTGTTTAAAAATAAATTGTCTACTTTGTTTTTTAGTATTTCTTTCACGAATCAAGTACTGTTGTTCATTTTCAGTCGCTTCATTGTCAGAACGCTCTGCTGATATTGTTAAAATGTTGTTGTCGTATTCAATGTTAATATCTTCTTTATTAAAACCAGGGAGTTCTGCGGTAATTGTATAGTTATTACTTTGTTGATAAACATTTACTTTGAAATTTGAATTTCCAAGTAGCATATTATCAAATAAATCAGTTGGTAAATGACGTGTTTGTCTATATTGAATCATCTCTAAAACACCTCTCCTTTAACTTTATGATTACATTATAAAACTATAGTCAAAGAAAGTCAAAGTCAAAGGCTTATACGTTTGAAAATTTTATTATGTTGATATTGTGGTAGGTGACTAGAAGGCATTGATTAAAGAAATTGAGCGCTGATAGATAAAGTTAAATATAAAAAAGAGGCAACTAAAAGATATAGAACGTCAACGTTAATGCAACTTCCTACTTTTAATCTACCTCGTAAGTATATATTAAATTTCTTTTGTAAAATGTTTATTTACAAATTTTTGTAATGTTTCCTTTAAGTCGATAGCTTCTTCTTTGTCCATATCAAATTCACTAAAGACTTTTTTAGAGATACCTAATAAAGGCTCTTTTACGTTTATTCCTTTTTCAGTTAACGCAATTTGTAAATTACGTTCATCATCAAGTTCACGTGTTCTTGTTACGTAACCTTTTTTCTCAAGTTTTTTTAATAAAGGTGTTAGTGTACCTGAATCTAAGAATACACGTTCTCCAAGTGTTTTGATATTAATCTTGTCTTCTACTTCAATTGCGAGTAGAACGATATAACCTGTATAAGTTAAATCAAATTCTTTTAAATATGAAGTATATTTTTTAATTATTTCCTTTGAAGAAACATAGAATAGAAAACAAAGTTGTCTTTCTAGGTTACTATCTTTTTCCTTCATTTAATCACCCCTTTTGAATGTTAACCTTATTATGAAGTGTAGGCGCTGTCAAGGAATGGTTGCGCCCATTTAGTGTTTTAAAATTATTAGATTTCGATAAATATTATAACTAAAACCGTAATGTTTACGACAACATATTTGCTCAAAAGTAAATGATTGTATGCTTTTGATATGTATTTGCTAGTTGCATATATAGTTAATATAAGAAGATTTTGTTACAAAAATACCTTTACTCTTTATAAATTTATTATTATAAGTCATACTATTATCATTGTAGATAATAATATATAAAATACATTAAAACATTACGCTTAACGCTAAGCTATTTTAAATGAAATTGCTTGAACTAAAGGAGAATTAAGATGAAGACATTTTTTAAAATTTTTGGGCTTCTAGTGGTGTCATTGATTATTGCAATTGCATTTTTCTTTGGCTTAAGAACTTATCAAGGTCATAAAAATTTAGAGTTAGTAGATCACTATTTGAAAGAACAAAATTTAACGCAACAAGTTAAATCTGAAAAAACACTCTATAGTGCTAAAAAAGGGTTATACTATAAAGAAGTTAAATTTAAAGATGATCCAGATGTAACTTATGTGGTTCAACCTATCGCTACTTATAAAGGCATTGTGGTTCAAGCTTTTGATTCAGAAACAAAAGAGAATATTAAGCATGCAAAACATAATAAATTCGAGAAAGATTATAAGCCTAAAAAATAATTAATCATTATAAATGTTATTAGCACTATAAGCTAAACAATAATGAATAGGTATCATTTCTAATCATCCATTATCGCTGAGTCAGTAGTTATCTTTAACAAGGTAGCTACTGGCTTTTTTATCTGCGTATGATTTCGCTTACATTATATATGTTACTCAAATATATATAATGGTAAAAGAGAAGTTGGTTTCAACAGGGAGACCTTAACAATAAAGCAAGATTATCGTTAAATGATTATCTTTAATTTTAAATCAATGTAAATCATACTAGAAGGTCAATTTAAAGGTATGTTACTTATCTACATAAGTTTGGTGTAATTAGTTATATAAATTAGTGATTTGTACTCTATAGCGTAAAAATTTTATATCTAATTTATATTTATTTTGCTATAATTATTTTGTCAGAAGAAGGGGAGAAACATCATGGCAATTTTTAGAAAAATAAGTTTACCGATGCAGGTTGTTATCGCATTGGTTTTAGGTGTAATCGTTGGGTTACTACTTTACGGACATGAAGAACTCGTTAATTATATTAAACCATTTGGCGACATCTTCTTGAATTTAATTAAAATGATCGTAATACCTGTCGTTTTCTGTTCCTTAGCTTTATCTATTTCTAATGTAGGTGAATCAAAAACGGTAGGGCGTTATGGAGTTAAAACAATTGTGTACTTTGAAATTATCACAACAGTAGCAATTGGATTAGGGATTGTATTTGCTAATATATTCAAACCTGGTATAGGGCTAGATCCTGATAAACTACCAAAGGGTGACATATCAACTTATGAATCGTCAGCTAAAGCAGCTGAACATTCTACATATGGTAATCATTTTATTGATACGATTGTAAATATTGTTCCAACAAATTTTTTCGAAGCCTTAAACAAAGGTGATTTATTACCAATTATCTTTTTTGCAGTCTTTTTTGGTATTGGATTATCAGTTATAGGTGAAAAAGGACAACCTGTAAAGGATGTATTGAGTGGCACGTTAGATGCAGTTTTTTGGATGATTAATAAAATTCTTAAATTAGCACCATTAGGTGTTTTTGCTTTTATATGTACGACAATAATGACTTTCGGGGCAGCGGCGTTATTACCATTACTTAAATTATTGCTTGTAGTTATCGGGGCTATGATTTTCTTTGTAGTGGTTGTGTTAGGTATTGTCGCGAAAATGTGTGGTGTTAATATCTTTTCAATCATGAAGATCTTGAAAAATGAATTAATTTTAGCATTTTCAACTTCAAGTTCAGAATCGGTATTACCTATTATTATGCAGAAAATGGAAAGATTTGGTTCACCTAAAGATGTAACATCATTTGTAGTACCTATAGGTTACACATTTAATTTAGATGGTTCAGCACTGTATCAATCTATTGCAGCATTATTTGTAGCGCAAATGTATGGTATCGACATGTCTATTGGACAACAAATTATGTTGATGGTTACGTTGATGGTAGCATCAAAAGGTATGGCTGGCGTCCCAGGTGTCTCTATCGTAGTGTTAATTACTACATTAACGTCAATGGGCTTGCCTGCAGAAGGATTGGCTTTAATAATTGGAATTGACCGTATATTAGATATGGTGCGTACATGTGTAAATGTAATGGGAAATGCTTTATCTACAATTGTTATTGCAAAATGGGAAAATGTATATGACAAGGAAAAAGGACAAGCATATTTAAAATCAATTTAATTTTTATTTCTGACAAAGTTAGGCTGTAGAACATAAAATTTACAGACTACCGAATAAACATATTTAGATTAGCTATGGAGAATTCTATGACGATAGATTTTTTCATAGCTATTTTTATTTAATATCTAAAATTGTTGGCTCGCTTTCCTAGGGGCCAGCTTCAGCCTGTAGTCTTCAGCTTGTCCTGTTCCCTAAGGAGTCTCGCCAACATATGTCTTTCAGATGAAGGTTCTAATTTTATTGATAGTACATAACAAGAAGCTAATGCCAATAGAAATAGTTGTTTGAAAAGGTTGATTGTTACTAAGGAGTCAATTTATTTCTTAAATATTTTGAAAAAATAGCCCTTAAATGCAAAGTTATTGTCATTTAAGGGCTATTAGGCAATTGATTATATGTCAAAATGAATTAACTAGCATTGATTCCCTGATAGTGAAATGAATTTTTTATACACTGTTTTGTGACAATGTTTAGGAAACATCAATGATTTAAAGTTAAAACATTACATTCCTTTCATATCGCCCATATCATGTATTTTCATCATAAGTCCATGAGGTACATCATCATGTTTAACTACTTTCATCTCGCTGAAAGAATCGTCACCTTCGGATTTTACTAACTTAACAAAATCACCGTGTTTAGGTGAGAAACCATCTTCCGCTGGTAATTTGATATTTTCTTCTACTTCGTGATCTTTTTCGCTGACAATCTTTTCAGCAGTTGTATTATTTTTCATATAGCCATAATATGTTTCCTTTTGACCGCTAGACATCATCATAATTACTAAAACGACAGCGACGATAATCATGGCTGCACTTAAAATGATTGCAAATCCTTTTTTATTCTTCAAAATAAAAGCTCCTTTTTATTGGTTTCTTTCCTCTGTTATATCTAAAATGTATTGTTTATGCAATCGATACTAAAGAAAAGTTCTATTTTATTCACATATTAATCAATACTTATATCGTAAAATTGTTGTACTAATAATTATAGCTTTAATTTCTACTAATACAGATATACTTAATTTCATTATGATGTAGTTCAAAAGCAATGGGTTGATTTTTGTATTCAAGTTGCTTGAGTTCGGATTTAGGATAGCTAGATTGTTCTATATAATTCAATAATTTTTTATCAATACCCATAGCGTTTAAAGTGGGTGGTAGTGAAAAATCAATATAGCCATGATTACGATTTAAAGTTTGTATAAATATAGTCAACATTGTAGTGATATCTGGATAAATAAAAGTGAACTTTTTCGGCATTTGCGGTGAAATAGTGTGTTCAGTTGAGTTGAATAATAGTAAATGTGTGCAATATTTATCTTTGACCGCTAATAAATTATTTTCTAAAGCTAAGGGTTTATTTATAAAAGGCTTTAAAAACTGATATAAGTACATCAAAGGCTCATACATATAATGTTTATTCATCAATGACAAGTCACTCGTAGCTGATTTGATTAATTTGTAACCCACACCTGAACCTTGTTTAATCATAATTAACATGTGACACATTAAATCAGAAAGTGCAAGTGGTGCGTGTTCGTCATAGAGTTTGAAACAATGTTTACTTACATGAGCATAAACAAATTTTGATTTATGTATGGAAGTGATGTCGATGACTTTATTAAAACAATCTAGAAAAGTCATCGTTTGGTCAAATGCGCTTGAATACTTTGTCAGACATTGTCTAGTGTTATCAGATTCAATATCAATAAAATAAAAATCATAGGCATAATGTGACAGATAATCGAAGGTCTTAGTGATAGATTTAGTCTGTTTAATCGCGCCTTCAATTGTTATTGCAAGTTTAACCTTTACCTCTAAATTATGAGCGCTTATATAAATATCGTGTGTTTCCTTTAAGGAAAGGTGATCAGTATCAAGTAATAGCAAGAAATAACGCATAAAGCGCTGTCGATAATACTCAGGTTTATAATTAAATACTTGAATAATCATCGACTCAATCATCTTGTATTCAGTAAATGTTTTGATGCGCAATCCTAAACGAACATTCTGCAAAAATAAACTATCAATAAAATCGATGATTGCTAGTAAGTTTAATCGCTCAAGGTTAAAGTAGCCGATATTATTAATAAGCAAATAAACTTCAGCAATATCATGGAAATTAAGCTTTGCTATTAAATTAGATTGCATAATTTCAATTAAATCATCTGCATGAATAAATATTGTTGGAAATTTCGTTTTGTCGTTGTAAATTAAATGATTTAAATCAATATGATCAGTTTGATTATGTGCTGCTGTAAAAGATGGTAAATGTTCAAAATAAGAAGTAAGGTCCATCTCATCTTTATTAATTAACTGTATGGAGGAGTGATTTGATAACATGAATTTTTTTCTAAGCATATTTGGTGTATCAGCTAAGAAATTTTTGAATTGTTGTGTATAACTCGCATAATGATTAAAACCAAGTGCTTCGGAAATGGTATGTATCGCTTCATTACTTTGGAATAAAGGTTTGAATGAAAGGCCTATTTTTAAACTAGACACATAGTGTTTAAAGCTTATCCCTAAATATTTTTTAAATAGAATAGAAATATAAGGTGCAGTAACATAGAATACCGCCGTAATATCTTTGGAAGAAATTGAGTTGGTCGCATTGCTATTTATAAATTTGGTGATGCTGTTTAATAATGCACTCTCAGTGGTGATCTTCGGTAAATATTGAGTGTCAGAATTTACACTTGCCTCATCATTTAATAGCCTTATCAACTCAGTTAAATTACTATATTTAATTGGTTCTTGATGACTCAATTTAGCCACTATGTTTAATATGAAATGCTTAATATAATCTGCAGATTGTATTAATTTGTAGTTGTAATGATAATTAAAAAATGCATCGTCTATCGTATTGAAATGGCATAAAGGAATATTAACTTCAATTAAATGTTCTGCATGCAATATTTCATAAATATCATTATGATTTATTAAAACAAGTGCCTGGTTTAATGTAATATTTTTGCCATTCAATCTCATTTGCAGTTTATGATTTAAAGAAAATAGAAGTTTAATTTTCCCAAGACAACGTTGAGGACAAGTTGTTAAATAATTATGTATATAAATCGTACTATTCATAATATTGCAACTCCTGCTTAAATATATCGTATAACGCTTAATAGTTATTATTATATAACAAAATGTTTAAAGTTTAAGCGTGTTAATTATAAAATTGTAACAATATTGTGAAGTTAAAATAATTATAGAAAAAATTATTTATTGAATGAGTGTATTAAATAAACGCCTATAATATACAGCGATTATTCATCAAAAGCCTATTAAAGACTGTCATTTTGCAATTCTTAATTTCATTGATTATAGCGATAAAATTCTAAATGGTCTTTGAATTTACTGAAAAACCCTAAATTCTTAATAAAGCGTCACAAAAAAGCTATTGCGTTCTTAACTGAAACCGATTACAATGATAACATCAAACAGAAATTGGAACCGGTTCTATTTTTACGAGGAGGCTTATCAATGAGCTATAAAAAATCTGCTGAAGAGATTTTGACAGCTATAGGTGGAGAAGAAAATATTGATGCGATGGCACACTGTGCGACGCGTTTAAGACTAGTGTTAAAGGATGAAAGCAAGGTTAACGAGCAAGTATTATCTGATATGGATGTCGTGAAAGGGACATTCTCAACAGGTGGACAATACCAAATCATTATTGGTTCAGGGACGGTAAATAAAGTCTTTGCAGAAATGGAGAAATTAACTGGGAAAGAGGCTTCGACTACGGCTGAAGTTAAAGCTGAAGGTTCTAAGAATGCAAATCCATTCCAAAGATTTGTGAAAATGTTATCAGATATATTTGTGCCAATTATTCCTGCCATTGTAGCAGGTGGTCTATTGATGGGGATTAATAATATACTTACGGCACCAGGTATATTTTATGATGAACAGTCATTAATTGATGTACATAATCAGTTTAAAGGTCTAGCAGATATGATTAATATCTTTGCGAATGCACCTTTCACTTTATTACCCATACTGATTGGTTTTAGTGCTGCAAAGCGTTTCGGAGCGAATGCATTTCTAGGTGCAGCACTAGGAATGATCTTAGTGCATCCGGATTTGATGAATGCATATGATTATCCAAAGGCACTTGAACAAGGAAAGACAATTCCGCATTGGAACATCTTTGGATTTGAAGTGAAGCAAGTCGGTTATCAGGGTCAAGTATTACCAATGTTAGTTGCGACATATATCTTAGCTAAGATAGAGAAAGGGTTAAGAAAGGTTGTACCTACTGTTCTAGATAATTTATTGACACCATTATTATCCATATTGGTTACAGCATTTTTAACATTTTCATTTGTAGGTCCAATTACACGTACATTGGGTTATTGGTTATCTGATGGATTGACTTGGCTTTATGAATTTGGCGGTGCTATTGGTGGACTTATCTTTGGTTTACTTTATGCGCCAATTGTTATTACGGGTATGCATCACAGCTTTATCGCTATTGAGACACAACTCATTGCTGATAGTGCGAAGACTGGAGGATCATTTATCTTCCCAATTGCAACAATGTCTAATATTTCCCAAGGTGCAGCAGCTTTAGCAGCATTCTTTATTGTTAAAGAGAACAAGAAATTAAAAGGTGTAGCATCAGCAGCAGGTATTTCTTCGTTACTTGGCATTACTGAACCTGCAATGTTTGGGGTTAATTTAAAGTTGAAATATCCATTTATTGGAGCGATTGTTGGTTCAGGTATTGGTTCAGCTTATATCGCGTTATTTAAAGTTAAAGCGATTGCTTTAGGGACAGCTGGTATTCCAGGGTTTATTTCTATAAGTGGGCAACATAGTGGTTGGCTACATTATGGTATCGCGATGGTTATTACATTTGTCATTGCATTTGTTTTAACGTTTATTCTATCGAAAAGAAATGCATATAAACAAGACTCAAAATAAATTAAAATGCTTATATGAAGTAAGTATGAAATAATAAACGTCAATTGCTATTGAATTTAAATTAGCAATTGACGTTTTCTTTATTGTTATTAAAAATTAGCGTAATGTAACAATTAAACTGTAGCGTTAATCATTGTCGACACGTTACAGCTTTTGCTTTCTCCATAAGAAGGCACCAACACAAGATACAAATATAAGAGAAATACCAATAATGATAAGCCATGAGACATAGCTATGTTCATTGAGAGGTAAGGGCACATTCATACCAAAGAAACTAAAGACGAGCGTTGGCAAAGTTAAAAAGACCGTAAATAACGTAAGTGTCTTCATCGTGTTGTTCATTTCATTAGAAAGTAGTGATGCATATGATGTGGTAATACTTTCTAAGATGTCTGTGTATAATTCTGTAGTTTCAATGGCTTGATTATTTTCAATTACTAAATCTTCTATTAACTCTTCATCTTCATCAAAACGCTTAATTGCAGGTAGACGGAAAAGCTTTTTAATAATGCCATCATTTCCTTTTAATGCTGCTAAGAAATAGACTAAACTTTTCTCAACTTCCATTAAATTATAAAGTTGTTTATTTGTTACATTGTTTTTAAGTTCACGTTCGATACGTAAACGTGTTTTATTTAATAGTCTTAAATTTCTGTTATAGTGATTGGCAATGGTTAATAATATATTAAGCGCAAAGCGACTATGAAAGTTAAGATTAATGTTATGTCGTTTGAAGTTTTCAAGGAATTCATTTTCGACATTGCATACAGTCATTATCTTCTTATTACCAATAATAATCCCCAATGGAATGGTAATAAATGACAAAACTTTTAAGTTTGTGTCATTGACTATTGGGATATCGATAATGATTAGTGAATATCTAGATTCATCATCATATTCTACACGAGCGCTCTCTTCTAAATCTAAAGGATCTCGTAAAAAATCTTCAGGTATATTATATAATTGCATTAAATTTTCTATTTCATCCCTTGAAGGATCGACAACATTGATCCAAGATGCATTATGGTCTAATGAAGTTTCGATTATCTCTCTAGTTTCTGCGTGTTTATATGCTGTAATCATAATCCTAGTATATCCTTTCTAATAAAATACTTTTTAATATTATCGGACAAATAAATAGATTACAAGTTAAATATTGTTATTCTACAATTTTCTGCTCTTTAGCCATCAGTCTTAAAGGGCCATTAAATATGATTTTGAAAAGGTGATTGACTAATTCAGTAGGTGGCATGCGGTTATCATCTTTAACCCAGTGCTTTATAAATGCAAACATTGCACCTGATGTGTAGCTAAAAAAATAATCTATTGGAACGTCAGCAATTTTATTATCTATAGAAGAAAATTTTTGCATATTGCCATACATGATATTTGCTATTTTTTCTTCGAGTTGGCTTTTTCTATCGAGGTTGAATATTGCTTTATAAAATTCAATATGGTTATAAATATAATTGACTACTTTGAGTAAAATTTGTTCGGTAAACACCTTAGCGAAAACTTCAGGTGGTAAATTGTTGTTGATATACTGATCAAGTTTTACTTCATTCGTTAAATCGAACGTGTATTCATCTTCTAAACTCGAAAGCAGTAAATACTTATCTTCATAATGTAAATAAAAGGTACCTCTATTAATATCTGCACGTTGTGTGATGTCTTGGATAGTAATTTTCTCTAAATCTTTTTCAGTGAGTAATTGAATAAATGCAGACTTTATTGCTGCTTTTGTTTTTCTAACGCGTCTATCATTTTCCATAAAAAACCTCCAAGTAAATAGACAATTTTAAACACATTGTTGAGAAATAGACAATGCGATGTATATTGCATATTGTTTCTCTAGTTAAGGTCATTATAATAAACAAAGTATTAATTAAACAACACATTGTATATTTAAGGAGGTAAAACAAATGAATATATTTAAAAATAAACTATTATGGATTGCACCGATTGCAATCATTGTATTATTGATCATACTAGCGACAGCTTTTTATCCTGCATATAATCCGTCACCTAAATCTTTACCTATAGCAATTGTAAATCATGATAAAGGTAATAATATGCAAGGTCAAAAAGTGAATGTGGGTAAAAATTTGGAAGATAAATTAACAGATAGTGATTCAGATAAGATTAAATGGGTAAGCGTTGACAGTGCAAAAGAAGCACGTAAAGGTTTGAAAGAGCAAAAATATTTTGGTGTGGCAGTAATTGAACAAGACTTTTCAAAAAATGCATTATCTAAAACCCAAAAATTAGTAAGTGACAGTAAACAAGCAGAAATAAAAGAGAAAGCAGCTAGTGGTGAAATACCACCTGCACAATTACAACAAATGAAAAAGCAAATGGCTAATAAATCAGGATCAACAACTGACGTAAAGCAAGCTAATATCAAAACAATCGTTAACGGTGGAGCTAGTATGCAAGCTGTACAAATTGCGAATAACGTATTAAGTAAAGTTGGAGAAAATGTTAATAGTCAGATTTCACAACAAAGTTTAGAAATTTTAAATAAACAAGATGTTAAGGTATCTGCTAAAGATATTAAAGATGTAACGAATCCAGTATCAATCGATAAAGAAACAATAAATAAAGTTAAATCTCATCAAGCG
The DNA here is from genome assembly GCF_000875895.1 of Staphylococcus gallinarum. Lineage (GTDB taxonomy): Bacteria > Bacillota > Bacilli > Staphylococcales > Staphylococcaceae > Staphylococcus > Staphylococcus gallinarum. The sequence goes on from NZ_JXCF01000010.1 coordinate 96,434, forward strand.
AATGGTAATGGTCCGTTCTTGATGTTTATGCCAGTATGGATGAGTGCATTAGTCAGCTCTGTATTGTTATTCTATGCTTTTAGAACAAGTAATAATATCAAATTAAGTCAACGTTTGATTGCATCGCTTGCTCAAATGACTGTAGCAGTAGTTACTGCATTTATTGGTGGTTTCGGTTATATTTATTTCATGTCTGAAGTGCAGGACTTTAACTTTGATGATATAAATAAAATTGCTATATATGTTTCAATTGCTATTATTGCATTTATAGGATTGATCTTAGGAACGATGTCATGGTTAGGAATGAAAGCAATACCAATTTTCTTCTTATTAATGTTCTTTAGTATGCAATTAGTGACATTGCCGAAACAATTCTTACCACAGTTCTATCAAGATTATATTGTAAGTTGGAATCCATTTACACATTATGCTAATTATTTAAGAGAATTGTTATATATGAACCAGTCATTGGAAATGAATTCAACAATGTGGATGTTTATCGGCTTTATGATATTTGGTATTGTCTCAATATTAACTGCAACAATGATTAGAAAGCATAGTGACAAACGAACTGAAGTTCCTTCGTAAAATATTAATCATTTAAAAAATCTAGGACATATACTCCAAAAAAAGAAGCGCTCATTTATCTGAGTGCTTTTTTTATATAGTATTTTATATTGTTGGCTCGCTTTCCTAGGGGCCAGCTTCAGCCTGTAGTCTTTAGCTCGTCCTGTTCCCTCAGGAGTCTCGCCAAAATATTTCTTAAAGAAAAGTATTTTACATTAAGATACAAATGTTAAATTTCTATAGGAATGTAAATCATCCAATCCACAAATTTGCATCTATTTTTTGTTCAATATTATATATTATTGGCTCGCTTTCCTAGGGGGCCAGCTTCAGCCTGTAGTCTTCAGCTCGTCCTGTTCCCTCAGGAGTCTCGGCAAAATACTGCTTAAAGTATTATGAAATTACATCAAAATGATTATGGAAAATAACAGCTATTAAGCACTCTAAAGGACAATTGCATTGGAATAGGAAACCACCTTTTTTGTAAAAGTAATAAAAATGGTGATGAAATAAATGGAGACTTAAATATTAAGATGCAATTAACTTTTAAGAAGAGAATCTTAACCATATGCGAAGTTAGAAATGGCATTAAGCATAATTTAGGCTTTGATAAAGGTAAGTATGGTTGATATTATTTGAAAAAGCGTTTTCATTGTATAGCCATATGACTTAATTTAAACTGTGACTGAATCAACTTAAAATGGAGGGGTCACGATGAGTATTTGGAATCAGTTTGAATTGAAAAATCGTGTTGCCATTATTACTGGTGGAGCTACAGGATTAGGTAAGGCAATGGGACAAGGTATAGCAGAAGCAGGGGCAAATGTTGTAATTGCAGATATTAATTACGAATTAGCGCAACAAACTGCTGCAGAATTTGAAAATAATACAGGTAATGAAGCAATGGCCTGTAAAGTCGATGTCACAAATGTAGAAGATGTTGATAAGATGGTCCAGGATGTTGTAAATCACTTTGGACATATTGATATCTTATTTAATAATGCTGGAATTAATGAGCATGTTAAATTCGAAGATATGCCCTATGAGCGTTGGGTGAAAAATATGGATGTTAATATTAATAGTATGGTGTTAGTATTACAAGCAGTAGGAAAAGTGATGATCAAACAACAAAAAGGATCGATAATCAATACATCCTCAATGTCAGGTATTATTGTAAATACACCACAACCACAAGCGGCATATAACACTTCAAAAGGGGCTGTTATTATGTTTACTAAAAGTCTAGCAAGTGAATGGGCTCAACATGGCATACGCGTTAATACAATAGCACCAGGGTATATGAAAACGGAATTAACTAAAGATTACTTTGCCCAAGGTGGAGATATGATTGATACATGGATGAAGTTCACACCATTAGGTAGACCAGGTGTGCCAGAAGAATTGCAAGGTGCAGCTGTATACTTAGCATCAGATGCGTCATCATTTGTGACTGGCAGTGTACTAACAATTGATGGAGGCTATACTGCTTTATAAATAAAATGTTAGTAATCATTAAAATAGAGCTAGGAACGTTAAAGACAAGACAACATTATGTTCCTAGTTTATTTTTTAAAATTAATTCTGACTAAAACGATAAGAATAGTTGACAAACTGTTGAGAGAGGCATAATATATGGTTAAATCATTTTCAGAATATTCTTGTAAGGAGGTCATCAAGTGACTGATATTAGCATTTTGGATCAAAGTCCTTTAGACGATGGTCAGACAGTTAGAGCAGCTATAGAACGTAGCGTTAAATTAGCGCAACTAGCAGACCAATTAAAATATAAACGGTATTTCGTAGCAGAACATCACAATATGCCGGAAGTTGCTGGTACGAGTCCAGAAATACTTGTGACACACATTTTGAATCAAACAACAACAATTCGTGTTGGCTCAGGTGGCGTCATGTTACAACATTACAGCCCATTTAAAGTGATTGAACAATTTCATTTTATTAGTAACCTTGCGCCAGGACGTGTTGATTTAGGTATAGGTAAAGCGCCTGGTGGATTTCCACTTGCAACAAAGGCTTTGCAAGCAGACTTAAATGAGAATGCATCCTCTTTCGAAGAAAAATTTCATCTTTTAAATCAATTTAATCAGCAAAGTTTCCCACAAGGTTCAGAATTTGCACAGCTCACAACTGCTATAAGAAATGAAGAAGTAACTAAACCAGAGGTGTTTTTACTTGGTACAAGTATAAACTCAGCAGAATTAGCGGCTAAAGAACGTGTAGGATTTATTTATGCTTACTTTATTAATTCGAATGATAAAGCTTTAAAGGAAGCTGTCCAAAGCTATAAAGCTATTTATCCTGAAGGTAGAATGATTGTAGCCGTTGCAGCAGTTGTAGCGGAGAATTTAGAACAACTAGAAAAAGTTGAAGCGGGTCGTACGAACTATGCATTACATTTTGAAGATGGTCAAAAGATAACGGTTAATAATCAATCACAGGTTGATCTATTTCGCCAACAATCCACTGAGAAATTTGAAATTGAAGAAAAGCGTATTGATGTCTTTACTGGGGAAGCCCATCAAATTAAGGATGCAATTGCAAAGCTGAATGTTGATGGTGATATCGATGAGTTCATGTTACATATGCCGGTTCATGATGCTCAATTAAGAAAGCAAACAGTAATACAACTTGCGCCTGTTAATAGTGAACAATTAGAGAAAGAAGGGATAATATGACACGACAAAGTATTGATTTTGGAATTATGTTGAATGGACCTGGCAGTCATATGCATGCATGGAAATCACCAGAAGTACCTAGTGATGCTAGTACTAATTTTGATTTTCAATTAAAAATTGCCCGTAAAGCAGAAGACGCGGGATTTAGCTTTTTATTTGTGGCAGACGGTTTATATATACATGAAAAATCTATACCACATTTTTTAGATCGCCATGAACCATTAACTTTGCTAGCTGCTTTAGCACCGATTACCTCACGTATTGGTTTGGTAGGTACCATTTCGACTTCTTATAGTGAGCCTTATACAGTGGCAAGACAATTGGCAACTATCGATCGTATTAGTCATGGACGTGCTGGCTGGAACATCGTGACCTCTCCATTGGAAGGAAGCGCATCAAATTATTCTAAAGGTGAGCATCCTGAACATGATGTCCGTTACGACATTGCTGAAGAACATATACAAGTCGTACAAGGATTATGGGATTCGTATGAAGATGATGCATTTAAATTTGATGCTGAGCATCATGAATATTTAGATAAGCGTAAGATGCATACACTTGACTATAAAGGAAAGTACTTTCAAGTTAAAGGGCCGCTAAATGCTGGTCGTTCTGAACAAGGTCAGCCTGTAATATTTCAAGCAGGTGCCTCGCCAAAAGGTCAAGCATATGCTGCAAAATATGCTGATGCAGTGTTTACATTAGGTGAATCCTTTACACAAGCGAAATACAATTATGATGCAATCAAACAACAAGCAGAATCATTCGGTAGAGACAAAGAAACAGTTAAAATTTACCCAATATTATCCCCAGTTATCGGTAAGACTCACGAAGAGGTAGAGCAACGATTTTCTGAAATTAAACAATTAGCCACAATCGAAGATGCCTTAGATTATCTAGGTAGATATTATGACCATCATGACTTTACCCAATATGACTTAGATGCACCTTTCCCAGAATTAGGTGATGTGGGGCAGAATAGTTTTCGTGCAACAACAGAGGCTATTGCTGCCAGAGCAAAAGCCAATAATCTGACACTAAGAGAAGTTGCATTAGAAGAAACAGCAAAACGCTCGCCATTTACAGGCACATATGATGAAGTAACACGCCTACTTATAGAGTGGTTTGAAGGTGGTGCTGCCGATGGTTTCATTTTTGGTCCGCACATTTACGGTCCGATATATGATGATTTTATCAATGAAATCTTGCCGCGGTTAGAACGACAAGGATATTACCACCAAGGTTATAAAGGCAAGACTTTACGAGAAAATATTGGTGTGCCTTATAAAGAAAATAGATATTCAAAGCAAACGATAGGGCATTAAATTTATAATCTCAGTTATAAAACTGAGATTGATATAACGATAAGTAGCACTATGTATTTTAGTGCGCATAACTAGAACATAGTTTAGAAATGCTTTATTAATGGACAAAGGAATTGTTATAAAATGTTATTGAAGGAGAGTTGAAATATATGTCTAAATATAATGCAGCATCATATGAATCATTAACACGACATGATCGACGTGATATAGATTCGAATACTGAAGTAAAGACAAAGATTAAAAAAAACATACAATTACCACACGTATTATTTATGATGTTCTTGATGATGATGTTTGCTTGTTTTTTGACATATGTCATTCCTGCTGGAACGTTTGATAAACATGCTGATGGAACAATCATTCAAGGTACTTATCACGCGATTCATCAGCATGGGATTAACCCTTTTTATGCAGTTACCCTTATATTAAATGGAGGTATACAGTCTGCACAAACGGTGACCTTATTATTATTTATTGGTGGAGCAATGGGAGGCATTTTGCAATTAGATTCCGTCAAGACAGTGACAAATTATTTTATACAGCGCTTTGAACATGCGGGACCATTGCCTTTGGTGATTGGACTATTTTCTTTAATGGCATTTATTGGCTTTTTTGTCGGTGGTGACCAAATGATTGTCTTTGTAACATTGGGTGTTATATTGGTTAATCGTTTGAAACTTGATCCGATTACCGCATTAGCAATAACATTTTTACCCTTATATATGGCATTTTCAGTATCACCATCTGGTATGGCCAAAATAGGTCAAATCGTATATCCACATGTTCCGCTTTATTCAGGATATGGTGGTAGAACTATAATGTATGTGGTGTTTTTAGCTGTAACCTTATTCTATGTTATTTGGTATGCAAAACGTGTCATCAAAAATGCTGATAACAGTTTGATGACTACAACTGAATGGCAGTTTCAACAACATGACAATACAGAACAACATATTAAACAACAAGTTACTGCAGGTGTTAGAGATTATCTAGTAGTAGCATTGATTATTTTGACGCCTATTATCTTAGCATTAGGTAACGGTTTGTTAAAATGGTCCGAGCACTATGGTAATGGTGTCTTTATTACAGTATTTGGAGTGAGTTTTGTGATTGCTTACTTAATAAAGGGAAAGTCACCAAGTCAAATGGTTGATGGATTTATAGAAGGTGCCAAGCCTATGTTGGTAGTAGCCTTCGCTATTATAATGGCTAATACAATCAGTGTCATATTAGAAAAAGGTCAAATTCTAAGTACTATTGTTCATGCTTTGACGACACAACTCGATGGCTCTTCTCCTGGCATCGTTTCAGTACTTGTATTCTTAGTGGCAACCGTGTTTAACTTTTTAGTGCCATCAGGATCAGGTTTAATGAGTGTTATGATTCCTATTTTACAACCCGTCACACATACGTTAGGTGTAAATGATCAGATGTTATTAACCGCACTGTCATTTGGAGGGGGATTAGGCAACCTTGTCACACCTACATTGGGTGCCACTGTAGGAGCTATTGCAATTGCAAAAGGTAACTTTGCTTCATGGTTGAAGTTTATGGTGCCACTATTTGTCATATGGATTATTGTAGGGGCAGTATTACTTTATTTCTTTACATTAGTAGGTTGGAGTGGCGGAAGTTAGCCAGCTTATAAATAAAAATTAAAAGGAACAATGATTAACAAGTGTTCTCATTCAATGGGAGTAGTCACTTTGTTAATGTCATTGTTCCTTTTTTAGTTATCTGCAACCGTTAATGTGAATGGCATATCTTGAGTCCATTTATGATCAGGTAATTGATCTGTAATCACTTCATTTATTTCCGTTGCTTTAGCAAATGATAATGTTGAAGAAACATCAAATTTGCTGCTATCGATAAGTGCAATAACATTTTCACTTTCTTGTACCATTTGTTTCTTTAATTGCACTTCTGGTAATGAAAAATCGGTTAATCCATTTTGTAATGTTAGGCCATTTGCAGATAGAAAGAAATAATCAATGTGATACATTTCTAGTATTTGTGAATCTATGTTGCCTGTGATTGCATTTGAGTCTTCTGAGACAAAACCACCTACTACAAGGACTGTTAGATGCGGATTCTCCTTTAATAGCACTGCATTTTCTAAACCATTGGTAATGATGGTAAGCTCCATTGTTGTATCTGCTAATAATTTTGCTAATTCATAAGTGGTAGAACTCGCATCAATCATAATACATTGTTGTGGCTTGATTTTTTTAAGTGCATGTTTACTTATTTTGTACTTTTCAGTATGCTTTTGGGTTAATCGATAAGAAAAGTTTAATTTTGATGAAATATTTTCGGTTACCTTTGCACCACCATGGGTACGCGTTAATTTATTTTCACTTTCTAATCTTCTCAAATCACTTCGAACGGTCGCTTCAGTCACGCTTAAATAATCAGAAAGTTGTCTTACGGTAGCGCGTTTATGTGACTTGATATAGCTATATATATGCTCTCGTCTTTCATCTGCGTACATTTTCAAACTCGCTCACATCCTCTTTAGAATCATAATATATTTTAACACATATTTTATTGAATCCAATAGAAACAACTCAAAACGAAAAGAAATGAAAAAATATTTGTATAAAACGAAAATATATATTAAAATAGCAATTGTAAATGAAAGCGTTTTCTAAAAATTATAGGGAGTTGTTAATTATGGCTAATAAAAATTACCCAGACAAAATGAAAGCAATTGTAGCATATGCACCTGGAGATTATAAATATGAAACAGTGGATACACCCGTTATTGAAAATGCAAAAGAAATTGTAGTTAAAGTTGAAGCATGTGGTATTTGTGCAGGAGATATTAAAGCATATGGGGGTGCGCCTAGTTTTTGGGGAGATGAAACACAACCGTCATATATTAAGGCCCCAATGATACCGGGGCATGAATTTATCGCACGTATTGTTGCTAAAGGTGATGAGGTCACTGATTTTGAAATAGGTGATCGTGTTATTTCAGAACAAATTGTACCTTGTTGGGAATGTAGATTCTGTAATCGTGGAGAATATTGGATGTGTGAAAAGCATGACTTATATGGCTTCCAAAATAATGTTAACGGTGGCATGGCTGAATATATGAAATTTACTAAAGAAGCCATTAACTATAAAGTCCCTGAAGATTTACCAATTGAAAAGGCAATACTCATTGAACCTTATGCATGTAGCTTACACGCGGTTCAACGCGCTAACATCAAACTTGGAGATTTCGTTGTCTTATCTGGAGCAGGCACGCTTGGTCTTGGTATGGTTGGTGCTGCTAAAAAGGCAGGCGCAGAAACATTAGTTGTATTAGATATGAAAGAAGATCGTTTAGAGTTAGCCAAACAATTCGGTGCTGATATCGTTATGAATCCAGCAGAAGTCGATGTGGTTAAAGAAATAAAAGAGATGACAGAGGGATATGGTTGCGATACTTATATTGAAGCAACTGGCCATCCTAAATCAGTTGAACAAGGGTTAAGTGCTATTAGAAAGTTAGGACGTTTTGTAGAATTTTCAGTATTCGGTGAACCAGTAACAGTTGATTGGAGTATTATTTCTGATCGTAAAGAATTAGATTTAATGGGCAGTCATTTAGGTCCATATTGTTATCCGCTTGTTATTGATGGTATTCAAAAAGGTGATTTTCCAACTGAGGGTGTAGTGACGCATCAATTGCCATTAGCATCATTTGAAGAAGGATTTGAATTAATGAAAAAAGGTGACAAATCCTTAAAAGTAGTTCTTGTACCTTAAATATAAATAATCATTACCCCAAGTAAAAAGGAGCGTAAGCATATGAAAAAGATGATTAATAATCCAGATGATGTAATTGACGAATTAGTGGATGGTTATGTTATTGCATATCCAGACTATATTCGTCGTACTGAGTTACATCAACGTGCACTTATTGGTAAAAAACGTAACCCCGATCGTCAAGTAAGTATATTGATTGGTGGAGGTTCAGGTCACGAACCAGGATTCTTAGGGTATGTTGGTGCAGGAATGGCAGATGGTGTAGCTGTAGGAAACATATTTGCATCACCTTCACCGATACCAATACAGGCAGTGACAAAAGAGATAGATGATGGTCATGGTGTTTTATATATTTATGGTAATTATGCTGGCGATTTGATGAACTTTGAAATGGCAAGTGAAATGACTGAAATTGAAGATGACATTGAGACTGCAGTTGTGATTGGCAATGATGATGTAGCATCGTCTAAAGATATCGATGATCGTAGAGGAATTGCTGGTGAATTATTGGTGTATAAAGCTGCGGGTGCTGCGGCTGATTTCGGCTATGATTTAGATGAAGTGAAACGTATTGCACAATTAGCAAATGATAATACAAGGTCTATGGGTATCGGGTTAAGTCCTTGCTATTTGCCTCAAACGGGCAAACCTAGTTTCGATTTAGAAGAGAATGAAATGGAAATTGGATTAGGTCATCATGGAGAACCTGGTATTGAAAAAACAACAATAAGAACGGCACAGGAAACCGTACAAGTGATTATGCAAAATATCTTAAAAGAAGGACTATACCAACAAAATGACGAAGTTGTTGTATTGGTCAACGGTTTAGGTGCTACATCTCAGATGGAATTATATATTATCAATAAAGAGGTAGCTGCAATTTTAAATGAACGAAATATTAAAACATATAAAACTTATATAGGTAATTTTATTACATCGATGGAGATGGGTGGATTTTCAGTTACATTAATGAAAGTTGATGAAACGTTAAAACGCTGTATTTCACATCCTGTTGATTGTCCAAATTTTAAAGAAGTGTAAGGGGGTAGAATTCATGACAGTTTCTGGTCAGGCATTTAAGCAATATATTATAAAGCTTACTGAACTATTTGAGAATGAGAAAGATACACTATGTGAACTCGATAGAAAAATCGGTGATGGTGATCATGGTGTCACTATGAATATTGGATATCAAGCAGTCAAACAAGAAATTAATAATGAACTGCAAAGTCAAAATGATATAGCCAAAATTAGTGTTGCAGTAGGCAAGACGTTCTTAGATGCAGTTGGTTCATCAGTTGGTCCACTCTATGCTTCTGGATATTTAAAGGGGGCAGTAGCAGTAAAAAACAAAGACAATTTAGATGATGCTGCATTATATGATTTTTGGATTGCGTTTAGCAAAGGGATTAAGGCCAGAGGGAAGGCTGAAATCGGAGACAAGACGATGATTGATACATTAGAACCGTTTTTTGACTCGTTAGAACAATCCAAAAGTAAGGGTGAGTCATTTGAAGTTGGATTTGATAAAGGATTGATAGCTGCCAAGCAAGGTATGGAAAGTACCAAAGATATTATTTCCAATAAAGGTAGATCAAAGCGTTTAGGTTATCGTTCGCAAGGACATATTGATCCAGGAGCAATGTCTGCTTATCTTATGCTAGAAACGTTTAAGCCATTTGTTGCCTGAAAATTGATACAAGGAGGAATAAACAATGAAAATAGCAATTGGAGCAGACCATAATGGATATGATTTAAAGGAAGCGGTAAAATCACACGTAGAACAATTAGGCCATGAAGTTGAAGATTTTGGTTGTCATCATTGTGCCGAAACGGATTATCCAGATGTGGCATTAGAAGTGGGTAAGAGTATTCAACAAGGTAATAATGAACGAGGTATTTTAATTTGTGGTACTGGTATTGGTGTTGCAATTACTGCTAATAAGTTAAATGGTATACGTGCAGCTTTGGCACATGATTACTATTCTGCTGAACGTGCACAGTTAAGCAATAATGCACAAATTCTAACAATGGGTGCACAAATTATTGGTATTGAAGTTGCAAAGAAAAATGTCGAGGCGTATTTGAATGTAAGTTGGGAAGGTGGTTCTCAGCGTAAAGTCGATAAGATTGATGAGATTGAGGCACATGAAAATACGTAACCGAAATAAAATGAAACAAGGTTCCTACTAGACATAATTAAATCTTTATTGAAATGTTTATGTATCTAAAATATTACTTTTTTAGACTAAAATAAAATCGATGATTTTTACTGTGAAAATGTAAAAATTATCGATTTTTCTATTATTATTAAATTGATTAGCACTTAGTTCTGTTATTTTTCTTATATTGAAAGCCAGTAATGCTAATCCATGTTTACGTTTTGCATTTGTTACTCCGCGTAGTGACATGCGAGTGAACCCAAAAATAGCCTTCAAGAATCCAAAAACAGGTTCTACATCAAGTTTTCGTTGACTGTAGATATTTGTGTTTTTGGTTCTGAAAGCTGTCGATTTATTTTAGATTTGAAATATTCCCAATTATAATTCCTTAAAATTGTTTTATTAGATTTCGAATGATTTTTCATACATTGGTTACGTAGTGTACACCCTGAATAATATCACATTCATATAATTTGAAATCTCTTTTAAAACCATATCTATCATTACGATAAGCGTATCTATTAAATTCAAATTTCTTACAATTAGGATATTTAAATTCATCATTTTACCAATTTGTCCGATATCATTTTCAAGTATAATTATTTCAGTTTCTATTGGTAGAGTTAATTGAGACATGTTGTAATATATATACATATGATGACTTATTTTCTCGCGATAGTACATAATATGGTTAACTTTTATAAAATGTTAGAAGTTGTTATACATAGGATTATTCTCAAGTACGCTAAGACAATGTACAATGAAATTAAATATAGCCTTATATTGTTTTAAAGATATGAAACATAACGGTAGGACTGTTTGATAAGTTTGTTTAATTGTCACTTTATTTTAATACAACTTATCCTATAATGTATTTAAGGAGGCGTAAAGATGCGCAGAATTTTGTATGCATTTTTAATTTATACTATTTTAGGCTTACTTAGTGGGTTCTATTACAGGGAACTAACGGTAGCACATCATTTCACAGGAGATACACAGTTGGTGGTAGTACATACGCATACCTTAATCTTGGGAATGTTTATGCATCTCGTATTATTACCTATCGAAAAAGTATTTAAATTAAGTAGTTATTATTTATTTAATTGGTTTTTCGTTATATACAATTTAGGAGTATTAGCGACAATAGGAATGATGTTTATGAAAGGTACATACCAAGTTATTGGACTGAAGGTTCCAGAGACATTTGCCGGATATACAGGTATAGGCCATACGACATTAACCGCAGGGTTTCTATTATTATTTTTCTTATTAAGGAATGCAATTGTAAAGGATCCACGCGATTAATTTCAAATTTATTTACGTATCATCAAATATTAGCCTAGTTTCTAGATTTTTAATAGAGACTAGGTTTTTTAAAATTTTTTACAATTCGAGTAATATTATAAAAATTTAGAATTACTAATAGTTAGATATTGATAATCATTATCAATTATAGGATAATAGCATTATTAGTGGAGTAGAAATTGGGAGGAATTTTTAATGGATGACGTGATAATAATTGGTGGAGGACCTGCAGGACTATTTGCGAGTTTTTACTCAGGGTTAAGAGGTATGGACGTAAGAATTATTGATATTCAAGACAAATTAGGTGGTAAGATGCATGTTTATCCTGAAAAAATCATTTGGGATATTGGTGGCTTAGCACCTAAACCATGTTATGAAGTAATACAAGATACGATCAAGCAAGGTTTATATTTTGATCCGAAAGTTAATCTAGAAGAGCGTGTCATAGATATCAGAAAGGTCTCTGAACAACATTTTGAAGTTGAAACCGATAAAGGCAATATATTTGACGGGAAATCAGTTATTGTTGCGATTGGTGGAGGCATTATAAATCCTAAGCAACTAGACATTAAAGATGCTGAGCGTTATAAATTAACTAATCTTCACTATGTAGTGCAATCATTGAAACATTTTAAAGATAAGAATATCTTGATTTCAGGAGCAGGTAATTCCGCTTTAGATTGGGCGAATGATTTAAGTGGTTATGCTAAAAGTGTAACGCTTATTTATCGTAAAGCAGATATTAAAGGCTATGAAGCAATGAAAAAGGTTTTAGCAGAACTCAATGTGCGAAAAATGCCTAACACACATATTCATCAACTGATTGGTGATGAAACCCAAACTAGAATAAACAAAGTAGTGCTTGAAGATATTGAAACAAAAGAGAAAATAGAAGAGTCATTTGATGAAGTGATTATTAGTCATGGATTTGATGTAGAGAATACATTGCTTAAACAATCATCTGCACAAGTTGATATGTTTAATGAATATAGAATAAAGGGCTTTGGAAATACATCTACAAGTATAGATGGATTATTTGCTTGTGGCGACATTATTTATCATGATGCTAAAGCACACCTTATTGCAAGCGCATTTAGTGATGCTGCAAATGCAGCAAATTTAGCTAAAGTCTATATAGAACCGGAAGCTAAACCTGAAGGCTTTGTTTCAAGTCATAATGAAGTGTTTAAATCTGCAAACCAAGTAGTTATGAAAAAATATTTATAATCGTTTATTGTATTTAATATAGACGATATAAATATAGAAGGGGGATAATAAGTGATAGAAGTTAGATATGAATATCCACAAGTTAAAGCGTATTGTGATTTAAGATTAGCAGCAGGAATGAGTGGCAAATCTCTAGAGGCAGCAGAGAAAGGATTACCTAATGCACTTTTCAATGTTACATTATATGATAATGAGCAGTTAATTGGTATGGGTAGAGTTATTGGTGATGGTGGGACAGCATTTCAAATCATCGATGTCGCTGTAGCACAAGCTTATCAAGGACAAGGACATGGTAGAACTATAATGGAAGAAATAATGTCTTATATCGAATCGATAGCTGAACAAGGTTCTTATGTGAGCTTGATTGCAGATTATCCAGCAGATAAATTATATGAAAAATTTGGATTTATAACGACTGAACCTCGCTCTGGTGGTATGTATATTAAGTATTAAAACATAACTACAGGTTATTTAAATAGTTATTAGCTATATTGTATTTCACAGGTAACAACTTAGATTAAATATAAGGGTTTCTGATTATTAATTACAAAATGTGACAATTATTTGAATCCCAAAGTAGAATGATTCGAATTTAAAATTATTATATTAAGGTTTAATAAACGTACAACTTAGTAATCACTGTAAGGGTGATAGGCATGGTTGTGCGTTTTTTGTATGGTTAAATATTGACAATAATTGATCAGAAATGAAAATGATGATAAAAAGAAATTATCAATTATAAGTACAAATTATCAATAATTATCGAATAGTTATAGATTTATATCTCAACTCATGTATAATAGTTTATAATAATTATAAATTAGTAATTATTACAAAGAGATATTTAATATCGAATATAAGGCTTGAATAATCAGTTGGAGGTATAAATATGAATAATAAATTAACGGGACTCTTTGGAGCGCCTGTGTCTGATAGAGAAAATAGTATGACAGCTGGTCCGCGTGGTCCATTAGTAATGCAAGATATTTACTTTTTAGAACAAATGGCCCATTTTGATAGAGAGGTTATTCCTGAAAGACGTATGCATGCCAAAGGGTCAGGTGCTTTTGGAACATTTACAGTAACGAATGATATTACTCAATATACATCTGCAAGTATCTTTTCAGCAGTAGGTAAGCAAACGGAAATGTTTGCAAGATTTTCAACGGTAGCTGGAGAAAGAGGTGCAGGGGACGCCGAGCGTGATATTCGTGGTTTTGCATTAAAGTTCTATACAGATGAAGGAAACTGGGATTTAGTTGGAAATAATACACCAGTGTTCTTCTTTAGAGATCCAAAGTTATTTCCTAGTTTAAATCATGTCGTTAAACGAAATCCAAAAACGAACATGAAAGATCCAGAAGCGAATTGGGATTTTTGGACACTATTACCGGAGGCATTGCATCAAGTTACTATTTTGATGACAGATAGAGGCATACCTAAAGGTTATAGAAATATGCATGGATTTGGTTCACATACATATTCTATGTACAATGCACAAGGTGAACGCGTGTGGGTTAAATTCCATCATCGTTGTCAACAAGGTATTGAAAATTTCACTGCAGAAGAAGCGGAACAAGTGATTGCCAAAGATAGAGATTCATCACAACGTGACTTATTTAATAATATTGAGGATGGTAACTATCCAAAATGGAAAATGTACATTCAAGTCATGACGGAAGAACAAGCTAAAAATCATAAAGATAACCCATTTGACTTAACGAAAGTTTGGTATAAAGATGAATATCCACTAATAGAAGTGGGTGAGTTTGAATTAAATAGAAATCCTGAAAACTATTTCCAAGATGTTGAACAAGCTGCTTTTGCGCCAACAAATATAGTGCCTGGTATTGATTTTTCACCAGATAAAATGCTACAAGGTAGACTATTTTCATATGGTGACACGCAACGCTATAGATTAGGTGTTAATCACTGGCAAATTCCAGTGAACCAAGCAAAAGGTGTTGGTGTTGAGAACCTTTGTCCATTTAGTAGAGATGGTCAAATGCGCATATTAGATGACAATCAAGGTAGTAAGACTCATTATTATCCAAATAGTAAGGATGCATTAGAAGATCAACCACAGTTTAAGAAACCTGGACTAGCTGTACAAGGTGAAGCTTATGAATATAATCATAGAGAAGACGATGATAATTATTTTGAACAACCTGGAAAATTATTTAGACTATTAAGTGAAGAGGAACAAAGTACATTATTTAATAATACTGCAAATGAAATGGCACCAGTAAGTGAAACAATTAAGCATAGACATATTAAACATTGTTATCATGCAGATCCTGCTTATGGTGAAGGCGTTGCACGAGCTATGGATATTGATATTTCAGATGTAGATTTGACCTTATAAAAATAGTAAAGGAGCATATAAAATGATATTAGATAAAGTGAATCCAGCAGATTTATTTCCAACTGAAAAGCAAGGACCGTCCGTATTAGGGAATATGCCTTATCCAGTAAATGGCGAAGTTAAAGTATTCGAAGCAGCTTATATTGCGACGAATGAAAGATTGATATTGAATGTCGATATGGCAGGCGAATTTTACTATAGAAATATTGGTTATGACGAAGTCCAAGCCATCGATGTCACTGAAGGAACATTAAATATTACATTTAGTATTGGAACATTTAAGATGAGTGATATGGATGATAAGAGGTTAGCAGATTTCGTCACTTATGTTAAAGAAAAGATTGTTAGTAAATAATAAGATCTTAATAATTCACATTTATTACAGGGAAATAATTAAAGAGTAAACGTAAAAATTTGATGATGAAAGCTATAAATAGACATAGCATATTCCCTATAATTCATTATTAAATTCTTATTTTTTGTAGTAATAACATATAAGAACTGCGTATTGTTTGCGAGACACTTGAGGGAATAGGGTGATTGTAGAGATCGAGTTTCGCCCCAATCCTCTAGGTAAGCAAACAATGACAATACTTAGTATTGATATAAATAATAAGCCCATCAAAGATTTAAAATCTTTGATGGGCTTAATGCTGGGTATTTATCTCCCAGTCTTATTTTATATACAATACTATGAAATATTGACAAGGTTACTTGAGTGACCTTTCTATTAACAGTCTAAAACTAACATTTTTTCTCTCAAAGCAGTTTGCCAATAGAGCTCATAATAAAATATTTAATGTGCAGAGCATGTTATTTATTTTCCTCAATTTGTGCATTTGTTGCACTTGTTCTTGAACGTAAATCAGCTTCAATTTCTTCTAAACTACGGCCTCTTGTTTCAGGCAGATATTTAACAACAAAGATTAATGCCCCAATACCAATAATTGCAAAGATTAAGAAGACTTGTTCAACAGATAATACTTCAGTCAAAATTGGGAAGAGTTGAGCCACTAATAAACTTCCGATTGACAATACCAATGCTGCAATACCTGTCGCAGCACCACGTGCACGCATAGGGAACAACTCAGGAAGCATAACCCATAATACTGGACCCCAAGTGAAACCAAAGAAAATAATAAATAATGTTAAACATAGGATGATAATCCAAGCTGACGCATGAATACCTATTGTCCAAATCAATATTGCCATGATTAATAATGAAGCGACCATGCCAATGTTACCAATTACTAATAAACGTTTACGATCAACTTTATCAATAATCATAATTGCAATAATAGTAATCAATACGTTAACTGTCCCAATACCAACTGTACCTAAAATTGAAGTAGCATCCCCAAGTCCTGCCTTACTAAAGATTGAAGGAGCGTAATAAATGATTGCGTTTATCCCAATGATTTGTTGGAATAAGGCAAATATACTACCTATTATTAGCGTTGGTCTTAACCATGGTGACTTCAATACATTCCATGTACTTTCAGAAATACGATTGATTTCTTTCATATCTGCAATTTCTTTATCTATTTCGCTTTCGCTAAACGTTAATCGCATCACGTCACGCGCAGCTTTTTCACTTTTATGCTCAAGTAACCATCTAGGGCTTTCAGGCATAAATGCAACACCCATTAATAAAATCAATGAAGGTAATACCGCTAAACCTAACATCCATCTCCAACCTTCAATTGGTGTAAATGCATAGTTGATTAAATATGAAGAAAGGATACCAATTGTTATCATTAATTGGTTTAATGAACTAAGTGAACCACGTTGTTCAGTAGGCGCCATTTCAGATAAATATACAGGTACGATGGCAGTAGAACCACCGACAGCTAATCCGATAACTAAACGACCTAATACAAGTATTGGCATTGAAGGTGCTAATGCTAAGATTAATGCCCCAACGATATAGACGATTGCAACAATGAATACAACGCGTCTTCGTCCAAGTCTATCGGACATTGGACCACTGGCACCCGATCCAAATATCGCACCAACCAACATGGATGATACAACTAATCCTTCTGTAATACTGTTTAATGGTATGTCATCTCTTATAAATAATAATGCACCTGAAATTACTCCCATGTCATAACCGTAGAGTAATCCTCCCAAGGCACCTAGGAAAAAGATGAGCTTCTTATTAACTTTAATTCCCATATAGAACCTCCTGATTGTTTTAGACAAAGATAAGTATACGCTTTCATAAAAAGGTTGTAAATATTAAAGAATAAGAATTTTATTTATTGTCAGATATTTATATGCAATTCTAGCCTTATTTGATTTGATTTTAAAAGTGTAAAATAAACAGAATTATTAATGGTAAGTATTGTGATTTTGTAGAGGGTATTTGTCTAAAATATGTTTAATTTTAGGAAATGGAAAAGCAACTTAATTTAATAAGTTATGATTAATAGTAATGAAGTGATAGAACACGAGGAGTAGAGAAAGAACTATAATGAGATTTTAAATTCAAACTTATAAATGAATATGCATAAGGGTTACAACTATAAGTTAGATTGTTGGTTATATTTTTAGAAACCTTCCGTATATAACTTAGACTAAGTTATAAACTAGGGAAGCGTCTTGAGCTCGATACTTATTTACTTTATCTAATGATACGTAAACACTATTCGCACTTGAAATTTTACACATCAAAAAACAAGACACCCAGCTAATTTAATAAATACATTTAAACTAAATTAACGAGGTGTCTTATATATCAACTTGTGAATCTTTAATATATTTAAGGAATTTGCTTTAGTTAAAGCATATAATGAATCAATAACTAAGCTTCAAAATCAATAATGATACGTCCAGAATTTTTATGTTCTAGGACATTATTAATATGTGTTTCAATGTCATCAAACTTAATCGTTTGTTTAATATCATGTAATTGAGCTGGCTTTAAGTCTCTAGCTAATCTTCTCCAAATATGTTTACGTACTTTCATTTCAGTATAAACAGAATCAATACCAATAATGTTTGCACCTCTTAATATGAAAGGAAAGATAGAACTATCAAAGTGATTTCCACCAGTCATTCCAATCACAGCTACACTACCATCATAATCTAAGTGTTTGATAAGTTGTGATAGTGTATCCCCACCGATTGGATCAATCACAGCTTGCCATTTACGGCTGCCAAGTGGTTTGTCATCAGTTTTTGTTATACGTGAGATAACTTCTCTTGCACCTAATGCTTTTAATTGTGCTTCTGCGTTGTCTTTTCCTGTACTTGCAATTACTTTATAACCAATCGCATTTAACATCATTACAGATAATGTACCTACACCGCCTGTAGCGCCACGTACCAATACTTCTTTATTTTCAACAGACAAGCCGTTATGCTCTAATTTTTCAATGGCAAGTCCTGCAGTATAGCCCGCAGTACCATAGATCATTGATTCTTCTAAAGTTAAATCTTTAGGTAATTGAACGATTTGTTCTTCTTTCACACGAGCATATTCACTAAAGCCACCAAAACGACTTGTACCTAAATCATAACCCGTTACGATAACTTCATCACCTGGGTTGAATGCAGGCGTGTCGGATTTTTCAACAACACCAGCTAAATCAATACCTGGAATCATAGGATATGATTGTACAATTTTAGAATTAGCGACTGTAGCTAAAGCATCTTTATAATTGATACCTGAGTATTTAACTTTAATCAATACTTCTCCTTCAGGTAAATCATCTATAGTTAAATTTTTAATTTGATTCGTTACTTTGCCGTCTTGTTCATCGACTACAAAGGCTTTAAATGTTTCAGTCATTGCCTTATGGCACTCCCTTTTATATGTAATTTTTATATGAACAATTAAAAAACACTAACCACTTTATCATGTAATTGAATATTACACAATATGGCTAAATATCAATGTTTTTAGGTAAGCGCTTTTATTTTAAAATTAATTTCTAAACAATATTATTTCAAACTATAACAAATATTTTGTTCCATTAATAGTAAAATAACATGGAAATATTATGATATTTCTTTATTGAAATGTACATTTTGATTTAATATATATAAAGAAAATAAAAAAGGGGATAGCACAATGGCATTTCAAATAGAAGCAGTTAAAGAATCAGAGTTAGATATATTAAGAGATATTAGTATCAAAACATTTAAAACAACGTTCGAGAATGGTGGATATTCTGAAGATGACTTTAATCAATATTTTGAGGAAGCATATAATATTGAGACATTAACACAAGAATTGAAAAATGAACACTCCTATACTTATTTTTATAAGGAAGATGGGGAAGTTACAGGTTACTTTAAATTAAATATTCTTGAAGCACAAACTGAAGATATGGGTGAAGAATATCTAGAAATACAACGTATTTACTTTTTACCTCATGCTCAAGGTGGCGGAAGAGGTAAAGATATTATTGAATTTGCTGAAAATAAAGCAAAAGAATTAAATAAAACAAAAATTTGGTTAGGTGTGTGGGAATATAATGAACCTGCATTAAAATTTTATACAAAGCATGGTTTAAAAGTGGTTGGAAGACATGAGTTTCAAACAGGTAGTGTAGTTGATTCAGATTTGGTAATGGAGAAAAAGTTGTAAAGCGTTTTCAAAATATAGTATAGTAAAAATACACTAATAATTTGATTTTACTAAGAACAATCTGGAAAGTTAATTTAATGTAATAGTTAGTTAAACTTTATTTAGTTTATATCATTTTTTTATAAAAATCGGAGAAATTTCCAATAAAAGCGTTTATTTATCTTTTTGTAAGTGAATAACGTTACTATACTCATCGAGATATGCATATTGAATGATGATTATTTACATATCTAGTATGAGTATGAAAACTATTAGGAGGTTTTTCAAAAAAATGAAGAAATTTTTAGCTGGTTTTCTTACTTTATCTTTAGCACTTGCAGCATGTTCAAATGGTAGTGACGAAGGTAGCAAAAAGGACGAAGGTTCTGAAAAGGCAAAAACTGAAGAGAAAGCAAAAGACAAAGCTAAAGACAAAACTGAAGAATCAAAAGATAGTTCAGATAGTAAATCAAGCGATGATAGTTCAAGTAGTTCAGATAGCTCGAATAGTAAATCAAGTGACAGTAGCTCAAGCAAATCGGATGATACATCAAGTAGCCAATCAAGTGATAGTGGTTCAAGCAATTCAAGTGATGATACTTCAAGTAGCCAATCAAATGACAGTGGTTCAAGTAATTCAAGTGATGGCTCATCAAGTAGTCAATCAAGTGACAACGGTTCAAGCAATTCAGGTGACAGTTCAACAAGTAGTCAATCAAGTGATAGTGGCTCAGGTGGTACTGAATCATAATTATAGAATTGTTTAATGAAGTAGTTGGGGCTTATTGGCTCTAACTACTTTATCTTCATCAAAGTGTAAAACAATAAAGTAAAGGTGGTCTTCAATCATGAAAAAACTATTAGCAGGTTTCTTAACTTTATCTCTAGCATTAGCTGCTTGTTCAAATGGCAGTGACGATGGCAGTAAAAAGGATGACAGCTCAAAGGATAAGCAATCAACAGACGATAAGTCAAAAGATTCTAAGAGTGATGACAAGAAGAGCAATGATAGCTCTGACAAAGACTCAAGTAAAGATTCTGACAAAGATTCTAGTAAAGATGGAAATAGTGACAGTGACAAAAATGGAGGCGCTTCTGATTCAGATAGTGCAAGTAATGATTCTGATAGTCAATCAGGGGACAATGCTTCAAACAATGATGATAATGCAAGTGAAAACAGCAATAGTAACAGTGCTGATACAAGTTCAAATGCGAATGGTGCTTCTTCAGCATCAACAGATCAAAATGGTGCTTCTTCAAATGGAGCAGCAAATAGTAATGCAAATGATTCAGCTGCATCAACAGCTAATTCTAATAATAGTGGATCACAATCACAGTATGTGGCGCCATATCAAGGACAGAATGCAGTACCAGTATCACAAAATATTGCTTCTGGAAATGTAGATTCACAGACAGCTTTACAAAGTTTACCGAATTTCCAAAATTCATTAGAGCAAGCAACTGCTGAAATTAATGCACAAAATGGACAAAACAATCCGTACAACGATTATAGTATTGAGGGTAGCGATGGTAATTACAGCTATATCTTTAGTTTCCAAAACCAAGCACAACCGGGAACGTACTCAATTGTAACAGTTGATCAACAAGGTGTAGTGAGAATTGTGGATCCTGCATACCAACAATAATTTGGAAGTAATAAAGTGTGAAACTTTATGTTCCCAATCATTAAAAAGATGGTTTCCTTTAATTAAAGGAAACCATCTTTTTGTATGACATAATATTTAATTATGATTTTTTAATCGCTTTCTGAATCAGGTGTGATAATGTTTCGAAAGCATGATTATCTTTGTTTACAAAGGCATTATTATGAATTTCGGTCATTTGATAACTAATTAAATCATTTAATAATGCCTTTGAATCGCTATAACGTACTGTTGCAAGTGAATGCATTACATCATCATACACACCACGTTCGTCAACATATTTTGCATGATTTGGCGTATATTGACAAACCACCTTATCAATTGTTAAAGCATCAAAGATGATGGATGAATAGTCCGTTAATACGATATCAGAAACAAGTAATAAATCCTGAATTTCAATATGACTAGGCGCTATGATTGCATTTTCTGGAACATAGTCAGATGTATCTTCAATATGTCCTTTGAAGACAACATTATATTTATTTAACAGACCATCACTAATCGGTAGTAAATCTGCATGATCTCCAATTGCTTTCCAAGTAGGAGCATAGAGTAACATAGGCTTTTCTGGATCTAATTTTAATTCTTTCTTAATAAATGATAAGTAAGGTTGATCACTTTGTTTATCAAGTAAATAGCGAACACGAGGGTAACCGCAATTTAATAAATTTGTTTGTTGCTGTGGGAAAGCTGTTTTAAAGTAGTCGATAATTTCCTCGCAATCACATACAAAGTAATCTTGTTGCAACCATTTGTTGTATTTTCGCGCACGATAATTATAAATATTTAAATTTTGATAGGGTTCTGGACTATCTAAAAATAACCTTTTGATTGGTGTACCGTGCCATAATTGTATGATTGTGCCGTTTGGTTTGAGGTCATCTGGAATATAACTCTCTAATATAACAACTTGGGCCGTTTCGATTAATGATTTTGTATTAGGATCATTTGGCTTAATAAAGTTAGGACCATTTACATCTTCTGTTACAAAATAAATCGGTAATTTATTAAAGTGCTTTGCAAAATGATTAAATAGATAGCGCGAATTACCTCTAAAGCCATAGTCAAAACCTAAAAAGACGATGTGATTTTGTAACTTTGAACGATCTTTTGTATAGATATAACTTTGGGCATGGTGCTTATTAATGGAATGTTGCTGAATTGGATTGAATATCCAATGTGGTAATTTAAAATTAAAAGAATTTAATAATTTATCGGTAAATCTCATATCCTCTGGTGCTAACGTAGCGTTCCCTTTGAAAGGTGCTTTATGCTCATGCAGATATGCTAATTTATTTAAATTGAAAGCTGTGGTGTTTAATGGTTCAAAATGATGCACAATTTCCCACACAGAATCACTTGTCTTAAATCCTTTTTTAAAATCAAATACGACATGACTATCAGTAGCCACATCTTCTTGTAGCAATGATAATAAGGCCAAATCAAATATTTTGGTAATAGTATACTGCTGCAATAGTTTTAAGCTCGTTTCAATATGAAATATTACATTTGGATAATGATTAATATTTTCTATCCAATCATTAAAATTTATCATTGATTTACCAAAATAATGGCAGTCATTTATATATTGTTGATTCACTGTATAGTCAGCAACAATTGTACAAGGCTTGAGTTCAACAGCTTTAAACATATTCTTATATAATTTAATATTTTTGTTTACGACTACAAAATGAGTGTAGCCTTCTTGTAATGACTTATTTAATTGTTGTTCTGATAAGTCCCACGTTTCAAGTTCAAATTGTTTTATCATGTTAAATCCCTCTGCATAAATGTTATTGAGCTTATTTTACCATGTAGCACAAATTAGATAAAATCATCCCCTTAAAAACAAGTAGAAAATAAGTGTTATGGAACAAAATATAAGATTATATGTTGATTTTTAAAGATGCTTTTGCATTGTCTAAAATAGTTGGTAAAAAACTATTTAAAAATTTAAAAAAACAGTTGTATTCATTGAAAGTCATGTTATAATAAACTTGTGAAAAAAATCACAAACAAAACTAAAACAACTGCTAGCTAAGTTTTAAACTATAGAGAAAGAAGAAGTGAGTCAAAATGTTTGTAGAAAGTTTTAACCCGTTTAATAACGTTATATTATCAAGTATTATAGCAGCAATTCCTATTGTCTTATTTTTATTATGTTTAACTGTTTTTAAAATGAAAGGTATTTACGCAGCGATTACTACAGTCATAGTGACATTAGTTATTGCAATTGGCTTATTTAAATTACCGATACCTATAGCATCAGGTGCAATGATTGAAGGTGTTTATCAAGGTATTATTCCGATCGGTTATATTGTTATCATGGCAGTATTACTTTATAAAATCACAAATGAGAGTGGGCAATTTAAGACAATTCAAGATAGTATTGCCAATATCTCTCAAGATCAACGTATACAAATCTTACTAATTGCCTTTGCATTTAATGGATTTTTAGAAGGCGCAGCTGGATTTGGTGTTCCAATTGCAATTTGTGCATTACTCTTAACACAACTCGGTTTCCAACCATTAAAAGCAGCAATGTTATGTTTAATTGCGAATGCTTCAGCAGGTGCATTCGGTGCGATTGGTATACCAGTACAAATCATTGATACATTGAATTTATCTGGAAACGTAACAAGTATGCAAGTTTCACAGATTTCTGTATTAACATTGGCTATTGTAAATATGTTTATTCCATTTTTATTAATCTGGATAGTAGATGGTTTTAAAGGTGTCAAAGAAACGTTACCAGCAATTTTAGTTGTTGGCATTAGCTATACAATTACGCAAGCAGCAATTACTGTGTTTATTGGACCAGAATTAGCAGACATTATTCCACCATTAGTTGCGATGGTTTCATTAGCGCTATTTTCTAAAAAATTCCAACCTAAACACATCTTTAGAATTCAAAGTGATGTGGCACCAACTATGCCAACGAAACATAGTGTTAAAGCGATTGCTTATGCATGGAGTCCATTCTATATTTTAACAATTATCGTTATGATTTGGAGTTCACCGCAATTTAAAGCATTATTCCTTCCTGGAGGTGCATTATCTTCACTTGTTGCCAATATTACAATTCCAGGCACATATAGTGATATAGCAAAGAAAAGTATTATTTTGCCATTTAACTTTATTGGCCAAACAGGTACTGCAATTTTACTAGTTATTATCATTACGGTTTTAATGTCTAAAAACGTGCACTTCAAAGATGCAATTCGCCTATTTAAAGTAACATTTTTAGAGTTGTGGTTATCTATTCTTACAATTTGTTTTATTTTAATAATATCTAAATTAATGACATATGCTGGATTAAGTATGGCTTTAGGAGAAAGTATTGCGAAGACAGGTGCGATGTTCCCATTATTATCACCAATACTTGGCTGGTTAGGTGTATTTATGACTGGTTCAGTTGTTAACAACAACTCACTCTTTGCACCAATTCAAGCTTCAGTAGCACAGAATATAGGAACAAACGGTGCGTTGTTAGTATCTGCAAATACAGTTGGTGGTGTTGCAGCTAAATTAATTTCACCACAATCCATTGCAATTGCGACAGCTTCTGTTAAAGAGGTAGGTAAAGAATCAGAATTATTGAAAATGACATTGAAATACAGTGTTGCGATGTTAATCTTTATCTGCGTATGGACATATATATTAAATTTATTCTTATAATGAAATGTAATACCACAAGTGATTGCTAACGTTTAATAAAACAAAAGCATTTATAAATGCAGATTAAGAAAATAAAATAAGACCAACGGAATGTTGTATTTTTGAAAATATACAAGACACTTCGCAAATTCAGTCGTATGGATGAGAATTTAACGAAGTGTCTTGTTTTGTTTTCAAGATTGAATTGATTGGATTAATGATTATGTCTTAAGAGATAAAACCTCATTCACTATAACATTCAAGGTATTAGCATGCTGTTAAAATATAGCATTGGTCACATGACTTACATTAAAGAACATAGTTGAATAAACGAATAGTGAAACAAGTATGATTCACTATTTTATTATAGTTTATAGCAAAAACGAACCTATGAAAATAACATTAATGGGAGTTGAGCATTTTTAAGAAATCGTTGTAGATAGCTTGTGGTGTATATTGTTCAACTGTCTTATGAGCATTTTTTAAAATAACGTGCTCTTTAAACTCTTGATTAATTAAACGACGTAATTTATTAGAAAGTGCTTCGATATTACCATGTTCGATTAAATAACCATTGATATTATTTTCAATAATTGAATCTGGACCAGTATTGCCATCAAAACTAACCACAATATTACTTTGATTCATTGCTTCTAAAATCACCATACCGAAACCTTCATTTCTAGAAGGGATAACAGTAATTTCACTCATAGCCAATTTATTATTTAGTTCTTGTGTTGACCCTTGTAACTTAATAATATCAGTCATAGCATATGTGTTTATTTGTTTCTGTAAACTACTGCGTTCTTGACCTTCTCCATATATAAAGACTTGATAGCCGAACTGTCGAATTGTATGTTGAATTGGATTGATACTATCGATAAGTAAATCAAATCCCTTTTCATATTCTAGACGACCTGCTGCAGTGATGATTTTTGATTTTGAAGTGTATAGCCTTGGTTCATCAATAATATTAGGAACAACGAATACTGGTGTTTGTAATCTTGATTGGTATTTTTCACGATCAATGGTTGTCAAAGTCGTAACTTTATCTAGGTTTTTGTAAGCAGATATAATTTCAAGTTGATATGGCTCAGGATGAGCATCAAAATTCATGTGTTCCATACCAATAGTCTCTATGTGTGTAGGAACATGTTGGGCTATTAAGATATTAAAACTAGCACGTGTACCTATGATGACGTCTGTATCAACATGCTTTAATGCGTGAATCATTTTTTTCTCAATATAATGTGAAAACTGATTTAGACCAGGTTCAAACTTTGATAATTCCTTCGGTTTAGTAAATGAGGTATATTTATTTATTCGATTGAAAATAATATCCCATAAATTTGATAGTCTAAGTTGATAATTAATTAAGGGTTTAATCTTAATCGACTCATGAAGTTGAAAATAAGGATAATCGTTCGATTTAAATACAGAAATGATTGTCACTTGGTGTCCTTTTTCAGCTAAAGTATTGGCCAATTGTGAAATAGACTTTACTGTACCACCCATTGCATAAACATTATGCATAAAAAAAGTGATTGATTTCATCAGAAAAACCCCCAAAAGTTACTTGTCATAAATTAAAATTAATTATAGCATGAATTACATTTTAAAATGAATTAAGTCGTAGTTGGAAATGAGATTTGTTTATTAGAGAAGGGATATATGTTGCATTTTTACACTTGGATAGGGTTAATGTTAAAAATTGAGATTATAATCAGTTTGAATTTCAACAAAAATTTCTGTGAATTTAAGTGGATTTAAATAGTGAAAAAGTGCATGATGACAGTGTTTAATGTATTTTTATTCATATTCTTTAGTTTACACTTATCAACAAAAATTGTGTAGAATTTCCGAAATCTCTTTTTTCATTCGACAATTACGTATATAATTAGAAGAGTATGGAAGAGAATATCGTATAGCGATGTTCTTTTTATTATATATAATAACGAAATGTGCTTTTTTATTTTTTATCTATAGAAAACGCTTTATTCAGCTAGTGGAAGTGTTTGTTTTCTAAGTTTTAGAAATAGATAACGTTCTATAATCATATATAAAAGGGGGACTGTGTTTGTTATGAGTACAATACATAGCAAAACAGATGTCATCTTAATTGGTGGCGGAATTATGAGTGCAACATTAGGAACTTTATTAAAAGAACTAGCACCTGAAAAAGAAATTAAGATGTTTGAAAGATTGTCTACACCAGCAGAAGAAAGCACAAATGCATGGAATAATGCGGGCACGGGTCATTCTGCGTTATGCGAATTGAACTATACAAAAGAAAACAAAGATGGATCTATAGATATTGAAAAAGCGATAAAAATAAATGAGCAATTCCAAATTTCAAAACAATTTTGGAGCCATCTCGTTAAAAAGGGTCAACTTGATCATCCAGAATCATTTATCAAACCGGTACCACATATGAGTTTTGTACAAGGTGTTAAGAATGTTGATTTCTTAAAAAGACGTGTTAAACAATTAAATAAAAATGTGTTGTTTAGCAATATGGAAATTACAGATAATAAAGAAAAAATTGCTGAATGGACACCACTTATCATGGAAGGTCGTACGTCACATGTTCCTATGGCAATTACATATGATAAAACAGGTACAGATGTAAACTTCAGTGCGTTGACTAAAAAATTATTCGATAATTTAGCTGATAAACAAGTTGAATTAAATTATAAACATCAAGTTGAAGATTTAAAGCAACGTAAAGATGGTGTATGGGAAGTTAAAGTGAAAGACTTAACTTCAAATGAAGTTAAAATATATGAAAGTGACTTTGTCTTTATAGGTGCAGGTGGAGCAAGTCTACCATTATTACAAAAAACAGGTATAAAAGAATCTAAACATGTCGGCGGCTTCCCTGTAAGTGGCTTATTCTTAGTTTGTAGAGATGAAGCGATTACTAAGAAACACTTAGCGAAGGTTTATGGTAAAGCTTCTGTTGGTGCGCCACCGATGTCAGTGCCACATTTAGATACACGTTATATTGATGGCAAGAGAACACTATTATTTGGCCCGTTTGCTGGTTTCTCACCTAAATTCTTAAAGACGGGTTCTAATATGGATTTAATTAAGTCTGTTAAACCAAATAATATTATTACAATGTTATCTGCGGGTGTGAAAGAAATTAATTTAACGAAATATTTAATTTCGCAATTAACGTTATCAAATGAAGAACGTATGGAAGATTTAAGAACGTTTGTACCAAATGCCAAAAGTGAAGATTGGGAAGTAGTTGTTGCTGGACAACGTGTTCAAGTGATTAAGGATACAGAATCTGGTAAGGGTACTTTACAATTTGGTACTGAAGTAATCACATCAGAAGATGGATCACTATCAGCATTATTAGGTGCATCGCCAGGTGCGTCTACTGCTGTAGATATAATGTTAGATTTATTGAAACGCTGTTATAAGGATGAATTTTCAAATTGGGAAGGTAAAATTAAAGAAATTATACCTTCATTTGGACAAAGATTATCAGAAAATGAAGCCTTATATCGACAAGTTAATGAAGAAATTAAGCAGAATTTAAAAATTGATTAATAACTATGAGTTTGTCACAGTGTTAATAACAACTGATGGCACTTGTATAGCTGATAAGTATATGAGTTTGGGAGATAAATCCTAGAAAAAACCAGTAAATGAGATATTCATTTACTGGTTTTTTTCGTTTACAATATTATGTTTTACTAACTCGCTATCTTTAGGTAAGGTGGCAACATATCAGATTTAATCTACAACAATTAAGGCTTGTTAAGTAGTTTCTTCTATAAATATTTGACCTAACTTAAATATTTATAGGAATACGCTCAAAATAAGAAAATTTGTAAGTTTGTATAACATAATTAATTTAATCTGTATGCCTTGTGTTATTACGAGGTAATGAGATGGTAAAACTAGTGCCAATTTGTGGCTTGCTGTCTACCTTAATTGTGCCATCATGCAATTCAATAATCGCTTTAGTTATTGCCATGCCTAGCCCATTACTATTATCATTACTACGTACTTTAAAGAAACGTTCGAATAGCCTTTCTTGTGTTTCTAGTGACATGCCTTCGCCTTCATCTGTAATAGAACAAATAATCTCATCTTGAGTTGATGTTAAATTAATTTCTATTACGCCATGTTGATGGGAATATTTAATCGCGTTAGTAATGATATTTTGAAATGCTTGATGTAACAAACGTTCATTTCCAATCAATGCAACTGTTGCTAATTCTGTCATAATCATTAATTCCTTTTGATTTGCGGAAAATTGCTCATGACGAATAATATTTTGTAATAAATCCTTTAACTGAATGGTGTCTGTAAAGGTTAAGTGCTCAGCATTATCCAACTCTGATAATAATAGTAGTGCTTTTGTTAGGTCGCTTAAACGTGTTGTAATTTGATGAATTTCATCAATATAGTGATTAGCAGTTTCATGGTCTTTACTATACTTTAATTGATCCAATAAATGATGGATATGTGTGAGGGGGGTCTTAATCTCATGGGAGACATTTTGCACAAAGTACTGTCTCATATCGTCGAGTTGCTTAAGTGACTGACGCATAGTTTCAAAACGATATTGTAGTGTTCCTAATTCATCATGCCTAGTAATTCGAATCGGTTTACTGAAATCGCCATTCATCAAATATTCAGTTGCTCTTTTGAGTTGTTGTACAGGTTTTATAATGGAATAAGTAGATGTGATGGTGAGAATAATTGATATAAATAGTAACAAACTAATTAATATAGCTAAAAATATTCTGAATTCACCAAACGTTTTACCAATATCAGGTCTCATAAAGACCGCTAAATGTTGTTTATGCGATTTGAATTGTACTCCGACAGTATTTTTAGTCGTGTTATCAAAAAATCCTGTCACAATTGGATTATATGGAAGATGTTTAATTCCATGATATGCCTTACCGTCTAAAACATCCTTAATTGCTTGTGTAGAAACATTATCTGTACGAAATCTTTCTCCATAAAAATGCTTCTCACCTGAAGACGAAACGGTCATAATTTGATAATTCATTTCTCCTAGGTGCTTAAAGTAAGGTTTCAAGTTACTCATATTGGCATCTTGTTGAAAACTTTTTGCATCTTTAAGTGTGCGCATAATTTTAGCATCGTTATTCGCTTTAAGCGTATTATGATAAATAATATTTGTTATGAAAAAACTGATAATAGCACTTAATAGCATGACGACAATCGTATAAATTGCAATTCTAATGTACAGTGATCTAAACATAATCTGTCACCTTATAACCTAAACCGCGAACAGTTTGAATTTTTACGGATGTTTGAAGTTTCTCTAAACGTTTTCTGAGTCTTTTAATATGGACATCCACCGTTCTTTCATCACCCGCATAGTCAAAACCCCATATTCGTTCAATTAAGTCATCCCTATGAAATACCTGTTTAGGGTGAGAAACCAACAGGAATAATAATTGAAATTCTTTATTAGGCAAATACATGGTTTTTGAATTTGCTGTAATTTCTAAATATGCTTGATTTAAAGTTAAATTGCCAAAAGTTAATTCATTTTGAGCATTGATATTATAACGCTTAAGTACCGCTTTAATTCTAAAGATTAATTCCTTAACTTCAAAGGGTTTCGTAACATAATCGTCAGTTCCGGTTAAATAAGCTTGTTCTTTATCACTCAAGGCATCACGTGCAGTGAGCATGATTACCGGTAATTGATAATCTTCCTTTAAATGCTGGCATAATTCAAATCCATTCATGCCATCCATCATAATATCAACAATAGCAATATCGACTTGATTATGCTCTAAATATTTTAGGGCAGATTCAGCATTTACATGGATTGCTGTATCTATACTTTCATTCTTAACATGTTTAGCTACATAATCTAAGATTTGTGTATCATCATCAACGATTAAACAAGTGGGCATCTTTTACGTCTCCTCCATTAGTTTATTGTAATTATAAACATAACTATAACTACTAAACAAATTTCCAAATATGCACATCAGTTCATATTGAGTTCATATAAGCGTTGTAACTTTATTAATATAACAACGAATAGGGAGTGAATTTTCAATATGAAACTTGCATGGAAAGAAATGAAATATTATAGATTTCGTTATATTTTAATTATGTTTATCATTTTGTTACTTGCAACAATGGTGTTATTTATCAGCGGACTTGCTCAAGGTTTAGCTAGAGAGAATGTGTCACTATTGGATAATATGAAAGCACAAAAATTTGTGATGGAGGACAATAAAAAACCACAATTAGAACAATCCAATATTCAACACCACAAACAACAAGAGATTGAACAAATCATTAATCAACAACCATTACAACTTGCCTCACAAACATTGAAATTAAATGATAATGAAGAGACAGTTACGATGATTAATTTGTTAGAACAAGACAAACCTCAATTAATTAAAGGTAGTTATCCAACGAAAAATAATGAGATAGCAATTAATGAAAAACTAAAGGCACAAGGTCTGACTATTGGTGATCAAGTGCAATTGAAATCAGGCACAAAGTTAAAAGTTACCGGTGAGATAAACGATACGATGTACGCACACAGCTCAGTTGTAGTGATTTCAAATCAAGGGTTCAACAAATTAAATACAAAGGCGAGTACGGTTTATCCATTAATAAATATATCTAAAAAAGATCAACAAGCATTGAAAAAAATATCTGGTATAGCTATTAATGATAAGGCAGATGTTAAAAATGCGATACCTAGTTATCAGGCAGAACAGTCACCATTAAATATGATGGTAATCAGTTTATTTGTTATTTCAGCAATTGTACTTACAGCTTTCTTCTATGTAATGACAATACAAAAGACCGCTGAGATAGGTATATTAAAAGCGATTGGTATAAGCACACGTCACCTCATCAATGCATTATTAGTACAGATTATTGGAACGACAATGGTTAGCACTATTGTTGCGATTGGGATTATTTTACTATTATCTACCATAATGCCAGTGACGATGCCATTTCATATTACATTATTAAATTTATTATTAGTATTTTCGGTATTTATTGTAGTTGCTGTGATAGGTGCATTATTATCTTTAATTAAATTATTTAACGTGGATCCAATAGAAGCTATAGGGGGAAGAGAATAGTGAGTTTAATAGTTAAAGAAGTTCATAAATCATTTGGTAATGGATCATCAGAAACGCGCGTTTTAAAGGGAGTTAATTTTACTGCAAAAAATGGACAATTTATTATATTAAATGGTTCTTCAGGTTCGGGAAAGACAACGTTACTAAATATATTAGGTGGATTATTAACGCAAAGTGCTGGTGAAATTATATACAATGACCATGCAATGTATAATGATTTGAAGAAGGCGAGTAGCATGCGTTTACATGATATAGGATTTATCTTTCAATCTTCACATTTGATACCTTATTTAACAGTGATAGATCAATTAGTCACTGTAGGGATAGAAGCGGGAATGTCTAAACGAGAAGCGAAGGATAGAGCACGACAACTATTAACACGTATTGGTTTGCAACATCGGTTAGACGCTTATCCTAATATGTTATCGGGTGGAGAGAAACAAAGGGTTGCAATTATGAGAGCGTTTATGAATCAACCGAAGTTAATTCTAGCTGATGAACCAACTGCTAGTTTAGATGCAAAACGTGCAACAGAAGTAGTTGAAATGATCGCTAATGAAGTTAAGACGCAAGGGTTAATTGGAATAATGATTACACATGATCGACGCTTATTTTCATATGCTGATCAGTTAATCGAATTAGATGAAGGCAAAGTGATTTCAAATTAATCAAAAATAGAGTGTTTGCGTTATTGTGAAATAAGTAAGAGGTTGAGACATCGTTATTCTAATGTAATAACGATGTCTCAACCTCATTTTTTTACCAAGTTGGAATATGCCATAAAGCCATGATGCAAATAAAGAATAATGAAGCAAAATAGATTGTTAAAATGAATTTATATTGATACATTAACGCTAAAAAGTCTCTGACTAAGGCGATTTCTAAGAAGTGATAGGGTGTATGACTACCTGCACCAGAGAGTTTTAAGTGGAATTTTTGTCCAAATCTCAGTGCACGTAATATATGGAATTGGCTCGTGATGCAAATGATAGACTTTGACCTATCTTGTATGTTGTTTAATAGTGCAGTTGTGTACTGAATATTTTCAAAGGTACTCGTAGATCGGTCTTCCATAATGATTTGAGATTTAGGTACACCATGATCAACTAGATATCTACTCATTGCTAAGGCTTCGGATATTGGCTCGTCTGGACCTTGGCCACCACTGACAATTATTGTTGCTGTTGGATGTTCATTAAAAATATCGAGCGCTTTATTGAGTCGTTCTCCTAACATTGGTGTAACACGTTCTGTGAAAATACCAGCTCCCAATATAAGTATTATATCAATTTCTTTGTTAACCGATACTCTTGAGAAACTTGATGTACATACGGCGTAACATAAAAATGCATAAATAGTACTAAAGGCAATAGCAGCTAGCCAATAAAAGATAGCATTAAACGCAATGGGTATTAAAGAGATATATGCACAAGCAGCAGCAAATAAACCAACTTTATAAATGATTTTTCCAAGACGCTGTAAAAATAAGCGACCTGCAGCAATATATCTTAAATTATTGTGTCTATAGCAAAGTGTCGCTATACCGATTGCCATAGCTATTAATAAAGCAATGGGGTATGTATGAGCGCCAATGTTAATTATTATAACGATAAATCCTAATATTACCTGGGTAATAAAAAAATTAAGACGAACGAATAGATTAATATTAAAAGTCATGCCAATGCATATGACAATAATCATAAAGGATAATAATATAGGGAGTATGTTCATGTGTCACCTCGTATTACAATTGTATATTTAATGTAAGTTATACCGCTTAAATTAGCAAATGTAATTATTATTTTAGACTGAATGTATGGAAAATTTGTAGAAATTAACGATTCTTATGAAAAGGTTTACAATATTAGTTATATAAATGTATATTTGAATAAATTAGAATAAGGTAATAACAGGGGATATAGAGGTGACGAAACATGGTAAAAGATATAAATAACCATATTGAATTTATGAAAGAATTTTTAAATGATATAAATACGTTATTAGCAAATCTATCTGTTAAAATACGTGAAGAATATCATGTCTCTAAAGAACAGGCATATGTCATTAGAATGTTAGAACATGAGAAGGCACTGTCTTTGACTGAAATAACTGAGAGACAAGGTGTAAATAAAGCTGCAGTAAGTCGCAGAATAAAGAAACTCATCAATGCTGGATTAGTACAATGGGATAAATCAGAAGAAAGTATGGATCAAAGAATGAAATATATCAAGCTTACGGAATTGGGAAAGCAATTTAACATTGAAAGTAAGCAAGTCATTAGTGATATTGTAGGCAATCTTTCCAGTGATCTGTCAGATGAACAAATAGAACAAGCACGTTATGTTTTAGAAATAATTGATCATAGAATAAAGCAAGTTAATATTGAGAATAACTTTTAGTGACGACAAATCTAATTTAGTTTACTTATGATATATTTTGTAGCAATTGAAGTTTAAGTGACGATTGACGCTTATTTATAAAGTGACAATCGTTTTATTATGTCAATTGATCACTTCTTTAAGACTAAATACGTATATCAATTTTTACCGATTAAATTTATAATAAAAAAGGATATCTATAGAAATTGCTTTTTAGCAATTACATTACAAATTACTAACAATCTATAGAATGATATAGTTTCACGTTGTGTTATGTTAAAATAACGAGATAGTGTAAAAAATTCAGGATTACAGAGGTGATAAAATGCAAAAATGTCCTGAGTGTGGGGGAAATATGCGAGATGGACAAAGAAAATGTCGTCATTGTGGCCATCGAATTAAAGGGCGAGCGAATGATAACGAAATGACGAGAGCAACTAAAGAAAGTAATTCTACATCTAATTTGAAAATACGTAAAATTATACCCTTTGGAATTGCATTTTTTATCATTGTTTTACTTATTATTATTTTCTTTTTGGTTAGGAATTTTAACTCTCCTGAGGCTCAATCTGAAATATTAATCAATGCAATTGAAAATAATGATACGCAAAAGCTTTCTACGTTATTAAGTTCACAAAATAATAGTGTTGATGAAAATGAAGCAACAGCATATATAAAATATATTAAAAAAGAAGTCGGTATGAAGCAATTTGTTAAAGACGTCAATAACAAGATTACTAAGCTTAATAAGAGTTCGACGAAAGAAGCGGGCTTCGTAACAGCTAAAAATGGTGAGAAGGTATTGCGAATTAGTAAAAATGGACGCCGCTATTTCTTGTTCGACAATATGAGCTTTACTGCACCAACGAAAGAGGCAATTGTTAAGCCGAAATACGATACTACATATAAATTTAAATCACAAGATAAACAAAAAACAGTAGTAGCTGATAAGAATAAGACCACTTCCTTAGGTAAGTTTATTCCAGGTGATTATGAACTTGATGCTAAAAAGGAAATGGAAAATGGACAATTCAGTGGTCAGTTGAAATTTAACTTTAACAATAGTAATAATGAAACAATTGACGTTACTGAAGACTTTAATGAAGCATATATTCAAGTAGAATTGAACGGAGCTAGTAACATTGATAAAAATACAGTTAAAGTCAAAATAAATGATAAGACCTATAAATACAAAAAGGATAAATCATATGGTCCATATCCAAAAACACAAGAAGTTACGATTTCTGCAGAGGGACAAGCTAAAAAGAAAACATTTAAGTCATCTGCAACAACTGTAAAAACAGATAATCTTCGTGATAATACCCATGTTTCATTGAATTTTGATGAAGATGAAATTGATAAATATGTAAAGAAAAAAGAGAAAGAAGAAAACAGTTTTAGAAATAAGGTTGTTAATTTTTTCGGTAAATATACAACTGCACTCAACAGTGCAAGTAGTCAAAATGATTTCAGCGTAATATCAGATTACTTAAAGAAGAATTCAGCAAACTATAAAGAAACTAAAAAAGATATAGCATCTCAAAATGCTTTATATATTCAACAACCTCAGATTACAGATATCGTACGTGTTGGAAAAACATTTTATGTGACGGGTCAAACCTTCAAGGCGAATGGTGAATATGGTAATGTTAACTACGAATTAGAAGGTAGTAAAGATGCTGATGATTTAAAGGTAGTAAATTATAGTGAATCATAGTTGAAAACATACTCAGAATAGTGGTGAAGTTGTCTATAACAATAGATGACTTCGCTACTATTTTTTATATTACAAGTATAGAACAAAGTGAATAATTATATACAATCAACTGAAATGAAAACTTTTTTGAATATATTGTAGTAAGGTATTTAAAAAGTCATGCGCTAAAGATATAATTAATAGCAATTAACTGTTGAACGGAAATTTGAACTACAACAGTACGACAAAATAATATACTTCAAATAGGCTGTAGAAACATTGGCAGCCTAAATTTATTTATAGGAGCGTTTAAATGGATAAAACACAAGAAACTCAAAAGCAATCTTTATTGTTTATTATCATACTTGGTGCTTTAACAGCCATTGGTGCATTATCTATTGATATGTTCTTACCAGGTTTGCCTCAAATTCAGTCAGACTTTAATACGACAACTTCAAATGCACAGCTGACACTTTCATTCTTTATGATAGGTTTAGCTTTAGGGAATTTATTTGTTGGACCGATTTCCGATGCTATTGGTAGAAAACTACCATTAATGATAGCAATGCTACTTTTTACATT
Source organism: Staphylococcus gallinarum (assembly GCF_000875895.1). Taxonomy (GTDB): domain Bacteria; phylum Bacillota; class Bacilli; order Staphylococcales; family Staphylococcaceae; genus Staphylococcus; species Staphylococcus gallinarum. The sequence goes on from NZ_JXCF01000010.1 coordinate 133,511, forward strand.
AGCCAGTATTGGTATTATCTTTATTGATAATATTTGGATAATGGTCAGTTTACGATTTGTTCAAGGATTTTGTGGAGGAGCAGCGGCAGTCATTTCACGAGCAATCTCTAGTGATTTGTATAGTGGAAAACAACTTACTAAATTCTTAGCATTACTCATGCTAGTTAACGGTGTCGCACCAGTCATTGCCCCTGCATTAGGTGGGGTGATCCTATCATTTGCCTCTTGGAGAATGGTGTTTGTCATCCTTACACTATTTGGTATATCTATGTTGGCGGGCACTGTATTTAAAGTAACTGAATCATTACCAATAGACCGTAGAGACAGCCCGCATTTATTAAGTATTTTTAAGAACTTTAAAGACTTACTTGTTACTCCGCGTTTCGTCTTACCTATGTTGATTCAAGGCGTGACCTTTATTATGCTATTTAGTTACATATCAGCTTCGCCATTCCTAACACAAAAGATTTATGGATTATCAGCCCAACAATTTAGTATTATGTTTGCTTGTGTTGGAATTAGTTTAATTATTTCTAGCCAGGCTACAGGAAAATTAGTAGATTATATTGAACGTTTAGTACTACTGAGAATATTGACTATAGTACAACTGATAGGTGTGGCATGGGTATCCATTACACTATCAATGCATTTGAGTATCTGGTTATTATTTATAGGATTTATTATTCTTGTTGCACCTGTTACCGGTGTGGCTACTTTAGGATTTTCAATTGCAATGGAGGAACGTACAGGCGGTAATGGTAGTGCTTCTAGTCTATTAGGTTTAGTGCAATCATTATTAGGTGGTATTGTCACGCCATTAGTAGGTTTATTTGGAGAAGCAAACTTCATTCCATATGTCAGTATAATTATCATATCTGGTATATTATTGATTATTTTACAAATTTTGAATTATTTTGTATTTAAAGCAAAGCAACCGCAATAATAATTAAGAAACCGAGCATTGTATTCAGATACAGTACTCGGTTCTTTTGTGTTGTTTTGTACTTATAAACCATTCAATACGCTCCTATATAAACTAATTATATAGAAGCATATTATCACATCTTATGAGTTTAAATTTGAGTTGCTGTAATTTATACAACCTCTTTAGTCACACGATGTTTGTTTATGATTATCGCCTTAGTTTAATGGCATTAGCCAACAGGATTTGTGCAAGTTCGTCGGGTGATTCTTTACAATCCTCTCTAATCCAATAATAAATAAGTCCGATTTGTCCACCTACTGCATAGATAACAAATTGCTTTTTATTTAAAACATTTGTGTAATTATCCAGTAACTTTGTATAGGTTTCCTTTGTTTCGTGGACATAATCTGAAAATAAATCTCGATTAGGATGAGTGACTAATATGGCATGAAAGAAACCATAGTGTCTCTGAATGTAAGTTAAAATAACTTTGAAGAATTTATATAATTTATAGTGGTCAATTTCAACATCTTTAAAGCTATCGTAGAATGCGTTTAATAATTTAGTGTATTTGTCTAAATGATATGTTTGAATGGTTGACATTAAATCATATTTATCTTGGAAATAATCATAAAAGGTTGTTCGATTAATGCCACTATATGCACAAATCATCTTGATGGTTATATTTTCAAATGGTTGCTCTTCTAAGAGGATAATCATATTTTTTATTATTTTATATTTTGCGTTTCGTTTCATGTTTCCTCCCTCTAAAAAGAACAAAAAATGACCTACCCAACACATTTAAAATAACTGTTGGTGTTTTTTTGATTTTCATGTCTCTATAATATATAAAGTGAATTTTAAAAGCAAATAGGAGGAAAGAGTAATGAAGAAAATGGTATTAATCAATGTCATTACCATTGTAGTTCTTGTAATTTTAGGAGTAGTAGGTTTCCATTTTTATAATCAAGCTACAAGTTATGTAAGTACAGATAATGCCAAAGTTGATGGCGAACAAATTAAAGTTTCTGCCCCAGCTTCTGGTGAAATTAAATCTTTCGACGTGAAAAACGACGAAAAAGTAGATAAAGGTGACAAAGTCGCTAAAATCGCAGTTAAAGGTGATGATGGACAAGCTCAAACAATGTCTATTAAAATGCCTCAAAACGGTACAATCGTAAAAACGGATGCTATGGAAGGTTCTATGGTTCAAGCAGGTTCTCCAATAGCATATGCTTATAATTTAGATGATTCTTACATTACTGCCAATGTTGATGAAAAAGATATTGCAGATGTTGAAGAAGGTAAAGATGTTGATGTAAAACTTGACGGTGAAGATGCGAAACTTAAAGGTAAAGTTGAAGAAGTCGGTAAAGCAACAGCTTCTAGCTTCTCATTAATGCCTTCATCAAATAGTGATGGTAACTATACAAAAGTTTCTCAAGTAGTACCTGTGAAAATTTCACTTGATTCAAAACCATCTAAAAATGTTGTTCCAGGAATGAACGCTGAAGTCAAAATTCATAAAAACTAAGGGGGGTCTATAAATGACAATGGCCTTCATTATTATTTACGTAGTCATAGCGCTCATTCTTGTTGCTTTGATTAATTTAGTTGTTGTAAAAAACAGCAAAAGAAAGTCAAAACGACAATTGGAACAAACTAAGCATAGTAAGCATGCTTCAAATGAAAGTTATCAATCTAAATTTAAAGTGAATGACGACCATGATTCTAAAGAATCAAATGTAGCATCATCTTATAAACAAGATGTAGAAGATGATCAAGATAAGGTTGAAGCAAATCCAGCTCAATCTATAGCATCGACTGAAGATAACAGACAAACAACAACAGATTCAGACCATGAGCAAATTAACCCTAATTCAGAAGAAGCCCAAGTAAATGAACAGTTAAAACAAAAACATAGTTCATTTATGTTCGGTAAAGGGACATCTCAAGGTAAAGTATTAATCGCAATGATATTTGGTATGTTTATTGCGATCTTAAACCAAACACTGTTAAACGTTGCATTACCAAAAATCAATACAGATTTTAATATTTCTGCGAATACTGGTCAGTGGCTAATGACAGGGTTTATGTTAGTGAATGGTATTTTAATACCAATCAGTGCGTTTTTATTTAATAAATATTCTTATAGAAAATTATTCTTAGTTTCTATGACATTATTTACAATAGGTTCTCTAGTTTGTGGACTATCAGGTTCGTTTACAATGATGATGATCGGACGTGTCTTACAAGCAATTGGTGCTGGTGTCTTAATGCCACTTGGTACTAATGTATTTATGACAATCTTCCCACCAGAAAGACGTGGGGCAGCAATGGGTATGTTAGGTATAGCGATGATATTAGCACCAGCAATTGGTCCTACATTATCAGGTTATATCGTTGAAAACTATCACTGGAACGTAATGTTCTATGGTATGTTTATTATTGGTTTGGTATCACTTGCAATCGCATATATTTGGTTTAGAGTGTACCAAGTTACTACAAATCCAAAAGCTGATATACCAGGTATTATATTTAGTACGATTGGTTTTGGTGCATTGTTATACGGCTTCAGTGAAGCAGGTAATGATTCATGGAGTTCACCAGTAGTTGTTATTTCATTAATCGCAGGTGTTGTATTTATTGCAGCATTTGTAATTCGAGAAGTAACTATGCGTGTGCCAATGCTTGATATGGCAGTATTAAAATATTCAGGCTTCACGCTTACTACAGTAATCAATATGATTGTTACGATGAGTTTATTTGGTGGTATGATCCTATTGCCATTATATTTACAAAACTTAAGAGGATTTACGCCAGTACAATCAGGTTTATTATTACTACCAGGTGCATTAATTATGGGTGTTATGGGACCTATCGCCGGTAGATTACTTGATACAATTGGTATTAAACCGTTAGCATTAGTAGGTACAGCAATTATGACCTATGCTACATGGGAGTTAACAAAATTAAACATGAATACGACTTATGGTCATTTAATGTTAATTTATATTGTTCGTTCATTTGGTATGAGTTTTATCATGATGCCAATTATGACAGCAGGTATGAACTCATTACCACAGCGTTTAATCGCACATGGTAACGCGTTAACAAATACGTTAAGACAATTAGCAGGTTCAATTGGAACAGCATTGTTAGTAACGGTAATGTCTACTCAGACAACACAACATATCGCTTCATACAGTCAAGCATTAGATAAAACAAATCCATTTATTAAAGATAGACTACAAGAAATGTCACAAGCATTAGGTGGAGAACAAATGGCAACACAAAGTGTGTTAGAATTTGTTCAAAAATTAGCCTCTATTAATGGTGTTAACAGTGCCTTCTTAATCGCAACAGGATTAAGTGCGTTAGCATTTGTCTTGAGTTTATTCTTAAAAGGTAAATCTCATTATATGTCAAATGAAGAATAAGTATTAAAAAAACAGGAAGACTCATTATTTGAATAGCATTTCTCAAATGTTTTCACGCGCTAAGTGTGAACATTGAGTTTTGCATTTTCATAATGAATACTTCCTGTTTTTTTATTATATTAAAATTTAGTTTGTCTATTTCTGAAGAATAGGCTAATAATTAATAATGCGATACTACATGTTAATAAGATGAATGCGTTATGAATAGCAACTGCCTCAGTTAATATTTGTTCTGGGCTAAGGTTAATGTAGTGTTGGCTCATTGAGTCGGAAATACTTTTGGCAATGTTCTCAATTAAAAATGAGAAACCAAATGTGATGACAAACATGATTGCTAAAATAAATAAATTCAACATTTTTAATGCAGTACGGTTAAATATCAATGTAAAGATCGTTAAGATTAAGCTCAAAATACATGCACTAAAAAATACATAAAATACGAGTATTAAGCTATCAATGTGTGATTGGAGATTATCGATATTTTCAATATTGATATTTAAGTTACCCATGTGATTCATTGTGTTTTGTAAGTTCGTTATTTGATGGAATGTGATCGGCTCGTTAACGAAAGTTAAATTTAATATGGGCTCTTTAAACATACTGTAGCCTGTAATTGCTACTAATATTAGCACGATAACTTGAATCACGATATTAATCCACGATTTCTTCTTTCGGCTACGACGTGTGCCTCTGTACATAGGTTCGCTTGTTAATGTATGTTCAAAATCTTCGAATTGACGGTTGGTTTCTGCCATGAGTGTACTCCTTTCTAAATAGTTGCAATGGTACTATTTTGTGATTTTAATGATAGTTTTGTTATAATGTGAAGTAATTGATATATTTTAAAATTTGGGATAGTATACTTAAAATATAAAATCGTTTAGATATAATATTAATTGCTTATTCACACTATGCGATGGCTGAAATTAAATGTCATTGAATTAATTTTACCATAACATTTATTTGATATTCCAAATAATATGAAATTTTTCATGGGTTTGCGTAATAAACTGAGATTGGATGGATTAAACATGAAATCTAGATTAACAACGAAATTCATAAATAAATATTTATTACCGTTTCGCTCAATCATTTTTGAAAATGATACGGATTTCGAGCGCTTTTTGAAAAATAGAGAACAGCAAAATCAAAAGAAGCATAAGCAACCAGAAACATTGAATGTAAAATCTGATTTAGATAAACAGCAATTAGGGGATATGCAACTATTTAGATTTAGATTTCGTCATAGTCACCAGAAAAAAATACTTTATATTCACGGTGGGTATAATGTGTTGCAACCTTCTGCATTTCACTGGCGTTTCATGGATAAGCTTGCTTTAAGTACGCTTAATGAAGTGGTATTACCTATCTACCCCAAAGCGCCGGAATATCACATTGATGACACATATAAGGCCATACAACAAGTTTATGACCAATTGTTAACAGAATGTAGCAATGAGGATATTGTCTTGATGGGTGATGGTACAGGTGGGGCATTGGCATTAGGTTTTGTACAACAGCTAGTAGCTGAAGGTCAACCGCTGCCTAACAAAATATATCTCTTTTCTCCATTATTAGATGCGACATTTAGTAATGAGGACATCACTGAGGAACTTGAGCGTAAAGATGTCATTGTAAACAAGCAAGGTGTGCAACGTATTTTAAGTGAATGGTCTGAGCAGACGCCATTAGATAACCAACGTGTATCTCCATTGAATGGGTCACTTGAACACTTACCACCGATATATATGTTTGGCGGCACGAGAGAAATATATTTACCTGATATGACTAAATTGGCGCATTTACTGGAAGACAACCAACGACCTATTCATTTTTATGAATATAAACGAATGGTTAATGCCTTCCCATTATTACCAATTAGAGAGTCACATAAAGTTGTAAAGCAAATTGTGAATACAATAAATCAATAATATATGTGATAAGTAAACCTTACTGATTAACTATAGATGAAAACAAGATCACACAATTTATTATCCTAATTTATGAAAACGAAGTAATTTCAAAATCTGATTAAAAAAGATTATCAATAATCAAACAAAAAGACAGGCAATGACATGATATATGTCTGCCTGCCTTTTTAATTATTATAAATTAATTGATGAAATTAGACTTCCTTATCATTATGAATCGTTGTTCTAATAGTATGGATGACATGTATTTGACCCTTAAGTTGATAATATTGAGCAATAAAGTGTTCAAAGTCATCAGTAGGTTCGCTAAGTCTGTCGAACTTTGATAGTAAATCTTGATACTCAGTTGAATAATTGGTTGCATAAGTTTCATAATGCGCTAAAAATGTATCAGTATCACTATAAGTATTGAGCAGTGTATCAATGGCGTCGAGCGCTTTCTTTTGTCCTTGGTAGTATGCAATATCGAAACCGCGTTGAATTAATTTACTGTCTGGTCCATTGATGACCAGTGCTTTATTTTGATTCAGTTCGCTCAATTCATATTTAGTTGTATCAAGTAAATCATAAAGTTGCATTTGTACTTTTTCATGCATAGATTGTGTCATATATTGAACTCCTTAGTTTGGAATGTTGATGCGGTGACCTAATTGCTTTGGCCATTTCATGTTGGGTTGTTGATTGTAAACATCTGTTATTTGAGTTGTGAATTGCATTGGGAAAGGCGCTGTACGATTGGTTTGTCTATCGATTCCTAGCATCATTGCTTCATTTGTTGCTACAGTTGTCCCATCAGCGTTTGTCATAATTGAAAAGAAATGTAGTCTTTTAGCATCGAAATTATAAAGATAGATAGTTATCGTAAACGTACTAGGATATTTTAATTCTGCCAAATATGACGTATGTTCTTCAACTGTAAACAACGTGTAGTTGAGTTGCTCACGTTCCTCTAGTGATAATCCATGTTGATAGTTAAATTGATTAATTGCTTCACTAAATACAATATTATAATTTGCATCATGTACGTGCCCGTTATGGTCAATCATATCCTCAGTTACTTTAGCATTATAAGTAAATGGTATGTTCATTCTAAAAACTCCTTGAAGATTCTTAATACTACAAAATAATTACTTTTAGTTTACTAAATTTATTATTAACTTACACGTATTGTATTTCATGATAAAATAAAGAAAATACTTTGAGGTGTGACGATATGAGTATGACGATTAAATATCAAACTGCTAAACAAAGGTTACAACAAGTCGATCAAATTGAAACGATACCCAAAGATGCTACATTAATTTGGTGTGATTTTACTGAACCTACTGCGGCAGACAATGAAATCCTACAGTCTTATTTTAACTTTAATAAACTAGAAATAGATGATACAGTTAATGGGACACCGCGTGCGAAGTACAAAGCTTATGACACATACCAATATATCGTGTTTCATAGTGTGACACATGATAATACGATTAAAGCACTTAACTTATTCATTAAAGATAATATGCTCATTACGTATCATCATAAACCCTTTGCTATTTTGTCTGATGTTGAACAGTTAATAACTGAACATTTTCAACCAGATTTAGATACATCGGATTTAGTATTACATATTTTAGACAAGATGGTCGATAGTTACTTTAAACCAATAACTGAAATAGAAGATAAGGTTTATGCATTTGAAGACCATCAAGTTGATGAAAGTACAAATAAAACAGTCATGGATAAGGTTTATAAGATTAGATCTCAAATCATTCAAATAAAGCGTATTATTTATCCAATGAGAGAGCTTGTCGATGATTTAAAGGAGAGCCACATTTTACTTGTAGATAATGAAAATCATATGTATATTCAACATATAGATGATCATTTAATTAAACAAGTTAACATATTGAAGATAGCGCAAGAGATGACTAATGAAATTAGAGATAATTATTCATCCTACACTTCTTACAAGATGAACAGTGTGATGCAAGTGTTGACCTTGGTGTCGGTAATATTTTTACCCTTAACTTTAGTAACTGGTATATATGGGATGAACTTTACGAATATGCCTGAATTAAAATGGCATTATGGTTACTACATGGTTCTATGCTTGATGTTATTTATCAGTATTGCTTGTATTATATATTTTAAAAGGAAGAAATGGTTTTAACTGGGAAATCAATAACGGAACTGTGTTTCCGATGAATAGATAACTGACAATAAGGATTAAGAGTAGGAGTAAAATTAATGAGCGATTTAAAAAGAGAACAACGAAAAAATGAGCATGTTGAAATAGCGATGGCACAACAAGATGCTTCAATTTCAGATTTTGATGAAATGAGGTTTGTCCATCATTCGATTCCAAATATTGATGTCGCTGATGTGAACTTGCAAAGTGAATTACAGGATTTCACAATGAAACAACCGATTTACATCAATGCGATGACAGGTGGCAGTGAATGGACTAAAAATATAAATGAAAAATTGGCAATTATTGCTAGAGAAACTGGAATGGCAATGGCAGTAGGTTCGACTCATGCTGCTTTGAGAAATGCAAAGATGAGTTCTTCATTTAGTGTAGTTAGAGATGCCAATCCAGAAGGTATGATATTTAGTAATGTTGGTGCAGATGTTCCTGTAGACAAAGCTGAAGAAGCTGTGAAATTACTAGATGCTCAAGCATTACAAGTACATGTGAATTCACCGCAAGAATTAGTTATGCCAGAAGGGAACAGGGTATTCTCTACATGGATGGAGAATTTAGCACAAATCATACAACGTGTTAAAGTTCCTGTTATTGTAAAAGAAGTTGGATTTGGCATGAGTAAAGAGATGATAAAGGCGTTAAATGAAATCGGCGTACGTTATATTGACGTAAGTGGCAGAGGCGGCACAAACTTTGTTGATATTGAGAATGAACGTCGCGAATATAAAGATATGGACTACCTTGGGCAATGGGGTCAAACTACCGTAGAATCATTGTTAGAATCTACTGCGTTCCAACAAGACATGAACTTCTTTGCTAGTGGTGGTGTGAGAACACCATTAGATGCTGTGAAATGTTTAGCACTTGGTGCACGAGCAGTAGGTATGTCGCGTCCATTTTTAAATCAAGTTGAGAATAATGGGATAACAGCCACACTAGACTATGCAGAACAATTCACTGACCATATGAAGAAAATAATGACAATGTTAAATGCCCAATCTATAGACGAATTAAAGCAAGCACAAATTGTTTATGGTCCAAGGCTACATGCTTGGATTGAACAAAGAAATTTAGATATTAAATAAATCAATTGCAATAATAATTTAAACAAGCGCTTAAATGTCTTTTGTCAAAGTCATCTAAGCGCTTGTTATTTACTTTCAGTTCATGATATGTCTCTCAATGATAAGTTCGATGTTTGGAGATAATCATATGTACGAAGCATCATATTGTGTTTCATACGTCATGTTACATACGCCATGTTAAATCTGGATTGTCCATCTCGGATTTCTTCATTCTTGAAACATATGGGTTTCCTTTGACGGTAAATCTTAATGGTTTAGTTGTCCATTCTCCTTTGTTAGGAATACCAATACGTGCACTTTCTTCAATGCGTTGAGGATATTTACGATTTTTAGTATCGATGAGTAAACGTCCTTCATTCAAACGAGAACCATCCAAATATCGTGGAATGTTAAAAGCTTTTGTCCATTTACCAGGACCATTCGTTATTTCAAAACCTGTTTTGCCTCGACGTTTTGCCATGATTTCGATACCTTCTTCAGGTTCGACAGCTCTAATTAATACACCTTCAGGAATACCTTCTTGCTGTGTAACAAAATTTATTAATAAATGCGTATGCATGACATGTGCATAGATTGTACCACCATTTTTATACAAAGATTCAACTTTTGGAGTACGTTTACCTTTATATCCATGGGCAGCTTGATCTTTTGTGCCTACATAAGCTTCAGTTTCTACAATATATCCCGTTAATATTTGTTGTTCATCATGAAAAATAATGCGCACGCCGAGTAAATCACGAGCGATTGTAATGGTGTCCCTATGTATAAAATCCATGAAAACTTTACCTCCATTGTTTGTTACTTATAAAATAATTTTAAAACTAGTATATATAAAAAATTATGTTATCAAAAACAAAATATTTTGATACACTATATATTGTAAGGGTACTTGTTTAGTAAGTATAAATGTATCAAAGATTTGCTCTTAAACAAAGCCCTAAGGGAGATTATATTTTAATAGGAGGGAGTAGCATATGGAGAGAAAAATTGGTTTTGGTCAAGCGCTTAAACTGTTTTGGAAACAGTATGTAAATTTTAAAGGTAGAGCGCGCCGCAGTGAATATTGGTTTATGGCGTTATGGCATCTGATATTCATGGTTCCCGTATTTATATTATACATTATTGGATTAGTTATTATGGTTTCTGGTTTTTCTGTGGAATCAGATGGCGTGGGTGCTTTCGGTTTAATCTTAATGATTATTATGGGGATTATATTATTCGTATATGCTTTAGCAACGTTAATTCCTAATTATGCATTATACATACGTCGTTTCCATGATACTGGTAGATCGATGTTAATACCACTTATATTTTTAGGTGTATATATAGTCACTTATTCAATTATAATAGCATTTAATTTTACTGATCCTTATTATGAAAAAGCGTCTACAATTATTATCGCGATTTTAATTTATTTATTATATCTAGGTATGGGTATTTATAATCTCGTTATTTGTTGTTTAGATAGCGAAAGAAAAACGAATAAATATGGACAAAGCCATAAATATAGTAGTTTTTATCAAACTAAGCAAAATAAAAACAACAGCAACGCACCTGCGGATGATGACATTGTAGTTGAATCATCAAATTCTGAGCAGCGTTTTAAACATTTAAGTGAGCGAGAAGATAAATAATCGTAGCTTGAAATGAATAGAATAATGTGAATTTTAATAAAATATTAACTGTCGAACTGGATTTAACCGTTTCGACAGTTTTTTTGTTAGAACTTTGTCCTTGAAATAAAGTTTTGTTAGCAGATTTTTATTAGAGATTAAAACTGAGGTGCACACTTTGCGTGAGAAATTGCTACAACGAATTGTTTTTGGATTGTGCGAGTCACACAGAAATTAGCAACTTTACAACTTTAAAATAGCTCATATTTTTTGAGTCACTTAGTCATTCAATTTCATTTATGTCTAAACCTTAAATATAACTATAGGATGGATAGGATTTACCTAATAAATCATGGAGTGATTGATATCGTTTAAATAAACGTTCGTATTGTTCTACCTTTTCTGGATCAGGCTGTTTGCTATAGTAAATAGGTTGTTTCATTGCGACGACAGTATTCTCTAAGGAATCATATGCACCACCGACAAATGCGCCTAACATTGCTGCACCTAATGCAGTAGCGTTGCTAGCGTCGATGACAACAATAGGTTTATTTAACACATTAGCGTATATATCAATTAATAACTCACTTTTCATAGGAATTCCACCAGCTGCATAGACAGTATGAATGTCGATTTGATTGTTTTCAAATTGTTGCATGATCATTTTCGTACCAAATGCTGTTGCTTCAATATAAGCTCTATGAATCATTTCATAAGGAGTAGTTAATGTAAGCCCGATTACACTACCGGTTAAGTGGCTATCACTTAAGATACTACGATTTCCATTATGCCAATCCAATACTGTAACATGTTGTTTTGTTATATCAATTTTTGATGCGAGTATTTCAAGTTGTTCTAATACGCTTATATCTTGGGCTTGTGCTTCATCTACAATTTCCTTTGGTGCTAAATTTGCTGAGTAGTTAAATAAGTCACCTACTGCAGGTTGACCAGCTTCATATGCGTACATACCTGGAATAATAGCATCTTTTACTGAACCGGTAATTGCAGGTATGGGTACTTGTTTAGTATCTAATACTAAATGACATGTGCTTGTGCCTATAACTGAAGTGAATGCGCCTTCTTCAATAGCGCCCACGCCAAGTACACCTGAATGTGCGTCAATGATAAAGGGAGAAACTTGGACGTTACTTGCTAAGTCCCATAGTTGTTGGAATGCTGATGTGAGACAACCGGCACTTTCGCCAATGTTAATTACAGGTGCTTCACATTTTTCTTTAATTATTGTTGGCAACTCGCTATCAACTGCTTTAAAAAAGTTGTAGTTAAAGCCATCTTGTTCATTATAAAATCCTTTAAATCCAATGCCACAATTTGATCTTGTATTGTTACCAGTTAACAAACTAACAAGGTAATCTCCTGCTTCCATAATATAGCTTGCACGTTCTAGTATTTCTGGTGCGTGTTTTTTTACTTCTAATATCTTTGGTATCATCCATTCGCTATTTACATTATGCCCATAATACTGTATCCAAGATGGATCATGTTGTTCACTTACTTCCTTCATTAGTGTAGCTTCGTCTTGCGCGCCATGATGTTTCCATAGTTTGACATATGCATGTGGATTATCTTTTAAATCGTTATGGTTATGTAAAGGCTCAAACTGATCATCCAAGAAAACGATTGTACAGCTTGTGAAATCAATGCCGATACCAATGACCTCATCTCGATTGACTTGACTTTCCTCTAGTACATGTTTTACGCCATGTTTAAGAATGTCGACATAATCATCTGCATGCTGTAAAAAATAATGATGAGGAAGCTCTTGTCCATTTAGTGTTTCAGAAATTGTACCGTGACTGTATGTTTTAATATAGCTTGAAACAATATTACCATTTGTAGTATCCACTAAAAATACGCGTCCAGATGAAGTACCATAGTCGATGCCTATACTGTATGTCATAATTGAACTACCTCCTACGCTATAATTAGAAAACTATTTAAGCTAATGATAGCGATTACAATTACTGATGTAAAGTAGAGCAAACTAATGTATGATGACAGGTTATATAATTCAGATTAATACAATAGTAGGTTCTATAGATAATACAACTATTAATTTAATATGTATTTTAAATAATGTCGTGGTATGATCGTGTTATACATAATGAGGAGAGGGGATGAATACATGTTAACGATAAACCATGTAACAAAGAAATATAAAGACTTTGTTGCAGTAAATGATATTTCGTTGTCGTTAGATGAAGGAAAGATGCTAGGCTTTCTAGGGCGTAATGGTGCAGGAAAGACGACAACATTTCGAATGATTTTGGGATTGACGCCAGTTACAGAGGGCCAGATATTGTATAATAATCAAATTATTGATAAAAATTTATATGACCGAATTGGATATTTACCTGAAGAAAGAGGACTTCATCCAAAGATGAAGGTCGAAGATGAATTACGTTATTTGGCGAGTTTAAAAGGCATGAAAAATAAAGCGATTAATAAAGAAATTGATTATTGGCTCGATAGATTCGATATTGAACAAAATAGGGAAAAGAAAATTGAATCATTATCAAAAGGTAATCAACAAAAAATTCAATTATTAGCAAGTATGTTACACAGACCAGAATTATTAATATTAGATGAACCGTTTAGTGGTTTGGATCCAGTGAATGTGGAATTGTTAAAATCTGCTGTTAATGACTTAAATAAAGATGGTACGACAATTATTTATAGCTCACATCGAATGGAACATGTTGAGGAATTATGTGATGATGTTTGCATTTTAAATAAAGGAGAATTAGTAGTTTCAGGACCAATAGATCAAGTAAAATCAAATCATGGTAATAAAAAGGTGATTATTGAAACTGATAAAGCATTAGATGATTTACAGAATATTAACGGTGTACTAGATTGTAATAGGACGAAGCGAAATATTGAGTTAACGATCAATGATGAAGCTACTGCTGAAGTGATTTATCAGCAAGTTATTCAACACGGATACGTACGACGTTTTCAAGTTGTAGAGCCATCATTGAATGAGATATTTATTGATAAAGTAGGTGATTTAAATGGATAAATTTTGGTCAACAATTAAAATAACTTATAAAAATAAAGTAACAACGAAATCATTTCAAATTTTTACAATAATAGTTATCGTATTGATTCTTGCAGCAGCAAATATAAATAAAATTATTGATTTGTTTGATCATGGTAGCGATAAAGTAGGAATTGTTACAGATAACAAGCAAATTTATAAACTTATTGATCAGCAAAGTAAACAACTAGATGATGATGCACAGTATGTAAAGGTTACTGAACAAACTGCAAAATCTGAAATAAAAAAAGATAAGTTAGACAAAGCTTATGTCATCACAATTTCAGATGATCAAAAAATTAAAGGTAAGATTATGAGTAAAGACAGTGTGTCTACAGATGATAAACAACAACTGTCAGCCGTGTTATTTACAATACAAACACAATTAACAGCAGCAAATCTTAATTTGTCAGCAAATGAATTAAAGCAACTACAAGCTCAAAGTAAGGTGACTTCCGAAGTTGTTGATAATACCAATGCACAATCTGATTTAACTGAGGCTCAAAAAGGATTCAACATGATTATCGTATATGCTGGTGTAATGTTGATGTTCTTTATCGTTATTAATTACGCAGGGCAAGTTGCTATGGAAATTGCTACAGAAAAGACATCACGTGTTATTGAAATGATAATTACCAGTGTGTCTCCTGTAACGCATATTTTAGCGAAGATTTTTGGAGTAATCGCAGTAGCATTAACACAAATTGCGATATTCTTCATAGTTGGTTTAATTAGTTTCTTCGTATTTGATATAAGAAAAATGTTAAAAGGCTTTAAAATTGAACCAAATGATTTAACGGCACAACTAATTACAGTAGGTATCATTTCGTTATTATTAGGTATATTGTCATATATTATATTAGCAGCAATTCTGGGTTCGATTACGGCAAGAATCGAAGATATAAACCAAGCGTTAATGCCAATGACATTACTGAGTATGATAGGGTTTTATATTGCACTATTTAGTGTTATGAATCCAGATACTTTATTAGTTAAAATAGCTAGCTTTATTCCATTGATTTCTCCTTTTGTGATGTTTGTGAGGGCAGCGACACCTGAAGTTGCCTTGTGGGAAATCATTGTGAGTATTATTTTATCTGTAGTGACGATTATCATTTTATTATGGATTGCAGTACGTAGTTATAAAGACACTATTTTAAGCTTTGATAAAGGTTTTATACAGGCATTTAAACGAATTGCTAATAAGAGATAAACTAGAATAGTTAGGAAGTATAAGGCTATCTTACAAATTATAAATATTGAGATAGCCTTTTGTATGCGATTAAGGTTATAGAAAGACTAAAAGTAGATAATCAGTTATATGTAAAACTTATTAAATAACTATGAAATTGGAATTTATATAGAGATGATTTCATAAAAATTATAAAATTAGAAAAAACTATAACATTTTTTGTTATAGTTTGTTAGAATTTACGATTAGTATAGATAAATATATGAACAAATTGTTACAATGTATTTAAGTAATCAATATAAGGAGAGTACCAAACAATCACTCAATTGTAGTTGAAAGTATAAATAACTTAGTATTAGCGATTCGAAAGGGAATGTGAATCTGAGTGATGTGCATTAAAGTATTCATGGGACTATTATGTAATATTATTTCAATTGAAGTACAACAATTAAGTGGAATTTGTCGAAACTTGTTTTAGTGAAGCAGTTAATTGCCTACGTACACACTATACCCCATAGTATGAGTGTCGTTGAAGGCTACATTTGTAATTGATGTTTTTATTCATGATAAAGCCAAAGTAGTTAATAGTATCTTTGGTTTGAAAGGGAGTAATTGATGATGTTTGCAAAAGTAGAAAGCCAAAGTAATGGAATTGATTTAATCAAAATAGATAATGAAGAAACTAAAATTGTATTTACAAATTATGGTGCACGCATTGTCTCATGGAAATTTGATGATAATAATATCGTGTTAGGCAATGTTGTCGAAGCTGATGAATTTTATCAGGAAAATCCATTCAACTTCGGTGCAACTATTGGCCGATATGGTGGAAGAATTGCCGATGCAACCTTTGAATTGGATGGTAAGACTTATCACTTAGACAAAAATAACAATAACCATAATATACATGGTGGTCCAAAGGGATTAGATACACAATTTTTCGATTATGAAGTAATAGAGCAAGTAGGGCAAATTAAGATTGTCTTTACTACAACAATAAAATCGGAAAACGATCATTTTCCTGGAGATATTGATTTAGAAATCATACATACTTATGACATTGACCATAAATGGACGATTGAGTACAAAGCAACAGCTACAGAAAAAACATTGTTTAATCCAATGAACCATGTATATTTTAATTTAAATAGAGATAATAATGTGATTGATAATCATTGTATTAGTAGTTCTAAGTTAGATATGTATCTATTAGATGAAGAAAATATTGTTGCAAGTTTAGAACCAGTAGATTTGATACATAAATTTGGCTCTGAAAGTATTCAATTTAAAGATATCTTTAATAGTGAAGATGGTGTGATTCAAGAACAAATGTCTCGCTACGGTGGCATCGATCATCCATTTGACATTGGAAATAATGAAATGACTGTCGAGAATAAACATTTTCTATTGAAAGTTCAGACAGATATGCCTAATGTAGTTATATTTACTTTCAATGATACAACAAGTTGGGAAAGTGACTTTAATATTTATAAAGCACATTCTGGATTCACACTTGAAACACAATGTATACCAAACGATATAAATTTATTAGGCGAAGAAGCGCCATCAATTATAGAAGCGGGACAACCTTATTATTCTAAAACATCTTATAAGATTTTTGAAAAAGGAAAAGAACAATAGATTACAATAATTAAATATTTTTAAAGCATAAAACCACCAATCCATAAGCTTATTGCTCAGGTATTGGTGGTTTTTAATATTATTGTTATTATTTTGTTGCTTTTGCTTCTGCTCTTGATAGGAACTTTTCAAGTTTTGCTTTCCGCTTTTCAGTTAAGTATGGATTGTTAATTGCGTATTTTAAACGTGTGATGTTAAATTTATCGTTGTAATAAATATCATTTAATTCATGAACTGATAGGGCAGTTTCTGGCTCTGCTGTTTTAATAAGTTTTAAATTGGATGTTTCATGTACAAAGCCTTCTTGAATCACACGAAAGTAAAATCCAGTCTTACAAGATTGTGACATTCTTTTAGCTAAATCTTTAATTTGATACTTTTCTTGTATTTTCCAACAAGGTTCTCGTATTTCGGAAACTTCAAGTATGGCTTCACCTAGCTGATATTGATTTCCGAAATAAACATCTTGCTCATCTAAATCTATAGCGGTTAGATTTTCTCCGAACATTGCATAGTTAGGTAATTCTGAGAGGTCATCTGCCCAAAGTCTGTAATTTTTCTTGCTATAAAGACAAACAGCTTTATCTGGACCGCCGTGATCTTTATACTCTTGTTCATCTTCGACAAACCCAGTTTTAGTTAAATACATTTCCCCTTTGAATTTAACTTTATCTAGTGCTGAACGCATTGGTCTTTTCTTACTATATGGTAAGTCTTGAACTTTACCAGTAGCAATCGCATTTAAGGCATATATCATTTGTGCCACTCCCCCGAATATATGATTAATTACTATAATTTTAAAGCAATCGCATTATAATGAAAAGTAAAGGTTTATATATCTTGAATTTTATTTTTTAACTAGGTATTTTTAATAAACTCATGTACAATAAAAATAAAAGTACTGTGAGTAGAGGGGAAGCATTATGGATAAGAAACAGCTGAAAATAAGTACATTTAATGATGCATTAGACCAGATTAAAGACGGTATGATACTAGGCATAGGTTCAGGCTCAACAATTGAGTTACTTGTCCCAAAAATAGCAGAAAAGCTTGAGCGAGAACAAATTAATATTACGGGAGTGTGTACATCTAATAAGACTGCATTTATTGCTAAGGAATTAGGGATGCATGTGGTAGATGTTAACGATGTTGAACATATTGATTTAGCAATTGACGGGGCTGACGAGGTCGATCCTAATTTGAATCTTATAAAGGGTGGCGGTGGTGCACTCTTTAGAGAAAAGGTTATTGATGCCATGGCAAAAAGATTTGTTGTCCTTGTAGATGATTCTAAGCTAGTTTCATACTTAGGAGAAACTTTCAAACTTCCTGTTGAGGTGGATAAATTCAATTGGTTGTTAATAGCTAAGGAAATAGAGCGTAGTAAGGGTGTAACGGCAATTAGACGTATGGTTGACGATGTTCCTTTTATTACAGATAATGGCAATTACATATTAGACTTAGTATTGAATAAGGATATTGAACCGTTTGCAATGCATGAATATTTGATTCATTTAATTGGTGTATTGGAAACTGGATATTTCTTGGATGTAACAGATCAAGTTATTGTGGGGACCCCTTCAGGTGTTCAAGTGAAAAATAAATAGTTTCTAATTTATGGTAATGATTTGCATTAAGTAAATAAGAGGCAGGCTTCAATTATTTGAGGACTGCCTTTTTTTTATTTGATAATTGTGTAATTTGTATTATGTATTATAAATTATATTGCTCGCTTACCTAGGGGGCTGGGTCGAGCCTTGGTCTCGACACGCATCCTGCTCCCTCAGGTGTCTTGCAAATAATACAGTGAAATTATAAGCAGTAAATTATCAAGTCAACGATTTTAATATAATTTAATTTCCAAACACACGCCAGTATACTAGGTGAAAGGAGATATTCTATTTATCTTTCTAATTCGTATTGCTCGCTTACCTAATATGATGAAGAAGAAATGATATAACACATACGCTGACTTCTTACACTACGTTCAATAGTTCTTCTGGTATTTACTTCTAAGATAAAAAATAAGACACATACGCATAATATAATAGAAACTACTATATTAACGATGTGTCTTATATATTGAATGTAATATGGTTTAAACACGAGAAACTTAATGTTTAACGTCTATGTCCACGTTTGCTTTTTAAATTGAAGCTAGAGCGTTCGTTATGAGTGCTTTCTTCATCAGTAGAATCATCAGTAGATGATGTTTCAGACGATTGTTCATCTTGGGCAATTGAAGCTTGTGCTTCACTTACAGCAGATGATTTACGATCTGATTTATAACGCGCACTTTGCTTTAGTTCACCATCATGTTGTTCATCATCATGATTTGCTCTCTCAGTTGTTGTTTCAACAGCACTCTGTGTCTTACTTTGTTGCGTCTCTGTTGTACTTTCAGGATAAACGATTTCATCAGCATCTTTAGTTGACTGTATTTCAGGTTGTTCTGTTTGTTGTGATTCATCCTCTGGTAAAGTGTTGTGAGTAACCTGTTGGTGTGTAGCGCTTTGCTCTGAATTATCAGATTTAATATGATCAGTTTGAGTATCATTTGTTTGCTTGTCAGTTAGCTCGGTATTTTGTTGAGTACCATTTTGAGTATCATTTGTTAAGGCACTATCTTTGTTGTGTGATTGTTGACTATGACTAGCAGTCGCTACTGTAGCTGTATTATCAAGTGATTGCGTATTGTCAGTAGTGTTGTTATTATCTGAATGTTCATTTACATGATCGAGATAATTATTATCGTCTACTTCATCTAAATTACGTTTTGTAAAGAAGTAGAAGAAGATGCGAATAATGTAACTTAAGATGATATAAACTACTGCAACAGCTGCTGTAGAAAAGGCGATTACCTTCATAGAAAATACATAGCCTAATTCTTCATTGAATAAAAATACTAAACCAAATGACATTGCTGCATGGAATAATGTTGCAATATAGATTGTGCGTCCTTTTGTAGAGCGGATTAATTCACCAATAATCATTGAAAATGCAAACGAATATAATAAATTATAAAGTGTATATTCAAATGAAAATGCGATATTAATATTCCATATTGCATACATGATACCAACTAAAATAGATGCGAAAAATGTACTGATTTTAGTTTCAACTATATGTTGTAAATAAGAACGGAAACCAAATTCAACAAAGAACGCCATTAATAATTGACCGATAATCACAGAAAATATTGACACTGACAAATCTTCTGATTGTAATAAGACAAAGCTATCGGCAAAGACATTGAAACTGACCATGGCAATGATAAAGATAGCTAATGGTAATATCAATGCTAATATCAAACGTTCAATTACCTTAAGGCTTAGTGAAAACTTCAAGCCACCTAGTTGTGCACGTTTATGTTTAAACACTGCTATACAGATGATTGCTGCAATAAAAGGTGCGAGCACACTCATTTCAAAGACAAAAGTTTTGAATGGAATTTTACTTTGAAAATCTTTAAGTATAATCGGTAATGCAAAGGCAATGACGTAAAATATAAAAATGCTCATTGCCCATTGAAAACCAGGTATACGTTTTGTATTCATTATGTAACCTCCAGTAGGGTTTCAATTAATTCATTTGTAGTTAATTATACATATTTATCCTAAAGAAATAAATTAAATTCAAGTAAATATCATTGAAATGTAATACTCGGAATGATTAGAAAATGCATTTTTAAATAATGTTAGACTTTAAAATTTAAATAATTAAGAAGTGGGTAAATTATAATTATAAATTGAATTGTGATTAATGTAAGCGTATACTTTAATTGTTCATAGCGATTCAAAAGGAGGAGAACTATGTATAAGTTAGCACAACGTGAATTATGGAAAGGTAGAATTGACAGTGAACAAGATTCTGCTCAATTTAGGCATTTTCAAACAATCCATTTTGGAGATATTAACGAAGCTCCTAGTGGTTCACGTCAGGGCATAGGTATACTAGGCTATGCAGTGGACAAAGGTGTCGAGCTGAATAAGGGGAGAATTGGTGCCAAAGAGGGGCCAAATGCTATAAAGCAAGCATTTGCCAATCTACCAGTTCAAAATACAACACCGATATTTGACTACGGAAATGTCGAGCATAATCATGAAAAACTTGAAGAAACGCAACAAGAATTTGCACATTATGTAGCGAATTCTATTCAACGACACCAACAGACATTTTTATTAGGTGGTGGGCATGATATAGCTTATGCACAATATCTAGGCACGCGACAAGCATACCCTGATGAATCAATTGGTGTCATTAATATTGATACACATTTTGATACACGTAAAGAATCGGGTTCAACTTCTGGTACAAGTTTTAGACAAATTCTTGAACAAGACGATAATGCTGATTATTTAGTGTTAGGTATTCAACAAGGTGGAAATACACAAGGGTTATTTGATTACGCAGAAGAAAAGGACATCAGTTATGTATATTCTGAAGAACTTTTACATCAAATTTCTCCTCCAATCAAAGATAAAATTGAGAGGTTTGTCCATGATCATGATGTTATAATGTTTACGATTTGTATGGATGTCATTGATAGTGCATTTGCACCAGGAGTGAGCGCTAATGGTGTACTCGGATTGTTTCCACATATTGTCTTAGAACTCTCAAAGCGCATTGTTTCTAATGATAAAGTATCGACGATTAGTATTGCAGAAACGAATCCGAAATATGATATTGATAATAGAACTGCAAAATTATCAGCAAACTTTTTACACCACTTTATTGTGTAATGTCCCAGTAATTTATACATTGGTTTATAAGAGAAAGTACTCGTTCCGAGTGCTTTCTTTTTTGTAAATAATTGATGTATATCGTACGTCCTAGGTTGGGTTTAATATGAATGACGTCTAAATCTCGTGTGTTAAAGGATTGGAAATATACTTGAGGTATAACTGCGTATCCGAGTCCTTTGTGTACAAAATTTGCTGCCGCTTCAAAGCGATCAACTTCCATGATGACATTAGGTCTAATATTCATACGATTAAAGTAATCATCTAAATGTTTGCGCACTTGAGATCCTTTAGTTGGTAATATCAACGGTAAATCTTCTATTTCAATGGCCTTTATATCTGGAAAGGCATTTTTAGGTGTAATGAGAACATAAGATTCTTTATATAAAGGAATTGATTTTATCGCTTCGTGATTGATAATTTCATTTGTTAGTCCAATATGATTTTCAAAATTTAATAATTGATCAATTGTTTTTGATTGATCGTGTACCTCAGAAACCAAATAAGTTTGATCAGTAAATTGCTTTCTATGAATGGAAATGACTTGTGAAATCCATTGGTTTGAAGACTCTAGAATAGATAGCTTTATTTTAGGTGCATGACTCGTATTTAAATCATACATTTTTTCAATTGTTTGATGATAATGGTGAATTAAACCTTGTGCATAGTTGTAAAATTGAATGCCTTTTTCAGTGATTTTTATTTCCTTGGTTGTACGAATGAATAAGTCGTAGCCTAAATCTGCTTCCATCTTTTTTATGGTCGCAGTCAGTGAAGGTTGGCTAATATGTAAAAAATTAGCTGCTTTAGTAAAACTATTATATTTAACGACAGCAACAAAATATTCTAACTGTATTATTTTCATACTTATCCTCCAAAGTAATAACTACCATTTATAACTTAAAACTATAAATAGGTAGTTTATTTATATTTGTAGTCTATATATTATCATAATATACTAAATTATATAACAAGTATGATAATTAAAAATGCAACGATGAAATATGATTTGATTTTAGGGGTAATTGTGCAATATTGCATATATTAATGAAAAATTATAATAAAACAAAGGAGTAGTGAACTATGCGAAAAATCGAAGCTAAAAAAGGTTTAGATATAGAGTGTAAAGGATGGGAACAAGAAGCTGTATTACGAATGTTGTATAACAACTTAGATCCTGAAGTAGCTGAGCGACCAGAAGATTTAGTTGTTTATGGTGGTATTGGTAAAGCTGCTAGAAACTGGGAAGCATTTGAAGCTATTGAAAATACTTTACGTGATTTAGAAGCTGATGAGACTATGTTAGTTCAATCAGGTAAACCTGTTGCTGTATTTAAAACACATGAAGAAGCACCTCGCGTATTATTATCAAATTCAGTATTAGTTCCAGAATGGGCTAATTGGGATCACTTTAATGAATTAGATAAAAAAGGCTTGATGATGTATGGGCAAATGACAGCAGGTAGCTGGATTTACATTGGTTCACAAGGTATTGTTCAAGGAACATATGAGACATTTGGTGAATTAGCTAATCAACATTTTGATGGTAAATTGTCTGGCACAGTTACATTAACGGCTGGATTAGGCGGTATGGGTGGTGCGCAACCACTTGCTGTTACGATGAATGGTGGAGTCGTAATTGGCGTAGATGTAGATGAAACGCGAATTGATAAACGTATTGAAACACGTTATTGCGACGTAAAAACACATAGCTTAGATGAAGCTTTAGAATTAGCAGCTGAAGCACGCGATGCAGGTAAACCACTTTCAATTGGACTAGTGGGTAATGCAGTTGATACGCATAAAGCAATTTTAGATAAAGGCTTTAAAATTGATATCATTACTGACCAAACAAGTGCACATGATCCTTTAAATGGATATGTACCACAAGGTTACTCTTTAGAAGAGGCAAAGGCATTAAGAGAAAAAGATCCTAAAGAATATGTAGAAAAATCTGAAGCTTCAATGAAAGAACACGTATCATTAATGTTAGCTTTCCAACAAAAAGGTGCAGTTGCGTTTGATTATGGTAATAATATTCGCCAAGTTGCATATAATAATGGCTTGGAAAATGCATTTGATTTCCCTGGATTCGTACCAGCATATATTAGACCGCTATTCTGTGAAGGTAAAGGACCATTCCGTTTTGCGGCATTAAGTGGTGATCCAAAAGACATTGAACGTGCAGATGAAGAAATGAGAAAATTATTCCCAGATAACGAAAAGTTAATTAGATGGTTAGATTTGGCAGAGGAAAAAATTGCGTTCCAAGGTTTACCATCAAGAATTGCTTGGTTAGGATATGAAGAAAGAGCGAAGATGGGCTTAGCATTAAATAGACTTGTTCGTGAAGGTGAAATTTCAGCACCAATCGTTATTGGTCGTGACCATTTAGATTCTGGTTCAGTTGCGAGTCCAAACCGTGAAACAGAAGGGATGCAAGATGGTTCAGATGCTGTAGGTGACTGGGCAGTATTAAATGCCTTAATCAATACAGCAGCTGGTGGTTCTTGGATTTCATTCCACCATGGTGGTGGTGTAGGTATGGGTTACTCTTTACATGCTGGTATGGTAGTTGTAGCAGATGGTTCAGAACGAGCTGATAAACGATTAGGACGTGTATTAACTACAGATCCGGGTATGGGAGTAGTGAGACATGCTGATGCAGGTTATCAATCAGCAATTGATGTTGCAAATGAAAAAGGCATCAAAATTCCAATGATTAATGGTAAAGGAGCGAAATAATGAACGATTTAATTATCCAAAATATAAAACAGTTAATTTTACCGAAATCTACGGATAGACCTTTAAAAGGAGCAGAATTAAATGAATTAGAAATCATTGAAAATGGTACAGTCGTTATCAATGATGGGAAGGTCGTTTATTCTGGTTCACATACAGATGAATATGAAGCTAATGAAACAATAGATGCCACTGGTAAAGTAGTATCACCAGCATTAGTAGAAGCACATACGCATTTAGTTCACGGCGGTTCGAGAGAACACGAGATGTCATTAAAACGACAAGGTGTTTCTTATTTAGAAATTTTAGAGCAAGGTGGCGGAATCTTATCAACAGTTGAAGCTACACGCAATGCCACAGAAGATGAATTATTTGAAAAAGCTGAGAAAAATCTATTAACAATGATTCAACATGGTGTGTTAGCTGTCGAAAGTAAAAGTGGTTACGGTTTAGATAAGGAAAATGAATTAAAGCAATTAAAAGTTTCAAATCGACTTGCTGAGAAATATAACTTAGATATGAAACACACATTCCTTGGACCACATGCGGTACCTAAAGATGCTGAATCAAATCAAGCATTCTTACAAGAAATGATTGACTTATTACCGGAAGTTAAAAGTTATGCAGACTTCGCAGATATATTCTGTGAAACAGGCGTATTTACCGTAGAAGAATCTAAAAAATATATGCAAGCAGCTAAAGAGCAAGGCTTTGCTGTGAAGATTCATGCCGATGAAATAGATCCATTAGGTGGTTTAGAATTAGCAATTGATGAAGGTGCGATTTCTGCAGATCACCTTGTGGCATCTAGTGAAGAAGGCAAAGCTAAATTAAGAGATAGTGATACAGTAGCGGTATTATTACCAGGAACTACTTTCTATTTAGATAAAGAACAATATGCAGATGCGCGCGGTATGATTGATAATAATGGAGCAATTGCAATTGCTACTGATTTTAATCCTGGTAGTTGTGTAACGAATAACTTACAGTTAGTTATGTCTATCGCAGCATTAAAATTAAAATTATCACCAAATGAAATTTGGAATGCTGTTACAGTAAACGCAGCAAAAGCAATTGATGTTGATGCTGGTACAATTAATAAAGGTGATAAAGCAAATATTGTTGTTTGGGATGCACCAAACCATGAATATATTCCGTATCATTATGGCGTAAACCATGCTCAAAAAGTTATTAAAGATGGCAAGGTCATTGTAGATAATTCATTTGAATTATAATACGTTAAGGCAGCTCAGATATTCATTTCACAATGTTTCAGTTTGTTAGGTTGTCAAATTTGAAAGCATCTTTGAATCATGAATTTTATAATGAAATAAATATGTGAATTAATGGGACGACGAAATCTGTTTGGAAGATAAATAGATTCACGTCTCATTTTTGTTTTTTGAGATTTTTAAAATATTTAATACATTATTAATGTAACGGAAAAAATTACAAATCGGAGTTTATTAAATATTTTGACAATTATGATAATATGGATGCAAGGGGGATAGGAGGTGCGCAACGTATGGAAAAAAATACTTATCTCACACAATGAACGAATAATTTAAAGCATAATGTATTGGTTGGTATACTATTAGCATTATCATTAATACCTGGTGCAATTGCTTTTTCTTTTATTGCAGGTGTGAGTCCTTCTATTGGATTAATGAGTACAGGTATTATTA
The DNA here is from genome assembly GCF_000875895.1 of Staphylococcus gallinarum. GTDB lineage: Bacteria > Bacillota > Bacilli > Staphylococcales > Staphylococcaceae > Staphylococcus > Staphylococcus gallinarum. The sequence goes on from NZ_JXCF01000010.1 coordinate 159,765, forward strand.
TGATTGTCATAAGTATTGTCGGCAATCGTTCATTAATGATATCAGCTCCAAGCAGTGGTGTTTCACTGATAGTTGCCCCTTTGGTTTCGGATTCCGGGTTAGTCGGTCTAATTATGGCAACGTTTATCATGGGACTAACTCAAATTATATTTGGTTTATGTCGATTGAATCGTCTTATTGATATCGTACCTCAAGGTGTTGTAATTGGCTTTATGAATGCGTTAGGTATAATATTATTATCATCTCAATTAGAGCATATTTTTCCATCTACAATAACAACATATGGTATCGTAGTTGTTTCGTTTGTGATGATTTGGGGGTTACCCAAAATTACAAATCAAATTCCATCCCCTTTGATAACGATAGTGGTAATGTCTATCGTTACTTGGCTATTCCAATTAAATAGTGAATTAGTGAAAGATATCTCTATGGTTCAACTCGATTTCAATTTATTTATTATGTTTGATCATATAATGAATCGCCAATTATGGTTGACTGCATTGGTTTATGGTATTGCGATGGCTATAGTTGCAACAATTCAAAACGCACTTACCGAGCAAGTGTTAGATCAACTTACGAAAGTTGAAAGTGATGTAAGCAAGGAATCTATAGGTCAAGGGATTGCTAATATTATCACGAGTTTCTTAGGTGGATATGGTGGAAGTGCACTTGTAGGTCAATCGCGATTCAATGTTGCTATGGGTGGCACTTCTAGAGTATCTTCATTAATTACTGGAAGCTTTTTATTGCTCAGTATCTATCTGTTTGGTTCTTTATTGATTCAAATCCCTATGGCAGTCTTAGCAACTGTACTGATAACTATTGCATTTAGCACATTTGATAGAAGAACGATTGCATATATAAAGCAAGCGCCAGTGGTGCATGGAAGCACAGTTTGCTTAACAATATGTATTATTTTAGTTACGAACAATTTAGCAATGGGAGTAATTGTAGTAACGCTTTGTTACTATTTAATAAAGAATGTAATAAATAAAGAAGGGACGTGACATAACATGCCACAATATGAAGATTATATAAATTGGAGAAGAACGTTTCATCAGTATCCTGAATTATCAGAGTATGAATATGAAACGACGAAAAGGTTGCGTCGTATATTAGAATCATATGATATAACAATTTTAGATTTACCATTAGAAACGGGTTTAGTCGCGGAAATCGGTCAAGGAGATTCATTTGTAGCAGTAAGAACAGACATTGATGCTTTACCAATTAATGAACAAGTAGAAAATGAATTTGCTTCTACAAATGAAGGCGTAATGCATGCATGTGGTCATGATATACATATGGCAAGTATCTTGGCCGTAGCAACACGTTTGAAGGAAGTAGAGTCAGATTTAAATGGAAGAGTAAGGTTTATTTTCCAACCAGCAGAAGAATTAGGTTATGGAGCGTTTTACATTACAGATACCAAAGCGATTGATGGTGCTAAAGCAGTGTTAGGTTATCATAACTACCCTACATTAGATATTGGCGAGTTTGCAGTGAAATCTGGTGTCATCACATCATCAGTGGATCGTTTTGAATATAAGATAAAGGGAACAGGTGCGCATGCAGCAAAGCCTGAGCAAGGAAATGATCCAGTCATTGTATTAGGTCAATTGATAAACAGTGTGCAATCTATTGTCAGTCGTAATATGTCAGCATTTGATAATGCTGTCGTAACAATTGGTGAGGTTTCAAGCGGTAATACTTGGAATGTTATTGCTGATCATGCGTATGTACAAGGTACGGTAAGAAGCTTTGACGAAGATAAAAGAAATGAAATTGAACAACGATTAAAAGCAATTGGCGATGGATTAGCCAAAGCCTTTAATGTTGAAATAGAAACAATCTACCACCGTCTCCCTGGTGCTGTCGTTAATGATGAAAAATTGACAAATGACGCCATTACCGTTGCAAAAGAAGTAGGTTACAACGTAAGTATTATGGACGAACCGTTAACAATTGGCGAGGATTTTTCTGGATTCTCTCAACAATACCCAAGCGTATTTGTCTTTATTGGCTCAAACAGTGAATATGATTTACATCATCCGAAGTATGATCCGGATGAGCGTATTTTAGAAAAGGTACCAGATTATTTTGTTACTTTTGTACAAAAGCTATTAAATGAAGTTTAATTATAATTAGTGCTATTTTGTATTAATCAGAAACATATTGGGTATTGAATATATAAGTAAAATGTATTAAGGAGTGTTTACTTATGTCTGCTCAAGATCCTAGAAAGAAATTTTCAAACAAAGATTTTCCAAAGCAAGAACAACCTGTTCCTGGACTACAACAACAATTAGACCCTCAACCAGATTGTGGAGAATCATCATATACAGGCCATCATAGATTAGAAGGTTATAAAATGTTAGTAACTGGTGGTGATTCTGCAATAGGTCGTGCTGCTGCAATTGCGTATGCAAAAGAAGGTGCGGATGTTGCAATTAATTACCTCCCTGATGAACAAGTCGATGCTGAAGAAGTGAAACAGGTAATTGAAGCTGCTGGCAGTAAAGCAGTGCTTATACCGGGTGATATTCGAAATGAACAATTTAACTATGACTTGGTTGCACAGGCACATCAAGAATTAGGTGGACTGGACAATGTGACGTTAGTCGCTGGTCATCAGCAATATCGAGAAAGTATCAAAGGCTTTGATACAGCTTCCTTTACAGAAACCTTTGAAACGAATGTTTATCCTATATTTTGGACAGTACAAAAGGCGATAGATTATTTAAAACCCGGAGCAACGATTACATTGACATCTTCTGTTCAAGGTTATAATCCAAGTCCAATATTGCATGATTATGCTGCAACCAAAGCGGCAATCATTTCATTGACCAAAAGTTTATCTGAAGAATTAGGTGAACAAGGTATACGTGTTAATTGTGTTGCCCCTGGTCCATTCTGGTCACCGTTACAAATCTCAGGAGGACAACCTCAATCGAAGATACCGACCTTTGGTCAAAAGTCAGTACTAGGACGTGCAGGTCAACCTGTTGAGTTGGCAGGTGTATATGTCCATCTCGCAGCTGAAGAATCTAGCTATACAACTGGTCAAGTGTATGGTGTTACAGGCGGAACCCAAATAGATTAAACAACAAAAAGTTAGAAAATCTGGAAGTTGATTTTCTAACTTTTTATTTATGAGGAGTAGAACAAATGAAAAAATTCGAAGCAGCAAAGTTAACAAAGCAACAAAACTATAAGTTATTGAGTGGTAGTGTTATCCCAAGACCCATTGCATTTGTAACATCACAAGATGAGAAAGGCATGCTCAATGCAGCCCCTTTTAGTTTCTTTAATGTGGTCAATAGTGCGCCACCGATGATTATGCTATCAACAACTCGAACTGCAGGCAAAAGGAAGGATACTTCCTTAAATATCGAAGCAACTGAAGCATTTGTTGTGCATATAACAGATGAAGATACTGTAGAACAAATTAATCGTACAGCAGCTCCAATTGCAAGGTCATTGAATGAATTAGAACGAACAGACTTAACATGCGTTGATTCTGATGTCGTATCTGTACCTGGGATTGAACAAGCTAAGATACGCTTAGAGTGTAAATTAGATAGAATTATTCCCTTAGGTGATAAACAAGAGGGATCTGATTTAATTATTGGAGAAGTAGTGATGTTTCATATTGATGATACAGTTTATATAGAACCGCATAAGATTGATTCTAAAGCATTAGGAGCTGTGAGTCGTTTAGCTGGAAATAATTATGCGAATCTTGGACAATCATTCATCATTGAACGTCCAACAGAATAGTAATGCACATGTTAAATCATCAAACTCTGTACTCGTTTATTAAAGGAATAAGTTTGACAAAGTTCAGATTAAATATTAATATTTAGCAGTATTTGACGTTAACATTCAAGAATTCTTGTAGTAAAAAAATAAAACATACTTATCAAGAGAAGTGGAGGGACTGGCCCTATGATACTTCGGCAACATGTAAAAGCGTGTGCCAAATCCAGTAGCAACTATTGCTAGAAGATAAGGAGCTTAAATTAACTCTTTTCTTCAAATGAATGAAAAGAGTTTTTAATTTTTATAAGATATTAAACCGTTAAATCATAATTGATATCAAAGGAAGTAGGTTGAATATGAAAGAGCAGTATAAAGGCAATGCATGGGCATTGATTCCTTTAATCGTCTTTGTGGCGATGTTTCTAGGTGTTGGTATAGCAACGGGTGATTTTACGACAATGCCATTAAACGTTGCAATTATTGTGGCCTCTATCATTGGCTTGTTATTAAATAGAAAAGAATCGTTTCAACAGAAAGTTGAAATATTCACGAAAGGTGCAGGACACTCTAACATTGTGTTAATGATGTTGATTTTCCTATTGGCTGGTGCCTTTTCACAAACAACGGAAGATATGGGTGGTGTAAAATCCACTGTTAATTTAGGTTTATCAATTATTCCAGAAAATTTAATCATAGTAGGCTTATTTATTATTTGTATGTTTGTGTCTGTTTCTATGGGGACATCTGTAGGAACAGTTGCTGCAATCGCACCTGTAGGCTTCGGATTGAGTCAAGCAACAGATGTATCAGCTGCGATTACAATGGCTACAGTTGTAGGTGGTGCGATGTTTGGTGATAATCTATCGATGATTTCTGATACGACAATTGCCGCAGTACGCACACAAAAGACAAAAATGAGTGACAAATTTAAAGTAAATATAAAAATAGTACTTCCTGGGGCAATACTGACTATTATTGCACTATGGTTTTTAACAAATGGTGCACATATCGATGCGACTAAAAATTATGATTATAATATAATTAAAGTTATACCATATTTATTGGTACTTATACTGGCATTAGTAGGAATTAATGTAATCATTGTCTTAATTGGTGGTACTTTACTATCTGCGATTATAGGATTGGTTGATCATTCATTTGGCTGGAAAGGGCTATTAAGTTCAATATCAAAAGGTATTGTCGGCATGGAAGATATTGCAATTATTGCATTGTTAATTGGTGGTTTAGTTGCGTTGATTCAACATAATGGAGGCATTACGTGGTTATTAAATTTTGTGCGTAATAGAGTTAAATCGAAACGTGGAGCAGAACTGGGTATTGCCGGATTGGTAAGTGCTGCAGATATTGCTACTGCGAATAATACGATTTCTATACTTATGGCCGGTCCGTTAGCTAAAGACATCGCTGATGAATACGATGTCGATCCTCGAAAGTCGGCAAGTATTTTAGATATGTTTGCTAGTTGTTTCCAAGGGCTTTTACCATATAGTCCACAAGTTATAGCAGCTGCTGGTGTTGCATCCATATCACCATTTGATTTAGTTCCATACGCTATTTATCCTGCGTTATTAGGTGTCTGTGGTTTAGTAGCAATATTCTTTAGATTACCGAGATTAGATAAGAAAAAGCGTAAAGCATAGCTAGATTGTTAGATTCACATGCTAATGTTTAATTGTATATTTTAAATTAATGTATAATAAACAATAACGTTATTTACTAACTTTAAATTCTGTAAATAGATGTAATGAAAATAAAAATACTAAGTAAGTGTAATAAATATTTAGATTTATATTTGTTTAACTTAATCGAAATAAAAGGATTATTGTTTAGAACTTACCTAGAATGAGTTAAAATATACTTAAGAGTGAAAGTAGGTGAACAATCGTGGCAAGATATAATATTGAAAATGAAAATGTTGAGATACAACTTGAACGATTATTTAAAGTCGAGCCTGAATTATTATATCAAGCGTGGACAGATCAACGTTTTTTAAAGCAATGGTTTATGACATCTGAGCGAACGAATAAAACAATACAGGTTGATGCGAATCAGAATGGAACGTATAAAATTGTCGACGTTAGAAAAGGTAAGGAAAATATAGTCCAAGGAAGCTTTATCACATTAACACCTTACGAATATATTGTAATGACAATAGGCATGCCTGAACTGAGTGATTCTGAAGATACTATAGAAGTAGAAATATTTGAACGCGAACCAGGCATCACACAAATGGTATTTACGTATAATGCTGTAGTACCAAGAGAAAGAAGATTTACAACATTAGAATATAAACAAAAGAAAAAAGAGTATCATGATTCTACTGCCCATGGCTTTGAAATGTTATTTGATAAGTTACAAATCGCATTAGAAGATTTTGAAGCAGAAATGTAATTAATCTTAGTAGGTTACAGTGCTTTATTAAAATATATAGGAGAGTCATTACTCATTTTCTAAATAAGATGTCTAGAGATTTAAAACTCTGACTAATAAATTAAGGTGATTTCTATTGCAATAATAATAGAAATCACCTTTTTTATTTGAAAGGAAAAAAGCATATCATGATAAAAGTATAAACAACCGAATAGTTATTAGTAATATATGCGAGATTGTGTGCGAGACTCCTAAGGGAACAGGACAAGCTGAAGACTACAGGCTGAAGCTGTCCCCTAGGAAAGGGAGCAAAACAATCTTTTAAAAAAATACCAACCCGTAAGACGCATTCAATCTTGGGTTGGCATGCCATTTTTAGATTAGCTTAAATCTGAATCTGTAATTCACCATTTTCAATTCTCTCATTATATTTACGTAATAATGTCTCGAAAAAGATATGATAACTAATAAAACTAGAATAATCAGTGCCATCTTGAAGGAAAAAAGTATTACTAGACACGTAAATATTATAATTTGCCTTTTGAGCTAACGAGTTATCTTTTAAATTTGTAATAGAAATAAAGTAATGATGACGCAAACGTAGCAAATTCGTAATACCTTCTAACTGTTTAGATTCTCCAGATAATGAAATAATAAAGAACAAGTCTTTCGACGTTGTTTTATTTAAAATCATCTTGAATTCATGGGGATCATGCAAAACAATAATATTCTTATGCACTGTAAGTAAGATACGCTGCGCTTCTTGTGCGACATTCATTTGGGCTAATCCAGTACCATAGAGATAGATAGTATCAGCTTGATTTATTTTATTAGTTACGAGTTTAAAATCAATGCGATCTAAATAATTAAAGGTATTTGTAATTTCTTGTTTGAAATTGTCAATAGAGTCTGTCGTTAATGCATGAGTTTGTTCACTTTCGAATTTTAAGTAAGACTTAAAGTCACTATACCCATCAAAGCCTAATTTTCTAGCAAAACGATGTATCGTCGCATTGGAAGCATGTGTTGCTTGCGCTAATTCTTGAATCTTCATTGATTTACATGCTTCGATATGAGTATTAATATATTGTGCGATATGTAGATCATTGTCATTCAACTTATTAAAGTTGCTATTTATACGTTCATCTAAAAAAATAGTATCACCCCATTTTTTGAAAATATTTTCGTGTTATGAAAATATAATCTGATTATATAAAATTATTCGATTTATCGTCAAACTATTGTTTATATGTAAGCGGTTACTATATGATGTAAGAAAGTTAAATATTGAAAGGTATGCAAGTCAAGATAAAAAGTAACAATAGATTTTATTTTGACGGTAGGAGGGATGTAAATGAATGCAATAAAACGATTTGGTAGTGCTATGATTGTGCCTGTATTGATGTTTGCATTTTTTGGTATAGTCTTAGGTTTTGCTACTTTATTTAAAAATCCGGCTATTATGGGAAGTATTGCTAAGGATGGAACAACATGGTTTAAAATTTGGTCCGTAATTGAAGCGGGTGGTTGGACTATTTTCAATCACATGGAAATTGTTTTTGTAGTAGGTTTGCCACTCTCTTTAGCTAAAAAAGCACCTGGGCATGCAGCACTTGCAGCATTAATGGGTTATTTAATGTTTAATACATTTATAAATGCAATTTTAACGCAATGGCCACATACATTTGGTGCCAACTTAGAAAAAGGTGTTGAAAATGTTACTGGTCTAAAAGCTATTGCAGGTATTGAAACATTAGATACAAATATTCTAGGTGGTATTATCATTTCAAGTATTATTACCTGGATACATAATAGATATTACAGTAAGAGGCTACCAGAAATGCTAGGTGTGTTCCAAGGATTGACTTTTGTTGTTACAATATCATTCTTTGTTATGTTACCTGTAGCATTAATCACTTGTATTGTATGGCCAACAGTTCAAAATGGTATTTCATCATTACAAGGATTTATTATTGGTTCAGGATATATAGGCGTATGGCTCTACCATTTCTTAGAAAGAGTATTAATTCCTACTGGGTTACACCACTTTATTTATGCACCTATCGAAGTAGGTCCAGTCGTAGTGAATCATGGATTGAAAGCAGAATGGTTTGAACATGTAAATGACTTTGCTAGAAGCTCGAAACCATTAAAAGAACAATTCCCATATGGATTTATGCTTCAAGGGAATGGTAAGGTCTTTGGTGCAATTGGTATTGCGTTAGCAATGTATTCAACGACACCTAAAGAAAATAAGAAAAAGATTGCAGCATTGTTAATTCCAGCAACATTAACTGCTGTAGTTGTAGGTATTACTGAACCATTAGAATTTACGTTCTTATTTATTGCACCATACTTATTTGTACTACATGCTATTTTATCTGCAACTATGGATACTTTAATGTATGGATTTGGTTTAGTTGGTAACTTTGGTGGAGGTTTGATTGATTTCTTTGCAACAAACTGGATTCCACTTGCACAAAATCATTGGTTAACTTATGTTATTCAAATTATTATTGGGCTTGCGTTTACTGGTATTTACTTCGTCCTATTCAGATTTTTAATTTTGAAATTCGATATACCTTTACCAGGTCGTAAAAAAGAGTCTGATGACATTAAATTGTATAGCAAGAAAGATTATAAGAGTAAAAATGAAGATAAAGGCTCACAACCTGTTGCAGGAAACGAATATGAAGAAAAAGCGTTGTATTACTTAGAAGGTTTAGGTGGTAAAGAAAATATTAAAGACGTAACGAACTGTACAACACGTCTAAGATTAACAGTTGAAGATATAGATAAAGTCGAAGATAGTGATTACTTTACACATAATCAAATGGCACATGGATTAGTGAAAAGTGGGAAAAACGTACAAGTTGTTGTTGGAATGTCAGTACCTCAAGTACGTGAAGCATTCGAAAATATTGTGAATAATTAATTTGAGCAAATAGATAAATCATAGTATAGCGCTATAGAACAGAAAGAGCGATGATAGTTAGCAAGAACTAATAACTATCATCGCTCTTTGTATGTTGAAACAAAGCATAGAGAACACACGAGAGTAGCACTGACTAGGTCGCACATATCCAAATTTATTTATAACGATATTCAACTTAGTTATAAATAATGTTCTAAAATTTAAAAATCCTCTCTATCAAATTTAGAGAGGTAAGTAATAAAGATTTAGTTTTAACAATCAATTTAAGATATACGTGCTTTATGGACAACACGCTGCTGTGCTACAGCACATAAAATATCTATATTATGAGTTGCGATTTTATTAATTAATCTTGAAAAGACTGCTGCAGAACAATTTACATTAACTTTATTTTTGTTAAAAGTGTATGAGATGTCTTCGGTATTATTTATCATATTAATAATGTCGATAATTTTATCTTTAATAAAAGCATCACGTAACCCATCTATTGTTAACACGAAACGCTTTGAAGATAATAATAAACGATCAGAATCAATTAATTTATCTGAGTATGAAGATTCTAAAATTTGATATATATCAAAATTATGGAAGCTTAAAAAGCTAATCACATAAGGCAATTGTTGTTTTGGTAAGTTAATCTTTAAAGCATATAGATGCTTTTCCTTATAAATTGAAAACTTGAATGAATTACAAAACTTTATTTGTTTACAAACTTTGGCTAAATCTTTTCGTGTCTTACGTTTATTAAGTCCACCAATATTCAACACAAATGTTTCTGTTTTATCTAAAAACATATAATACCTCCACATCTATATAAAAATGAACCTGAATATAATACATAATATTCAATTGTAGTTTAATTTTCACCAGTTTTAATTTCTATTAAATTGTACCACTCTTTTTTGTTATATTCACTAGGTCTTAAGAACGAAGTTCAATAAAAGTTGATTACAAGGGTGTTAAGCACTATTAACAAATATTAGAATATTTCGAAAATTATATTGTTCAGACTATGAAAGTATGATACATTTTTCTTTATTACTACATAGAGGAAGTGTTCAAAATGATATCAAAGGTAAGTAGATTCGCGACAAACACATTCTTAGTATGGATGTTGATTGCAGCTATTATTGGGTTCATATTCCCAAATCAACTTGCTACAATAAGCGGCTTTGTCCCATATCTATTGGGTATTGTAATGCTAGGTATGGGTTTAACTATAGATCCGAAAGATTTTAAAATTGTCTTTCAACAACCAAGATCGGTTATTATTGGTGTGATTTTGCAGTTTACAATCATGCCAACGACTGCGTTTCTCATTGCTAAATTATTTAATTTACCTGCAGAAGTAGCAATTGGAGTTATATTAGTAGGTTGTTGTCCAGGTGGCACATCTAGTAACGTAATGAGTTATTTAGCGAATGCCAATGTCGCATTATCGGTAGCTATTACAAGTGTATCGACAATTCTTGCTCCGATTATGACACCAGCTTTAATTTATCTATTCGCACATCAATGGTTACAAGTATCATTTATGAGTATGTTTTGGTTGGTAATTCAAGTTATCTTAATTCCAATAATTATTGGTTTTGTGTTGCAAAAGCTATTCAAAAACTTTGCTGCCAAGACGTCAACTGCACTTCCAATTGTTTCGGTTGTAGCCATTTCATTGATTTTGGCATCGGTTGTTGGAGGTAGTAAGTCACAAATTTTACAAACAGGTCTGTTAATATTTGCAGTTGTTATTCTACATAACGTTGTAGGTTATACTTTGGGCTATACTTTAGCTAAAGTATTTAAACTTGAACGTGCAGATAAAAAGGCCGTGTCGATTGAAGTAGGGATGCAAAATTCAGGTTTAGCAGTTTCCTTAGCTACGGTTCATTTTAGCCCATTAGCAGCTGTGCCTGGTGCAGTCTTTAGTTTAGTACACAATATTACTGGTCCAATATTGGCGAAATATTGGCATAAACGATAATAAAAATATGAGTGCTCGAGCCTATTACTCCAACTTAAATTGCTGGGTAATAGGCTTTTTTAGATAGGTATAACCATGTATGCATATATTATGATGTTGTTGTAATTTGTTGCGAAATGGTTTGAGCGCGTTTTTTAGATAAATATGCTAAGATAGCAGTAATTTCATTGAAAGAATCAGCAGCAGACTTGAGTGATTAAAATAACATAATGAAAGTTAAATAGGAGGTATGTGTGATGTATAGAGCAGTCGTATTTGATTTCGATGGTACAATCATTGACACTGAGCAACATCTGTTTCAAATTATTAATAATCATTTAACAGGTAATGGTTTAGATCCTATTTCTGTGGACTATTATCGTCAATCGATTGGTGGCGCCGCTACAGAATTACATAACTATTTAGAAGCGCAACTTGGACTTGAAAAAAAGTCAGCCATATATCAAGAACATAACGAAACAAGTGTGAATTTGCCAATCAATAAAGAGGTAGAAGCGTTGATGAAATATTGTAAACAGCGTCATATACCAATGGCAATTGCTACAAGTAGTTATAGAAAGGATATTGAACCTACCTTTAAACGTTTAGGATTAGAGCAATATATGGACATTATTGTTGGACGTGAAGATGTCGACGAAGTAAAGCCTAATCCAGAATTGTATTTAACAGCGGTTCAACAATTAAATTATAATCCAGTTAATTGTTTAGCAATAGAGGATTCGGTTAATGGTGCGACAGCGGCAATTAATGCGGGTTTAGACGTTATAATTAATACTAATCGTATGACTGAACTTCAGCCGTTTCAAACTCTTAATTTTACTGCTAAAGATGTTACAGCAAATGAAATTATTGAACACTATTTTGAACAGCGTGGGAGTAAATAATAATGAATGCATATTTACTATTATTTTTCTTAGGAGGGCCACTTGTATTAGCAATTGGCAACTTAATATTAGGTCCGATATTCAATCGTAAGATCCCATTTGCCATTCATTTACGTTCGTTTATCATAGCAACATTGCTTTATTTAATTGGGGCAACTATCTTATATTTTTTACTATTACAAGATAAGCTTTAATAAAAAAGATGTTTATAGTTTAAGTCTAGCTAGTGACTCATACTGTAAACATCTTTTTGTTATATTATTTAGTAAATTGGAATATTAAAGTAACTATCACTAACACGAGTAAGATAGCATCTATACCGACCATAATTGCAAAGCGTGGATTCTTTTCACCATTAGCTTTACTTTTTTTAACAGCTTTTAAATTTGGAATTAAACTGACGATTAATAATATTAATATGATGATTCCTAAGACAAGACTCACTTTTTATCACTGCTCGCTTTCTTTTTTTCAATATATTCCCAAAGATATCCTGCAAGAACACCAATGATAATACCTATAATAATACCAACTTTTATGGCTGAAAATAAGGCGCTTACTAAAATAGCAATTAATAAAGTAATCGGTATCGTAATGCCGAATTTATATTTTCGTTCTGGAGAATTAACAATTGAAAATAATACAAAATATAGTACACCAAATACGACTGCAGCCAAAAGCGATTTTAAAAATACTGACATAAATGCGTGATGTGAACCACTAAAATAATTTAACAGAAAAAATAAAATGCCGAAAACGACTGCATAACTAAGCGTTCGTTTAATTGAGTTTGAAGCCATAATGTACTCCTTTTTATTTGAAAGATTACAAAAAGTATAGCATATATTATGGTTGAATAAGAACTCATGACAATTTAACGATTAATTGTCGAATTGATGATGATCATTTAGATAAGCATAGAACAATCCAATGATTAAACCGCCTCCAATGTAGTTGCCTATCGCAGCGCATACTACATTAACTATAACTGGAATCGTTTCTATTATTGAACTCTGATAGATAAAGCCTGCAGCAAATAGTACAGAATTATATACGACATGTTCGTATCCCATAAAGGCAAATATCGAAACACCAAACATCATTACAAACATTTTTGCTAAGACGTCATCTATTTGCATTGCAATAACTAAAGAGATATTGATAAAGAAATTGGCAAAGATCCCCTTGATCAATATTGCAAACCAACTTGCTGTTAGTGTCTTGTGTTCAATTATTGCATCGAGATGTATCATCATATCAGGTGTCATGACATCAGAAGCACGCATCAGTAAGAAGAGGATGAGGCCTCCAACCGTGTTACCAATAAAACATAAGGTGAATATTTTAAATACACGGGTGGGGGCAATGACTCTGTAATATAAACCAACTGTGAAATACATAAAGTTACTCGTTAATAACTCAGAATTTGTAAAAAGAATAAGTACGAGCGCAAAACTAAATGCAGTTGACGCGATTAGATTAGAAATACTAGGTGACATTTCAGTTCCAAAGTTGGCTTTCAGTGATAATACAAAAACAATAATTGTACCTAAGATAAAACCTGCCATAATCGCACGTAACAAATAGCGTTTGAAATAAAAACTTTGAAGTATATCTTTGGTTTTAATTGTTTCTACGACATGGTTCACCCAAACTTTCCCATAAAAAACTTTATCCCATTGCACATTTTTTCCGTTCAAGGTTGTGTCCTCACTTTCATTTGATTTAAAGCTAGTATACTATGTCTCTACACATTTGTGAAACTTTTCACAAATAATACAATTTTTACTTTATAAGCCTTGAGAGAGGTATTTGTAGAGAATAGAAGAAAAGATGGAGAGGGAGAAAAATTATGCTTTACAATTTATAGTAAAATCGCGTACAATTAAAAAACGGAAATGTAAGGGCTTACATTGTTTTAGTTTGGTATTTTAATTTTGCCAATTTATAGTATAATAGCGACATGATAAGTGATTAATTATACTTATATTTGAGAGAGATGGGGTTTGAATGAGATGAATGATAATAATGAACTTCAGAGGGGATTAGGTGCGCGTCAAATGCGGATGATTGCATTGGGTGGTACCATAGGTGTAGGTCTATTTATGGGAGCTACAAGTACAATCAAATGGACTGGACCTTCTGTAATATTTGCTTATTTAATAGCAGGTATCTTTTTATTTTTAGTTATGCGAGCAATGGGTGAGATGGTTTATTTACATCCTACATCAGGTTCGTTTGCCAACTTTGCAAGTGATTACATACACCCAGTGGCAGGTTATTTGACTGCTTGGAGTAATATATTTCAATGGGTAGTCGTCGGTATGAGTGAAGTTATCGCCGTCGGAGAATATATGAATTATTGGTTCCCAGATTTACCACAATGGATTCCAGGCGTTATCGTGGTTGCCTTGTTAATGGGAGCAAACTTAGTTTCTGTTAAAGCCTTCGGTGAGTTTGAATTTTGGTTCGCGATGATTAAGGTAGTTACAATTATCTTAATGATTGTTGCAGGATTTGGCTTAATCTTCTTCGGACTTGGTAATGGTGGAGAAGCAATTGGTTTATCTAATTTATGGTCACATGGTGGCTTTATGCCAAATGGTTGGGTTGGATTCTTCTTTGCTTTATCAATCGTAATTGGTTCATATCAAGGTGTTGAATTGATTGGTATTACAGCAGGTGAAACAAAGGATCCACAGAAGAATATTAAGAGCGCAGTAAACGGCGTAATCTGGCGTATATTAATTTTCTATATTGGAGCAATTTTCGTAATTGTTACAGTTTATCCTTGGAATGAATTAGGCAACATCGGAAGCCCATTCGTTGCGACTTTTGCTAAAGTAGGTATTACTTTCGCTGCTGGATTAATTAACTTTGTAGTATTAACTGCAGCAATGTCTGGTTGTAACTCAGGTATCTTTAGTGCGAGCCGTATGACTTTAAACTTAGCTCAAAAGGGCATGCTACCTAAATTCTTTACTAAAGTAATGAAAAATGGTGTTCCTTTCTGGACAGTAACAGCGATTGCAATTGGTATCTTAATTGGAGCACTATTAAATGTTATCTTGCCACTATTCATTAAAGGTGCAGATAGTATTTTTGTTTATGTTTACAGTGCGTCTATCTTACCAGGTATGGTACCATGGTTTATGATTTTGATTAGTCACTTAAGATTCAGAAAGCATCACCCTGAAGAATTGAAAGGGCATCCTTTTAAAATGCCAGGTGGAGCAATCACTAACTATGTAACAATGGCATTCTTTATCATGGTATTAATCGGTATGTTATTTAATAAAGAAACAGTCGTATCTGTAGTAATCGGTATTATTTTCTTATTATTAATGACTGCATTCTATTTCATTAAAGGCTATCATAAGTTAAGTAAGAACGAGCAATTATAAAATTATCTGACTTATTAAAAAAATGTATCTTCTTATATGGAGATCGTTATCAGTTAGGTATATTAAACAAGAGAATATATAAATGTATCAAACCTTATCAAGGCGTGTATCGTCTTGATAAGGTTTTTTAATGCATCATTATTAATAGACAGCTTTATATTAGAATTATGAATATGGTATATAATCCTTTTCAGATAAAAAGCGAGAGTTATTAATGAAAATGAATATATAATGCAACTTATTTACATAAATTTTACATCTTAAAAACAATAACTCAACACTCTTTGCTTACACTTACAGTATAAGCTTGATAATACATATTAAAGGAGTTATTAATTATGAAATTCTATAATAAGTTAGCAACAGTATCGGTGACTAGTGCAATTGTTATGGGTTCTGTCTTGGGAAATGCACAATCAACTTTCGCATCGAGTGGGGGAAATAGTTCAGATCAACCTGCCGATGTATCATATATGGGTAATACAAAGAACCCTAAGAATGTTATTTTCTTAGTAGGTGATGGAATGGGACCATCGTATAATAGTGCTTATAGATACTTTGCGGATAATCCTGAAACTAAAGAAATGGACAAGACAGCATTTGATAACTACCTATTAGGTACACAACGTACAAATCCAGATGATCCAAAGGAAAATGTTACAGACTCAGCAGCAGGTGCAACGGCATTTAGTTCTGGCCATAAAACATTTAATGGAGCAATTGGTGTTGATGCAAATAAACAAAAAGTTAAAACTGTATTAGAACAAGCAAAAGAAAACGGGAAGTCAACAGGTCTAGTTTCAACTGCAGAAATCACTGATGCAACACCTGCAGCTTATGCAGCTCACGTTGATGACAGAGATAAAAAAGATGAAATTGCACAGCAATTTTACAATGACAAAATTAATGGTAAACATAAAGTTGATGTATTACTTGGCGGTGGTGCAGAATACTTTGGCGATAAAAATGGTAATTTAACAGATAAATTCAAAAAGGATGGTTATGATGTTGTAGATAATAAAACAGATCTACAAAATTCAACGAGTAAACAAGTATTAGGATTGTTTGCTGACAATGACATGCCATTACAAATTGATGCGCCAGAAAAAAATCCTAAACTAGTTGAAATGGAAGACAGTGCAATTAAGCGATTAGAATCAAATGACAAAGGTTTCTTCTTGATGGTAGAAGGGGCGTCAATCGATAAATCAGGACATCCAAATGATGTTACTGGTGTAATGTCAGAGATGAGTGGTTTTGAGAAATCATTTGATTATGCGATGAATTATGCAAAATCACATCCTGATACATTAGTTGTTGCAACAGCAGATCACTCAACTGGTGGTATGACAATCGCAAAAGGTAAAGACTATGTTTGGAATCCAAAAGCTATCCATCAAATGAAGCATTCTGGTTCATATATGACTAAAGAAATAGCAGAAGGTAAAGATCCAGAGAAGGTAATTAATGACGGCTATGGCTTTGAAGTTTCTAACTCTCAAATCAGTAAGATTAAAGATGAAGCTGAAGCACTGAAGAAATATGATGAGGAAGATAAAGAATATGAAGCGCAATTCCAAAAATTACAAGATGCAATTCAAAAACCAATAAATGATAAATCACATACAGGTTGGACAACAAATGGACATACTGGAGAAGATGTGAATACGTATGGTTTTGGTCCAGGTAGTGATCGATTTAAAGGTAATATTGATAATACAGACAATGCTAACAACATATTTGATTTCTTTAAACATGACGTAAAGCAATAAATATAAAATAACATTGTTATAACTTAATGAACTAAAAAGCACCTAATTTCAGGATTTCCTGTCATTAGGTGCTTTTTATAGTAGCTGAAGATTTGAAAACGTTAATGTTTAAATTTTATTAAAGATAAATGCTTTCGATAATTATTGAGTGCCATTTTAGATTGTGTGATGGAATCAAGAGATGATTCATAATTCAATGCAATGTAACGATAATATAACACATCAACTGAAAATAATTGTGCAAACAGTGAAGTGGTTGCTGCCATACGTAATTCATTCTCATCGGTTTGTCCGTAAATTAACTTGTAGTTTGAAACTTGTGCTATGGGATTATCAGCTGTGCTAGAAATTGTGATTATAGGAATATTATAATCACTTGCGACACTAGCCATTGAACGTAATTCACTATGACTACCTTGATTCGTAATGAATATAATACAATCTTGATTATCGTGTGTCGCAAGTGTTGTTATAAACAAATGTGTCTCTTGCACTAATCGGACATTAAGCCCGATACGTGATAATTTTTGATACAAATCAGTAGCTATAACAAATGATGCACCATAACCGAAGATAAATATATTGCGTGCTTGCTTTATCACATGGCAAATTTCATCTATACTTTTAGCATCAATATGCGTTGCAACGAAATTCATAGTATCTGTCGCACGTGATAACATCTTTGATTTAAGTGTATCAACTGATTCATTTGCAACAAGTTCAAGGTGAGTATTATTTGTCGTATCTTCTGGTAAATAACGTGATAGTGCAATTTTTAATTCTTGGAACCCTTTGCCTGTAACTTTCCTGCTAAATCGTACAATTGATGCTGTACTCGTATCGATTGCTAATGCTAAGTCTTGTACAGACATATCAATAATTTTGTGTGGAGCATTTAAGATAAAATCAGCTATTTTCTTTTCACTTTTTGTAAAATCAGGATACTGCTTATCAATTTTGTAAAGTAAATTCGTCATTATAAATCACCTAAACTATCAGTTTCTCTCATAGCTTTAGTTGTGCCGAATAAATAAGTAAAAATAAAACCACCGGCATAAGCTGAGAGCAGTCCTCCTATATATCCTAGATACATATGATCTGAAATTAATGGTAATAGTGATATACCACTTGGGCCAATTGCAGTCGCACCAATGTGTCCAATGCCTCCGATTACTGCGCCACCAATACCGCCGCCAATACAAGCTGTGAAGAATGGTTTGCCGAGGGGCAAGGTTACACCATAAATTAATGGTTCACCAA
>NZ_JXCF01000100.1 GCF_000875895.1 Staphylococcus gallinarum
GTTGTATTGGAAAACAAAAAGATTAAGTTATTAAGGGCGCACGGTGGATGCCTTGGCACTAGAAGCCGATGAAGGACGTTACTAACGACGATATGCTTTGGGGAGCTGTAAGTAAGCTTTTATCCAGAGATTTCCGAATGGGGAAACCCAGCACGAGTTATGTCGTGTTATCGATATGTGAATACATAGCATATCTGAAGGCAGACGCGGAGAACTGAAACATCTTAGTACCCGCAGGAAGAGAAAGAAAAATCGATTCCCTGAGTAGCGGCGAGCGAAACGGGAACAGCCCAAACCAACGAGCTTGCTTGTTGGGGTTGTAGGACACTCTATACGGAGTTACAAAGGAATAAATTAGACGAATCATCTGGAAAGATGAATCATAGAAGGTAATAATCCTGTAGTCGAAAGTTTATTCTCTCTTGAGTGGATCCTGAGTACGACGGAGCACGTGAAATTCCGTCGGAATCTGGGAGGACCATCTCCTA
>NZ_JXCF01000101.1 GCF_000875895.1 Staphylococcus gallinarum
ATAAGACATATAAAAATCACTCCTAAGCACAAAGGTTTCATGTGTATTTAATAGTTTAAGTCTAACACACTAGACTTATTTTACAATAAGTCGTTAATACGTGTGCTCTGCGAGGCTTAACCCTGTTTTTGCTAACGCAAAAAATGAGTGGCAAAATGCTAGCCACTCATAGTTCTAAACCAAAATATAATATAACTATTCAAACTGCTTTTCAGAACGTTTAAATACAATAATCGTCAAA
>NZ_JXCF01000102.1 GCF_000875895.1 Staphylococcus gallinarum
CACTTCTGTTTATATGACCCCGACGGGACTCGAACCCGTGTTACCGCCGTGAAAGGGCGGTGTCTTAACCGCTTGACCACGGGGCCATGGCTCCACAGGTAGGACTCGAACCTACGACCGATCGGTTAACAGCCGATAGCTCTACCACTGAGCTACTGTGGATAAATATTATTGGAGCGGGTGATGGGAATCGAACCCACAACATCAGCTTGGAAGGCTGAGGTTTTGCCATTAAACTACACCCGCGTATTAAATTATTATGGGGCGGATGATGGGAATCGAACCCACGGGTGTCGGAACCACAATCCGATGCGTTAACCACTTCGCCACACCCGCCACAAAAATCAGTAATGGTTCAGGACAGAGTCGAACTGCCGACACATGGAGCTTCAATCCATTGCTCTACCAACTGAGCTACTGAACCATAATATGTAATGGCG
>NZ_JXCF01000103.1 GCF_000875895.1 Staphylococcus gallinarum
ATCCTTATCATGTAATGGAGATTCAACCCATTGTATATGTTCATCATCTAATATATCTCTCCAACCTTCAGAAACACTTTCTGGGTAAATTACAAACGTCCAATTTCTAGTTCTTACATTCCCTTGTGATGCTTTATTCACCATGATATAATTACCTCCGAATACAAGTTTATGCTGCCATAGCCACATGGCAGTATTTTTTTATCTATTTTTATGTTTTTTATCAAAATCTTGCAAAGCC
>NZ_JXCF01000104.1 GCF_000875895.1 Staphylococcus gallinarum
ATAATCATTATTTGTTGCGTTCCTTCTCTTGTTTTTACCTTGAATTTTATCGCTTTTTAGTTCTTTATTAGGAACTGTCGCCGATAGTAATTGGCGTATTAAAAAAAGCATCACGTCAACAAGTGATACCTTACGATATATTTTTTCTATTGTCGTGACCGTGATAATTCTGAGGCTTCCCACCTAACTGATGGAACCTTTCGTACATATAATTGGAAAACTCCTCGAACGCTCTATTCAAGCGATTGAAAGCATTTCTAGTGCCAACATATTCTCAACCTTCTAGTAACGCTCTTCTCATGAATGCTAGTTCTTTTGAAAATGAGACGTTTAACTCGTATGATCGAGAATTTTTATTTTCAAAGTGGTTACGGGTCAGGTCTTAACACCCTTTCTTCTATAATGTTTGGACATGCTTCTACTCTCGCTTATAACCACCATCGTCGTTGGGGTTTGAGGTTCGGTCTGAACTTAGTTCATCCGACCGACAAAACCAAAGACTAACGACCTAGGTTACTTGTTGTCAAATAGACCATGGAATAAAGCAAACGAACTTGAAGAAAAAGTTACCACGTGGTAGAATTTAGTAAAATTTTAAGTGAGTAGGTGATACCATGGAAAATATTGTCCCTGTATCTGATATGCGTTATTATAATCAAACGCTTAGTGATGTTTCTGTTGGTTCTCAGGTCATCTTGACCCGTAATGGAAAAGCAGCGTATGCGGTCGTTGACATAGAAGAATGGCAACGTACTAAAGCGATGCTCCGACTATTTGAAGAACTGCAGAAAGGCTATCGCTCCCTGACTAATGAAAAAAACTATACGCCTGATGAATTAGCTAAACGGTTAGAGGTTGAGTGATGACTTATCAAGTGATAATCTCAAGTGAAACTGTCAGAGACATTGAGGAGGCAGTTTTCTATAAAGAGGGTCTAGGAGTTTACCCAGAAAATATTGTAAAGTTCAAACAAGCTATTGTTTCAACAATCAGAAAGTTAGCAGATTCGCCTAAAATTGGCTCTAACTTATCAGCAAGAATTGACGAAGAAACTGAGATTAGATATAGCGTGATTGGTGACTATATCCTATTTTATGAAATCGATAGTGAGATAGTCAAAGTACTGCGTTTGTTGCCAGCTAAAACCAACTGGATGAATATAATTCTAAAGTACTTGTGACATAATATCCGTTAGGGATACCTTAGCGATTTGGTTGGTGGTATTTGCAATTCCACCATGGTGAGCAAGTGGAAACATGGTCAAGAGGGGCACAAAAAGAGCGTGCACGAGTCTCATTAGACTGTACACGCTCTTAATGTTTACTTAAACAAAAAAGGGTTATACACTTCTATCTGCATACTGAGTATATAACAAAACCGCTTCTCAGCTTGTATCTTACTTTAACGAGTAGATAAAATCAAGCAAGAAATGTGTAACTCTTTTTCAAATCAAAAATCGAAAGAGAACTTTTGGTATGAATAACAAAATAAAATTTGTGGAAGTTAGCCTAAAAATCTTGGATAAATCCCCCAAATTTATGTGCCGTAAGTTGCCGTCTTCTACTTTCTATTATCGTGACCATGATAATTCTGAGGTTTTCCACCTAGCTGATGGAACCTTTCATACATATAATTAGAAAGCTCCTCGAACGCTCTATTTAAGCGATTGAAAGCATTTCTAGTGCCAACATATTCCCGACCTTCTAGTAACGCTCTTCTCATGAATGCTAGCGCTTTCGAAAATACGACGTTTAACTCGTATGATTGAGAATTTTTATTCCCACTTTGAAAATATTCTAATCCTGCACTTTTGATAGGCGTTAGAATCTCTAGAAGCGGTTGCGGGTCAGGTCTTAACACCCTTTCTCCTATTATGTTTGGACGTGCTTCTAAAAGTAACTCGAACTCTCGCTTATAACCACCATCTTCTAAATCAGCGATAACTTCATCTATTTCTTTTTGGATATTTTCTCCTTTTTCTATAGCATCTCTATAGTGTGCAAATCCATTTATATAATTACTTTTTAATCTATCTATCTTCTTAACAATGCTTTCTGATTTATCTTGTTGCCCATCTTCCATAGCGTCTATTAAATCCATAAGTACATCTAATTCTTCAATTTCTATTTTACGCACCTTTAACAAACGCCATGACTCTCCAATGTCATCTTCGTCAAAATTGCCCTCCAGCTTCTCTCTGGCAAGCTTTAGCTGTTTAATCGACCGTTGGTCGCCTTCATAGGTTGAATCTTCTTCTATAGCTTCTATACATTCATCTATGCGTTTTTTAGCACTTTGTACAACATTCTTTACGTCTGCATCTATATCTAGCTTATCCCCTTGTTTAAACACTCTTTGTTGCACTTTATCTAACACTTGCGAAAGCTTAGTATATTCCTTTCTCAACACAATCATGTACTCATATCGTTCTTCCATGCTATTTAAATATGATTCTAATAGCTCCCGTGCTTCACTCATCATTTTTTCTATAATCAAAAATTTATCTAGATTTGTTGTCGCCATTATTCTATCCCCCTTAAAACAATCTCAGTCCTCGGGTTATCTATTTCTTGAAATTTAGCCATAGATACCATTGCTATACGACTGTCTTTAACCTCTAATCCTCTAAATATGCCGTCAAGCACTGCTTTAAGTAAGTTATCGATATCTGGTGCTGTCGTTCTTGTCAGTTTTTTAAGCCTATTTTGACTTCTAGGTGCTTGCACATAAAACATCACTTCAGCTTTAACACCCAACTCTGTATTAACAACATCAAAAAAATC
>NZ_JXCF01000105.1 GCF_000875895.1 Staphylococcus gallinarum
CCAAAAATTAAGCCATATACAACAAAAAAGCAATGAGTTGATAGAACAATACCAAAAATCATTAGAAACGCTTAAAAAGCCTTTAAACGTCAAATATGAACATGAAACTGAAAAAGTAGGGGGTTTGTTCAACAAAGAAATACAAGAAACAGGGAATGTTGTAATAAGCCAAGAAGAATTTAATAACTTTCAGAAACAAATACAAGCAGCACAAACGATTACAGAAGATTATGAGCGTATT
>NZ_JXCF01000106.1 GCF_000875895.1 Staphylococcus gallinarum
TGGTTCAATTGGATTACCTGTATTCGGATCTGTCGGATTTAATGGATCATTTGGGTTAGTCGGATCCGTTGGATCTGCAGGAATATATGGAATATATTTACCTGGTTCTTCTGGTTTACCCGGTTCTTCTGGTGTCTCTTTCAACTTGTAGATATAAGTAACATCAATATTACCTTTAACTACTTTACCAGTTTCTTCGTCACCATCTTGAACTTTTACAAGCACATACTCTTGACCATCTTTACCAGTGATTTCTTTCGGAATTTCAGTTCCGTTTTCATTTGTATTGTATGTTTTACCAACTGGTGATTTCTCCGTATCCATTGTTGGATCTTTAATAACTTCTCCAGTCTCATTCACATAATGAACTGTTACTGTTCCTGCTGGAACGTATGGTACTGGTGTGTCTTTTGTTGGATCATTTGGATCTTTTGGTGCTGGTGGTTCATATCCTTTTGTTGGATCGTTTGGATCTTTCGGTTTCAAGGGATCTGTTGGACTACCTGGATCTACCGGCACATATCCATCAACATTTGGAACTGGCGGATTATCACTTGGATCTTCTGGTGTTTCATCATACGGTACTGGTTCAATTGGATTACCTGTATTCGGATCTGTCGGATTTAATGGATCATTTGGGTTAGTCGGATCCGTTGGATCTGCAGGAATATATGGAATATATTTACCTGGTTCTTCTGGTTTACCTGGTTCTTCTGGTTTACCCGGTTCTTCTGGTGTCTCTTTCAACTTGTAGATATAAGTAACATCAATATTACCTTTAACTACTTTACCAGTTTCTTCGTCACCATCTTGAACTTTTACAAGC
>NZ_JXCF01000107.1 GCF_000875895.1 Staphylococcus gallinarum
TAAGTCTAAGTTAAGGACTCTTTAAGACAAAAAGTTTTCTCGGCATAAATGTGGGTATAATTAAATTAGATTTACTTAAACAATTCTTTAAAGGTTTTGAACGCCATTCTATTTTTAGAGGGGCGTTTTTATTTATCTACCTCTACCCCTATCACGTTTTTGCGTATTCTTTTCTTCTTGATATTCTTCAGGATGTATTTGTTTATCTAATATTTGTATCGCCTTTATCATACGACCATTA
>NZ_JXCF01000108.1 GCF_000875895.1 Staphylococcus gallinarum
TTTTAAGAATAAAGCTAATTATATAACTCAAGAAGAATGGGTTAGTTTATGGCAAAAAGCATTACAAGTGAATTATCGGCCAGTAGCAAATATTAAAGCGATCAAACCTAACCAAAAAGGGGATAAAGATATTCAAGCAGCAATCAAAGAAACCTCAAAATATTCGGTTAAGTCATCTGATTTTTTAACTGATGATGATGAAAGAAATCAAGAAATCGTGAATGATTTGGAAAAAGGTTTA
>NZ_JXCF01000109.1 GCF_000875895.1 Staphylococcus gallinarum
GTCTATAGGGTTATTTTAATGTATAATTTGAGTAACTACTCTAATGACTGAGAGGTGCAAATTGATGAGTAAACGTTTATTTACTGAAAATGAAATAGCTGATTTAAAATTAAATAAGTTGTACAAAATGTAACGCCTAAAGCAATCACATATACAGAAGAATTCAGAGAACACTTTGTAGAAGAATATGAAAAAGGCAAACTTCCTTCAGAAATTTTTAAAGAGGCTGGTTTTGACACAAAGATTTTAGGAAGACGTATTAGTAATTTTAGAGATCGCGTACTCGCAATGAAAAGCCGACCTGAAGGATTGCGAGATACGAGAAAAGATAGCTCTGGCAGACCCAAATTATCAGAAATGACCCCTGAAGAAGAAATTGAATACTTAAAACACAAAATTGCGCTTCAAAATCAACAAATAGAAGCACTAAAAAAAACGAATTCTATCAATCGCCGTGCCTCAAAAGCTATGCGCAAGAAAAATTCGAATTGATAAATAGCTTGATTTCAAGAGACAATAATTTACTTAATATATCTTGGCTGTGCAAGATTGCCCAGGTGTCTAGATCTGGTTTTTATGCGTGGAAAAACGAGAAGAAAAACGTATTGAACGTGAGAAAAATGATGAAAAAGATTTTGAATTAGTTTTAGCAGCGTTTAATAAACGAGGGTATTCTAAAGGTTCAAGAAGCATTCATATGACCCTCTTACAACAAGGTATTATCATGAATCGTAAGAAGATTGTTAGACTTATGAAGAAGTTTAACTTAGTATGTCCGATAAGAAAAGCAAATCCATATAAACAAGCCATGAAGTATTCCACTGAACAACGTGTGAAAGATAACTTAGTGAAACGTCATTTCAAAATGGGTGGTCCTAAAACAATTTTTCTTACTGATATTACCTATTTGTGTTACGGGAAAGGTAAAACAGCCTATCTATCTACTATAAAAGATGCTTACACGAATCAAATACTTTCATATGAACTAAGTGATAGTTTGAAAGTAGACCTTGTATTAAATACTGTTTCAAAACTCGTAGAGAAACATAAAATTCCGAAAAATAAAAAATTAATTATTCACTCAGACCAAGGGATTCACTATACATGTACATCATTTCAAGCATTAGTTAACACAAGTGGTTTAAAACAATCAATGTCTAGGAAAGGAAACTGTTGAGATAACGCGCCCCAAGAATCGTTTTTTGGTCACATGAAAGATGAAATCAAAGGGTTGAAAGATATTCATCATTTTGAAGAACTGACAGAACTTGCGGATGATTATATTGATTACTACAATAATGACCGTTTTCAAATGGGGCGCGCAAAGTTATCACCAAATCAATTTGAAGCATACGTTAAAACGGGAGATTATCCATTAATCCAATATCAAAATCCCCCAGCTGTTCCAATCTCTCATTATCAAAGTCAAACTCAGCTTCAAATTTAGTGTCATATTTATCATTTAGGCGATTTATTGCGTCAGACGATATCACAGAACCAAGGTTACCAATACTTTCATCAAACATTAGAAAGACATAGAAGTCATAAATAAGATCATTAGAACAATTCTTCAGAACAAACTTAAGCGCATCATGTAAGTAAGCTTCAGATAAACAAATCAATCTGAGTGTATTATACGATTCAAAATATACCCACATATCGACATCGTCTAGTTCACTGTAATATTTAATCATCCAATTAGGTACCGTTCTATTGATATGCATCAAGGTAAACTC
>NZ_JXCF01000011.1 GCF_000875895.1 Staphylococcus gallinarum
CTAAGACACGCCAACTTGCTTCACGAACAACTGCGTACGCTTCTGGTAATAAATCATCTAACGTAGCTTGATGATTTGCTAATTGTTGCTGAAACGTTTTTGTTTTGTCCTGTAATTGTTCATCCGAATATGATTTCATCATTTCACTATAGTTATTAATTTTACGTAAGGTTTTCTGCAAACGATTTAAGCGCATTTGGTTAATTGTTGAATTAATTTTCTGTTTCATTGGCCCCTCCATAATTCACACGCACTACATCGAGATATTTTAAGTAGCGCGAAGGATTTAGCACAGTGAAAATAGCTTGATCAGCCACATCATACGTTTCACTTTTAGGATCAAAGTATATTTCAGTAGGTCCTGTTGCAGATGTTATTTCTTCATTTATTATCTCGCTAATTTGTTGATCAAATCGCTTATCCTTGTCTGCTGTTATAAATGATGGTACTTGTAGCAAATTACTTAAATGTGACACAAATACATTTCCTTTTTCACCATAACTGATTAAATGCACTTCAGAATCTTCACCAAGTCTCTCGATATAGCCTTTGATTTCATTCCAATTATCCGTGACAGCTTCAGACCAATATTCAACAGTGATTACATTCTTTAAATGTGACACTGCAGATTGCGACAATGGATAGTCCAACCATTGAGAAGGCTCTACAAAGACCACATTACGTACAGCTTCATTCGTATCAACATTCGTTACACCACTTATTGTTAAATTACGTTGCTTTGAATCGATTAATCGTTGCTCAGTGATAGTAAACTTTTCGAATCGAATGATTTGTGCAGCCGCATTAATCATTTGAACCTTATACGTATGTGCCGTTTCAGGATAATTGACATGAACCTCTTTGTCTTTAATAATCTGCGAAGAGAGTACCGTTTCGTCTTTGCTATAGAATATGATCTTAAAGTACAGCGCACCCTGTGGCTCAACTTCATAATTAAATTGGAATGTATAATCAGAACCCCTTTTCAAAATAGGTAAGGTCGGCAATTCTTTATCCAAAGCATAATTTGTCTTCATAACCCAATCTTGAATAATAATACCTGAAGGCATTAAAGGATTCTCAAATACTGTAACACCGTCTTTAAATGCTAGCTTCGAACCATACATGAATGTTGAAGGATTAACTTGCTTCCAAAACACTTCAAAATAATTATTTTCCTTCATGTTTAACTCTCCCAAATTTAGTTTCCAGTAAAATATGATAAAAGTTTATAAACCAATTGGTAATTGTCGGCGAATCATCATTATGTCTACCAGGAACCCCTCTACTAATCACTCTTGCATGCTGCCTACTCAACAACGGAAACAACTCTGCATAGGCGTGTGCATCATAATCATCATGTTGCATATAAGCAATTGCAAATGTGGTGTTTGCTATATTACTTTGAGACATGACATTCCAAAATTTATTATTTAGACGATCAATATCTTGTGGTGTTACATCTTGTTCATGAGTCATTAATACATCTAAAGCAGTCCCGAAGTCTTCCGGTCTTAATAAGCGCATATTATCAGCAATTGTTCCTATATTCACTAAGGGTTTCCCAATAATAATACCTGAAGGATTCAACTGAGCACCGTAATACAGCGCACCGAACGAACCCATAGACAAACCAGATAGGATGAGTTCATCACTTTCAAATCCAAGGTAGGACAACTTATCTTGAATCACATCTTTAATAGCTGTTTCATACGAATCAGAACCAATATAGAACGAGCCACCTTCCACCCGTGGATCACTAATCAGAATAAATGGCGCATTTAATTTATTCATCATAAAATACGCTTCAAAGCCTTCAAGTGAACGATAACCACTAAAGTAAACGTTCAATGGTGGTTTCAAATCACCTGGATTAAAGTAATAGAAGAACTCTTCTCTATTGTTATCAACATATCTTTGACCGCCAAACAAGAATTCCCCCATATCATATCGTGACCAGCGCTTATGAATCGCACCAACCTTAACCTGTCCTTCACCACGTAGCTTCAAACTCACACTTGCATATACATCATACGGTCTACTCTCGATAATAATAGGCTCATCAAACTGTGTTTGATCTAAATTAATTTCGTCAATAATTGTATCTACCGTACCACTTTGAATAATACGTAATGTAAACTCTAACTCTACACCTTCACTGACTACAAATTCAGGCCATATTTGTGTAGCCTTATGCTTATCACATACAATGTTGTTCTTCCAAGATACAACTTGCTTTAACTCGGCTCCGAAATCTCCAGACAATACGAGATACTTGTTCCCCATAAATCCAACGTCGCCATCAAATGTTTGACTGACAATACAGTGTTTCGGATACAATTTATCCCCATATTGCCCTGAAAATGTAACTGCTTTTAACTTTTCATGTAAATCTGCTTCACTTTGATAACTTAACGGACGTGCTAATAACTCACTAATCGTATTATCCTGCTCATACTGTGTATCCCAATAGGTATCATCTATATAAGTGTTATAAGGTGTACCAACCAATGCCAACATTTCTATTAATTGCTCACTGTACCTCGCTTGCACAAAGACAAAGTCAAATTGTCCATGCTCATCAATAATATTTCGTACAGCATCCAAATAGTTCTCTTCATACTGCATTATAGCTGGATCAAAGTAATCCCATTCCACTTTCTTATTACTATCAAATAGCGTCTCTAAATCATTACCACCTATTTGCAATGCCTTAAATTTACGCTTCACTTACTTCACCTTCAATCCATCGATTCAATCGTCCGACTATTTCCTTAGAGGCAAACGTTTCTACTAACTTAATTGCATATGCGAAAGAATAGTTCCAATTCTTTAAGTGATTTAAAAAGTATTGCAATGCTTCGACAAGTTGATCAACACGTTCAATAACGCGTCCATTAATTTCATCGACGACATAATCTGTTTTTCTCAAATTAATTTGCGGAATACCCGCACTAATACAACTAATTTGTAAAAATAAATCTGGCTCGCGGTTTAAATCAATGACTACTCTTAAATTCATCAATGCTGCTCTTAAATCCTGTTCAAAAGGCACATGCTTAATTTCAATCACTTCGACATATTCTTCTTCCTCAGCCAATAACAAATTAATGCCATCTTCATCCTCATTAATCGTGTTATATTTATCGTTTACTGCTTGGACTTGCTCTGTCAGCCATTGTGGCAATAATTTCTTGTCTTGTTCCGTCAATAATATAATCCTTGTATTTTCAACTCGCTCCATATACGAAATCACCTGTTGCAAACTTTGTTGTAAAGTATCATGAGCGATACCATCAATCCACAAACCAATATACGTTTCATAATATTGACTACTTTTGTTTGGCAGAACCTGTGCATCAAATGGTGTAATACGCATAATCTCAACGTCTAATTGTTGTTCAATTTTATATTGTTGTAATGTTTCCTCATTATCCAACATATCAACTAACCAATATTGGCTATTACTTATAGATTGAAGTAATGAAGATGTTAATTCACTATTTCGTTGCTTGAAGATTGAATAACACAATTGATAGTCGCTTAATATTTCACTTAAAAAATAATTATGTCGTTCATCCGCAGCAATAATAATTGGGTAGTCTACACTGACCTCTTGCTTCATATATAATGCAACACGTTCTTGTAATAAATCTTCCATATTATTGTATACAGTTTGATTGAAACGGTGTTGATACTGTTCACTTACATGTACCGTGCCATCAACTAACTCTGATGTAAGAATACAATCTCCATCAATCGTCATATATTTCTGTCTAAACGGCACGCCCTGACCATCAAAATATAATATAGAAGATAAATATCCTCGGTCATCAAAGATAGAACGTTGCACCCTTTGGCCATGTTCAAATGCTTCTATCCAAACCATATAACCATCTTGGTTAAAGTAAACATTAGAATACGTCGTTGCTCCTGTAACACAACGAACAAGATACGGTGTATAAACAAACTCAGTACCTTCAGGCCAATTCAAAGATTTGAAATCAAGCGGTAATGGTGTCCGTGACTCAAAACCCTGAATATCGTCAAATAAAGACCAATAACGTGCTTCAAACAAATCAAATCTATGCAAAAATGTACGCAAATCTGGTGAATAGTTGAGTATCAACATCTCAAATGTTTCGTCATTTTTGACATGCATATTCATTAAACTAATCATGTCATCAAATTCTTTGACTAAACTTTTACTATAATAAGGTGTCGTTTTATCTTCCCACCAACTACCTTGGTTATACCAAGCTGGAACAAAATATTTCATCATAAACTCCTTACCAATACTTAGTTAAAAATTGTTTATATTTATCAAAGTATAAATACGCTCTAATAGTTTCCGTTATATTAATACCGATATACACTAATACGATGAGTTGAATTGCAAAATAAATCTGTTGCGACAATTCAGGCACTAACAACGTGCTATACAGTGGCAAACCAATGATCAGCGTCACAACAATTGAACCAAACCAACACACACGTCGTGCCATGCGATTTAAATATTTTCTCGTTTCTTTACCTGGCTTCACACCTACAAAATAATTCCCACTTTTCAAGAAATCTTTAGACTTATTTCGTGTATTTAATAAAAATCTAGATAAGAAATAACCTAATATCATTTGCAGAACAATATATAACGTTATACCTATCCAATTATTGAAACTGAGCGTTTGTATATTCACATGCTTTTCAGATACAAAACTATTTACAAATAGATTTAAAAGATTATTCAGTAAGACAAATACTGAAATACTAATCATAATTGATATACTTCCTGATGGATTAATTTTCCAAGCCAAATACGTTTTTATATCTTGATTTGAAGCATTCATGATGTCTTTATAATTTGTTCTATATTCGATTAATTCCATAATTAGTAATGTTAATAACGCAATTACGATAACAACACAAATCAATACGAGTACAGTTGTACTCGCATGTAGATGTGCTAATCTTTGTTGAAATAGCGCCTTAACAATACTCATCATAACGATTGGCATTGGACCAGCAATACCATAACGCGTATTCTGATCTGCTAACCACACCAAGAACATCGTTCCAGTTACTAATACTAATAGTAATAAAAAGACATTTTCTGAATGTATTTTATCTTTAATTACATATTCATTGATGACAAAATAACCCTGTGCTAAACAAATTAATAACGTTAATATTTTCTCTTTATAATGCTTCTCTAACTTAGTCTGCTTTGCTGCTTTTTCCATATCTCGATAAGACAATAATGTAAAAATAATCATTGCCGTTAACCACGGTCCTAATCCTAGCGAGAATATATTTAACGTGCTTAAATCTCCACCAGTATTGGAAACGGCTAATTTGTAAAATGAACTAACGTCTTGATGTGTATTTTCTTGAGCAACTATAGATATATTACTTCCCAGTATATAAATGATAAGTATTAGGCAAGTAAACAATATCCTTTTATATAAGACCCTATATTCATTTTGCTTAAAAATACGTTTTACCACATTATTTTCCACAATATACCTCTTTTTTAGAAATATTATACCAAAGAGGCTAAAAACATGTATCATTTTTAACCCTGAAAAATTAATTTATTTTTTAAAATTAATTTTTCTAATGTACGATGTTTTAGCCTCTTTGTTTGATATTAATATTTATTTGTTTTAACTATACTTTATTTTTTGCTTTCTTTTTTATTCTTTCTTGATTTTCTAATCAAACCAAGCCCTGCAAGCATAGCTAATGTTGCACCAACTAAGCCATTTCTATTATCTGTATCTTTACCTGTATCAGGTAATTCTACTTTTTCTTTATGACTATTCACTGCTGATTCAGAACCATTATTAGATGTTACTGATTCTGACGTATTCACTGATGTTGATGCACTTGTTGATGCTGAATTTGATACTGAAGTGCTTAATGATGTGCTTGCACTTGTTGAATTTAATTCAGAAGTACTCATAGATGTTGACATACTGTCTAAGTCGATGTCATCCATCGATCCACTTATTGGTACAATCACAATTTCACTTTCAGAAGCACTTAATGATGTTGATGCACTTTCTGAGTCACTTACTGACGTGCTCAATGATGTTGATGCACTTTCTGAATCAGATACTGATGTACTTAGTGATGTACTTGCTGATTCTGAATCACTCAATGATGTACTTAGTGACGTACTTGCTGATTCTGAATCACTTACTGATGTGCTCAATGACGTACTTGCTGACTCTGAATCAGATACTGACGTACTCAATGATGTGCTTGCGCTTTCTGAGTCAGATACTGATGTACTTAATGACGTGCTTGCTGATTCTGAATCACTTACTGATGTGCTCAATGATGTTGATGCACTTTCTGAATCAGA
>NZ_JXCF01000110.1 GCF_000875895.1 Staphylococcus gallinarum
ACTTAAAAGAGATATGGTGGATTACTGGAATGATTGCTTTAGTGATTTACATATCTTGCAACCAGATTGGAAAACTATCCAACGCACTGCGGATAGAGCAATAGTTTTTATGTTATTGAGGGATGAAGAAGAATGGGGAAAGCTTCACAGAAATTCTAGAACAAAATATAAAAATTTGATAAAAGAAATTTCGCCAGTCGATTTAACGGACTTAATGAAATCGACTTTAAAAGCGAACGAA
>NZ_JXCF01000111.1 GCF_000875895.1 Staphylococcus gallinarum
AGATATGGTTGATTATTGGAACGATTGTTTTAATGATTTACATATTTTGAAACCAGATTGGTCTAGTTTAGAAAAAGTAAAAGACCAAGCAATGATTTATATGCTAATTCATGAAGAAAGAACATGGGGTAAATTAGAAAGACGTACAAAAAATAAATACAGAGAAATGTTAAAAAGTATTTCAGAAATTGATTTAACGGACTTAATGAAATTGACTTTAAAAGAGAATGAAAAACAATTG
>NZ_JXCF01000112.1 GCF_000875895.1 Staphylococcus gallinarum
GATGGACGCAAATAACACCAGATACGTTTATGTATGGTACGCATTTAAAAATAGATCAAGATGCGACTTACTTTGAAAATGCTTTGATGCCTTCCGGTCGTGTGATTCATGTTTGGAAGATGATGACAGTGTATCATACAGATAAAATCATTCCGCAATTGCCTATATTAAAACAAGGACATACGTACCGCTTTACGTTCGATTATGATGTGGTACCTGAAGGACATGTTTATTTTAAGGTCATTTTTAAAAAGCGTAACGGTGTCGTGCTTGATCAGGCGATTATACAGCAAAAAGAAGCAGAGATTACGTATCCTGAAGCAGCATTTTCATATGAGCTACAAATGATTAACGCAGCGGCGACATCTATTTGTTTTCGTGCAATTCAAATTACAGCACAAGCTGATGATCAAGTGATGTCAGAGTTGACGATTTCAACCATTATGAATGAAGTGGCACATACATCAACAATCAATGTGGTTCTTGTAGATGAAGCAGGGCTTACGCGTGATGCATTACAAGG
>NZ_JXCF01000113.1 GCF_000875895.1 Staphylococcus gallinarum
TTATTAGTTAATCATTGTTTTATAAATATTCTATATTGTAATTCATACCGTATATATAAAGAAGTAATATAAAGTAAGAGGGCATGTTAAACATTATCAAAAAGAATTATCTAAGAAAGGAATTAATTTATAATTTTGCATTCCTAACCACTATGATGTTATAATGTACTTAACAAGGAATCTAACATGAATAGCACCTCCTCTCTACGTCAACTTGACGCCTGAGAGATAGGCGACTCCA
>NZ_JXCF01000114.1 GCF_000875895.1 Staphylococcus gallinarum
CGGATTATCTTTTACTAAAACAGTTATATCAAAAATAGTATCAAGTAGTCTTTCTGAAGAAGAAGTTGCTTCTGGAATGAGTTTGCTAAATTTCACAAGTTTTTTATCAGAGGGAACAGGAATAGCAATTGTAGGAGGTTTATTGTCACTACAATTGATTAATCGTAAACTAGTTCTGGAATTTATAAATTATTCTTCTGGAGTGTATAGTAATATTCTTGTAGCCATGGCTATCCTTATT
>NZ_JXCF01000115.1 GCF_000875895.1 Staphylococcus gallinarum
AAATATTCAGCCTAATAAAAAAAGACTTAGTCTGAATAGACCAAGCCTTTTGTTAGTGTTATATTAATATGCAAATAAAAAAACAAAAAAAGAAGTCGCTCACTCCCTGACCAAAGTTTGGGAATGCGACTTACCTTAAAGAAAAACAGTTGGTGTTTTTTTCTTAATTTTTGTATATCTAGATATTAAACGATATTGGTTTATTCTTCAAGATATATATTCGGGTGAGCGACTTCTTAAA
>NZ_JXCF01000116.1 GCF_000875895.1 Staphylococcus gallinarum
TTAGAAAAAATGAACCTGCATTAATTTCAAAAACATTACGTCCAATTTTCGGAAATAAAGTTGATGGCCCCTTAGGGACAATTATTGATGTTGTTTCTGTCTTTGCCACAATTGGCGGGGGAGCAGTATCACTAGGTTTAGGCGCTATGCAAATCGCAGGTGGTCTAAACTACCTATTTGATGTTCCAAATACTATCATGACTCAAGGTATAATTATACTTATTGTTACCATATTATTTTT
>NZ_JXCF01000117.1 GCF_000875895.1 Staphylococcus gallinarum
ATAAAAGAAATTTCGCCAGTCGATTTAACGGACTTAATGAAATCGACTTTAAAAGCGAACGAAAAACAATTGCAAAAACAAATCGATTTTTGGCAACATGAATTTAAATTTTGGAAATAGGGTACATATTAATATTACTGAACAAAAATGATATATTTAAACTATTCTAATTTAGGAGGATTTTTTTATGAAGTGTCTATTTAAAAATTTGGGGAATTTATATGAGGTGAAAGAATAATTT
>NZ_JXCF01000118.1 GCF_000875895.1 Staphylococcus gallinarum
TGCCGGAATGTCTGGAACGAGTAAGTTAGGGGAGAAAGAATTTCTTGATTTGTATAGCAAAGTGGTTGTACAAATACCGACAGATAAGCCGATTATACGTGAAGATTACCCAGATCTTGTATTTACAGATGTAGATGCTAAAAATGAAGCAATTATCGAGCGTGTCTGTGCACTCTATGAGATGCAACGTCCGGTGTTGCTCATTACTCGAACAGCCGAAATGGCAGAGTATTTCTCAATGCAGTTTTTTGAACGTGATATACCGAACAACTTGTTGATTGCGCAAAATGTTGCGAAAGAAGCACAAATGATTGCAGAAGCTGGGCAATTGCGTGCTGTGACAGTTGCAACGAGTATGGCAGGGCGTGGAACAGATATTAAACTTGCCGATGGTGTTAAAGAATTAGGTGGACTTGCTGTCATTGTAAGTGAGCATATGGAAAATAGTCGTGTCGATCGTCAATTACGTGG
>NZ_JXCF01000119.1 GCF_000875895.1 Staphylococcus gallinarum
GAAGTCGATATTTTCATTCAATGCTACAACTTTTAAGTTGTCTTGTGCGCTCAAATGATTATATGTTGGAGGAGATTCTATTAAAGAACCAATATTGGTTAATTCTTGTCTGGTTAAGGGGGAACCGTCTAAATAGACATCACCATTTGTCTGTGGCAATATTCCACATATAATTTTCATCAAAGTAGATTTACCAGCTCCATTAATTCCTAAAAGTCCATAAACTTCATTAGGATAGACT
>NZ_JXCF01000012.1 GCF_000875895.1 Staphylococcus gallinarum
AAAATGTCTATCAAAAAAATTGATTTCAAATACAAGAAAGGTATTAGAGGCAAAAGACCGAATAGCTTAACAATTAAGGATATTGAATTTTATTAATCGGGAGTATGGTTTATGTATCAATGTTCCAAGTCCGCCGATTGTCCCAGCATAACCAATTGCGAGCACTAAAGATTGTTCGAATTTACTTAATGAATGTTCACTTATATCACTATTTTTCAATTCACGAGCCTCTTTAATAATCGCCATACCTATAGGTATCATGATCATCACCGCTGCAGTATTTGATACAAACATCGATAAAAATCCTGTCGCAATCATAAATCCTAATAAAATTTTACCAGTACTTGTGCCTAAATAATTAATAATCGTTAATGCTACACGCGTATGTAAATTCCATCGTTCCATCGCAATGGCCAATATAAAACCACCTAAAAATAAAAATATAATGTCATTACCGTATTGCGCTGAAACTTCTTCTGGATTTAATACATGTCCCATTGGTAGTAAAATTAATGGCAATAAACTCGTTGCTGCTATAGGTATCGCTTCCGTTATCCACCATACTGCAATCCATAGCGTTATTGCTAATACAAACACCCCTTTTCGCGACAAGTCTTCTGGGTGTATGAATAATAACGTTAACACAAACAATAGTGGACCTAAGATTAAACCAATTTTTTGTCCTGTATTATATGACTTTTTGTCTTGTGAAAAGAATGTTAAGTAATGGCTTAGCGGACGCTCCCCTTCATTTAATTTGTTCATAAAATCCCCCTTTATTATTGTCTGAATATTCACAATAATTACAGCAATTATAACATATCTTCACAACAAATAAAGTGTATAATTAAAACGCTTACACCTTTGGTATAAGCGCTGTACATCTTATTTATTCAACTTGTTTTTTAACCACTTTTGCATCACCATTTCCAACTAAAATCACATCTTGAACATGGTTTAAATAAATCTTCTGAGAACAATGCTCAAAGTTATTATGCGCAATGACTATTTTCTTATGCATGACTTTATTGTAACTTTGAACTCTAATCGCTTCTTTCGTCATTGGCCCTATAAAGGTATTACGATAAATATTTAAATTTTCGCCTGCCTGCGTATTACATAGTCTCCCTGATAAATCTTGCGCATTTTTGCCATCTTTTACTGCTAAAAAACGAATGCCTCCAACACAATTAATAAATTGATTATCATGAATATAAGTATCCTTTGCTTTTAAAGGAGTTAAAGCGTATTGATTCAATCCATCAAATGTATTATATCGTATATGAATATTCTGATAGAATTGATTAAATCGACTGGCATGCGAGCCGATAGCTCTATTCCATGCTTTCATTGTAGGTGTGGTAGAAGCACCAAAGTAACAATGCTCAATAATTACATTTTTAGTAACTGTTCCATCTGTCGCACCAAATTTTGGAAATGCGCCTTTAACTTGTAAATCAATTTGGATTGCCTCAGAAAAACTTCGTTCTCCATTATCATCATTAAATCCAAGAAATTGACACTGACTCATATATAATCCATTTATGCCACATGCATCTATTGCATGACCACCGACAATATCTTTAAAGGTAACGCCTACAATTTGGATATCTTGCGCATGTCCAATACTCATTGCTGTATTATTATATGGATATTCGTAACCATTCATATCAAATGTACCACCCGCAATATGAATATGACTATTTCCGTTATAACCATAATAACGTTTCAGCTTACGACCATTTTTTAACAGTGCATCTTTTCCTATTCGCTTCAAGACCGTTTCATCATCAAGTAACAATGTTGTACCTTCATATATTTTCAAAGATCTACGTATATGGTATTCACCTTTTGGTATTTGTATCGTGACCTTCTCCTGTGTTTTTGCAATATCTAATGCACGTTGTAATGCTTTAGTATCAGCCCATTTACGCTTTCCTTTCAATCCAAAATCTGCCGCGTTGATTATCATCGAAAACTTCCTTTCTATCCTGACTACTATATATTAAACAAATTCTATTTAATTTAAACCCTATATATACACCTTTGATGTTTTTACGAGTTAGTATATAATGACTATTAACTTTATAATTAGGGAGTGTAAAAGGTTAATGAAAAATAGTGCACTGATTATAGTTGATTACTCAAATGATTTTGTTGCAGATAATGGCAAATTGACTTGTGGGGAAGCCGGTCAACAAATAGAAAACTATATCGTTGAAAGAATTGAAGCTTACAATAATAAAAAGCAACAAATCTTTTTTATGATGGATTTACATTACGAAGATAATCATTACCATCCTGAGAGTAAACTTTTTCCACCACATAATATTTTAGGTACGATTGGAAGAGAATTGTACGGTAAGGTTAATGATATTTATCAAAATATTCTGTTTAATGAACACGTACATTTTTTAGATAAAACACGTTACGATTCATTTTTCGGAACACCATTAGACATTATGTTGAGAGAACGAGGCGTTACACAACTTGAAATCGTAGGTGTATGTACTGATATTTGCGTCCTACATACTGCAATTTCCGCTTATAATTTAGGCTACGAATTATTTATCTCACATAAAGGTGTGGCCTCATTTAATCCAACCGGACATGAATGGGCGTTAACACATTTTAAAAATTCCTTGGGTGCAGTAGTAGAATAACGACTATTAATCATGATAAAATAAAATTAAATATAAAAATAAGGAGAATTTAAACATGGCAAAAACATATATTTTCGGTCATAAAAACCCAGACACTGATGCAATTTCATCAGCAATTATTATGGCAGACTTTGAACAACAAACTGGTAATACTGAAGCTACACCTTATCGTTTAGGTGACGTTAATGCTGAAACGCAATATGCTTTAGATCACTTTAAAGTAGACGCACCTGAATTATTAAATGATAATTTAGCTGATCAAGAAGTTATCTTAGTCGATCACAACGAATTCCAACAAAGTGCAGATTCAATTGCAGATGCACAAGTGAAGCATGTTGTAGATCATCACAGAATCGCTAACTTTGAAACAGCAGCACCATTGTATTACCGTGCTGAACCTGTAGGCTGTACTGCTACGATTTTATATAAAATGTATCAAGAGCGTGGTTTTGAAATCAAACCACATATTGCAGGATTAATGGTTTCAGCTATTATTTCTGACAGTTTACTATTCAAATCACCTACATGTACTGAAGAAGATGTTAATGCTGCAGAAGCATTAAAAGCGATTGCTGACGTAGACTTAGAATCTTATGGTCTAGAAATGCTTAAAGCTGGGGCTTCAACTTCAGATAAATCTGCAACAGACTTATTAACTGCAGATGCAAAATCATTCAACATGGGTGACTATACTACACGCATCGCTCAAGTTAACACTGTAGATATAGATGAAGTGTTCGAACGTCAAGATGAATTAGAAAAAGCTATGTTAGAAGCAAGTGCAAATGAAAAATATGATTTATTTGTTCTTGTCATCACTGATATTATTAACAGTGATTCAAAAATCCTTGTTGTTGGTGCTGAAAAAGACCAAGTTGGCGTTGCATTTGATGTTAAACTTGAAAATGGTACTGCATTCTTACCAGGTGTTGTATCTCGTAAGAAACAAGTTGTTCCTCAAATTACAGAAACTTTAACTAAATAGTTTAATACGTTATATTATTTATAAATTAGCAATTATTGTTGTTATATTATCAATATAGTAATCCTGGAACATATTTAAATATGTTCCAGTTTTTTATCCAAGTATACTTATCTAGTACTTGTCAGATTAGGAGGATTCCATTTGAATGTGATAGAACAGACTTTCCATAATAGTAAAAAATATTTTGATACTCACGAAACCAAAGATATTAAATTTAGAAGAAAGCAGCTCAAGCTGTTAAGTAAAAGTATACGTAATCATGAAGATGAATTACTCGACGCTTTTCAGAAAGATTTAGGAAAAAACAAAGTAGAGACTTATGCCTCAGAAATTGGTTTCACTTTAAAAAATATTAAAACTGCACGTAAAGAACTTAAAAATTGGGCGAAACCAAAGCAAGTCAACACCCCTATCTTTATGTTTCCAACCAAAAGTTATATTATGAAAGAGCCTTATGGAACAGTATTAATCATTGGTCCGTTTAACTATCCTTTTCAACTATTGATCGAACCTTTAATCGGGGCAATTGCTGCTGGGAATACTGTCATATTGAAACCTTCTGAATATACACCAACTGTTTCAACAGTCATTCAAAGGATTATTGAAGAAGTATTCGATGCTGAATACGTAAGTATTTGTCAAGGCAACAGCGAAGTCACACAACAACTACTTGAATTGCCTTTTGATTATATCTTCTTTACTGGTAGCGAAAAGGTTGGCCGTATAGTCTATCAGGCAGCAAGTTCACATTTAACACCTGTCACGTTAGAATTAGGTGGTAAATCACCTGTTATTGTAGACGAGACAGCAAATATTAAAGTTGCCAGTGAACGTATTTGCTTTGGTAAATTTGCTAATGCTGGACAAACGTGTGTCGCACCAGATTATATTTTAGTTCATCGTAAGGTTCAAGATGCGCTTATCACTGCACTTAAACAAACGATCACTGAATTCTACGGCAAATCAATACAACAAAGTCCTGACTTTGGACGAATTGTTAATTCGAAGCACTTCAATCGTTTGCATGATTTACTTACCATTCATCAGCAAGATATTATCTTTGGTGGTCAAACAGACGCGGATGAATGTTATGTTTCACCGACACTTTTAGAAGGCATTACCTTTGATTCCAAAATTATGGAGGATGAAATTTTCGGCCCACTACTTCCTATTATCACTTATGATGATTTTGACGAAGCCGTTTCATTAATCCGTTCTAAACCTAAACCATTAAGTTTGTATTTATTTAGCGAAGATGAAAATGCTACTGAACGTGTATTAAAGGAAATTTCTTTCGGTGGTGGTGCTATCAACGATACTGTGATGCAACTTGCCAATCCTAATTTACCATTTGGCGGAGTAGGCGCTTCTGGTATTGGTCAATATCACGGCAAATATAGTTTCAATACCTTTAGTCATGATAAATCTTATATTTTCAAATCAACAAGATTAGAATCAAGCTTATTCTTCCCACCATATAAAGGGAAATTCAAATATATAAAAACGTTTTTTAATAATTAACAAGTTCTGAGTATAACAACACCAAATTATATGTTAGTTGAGCATTGTTATATCATAATATAAGGTACTTCGTTCATTTAGTAATTATTTATTAAATGGGACGATGTGCCTTATTTTTTACATTGATACGCTTTTTATAAAGACATCTAAGATAGCATGGCGCGAGTCTATACCATGTCTCAATGCAATACTTAAATCATCGAACAATTACGATACGAGAAATCATCAAAATAAAAAGTCAGTAAATGAATTTTCTGATACGCGTTCTTCAAGGTGGTATTTTAAAAAATGAAACCTTAAAGGATACGTACTACTCATTTACTGACTTTTTCAGAATTTTTATATCAAACACGTTTGACTATTACTGTAAAAATTGTACACATACACCTTCAGGCGCTTGTTGTTGATGATCGACTTGAGTTAATTCTCCTGTCACTTTATTACGCTTAAACACAGTTAATGCGTAATCACCTTCTTGATGTGCACAAACTAGGTATTCATCTGAATTTGTAATATTAAAATCTCGTGGGAATTCTCCACCACTTGACACAATATCTACAAATGAAATCGAAGAACCTTTTTCTCCTATTTTAAAGATGGCAATACTATCATGACCTCTATTACTAATATAAATAAATTTTTGGTCATTCGATAATCGAATACCTGCAAGTTTAGTTTCGCCTTCGAATGTAGCAGGTATTGTTGAGTGACGCTCTATTTCAGTAAATTTACCATCGTTATATGCAAC
Organism: Staphylococcus gallinarum; assembly: GCF_000875895.1. Taxonomy (GTDB): domain Bacteria; phylum Bacillota; class Bacilli; order Staphylococcales; family Staphylococcaceae; genus Staphylococcus; species Staphylococcus gallinarum. Next base: position 5,918 of record NZ_JXCF01000012.1, read on the forward strand.
AGTGCTTACCATATTAGAAATTTCATGTACTATATATGCATGCTTACCATCTTCATGGAATGCGATATGTCTTGGACCATCACCTGGCTCAAAATCACTAACAGCATATACTTTTAGACCTTCATCTCCATATTCATAAGTCACGACTTTATCTGTTCCTAAGTCTGCCGCCACAACATATTTTTCATCAGGCGTTGTCTTTAGAAAATGTACATGCGAGCTTTCTTGTCGTTCGTCTGGACCAGTAGGATAATCATGAGCTAACTCTTGTATTAAGCGTATGATTTCACCTGTTTCAGGATTCGCCTCATATATTCTAGCTAAGCCTGCACCATATACGGATTCAAAGATATACTTACCATCTGGTGAAATATCTACATAACAACCAGTTCCCTCTGTCGATGCTAAACATTTATTAATTAATTTTAGTTCCCCATTTTCTAAAATCTCTAAGCTAGCTATGCCACAATTTTCACCTTCACGATTAATAGCATATAAGAACTTATTATGTTGATTCACGTAAGTAGATGCTTCTAATTCAAATCCAGTGTCTACTTCTGTGACTTTTCCTGTTTGTTCATCTAATTCAAAGCGATATATACCTTTACCTTCTTTTTTAGTATATGTGCCTATGTAACCAATCGTCCTCATGTAAACCCCTCCATTTTCATATATCTTTATTCTAATAAATATCTACATAATAAACAATCAATTGAAAATATATTCTTTATAAATACTATGTTATTGACATTTTCAGAACATTTCTTCTGTTAAAATATCACTTGCCAAAAACGAACATATGTTCTATTATTGTGGTGAGGTGATTTTATGATTCCTAAAGAATACCAAGATGAAACGGATTATAGAAAGATTCCTAGAGAGTTTCTCAATCCAAATATTCCCCAAGGACGAGGCATGGTAAAATGGGCGCCGTTTATTATATGTACTAATCTCATAAAAAATCTAATTTAATAGGGTTCAAACATAATTTATATATGTATTATGTTTGAACCCTATATCTATTTATTTTTTACTAATATCATTTAAAATGTCTCGCAATTCTTCAATTTCTTTGTTATTTAATTCTTCATTTTTCGCAAAATTAAGCACTAAACTTTTCATATCCCCTCCATACAATTTATTAAGAAAGGTTTTAGCAGTTTTCATTTTAATATCATCTTCTTTAATAATTGATGAGTAAAAATAAATATTATTATATTTATAGCGTTTTATAATCTCTTTTTTATATAGTCTTGTAATTAATGTTCTAATCGTCTTATCGCTAACTTCTTTATTTTTTTGAATCTCAACTACAATTTCATTAGCTGATACTGATTTTTTATTCCATATTATATTCATAACATCCCATTCAGCCATAGATATTTCAACTTGCTTATTGGCCATTTAAAACACCCATTTCTTTTAATATTTTTTCATTTATGAATTTAGCATTTTCACCAGAGGCTTTTTCATCTGATAAATGTGTAGAAAAATAATACTTATCATGATTTGTAATTACGTAACCTACAAACCACCCATTATTATATTTCCCGTTTACTATACCTGTACCTGTTTTCCCATACAATTCATAATTTTCATTTTTTCTAATCAATAACGAAGAAGATAATTGTTTCTTTTCATTTTTACTAAAATGGTTATTTTGTTCCATCATATTTTTTAAAACTATTACTTGTTCAAGATTAGATATTTTCAAACTATCTTCCAACCAATAGGCTTTATAACTTCCCAAATTTTTATTACCATAATTTAATTGCTTGAGTTGATCAGAAGTATAGTTCTTTGATAATTGATTACTAATACGTTCGAAGTACCAATTAACTGAGTTTTGTATTGCCGTATTTAAATCTTGATCCTTATTCCAAGAATCGAAAGGATAATGATTATGATTCCATGACATACGTGAATTTTTATCACTTATAATATGACGGTCAAGTCCAAACAGTGCTAAATAAATTTTGTAAGTTGAATCAGGAGAATATCTTTTTCTACTTTCTTTTTCATTATAAATATAGTATTTGTCTTTCTTCATGCTGTACATAACGAAAGATCCACTATTTGAACCAAAATTTTTACTTTCATCTAAAATTTGGTAATCGCTTTGTAAGGGCTTTTTATAATTATAATCAGTTAAGGATTGCCCCATTAAAAACTGGCTTTGAATTATCATGATAAAAAAAGTAAAAATACAAATAAAAATTAGAATTAATTTTGACTGCTTCTTCAGATTGCCTTCTTTTATATTAATTAATCTTCTTTTGAGTAATGATTTTTTACCATTAAATGAATGGCTTAATATATTTTTGTTGAAAAATGAGGTTTTTAATACGGAATCCATAATAGCTTCCGCATAAGACTTAAATTCATTTTTGTTAATATTATTAAGGACAAATCTATCGGCTTCTACTTCATTGTCATGAATCATCTTTCTTTTTACAATTTGTATTAGTGGATTATAACTCATAGCAATAGAAAAAATATGAAAGATAATTAAATGCAAAGTATCTCTGTTTTTAGCATGAGCATACTCGTGCAATATTATATATTTTAGTTTTTTGTCATTTATACTTTTAAAATATAAACTGGGAATCAAAATAATATATTTTCCATACCAAAAAGTTATTGGAGAATGAATAGATTCTGCTTTTCGAATCACAATATTTCTTTTATATTGATGATTGAAAAGTATCTTGTTTATTTTATCTTTTTCTTTTTCATTTAGATAAAGTGACTGTTTCTTTAAATACTTAAGATATAATAAAGAATTTAAAAATTTAAAACTTAAAATAATAACTAAAACTATCCAAATAACTGTGCAGATATTATCTATTGAATCCCAATTAAACTTATGGATGTCTGTTGTAAACTCATGAACAGGTTTAGTGGTATTTATGTTAGGATTCAAATTGTGTGAATTACTTTCAACTGTGGGCTCTTGATTATTCAAATTATTAAATTTAAAAAAAGAGAATTTAATAGGGATGAAAGGAATTAATCCTGCAAGAAGAGTTAGATACCAAACTTTATAATTTAACATATAATTAAAATAGCGTTTTAATATGTACCTAAAAAATAATAACAATAGAAATATAAAACAAAAGCTTACTATGCTCATTATTAATAACTTAGCCATTTCAACACCTTCTTTCAAATATTTATAATAAACTATTGACGCGAATATTACAATTGTAATATTATTGATTTATAGAAATTACAACTGTAATATTGGAGGGTATATTTTGAAAAAGTTAATACTTTTAATTGCAATTGCTTTAGTTTTAAGTGCATGTAATTCAACCAGTTCACATGCTAAAGAGTTAAATAATTTAGAAAAGAAATATAATGCTAATATTGGTGTCTATGCATTAGATACTAAAAGTGGTAAGGAAGTAAAATTTAATGCCGATAAGAGATTTGCCTATGCTTCAACTTCAAAAGCGATAAATAGTGCTATTTTGTTAGAACAAGTACCTTATAATAAGTTAAATAAAAAAGTACATATTAACAAAGATGATATAGTTGCTTATTCTCCTATTTTAGAAAAATATGTAGGAAAAGATATCACTTTAAAAGAACTTATTGAGGCTTCAATGAAGTATAGTGATAATACAGCAAACAATAAAATTATAAACGAAATCGGTGGAATCAAAAAAATTAAAAAACGTTTAAAAAAATTGGGAGATAAAGTAACAAATCCAGTTAGATATGAAATAGAATTAAATTACTATTCACCAAAGAGCAAAAAAGATACTTCAACGCCTGCTGCTTTCGGCAAGACTTTAAATAAACTTATCGCAAATGGAAAATTAAGCAAAAAAAATAAAAATTTCTTACTTGATTTAATGTTAAATAATAAAAACGGAGACACTTTAATTAAAGATGGTGTTCCAAAAGACTATAAGGTTGCTGATAAAAGTGGTCAAGCAATAACATATGCTTCTAGAAATGATGTAGCTTTTGTTTATCCTAAGAACCAATCTGAACCTATTATTTTAGTCATTTTTACGAATAAAGACAATAAAAGTGATAAACCTAATGATAAATTGATAAGTGAAACCGCCAAGAATGTAATAAACAAATTTTAATAGTCTAAATGTACTACAAAAACTGATATAATTCTATCTTTCATAAAACTTCATAATATCGAAGAACATATATATTATTTATAATTATATATGTTCTATTTTTTTATGTTCACATTTTTTAAAAGAGAAAATACTATTAACATACCAAACATCATAATTCCAGTTACTATAATTATAAATGCTCGATAATCTTACTCAACTTTTCCATATAGAAAATAACTTATTTTAAATTAATTAATTAATCACATTAAAAAATTATATAATCCTTGCCAAAAAAGAACATACGTTCTACAATGATGATGAGGTGGTAAACATGATTCCAAATCCTAATGCGCCAGATGAATATAAATATGAAACTGATTATAGAAAAATACCAAGAAAATATTTAAACCCTAAAATCCCTCAAGGGCGTGGAAAAATCAAATGGCAAGCTTTTGCGACTCTCCCGCAACAGTTTGAAATTTTAGAACAAATTATAAAGGATCAAAATAAAATAGAAAAACCATTGCTAACACATGATTCATTAGATAATTTAGATCAGATTTTTCAAATAAAAATTCAAAATGATGAGTTATGTACAATCTCATATTGGGAAGACGGTAACATTTCAAAATATACAGGAAAAATTTTAAAAAAGGATGAAATTAGTAATACATTTTCCTTTTCTGATACTAACAATAATATATATAATTTAAATAATGCTAACGTTTGTAGTATCACTTAACACTATTTAAACTTTTAAAAAGTTTAAATAGTGTTCTTATAATTACCTTTTTCGAAATACTTCTAGCAAAATCATTATAAGTATCATACTGATATTAAATATATTATTTTTATCACTGAAAAAAATTTCTACTACTTGGAAAATTGATAAAAGACTTATTATTAACAAAAGTTTATTTAATTTTTCGCTTCTTTCTTCTTCCTTATATGACTGCTCCAATTCAATTAGTGATAATTCTTCTTTGTTTAATTCTTCAATATATTGTGGAGATTTAAAATCATTATTATTCTTTAGATACAAATATAAATATAAACTAGGTAAAAGCTCTGTTCTATAAATAATTGCAATAGATCTCTTGAAATTTAGTATCCATTGTCTAAAATATAGGGCTTCTTTTTTTCCATTTAAATTATATTGTTGATACCCATACAATTGTAATTCATTTAACATAGTTTCTAAGAAAAAGAAATTAGCAGAACTATTGAAATAAAGTGCCATTTGAGAACATTTTTCTAAAACATCTTCTTCTTGCTCATCCATCCAAACTACAAAAACAGATGCTTTATTCAAGAAGTTTATATAATTATCGCTATAACCATCTTGCCTAAAATGTTTACTTTTTCCTTCAAATGAAAAAATAGGCGCATTTACTAACCACTCTTGAATCTTCACGTCCTCATAGAAAGGATCATCAGTAAATTCATTTTCATTAGCTAAATAATAAACTTCAAAACCCATATTTTTAGATACTTTATATTCAAAAATATCCTTACTATTAATTTTTATAATTCTATTAATTTGTCTAGAAACATCTCTAATATTTTTACAATGTCTATTACCATACAATTGATACTGTCTTTGTCTATTATTTTTTTCTTGATTAATTAGAGGATATATCTTATCTTTTACACATGAGAAAGTACTATACAAGTCGCTTCCAAAGTTTATACTCTCTAAGTCTTCAATGATTTCTATAACAAATGTACCATTGTTAAATATAGTTAAGGTTAAAAAAAATAAATTCAAAGTGTTCTCATGAGTAATTTCAATATGTGGAGTGAATATATATTTTTTATATTTGTATCCATGTATATTATTTTGATCAAACAATCCATCATTAATATTTGCATTAGTAGCAAATTTTTCTAAAAATTTTTCTAGTTTTTCGTGATATTCTTTTGTATGTCTTTTATATCTTCCAGGTAAAATCCAATAATCATAATTTACCGGGGGGTTGTCAGGAGATAAAATGCGTATAACTCCTTTTACATTCAATAGAATTTCCTCAATTTTTTCAAACCAAGGGTTCATGTTATTATCTTTTATATTTATAGCAGTAGCATATTGATATGTTACTTTATAGCCTTGTAATTTATTAATATCTTCTAGAATCTTTTCAATTTTATTGTCCATTATTTTAAATATCCTCATACAGCCTAGAATATAAAACGCTAATTTCTTCTTTCAACATTTTTTTCTCTTTTTCTAAAGAATTTACTTTTCTTTTTAAAGAGGAGATTAACGCATCTTTACCGTCATTTTTATTTTTATGAACAAATATTTCTCTGTTTTGTTCACGTAACTTCTCTATTTTCTTTCGAATTTTATTATTTTTATATAATGTAGCTTTCGAAACTTTTGAATGTTTAGAAACGATGTTAAAGTTAATTTCTTTATTTTTTTGAACTAAATCATTTATTGCTTTATCAACTTTTTTCTCGGTTTTAACTTTTCGTTCTGCATGCAACTGTTTTAATTGTTCTTGTCTATTAAATTTTTCCATCTTAACCTCTATACTTTTATTCTATTACTTCTCCCGAATATAATGTTTCCATCTTTTATATTACCTAGTATTTCTTCATATTTATTTAATATATTTATATGCTTTTCAACCATATCTTGTCTATTATTATTTTTAGCTAATTCTATAGATTTGACCGTTGATTTGATATGTAATTCATATTTTTCAACATCTAAATCAGAAAATCCAATAGCTAAATCCTTACATGGTTTCCCAGAATTACAAGTCAGGCATGGCGGAGCTTCCATGTATGGACAATCACCACTCAATCTAGCATGACAAGTGCCATAAGGATTGTCCATTGCGTTTAATTTATGTTCTTGCCATAAAGAATTCAATGCTTTTTCAGATAGTTCACTACTATGCTGTATATTTTTAATTTTACCGTCAACATCAAAACTAAAAGCTCCTTGATCAATAACTGATTCAAAAGCCTTTCTCTTTGTATCATCAAGTAACTTAGCATATCTTAGAGTCATTTCTGGTGAGGAGTGTGCTAATAATTCTTGTATCGTTAATATATCTGCTCCACCATTTAACAATTTTACTGCATAGGTATGTCTAAATTGATGAGTTTTGAAATGGAAGATTTCTCCTTGTTCATCAATAATATTTTTAGTCTTTGATAAATGATTTAAGTGTGCTCTGACCATATGTTGTGTAAAGGGCATTCCCTTTCTTTTTCCTTTATAAATAGCAAAAATATAATTATTAGGATTATTATCTTTTGTACTTTTACTTTTAGAATCGGCTATTAAAACTGCTATTATATCAGCTAATTTATTATCAATTGGTATTCTATGTCCTTTAACAAAAGTTTTAGCAATATCTGTGATTATTGAATACTTTCCATTAACTTTTGCAAGGCAATTATTTTGTAATGTCAATACATCAGAAATTCTTAATCCTGTTTTAAAAGCTATCCAAACTACAGGTATTAAATCTTTATGCAAATCATTTATATGCTCAAAAAGCTGTTCCAATACAAAATCTGGGATATAATCAATTTGGCTACTATTTTTCTTTTCGTGTTTAGGTAAGTCTTGAGGATAAATTAAAAATCGTATATCTTGGTACGGTGCTATAGCATAGTTTTGAGTTATAATATCGTTTAAGAACCTTCTAATTGTTTTTAATTCTTCTCTCACAAAATTCTTAGTACTTTGCAAATGTTTATTAGCTGCATATTCAAACAAAAATTCTATATATGCTTCGATATGACATCTATCTAGTTCATTTAAACTATTCCTTGTTTCTTTATTTTTAGATATATTTTGAAAAAACCTAGTTAAAACTCTTATATAAAACCTTGCTGTAGCAAATGCTATATCACCAGTTATCAAACGATTTTTTAAATATTTTTTTGCTAATTCTCGCATTTTAATTGACTCAATTTTTTCAAAGTTTAAATAATTGCCAGTTAGTGTTTTATTATAACTCAATCCATATTTTTCTAAATTTCTAATATCCCATTTATCTTTTTCCCATTCTTCTCGCTTATCAATGAACTTAATTAGATTAATGTACATATTCTTTAAAAAAGAAGCCAGTCCGCTTTTGTATTCATAATCACCAAAAACTATTGTTGATGATCTTCTTTTTATTGGTATATTATTTTCAGTCAGCCAATTAAACCAGTGCTTTTCTAATGTATTTATATCACAATCAAGTAAAGAATTTAAATTTGGATAAACTTCATTAAAGAACTTAGCAATCTTATTAAGCTTTACTGCTCCAGTATTAAATAAATTAGATAAGGACCAATCCTCTTTAACTATCAGTTTCAAAAAAAGGTATTTAAATTCTAAATTCAAATTTTTACTTTTAATCCTAAAGAAAACATTTTTTCTTTTGTCTCTATAGTTCTTGATACTATCTTGAAATTGCTTGAATTTGTTAAAAGCTGTAATGTGCCACTCATCATTTTTAAAAAAGTAATCATCATATATTTCAGTTATTAAAACCTCTCCTTTTATATTGATGGTTCTACTTTGTAATGTACATAATTCATTAATCATAGTACTGTTTGTAGGTAAATTAATTGGTATTGACATAGTCATTCCCCTTTATTAAAAACTTGAAATTGATGCTTTACTTTATTCCAATCTTCACGTATATCTTCTTCAGTGGGATGAACATATAAATTAATAGTCGTTTGTATATTACTATGACCAAGTCTTTCTTGAACTTGTTTTATATCCTTAGTTTCATTATAAAAAACAGTTGCATGTGTATGGCGAAATAAATGAGGATGAACATTTATAGATGTTTTATGTTTTAGCCTTTTAAATAATGAATATATATCACTATAATTCATAGCTTCTCCTACATTTCTCCCCTTTATTTTTACAAAAAGATAATCAGAACATATTGAAAGTTCGTCAATTATTTCGTAGACATAATCATCGTATAAATCAATTAACGATTGGGAAATAAATATTTTTCTTTCCCCAGTTTTCAAATAAGTACCATTATCATTAAATCTATTTTTCAAAACTATTTGATGGCCTTTTCTAAAGTCAAATTTAATATCATCAATACGTAATGATAATACCTCACCTATACGTAATCCGGTTTCATATAGTAATTGTATTAAGAATTTATCTCTAATATTATTAGCTTCCTCTAATAATTTCTTAACCTCCGCATTAGTTAACACTTCTATTTTTTTCTTTGGTTCTTTAACTTTCAAAATATTTTTCAACGTTCTATAGTCCTTATTTATGTGATGCATGAAACTTTTATATTTTTTAGAGTATTTACTTTCCATATGCATAAAATCATAGAAATTAACATCTAATTTTTTACTCCTATAGAGATAATCATAAAAATTAGATACTACAGTCATAGTCAGATTAATTGTCTTAGGACTAATGCTTTTTTCTTTTCGGTGATAAGAGAGGACATTCTCATATTCAAAAGGTGTTTTCATCCATCTTATAAAATCAACAAAGTTATCAAAACTAACTTCTTTATAGCATATCTTTTTACTTTCTAAGTAAACAAAAAAATTTTTTAGTGCATAGGCATAGGTTTTCTTGGTATTTAAACTTTTCTTAACACTATCCAGATACTTCAAATATCTTACTGCATCTACTATAGGTTCATTATTACCATCTAAAATCATAAAATTGGTACCATTCTTAGATTTTACTTCTACTATTTTCATAATAATCTCATTTCTAATTTTAATAGTATAAGTATACACTATTCAAATTCTTTTTACATCATACATATTAAACTTATTACACGTAATAAAAAAAGACTATTTAATATTTTTACTTTGTTCATTTTTTCTTAAAATATGATTCATTTTAAACAAAATAGTCTATATTCTTCAACATATATATAACCGTTTGCCACATTGCCAGAACAATTCGAGTCGATTCAACAATATATTATAGATCAAAATAAAATCGACCGTCCCTTGTTATCAGATGATCAATTAAACGAATTGAACAGCCAACTACATCAAGCATTACATAGAGACATTCCTGTCTCAATAGAATACTTCCAAGATGGTTGGTTAGAAACCGTTGAGCTACGAATCAAGCGTATCAATTTATTACAAATGAACTTGGAGGGTGAGATTACAAATTCAACACGCACGATGACATTATCTTTATTAGACATCACCAAGATACTCACCACTGATAATCGTACATCAATTGAATAGGTTATCTTGGCAGTAATTAACTGCTAAGATAGCTACTATTTACTCCCTTTGATTCGCAATTTTCAAATTCGCATAAAAAAATAGAACACTTAACGTGTTCTATCAATAAATTAATTATTTGTTTCGATATCTGAAACGATTTCTTTAGTTTTACTTTCGATTTCTTCAAAATCTTTTTTGAAGATATAGGCGAATGCTACAGCACCAACGCCAGCGATTAATGAAACGGTAAAGATTGTACCGAAAACAAATTTAAATAAACCTTTAATAAAATTCCACATTATTCTGTTCACCTCAATAATTTATTAACAATGTCTATACCTAATGATAGCACAATTAAAAGCATCAATAAATATATACCCACTTTTATAGCTTTTATTCTACAAAATTCTAAAGTAATTTTATGTTATTGATGTATAAATGCATCCATGCTTCCATTAAATTTCTCACAACTATATAAGCACAATGTATATAGAATATCAAAATAAAAAAGACTAATAGCAATTGTATTAGCCTTTAATATAGTTAATTTAATTATTCCACCAAGTTGATACGGCGTCTTTAAATGAATCATAGTAGTTTGACATTATAATCACCTCATTAAACTAATTTTATTAGTTATTCGCTGATGTTATTATTATAATAACTATTCTACTTACATAATACAATTAATATGAAGTTACAAAAGAATTACAGTTCTGTAAGTTAATATATAATAAATTAGGAGTTTTGTTTATGCAAAATGTAAAATCAGATATTTTCACGCATCGCGGTTCTCACTTTGATTTAGGTATAGAGACTGCTAAATGGATGCAACAAACCCCACTATTGAAAAACAGAGAAAAAGAATGGAAAAAGCGTGTTCCACGTTTTGACATACATATAAAGGAAACATATGATATATTCCAAGTCTATGCACCACAAATATGGGAAGAGATTAATGGCATGCAAGAAGTATTAAATATCCCAACTAGCCAAATGATATTAAATTTTGCTCATTACCGCTTCACACCACTTAAGAATAGTGGCTGCACAGTGTTTCTAGGCAATGATTATATGGTTAGAAATTATGATTATCACCCTGCTACATATGACGGACGTTATTTATTGTTCCAACCAAATGATGGTGGACTAGCACATGTTGCCCCTACATCTAGAGTAACAGGTAGAATGGATGGTATGAATGAGGCCGGCCTAGCTATGGGTTATAATTTTCATGCATAGAAAGCATCCAGGAAACGGATTTGTATGCTATATGATTGGTAGATTAATACTTCAATACTGTAAAGATGTTCCCGAAGCAATAAAATTACTAGAAGAAATACCTCACCGAAGTTCTTTCAGTTATATTGTTATGGATAAGCATTTAAATCATGCAATCATTGAAGTTTCACCACGTTCCATCGAGGTTCGCTATGATCGAACATGTACCAATCATTTTAAATTATTAACACATGAGAATAGAAATTACACCAAAGAATCGAAGGAGCGATTGTCGAGATTGTTAAAAAAAACACCACAACATCTTGATAAAATGGACGCATTCCAGATGTTCAATGATCCAAAATTTGAAATTTATAGTAAATTATTTAAAAGTTGGTCAGGGACGATACACACAAGTATGTATGAGCCCCAGTCACTAACAGCTTATATTGCTTTAGGTGAAAATCAATCTCCACTTAAAGTCGACTTTTCAAAATGGTTAACTGGATCATCATTAAATGAAACACAAATCACTGGAAAAATTGATACTGATTTAACATTTGCCACTGAATAAATTATAAAAAGAACCGACAATAACACAAAATGTTAAACTCGGTTCTTTCATTTACGCTCTATTAATCTATATGAATATCACCATGATTGGTATAAAATTCCAAGACATTTTGTCCATCTCCAACTTTACCATCGATAAACATTTTATTGTTTACATGCGCATTGCCATTTTCGGGATTTAACTTTAACAACGTATTGTTCGGTTCTTTGTTATATCTCATGTGTATATTACCGTGTTGTGTAGAGGCTTTAAAATCAGATTTTACATCCATTTTATTCAACTCAATATTCCCTTTGTTCGCAAGCAATACTGAAGATTCAATTAAGGAATCATTAACTATGATGCTTTCATTTTTCGATTTAATATTTGCATGCTTTATATCACTTTTAGTTAAGTGAATTGGAGAATTAGTCCCTCTATAAAACATATCATTTATCGTCGAATTTTTTACTGTAATACGCGCACCGCCAGTGTCATTAAATAAAATTTTTGCTGATTTAATATCCACATTATTTATGGTAGTCGCATTTGTTTCGCATGATAGTGTTAACTTATCTAATTGTTTATCTGGAACTATTATTGTCATCTGGTCATTTACTCGTCTAAATGGGTTAAAATTCAAACCATAATGATCTTCACTATTACTATTTTCTTGAATGCTTAATTCTTGATTAGAGTCATCAATGTTCAACCTTTTCTTACCACTATATTTAACTGCAAATTGTTTACCTCGTTTGATGTTAATCGAACTATTTTGACTATCTAACTTAAGACTATTTATCTTTTTAGAATCAAAGGTTTTATTTACAGAATTAAGTTTATTATTTTGTTGCTCAAATCCAAACCAAGTCAAGCAGCCTAAGAGGAAGCATACTATAAATAAGATTAATCCACTTATGAATAACTTCTTCATTCAACTGCACTCCCTCTAATCGTTTTGATATTCCAACGTAAATACTTCAAAATTAAACGATATACAAATTGAGCTAATTTAGCAATTGCAACGAAAAGTACAATGCCTAAGCCAGTATATGATATTGCAAACAAGTAATTGCTAACCGCAAAGCTGATATTATGATTAAATATACCATTGATAATCAGTAACACTGGACTAAGTGTAAAGAATAGAGAACATAATAATAAGATAACCATAAAGAAACCTACAAATATCATTGGAATCAAGATAATCACTACAGACAAGATACCCATGCCCAATGATGCCATAATCGCACGAACAATGGTTCTTACATTCGGTTTATATTCAGCTGAGGCTATAGCACTCTTCGCCATAATCTCTTTACCAATTTTCTTCGGTGATTCTAATGCACCAATAATTTGGTACTCATTTCTACCTTCACTTTCTTGCTCGAAAAAGTAATCCTCATATTCATACATTACTTTATCTCTTTCACTTCTTGGTAAATTATCTAACTCTTGTTCTAATTCATTTAAAAAAGTGATTTTATCCAAAATATCTACCGCCATTCAAGTATAGAATTCAATCCACTTTATATGTTCAAATAGAAAAATGACATACCTGTTGGCAATGTCATTTTAAATTGTTATTTATTATGAATTTCAATCTTTTTTATTTTATTATTCTTATGTACAACAAACAACTTTATTTTATGTTTTTTATCAATAAAAATCAAAGACTTAAATCCATTATGTAGTGATTTTTCTCTATAATTTGCATTTAAACTCGCCTTCACTTTTGAAATATCGTCACCGATTTTCCAACCATAATTTGTCTGTAGACTATCGTCATTTAATAATGACATCCCAACAATTTGATTACTACGCTTATTTACTAATACTATAAATTCAGGATGATCAACCATTGAATAAACATAAACCTTCTTTAATAAAACATCATCATCTAATTCAAATTTATGCTTATTCATTTTTGAACCAATCTTAAATTTATCAATTTTAAAGTTACTCAAATTAGTATTAGTATGTAACCTATTATGATTGACGAATATCACTACGGTGCCAATAGTAATAAGTATGAAAACAACTGTAATTATCCATTTAACATTTTTCAATAACTTCATTTTGTCACCACATTCCATATCACTTAATTAATATAGCATAGGAATTTCATACTTTCATCCATAAACTATACTTTTTAAAACATATTACTTTTATAAGTATTAAAAATTTTCTTTCATTTATATTTATTGATATAATAATACCTAATAAACTAAAGGGGGAAGTACTATGACAAGTTTAGAAACGTATTTCAACAACAGTCAACCACTTGATCAGTATATTGCAGCAATGACAGAAAACAAAGAGAATTTAGAGTCAATATATCATTCATTCTCTTTACCAAATAATGATCAAAGACTAGATCAACTTAAAACATCAAACTACAGCAAAGTCTTGGTAATTTCAGAAGATTGGTGTGGCGATGCTATGATGAACATTCCAATTTTAAAACATATCAGTGAAGCACTAAACTTGGAAGTTCGTGTCTTCCATCGTGATGAAAATACTGATTTAATAGATCAATATCTAACAAATGGAACTGCTAGGTCCATTCCAATTTTTGTCTTTTTAAATGATAATTTTGAACAAGTTTCAGTGTGGGGTCCACGTGCTAAACAAGTACAGCATTTTGTAGACGAAACGCGTGCAAAGTTACCAGCTAAAGATGATCCTACATATGAAGATAAATCTGCAGAAACACATGTAATTATTAGTAACCGCTATAAGACAGATTCTCAAATGTGGAAACATGTTTATGATTCAATTTTAGACAAACTTATCACAATATAAAAAAAGAGACGTATGAATAGGTTTTCTAACCGTTGATTCATACGTCTCTTTTTATTGTGAAATTCGGTTAAATCTTATATATCTTTTCTAGTTGCATAAAATAAATTGACGATAAATAACACAACTATAGATGCTGATGAAATGAACCATTGCCAATGCGTGAATGTATAATCACCTGATGTTGTTTTAGAAGTTAAATAGCTAAATGGTACATATTTTAATGAATCTTTAATGTCGTCCCCAATTTTAGGAATCATTGGTAAGAATGGTTCAGCAAATGGAACAATTAATACTAAAAAGATTCCTAATGTAAAGATTAATGCCGTTTTAGGAACGATTAATGAGAATAAATAAAGCAATAATCCATAGAATAAATGGAAAATAAAGAAAAACCATAAGAGTTCAAAGAATTTATCTGTTTTTACATTTTTACCATCTACAATACCTTGTACAATTAAGACAAATACAACCAGAGCGGCAGTTATCATAATTGAAATCAACAGTATAGAAATCACTTTGGCGATAACATAGCCAGCACGACTTGATTTCTTATTCATATATAATTGAATCGTACCTTGTGAGATATCTCTTGTGATTGTTTTAATAACAAACAGTAAACCCATTAATGAGAAGAACCAACTACCTGCCGATAGTAATGTATTACCATTCATTTGATCTGACTGTTGAACAAACAATACAGTAAACCCTATTAATGGAATAATAGTTAGCAGTAATGCTAAATAAGTCAAAGGACTTTTAAAAATACTATACATATCATATTTTACTAATTGTAAACTATTCATTATTTCCCGCCTTTCTGATTAATATTAAAGTAAGTATCACGTAAAGAACTCTTACGAGTTTCAATAAATTCTGGATAAATGCCGATTTCAGCTAATCCTTTTAATAGTGATTTGTAGTTCTTTTGAGCATTCAATATTATTTCATTATTTTCTTTTAGTGATTGAATAACTTCATGATGTTCGTTTAAATGTGCTAATGTTTTATCAAATTCGTCTGTTGCTACAATAACCACTGTAGAATCAGTAGGTGCACCTGATTTCATATCTACATCTTGCACGAAATTACCATCTCTTAGAAATACTGCTCTGTCACAAATCAACTCAATATCTTCTAATTTATGGCTAGAAATTAATATTTTCATTTCCAATTCTTTTACTAATGATTGAATTGTTTTCAATACATCTATAGAACCATCTGGATCCATGCCATTAGTAGGTTCATCTAAAATAAGATACTTGGGTTTGTTCATTAATGAAACTGCTATTGCTAATTTTTGTTTCATTCCCATTGAATATTTTTTAACTTTTTTCTTAATATACGGTCTCATACCAAATGCATCGATAATATAATCTGTATATTTTTTGTCAAAACCTTTTCCTAAGACATGTGCAAATAATTTCAAATTATATAGTCCTGATTTATTATCATATAATTTAGGATGTTCAATTAGATAACCGATATTTTCTTTATTTCCTAATTTTACTTCACCTTTATAATTAATAATATTTCCATTCATTACTTTCATTAAAGTCGTTTTTCCGACACCATTTTTACCAATTAAACCTACAATTTGGCTATGGCCAAAATCAAAATCTATATGATCCAGTACATTATTAGAACCATAGGTCTTAGTTATATCGTGTAATTGCATTAATTTGCCTCCTTTTGTTGGTTACTTATTTTTTTGTATTGTATAAAGTAGTTACTAATAAAGAAAATAATGCTAATAATTAAAAAACCATATTTATAGAGCAATTCTAAGTAATTCAAAAATATAGGTTGATGCCCTATCAAAGATTGTATGCCTACAGCAATGAGAATCATTAAAAATGGTATAAATAAAATCATTATCAATAAGTAAACTAAATATGAAATATTCTCAGATTTTTGTTCTAAATTTCTCTTAAATGCGATTGGTACAGCGAATAAATTAATCGCTATATAAGAAAATGGCAAGGTTATACTATACGAAATTCCCGTCTTAGAAACTGTTGAACTAGGAATATTATATAAAGATAAAATACCTGCACCGATTAAAGTAAATAATAAAATAGTAATATATGTTGAATCTAATAATGCTTTCTTAGACACTGGTAAACTACCAA
This sequence comes from Staphylococcus gallinarum, assembly GCF_000875895.1. Lineage (GTDB taxonomy): Bacteria > Bacillota > Bacilli > Staphylococcales > Staphylococcaceae > Staphylococcus > Staphylococcus gallinarum. Next base: position 22,912 of record NZ_JXCF01000012.1, read on the forward strand.
AGAAGTCTAGTGATTGTTTGTGACCCAATCTACTGTGAAAGCGAAAGGCATGACCAGAATCTAACAATGAAACAAAAAGAATAATCATTGCAACAATAGATGAAAGTATTCTAATGATCAACAAATCATTGTTAATCAGTAATTGAATTGGTGCAAAAATGAGCAAGAGACTATACAACACAATGGTTTTTTTACGTAATTTAAAGTTTCTAATAATTAAATTTTTCATCTAACGTCTCCTTCATTTATTCTCACTTTCATGTTCCACTGTTGTACTGTCACCTTTTTCCAAGTAAACCATTAATTCTTCTATCGTCGGCTTGGTAATTGCAACTTTATTACCAAATATTTCTTTGAAGACATTGGCTTGGTCAGTTAAGGCGACATATCCTGTTTTATTTTTTTCATAGTAATGCATCAATCCAAACAACTCATCGTCTAGGTGTTCAGAATCACCTTTAACAACTTGATATTGATTCATAATTTGATCTAAATAATCATTCAATACAACTTTACCGTCTTTAAAGTAAATTAAGTAATCTGCAATTTTCTCTAGATCTGAAATGATATGTGTCGATAAAAAGACTGTTTTTTCTTCATTAATCAATTCTTGCTGTATTATATCTAGGACTTCGTTGCGTACGATTGGATCCAATCCAGAGGTCGGCTCATCTAAAATGAATAACTCAGCTTGATGACTGAAGGCAATCGCAATTGATAATTTCATCTTCATTCCAGTTGATAAAGTCTTAATCTTACTGTTATATGATAAATTGAATTTTCTTAAGTAGCTGTTAAATAACTCATGATTCCAATCGTCATAAAAAGGAGCTACAACCGATTCAACCTTATTAATAGTCCATTTTTCATTTAAATATAAATCCGAGTAAACGAAACCAATTTTATTTTTCAACGCCACAGCATGTTTGCGCATTGACTTATCAAACACAAAGATTTCTCCACTACTTGGCTCAATTAAATCCATTATCATTCTAATCATGGTCGTCTTCCCAACACCATTGGAGCCGATAAAGCCTGTTACATACCCTTTTGGAACTTGAAAGTTAATATCTTTTAATGCAAAGCCACCATATTCGTAATTAACGGCATTAACTTCTATTGCATTCATTCCTCGTCCTCCTCATATATCATTGCTAGGATATCTTGCAATTCAGAGAGAGACATACCAATCGTTTTAGCTTCTTTGCTAATTGACTTGGCTAAGGATTCAATCACAATAAATTGTTTTTCCTTCAATATCGAACTATCTTGTTCCTTTACAAAGGTGCCTTTTCCTCTAATAGTGAAGACGAATCCATCTTTCTCGAGATCTTCGTAAGCACGTTTGGTGGTAATTACACTAACACTTAAATCTTGTGCTAATTCACGCATTGAAGGTAAGTGTTCGCCGGGATCAACGTAGCCTTTTAAAATATTTTCTTTAATTTGCTGTTTAATTTGCTCATATATGGGGCTCTCACTATTATTTTTTAAAAGTATTTTCATTAACGTCCTCCCTTATCGCTGTATATACACAATATACACAATATATCATTAGTTGTAAACATCTTTCTGTTAAATATGTGATTAATACATGGAAAAAGGCTTAATTGAGTATACAGTATATACACAGTTAAGCCTTGTAATTACTTATAAATTATTTTTTGTGGTGTTTATTTCGTTCTTTCCTATTATTATTTCGATTAATAAACGCGCAAATCATAAACATTATTGCAGCTATTAATAATTTAATACCAGATGATTCATTACCATTCGCCTGTAAATAATATCCTACAATAAATGAAATAATTGCTAAGCACACAAAAACTTTAGTTAAATGTCTCACCTAATCACCCCGAACATCGTTATTATAGCAAACAATAATTTAATTTTCTAAATATACTATTAAATTTATTAGTATATGAACAGTTCTAATTCTATTATATACAATAAAATATAATGTTTGCAGAGTTATATCATTGATGATAAAATTGTAAATGTATCCACGAATTATACTACACAACCCCAAGTCTGGTGTCGCAGACTTGGGGTTTTTGTGTAGGGCCACCTATTTGTCTTTCCAATTATTTTCTAACCAAACACGGAAAATAACAAGTAAGCAACCCGTTATTAGCGTTCCTATAATTTCTTGCCACCACGATATCATACTACACCTCCCACAGTAAAAAGTGCCATGTGGAATTTGATGGCCTGTTCTTATTTTAACACAAATAGAACATATGTTCGATAAAGGTGTCAGTTTTTTTATAAATTTTATTTAAAATGTGGTCAGGACTTTAATTTTAAATGATTTCAAGATAATATAGGAAGTAACAATATGTAAAGAGAGGTAGACCATCCATGAATCCATTAGCTTTAGATTTAAATGAACAATTGTCTAAATCAAATCCAGAAATTGCAGATATGCTTTCAGATTTAGGTAAATTAATGTATTATCCGAAAGGTATTTTATCTCAATCTGCTGAAGCCAAAGCTACAAAATATAATGCCACTATTGGTATGGCAACTTATAGCAATAAAAAGATGTACGCAGACACTTTAAATAACGTTTTTGGCGAATTAGAACCTGATGAAATTTTCCCTTACTCACCTCCTCAAGGTATCGAACCCTTACGTGATTTATGGCAAGAAAAAATGTTGAAAGAAAATCCAGATTTAAATAAAACGGATATGACTAGACCTATTATCACAAATGCATTGACTCATGGTTTATCATTAGTTGGCGATATGTTTGTAAACAGTGGTGATACAATATTATTGCCTACACATAACTGGGGTAACTACAAACTTGTTTATAGTACAAGACATAGTGCTGTTTTCGAAACGTATGATATTTTTGATGAAAATGGTAATTACACTACAGATGCTTTAGTGAATACTTTAGCGAATTATAATAAAGATAAAGTAGTACTTATATTAAATTATCCAAACAACCCAACAGGTTACACACCTACTAAAGATCAAGTTAATCAAATCGTGACAGCTATCAAAGACTTAGCAGAACGAGGTACTAATGTCATCGCTCTTGTTGATGATGCATATTACGGATTATTCTATGAAGATGTCTATACTCAATCTTTATTTACTGCATTAACAAACTTACAGTTAAAAAATCTACTTCCTATACGTTTAGACGGTGCAACTAAAGAATTTTTTGCTTGGGGCTTAAGAGTTGGTTTCATTACATTTGGTGTAAATGATGAAACAGCAAAATCTGTATTAGAAGCAAAGGTTAAAGGTATGATTAGAAGTAATATTTCTAGTGGTCCTATGCCTTCCCAAAATGCAGTGAAATACGTGTTAGAACATAATGAAACGTTCGACCAAGAAATTCAACACAATATCGATACGTTACAAGCACGCTATGAAGTCACTAAAGATGTCGTTTATGATGAAAAATATAAACCATACTGGCAACCATATGAATTTAATTCAGGTTACTTCATGGCTGTACAAGTCAAAGGTGTAGATCCTGAGACATTACGCACACATTTAATTGAAAATTATTCAATCGGTATTATCGCTTTAAATAAGACAGATATCAGAATTGCCTTTAGTTGTGTAGAAAAAGAAGACATACCGCATGTATTTGATTCTATCGCAAAAGCAATTGCAGAATTACAAAATTAATTAAACTAAAAAGGAACAAGCACTAAACTACAACGTCACTTTTATTAGTGAAACGTTAAATTAGTGTTTGTTCCTTTTATTTATTGTTGTTGTTTTAATACTCGTGACATTTCTTCAATTTTACCGGCATGTAATGGAATGTGTATCGCATTTAATACAAGCAATTCATCTAATGTATTACAACCTGCAATTGTTTCAGTCAATTCCTGTTCTAATTGTTGATCCGTTAAATTTCTCGCTCTATCAGGTACAGTTTTTAAATAATTAAAAATTTCATCGATTGATGGTATTTCTTTATCTCCCCATTCTGTTGGAGAACTACCATATCCGAATAATTCATTATATTTAACCACATCTACTTCGTTTTGTTCACATAGAGATAAGCCAGATTCAAATATCGTTAATACATGTCCGTATTGCCAATGAATTGTATTTGGAAACAGCTCAAATTTGTCATCTAAAACTTGATCGTTATCCCATTTTTCATATCCAGACAATAGATAATTAATTCCAGTATCAATAACCTCATAAACTGTTTTCTTTGTCATAATTATTCTCCCTTTCGTAAACAAGTTGAAAATCATACAAAGCATTACACCTTTGTAGCGAAACTATTTTCAACTCTACCCTAATATCAAATGTTTATTCAGTGCACAATAAATACTAGAATATTTATAAAATATCAATAGCTAATAAGTAGCATATCAAATTCATTCCTTATTAGAAATTAAATCAACTTATTAACACTAACATATGCTTTAATATTACGATGGAGTTAAACAAAGTATTAACCTTATTCAATAATTATTTCTGTAATATAGCTAATAATTGTAAAAAGGCAGGTGTACCTATATTGTCTTTACGATAAACAAAAGAAATGGGTACATCTTCAAAAATTTCATTTATTTCATAAAAATCAACATCAATATCAGGTCTGTTATGTAATACAGACAATGGTAACATTGCAATGCCTATGCCAGCTTTCACACAACCTAAAATACCATCTAAAGTATTTAAAGTCATGACACTTTGAATAGCTATATGATTATAGTCCAACCAATGTTCAAAGTAACTTCTATAAAAACAACCTTGTTCAAAGACAATAATTGATTGCGGTAAGTTGGTCTGTAACAAGTCCTCACTACCCTTTTGAGAAATAACAATCATTCTTTCTTCGTATAATGGGACTTGTAGCAGTTCTTTTTCATTAACCTCTCCTGATAAAAATGCGCCGTCTAGATTTCTAGCTTTAATATACTCAATGAGCTGTTTAGATGAACCAGTAGTAACATTTAATTTAGTGTTATTATCTGTTCTGCGAAAGGCTTCCAATATTTCAGGTAACCTTGTCGCTGCAATCGTTTCAATTGAACCAATTTTTAATGTAGATTGTTTTACTTTAACAATATCTGCTTCTGCTTTTGCTACAAGAGAAAGTATGTCATTAATATAAGTTAAGAGTACCTGACCTTTTGCTGTAGGTGTAATTTCTCTCTTATCTCTATAAAGTAGTTGCGCATCATAATGTTTTTCTAAGCGCTTAATCTTAGCAGTTACATTTGACTGTACGTAGTTTAATTCAACTGCAGCTTTGGTAAAACTTTTCATATCACATACCGTTTTAAATGTTTTTAAATCCTCAATTTGCATTTTTCATATCACTCCAATTTAACGCATCACGCTATAACTCTTAGCACTACTGATCAAACCAACCAATAAAATAACCGTTGCAAATCCTAAAGCTAAGTTATAATTTCCCGATTCACCTATCAAAACACCTGATATACTAGGCGCAATCATTTGTCCTACACTATAGATTACGGTTAACGAGGCAACAAAGTTAGTCTTAGTATTAAAGCGATACATCATAGTTTGACCTTGAGATAAAAAGAGTGTAGTTAGACCTAAGAAAGTACCACCAAATAATATAGAACTAATAATAATGCTAACTATATTATGAGAAAAGATTGGTAAACAAACACCAATTATCTGCAAAGTAAATGCTAAATATATTGCTTTCTCTCTAGTGATCTTATCAGCAATCATTGACCAAAGTACTGTTGAAGGAATTGCACCTAATCCAACAAACATCCAACTGAGCGAAGCATAGTCTGCAAATTGCGGTATAGATTTCACAATAACAACTAAAAATGTACCTGTTATAATATATCCTGCCCCCTCACAGAAATATGCAATATAGAAATACCTTTTAAATTTAGCATTAATAGATTGTGTTGCTAAATGGTTATGACCTTGTGCACTCTCCTTTTTCAAATGTGTATTATCTTTCATTGTAAAAAAGACAAACATGGCTATAATCATTGAAAATATACCTAATGTAATCCATAACGCTTGCCACGATACATAATCCGTAGCGAAAAATATATAAATACTACTTACAAAGAGTCCCATACCAACAGCACTATACAATAGACCAGAAATACTTTCTTTATATGCTTGTCTTAATGCATCTAACACAATATTAGAAGCCAATACAAACACTGTCCCACTAGTAATACCGCCTATTAAACGTAAGACCAACCATACAACATAATGGTTCGATACTCCCATTAATACTGTACTAGCAATATTAATTAGTAAATATATTTTCAAATCGATCGCTTTTGATTTGAAAATAAACCAAATTGGTATAATAGCGCCAATCAAATAACCTAAATAATTGGAAGTTGCTAAATAACCTGAAGTTTGACTATTTAACGCTGTAGCTGATTGCATAATCGGTAATATTGGTGTAAATGCAAACCTACTGATTGCCATAACTATAAATAAGGCTATCATTCCTGATATCAATTGCTTGTATGTTCTATCTAACATGCTTTGCCCTCTTTTCGAATCAGAATTATACTTTATATTATACGGCGAAAATACTATCAATAAAAATGATGATTTTTGATTAATTCAATCAACATTATTGATGGCAATTCTTCTGATTTAAGTCAATTTCTCCTTATAATTCTATAAATTTATTTTTCCTCTTATACGTATTTGTCTTGTAATCATGTTAGGTGAAGCATTTTCTAAATTGGTGCCATAGACATTACAATTCATTCTACACGTTATGATGACGTAACTTAGAGTTAAAAACGATGTCCCAGTGACGTGTAGTTGTGCTTATGATAATATCGAAATATAATCAATAGTATTAAGCGATAGACAATCTTTCGTATAATAGGAGGTATGATGATGACTTCGAAATCGGAGACCGGCAAGGTAATTTTAGATTTGGCTATTACATTAGACGGATTTATCGAAGGAGAAAATGGTGAAGTTGATTGGTGCATCATGGATCCTGAGATGTCCTTTACAACGTTCCTAAATCAAATTGACACAATACTATATGGAAGAAAAAGTTATGATTTATGGGGACAATTCACGCCAACGAATGACGCAACTGAAGATGAAAAGGAAATGTGGAATATAATTCACAGCAAAGTAAAATATGTATTTTCTAAATCGCAAACCTATCCAGAGGAAAATGTTCACGTTATCAGCGAAGATATTTCCAAAACAGTGAATCGATTAAAACAAGAATCTACAAAAAACCTATGGTTATATGGTGGTTCAAGCCTAATCACTACATTTATTGAATTAAATTTGATTGACGAATATAGACTCTCAATACACCCTGTTATCTTGGGATCAGGAAAACCACTATTCGATGATTTAAAGCATAGATTAAATTTAACATTGATTGAAACAAACACCTTTACTTCCGGTGTCGTTCAACTCATTTATCGTACCCACTAGAATTATAGAAATCTTGATGATAATATTATGCCAAACGTTTACTAAAAGTAAAATTAACATCAAAGTAATAAGACTGCTAATAGAAAAAAATTAATTAAAAAGTAATGATATCCATAACAATTTAATTAATGATAGCACTTTCTATTATGACTCATGCTTATAATCAATAAATTAACAACCTAACATCACCATAAACATATTAAATTGGTACAACAATACCACTGTTATTCACTTTATAAAAACAATCTATGCTAAAAATTATTCTAGCAGGAGTGATTTTATGAAAAAAGACGATAAACTAAATGTTTATGAAATGATATTTACTGTTATTGCTATCGTATTTCTAACCTTGGGAGCTTTAATCCTGTTTGATTATATACATATTAATAATCAATTTGGAAATTTATATTTTTTCGCCTTCTTTATAACCATGTTTATTATATATATTAGAAGATCGAAAATCATTGCGTTACTGTATTTAATAGCAGGTATTTTATATTTAATAAGTATAATAAATAATTAATGGCCATCTCTAAATTATAAATAGATGGTTACTTTGCTCTATTACCAATTTAGTTATGTAAACGAAGACTAAGAGTCAGCGACTATAAATTATCTATTGAAATTTTTTATATTTCCGCTACTAATCCAACTATTTTTTAAATACCTAAAATAAATATTAATAGTAGATACTCACTTTTAAACAATACAAATTACATTATATTTCATATAACAAAGACACCTCCCAAAAGTTTAGTATACTCATGGAAAGCGTCTCAAAGAATAATTTTAATGCCCGACAAGTTCAGCTGAACCTATCGGGCATTTATTTGAACTTTTTAAGTCATTGTTATGTCTTCGAAAATCGAAAAACGTTGTAACAACGGCTTTTATAAGCCGTTTTACATCATTCCTGGCATGCCACCCATACCTGCTTGAGCATCATTGCCATTATTTTCTTCTGGAATATTAGCAACTACCGCTTCAGTAGTTAAGAACATTGCCGCAACACTTGCTGCGTGTTGTAATGAAGAACGTGAAACTTTTGTTGGATCAACGATACCTGCATCCAACATGTTAACCCATTCATTTGTAGCTGCATTAAATCCTACACTGACTTCTGCATTTTTCAATCTTTCAACAATAACTGATCCTTCTAAACCAGCATTTTCAGCAATTTGGCGTACAGGTGCTTCTAATGCTTTCAATACGATGTTAACGCCTGTAGCTACATCACCTTCAGCATCAATTTGCGCCACTTTATCATAGATATTCATGAATGCAGTTCCACCACCTGCAACAATACCTTCTTCAACGGCAGCTCTTGTTGAGTTTAATGCATCTTCAATACGTAATTTACGTTCTTTTAATTCAGTTTCACTAGCTGCACCAACTTTAATTACTGCTACACCACCTGCTAATTTAGCAAGACGCTCTTGTAATTTTTCTCTATCAAAGTCTGAATCTGTTTCTTCAATTTGAGCTTTGATTTGACTGACACGTGCATCGATATTGTTTTGGTCTCCATTACCATCTACAACAGTAGTATTATCTTTAGTAATTTCTGCTTTATTAGCAGTACCTAACATATCTATTGTCGCATCTTTCAGCTCTAACCCAAGGTCATCTGTAATCACTTGTGCACCTGTTAAGATTGCTAAATCTTCTAACATTGCTTTACGACGGTCACCAAAGCCAGGTGCTTTGACTGCTACTGCAGTAAATGTACCGCGCATACGGTTTAAAACGATATTTGTTAATGCGTCGCCTTCAACGTCATCTGCAACTATTAAGATTGGTCTGCTTGCTTGAACTACTTGCTCAAGTAATGGCAAGATATCTTGGAATGATGAAATTTTCTTATCAGTGATTAAAATGTACGGTCTTTCAAGATCTGCAATCATTTTATCTGAATCAGTAACCATATATGGAGATTGATATCCTCTATCAAATTGCATACCTTCAACGACTTCTAATTCTGTATTGAAGCCACTTGATTCTTCAATAGTTATAACTCCGTCATTACCTACTTTTTCCATAGCTTCAGAAATATATTTACCAATTTCTTCGTCAGCTGCAGAAATTGAACCAACTTGTGCGATTTCATTTTTATTTTCTACTTTTTGAGAAATATCATGTAAAGCAGTTATTGCAACTTCAACAGCTTTATCAATTCCTTGACGTAAACCAACTGGGTTAGCACCACTTGTAACGTTTTTAAGTCCTTCTTGAATCATCGCTTGCGCTAGTACCGTTGCAGTTGTTGTACCATCACCAGCTATTTCATTGGTTTTGTTTGCTACTTCTTGTACTAATTTCGCCCCCATATTTTCGTATGGATCTTCTAGTTCAATTTCTTTAGCGATTGTTACACCATCATTAGTAATCAGTGGTGAAGTATATTCTTTATCTAAAACAACATTACGACCTTTTGGCCCAATTGTTACTTTGACTGCGTTGGCTAATTTATCTACACCTCGTAGCATTGCTTGACGTGCATCTTCTGAAAACTTCAAATCTTTCGCCATAATTTTCTTACCCCCGTGCTGTAATTTTTATTGTTAAAATATATATATAAGGTCTTTATTCTTCAATAATTGCTAAAATGTCATCTTCATTAACGATTAAGTATGTTTCGTCTCCACGTTTAACTTCTGTACCAGCATATTGTTGGAAGACTACTTTATCGCCTTTATTAACTTCAGGAACAACTCGAGTACCATTTTCTAAAGTACGTCCTGCACCTACTTCTACAACAGTTCCTTCGTTAGATTTTTCTTTAGCGCTATCTGTTAATACGATTCCGCTTTTCGTTGTTTGTTCTTGTTCTGTTTTTTGTATAATCACTCGACTACCTAATGGCTTTAACATTGACTGTTCCTCCTCAAAATAGTAAATCGTTAGCACTTAATGTACTTGAGTGCTAATACACTTTCTATAATAATCAAATTTGGTCAATAATTCAAGTTAAAACTATTCATCGTAAATTTTGTACATGTCTGCTATTTACGATAGAATAAATACTATACTTATTATTGGAGGTTCACCATGTCTCGATTATGGGCGTCAATTTTGACATTATTAATTTATGGACTAGCACAATTAGGAGTAGTCATACTTCAATTGTTAGGCCTTTTTGACAATCTTTCTGGGAAAGAATTGCTTTTTGCTAGTATATATTCTCAGGTAGCTTGCTTTATTGTAGCTGCAATACTCATCATACTTATTAATCTTTTTATAAAAAACCCTTCCTACATTGAACGTCAAACCAAGGAAAAGAAAAGATATGTAATATTGTGGGCAGTTGTTGGTTTTGCTATAGTAATGATATATCAAATTATTGCTGGTACAATAAATATGTACGTATTTGGAGCACCAAATAAAAGCCCTAATACTGCAAGATTAATGAAAGTCGCACAAGAAATACCTTTATTTATAATCTTAATATCAACAGTAGGTCCCATTCTAGAAGAGTTTGTATTTAGAAAGGTTATATTCGGGGAAATATATAACTTAATCAAAGGAAATAAAGTAGTAAGCTTTCTTATAGCAGCAATCGTTAGTTCTATAATCTTTAGTGCTGCTCACGGCGACCCTTCATTCTTTATTATTTATTTTGGTATGGGATTTATCTTTTCTGCATTATATGCATATACAAAGCGCATTTGGGTTCCTATTTTAGTACATATTATGCAAAATAGTTTAGTTGTCATTATCCAAATTGTTATTGGACCTGAAAAAATAAAACAACTACAAGAAACAACATCATTTATCATTCATTTCATTTGTTGATATTGACTAATAAAAAAATAGAGCTAATCTATTATGATTAGCTCTATTTTTTTAGCAATTATTTAAGACTTCACAATTTTCTTTTTAACATCCTATCTTAATGTTTCATTTTATTTACATAAGTAGCGAATAGTTTATTTTCTTCTATGAACAAAGTAACCAATCACCATTCCTAAGAATATAACTATCATTGCAGTTATTAATGCAAATAATGTTCTTTCAAATTTGATATCAATCGCTGAACTTTCATTCTTTTCTTTTGTATCTGTCAGTTCTTCTTCACTACTTGAATGATATTCATACTTACCTGAAGATGCTTTCGTTTTAGGATTTTTCAAATCAGGCATTGAACCAATATCCCCTGTAATTAATGCTAATACTTGTTTATCTAAATTTTTATAATACGTACTTGATTTTAGAGGATTAAAATATTCAAATTTAAAATAGTTTGTTCCTTTTTGCAATGAATTTAAATATGCATTATCTTCAAATCTCTGCTTTTTTAAAACTGCAGAGATTTCTTTATCGGTGACACTTGCGGCTTTGTTGTTTAATTCTCGAACCTGATTTAACACAAATGGATTATATTTAAACGATCCACTAGACATTTGTTTAAAACGATTCACAACTCTTGTATCACCATTATTACGGTTAATTTGTTGTTCCTTATTTGCTGACAATTCGCCATAGGTTACCCCATTATTTTCATCTGAACTATATTGTGGTGCAGCTGTATTCACTGGATGTTCAGAAGCATGATTATCTTGGTTGTGATTTACTGTTGTAGTATCTGTGTTGACCGAATGGTGACTCGATTGATTTCCTGTATTACTACTAGCTGTCGTATTATCTGGTCGCGTATTCTGAGTAGTATGGGTATCACCTGGAGTTATCGTCGATGCATCATCATGTGTTGGTTGTTCGGTTGATTGATGCCCTGAATTGTCTGGTTCATTCGAACTTGGCATCTGTCCTGTACTATCATCCTCTGATTTATCCGGTGATGTTGGTTGATGCGGTTTATCCGTATTATTAGGTTTACTTGGTGGCTGCATATCACCTGTTTGAGAATCATCATCTCCAGTATTATCAGGTTGCGTCGTACTATTAGAATCATCTGATCCTGTACCATCCGTTTGCCCTGAATTGCCTGTTGAATCACCAGTTGATGAGCCATCTGATCCTGTACCATCTGTTTGCCCTGAATTGTCTGTTGAATCATCACCATTTGAGTCATTTGAATTATCTGGAGCATTTGGTTTTGAATCGTCCGAAGTATCTCCAGTATGACTAGGTGGTGGTTTCACATCACTATTCGGTTGATTTGTGTCATCTGGATTTTCTGATGAATTGTCTCCATCTGCTTGAGAATTATCATCATCTCCAGTGTTATCAGGATTCACATTATCATCTGGATTATCAGGTTGCGTCGTACTATTAGAATCATCTGATCCTGTACCATCTGTTTGCCCTGAATTGTCTGTTGAATCACCAGTTGATGAGCCATCTGATCCTGTACCATCTGTTTGATTTGAATTGCCTGTTGAATCATCACCATTTGAGTCATTTGAATTATCTGTAGTATTTGGTTTTGAATCGTCTGATGCATCTCCTGTATTCGTTGTACTGTCTGAGCCATCCTGTGGCGTTGAATTATTTGAACCTGATGTATCGTTATTCGTCCCATCTGTCTGGCTTGGATTAGTGTTATCAGTTGGGACATTAGAGTTTGATTGATCATCAGAATTTGGTATTGAATTATCAATACGATCTGTATCGGTTGGATTTTCAGTACTCGGCTCATTGTTATTATCTGACTGACTTGGCTCACCATTATTATTAGGTTCCCCACTATCTGAATCATCCGTACTATAATCTGGCAAAGTCTCTCCTGTACCATCATCTGAATTTGAATCATTTGTCTCAGAATCATTTGATTGTTCTGTCGTATTATCTTCTTGCGGTATCGAATCTGTTTGATTCGAATTAATATCTTGCGTTAATAGCGTATCTTGCGATTTACTATCATCAGCTGTCGTGTTAGTATTCGTTGGTTGTTCTGTCACATCTTGATAAGTTGTTGTGGCCTTATCACTGTTCAAGGTGTTTTGACTATTATTATCACTCGTGTTTGTAACGTCTGCATTATTATTTGTTTCCGGATATTTAACATTTCTCATTAAACTATCTCGTTGATTTGTATCTCTATTTTCTATATTATCTACACTTTTGTATTGTGAATCATTATTTTGTTGTATTGCACCATATGTCGGCTTTGTAACTAACACAGTACTAAGTGCAAATACAAAGCTTGAAACGACCATTTTTTGTGAAAAAGGATGCTTCATTAATTCGCCTCCCTAAAATTTCTCATATCAATTTCAGTATATTAGAATTCATCTATTATTTCATTAAAAGTTAGTTATTGAAAGATAATATTAATATCTTTGAAATTTTATGTAAAAACCTATTTACAAACTAAGATATAATTATTATACTTAATATATAATTTAAATCGGATAAGGAGTTTTAGCCATGGGTTTATTTAATAAAAACACAAAAACATTAGATAGTTTTCAAAATGCAGTCGAAACACGACGCACAATTTATAGTTTAGAAAAAGAAATTTCAATTTCAGATAAAGAAGTAGAATCAATCATTGAACATGCAATCAAACATGTTCCATCTTCATTTAACTCACAATCTACTCGTATTGTCTTATTATTAAATGATAAACATGATGCGTTTTGGGATATTACAAAAAATGAATTGAAAAAAGTTATGGGTGACGACAGAGACTTCCAACCTACATCAGATAAAATTGATAACTTTAAACATGCATACGGTACAATTCTTTACTTTGAAGACACAGAAGTTGTTGAGGGATTACAACAGCAAATGCCAAGTTATGCTGAAAACTTCGCAATTTGGTCTAATCAAACTAATGCAATGCATCAATTTGCAGTATGGACTGCTTTAAGCACTGAAGGTATAGGCGCGTCATTACAACACTATAACCCATTAGTAGACGAAGCTACACAAGAAGCTTTTGATATTCCAAAAACATGGAAATTAATTGCTCAAATGCCATTTGGTAACATTCGTGAAGCTGCTGGAGAAAAAGAATTCCAAGATGTTAACGCTCGTTTCTTAGTAAGAAAATAGCTCTAAATTAATATAGAAGTTAATCAATAGTATATAGTAATAAAAAGTAAGTATTTTGATTGAATCATAATACTTACTTTTTTGGATGAAATTATTTTTACTATATGTATATTAGATTAACTTCTTTTTTATTGGTTAAATTCGAATAATTTTGAATTATCTATATTTATTTAGTATATTAACTCTAACAACAAATTAAGGGGCGATTTAAATGAATATAGAGATCTTTCAATTTAAAGTAGAACCTGCAAACGTAACTTTAAATGAAGAAACTATCTTAAATTGGTTTGAAAAATATGTTTCCAATGACACTGACCTGGTTGTTTTACCAGAAATGTGGAACAACGGCTATGCTCTTCCCCAATTACATCAACTCGCTGATAAAAATTTAACACGCAGTTATGCTTTTATTAGTAAATTAGCTAAACAATTTAAAGTAGATATTGTAGCTGGTTCAGTGTCAAATTCTAAAAATGATCATATTTATAATAGTGCTTTTACAGTGACAAAAGATGGTACTTTAGTAAATAGTTATGACAAAGTGCATCTAGTCCCTATGCTAGACGAACCTAGATTTATGACGCCTGGCACAACTGTACCAGAGAAATTCAAACTTTCTAATGGTATCGAAGCTACACAAATCATCTGTTATGATTTGCGCTTCCCTGAATTATTGAGATATCCAGCAAAAAATGGCGCACAAATTGCATTTTATGTGGCACAATGGCCTGAAGTAAGAGCGAATCATTGGTTAGCATTATTACAGGCTCGCGCTATTGAAAATAATATCTTTATTGTTGCATGTAATGGCTGTGGAGATGACGGCAATACATTATATGCTGGAAAGTCAGCAGTGATTAATCCGAACGGTGAAATTGTAGAACAGCTCAAAGAAAAAGAAGGACATATAACATGCGAGATAGATTTAAACGAAGTTGAACAGCAAAGAGCTGCCATACCTGTATTTGATAATTTAAGAACTGATTTATATAAATACTAAAAAACATAAAAAAACCGTGAGCTTGGGAGGGGCTCACGGTTTTTGTAACTTATTATTAAGGGAATGTTTTTACAGTTAATTCTCTATCTATTTTTTGGGGATGTTATTAATTATGAAAAAATTTTTAGTGAATTTACCGTTAATTAATGATAAATTGAATGATGTTTACGATAGCTTACATCTTAACATTCCAAACATCTCTGTTATAGATGTTTGAATATTGATTTCAGACTGGGAAAGGTCTGTCCTCAATGTGTAATACCCTTTGCTTAAAGACTGGGAAAATCCTTATCACAAAAGTATTAATGGCACTCATCTGAGACTGGGAATTGATCTCATGTTTGAGTGATTAATTGATACTTGATTTAAAGACTGGGAATGATCTTAAATCAATGTAATAGCTCGTACTTAATTTGTGACTGGGAAAGGTCAATGATATTAAGTACTTTAAAATACTCATTTTGAGACTGGGAATGGTCTATTAAGTATGAGTAATAAATGATACGCATTCGAGATTGGGAAAGATCTACGAATGTGTTACTGTTGATTTGCGACTGGGAATAATCATCAAATCAAAAAAACTGATAAAACAATATTCTGACATATAGAATTGGGAATATTCTATAACATCAAAATAACTTTGCTTATTCTATTGAATAAAACAAAATTGTGCTATTTTACAAAGTCACTAACTAATGCTGAAAAGTAATTTGTCACTACATCAGCCTCCTTTGTTTGTATTCAAAGAATTGAAAAACGACCACTATTACCAGTATTTCACTCAACTATACAAAAGTGAACTTACCTTTAATAGTTAATTAATTGAACCCCTGCTCTTAAGTTCAATCAATCATAATCATTACAAACAAAATGATTAATGATTTGTAAAATGTTTATCACTTCTTTGTGATACATGACCATTTAACCATGAATTAAAAGTGACTTGGTCATTTTTTCTTAACTTGTCAAAATTTATTCCAAACTGCAAAAATATATATGTTAAAATTAAACAGATAGGTAAATGAAACAGTTAGGAACTCAAAAAGTACAGTTGAGCAATAAGACGCTCAAAACTTAATTAAATTTGTATAATACAAGCAAGGAGAGAAGCGTAATGTCTAAGCTTATTGATAATAAAATCGAACAATTTTCACGTTATTTGCAACAACGCAATAATTTAGAACATATTGAGTTTTTAAAAATCCGTTTGGGTATGCAAGCAGTTGCAATTAACTTTTTTAAAGCATTAGTTACTTATGGCGTTTCTATCCTCTGTCATCTCTTTTTATACACTTTAACTGTACATTTAACTTATTTTTTCATTAGGCTTTATGCACACGGTGCACATGCGAAATCATCATTTTTGTGTCACGTGCAAAATTTATTGCTTTTTGTTTTATTACCTTGGTTAATTGGGTATATGCAAGTGTCTCCATTAATAATGTATATACTTGCAATAATGGGATTTATTATTCTTGTTATTTATGCACCTGCAGAAACCAAGAAGCAACCTATACCTGAAAGACTTCGAAAAGGTAAGAAAATAAAAACGATTGTAGTAACTTTATTATTATTAGTGATTTCAGTATTTTTCTCTGAACCCTATCAACAATTAATACTTTTGGGTATTGTATTAATTTCAGTGGTTCAACTACCAATATTTTTCCCTAAGGAGGATGTTTCATAATGAATATTTTAGATTCTTTATTAAATTTAGCTACTAAATTCTTTTCAGCATTAGGTGCTTCAGTTGGTGCTAGACCATGTGGCGGTTTCTTTGATGAGCCAGAAGTACCAGCAGAAATAACAGAATTACACAAATAATTGGTCAGTAGAAAGTGTGTAAAGAATGACAATATTAACTTCACTTACATTATCAATATTTCAAGCTGTTATACTATTTATTATTATCAAGATAATTAATGGTATATCTTATAATCCCTTCAACTATTGTATTCTATTTTTTCCATAATAAAGCAATGATCTTTCTTTTACTCTGTTCTGTTATTTATATGTATTTCAAAAATAGGATTATTGGCTTTGTTTCTGTATTAATTAGTTTCTTTATATTATACATAGCCAACTTTATAACTATATGGTTAGCAACTATTTCATATAACCTTATTGAAAGTGATTTGCTTTTTAATTCCCTTTATTTGATATTATTTGCTGTTACAACCTTAGGGTTTTCTTTTATTTCAAGATATTTTGTGAAGAAATTATTATCATCGGACTTATCATTCAATAAAATTTATTTGACTATTGTAGCGTTATTTTTATTAACTTGTTTATTAGTTGTTTATTTCTATTTACCTAATCAAATTATGTCATTTGCGGATACAAAATTTTTAGTAGTGTTATACTCAATTTTCATCATTACGCTAGCTATTCTAATTATCACAATTTCATTTAGTATTGTAAGGCAGATTCAGTATAAACGTAATATGCAAGAAATTGAAAATTATTACAAATATACACTGCAAATTGAAAACATTAATAATGAAATGCGTAAGTTTAGACATGATTATGTAAATATTTTGTCCACCATGTCAGAATTTATTAGAGAAAATGATATGGACGGTTTAAAAAAATACTTCAATGAAGAAATTTTACCAATGCAAGATAGTATGCAAATGAATGCCATTAAGATCAATGGTATTGAAAATTTAAAAGTACGAGAGATAAAAGGTTTGTTAACAACTAAAATATTACAAGCTCAAGAGAAAAATATTCGTATCAGTATTGAAGTTCCAGAACCAATTGACAAAATAGACATGCCTATCGTTAATTTAAGTCGAGCCATTGGCATAATTTTAGATAATGCAATTGAAGCATCAGAAAAAATTGAAGATGATCCCTTGATTCGCATTGCCTTTATCAAAAATAATGATGATTCTGTTATGTTTATTGTTATGAATAAATGTGAGCCTGATATGCCTAGAGTACACACCCTCTTTAAAGAAAACTTTTCTACAAAAGGGAAAAATCGTGGATTAGGTCTTTCTACCTTAAAGGAATTGACAGATACAACTTCTAATGTTTTATTAGATACAACAATTGATAATAATTACTTTATTCAAAAAGTGGAAATTTTAAATTCTAATTCATAAGGACGTGGAAACATGAAGATATTCATTTGTGAAGATGACCCAAAACAGCGCGAGAATATGATTTCAATTATAAACAATTACATTATGATTGAAGAAAAACCTATGGAAATTGAAGTTGCTACAGATGATCCTTATGAAATTTTAGAACGTTCTAAAGATTTAAATGACATTGGTTGTTATTTTTTAGATATTCAACTTGAAGCGGATATTAATGGAATAAAGTTAGCAAGTGAGATTCGAAAGCATGACCCAGTGGGAAATATTATTTTTGTGACAAGTCATAGTGAGTTAACTTATTTAACTTTTGTTTATAAAGTTGCTGCAATGGATTTTATCTTTAAAGATGATCCAGATGAACTTAAATCAAGAATAATAGACTGTTTAGAAACTTCAGAATCTAGATTAAAATTATTATCTAAAGAAAGTAATGTCGAAACAATTGAGTTAAAGCGTGGTAGTAATTCGGTTTATGTGCAATATGATGATGTCATGTTTTTCGAGTCTTCATCAAAATCACATCGGTTGATAGCACATTTGGATAATCGTCAAATTGAATTTTATGGCAACTTAAAGGAAATTGATCAATTAGATGAAAGATTTTTCCGTTGTCATAATAGCTTTGTCGTAAATCGACACAACATAGAATCAATAGACTCTAAATCTCGTATCGTATATTTTAAAAATAGTGAACATTGTTATGCATCAGTAAGGAACGTTAAAAAAATATAATTCATAAATAGTAAACGCCATATAAAGTATCCTTTCATAGTGAAAGCTTTATATGGCGTTTTATTTTGTTATTTATTTAATGCTGCATTTACTTCTTCTAAATTTGGCAAACTATCAATTGCTCCGTATTTCGTAGTAACCATAGCTGCTACATAGTTACTGAAATTTAGAATTGCTTGCCCTTCCTCTTTTAATTGAATTACTGCATTTGTACTGTCTGATGTTAACAATCTGCTGATTAATGCACCGATAAATGCATCACCAGCGCCAGTTGTATCGATGGCTTTTACTTTAATGCCTTGTTGTTCTATAATAGTCCCGTCTTTAAAGTATAACACCGCTCCGTCTGGGCCTTTCGTATAAATAACAACTTCAACATCGCCTTGAAATAACCATTGAATAGCTTGTTTTTCATTTTCCTCGCCTGTCACAAATGTTAATTCTTCATCCGAAATTTTAATAATGTTAGCTAGTGATAGAAATTCATGAATTGCGTTTTTGCAATCCGCTTCACTATCCCATAATGGTAATCTAACATTTGGATCAAAGACAATTGTGCCGCCTGCTGATTTAACCTTATCAATCAATGCTTTATGTGCTTTTTTCATAGGGCTTTCTACTAGATCAACTGAACAAAAGTGTAGTATATCCTTATTAGTTACTTCAATATTTGTGACATCTTCCTCAGAAAACAACATATCTGCAGATGGTTTACGATAAAATGAAAAATCACGTTCTCCATCTTTAGTTAAGCTTACAAATGCTAGAGCAGTGTTTGCCTCATGTGTTCGCTTTAAATAACTTGTCTGAACACCGATTGTTTCAATCGTTTCGACTATTAAATCACCAAATGCATCATCACCTAATTGCGTAATCATTTCAGCATTACCACCTAACTTAGTCGCTGTACAAGCAACGTTACATGGCGCGCCACCTACTTGGCGAGAAAATCCTTCTACATCCTTTAATTTAGAATCTGTTGTATTAGGTATAAAATCTATAAGTGCTTCTCCAATTGCTAGTAAACGTTTCATAACTTATTTATCATCCTTCAAATCATATTTAGTAAATCTTAAGTATGCTTGTCCTGATTCTGTTGATGTTTTAATACCGGTTGCATTTTCATCAGTAAAAATCCTAGATGTTAATACACTTTCTCCATTATTACAAAATATTTCAACGCTTGATGTATCAACATATATTCTTAATTGTGTTAAATCTTGACTTAGTGTTGTTGTACGTGTAGTTCCCTCAACTGGATCGGGTAACAAACCACTTTCACTACGATCTAAAGTTAACGTTCTAGATTTGGTGTCGTAAGTTATAAGTGTTGAATGTTGCTTAGAAGTTCTTAATTCGAAATAAATAGCAGTTGCATCATTTTCTAAAATATCTATTATTAATTCATATTGTGTACCTTCATAAGGATGAAGCTGTCTTGGGAATTTATTAGCATACCCAAGTGCTGTCTCTTCATTAGTTCTTAATGATTCTAATGCAGGAATAGGTCTTTGTTTGAGCTTACCTTCCTCTATCGTTAATACACGAGGAATAGTTAAGC
The DNA here is from genome assembly GCF_000875895.1 of Staphylococcus gallinarum. GTDB lineage: Bacteria > Bacillota > Bacilli > Staphylococcales > Staphylococcaceae > Staphylococcus > Staphylococcus gallinarum. The sequence goes on from NZ_JXCF01000012.1 coordinate 43,688, forward strand.
AATGTGCCCAGCCATCTTCGTCCGATGGATAATTTGTATCAGGTAATCCCATCCAACCAATTAAGATGCGTCTACCTTGTTCATCTATAAATGTTTGTGGTGCATAAAAATCAAACCCATGATCTAATTCGTGAAAATCTCCATGATTCATAGTTAAATTATCAATATCATATTGCCCCATAATATAACCAGACTGATATATGTTTTTAAAATGCTCGCCTTTTGATGCTAATCCTTGTGGACAAAACATTAAGATATCATAGCCATTTAAATTAAAGTAATCGGGACATTCCCACATGTAGCCAAATTCATCTAATTTTGTTTCAATCTCACCTTGGAATTCCCAATTCACAATATCATTAGAGCGATATTGTAATACTCTACCTTGTTCTAAATCATTTTGTGCTGCAATGATGGCATAATAGACCCCATCCTTTGTAAATACCTTCGGATCTCTAAAATGCTGAGTATAACCAGCTGGAGGTTCAGCAATAACAGCTTTAGGGAATTTCTCAACCTTACCATCTGCATCAACTTTTGCTATATGTTGACTTGATGAACGAGCCCAATCTTTATCACGATGATTTGCAGTATACATATAATATAAATGTTGATTATATTCAAAGGCACTTCCGCTATAGACTCCATGACTATCATCTTTTGTATCGGGTTTTAATGTAGGACCAATTGGTTCAAAGTGTACCAAATCATCGCTAGTATATGTATACCAATATTTTAATCCATGTACGGGTCCTAAAGGAAACCATTGGTGAGAAACATAATACTTACCATCAAAATAAATTAAACCATTAGGATCATTTAGTAATCCCGTTGTAGGTTGTATATGATATCTTTGTCTATATTTTGATGCATCTACTTGTTCCGTCAATGCATCTATTGTTTGTTGATCTACATCTTCAATTCTTTGATAACGCTGTTCTCTTGTCCACTCCGTCATTTTTTATCCTCCTAAATAATTTTGGTACCGGTTCCACAATATACTTTTACATCATATCATGTTTCTACTAAGATTTAAATGATAGGCTGACATCAATAGTTAACCTTTGTTCAATTGGTTGTTGTTTAATCATATGATTTAATTGTGTCATTGCTACTTCCCCCGCTTGTTCAAAGTGATATATAACTGTACTAATCGATGGTGACACAATTTCTGTAACAGGATCTCCACCAAAGCCAACAATTCGTTGATTTTTCACTTGTTGATCATGTTCTGAAATATATTTATGCACAGCTAAGGCTATTGAGTCTGTAGCGCCAACAACTGCATCATAATGTGGATGTGCATCTAATTCAGAAATAACATCTTCCATCGCTTCTTGATAATTAAATGAAGTTAATGAAATATTTGGCTCTAGACCATACGCTTTCAATCCTGCAATAAGCCCTGATTTTCTATCAATACCAACTGCAATATCGCTTTCGGTTACCCCGAAAAATTTAATATTTTTATAATTTTGCTGACCTAATTTTTTACCAACAATATACCCAGCGTGATAATCGTTATGTATGACACAATGTAAAGATTCATGCTCTTGTCCAACAATAATTACAGGGACTTGAATCTTGTTAATAATAGCTAAATGACGATCTGTAATTTCAGTAGCCATTAACACAATGCCATCAACCTTACTACGGTAAAATGTTTCTAAAGCTTCTAGTTCCTTTTCTGAATTTAAGTTAGTGTAATTTAACAACAAACTATAATTTAATTCGTCACATATTGTTTTAATTCCCTTGACTGTTTCATCCACAGCATAAGAATTCATTCTCGGAATAATTGCGCCTATCATATTTGTTCTATGGGCACGTAAACTTTGAGCAAATTGATTAGGTTGATAATCATTTTCTTGAATAATCTTATCTAGTTTTTGTTTTGTCTTTAGACTAACTGATCCATTGTTTAGATACCTAGAAACAGTACTCTTGGATACGCCTGCAATTTTTGCAATATCAGCAATATTTTTCATATACTCTCACTCTCATTATTTAGCTATTGTAAACATTACTATTCTACCATATTGGAACCGCTTTAAATACCATTTAAAGTAAAAACCATCTTGAATTGACGCATTATTTTATGCCTGTCCAAGATGGTTCTTCTTTAATTTATTTATTAAGCTTTTTTAATAGTAATTGTCCAAGAAGCATCGTCTAGTTGTTCATAATTTGTAACTGGATAACCTTGTTCAGCAGCCCAATTTGGTAGTGCTTCTGTTGCTTGCGTACAATCGAAATCAATTTTCAATTCATCACCATTATCTAATGTGTCCATTTTTTTCTGAGCTTCAATTAATGGGAACGGACAAACCATACCTACTGTACCTAATTCATATACCATAGTTATTATCTCCTTTAACTTTAAGTCATTTGTGTTCCTGAAGTAACTGTATTTTTATTATTTACTTGTGATTTTTGTGCTTTTTTCATAGGTCTTATAAATAAAAAGTAACTCATTGTCCATGCGCCTAATATCATCGATGCCAATGCAATCCAGCCTTTCCAAGACATTGTCGCTGTCTCTACTAAGCCATTACCAATTGAGCATCCACCAGCTACTGACGCACCAAATCCCATCAGCACACCACCGATAACACTATTACGTATTATCGCTTTATCTGGAAGTCTCCATTTAAATTCTCTTGATCCTCTAGCTGCAATATAAGAACCTAGGAAAATTCCTAAAACTAAGAATACGCCCCAGTCTAGTAACTTTGTATCACCTGTAACGAGAAATTGAATTATATTTGCTGATGGTGTCGTTATACCTAAACCATACATTCTACCTGTTGTCTCACTGACTGGCCATGCCAATAATGCAATTAATCCAACAGCAATTGCGGCAACAAAAGGATGGTATTTCTTTTCAAATAGTAAATGTCTAACTCCAGTGAATTTTTGTTTTAATTGTGGTACTGCAAATTTAGGTTTTGGCTTACGTAATGTCTTAACCACTACAAATACAGTAATAATTGTTAATATTAACACCCAAATCCAAGTTGGAATGCCTGTTGTTTGTGCCATACTTGTATTGACATTAGTTGGTTTATTTAAGCCATTCATTAATGGCAATAAAATCCCAAATTTAGTTGCTGCTGATGTAAATGCATATGCTGCAAGTGCTAACCAACTACCGATTAAACCTTCACCCGCTCTGTACCATGTACCTGTTGCACATCCGCCAGATAAGATAATCCCTATACCAAATATAAATGATCCAATAATAGTACCTATTAATGGGTATGATGCTGTTGGTATTTCAACAATTCCAGTTGACGTAAGAATCAATAGACCTATACTTTGAACCGTAATTGCGATTAATAATGCATAAAACATTTTATTGTTTTTTTGTACATACATATCTCTAAAGCCACCTGCTAAACAAAACCGTGTGCGTTGCATTACAAAACCTAATAGTGCACCTACAATGAGCCCACTAAAAATTAACCAAGTCATTCAATAACCTCTTTCCCCGATAAAATCAATAAGATTAATAATATTAGAATCAGAGTAACTTTTCAACCTCTTTGCTCATTTTATATATTTAATATATTTAGAAATAGAAATTTTAGTAAATAATCGATGATTTATGATTTTATTTAAATCTTCATCACTTAATTTGTTTTTTATTTTTTGTTTTATCTCAAGGATAGTTTCTGTTTCAATTAATTCATTTTAAAGTGTCTTATTTATTGTAGTAATTACATTTAAGAACTGCGAATTGTTTGCGAGACACCTGAGGGAGTATGTTGAGTGTCGAGACCGAGACTCGCTACCTTAGGAAAGCAAGCAATAACAAGCCCATCAAAAATCTTTGATGGGCTTAATGCTAGGTATTTATGTTCTAGAGGCTTGATTAATATATATTTGGTTTATATATATAAGGTTAACTTACTTTTTTTATTTTTCTATTCATCGTAAGTTTTTGATAATCTATTTTATCATTACTCATTAATAAAGCACCTAGACTAACAAGGACAATAATAATTAGCGACATAACAATATAAGTGTTTTGAAAACCGATAATTACATAAAGTTTCCCCATTACTAAAGAGAAAAATGCCACCCCTAATTGCTTCGCTACATTAAATGCAAGCATGTAAACTGTAGCAGATAGCCTAATATCAAATGTACCTACGATATATTTCATTATAGAAACTAACATTAGTGGCATTTCTATCGCTGCTAATAGTCTAAAGAATGATAGTAACCAAACTTCATCTGTGAATGCCGTACCTATGACCCTCAAAAATAAAATAATACCAAATAAGAATAAGCCATTCTTAGAACCTATTTTATTAATTATCCATGGCATAAATATCATAACAACCGCTTCAATAAAAATTTGAGTTGAAGTTAATTTACTAAATAATGATTCCCCATTACTTTGATTTGTAAAAAATTTAACAAAATAATTAGGAAATTGTTGATCAAATACATCATATAAACTGGCACTACCAATAATTAATAAACACAATCCCCAAAAACTTTTATTTTTAAATAACTTTAGAATCGTATTTTTATTTACATATGCTCTTTCATTTTTCGTTTTATCATCCTTTTGATATTCAAATGCTTTAACTTTAACAGACCAGAGAATAATACCAAGTAATAGTGCTACTATAGTACATACCCAAAATATACTATTGGGCTGTTTCACAAACATAATGCCACCAATAAATGCGAACGAACCGCCAGCAATTGAACCAAATAATCTTGCATGGCCGTATTCAAAGTTATTTGCTCGGCTCGATTTTTCACAATATGATTCGACGACCCCCACACCACTATACAAACACAAACTAATAAATGAACCACCTAATACACTACCTAACAGCACATTCATATTGATTAATGGAATAAAAGCATATTCAAAAAATGGTCCTATTAGCAGTAAGCAAAAAATAACAAATGCAAACAAATACTTTTTTAATCCTAATTTATCTTGTATGACGCCATAAATTGGTTCAAGTACAATTGCTACAATAGACATTGTTGAAAATACAATTCCAGCTTCTGCTGTGTTTAAATGTGCTACTCTATTTAACCACAATGGCAAAAATGTAATGATTAATGTCCAGATAGCAAAATAAGAGAAATTAATGCCACCAAATCTCCAAAATGTAATACGCTTTAAATTAATCAATGGCATCACTTCCAATTACATTGGTAGAATGAGGTGTTGAACGCGTATCACGAGCAGGTGAACCAAAATCCGGCCAACCATTATACCATTTTATAAATTGCGCACGTGCATGACGATTTGGATCATACAATGGATCGCCCTCAATCTCTGTATAATTTCTAGCATGATAGACCAACACATCATGCAAGTCATCTTTAGATTTTGTAAATGAATTATGTCCTGGACCGTATTGTCCATTTTCAATAGCACTTGTAAATACAGGTTCTTCAACTTTATCCCAAGCATTAACATCTAATAGATTACTTTCTACAGAAGCAACAAGCATTCCCATACAGTAATCAATACCTGTTGCACTCGCAGAATATGTTAAAAATATACGTTGCTCTTTTATTAAAACGGCTGGTCCTTCATTCACCCAAAAACCCTTACACTCCCAGTCATATTCGGGTATCGTTAACATTGTTGGTGACCCTTTTAATGTCCATGGATTTTCCATTTCAGAAATATAGATATTTGAGTGTCCTGGTATCTCTATATCTTGTTGTGCCCAAACATAATATAAACGCCCATTTAATTCAAAAACGGTTGCATCCAGCGAAAATGTTTCCCATCCTGTATCTATTTTCCCTTTATCTATCCAGTTATCTGTAAGTGGGTCATCATTACTATTCTCTAAGACGAACATTCTATGATTAAATGTATCATCCTCAATGTAATCATTTGGTGCTGCTGCATAATAGATAAACCATTTATCATTTATTTTATGAATTTCAGGTGCCCAAATCAATGCGCTTTTTTCTCCATCTAAATCTTTAGTCCATACAACATGTTCTTTTGCTTCATTTAGCTCATTCAATGACGATGCTTTCCTCAAAACAATACGGTCATATTTCGGATAAGAACCAGTAAAATAATATGTTCCTGATTCCTTAAAAACAAACGGATCTGCTCTCTGTATTACAATTGGATTGTTTATCTGCTCCATAAAATCCCCCTTAACCCCTTTTTTATGAAAACGTTTACAATTACAATGTATTATATTTGTCCGTATAAGTCAATATATTTTAATCTTTGTCCGTACAAATAAAAGATAATATTGAAATCTTTCTTTAACAAAAAGTAAGTCAAAAATAAACGAGTTTACTTATCTCTATTAAATAAGTAAACTCGTTTGTTAAAATTATTTGTTACTATAATTTTTCATAAAAAATAATAATGATTGTAATTCTATACCTAAATCAATATGATGAACTTGCACATCAGATGGCGTAGATACACGACTTGGTGTAAAGTTTAATATCCCCTTCACTCCAACATCTACTAACTTATCTGTTACTTGCTGCGCAACATCTTCAGGTGTAGTAAGGATTACGATATCTATTTGTTCACGTTCTAGAACCTCGGTAATATCTGCATAATTACTAACACTTACTTGACCGATTTCAGTACCTATCACATCTTCTCGTATATCAAAAGCTTCCGTTATTGTCATTTCATCATGGATTGAGAAATTGTAAGTTAACAATGCTTTACCTAAGTTCCCAACACCAACAATGGCAATTTTAATTTCATCATTTTCACTAATTTCATTTTTGAAAAAGTGTAATAAGCTATCGATATTATAGCCATAACCCTTTTTTCCTAGTTCTCCAAAATATGAAAAATCACGACGAATAGTTGCAGAATCTATATTCAATCCTTCGCTGATTGCCTTTGAATTCACTCTATCTATACCTTTTGATTTTAATGTATTGACGAATCTGTAGTATAACGGTAAACGTTTCAACGTTGCACGAGGAATCTTATCGCTTTGATTAGCCAAGATCATGTCCCCCTAATTTAAATAATAATACTAAATAATCTAATAATTACTACAACATTATACATTAATGATATATAAAAATAAACACTGATAGTTTTATCCATACGCTTTATACGGTAAAATAGATTTTGAATAGAGAGGTGCAAATTCGAATGATATTATTACAATTAAACGATATTACAAAATCATTCGACGGGGATGATATTTTCAACAACGTAGATTTAGAAGTTAAGACGGGGGAACGTATCGGTATTGTTGGACGTAACGGAGCTGGTAAATCTACATTAATGAAAATTATTGCAGGTGTCGAAGATTATGATTCTGGACATATATCAAAAATTAAAAATTTAAAAATGGGTTATTTAACACAACAAATGACTTTAAATACCAATCAAACGGTAATCGCAGAAATGACGAAGCCCTTTGAACATATTAAAGAAATGCAAGAACAAATGAAATTTGAAACAGATTGGTTAGCTAAACATGCAGAGGAATATGATACTGACGAATATAAAGCACATATTGCGCGCTATGAAAATATCTCAAACCAATTTGAGCAACAAGAAGGCTATCAATATGAAAGTAAAATTAAAACTGTATTACATGGATTAAACTTTACGGAAGATGATTTCAATCGACCAATTAACGATTTCAGTGGTGGACAAAAGACTAGATTATCTTTAGCTCAAATGTTATTGAATGAACCTGACCTGCTACTATTAGATGAACCTACTAACCACTTAGATATGGAGACGACACAATGGCTTGAAAGTTACTTAAATTACTTTAAAGGCGCTATTATCATAATCAGTCATGATAGGTACTTCTTAGACAAAATTGTTAATCAAATATATGATGTCGCACTTGGTGATGTACAACATTATGTTGGAAATTATGGTCAATTCATTGAACAAAGAGATAAATATTACCAAAAAAAGATGCAAGAGTATGAAAGTCAGCAAGCAGAAATTAAAAAATTAGAGACATTCGTAGAAAAAAATATCGCTCGTGCATCAACTTCGGGTATGGCAAAAAGCCGACGTAAAATGTTAGAAAAGATCGAACTTATTAATAAGCCTATCTTAGATGCTAAAAGTGCAAATATTGAATTTGATTTTGAACGCAATACGGGTAACGATGTTTTTCATATAAAAAATTTAGCCATTGGTTACGACGAACCAATCACTTCAAATATCAATTTAGAAATTACCAAAGGTGATCATATCGCGATCATTGGACCAAATGGTATTGGTAAATCTACGCTGATCAAAACTATAGCAGAACGCCAACCAAAAATTTCAGGCGACATCACTAAAGGTGCAAACTTAAAGATTGGCTATTATGACCAAAAGCAAGCAGAATTTAAATCAACAAAATCAATTCTTGATTATATTTGGGATCAATACCCTACCATGAATGAAAAAGATGTTCGAGCAGTATTAGGCAGATTTTTATTTGTACAAGAAGACGTAAAAAAAGTTATCAATGATTTATCAGGTGGAGAAAAAGCACGTCTACAACTTGCACTATTAATGCTGGAACGTAATAATGTATTAATTTTGGATGAACCGACTAACCATTTAGATATTGATTCTAAAGAAATGTTAGAGCAAGCTTTATTAAATTTCGATGGTACATTGTTATTTGTTTCCCACGATCGCTATTTTATCAATCAATTAGCTAACAAAGTATTTGATTTAGACACAACGGGAGGCACGCTCTATTTAGGTGACTATCAATATTATGTTGATAAACTAGAAGAAACTGAAGCATTAAAATCTAAGCATGAACAATCACAGGTAGAACAACAAATAGACAATACACCTAAAACAAATAATTACATTGATCAAAAGCAACAAAAGAAAGAACAGCGACAAATCACTCGTAAAATAGAACAATGTGAATTAGCAATTGAAGATTACGAAGCACAAATCGATGATTTAAACGTTCAACTCACTAAACCTGAAATTTTTTCAAATCCAGATAAAGCAAATGATATTGCAATAGCAAAAGCAGAAACCGAACAAAAATTAGAACAGGTTATGTCAGAATGGGCAGAATTACAAGAATTATTACAATAATATCCTGACTTACACTTAAGCCAATGTATATTTTAATACATTGGCTTTTTTTCATAGGATATATTTTACACTTTTTTATACACAATAAAAATCCTTGAATTGTAAGCTATCCACAAAGTTATCCTAGTTATACACAGGTAAAAAGTAACTTTTATTGCTGTGATTTTTTGGAAATACACTCCATATCCACATTAATCTTCTTATTTATCCACAACTTATGCACTTATTGTTAATAAGTACGCACGTTCCCTATTGACATTGTTCAGACGTTTTAATATTAAGAACCCACATTGTTATCTCTTTATATGAATGTCATAATAAAAAAGGACTTCACTATATAGAGAGAAAGGACTGTGTTTCACCATGCCCACGATTTTGTGGTTCTTTATTGCTTTTGTTCTAGCTAGTTTAATTATTGCGATTATTTCTAATATCGTAATTAATTACCGTCTTAAGAATGATATTAAAAACTTATGGTATAGACAAAAACCACTAGAGTGCTTTATTCGTCCATACCATCGTTATCATTATCAATACGATACATTCAAACATCAGCATCAATCAGACAAATTAATCGATGATAAAACATGGTCTGATTTAAATATGGACCAGTTATTTCAAAATATAAACTTTAATTTCACTTCTATTGGTGAAATGCGTTTATACGCTACTCTAAGGCAAATGTATCAAGTGAAGAATGAATCATTAATCAAGCGATTTAAATCAAATGTATCATTCAGAGAAAATGTCTCCATTCACTTAGCAAAATTAGGTAAATCAATTTATCCATTGTTTCCTAATCAGTTAGCATACATACAGCGAAATAATTTTTATATGGCCTGTACTTACCTACCATTTATCTTTCTCATATTATCTATATTCAATGCTAAATATGGATTATTACTTACCATAGCTTCACTATTATTTAATATGGTATTGAGTGGAACGATTCGCAAAACATTTGACCAAGATTTAAATTCTATATTCTATACTTCAAATGTAATTAAACGTGCTTATGATATTCACAAAATAGATGGTACACCAGAAACAGCTGTGAATTTTAAACACTTTGTAGTAGCACGAAAGTTCAGTGGTTTATTAGGGAGAGCTAATTCTAATGATGAAACCTTCATACTTATTATGTTAATTAAGTTAATATTTATGTTTGATTATCATGTTTTCCATCTCATTCAAAATAGCTTTAAAAAATATGAATCCGAAGTCATGGCATGCTATGACTATGTTGCAGAAGTAGATAATCATTATGCAGTAGCATTGTGGCGAGAAACGTTAGATGAATATTGCTTACCTCAAGTTGTAAATCATCAAGAAGTGACCTTTGAAGGATTGACCCATCCCTTAATTCCAAATGCTGTACCAAATACTTTGAATGTTGATAATCATATTTTATTAACTGGTTCAAATGCTTCAGGAAAATCAACATTTATGAAGGCAATCGCCTTAAACCTAATTACAGCTCAAACTATTCACACTGCAACAGCAACTATATTTAAATATCAACCAGGTTATGTCTATACATCAATGGTTAACCAAGATGATATTCTTTCTGGTGACAGTTACTTTATGACCGAAATAAAGTCAATCAAACGCCTATTTGATTTAACACTAACTGACCATATTTATTGCTTTATAGATGAAATATTTAAAGGAACAAATACCACTGAACGTATAGCAGCGTCTGAAGCAGTACTCAATTATTTTGACCAACAAGATGGTTATACAGTTATTGCTGCAACGCACGATATTGAATTATCTGAACTATTAGATCATCAATATTCCAATTACCATTTCAATGAATCCATTTCAGGTAACACAATAGACTTTGATTATAAGATTAAATCTGGAAAAGCTGACACACGAAATGCTATTGAATTATTACGTATCACTGACTTTCCAAATTCTATTTATGAACGCGCAAAATCGACAACACAATAACTTTACTTTGTATAAATAATTAAGCTACACGTTAGTTGAAATTGCCAAATACTTCTTACCTAAGTTCAAAGTTAAGACGGTGTACTTACTTAATACAACATGACACTCTGTTACAAAAATATAAAAATCCAGCAAATGAGCCATTTCATTTGCTGGATTTTGATTTAAATTTTTATATTTATATTTCAATTTGCAACTGAATTTAATTTCTTAAATAGTAAGATCGATGCAAGATCAAATTAATGTTATTCAGCATTAATCATCCAAGTAACCCCAAATGGATCATTAAACATACCATATAATTCTGACCACTCTGTCTTACCTAAAGGCATCGTTGCTTCACATCCCGCTTCTACTGCCTTATTAAAGAAGTCTACTGCACGTTTTTTCGCTGCTTCATCTGATTGATCAAATGTGAATGCAACAATCGCACCACTGTTATCAATTTTTTTATTTTTCCATGTATCACTACAATAAAATGTTTCGCCAAACACTTCAAATGAGGCATGCATAGTGAAATCCGCATCTACTTTATATTCATCTGGCATGTCGTCAAACATCTCATTGTCTCCACCTAAGCGTTGGATATTTGTTGCTCCTAAATGCTTTTCATAGAAATTTAATGCCGCTAAGCTATTTTGAAAATTAAAATATTGAACTGCTTTCATAAATAAGTCCCCCTAATTTTTATCCTTTGCTATGTTTTTTATATTTTGATACTAAAATGTTTATACCCATTTTAACTAAATTTAAATATTACAATTCTTTGCATAAATTAAAAAGATAGTTCGCAACAAAGGCAAACTATCTTATCTAGCATACAAATTCTATTTAAAAAACTTATTGTGAAAAGAGTTCAATATCCATATTACCAAAGCCATTTAGCGCTAGGTCAGCAGTCGCACTCTCTTTATATAGATAATACCCTGCCGCTCCTATCATCGCAGCATTGTCTGTACATAACTTAGGACTCGGTATAGCTAAACTAATATTATTTTCTTTACAGGCTTCATTTAAAGACTGTCGTAATCCTTTATTACTAGCAACTCCGCCAGCAACGATCAAGTTTTGTACGTGATATGCATTGCATGCAGCTATTGTTTTACCAACAAGTACCTCGACAACACTGTTTTGAAAACTTGTTGCCACATCTGCATTATTTATAGTTTCACCCTTTTGCTTCAAATTATGAAGTTTATTGATGACTGCACTTTTCAGACCACTAAAACTAAAATCATAGCTATCTTTTTCTAGCCATACACGCGGAAATTCATATACATCCGCACCTTGTGCAGCTAATTTATCTACTTGTGGACCACCAGGGTAGCTTAAACCAATTGTTCTTGCTACTTTGTCATATGCCTCACCAACTGCATCATCCCTCGTTTCACCTATTACTTCAAAGTTCAAATGATCCTTCATATAAATTAATTCAGTGTGACCACCAGAAACAATAAGTGCAATAAGAGGAAACTGAAGCGGCTCTTCTAAGTGATTGGCATAAATATGTCCTGCAATATGATGGACAGGTATAAGTGGTTTATCATATGCAAAGGCTAGTGCTTTAGCAGCATTAATGCCCACTAATAGTGCACCTATTAATCCAGGACCCTGTGTAACTGCTATCGCATCTACATCTTCCATGTTGATACCTGCTTCTAACAACGCTTCATCAACAGTTGTAGTTATACCTTCTACATGGTGCCTACTAGCTACTTCAGGTACAACCCCACCAAAACGCTTATGGCTGTCAATTTGACTTAATACGATGTTACTCATTATTTGTGTGCCATTTTTTATAATACTGACACTTGTTTCATCACAGCTTGATTCAATTGCTAATATAACCGTATCTTTATTCATTTAAATTCACCCACATGACTAACGCATCCTCACCTTCACCGTAATAATTTTTGCGCTTTCCTCCATATTGAAAACCCAAATTTGTGTACACATGTTGTGCTACCGTATTTTCTACTCTTACTTCCAAACTCATAACATCGCATTTTGATTGTGCATAATTCATGGCGTATTTTAATAATAATTGTCCTAAACCATAACCTCTAAATTCTTTATCTATAGCTACAGTAGTAATTTGCGCTTGATCAATAACTATCCAAATGCCTATATATCCAATGATTTGTGCATCATATTCAATTATGAAATAATTTGCAAATTCATTCTTTTCAATTTCATGGAAAAAAGCATCAATTGACCAACTACTATCATTAAAACTAGCCCGCTCTATATCAAATACTTGTGGTACATCGTCCTTTGTCATAAATCGTATATTTAATTCTTGTTCTGTTGGTTTAACCAATTTCTCTCAGCCTCTGATAATTTAATATAGTTTGGTGTGAATTCATGCACATTTTCGGGTGACTCGAGCATTTCTATCATATATTTTGCTTGGGGTATATTTGCAACACATTTACCATCTAGATGTATCTGCAAATGGTCTGTGTCAGGTCCAACAAACGTATAATCTTCCCCCAGTTCATGTAATGCTTGTAGTAATTGAGTAATTGGCAAATATTGGTCTTCAATAACAGTTACAAGTTGTTGATCAACATATTTATACACACCTGTATAGACCGCTTCTCGTCTCGCATCAAACACAGGTACAATAAGACCTTGTTCATTTTTTGCAGTTGCTGCAAGCGCCTTTAATGAAGAAACACCGTATAATTTAGCATTCATTGCATAGGCTAATGTTTTAGCAACTGTTACTCCAATTCTTAATCCGGTATAAGAACCAGGTCCTTTTGCTACAACGATACCATCTATTGCACTTTTGTCTAAACCACTATCTGCTATAACTTGCTTAATCGACGGCATTAATTGTATGGAATGATTCTTTTTAATATTCGTATTAATCTCACTTAGCGTTTCTTTATCTTGTACCACTGCCACTGATAATGGTTGATTCGATGTATCAATCAAAAGATAGTTCACGTTCAACTGCCTCCTTTATTTTTTGATAATGCGTACCGTGCCCTTCTATCGTAATTGCTCTTTCATGTTCTGAGATTGTATGAATATTAATTGTTAAAAATTCTGATGGGAGAAATTCTGCAATAAATTGACTCCACTCGATAATGACTACAGCATTATCCTCAAAGTATTCATCAAACCCTAAATCTTCATCGGATTCTTCTAATCTATAACAATCCATATGATGTAATTTAACATCGGTTCCTTGATAAGACTTAATAATATTAAATGTTGGTGAATTGATATTTCTACGAACACCGAGTCCTTTACCAATAAATTGTGTAAGTGTTGTTTTGCCGGCACCTAAATCGCCATTAAGCAAAATTATATCTTGTGCACTTACATGTTTCACTAATACTTTAGCAAAATGTTCCATTTCGTCTAAATTTTTTATCTTAATCATCGTTAAACTCCTTTACACGTCAGTAACGCATGGTTATTCGCACTTTGTATTTCAAAATAAAAATATACTGACATTTACATCTGAGCGCATTTTAACTATTATGCTCCATGAATTAAATGACTTACCTATAATAAATTACATTATTGATTTTTCTGATCAGCTTGTACATCACATGCTAAATTTAGATTAAGTACATCCGTCTAGATAATAGAAAATGTGTATTACGCGTTAACCTCTAGTCAATCATAGGAATTAGCAAGCATAATGTCTAATAAATTAACTCCTATATTTTAACAAATTTTAAGTCACTTTACTTCAACATAATATAACTAATTCAATAAATTGTAGTTATTTGAATTGTAAGAAAATTACAAATAGTTATTGACATCATCACATCGATGTAGTAAATTTAATTTATCAAATTTTTAGATATTTCTAACAAATCAAAAAATAAACCATTCTATCGAAAGGAGCATAATAAAATGATGCAAAGTACAATGCAATATCAACCGACAACTTCAAATATTTTAGTCATTTTATTATGCTCGTAGGACTGGAACTTTAGTAAAGAAATTACTAAGAGTTTAAGTCCTCTTTCTAGTTGAATGGGACTTAAAAACGTCCCAATTATTATTGGGACGTTTTTTTATTTTCAATTTTATGGGGGAATCAAACATGAGAAGCGATATGATCAAAAAAGGAGATCATCAAGCTCCAGCAAGAAGTCTTTTACACGCTACGGGCGCTTTAAAACAGCCTACCGATATGAATAAACCTTTCGTAGCAATCTGTAATTCCTATATTGATATTGTCCCTGGACATGTTCACTTACGAGAATTAGGAGATATTGCTAAGGAAGCAATTAGAGAAGCAGGTGCGATTCCTTTCGAATTTAACACAATTGGTGTTGATGATGGTATTGCCATGGGACACATTGGCATGAGATATTCACTTCCATCACGAGAAATCATCGCAGACGCTGCTGAAACAGTTATCAATGCACACTGGTTTGATGGCGTATTTTATATTCCAAACTGTGACAAAATCACTCCAGGAATGTTGCTAGCATCTGTAAGAACAAATGTACCAGCAATCTTTTGCTCAGGTGGTCCAATGAAAGCTGGATTATCTTCTCAGGGTAAAGCCTTAACATTATCTTCGATGTTCGAAGCTGTTGGTGCATTTAAAGATGGTTCAATTTCAAAAGATGAATTTTTAGACATGGAACAAAATGCCTGCCCTACTTGTGGTTCTTGTTCAGGAATGTTCACAGCTAACTCAATGAACTGTTTAATGGAAGTATTAGGATTAGCATTACCTTATAACGGTACTGCATTAGCAGTCAGCGAACAACGCCGTGAAATGATAAGAGAAGCAGCATTCAAATTAGTAGATAACATTAAAAATGATTTAAAACCAAGAGATATCATCACTGAAGAAGCAATTGATGATGCATTCGCATTAGACATGGCTATGGGTGGATCTACAAATACTGTATTGCACACATTAGCAATCGCTAATGAAGCAGGTATTGATTATGATTTAACAAGAATTAATGAAATTGCTAAAAAGACACCTTATTTATCAAAAATAGCTCCAAGTTCATCATATTCAATGCACGATGTTCATGAAGCTGGCGGTGTTCCTGCAATCATCAATGAATTGTTCAAAAAAGAAGGTACATTACATCCTGATAGAATAACTGCAACTGGTCAAACCTTACGACAAAATAATGAAAATAAAGAAATTTTAAATAGCGACGTAATTAGACATCTAGACAATCCGTATGACAAACAAGGTGGACTATCAATCTTATACGGAAATATAGCTCCTAAAGGTGCAGTCATAAAAGTTGGTGGTGTTGATCCATCTATCAAAGTATTTAAAGGAAAAGCAATTTGTTTCGATTCACATGACGAAGCTGTTGAAGCAATCGACAATCATACTGTTAGAGAAGGACATGTCGTAGTAATTAGATATGAAGGACCTAAAGGTGGACCTGGAATGCCTGAAATGCTAGCACCTACTTCTTCAATCGTTGGTCGTGGGTTAGGTAAAGATGTTGCCTTAATTACAGATGGTCGATTCTCAGGTGCAACAAGAGGTATCGCTGTAGGACATGTATCTCCTGAAGCAGCAGCTGGTGGACCTATCGGATTAATCAACGATGGTGATGAAATTACAATTGATTTAACCAATCGTACATTAGATGTTGATGTATCTACTGAAACATTAGAAGCTAGAAAGCAAGACTTAAAACCATTTAAAGCAAAAGTTAAATCTGGTTACCTTGCACGTTATACAGCATTAGTTACAAGTGCAAATACGGGTGGAATTATGCAAGTACCTGAAAACCTTATCTAAGGAGTGAGAACAATGTCTAAACAAATTGAAACACTTGAGTATGAAAAGTCAGAAAATTTTGATTCTTTGGAAGCAGCCCATTCAGTAGAGCCCGAAGTTGAACTCGAGCAAGATACAGTAGATGAAATGCGTTCTGGTTCTGAATTATTAGTTGAATCTTTAGCAAATGAAAATGTTGACTTTATCTTTGGTTATCCAGGAGGTGCTGTCCTTCCCCTCTATGACACATTCTATGACGGTAAAATAAAACACATTCTAGCTAGACATGAGCAAGGTGCAACACATGCAGCCGAAGGATATGCACGTGTATCAGGAAACACAGGTGTGGTTGTTGTTACAAGCGGTCCTGGAGCTACAAATGCTATCACTGGCATTGCAGATGCATATAGTGATTCGTTACCACTTGTTGTAATTACAGGTCAAGTTGCAACAGCAGGAATTGGAAAAGATGCTTTCCAAGAAGCAGATTTACTTTCTATGACAACACCGATTACAAAACACAATTATCAAGTCAAAAATGTAAATGAAATTCCTAAGATTATTCATGAAGCATTTCATATTGCAAACACAGGTCGTAAAGGGCCAGTTGTAATAGATTTTCCTAAAGATATGGGTATTCTTTCAACAAATGCACAGACGACAGACGAACTAGAATTACCTGGATACCACGTAGCTGATAAACCAGCTGAAAATGAAATTCAAAAATTACGTGACTATTTAAAATCAGCAAAAAAACCAATTGTTTTATCAGGAGCAGGTATAAATCATGCAAAAGCAAATGATGTATTCACTGAATTTGTGACTCGACATCAATTACCTGTAGTAAGTACATTGCTTGGCCTAGGCGCTATACCATATGAACATCCCCTCTTCTTAGGAATGGGAGGCATGCATGGATCATACGCTAGTAATATGGCACTAACAGAATGTGACTTACTCATCAACTTTGGTAGTAGATTTGACGATAGACTAGCAAGTAAACCTGATGAATTTGCACCAAACGCTAAAATCGTACACGTAGATATTGACCCTTCTGAAATCAATAAGATTATCAAAGTTGATTTAGGTATCGTTGCTGATTGTAAAGCTACATTAGAAGCATTGTTAGACTATGAAAGTTACTCAATAAAACACGATGATTGGTTAGCATACTGTAATAGTAATAAAGAAAAGCATCCATTTTCATATAGTAAAGATGAAGACGAATCATTTTCAAAACCACAGCGTGCGATCGAGTATATCGGTGAAATCACAGATGGTGATGCAATTGTTACTACGGATGTTGGTCAACACCAAATGTGGACAGCTCAATACTATCCATTTAAATCTCATGGACAGTTAGTAACAAGTGGTGGTTTAGGAACGATGGGCTTTGGTATTCCAGCTGCTATTGGTGCAAAATTAGCATCTCCGGATAAAACAGTTGTATCTATTGTTGGTGATGGTGGATTCCAAATGACAAATCAAGAAATGGCAATACTTGAAGAATATGGTTTAGACATTAAAGTAGTTCTAATAAATAACGGGACACTTGGTATGGTTAAACAATGGCAGGATAAGTTCTTTAACAAACGTTTTTCACACTCTGTATTCAATGATCAACCAGATTTCTTGAAATTAGCAGAAGCCTATAATGTTAAAGGATTCTTAATCGATGATCCTACACAATTAGAACAACAAATCGATGCAGCATTTAATCATGACGGTCCAGCACTTATTGAAGTACGTATTTCACCGATAGAGCCTGTAACACCTATGGTACCTAGTGGCAAAGCGAACCATGAGATGGAGGGACTATCATGAGAAGAACATTTAGAACGAAAGTAAGAGATAAAGCAGGAACATTAAATAGATTAACGAGTATCTTTGTACGTCGACAATTTAATATCGTCACACTTTCTGCAACACCTACATTAGAAGATGGTATATCAGATATAACATTTGTAGCAGAAGTGCCTGACACAGATGTATTAAGAAATTTAATTCAACAACTAGAGAAACAAATAAACATTATACACGTCGAAGATATTACTGATACTAATACTTATAATAGAGAATTAGTATTAGTGAAATTACAAACACCATCTAATAATGCACAGTTAGAAAAAGTAATAAAACCGTATGATGCGCTAATCTCTATATTAAAGAAAGAAGATGATTATACCTATCTTCAAGCATCTGGTCCTCAATATACAATGGACAACTTATTAGACGATTTATCATCATATGGTATTGCACAAGTTTCTAGAACTGGTTCAGCAGGTATTATTTAGTTGAGTTTTTAGAAAATTTAAAAAATTTATTTAAAACATGGAGGATTTTATTATGACAACAGTTTATTATGACCAATCAGTTACAAAAGACGCATTACAAGGTAAAAAAGTAGCAATCGTGGGATATGGTTCTCAAGGACATGCTCATGCACAAAACTTAAAAGATAACGGCTATGATGTAATCATCGGTATCAGACCAGGAAGTTCTTTTGATAAAGCTAAAGACGATGGTTTCGAAGTTTACCCTGTAAATGAGGCAGCAAAACAAGCTGATGTCATCATGATCTTATTACCAGATGAAATTCAAGGCCAAGTATATAAAGAAGAAATCGAACCTAATTTAGAACCAAACAATGCATTAGTGTTTGCACATGGATTTAATATTCATTTTGACGTAATTCAACCACCAGCAGATGTAGATGTATTCTTAGTAGCTCCTAAAGGTCCAGGTCACTTAGTTCGTCGTACATTTGCTGAAGGTAGTGCAGTCCCTGCCCTATTTGCAGTTCAACAAGATGCTAGTGGTGAAGCTAGAGACTTAGCTTTAAGTTATGCTAAAGGCATCGGTGCAACACGTGCTGGTGTATTAGAAACATCATTCAAAGAAGAAACAGAAACAGATTTATTTGGTGAACAAGCAGTACTTTGTGGTGGTGCTACAAAATTAATTCAATCAGGTTTCGAAACATTAGTAGAAGCTGGTTATCAACCAGAGATCGCTTATTTCGAAGTTTTACATGAAATGAAATTAATCGTTGACCTAATGTATGAAGGCGGTATGGAAAACATGCGTTATTCAATTTCGAATACTGCTGAGTTTGGAGATTATGTATCAGGACCACGTGTAATTACACCAGATGTTAAAGATAATATGAAAGCTGTATTAGAAGATATTCAAAAAGGTAACTTTAGTGATCGTTTCATTAAAGATAATGAAAATAACTTTGAAGAATTCCATAGATTACGTGAAGAACAACACGGCCATCAAATCGAAGCTGTCGGTAAAGACCTACGCGAAATGATGCCATTCATTAAATCAAAAAGTATTCAAAAATAATTTGATTCTTAAATAGCTAACCATCGTAATTAAAGCATTATAAGTCATTTTATATTTAAATTCATAACAATATAAATCACTTATGATGCTTTATACATTACGATTGAATAAAGCGACTATAAAACCTTCAGGGGATGCTATTTAACTATCAATAATTACAACAAATGTTAGGAGATGTTTAAAATGAGTAGCCATATTCAAATTTTTGATACAACACTAAGAGACGGCGAGCAAACACCTGGGGTTAACTTTTCTTTCGACGAACGACTAAAGATTGCAAAGCAATTAGAAAAATGGGGCGTCGATATAATTGAAGCAGGATTTCCTGCATCAAGTTCAGGCAGTTTTGCATCAGTTGAAGCTATTTCAAAAGCTTTAACAACAACAGCAGTTTGTGGACTAGCACGTTGCGTAAAATCCGATATAGACGCAGTTTATGAAGCAACTAAAGAAGCCGCTAAACCAAGAATACACGTATTTATCGCAACTAGCCCCATCCACCGCGACTCAAAACTAATGATGACTAAAGAAGAAGTATTAGCTTCTATTAAAGAACATGTAACTTACGCAAAGCAATTCTTCGAAGTTGTTCAATTTTCACCTGAGGACGCGACAAGAACAGAGTTACCATTCTTAATCGAATGTGTACAAACAGCTGTTGATGCTGGTGCCACTGTTATCAATATCCCAGATACTGTAGGCTTCAGTTATCCTTCAGAATATGGTCAAATTTTTAAAACACTTCTAGATCAAATTAAAACAAATCAAGATGTAATTTACAGTGCACATTGCCATGATGACTTAGGTTTAGCTGTTGCTAACAGTATGGCTGCTATTGAAAATGGCGCTAAACGAATTGAAGGCACCTTAAATGGTATTGGGGAACGTGCAGGTAATACAGCTTTAGAAGAAGTTGCACTTGGCCTTTACGTTCGACAAGATCATTACAATAACCAAACACAAATTAAACTTGCTGAAACTAAACAAACTTCAGATTTAATTTCAAGATTTGCCGGTATTCGAGTCCCAAGAAACAAAGCAATTGTTGGTCAAAATGCATTTAGCCATGAATCAGGAATCCATCAAGACGGTGTTCTAAAGAATCCTGAAACATACGAAATTATGACACCACAATTAGTTGGCGTTGATACTACAGAACTTCCACTTGGAAAGCTTTCAGGTAAGCATGCATTTGCAGAAAAATTAATTGCGCTTGGATATGACGTTTCTCCTGAAGAACAAAAAGTATTATTTAAGCAGTTCAAAGCAATTGCTGACAAGAAAAAATCTGTTACCGATAGAGATATCCACGCATTAATTCAAGGTACTGAGCACGAACAA
This sequence comes from Staphylococcus gallinarum, assembly GCF_000875895.1. Lineage (GTDB taxonomy): Bacteria > Bacillota > Bacilli > Staphylococcales > Staphylococcaceae > Staphylococcus > Staphylococcus gallinarum. Next base: position 65,143 of record NZ_JXCF01000012.1, read on the forward strand.
AATGCAATTTATCAAGTCGAGACATTACAATTACAATTTGTCTCAAGTGGATTACAAAGTGCAGTAGTAGTCATTAAAGACAACGAAGGTAATACCTATCAAGATTCAAGTATTGGTACAGGTTCAATCGTTTCCATCTATAATGCAGTTGATAGAATATTTAATAAGGAAACAGAATTAATTGATTATACTATCGATTCTGTTACAGAAGGTACTGATGCACAAGGTGAAGTACACGTACAACTTAAAATTAATGACCAGATTGTCACTGGTGTTGGCATCGACCATGATATCCTACTTGCATCATGTAAAGCTTATGTAGAAGCTCATGCAAAATATGCAGCTAATACATCTAAGAAAGAAGGTATACATTCATGAGTTACAAAATAGTAGCATTGCCAGGTGACGGAATTGGTCCTGAAATTTTAAATGGTTCATTAGAAGTCTTAGAAAAATTAAGTGAACAATTCAATTTCGATTATGAAATCGAGAGTCACGACTTTGGTGGTATCGCTATCGATAATCATGGCAAACCACTTCCAGAAACAACATTAACCGCTTGTAAAAATGCAGATGCGATCTTACTAGGTGCTGTGGGGGGACCTAAGTGGACAGATCCAAATAATAGGCCTGAGCAAGGTTTATTAGGTATACGTAAAGCATTGGGTCTATTTGCTAATATTCGCCCCACTACAGTAACAAATGGCACAAGTCATTTATCCCCTATTAAAGAAGAACGCGTAGCAGGAACAGATTTTATTTTAGTAAGAGAGTTAACTGGAGGCATCTACTTCGGTGAGCCAAAACATTGGAATGACGAATCAGCACTAGACTCTTTGACTTATAGCCGTGATGAAATTGAGCGCATTGCTAGAGTTGGATTTGATTTAGCACAGAAACGTCATAAAAAACTTACTTCTGTAGATAAAGAAAATGTTTTATCTTCTAGTAAATTGTGGCGTAAAGTTATAGATGAAGTTGCGAAAGATTATCCTGAGGTTGAAGTAAATCATTTATTAGTGGATGCTTGCGCAATGCATTTAATTACCAACCCATCTCAATTCGATGTCATCGTTACTGAAAACTTATTCGGTGATATTTTAAGTGATGAAGCTTCAGTAATTCCTGGTTCTTTAGGTCTTTCACCTTCTGCTAGTTTTAGCGAACAAGGCCCAAGACTTTATGAACCAATTCATGGTTCTGCACCTGATATCGCCAATCAAGATAAGGCTAATCCATTTGGAATGCTACTTTCAGTTGTAATGTGTTTACGAGAGAGTCTTAATGAAAATGAAGCAGCTACAAAACTTGAAACTGTAATTTATCAATTAATTAAAGAAGGCAAGACAACCCAAGACCTAAATGGTCATTATAAAACATCTGAAATATTTAATTTTGTAAAAGAAAATCTATAAAAGGAGGAGATGTCATATGGGTAAAACACTATTTGATAAAGTTTGGAATAAACATGTCTTAACTGGTAAAGAAGGTGACCCACAGTTATTATACATTGATTTGCATCTAATACATGAAGTTACATCTCCTCAAGCATTTGAAGGTTTGCGTCTTCAAAATCGTAAACTACGTCGTCCGGATTTAACGTACGCGACACTTGATCATAACGTACCAACAATAGATATTTTTAATATTAAGGATGAGATTGCAAACAAACAAATTACAACTTTGCAAAAAAATGCTAAAGAGTTTGGTGTTCATATATTTGATATGGGTTCTGACGAACAAGGTATAGTGCATATGGTTGGACCAGAAACAGGATTAACTCAACCTGGTAAAACAATCGTATGTGGCGATTCTCACACTGCAACACATGGTGCATTTGGCGCTATTGCATTTGGAATCGGTACAAGTGAAGTTGAACATGTTTTTGCAACTCAAACACTTTGGCAAACTAAACCAAAAAATTTAAAAATTGACGTTACAGGGAAACTTCCTACTGGTGTTTATGCTAAGGATATCATTCTCTATCTTATTAGCCAGTATGGTGTTGACTTTGGAACGGGTTATGCATTGGAATTTACTGGTGAGACAATTCGATCACTTTCTATGGAAGCGCGTATGACGATTTGTAACATGGCCATTGAGGCCGGTGCAAAATATGGCATGATGCAACCAGATGATATTACATTTGAATATGTAAAAGGTCGTCCTTATGCAACTAATTATGAATATTCAATAGATGAGTGGAAAGAGCTTTACACAGATGATGATGCACAATTTGACAAAGTTATCACTTTAGATGTTACTAATTTAGAACCACAAGTTACTTGGGGAACAAATCCAGAAATGGGAGTGAGTTTCAATGAACCTTTCCCAGAAATTCAAAATGTTAACGATGAACGTGCATATAATTATATGGATTTGAAACCAGGTCAAAAAGCTGAAGATATTGAACTTGGTTATGTGTTCTTGGGTTCATGTACTAATGCAAGACTATCAGACCTAGTTGAAGCTAGTGAAATTGTCAAAGGTAATAAAGTACATCCAAATATTACCGCTATTGTTGTGCCTGGTTCACGTACTGTAAAAATTGAAGCTGAAAAACTAGGTCTAGATAAAGTCTTTAAAGATGCAGGATTTGATTGGAGAGAACCTGGTTGTTCAATGTGTTTAGGTATGAATCCGGATCAAGTTCCTACCGGAGTACACTGTGCTTCAACGAGTAACCGAAACTTTGAAGGTAGACAAGGTAAAGGTGCGAGAACACATCTCGTCTCCCCTGCTATGGCTGCAGCAGCTGCTATAAATGGTAAATTCGTAGATGTAAGAAAGGTTGTTGTTTAATATGGAAATCAAACCGATTACTACTTATACAGGAAAGGTTGTACCATTATTTAATGATAATATTGATACAGATCAAATTATTCCTAAAGCACATTTGAAACGAATTTCAAAAACAGGGTTTGGACCATTTGCATTCGATGAATGGCGCTATTTAGATGACGGTTCTGATAATCCAGACTTTAATCCAAATAAACCAGAGTATCAAGGTGCGAGCATTTTGATTACTGGTGATAACTTTGGTTGTGGTTCAAGTCGTGAACATGCAGCATGGGCACTAAAAGATTACGGATTTGATATTATTATTGCAGGTGGTTATAGTGATATTTTCTATATGAATTGTACTAAGAACGCCATGTTGCCTATCGTTCTAGATGAGCCTGCAAGAAAATATCTAGCAGAAGCTAAAGAAATTACTGTAGATTTACCTAATCAAACCGTTTATACATCAGAAAAATCATTCCACTTTGATATTGATGATACTTGGAAAAACAAACTTGTTAAAGGTTTAGATGATATAGCAATTACTTTAGAATATGAAGAACAAATTAAATCTTATGAAAAAACAAAAACATTTTAATCTTATTAAATAAAGGTGTGAAACTTATGACTGTAAAAACAACTGTTTCTTCTAAAGATATTGATGAAGCTTTCTTACAATTAAAAGATATAGTGAAAGAAACCCCTCTTCAAAAAGATCATTATCTCTCTCATAAATATGAGTGCGATGTATATTTAAAACGTGAAGACTTACAATGGGTACGTTCTTTCAAATTAAGAGGCGCATATAATGCAATCATTACTTTAAAAGAAGAAGAACGACAAAATGGAATTACTTGTGCAAGTGCAGGTAATCATGCTCAGGGCGTAGCGTTTACTGCTAGCAAATTAAATTTAAATGCAGTAATCTTTATGCCTGTGACGACACCACTACAAAAAATTAACCAAGTTAAATTTTTCGGTGGCACAAATGTAGAAGTCGTTCTTACAGGTGATACTTTTGATGATTGTTTGAAAGAAGCACTTACCTATACACAAGAACATCAAATGAACTTTATTGATCCTTTTAATAATATATATACAATTGCAGGACAAGGTACACTTGCAAAGGAAATCCTTAATCAATCTAAAGAAGATAATGTCAAATTTGATTACTTATTTGCAGCAATTGGTGGTGGCGGTTTAATTTCAGGTGTTGGCACATACTTTAAAGAACATTCACCTAACACATCCATTGTTGGTGTTGAACCAGCTGGAGCTAGTAGTATGTATGCCTCTGTTGTATTAGAAAATCAAATCGTAACATTACCTAATATTGATAAGTTTGTCGATGGCGCTTCAGTTGCACGTGTCGGTGAAATCACTTATGACATTGCAAAAAATGTTGTAGATGATTATGTTCAAGTACATGAAGGTGCTGTGTGTAGCACAATTTTAGATATGTACTCAAAACAGGCAATTATTGCAGAACCAGCAGGTGCATTAAGTGTAAGTGCCTTAGAACAATACAAATCAGAAATCAAAGGAAAATCAGTTGTTTGTGTCGTTAGTGGTGGTAACAATGACATCAATAGAATGAAAGAAATCGAAGAACGTTCATTACTCTTCGAAGAGATGAAACACTATTTCATCTTGAACTTTCCACAAAGACCAGGTGCATTAAGAGAATTTGTAAATGATGTATTAGGTCCAAAAGATGATATCACAAAATTTGAATACTTAAAAAAATCATCACAAAATACAGGTACGGTTATTATTGGTATACAACTTTATGAACATAACGATTTAGATCAACTTAAAGCCAATGTAGATGATTTTGATCCTTCAAATATTTATATTAACGAAAATAAAATGCTTTACTCACTTCTTATTTAATACTAATTAGCGTTTTTTCATAAAAAGAGCAATCATTTCAATATAAATGATTGCTCTTTTTAATTTGTAAAAACCATTTTTATAGTAACATTCGTTTTTTAGTACCTTTTACTTTCTTCTAGTGATTGAGAAGATAAGCTCCTTGGATCTAAAAAAAGAGACATTTCATTCTCTGCTTGCCTGTATAGTACCACTTATTACAGCTTTTTTTACATCATCACTATTAATCTTTATATTAAGCTTTTCTTTTTACTTCGTTTTTAGTTTAGTGGTACTTATATAAGCGCTTTAGCTCTTATATTCCACTACCCTACTCTTGCGGAACGAAAGTCTGCTACCATCGGCACTATGGAGCTTTTCTGACATGTAGCCAAGCGCTCGCATCTTTCCTCATTTTCTCTTTCTCCTCTTTCACTTACCGCGTGTAAGTTCAAGTCGTCGTTCGCTCAATTCGTCAGCTTCAAACGCTTTCTACTTGTCAGTGTGATTCAGAAGTTAAGCTCTTTTAAAGCAAAAAAAAGAGACCTCACGGTCTCGGCTCATCGCATCTCTGCTTGCCTGTATAGTACCACTTATTACAGTTTTTTTTACATCATCACTATTAATCTTTATATTAAGCTTTTCTTTTTACTTCGTTTTTAGTTTAGTGGTACTTATATAAGCGCTTTAGCTCTTATATTCCACTACCCTACTCTTGCGGAACGTAAGTCTGATTACCATCGGCGCTATGGAGCTTTTCTGACATGTAGCCAAGTGCTCGCATCTTTCCTCATTTTCTCTTTCTCCTCTTTCACTTACCGCATGTAAGTTCAAGTCGTCGTTCGCTCAATTCGTCAGCTTCAAACACTTTCTACTTGTCAGTGTGATTCAGAAGTTAAGCTCTTTTAAAGCAAAAAAAAGAGACCTCACGGTCTCGGCTCATCGCATCTCTGCTTGCCTGGCAACGTCCTACTCTTGCGGAACGTAAGTCCGACTACCATCGGCGCTAAGGAGCTTAACTTCTGTGTTCGGCATGGGAACAGGTGTGACCTCCTTGCCATTGTCACCAGACA
>NZ_JXCF01000120.1 GCF_000875895.1 Staphylococcus gallinarum
CATGACAAAATATGGCCACAAATTAAATAATAGAGATAAGAATGGAGATAAATCATGTTGGTTAGGACTGCTTTGAGCAAATAAAGCAGTAAATAATGCGAATGCTAAAAAAAACAAAGGGGATAAAAATAATATATACATAGCAGTAGTATTTTTGAACTTTAAAGCCTCAGCTTTTAATAAACTCATACTATCTACCCCCTTTTGTTATATTAAAGAATATTTCTTCAAGATTTTCATC
>NZ_JXCF01000121.1 GCF_000875895.1 Staphylococcus gallinarum
AATACGCTCATAATCTTCTGTAATCGTTTGTGATGCTTCTATTTGTTTCTGAAAGGTATTAAAATCTTCTTGGCTTATTACAACATTGCCTGTTTCTTGTATTTCTTTGTTGAATAATCCCCCTACTTTTTCAGTTTCATGTTCATATTGGACGTTTAAAGGCTTTTTAAGCGTTTCTAATGATTTTTGGTATTGTTCTATCAACTCACTGCTTTTTTGTTGTATATGGCTTAATTTTTGG
>NZ_JXCF01000122.1 GCF_000875895.1 Staphylococcus gallinarum
TGATCTGTTAGCCCTGTTTTTGTATTTTGGTTTAGAATTTATCAAATTTAGTTGGAAAAAAGGGGGGGGCTACTACGACCCCCCTTTTAAGTGCTGAGTGCCAAATTGGATAAAAAGGAGGCTTTAGCCTTACTCTCTCAAGGGATTAAGCCTTGTTGAATTTAGGGGACATTTTAGGGACTTTATGAGTTATTGTATAGAAATCTCTAGACATGTATGTATAAATGGAATAAAATAAACT
>NZ_JXCF01000123.1 GCF_000875895.1 Staphylococcus gallinarum
GATGCTTCTATTTGTTTCTGAAAGGTATTAAAATCTTCTTGGCTTATTACAACATTGCCTGTTTCTTGTATTTCTTTGTTGAATAATCCACCTACTTTTTCAGTTTCATGTTCATATTGGCCGTTTAAAGGCTTTTTAAGCGTTTCTAATGATTTTTGGTATTGTTCTATCAACTCACTGCTTTTTTGTTGTATATGGCTTAATTTTTGGCTCTCACGCTCATATTCTTGCTTATGATATT
>NZ_JXCF01000124.1 GCF_000875895.1 Staphylococcus gallinarum
CAGACAGTTTGTGAGCATTGTTCTTATTAAGATTCCCAACAATTGTCATAGCATCAAAGTGTAATTTTGGTTCGGGGGTGTACATAATATGTCGGTTTAACCGGCTATTAGAGTATCCGGGTTTAGAAAAATTTGAGTTTTCCTTTTCCAAACTTTGTTTTGCCTGAATTTCTTCTGCTTTTTTACTCATAAAAAATCGACTCCTTATTTTGTTTAAGAAGTCGCTCACCCGAATATATAT
>NZ_JXCF01000125.1 GCF_000875895.1 Staphylococcus gallinarum
TTCTGAAATACTTTTTAACATTTCTCTGTATTTATTTTTTGTACGTCTTTCTAATTTACCCCATGTACTTTCTTCATGAATTAGCATATAAATCATTGCTTGGTCTTTTACTTTTTCTAACCTAGACCAATCTGGTTTCAAAATATGTAAATCATTAAAACAATCGTTCCAATAATCAACCATATCTCTTTTTAATTCAATTTCTACACGCCATAAGTGTTCAGACATAACTTCAATGTCT
>NZ_JXCF01000126.1 GCF_000875895.1 Staphylococcus gallinarum
TGCTTGTGCATCATTATTCACACCAAATAAGAGTGTTGCACCGATAAGCAGTGACGCTGTCCCAACTGTCATCTTCCTAATCGAATATTTGTTTAAACAATTAGATAAAAACCCATTTCTATTATCCATTAATTATTAAACCTCCTGTAATTTGAAATACAAATTAATTATATATTTTTTATTCAAAAAAATTCTATAATTGTTTTTGGACAAAGTAAACTTATATTATTATATTTTTATGAAATTTTATAAATATTTTATAAAAAACAAAAGTTTGATAGTTTTATGGGTGATAAGGAATATATATGTTTTTGATTACGGATATGTAAAATACAAATGTTGTGCCGTGTAATCGATGATAGTTATCATTTCTTATCAAAGCTAAGAAAAAGTGAAATTGAAGAAAGACTTTAGCTATTATTAATGGTAATGAAGACTCTCGCTTGATTTCATGAATAATTTTTCTGTGATTAACTTATCTTCTAATAGTTGTGCCCTTAAACCAACATAAAGAACATGCAAGAACTCAATCATATGTGGTTTCACTCTAAAATGATTGATTGTTCTGTATGAAAGTGTTTAACGTGCAATCCACATCATTCGACAACTATTTTCAAGTAGAAACTCAATTCTTCTTCCTGAAAAAAACAGAGTGTGCATAGCTATATAAAATTATTTTTAACATCATTTTAGGGTGGTAGGACGACGAACCTCTATGATTGTAATATTGATTGAAAGTTTCTTGGTAAATAGACCCAACGAGCTTATTGATAATAGATGCGATATCATTTTCTAGGAAAAATTTCAGTTTCTATTGGTAGTGTGAATTAATATATTATATTTTTTATATATTAAAATTGCCCTTTTTTTATTTTTGTGTCTATTAACAATTATAAAAGAAGTTTTATATATAACAAAGGCCTG
>NZ_JXCF01000127.1 GCF_000875895.1 Staphylococcus gallinarum
ATTCCATAAAACATGATCATCATCTGTCGCATGAACACTAAAATGCTCTGCATGTACGACCACACCAATTTTGCTATCCCCTGCATTTTGTATAATCGCTTGTCCAACGTCTGTCGCACGATCGAGTATAAGGATATCTTCCGATGTCAGTTCAAGACATTCGATAAAATACGCCACAAAAGCTTCTCGATTGTAAAATTTGCGATCAGGGAAAGCATACAAATTAGTCTCTCCATCAATATATTCCGTATAAGCAACTGTGCCATTTTCATTATAAAACTGACGCATATATACTTTTGCAACGCCATCACTCGGTGCATAATACTCAGAAAATGTACGCACGTAGCTATAATAATCTTTGCGTACAAGCATCCCATTAATCACAAATTCCGCACGGTCGACAATATCTTTATCTGCATCTT
>NZ_JXCF01000128.1 GCF_000875895.1 Staphylococcus gallinarum
ATAAATTCAGACAGTTTGTGAGCATTGTTCTTATTAAGATTCCCAACAATTGTCATAGCATCAAAGTGTAATTTTGGTTCGGGGGTGTACATAATATGTCGGTTTAACCGGCTATTAGAGGATCCGGTTTTAGAAAAATTTGAGTTTTCCTTTTCCAAACTTTGTTTTGCCTGAATTTCTTCTGCTTTTTTACTCATAAAAAATCGACTCCTTATTTTGTTTAAGAAGTCGCTCACCCGAA
>NZ_JXCF01000129.1 GCF_000875895.1 Staphylococcus gallinarum
AAATATTAGATAAACAAATACATCCTGAAGAATATCAAGAAGAAAAGAATACGCAAAAACGTGATAGGGGTAGAGGTAGATAAATAAAAACGCCACTCTAAAAATAGAATGGCGTTCAAACCCTTTAAAGAATTGTTTAAGTAAATCTAATTTAATTATACCCACATTTATGCCGAGAAAACTTTTTGTCTTAAAGAGTCCTTAACTTAGACTTAAAGCGACAGCGGTCGATAGCGTCAGC
>NZ_JXCF01000013.1 GCF_000875895.1 Staphylococcus gallinarum
ATGGATAAAAAACATTATGGAAGAGGAAAACTGGACGTATACAAATTACTTAAAGATTGAAGGGAAATAATATGATTGCTATTAATATTGTAGGTGAGGTAGATTCAACTCTTACTGAAAGTATTTTAGAATTAGATAGAAGGATTACAATCAATTCTTCGAATATAGATCCTGATTTTATAATTGTATATGAGAAGTTTGATGAGTATTATATGTTTTTAAAAGAATCTATAGAAAAATCACCAATAATTGTAGTGACAGGTAATAATAGTTATAGTAGAGAGTGTTATTTTTATAGTTTAGGAATAGATTTATATATTGTAAGGAATAAGGAAATTAGCAGCATAATAATATGTAGAGTTTTGAATGAGATAAAAAAGCATATTAAATACATTGATGATGAATTGATAGACTTTGAAAATCAACAATTTGTATTTAATAATCGTTTAATAAAACTTTCTAATATAGAATTGAAAATTCTACAATATTTATATTCTAACCTTGAAAGATATGTGTCGAAAGATGATTTAAAGAAAAATGTTTGGGATACAGAAGACTTTGTTGATTCTAATACAATAAATGTATATATACATCGATTAAGAGATAATTTAAGAGTGTGCAAAGAAATAGAAATTATTAATGAACGTAAAATTGGATATAAACTTTTGATTAAAAAAGACCTTTGTTAGTCCAAAGGTCTTTTTTCGGAATTTAATATAAAACTTAATACATTTTCAATATTTGGCATTGTTATGCTGTTTTTGTAGAGTCCGCTAGATATTTCAAATGATTTATTCACATCAGGCGGATATACTTTTACACTATTATTTTTAAGTAAATCAATATTTTTTTGTAAGAATGGATTTTCCCACATTTTTATATTCATATTTGGAAATATATAAAGACTTTTATATCCTGTCAAACATACAGTAGTTAAAAGATTATCACATATGCCGCTAGCGATTTTATTAATGGTGTTTGCAGAAGCAGGTAATACTAAAATATACTCATGATTTTCTACGATATTAATATGATTCAAAAGAGGATCTTGAGTTTCATCGTACAAATTATCACAAAATAGATTGAGTACATCAGTATTTATAAATTTTTTGCTACTCGGACTAAATAAAATATTAACTTCCTCAAAATATTGCTTTAATTCAACTATATAGTGATTAATATTAACCACATTTATTGATGCTGTAGCGCATATCAATAATTTTCCATGCATACCTTACTCCTCCTATTACATTATTAAAAACATATCTTTCCAATTTTTCCTACTTCGATTTTGTGTATCAATATAATCTAATAGAGATAGAAGAACACCCAATTGCCCTTCTAGAATCCCAACTTTATTTTTATAAATTTTCTTACCATATGAGTATTCTATATCTTGAAACATAAAATTATTTTCTTCAGAATAATGATCAACAATTTTTTTGACAATGGTTTCAAGATAAGTATTTACTTGCGATAGGTTAAAATATTTATTAGCTTGATGAATAATAGTTAAGTGTGAAGCTAGTCCATGGCAAAAAGTTGGACTGATTAAATCTTCATTATTCTTTTCTATTATAGTAAGTAAAATATTTTTGGAAGTATTAATTAATTCGCTATCATTTAATGCTTCGCCAGATAAAAGTAAAGTGTTCATAATACCTGTATCACCGTAACACCAACCATTTCTAACAGAATAAGGAGGGGTGTATTTTTCTAATATATCATAGCGATCTAACCACTCATCATTATGTTTGAATTCAGACTTTAGTAAAAATGAAGTGAAGTCATATAAAAACTGTTCATGATTTTCGATTTCAATTCCCTTCATTTTACTCATAGCTACTAATGAAAGAGGACCTAAAATACCATGTGCTAATCCTAAATTGATATTCCCCGAAGGGAAATTTTGTTTATCTATATCTAAAAATTGATGCTTATTTGAAACTAACCAGTTATTTTTGGAATAATGAATTTTTTTAAAATAATTAAGTATATTCTTTAATACTTTTTTTGCATCATCATTATATGAGCTTCTATTTAATAGATATCTTCCTATTCCAGAAAGCCCTTGTATTACATCATAATTAGTAGGAGTCACTTCTAATTCATTATTATTAAAAAAATCAATAACGTATTGAATAATTAAGTGATCAATTTGTTTTAAGACTCCCTGATAAGAATACTGTTTATCTGACGCAATATCTATCGCAAATCCGATGCCTGAAAGCCCGCTGAAAAGTGAAAATCCGTCAATGCCATTTTCTAGATAACTACCTAGTTTTAAAATATATTGATGTATAGTATTTTCTAGATCTTTATTTAAGACTTCTTTTGATTCATGTAAAAAAAGTATTATACCTGGGTAACCATGAGATAGAGTATAAGGATCCCAATATTCACTTTGATTTTCTATAGTGTATATAGCTTGTTCAACGTCAGACAAAAAGGCAATTTCTTTTTCTAAAATTGTTTTAATATTATTAATATTAATCACGACCATCCCAGTACTTTTTAGTTTTTGTAATTTCGTTAAAAATAGATAAAACAAATTTTTCTTTTTCAGGGTTAATTCCAAATATTCTATTACAGCGCATGTGAATAAAACTACCAATTATTCGAGAGCGAGACGTATATAAATTTTCTTGTAATGTATGTTTAAGAGTCTCTAAAATTGAAATTTTATTAAATAAAAACTCATGAAGCTTTGGTATTTCTTCTTTTAAAAATTGATAATTATTTTTTGAATTAGTCAGTTTAGCTAACAAATTTTTATATTCTCTGATTTCATTGTTACGATATAAATCCTCAGCATTGTTAATTAAGATTTCTTTTTTCTCACTGTCACTAATGTTTAATTGTTCTATTAAAAATTCTATTGATATAGCAACAATAAATTCTTTTGAAAATTCAAACTCTGTTTGTATTATATTTATTGAGAGTAAACTATCATACATAAAGAATTTCTCGACATTTTCAATGACATGAGGGCCACCATATCTGTATACTTCGGGAATATAATCAACTATAGAATAGTCATTTAATTCACTATTTAATAAACAATAATCTTTCCATTTTTTTATGAAAGGATAAATTTGAGAATAATCTTCGTCTTCTCTAAATAACCTTAATTTTATAAAATCTTCATCTTTTTTAAATTTTATATAAAAAAATTCATTAATATGTTTGTTCACTTTTAGTTCTGTTATAAAAGGAAATAGATAATCTCTAATGAAATTATCTTGGTATGTTTTAGGAATACTTAAATGGATTGAAAACCAGTCTCTGAGACTATGGAAGTTCTTATTTCTATTTTTAGGTATAATAAAATGTTTTTCTTTTAAATGGGTTTTCTTATATAATGGTGTAACAATTTCTAACATTCGTTTATTATCAGATTTGTTAATATAACTCTCTAATATTCGGATTCTTCCATGTTTTTTTAGCTCCTTTTTTAATATAACGAGATGCTTGTCATTCAATAAATTTAATAGTAATCGATTATCTCCAAAAGCAATAATTACATTTTCAGGAATACCCCATTTCTTTCTAATAGTTGTGAATGTATTTATCCAATCTTTAGATTCAGAGAACATTTCCAAATTTAATTTCCAAGTAGCTGGTTTCAAAATAATATTTTTATAAATAATTCTTGGACAGAAAGGCAATGTGTCGATACTTTCTTCAGTTATAGGCTGTATGAATTTAGTTTTTTCGAACGAAACCTCTCTTAAAAATTTATATAATTCAGATCCAAATTCATAATTAAACATTGAATTAGATATGAATAAAATTCTTGAATTGTACTTTTCGGAATACAGATAAAGTTTGTTAAATGTGGCCCCAACAAATATATCATTTATATCTACATCACTTTTAGGTAAATTTAAATTTAAGGAAGTATCGAATATCTTATTGTTATTCAAAATATTTACATTTCGTGAATTAAGAGGTGCTTCATTCAATTGACTTATTTTCAAATCATTTTCATTCATATAATGATTGTAACGTTGTACAATCTCTTCCTCTAATTGATTTCTCTTTTTTGTATCAAAAGCACCAGTGAATCTTCCGAAGGTAGCACCTGAATTAAAAGAACCTAATATTGGGCTTATAACGGCGTATTCGTCATAACCATCTATTAAATTTCCGAAATAGATTTCACTATAAATTTCAGTTGAAACAGGTGCATCTGTTTCAGAAGCTGTATTGTTTTTTTCTAGTTTTTTTATATCAGTTTCTGTTATTTCAATATGGCTATGATTTTGAATAGCAAGTAAGTACTTTTCTTTTAGAAATGCAATATTATTAGAAAAACTATAATTAGCTTTTTGAGGATAACCAAAGCCATTTATATCAGAGAGTAATTGCTTTACATTTACTAGTTGTTCAAATCCGTATTTATCCATAAAAAATTCATGATAATTTCTAATTGTTTTTGTACCAAAGTGATTCGGAGACAATAACCAGAGAACATATGCAGCTTCACTAATATTATTAGCTAAACTTTTTTTTAATTCGTTTTTTGAGTAATCCACGTATGTATCTATTTGCAAATAATTTTTAGAGTCAAATAATTTAGACATTAAATTAATAATATATAAATAATTAGATTCACCTTCCCCTAAAGGAATTTTAGAATATTTCTTTATTTCGTTTGAAATATTAATAAGTGATTCAACTAAACTGTCTTTAGAGTTTAGATTTTTAATAATGTAATCCAAAGGGTTTTTATTTTCTAATCCAGGTCGCAAATTAGAAAATAAAATTTCTTTGTTTATAAGTTCTTGAATAAATAATTTCACATCTTCTTTATTCTCTACGTTAAACTCATTTGATATCAGATGTATAAGCTCTTTATAAGTGATATTTTCATAAGATTTTTCATGTATAAACATTAATATAGTGTTGTACTTGACAGATAATGCATCATTATCTTTATTTTTGGTTATTGATGAATTATTATCTAAATATAAACGGTTGTTGTAAATATAATTTTGCTGATTCCATATAACAATACTGTCTTTGTAATATGTGTAATCACTTTCTAAATGATGAACTAATTGGTATAACCATTGACCGTCTACTTTTACATCTTTTTTGTGGCATGAAGGGTCTTTAATTTTTATGTTATTATTTTCCGTGAATTCTCCTAAAGCTACACCACTTAACATTCCATATGGCGTGCTTCTAGTACTCATTCTTATGAGATATTTTAAAATGCTTTCTTTCGCATTTCTGGCTTTTTTATTATTTTTTTCAAAATCTATTTTACTAATACTTTTATAAAGATTATATGTAGTTGTCATTATAGATTCTTTAATTATTCCATTTTTTAAAAGTAAATTGTAATTTATATCATTAGAATTTAAATGATGTTTATATGTTTCTATTGAAAATAATGGGGTTCTTAGCATGTATAAATTTGATGGTCCAAATATATTATCCAATTTTATTTCACCTCAAAATTAAGGCAGAGCCTCTATTGAGACTCTGCCAATTTAATTCTTTTGAATTAACAACAGTAGCTATTGAAGCTACCTGTTTTGGCACATCCAGGAGTACATAAAAATTTACTAGCAATTCGTGGTTCTGCGCCTGAATCATTAGACTCTTTTGCATTTACTTTAACGTCAAGATCAAAAAGTTCATTTTTCTCTTTTACTGCTTCCATTTTAAACACTCCTAAAAATTTTATTAAAAAGAATTATACAATCCTTTTCGGTTGTTATTTTAGTACTATAAAAAAGAAATTACTATATATTATTCAGAAAATTACAAAAGTGTAATTTTTTCTTGTGTAATCAAACTATATACTAATAGTATATAGTTTGAAAGGTGATGATATTATTAGAGGTTTATATGAGCTATGGAAAATAACCAAGCCTAATACCATACTTTTAAGCATTGGATTACTATTTAGTTTGATTGGAACTAGCGTTTCATTATATATTCCTTTAATAATTAGAAATGACTTGAATGAATCTAGTATTTCAACTAATACTGTTGTAATTATCATTTTATGCTTTGGATTGACATTAATTTTTTCTGGTGTTTCTACTTATATTTTAGGATATATAGGTCAAAAAATAATACAAAATATTAGAATAGTTACTTGGAATAAGTTAATAAAATTACCTTATGATTTTCACTTAAAAAATTCAGCTAGTAATTTAACTAGTAGATTAGTAAACGATACTATGAACATAACTAGAATTTTTTCTGAAGAACTATCTACTTTTTTGACAAATTTATTTTCAGTTATAGTATCGCTGACTTTTTTATTTGTAATCAATAAAACTTTGACTCTATATTTAATATGTACATTACCAATATTGGTAATTGTAATGTTACCTATAGGTAAAGTAATGAAAAGAGTATCAAGCAAATCCCAAGAAGCAACTGCTAACTTGTCTTCTTATTATAGTAATAGATTATCTATAATAAAGTTAATTAAAACTTTGAGCACATATAACGTTGAAAGGAAACATAATTACTCTCTATTAAAAAAATTGTTTGATATAGAGTTACATAAAATTAAAGTATTGTCTTTTTTTGAGCCAATTATGAACTTGCTTCTATTTGTTAATATTTTTGGCATTTTATTCTTTGGTTATTACCTAATGGAAAATAATGTGATGAAAAGTGGAGATATGTTCGCTTACATCTTATATTTATTTCAAATAATTAATCCAATAGTATCCATCACATCTTATTGGACAGAGGTGCAACGAGCAATTGGAGCTTCAGATAGAATCTTAAAAATAAATAAAGAGCAAGAAGAAGTTTTTACTGTCGACACAGCTTATAATAATGTTGCTCAAAAAGTGAAAATAAATGATTTGAACTTTACAATAGAAAACAAGCAGATAATAAATTCTATAAGTTTGAATTTCTATAAAGGTTATATTTACAATATCATAGGTGAAAGTGGTTGTGGAAAAAGTACGCTATTAAATATATTGGCGGGATTAAATACAGGTTATACAGGAAATATATATTTAGATGATTTTGATAAGGAGCAGTTCTCTAAATACGAATGGAGAAGCTTATTTAGTTATATAACACAAGATCTTCAAATTCTAGAAGATACAATTTATAATAACTTGATTTATGGAATTGATGAAACTAAAAATATAGAAGAAGTTCGAGCTGCCTGCGAAATGACTAATTCTTTATTTTTTATTCAAAATTTAAAAAATGGTTTTAATACCCAAATTTCCCCAGATAGTATCAATCTATCAATTGGACAAAAACAAAGGTTAGTACTAACTCGCGCTTTTTTACAAAAAAAACCTATCATTTTACTAGATGAAGTCACTTCTAATTTAGATAAAGAATCTCATAAATACATAATTAAATCTATTGAGGAGTTAGCTCAAACTTCTATTGTCTTAAATGTAACGCATAGACATGATAAAAATGATTTTTCTAATAGTAATGTTAAATTAATAGACTTTAGGCAATTTAATTAAATTGCCTAAAGTCTATTATAATTTAAACAAGGTGAAAACCATCCAAAATATAAGTGATATAATTATACATAGATGAAATACCCAATCCATCTTTAATATTGCAATAAGCTCTCTAATAAAAGCATTAGTAAAGAAATAATTTTTGGTTTTACTACCTAGACTATAAAAATGTTGGTATTTGAGTTTTTTAGCTATGAATACTGCTCTTAGTATATGGAAATTATTTGAGCATATTAAGATATTAGTATTTTTTTTAATTAATTTCTTTGAAAACTGTAAATTTTCATATGTACTTTGTGATTTATTTTCGCATATTATCTTGTTTTCATTTACTCCTTGTGATATCAAGTAATTTTTCATTGCTTGTGCTTCTGAAATTCTTTCGTCTTTACCTTGTCCTCCGCTCAATAAAAATTTTATATCAGCGTCTTTTTTAGAGTCGAAAAAGTTTTTACCAATATCTATCCTACTTTGCAAAAGAGGAGGCACCTTATCTTCTATTAATCCAGACCCTAAAACTAAAATATATCTTATATTATTATTGACCTTTCTTCTTGAATAAAATAGAGATAAAATAAAGCAACTAATAAATAAACTAAGAAAATATATAAGTAAAGATACAATAAAGATATATACTACAAATATATATGATGCTAAAGATTTATTTATAAAAAAAGCAACAGGGGATGTGACTATTATCCATAATAACAACAAAGATAAACCAAGGCTCAAAAGGTTTGATAATCTACTTCCTTCTTTTTCAAGAAGTTTTTTACTATTAAAAATTAAAAAAGCTATGAATACTAGTATTGATAAGGAAAGTATAATAAACATAGACGCTATAATATAAATACTAAAGTTAAATATTACTGATATATAGTAGAAAAATAGTAAACCGAAAATAAGTTGTGCTGTAGCTACAATATAAATGTTAAGTCTACTATGCTTTTTAAACAAAATCACAGTAGTTATAATTAGAATCAATAAAAGTAATATTAAAAGATACATATATGTCCCCCTTATCTTTAACTCTATTTTCTACAAATATATCACATTCTTGTATTCCAATATAAAATTACATATTAGTAATTCTAACAATATTGTTAGGCTATATATACTTTTTAAATGTTAAACTTTAATAAATTAAATCTTAAAGGAGGATTAAATTGTGGATTATTATAAAATAGAAACCCAAAAATTAACTAAGCAATTTAAAAAAGAAACTATTTTAAAAGACATCAATTTAAAAGTCTATCCTAATGAAGTTTATGGACTTTTAGGAATTAATGGAGCTGGTAAATCTACTTTGATGAAAATTATATGTGGAATATTGCCACAGACAAATGGTGATGTCTATTTAGACGGTTC
>NZ_JXCF01000130.1 GCF_000875895.1 Staphylococcus gallinarum
TGATTGTTCGGATACTGATGTACTCACGGAATCACTTTGTGATCGTTCAGACTGACTTTTACTTGTCGAATCTTGTGATTGACTTTGAGATGTACTTGTTATAGGATCTGTCCCTGTTATTGTTTCTTTAAAGTAATTATCCGCTGGAGCAAGCGACCCATCTTTAGAAGCAAATGGTTTAAATGTCCATGTTAAATCACCAGAATTATTTGTAATAGGAACTATAAATGTTGATATAAGACTAGTTCCTTTTTTTACTTGAAATCCGTTAATTATTGGTGTTTCCCACCAATAATTCCCACCAGCCACTTTATTTATTGAATAGTTGTTTGGTGCTGGTTGTGTAAGATACGTGTCACTGAAACCAGTTGTATGTCCATTTTTTATAGTTGTTGGTACTCCGTATCCATCACCTAAACTCAGCATTGGGAAATGGGCATCTTGTGAAGAGGCTACATTTAAATTATTAGGCACATTAGGTTTTTCTATTACTGTAGTATTAGGGTTATCATATGAAACAATATATTGGAAAAAGAGATTTTTCCCATCACTAGTTACCTTTAAGCGGTAGTAAATAGGTAGATTATATAGTGTGTCATAGCCAGTCCCTGTATACACTTGGTCTACAGGGACTGTAGCCGCTGCTCTTGTTAATGAATAGTTCACTGAACGAAAAGCAGTTCTACTGAAATTTTGAATTTCTTTAGCGATTTCAGTTGAGATTGACGTTGATTGGGATGTTGATGTCTCTGCTGTTGTT
>NZ_JXCF01000131.1 GCF_000875895.1 Staphylococcus gallinarum
CCTCTATCTCAATATCTTCTGCATTCACTCGATTTAAATTCTTTTGTAACAAACGAACAAAATCATTATGGACTTTTTTACCTCTACCTTGAAAGTCCTCCGTCGTCTTTTTCAAACTCGCCTTGATTGCCTGCAATTCCTTTTCTCTCAAGTCCTGTTGTTCTTTCATCTCTGATATATATTTTATTACTAGCTTGTTTTGTTTCTTCAGTTCTTGCAATTCTTCGTTTTCTAAGGTCTT
>NZ_JXCF01000132.1 GCF_000875895.1 Staphylococcus gallinarum
GTTTCTTATGCAAAGGTTGGAAACCAAACACTTCAAAATGGTGATAAGGCTGTTGTCTACTATAAGAAAACATATTTAGATAATAGTGGAACGGCTATTATAGAAGGGTACACTGTTTACTCTAACAATCCTCAAACATTACCAACAGCTGAAGAATTCTTTAAAAACAAAGAGAACTATACAGTTATTGAAGATAAAATATTTAGTCCCACTCAAGAACAGTTTGAATCAAATGCTGGAAAAGTTGCATTGGACAAAGCTATAGCTAATGAGATAACTTTTGCGAAAACTAGCGATCTTGATAGTACAATGATGGATGTTGGTGGAAATTTGACTTCAGTTAGTGAAGTCTACGGCCCTCAATATCATAAATTAAGTGACATCATTTCCCAAGATGAAAAAGCATTTTACAGAATTCGTTTTTCTAATAATGGAGATGTAACAAATCTAGCAGGTGATTACTTAACGATTCCTCAAGATGAAAAAAGTTTGA
>NZ_JXCF01000133.1 GCF_000875895.1 Staphylococcus gallinarum
AAATATAAGTAATATCATTATAAATAATCACAATAAGATGTTTAGTGAAATTTATGAAAGAATGCAAGAAGGGTTAAAAGAACAAGAACAAACTTTACGAATGCTATCAACGAAACAAGGAATTGCATTACCGTTATCTCTACCCATTCAAATGTTGCATGAATTCACTGACAATAAAGGAAACAATAGAAATGTAAGTTTAAATTATAGCTATTGGATAAATGAAAAGAATTTTCACTTT
>NZ_JXCF01000134.1 GCF_000875895.1 Staphylococcus gallinarum
CTGAATTTCTCGATTGCAAAGCCATTTTCAATCACTCCTTTGTCATAAGAATCGCCCAACTTATTCCCACGTACTTTTTTATCTTCTTCAATGTGTCTATACGTTACGTTGTTTTTCGTTCCTCTCGTGATTTCAACACCTTTTTCTTTTAGCAAAGTATTAAATTCTTCAAAGTCTACTGCGTTATCCTTTGTTTCTTCAACTGCCATTCTTATATCATTTTTCCATGACCTTTTATCTT
>NZ_JXCF01000135.1 GCF_000875895.1 Staphylococcus gallinarum
ATAAGTTGCTAGGCTTTGATAAGTAGAGAGGAGCGAGATGACGATGGCTAAAGTATGGCAATATACCATCAATATACCTCCGATGGGAACGCCAAGACCGAATCATCGGTTTGTAGAAGGGGGAAAGACAATCACATACTACCCGCAACCTTATGTAGAGTATTTAGATGCAGTGCAGGCGCAATTAAAACGTGATAATGCACTTGATGATACTTTTTTCGAGGTATTAAATACGCCTTTA
>NZ_JXCF01000136.1 GCF_000875895.1 Staphylococcus gallinarum
AAAGCCATTTTCAATCACTCCTTTGTCATAAGAATCGCCCAACTTATTCCCACGTACTTTTTTATCTTCTTCAATGTGTCTATACGTTACGTTGTTTTTCGTTACTCTCGTGATTTCAACCCCTTTTTCTTTTAGCAAAGTATTAAATTCTTCAAAGTCTACTGCGTTATCCTTTGTTTCTTCAACTGCCATTCTTATATCATTTTTCCATGACCTTTTATCTTTATCTATCATGTTCTGT
>NZ_JXCF01000137.1 GCF_000875895.1 Staphylococcus gallinarum
AAAGTGAAAATTCTTTTCATTTATCCAATAGCTATAATTTAAACTTACATTTCTATTGTTTCCTTTATTGTCAGTGAATTCATGCAACATTTGAATGGGTAGAGATAACGGTAATGCAATACCTTGTTTCGTTGATAGCATTCGTAAAGTTTGTTCTTGTTCTTTTAACCCTTCTTGCATTCTTTCATAAATTTCACTAAACATCTTATTGTGATTATTTATAATGATATTACTTATATTT
>NZ_JXCF01000138.1 GCF_000875895.1 Staphylococcus gallinarum
CTCAATGATGTGCTTGCACTTTCTGAGTCAGACACTGATGTGCTCAACGACGTTGATGCACTTTCTGAATCAGATACTGAAGTGCTTAATGATGTACTTGCTGATTCTGAATCGCTCACTGATGTGCTTAATGATGTGCTTGCACTTTCTGAGTCACTTACTGACGTGCTCAATGATGTTGATGCACTTTCTGAATCAGACACTGATGTACTCAATGATGTGCTTGCACTTTCTGAGTCACTTACTGAAGTACTCAATGATGTTGATGCACTTTCTGAGTCAGATACTGATGTACTTAATGATGTGCTTGCTGACTCTGAATCTGATACTGATGTGCTCAATGATGTACTTGCTGATTCTGAATCACTCACTGATGTGCTCAATGATGTTGACGCACTTTCTGATTCAGATACTGAAGTACTTAGTGACGTACTTGCACTTTCTGAATCACTTACTGATGTACTTAATGATGTGCTTGCACTCTCTGAGTCAGACACTGATGTGCTCAACGACGTTGATGCACTTTCTGAGTCACTTACTGACGTGCTTAATGATGTTGACGCACTTTCTGAATCTGCTACTGAAGTACTTAATGATGTACTTGCTGATTCTGAATCACTCACTGATGTGCTCAATGATGTTGATGCACTTTCTGAATCAGACACTGATGTACTCAATGATGTGCTTGCTGACTCTGAATCTGATACTGAAGTACTTAATGATGTTGATGCACTTTCTGAGTCAGAC
>NZ_JXCF01000139.1 GCF_000875895.1 Staphylococcus gallinarum
CCTGTTTTTGCTAACGCAAAAAATGAGTGGCAAAATGCTAGCCACTCATAGTTCTAAACCAAAATATAATATAACTATTCAAACTGCTTTTCAGAACGTTTAAATACAATAATCGTCAAAAGACAACATAAAATAATAAGGATAGCCATGGCTACAAGAATATTACTATACACTCCAGAAGAATAATTTATAAATTCCAGAACTAGTTTACGATTAATCAATTGTAGTGACAATAAACCTCCTACAATTGCTAT
>NZ_JXCF01000014.1 GCF_000875895.1 Staphylococcus gallinarum
ATTAATTTATAATTTTGCATTCCTAACCACTATGATGTTATAATGTACTTAACAAGGAATCTAACATGAATAGCACCTCCTCTCTACGTCAACTTGACGCCTGAGAGATAGGCGACTCCATTATTATACCATCTGTATCTTATGAAGCATATATACTGCCAATAAGTTGGATTATGTGGAATAACTACTTTGTTTTTTTCTGAATAAAATAAAACATAATAGAATTCCTATAACCTCTAAAAGTAGAATAAATAAACACATATAATGAAAAGAAAAACTCATTAAATAACCCACAGCTGCATTGGCCGAAAATGCCCCTATAACATTGCCACCGAAACCTAAAATTCCTATCGCCGCTCCTATATATTGAGAGAGTAAAGTATTCATTGTTTCTACATTAACATATAATAACGGCCCATAAATGAGCATACCTATAAGAATAAAGATCAATGAATCTAATAGTTTATTATCAAAATTTGTATAAAAATATAAAGAAGTCGATATTAAAATTAACACTATAAATATAACTGTGATAAGAGGATGCCATTGACTTTTATACTTTTTAATAAGTATTGAAAATATAAAAGTTCCTATAATTCCAGACCACTCATAAAGCATATATAAAATTGAAGCATAATTAGAGTTCATATGTTTATTATGATGTAAAATTGTTGGACTCCAATCTAAGATAGCATACCTAATGAAATACGCTATGATATTTATGAATAGAAGTAGTATAAATATATTATCTTTCATTAAATCAAACATATTTTGTCTAACTTGCTTCATGCTGAATTTTTGTGTTTCATTCGAAAGCTCCTTGGATAAACCCCCTTTATCTCTTGAAATATATATAAACATTAAACATATACAAGTTAAAATCAAACATATTATAGCAGGAAAGATAAATATACCCTTGTAGGAGCTAATAATAGATATATTAAGTAAACTAATCAAAAGAGTTCCTAAAGTTGCCAGTGGTGACATAAGACCACCACCGATATTTTGACCCATACTCCAAAGTGTAATAACAGTATTTTGCTGTTTATTTGTTTGCGCATAATTTGTGATTATTTTACTTGAAGTAGGATATCCAATCCCTTGCGCTAAACCATTGATAAACATAAGTATAAACATAGTTATTTCATAATCTTCTAGTGGGCTAAAACCAAAAACTAAATTAGCTAAGACACTAATTAAAAGTCCAAAAACCAAAAATTTTTTCGGATTAATATAATCAGTCAAAAAGCCCATTAAGAGGTTGCTAAAACCATAAGCTAATGAGACAGCAGACATAATTAAACCTAATTTATCTTGAGATATTTGATCTTGCAAATAGGGAATAGCTACAGAAAAATTTTTTCTTAAAAAATAATATGCTGTATAAGCAATGATAACTGCAGCAAAAATCAGTTTATTTTTTTTCATAAATTCAACTCATTTTAATTTAAAGTTTTGAGCTTCATTAACTCAATTATCATTTATTGTACATAATAAAATATCAAAAGAAAACAACGCTTTAAACTTAGGTTTAAAGCGTTGTTAATCATTTAAAAAAGTTTACAATTGGGGTCTGCAGTCTTATATTTGATAATAAAAAGAAATTTGGAGGTCGTTATGAAATTATTTATTACAAGTACAAATACTGATATAGGTAAAACTTATATTACTAAAGAAACTTTTAAGTTACTGCAGAATAAAGGTTTTAAGGTTCTGTTGCAAAGCTAAATATGTAGTATAATTTTAATAAAAAGGAACATTCTACATGAACTATTTCAGATATAAGCAATTTAATAAAGATGTCATAACTGTAGCCGTTGGCTACTACTTAAGATATGCACTTAGTTACCGCGATATAGCTGAAATATTAAGAGGACGTGGTGTTAACGTTCATCATTCAACGGTCTATCGTTGGGTTCAAGAATACGTTCCTATTTTGTATCAAATTTGGAAGAAAAAGCATAAAAAAGCTTATTATAAATGGCGTGTTGATGAGACATATATCAAAATAAAAGGAAATATGCGTTTATTAAGCGTCTGATTAAACAATTTGGTAAACCCAAAATGATAATTACAGATCAGGCACCCTCTCAACGAAGGTGGCCATGTCTAAATTAATTAAAATTTTTAAACTCAATACAGACTGTCATTGTAAATCTAAATATCTTAATAATCTCATTGAGCAAGATCACTGTCATATTAAAGTAAGAAAGACAAGGTATCAAAGCATCAATACGGCAAAGAATACACTCAAAGGTATTGAATGTATTCATGAGCTATATAAAAAGAACCGTAGATCTCTTCAGATCTACGAATTTTCGCCATACCATGAAATTAGCATCATGCTAACAATTTAAGCGAACACTGACATGATAAATTAGTGGTTAGCTATATTTTTTGCTTTGTAACAGAACCCATATTAACATCTTCCTCCACTATACGATTTTATAATTATTTCAACCCATAAACAACCAAATAAAAAGCATTTCAACCTTTTTAATATTTTGACTTTCGACAAAATCTGTGAGGCTCTTATTCCGCCGTAACCAAGAATTATTACTACAGTCATCATCATAATTACACCTGATGATGAATGCTTTTGTCTTTCATCATACCTATCTTGTTGTCTTTTCATCTAATAATTCTGATACACTCATAGCACTATCAAGGTGAAATTCTTAAACTAGAGTATGGACGTAAGACTTAAAGTAATTAAAAATAGAAATAATAAAAGACTGAAATAAAATTGAAGTGGGAAATTAAGTGTAAGTTAGTTAAAAGTATTAATGTTTTGACATATAATTTTTATATTGCTATAATTTTAATTGAATATAGGAGAGGTCTTGCCATAAGTAGACATTGAAAAAATAGAGAGTCCATGCTAAAAGTTGGAATTGAAAAAATGGAGAGGTCTTGCCATAAGTAGACATTGAAAAGCGACCAATTGGTCGCTTTTATTTTTATTATATAGGAGATATTATGAAATTATATAATGTAGATGAAGATTATATTAATAAGTTAAGAAATATAGACGAAAAAGTTCTATTCAATAAATCCACTCGTCCTTATTTAGGAGTCGTATTATCTATTAATAACCTTAATTATTTTGTTCCCTTAAGCTCTCCTAAAGACAATAAAAAAGTTAATAATCAACTCTCAATAAAACTTTTTGAAGTCAACAATATCCAAAATAAATTAGGGTACCTATTGTTTTTAAATATGATACCTGTACCTGATAAGTATCTTTCTAAAGTAGACATGAAGTATATAAAAGAACATGATCAAGAATATTATAAATTGTTAGTTAGCCAATTAATTTTCATTAGACAAGAAAATCAAAGAATCTTGAATAAAGCTCAAAAAGTATATAGTAATGCTGTGATTAAAAAAGTACCATTTATTGTATCGATGTGTGTAGATTTCTTAGCACTAGAAAAATATGTAACTGATTCAATTAAGTAAAGTCAAAAAAGCATATTACGATTATTTTATTAGAGAGTCATATAATAAGTTACATTATCAACCCACTATATCTTTTCATCAGCTTTTTAAATGGATTAAAAATAAGTACTACTCTTATCATGACCTTTGAAGATTAGTACTTTAACTCATTGGTTTTTTGATAAAAAATCTATATCGAGACAAACATTTAAAAGTTCTATAACAAAAACTTATCAATTAATCTTACTGTTGTTTTTATTAGTTGAAAAACCTAACACAAAGGCAAAAACACTCAATGTAAAACTTAATCTGTTTTTTCCGAATAAAAAAGAAAACCCCATTTCTAGTTTTTATTTTATAAACATTCTCTAGCATTTCAGTTAATGTATGCAAAGCACCTACAACAGCTCTTTCTGAAAAATTATATTCTTCATAACTCAGTAAAAACTTTTTAAATCTATATACTAAATACCTCCCCTTTCCACACCGTCCATTATAATTATATTTATTGAAATCAATATCATTATAATGTCATTATGTATATGTAAATAAAAAACACCCTCGACGCCAATCGAGAGTGAAAAACTATTTTTTGAGTATTAGCTTGCTAAAAATAAGTAAGGCAATCCTCTACAAATAAAATAGTTTAATTAAAAAATACTATTTTATTTTTCCACAAGCTACCTATCAAAATGTCTAGTGGTCTTTTTTGCCTTATTCTCTAATGACAACTTTCGCCTTTTAGTTTTTTTTGTCTGTTCAATGTACTTCTGTACAATCCCAGATTTAATAAAAACTATTAAAACTAAAGTTGTCAAAATAGCAATATATCATAACTCAATATATATTTTCGGTATAAACCTTTTCCAAATCATTCACAATTTCTTGGTTTCCGCATAATCATCAGTTAAAAATCAGATGCTTAACCAAATATTTTGAGGTCTCTTTGATAGTTACTTGAATATCTTTATTACCTTTTTGATTCGGTTTGATTGCTTTAATATTTGCCACAGGTCAATAATCAACTTGTAATGCTTTTTGCCATAAGTTAACCCATTCTTCTCGAGTTATATAATTAGTTTTATTCTTAAAATAGCTGTTTCAACACACAATAAAACGTGCATATGTTGATTGTAACTACCGTCATTTTTATTAACTGTTACTTCAGTTGGACGTAAGAATCCAATTAAATTTTTTAACTTTTGCATACATTTTTAATTTATTAAAAGCCTTAGATATATGTCTTAAACTTTGTTCTAAATGCTCACCGTCTATCGCATTTCGTGTTGATAGTGTAAGAAGTAACCAACGTGCTTTTGGCTTTTCTTTCACCACTTTTGTATTTTAAAAAATATTTAAAGCCAATTCTATATTTATATTTTTATACTATCTGAAATATGTTGTTAATATTCATCATCCAACAATTTATCGATGGGTTCAAGAATATGAACCTATTTTACAGCAACTAAGGACGAAATATCGAAGTATCAACACAGCAAAAACATAATTAATCGCATTGAATTTATTTATGAATTGCATATAAAAGACTTAGGCCGCTTCAGGTCTACAGATTTTCGCCATGCCACGAAATTAGTTATATACTGGCGAGTTAAGAGAATTCCTGCATATTAAAAGATAATAATCTATACTATTTATGGCCTTGCAACAAAATCATTAATTATATAACTTCAACATTAATTTATCTACTAAAATAAAGTAACCATAGTGAATTTTAAAATAAAGACCTCGGACAAGTTAAATTGTTCGAGGCCATATCACGTTTATTTTTACTTTCAATTCATGAACGTTTAAATTATTTCGGTTCCTGTTGTGTTACACAATGTATCATACCACCATTTTTATATAGTTCTCTTACATCGATGCCAATAACTTTTTTATTTGGGTATAACTTTTGTATGAATTCATTTGCAACTTTATCATTCTTATCATGATAATTTGGTACAAGTACTTTCTCATTTGTTACATAATAATTGATATATGAACCTTTATATTTCAAATTTTTCCCACTATTTAATTTAACATTCTTAGATGTTAATGGTAAGTATTCAAAATTATATCGCTCACCTTTTCTATTTTTAGCACTCATCAATATATCTATATCTTTATCAGTCAATCCCCAATCATATAAATCATCAGGTTTCATTGTAACTATCGTTTTGTTATCTAAAAATTTTACAAATCCATCAATATGAAAATCAGTAATATCCCAATTCTTTCGACCTTTTAACCAAATAAAATGATCGATAGGCATATATTGATTAATTAAAGACTCAAACTCATGGTTTGATATTTTAGGATTACGATTGTTATTAAGAATCGCACTTTCTGTTGCAATCATCGTACGATCACTATCTAACTCAATTGAACCACCTTCAAGAACTATATCGTTTGTTTTGACTCGTTCAATACCTGTAACAGCTTCAATTTCTTCGCCAATTTTATCATCCAATTTATAAAGATGTCATAACTGTAGCCGTTGGCTACTACTTAAGATATGCACTTAGTTACTGCGATATAGCTGAAATATTAAGAGAACGTGGTATTAATGTTCATCATTCAACAGTCTATCGTTGGGTTCAAGAATACGCTCCTATTTTGTATCAAATTTGGAAGAAAAAGCATAAAAAAGCTTATTATAAATGGCGTGTTGATGAGACATATATCAAAATAAAAGGAAAATGGTGTTATTTATATCGTGCTATTGATGCAGATGGTCACACATTAGATATTTGGTTGCGTAAGAAAAGAGACAATCAATCAGCATATGCATTTATTAAGCGTCTGATTAAACAATTCGGTAACCCAAAATGATAATTACAGATCAGGCACCCTCAACGAAGGTGACCATATCTAAATTAATTAAAAATTTTAAACTCAATACAGACTGTCATTGTACATCTAAATAGCTTAATAACCTCATTGAGCAAGACCACCGTCATATTAAAGTAAGAAAGACAAGATATCAAAGCGTCAATACAGCAAAGAATACACTCAAAGGTATTGAATGTATTCATGAGCTATATAAAAAGAAACGTAGGTCTCTTCAGATCTACGGATTTTCGCCGTGCTATGAAATTAGTCACACTTTGCAACAGAACCGTAATTAATATCCTATTCTTCATAAGATACCTAGGATTTCACTCCAATTTAATTTATAATAATTTGTATATTATACAAAGCAATTCACTACTTTTTATATTGTAATACTTAAAATAGGAGGTTTTCATTTTGGAAAATAAACAAAATAATGCTAATGGGAAAAAACTCTCTTTTGTTTTTACCTATAGTATTATTATTACCGCAATCGTCGTATTGTTAGGTGCAATATTTCCAACTCAGTTTAATGAAATAGGGACAAATATTACTGGTTGGATTACTGAATACTTTGGTTGGTATTATATGGTTATTGTTGCGTTAATGATATTCTTCTGTGTCTTCTTGATATTTAGTCCAATCGGAAAATTAAAATTGGGTAAACCAGAAGATAAACCAGAATTTAATACAATTTCATGGTTTGCGATGTTATTTAGTGCTGGTATGGGAATTGGTTTAGTGTTCTGGGGAGCAGCTGAACCAATCAGCCACTTTGTATCTCCACCATCTGGTGATCCTCAATCAGCAACTGCCTATAAAGAAGCTTTAAGAGGGGCATTTATGCAATGGGGCTTCCATGCATGGGCAGTATATGGTGTTGTAGCGTTAGCGTTAGCTTACTTCCAATTTAGAAAAAATGAACCTGCATTAATTTCAAAAACATTACGTCCAATTTTCGGAAATAAAGTTGATGGCCCCTTAGGGACAATTATTGATGTTGTTTCTGTCTTTGCCACAATTGGCGGGG
>NZ_JXCF01000140.1 GCF_000875895.1 Staphylococcus gallinarum
GGGAATAATTCCATATCTTCTGGTTTCTGTATAAACAATAATTCTCCAAATAAACTTAACCAACTTTCTTCATGTGTGAAATACTCAATATCTGATACGAAAAAAGCAAAATCATAATCTTGAAACTTATCTTTTTTTATATTTTCATTAGTTCTTGAACCCTCGAGAGCAATAATTTTTACATTGCTTCGTTGATAAGCAAATTCAGAAACTAAATTTAAAATTTCTTTTTCAGTCCTCATTGTTTTTTC
>NZ_JXCF01000141.1 GCF_000875895.1 Staphylococcus gallinarum
CCCCTATCACGTTTTTTCTCTTTCTTTTTCTCTTCATATTTTTCTGGATGTATTTGTCTATCAATTGCCATAAAACCATTTTTTCTTTGAGTATTATCTTGCGTTAAGGCGTTCATCCCTTTCAAATATTTTTCTCTTCCCAGCACTTCTTCCCATCTTCTAAAAATTTCTTTAATTGCTTCAATAAGGGTATTAGCGTATTTAAGATATTCACGTTGTTTATCACAAATATCTCTTAATTCTTTATATCCCTCTGCAAACTTATTATTTTCTTGTCTAAGTTTCTTATTTTTATTTTTAAGCTCATTCAACGCTTTACCAGACTTAATACGCTCATAATCTTCTGTAATCGTTTGTGCTGCTTGTATTTGTTTCTGAAAGTTATTAAATTCTTCTTGGCTTATTACAACATTCCCTGTTTCTTGTATTTCTTTGTTGAACAAACC
>NZ_JXCF01000142.1 GCF_000875895.1 Staphylococcus gallinarum
AATACGCTCATAATCTTCTGTAATCGTTTGTGCTGCTTGTATTTGTTTCTGAAAGTTATTAAATTCTTCTTGGCTTATTACAACATTCCCTGTTTCTTGTATTTCTTTGTTGAACAAACCACCTACTTTTTCAGTTTCATGTTCATATTTGACGTTTAAAGGCTTTTTAAGCGTTTCTAATGATTTTTGGTATTGTTCTATCAACTCATTGCTTTTTTGTTGTATATGGCTTAATTTTTGG
>NZ_JXCF01000143.1 GCF_000875895.1 Staphylococcus gallinarum
CCCTTAACCAGACAAGAATTAACCAATATTGGTTCTTTAATAGAATCTCCTCCAACATATAATCATTTGAGCGCACAAGACAACTTAAAAGTTGTAGCATTGAATGAAAATATCGACTTCAGTGAAATACCTAAAGTTCTTGATCTTGTTAACTTAGATGTTGATCCTAAAAAAAAGGTGAAAAATTTTTCTTTAGGGATGAAACAACGTTTAGGTATAGCTATGGCACTAATAAAGAAACCGAAGTTGTTAGTTTTAGATGAACCATCTAATGGGCTAGATCCTTATGGCATTCAAGAATTAAGAGACTTATTAAAAAACTTAACAAAGGCAAATACCAGTGTTATTATTTCAAGTCACATCCTTTCTGAAATACAGCAATTAGCTGATCATATAGGAATTATTCATAATGGTAAGTTAGAATATCAAGAAAAAAATAAAACTGATGAAAATCTTGAAGAAATATTCTTTAATATAACAAAAGGGGGTAGATAGTATGAGTTTATTAAAAGCTGAGGCTTTAAAGTTCAAAAATACTACTGCTATGTATATATTATTTTTATC
>NZ_JXCF01000144.1 GCF_000875895.1 Staphylococcus gallinarum
GAGGCTCAATGTAAATAAAGCAATTGGAATAAAGCAACAAAGGGGGTTGAAGAAAATGAGTAAGAAGAAAAAGATTAATTTAGCAATATCAATTGCTCAAGTAGTAGTGCAGGCGTTAATACTTTATAACACTTATCAGCAATATAAATATTCTAAAAAATATTCAGCCTAATAAAAAAAGACTTAGTCTGAATAGACCAAGCCTTTTGTTAGTGTTATATTAATATGCAAATAAAAAAAC
>NZ_JXCF01000145.1 GCF_000875895.1 Staphylococcus gallinarum
TCCTAAACTAAAATCAAAACCCCTATTAAAGCCAATATACCAAGAAATCATTCTTAATAATTCAGGACGTAAAATATTATTGAAATGATCTAAAGCAAATAATATTTCTCTTCTAAAAACACCCTTTGCTACATACGTTGAGACACTCCAAAACTCATTACAGCAATCATAAAATTCTCGTTCTGTTGGTTTTTTTAACCAATAATTTGAGTCATCTGGAACAATTTCTTGAGTTACTAAA
>NZ_JXCF01000146.1 GCF_000875895.1 Staphylococcus gallinarum
AGGGATGAACGCCTTAACGCAAGATAATACTCAAAGAAAAAATGGTTTTATGGCAATTGATAGACAAATACATCCAGAAAAATATGAAGAGAAAAAGAAAGAGAAAAAACGTGATAGGGGTAGAGGTAGATAAATAAAAAACGCCACTCTAAAAATAGAATGGCGTTCAAAATCTTTAAAGAAATGTTTTAAGTATATCTAATTTAATTATACCCACATTTATGCCGAGAAAACTTATTGG
>NZ_JXCF01000147.1 GCF_000875895.1 Staphylococcus gallinarum
ATTAACATATTCGTTAAATCTATCTTGAAACGCTGTTAACGCCTTTTTATTCCCTACAACTTCTTTTGCACTTAATCTACCGTCATCAGTGATAGGGACAACACCATAATGCATATGTGGTGTTTTTTCGTCCATGTGAACTGTTGCATATAATAAATTATCTTTACCGTATTCTTGTTCTAAAAACTCTTTAGCATATTCAAAAAACTGCTTTGTATCTTCTGGCGTTTGATTATCAAAG
>NZ_JXCF01000148.1 GCF_000875895.1 Staphylococcus gallinarum
ATAAAAGAAATTTCGCCAGTCGATTTAACGGACTTAATGAAATCGACTTTAAAAGCGAACGAAAAACAATTGCAAAAACAAATCGATTTTTGGCAACATGAATTTAAATTTTGGAAATAGTGTACATATTAATATTACTGAACAAAAATGATATATTTAAACTATTCTAATTTAGGAGGATTTTTTTATGAAGTGTCTATTTAAAAATTTGGGGAATTTATATGAGGTGAAAGAATAATTT
>NZ_JXCF01000149.1 GCF_000875895.1 Staphylococcus gallinarum
CATTTATGGAGCTAGCCGTCGAAGGTGGGACAAATGATTGGGGTGAAGTCGTAACAAGGTAGCCGTATCGGAAGGTGCGGCTGGATCACCTCCTTTCTAAGGATATATTCGGAACATCTTTTTTAGAAGATGATAAGAGGAATAACATTGACATATTGTATTCAGTTTTGAATGCTCATTAGAGTATTCAAAAAAAATGGGCCTATAGCTCAGCTGGTTAGAGCGCACGCCTGATAAGCGTGAGGTCGGTGGTTCGAGTCCACTTAGGCCCACCATTTTTTTGATTGTACATTGAAAACTAGATAAGTAAGTAAAATATATAGATTTTACCAAGCAAAACCGAGTGAATTAGAGTTTTAAAAAAGCTTGAATTCAAAAAGAAATAATCGCTAGTGTTCGAAAGAACACTCACAGATTAATAACATTTTGGATTTTCAAACAACGACGTTGTATTGGAAAACAAAAAGATTAAGTTATTAAGGGCGCACGGTGGATGCCTTGGCACTAGAAGCCGATGAAGGACGTTACTAACGACGATATGCTTTGGGGAG
>NZ_JXCF01000015.1 GCF_000875895.1 Staphylococcus gallinarum
TTTTTTTTTGACATACCCCCTCCAAAGTTTTTCTTTTTTTAAGTGTCTACTTTGGAGGGAGCATATCATAACTAGGCGCCGCCTTTTTTATTTTCACTTCTATTTATTAATGTTTCAAGTCTATCATCATCTAAAAAGAAATTGATATTTCCATTTCTAATATCAACCTCAACTTTTATTTGTGAATCTAGTTCTTTTAAAGTAGCAATATTAGTAGTTACGAAATTTGAATAGTAATCATCTTCAAATTCTTCTTTATCAATTGTATAACCATTCTTCAACATTTCTACTAGTTCCAATATAGCATTTGTGTCATTCTCTTTTTTAACTATAACGACTATATAATTAATCAATTCGTAATCTAAATCATTATATGTGTGTGTCCTTTTAAACAACTCAAATATATCTTCATTTGATAAATTATCAATAAGTATTAATCTCTCATATATACGAGGACGAAATGAGTCTATTATGCTTTTCAAGTCATTTTGTATTTCATTTAATTCTAAATTTCCTCTATCGTTATAATAAGTGTATTTTTTGTTCATTAACTCTCCTAGGAACTTTTTGAAGCCAAGGTAATAGAAAATATTCAAATATTTTCTAGAATTATCATAATCTTGCATTTCTCGTTCATAATGCCATATTAAACTATCAAGTTCATAACAATATCCGCAGTTAAGCGCAAGTTCTCCATTTTCATATTTTCTTTGAATTTCAAATTTGTATATTTCGGCAACTTTATCCTCACAATTTTTATCAATATAATTTTCTGCTAAATAGTGCGCACGAGCCACACTAGTACTATCATTTACATCAGATCATAGATATTGGTCTAAGAAACACCCAAAGGCTTTTACAAACTTTTACAAAAGTGATTGTGATTATCATGCTACGGCTTATGGCTGTAGTTCTATAGGAGGAAAACTATTTTTATAGAAAATTTAGAATCAATATTAGCTAGCGTTAAAACAGGACTAGGAATTACAATTATTCTGGATTCTTTAACAACTAGAGTCGAAAGTATAAACCTTTCCTTAAAAAGTTTGAAAAATTATCATAGAAACATTGGTCTAATATCTTATGATTCTGAAACAATCAATAATGTTTTAAATATACTACCTAAATAAATTTTTCAATACGACAAATAGAAATTTAAAATAAAATTTTAAAAATTTTATTTTAATATATGAGTTATCAAACGAACAAAAAACAAACGTTTTTGATACAAATCCTCTCACTATAAAAGTGGGAGGATTTTCTTATATATTTTAGTTTCTAAACCAGTGTTATAATCAATGTATTATAAATATCAAAAAATATGAGTTTTCAGACGATGAGAGACACGTTTATTTGCATCGAGAACTAGATTTCATTATTAAGTACCCATAAACCGATTAAAAGAGGTGGTATTCAAATGGCTAAAATTGTTTATGCACGTGTTTCAACACGAGATCAAAGTTTAGATTCACAAATAGACGCTTTAGAAAAATACAGTTGTGAACGTATCTTTAGTGAAAAAGTTAGTGGACGTAAGAAAAAACAAACAGAATTAGATAAATGTTTAGATTACTTGCGTGACGGTGATACATTAGTTATTTATAAGTTAGACCGGTTAGGAAGAACGACTAAACAACTTATAGAGTTATCACAATGGTTAGATGATAATAATATAAACTTACAAATTATTGATATGAATATATCAACTAATGACGCAATGGGGAAAATGTTTTTCACGATGATGAGTGCATTTGCAGAGCTTGAAGCTAACTTGTTAAGTGAACGAACTAAAAAAGGATTGGAAGCTGCAAGAGCAAGAGGGCGAAAAGGTGGACGACCTTCATTACCAGATCATAAGAAGAGAGAGATTAAATTCTTATATGATGAACAAAAACTCACGGGTGAAGAGATTGCTAAAAAAACAGGTGTAAGTCGTTCTACTGTATATAGGGTTATTAAAAAGAATTAATATTTTAAAAGAGG
>NZ_JXCF01000150.1 GCF_000875895.1 Staphylococcus gallinarum
ATCTGATTCAGAGAGTGCATCAACGTCGTTGAGCACATCAGTGAGTGATTCAGAAAGTGCGTCAACATCATTGAGTACGTCAGTAAGTGACTCAGAAAGTGCAAGCACATCATTAAGTACTTCAGTATCTGACTCAGAGTCAGCAAGTACGTCACTAAGTACATCAGTGTCTGATTCAGAAAGTGCATCAACATCATTGAGCACATCAGTGAGTGATTCAGAATCAGCAAGTACATCATTAAGTACTTC
>NZ_JXCF01000151.1 GCF_000875895.1 Staphylococcus gallinarum
TGGGTTAGTCGGGTCCTAAGCTGAGGCCGACAGGCGTAGGCGATGGATAACAGGTTGATATTCCTGTACCACCATAATTCGTTTTAAGCGATGGGGGGACGCAGTAGGATAGGCGAAGCGTGCTGTTGGAGTGCACGTCCAAGCAATGAGACTGAGTATTAGGCAAATCCGGTACTCTTAAGGTCAAGTTGTGATGGGGAGAGGAAATTGTTTCCTCGAGTCGTTGATTTCACACTGCCAAGAAAAGCCTCTAGCTAGAAGTGTGGTGCCCGTACCGCAAACCGACACAGGTAGTCAAGATGAGAATTCTAAGGTGAGCGAGCGAACTCTCGTTAAGGAACTCGGCAAAATGACCCCGTAACTTCGGGAGAAGGGGTGCTCTTTAGGGTTAACGCCCAGGAGAGCCGCAGTGAATAGGCCCAAGCGACTGTTTATCAAAAACACAGGTCTCTGCTAAACCGTAAGGTGATGTATAGGGGCTGACGCCTGCCCGGTGCTGGAAGGTTAAGAGGAGTGGTTAGCTTCTGCGAAGCTACGAATCGAAGCCCCAGTAAACGGCGGCCGTAACTATAACGGTCCTAAGGTAGCGAAATTCCTTGTCGGGTAAGTTCCGACCCGCACGAAAGGCGTAACGATTTGGGCACTGTCTCAACGAGAGACTCGGTGAAATCATAGTACCTGTGAAGATGCAGGTTACCCGCGACAGGACGGAAAGACCCCGTGGAGCTTTACTGTAGTCTGATATTGAAATTCGTCACAGCTTGTACAGGATAGGTAGGAGCCGTTGATACGTGAGCGCTAGCTTACGTGGAGGCGTTGGTGGGATACTACCCTCGCTGTGTTGGATTTCTAACCCGCACCATTTATCATGGTGGGAGACAGTGTCAGATGGGCAGTTTGACTGGGGCGGTCGCCTCCTAAAGAGTAACGGAGGCGCTCAAAGGTTTCCTCAGAATGGTTGGAAATCATTCATAGAGTGTAAAGGCATAAGGAAGCTTGACTGCGAGACCTACAAGTCGAGCAGGGTCGAAAGACGGACTTAGTGATCCGGTGGTTCCGCATGGAAGGGCCATCGCTCAACGGATAAAAGCTACCCCGGGGATAACAGGCTTATCTCCCCCAAGAGTTCACATCGACGGGGAGGTTTGGCACCTCGATGTCGGCTCATCGCATCCTGGGGCTGTAGTCGGTCCCAAGGGTTGGGCTGTTCGCCCATTAAAGCGGTACGCGAGCTGGGTTCAGAACGTCGTGAGACAGTTCGGTCCCTATCCGTCGTGGGCGTAGGAAATTTGAGAGGAGCTGTCCTTAGTACGAGAGGACCGGGATGGACATACCTCTGGTGTACCAGTTGTCGTGCCAACGGCATCGCTGGGTAGCTATGTATGGACGGGATAAGTGCTGAAAGCATCTAAGCATGAAGCCCCCCTCAAGATGAGATTTCCCAACTTCGGTTATAAGATCCCTCAAAGATGATGAGGTTAATAGGTTCGAGGTGGAAGCGTAGCGATACGTGGAGCTGACGAATACTAATCGATCGAAGACTTAATCAATTTTATAAACCGTTTTGATTGGTAATTATATTTTACTTACTATCTAGTTTTGAATGTATAATTTAATACATTTCATTGTCTGGTGACAATGGCAAGGAGGTCACACCTGTTCCCATGCCGAACACAGAAGTTAAGCTCCTTAGCGCCGATGGTAGTCGGACTTACGTTCCGCAAGAGTAGGACGTTGCCAGGCA
>NZ_JXCF01000152.1 GCF_000875895.1 Staphylococcus gallinarum
TTGGTCTAGTTTAGAAAAAGTAAAAGACCAAGCAATGATTTATATGCTAATTCATGAAGAAAGTACATGGGGTAAATTAGAAAGACGTACAAAAAATAAATACAGAGAAATGTTAAAAAGAATTTCAGAAATTGATTTAACGGACTTAATGAAATTGACTTTAAAAGAGAATGAAAAACAATTGCAAAAGCAGATTGAATTTTGGCAGCGTGAATTTAGATTTTGGGAGTGAAAAAACAAT
>NZ_JXCF01000153.1 GCF_000875895.1 Staphylococcus gallinarum
AATGTGCAGATTGTGTGATTGTAGACTCTAATATTCCTGAGAATAGTATTCAATATTTAATTCAGTTATGTAAGAGTAGCAATGTTCCTATAGCTGTTATCCCAGCATCTATAGAGAAGGGGAAAAACATCCCGAAGAATTTAAAAAGAATAGACTATTTAATAATTAACAAAAAAGAAGCTGAAGCTTTTTGGGATATCTCTTTGAATGTTAAAAGTGACTATGAAAAAATTAAACAAAT
>NZ_JXCF01000154.1 GCF_000875895.1 Staphylococcus gallinarum
TTATATTTTGGTTTAGAACTATGAGTGGCTAGCATTTTGCCACTCATTTTTTGCGTTAGCAAAAACAGGTTTAAGCCTCGCAGAGCACACGTATTAACGACTTATTGTAAAATAAGTCTAATGTGTTAGACTTAAACTATTAAATACACATGAAACCTTTGTGCTTAGGAGTGATTTTTATATGTCTTATTCCATTGTTAGAGTTTCAAAAGTTAAATCTGGAACAAATACAACGGGCATA
>NZ_JXCF01000155.1 GCF_000875895.1 Staphylococcus gallinarum
ATCCGATATATGTTTCATGTAACTGACTACTGATATTCGGCAACATTTGTGCATCGAAAGGTGTAATACGCATCAGGCGATTCGACAATTGCTTCGTCGCGCGATATGTGATCAAGCGTTGCTCATTCTCTAACGTATCAACTAACCAACTCGCTTCACGGTCCAACGTTTCAAACTGTGCATCTGATGCTTGAAGGCGCTGTTGAAATACAGAATAACAACGTTTATTGGCTGAAAAAATATCAGCAAGCATCGCGTTGTGACAAACATCAGCCGCAATCACAATGGCGTCTGGTTGTGCCATCTCTTGATCGCGATAATGTATTAAATACTCCTTAATAACTGCCTCCATAGATGGGTAATACGATTCTACAAAGTGCGTCTGGTACTGTGGATTCACACGGACTTTCCCGTCAGACAATTG
>NZ_JXCF01000156.1 GCF_000875895.1 Staphylococcus gallinarum
CTATCACGTTTTGTATATCGCTAAAAATCCAGTCACAAAGGAAAGTGTGAGAAATAAAATAAAACGTGCTTTAGGAGATAAAGCCTTATCACATATAGAAATTGTAGATGGTGTCGAGAGGGTTTATAAATATTTAACACACGAAAGTAAAGATGCTATTAGAAAAAACAAACATAAATATAACAGTGAAGATATTATTCATTTAAATGATTTTGATATTGAGAGATATATTTTTTTAGAT
>NZ_JXCF01000157.1 GCF_000875895.1 Staphylococcus gallinarum
AAATCAACATGACGAGTACGATTAAAACAATCATGCAAATCAATGCAATATAGTCGATGTCAATATTCGTTGCGTGTTGGCGAACTGTAGAACGTATAATGCTGAGCAATACGATTGGCATCGCTCCTGCAATACCATAGCGCACATTTTGATCTGCTAGCCAAATAAGTAACATCGTCCCTGCTATAAGAATGAGTAACAATAATGCGATTGTTGAACTTTTTGTTTTTTCAATGTCTACATGTTGAGAAACAACGAAAAAACCTTGAACCAAACTAAATGCCAATGCCAACAATTTCTCCTGGTAATGCTTTTCCCTACGTGTCATCTGCATCATCTTCTCAAGATTTCTATAACGTAGAAACATTAGGACGATCATCGCAGTTAACCATGGACCAAGTCCTAATGAGAAAATATTCAATGTCAGAATATCTCCACCTACGTTTGATACCGCAAGTTGATAGAAATCATGTGTGTCAGTCAACCCTTTTGAATTACTCAAAATCGGAATGCGACTGCCTAATATGTATATAAATAAAATGATGAATGTAAATGCTAGGCGCTTATATATAATTTTGTATTCGTACTGATGTAATATGCGATGTAATAAGTTGTTCTTCACGTTAAACCTCTTTTAAAAACATGGTGCCAAAGAGGCAAG
This sequence comes from Staphylococcus gallinarum, assembly GCF_000875895.1. Classification (GTDB taxonomy): domain Bacteria; phylum Bacillota; class Bacilli; order Staphylococcales; family Staphylococcaceae; genus Staphylococcus; species Staphylococcus gallinarum. The sequence goes on from NZ_JXCF01000157.1 coordinate 662, forward strand.
CACCACAATATTTGAACTGCTTTTAGCGCTCAAACTTGTACGGTATGTTGCCTCTTTAACACATGTTGTTCTATTTATTATTGCTCAGACTGTTCTTGTTGTTTCTCTTTTTTAGACTTTCTAAGTAAGCCCATTCCACCAAGTAATGCTGCAACGCCACCCATCAATCCGTAACTGTTCTCTGATGATTGACCAGTTTCTGGAAGCTGTTCTTTGCCATTTTCTGACATAGATGTGCTATGAGACGCTGAACTTTGTGACATAGACTCACTTGTGTGCATTGATGTCGATGTACTCATGCTTGCTGAAGCTGATGTACTCATTGATGTTGAGGCACTTTCGCTCATTGAAGTTGATGTGCTCATTGACATTGACTCACTCATACTTACTGAAGTTGAAGTACTCATTGACGCTGATGCACTTTCACTCATTGAAGTTGAAGCACTCATGCTTGCTGAGTCGCTTTCGCTCATTGATACTGAGTCACTCATACTTACTGATGTTGATGTGCTCATTGACGCTGAGTCACTCATACTCATTGATGTTGATGTGCTCATGCTCGCTGAGTCGCTTTCGCTCACTGATGTTGAATCACTCATGCTCGCTGAGTCACTCATACTCATTGATGTTGATGTGCTCATGCTCGCTGATGCACTTTCACTTACT
>NZ_JXCF01000158.1 GCF_000875895.1 Staphylococcus gallinarum
AGTGTATTATACGATTCAAAATATACCCACATATCGACATCGTCTAGTTCACTGTAATATTTAATCATCCAATTAGGTACCGTTCTATTGATATGCATCAAGGTAAACTCATTAAAGCTAATCATTTTCATAATTTTATTTTAAATAAAAGTCCATACTCTTAGTTTTGACATTGCCTTAACTCTCTCTATGACACCATCATAGTGGTAATTATTTAGTTAATGGTACCTTACACCATTTTTATAGTTTGTGAAAATTTTACTGTAATTTGAATGTTTTTTTAAACAATTGCTTTTTTAGTGCGAAAGAATATCGTTTTTGTTAGTGACAAACGAGGTATATTGTAATAAATTATGTTTGTATAATAATTGTTTTCAGGAGGTAATATAATTGAGTGCGTTTAAAAATCAAAAGCAACGTTTTTCTATTAAAAAATATCATTTTGGTGCTGCAAGTGTCTTATTAGGTGTAGTGTTTTTTGTTAGTACAACCAATGATGTATCAGCTGATGAAATTGATA
>NZ_JXCF01000159.1 GCF_000875895.1 Staphylococcus gallinarum
CGACCATTATCTCTACTTACATCATTCATCAAATGCTGGTATTTATTTCTACCAAGAACTTGCTCTAACTTCTCAAAAATCTCTCTAATAACTTTAATAACATCAAGCGCATTATCAAGGAGTTTTTTGAGGTCTTTTATAAACTCATTTGCTCTTGCTAAAGTTTCAGACATATCCTTGTTTTCTTCTCTAAGCTTACTATTTTCATTTTTAAGCTCATTCAACGCTTTACCAGACTTAA
>NZ_JXCF01000016.1 GCF_000875895.1 Staphylococcus gallinarum
ATCACTTACTGAAGTACTTAATGATGTACTTGCTGATTCTGAATCACTCACTGATGTGCTCAATGATGTTGATGCACTTTCTGAATCAGACACTGATGTACTTAGTGACGTACTTGCTGATTCTGAATCACTCACTGATGTGCTCAATGATGTTGACGCACTTTCTGAGTCAGATACTGATGTACTTAGTGACGTACTTGCTGATTCTGAATTACTTACTGATGTACTCAATGATGTGCTTGCACTTTCTGAGTCAGACACTGATGTGCTCAATGATGTTGATGCACTTTCTGAATCAGACACTGATGTACTCAATGATGTGCTTGCACTTTCTGAATCAGACACTGATGTGCTCAATGATGTTGACGCACTTTCTGAGTCAGATACTGATGTACTTAGTGATGTACTTGCTGATTCTGAATCACTTACTGAAGTGCTCAATGATGTGCTTGCGCTTTCTGAATCAGATACTGATGTACTTAGTGATGTACTTGCACTTTCTGAATCAGATACTGAAGTGCTTAATGATGTACTTGCTGACTCTGAATCACTTACTGAAGTACTTAGTGACGTACTTGCTGATTCTGAATCACTTACTGAAGTGCTCAATGATGTGCTTGCGCTTTCTGAGTCAGATACTGACGTGCTCACTGATGTTGACGCACTTTCTGAATCACTTACTGAAGTACTTAATGACGTACTTGCACTTTCTGAGTCACTTACTGATGTACTTAATGACGTACTTGCTGACTCTGAGTCACTTACTGAAGTACTTAATGATGTACTTGCTGATTCTGAATCGCTCACTGATGTGCTCAATGATGTTGATGCACTTTCTGAATCAGACACTGATGTACTCAATGATGTTGACGCGCTTTCTGAGTCAGATACTGATGTGCTCAATGATGTTGATGCACTTTCTGAGTCAGATACTGAAATACTTAATGATGTGCTTGCTGATTCTGAATCACTCACTGATGTGCTCAATGATGTTGACGCACTTTCTGAATCTGATACTGACGTGCTTAATGACGTACTTGCTGATTCTGAATCACTTACTGAAGTGCTTAATGATGTTGACGCACTTTCTGAGTCAGACACTGAAGTACTTAATGATGTGCTTGCTGATTCTGAATCACTTACTGAAGTGCTTAATGATGTTGACGCACTTTCTGAATCTGATACTGACGTACTTAATGACGTACTTTCTGAGTCAGATACTGACGTGCTCAACGACGTTGACGCACTTTCTGAATCAGATACTGATGTACTCAATGATGTGCTTGCGCTTTCTGAGTCAGACACTGAAGTACTTAATGATGTTGACGCACTTTCTGAATCAGACACTGATGTGCTCAATGATGTTGACGCACTTTCTGAATCAGACACTGATGTGCTCAATGATGTTGATGCACTTTCTGATCCTGATACTGAAGTACTTAATGATGTACTTGCTGATTCTGAATCGCTCACTGATGTGCTCAACGACGTTGATGCACTTTCTGAATCAGACACTGATGTACTTAATGATGTTGACGCACTTTCTGAATCAGACACTGATGTGCTCAATGATGTGCTTGCACTTTCTGAGTCAGATACTGATGTACTTAGTGATGTTGATGCACTTTCTGAATCACTTACTGATGTGCTTAATGATGTGCTTGCTGATTCTGAATCGCTCACTGATGTGCTCAATGATGTTGATGCACTTTCTGAATCAGATACTGAAGTGCTTAATGATGTGCTTGTACTTTCTGAGTCAGACACTGAAGTACTTAGTGATGTTGACGCACTTTCTGAATCACTTACTGACGTGCTCACTGATGTTGATGCACTTTCTGAATCAGACACTGATGTACTCAATGATGTTGATGCACTTTCTGAATCACTTACTGAAGTGCTTAATGATGTTGACGCACTTTCTGAATCTGATACTGACGTACTTAATGACGTACTTTCTGAGTCAGATACTGATGTACTTAATGAGTTACTAGTTGACGTGCTTGTTGATGCACTTAATGAGTTACTTGTTGATGTACTTAATGATGTACTTCTTGATGTTGATGTACTCAATGATGTACTAGTTGATGTGCTTGTTGATGTACTTTTAGACGTCGAAGCACTCAATGATGTACTTCTTGAAGTTGACGTGCTTGTTGAATTATATTCTGTAAAATCATATCCCCCTGTTCCACTTAAACTGGACTGAACTTTGTTTTCTCCAAATGAATTTTGATAACGATATGAATTTGAAGGATTCGTAGAAGATTTCACTGTAAGCAACATATCTGTTCCATCTAAATTCTTTAAATCTTCAACAGAACCATTAAATGGGGTATAGAAATTAAAATCATATGTAGAACCCATAGAAACAATATTGTTAGTTCTCCATTGGGGATCTGTTTTACCATCAGAACCATTAAATTTTGAATAATTAATAGTATTATTGTTTCCTAAAGCAGTAGTATCAGTGTTTAACATTACTGCTTCACCTAACTTACCATTATTTTCAGTAGAGACTGTTAAGAAAAAGTATCCTCCTTGGTTTTTAAATAGTCCTCCTCCTTCTTTATTCATTATATTTAAATTCCAATATATTCTTCCATCACTTGGAGAATAGTTACCTGTTAGTGTCATAATTCTTTCAGGATAGCCTTCTCTACTAATGTTTGTTGAAAAATTAATAGATTCACTAGTTCCACTTAAGTTATTGTTATCTGCTAACAATGTAATTGCTCTTTTAGTTCTCACTTTAGACACATTAGATGTTTCACTAGAAGGTATTGCTGTTACTTCACTACTACTTGCTTCCGCAGAAGACACTTTCAATTGTATTTCATCAGGTGATTCTGATTTTGCTTCGCTACCCTTTGTTTCGCTTGTTGATTCTGATTTTGCTTCGCTATCCTTTGTTTCGCTTGTTGATTCTGATTTTACTTCGCTATCCTTTGTTTCGCTTGTTGATTCTGATTTTGCTTCGCTATCCTTTGTTTCGCTTGTTGATTCTGATTTTACTTCGCTATCCTTTGTTTCGCTTGTTGATTCTGATTTTGCTTCGCTATCTTTTGTTTCGCTTGTTGATTCTGATTTTACTTCGCTATCCTTTGTTTCGCTTGTTGATTCTGATTTTACTTCGCTATCCTTTGTTTTGCTTGTTGATTCTGATTTTACTTCGCTACCCTTTGTTTCGCTTGTTGATTCTGATTTTACTTCGCTATCCTTTGTTTCGCTTGTTGATTCTGATTTTAGCCCATTATTATTTAAATGTTCTGAAGAGACAGTTGTCGAATTATTGTTTCCTAGAGTTTCGCTATGCACTGATAGCTCTGATGTAATAGGTAAATTATTTTCTTCACCATACGCGTTGTTATTTATTGTATATATAGATGATATACCGCCCATTGTTATAGAAACAATTGTTTTTTTTAGTGTTTTCTTTCTTGAAGTATCTATTTTTGATGGTAAATTCATGTCAATTAATATACTTAACTCATTTAGACCTTTTTGCACCCAGTGTTTTCCTACTTTATATAATTTAACTCGATGTTTTGGTTCATTTGTCATGTTTTTTTTAGATTTAAAAAAGAACATTTAATATTAATACCTCCAAATTAATGTATTGACCAATATTATATTGTAAAGTCTAATGAAGCACAATACTATAATTGAATTATTTATAGATTGAATCATAAAACAGAGGAAAAGAAGTTGATGAACAAGGAACTAATCAAAGTTATCATATGAAACAATTAAAGAATTTAAACATAAATATCCAATAAAGCTGTTATGTTAAAGACTTAATATGTCTAATTCTAGTTCTTATAATATAGATGCATTCTTTGTTCACTGTAAGAGATATATTTAATAGAGCTTTTAAAAATAACACAGTAAATACTTATAAAAATAGAGAAGAATCTATGACTATATTGTTTAGGAGGAAATAAGAATTTAAAATTTGAAATTTTTAATATAGAAAATCGTGAGCTAAATAATTATATTGAATTTTGAATAAAGAGAGTATTACATTAAAAATGGTTATCTTCATAATTTATAGGTATGAAGATAACCAAAATAAATATTTGCCTTTAAGCTTTTACTTGCTAGTACAGTTTAGTATAACAATATAATTCATTTGTAGTTATGAAAATAATGTCTTAAGTACATTAAATAATGAACCTAACAATTCGAAAATATCTCCAGTCATGTTAATCCCTCTTTCTTAATTTATATTTGTTATTTTAGGCGTCTAATTGTTCGCTTCTTACTAATTCATCGGCGATACCATGCCAGAATTGTTGTAATTCCACGTTATCGTGAGTTGGGTCAGTAGCATCTTGTCCAACAAAGTCAACGTGATCCCAACCATGTCTTACTGGTGTTACTTGCCAAACACCTTTTTGAATTTCATCAGTAGCATCAACATATGCTTGATTATTTGGATGTTGAGATGAAACAACAGATACAAGTCCATCATTTTCTCTCCATGATGTATTAGCTGTTTTACCAATGATATTACCAGTAAGTGTAAATGGTAAGAACATATTTAAATCAGATTTTTGACGACCAAATAATGTCGGCCTTGTAGATTCACCTGTATATGTTTTATAGACAATATTTGGATTGAGAGAAGTATTAGCATTTAATTTTGCAGCACCTTCTGTAGTTAAGTCATAGAAACCATTGTCTTGTGTTTTCCATATCTTACTATTTTGTACACGTTTAACATACTCTAAATAAGATTCGCCCTCTTTTTGTTTTAATCCCCATTGGTTTAGACCAAAATCAGAATGTGAATCTGTATTACCTTTAAATTTCACATAATCATAAACAACCTGTCTAATAAATGCTTCGTTACCTAATTTATCTGCTGCAACTGTTCCATTATGTGGCGTACCAAGTGTGGTAATAGAAGTAATCATATTATCATTGCCACCTTGGTAAAGTGGTGAAATTTCACCACCATGCTCTTTCTGATAAGCAATTTCCTCTGGATTGCCATTTCGTAGTAATTCTTCTAATTGTCTAACTGTTTGACCACCCATACTATGCGCTACCAAATGTACTTTTTGCCCTGGTTGCCAATCTTTGTAGACACCCTCATATGTTCTTCCGTAACGTTCGTGTCCATATTTTTCAGCGTGAGCAGCACCGTAATCTACTGTTCCACCTTTAATGTAATAATACAATTCAACAGCTCTGTCATAGTTACTACTCAACGCCCCAATACTTGCTTCATACGTTTCATAACCATTGTCTTGTAAATCTTGTCTAATGTTTAGTTTATCTCCACCCCAATAATGTGAAAGGATTGGTGGATTTATATCATCTGTGAAACCGTTGAAACCATGCACTAAAATAATTGGATCATCATTCTTATATTGACCTTGTTTTGCTGTTTTAGTAGGTTGTTCATTTGTTTGTTCACTTGTTTGTTGTGTTTGTTTTGGTACAGTAGCTACTGCACTGTCTTTGAGTGCTTTTAGTGTTGAAGTAGAATCTTCATCTTTACTATTATCCTGTGAGCTATCTGTAGATTGTAATTCACTTTGAAGTTGTTCAAGTGATACAGTATCATTTTGTTGACTGCTATCAACCTTTTCTGACACAACTTGTTGGTTATCTGCTTCCACGCCAGTATTATCTTGGGTCGCAACTATATCTTCA
>NZ_JXCF01000160.1 GCF_000875895.1 Staphylococcus gallinarum
GATGATGATGCCTAATATGATACGTTACCCAATTCTATTATTGCCTGTAACTTGTACCGCAGCTATATCAGGCTTTTTTGGAAGTTTACTACAGATTAAAAATGATGCAGAATCGGCTGGGTTTGGATTGGTAGGGCTCATCGGTCCAATTAAGTCAATGAATTTTTTAGAAGGGAGCTCATTGTATAATTTAAGTGCTGTAATAGCAGCATATATTATTATTCCCCTTGTATCTTCTCTA
>NZ_JXCF01000161.1 GCF_000875895.1 Staphylococcus gallinarum
GCAATATAAATATTCTAAAAAATATTCAGCCTAATAAAAAAAGACTTAGTCTGAATAGACCAAGCCTTTTGTTAGTGTTATATTAATATGCAAATAAAAAAACAAAAAAAGAAGTCGCTCCCTCCCTGACCAAAGTTTGTGAATGCGACTTACCTTAAAGAAAAACAGTTGGTGTTTTTTTCTTAATTTTTGTATATCTAGATATTAAACGATATTGGTTTATTCTTCAAGATATATATTC
>NZ_JXCF01000162.1 GCF_000875895.1 Staphylococcus gallinarum
AGGGATGAACGCCTTAACGCAAGATAATACTCAAAGAAAAAATGGTTTTATGGCAATTGATAGACAAATACATCCAGAAAAATATGAAGAGAAAAAGAAAGAGAAAAAACGTGATAGGGGAAGAGGTAGATAAATAAAAAACGCCACTCTAAAAATAGAATGGCGTTCAAAATCTTTAAAGAAATGTTTTAAGTATATCTAATTTAATTATACCCACATTTATGCCGAGAAAACTTATTGG
>NZ_JXCF01000163.1 GCF_000875895.1 Staphylococcus gallinarum
TAACCCGACCGACTGACAGCTTTTAGGATTGTTAAGGACGCAAACTTTAAGACCAAAAGGAAATTGGAATAAAAAATAAATTGAGTTAATGGTTTAGGTTTTAGGGCTAACTTCACGAAGGGATCTGTTAGCCCTGTTTTTGTATTTTGGTTTAGAATTTATCAAATTTAGTTGGAAAAAAGGGGGGGGCTACTACGACCCCCCTTTTAAGTGCTGAGTGCCAAATTGGATAAAAAGGAGT
>NZ_JXCF01000164.1 GCF_000875895.1 Staphylococcus gallinarum
AAATTTCAACGCCTTCTTTCGCTTCAATCGCCTGATGCAAACCTGATTGTAGTTTCGTTCCAGGCATCATACGTCCTGTGACACGATCAATCAACACAACTTCCCCATCATAAATAAAGTAATCGAAGTTTGCTTCAAATAGATAATGTGCACGCAAGGATAAGTTAATATTGCGTACTAAATCGAAGTGAGGCACATCATACATATTATCGACACCAAAATACGCATTCGCTGCCGCAATACCTGCTGGCGTTAACCATATCGCTTTCTCTTTTTCCTTTATTTCAAAATGTGTTTCAGGTTCTAACGTCTCAACAAAATTTTTCGTAATGTCAAAAAGGTTCGACTGAAGACGTGGCGCCCCAGAAATGACGAGTGGCGTTTGTGCAGCATCTAACACGATAGAGTCTATCTCATCAATAAGACCATAGTATAGCTTCGGTAAAAACTTGCCTTCTTGACCGTCAGCAAGATGATCAATTAAATAATCAAAACCAAGACGCCCATTCGTTGTATAAATAATATCGTGCGCATAAATCGCCTTTTTTTCACC
>NZ_JXCF01000165.1 GCF_000875895.1 Staphylococcus gallinarum
CAAAGGATAACGCAGTAGACTTTGAAGAATTTAATACTTTGCTAAAAGAAAAAGGTGTTGAAATCACGAGAGTAACGAAAAACAACGTAACGTATAGACACATTGAAGAAGATAAAAAAGAACGTGGGAATAAGTTGGGCGATTCTTATGACAAAGGAGTGATTGAAAATGGCTTTGCAATCGAGAAATTCAGACGAGAACGAGAAGAAGAACGAGAATACGATGAATATGCAGACACGTT
>NZ_JXCF01000166.1 GCF_000875895.1 Staphylococcus gallinarum
GCTTGAGCGTTGTCTCGGTTGAGATTTCCAACGATCGTCATTGCATCAAAACTTAATTTTGGATCAGATATGCACACAGTATGTGCGTCCAACCGGCTATTAGAGTAGCCGGTTAAGGAGGAATTTTGCACTTCCCCTGATGTAGCTTGTTTTGAATAGATTTCTTGTTCTTTTTTACTCATAAAAAATCGACTCCTTAATTTTGTTTAAGAAGTCGCTCACCCAAATATATATCTTGAAG
>NZ_JXCF01000167.1 GCF_000875895.1 Staphylococcus gallinarum
TAGGAAGATGACAGTTGGGACAGCGTCACTGCTTATCGGTGCAACACTCTTATTTGGTGTGAATAATGATGCACAAGCAGCTGAAGATACGACAAGCGAAGCGACAACAGAAAGTCAATCTGGGAAGCAAATACAGATCCAGCTGAAACACAATCAGAAGAATTAGCGGTAGAAAATACAGAAGTGCCGACAACTGAAACGACAGAAGCAGCATCGGAAACAGAAGTGACACCAGAAGGTACTGAAACTGAGACGGCAACAACTGAGGCAGAAACAGCAGTAGAAGATGATTCAGCAACAGAAGAAGTGGCAAACGTATCTACAGAAACTGAAAAAGTGGCAGAAGTACAATCAGAATCTACGCAAGATGTTGAACCTGCAACAGAAA
>NZ_JXCF01000168.1 GCF_000875895.1 Staphylococcus gallinarum
TGGCATATGATTAACAGGTAACGTACCTTCTTTAATTTTATATCCTTGTGCTTTTGCCTCTTTAGTAGTTAATCCAACTCTAGACAATGGAGGGTCTAAAAAGACTGTATAGGGTACAACCCCTCTGTTTTCTGTACTACGATTTCCTAATCCATATATTCGATCATTAACAATTCTAAAATCGTCTAAAGAAATGTAAGTAAACTGCATGCCTCCTTTAACATCACCAATTGCGAAAACA
>NZ_JXCF01000169.1 GCF_000875895.1 Staphylococcus gallinarum
TCCAGGACAATATGGTGACAAAATCTCGCCGATTAATTGTATGTTACAACGTCCGTTTGATGGAACGTCACATTATGAAGGGAACGATGTGTTTGTCGTGTCGGGAGATTTTGGTGACGAGATGAAGCCATTATTAACATGGCGACGTTATATCGTCTATGACCAAGATAAAGTCATACAAATTTGGCCTGAATACACATTGACGGGAGATGTTGACGTAGAGTTCGTCTTTCGATTAGTACCCGTGCATCGTGCAGATACAGTTGCTGAAACATTTCTACTACGCCATGAAGGTTTAGAAAAACCTTTAGAAATTCCGAGACGTGATTATAATGCGCATGTCATTATTTCTATGCGTGCTAAAGGAAAT
>NZ_JXCF01000017.1 GCF_000875895.1 Staphylococcus gallinarum
CCTCGCTTGATTGAAGAGGTAACAACAGTTCATTTATATAATTCAATATGTGTTGCTACCCCCAGCCAATATGGCGCAATAAGCGCATTGAAATATGGAGCACAAGATATAAAAAAAATGAATCGCGCTTATGAAGAAAGAAGAGATTATATATACAGCCGAATTAAGGAAATGGGTCTACCCGTTGAAAAACCTCAAGGGACATTTTATATTTTCCCGGATATTAGTGAATATAATAAGGATTCATTTGAATTTTGTACGCAACTGTTAGAAGCAGAACAACTTGCTGTAGTACCAGGAAGGTCGTTTTCAGAGTTTGGGGAAGGACACATTAGACTTTCTTTTGCTTGTACAATGGAAGAAATAAAGGAAGCTTGTAATAGGTTAGAAAACTTTTTGAAAAGTGATAAAAAATAGTCAATTTGAGTTTTTTATTTCTCGCTTTTGAATCAAATACTATGTGATATATTTAATTATATAAAGTCGCCTGAATTGTTCAGGCGACTTTATCGTTAACTATTAAGGCATATCATTTAAATTTTCAAACTACTTAGAGATGAATTACATTTCTCTGATAAACACAGAGAAGTTCATATAATTGAAAACATTTTTTCCAATTATACGATATAGCTACCGCAATGCTCATTATTAATAAGGCAATCACAAACTCAGATGCCATATAACCTTGAGGTAAATAATGCCCCTAACATGATTCGAATCAGTAATATCTCGGCTTTCATATTGTAATATTATAGGATAAATGATATTTAAAAAAATAGTATATATGCCTAATGAATTAAAAATAAGAGAGAGGAGAGAGCAGAAATCAAAGATATAACTGTTATAACCATATGATAATCCCCCTTTCTCTGGAGGAGGGAGGTTGAAATTAGAATAGCATGTTATTCATGACGAAGGAAAAGCTTATAAATAAAGCTATAATCAAGTCGTCTCCTAATTATAAAAGGATTAGTTTAATGCGCATAAGTTATAACTGTTATATCTATCGAGCGGACTTATATGCCAGAGATTTGGAAAGAAGAGTAAACATTTGATTTGAATTATAGGTTATATCGGTTATTTGATAGATTTTTTGAAACTATTTGTTTAGGATCTAATATAATAAAAGAGCCACTAAAAGATTATAATCTTTTAGTGGCTGCTGGCATATAAAGGCTTCCTATAATCATCGATTATGTTAATAAATTAGTATAATAAAGAATTATCTAGAATACATCAAGTTAAGATATTTTATATTATTGATTATAAAAATCAATAAACAGAAAATTTTTAAATATATTCATCAAAAAATAAAAGGTAGCATAATATCTAAATGTATATTAATATTAATTATAAATAATAGGTGAGGGGTGCTATATGAAGAAATTTAAATTTATTTTTATTTTTTTAATGTTGGCATTTGTGTTTGTTCAAAATGATTATACTTTTGGAAGCTCATATAATGAGGGGCTAAGTTATTATAGTGTTGAATATAATAATGAAAGAGTTTTTAATGAATCTATTAAACAAAAGGATATAGAGTTAACTTATAAGATTCCAGAAATACATACAGCACAAATTAAAACTAGTAAGTCCCAAGTAGAGTCCTTAATAAAAAATAATAAAAACATCAGGTTTATAAACCCTACATGTTCTACTTGTGTAGCTAAAAAATCTGTACAGGTAGAAAAGAACTCAATTAATAAAGAAAATGGTATAAATGATTTATTTGATAAACAGTGGGATATGCGGAAAGTAACTAATGAAGGTAAAAGTTATAAGCTAAGTTCAGAAAGAAAGAATGCAAAAGTTGCTTTAATAGACTCAGGTGTAAATAGTAACCATCCGGATTTAAAAAGTATAAATAAGACAATAAATGAAGTCCCCAAAAACGGTTTTAGAGGTAGCGAAAAGGATGAATCAGGAAATAGAAATTTTGAAAAAGATAAGTTGAATCACGGAACATTAGTAGCAGGACAGATAGGAGCTAAGGGTAGTTTAAAAGGTGTAAATCCCGGAGTAGAGATGAATATGTATCGTGTGTTTGGATCAAAAAAAAGCGAGATGCTTTGGGTTTCTAAGGGAATTGTTGATGCGGCAAAAGATGATAACGATATAATTAATGTTAGTCTAGGAAATTACTTAATTAAAGATAACCAAAATAACAATAAATTAAGAGATGATGAAAAAGTAGATTATGATGCGCTACAAAAAGCTATAAATTATGCTCAAAAAAAAGGTAGTATTGTTGTTGCAGCTGTAGGAAATGATGGTATTAATGTAAAAGATGCAAAAGAAATAAATAAGAAGAGAAATGTAGAAAGTAAATCATCAAAAAAGGTATATGATACTCCATCCAATTTAAATAACGTTGTGACTGTAGGATCTATCAATGCTAACAATCGTATTTCTGAATTTTCTAATTATGGAAGTGGTTTTATAGATTTAACAACTATCGGAGGTTCGTATGAACTTTTAGAAAAATATGGAGAAAGAGCATGGTTAGAGGAAGGATATATGCAAAAGCAAAGTGTTTTAAGTACATCTTCTAATGGAAGATACATATATCAATCAGGAACATCACTTGCAGCTCCAAAAGTTTCTGGTGCATTAGCCTTAGAGATTGATAAATATAAATTGAAAGATAATCCTGAAAAAACTTTAGAAATATTTAAGAAAAAAGGGATTGAAAAAGAAAAAGG
>NZ_JXCF01000170.1 GCF_000875895.1 Staphylococcus gallinarum
TAATTGAAGCAAATGATACCCAAATACCATATCCTCACGAACTTTGGATTGCTTTATACATTCAAGTCATGATAAATAAGCAAAAGGAACAATAGTAAATACTTAGTTTAGAAAAAAGAGAGCGAATTCGTACCCTTTCCTTTTTCTTGTATAATTATTAAAAACTCAATTCAATAATATATTATGGGATTTGAGACACTGTGAGAGCCTCTCATTTGCATTGACAATCCACTTGTCAAGA
>NZ_JXCF01000171.1 GCF_000875895.1 Staphylococcus gallinarum
ACTTGCAGCTCCAAAAGTTTCTGGTGCATTAGCCTTAGAGATTGATAAATATAAATTGAAAGATAATCCTGAAAAAACTTTAGAAATATTTAAGAAAAAAGGGATTGAAAAAGAAAAAGGAATGGATAAAAAACATTATGGAAGAGGAAAACTGGACGTATACAAATTACTTAAAGATTGAAGGGAAATAATATGATTGCTATTAATATTGTAGGTGAGGTAGATTCAACTCTTACTGAAA
>NZ_JXCF01000172.1 GCF_000875895.1 Staphylococcus gallinarum
TCTGAATTTATGAGTATTGCGCCACAAATTAGACTTTGGGATATATTACAAACCAAATTTAAAGCTAAGGCTCTACAAGAAAAAGTTTACATCGAATATGATAAAGTAAAAGCAGATGCGGGGGATAGACGTAATATGCGTGTTGAATTTAATCCTAATAAACTTACGCATGAAGAAATGCTTTGGTTAAAACAAAACATCATTGACTACATGGAAGATGATGGTTTTACAAGATTAGATT
>NZ_JXCF01000173.1 GCF_000875895.1 Staphylococcus gallinarum
TTGTATTATGGTGCAAAATTGAATCCGGCGGCAATTATTGTAGGTAAGCCATTGATTAATATTGGAACAGTGGCAGAAAATATGGCATTAGTTCGACCAGAAGATTTTGGGACATCGCTGGATGTTTTACGTAAAAATACAGGAGCATTAAACACAGATGCGGTTCAACAACTGAACGATAAATTTTGGCATCAGTTTAAGCAAGCGAACTTTTCAAATACAACGTTTGCAATTGCTTATATGATTCACGATGACTATGACAAGCAAGCGTTCGATATGTTATTGCCAATATTAAGTCGTCAGCATGCACGTGTCATGCAAAGGGGCGTGCCAGGGCGACATAATGATGACTCGCCAACAATTACAAGTTGGTTTGTTAACTTCTACAACATGATACTAGAAAGCCAATTCGGAAGGGAGCGATAAAATGCAGAAGCAAAGTTTTACGGTACGATGGACGCAAATAACACCAGATACGTTTATGTATGGTACGCATTTAAAAATAGATCAAGATGCGACTTACTTTGAAAATGCTTTGATGCCTTCCGGTCGTGTGATTCATGTTTGGAAG
>NZ_JXCF01000174.1 GCF_000875895.1 Staphylococcus gallinarum
CCGTTGCTTGTTGTTGTGACTCTTCTGATGTTGCGCTTGTATTTGTTTTTTTTGATTGCGAACTTTCTGAAGCGTCTACATTACTGTCTTTTGATAGTGAAACACTCTCACTTTTCACAAGTGACTCAGATTGAGATTCTGAATCCGAAAGACTTGCTTGTTCTTCAGAAATTGCTTTGTAAATTTCACTGTCAGTAGAAGTGTTTTCTGAATCTGCAGATTCGCTTTCATCTGAAACTTGACTTTCACTTGCAATAGACAGTTGCTCGCTATCAGTCGCTGATTGTGACTGTTCAATCACAACAGATGTCTGGCCACCTACTGTTTGACTATTCGTCGCTAATTCAGATGCGACAGGTATTTCAGACGCAGCTAATGCATGTTGATCGTGCAACATGTTAACAGTAAATAAACCACCTGTGATTGCAGTGGTTCTAAAAGCGTTATCTTTAATGGCACTACCAATACTTACTTTGTCGTTTTGTTCTTTATCTACTTTATCCGTTAATAAAGACAAACCTAACATTTTAAGTAGTTGAATCTCTTTAATACCCGCTTTTACCCAGTTTTTGCCGGATTTATACAATCTTACTCTGACTTTTTCTTCGCTAAAACTTTTTTGAATTCTTTGACTTTTTTTCAACTGCAAAACTCCTAATGATTATTAAATTTTGATTATATTTTCATAAATAATATTTTATTAACTTTATACATATAAGTCAACATAATACAAAACAAATAATTTGTTCTCGCAAAATTAACACTTATATCTGGATTACCTTTAAGAAAAAAGGCTCGAGTTTCGAGCCTTTTTCTTGAATTATTTTTCTTTACGACGTTTACCAAACAAAATAAATGTCCCAAGTACTGAAATTAAACTACCAAACAATGTAATATTTACAGATTTGACACCTGTTTCTGGTAAAGTTTTATCACTTGTTTTTTTAGATTCTGGTTCACTTGGTTTACCTGGTTCACTTGGTTTACCTGGTTCTTTTGGTTTACCTGGTTCACTTGGTTTACTTGGTTCTTCTGATTTACCTGGTTTACCTGGTTTACCTGGTTTACTT
>NZ_JXCF01000175.1 GCF_000875895.1 Staphylococcus gallinarum
AGAACGAGAATACGATGAATATGCAGACACGTTCGAAGTTGACTGGGACGCAGTCGCAGAAAATTCAGAAGACCTTAGAAAACGAAGAATTGCAAGAACTGAAGAAACAAAACAAGCTAGGAATAAAATATATATCAGAGATGAAAGAACAACAGGACTTGAGAGAAAAGGAATTGCAGGCAATCAAGTCGAGTTTGAAAAAGACGACGGAGGACTTTCAAGGTAGAGGTAAAAAAGTCCA
>NZ_JXCF01000176.1 GCF_000875895.1 Staphylococcus gallinarum
TGATGTTGATGTACTCATTGACGCTGAGTCACTTTCGCTCATTGATGTCGATGTGCTCATGCTTGCTGAGTCGCTCTCACTCACTGATGTTGAAGTGCTCATGCTTGATGAATCACTTTCACTCATTGATGTTGATGTACTCATTGACGCTGAGTCGCTCTCACTTACTGATGTTGATGTGCTCATGCTTGCTGAGTCACTTTCACTCATTGATGTTGATGTGCTCATGCTCGCTGAGTCGCTTTCGCTTACTGAAGTCGATGTGCTCATGCTTGCTGAGTCGCTTTCACTTACTGATGTTGACGTGCTCATGCTCGCTGAGTCACTCATACTCATTGATGTTGACGTACTCACTGATGCTGAATCACTCTCACTTACTGAAGTAGAAGTGCTCATTGACGCTGAGTCACTTTCACTTACTGATGTTGATGTGCTCATGCTCGCTGAGTCACTTTCACTTACTGATGTTGATGTACTCATTGATGCTGAGTCGCTTTCGCTCATTGAAGTCGATGTACTCATGCTTGCTGAATCACTTTCGCTCAATGATGTTGAATCACTCATGCTCGCTGAGTCACTCATACTCATTGATGTTGATGTGCTCATTGATGCTGAGTCGCTCTCACTCACTGAAGTTGAAGTACTCATGCTTGCTGAGTCGCTTTCACTTACTGATGTTGAGTCGCTCATTGATGCCGAGTCACTTTCAATTACTGAAGTAGAAGTGCTCATGCTTG
>NZ_JXCF01000177.1 GCF_000875895.1 Staphylococcus gallinarum
TTTATTCCAATTGCTTTATTTACATTGAGCCTCTGTACCCTTAACAAACCCAAAACTTGTCGAATGGTCGGGCTAATAGCTCACGCTATGCCGACATTCGTCTGCAAGTTTAGTTAAGGGAACTTCTCAATATAAATAAATTTTCTCGGCATAAAAGCCTGATCATACTTTGTTTAATCATGGAATCTTGCTCTTATCCACTCATACAACCAAATAAATAGCCCTATAGCGAGTATATAAG
>NZ_JXCF01000178.1 GCF_000875895.1 Staphylococcus gallinarum
AACAAAAATGATATATTTAAACTATTCTAATTTAGGAGGATTTTTTTATGAAGTGTCTATTTAAAAATTTGGGGAATTTATATGAGGTGAAAGAATAATTTACCCCTATAAACTTTAGTCACCTCAAGTAAAGAGGTAAAATTGTTTAGTTTATATAAAAAATTTAAAGGTTTGTTTTATAGCGTTTTATTTTGGCTTTGTATTCTTTCATTTTTTAGTGTATTAAATGAAATGGTTTTAA
>NZ_JXCF01000179.1 GCF_000875895.1 Staphylococcus gallinarum
TAGAGAAGATACAAGGGGAATAATAATATATGCTGCTATTACAGCACTTAAATTATACAATGAGCTCCCTTCTAAAAAATTCATTGACTTAATTGGACCGATGAGCCCTACCAATCCAAAACCAGCCGATTCTGCATCATTTTTAATCTGTAGTAAACTTCCAAAAAAGCCTGATATAGCTGCGGTACAAGTTACAGGCAATAATAGAATTGGGTAACGTATCATATTAGGCATCATCATC
>NZ_JXCF01000018.1 GCF_000875895.1 Staphylococcus gallinarum
GTGACAATGGCAAGGAGGTCACACCTGTTCCCATGCCGAACACAGAAGTTAAGCTCCTTAGCGCCGATGGTAGTCGGACTTACGTTCCGCAAGAGTAGGACGTTGCCAGGCAGTTATATTATTCCACAGTAGCTCAGTGGTAGAGCTATCGGCTGTTAACCGATCGGTCGTAGGTTCGAGTCCTACCTGTGGAGCCATATGGCCCCGTGGTCAAGCGGTTAAGACACCGCCCTTTCACGGCGGTAACACGGGTTCGAGTCCCGTCGGGGTCATTACATACGGAGGATTAGCTCAGCTGGGAGAGCATCTGCCTTACAAGCAGAGGGTCGGCGGTTCGAACCCGTCATCCTCCACCATTTAATTGAATATGCGGAGGGGTAGCGAAGTGGCTAAACGCGGCGGACTGTAAATCCGCTCCTTCGGGTTCGGCAGTTCGAATCTGCCCCCCTCCACCATTAATGGGCTATAGCCAAGCGGTAAGGCAACGGACTTTGACTCCGTCACGCGCTGGTTCGAATCCAGCTAGCCCAGCCATTAGAGCCATTAGCTCAGTTGGTAGAGCATCTGACTTTTAATCAGAGGGTCAGAGGTTCGAATCCTCTATGGCTCACTTAGATAAGCATTTCTCTTCGGAGAAGTGCTTTTTTATTTGTTCTAATAAATTTATTTTTAAAAAACTAATATTTATAATTATGATTTTTAATCCTTAAAGTGGCTGTTTTATTACTATAAAATGTATGATAAACCATTTTTTTGATTGTATATGTAAAATGCTTAATTTATATAAAAAAACCTTTATTATATTGACTTGAAAGTTAATTCTCTTTACCTTATTCTAGTATCACACGATGACAAAGGGGTTTTTATTAATGACAAATCAAGTTATAGATATTATTGGAGCACCATCTACATTTGGACAAAGAAAGTTAGGTGTCGATTTTGGACCTGATGCAATACGTTATGCTGGTTTAGTTGAAAGAATAAAAGCGATAGGTCTAACGGTAAATGACAGAGGTAATATAACTGTTCCAGCTTTGAATTTGGAAAAATTCAATTCTGAACAGCATGGATTGCGTAATTTAGAAGAAATTGAAATTGTTTCACAAAATTTATGTAATGCTGTTTCTAATAGTATTAGTGAAAACCATTTCCCACTTATATTGGGAGGAGACCATTCAATTGCTATTGGCTCAATTTCTGGTGTAAGTCAGCATTATGATAATCTAGGTGTTATTTGGTATGATGCACATGGTGATTTGAATGTACCTGATGAATCACCGTCTGGTAATGTACACGGTATGCCGTTACGTATTTTAGCGGGTGATGGTGATAAGTCGTTAGTTGAAGTTGGAGGAAATAAACCTAAAGTTAAACCAGAAAATATTGTGCTAATTGGTATGAGGGATTTAGACATTGGTGAAAGACAATATATTAAAGACAACAATATCCAAACCTATACAATGGCTGATATTGATCGTATTGGTATTAAGCAAGTAATTGACGAATCTATTGCTTATTTAAAAGATAAAACGGATGGTATTCATTTATCTTTAGATGTTGATGGCCTAGATCCAATTGAAACACCGGGTACTGGCACAAGAGTATTAGGTGGTTTAACTTATAGAGAGAGTCATTTTGCATTAGAATTATTACATAATTCCAAATTAATTACGTCAATGGATGTTGTAGAAGTTAATCCACTGATAGATCAGAATAATCATACAGCTGAACAAGCAGTGAGTTTACTTGGTAGCTTCTTTGGTGAAACATTATTATAAATATATTTTAAGCTGATAAAGTGTAATGCTATATCAGCTTTTTTAATTGTAAAAAATATATACTTCATATGACAGGTTAGCTATAGATTGGTATAATAATACCATGGGAACAGAATACCGGAGGAGATGTTATGGATTTTTCCAATTTTTTTGATAACTGGAGTACAGTAAAAATTATAGCCGGCGTACTCGACTTACTCATCGTTTGGTATGTACTTTATCTTCTCATTACAGTTTTTAAAGGTACTAAAGCCATTCAATTATTGAAAGGTATTGTGGTCATTGTAATTGGCCAACAGTTGAGTAAGATGTTGAATTTAACAGCGACATCTCGTTTGTTTGACTTAGTAATTCAATGGGGTGTTTTAGCGCTAATTGTTATATTCCAACCAGAGATTAGACGAGCATTAGAACAATTAGGACGCGGAAGCTTGTTCAAACGTTATTCTTCAAACTTGAATAATGATGAAGGTAAATTAATTTCCTCTGTATCTAAAGCTGTCCAATATATGGCTAAACGTCGTATTGGAGCGTTAATTGTTTTTGAAAAGGAAACAGGTTTACAAGATTATATTGAAACAGGTATTGCTATGAATTCTGAGATATCACAGGAATTACTCACAAATGTGTTTATTCCTAATACGCCATTACATGATGGAGCTATGATTATACAAGCAAATAAAATAGCAAGTGCAGCAAGTTATTTACCACTTTCTGATAGCGCAAAGATAGCGAAAAGTTTAGGAACCAGACATAGAGCAGCTGTAGGAATATCTGAGGTTTCAGATGCTTTTACTGTTGTTGTATCTGAAGAAACAGGTTCGATATCTGTTACTTTCGACGGTAAATTGCGTAAAGATATTTCGACTGAAGCATTCGAAGAACTATTGGCTGAACATTGGTTTGGCACACACTTTCAACAGAAAGGTGTGAAGTAGATGTTAGAAAGTAAATGGGGGCTTAGATTAATTGCATTAGTTTTAGCGGTTGTTTTTTTCTTATCTGCGAATAACATGTTCGGTAATATTTTTGATGCGGATCATTTTGGACAAAAATCAAATGATACGCTACAAGAGGTACCTGTACAGGTTAAGTATGATAATAAATCATTGTATGCAAGTGATGTACCTGACAAGGTTGATGTTGAAATTTCAGGACCTCAATCACAAGTGCTCAAGGCTGAGAATGCTGAGAATGTTCGTGCAGTCCTAGATTTCACTGGTGAAAAGGCAGGGAAGCATACTGCACAATTTAAAGTGAATGGTTTAAGCGAGGATATCGATTATACTGTTAAACCTAAGGAAGCAACTGTAAGTCTTGAGAAAAAGGTAAGCAAGAACCTAAAGGTTGAGCCAGATGTGAGTAATAGTGATTTAGATTCAGATTATAAGGTGAGCTCGCAAAAGGTATCTCCTGATACTGTCAAGGTTACAGGTGGTCAAGAACAGATCGATAAGATAGCATATTTAAAAGCAACATATAAAAACAAAAGTAAAATTTCAAAAAATTTAACAGATGCAGCGACAATAACTGCATTTGATAGAAATTTAAATAAAGTAAAGGTATCGATTGAACCGAAAGAGGTAAATCTAACGGTAAAGGTAACTGATTATAGCAAGAAGGTTAAAGTAAGACCGCAAACAACTGGTGAGTTACCAGATAATCTAAAGTTAGATGACATCGATTTAGAAGATAAAGAAATAGAAATATATGGTAATAGAGAGGACTTAGATGATATCAATTCTGTAAAGGCAGAAATTAATTTAGATAATATTACTGAGTCTACAAAGAAAAATATTAAATTAAAAATACCGGACAGTGTGACTAAAGCTAGTTCGCAAGAAACAACTGCTGATATTACTGTAAAATAGATTTCTAATATAAAGGAGATATAATGATGGCAAAATATTTTGGTACAGACGGCGTAAGGGGCGTTGCAAATAAAGAATTAACTCCAGAACTTGCGTTTAAATTAGGGCGTTATGGTGGCTATGTATTAGCACATAACAAAGGAGAGAAACACCCTAAAGTACTAGTTGGTAGAGATACTCGAGTTTCAGGTGAAATGTTAGAGTCAGCGCTTATTGCTGGTTTGATTTCAATTGGTGCAGAGGTAATGCGTTTAGGAGTTATCTCAACACCTGGAGTAGCTTATTTAACACGTGAAATGGAAGCAGCATTAGGTGTTATGATATCAGCTTCTCATAATCCTGTAGCAGATAATGGTATTAAATTCTTCGGTTCAGACGGTTTTAAATTATCTGATGATCAAGAACAAGAAATTGAAGCATTATTAGATCAAGAAAATCCGGATTTACCTCGCCCAGTTGGTGAAGATATTGTTCACTATTCAGATTACTTTGAAGGTGCACAAAAGTATATTAGCTATATCAAATCAACAGTAGATGTAGACTTTGATGGAATGAAGATTGCGCTTGATGGTGCGAATGGTTCGACATCTTCTTTAGCGCCATATTTATTTGGAGATTTAGAAGCAGATACTGTAACAGTAGGTTGTAACCCTAACGGTTATAATATTAATGACGGTGTAGGTTCTACACATCCTGAAGTCTTGGCTAAGAAAGTAGTAGAAGATGAGTGTGACTTTGGATTAGCTTTTGATGGAGATGGTGACAGATTAATTGCTGTTGATGAAAATGGCGAAATCGTTGATGGCGATCAAATCATGTTTATTATCGGTCAAGAAATGGCGAAAAATCAAGAACTAAATGATAATATGATTGTCTCAACTGTTATGAGTAATCTAGGTTTTTACAAGGCATTAGAGAACGAAGGTATCCAATCAAATAAAACTAAAGTTGGAGACCGTTATGTAGTAGAAGAAATGCGAAGAGGCAATTATAATTTAGGCGGAGAACAATCAGGACATATCGTCATGATGGATTATAATACGACGGGTGATGGCTTGTTAACTGGTGTCCAATTAGCAAGTGTCATTAAACTAACTGGTAAGAGCTTAAGTCAATTAGCTAAGCAAATGAAAAAGTACCCACAATCTTTAGTTAACGTACGTGTAACAGATAAATATCGTGTTGAAGAGAATGTTGATGTACAAGAAGCAATGACTAAGGTAGAAGTAGAAATGAATGGCGATGGCCGAATTTTAGTTAGACCTTCTGGTACAGAGCCATTAGTACGTGTAATGATTGAAGCGGCCACTGATGAAGATGCACAACGCTATGCACAAACAATTGCAGACGTTGTACAAGAGAAAATGGGTTTAGATTAAATTAATAAACTTTAAATTATAAAAAAGTACTATTAACGATGAGTATAGATTACTCAGGTTAGTAGTACTTTTTTGGTTAAGAGATGGTATAAGTACGCTGCTTATTAAAGTAATTCGTATGCTTTAACAATTTCTTCAGTTAATTGAGCGTCTGTTTTAGTATACTCTTTTAAAAATGCTTCAACACCATATGATTTAATATAGTTATTTTTTTCTACGGTTTCTTTATCGTTACTATCATCATATTTCAATAAGAGCGCAGCAGTTTTTACTAAATGATCATGCTTTAATTGATTTTTATATAAATAGTTTAACGGTTTAATTATACGATCTTGTGGTCCTATTTTTCTTAAAGTACCGCGACCTACACGTGTTACTTCATCTGATAGGTGTGGGTTTTCAAATCGTTTAATAATTTTTTCAACATACTGTGCCTGAGCTTCAGGTGTGAAATCAAATTGATGTGTGATATATTGGCTTGTTTCTTCAAGTGTTCCATATAAATCATGTTTGATACCTTGGTCTTTAACTGCATCTAAAACTGTAGGTTTGTTGTGATATTTACCAGCATAAGCTAAGAAGGCATGACCCGTATTAACAGTCAATAATTTTCTTTCAATATATGGTGTTAGTTTATCAACATATTTGATGTGTTCTAATTCTGGACCAAACCAAGTATCCTTTTCTACAACCCATTCGTAAAATGGTTCAACCATAACATCTAAAATGTTGTCATTGCTTTGTAGTGGTACGATTCGATCAACGGCTGAATTTGAGAAATGAATGTGGTCACCTAATGGGCCAGTGATATCAAGGATTGCTTCTTTTAAAGTGTCTGTTGCCATAATTGCATTTTCACATGCAACAATATTTACTGGTGTTTCCTTTTCCTTTAAAAATGAAGCAAATGATTTAGCGATAATTGGTAAAATATTTACACCAACTGCTGTAGTAATAATATCTGCTTCTAATACAGCTTGTTTTAATTTATCACTAGGGGATGCTGAATTAATTGCATCCACATTGTGTACGCGTGTTGTTGTTCGTGCTTCATCTGCTAAGATAACATCATAAGCATGTGCTTTATCTAAGGCGTCTATAATTTCTGTATTTACATCTGCGAAAGTGACTTTGATATTATTATCCGCTAAAATATATCCGATAAATCCTCTGCCTATATTGCCAGCGCCAAAGTGTAATGCTTTCATTATGCGTCAGCCTCCTCGAATACTTGTTTAATTTCTTCAGCTGACTTAGCGTTCACGATACGTTCTACATTTTCTTCTTCACTAAATGTAATTGCAATTTTAGAAAGTAAGTCTAAATGCTCACCGTCTTTTCCAGCGATACCTACAACTACTTTAACTTCTTCTCCGTCCCAATCAATACCTTCAGGAATTTGTAATAGCGTTAGTCCTGATTGTAAAACGCTTGCCTTTGCTTCGTCAGTACCATGTGGTATCGCTAAACCATTACCCATAAATGTTGAAACAACTTGTTCACGGTCTTTCATAGCTTGGATATATGCATCAGTTACAGCACCGCTTGATACTAACGCTTGTCCTGCTTTTTCAATTGCTTCATTTTGGTTGCTTACTGTTGCGTTAATAAAGATATTTTCATTACTAAATAATTCTGTCATAGTTAATCTCTCCTAGTTAAGTAAATTTTTTATTTTTGAAAGGTAGCTTTGCTTTATAATTTCAGTTATTTGTTCAGGTTCTTGCATAAATTCGTCTAAACTGTCTAAATGTTCGACTAACTTACTAGATAAATCACTAATAATTTCAGATAATACTGTGTCATCCGCAGGTAAAAACATATTAATTAAATAGCGAATTTCTATTACAGTATGATTATCTTTTTTAAATAATAGTGGTTTTTCTAATATTGAAATTAAAATAAATGGCTTTTGAATTAAATCACTCTTTAAATGTGGTATTGCAATTGGATAAGGATCTAACGCAAAACTTTGTTCTTCATTACGTTGTTGTAATAACTTAACGAATGCTGATGAATCATTAATTATTTGATGTTTTAAAGTTTGCTCTCTTAAATAGCTTATCCAGTTGTTAATGTTACTATTATCAATATAAACTGAATCTATGAGTTCTAAACCTTTTCTTATAAAGGACAATGTTGAAGTAGAATCGGTAATTTCATTGACTAAACTGGGCTCAGTAGTCATTGGTTTAGTGTTGGCATTTGATTTTAAAAATGCAGCAACGTGATTAATGTCAGCATCCGGTAATAATGGATTAACTGTAATATAAGGTACAGTAATATCTAAATCTACAGTTGAGATAATAGCATCAAAATCACTGGTATTTAAGTGTCTTAAATCACCGACGGATGCCTGTTTTGTTTGGGTGATTTCACTAAATGTTTGTTGTAGTCTCGTCGCTAATAAACGACTCGTACCAATGCCACTACTGCAAACGACTAATATAGATAGTGTATTTGTTTGTTGGCTGTATATCGCACCACCAAAATGTAATACAATAAATGCAATTTCACTGTCTGGAAATTGTAATTCAGGCCAGGTTTGTTGTAATGCTGTGCTAACCCCTTTAAATAGCACAGGATATTTCTGTTTAATCATTTCAGTTAACGGATTATATGTTTCAATATTTGCTTTAAGGCGATTTATTGCAGGTATAATATGCAATTTCAAACCTTCTGTCAAAGTTGTAGCATCTTTAAATGTTACTTTTGATGCTAGTGCAACTCTGTCTACAAAATTGGATATAACCGTTTCATCTTTGACATCATTGAGGTCTTCAGTAGATGCCTTTCGTTTAGCGCCACGTAAATGTATCGTGATAAATGTAATTTCTGCTTGGGTAAACTGAACACCATATATATGTTCAAGGTGTAATGCCAATGCTTGAGCAACTTCATGTTCAAAGGTATCTTTAACATTGTTGTAAATATCATCACTTAAACCAACATATTCTCCATTTAACATACGATCAATACTTAAGACAACGTGTACAGTAAGTGTTAAGTAACTTGATTCAGTTAATGCGTAGGGAAGTTGCCCCAAGTGGTCCATAAGAATACGTTCAACTTGGAAAATTTTGTCCATATCAACCATAGAAAGTTGTGAAGCATTGAGTGATTGATAAACAAAGTGATTTTCAATTACAGAATAGACACTTGTACTGTTTAAGTTATTAACCATTAATTGGCTTAATAACTCTCTTTTTTTAGATTCAGGACCTTCTAAACGAATACCTTCTCCACGTTTTTTAATTAACTGTAACTGGTATTGTGTTAATTCATGTTCTAATTCATCTAACAGTTTAGCTAATGTTTGAGTAGATACACCAATTTCGTGGGCCAGACTATATTGTTTAATAGGTTCCTTTGCCTGAATAAGCCCATATAAAATAATTACTTTCTGTTCTTCTTGAGATAAGTCAATAGTGTCTTGTTTTAAAATAGTGTTTTTAAGGCGAGTCATTAATTCCTGATTTGCAACTAATTGAATACCTTTTTTATTAACACGCTCAAGTTTAATATCGAATGTGTCGAGAAATATTTCTATAGATTTTAATTCCCGATGAATAGTACGAGAGGATACAGCTAGATGTTGAGCAATGTCATAAATTTTGACATATTGACCGTGATATTTAATTAACATTTCGATAATTTCTTTTTCACGAGTACTTAAAAACATAGCTATATCCTCCATTGAATGCCTTTAACAATTAAGGTATTTATTTTTCTTCTTCTTTTAAATTTTCTAATAATTCATCATATCTTGGTGAATTCAAGAAGTTGTCTACAGAAATATGAATTGCACTTGGAACTTGTTTGATTGCTCTATCTGTAAGTTTCTTTTGTGTAATTACAAGTTGTGCATCGCCTGGTAATTGATTTATTGCAGTATTGGTTACGTCAACGTTTTGAATGCCTGCTTTTTTAAATTTATTTCTTAACATACTTGCACCCATAGCACTTGAACCCATACCAGCATCACAAGCAAAGATGACATGGTTTACTTTACTATAATCATGAGCATCAACATTTTCGGTATCATAATTATCTAGTAAATCCTCTTCCGATTCTTCACGCTCATTGTCACTTGCAGTAGCAGAAGTTATATTATTATCTTCTTTCCCTGATAATTTAGATGCTACACTTGATTTTTTACCTTTACTTGCTTCCATCTTAGCAGTAGCAGCTTCTAAATCTTGTTCTGGTTCTTTAGTGAATTTCAATATTAATGAAGCAACGATAAATGAAACAAGTGCTGCTAATAATACACCAAGTACCATTTGTAAGAATTCACCTTTAGGTGCATTTAACATATAAACAATAAATGAACCTGGTGAAGCAGGGCTCTTGAATCCGAAATCAACCATAGAA
Source organism: Staphylococcus gallinarum (assembly GCF_000875895.1). GTDB lineage: Bacteria > Bacillota > Bacilli > Staphylococcales > Staphylococcaceae > Staphylococcus > Staphylococcus gallinarum. The sequence continues at coordinate 9,403 of NZ_JXCF01000018.1, forward strand.
TATGTTGCAACACCAGTCATACCGCCTAATATAACTGCGATAAATAATAATGGTCTCATCAATACGTAAGGGAAGTAAATTTCATGAATACCACCTAAGAAATGTATAATTCCAGCTCCGTATGATGTAGCTTTAGCAGTTCCTTTACCAAAAATCATATAAGCAACTAGGATACCTATACCTGGCCCTGGATTTGATTCGATTGTGTATAGAATAGATTGACCTGCTGATGCAGCTTGATCAGCACCAAGTGGTGTAAACACACCATGATTTATTGCATTATTTAAAAATACAATTTTAGCCGGTTCGACAATAATACTTACTAAAGGTAATAAGTGGGCATGTACTAAACTTTCAACAGCTAATGAAAGAATATGCATTATGAATTGCATAATTGGTGCTAATACTTTAAAGCCAATTATTGTCATAATGAAGCCTAAAATACCTGCAGAAAAGTTGTTAAATAACATTTCGAAACCTTGTGGTGTTCTCGGCTGAATGAATTCGTCTGTCTTCTTCATTAACCAACCAACTAAAGGTCCCATTATCATAGCGCCTAATAACATTGGCGTATCTGGTAGTGCAACGATTACTCCCATCGTTGCTACAGCAGCGATAATGCCGCCACGCATTTCGTGAATCAAGCGTCCACCACTATAAGCAATTAGTAATGGAATTAAATAAGTAATCATTGGTCCTGCTAGTTGGCTTAAATCTTTGTTAGGCCACCAGCCTCCATCAATGAATATTGCAGCAATAAACCCCCATGCGATAAAGGCGCCGATATTCGGCATAATCATACTACTTAAAAATGATCCAAATGCTTGAACCTTACGACCGATTCCTTTATTCTCCTCAGTTTGAGCTTGTGCCATATTTTTGCACCCCTTTTTATCTATTTGGTATAGCTTCATTGTAGGGGGAGGAGGTCATATAAACAACTGAAAGTAATTTAAACTTTGTCACAGCTCATGTGACAAATGTATGTGTACAAAGAAAATGATTATTTATTACGGGTTATTTATTTAAAATAATAAAAATTTGATATTTAAATCCAATCTATTTATAAAGTTTATTTAATGTTTGCATTGCATGAGTTAAACATTGTACAATAGGTTGTATTGAAGGAAGGAGGATAGGAAAGTAAGTTGATCAATTTAAAGCGCCTGTGCAAGTGATGAGGTATTGTATCGAAGATTTAAGATTTATATCAGAAATCTTAATAGATAAGGATATCGAAACTTGTAGACGAGGAGGATAGTTATCGAACCATCGGCGGATGCTATCCCGGATGTGGCTCATTCGTGAACTTATTAAGGAAAACATTAGGGTAACCTAGTGCACAAAGTTAATAAGTTAGCCAAATTAAATAAAAACTATAAAAAGGTCATTGGGATAAGTATGTACTTTTTTAGAGTAATTTATAACCATTTAATGAAAATTAGTCTATAGAATTGTATTTATTTATTACGCACCATACTTATATTTAGCGTTTATACCAATGCCTTAATCATTGGAGGAATTATTAAATGTGCGGAATCGTAGGTTATATCGGGCATGATAATGCTAAAGAATTATTATTAAAAGGATTAGAAAAATTAGAATATAGAGGTTATGATTCAGCTGGTGTTGCTGTTGCAAATGACGAAGGTACTTCAGTATTTAAATCAAAAGGTAGAATAGCAGACCTAAGAGAAGTAGCTGACAGTGAATCCACAGATGGAAACGTAGGTATTGGACATACACGTTGGGCAACACACGGTGTACCTAACTATGAAAATTCACATCCACACCGTTCAAGTTCTAACCGTTTTACATTGGTTCATAATGGTGTAATCGAGAACTATGAAGAATTAAAGAACGAATATTTAGCAGATGTATCATTTATATCTGAAACTGATACAGAAGTGATTGTGCAATTGGTTGAACATTTTTCAAATGAAGGCTTAACAACAGAAGCTGCTTTCTCTAAAGTAATCTCATTATTAGAAGGTTCATATGCTTTAGGTTTAATTGACAATGAAGATAAAGAGACTATCTTTGTTGCGAAAAACAAATCTCCATTATTAGTTGGAATTGGTGAAGATTTTAACGTTATTGCATCTGATGCCATTGCTATGTTACAAGTTACAAATCAATATAAAGAGATTCACGATCATGAAATTGTAATTGTTAAACGAGATGAAGTCGTTATCAAAGATCAACAAGGTAATGTCCAAGATAGAGAAGCATATACAGCACAAATTGACGCATCTGACGCTGAAAAGGGTGTATATGATCACTATATGCTTAAGGAAATTCACGAACAACCTGCAGTTATGCGTCGTATTATTCAAGAATATCAAGATGAAGATGGAAACTTGAAAATGGATGCAGAAATTATTAAAGACGTTGCAGAAGCAGACCGTATTTATATTATTGCTGCGGGTACAAGTTACCATGCTGGTTTAGTTGGTAAAGAATTTATCGAAAAATGGGCAGGCGTACCTACTGAAGTGCATGTAGCATCAGAGTTTGTTTACAACATGCCATTATTATCAGAAAAACCATTATTTATCTATATCTCTCAATCAGGTGAAACTGCGGATAGTAGAGCAGTACTTGTTGAAACTAACAAATTAGGACATAAATCATTAACAATCACTAACGTTGCTGGCTCAACACTATCACGTGAAGCTAACCACACATTATTGTTACATGCTGGTCCTGAAATTGCAGTAGCATCAACTAAAGCATACACAGCCCAAATTGCTGTATTATCTATCTTGTCACAAATTGTAGCTAAAGAACATGGACGAGAAGCGGAGATTGATTTATTACGTGAACTTGCTAAAGTTACAACTTCAATTGAAGCAATCGTTGATGACGCAGATATTATGGAACAAATTTCAAAAGATTTCTTAGCGACAACTAGAAATGCATTCTTTATTGGTCGTACAATTGATTATAATGTAAGTCTTGAAGGCGCATTGAAATTGAAAGAAATTTCGTATATTCAAGCTGAAGGCTTTGCAGGTGGAGAGTTAAAACATGGTACTATTGCCTTGATCGAAGAGGGAACACCAGTCATTGCATTAGCTACACAAGACAATGTAAACCTTTCAATCCGTGGTAATGTTAAGGAAGTTGTAGCACGTGGTGCACATCCTTGTATCATTTCAATGGACGGTTTAGATAAAGAAGGCGATACTTATGTTATCCCACATGTACATGAATTATTGACACCACTTGTATCAGTAGTTGCATTACAATTAATTTCTTATTATGCAGCACTACACAGAGATTTAGATGTTGATAAACCACGTAACTTAGCAAAATCAGTTACAGTTGAATAATGATAGTAAATAGAAACTGTCGGTAGAGTCTACACTTTATCGACAGTTTTTTTATATGCTTTTATTTCAACTTTTGAAATCAATTCGTTGTTAAAAAGTTGTGCATTTATTATGCTTAGTGTATTGAAATAAATAATTGATTAGTGAAAGGAATTTGATGATGTCTAAACCTAAAGTTTATACAATGGAATTTGGTTTTGTGTATCCTCATTTAATCAATAAAGTTGAAAAAAAGGGCCGAACAAAAGGTGAAGCAGATCAACTTATAAAATGGATGACACGTTATAGTCAACAAGATCTAGACAACCTTATTGAGGACGGTACAGATTATGAAAATTTTATTTTAAAAGCACCGGAGTTAAATCCTGATAGACATAACATAACTGGGCGTATTTGTGGAGTGAAAGTCGAGGATATGGAAGAATCTGTAATGAAAGAAATTCGATACTTAGATAAATTGATTGATGAACTTGCAAAAGGGAAATCAATAGAACAAATTACAGAGCGATTAAAGTAAGATGAATAGTTAATTTGTTTGTTATAGCAATGTACTTTAAAAAAAGGGGTTAATCAACGTGCTAATAGACTTAAATGGAATCTCAAGAAGAAAGCAAGGTAAAGAAATAATTCAAGATGTAACTTGGCAAATTCAAAAAGGTGAAAAATGGATGCTCTATGGCTTGAATGGCGCGGGTAAAACAACGCTATTAAATATTTTAAATGCCTACGAACCTATCACATCAGGTGAGATTAGTTTATTTAATATGAAACCTGGTAAACAAGGCTATTCTGCAGATGCTGTTCGTGAAAATATTGGATTTGTATCAAATAGTCTTATGGATCGTTTCCAGGATGGCGAAATAGTATTAGACGTTGTGATTAGTGGTATTTTCAAATCTATAGGCGTCTATCAATCAGTGACAAGTGAACATATTGAAAGAGCTAAACGCAGCTTACAACAACTTGGCATGTCTGAATTTGAACAGCAGTATTATGGTTACCTTTCTACAGGTGAAAGACAAAAGGTATTAATCGCAAGAGCATTGATGGGAGAACCACAATTGTTAATTCTAGATGAGCCAGCTTCTGGATTAGACTTTATAGCTAGAGAAGATTTGTTATCAACATTAGATGAACTTTATGAACAACATCCAGAATTGGCAGTGATTTATGTCACACATTTCGTTGAAGAAATAACTGAACGGATTCAAAAAGGTTTCTTGTTAAAGAATGGTCAACGCTTTATGCAAGGGGACATAGAAAGTGTGTTAAACAGTGACACATTATCGAACTATTTTAATAGAAATGTAAGTATTATAAAACAAAATCGTCGTTATTCTTTATTTTTAAATGAGGATAAGATTGCGGAAAATCAGAGAAAGTGACATAATTTAGGACGATATTAAATGTTGGAGGCAAACAAATAATGGATAATGTAAAAGCAATATTTTTAGATATGGATGGAACTATTTTACATAAAAATAATAGAGTAGATTCTGAAACAGCAGATGTAATTGCACAATTGAGAAGTAAAGGGTTTAAGGTGTTTTTAGCAACTGGTAGAGCGCATAATGAAATTCATTATTTAGTCCCAGAAACATTTGAAGTTGATGGTATTATAAGTTCAAATGGTACGCTTGGCATGGTAAATGACGAAATTATCTTTAAACACAGTTTGTCGTTTAATGCAGTAAATGAAATTGTTAGCCGTGCACAACAGCAATCAATTTATTATGAGGTATTTCCGTTTGAAGGTAACAGAATTGTGCTTGCAGAAGATGAGGCTTGGGCTAAATCATTATTTGATGCTGAAACGCCACCTGGTAAGGTTGGAGAAAGTGAATGGACATCACGTAAAGAATCTATAGTTGAAAAGGTAGATTGGTCATCTGAATTACCAAGTACTACTTATTCTAAAATATATTTATTCTCAACTGATTTTGATAAAATTACTGCTTATAGAGAGCAATTAAAGAAAGATGCTGAGTCATTGCAAATTAGTGTATCAAATTCTTCTCGCTTTAATGCTGAAACGATGGCTTATCAGACTGATAAAGGTACAGGTATCAAAGAAATGATAGAACATTTTGGGATTGAGCAATCTGAAACGCTAGTCATTGGTGACAGTGATAATGATAGAGCGATGTTTGAGTTTGGTCATTATACTGTAGCAATGAAAAATGCGCGACCTGAAATACAGTCTCTAACAAAAGATGTAACTTCATATACCAATGAGGAAAATGGTGCAGCGCGCTATTTAGCAGAACACTTTTTAAAATAAAGATGTGTAATGATTTATTAATAAGTAAGTTAATGCTATAGTGCATCACAAAAATATTTTTTATTGAGGGATGCTGAAAATATTATATATGACACTTCGTGGATTAACTTTAATAATGTCTATTAAATTGTGCGAAGTGTCTTATTTTTTGTGTTTTGATGCGTAAATACCATAGGGTTAGAATGTTTGATTGTTTGGTATTTGAGTATGTGTAATGCCAATTGAGTTATATTCCTATACAAACGATACATTTAATACGGGCAACCTAAAGTATTTCAATGTAAAAATCATACGTTTTTGTAAAGTATGTTGGCGAGACTCCTGTGGAAACAGGACAAGCTGAAGACTACAGGCTGAAGCTGTCCCCCAGGAAAGCGAGCCAACAATACTAGATCTTGAATAAAAAGTAGCACTCAGATAAATTGAATTCAATTATCTGAGTGCTACTTTTCTAGGATTAAATATCCAAACTTGTTTTAAATTGTTTTAAAATTATATTGTTATTTCTCTGACTGATTATAGTTGTCTTTTAGTTTAGAGCCTTCTGATTTAGCTTTATCTTGTACAGACTCTGTTTGTTCTGAAACATTAGATTTAGCTTTATCTTGTGCTGAATCTGTTTTATCAGAGGCACTTGATTTAGCTTTTTCTGTAGCATTTGTAACGCTCTTATTCGCTTTAGCTTTCTTTTTAGCGTCAGGATCAATATTTTTGCCGTCAAGGTTATAATATTGAATTGTTGCTAAAATATTAATGTAATAGATAAACAATCTTACTAAAATAACAACGATTGTTACGATATAAACAATTACTGTAGCTATATTTTGTGAAATACCGCCTGTACCAATAGAAATTAATTGACTAACCGGATTTGCTAAGATAATTACAATTAGGTTTAATAGTAAGATGCCAAGGAAGAATTTGAACCAAGTTTTTTGGCCGTTTTTAACACCTTTAAAGCCACGTTTGACTGCCTTCCATGCACCATCTTCTGGTGATTTGATAAATGCAACTGTAAAATTGATAATAACAACAGCCATAAACCAAATGATAAATGATTGGATAAATAAAACGATTGTGGCTGCAATAATTTGGAAAGTAAGTGAAATTGCTAATGCATGGTCTGCACCACTAATAGGTCCTTGTAATGCAGTGTATAGACTTACAATTCCTAAATTTAGTAATTTAGCTAGTAATAAATTAATAGCCATAAATACTACCACAGTTAATAAAGTAAATAGAGATAATTTAACTGATTTTAAGTATTTACCCTTTTTAAACATGGCAAAGATATCTTTAAATTTAGCTTGATCTTTATTAATTGCTTTATCGATTGTGTAGATAGTTCCAGCAATAATAGGGTAACCTACAAAGATAACGACAATTAATGGAATTAAAATAGTTAATATGAGCAAGAACAACGGTTTAGCAATTGGTTGTTGCATTGCCATTGACATTACAAAGCTATATATTGATGTTTGCATTGGAATCAAAGTTAAATAAGTCAATGCAAATAGAATTACAAAACTCACTAATGTAAACAATAAAATTTTAGCATTTTGTGGTTTAGCATTTTGTAAAGCTAGTTTATGAAATTTAAACAAAATTTAAGCACTCCTTTTTGATGATAAGAATACGATATCAAAAATTTGAAGATTTTAAAATTAATAGGTAGCAAAATTGAAATAAAATGTTAAAATATCCAATTGAGTATGAAGGAAAGGTGGCAAAATCATGAAATTTGCAATTATAACTGATGTTCATGGAAATTTTGATGCATTAGAAGCAGTTTTAGATGATATTGATCGACGAGGAGATATCACTAAAATTTATAATTTAGGAGACAATATAGGTGTAGGGCATGAAACCAATAAAGTTTTAGATGCTATTTTTGAAAGAGATGACATGGAAATTATTGCTGGTAATCATGATGAAGCGGTCATGTCTTTAGTGAATGATACGCCATATCCAAGTGATTTAAAAGATAAGTTTTATGAACATCATCAATGGATTGAGAATCATCTAGATGAAGATTATTATGATGCATTGAATAACTTGCCGCGTGTTTTAGAGAAAAAAATTAATCATAAGGATGTTTTATTTATCCATTATGAAATTGAGAATGATAAATTACAAACACCAATCGATGGTCAACCGTTTAGTCCAATTGTTGAACCGACTGAGGATAATATCACCCAGTTATTTGAAGATAAAGATGCAGATCTTATTACATTTGGTCATAATCATACAGTTCATTTATTTGATGATAAGTCGACAATTTATTTTAACCCTGGTTCGGTAGGTCTAAATAATGGGGCATATGCAGTTTATGGTATTGTCACAATAGATGATAATGAAATAGCTTGTGATAGAATAAAGGTCCCATATGATAACGAAGAGTTTCTAAAAGGATTTGATGAAAAGCAAGTACCTGGTAAAGCTTTAATTTTTGATAAATTTATTTAATAAGGAATTGTTAAAAAAGTAAAGAATGAAAAGACATAAATGAGATATGACACTGTCATCAAATCGGTAAAAGATATAAAGTTGATTGACTAAGTAAGTGTCCTAAGCTAAATAAGTTGATAATAAACTAAAAAAGCTGTTCCATTTGAAGTGACTTGATATACACTCCAAATGTTGGATCAGCTTTTTTATATAATATTAATTTATTGCAAGATATGGGGTTACATTAATATATCGTTAATGCGCATGTGAATGATGACTGTGATGGTGTGTATTTAGTACTGCGGAACATAATGTTTTATCATCATGTTTATGTGCACTTGTTTCTAATTGAATCGTCATATGCTGAATATTTAAATGTTCGAGTGTCTGCTCAATACGATGTAATAACTGCTCACCTTCGGCAATGGACATTTCATTATCAACAACGGCATGGCAACTTAATGCATTCATTTCATTGGAAATAGTCCAAATGTGGCAATCATGTACGGCATGTATAGCAGGCTCGCTTTTTATAGATGCAATCACTTGATTGATATCTACATTTGATGGCGTACCTTCCATCAAGATATTGAGTGAAGATTTAGTAATACCCCAACTACTTTTAATTATGAGTAGTGAGACAATAATACTCGCTATTGGGTCAGCTACGTACCAACCAAATGACCATATTAATATAGCTGCAATAATTGCTCCAACTGATCCTAATAAATCTCCTAGCACATGTAAGAAAGCACCACGCATATTTATATTCTCGTGGGTATCTCCACCTTTAAACATAAATGAGGCAACGATGATATTTACAATTAAACCAATGACGCTAATGATAAACATTTCAGTGGATTGGACATTTTCTGGTACAAAGAATCTACGAATGGCCTCAATAATAATGACTACCCCTATAACAAATAATGTCACACCATTAAATAGGGCAGCTAGAATTTCAAACCGTTTGTAGCCAAAGGTTTTGGACTTGGTAGCATTTTTTTCAGCATATATAAAGGCTAATAATGCGACGCCTAGTGAAACTGAATCACTTAACATGTGTAGTCCGTCTGATAAGAGTGCTAAACTATTAGCGAAAAAGCCACCTATAATTTCGATAATCATAAATAAACCGATTATAATAAAACTAATTAATAAGACCTTTTTATTGTTTGTGTGTACATGACCGTGTGCATGATTATGTCCATGATGATCTGACATTTGGATTTCCACCTTTCATCTATGCTTTATGTGTTGCGTGATGTATTGCTTGATCTAGTAATGTAGTGACATGTGTATCGTCTAAGGCATAAATCATAGATTGACCCGAACGATTTGATTTAACGAGATGTGCTTGCTTTAATGTGCGTAATTGGTGTGAAACATTAGATTGACTTAAATTCAAAGTGTGTGCGATATGGCCAACACTACAATCACCTTGAGATAATAAGTGCATAATCCTAATTCGGTTTGCATCACTTAAAGCTTTAAATATTTCTGTTACATGTTCTAAAGTTGATTCATCAAATGATTCTGTCATACTTTCACCTCACCATATTAATATATGAACATTTATTCATATATTAATATATATTTGTCTTTTTGTCAAAATGATGGGATGAGTCGTTTTAGTTTTAAATTCTTATAAAAGTGGTAGACTTTTATTATGAAATCAATAAGGAGGTAACGAATATATGAGTATTTTACTTATTGGAGCAAATGGTGGCGTAGGTAAACACTTAGTAAATCAATTTAAAGATAGTGATGAAGCATTTACAGCTGGTGTAAGAAAAGAAGACCAGGTAGAATCATTAAAAGCAGAAGGCGTAGATAGTTTATTAATCGATGTAGAAGCAGATGATATTGATACGCTCAAAGAAAAAATTAAAGGATTTGATAAAGTTATTTTTTCTGTTGGTTCTGGTGGAAGCACTGGTGCAGATAAAACAATAAGTGTTGATTTAGACGGTGCAATTAAATCAATCAAAGCAAGTGAAGCTAATAATGTAAAACAATATGTAATGGTATCAACATATGATTCTCGTCGTGAGGCATTTGATGCAAGTGGTAGCTTGAAACCATATACGATTGCAAAGCATTATGCTGATGAATATTTAAAGCAAGCCTCAGTGCCATATACAATCGTACATCCTGGTGGTTTATTGGACGAAGCAGGTAATAACAAAATAGAAGTAGGCGCATTCTTTGAAGGACGTGGATCAATACCACGTGAGGATGTTGCAACAGTATTAAAAGAAGTTGTGTCATCTGATGATTATATTAATACTGAATTCCAAATCATTAGTGGTGAAAAAGATATTAAATCAGCTTTAGCTGAATTTGTTAAATAAACAAATGGTTGAACGCATAAAGTGCTAAGTCAAATGTGATTATATTGGTGTATATCATAATAAATCATATGTTAGTAGGAGTTTAGCATTATGAGCTGTTCTTCTTGAGAGTTAATCCGTTTATGGATTAACTCTTTTTTTATTGAGAAAGTTATTCAATTTTGAGCTCACAAGTATTAAAATTTGATACAATAATACATATCGTGTGGAGGTTATTATGAAGATTTCAAACACAAAAATATACGAACAAGTTGCAGATATCATATTAGAAAGCATTAAATCAGGTGAATATAAAGTTGGAGATCGTTTACCCTCAATACAACAGTTGGCTCAAATATACGGTGTTAGTGTTGCGTCTATACGAGAAGCTTTAAATGCTTTACGAACAATTGGTGTAATCGAATTAAAACAAGGTTATGGGACATTTATTAAGCAAGTAAAGCCTACATTTTTTGAATTAGGTGACAAGTTTACATCGATCGAGCAAATTAAAGAACTATTAGAATTGAGAGAAATAGTTGAGAGTGCTACAGTGGAAAAGGCTGCTTTAAATCGTAATGACAGTGACTTGGCTCAGTTAAAGCAATCACTAGATGACATGGGAAAGGCAGTTACAGATGGAACTTCAGGAGAAAAAGCGGATCTTCAATTTCATTTGGCGATTGCTAAAGCTGCGAAAAATACTTTGCTAGTAGAGTTACTTAATAATATTTCAGGTTTAATTCAAGATTCCATGGAAGAAACACGTAAAATATTTATATATAGTGCTCAAAAAACAATGCATCGTTTACATGAAGAACATGTACGCATATACAACGCTATCAAATCACAAGATTCCAGTGAAGCAGTCATGGCGATGGAGGCACACCTGACAGAAGTAAGGGATACAATATTAACAAACTTTAAGCAATATTAATTAGTTATATCTATGAGTATCGAAGTTAGACGTTGCTCATAGATTTTTAAGATTGTGATGACAATATGTGACTCAAAGCTAGTTTTTAGACTGGCTGCATTTATGTGATTAACCATTATTAATAGGATATAAACTAAAAATTTTACATAAAAAAGAAGCCCAAACTTTCCATGTTTGGACTCCCTAGCAAATTTTATATTGTTGAAGGGGTTAACAACCCATTCAAGTGCATAATTAATCTTTAACTACCTTATACGCAGAATGCGCATGGGATACATTTTGTAACCCGAAGATTATTATACTATCACTAAGTTTGAGAAAGCAAGTGTAAAATTAATTTAATTTTAACAAATTTAATATATTATATAATCGGTGGTGTGAAATCGTTTGAATAAATAGCAATTCTTCTGTTGTTACGTCACAACAAAGCTTGGGTTATGATTTAACTTGATAATTCAAATTTAAAAGATTAATGACTACAAACATAGAAGTAAAAATTAAACGTTTTTAATAACTTGAGCAAAATTATGATACAATAATAATCGTGTAAGCAATATAATGAAAGCTTTATTAATCCATAGATAGATAAATAATTTTAAAAATTTCGATAGATAAATAAACAAATTGAACAATTTGGAGGTGTAAGTCATGGCATTATTTCTCAAGCCTATTTTCCATGAAAAAATATGGGGTGGCACAAAATTAAGAGACTTAGGATATGATATTCCAAGTGATAAGACAGGAGAAGCCTGGGGCATAGCTGCACATCCCAACGGTAACTGTGAAATTTTAAATGGACCATACAAGGGCCAAACATTAGCAAATCTGTGGAATGAACATAGAGAATTATTTGGAGACTTTCCAAGTAAAGACTTTCCATTAATGACCAAGATTGTTGATGCTACAGAATCGTTATCGGTTCATGTACATCCAGATGATGCTTATGCATTTGAGATGGAAGCAGGCCAATACGGTAAATCAGAATGTTGGTATATTATTGCTGCAGAAGAAGGCGCAGAAATTGTATATGGATTAAATGTTGATCATAAAGAAGAAGCGATTGATGTGATTGATGACGCTGCATTTGATTCAGCATTTAACAAAGTTAAGGTTAAACCTGGCGAATTTTATTTTATTCCAGCTGGGACAGTGCATTCCATTGGTGCAGGTGTATTAGTATATGAAACAATGCAATCTTCGGATGTTACATATAGAATATATGATTATGATAGAACAGAAAATGACACAAAACGCACATTAGACCATGACAAAGCAAAAGATGTGATTGAGATATCGACTGAAAATATCAATATTGCGACAGATACAGAAATAATAGAGAATCATAGACGTACACAGTTGGTTTCTAATGATTTCTTTACTATGGTTAAGTGGGAAATTTCTGGAACTTTAAATTATATGAAACCAAGAGAATTTGTCTTAGTATCGGTTATTGGTGGCGAAGGACAAGTGATAGTAGATGGAACTGTTTTTGATGTGACACAAGGTCAGAATTTCATTTTAACTTCAGATGACTTAGATACAATATTTGAAGGAGACTTTGAATTAATCATAAGTTACTTATAGTACTTTATTGTGAAAGGAGAGATGTGTGATGTATAAATATCTATATATTTCGTTAATATGTGGCATTATTTCTGGTGCAGGTATTTTCTTAAAAATACCACAATATCCTAGTCTCTTCATTCCTATGGCTATCAGTTTAATTGGTATGATTGCTGCAATAGTGACAATTCGAGATAAACAGGTTAGTAGCATGTTGCGTTTAGGTGGTATTTTAATTAATTTAATGCCATTGTTAGGTGCGTTTACAGTGACACAATAGTTTAATAGATAAGTATCTTTGCATTTATTAATGTAGGAGATACTTTTTTTGTGAAACTGTATAATATTTATTCAATATATTAAAAATCTAAAGCATTAATTACTTTTTGCGTTGAAATTTATTTAATTGAAATAATAGAAGTAGACATGATGATTAATTTTGATGCTATGATAATCGCTTTGAAAAGTTTTTAGAAGGAATGGTGACAGTGGAAAAGGTTAGAGGTATTATTATGACCTTAGTGATTGCGATGGTAGCAACGATATTAGGTAGTAAGTTTCCTGTTATAGGAAGTGCAATTTTTGCAATTATTATTGGTATAATAATTAACAATATATTTTGGATTGCTCCAAAATATCGAGCAGGGATACAATTTAGTAGTAAAAAAATACTGCATTATAGCATTATAGTATTAGGGTTTAGTCTTAGTTTTCAGTCAATAGGTAGCGTTGGTTGGAAATCATTACCAATTATAGTTGTCACATTATTTGCAGCTTTTTTCACTGTATTTCTATTTATGAAATTATTCAAAATCAATGAAAACTTAGGTATATTAATAGGTGTTGGCACATCTATTTGTGGTGGTTCGGCAATTGCAGCAACAAGTCCTGTTATCAAAGCGAAAGAGAGTGAAGTAGCATTTGCGATAACGACAATTTTTCTATTTAATATCATTGCTGTCTTTATATTTCCTCCATTAGGCCACATATTCCAGATGAATCAAGTTACGTTTGGTTATTTTGGAGGTACAGCAATTAATGATACATCTAGCGTTATAGCGGCAACTTCGAGTTATGGTGATCAAGCACTAGCAACAGGTGCTATAGTAAAACTTACACGAACGTTAATGATAATTCCGGTCGTCTTATACTTTACCTATCGCACGATTAAAAAAGAAAAAGAGCAACATACAAACGTTGCAATAAAAAATATATTTCCTTGGTTTATCCTTTGGTTTGTTATCGCATCAATCATTAGTACTGTATGTCATTTTCCATCACAATTGATTCAAATATTCCAACAGTTGTCAGTATTTTTAATAACAATGGCTATGGCTGGAATCGGCTTAACAGTTAACTTAAAACAATTTAAATCAGCAGGTATTAAACCGATTTTGTTAGGCTTAATTACATGGCTCATTGTCATAATAACTAGTATCATTACAATGAAGCTAATTAACTTAATGTAATGTTTGTTCAATAAGCAGTTTTTGCATATAATAGGTAAGATAGAATTTATAAATTAAGATAAGGAGCATCTAAATGGCAGAGGAAACGAGTTATTTTTGGTTGAATTGCGGATACAATCGCTGGAATCATAACGAACCATTAGTAGGGCAAACCACATTATTTGAATCAGGTGCACAATTTAGTCCTTCACAAGGTTTCCGATCATTCAAACAAGCAAAAATAGGTGACTATGTTATATTTTATCAAGTTCAGATGGATACTGGTTTATTAGGCTTTGGTCAAATTACTAGTGTGCAGACTGGCGCGCAAAACAAAATTAGAGTGCATTTTCAATTACAAGAGCAACTTAAACCATTGACTGCAGACTATTTAAAGCGTAGTGAGCAATTGGAATTTAGAATGAGCAATATGAAAGAAACATTGTTTAATCAAATTACTAAAGATGAATTTGATTTGATTGTTAGTCTTGGAAAAGGTGAAACAAAAGTGCCTAGATACTTTTTTGTTTCCGAAGAAGAAGAATACGAACCTGAGTCTACACACACAATTTTCACTCATACATATAATGGCATTAAACGTAATGGCTATCATTTTTACACACAATTAGAAATTGGAGATCAGTTAGTTTTTTATAATAGAAAAAAAGATCAATCTGTAATAGGCGTTGGTGAAGTAAGTCGACATATTCATGAAAAACCGCCAATTCCGGGTAGAACGAATAGCACGGCAATTGAAATTTATTTCGACAAGGCAATTGAACCTGTTTCATTGGGCACGTTAAATAAACATCCAAAATTAAAAAATCTATATTTCTTACAAGAAAATGCCAAACAAGCTATTGCCAGTATGTCAAAAACACAATTTGAAGCAATCATAGAAATGAGTGAGAATGACGGCTTAAAATCACAATTTGAAATGGTTAAAAATGAACAGGTTATTGATACACAAAGTGAGGATTTGAAACCATTTATACTATTGGTTGCCGATAAAGGGGAAGGTTTACAAGCAGCGGAAGATTTATTACAAAAGACAAATGCTAATCCGGTATTGGTTGCTGGACATCCGGACTTTTCAGAGGATATGTTGTATGGTAAATATTTACCTAATGAATCGGGTGCACTATATTATCGTGAGGGCTTTATTACTAATTTAATGCCGAGAAAAGATAAAAGTTATTTAGTGATTGATAACTTTAATCGTGTGGATCCAGATATTTTTCAGACATACATTAATGTGTTAGAAGGTTATGAAATGACAATGCCTAGATATAATAAAGAAGGTAATATGATTAAATGGTCGAGACAGAAAGACTCATATTATCACTTTAATCCGAATTGGCATATTGTAGGTATCACATATGATGACTTAAACGAAATTAAACATAAGTATACTGAGCAATTCTTGAAATATACAAGGATTGTAAAAGTTAAGCAAGACGATTAAATTAAATAGAATGATTTAAATTGAACTTACCACTGTCCTAATTTGGCTTGTTTTAAATAGAGCTAATCACATTATGGCGACGTGGTAAGTTTTTTTATTGTGTCGGAGCTAATCAAAATGAAAGATTAACACTTAGAAAATCATATTATGATTTATTATTATAGTTTTAGGATATAATAGAGGTATGAAGAAATAATATTCAAGTGGTATTGAAATTTCAAATTTCAAATAGGGGTGAAATAGATGCCAATAATTTATTATGATGGAACGTGTGTATATTGTTATAATTATGCGATTTGGTTAATACAAAACGGTCTGTCGAAACGCTATGAATTTGCGCAATTACAAGGAGAAACGGCGCAACATTTATTTGAGAATTATCCAGAAGCTGATGTGAAAAATAGTGTGATTTTGCAAAATGGTGATCAATTTGAATTTAAATCAGATGCGATTGCAACATTAATTACTTCACTGACAGGATATAAATGGTTGGGCATATTACTCAGATTAACACCCAAATTTTTAAGAGAGTTCGGTTATAATACGTTTGCAAACAATAGAAATCGTATGTGGAAGACACATTGGCATAAACCAAATAAATATGAACAATCATTTTTTATTGACTAATGAGTAATGACAACGGAGGAAAGACAAATGGGAAATATAATTGTAATAGGAAGTGCATCGATTGATTTAGTTGTAAAGACAGATATTATTCCAGAAGCTGGAGAGACAGTTATGGGGTCATCATTTTTTACAACGCCAGGAGGGAAAGGTGCGAACCAAGCGGTGGCAGCAGCTCGTCTAAGCGATCAAGTTTATATGATTGGTGCAGTAGGCGATGATGACTATGGACAACAAATACTAAGCAACTTAAAAGAAAATAATGTAGATACACAATTTATGGACGTCATAGATAATGAAAGTTCTGGTACTGCACATATCACATTATACGATAATGATAATAGAATTATTGTCGTACCTGCGGCGAATCAATATGTTACTGCAGAGCGAGTGTTACCAAAATTAGCACAATTCCAAGCAGGTGATATTATACTCATGCAACATGAGATACCTGAGGAAACAATCGAAGCGGTCGTAGATTACGCAGTACAGCATCAAATAAAGGTGATGCTTAATCCAGCACCATATCGTAAATTGCAGCAAGACATTTTAGATAAGGTGACTTGGTTAACCCCGAACGAAACAGAGAGTGAATTACTGTTTGATAATCAAGTAGACAGTGCTTTGCAATCATATCCAAGGAAGTTGATAGTTACAAAGGGTGCTGACGGTGCCGTCTTTTTTGATGGATCTCTACAAAAAGTACCAGGATTCAAAAAGGAAGTAATTGATACAACTGGTGCAGGCGATACATTTAATGGTGCATTAGCAGTTGCGCTAAATGATAATAAGACATTAGAAAAAGCCGTAGATTTTGCGAATTTAGCAGGCAGTTTTTCAGTGACTGGTTTGGGTGCTCAAGGTGCAATGCCATACAGAAAAGACTTAGATTAACAACTCGATTTTAGGGTAAATGACTATTGTGTGACAACCACACATTCAGATTATAATAATTCTAATTTAAGTAGGTCAAACACTTTACAGATTATAATTATTATAATATAATAGTTAATGTAATCAATAGAGAGATAAGCCTATTAGAAAGGCAAAGTAATAATATTAAGGAGAGGTTATATAATGGCAAATAATCAAGAAGTAGTAACAGTATTAAATCAACAAGTGGCAAACTGGACTGTAGCATTTACTAAATTACACAACTTCCATTGGTATGTTAAAGGACCAAACTTCTTTTCATTACACACTAAATTTGAAGAGTTATATGATGAAGCAAGTGGATATGTAGATGATTTAGCTGAACGTATTTTAGCTGTTGGAGGAAATCCAGTTGCAACATTAAAAGAAAGTTTAGAACTTTCAATTATTGATGAAGCAGGTAAAGGCTATAAAGCAGAAGAAATGGTAGAAGAATTATCTAAAGACTTTACTAATGTATCAAAACAATTAGAAGAAGCAATTGAAGTTGCGTCTAAAGCAGAAGATGATGTGACTGAAGATATGTTTATCGGTATGCAAACAAACATTGAAAAACATAACTGGATGTTAAAATCATACCTAGCTCAATAATAGATAGAATATTATATAATGTATTGCAAATGCCTTATGAATGGTGCTATTTAGCCTGTTCATAAGGCTTTTTTCTACAAATAAAAAACTATGAAGAAATCAAACGTTATAGATTTCTTCATAGTTTAACTGTTTATTAAATATGGTTAGGTATTAATATCCTAAGCACATAATGATTGGAATGCGAATTATTCAGCTATCTCTAAAGCAATTTCCATCATTTGAGTAAATGAATTTTGACGTTCTTCGGCAGTTGTCGCTTCATCTCTTAATATATGATCACTTACTGTAAAGACGCCTAGTGCTTTTTTGTTAGCGTAAGTAGCATTTAGATACAATGCAGCTGATTCCATTTCAATTCCTAAGATACCCATACGTTGCCATCTTTCATTAAATGTTGAATCTGCATTGTAGAATGTATCAGAAGATAAGATATTACCTACATGTGACTTTGCACCAATTTCATCTGCTTTTTGTTTTGCTTTTAAAATTAAATCAAAGTCTGCTAATGGCGCATAATGTCCAGGAATATTGTATTGATCTACATAGCTTGAGTTTGTTGAAGCACCTTGAGCTATAATGATGTCATAAAGATTGACATTTTCTTGTAATGCGCCACAAGAACCAATTCGAATAATCGTGTCTACATCAAAGAAATTATATAATTCATAAGAATAGATACCGATACTAGGAATACCCATTCCAGATCCCATAACTGATACTTCTTTACCCTTATATGTACCTGTGTATCCAAACATATTTCTTACTTCGTTGAATTGCTCTACATTTTCTAAATAATTGTCGGCAATGTATTTTGCACGTAATGGATCCCCTGGCATTAATACTGTTTTAGCTATTTTAGTCCCATTAGGTTGAATATGAGGTGTACCTTTTGTCATAATCATCTTCTCCTTTAAATTCTTTATCAAAATAAAGATAACATTTGTTTATTATTTTTGCGAATTTTTGTAGTATAGAGGTAAAGGGAAAGGCAATAAATCAAGTGAAAATTTACTTTTAACAATTTAAGTGAAGATAAATATTACTTTAAACAAAATTTAGGAGGATTCTAAATGAATTACGCAAAATATATAGACCACACATTATTAAAACCTGAGGCGACAAAGGATCAAATTGATAAATTAATTTCAGAAGCAAAAGAATATAATTTCAAATCAATTTGTATCAATCCAACACATGTGCAATATGCTGTAGAACAATTAACTGACAGTGATGTCTTAGTTTGTACTGTAATTGGTTTCCCATTAGGAGCAACAACAACAGAAACTAAAATCTTTGAAACTGAAGATGTCATCAAAAAAGGTGCTTCTGAAGTAGATATGGTAATTAATATTGGCGCATTAAAAGATGGGAATTATGATTTAGTTCAAAAGGATATTGAAGGCGTAGTAGGCGCTGCTAACGGAAAAACTGTCAAAGTGATTATTGAAACTTGTTTATTAACTGATGAAGAAAAAGTAAAAGCATCTGAATTAAGTAAAGCAGCTGGTGCTGATTTTGTTAAGACATCTACTGGTTTTGCAGGAGGAGGCGCTACACCTGAAGATGTTAAATTAATGAAAGATACTGTTGGAGATGCACTCGAAGTTAAAGCATCAGGAGGCGTTAGAAATCTTGAAGACTTTAATAAAATGATTGAAGCTGGAGCGACACGCATTGGTGCAAGCGCAGGTATCCAAATCATCCAAGGTCTAGAAAGTGATTCTGATTACTAATTATATTTTCAATTTATTGTTGAAATAAGGGAGGTCTACACATATGAGAATGGTAGATTTAATTGAAAAGAAACGTGATGGCCAAGCGCTAACAGAAGAAGAAATTAATTTCTTTATTGAAGGTTATACTAAAGGGGATATACCAGATTATCAAGCTTCTAGTTTAGCCATGGCAGTGTATTTTCAAGATATGAATGAAGCAGAAAGAGCAGCGTTAACTATGGCAATGGTTAATTCAGGAGATGTTATTGATTTATCCAATATTAATGGTGTGAAAGTGGATAAACATTCTACTGGTGGTGTCGGTGATACGACTACGCTTGTACTTGCACCATTGGTTGCTGCAGTAGGTGTACCAGTTGCAAAAATGAGTGGTAGAGGATTAGGACATACAGGCGGTACCATTGATAAATTAGAGTCAATTGAGGGCTTTCATGTTGAAATTTCGGAAGAGAAATTTGTAAAGTTAGTAAATGAAGATAAAGTAGCTGTAATTGGTCAAACTGGGAACTTAACACCCGCTGATAAAAAATTGTATGGCTTACGTGATGTAACAGGTACAGTGAATTCTATACCATTAATTGCATCATCTATCATGAGTAAAAAAATAGCAGCCGGTGCTGACGCGATTGTCCTCGATGTCAAAACAGGTAACGGTGCATTTATGAAGACATTAGAAGATGCAGAATCTTTAGCACGTGCGATGGTGAATATTGGCAATAATGTAGGTAGAAATACGATGGCCATTATATCAGACATGGGTCAACCCCTAGGTAATGCGATTGGCAATGCATTAGAAGTCAAAGAAGCAATTGAAACATTACAAGGTCAAGGACCAAAAGACCTAACTGATTTAGTATTAACGTTAGGTTCGCAAATGGTAGTTGTTGGAGGAAAAGCACAAGACTTAGCAGAAGCGCGTACTTTACTTGAAAATGCAATTGCTGACGGAACGGCACTAGCACGCTTTAAAACATTTATTGAAAATCAAGACGGTGATGGATCAGTAGTAGATGATGTATCAAAATTACCGCAAGCACAATATCAAATTGACTACCCAGCTACAAAGTCAGGGGTCGTAACGGAAATTGTAGCAAACGAAGTAGGTGTTGCATCAATGATGCTCGGAGCAGGTCGTCAAACGAAAGAGGACGATATTGATTTGAGTGTAGGCATTGTCTTGAATAAAAAAGTTGGAGATAAGGTAAAAGCTGGTGAATCATTATTAACAATACACAGTAATCGCGAACAAGTAGATGATGTTATTGAGAAGTTAAACGCGAGCATTACCATAAGTGATAGCGGTAAAGCACCAACATTAATTCACAAAGTAATTACTGAATAGGAGTGAAACACAATGACGACACCTTTTAACAGAGTACATTTAATAGTTATGGATTCGGTTGGTATAGGCGAAGGTCCGGATGCTAAAGCATTTAATGATGAGGGAAGCCATACTTTAAAGCATACACTTGAAGGATTTGATCAAACATTACCTAATTTACAACAATTAGGATTAGGAAATATCGAAGCTTTACCAGTCGTTGACAAAGTTGATAAACCACTAGCTTTTTACACAAAAATGAGTGAAGCATCAGTAGGTAAGGATACAATGACAGGTCATTGGGAAATAATGGGCTTAAATATTATGCAACCATTTAAAGTTTATCCAGAAGGCTTTCCAGAGGAACTCGTTTCAGAAATTGAACGGTTAACTGGACGTAAAGTCGTTGCTAATAAACCAGCTTCAGGTACTCAAATCATTGATGAGTGGGGAGAACATCAAATGAAGACAGGCGATTTAATCGTTTATACTTCAGCTGACCCTGTATTGCAAATCGCTGCTCATGAAGAAGTTATTCCATTAGAAGAACTTTATGACATATGTGAAAAAGTGCGTGAATTAACTAAAGATCCTAAATATTTGATTGGTAGAATTATTGCTCGTCCATATGTCGGAGAGCCAGGCGCGTTTAAACGTACATCAAACCGACATGATTATGCTTTAAAACCATTCGGTCGTACAGTGATGAATGAATTAAGTGATAGTGGTTATGATGTTATTGCACTGGGTAAAATCAATGATATTTATGACGGCGAAGGTGTGACCGAAGCGGTTCGTACTAAAGATAATATGGATGGTATGGATAAATTAATTGAAACAGTTCAAAAAGACTTTACAGGATTGAGTTTCTTAAACTTAGTAGACTTTGATGCACTGTATGGCCACAGACGCGATAAGCCAGGCTATGCACAAGCGATTAAAGACTTCGATGAGCGTTTACCTGAACTAATGAAATATTTACGAGAAGATGATTTAGTGATTATTACAGCAGATCATGGTAATGATCCGACTGCGGATGGTACGGATCATACAAGGGAATATATTCCAGTATTGATGTATAGTCCTAAATTCCAACAAGGTCATGAATTGTCTGTAGACGATACATTTAGTTCAATAGGCGCGACAATCGCTGATAACTTTGGGGTAGCACTTCCTAAGTTTGGTAAAAGCTATTTAAAAGAAATGGGCGTTGAAAAATGAAACGACTTTTAAGTATCGTGTTCGGTTTAGCTTTTTCATTTGTAGGCGTATTACATTTTAAAAATGAGGCTAATTTCACACGAATTGTACCAGCATATTTACCATTTAAACGAACAGCTGTTATAGTAACAGGGATAATAGAGTGTATTTTTGGTATATTATTATTGATTAAACAACCAACTACACGTTTGAAAAATGCAATTTCCGCGTTCTTATTGGCAGTATTCCCTGCAAATATTTATATGGCGCGTAAACAATTGCCTTTAGGGGATAAGACGCTTTCGCCTTGGGCATTATATCTACGTTTACCAATGCAGTTTCTATTCATTGGCATAATTCGTAAATTATAGAAACGAATGTATTAAATAATAAAGAAAGGTATGCAAAGACTTAATTAAGTCACGCATACCTTTCTTTGTGTTTTTCTAAAATAATCAAAATTTACGAGTAGAAATGAGATTATGTCACTTATTTCAACAGCATAGAGACATTAATGTACAATAAGACGAGATAATTGATGAAAGTATATGATAAGAAAAAATTTGTAGTTGAGTTTATTAAGGTGATGGTAATTTAAAAGTCACAAATGTTTTCAATGTATTTTGACGAGACTCCTGTTGTAGGACGAGCTGAAGACTACAGGCTGAAACTGTCCCCTAGGAAAGCGAGCCAACAATACGAATAGGATGAATAAAAATAAGCACTCAGATAAATTAAATTATCTGAGTGCTATTTTTCTGGAATTTATGTTCCAGGGTGGTCTTAGTAATGCTTAGAGCAGTCTCACGATCAAGATGTATATGACTCGGTAATTATTTGGAGTTATATACTTTATAGCGTGAAATGGTTATTTATTTTCACCATAAACATCGTTCCATTCTGAACGTTTGTCTAAAAAGGCTTGCGCTATTTCTTTGGCACCTTCTAATGAATGACTCGCTGCCCATCCACATTGGACCTCATTACAAGCAGGTACTTCTGTAGCTGCTAATACATCTTTAATTGTTAATTCGATGATATTTAACACATCATTATAATCATCATGGTTAATGAATGAAACATAAAATCCAGTTTGACAACCCATTGGACTTAGATCGACAACTTTATCAGAATGATTTCTAATATTTTCAGCCATTAGATGTTCTAATGAGTGAAGGCCAGGCATCTCCATATGCTCTTTGTTTGGTTGTTTGAAACGAATATCATACTTATGAATGACATCGCCATTGGCACCTTCCATTTTTCCTGCAAGTCTTACAAAAGGCGCATCAACAATTGTATGATCTAAATTAAAACTTTCAACGTTCATTTTTGGCATTATGCTTCCTCCTAAAATCTTAATAAAGTTATTGTAACAAGATGAACCTGCTTTTACAATTTGTTAAATGTGGTATAGAGACTAATACAAAAGTAAAAATGTTTTAAATTTCAGAAAATTAATGACAGAATACAATAAAGCCGATAGAATAAGTAATAATTAAAAGTGTTTTGTACACTTGATTAGATAATTAAATGAATTGGTATTGCATATAATTTCTTAAAATTTAAGTAATAACTAGCTCGTAGTAATGTGGAAAGTAGGGTTTCAGCAATGGAAAATAAACAAAATATTTTAGATTATATAGAAAATGAAAAGAATAAATATATAGAATTAAGCCATCAAATACATCAAAGACCAGAACTTGGTAATGAAGAAATTTTTGCATCTCGAACATTAATTGAGCAATTAAATCGCCATAATTTTGAGGTAGAGACTGATATTGCAGGTCATGCTACAGGGTTTATAGCTAAATATGATTCATCGAAACCCGGTCCGACAATTGGTTATCTAGCGGAATATGATGCTTTGCCGGGTCTAGGCCATGCATGTGGACACAATATAATTGGAACAGCAAGCGTATTAGCTGGGATAGCCTTAAAGCAAGTGATAGATAAAGTTGGGGGACAAGTGATTGTCTTGGGCTGTCCTGCCGAAGAAGGTGGAGAGAATGGTAGTGCCAAAGCATCATATGTTAAGGAGGGCATTATTGATGAATTAGATATCGCATTAATGGTGCATCCAGGTAATGAAACGTATCGTACGATAAATACTCTAGCAGTAGATGTGCTAGATATTAAGTTCTATGGTAAGAGTACACATGCATCTGAAAATGCACATGAAGCAAGAAATGCTTTAGATGCAATGATTTCTTATTTTAATGGTGTGGCACAATTGAGACAACACATTAAAAAGAGTCAACGTGTACATGGAGTAATTTTAGATGGAGGAAAGGCAGCAAATATTATTCCAGATTTCACACATGCAAGATTTTATACTAGAGCAACAACTAGAAAAGATTTAGACGTCTTAACTGAAAGAGTTGGTCAAATTGCGAGAGGTGCAGCGATTCAAACGGGTTGTGACTATGAATTTGGCCCAATTCAAAATGGTGTGAATGAATTTGTAAAAACTTCAAAGTTAGACGATTTATTCGCAAAATATGCGACTGAAATGGGTGAAGCCGTTATTGATGATGATTTCGGATATGGTTCAACAGATACAGGAAATGTGAGTCATGTTGTACCAACGATTCATCCCCATATTAAAATAGGTTCTCGAAATCTAGTTGGTCACACACACCGCTTTAGAGAAGCAGCAGGTAGTACACACGGTGATCAAGCATTAATTCGAGGCGCAAAAATATTATCCTTAATGGGCTTAGAATTAATAGAAGATAGCGCACTATTTAAAGAAATTGTTGAACAACATCAATTTATAAAG
This sequence comes from Staphylococcus gallinarum, assembly GCF_000875895.1. Taxonomy (GTDB): domain Bacteria; phylum Bacillota; class Bacilli; order Staphylococcales; family Staphylococcaceae; genus Staphylococcus; species Staphylococcus gallinarum. The sequence continues at coordinate 34,403 of NZ_JXCF01000018.1, forward strand.
GAGCACAAAAAATGACAAAACAAAGTTCTCTAAGACCTAAAATAACACTTAGTGATCTTTATGATTCAAATATAGTATATACGTCTCGTCCATCATATATTTCAAATCCGTGGTTAGAGCCAGAAGAACACCAATCTAATTTTTTAACTGGTAGAGAATTATTGATTGCTAATCAAATGCCTGTGATTGTACATGAAGCGAGTGTTACAGAAAATTTAGCACAATTATTTCAATTAATTGGTCAAGATATGCCTAGTAATATTTATAAATTTAACGATAAATCTAGTTATGAACAATTACTAGCTACGTTAGCGCAAAGTCTTGATAAAAAAATTTATTTTCAATATATACATGATGAAGCGATATTGAAAAAACACTACTATGCATTGAATAAAGATATATTTGTTGCTTTAAATAATAAATCTCGTATACCAGAGTGGACGAATAATAAATATTTGCCAAAACGAGAAGTAGTGAATATAGAGGACTTTGAACAAGCAATCAAGCATTGGGAGTTTCCATTTGTTTTAAAACCAGGTGATGATCTACCTACAGCTGGTGGTTATGGTGTAATGATTTGTTATAATCAAACAGATTTAGATAAGGCATCCAAACGAATCGAGAAGGCTAAAAGCGAAACAGACACAATCATAATTGAACAGAAAATTGAAGCAGTTGCAAACTATTGTGTGCAATTTGCATATACGCCGAAACTCGGTGTGCAATATATTGGAACATCACAACAACTGACTGACAAATACGGTCATTATAATGGTAATTTGAATGTTCAAGATGTACCAAAGAAAGTGATACAAGCTGGTAAAGAAATTATGGAAATCGGTGTTGCTCAAGGATATTATGGTGTTGCAGGCTTTGACTTATTAGAGGATGCACAGGGTGATATTTTTGCGATTGATTTGAATTTCAGACAAAATGGTTCTACAAGTATGTTATTACTCGAACCGATTTTAACCCAAGGATTCCATAAGTTTTATAGTTATATTTCACCGGGGGATAATAAACATTTTTTTAATACGATTGTAAAGTATATTAAAAAAGGCGTGTTATTTCCGTTATCATACTATGATGGTGATTGGTACACAGAAGAGCAAGTGAGTTCAAGATTTGGTTGTATTTGGCACGGTGAATCACAAAGTCAAATAGAAAAATTAGAATTACAGTTCCTTGAAGATTTAAAAAAAGGATAAATATGAGATAATGTATTTTAATGTGAATCAAAACATTTGCTATGTCATGTTTATAAATACTAATTGAGGTGTTTGACTGTATTATATATGTCATTTATATTTTGATTAGATTAAAAATATAAAATGAAATGAAGGTGTTAGGATGTCCTATAAAGAAAATTCATTTTATCAAGATATTTTGGTAAGTGAGTGCTTTTATGTTGCAACGGAAGCAAAGCAATTAGTCAGTTATGAAATACTAGGTGAGTCACGCGTGTGTTTGTGGAGTGACAAGTCATTAGCTCAACCATTCCTTGATGCTAAAGATATTGCGTTTGATAAAGTAAAGAAAATTGATGTGGATCGATTTGTTACTTATGAATTAGATGATATATTTAACGAAGGAGATCAAGTGTTGGTCAATCCAACTTCGAAATCAGATGGTGATTTAATAGATGTCGTGAAAGTTAGTGATGAATTAATGTCTGATTTAGATAGTATACGTTTGAAGGAATTTGCTAAAGATGTAGCAAAAGAGGATGCAGTTTTTGGATTATCTGAAAAGGGTGCAAAGCAATTTGCATTAATTAGTGACGATGAACATCAAAGGCCACATATTATGCCCGTATGGAGTATAAAAAGTAGAGCGGAAAAAGTCCGTCGAGAAGACTTTGACAATCTTGAATTAGTTGAGATTGAAGGCGCTGTTTTTGATGAGTGGTTAGATACGTTAAGAGATGATGATAAAGCTGTAGCTATTGATTTGAAACCTGGTGTAGTGGGTACCGTTGTTTCAGCGCAAAAAGTGATTGATCAACTTGCGCTATAGAACGAGTAATTACGAAATTGAAATATGATGATTTGAATGATGTCTTATATAATTTATTTATAAAAAATTAAGGTCAACAAACGTATCTGGAATGTCTCAGATACGTTTGTTGACCTGTTTCGTTTTATAGATGAAGTGCACCAAGAGCACCAGAAAAAGCACCATGTTCAATGTAATAAGGTTTGAATCCTCGTAATACAGTATAATCTTCAATAACGTGTCGTAATAGTTGATTATTGATAAACGTTGAGCCAATATAAGCGACATTTTCGGTTTTGTGTTCTCGTGCTACTGTAATAGCCATCGTTGTAATTGCTTCACCCACTACACCAATTACAGAAGAAAGTTTATCGGCATCGGTAAATGATTTATCTAAATTATGTAAGACATTACCGAAATTAGCTGCCGTTAAATCTCCTGGAATAGGAGGTTGAGTGTTTTTATAGATATGTTTTACCTTTAAATCGATGATATCTCTATTGCCATCTTGAGCAGTATCCGTCAATAACTGATAATCTTGAATGCCAGTTAATAAATATCCTAAACCTTGAATCATACCGCCACCGGTACCTACACCACCAACACGTTTTTGAGCTTTACCGTCATAATAATGAATTGATGTACCAGTCCCAACGTTAGCAAATATGTAATCATCTAGTTGATGGCCTTGTTCAGTTAATAATATATTTAATCCGACAGCCGAAGCATCGAATTCAACAAATATATTAGATTCGCATTTAAGTTGTTGTTGAATTGTAGCAGCCTGACCACCAGTTAAACTGATACGCTCTGCATCAATTGAATTTAACCATTCTATAACTTGATCGATCTCAGTCGTTAGCTTTGTATTATATGAACGTTTGCCATTCTCGTCTTGAACTATTTTTATTAATGTGCCCCCAGCATCAATGCCTATTTTCATAATGGTATTCCCCCAAATATTTTCATTCTTACTTATAGTATAATAAAATATAAGAAAATCAAATATGAAAGTAAAGGGAGCGATTGATTTATGATGCAATTAAGTCCTTACATTATTGTTGATGATGTAGAAGAAGCGTTAGATTTCTATAAAACGGCATTTAGTGGAGAAATAAAGATATTAAATGAAACGAATGGACGTTTATTACATGCTGAATTACATGTAAGTGATGATGTAGTATTACATATTTCTAGCAGTTATGGTCGACCAACGTCTAATGATAATACCAATATTATTTTGACTTTCGATCGTTTGGAAGAACAACGTCAAGTTTACGAGGCACTCAGTGTGGAAGGGGATCCGCATATGCCATTAGATAAAACTTTCTTTAATGCCATGCATGGACAAGTCAAAGATAAATACCAAGTGAATTGGCTGATGAATTGTTTTTTAACTTCATAAAAACGGTTAGTAAGTTCATATAAGTGGTATGTTTTTGATAGATATATAAAACAGTTTAAATAGGGGATTAAATATGTTTACAAAAGAACAATTTGAAGATATTACAGTGCAGGTGTATGAAGATAAATACAAAGAAGCACTCTATGATTTTGAATTAAGTGAGCGCCAGCAAATTTATTCATCTCTGCCAAAGGATGTATTAGATGAAGCGTTAGAGGATGATGATAGAATAGCGAACATTGCATTAAACAGTGATGGAGAAGTGGTAGGTTTCTTTGTACTACACCAATATTATCAACATGAAGGTTATGATACACCAAATCAAGTTGTATATGTTCGCTCATTATCCATTAATGAAAAATATCAAGGCTGTGGATACGGAACTAAAATGATGATGTATTTACCGCAATATGTGCAAATCTTATTTCCGAACTTTAATCATTTGTATTTAGTGGTTGACGCAGAAAATAAAGGTGCTTGGAATGTATACGAGCGCGCAGGATTTATGCATGCTGCAACGAAAGAAGAAGGTCCGATTGGTAAAGAAAGATTGTATTATTTAGATTTAGACTCTAAATATGTTTCATCTTTAAAATTACAAAAGAGTACAGATGAAACACCATATAATATTCATATGATAGATTTACTAAAAGATGGACAGAAAGTCGGCTTTATAGCGATTGAAAAGCATGAAAATCGTATGAATATTTCATCTATTGAAGTGAATGAAGATGAAAGACATCACGGTATTGCTGAAAGTGCATTACGCCAATTATCAACGTATATTAGAAAGCATTTTAATGATGTGGCTGTGCTGACAATCACCTTATATGGGGAACATAATGAATTAAAGCCTTTATGTATAAATAGTAATTTTGTTGAAATTGAAAGTGCTGATGATTTTATCACTTTTGAAAAATATATAAATTATTAATAGCGATTGCGAAATCAAGCATTGTCATTTATAATTTACATTTGTTATTATTACTTAAGAAAACATAGTACTGATTTGGATAAATGCCTTTGAAAGGAAGAATATATAATATGAGAATTCAAGATTATACAAAAGAAATGGTTGATGAGAAATCATTTATTGACATGGCTTACACGTTATTACACGAAAAAGGCGATACAATGAATCTGTATGATATCATTGATGAATTTAAAGCGATTGGACATTATGAAGATCACGAAATTGAAGATAGAATTGTGCAATTCTATACAGACTTAAACACTGATGGACGTTTCTTAAATATTGGTGAAAATATTTGGGGCTTACGTGACTGGTATTCAGTTGATGATATTGAAGAGAAAATTGCGCCAACTATTCAAAAATTTGATATTTTAGATGACGATGATGAAGAAGATAAAACATTGAAATTACTTGGTGAAGATGAAGCGGATGACGATGATGATATCCCTACAGTAACGGATGACCAAGAGACACTAAACGATCCTGAAGATCCAGAAGATGAAGAAGTGGACGAAGAGATTGAAGAGTCTGATATTGTAATTGATGAAGAAGATGAAGACTTAGAAGACGAAGAAGAAGAAGATGAGTACGAGGAAGATGAATTCACAGAAAATTAATTCTGCGATATTTAATTGACTTTTTTCGTGAACATGATAAAATTTTATTCGGGCTCCTTTAATTAGGACGACGTGTATAAATCATATACGCTCCCCCTTACAAATTTGTGAGAGGGAGCGATTTTTTTATTTTATAAACTAGTTAACTTATTATTTTTAATATCGTTACTTGTGTATTGGCGCTATTGTTAACGCTAAACCAATCTCCCATTAAAAATAATTTAAAAATGTAAAACATTAGATTAAAGTTTAACGATTCAATTGAAGTTAAGCATGTCAATTGCTGGTATTAATTTCTATACCATTATATTTATAGGAGGCAGAACATGACAAAATTTATTTTTGTAACTGGTGGAGTAGTTTCTTCATTAGGTAAAGGTATTACAGCAGCATCTTTAGGAAGATTGTTAAAAGATAGAGGATTGAAGGTTACAATTCAAAAATTTGATCCTTATTTAAATGTTGACCCAGGTACAATGAGTCCGTATCAACATGGTGAAGTATTTGTAACTGATGACGGTGCTGAAACAGATTTAGATTTAGGACACTATGAAAGATTTATCGATATCAACTTAAATAAATATTCAAATGTTACAGCTGGTAAAGTATATTCTCACGTATTGAAAAAAGAACGCCGTGGTGATTATTTAGGTGGTACAGTCCAAGTTATTCCACATATCACAAATGAAATTAAAGAACGCTTATTATTAGCTGGCGAAAGTACCAATGCGGATGTAGTCATTACTGAGATTGGTGGAACGACTGGTGATATTGAATCATTACCATTTATTGAAGCAATTCGTCAGATTAGAAGTGATTTAGGTAGAGAAAATGTGATGTATGTACACTGTACATTACTACCGTATATTAAAGCTGCAGGCGAAATGAAAACAAAACCAACACAACACAGTGTTAAAGAATTACGTGGTTTAGGTATTCAACCAGATTTAATTGTTGTACGTACTGAGTATGAATTAACACAAGACTTAAAAGATAAAATTGCATTATTCTGTGACATTAATAAAGCAAGTGTTATCGAATGTCGTGATGCAGATTCTTTATATGAAATTCCTTTACAATTAAGTAAACAAAATATGGATGACATCGTAATTGATCGTTTAGAGTTAGATGCAAAATATGATACACAATTAGATGAATGGCAGTACTTGTTAGATACAGTGAATAACTTAGATGGCAAAGTAACTATTGGCTTAGTAGGTAAATATGTAAGCTTGCAAGATGCTTACTTATCAGTAGTTGAATCCTTGAAACATGCAGGTTATCCATTCAAGAAAGATGTAGAGGTAAAATGGATTGACTCAAGTGAAGTGACAGATGACAATGTTGCACAATATTTAGCTGATGTTGATGGTATCCTTGTACCAGGTGGTTTTGGGTTCCGTGCAAGTGAAGGAAAAATTTCAGCAATCAAATATGCTCGTGAAAATAATGTACCATACTTTGGTATCTGCTTAGGTATGCAATTAGCTACTGTAGAATTTGCAAGAAATGTTATCGGTTTAGAAGGTGCACATTCAGCAGAATTAGATCCAAATACACCTTATCCAATCATTGATTTACTTCCAGAACAAAAGGATATAGAAGATTTAGGTGGTACATTACGCTTAGGTTTATATCCTTGTACGATTAAAGAAGGTACATTAGCACATAAAATTTATGATGCACAAAATATTGAAGAACGTCATCGTCATCGTTATGAATTTAACAATGAATATAGAGAGCAATTAGAAGAAAATGGAATGGTCTTCTCTGGTACTAGTCCAGATGGTCGATTAGTCGAAATGGTAGAAATACCAGAAAATGATTTCTTTGTGGCTTGTCAGTTCCATCCTGAGTTTTTATCAAGACCTAACCGTCCACAACAAATTTTCAGAGCATTTGTTGAAGCTTCATTGAAACATCAAAATAACAAATAACTATAATATATAGTTGAATATCTTTTGACTGTCGACCGTGTATCGGTCGGCAGTTTTTTTATAAAAATGAAGTAAGAAATATAAAAAGGTTGGAACATGGAATTTGTCCCAACCAGAATAATGCGATTGATATTGAAGTATTGATTTAAATTCAACATAATTTATAAATCTAAATCATTTATCATTTCAACCATTTGTGTATAAATATCATAATAGATGTAATTAAAAGCGATAGGGTGAGGCGTGACAACTTTGTCATAGTCCTCTGTATAGACAATGGGTCTAGGCGTGCTTAAATTAACAAAGTGAAATAAATGATCAGAAAAATCTACATCCTTTGGCTTATTACAAATCAACACAAAGTCTACATCTGCAGCTATTAATGCATCTACATCCTTTGCGACTGTAGAAGTATAATTAGGAGCGAACAAGCATACTCTATCTGTTGTATCTAATTGATCGATAGATGATAAATCAGTTAAACGTTTGCTTGATTTCAATCGCTCTTCACTTTCTAAAATATATGACTCATAAAACTTTAAATCATCGTAGCCCTTTATATAGACATGACCTTCACCGCCAATTGCTTGAATCAAACATTGGCTAGCCATTTGTATATCAAGTTCTTGGGTTTCAATGCGATTAAAAATTCCGTTAAGTTGCGTATTCAATATTTTTGACATACAACGTACCTCCATTCTACTCATTTAACTATTGTAAATAAGCTTTTAAGATATTGCAATTTTATAAAAATAGGTGCAAAAATACGAAGTTTGCAGAAATTAAAAATAAAAGTTTAAATAAAAACGCTTACAATTGTATAGAATAATGCAAAAAGTTTATGGTTTTGATATAATTAGATTGTAAAAATATGTGCTTAAAGCACCAAGGAGGAACTTTCATGCCTTTAGTTTCAATGAAAGAAATGTTAATCGATGCAAAAGAAAACGGTTATGCGGTTGGTCAATACAACTTAAATAACTTAGAATTTACACAAGCTATTTTAGAAGCTTCTCAAGAAGAGAACGCACCTGTAATCTTAGGTGTTTCTGAAGGTGCTGCTCGTTACATGGGTGGTTTCTACACAGTCGTTAAAATGGTTGAAGGTTTAATGCACGATAAAGAAATCACTATTCCAGTAGCGATTCATTTAGACCACGGTTCAAGCTTTGAAAAATGTAAAGAAGCAATCGACGCTGGTTTCACATCAGTAATGATTGATGCTTCACATGACCCATTCGAAGAAAATGTTGCAACTACTGCTAAAGTAGTTGAGTATGCTCACGAACACGGTGTTTCTGTTGAAGCAGAATTAGGAACTGTTGGTGGACAAGAAGATGACGTTGTTGCTGAAGGTGTTATCTATGCAGATCCTAAAGAGTGTCAAGAACTAGTTGAAAGAACTGGTATTGATACACTTGCACCAGCATTAGGTTCAGTACACGGACCTTATAAAGGTGAACCAAAATTAGGATTTAAAGAAATGGAAGAAATCGGTGCTTCAACTGGTTTACCATTAGTATTACACGGTGGTACTGGTATCCCAACTAAAGATATCCAAAAAGCAATCCCATTTGGAACTGCTAAAATCAATGTAAATACTGAAAACCAAATTGCATCAGCACAAGCTGTTCGTGACGTATTAAACAATGATCAAGAAGTTTATGATCCACGTAAATATTTAGGTCCAGCTCGCGAAGCAATCAAAGCAACTGTAATCGGTAAAATTAAAGAATTTGGTACTTCAAACCGTGCTAAATAATTTTAATCGTAAAAATAACTATTATACTTCGGTATAATAGTTATTTTTTTTAACATCAAAATCAAATAAAACTAAAAATAAACAGTTAATGGAATTAAAATTTACATAAAATTTATAAGAAAAAACCTTTGTTTATGATTTGAGTTGTGAAACATTGGGAAATAAAAGGTATAACAATTAATTTTTACATACTGTATATGTACTTAATATCATTTTTAATAGGTTTTGTTAGATTAATGTATTTTGCAAACACTAATGTTTTCATAGTATAATGCTAATGATGTTAAGAAAAAGAACGATTGAAAGTATGGTAAAGGAGAACGGATAAATGGGTCAAGAAGTGATAAAAATTAGAGGTGGTCAAACACTTAAAGGTGAAGTAAATATCAATGGTGCAAAAAATAGTGCAGTTGCTATTATTCCGGCAGCTATATTGGCCGAAGATAATGTAACAATTAAAGGTTTGCCACAAATTTCAGATGTTGAAACATTGGTGAGCTTATTAGGTGATTTGAATATTAAAACAAATTTAACAGGTACGACACTCGAAGTGGATCCTGAAGAAATAATAAATGCCCCATTACCAAATCAAAAGGTAGAATCATTACGTGCTTCTTACTATATGATGGGAGCAATGCTTGGAAGATTTAATAAATGTGTTATCGGTTTACCAGGAGGATGTCCATTAGGACCAAGACCCATAGATCAACATATTAAAGGTTTTAAAGCTTTGGGTGCGACAATCGATGAATCTAGTGAAACTTCTATGAAAATTGAAGCGGATAAATTAGTCGGTGCCAATATCTTTTTAGATATCGTAAGTGTGGGCGCAACAATCAATATTATGCTCGCTGCAGTTCGTGCTGAGGGTCAAACTGTAATTGAAAATGCAGCAAAGGAACCAGAAGTAGTAGATGTTGCAAGATTCTTAATTAGCTTAGGTGCTGATATTAAAGGTGCAGGTACAAGTACATTAAAGATTAATGGTGTAAAACATTTACATGGCTCAGAACATCAAGTTATTCCTGATAGAATAGAAGCTGGCACTTATATGTGTATTGCAGCTGCTTGTGGTGAAGAAATAAAAATAAATAACATTATACCTACACACGTTGAACCATTGATCGTAAAATTAAAAGAATTAGGTTTAGATATTAATGTTGGTGAAGATCATACTCAGATTAAACGTGGAAACAAATATACTAGTGTTGATATTAAGACGCTTGTTTATCCAGGATTTGCAACAGATTTACAACAACCGATTACACCGTTGTTATTTATGGCTGATGGTGTATCATTTGTAACTGAGACGATTTATCCAGCACGCTTTAAGCATGTAGACGAATTGAAAAATATGGGTGCGGATATTGTAGCTGACAATGGTACTGCAACGATCAAACCATCTAAATTAAAAGGCGCTAAGGTTTATGCGAGTGATTTACGTGCGGGTGCAAGTCTAATTGTTGCCGGATTAATTGCTGAAGGTGTAACTACTATTTATAATGTGAAACATATTCATAGAGGTTATACAAATATTGTGAATACATTGAAATCACTTGGTGCAGACATTTGGACTGAAGAAGTTTAGGATTTGTGGTATAATAAATATACTAAATAATTGAAGCGCACTATCCTAACTTTAATCTTCAATTATAATATTAAGTGATATGAGGTGATGACCATGGAGGTTTGCCCTTATCTTGAAGAAACCTTTAAAATAGTAGGTAGAAGTTGGAATGGTTTAATCATTAATTATTTGTCTCGGTGTACTGAAAAATCAGCACATTTTTCAGATATGAAACGTGATTTGAAAACAATCACGCCACGTGCACTAAGCATTAAATTAACTGATTTAATGGAATGGGGGCTAGTTGAAAAGAATGTTGTTTCTACTAGCCCAGTCAATATCATATACCAACTTACAGATAAAGGTAATGCACTAGCGGCAGCATTAGTACCAATGGAAAAGTGGGCCCAAGAATATATTGAGCTCGAAAGTTAATGTATTGAAAAAAGTATTTAATAAATAAAATAGCATTCGACTTCTATTTAAACTGTAAACAACTATTGTGTTGTTTACAGTTTTTTATTTTATTGCAAATTCATACATACTCTCATGAACCTTCAATAATAGTTTGAAATTTGGTATTAAATAGCATAACACAGGGAATAAAAGAATGTGCACATATGCAAAGTGTAATTATAATCGAAAACGTTTTATTCATAAAATTATATATCTTTGTGAGCAGTTTAGTTTAATTTTAAAATATCTAGGTTAAAATATGATTAGTAATTTACTTAAGGAGTGAATAATTAATGAGAAATTTCACTAAACAATTTATCAATGGAGAATGGGTAGAAAGCGCTAGTGGAGAGACTTTAGAAGTAATCAATCCTGCAACTGAAGAGGTTGCTGGCACTGTAGCTAAAGGGAACAAAGAAGATGTGGATAAAGCAGTTGATGCAGCAGAAAGTGTATATTTAAAATTTAGACATACTTCTGTTAAAGAAAGACAACAATTATTAGATAATATCGTTAAAGAATATGAAAATAGAAAAGATGACATAGTTGATACTATCATCGATGAATTAGGTTCACCTGCATCAGTAGCGGAAAGTGTTCATTATCAAATGGGCTTAGATCATTTCACTGCAGCACGTGATGCATTAAATGACTTTGAATTTGAAGAACGACGTGGAGATAACTTGGTTGTAAAAGAAGCGATTGGCGTTGCAGGACTAGTAACACCATGGAACTTCCCAATGAATCAAACGTCATTAAAATTAGCAGCAGCATTTGCGGCAGGTAGCCCAGTGGTCCTTAAACCATCTGAAGAAACACCATTTGCGGCAGTTATTTTGGCTGAAATCTTTGAAAAAGCTGGCCTACCAAAAGGTGTGTTTAACTTGGTTAATGGTGACGGACAAGGTGTCGGACGTCCATTAAGTGCACATCCAAAAGTAAGAATGATGTCATTCACAGGTTCAGGTCCAACTGGATCAAGCATTATGAAAGAAGCGGCTGAAGATTTCAAAAAAGTATCACTTGAATTAGGTGGTAAATCACCATTTATCGTATTAGAAGATGCTGATATCAAAGAAGCTGCTAAAGCAGCAACGAATAAAGTTGTTCATAATACTGGTCAGGTTTGTGCTGCCGGTACAAGAACACTCGTACCAGCAAGTATTAAAGAGGAATTCCTAACTGCAGTTAAAGAAGAATTTAGCAATGTTAAGGTTGGAAATCCAAGAGAAGAAGGCACGCGTGTCGGACCAATTATCAGTAAAAAACAATTTGACCAAGTTCAATCTTATATCGATAAAGGCATTGCAGAAGGTGCTGAATTATTATTCGGTGGCCCTGGCAAACCTGAAGGCCTAGAGACTGGATATTTTGCAAGACCAACTATTTTCAATAATGTGAATAATGACATGGTTATTGCTCGTGAAGAGATATTTGGGCCGGTAATGTCAATTATTACGTATAATGATTTAGATGAAGCAATTGAAATTGCAAATGATACAGAATATGGCTTAGCAGGTTATGTATTTGGTACTGATAAGGACACATTATTAAAAGTTGCTCGTTCAGTTGAAGCGGGTACAATACAAATTAATGAAGCACCACGTCGTCCAGACCTACCATTTGGCGGTTATAAAAAATCTGGAATTGGTCGCGAATGGGGAGACTTCGGTATCGAAGAATTCTTAGAAGTTAAAGCTATCGCTGGTTACTTCAATTAATTTAAATAATATTATAATATGTCAATGTCTGAGACTTAAATTGAATCTTAGATGACCTTAATAGCGACAACTTCTATTGTGTAATGAAATAGAAGTTGTCGCTTTCTTTTTTTATTGAAGTAATGTATACGCATGGTGTGGTGGTTTTTAAGTTATGTAATCATTTTTAAATTTGAGAAAATGAAATACATTTTGTAATTAAAAAGAAAATTTGCTATAGTTAAAAAAGTAAATAGCGTAGTATTTATTACGTTGTTTAAAAACTTATTTATGAAATGGGTGCAAGATAATGCCTGAAAAAGAACGTACATCACCTCAGTATGAATCGTTCCACGAATTATACAAAAATTACACTACTAAAGATCTCACTCAAAAAGCAAAATCTCTTAAATTGATAAATTATAGTAAATTAAATAAAAAAGAATTGGTGCTTGCAATTATGGAAGCACAAATGGAAAAAGATGGAAACTATTATATGGAAGGTATCTTAGATGATATCCAACAAGATGGTTATGGTTTCCTTCGAACTGTAAATTATTCAAAAGGTGAAAAAGATATCTATATTTCAGCTAGTCAAATACGTCGTTTCGAAATTAAACGTGGCGATAAAGTGACTGGTAAAGTTAGAAAGCCTAAGGATAATGAAAAATACTATGGTTTATTACAAGTTGACTTTGTTAATGATGAGAATGCAGAGGAAGTAAAGAAACGACCGCATTTCCAAGCGTTGACACCTTTATATCCAGAAGAACGCATAATGTTAGAAACAACACAGCAAAATTATTCTACACGAATTATGGATTTGATCACGCCGATTGGACTTGGTCAACGTGGACTTATCGTTGCACCACCAAAAGCAGGTAAGACCTCATTACTAAAGGAAATTGCCAATGCGATTGCTACGAATAAACCAGAAGCAGAATTATTTGTCCTACTTGTTGGAGAAAGACCGGAAGAGGTTACAGATATTGAAAGATCTGTTGAAACTGCAGAAGTAGTTCATTCTACATTTGATGAACCGCCTCAACACCATGTAAAAGTAGCAGAATTATTATTAGAACGTGCAAAGAGACTCGTGGAAATTGGTAAGGACGTTATTATCTTAATGGATTCAATTACACGACTGGCACGTGCATACAACTTAGTAATCCCACCTAGTGGTCGAACATTATCAGGTGGTCTAGACCCAGCATCATTACACAAACCTAAAGCATTCTTTGGTGCGGCAAGAAATATTGAAGCTGGTGGAAGTATGACTATTTTAGCGACTGCTTTAGTTGATACTGGATCACGTATGGATGACATGATTTATGAGGAGTTTAAAGGTACGGGTAATATGGAATTACATCTTGATCGTAAACTTGCAGAACGTCGTGTATTCCCTGCTATTGATATTGGTAGAAGTTCAACACGTAAAGAAGAATTACTAATTTCACCAAAAGAATTAGAATCTTTATGGCAATTGCGTAATATGTTTACAGATTCACTCGATTTTACAGAACGTTTTGTACGTAAATTAAAACGTACAACTGATAATAAAGAATTCTTTGAACAGTTACAAAAAGCTGCAGAAGAAAGCACAAAGACAGGAAAGCCAATTATTTAATAGAAGAAACATATTTGTTTAAGCTGTAATGTTAGATTTAGGGTTGCGTTTTACATGTATAGCTATTATAATTACGTAGTATTGGGTAAAAAACTCACAAACAACTCTGTTCCGGATGGTTCAGGGCAAAGGAGCTGAAAGTAATGAGACAAAATATTCATCCTGAATACCACAAAGTTATCTTTTTAGATACAACTACAGATTTTAAATTCTTAAGTGGTTCAACAAAATCATCATCTGAAACAATGGTATGGGAAGATGGAAATGAATACCCAGTTATTCGTTTAGATATTTCATCTGACTCACATCCATTCTACACAGGTCGCCAAAAATTCGCTGCTGCGGATGGTCGTGTGGAACGTTTCAACAAGAAATTCGGATACAAATCAAGCAACGAATAATCGTTGGTTTAAGGCATTCTCATTTTATGAGGATGCTTTTTTCGTTTAAAATAGTCATATGCTATTAAATAGAAGTATATTGATGAATAAAGCTGATACATAAAATAGTAAATATCTTTCAAAAATTGCACATTTCAAATAAAAAAATATGATATAATGAGACGATTATGTTTTGAAAAAAGGTGGAACGAATCATGTATGAAACTTATCATTCCGGGTGGATTGAATGTATTACTGGAAGCATGTTTAGTGGTAAATCGGAAGAATTAATACGTCGGTTAAGACGTGGTCTTTATGCTAAACAAAAAGTAGTCGTATTTAAACCGGCTATCGATGACCGCTATCATAAAGATAAGATTGTTTCTCATAATGGTAATGCAATCGAAGCGATTAATATTTCGACTGCTGCTGAAATACTTAAACACGATTTATCAGATGTCGATGTTATTGGCATTGACGAAGTACAATTCTTTGAATCTAAAGTTGTAAATATAGTTGAGCAATTAGCAGAAAGAGGCCATAGAGTAATCACTGCAGGATTAGATATGGATTTTAGAGGGGAGCCTTTTGAACCAATACCGCATTTACTTGCAGTTAGCGAAGATGTAACGAAATTACAAGCAGTATGTGCTGTCTGTGGTTCTTCTTCTAGTCGTACCCAAAGATTGATTGATGGAAAACCAGCTAAGGTAGATGATCCAGTTATATTGGTGGGCGCAAACGAAAGTTATGAACCTAGATGTAGAGCGCATCATATTGTTGCACCTAGTGATAATGAGAAGGAGGAAATGTAGTGTTTGATCAATTAGATATTGTAGAAGAAAGATATGAACAATTAAATGAACTATTAAGTGATCCCGACGTTGTAAATGATCCTGATAACTTAAGAAAGTATTCAAAAGAGCAAGCAGATTTACAAAAAACTGTTGAAGTTTATCGCGAATATAAACAGGTTAAAGAGGATATTTCTGAAATCGAAGAAATGTTGAATGATACCAAAGATAAAGATGAAATCGAAATGCTAAAAGAAGAAAGCCAAGGTTTAGCGAGTCGTGTACCAGAATTAGAAGAATCATTGAAATTATTATTAATTCCAAAGGACCCTAATGATGACAAAAACGTAATTGTTGAAATTCGAGCGGCTGCAGGTGGCGATGAAGCTGCAATTTTTGCTGGTGACTTATTTAGAATGTATTCTAAATATGCGGAAGCACATAATTATAAGACAGATATAGTAGAAGCTGCTGAAAGTGATCATGGTGGTTACAAAGAAATTAGTTTCTCAGTTTCTGGAGCAGATGCTTATAGTAAATTGAAATTTGAAAATGGTGCACACCGAGTTCAACGTGTACCCGAAACTGAATCGGGTGGCCGTATTCACACTTCTACAGCAACAGTTGCAGTATTGCCAGAAGTAGAAGATGTTGAAATAAAGATAAGAAATGAAGATATTAAAGTCGATACGTATCGTTCAAGTGGTGCAGGTGGACAACACGTAAATACGACAGATTCTGCAGTTCGTATTACCCATTTACCAACGGGTATTATTGCAACATCTTCAGAGAAATCCCAAATTCAAAACCGTGAAAAGGCAATGAAAGTATTGAAAGCACGTTTATTTGATATGAAATTGCAAGAAGAACAACAAAAATACGCAGCGCAACGTAAATCGGCTGTTGGTTCAGGAGATCGTTCTGAACGTATTAGAACATATAATTATCCGCAGAGTCGTGTGACCGATCACCGTATTGGATTAACTTTACAAAAGTTAGATCAAATTATGGAAGGTAAGTTAGATGAAGTGATTGACGCACTAACAGTATCAGAACAAACTGAGAAATTGAAAGAATTAAATAATGGTGAGCTTTAAATCAGTACTTGATCGTGCGAAGTTAGAATGTAGCGAACAGAATATTGAAACGACGAGAGTAGAATGGTTAATGATGGATATGTTTCAATGGTCTAGAGCAGCGTTGATCGTACACTTGAATGATGAAATGACTACTGAACAATTACAACGGTTTGATATTGCCAAAGCGCGAATGTTGAAAGGTGAGCCTATTCAATATATTGTCGGCTATCAATCCTTTTATGGTGAAAATTTCAAAGTTAACCGTCATTGTCTGATTCCACGCCCAGAAACAGAAGAAGTTATGTTGCATTTTTCTCAAAGCCTCAAGCATGGCGATACGATCGTCGATATTGGTACAGGTAGTGGAAATATTCCAATCATGTTGAAGAAAATAGACACTTCATTGATTGTGTATGCGACAGATATTAGTGAAGAAGCACTGACAGTAGCTAAAGAAAACGCACAACAGCATCAAGTCGATATAGAATTTCTAAAGGGTGATGCATTGAAACCTTTAATTGCACAAGGCGTTAAAGTGAATGGTCTGATTTCGAATCCACCGTATATAGACCAAGCAGATGCAACATTTATGGAGGATACTGTTTTATCATATGAACCACATTCAGCACTATTTGCTAATGATCAAGGATATCGTGTTTATAATGATATTTTAGCTGATTTACCAAAAGTATTATTGCCTGGCGCGCAAGTTGTCTTTGAAATAGGTTATAACCAAGGACCAACGTTAAAAGATAAAATTCAAACAATGTATCCAGAGCTAATGGTATCGATTGTTCAAGATATTAACCATAATGATAGAATTATCAGTTTTAAATGGCATGACTAAGTTATGTATGTCTCATGTTTCACCATGAGCGTGCATAACTTTTTATTTTGCTTTAAAATTAAAAAAGTACAGGAAAGGATGTGTTTAAGTGGACACAAAAATATGGGACTTTAGTAATCAAAATGATATCAATAACAATGTAAATGTAGCTCATATCAACGAAATAGCTTCCATATATAATGAAGGTGGATTAATTGCTTTACCAACAGAAACTGTATATGGGTTGGGAGCAGACGCTAGAAATGATGAAGCAATAAAAAAAATTTATGAAGCAAAAGGAAGACCATCTGACAATCCGTTAATCGTACATATTTATGATATGGATCAAATGAAACAATTTACTACAAACTTAACGGAGAATGTAAAAATATTAATGAAACATTTTTGGCCTGGTCCAATTTCATTTATTCTTCCATTAAAGGAAGGCTATTTATGTGATAGAGTGAGTGGAGGTTTAGGTTCAATTGCCGTCAGAATGCCAAGTCATCCGGTTGGTCGAGCTATTCTTAAACAGGTCTATTTACCGATAGCTGCTCCAAGTGCTAATTTGAGTGGCAGACCATCACCCACAACATTTGACCATGTCTTCAATGATTTGAATGGTAGAATTGATGGGATCATCAAGGCCGAGCAAAGTGAAGAAGGATTGGAAAGTACAGTATTAGATTGTACACAGTATCCTTATAGAATTGCACGACCTGGCTCTGTAACTAAGCAAATGATTGAACAAATTTTGCCAGGAAGTATAGAAGATAAAGCATTGAACACTGAAAAGCCTATTGCACCAGGAATGAAATATAAGCATTATTCACCAGACACGCCTTTAACCATAGTTCGACATTTAGAACGTCAACCAAATACTGAAAAAGATTGGACTCGAACAGCCTTTATTTTACCGAAGGATCATGAAACATGTGTGCCTAATCAAGCAAAATTCATTCCATTATGTAATAATAAAAACGATATAAAGGGTGCAAATCACAATTTATATAAAATATTGCATGAATTGGATAAAAATGAAGATATTCAGAATGCATATATATATGGTTTTGACATAAATGATCAGACTACAGCAATCATGAATCGTATTATGAAAGCTGCAAATCAAACTATTGTTGAAGGTGAAACACTATGAAAGTAATCTTTGTATGTACTGGCAATACTTGTAGAAGTCCATTGGCTGAAGGTATAGCTAAACAGAAAATACCAAATATTGAATTCGCATCAAGAGGTATATACGCAATGGATGGACATCCTATTTCAAATAATTCACATCAAATTGGTTTAACTGAAAGTTTGGCAATGCCATCGCATTCGACAAAATTTGTTGCAAGTGATCTATCGGCAGATTTAATACTTACTATGTCTAATTCTCATAAATTGGCATTGTGTCAAATGTATAATAATACAGAAAATGTATTTACCATAAATGAGTATGTCGGGACAACTGGAGAAGTTTCAGACCCGTTTGGTGGCACAATAGAAGACTATAGAGAAATATTTAATGAATTAAATTGTTTAATTGACAGATTAAAAAATAAAATATTAAAGCAATAAATTTATGAAATTGGTATAAGTGAGTTACTAAATAAGTTATAATGATTACGTGTAGCAAATTTGCTATCAATCATTTTCGTATGTTTTTTTTATTAGGATTTGCATATTACTTTTTTTATTTAGTTAAAAGGGGTGGGAAAATGGAAAGTTTAAAGTTATTACTCGATGAATTAAAGTCAAATTCATTCTTTAAAGCAGATGAATTATGTATCATTGGCTGCTCTACGTCAGAAGTTATTGGAGAACGTATTGGTTCTGTAGGTTCAATGGACGTCGCCCGTGAAATATTCACGGCGCTGAAGGAAATTGAACGTGAGACAGGCGTATCATTTGTCTTCCAAGGTTGTGAACACATCAATCGAGCGGTCACAATCGAGCGTTCTCATTTTAACCCTTTAACAATGGAAGAAGTTACTGTAGTTCCAGATGTACATGCTGGTGGTAGTCTAGCCACATATGCATACCAGCATATGGAGGAGCCAATGGTCGTTGAACACATTACTGTGCCAAAAGGTATAGATATTGGTCAAACGTTAATAGGCATGCACATCAAGCATGTTGCAATTCCAGAACGTACAAGTGTAAAGCAAATTGGTGAAGCGGTTGTTACAATAGCTTCTTCAAGACCAAAAAAAATTGGTGGCGAAAGAGCAAAATATAACTAATACAGAAAAGAGGAATATATCCATGTCATTTATTCAAGAGCAAGATAAAGAAATCTATGAAGTGATTCAAAATGAGTTCAATCGTCAAAACAATAACATCGAACTTATCGCTTCAGAAAACTTTGTTTCAGAAGCTGTTATGGAAGCACAAGGTTCAGTATTAACTAACAAATATGCTGAAGGTTATCCAAACAGAAGATATTATGGCGGTTGTGAATATGTAGATGTATCAGAAACGTTAGCGATTGAACGCGCGAAACAAATCTTTGGTGCAGAACATGTAAACGTGCAACCTCACTCTGGTTCACAAGCCAATATGGCGGTTTATCTCGTAGCATTGGAGCACGGTGATACTGTATTAGGAATGAACTTAAGTCATGGTGGGCATTTAACACACGGTGCACCTGTTAACTTTAGTGGTCA
>NZ_JXCF01000180.1 GCF_000875895.1 Staphylococcus gallinarum
GAAGTCGATATTTTCATTCAATGCTACAACTTTTAAGTTGTCTTGTGCGCTCAAATGATTATATGTTGGAGGAGATTCTATTAAAGAACCAATATTGGTTAATTCTTGTCTGGTTAAGGGTGAACCGTCTAAATAGACATCACCATTTGTCTGTGGCAATATTCCACATATAATTTTCATCAAAGTAGATTTACCAGCTCCATTAATTCCTAAAAGTCCATAAACTTCATTAGGATAGACT
>NZ_JXCF01000181.1 GCF_000875895.1 Staphylococcus gallinarum
TATTGAGATAGAGGTTCGAAAAGATGTTTATGGAGTTCGAGAAGAAATTCATTCGATGTTGCGTGAAGTTAAACAATCACATGAACATTATCAAAAAAGACAAAAGCAATTATTTACTGGTATTGGTGCAATGTTATTAGTGTTTATGCTTTTTGCTTTGATTATGACGATTGGCAGAGATTTTATGGGCTTTTTACATGTAGATGTATTACAGAATGCCATAGCAAGCAAAATAAAGGCT
>NZ_JXCF01000182.1 GCF_000875895.1 Staphylococcus gallinarum
ATCTAATCCTGTTTGATCCCCACGCTTTCGCACATCAGCGTCAGTTACAGACCAGAAAGTCGCCTTCGCCACTGGTGTTCCTCCATATCTCTGCGCATTTCACCGCTACACATGGAATTCCACTTTCCTCTTCTGCACTCAAGTTTCCCAGTTTCCAATGACCCTCCACGGTTGAGCCGTGGGCTTTCACATCAGACTTAAGAAACCGCCTACGCGCGCTTTACGCCCAATAATTCCGGATAACGCTTGCCACCTACGTATTACCGCGGCTGCTGGCACGTAGTTAGCCGTGGCTTTCTGATTAGGTACCGTCAAGATGTGCACAGTTACTTACACATATGTTCTTCCCTAATAACAGAGTTTTACGAGCCGAAACCCTTCATCACTCACGCGGCGTTGCTCCGTCAGGCTTTCGCCCATTGCGGAAGATTCCCTACTGCTGCCTCCCGTAGGAGTCTGGACCGTGTCTCAGTTCCAGTGTGGCCGATCACCCTCTCAGGTCGGCTACGTATCGTCGCCTTGGTAAGCC
>NZ_JXCF01000183.1 GCF_000875895.1 Staphylococcus gallinarum
GAAACAAAACAAGCTAGTAATAAAATATATATCAGAGATGAAAGAACAACAGGACTTGAGAGAAAAGGAATTGCAGGCAATCAAGTCGAGTTTGAAAAAGACGACGGAGGACTTTCAAGGAAGAGGTAAAAAAGTCCATAATGATTTTGTTCGTTTGTTACAAAAGAATTTAAATCGAGTGAATGCAGAAGATATTGAGATAGAGGTTCGAAAAGATGTTTATGGAGTTCGAGAAGAAATT
>NZ_JXCF01000184.1 GCF_000875895.1 Staphylococcus gallinarum
CGACCATTATCTCTACTTACATCATTCATCAAATGCTGGTATTTATTTCTACCAAGAACTTGCTCTAACTTCTCAAAAATCTCTCTAATAACTTTAATAACATCAAGCGCATTATCAAGGGGTTTTTTGAGGTCTTTTATAAACTCATTTGCTCTTGCTAAAGTTTCAGACATATCCTTGTTTTCTTCTCTAAGCTTACTATTTTCATTTTTAAGCTCATTCAACGCTTTACCAGACTTAA
>NZ_JXCF01000185.1 GCF_000875895.1 Staphylococcus gallinarum
GGAGTAGGATCTGCTGCATTCCCTTCACTGATTATGGTGGTTGTAGCTAGAAATATTACAAGAAAAAAACAAGGCAAAGCCTTTGGTTTTATAGGATCAATTGTAGCTTTAGGTGAAGGGGTAGGTCCTTCAATAGGGGGAATAATAGCACATTATATTCATTGGTCTTACCTACTTATACTTCCTATGATTACAATAGTAACTATACCTTTTCTTATTAAAGTAATGGTACCTGGTAAAT
>NZ_JXCF01000186.1 GCF_000875895.1 Staphylococcus gallinarum
CAAACAAAATCAACAGAATCACCAGTGGATCCAGAATATAACGAACAAGATAAGGTAGATACAGCAACAAAAGATCAACAGGCAGAAGGAACAACGAAAGATACACAAGAGCAAACTTCAACTAACCAACAGAGTAAAGTAGAACGTCCACAAAATGTAATTCAAGATAATAAATTAACTCAAACAAATAATGCAAATGTAGCTAATGAAGATATAGTTGCGACCCAAGATAATACTGGCGTGGAAGCAGATAACCAACAAGTTGTGTCAGAAAAGGTTGATAGCAGTCAACAAAATGATACTGTATCACTTGAACAACTTCAAAG
>NZ_JXCF01000187.1 GCF_000875895.1 Staphylococcus gallinarum
TTCTAAGCGCTCCACATGTCCTTGCGATCATGCTTCAACGCCCTTAGAACGCTCTCCTACCATTGTCCTACGGACAATCCACAGCTTCGGTAATATGTTTAGCCCCGGTACATTTTCGGCGCAGTGTCACTCGACTAGTGAGCTATTACGCACTCTTTAAATGATGGCTGCTTCTAAGCCAACATCCTAGTTGTCTGGGCAACGCCACATCCTTTTCCACTTAACATATATTTTGGGACCTTAGCTGGTGGTCTGGGCTGTTTCCCTTTCGAACACGGACCTTATCACCCGCGTTCTGACTCCCAAGTTAAATTGATTGGCATTCGGAGTTTGTCTGAATTCGGTAACCCGAGAAGGGCCCCTC
>NZ_JXCF01000188.1 GCF_000875895.1 Staphylococcus gallinarum
AAAAATAATATGGTAACAATAAGTATAATTATACCTTGAGTCATGATAGTATTTGGAACATCAAATAGGTAGTTTAGACCACCTGCGATTTGCATAGCGCCTAAACCTAGTGATACTGCTACCCCGCCAATTGTGGCAAAGACAGAAACAACATCAATAATTGTCCCTAAGGGGCCATCAACTTTATTTCCGAAAATTGGACGTAATGTTTTTGAAATTAATGCAGGTTCATTTTTTCTAA
>NZ_JXCF01000189.1 GCF_000875895.1 Staphylococcus gallinarum
ATGTTAAAAAGTATTTCAGAAATTGATTTAACGGACTTAATGAAATTGACTTTAAAAGAGAATGAAAAACAATTGCAAAAGCAGATTGAATTTTGGCAGCGTGAATTTAGATTTTGGGAGGGAAAAAACAATGAGGACTGAAAAAGAAATTTTAAATTTAGTTTCTGAATTTGCTTATCAACGAAGCAATGTAAAAATTATTGCTCTCGAGGGTTCAAGAACTAATGAAAATATAAAAAAA
>NZ_JXCF01000019.1 GCF_000875895.1 Staphylococcus gallinarum
GTTTGATTAGCTCATAAAATACTAATTTGTGTTATCATTAACACGTTTTTTTGAACCAACGATTATCGTTGTGTTCGGAATTAACGTTGACATATTGCAATTCAGTTTTCAATGTTCATTAATGTATATATGGAGCGGGTGATGGGAATCGAACCCACAACATCAGCTTGGAAGGCTGAGGTTTTGCCATTAAACTACACCCGCAAATTTATAGTGTTAATATATTATTAAGAAGTTATTTGATGCGGCCGAGAGGATTTGAACCTCCACGGGATTACTCCCACTAGGCCCTCAACCTAGCGCGTCTGCCATTCCGCCACGACCGCTTGGCAAAACGGTTCTCTTAAAGTTACAAATATTATTGTAATCTATTTGTAATGCTTTGTCAACAACTTTTTAAATTTGCTTTAACAATGTTTAAGATTTATTAATGTTGTTACTTATTATTTTCGCAACGTTTAATATCTTATAACATATACAAACTATCGTCAACATTTCCACCGAAGAAAATATTGAAATTTGACACTAACTCAAAATATTTTCTCTATTTATTACTATTATCTATAATAACTTGCCTAATAATACTAAAAAACACCATTATCGATATTCCGATAATGGTGTTC
This sequence comes from Staphylococcus gallinarum, assembly GCF_000875895.1. Classification (GTDB taxonomy): domain Bacteria; phylum Bacillota; class Bacilli; order Staphylococcales; family Staphylococcaceae; genus Staphylococcus; species Staphylococcus gallinarum. Next base: position 624 of record NZ_JXCF01000019.1, read on the forward strand.
TTATAATACACTATTTGTTATTTAACATATTTCAATTAATTTTCCACTACAAACGCCACAAACCATCTTTTGAGTATTTACTTTGCGAATCCTTTTAAACTCTGTGCCGCAATGATTACATTGATAAACATGCTTTACACGATCTTCATAATTTGTAATTGCAGAACAATATCTTGGTGCGCCAGTTATCCTACTCAATTCTTTAAAATCTTTATCTCTGTGTTGATAACCTTTACCTTCAAGGTGCAAATGATAATGACATAATTCATGTTTGATAATATCAATCACTGCCTTAGTACCATACGTTTCAAATTGCTTATTATTGACTTCTATATTATGTGACTTAAGTAAATAACGACCGCCCGTTGTTCGCAATCGATTATTAAAATAGGCTTTATGCTTAAATTTTTTATTGAACAAATTCTCAGAAATGCTTTCAGTTAACCTTTGCAATTCTTTATTATTCAACTGGATCAATCATCGTTAATGAAACTTTTCCTTTCTTCTCATCAATATCTAATATCCATACCTCTACAATATCACCAACACTCACTATATCCATTGGATTTTTAACAAATTTCTTCGATAGTTTAGATACATGTACTAAGCCATCTTGTTTGACTCCTATATCAACAAACGCCCCAAAGTCCACAACATTTCTCACTGTACCACTTAATTTCATATTTTTGGATAAGTCCTCGATAGAAAGCACATCAGATTTTAGAATTGGTGTTTCATAAGCATCACGTGGATCTCTGTTAGGTGCAATAAGTGATTTAGTTATGTCTTCTAATGTTGGTTCTCCAATGTTTAGCCGAGTAGCAATTTCTGCAATATCAATTTTATTTATTGCTTCTTTCAAATTATCTGTTCCTAAATCATCTGTTGATAAATTTAGTTCATTTAAAAGTTGATAAGTCACTTCATAACTCTCTGGATGTATAGATGTATTATCAAGTGGCTCTTGACCATCGACTATTCTTAAAAAACCAATACTTTGTTCAAATGTTTTAGCACCTAATCTTTTAACTTTAGCTATTTCTTTATTATGTTTGATAGCTCCATTTTCTTCGCGATAGTCTATAATATTTTGTGCGATTGAAGCAGACAATCCAGAAACATATTGTAATAATGATTTTGAAGCTGTATTAACATCAACCCCAACTTGGTTAACTGCTGTTTCTACTACAAATGTTAAAGCACCTTCTAATTGTTTTTGGTTTACATCATGTTGATATTGACCTACACCAATTGACTTTGGATCAATTTTAACTAATTCGCTTAATGGATCTTGCACACGTCTACCGATTGATACAGCACTTCTTTCTTCAACCTGAAAGTCAGGAAACTCAGATCTAGCAATTTCTGATGCTGAATATACTGATGCACCCGCTTCATTAACAATGATAAATTGTACATTTAAGTTGTGTGTTTGAATCATGTTGGCAACAAACTGTTCTGTTTCACGACTAGCTGTCCCATTACCAATTGCGATTAATTCTACATCATAGTCTTTTATATATTTTAAAAATGTTTTCTCTGCAGCTTCTACTTTATTTACTGGCGGATGAGGATACATTACGCCTTTAGCAATAAATGTTCCGAAAGGATTAATCACAGCAAGTTTACAACCTGTTCTAAATGCTGGATCTACACCAAGAATTTGCTTACCTTTCATCGGTGGTTGTAATAACAAGTTTCTTAAGTTTTCGCTGAAGACGTCTATTGCATGCGCTTCTGCTTTCTCTGTCAAATCACCTCTAATTTCTCTTTCAATTGAAGGCATTATCAATCTCTTCAAACTATCTTTAACAGCATCTACAATAAATTCTGTACCTTCATGCTCTGCTGTCACTTCATATTTACGGATATAGTTTTCAATTCCAGTTATATCCATTTCTAGTTTAACGGAAATTACTTTCTCTTTTTCTCCTCGATTAATTGCTAACACACGATGATTCGCTATTTTTTTAATCGGTTCTGAATAATCATAGTACATACTAAAAATTTCTTTTTCATCTTCAGCATTTTTCTTTTTCTGAGTTACCAATTGACCATACATATATGTATCTTTTAAGATTTTCTTTCTATATTTAGGTTCATCCGATATATGCTCAGCGATAATATCTTGAGCACCTTGTATCGCTGCGCTAGTATCTTTAACTTCCTCATTTATAAATTGTTGTGCTTTACTCTCAATCGATTCAGTCAATTTTGGTTGCTTTAACCAAATCGCTAATGGTTCTAAACCTTTTCTTTTAGCTTCAGTAGCTCTTGTTTTTTTCTTTTGTTTAAAAGGTCTATACAAATCTTCAACACGTTGTAATTTCGTTTGTTTTAAAATATCTTGCTTTAATTCGTTTGTAAGTAAACCTTGTTCATTAATATTATTAATTACTTCTTCTTTTCTTTTCTGAAGATTAACCATATATTGATATTCATCATCAATTTGTTTAATTTCTACTTCATCTAAACCGCCAGTTTGTTCTTTACGGTAACGTGCAATAAAAGGCACCGTATTTTTATCTTCTAATAATGACAACACCGCATTAATTTGTTGTGTTGTAAAATTATATTTTTCTCTAATAGATTGTATTAAGTTGCTATCCATAGTGTCCTCCAATTGTTACATTTTTACGCTTATCTTTATTTTAACACATACTGTATACTACTAAGTTTGTTAACTATAAACCAAAATACTTTAGATGTATTTTACATAAAAAAGAGACAGTGATTCCCTAGATAAAGGTTACTGTCTCTTTTAATTATCATTTATTTGCAGCATCTTGTAACTTTTTAATTGCTGTACGCTGTAGTCTAGAAACATGCATTTGGCTCAAACCAATTCTCTCACCTGTTTCCTTTTGACTCAGTCCTTCAATAAATGTACATTGAATGATTTGTCTTTCACGTTCAGAAAGAATAGGAAGTATTTTTTCTAATATCATGCGTTTTTCTGTTAGATCATAATTATCATCTTGTTGACCCATAATATCGAGTAATGTGACAGTAGAACCATCTTTGTCAGCTTCTATTGAATGGTCAACACTTAAAGCGTTATAGCTTTGTCCCATTTCCATAGCTTCCAATACTTCTTCTTCATTTACTTCCAATCGATCTGCTATTTCTTCAATTGAAGGTGAACGTTCTAACTCATTTGTTAGTTCATCGCTCACTTTTTTTATACGCGGCCCTATTTCTTTTATTCTTCTAGGCACATGTACACTCCATGTTTTATCACGTAAATAACGCTTGATCTCACCAATAACTGTCGGTACTAAAAAAGCTTCAAATTTCCTGTCAAATGACAGGTCAAATCGATTGATAGCTCCTATTAATCCAACCATACCAACCTGAACAAGGTCTTCGTGATGAGATTGACCTTTAGAATATTTATATGCCAATGATTCAATCAACTTTCTATAATGCTTGACTAATTTATCTTGCGCATCAGTGTGTTCATTATTTTGTTGTTCTTTAATCCATTGGTTTATTTGTTCAGGTGATACATCATTAACTGATTTCGACTCTTTCGCCATTATTTCGCACCTGCTCTTTTTTAATATACTTTATCATACTGATTGTTACACCTGATTGTTTATCGACTGTAACTTCATCCATTAAAGATTCAATTAAAAATAGACCCAGACCACCTTCTCTTAAGAAATCAATATTCTCATCTTCCTTATATGGTCCCAATTTTTCTTTTGTTTCTTCATAATCAAAGCTATCACCTTGATCAGATATAACAATTTTAATTTTGTCGTCAAAGATTTCAAAACATAGGTTAATCATGCCTACGTTATCTGGGTTGTCTTTATATGCATGTTTAACTGCATTAGTTACAGCTTCACTTACGGCAATTTTTGCATCTTCAATATCGTCATATGATGCGCCAGCTCTTGAAAACACTCCAGACAATGTTAGTCGAATTAAACTGACATACTCTGCAGATGCTGGCAAGCGCATTTCAATATAATCTTGTTTTTGTTGCACGTTATTCAACCTCCGTTCCTTCATTAACATGCATCAAATCTTTCAAACCAGTTATATCAAAAAGTCGACTTATACGATCTGAAACACCTAATATATATAGTTCTTTATCGTGTTGGTTTAACGCTTTTAGCGTTCCAACAAATAATCCTAATCCTGTTGAATCCATATAACTCACATTTTCTAAATTTACATGTATATCATGAGTTCCTTCTTGTCGCATCGGCACTAAGACTTCTTCTAATTCTGGAACAGTATAAACGTCTAGTTCTCCTCCAACTTTTACCTCATAATATGTATCATGAGTTACTGTTTCAATATTAAGATTCATAACATTACACTCCTAATTATAGTCTAATTCCTAATTTTTATACCCTTTAAACGCAAAACTAACCTAGTCTATTAAAAACTAATTCACTCTTTTTATAATTAATATCGTTAAATCGTCTCGCTTCTCTGGTTTTTGAACTTTTAAAATCGCTTCATATAATAACTGTACGATATCCTGTGGATGCATATGTTTGTATTTATGAATCATATTTAAAAGAATTTCTGTATCCACAAAATCTCCTGATTCATTTCGCACCTCGGTGACGCCATCGGTAAAGATGATTACAAGGTCATCCAAATAAATAGGTATTTCTTGTTGTTTATATCTCGTTTGTTGATTAACACCTAGCACGCGACCACGCACACTTATTTCTTCAAATTCTTCAGTTTCCGCTCGATATATGTAGCCAGGTTCATGTCCTGCCGAACTGCAATATAATAAATGATTTAATTCTTCATATAAGCCATAAAACATCGTCACAAACATATTTTGATTTACATTTTTTTCGACAACACGGTTCAATCTCTTTAAACCATCACTTGGTAATTGTGAATGACCATATGAGTCCATACCAAATTTAATCATACTCATCGCTAGCGCTGCAGGTATACCTTTACCGATAACATCGGCAACAGCAAAACTCATCGTACCATCTTTATGATCAATCAAGTTAAAATAATCGCCACTTACTTTTTGAGCAGCTACTGAAATGACCCCAATTTGTATGCTATCAAACTGAGGTATATCCGTCTTTAACATGGTTTGTTGAAGTCTTGAAGCTAAATCAATTTCTTTATCATGATATTGTAATCGATCAACGAGTCTTTGATAATCTCTATAATTATATCCGAAGCCTCTAACAACTTCTTTAAGCACATTGAATGTTTCTAAAATTTGAGTTTCACTTAATTCCAACTTTTTAACATAGTCTTTATGAATTTGTACGATGTCTTCAGGCAAAAGATCTTTTTTTATGATTTCATTTGTGAAGACTTCCGTCTTTTTTAGTAATTCAGTACTATCTGTTGTATGTAAACTCTCATCAATTAGCGCTTTATATTGATTTTTGAATTCTTCCACGTGGTAATTCCTCCTCAAAATGCAAATATAAATCGCATACATCGCCTTTTAACATATCTAAAAAGTAATTATGTATGTATAACTCTTAAATACATCGATATTTAATTATTTATTATAAATCATCCGAATATATTATCACAAACATATCAGTTTATTTTTTTAATATTTTATTTATAAATAAGTAATAAAAAAGCTTTAGGATAACCTAAAGCTTTTAAACTTTGACATCCTTTCATAAGTCATATCTACAATAATTTAAATATGCAATCTGAAAGATTACATTTATTCTTACAATTAAGTGTTTATTGCATTCTATAGAGACTAGATGTCTATACTTCATTATTTTGTTGACTTATTTAATAAACTTATTATAACTAAGGCTTGTGGTTTCTTACATTATGTAGGCCTAAGCTAATGTCAATGGCATAATTAACTTCTTTCATCTTCTCTTCAGATAGATATGTTAACTTTTCCTTTAACCTTTTCTTGTCTAAAGTTCTTATTTGCTCAAGCAAAATCACCGAATCTTTATCAAGTTTATATTTACTTTTTTCTATTTCTACATGTGTAGGTATTTTAGCTTTATTTATCCTACCTGTAATTGCCGCAACAATTACGGTAGGACTATATTTATTTCCAGTATCATTCTGTATGATAACTACAGGTCTAATTCCCCCTTGTTCAGACCCTTGAACTGGTGATAAATCAGCTAAATAGACGTCTCCTCTTCTCATCATTCATTGTTATTCTTAGAGCTGATATAAATTTCATTGCAATCACAAGCTTCACATTCAAATGGAAAAGCTTCTGCTGCAAGGGAGAGGTTTAAATCGGCCATCTGAGAATAACCTTCTTTTAGTAGTTGTTCTATGCTATTATGATTTCTGCTTTGCGTGATACTTACCATGAATAAAGACCTCCATGTGACTAAAAATAGAATATATTATGTTTACTTGTTAGATATATAATAACAAATTTTAAATACAGTGACTATACTATTTTAGTAATTCATTATTTATTTCTACGACTTCAGTCCCATGATATATTCGTGGCAATCTTCTATTTAAGTTACAAAGCACCTCATAATTAATTGTATGTTGTTGTCGTGCCAATGCTTCAGCTGATTGTGGTGTATCTACATGATGATCCATTAAAATCACCTTATCTCCTACTTTAATTTCGGCTGGCACTTTAATGATAATTTGATCCATGCAAACTTTTCCAATAACTTCACACTGATGACCATTTACATTGACATATGCCCCAGACATTAACCTTGGATAACCATCTGCATATCCTACAGGGATAATTCCAATTTCAGTAGGTTCTGTAGCAGTATATATACTGCCATAACTCACCGATTCTCCTGGTTGCAATACTTTTCGCTGTACTACCTCACTAATCCATTGCGCACTCGGTTTCAAATGTACTTTAACATTATCTTTGACATAATGAGATGGATAATAACCATATAGTGATATACCAATTCTAACCGCATTACAAAATTGGGTGTCTTTCATTAATGCACCTGCTGAATTTTGAGAGTGAATAAATTCTGGTTTACGGGCTTGGTTAACCATTTCCTCAAACAGATTTTGTTGTTGATTCATAGAGTCTCCTGGTTTATCTGCACAAGCAAAATGAGTAAATACCCCTTCAAAAATTAAGTGTTCATGGGCATCAATCGTTTCAATAATCTCCTTATATTCTGATACGTCTTTCACACCTAATCTGCCCATACCTGTATCAAGCTTAACATGGAACCATTGATCCTTTTCATTTTCTTCTGGAAGGTTTGTTATGACTTCATCTAGCCATGATTTTGAAGGCACTGTTACAGCAATTCGATGTTGTAATGCTTTATTAATATCCGCAGTCGGAATAACGCCAAGCACGAGTAATTTAGCATTGATACCATGCATACGTAATTCAATTGCTTCATCTAATGTAGCTACTGCAAAAAATTCCGCACCATTTTTCATTAGTTGACGTGCAATCGGTAAACTCCCTAATCCATAGCCATTTGCTTTAACTACTGGGATAACCGTTTTAGTTGGATGTAATTTTTGAAACACTTGAAAATTCGAAACAATTGCATTTAAATCAACATTCACATAGGTTGATCTATAATACTTATCGGACATAAAGCATTAACCTCCTGTTTTGATAAAATAAAATTTCCTACATATATTAAATCAATTTTATAACAAGCTTGATGAGATATCCAAATTAAAAATACTAACTTTTTATTTTTTTTCGAGTATCACTTGGCTCATAGCATAATGCTCTGTATGCGTTATACTAACATGAACATGAAAACCGTCATATGCAATGGTTGGTTTCCCAAATTCATCGTTAACACAGTCAATATCATTTAGAGCGATGGTTTTACCGAGTCCAGTACCCAACGCTTTACTAAAGGCTTCTTTACATGCAAACCGCCCTGCTAAAAACTCCATCTTTCTCGGTTCATGACTAAAACTATGAAACGTTGCTTGTTCATTTATAGTCAATACACGCTCAATAAGCTTCTTCTGATGGTGATAAAGTTGAGTGATTCTATCAATCTCAATCAAATCGACACCAATACCATATATCATTTTCACATCACCTATAATATTTTATTGTATTTCTGAATTCATGTTATGTTGTTGCTTTATCATTGCTTTAATTTTGTCTGCTTCTTGAATATCAATTAATTTAATTTCTTTATTTCCACCTGCAGTTGATAACGTTAACGTTGCTAAATTATATTTTCTCATAATCATACCTCTATGAGTATCTACGTTTTGTATTCTAAATAAAGGTATTGCATATCTTTTTTTAAACCATAACCCTTTTTTTATAGTTACTGTCTCATTATCGATTTTATATTCAAAAATTTTATAGTAAATCAATGGTAGAAACACCACACCATAAATGAAAAATAGAACAGATATAATTAACATGAACACTAAAATAATAATACTCACTTTGACTGTAACCCATGATAACCACCATTTATTTACAATAAAAAGAGCAATGGAAATAACAATAAATATACAAAACCATATACCAAAGTTCAAGCGAATCGCCTGTTTACTTGCTTCGGCCATATGTTTATATTGATTCATGCTCTTCCCTCCTTAAGTACCATTCTTTTAATGCCTCTACATGTCCTTGTTTATTATATTTCAAACCTATCTCCTGCTTACCGCTTGCTTTTGCAATAATAAAAACAAAATTCATCAATTGCTTCCTTGCTAGAAACGGATTACGCTTTAATTCCATACCCAATAATTTATCGTGCTTAAAGTAAGTTGTTTTAAAACCGAATAGCTTTGTATTTTTTATAACTAACTCATCTCCATCAAGCGTATAACCTGATTTTTTTATTACAATAATACTATGCAACGCCAATATAGCAATAATAAATAGTGCTAAATAAACTGGCCATACTTGCCAAAAATATGCCACAATTATACTACTGATTAATAGAATTAGAGATTGAATCCAGAAGTATCTATGATAACCACTCCACGGCATCCCTTGTTGAACAGACTGAAATTTCATATTAGGCATTAACGGCTTAATAATTTCATATGCTTTTTGTTGTTTTATAAAGGGTAACACTGTCACATTTCCATTTAATGTCACATCATCTTTATCAAAGTCATCCATATCGCTTGTAATCGTAAAATGTATAGAGGTATAGCCAAACATCTTTCTTAAAAATGATTGTTTTTCTACTACGGCTTGCACTCGATTAATTGGTACTGTGATGTTTTTAACATTAAATAAGCCATATGAAATGTTTAATTGTTGATCACTTTCCGTGACAGTGTAATTAAAGTTTTTAAATATCACAATTATAGTTCCTACTATGTAACTCAACAATAAAATAATACCAACAATAATTAAAACAATTACAAAGATAGCTTGGCTTATATGAGATAATTCACTGTTTAGCCATTCCCATGGTAATTTATCAGAAAGTGAGCCAATGATTGGAGATAATGTTGCAAATGCTACGCCAATTGCACCACTTGTCAGAGCCATTAACAGTAACTCTTTAAATGATAATTTATATAATTGTTGATGTGATGTTTGTTGCTTTGAATCAGAGACATGTTGTTGTGTCGGTTCATTTTGCTCTATTTCTTGATGATTTGCCAGTAAGTTTTGTTGTGCTTGTCGTAACTCACTTTGTATTAAAGTACTTTGTTGCTTCGACACTGTTTCTAAATCAATACCGTCACTTGGCGTTTTGATTTGAATTTTGACTCCGCCTACGATTTGATTAATCAAACTTTGGGATGTATCCATTGATTGGATTCTTCTGATATTTAATTCTTTTCTTTCCTTAGTAAACACGCCGGTATCCAATATAAAGTGATCGTCCTCGATCCAATATCGTGTGTTATATACCTTTACCGCACGAAATAAGAATGAAATTATAAATATAAGCGCAACAATACCTGGATATATGTATGACTTAAAATCCGTAAAATCAAAATTTTTCAAATTAAAAATTAAGAAAATAATGACTAAAATAATATTTTCTTTTATTGCCTGTATTACACCTGTTAAATAAGAAATGGGATGAAGTTTTTGCGGTTTATACATCTGAATCCACTCCTTCTAAATAATTCATAGCTAACGCTTCAAAAGCCAAAGCATCGCTGACGTTCATTAAAGGAAACACTATTTCATGACCAGCAGTTACTATTGTCAACTTAGCTATTCCCCAGCGCTTTAAAAGTGGGTTACTCGCAATTTCCAGAAATTGAATTCGCTCTAACTTAACATATTTAGCTGATTTAAAATAAAATGATTGATTAACTTGTACATAACATTCATTAATACTATAGAACATGTATTTATATTTTATCCAAGGTATAGTGAGCATATAAATAAAACTGATAACGATTAAACCAATAAACACATAAATTAAAAAATGCCACCAGTTAAAGTGTTGCCATAAATAAATCAACGCCAATATGACAACTAAACCTATAAGAAACGAGAGCCCTTCGCATATATATAAATATGTTTTTGCACGCTTAGGACTACGTACAAATTCAGATAACTCTGCCATTGTTACACTCCTTTATATTGTTTTCAATTTATTATAACATAGCAACTTTAATCATCTTAGTAAACAATCATTTTTTAAATTAATGCTAAAACAATTTAATAATATTGCTTATTAATAGCGAATTTACTTCATGTTTTTTAAGGTAAAAACAAAAAAATCATCCCATTATTAATGGGATGATTAAACCTAAAGTTCATATATGGTCATGTTCGTTTTATTTCTTGTGGTCAGCGAAAGTTCGACCTTTCATTGACTTTTTATTATTATTTCGGTCGTTTGAGCGATCGTTTTTCTTCTTATTATAACCGCCTTTTGAACGACGATTTTTGTTATCGAATTTATTACCGCGTTTATTGTTACCACGTTTTGGACCTTTACTTTGTCTGTTTTTACGAGAAAGTGGTTTTTCAAATGTTAATTGTACATCTACATCATCATTTGATTCTACTAATTCTTGTAATAACGCAGCTACTAAGTTAACGTCACTATATTCTTCAATTAATTCTGAAGCAATACGTTGTAATCGTGGTTCACTATCACGTGACATCCATTTTTGGACTTTACCTTTAATATCACTTTCACGCGCTTTTAATACTTCTTTACGATGTGGTGGTCTTAACGCTTGCATTTGACGTTTATTTGTTTGTTCAATTTGACGGATATAATCCATCTCAATTGGATTAACAAATGTAATCGCAATACCTTCTTTACCTGCACGACCAGTACGTCCTATTCTATGTGTATAACTTTCTGTATCTTGAGGAATATCAAAGTTATATACATGACTTACACCAGAAATATCTAATCCTCTTGCAGCTACATCTGTCGCAACTAAAATGTCTAATTGATCGTTTTTGAATTTTTTAAGTACTTCTAAACGTTTAGCTTGTGTAATATCACCATGTAATCCTTCAGCTTTATAACCTTTAGAAATCAATGCACTTGTCAATTCATCTACACGGCGTTTCGTACGGCCGAATACAATAGCAAGCTCTGGTTGATGGACATCTAAGAAATTCGTAAATGTATCAAATTTTTCTAATTCTTTTACAATAGTATAGAATTCTTCAATTTGAGGATTTGAATTTTCATTATTCATCGTTTTAACAATTGATGGTGATTTCATAAATTGTTGAACTAACGTTTGAATTGCTTTAGGCATCGTTGCTGAGAATAGCATTGTTTGACGTTGTGAAGCAGGAATCTTATCCATGATAAATTTCATATCATCGATAAAGCCCATGTTCATCATTTCATCTGCTTCATCTAAGATTAATGTGTGAATATCGTTTGTTTTTAATGTACGACGATTTAAATGGTCAATCACTCGTCCTGGTGTACCAACCACGATTTGAGGGCCTTTTTTAAGTGCTTTGATTTGACGGTCGATCGGCATACCACCAAATACAGTAACGACTTGAACGTTAAGTCCTTTACTAAATTCTTTAATTGATTCGGCTACTTGCATCGCTAACTCTCTTGTAGGAGCTAAGATTAAAGCTTGGACGCCTTCTTTACCCATTACTTTTTCGATTAATGGAATACCAAACGCACCAGTTTTCCCTGTACCTGTTTGTGCTTGGCCAAGAACGTCTTTACCTTCTAAGGCAAGAGGGATACTATCTTTTTGTATAGGTGTGGCCTCAGTAAACCCAATAGATTCTAGGGTTTCAACTACCTTATCCGAGATCCCTAATTCTTTAAAATTTTGCAATATAATTCTCCTTTATTTATCTGTATTTCAATACATATATGTTCACTTAAGTTTCTTCAACTTCTTAATAGTACCACCTCAAGTGTATAATCGCAATAAACCAAATTTCATAATAGAACGTAAATAACTCATAAAAATAAATAATACAATTTTAAAAATGTTGTAAGATATAGGTTGTAAGCGTTTGATTAATATTTTATCGAAGAAGATTATCTTTTGAAAAAAAGTTGTTACTGAAGATGATTTACCAAATAACTGCTACATACAATAGTTTTATTACCTCTATTTTTTAAAAATCTAATAAGAATATCCTATTATCGAAGTATCACATACTATTTTTACAACAAAAAAGCTAACCGACTTTATACGTGTCGATTAGCTTATCATTATAAAATAGCAAGAAAGACTTAAATTGATATTAAATTAAAACTATTTTAAGGCTTCAACAACCTCTTCTAATTTCATTCCTCTTGAACCTTTGACTAAAATTTTATCTGCTGGTTCTTTATAAGCTTTAAGTTCATTAATCAACGCTTGCTTATCTTCGAAGTGTTGTGCTTCTTGAACAAAGCCTTTACCACTATCATGAATATAATTGGCTTCTGTTCCAAATGTAAACAATGCAGTTATTCCTTTGTCAGCTAGATATTGTCCAACCGCTTCATGCATTAATTTACTGTCTGCACCTAACTCTAAGACATCTGCAAGAACAAGAATTTTTCTACCATCCATTCCAGACAACGTATCAATAGCTGCTTTCATACTTGTTGGACTAGCGTTATATGCATCATTGATTAACAATGTTCCATCTGTTAAATGATGTTGTTCCATTCTCATACCCGTTAATTGGACTGCCTTTAAATTATTATAGATTTGATCATAACTTAAATTCAAATGCTTACCAACTGCAATAGCTATGCTCGCATTTTTCATATTATGTTCACCTAAAATAGGTAACTCATAACTTTCAGAACCATTAATTTCAAAGGTAATACCACTATCTTTCACTTCTTTAATTTGGCAAGTTAATTTGTTGTCATTACCTTTACCAATACTGATTTGCTCACAATCAGTCAGTGTTTTCACATGAGGAACAAGTAGAGGTTCATCTCCATCATATATGAAGAGTCCTCCTGACTCTAAACCGAAAGCTATTTCTGATTTAGCTTGCGCAATACCTTCGCGTGATCCTAAATCTTGCATGTGAGACTCACCAATATTAGTGATTATAGCAATATCTGGCGTTGCTAAAAGTGATAAGCTTTCAATTTCATGGAAACCTGACATGCCCATTTCTAAAATTGAAATTTCTGTATCAATATCTAATTCCAGTATCGTCAATGGCAAGCCAATTTCATTATTATAATTTCCTTGTGTTTTTTTTACTTTAAATTGAGGTTTTAATACACTTTCAATCATATCTTTAGTTGTCGTCTTACCATTAGATCCAGTTACTGCAATAACTTTTGGATTCACAAAATCCAAATACGCTTTTGCTAACTGTTGTAATGCAACTAATGTATCTTCAACCCAAATGATTGGACCATCAACATCATTATTGTCTAATGGTACACCCTTCTGATAAAAGGCAGCACCTGCACCATCCTTTAAGGCTTGCGGTACAAATTTATGACCATCTACATGTTCACCTTTAAAAGGAATAAATAAATTTTGTTCATTGATTATACGTGAATCAATACTAACACCACGAATCGTATAATCTAGGTATTCATTATCAATTTCACAAGGAATCCAATCTTGGACTTGTTCTAAAGTTACTTCAATCATGATTTATTCGCCTCAATCAATGTTATATTTATTTTGTTGTTTGTCTGCATGCTTTTCTTTAGCTAATTCTATCAATTTCTTAATTAAGTCAGAATATGACAGCCCCATATTTTCCCATAGACTTGGGTACATACTGTATGCTGTAAATCCTGGCATAGCATTCGTTTCATTTATAAAGATTTGGTTATCCTCTGTCACAAAGAAATCTGCACGTAATAACCCAGAACAGTCAGTTGCTTTAAAGGCTTCAACTGCCATGTTTCTCAATGTCATTTGAACTTCTTCATCTAAATCTGCAGGAATATCTAGTTTGATCTTACCATCTTTATATTTCGCTTTATAATCGTAAAATGCTACATCTTTAATTACTTCACCTGGCCATGTTGTTTCAGGGTAGTCATTACCTAATACTGCTACTTCGATTTCTCTAGCTTCGATACCTTGTTCAATCACCAATTTACGGTCAAATTGGAAGGCTTCTTCAATACCTTGCTTTAATTCAGCTTCATTATTACATTTACTGATACCTACACTTGATCCTAGGTTTGCTGGTTTAACAAACACTGGGAATTCTAATTTATCATGCACAAGTTTTAAAATATTGTGTTGATACTTATTATATTCACTTCTTAAAAAGCTCACATACGGTAATTGTGGTAAGCCTCTATGTTCGAATAACTGCTTCATTACGAGCTTATCCATTGAACTAGACGCTGCAAGTACACCATTTCCTACATATGGTAGGTCTAATACTTCAAATAAACCTTGTATCGTTCCATCTTCTCCATTTGGTCCATGTAATAATGGAAATACTGCGCTATATTTTTCTCCAGAACTTCCAACACCTAATAATTGAGAAATTTCGCCTGCAGATATATCAGATAAACGTAAAGTGTCTATGTCAGTAATTGAATCTACAATGTTTTCTTTCTTTTTCCAGTCACCATCATTAGTGATGTATATAATGTCTACTTGATACTGCTCTTTATCAATTGCGTTCAAGACATTTTGTGCTGTCAAAATTGAAACATCATGTTCTGCACTTTTCCCTCCGTATACGATACACACATTTTCCTTAGCCATAATTTTGCCTCCATATACAATTCTTAAACTACATCATATCACGACTTAATAGTCTTTTGCATTTGTTAAGTGGTATAACAATAGATTATTTTTCATTTTATTAAATAGAACTTCATTAAATGTATTGCTCACCATATTTTACCGTTTTATGTGGCTTAAATCTATAATAATTATATTTTGAGACCCCTACTTCTAGCAAAATATTTTAAAATTCGGTAAAATCGACATATGATACATAGATAGAGAAATTTAGCTTTTTAAAGGAGTAGGAAATGAGTAGTACTTCACGTCAATTAAAAAAGAATCATTGGATACGTCGTATAGACTGGAAACTCGTCGCAATTCTCGCTCTATTCGCAATCATAAGTGTATCAATCATACACTCTGCTATGGGCGGCGGGCAATATAGCGCCAATTTCAGTATCAGACAAATTTTGTATTACGTATTCGGTGGGATAATTGCTGGCTTAATTATGCTAATATCGCCTAAGAAGTTGATGAAATATACATACTTATTATATTTCATACTTTGTATTGGTCTATTTATTCTCATTATTATTCCAGAGACACCGTTTACCCCAATCATCAATGGTGCAAAAAGTTGGTATAAATTTGGACCAATCAGCATCCAACCTTCAGAATTTATGAAAGTCGTGTTGATATTAGTTTTAGCCAAATTAATTTCTAAACACAACCAATTTACATTTAATCGCACGATAGAAACAGACTTTAAATTATTATTTAAAATTATTGGTGTTTCTATTATTCCAATGGGCTTAATATTATTACAAAATGACTTAGGAACAACATTAGTCATTTGCGCCATAATTGTAGGTGTAATTATCGTAAGTGGTATTTCTTGGAGAATATTAGCACCCTTGTTTATAGCAATGTTTGTACTAGGCTCTTCGATAATACTTTCTATTATTTATAAACCTTCATTGATAGAAAATGTACTCGGCATTAAGACTTATCAATTGGGTAGAATTAGTTCATGGTTAGATCCTTACACTTATAGCAGTGGTGATGGCTATCATTTAACAGAGTCGTTGAAAGCTATTGGTTCGGGTCAACTTTTTGGAAAGGGCTTCAATCACGGCGAAGTATATATACCAGAGAACCATACAGACTTTATTTTTTCAGTTATTGGTGAAGAATTTGGCTTTATTGGTTCGGTGATATTATTGCTTGTATATTTAGCACTTATTTTCCACCTTATCCGATTAGCTAGTAAAATTGAAATGCCATTTAGTAAACTATTTATTATCGGATATGTAGCATTAATCTTATTCCATGTCTTACAAAATATAGGCATGACAATTCAACTATTACCAATTACTGGTATTCCTTTACCATTTATTAGTTACGGTGGTAGTTCATTATGGAGTCTCATGTGTGGCGTTGGTGTCTTGCTATCAATCACATATCATCAGCCAAAGCAATACGCACCAAGTACAAGTACTGAACAACAATCATTAGCGCGCACGTAAACAAACATGAAAATAGCCATGAGATAATGTATTGATTATCTCATGGCTATTTCTATAAAAAAAACGACGAGAGCGTTGCTCCAATCGTTTTAATAGGTGACTATTTCAATTCGTTAGCGGTTTTAACAGTAGCTGGTAAAGTATGCATCACTTCAAATCTTGATTTGGTCTTCTTAATGTTTACCCCTAATGATGATAATAGTTTAACTACATTTTGAATTTTTTGGTTATCCTTATTCATATCATCACCCCTAACTTTCAAGCTTCTACTTCATATTACCCGATTTATATAACAATTACCACATTATATTCAAATTTTTTTAATTAAATATTGTGATTAGTATAAAAATAGACATAATTAATTAGCTTTAAAGTTAAGTTGTAAAAAATAACCTCATAAACTTTATCCAAAACAATTTTATTATGATTGTTAACTACTATTTATTGTTAATAGTTTACAATACAGTATATCCTAAATCGTAAACTGCTTTTTCTAAATTATTTAAACTTGCAGGTGTTTCAAATTTTATTGTAATGACATGATCATCGGTATCCATTTGGACTGACTTGACACCATCAATTTCAGCCAAAGTCTGATTTAATAATTCTAATTTAGTTTGATCATTTAATTCACTAACTTGTATGGTTTGTGTTTGCACTGCTATTCCCTCTCTAATCTTTCATTAACTTTTGAAATGTAACTAATAATTCTTCCATCGCTTCTTCTTGTTGTCCTTGATTGACCTTATCCATAATACAACTCTTCATATGATGGTCTAATAATTTCGTCGCGACACTATTTAAGGCAGAACGCGTTGCTCTAATCTGAGTTAATACATCATCACAATACACATCTTCATCAATCATTCTATTAATTGCGCGCACTTGTCCTTCAATTCGGTTTAATCGTGATTTCAAATTAGATTTTGTTTGCTCTGAATGATGCGCAGTTTCTGTCTCTTTCATAAATATACGCCTCCATTTTTCAATTCAAAAATATATTATACCCCTAATAGGTATAAGTCAAGTGATAAACCTAACTGAGCATGTTACAATAATTAAGACTTTTATAATTTTCAATAAATATTGAGTTAGTGTGGAGGTTTAATATGATAGATATATTTTCTTTAACTTTTTACCATACAAATGTAGTCATTAATGTTATTTTAATTAGTGCATTTATATTAAACCTTATCTTTGCTTTCACAATCATTTTTATGGAACGTCGCTCTGCAGGTTCCATATGGGCATGGATTTTAGTATTACTGCTCTTGCCTATACTCGGTTTTATTATTTATTTACTATTCGGACGTCAAATACAAAGAGAACGTATTTTCTCTTTAGATGAAGAAGACAAAGTCGGTATAGAAATGATTGTAAATGAACAATTAGAAGCTTTGAAAAATGATGAATTTTCAAAAGGTAATCATCAAATTGTTAAGTTTAAAGATATGGTACAAATGCTCCTCTATAACAATGCAGCCTTTTTGACGACTGACAATGATATTCAAGTATTTACTGATGGTAAAGAAAAATTTGATAGTTTAATTAACGATATATATAATGCGAAGGATTATATACATATCCAATATTACATCTTCAGAAATGACGACTTAGGAAAGCGTATACTGACAGCACTAGAGCATAAACTAGATGAAGGTCTTGAAGTGAAAATGCTATATGATGATATGGGATCTAGACGATTATCTATCAAAGACTTTAAAGCATTTCGCAAAAAAGGTGGCCATGTCGAAGCATTTTTCCCTTCAAAATTACCTTTAATTAATCTCCGAATGAATAATAGAAATCACCGTAAAATTGTAATAATTGATGGTCACATTGGCTATGTGGGAGGCTTTAATGTTGGTGATGAGTATCTTGGTTTAAAAAAGAAATTCGGTTATTGGAGAGACACACACTTAAAAATTGTTGGAGATGCAGTTAATGCATTGCAATTAAGATTTATGTTGGACTGGAACGCACAATCTACTAGGGATAATTTGAAGTATGCTGAGAAATATTTTCCAGATGTCGATTCTGGTGGTAGTAAAGGGATTCAAATAGCTTCTAGTGGCCCAGATGAGACATGGGAACAGATTAAATATGGCTATTTAAAAATGATTTCGTCAGCAAAAAAATCAATCTATATACAATCACCATACTTCATTCCCGATCAAGCATTCCTAGATGCTATCAAAATTGCATCTTTAGGTGGCGTTGATGTTAATGTAATGATACCGAATAAGCCAGATCATCCATTTGTCTATTGGGCAACTTATAATAATGTAGCATCTTTACTGGATGCTGGGGTAAATATTTATCAGTATCAACATGGTTTTTTACATTCTAAGACATTAATTATAGATGAAGAAGTAGCCAGTGTAGGTACAGCTAATATGGATCATCGTAGCTTCACTTTAAACTTTGAAGTAAATGCATTTATCTATGATACTGAAATTGCACAATTACTAAAAGATGCATTTGAACATGATTTAAAGGTATCTACCAAATTGACTCAATCTATTTATGATAAACGTGGATTATGGGTTAAATTTAAAGAGAGCATTTCTCAATTATTGTCCCCCATTTTATAGAAATCTGATAATCTAAAGTAGTGATTGAATCATTACTTTAGATTTATTATTTTAAGGAGTTCGTTTAAATGGATTATTTAGAACAAATCAAACATGCTAAAGCTTATATGTATCAGTTTCATAAAAATGATACCACTGGTCATGATGTAGCACATGTCGAACGTGTCTTACATTTAGCAAGGTATATTTCTGACTCGGAACAAATCGGAAGCAAAATCATTATCGAGTTAGCTAGCTTGTTACATGATACTGTAGATGACAAACTTACCAATCAATCTGAGGGGTTAGTAGCATTAACTAATTTTCTGCAACAATTACAACTCACTTCTCATCAACAACAACACATATTACATATCATCAAACATATAAGTTATAAAGATGGCAAAAATAATGCAGTTCAATTATCAATTGAAGGACAAATTGTCAGAGATGCTGATCGATTAGATGCTCTCGGCGCTATCGGTATCGCACGTACATTCCAATTTGCTGGACACTTTGGAGAACCTATGTGGCAAACATCCACAATAGACACAAATGTCGAAAAAGCACAGCAAATACCACATACCAATGATATTATGCATAGTCCTCCATCTGCTATTAAGCATTTTTATGACAAACTATTCAAATTAAAGGATTTAATGCATACGACGACCGCAAAGAAACTAGCAGAAGAAAGACATATTTATATGGAAAATTTTGTTAAACAATTTTTTCAAGAATGGTATTTCTAACTCATTTATAAATACATTCAAAATTAATATATACATCATGCTTCGACACGCTTTTTTATATAATTAAATATATGAAGTTACAAAATATTATATTGTAAAAAAATAAAAGCCAGTAAATGAATGGATCCACTCATTTACTGGCTATATTTTAGGATTTATATCCTTGAATTTGTTAATTAATCAATAGATATAAATTTCTAATACTTCACATTTATTATATTTTATTTCTTTTTATTTTTCTTTGATACTACTTGTGTGTTCCCTGCTTTTTTACCAGAAGTTTCTTTGTTTTTACTCATTGCTTCAATCATTGGTGCAACTTCTTTTTTAGCAAGTTTAGAGTAGTACATATTAGCCAATTGTGTTTGTACAATTAAGAATGCCGCACTGACTGACCAATATAATCCTAATGCTGATGCTGAACTTAATGAAATCCAAACGATCATAATTGGTGAAATGATCATCATCATATAACCCATTTGTCTTTGTTCATTTGGCATACTCTTACTAGAAACAAATGCTTGTAAGAAGTATAATATTCCGGCAATTATCGTAATCCAAATATCTGGATGTGATAAGTTAAACCATAAGAAATTAGGATGCTCAGTAAATCCACCCTTAGAAGGATATTTTAATACGAAGAATAATCCCATGATGATAGGCATTTGAATTAACATCGGTAAACAACCTAACATACTCTTCATTGGATTCATATCATATTTCTTATAAACTTCCATCATTTCTTGGTTTGCTGCCATTTTTTCTTCTTGTGTGCGTGAGCGTTTAACTTTTTCTTGAATTGCGTCGATATCTGGCTTTGCAACTTTCATTTTTTCACGCATCATATGACTATTTTTATAGTTTGATAGCATGAATGGTAATAATACGACACGGATTGCTAATACAAGTACAATGATTGCTAGACCGTAGTCATTGTTAAAACTTGATCCTAGCCAATGAATAAGTTTATCCATTGGTTCTACAAATGTATTAAAGAAAAATCCGTCTCTGTTTTCAGGTTTTGAATAGTCACAGCCTGCTAAAAAGACCATTACACCTAAAAGCAAAGGTAGTAGCGCTTTCTTCTTCATTTTTCCACCTCTAATGATTTATTCACATAGAATTTATTTTATCATACTCAAAGAGAAGTAGAAATCAAAAACAGTGAATTTTATATATTATTCAACAGTTTGTAAAAATTGTCGAACAGTATTTGAAACTGAACTACTTTGAGCAATAGCAGAAATCACTGAAACGCCATCTGCGCCATGCTGCATAATTGTATTTGTATTATCTATTTGTATACCACCTATTGCCACAATTGGTAAATCTCCAACATGTGCACGTAAAGTTGGTATCATTGAAGGACCTACCGGTGCATTAGCATCCTTTTTAGATGAAGTTTGATACATCGGACCAACACCAATATAATCAACATGTGTAAGGTCAGATTGTTGATACTCATCTTCATCACTTATGCTCAAACCAATAATTTTATCTTGAAACTGAGTTGCAAATACATTTACTGACTGATCATCTTGTCCAACATGCACACCATCCGCATCGATTTTACGAGCTAGTTCAATATCATCATTAACTATAAATGGTACATTGTAAGCACGACATAATTCTAATAACTCTATTGCAAGTTTTTCTTTATCATTCCCTCTTAAAGCTGTAGCACCCTTTTCTCTAAATTGGAACATCGTTATACCCGCACTTAAAGCTTCCTTTAATACATGTTGAATCGTAGTTACTTCTGGAATATCTTGTGTCCCACATATAAAATATAATTTTAATTGTTGTTTATCAAACATCCTTATACCTCTGTTCTACGATTTGATTTTAAATAATCATCATATGAAATATGATATAACGCGTCTAGTAATGCTGTCATAAATGATGCCGGTCCTTGATGACCTGCCAGTTGTTCCGCTGCTTCAGCTGCAATATTATAAATAGCAACCGCTTCTTCTAATTGCTGTATTTGTACCTTTCCCTTTTCAGTTAAAAAGGCCCCTACAATAGCACCTAGTAAACAACCCGCACCAGTTATACGTGTCAGTAAAGAAGAACCATTTGACAATTGAATCACTTTGTTATCCTGCGCTATAATATCTTCTTTACCTGTAATTACAATCGCTGTTTGTAATTGATCAAGTGCTTTACGTGCGATATCTATTGCATCTAAATTCACATCACTATCTGTACCTTTCATCGTTGTTTCATCATCGATTAGTGCTAGTACTTCAGAAGCATTACCTTTAATGACTGCGATATCAATTTCCTCTATAAATTGCTTACAGAACTGTTTTCTAAAATCAGATGCACCAACTGCAACTGGATCAAATATCACAGGTGTACCAACTTTATTTGCAATTTTAGCAATTTCTAACATATCTTTCGC
Organism: Staphylococcus gallinarum; assembly: GCF_000875895.1. Lineage (GTDB taxonomy): Bacteria > Bacillota > Bacilli > Staphylococcales > Staphylococcaceae > Staphylococcus > Staphylococcus gallinarum. Next base: position 22,912 of record NZ_JXCF01000019.1, read on the forward strand.
TCTATCTTTAGTAATTGTGCCAATATTGATTAATAATGCTTGTGCAACAGATAACATTTCTGTCGCTTCTTCAGGTGCTTCACTCATTGCCGGACTTGCCCCTAAACTCAGTAAGCCATTTGCAGTAAAATGCTTAACAACGTCATTGGTATAACAAATAATTAATGGCTGCATGGTTTTTATCTTATCTAAATTATTCATCATCTAACCCCACTTCTTTCATATATGCAAAGTGATTTACTGGTCCTCTACCTTGTCCGATTTCTGGTGTATGTTTAATACTTAACGCTATAAAGTTTTTAGCTTTTTGCACAGCAGCATAAATTGATTTGCCTTTGGCTAATTCTGCTGTAATAACTGCTGAAAATGTACAACCTGTACCATGTGTATGCTTTGTTTCATAACGAGGTGAATCGAACGTAAAAACGTCTTCCGTGGTAAACAAGTAATCTTTAGCAGTCGTTAAATCTGTAGAATGTCCACCTTTTATCACAACACCTTTACTTCCAATTTCTTCGATAAATAACTTTCCTGCTTTATATATATCTGCTTCAGAATTAATCTTAAATCCAACAATTTCCTCTGCTTCCGGAATATTTGGCGTTGCAACAGTGGCATATGGTAATAAGATATTCTGTAAATCTGCTTTTGCTTCGTCATCCATTAAGGCATCTCCACTTTTTGCAAGCATCACTGGATCTATGACATATGGAATTTCTGGATATGCTTGTAAATATTGTGCAATTAACTCCATCATTTCTTTAGATGCAATCATCCCTGTCTTTATAGCTTGAGGCAATTCATCATCAAAGACACTTTCTAATTGTTCTTTTAACCATTCTGTTTCTAAATTATGAATATGTTGTACGCCTTTTGTATTTTGAGCAACAATACTTGTTATTGTCGCCATACCATAAACACCACATGCATGAAATGATTTCAAGTCAGCCATAACACCTGCTCCGCCTGTAGGATCAGTACCTGCTATTGTCAAAGCTATTTTAGGTTTATTCATCTTTATCTCCTCCAAATGACCATGCCTCTTGATTATAAGACATTGCAAAAAAGTTTCTTTCATGTATCGTACTTTGTAAAAATGATTCTTTAATTTCATTTCGTTCTTCTTTACTAACACGCGCTGTTAATTTATTCATTAAATCATCAAAGACTTTAACCAATTCATCCATTTCAGTACTGTAAAAGTCAAACCATTGTTTTAAAATTGAATCTGTATTTAATTCTGGATCTTGAAGTGCTCTATTAGCAATCACTTGATATACATATGGGCAAGGTGCCATAGCAGCTATTGTATATGCTGCATTTTCTTTAGCAAAGGCATAATAATACATATGTTTTATATAATGGTCTCCACTTGGGGGCCAAACCTTTTCTTTAACGATTTCATCATATGGAGCTTGCACATAATCCGCAAGAATTTCGTGTGCTTCAACTTCACCATCTACTATAAATTGAATTTGTTCAACTAAGAACTTAACATCTGTCAATTCAGGCATTTTTGGTATCAACAATGCATATATATTCGCAAATTCCTTCAAATAAGACGCATCTGCTCTTAAATAAAATTTTGTCGCCTCGTACGACAACTCTCCATGGAGCATGTCTTGGATAAATGGATCATCATATATGTCATTTAAAATAGGTGCTGCTGCTTTTTTTAATTCTTCTGAAAATAACAAAATCAAAGTCCTCCTATAATAAAAAAACTACATTCCAACAATAGGAATGTAGTAAATCTATAGAAGTCGTAACAAAACATGACCTACTATAAATTGCACTACTTTCCTACGTTGGTACTAACCAAATCAGGTTGTAAGGGTCTGAATTTATTCATCTCAGCCATATGGCTCCCCTAGTAGTATTTTTTAATCTTTATATTTATTTAAACATAACAAAATGTTTATAACATTGCAATAAAGTCCAATTCACAAAATAAGCTCACCCCTAGTCTGGAGTGAGCTTAAAATAACTTATTTCATATATATTATGCAGTTACCCATTGTGAAGCACCAGCTGTATTATATAATTTAACTGCTGCTGCGTCTTGAACTGATTCTGGAGCTTCTGTTGGAGATACACCTTTGTACTCATCAGGAGCTACTGAATCCCAAGTGCTTTGTAAGAATTGATATTTACCTGCTGCACCTGTTGAAGGATTAACAGCTTTTAAATCTCCGCCTGATTCACGTTGAGCGATTTGTTGTAAATGACTATTTACATTTACTGAAGAACCAGTTGATTCTTCGCTGCTAGAATTATTTGATGTTTGTTGTGTTGAAGCTTGTTGAGTTGTTGCTTCTTGTTGTGGTTGTTGTGTTTGTTCAGTTTGTGGTGCTGCTTCTTGAGCTGGTTGTTCAGTTTGTGTAGTTGTTTGTTGTTGTGGTTGTTCAACTTCTGCTGCACCTGAATTATTATTTGAAGTGCCTTCACCATAACTCCATGACCATGTTTCACCATTTGATTGGAAGTTATAGTTTACACCATTTAAGTTAAAGTTATAGTTATATGAACCTTCATGTACTGGAGATTCATTTAATTGTTGTGGATTTGATTGAGCTAATTGCGCTAACTCAGCTTTATTAACACCTTGTTCTGAAGCGTCTGCTGAATTTCCTGCTGCAACGCCTGTTACTCCTAAACCTACTGCTAATGTTGATGCAATTACTGTCTTTTTCATTTCTAAAAATTCCTCCTATAAGGTAATTAGTTTTATGATTAATTTGCTAAAGCAACTATAACATTCAAAACATACCTGTAGGTTACAGAGAAATAAAAAAACAACAGTCTTTTTTACATCCTAGTTACATCAAAAAAATTATATATTTTTTGAATTTAAACTGTTTTAGATTGCTATGAAAGCTTTTAAGCGTTTGTGATTGTTATTAACTGCGTAATATTATTGTAATTTATCTGACTATTCAGTCAATAAAAACTGTCACAACAGTGTTTTTTGGTGTGTTATTACACTCTATTTGAATGTGATTATCTTTATTTTCAACATGACAAAAGCTATCCTTCTCAATTTCAATCATTAGAGAAGAATAGCCTGAAAAGTATAATGAATAGTAGGATTAAATGTATATTAATTTGAATGGATTATAAAAGGGATTATTTGTTATAAAGTGGATGTATTAAACAATTTCAAATAATTTATTGTTTGCTATTTCAGATTGTTCGGTTAATTGTTGTTGCGCATCTAGTGGGATAGTTTCATAAAGTGATGTACTTTCTTTCGTAACACGTTTAGACATGAACTTAATTGATTCGACAAATATTTCAGATACAAAATGTGTCTGACCTTCTTTCTCATATTTACTAGATTGTAACTGACCAGTAACGCCGACTAGTGAACCTTGGTTGATATAGTGTTCAATATTATGAGCTAGTTTACCGAATGCTTTACAATATAAATAATCACAAATGGTATTCTGATCTTTGTCTTTGTAACTCCGATTAACAGCTACACAGAACGTAGCTAGTTTCTTTCCCTCCTTCTCATATATTTGTGGGTCCTTTGTCAGTCTACCGACAATGACAATGTTATTAATCATGTGTCACCTCCTTCATAGCCTTATCATATGCAAAGCGGTCTTTATAGTCAAAACACAATTATTTAAATATATTAAGAGTAGATTCATCACATTTTTATAAATATTACCTTTCTCAATTAAAATTACGTTATAATACTACTATAAATAGAAATATCGTAGATTTTAAAAATTATAATTGGATGTGAAGACGATGAAGACCTTTAAAGCCGTTCGATTTCAAATTGTATCAGAAAATGGTGGTGTAACTGAATACGAATTAGATGATGGTGTCATTATCAATAAAGAGAGTAGTGGCACTGGCTGGTTGCTTGAAATCGTCATTTCAGATTTTCATTATGAAACAATGAAAAAATATATGGACGATGAAACACTACTAGATATCCGTGTAGTTATTACACGTCCAGCCAATGATCCTGCATTGTTTGATGCCACGATAAAACATATTAGTAAATTGGAACAAGCACAGTCGATTTCGGTAGTTTTTGAATGTCATATCTATACATTGAGACAAGTTTATGCTGAAAGCTTATTAGAACAATTAATCGATGAAGGATTATCTGGAGAAGAACTCAAGAAATCATTTAATAGAATGATGCAATCTAAACCTCGATTAAAAGATGAAAAGTTTGAAAAAGAATAAAAATAAAATAACCGTAAAAGTTATAGTATTTACATACATAAAACTTTTACGGTTATTTTTATTATTTACTATCTTGTAGGGCAAATGTTAGTTCACAGCTACATGCAACTTGTCCATCTACAGTTGCTTTAGCATTACCTTTACCAATTGGCCCTTTCATCTTCGTAATTTCCACTTCTAATCTTAAAGTGTCTCCAGGAGTTACTTGCTTTTTAAATCTGCATTTATCGATACCTGCAAACAAAGCTAACTTTCCTTTATTGGCTTCATTGTTTAACATTGCGACTGCACCTGTTTGAGCCAAAGCCTCAGTTATCAATACACCAGGCATTACCGCATATTCTGGAAAATGTCCTTGGAAAAATGGTTCGTTTCCTGAAACTTGCTTTATCGCTACGCAACGTTGCCCTTCTTCATATTCGACAACACGATCAATCAATAAAAATGGTTGTCTATGTGGGATGATTTCCTTAATTTGATTGTAATCAAAAATTGTTTCCATGACTTGTTTCCTCCAACTCAATATTCATTGCTGTTTCATATCGTACTATGATTAGTCTTGAGTACGTTTAATATCTGCACCTAATCCATTAAGTTTACCATGTAAATCAACATATCCTCTATCTAAGTGCTTTAATTCTGTAACTTGTGTTACACCATCTGCAACTAATCCAGCTAAGATAAGAGCTGCAGCTGCACGTAAGTCTGTTGCTTTAACTTGAGCACCTTGAAGTTGACTCTTACCTTCTATTTTAGCACTTCTACCTTCTACAGTAATACGTGCATTCATACGTTTAAATTCTGCAACATGCATAAATCTGTTTTCAAATACTGTTTCTGTAACTACTTTATGACCTTCAGCAGTCAACAGTAATGCCATCATTTGTGATTGCATATCAGTAGGGAATCCTGGATGAGGAAGTGTCTTAATATCTACAGGTTTTAACTCACCTTCTGCTTTAACATGTATAGAATCACCGTTATATTCTAATTCCACACCCATTTCTTCTAACTTATATAATAAGCTTGTCATATGTTCTTTAATTGCACCATGAACAATAATGTCACCACGTGTAATTGCACCAGCAATAATCAATGTACCTGCTTCAATTCTATCTGGAATAATTGAATGTTCTACTCCATGTAATTTCTCAACGCCGTGAATCGTAATCGTGTCAGTTCCTGCGCCAATTACATTTCCTCCCATTTCATTAATGTAATTAGCAAGATCGACGATTTCAGGTTCACGTGCAACATTTTCAAGCACAGTCTTACCTTCTGCAAGTGATGCAGCCATAATAATATTTTGAGTAGCACCTACACTAGGAAAATCTAAATGGATTGTTGTACCTTTCAAACCATCTTTAGTAGTCGCATAAATGAAACCACCATCCATATGAATTTCTGCACCTAGTTCTTCAAAGCCCTTGATATGTTGCTCAATAGGTCTTGAACCAATTGCACAGCCACCAGGAAGTGCTACTTTAGCATGTCCTAATCTCGCTAATAATGGTCCCATTACTAAGATGCTTGCACGCATCTTACTTACGTATTCATATGGCGCTTCTTCATTTAACTGTTTCGTTGCATCAACTGTTACAGCATCTTCTTCTTTGTTATAAGATACTTCAGCATTTAATGTTGAAAGTACGTTATTAATTGTTTCAACGTCACTTAGTGCAGGAACATTTAATAATTTACTTTCACCATCAGATGCTAGTAATGATGCAGTTAGTATAGGTAATACCGCGTTTTTTGCACCAGATACCTTAACTTCCCCTGTTAATCTATTTCCACCTTTAATTTCTATCTTATCCATCTTAAAATCCTCCACTTTACTACTTATAAATATTTTCATCTAATTTTATTTAATTCATGATTCTTCCAAATCATTATATCTAGTATTTTAAAAAAGGTACAAGCATTTGAACTATTGTGCCAAATATTTTATTTGTGTTGAAAATTGTAATAAATCTACAAGAAAATTACTTACAGCAGTACCTAATAAAATAGCTAAAAATATCATACAGATTTGAATTTGTAAGGGATACCCCTTTTTAAAAAACTGATCTAATCTCACTGCGTTTAAAGCCCAATAAGCAATACAAATACAAATAACATGCAAGATTAGGTGAACTATTGAAAATTGTGCCATGTATTCCATAATTTCTGCACCTCACTATTCAATTCACTATCTACTTATTTTACATGAAATAAGCTTGAAAAGATACTTAAGCAGTAAATTAGATACACGATTAAATTACACTATATTATTTTTCCCGAATTTAAAGTAGTTTACTCATTTTAAAATAGATTAACGTATACAATTTCACCAAAAAAAATGAAGCTCCTTAAAATTAAGGAACTTCAATTTCATAAATCTATTGTAAGTTAGCAACACGAATACGGTTATTTGCGCGTTCTAGTGCACGTTTGGCTCTATTAATGTCACTATTACCATTGCTATCGTTTAAATGCGACTCTGCTTTAGATTTAGCTTGTTCAGCTCTTGATACATCTATATCATTTGCAGGTTCTGCAGTTTGAACAATAATAGATAACTTATCTTGTCTAACCTCGACAAAACCTTCACTCACTGCAATATATTCTGAACCGCCATCAAAGTTAATTTTGGCATAGCCAATTTCTAGCGCTGCAACTGTAGGTATATGTCCATACATAACCCCGATGTCACCAGCAGTTGTTTGCAAAACTGCTAGCGTTACATCGTCTCGGTCGTAAACAGAACCATTAGGAGTGACAATATTAAGGCTTAATGTATTACTCACTATCCATACCTCCTAATTTTTAAACTTCAACACCCATATCTTTTGCTTTTGCGATTACATCTTCCATGCCACCGACTAAACGGAACGCATCTTCAGGAATATGATCGTATTTACCATCAAGGATTGCTTTGAAGTCTTCTACAGTTTTCTTCACTGGTACATAAGATCCCTTTTGACCAGTAAATTGTTCAGCTACATGGAAGTTTTGTGATAAGAAGAATTGAATACGACGTGCGCGTTCAACTGTTTGTTTATCTTCTTCAGATAACTCATCCATACCTAAAATAGCTATGATATCTTGTAGCTCTCTATACTTTTGTAAAGTAGCTTGGACATTACGTGCAATTTCATAATGTTCTTGTCCAACAATTGTAGGCTCAAGTGCTCTTGAAGTTGAAGCCAGTGGGTCAACTGCTGGGTAAATACCCATTTCAGTTAACTTACGCTCTAAGTTTGTTGTAGCATCTAAGTGAGCAAATGCCGTTGCTGGTGCAGGGTCAGTATAGTCATCGGCAGGTACGAATACCGCTTGGATTGACGTTACAGAACCTTTATTCGTTGACGTAATACGTTCTTGTAATTGACCCATTTCAGTAGCAAGTGTAGGTTGGTAACCTACTGCTGAAGGCATACGGCCTAATAATGCTGAAACCTCAGAACCAGCTTGTGTGAATCTGAAGATATTATCGATAAATAGTAAAACATCTTGCCCTTCTTCATCACGGAAATACTCAGCCATAGTTAAACCAGAAAGTGCTACTCGCATACGAGCACCAGGTGGTTCGTTCATTTGACCAAAGACCATCGCTGTCTTCTTAATAACACCACTATCGCTCATCTCGAAGTATAAATCATTACCTTCACGTGTACGCTCTCCTACACCGGCAAAAACGGAAATACCACCGTGTTCTTGTGCGATATTGTTGATTAATTCTTGAATTAAAACGGTTTTACCTACACCGGCACCACCGAATAATCCGATTTTACCACCTTTAATATATGGTGCTAACAAATCAACAACTTTAATTCCTGTTTCTAAAATTTCAACTTTTGTTGATAATTGATCAAATGCAGGAGACTCTCTATGGATAGGGTCACGTCTGACAGAGTCATCAATTTTTTCTTCTAAATCAATTGTATCTCCAAGAACGTTAAACACTCTACCTAATGTTGCGTCACCTACAGGAACGCTAATACTTTTACCGGTATCTTTAACTTCTGTACCACGCTTTACGCCATCAGTCGAATCCATAGCGATCGTACGAACTACGTCATCACCAAGTTGTAATGCTACTTCTAATGTTAAAGAAACTGTTTCATCGTCTTTTACAACTTCAACTTCTAAAGCATTATTAATTTCCGGAACTTCATTGTGTTCAAAACGAACATCAATTACTGGACCCATAACTTGTGTTACACGGCCTAATCCCATGCTATTTTCCTCCTTTAATTATTATTCAAGTGCAGCTGAACCACCAACAATTTCAGTGATTTGCTGTGTAATTGCTGCTTGTCTCGCTCTGTTATATTCTAGTGATAAATCATCAATAAGTTCTGTCGCATTATCTGATGCATTTTTCATAGCTGTCATACGTGTTGCATGTTCACTCGCTTTTGCATCTAATATTGTTCCGTATATTAAACTCTCAACATATTGAGGTAGTATGACACTCAATATTGATTCTTTGTCTGGTTCAAATTCATAAGATGACATTTGACCATGACCTAAACTTGAATCTTCTGGAGATAATGGAAGTACGGTCTTCATTGATGGTTTATGTTCTAATACACTGACGAAATGACTGAAGTAAATTTTAACTTCATCTACTTCTTCATCGCTATATAAATCAATTGCTTTTTTAGCAATCGCTTGTATTTCTTTAAAAGAAGGTTGATCAGGAACATCAACTAATGATTCTTTGATGTCATATCCTTTATTCTTTAGAAAATCTACACCAACTTGGCCTAAGACCAAAATAGTATACTCATCTTTGCTGTTATGTTTCTGTTCGATATCTTTGAGTAGACGTTTTAACACGTTCGCATTATAAGCGCCAGCAAGACCTTTATCACTGGTAATTACTAAATATCCACTTTTCTTTACTTCACGTTGCTTTAACATAGGATGATGTGTATGTTTATTCGCACCAGCTACTGCTGTTATCGCATCTTGCATTTTTTCCATGTATGGTCTAAATTGTTTCGTGTTTTTCTCAGCACGACGCAATTTCGAACTCGATACCATGTTCATTGCCTTCGTAATTTGTTTCATCTTTTTTGTTGATTTTATACGTGTATCTATCTCTTTAAGAGAGGCCATTATCTCACCACCTTTATTTTACTTTACGATATTATGCTTCTGTTTTACTGAAACTCTTTTTAAAGTCTTGAATTGCAGTTTCAAAAGTTTCGTCGCTTGGTAAGCCACCTGAAGTTTTAATTTCATTTAATAACTCTGATGCATTTGATTTAGCCCATTGGTTGAATTCCTCTTCAAAACGAGTAATATCAACAACTGGAATATCGTCTAAGTATCCTTTAGTTAATGCATAAATGATTAACACTTGGTTCTCTACAGGTAGTGGTTTGTTTTGATCTTGTTTCAACACTTCAACAGTACGTTTACCACGTTCTAATTTTTGAGCTGTAAATTCATCTAAATCAGAACCAAATTGAGCAAATGATTCTAATTCACGATATGACGCTAAATCTAAACGTAACGTACCTGCTACCTTTTTCATAGCTTTAATTTGTGCAGAACCACCTACACGTGATACAGATTGTCCTGCATTAATCGCAGGGCGAACACCTGAGAAGAATAAATCAGATTGTAAGAAGATCTGACCATCTGTAATAGAAATTACGTTTGTAGGTACATAAGCTGAAATATCTCCAGCTTGTGTTTCGATGATTGGTAACGCAGTGATTGAACCGCCACCTAATTCATCATTTAACTTTGCAGCTCTTTCTAATAATCTACTATGTAAGTAGAAGACATCACCTGGGTATGCTTCACGACCTGGTGGTCTACGAAGTAATAATGAAAGTTCACGGTAAGCTGATGCTTGTTTTGTTAAATCATCATAAACAATTAGTACATCTTTACCAGCAAACATAAATTCTTCACCCATTGTCACACCAGCATAAGGTGCAATATACAACATTGGGGCTGGATCAGCTGCAGACGCTGAAACGATAATTGTATAATCTAACGCGCCTTCTTGTCGTAATTTTTCAACGTTAGCTCGAACTGTTGAATCCTTTTGACCAATGGCAACATAAATACAAATTGTATCTTGATCATGTTGATTAAGTATTGTATCTATAGCAACTGTTGTTTTACCAGTTTGACGGTCACCAATGATTAACTCACGTTGACCTCTACCGATAGGTACTAACGCATCGATGGCTTTAATACCTGTTTGTAATGGCTCGTCAACTGATTTACGATCCATAACTCCAGTTGCTTTCTTTTCGATTGGGCGTGTCTTTGTAGTATTGATTGGACCTTGTCCATCAATTGGTTGTCCTAGTGGATTCACTACGCGACCTACTAGCTCTTCACCAACAGGCACTTCCATAATACGTCCAGTACGTTTTACTTCGTCCCCTTCTTTGATGTCTGCGTATGGTCCTAAAATCACGACACCAACATTTGATTCTTCTAAGTTTTGAGCTAAACCTAGAACGCCGCTTTTAAATTCTACTAGCTCTCCAGCCATAACATCATTTAATCCGTGGATTAATGCAATACCATCACCGATTTGTAAGACCGTACCTACATCGGTAACAGAAGTTTCTGACTCATAGTTTTCTATTTGAGAGCGAAGTAATGCACTGATTTCTTCAGCTTTAATGGCCATCTATGTCACTCCTCCAATTTTTTATTTCACTCGTATAAATTGCTTTTCTAATTGAGCAAGGTCATTCTGAACGCTTGCATCCATTACTTTTGTACCAACTTTAATTCGAACGCCACCGATTAACTCTGGGTTAATATGATTCGTTAACATCACTTTTTCTAAGTTAGTACGCTTTTTGATAATTGTCTCGATTTGGGTTAAATCATCTTCAGATAAAGCATAAACAGATTCGACAACTGCAAAATCTTGCTTATGATGTAGATTATATAATGCTTCAAAAGCCTTAAATATTTCATGAATATACGAAAGATGGCGATTTTTAGCTAATATTTTCAACATATTAAGTAAATACTGATTCGTTTCGCCAAAGACTAACGTCACAAAACGGATGCGTTGTTCAGCATCCTTTTGTGGGTCCTCATCTAATTCTTTTAACTTTGTAGTTTCTGGTTCTACAGCGCTATCTATTGTTGAAAATGATTCATACATTGTCTCTAGTTCATTATGATCAACAGCGGTATCAAATAATGCTTTGGCATATTTTTTTGCTATCTTAGCCATTATTTATCGCCTGCCTCTTTTATGTACTTTTCAACTAATGCTTTTTGATCTTGCTCTGAAATTTCTTTTTGTAAGACTTTAGATGCGATTAATACTGAAAGCTCAGAAACTTGATTATTAATATCAGCGATAGCACGTTCTTTTTGACTATTGATTTCATTTTGTGCAGTTTCGATCATGCCGTTAGCTCTAATATTAGCTTCGTGAATAATTTCTTCATGTTGTTTGCGCGCTTGAATTTTAGATTCTTCTAGAATTTTATGAACCTCTTCTTGTGTTTCTTTTAGCGTTTGTTTGTTTTGTGCTTCTAATTTTTGTGCATTTAATTTTGCTTGTTCAGCATCGTCAATATCTTTATTAATATCACGTTCACGTTGATCCATAACTTCTTTTAAAGGACCCCATGCGAACTTTTTCAATAAAGCTAGTAAGACTAAAAATGTTATAGCTGTAACGATTATTGTTCCCCACTGAACGCCTGTAGCTTCGGTTGCACCAAGCACAAACATGTTTGTCGTAGCAGTCACTTACATAGACACTCCTTTCATTCAAATTAATCGTAATTCTTTAAGATAAAACGAACGGCGAAAGTCGGAATCGACTTCGCCTTTAACTAAAATTGTAATTACATGAACATTACGATGAATGAAATAACAAGACCAAGGATTGGTAATGCCTCAACTAAACCGATACCGATGAACATAATTGACATCAATTGTCCACGTGCTTCTGGTTGACGTGCTACACCTTCTACTGTTCTAGATACAATAAGACCGTTACCAATACCTGCACCAAGTGCTGATAAACCAATTGCGATTGCTGCTGCGATTAAATTCATTTATAAAATCCTCCTAATTTTTCTCTTTTTTTATTTTTTAAATTATATTATTAATGGCTGTCCGATACTTTGTGGGACATGTAAACCATTGATAACATGATGAAAATATATGCTTGGATTGCACCGATAAATATCGAGAATGCTTGCCAAACAATTAATCCTGGCACACCGATAATCCAACCCCATGCCAAGTGATTAACAACTAAACCTGAAAGTAATGTTAGTAATAATTCACCTGCATAGATATTACCATAAAGTCGAAGACCTAACGTTAACGTTGAAGTAAATTCTTCGAACAAATTAATTGGCATCAAGAAAATTGGTTTCGTGTAGTTGCCAAAGTACTTCTTAGTACCACGCATCTTAATACCATAATAATGTGTTAGTAGAATAATTAACGTTGATAACGTTAAGGTTACAGTGGCATCAGCCGTTGGTGATTTCCACCATAGGGTATGCCCTGAAACAATTGAAAAAGGTAAACCTAGCATATTACTGACAAATAAAAACAATATCAATGTCACTGCAAGGAAATGGAATTGTCCACCCTTAGACCATGATAAGTTACTTTCAATAATGCCTCTTACAAAATCAAAAACCCATTCTATGAAGTTTTGCTTGCCGGAAGGACGTTTTTTGAGGTTTCGTGTACAAATAATAGCTATGACAAAAACAATAACCGCTGTAATAATCAACATCATAATAGATGAAAGATTAAACACGATGTCTATACCAAACAATTTCCAACCAACTAGAGGATCTTCATGTTGCATCTGTTCTCACCTCTTTCACGATTAATATTTAATTCTTTTGAATCAAAGGTTTTAAAATAATTAAAACATAAGAAACTGATAAACCAACAATGACACCAAAAATATTGATATATTCCTTATATAGAACCCAAATACAACAAGCTATAATCACAGTTAAATATCTCCAAACGTTGCCCGTTGAAATATGTATATTATCCTTATCTTTAGCTTTTGCAAGGTAATATTCAAATGTATATGTAATACATAAAGAACCTGTAAGTCCTAAAATAAGTCCTAATACAACTGGTGACCTTGTGAAAATAAACACAATAAAGAGCACAATTATACCATATAAATAGTATTGTAAGTACTGTTTAAAAATGATGCTGAAACGTTTCATTTTGTGCCTCATTTCATTTTGTAGTTCATTTATGAAAACCGTTCCATTCATATAGTTTTAATAATAATATAGGGCGGTTAACGTGTCAATTCTATTCAAATTGTAGTTAAAATTTTTACAAACTTGTCACATTTTCGACACATTAACCACCTTTATTTATTTAAATGATTCCGGTTTTTCAGAAATTAACTGAAAATAATATTTGATATTCTCGCAAATTCTTTTAGACGCTAAGCCATCACCATATGGATTGCGTGCATGACTCATCTGCTCATATAAAGTAGCATTATCTAATAGTTGTTGCGTCGCTTCAAAGATATTTTCTTCATTAGTGCCAACAATTCTTAATGTGCCAGCTTCGACACCTTCTGGTCGTTCTGTTGTATCTCGTAGCACTAATACTGGTTTTCCCAGTGAAGGTGCTTCTTCTTGTACACCACCAGAATCCGTTAATATTAAATACGCTTGATGAGCAAAATTATGAAAATCAACCACTTCTAACGGTTCAATTAATTCAATGCGTGAATGATCAGACAAATATTTGTCTGCAATTTCTCTAACCTTTGGGTTTTTATGTACAGGATAAACAACGACAACATCTTCATACCTATCAACTATATCTCGTACTGCCTTAAAGATATGTGTCATTGGTTCACCAATGTTTTCTCTTCTATGAGCAGTGAGTAAGATAATTCGTTTATCTTTATGTTTATTTATAATAGTTGATTCATATGATTCATGTATGGTCGTGTTCATTGCATCTATTGCTGTATTTCCTGTAACTACAATGGTTTCAGATGGTTTATTTTCATTTAATAAATTTGTTGCAGCATTATTGGTAGGAGCAAAGTGTAAATCTGCCATTACCCCTACCATCTGTCTATTCATTTCTTCTGGAAATGGAGCATATTTATCAAATGTTCTCAATCCTGCTTCTACATGACCGATAGGTATTTGATTATATAATGCCGCTAAACTACCAGCAAAGGTTGTCATGGTATCACCGTGAACAAGTATCATGTCTGGTCGTTCCTCTTTGATAACATCCTCTATTCTAGTAAGTATGCGTGAAGTAATGTCAGAAAGTGTTTGTCCTTGTTTCATGATATCCAAATCATAATCTGGTTTGATATCAAAACTGGCTAACACAGAATCTAACATTTCTCTATGTTGTGCCGTCACGACAACAATTGGTTGTAGATCAGGGTCTTCTTGCAATGCTAAAATAAGTGGTGCCATTTTCACTGCTTCCGGTCTTGTACCGAATACAGTCATTATTTTCTTCATACAACTCCACTCCTAGGAGAAACTATTTTGTACCAAACAGACGATCTCCAGCATCACCTAAGCCAGGTGTAATATATGCATGGTCGTCTAGCTTTTCATCTAATGCTGCGATAAAGATATCAACATCTTCATGCGCTTCTTGTAATTTTTCTACACCTTCTGGAGCAGCAATCAAGCACATAAAACGAATGTGTTTCGCGCCACGTTTTTTAAGTGAGTTAATTGCTTCAATTGCTGATGCACCAGTCGCTAACATTGGATCCACTACAACAATTTCACGTTCTTCAATATCTTGAGGTAATTTAACAAAATATTCTACCGCTTCTAATGTTTCTGGATCTCGATATAAACCAACATGACCAATTCTTGCTGCCGGTACCAGATTTAAAATACCTTGAGTCATGCCTAGTCCTGCACGTAAAATTGGTACGAAAGCTAATTTTTTACCTGTTAAACGTTTGGCAACCATTTTGGTTACAGGCGTTTCAATTTCAACGTCCTGTAATTCTAAATCTCTCGTCACTTCGTATGCCATTAACATACCGACTTCATCTACTAATTCTCTAAATTCTTTTGTCCCTGTATGTACATCACGAATATAACTTAATTTGTGTTGAATAAGTGGGTGATCAAAAACATGTACTTTGCCCATAATTTACTTCCTCCAATTTTAATTATATAAAGGATGTTTTGTTGTTAATGCCTTAACTCTTTCTTTTCCTTCTTCTAATGCTTTTTCATCTTCTGGATTTTTTAATACTAAGCTAATAATTTTAGCAACTTCTTCAAATGCTGCTTCATCAAAACCACGAGTTGTTGCTGCTGGCGTACCTAAACGCACACCACTTGTAACGAATGGTTTTTCTTGATCAAATGGGATTGTATTTTTATTACAAGTAATACCAATAGCATCTAATGTTTCTTCAGCAACTTTACCTGTAATACCTACTGAATCTTTAACATTTAAAGAAACAAGATGGTTATCTGTTCCACCTGATACCACTTTGAAACCTTCATTAATTAAAGTTTCTGCTAAAGTTTTAGCATTCTTAACAACTTGTTGTTGATAAGTCTTGAAATCATCTTGTAATGCTTCACCAAATGCAATTGCTTTTGCTGCAATCACATGCTCTAAAGGTCCACCTTGGATACCAGGGAAGATTGTTTTATCAATTTGCTTTTTGTATTCTTCTTTACATAAAATCATACCACCACGTGGTCCACGTAAAGTTTTGTGAGTTGTTGTAGTAACAAAGTCTGCATATTCAACTGGGTTAGGATGCAATCCAGCAGCAACTAATCCTGCAATATGAGCCATATCTACCATCAATTTCGCGCCGACTTCATCAGCAATTTCCTTGAAGCGTTTAAAATCAATTGTACGTGAATAAGCAGAAGCACCAGCTACAATTAATTTTGGTTGGTGTTCTTTTGCTGCTTTTAATACTTCGTCATAATTGATTTGTTCGTTTTCTTTATCAACTCCATACTCTACGAAGTTGTAAAATTGACCACTAAAGTTAACAGGTGCACCGTGTGTTAAATGCCCACCATGACTTAAGTTCATTCCTAATACAGTATCACCGTGCTCCAATGCTACGAGATAAACC
>NZ_JXCF01000190.1 GCF_000875895.1 Staphylococcus gallinarum
TCAACATCATTAAGCACGTCAGTATCTGATTCAGAAAGCGCAAGCACATCATTGAGCACATCAGTGTCTGATTCAGAAAGTGCGTCAACGTCATTAAGCACGTCAGTATCTGATTCAGAAAGCGCAAGCACATCATTGAGCACATCAGTGTCTGATTCAGAAAGTGCGTCAACGTCATTAAGTACATCAGTATCTGATTCAGAAAGCGCGTCAACATCATTGAGTACATCAGTATCTGATTCAGAAAGTGCAAGCACATCATTGAGTACATCAGTGTCTGACTCAGAAAGTGCAAGCACATCATTAAGTACATCAGTGTCTGATTCAGAAAGTGCATCAACATCATTGAGCACATCAGTGTCTGACTCAGAAAGTGCATCAACATCATTAAGTACTTCAGTATCAGATTCAGAGTCAGCAAGCACATCATTGAGTACATCAGTGTCTGATTCAGAA
>NZ_JXCF01000191.1 GCF_000875895.1 Staphylococcus gallinarum
TTCTGAATCAGACACTGATGTACTCAATGATGTGCTTGCTGACTCTGAATCTGATACTGAAGTACTTAATGATGTTGATGCACTTTCTGAGTCAGACACTGATGTGCTCAATGATGTTGACGCACTTTCTGAGTCAGATACTGAAGTACTTAGTGATGTACTTGCTGATTCTGAATCACTTACTGACGTGCTCAATGATGTTGATGCACTTTCTGAGTCAGATACTGATGTACTTAATGACGTACTTGCTGACTCTGAGTCACTTACTGAAGTACTTAATGATGTACTTGCTGACTCTGAGTCAGATACTGAAGTACTTAATGACGTACTTGCTGATTCTGAATCACTTACTGACGTGCTCAATGATGTTGATGCACTTTCTGAATCAGACACTGATGTACTCAATGATGTGCTTGCTGACTCTGAATCTGATACTGAAGTACTTAATGATGTTGATGCACTTTCTGAGTCAGAC
>NZ_JXCF01000192.1 GCF_000875895.1 Staphylococcus gallinarum
AGAGCCAAAAATTAAGCCATATACAACAAAAAAGCAGTGAGTTGATAGAACAATACCAAAAATCATTAGAAACGCTTAAAAAGCCTTTAAACGTCCAATATGAACATGAAACTGAAAAAGAAGGTGGATTATTCAACAAAGAAATACAAGAAACAGGCAATGTTGTAATAAGCCAAGAAGATTTTAATACCTTTCAGAAACAAATAGAAGCATCACAAACGATTACAGAAGATTATGAGCG
>NZ_JXCF01000193.1 GCF_000875895.1 Staphylococcus gallinarum
TCAATGATGTTTTGTTTTAACCAAAGCATTTCTTCATGCGTAAGTTTATTAGGATTAAATTCAACACGCATATTACGTCTATCCCACGCATCTGCTTTTACTTTATCATATTCGATGTAACCTTTTTCTTGTAGAGCCTTAGCTTTAAATTTGGTTTGTAATATATCCCAAAGTCTAATTTGTGGCGCAATACTCATAAATTCAGACAGTTTGTGAGCATTGTTCTTATTAAGATTCCCAA
>NZ_JXCF01000194.1 GCF_000875895.1 Staphylococcus gallinarum
GAATTCCATGTGTAGCGGTGAAATGCGCAGAGATATGGAGGAACACCAGTGGCGAAGGCGACTTTCTGGTCTGTAACTGACGCTGATGTGCGAAAGCGTGGGGATCAAACAGGATTAGATACCCTGGTAGTCCACGCCGTAAACGATGAGTGCTAAGTGTTAGGGGGTTTCCGCCCCTTAGTGCTGCAGCTAACGCATTAAGCACTCCGCCTGGGGAGTACGACCGCAAGGTTGAAACTCA
>NZ_JXCF01000195.1 GCF_000875895.1 Staphylococcus gallinarum
TTAAAACCATTTCATTTAATACACTAAAAAATGAAAGAATACAAAGCCAAAATAAAACGCTATAAAACAAACCTTTAAATTTTTTATATAAACTAAACAATTTTACCTCTTTACTTGAGGGGACTAAAGTTTATAGGGGTAAATTATTCTTTCACCTCATATAAATTCCCCAAATTTTTAAATAGACACTTCATAAAAAAATCCTCCTAAATTAGAATAGTTTAAATATATCATTTTTGTT
>NZ_JXCF01000196.1 GCF_000875895.1 Staphylococcus gallinarum
CGTTAAGCTCCTGTCGGTTTTCAAGACCGATCCCTTCAGCCAGACTTGGGTATTCCTCCAAAAATATTAGGTAATAAATTATATTTAATTTTAATTTTAAAAATGGCGGAGGAAGAGGGATTCGAACCCCCGCGGGCCGTTAAGCCCCTGTCGGTTTTCAAGACCGATCCCTTCAGCCGGACTTGGGTATTCCTCCAAAAATTATATGGACCTTGCAGGACTCGAACCTGCGACCGAACGGTTATGAGCCGTTAGCTCTAACCAACTGAGCTAAAGGTCCTAAATATAATTTACAACTAATAATAGTGGCGGTGGAGGGGATCGAACCCCCGACCTCACGGGTATGAACCGTACGCTCTAGCCAGCTGAGCTACAC
>NZ_JXCF01000197.1 GCF_000875895.1 Staphylococcus gallinarum
AGCGGATGAGTTGTGGGTAGCGGAGAAATTCCAATCGAACCTGGAGATAGCTGGTTCTCTCCGAAATAGCTTTAGGGCTAGCCTCAAGTGATGATTATTGGAGGTAGAGCACTGTTTGGATGAGGGGCCCTTCTCGGGTTACCGAATTCAGACAAACTCCGAATGCCAATCAATTTAACTTGGGAGTCAGAACGCGGGTGATAAGGTCCGTGTTCGAAAGGGAAACAGCCCAGACCACCAG
>NZ_JXCF01000198.1 GCF_000875895.1 Staphylococcus gallinarum
ACAACTTATTTGATAATGTACAAGGGCCAGAACAATTAATTACAGCTATGAAAGATGTGCAGTTGAAAAAACGTTACTTTAAAGTTCGCTTATCTTATCAGAAAAAACATGTACATGAAATCGACGCCAAAGATTTCAATCGTGTTATGACAAGAGTATCTAAGTAAAATATGAGTCGAGTAGGAGAAAAGTCATTAGTTGACTATTCGTCTTTCCCCTCCACCAAACGTAGACTGTCTAACAAATAAAATGTAAGAGGAAATCAGAAAAGTTTCTTCTTACATTTTTGCTGTGCGCCCGGCATGGGTAATAACTTGACGGTGAAAGTCCGTTACAGGCTTGGTAGTAGGAACTGTTAGCGAAAGACAAGGGTGTCCATTGTGAAGTGGAATCTGAAGGAAGTCGGACGCAAACACTCGCACTGACGAACAGAAATATCATATAAGGCTATGTAGAATGGACGAATCTGCAATTCAAGATAAAGTCCCATACTACCCGAGTTCTATATAGTAAATGATGCAGTAACATGAGTGGAAAGTGATT
>NZ_JXCF01000199.1 GCF_000875895.1 Staphylococcus gallinarum
CTCTTTAGCTGTTACTTCGCCAGGCTTAAAAGATTGAATGACTGTATGTGCTTGAACACCATTCTCTTTGCCATATAACGCCCTAGTTTGCTTAAAATATGATTTAGCATAATCAACATCCCAATTTAAGCCGCTTTTTTCTTCTGCACGTTCTTCTGCGTAATTAATGGCACGACTTGCCGACTTCGTATTGCCTAATTTAGTTGTTGCCATATCTTATGCAACTCCTTTTTCACATCAT
>NZ_JXCF01000002.1 GCF_000875895.1 Staphylococcus gallinarum
CCTTTCTTAGATAATTCTTTTTGATAATGTTTAACATGCCCTCTTACTTTATATTACTTCTTTATATATACGGTATGAATTACAATATAGAATATTTATAAAACAATGATTAACTAATAAATTATTGAGGAAGATTTGCCATGAGATACCATTTTTACGCTATTTTAGAAAAAGAAGATAAAATTATTACAACGTGAGTTTTCCGGATCTACCAGGGGCGTTAAACATTTGGCGAGGGCATAGAAGAAGCGGTGGAAATGGCAAGTGACACTTTAGGTGGTCATTTACTTGTATTAGAAGACGATGATGACATAATTCCCAATCCTTCTGAATATCATGAGTTAGCTACAAATCTAGATTCAAACCAACAATTACAATTAGTTACGGTAGATACTAATATAGTACGTTCTAAGGAAGAGAATAAGACGGTTAACAAAATGGTTACATTATCTAAATATATGGTTGAACTTGGAAAAAGTAGAAATGTGAATTTTAGTCAAACACTTCAACGTGCTTTAAAAGAAGAATTAAACATTTAATAGGAAAGATACTTTAATTAGGGGATTTCAAAGACAATATAGCGATATATAGATTATCTTATATTAAAGCTTTGATAGTCTTTGTTAGTAATGAAGAATAAAGTGGTTTTGTTGCAAAATCAGAAAATATAGCTCATTCTTTTTTTAGCATGGTAATATTTTTTTATCAGACTAACAGTGATTAATTTCATTATACGGCAAAAGTCCGTAGATAAGCAGAAATCTATAATTTTAGGAATAAATACATCTGAATGATTGGTATTAGAGATTATATAAGGGTTGTTATAATGAAGCTCATCTCCCAAATTAGAGATGAGCTTGTTAAATATATATTTAGAAGTAAGTTGAAGGATATAAAATGTATGTCTCTGTTTTTAAATCTGTTTTAATAATAGTTTTAAACCTGTTTTAGGATGCTTGAAATGTAAGGAGCAGTAAGTTTCAAGGCATCTTAAAGGATATAAAATGTATGGGTAAAGGATATATTTTGTATATCTTAAGGATATAAAATGTATGGGTAAAGGATATATTTTGTATGAGCATGGGATATAGACTGTATGGCCTATGTGTTTTTAGTTTTAAAGTTTTTATAACATGTTTTACTTTTATATTTTAGTGAGTAAAGGATATAAAATGTATGTATTTGTCTTTTGAAAGCCTAATTAAAAACAATGTAATATATCAGAGAGTGCTAATTTCAGAGCAAAGGATATGGATTGTATATATCATATCCTTTATGTTACTTTAGTACTATTAGATGAAAAGGTAAATAATGCTTTGCTTTCCAAATGACAGTGTCAAGCTATAGAGGTGAAAGACAATGAGTGGAGAAATGGTTAAATATCAAAATGACCTGAATCTTGTTCCATTAAGAAAGTTTACTAGTAAGGAAATCGATTTATTTTTTAGTATGTGTCAACGTACTAAAAATAAAGATACAGAGACAATACGTTTAACTTATAAAGAATTAAAATCATTGATTAATTACAAATCCACATCGGTAGATAGATTTGTAACAGAATTAGAAAACATATATGATAAAATGCTTCAATTGACATTTACAGAGCGTAAAGGGCGGAATGTACGCAAATTTGTTTTGTTTCATACATATGAAATTAATGATAATGAAAAGTATTTAGAGATTTCTGTTAATCCAAACTTGAAATATATACTAAATAATTTCGAGAAAGAATTTACTAAATTTGAGTTATCTGAATTAGTAAATATTAAGTCTAGTTTTGCTAAAAATATGTTTAGAATATTAAAGCAATTCAAAACAACAGGGTGGTTTTACATTAATATAAATGAATTTCGAGAAAGGCTTGATATTCCCGATTCGTATAGAATGACAGATATTACAAGACAAGTTTTAAAACCAATAATAAAAGAATTAACACCATATTTTGAAGGTTTGGAGATAACCAAAGTAAAAGAAAAAAAGGGGAATAAGATTAAAGGAATCCAGTTTAATTTTGAAAAACAAATGCAAGATGGAGAGATTAGTTTTACTCAAGTGCCTATAAAAAAGTCTAAAATAAGAGGTAATGCGTTGGTTAGTAGAGAGCTAACTCCAAAATGGCTTAAAGATAGAGATGAACCTAAAGAACCTGATTCTCCATTAACGGAAGAAGAAATTAAAATGCGAGATGAATTTATGAAGCAATTAAAGAAAACTTGGGGATAATAAGAAAGGTTCTGTTTTAAAGTTGAATTTATAGTGTGATTTTAATGAAAAGAAATCTTCTCTATGCACTATTTTAGATATAAACAATTTGATAAAGATGTTATAACTTTAGCGTTGGATACTATCCAAGATAACGTGGCATAAACATTCACCGTAGATCAGGCACCTTCAATGAAAGTGCCAATGGCTATAGTAATTCAAAGGTTTAAGCTGAATCTTTACTTATTGTACATCTAAATAGCTTAATAACCTCATTGAACAAGATTATCGTCACATTAAAGGGATAGGGTGAGATATCCAAGCTTCAATACGACAAAGAACACATCCAAAAGGATTGAATGTATTTATGATTTATATAAAAAGACCCGTAGGTCTCTCTTCAGATCTACGGATTTTCGCCGTGCCACGAAATTAGTCACATGTTGCTCAGTTAAGGAAATACTGCCATGTTAAAATGATTATTAGTTATAATTTTCTGACTTTGTAACAGAATCTAATTTAAGATGTATGAGGGGATAATTTCTTCCCTGTTTATCTTTTTTGGATCTCTTATACTCTTTGAACCCATTTTTTTTATAGAATTTTATAGCATTATGGTTAGCTTTGTTTACATCAACGTATTTTATTTTGTTTTCCGTGATAAGAAACTGAAGAATTTTTGTACCATAGCCTTTCTGAAAATGCTTAGGATCTATAAATAACATCTCTAGATTCTCATCATTAGTTCCTGAAAGTCCAATTAAAATTTCACCATCAAACCACAAATAAGCTTCCACATATTTGAAGTAAGTTGGGATTTCAGATTTTAATGCTATTCTATCTTTTTTCTTTAGGAAATTATGGGTTGCGATGACAGATTTTTCCCATAATTCTAATGCCTTTGGATAACTGTCTTTTTTGAGTTCTACTCTGTATATTTTCATATTTTGTCTCCTAAATATTATTTTGACATAAGACTAATTTACGAGATGCTTTCAAAATACAGCATGATGTTTTTACTAAGAGCTGTTGACGCGAATGTTAATCAACAAGAATAAATGATATACATGTAAAACTATCATTTTAGTGGCCTGTTCTTACAATTCTTCTATTAGGTCATCTATCAGTTCAGAAGCAGAGCTGTACCCATATTCCTTGCATAATTGTTTTAACTTAGAGTGGTTAGACGGTTTTAAAGTAAAATTATAACGCTTTTTTAGCTCATGGTTTTTTTGCTTTAATATTAAATGTGCTTTTTTTTGTTTACTTTCTAGATTACTTTTTGATGCTTGTAAAGCCTTATCGATTTCGGTTAGTTCTTGATGAGAAGATGATTCTTCTTTGTTTTTATTAGGGTTAAAAGCCATTTTAAATACCTCCTAAAGTTTTTTATAGTTGATCTACAACACTTTTAATTTCCTGCATAATTTTATTAAACTCAATTTTGAACTGTTTATCATTTTTATTGAGTTCATTATCTTGTAATTTTTGGGTATAAGATTTTTTGTCTAAGATGGTTTTATTAAGAACAGATTTAGAAGGTATATAATTAATATACCTTTCATCGTTTGCTATGCGTTCTTTAAAAGCTATACTTGGGCCCGTATTGTGAGTAAGTTTATTTCCTACACGTAATAGTTTAGCCGTTACATTCGTTTCTCTAGTTTTAAAATCTATATTTTCTTTTTTGTAATCCATTAAACGTGATTCTAAATTACTTGCATCTGTATCGTCAGAATCGATAACTGGCGTTATTACAGCATGACTTGGTGCAATTGCATTTTTAGTGAATACATTAAAATCTGGATGTGTATCAATTATTATATAATCATATTGATTTAAATTTTTTGACACATAATTGTCTTCCAACCACATAAAGAACAGCATATTTGTTCTTTGATCATTATCTACTAATTTTGATACTTCATCTAAACGCATAAAACCTTTGATTAAATCTAAGTTTTTTTTAATTGGGACAATATCTACTTCACCACCAGTGTATATATTAGCTACAGTATTAGTTTGATCTAATTCTTGATATAACCTAGATAAATGCATTTTGTGATCTTTGTCTAATAGCAAAACACGGTACCCATTAAATGCCAGGTATTCTGAAAAATTAAAGCACAATGTTGTCTTACCTACACCACCATCCATAGCTGAGAATGTTATTATTTTCATCATTTCACCTCGTTGTTAAATTTCTGTTAATAGCGATTAGTTAGTTGTTATTAGTTAGTATTCACATTTTAATATAAATATTAAAAAGCATGATACAAGTATTAAAGTGTATATAACATTATACACTTTAATGCGCTTTTAAACAACACTAATAAACGTATATAAGTGTGTATTTTAAAACTTGTGAATATATGTATTATAAACGTAGTGAAGTAATTAGTATTATGTATCAATTGATTATGGTGAGAATAGAATCAAATTATAATTAAGGGGTATATTTATGAGTTATTAATAACTTAATTTATATGATGATTTTGTTGAAAATGATATAGAAAACGTTTATACTTTTGCTGATTTTAATTTGTACCTTTTTAGGTTATTTATTGATTAATTGTTCTAAAAAATAGAGGTCCTATTTATACTGAGAAAACTTATTGGTGTTAGGGGGGACGAAGCTCACTGTCAATAAAGCAACTGGAATAAAGTATCAATGTCGTTGGCTATTTTTAGGAGTCTTCTGTATGAACTATTTCAGATATAAACAATGGCAATTTGGAATTTTGAGAAACAAAATTATTACTTAAAAGATTTGAAACGTTAGCTTAAAAGTTAGCGTTTTTTTATGTTTTTTTGCCCCTGAGGGAACTATAGTGTTCAACCGCCATGGTTGACAAGTTTTTATGCTAATTTTTAAATTTGCATGTAAATGGGCAGTGTCTTAAAAAAATCGACACTGGATTTGCTAAAAATTTATGTCTGGATTATCTGAAAAATAAAAATCGTAAAGTTTGAGGAATTCAAAATCAGTATCTGAGATATGGTTCTGTTGCAAAGTTAAATATGTAGTATAATTTTAATAAAATGGTTATAAAAGCGATGAAAAATTAAAAGAAGAGATTAGGGTTGTTATAAAAGAAATAAAGATTAGGGAGTAGTTATCAATGTCTGTAGAATCAATTACAAATATGCTTGAGGACTTAGGAGTATCTATATATTTTACATATTTACTAGTAACAGTAGTTGCATATTTTAAACTAGTTAATTATATCAATAATATTTTCAATGACGCTTATCAGTTTAAGCATTTTAATATTAGTGAAGAAAAGTACTTATTGTATTTTAAGGGGGGGTGTATTAGTGCTTTTCAACTTCTATTAATGACATTTTTAGAATCTACTTTAAAAGCACATGCAGACAGCATCTTTATGCCAAGTTTTTTAATTTCTTTCATCATTGTATTAGCGTCTTTTTTACTTATGGGGTTTATATTAGATTGGTCTATAATGGATAATTCTAATAATGATTATGTTTTACAAGAAGCCTTTTCTAGATACTTAGCTCAAAAATATAAAATGGCGAAAATTGAATCAGAAAGAGCTTATCATCAACATAAAGTACAAGAATATATTATTGAAAAAAATAACAATCAATGTTTGATTGATCTTACAAAATCTTATCAATACAGTGGTAAAAATTCAGACAGCAAATATTTTATAGGGAAACTTAAAATTCGGTCTACTAAATTGAAAAGTAAAAAATTAATTGTGAACTTGTTTCCTGTACTTTTTATGAGTATTATACAATATTTATCTTTTTTATATTTGTTTATAGGAAAAAATGCAGAGTCATTTGGAGCTTTTAATGTTTTATTTTATTTTTTTGTAATGGTAGTTATAACGCATTTATATGTTTTTTCTAAATTGTTGATTCACAGGAATGTATATAAAGAGTTAGAGTTTTTGCTTAGTAAATAGTTTTTAATAAGAAAATGTTTGAAATCGAAAAAACGCTCTACAAAGCCTTTGAAAGCACTTTAGAGCGTTTGATATACTATGGTTATCTATTTTTTCATCGTAAATAAAGTTTAAATGTTCTAAATTTAATTCTAAAGTAAAACTCTTGGATTGGACTGTTCTGAGTATAATTTAAACAAGGTGAAGTTTTTTACACTTTAAAAATAATTCAATATTTACGATTGGTTTTGTATCTCAGCAAATTATCTATTAATTGGCTGTTTGATTTGTTCGTATTATTTAATTTTAATATGATAGAATCTAACTCTGAGTTGATTAGCTTCGATTCATAGGTTATGTCAATAGGGGTTAAATTAACATTATTTTATTGCTTTAATTATCTCGACCCTCTTAATTTCTTCTATTTTACCTGGTGCAAAGAAACTTTTATCCATTGTATTCTCCCTCTCTTAAATACATATTTTCATTACACCTTTTACCCAATTTTATATACTATATAACTATTTATTTCCATATACAAAGTTACCTTACTGTATTATTGACATATTGGTTTTGAAAATATGATACTAAGTAGATTAGACATTGCAATGTCGACCTTTTTTATAGGTTTAGTAAAGGAAGATATTCTGATTAATTGAATTATAATATTAGGTGGTAGTGCAAAGTTATCGAATCATGAAACATATTGTATTATAAAATCAAAATTTGAGGATAGATATGTTTGAAGAATTAAGCATATATTATGAAATAGGGGTGAAGTAAATTAAAAAGGAGATAGTTATATGAATTTTTATATTAATAGAGTCGACTTTTGGGAATATTGATGAGCGAATAGAAAAATTCTTTTCTACTAATACTAATTGTTATACTAGAGTATTAATTTATCTTCAACAAGCATGAAAAGCCACAACCGTTCAGGAAAAACTTTCTATTTATTGCACTATTTTGGATTCTATTTTTGCGATAAAAAAGATACGACTAAAGAATTAAAAAGGATAACTTCAGCCATAATTGGAAAAGATGATAGAGATATTACTGAAATAATGAATAATGTTGGAAATGCGTATGGTATACGATACGCTCTGATATACGTTCTGATAGAGAGCATGGAGACGGTATAAAATATTTAAAAGATAACAGTATTCAAGACATGAAGGATTTATCTAAAAAAATGGATTCATATATAAGGGAAGTAGTTCAATATGCTTTAAATAATGAAAAACTTAATTATAATTTTTCTGAAATTGAAGAAAAATCATTTACACGAGCGCATTACAAAGATATAGAAAAAAATACATGATAAATAATTGTAATTATTACATAATTCAACTTATCGGTAGTGGATATGCTTCAAAAGATATAGATGGTATAATATCAAAGTCGTCGCTTTACTTCTGTGCTGTGATTAGCATGGAAGGAGGTGACATCATGTTCAGCATCATATTTGTTGATTTCAGTATATCATCAAGTGTAGAGGAATGCAAAATCATACAATTTAGAGGATGATTATCATTTTAAGTAAAGATAGTAAAATAATTTTAAAAACTTTATCAAATCAAGAAAAAAGTTTTGTAAAAAAGAAAGTTCTAACAACTAAAGTATCTTATGATGAGATAAAAAGTCTGTTTCCTAATAAATTACATATGTCGATTATAACAACATATGTGATTTATTAGAAGAAAGATATATATAATCATTTAGCAAAGTCTCCAAACTATTTAGATCATGATAATATCGAAAAATCTATGATGGCAATTGGAGAAAAGGGAATTGCTTATTTAAAAAATACAAAATATAGATTACTAGCACAAATAATTCCATTAAGTTTTTCAGCAATAAGTTTAGCGGTGTCAATTTTAAATTTATTTATTAAATAATTACTTAAGTTCGTTATTAAAATTAATGATATCAACTAAAAACATAACTACAAAGAGTAAGTTACTAGTTTTCTCGATAGTAAACTCATCAAAATCTGTTTTTTCGTGCAATACTCTATGTCTGTTGTAATTTTTACTGTTTGGCTCATAATATTTTTCATCGATGTATATTTGTTTGTTAATTACGTTGTCGAATATATCTTTATAATAATCGTTGATAAATGCATCTAAATTATTAATTTTTACAATGTTGTCCCATTCTAATAGTAATTTTTCAGTTATAGTTTTGTATGGTAAACGATCGTTTTCTTTATCAATAATTTTTCTACATAATTTTTCAATAAGAATTAGTAAAAAAGGTGGAAATAAGTTCAAATCATGATGTTTCATTAGTTCTAATTGCTTGTTAATATAGTCGTTTTTATAAACGTGGTTAATTTCATCTTGTACATATGAGATAAAGTGAAAATTCTTTTCATTTATCCAATAGCTATAATTTAAACTTACATTTCTATTGTTTCCTTTATTGTCAGTGAATTCATGCAACATTTGAATGGGTAGAGATAACGGTAATGCAAT
>NZ_JXCF01000020.1 GCF_000875895.1 Staphylococcus gallinarum
GCGGATGCAGATTCAGACGCAGATAGTGACTCAGACGCGGACGCTGATGCAGATTCAGACGCAGATAGCGACTCAGATGCGGACGCTGATGCAGATTCAGACGCAGATAGTGACTCAGACGCGGATGCTGATGCAGATTCAGACGCAGATAGTGACTCAGATGCGGATGCAGATTCAGACGCAGATAGCGACTCAGATGCGGATGCTGATGCAGATTCAGACGCAGATAGTGACTCAGACGCGGATGCTGATGCAGATTCAGACGCAGATAGTGACTCAGACGCGGATGCTGATGCAGATTCAGACGCAGACAACGGATCAAATGCAAATACAGGTAGCGATGTAGATGCAAATAGTGGTTCAAATACAGACATGAATTCTAATAATAATTCAAATAGCGATACTACTTCTAATGACAATAGCCAAAATAATGATCAACAAGATAATGGAAAACAAGATAGCAAATCTTTACCTGATACAGGTGAAACGACTAACCAAAACGGTACTATCTTCGGTTCATTATTCGCAGCACTTGGTTCATTATTATTGTTCAGAAGACGTAATAAAAAGAATGAAGACAAATAATAATTATTATTAATGTTAGGCCGGGCCTTAAGGTCCGGCTTATTTTTTGAAATAAGCAAATAAATTTGTGTTATATTATATACATAATAAATTGTTTGAAACTTAAAAGGTTAATTCATAAATAGATTATACATTTAATTGTGGGAGGTTAATAAATGAATATTGAAAGTAGGATAAAAAAACTTGTAAATCACATTGAGAAGTCTCAAATCTCATTTCAATATGCTTTTTTAAGTTTAGGAAAGCCAAACATTAAAGCGAATGTAAAGTTGCTTAAAAATCCAAGGTATTTAGAACGAGATATCTTAAAACAATGTCAAAAATTCTATAAAAAATCTGGAGAACAAGCAAAATGGGTCAAAGTAGATTTAGTAACTGAAACTGAAAATATATTATTTGATCAAGTCGTTCATCATCTCATTGAGCGACGTAGAAATTATATTGATTATGGTATTGCGCTCGATAAATTTTGGAATCTGACATTTTTACCGGAAGAAATTAATGTTAATGCTTTTGTTCGTCCATCGAAAAAAGTAAAAGGTGAATTTATTTTGTCAGAGGATAATATCAACAATTATTTAAGAAAATATACAAATCAAAAGAAAGCATTCACAATAGACTCTTATCAAGGTAAAGAGATAACAAAGTTTTATACTCAAGGCTTTATTCTAGATGAAAATGACGTTTTTGAACTAGGTGATAGAGGACTAACTAGGGGCTTAAGAAAAGTTGATAATCTACATACAGAAATTGATAAATTGATTGATCGCAGCGTAGATTTTTTAAATGGTATGATGCAAGAAAATGGTAAGTACATCTATGGTTATTTCCCGCATTTTGACAAAAATATAAATTTCTACAATAACTTACGTCACTCTTCATCTACTTATGCATTAATTGAAGGTTTAACTTATTTAAATAAGGATGTTAAAACAGCGGAAAAGGCAATAGAGTATTTAATGCGTCATTATCTATATGAGAAGGATAATGCAGGATATATTTTTGATGATACTAATGATATGAATGAGATAAAATTAGGCCAAAATGCAGCCTTTATCTTTGCTATATGTGAATATCTAAAAGTTAACCCGGGAAATAAATCATATTTAAGTGCTGCACAAAGTGTCGCAAAAGGTATATTTAATATGATTAATCAAAATACTGGTGAAACGGTGCACGTATTAAACTATCCTGAGTTAACAGTTAAAGAAGCAAACCGTATTGTATACTATGACGGGGAAGCAGCATTGGCATTATTACGTTTGTATCAAATTGACCAAAATCCACAATGGTTAGAAACAGTGAAATTATTATTTGAACATTTTATCGCAAATGACTACTGGAAATATCATGATCACTGGTTAGGCTATTGTACAAATGAATTAGTTCAAATTGAACCTGCAGAGAAATATTACCGTTTTGGTATACAAAACGTAAGTGGTTATTTAGATTATATGCAACAGCGTGAGACGACATATCCTACATTCTTGGAAATGCTTATGGCAACATACCATTTAGTTAAAAAGGCAAAAGAAACTGGGTATAATCATATTGTAGAAGAATTACTAGATGAAGAAAAATTTATGAAAACAATTCACATTCGAGCTGATTATGAAAGAACTGGTTTCTTCTATCCAGAAATTGGCATGTACTTTAAAAATCCTGCTAGAATATTAAATAGTTTCTTCATCAAACACCATGGATATCGTGTGCGTATTGATGATATAGAGCACTATGTATCTGGTTATGTACAATATCAAAAGGCATTTAAACCTTCTAATTAAAATTAAGTAATAATTCGATTTTGAGGATGATAGTATGACTGAAAACAATAAACATACAGATGAGCTAAAACAATCAAATCATGAAAAAAGTGAAACAAATGAGCCTGAAAAAAGCGCAATAGACAAAGAGATTGAAGCAGAATTACTCCAGTATTTAGAGGATAGAAAGCAAGGCAAAGCAGAAGAAAAGCCAGAAAAAAAGAAGTATAAGACATTAATGTTTATAGCTCCGCTTGTGATTGCGGCAATTTATATTTACAAATATATTGGTCATCTTTTTTAATGAAAATGTATTATGCATTTGTTAAAGTTTAATACTTATTATGACTGAAAGTAATAAAAATAATTTTTTTTAGAATAAAGCAATATACCTTAATTATAAGATTTATTAATAAAAAGAGAGTTCATCCGTAAATATTGTGGATGAACTCTTTTTTTGAAATCGGATATAATTTTTTAAGTAATATGACTTTAGGTTATTTGGTAATGTGAAAATGGTATTGTTAATTAGCAATGTCATATTTACCTAAGAATAAGTCTTCAATAAACTCGATTGTATTATCATCTACATATTGATTTCTAAGCACTTTTAATAGTGTTGGTTTAGTGTGATTGAAAAAGCGTACGGGTGCGTGTTTCCCTCTTTTTATCATATTTGTATAGCGATTTAAAAATATTGTTAAGTAATTGATTTTTTGTTCATTTGATAATTGTGTTCGACTTTTTACGAAATCATAAACAGCAATATATATTTTGACTGCATCTCTTGGAGGCGTCTTTGTATTTGTTAATGCGACTTCGTCTTGTTGTTCATAAAAGTAATAATTTTTTTCATAACCTAATATAGAAATAGAATTAACTACACTATAAACCTGCATTAAGAACCAATTATCTTCTCTAACGCGAATGTTTTCAGGAAATCTTATACGATGTTGTTCTATAATATCGCGTTTAATTAATTTACCAATAACGTTCAAACTATTATATAATTTTGTATCTTCAAATTTAAGATTACTTATTGTAGAGGGAGAGTAGAATGCCGACCGACTTAATGGTCTGTTACTATTTTTAGCTCTAAAGTATGGTAAGCAAACCATATCATCTTGAGATTTATTTGCTGTGGCTATGGCATCGGCCAATGAATACTCTGTAATATAATCATCTGAGTCAATGAAGAGTATCCATTTACCTTTAGCAATATCAAGGGCCTTATTTCTCGGAACTGATGCGCCGCCAGAATTAACATCGCTTTCTAGAATAATTAAATTAGGAATCTGATTAACAAAGGTTTTCGCAACGTCTAATGAATTATCTGTAGATTTATCATCTGAAATGATAACCTCAACACGATTCATATCAAAAGATTGTAAAGAAAGATTATGTAACAACCGTTGTATACCATTTGCCCTATTATACAACGGTATAATAATAGAAATTTCTATAGTGCTAGTCATTGTTAAACCTCCTTAAAATTTAATTTTTGCTTTTAGTTCTTCTAAATCTGTATATGAAGTAAAGATAATTGTTTGTTCAGCACCTCTAATAAAGCCACTTTTATAATTTAAACCAAGAATGAACATATTGTTAAATTTAAACAAATCATATTTATAGGCCTTGTATAATTTAAATAAATCTAAAACAGAGTAACATTGACGTTCTTTCACTCGGAATCTACCGGTTAAATTGATCGCGATAGAATTAGAAAGGTCAAATTTTGAAATCAATGCTTCAGTATAACGTTTACGATTAGCAAAGTTTTTAAATAAGTAATCTACCAGTTCATATGTTTCAGAAGGGTGTGGTGATAAGGTCATGCTTTCTAGTAATGTAAACAAATCAGTTTGTTTGCCAGTATAATGTTTATCATTATTTGTAACCCATTCTTGCATTGTAATCGTCTCATTATCTAATTTATCGTCCATGGCCTTGAAGTAATATAATAATGGTCCCATACCTTCGATAGTTTGCGACTGTTCCACGTTGTGTGAACTTATGATGTCGTTAGTTTTATTATCTATAATCATATAGCTCTGACCAAGATGGCTCATTTCTTCAAAAATATCACCAAAATTATCGGCAAGTTCAAAATGCGTTAAACGTTGTGGCAATGCCTTAGCTATTTCTGGGAATTCAGTACCTCCACTTGAAGATTTCAGTAATGCAAGTGAATCTTCATTACAAAGATGCATTAAATCATTCATTAATAAGTCTTTATTTGGATACCATGTGATATGTTTATTTCGAATTTTGTTTACAACTGGGCGTAAGTCATTATCTAAACAAAGTATGTAATCTGCATTAGAATGAGTTAAAACATCTACTAATTCTGCGTGAACTTCGGCAGATTTGTGCCCCAAGTCATTTATTTTACCTAAGGCGATAATTTTATTGCCCGTAAAAAATTGAGTTTGACTATTAAATGCATGTATTGCATTAATCATGGCAGGTAATGATGCATTGTGAGTATCATCAATTAGTGTGACATTATGAGATAATGTTTTGATTGGTTTCATAGCTAAGATTTTTGAAAATGGCTTAAATGATTCTACATATTCAGAATTAATAGGTAAATGTAATTCTTTAAGTGTTAAAAAGGCAGCTAATGCATTTGAAACCATTCCCTCACTGATCGTGTTCAATTTATATTTCTCTATACCTTGTATTTCATCTAATCCTAGTTCAATGTACCCTTTATGGTATTGAATGAATTCAGGAGAAAAATCTGAATCCGCAGTATGTTCTTTATGGTAAGTAAGTACATTTTGCGTGGATTCTAATGCTTTATCCTTTAAATAATCTGCAAACATTGTTTCACCATTAATAATAGCGATACCGTTGTGATTTAATCCTTTGAAAATACGCGCTTTTAATTCAGCAATTTGTTCTAACGATTGGAAAGTAGAGAAATGAGCAGCTCCAATACCCGTTACGATTGCAATATCTGGTCGTAAATAAATTGCAGTATTTTCTTTATTATTAATTGCATTCAAAGAAGTTTCAATAACTGCATAATCTGGGTTTTTAATTAGCTTTAACATATTAGCGTAAATTGCGGCTCTTATATTATTGTTTCCTCGATTTTCTAATACATGATAATCCTGTAGTAATGAACTAATTAACATTCTGGTTGAACTTTTGCCCATAGATCCAGTTATTGCAATGACTGGGTTATGGAATTGATTTCGAATATGAATAGCTAAAGTTTTGAGCGCTTTAACAGAATCGTCCACAATTAATTGTGGCACGTTATGTTCCATGCCTTCTACATAATTTTCAGTAATAATTAATCCAATATTTCCATTAGACTTATCGATTAAGTCATTACCTTCAGGGGCATTCTTGCTTCGTCCTAATTCCTTAGCCCATGTCACTTTATTAGGTGAAAAATAGGCTGTATTTTTACTTTTCACAAAACCATATATAGTTTCAAAATCATTGATGATATGATTTTCTTGACCAACTGCATCCATCAATCTACCTTTTACTATTTCTGCGATTTCCTTTACATACATTGAATAATTGAACCTCCATTTGTATATTACTTAGATTATACAATAAAACATTGTAGTAAGTATAAAAAATATTTAAAACAAACGTACACAATTTATTTATGTATTTCTTTACCTGATTATGAGTAAATGTTTTTATTTTTCAAACGATTTAATACCTTTAAAAAGGGTACGTGAGTACCAAAATAGTAGTAAGTCACATATTTTTGTAAGCGTTTACTTAAGTGGCGTGATTTATGAGAGATGGGGGAATATCTTATGGAAGATAAGGTAATGATTGTAACAGGTGGCAGCAGTGGTATGGGGAAAGCAATGGCGAAGAAATTTGCGGAAGAAGGAGCGAAAGTAGTTATTACCGGACGTTCGCTTGAAAAGCTAGAGCAAACTAAATTAGAAATAGAAAAATTTGATGGCCAAATATTATGTATTGATATGGATGTAAGAGATCCTGAACGTGTTCAATATACTGTTGATAAAACATTAAAACAATTTGGTCAAATAGATGGTTTGGTAAATAATGCAGCAGGAAACTTTATTTGTCCGGCAGAAGATTTATCTAAAAATGCATGGAACTCAGTAGTAGATATAGTATTAAATGGAACTTGGTATTGCACACAAGCCGTGGGAAAAGTATGGATAGAAAATAATTATCCTGGAAGAATACTGAACATGGTAGCTACATATGCATGGGGTGCAGGACCAGGTGTTGTGCATTCTGCTAGTGCAAAAGCAGGTGTATTAGCTATGACGAGAACATTAGCTGTTGAATGGGGATCAAAATATGGTATTTGTGTCAATGCAATTGCACCAGGGCCAATAGAAAATACAGGTGGTGCTAAAAGGCTAACACTTTCAGAAGATGCTAGACAACAAACGTTAGAAAGCGTACCAATTGGACGAATGGGCCAAGTAGATGAAATAGCCAATTTAGCATACTTTTTATTCTCAGAACATGCGAGTTATATTAATGGTGAGTGTATTACAATGGACGGTGGTCAATGGTTAAACAAAAATCCGTTTTAAATAGTAATATGATTAAATAAAAAAATTATAATGGAGCCATTTTCTTTTTATTGAAAATGGCTTTTTTTATGTTACATAAAATGTATATAATTATGTATGTAGGGAAGACAATAATAACAGCGAATAAGTGTGAGGGGTGTTTATAATGGATGTCAGATTTCCAATAGGTGCATTAGAATTACCAGATAAAATTACATTACGCCATATAGATGAATGGTTAAATGAAATAGAACATTATATAGAAGATTTACTAGCAACCGTAATAGATTTAGATGAAGATGCTTTACAGAAAAAGTATCGTGAAGGAAGTTGGAATGTAAGAGAACTAGTGCATCATATAGCTGACTCACAATTAAATATGTATCATAGATTAAAGCTAGCATTAACAGATGATAATCCTAAAGTAGTACCATTTAATCAAGATGAATGGATACAAACTAAAGATAATGACTTGCCGGTTCAAATATCTGTGCAGTTATTAGATGGTTTAAATAAAAGAATTGTAGCAGTTGGTAGAACATTAAAAGAACAACAAATTAATAGAACTTTTTCATTAGTTGGAGAGGGATCAATATCAGTTGGTGAAACAATTGCGAAATTATCATGGCATCAATCTCATCATTTAGCACATATCAAAATTGCATTATCATAGATAAATTAAGATACCATTTCTAAAAAGAGATGGTATTTTTAATTATTCATTTTTATATAGTGGAATATTATTTCTATTGAAAATTCCGTACCTTCATATTAGTTTTTTAAAAAAGTAAAAGAAGGATATTTTATTTACATATTACACAAATATTACAATGCACTACCCTGGAATGTAAGCAATTAGAGTTGGCATGAAAGTATTTTGAACTTTATTTGCTGTGTAGTTGAGGAAATTTTATGTAATTAGGATGTAAACTTGTGCCTGTTTTTTTCACCTCACTGTAACCTACGACCCTTTTATAGATGTTAGAGTGTAACTAGCAAATTAATCAAATAACTAATTACCTTATAGGAGGAATTTTTGAAAATGAAAAAAACATTAATCGCATCAACATTAGCAGTAGGTCTTGGAGTAACAGGAGTAGCAGCAGGAAACTCAGCGGACGCTGCTGAACAAGGAATTAATAAAGCAGAATTAGCACAATTAGCTCAATCAAATCCACAACAATTAAATGAATCTCCAATTCAAGAAGGTTCATATAACTATAACTTTACGCAAGACGGTGTAAACTATAACTTTAAATCAGACGGTGAAAACTTTACATGGAGTTACGGTGCAGGTTCAGGAGATAGCTCAAATACATCAGATCAAGCAGCACAAACTCAACAACCGCAACAAGAAGCAGCTCCACAAACTGAACAAACTCAACAACCACAACAAGAAGCAACTACACAACAATCATCAACTCAACAAGAAACAACTACACAACAACAATCAACAAATAATTCAAGTAGTGAAGAATCAACTGGTTCATCAGTAAACGTAAATTCTCATTTACAACAAATTGCTCAACGTGAATCAGGTGGAGACTTAAAAGCTGTTAACCCATCAACAGGTGCAGCAGGTAAGTATCAATTCTTACAAAGTACTTGGGATTCAGTAGCACCTGCACAATATCAAGGTGTATCTCCAACAGAAGCACCTGAATCAGTACAAGATGCAGCAGCAGTTAAATTATATAACACAGCTGGTGCTTCACAATGGGTAACTGCATAATAATATAAAATATTTTAATATAAATCCCCTTGAACTCAATTAGAGTCAAGGGG
Source organism: Staphylococcus gallinarum (assembly GCF_000875895.1). GTDB lineage: Bacteria > Bacillota > Bacilli > Staphylococcales > Staphylococcaceae > Staphylococcus > Staphylococcus gallinarum. The sequence continues at coordinate 8,666 of NZ_JXCF01000020.1, forward strand.
AATTTTTTGGAAATTGTGATTTAAGAGGGAAGGGATAGTGCGTTTAATAAATAATGTTAACAAGTAAAAATGTAAATACTGATAAACAAATAGATGTAATAATGATAGCAATCAAAGGTTTGAATGCCCGGTGTCTTAAATCTTTTAAAGAAACATTAAGGCCTAATGCTACCATTGCCATAAGTAAACAAATAGTAGTTAGAAAGTTAACAACGTTCATGATTTCAGTTGGTATATTTATATAGGTGTTTATGATTGCCATTAGTATAAAACCGATTAAAAAATACGGTGTGTCAATACGCTGAGCATGATTAGTAGATTTATCTTTCACTTTCATTATAATAATCAAGATAATACTCACAGGAACTAGTAAGAATACGCGGCCTAATTTTCCTAATAAACCTATTTTTAAAGCAGTTTCACCAGAAAAATCAGCTGCTAAAATCACATGTGCAATTTCATGTAGACTTACACCAGACCACGCACCATAGATTTGTGGGGATATTGAAAATAGAGAATATATTAAGGTGTAACCTAATGAAAAAACAGTACCAATTAAGGCTATAATACCAATGCTGATTGCAGTGTCTTCTTCTTTGGATTTAAGAATTGGTGCAACTGCTGCGATTGCTGCTGCACCACATATTCCAGTTCCAATACCTAAAAGTAAAGTAAGACTCCGGTCACCTTTGATAAGGCGATTAATTAATAGAATGAATACAATACTAAATATAATCACACCACAATCTATGATTAATAAATGACTGCCGTTGCCAATTATGTCATTTATATTTAGCTTTAAACCATATAAAATAATCGCTAATTTTAATAATCGTTTGGAAGAAAAGGTAATGCCAGAACGGTATGTTTCTGGATAACCTTTAAAATGTCGATAGGCGATAGCGATTAAAATGGCAATTGATAAAGCACCAACATTATTCAGTAATGGTAACTGAGCACACAATAAACTAATAACTGTGATAATCAATGTGAATAGTAGTCCTAAATAAAATGATTTATTGTTAATAGATTTCATTTGAATGCGCCTCCTTAATAAAAAGTCTAGCACCATATATCTATAACGTTAAATATATATTATGTATGTTGGTTATAACAAAACTGTTATAATATATCTGGAATATAGCGATAGAGGTGAGACTATGGATCCATATAAAGTTTTAACAGAAGTAGTGAAAGCACAGAGTTTCACTAAAGCAGCAGAAAATTTATATACTTCACAACCATCAATTAGTAGAGATATCAAACGTTTAGAAAAAAGATATGATATAAAAATATTTGAGTTTAATCATAGTAAGATGAATCTGACTAATGATGGTAGAAAAATTTTTCGATATGCATTAAATCGTGAACAACTGGAAGCGGAACTTTGGCATGATTTAAAGGACCAACCGAATAAAGTGGCAGGAGAATTAACTGTTGGTAGTAGTTATACCTATGGTGAATATAAGCTGTCGCAGCATTTAACAGATTTAGCTTCACAATATCCTGATTTACATATACATGTAAGGCTAGATAATTCTGAAACGATGATTGAAAATATAAAAAATAATACAATTGATTTGGGTATAGTAGAAAAAGAGATTCAAGATCATATGATAAATAGTACTCGTATTGCCAAGGATGAAATGGTACTTATACGTAATCAATCTAAACCATCAAATCGTAATACATGCTTTATTAGAGAAAGAGGTTCAGGTACAAGAGTGTACCAAGAAATTGGTTTGTCTGAGTTGGGATTAAAACCATATTTAGTAGAAATTAATAATACGACATTGATCAAGCACATGGTTCATGCGGGGAATGGTTTTGCAATAGTTTCAAAATCCACGTTAACCCCTACAGATTATCAAGTATTAGATATAACACCGCTCAATATAGAACGTTATTTTTATTTGTTAACTCATAAAAATAAATATATCGACATGAATTTAGAAATTTTAATTGATAATTTACAGCATGGTTAGTATCTATGAAATATCATAAATGATTTTAAAAGTTACGTATAAAAGTTTGAAATAAAGAGATTATTAGTTCCTAATATAGAGATAATAACTAGTTGTTATCTTGTATAAATTCATTAGGAATCAAAAGTCATAATGATTGACTTGGAGTGTACTCTAAGGAGTATGATAACGATAAATAAAAACAATTTATAATTTGAAGCATGTATAGATGGTAAGATTGATGAAATCTTTAGGTTACATGAATAAAGAGGTAATAAAAATATGATGATATCAGAAGTTAGTAAAAGAATGAATATTAGTGTTGATACGTTACGTTATTACGAAAAAATTGGAATTATACCTAAAATTAGACGCAATGCTAATGGTATTCGGAATTATAGCCAAGATGATTTAAATTGGGTTAAATTAGCAAAATGTATGAGACAGTCCGGATTATCAATAGATGCATTATCTAAGTATATTGAATTATATCATCAAGGTGAGGAAACAAAGGATACACGGAGAGATATATTATATAAAGAAAGAGAAATTTTATTGGAAAATATAGAAGAAATGCAAGAAACTTTAACATTATTAAATACAAAAATAGCTATGTATGATAATGAAAATGTTCGTTTTATTAAAACATCTAAAAATAATAACAAGAACATAAATAAAGTGAATGGACGATAATAACATATAAGTAGTTTATAATAGAATTGACAATACTTTAGCATTCATATACAAAAAAGGTAGACGCTACATTAATTTGTGGCATCTACCTTTTCTTATATTTATAAATATTTATTGAGGAATGATTCTATACTGTTAAATGGTATTTTATCTAAATTATCATATAAATCGGTGTGAACGGCATCAGGAACAATCATCAATGATTTGTTGTCACCTGTTAAGTTACTATATGCAGTTTCACTGAAATATCTTGAGTGAGCATTATCACCGTGAACTAACAAAACAGCACTATTAATTTCATTACTATAGTCTAGTAAGTGAGAATTTAAGAATGATAAAGGCATGGTAATGTTCCAACCATTATTAGAGTTTAGTGAACGAGAATGGTAACCACGATCTGTCTTATAATAATCATGATAGCCACTTACAAATTCTGGTGCATCATTTGGTAAAAGATCTACAACACCACCATCTACGGCATATGAACTATTAACAAAATCAGTGATACGTTGTTGATTTAAAGAATGACGTTTCTTGTCTCGTTGTGCTGCACTATCTTCCTCATCAAAGTAACCATTTGCATTTACACGTGTCATATCATACATAGTTGAAGTGACAGTAGCTTTAATACGTGTATCAATAGCAGCAGCACTCAATGCCATACCGCCCCAACCACAAATGCCGATAATACCAATTCTGTTTGGATCGACTTTATCGTGAACGGATAAGAAATCTACAGCAGCTTGGAAATCTTCAGTATTGATATCTGGAGAAGCTACATTGCGTGGCGAACCAGTGCTTTCTCCAGTGTAAGAGGGATCGAAAGCTATAGAAAGAAATCCTCTTTCAGCCATAGTTTGTGCATATAGACCTGAAGCTTGTTCTTTTACAGCACCAAATGGACCACTAACTGCAAGCGCTGGTAATTTCTCCCCAGTTATATGCTGCGGTTCATATAAATCGGCAACAATCGTAATACCAAATCGATTTATAAATGTAACTTTTGTATGATTTACTTTCGTACTTTTTGGAAAAATTTTATCCCAATCCTGTGTTAATTCTGTATTTTCATTTTTCATATCTATAAACATCCTTTCTTAAATGTCCATGTAAATAGAGTTATTGAATATCCTACAATTTATACTTGTAATAATAAGGGAAGAGAATTGATATGTTAAATGCTTATATTGTAATTGCAGATATGCTTAAAAGGCATTGGCAAACGAATTATAAACGCTGTTTATAACAAATAATCAATGATAGTTTAATTATAAAAATGTATCAGTGGATTGTAATGAAATGTAGTATTATCCAGAAATAAGTTTGAAAGTAAATAAAAGACCTAACCATACATTATTTTACATGGCTAAGTCTATAATTTATTGAGTGAAATATTAATTACTTACAAGTGCTGTTAATTCAGCTTTAAAAACGATTATATCATGTTGATTAAATGTAGTTAACAGTACGGTTAACAGACCGTTTTCTTTCTTTATAGAATGTTTGTGTGTAACTTCAGCAACGACGCGTAAAGTATCATTCGGATATACTGGCTTGGAGAATTTAACATGATTCATCTGTGTCCCAGCTACTACCTCTTCGCCATATTTACCAGTTTCTACCCATAATTTAAAGGATAAGGACATCGTATGCATACCCGATGCGATAATTCCATTAAATCGTCCCTCAGATGCTTTGTTTTTATCAATATGCATATATTGTGGATCAAATTCATGTGCAAATTTTATAATTTCTTCTTCACTAAGTTGATAAATTTTAGTATTAAAGGTATCACCAATTGAAAAATCATCGAATTTCATATGTATACTCTCTTTCTAATATATTTCTGTAACCTAACGTACTATCTATAGTTATACACTTAAAATGAACGACCTTTCAATTTAAACGATTGATAGTGCAAACTGATAGATTAAAAATAGATATCTTTAGTAATTATCAAAGTTTTATATTCATAAAGAAGAATAAGTAGTAGAATATAAAACAAGTAATTATTAGAATTTTCAAAAAAAGAGAGGTTTATATATGCATGTATTGATTGTAGGTAGTGGTATCAGTGGTTTGAGATTAGCGGATTTATTATCCGATACTGATGTGACATTTAATATAATTGAAGCACGAGATAGAATTGGTGGTCGGGTATTAACAGAAACACCTTCTAACGAAAATTATTTTGATTTAGGACCAACATGGTTTTGGCCTGAAAAGGAACCTAAAATTGTTGATTTGATAGAAGAATTACAATTATCGACGATAGAGCAATATAATAATGGGCAAAGTTTGTTAGAGTTGAGTGACAATAATCCTGTAAAGTTTATTAAAGCAACTGAGGTTAACAGTTATTGTAAACGAATTGAAGGTGGCGTGAATGCTTTGGTACAAGCAATTTACCAGCGCATACCAACAATCAATATTGACCTTAATACGCGTGCTACTGCTATAAAACGAAATGAGGATCAGACATTTACTGTAACAGCAGTAAACAATCGCACAGAAGGCGAGCGAACTTATGATGCTGATGCGGTCGTATTTACTTTACCGCCAAGATTACTATTTGAGAATATTGACTTTACACCTGAGTTACCAGAAACAGTTAAGGTTGATTTATTAAATAAGCCAACATGGATGGGGGCTCAGGCGAAAGCGGTTGTTACATATAATCAACCATTTTGGAGAAAGGACGAACTATCTGGTAATGTTATAAGTTGGCAAGGTCCACTGCGTGAAATTTATGACGTAACCACACCTAATGGAGATAGTGCCTTATTTGGATTTTTTGGTTTAGCACCAGCTGATCGAAAGAGAGAAACATTAGCAAGCATTGAGGATAAAGTAGTCAATCAATTAGTGAGATTGTTCGGTGAAGAAGCGCGAGACTATAAAGCATTTTATTATAAAGATTGGTCGCAGGATGACTATACGGTAACGCCAGGTGACACATTAAATATTGAAAGCTTTCCTACTTATGGGCAGCCACCTGCATACATAGATAATGTATACTTTGCTGGTACAGAATATGATGCAAAAAATGGAGGTCATCTTGAAGGTGCACTCGCCTCAGCTGAACAGACATTTAACAATTTAACACATCAAAGTATGACAAAAGAAAGATAATTTTAAACGACCTATATGAAGTTATGGTGAGTTGAACTTTTACAATTGAAATGTCTACGCAATTATATTACTATGTGTATTTGTGTTGAAAAATTTAATAAGTAAATATCTATTAGAACTTTTTAGTTGATAGCTAAGAAGTTCTTTTTATGTTAAATAACATAATCATGAATAGACATATGTAACTTTAAACTATAAAGAAAGTGAGGCTTGTGAAGATGGTGTATAGAATACATTTGAAGAATATCTGTTTCTGTATTTTGGGGACATTTCTTATAGCGATTGGCATTAATACATTTGTTATTGCATCTAATTTAGGAGAAGGCGGCACAGTTGGCATATCATTAAATTTAAAGTATACGCTTGGTTGGTCACCAGCTATTACTTCGTTTATTATCAACGTCATTTTAATTATAATAGGGTGGAAATTTTTAAGTAAAACAACGGCAGTATATACATTGATCACTGTAATTTCTAGTTCGTTGTTTATTGGCTTGACTGAGAATCTAACACTTAATATAGATTCAGACTTTATCAATACAGTGTTTTCAGGCGTGTTGATTGGTATTGGATCTGGTTTTGTAATTTCTGCACGTAGTACGCTTGGTGGTACATCGGTTATTGCCAAAATAATTAATAAATATTCAGAGATTAAGACTTCTCAAGCTTTATTCATTTTAGATACTTTAATCGTTGTATCATTTTTATTAGTGTTACCTGTACAAAACGTGCTTTATACAATCGTGATGCTATTTATTGTAGAAAAAAGTATGTCCTTTGTAATAGAAGGATTTAATCCGAAGAAGGCAATTACGATTATGTCAGCTTATAATGCTAAAATAAGTCGTCAAATCAATCAAGAAACAGGTCGTGGCTCTACATTATTAAATGGAGAAGGCGGTTATGGTCAAAAAGAAAGCAAAATTTTATACGTAGTTGTACCTCAAAATCAATTATCACAAATTAAAAAAATCGTTAATATATATGACGAGAATGCATTTTTGGTTATTCATGATGTAAGAGATGTCTTAGGCAATGGCTTTATGAAGGTTCAATAATAAATTTATTAAAATATTGTCTAAGAGATGTCTTCAATAGTAACTGTGACTAACCGTTTTTAAAATTCAGTGAAATCATCTGTAGTAATAAAAAGCTATGAAGAAAGTAAAGATGGTAGACTTTGTTCATAGCTATTTTTATAGATCAAATAATCTAGTCCATAAAATGCTATTTTCAAATACGATAATGAGATCATTTTATGCAAGTGCGTCTAAATTAAGCAATATTATAAATAAAACAGCCAGTAAATAAGTATAGAAGCTTATTTACTGGCTGTTTATTTGATTTTTTAATAGTGATACAAATTATAAAAGTTAGCGATTATTGATTAACTAACGCGTTAAAGTTTTCTAAACGTCTTGCTTTTTCTACATCGCTAATATTATGTTTTTTTACATAGCGATTTCTTTCATGAGCAGCACATTCATGTGAACAAGCACCTAAATAGCGTGCTTCGTTTTCTTCAGAAACTAGAATTTGTTTGTTACACTCTGGATTACTACAGTTGATGTAGCGTTCACAAGGTGTACCGTCAAACCATTCTTTACCGACAACTGTCTTTTCAACATGGTTTACGTCTACACTGATTCTTTCGTCAAATACATACATTTTACCGTCCCATAATTCACCTTGAACCTCTGGGTCTTTACCATAAGTTGCGATGCCACCTTCAAGTTGCGCCACATCTTCAAAGCCTTCTTTTAATAAGAAACCTGAGAATTTTTCACAACGGATACCACCAGTACAGTAAGTAACGATTTTCTTATCCATAAATTGCTCTTTATTCTCTTTAATCCAGTCAGGTAAATCTCTAAAGCGAGTAATGTTTGGTCTCACCGCACCACGGAAATGACCTAAATCAAATTCATAATCATTTCTAGCATCAATAACGATAGTATCATCATCTAATAATGCTTGTTTAAATTCTTTTGGAGATAAATATTTTCCTGTTAATTCATTTGGATTAACATCATCTTCTAGGTCTAATGCAACAATTTCATTTCTTGGGCGCACATGCATTTTCTTGAATGCGTGACCTTCAGCTTCATCAACTTTAAAGGTAATACCTTCAAAACGAGGATCGGCTTTTAAAGTTTCCATATATTTGTCAGTTGCTGCTACAGTTCCTGACACTGTACCGTTAATCCCTTCACCAGATACTAAAATACGGCCTTTTAATTCTAAATCTTTACAAAAATCTAAGTGCTCAGTTGCAAATGTTTCGGGGTCTTCAATTGTTGTATATTTATAATATAACAATACTCTGTAATCCATTTTACATGCTCCTTCTATTTAATTTTTTTTATCAATTTATATTAAGATCAGCGTGAATTGAAATTAATTTGATTTATGAAGTTTTATAACTACTTTTTCTATGGAAAAGTATGCCAACGTTGCAAGTTTGTGTAAAAACACAAAATTCTCCTCAATATATTGTAACAAAAAAGGTGTATTATTCAATTCAAAAATTTTGAAATAGGTAAAGTATCCTTTATATCATATTTTTATTGAGTATTATTTTTTAATAAATAAATATATAAAGCGCTTTAAATATATTGCAGGGTAGTTATTTTCACTTTGGTTTCTCGTTGACATTTTTTGGGCAAAATTACATAATAGATAAAGAATATAATTATCCGAATATTCAAAACATTATAGTTTGGGATGATGTATTGTGCAGAGTACAAGAGAAATATGCAATACGTATACAAATTTAACAGAAATTGAAATTTACAAAGTTGAACAGTTAGCTAAACATTTACCAGAAATAGCGAGCTTAAATAATGCATTTGTATTTATAGATTGTCCAGCTATTGAACCTGATCATTTTATTGTGGTTGCGGAAGCATGGCCTAATAGTAACAATTTGTTATATCAAACATCAGTGTTAGCTCAGAATGTATATAAAAAATTTGAACCAGCCGTTTTTAAGACGTTAGATACTGGAGAATCAGTTTATCAGCATCGAGCGGTATCACAAGAAGGCAGAGTTGTTGAACAAAATGTAACGCCGATTGCTGTGAATGAGCGAATTATTGGTGCTCTTATAATGGAGAAAGATGTTAGTAATAAAGTATTAGAAGAAGACAAGTTAAAGGCACTCACAGAAGCAACGGATACATTAAGTAAAATAGTGTCTCAATCAAGTGAAAGTCGAATAGGCTTTCCTGATATGATTGAAGAAAGCATATTTAATATTGATCAAGATTTATATATACGTTATTACAATTTAACAGCAGATGAACTTGTGAAAAAGATATTACGTGTAAATTGTGAAACAGACATGTCATTTATAGAATTATTTCCAAGTATTGAAGATATGCTTACCGATGGTCAGATTATTACTATAGAAGAAAGAGAATTTGAAGGGTGCTATTTTCGTGTGAAGTGTATTAGATTATTTGAACATAATGAAGTAACTGGGCATTTAATTTTGATGCAAGATATTACCGATTTAAAGGAAAAGGAAAAAGAACTAATTTCTAAGTCTGTGGCAATTAGAGAAGTACATCATCGAGTTAAGAATAATCTACAGACAGTAGCTAGTTTGCTAAGATTACAAATGAGGAGAGGCTTGCCTGACGATAGTAAAATATATTTTCAAGAAAGTTTAAATCGAATATTAAGTATTGCATCAGTGTATGAAGTAATTCTTGATGAATCCCATACAGATAAAGTGAATATAGGAAAATTAATTAAAAAAATAGGCAATATGCTAGTATATAACGATAATTCAGAAGCATGTAGAATACATATCTCGTATCATATTAATCAAACGATTCTTTTACCGTCAAATACAGCTGTTTCTTTAGCATTAATTGCAAATGAATTAATATCTAATTGTATTAAACATGCATTTGATAATAAAGATGTTGGTAACATAGATGTAAAGTTAATTTATATAGATAGTGACAATGAAATGATATTGGTGGTACAAGATGATGGCGGGGATAGTTTGGACTTTGAAGAATCGTTTGGTCTCAATATTATTAATACGATAACTGAAAATGATTTGGGGGGATCATTTAAATTGACGAAAAATCGTATTGGCACAATGGGGAAAGTTAATTTTCAACACAAGGGGAGCAATGGTTATGAAGAAAATTATGGTGGTTGAAGACGAATCAATCGTGAGACTCGACATTGTAGAAATGTTGAAAACAGCAAAATACCATGTGGTTTCAGCAGTGAGCAATGGTGAAAAAGCCATTGAAGCTACAGCAGAGACACAGCCAGATTTAATCATCATGGATATTAAAATGCCAAAATTAAATGGTTTAAAAGCAAGTAAGATTATTAGCAAGAAATACGATATTCCTATATTGATATTGACGGCTTATAGTCAAAATGAATTTGTTAATGAAGCAAAACAGTCCAATATAGTTGGTTACATCGTTAAACCTATATCTGAATCACAATTACTACCAGCAGTAGAAATAGCTTTAACTCAGTCATTTCGCTTAAGTAATTTAAAGCAAGAGGTCGCACAATCATATAAACAAATTGAAAATAGAAAACGTATTGAACGTGCTAAAGGACTTATAATGCAACGATTGAATATCACAGAAGATGACGCATATCAAAAATTGAGAAAATTGAGCATGGATCATCAAGTTGAACTTGAAAAAGTTGCGGCTAAAGTAATCAAACAATTAGATTCGTAAATAATAATACTTAGAAGTGAATATATTAGAGCAAAGGTGCTTATTTGTGTGACAAGTAGGCATCTTTTTGTGTTTTTATAGTTTGAAAACAATGGGGTGGAGTAAATGGAACATATTGGTACAGTGATTATTTATATCATTATGATTTGTGCGGTGCTTGGTGCTATTGGAGCGATTAAGGATGCTCAAAGGGGCATTGGTAAAGAGTTTATGGAAGGTATTTACACAATTGGTCCTATATTTGCAAATTCAGCAGGTATAATGGCATCTATACCGTTTATTTCCAAATTTATTGAACATGTATTTGGACCAATGTTCGACAAAATAGGTGCGGATCCAGCAATTGCAGCGACATCAATATTGGCTACAGATATGGGTGGATATCAATTAGCAGATGTTTTAAAAGAGAGCTATGAGGGTTGGATAATGGCAATGATTGTCGGTTTTATGGCAGGGGCAACAATTGTTTTTACAATTCCTTTAGGCTTACCAATGCTTGAAAAGCGTGATCATAAGTATATGGCACTAGGAATACTGTCTGGTTTATTAGCAATACCTTTTGGGGCATTTGTTTCTACTACTATTATGCTGTTCAGTCATATGAAAGTGCGTACTTTCATTGGTACAACAGGTGCAGCGACACACGTATTCTCTATTAGCTTTACGTCAGTATTGTTAAATTTGTTACCGTTAATTATCTTTGTAGTTATAACTGCAATAGGTTTATATTTCTTCTCAGATTTGATGATTAAATTGTTTATTATTTTTGGTAAGATATTGGATACTTGTATCAAACTTGTCTTTGTTTGTTCTGTAGTAGAGATTTTTACAGGATTTTTCACACACGTTTTTGGAGTGTGGGGATTTGATCCAATCATGGCGGATAAAGAGGATAATTTTAGAGCTTTAGAAAATGCTGGTAACATTGCAATTATGTTATCTGGTGCCTTTCCAATGGTTTACTTGATTAGAAAGTACTTTTCAAATGGATTAACACGTGTGGGAGGGAAAATTGGTTTGAGTGAAGCTGGTAGTGCAGGTATAATTGCGACAATTGCTAATATATTAGCAATGTTTAAATTGGTAAAGGATATGCCACCAAAAGATAAGGTGATTAATATATCCTTTGGTGTGAGTTCAGCATTTTTATTAGGAGATCATTTATCGTATACAGCCAACTTCCAACCGACATTGATTCCAGCTGTTCTTATAGGAAAATTAAGTGCAGGTATCCTATCAATAATATTTGCCTACATTTTATGTTTACCAAAAGCGAGAAAATTAGAGAGGATTGATCGACAAGCAGGTATTATTGGATTAGATGAATATAAAAAGGAATAATAAATGGCTGCACATCATTGTAATTGATAAATATTATAAAAAACGAATGTTAAAATATAAAAACCTGTCCAACAAACGTTGAACAGGTTAACTTTTGTGTTGTGCTATACTATAGTACATCTCAATTAGAAATAGTTTGCAGTTATACCGCCGTCTACATTGATGTTAGCTCCGTTTGTCCAATCAGATTCATCTGAAGCTAAATATAAGGCACAGTTAACAATATCTTCAGGTTTGCCAAAGCGTCCAGAAGGTTGTCTACCTAAACGCACATTCTTAGCATCTTCATCTGAAACGAGCCACTCCATGAGTAAAGGTGTTTCTATAGGACCAGGGCTTATCGCATTTGTGCGAATACCTTTAGGTCTGAATTGAATTGCTAATGATTTTGTCAGAGAGACTACTGCACCTTTAGACGCTGTGTAAGCATCTTGAGGCACTGAACAACCCATTTCTGCGACAAATGATGCAATGTTAATAATTGACCCAGTATTATGCTTCTCCATTTCTGGAATGACGTATTTAGTCATAAAGAAAATGCCTTTTACATTAATATTCATTACTAAATCCCAAACATCTTCACTTGTGTTAACTACTGAATTGTCTGCCTCTGGCATCACACCTGCATTATTGTACAATACATCTATTTTGCCATATGTTTCGACGGTATTTTGAACGGCTTGTTTTACATCATTTTCATTGGCAATATCTACTTTAAAGAACGAAGCCTGGCCACCGTCTTGAATAATTTCATCAACGGTTTCTTTGCCTGCTGTGCTATCTCTTTCAAAGACTGCGACCTTTGCACCTTCTTTAGCAAATCGTTTTGCAGCTTCTTTACCCATGCCACCACCGGCACCTGTGATGATACAAACTTTATTTTCTAGTCTCATTGTTATTCCTCCATTCATGTTTTAGCTTTGTTCGAAATATCTTGAACGTTCCCAAGTTGTGACATAAGAGTCAAAGTCATTTTGCTCAGATTGAGCAGCGTGTAAATAGTGTTTAGCTACATCTTCGCCCAATACTTCTTTAACTACATCGCTTTCTTTCCAAGTTAAGATTGCTTCATGTAATGATGACGGTATACGTTCGATAGCGTCTTGATTATAAGCATTACCTTTTAGTTCATCAGGTAAAGGGATTTTATGTTCAATACCATATAGTCCAGCACCAATCAACGCAGAATATGCTAAATATGGATTCATATCTGCTCCGGAAATTCGAGATTCGAAACGTAATGAGTTACCACAACCGACCATACGATATCCTGCAGAACGGTTATCTCTACTCCATGCAATACTTACCGGTGCCCATGAATTTGGAGCAAATCGTTTATATGAATTTATATATGGAGCAAACATAAGTGCGAAATCACGTGTATATTTGATAATTCCGGCTAAGAAATGCTTTAATGTATCAGAAATAGGATTTTCAGCATTGTCACCTGCATAAAAGGCGTTATTGTGTGTTCCTTTTTCCATCATACTAAGATGAATATGACCACTAGAACCGGTCCACTCAGCATAAGGTTTAGCCATAAATGTGACCGATTTATCATTTTGGATACATATTTCTTTCATTCCGTGTTTAAACATGAGATGTTGATCTGCAGCCTTGAGGGCATCTGCGTACTTTAAGTTAATTTCGTGTTGTCCTTTGTATGCTTCACCCTTAGATGATTCAATCGTAATCCCCATTAAATGCATTTGTTTACGTATTTCTTGGTAAATAGGCTCGTTTTTAGTGCCTTGTAATAAGTTATAATCTTCATTTAAGTGACCAGCAGGTTCTAATTTACTATAGCCTTTTTTATTTATATCTGAAAATGAATCATTAAACAGGTAAAATTCTAATTCACTTGCCATATGTGGCGACAATCCATAGCTTTCGGCTTTTTTAACCTGTTCTTTTAGTATGTTCCTTGGAGCAATCTTAATTTGTTCTTCTCCATCAACAGTATACACATCACAGAACACAAGAGCTGTTTTTTCTAACCAAGGTACTACTTTTAAAGTATCCCAATCTGGTTTGGCTAGATAATCGCCGTATCCTTTATCCCAATTCATGTATTCATAACCATCATCGGTATCCATTTCAAAGTTAGTACCTAAGAGATAGTTACAAAAATGAGTTCCTTCTGAAATATCATTTTCTAAGATGAAATCACCAGTAATACGCTTGCCCATTAAACGTCCTTGCATATCGCAAAAACCAAGCACAACTGTATCTATTGATTCGTTTTTTACAAGTTCTAATAATTTTTCTTTCGAAATACTGCCAGTTACATTATTATCATCATGTGTATCGTGAATTTCATTAATCATAATATCTACCCCTTTAGCATTTATTCTTGTAACGATAGTGAGATATATTTTAACTCTAAGAAACCATCTAATCCGTGGTGACCACCTTCGCGACCCATACCACTTTCTTTGATACCTCCAAATGGTGCTTGAGGTACACTAAGTTGGGTACCATTTACACCAATCATTCCAAATTCTAATTGCTCAGATATTTTGTAAATTGTATTAATATTATTTGAGAAGAAGTATGCTGCAAGACCAAACTGTGAGGCATTCGCAATTTCTATTGCTTCATCAATACTCTTAAATGTAATGATAGGTGCAACTGGCCCGAAAATTTCATCTTGAGCAATAGCCATCGAAGGATTGACGTTTGTTATAACTGTTGGTTGATAGAATAAGCCATTACTTGAAATTGGAAGTTTGTGGCCACCTACTTTGATATTGGCACCATTTTGAGTAGCATCTGCAACGAGATGTTCAACTTTATCAACAGCAGCTTTATTTATCAAAGGCCCCACCTGTACGCCGTCGTCTGTACCAATACCAACTTTTAATTGTTGAACTCGAGTTGCTATTTTTTCTGTGATTTCATCTTGTATATCTTCATGAACAAGCACTGTATTTATGCCGTTACACATTTGACCTGTGTTTTCGAATTTATTTTCTACGATGGCGTCAGCTGCAATGTCTAAATTGGCATCTGGTAAGACAATAGTGGGCGCATTGCCACCTAATTCAAGTGAAATTCGTTTAACTTGATCAGCAGCTTGCTTCATTAACTGCTTACCTATTGTAGTTGAACCGGTAAATGAAATCTTTCGAATTTTAGGGTTACTAAATAGTGTATTAGAAATCATTGAAGAGCTACCTGTTACAATATTTGCTACACCATTATCGATATCAGTACGCATTAACTCATCAAAAATGGCAATCGCAATTCGTGGCGTTTCACTTGAAGGCTTAACAATAACTGTACAGCCAGCAGCTAAAGCAGGCGCTACTTTACGTGCAATCATCGCACCTGGGAAATTCCAAGGTGTAATGAGTCCACATACACCCACAGGTTGTTTAATTACTGAAATACGTTGTTGTGGTGAAGAAGGTGGAATGATTTCTCCGTAGATTCTTTTTCCTTCTTCAGCATTCCATCGAATAAATTTAGCACAAACACCAATCTCCCCATAAGCTTCTGCATATGGTTTACCTTGTTCTTCACTCATAATATGTGCTAGTTCATCTTGTTTAGAAATTAAATTCTGAGCCCATTGCTCTAAGATGTCAGCCCGATATTCGGCAGTATAGTTTGACCATGATTTAAATGCAGTGTGTGCTGCGACAATTGCATCATTGACTTCATGTTCAGAAATTTTCGGGACTTCTCCTATTACATCACCTGTAGCAGGATTGATGACTTTAATACCATCACTAGTTGTAATTTTATTTCCATTAATCCAGTTGTGATTGTAGTTATAACTCATTTAAACTTCCCCCTTTGAATATAAAAAAAGAGCTCACACAATACGACACGAAATGTCTATTGTATAAGCTCCATTGCTATATATATATATTTACTTTTAAAGAACAATAATTACTTTATGGGTGAAATATCTCCCAAGTTGATTAAATGTTACTAAATTTTCAAAACCTTGTCAATTTTCAGACAATCAATTATACTGTGAGAAAATTTTAACCTTGAAGGAGGTTCGTTTTATGTCAAAGACGATAGACTTATTAACGGATTTAATTTCTTATAATAGTTCGGATAAAGAAACTGCGAATGAAACAATTCAATACTGTTATGATTGGTTGGAAAAAGAACAATTACAGCCAGAAATTTTAACTAATGATGGATATAAAATGTTGTTATGCGAAGTCGGGGAAGGAAAACACAAACTTGTGCTAAATGGTCATGTTGATGTCGTTAGTGGAAGGCCTGAACAATTCACTCCCAAAATTAAAAATGGCAAGATTTATGGACGTGGTTCTGCAGATATGAAATCTGGAGTAAGTGCTATGATGGTAGCAATGAGCGAGTTACAACACATTGATTTAGGAGATACAACTGTTCAATTACAATTAGTTTCTGATGAAGAAATAGGCGGTAAACATTGTGCAGCATATTTAACAGAAGAGGGATTTTTAGGAGATTTTGTTATTTGTGGTGAAGCGACTCAATTAGGTATAGGATTTCAAGCAAAAGGAATTCTTCAGTTTGATATTACATTAAAGGGTGAATCTGCTCATAGTAGTAGACCATGGGAAGGAGAAAATGCTATTGCTAAGGCGCTTAAACTACATGATGATATTCTAACATTACCATTTGCTCAAGAAGCTACAGACATTTATAAAGAGCCTTCAATTAATTTGGCTAAAATAAATGGAGGGGATGTATATAATAAAGTTCCAGATAAATGTAAAGTATCATATGATATTCGATATTTGCCTTCACAAGATTATGAGGAAATACTCTCACAAATTAAAGGTATAACTAATGGAGATATTCAATTACATCTAGTAGGTCCAGCAGTACAGAATGATGTTAATCATAAGTATATAAAGCGTTTGGAAAATACTATAAAAGAATCAATGGATAGTGACAATGTAGCTGTTTTTGGACAGCATGGTTTTGCAGATACAAGGTATTTCTCAAGATTTGATGTACCTGCAATTGAATTCGGTCCGACAGGGGCTGAATGGCATGGTGATGGTGAATATGTAGAGATAGCTTCAGTAAAATCTTACAAAGATATTTTAGTAAACTTTGCTGAACATTTTGATAAGTAATACTAATATAGATTTGAATAACAATACTAATTCGAGTAAGTTGGACTTGAATTTATATTGTTATTTGAAGATGTAGTTAGAAATTATTTTAAGTTATAGAGGTTAAAGTAGTAATTGTGTATGGGAGGCATAAGTTATGGAAACTATTTATTTAGCAGGTGGTTGTTTATGGGGAGTACAAGCTTTTCTTAAGACATTGCCGGGTGTTGTGGAGACTGAAGCGGGAAGAGTGAACGGTTCGACCAATACCGTAGATGGAGCATATGATGGTTATGCGGAGTGTGTAAAGACAGTCTTCCAGCCGGAGGTTAGTGATGTTGAGCAGTTAATGTCATATTTTTTTGAGATTATAGATCCATACAGTATCAATCAACAAGGAGATGATGTTGGACCTAAGTACCGAACCGGAGTATATAGTGAAAATAAACAACATCTTGAAGCTGCGCAAGCATTTATAAATAATAGGACAGACCATGCAGAAATTGCAGTGGAAGTCTTACCTTTGTCTAATTATGTAAGAAGTGCAGAAATTCACCAAGATCGATTAGATAAATTTCAGGATGACTATTGTCATATCCCACGAAAATTAATGGATAAATATAAATAGGACAGGATATTACAATGGATTTGTTATCAATATAAAATTATATTAAGAAAATATATTTGATGTCTTGACATATAAAAAAGATGAGCGTAATATTTTAGAATGTACATGGGGTGTACTAATTTAAAAGTTGCCCTTTTCGTAAAAAATAATAAAAGACTTTGTATATCCAATATAGACTACCCTCGATATTGGGTATCATTTTGCCCTTATGGTACATGGGGTGTACATTTTTAGAAAAGGAAGGTTCAAAATATGTTCAATGAGTTCAAATTTATATTTAGAAATAAGATGTTGATCGTCTCTCTTGTTTCAATTGCATTGGTATCATTATTATATGTTGCCTTTTTTGTTGGTTCAATTTGGGACCCATACGATAAGACTGACCAGTTGAAAATATCTGTAGTCAATCATGATGAATCAGCAAAGATGAATGGTAAAAAGATTACAGTGGGCGATGATTTAGTCGACAAACTTAAAGATAATGATAAGTTTAAGTTCCAAGAAGTTTCTGAAGAAAAAGCACAGAATGAATTAAATAAAGGTAAAAGTGCTGGGACAATCATTATTCCTAAAAATGCTTCTCATAATACAACAACATTATTAGATAAGCATCCTAAGAAAATTAAATTAGAGACACAAGTTAACCCTGGTTCAAGTTATACTGAGAGTCAAACTGCACAAAAAGCACTTGATAAAGTTACAACAACATTGAAAGATGATATTCGTTCAAAATATCTAAATCAATTATTTGCAGGTACTAAAAAATCACAGTCTGGTTATCAAGATACTTCTGATGCATTAGGCAAAATGTCAAATGCAGAATCACAATTAATTAGTGGTAATCAACAAGTAACAGATGGCTTAAAACAATTAGAACCAGCTGTAGGTCAACCAGCACAACAGTTAGAATCTGGTAACCAACAAGTAACAGATGGTTTAAATCAATTAAAATCAAACAATGATCAATTAAAACAACAAATTGACAATTCAATTTCACAACAAGAAGATAAATCATTCGAAAGTAAAAATGAAAAAGCTTTAAATAAAGTGACAAAAATTGATGAAAACAACCCTACAGAAGCGGATAAATACGGTGAAACAATCGTGCCATATATGGCGAGCGTAAGTTTATTCGTTGTGGCAGTTTCGTTTAGTGCAATTTATCCATTACGCAAAACTTTAAGTCGTGATATATCATCATTTAAACAAGCAATAGGTAAATTGTTATTGTATATCGTACAAGGTTCATTAGCAGCGCTATTTATGAGCTGTTGGGTTATCTTCGTTTTCGATATGTCTATAGATAATATCGGCCAATTCTTGATAACAGGAATTTTATGGGCGATTGCAGCAATAACAATTACGACATTCCTAGGCTTGTTCTTAGACAGAATTGGTCTGTTCTTATCAATGATACTGTTGATATTACAATTGAGTGCGAGTGAAGGTATGTTCCCAATTGAAATGTCAGCTAAATTCTTTAGATGGATTCATCCATTCTCACCTATGACTTATGCTATCCAAGGATATAGAGAAGCAATCTTTACAAATGCTGGTCACTTCAACTTTAGCTTTGTAATTGGTGTATTAGTTGGTATTATCGTAGTAATGATGATATTGCAATATTTAATTCTATTATGGTTTAATAAACGAGATAGACTACCATTTTCAATGCAATTTAAATAAGCATTGGATTTAAGGGGAGAAATAAATGGAACATGTTGATAGCAAGATTGAAGAAGCTATAACAAAATTTCAAATAGTGATGTTGAGACTGAATAAAGAGATTATTGAGGTAGTGAAGGAAACGGGTGTAAGTAACTTGCTTTCTAGGGAACAAATTGAAGCGATGAGAATTATTCAAACAGAAGGTAAAGTTACAATTAACGAACTTGCGACGTTGCAGAATATATTTAAGACGGCGGCTTCAAAACGTATTGGGAAATTAGAAGAAATGGGCTATGTTCAACGTGCATATTCTGACAATAAGCGAATCAAATTAATTCAATTAAGTGATGAAGGTGCGGAATTTTTACAAGAGGCAACTACACAGATGACTAAAGCTGTAAAGGAACGTATCGGTGACAAATTCACATTAGAAGAGGTAGAACACTTTGTCGATCAATTATATATGATCGAGAATGCATTCAGTGAGCGTAAGCGTAAAGCATAGTAAATCAAACATTTTTAAGACAAGCTATGGAGCAATTTATGATGATAGATTGCTCCATAGCTATTTTTATAATCATAATTATAGATGTTGAGTATGATGAGCGTGACGTTAGAAGGAGTAAAATGCGTGTCGAGACCAAGAAGCTATCCATCACCTAGATGAGCGAGTAAAGCAATACGCAACTTAAATATACAAAAAATAGATGCAATGATGTCTTTAATTACTTAATAAATAGTAAGTAATTACGTATTATCGGAGATGTGAAATAGACTTCTAGTTTAGAGATTAGTATACTTGAATTAAAGCGTTTTGAATTTTAAATAGCTTATAATTTTGCATTATGTCTTTTTTTGAAATAATTAAATATGGATGTAGGAGGTACTTTATAATGAAACGAACTGCAGAAAAAATACTCGCTTGGATTGGAGTTGCTTTACAAATTATTGGCGTTATATTTATCGGATTTATGTTCCCTTTAATCGGTACTGATGACTTTAAACAATCTGCAATTAACGCAATGCAACAAGAAGATCCAACGATTACAACGACAAATGCCAATGATGGTATGAATATGTTAGTAGGCATGTTAGGAATCGGTTTAATTTATGCCATTGTAGTGTTAATCATTGCTTTGATTGGTGCAATCTTAATTGGTAAGAAACCTAAAGCAGCAGCAATTTTATTAATTATTGCGGGGGTTCTATCGCTATTAGGAAATTGGATAAACGCAATTTTATGGATTGTTGCCGCAATTATGCTATTAGTTAAAAAGCCTAAACAACCGAATCACTATAATCACACAGCAACAACAGAAGATAATAGTGATTTGTCATCTTTTGAGTCTCTTAATAAAAAAGATTCAGATAATGACTACAAATATTAAAGTGTTTATTTAGCACAATAGTATTATCAAACGTTAAACAGAATCAGTCGCGTTTAACGACTCATATCAAGTGACTTAAAGTTATTAAATGGGCTATGATTAACTTATTCATTGTGGTATTACTCAATGAAACCGTGGGGGAGCAAAATGAAAAAGATGACATTTCGGTCGTGTATTGTAACTGACTGTAGCGTCACTTTTATATTGATCATTACACAGTTTTAAATGAGGTGAGACAAATGATGGTATTAGTAATGCTATCACCCCTTCTAGTAGTTGGTTTTATAGTGATGGCAATTTTAGAAGAGAAAAAAAGAAACCGTAAGAAATAATTTATGGTAAATATATAAATGAAATGCTGCATTTAGAAACTGATATCAGTTTTTTAGATGCAGTTTTTTTATTGATTATACTGTTACTTAGTACATCTATTATTTTGACAGTAATCACCAAGCTTATAATAAATTAAAGGTTAACTAATGCAACTTGATGGTTATCATGAGGAGGTAACACTGAGGGTTGTCTAACGTGAGACATGCGAGATGCTCAATAAATGTTGCTATATCAATGTTTTAGAGTTATGAGAAATGAATGATAATGTCGATGCATTATTTAGTAAATGTTTTACATGAAACATTTTTCAAATTATTGAGAAGTAGTATGTATATATTAATTGGTTTTGTCCGGTCAAATTTATGGTTATTAGGTTCCCTTTTTATTACAAACGTAACTATCTCATGTATAATTTTAAGCAAAGGGGGTTATGTTGTGAGTGAAATGTTATATATTTTAGAAACGGTATTATTGCCTATTTTTATTATGATAATTTTAGGATTTATACTGCAGCATAAATTTGATTTAGATTTAAACACTTTAGCAAAGTTAAATATTTATGTCTTTGTACCTGGATTTATTTTTGTTAAATTCTATAAGACCCATTTTGCTTTGAGTTTATTATTTTACATAGTTGTATTTTTTGTATTATACATAATTGTTTTATATATCATTGGGCGATTACTTGCTAAATTTTCAAAAGGTGACAAAGGGGAAGTAACTACTTTGACTAACAGTGTGCTCTTTTTTAATTCTGGAAATTATGGTGTCCCGGTAAATGATCTTGTATTTAAAGGGGATCCATTAGCAATGTCTGTTCAGGTATTGGTGTTATCCATGCAAAATATCTTTACCTTTTCATACGGTGTGTTCGCAATTCAATCATTGCGTATCGGAAAGTTAAAGGCATTATTGGGTTACTTTAAAATGCCTGTACTTTATGCCTTATTATTGGCAATCATCTTGAATTATACACATGTTCCCATCCCTAAATTTATCTGGACACCTGCAAATTACGTGGCAGACGCTATGATCGCGATTGCTTTGTTGATGTTAGGTGCACAAATTGCGAGAATTAAATTTAGCTTTAAATGGTCTGCAGCATATGCCTTTATTTTTGTAAGACTAGTAATTGGACCAATTATTGCCTGGGGAATTATTGAATTGATGGGACTTGAGGGTGTGATTGCTCAAGCGTTATTCATCACTTCTGCGATGCCAACGTCTGTCAATAGTTCTGTGATTGCCCAAGAATATGATAATCACCCAGAGTTAGCAGCTGAAATTGTCTTTTTATCCACGTTATTAAGTTCTGTGACAGTTGTTGTGGTCATCTACTGCTCAAAGTTATTATTTTAAACCGAATTAATGAACTCATATGCAGTGAATTTATGCTGAATATGCAGTGTTCAAGAAATACTTAAGCATAATCTAACATAGGAATATGTACGAAAAAATGGAGTAGTATCAGTAAATCGATTTGTCCAATCGACATCTGTACTGCTCCATTTCTTTATATCTAAAGCATATGTTTAAGTACAACTTTAGATATTATATTAAAATGCTATAAATTTAAAATTCTACAACAGAATATTGCTTTAATACTTTTTTGAATGGACTTGGTTCACTTTCGCCGCTTTTAATTTTTTTATTCATTTCTTTATGTTCTTCGACGTGTTCAGGTCTTGCTACCCAAGTTTGGAAATCTTTTTTCTCTTGCCACTTACTAACAATGACATATTCAACTTCATCAGCCTTTGATTTCGTCCACACTTCAGCATCAATGAGCCCTTTAACGTTGTCGTTTAATTCAGCTAAATTCTTTTTGGCTTTATTGTATAATCTATCTTCATTTTCTTTATTTGTAGAAAATGCGACTTCTGTAATAAACATGTATTTCCTCCTAAAGTTAAATATTTATTAATGCTAGCACTTTTAAATTTTTTTCTCTAGTAATTTTAATTGAATTTGATTTTTTATTTAAACGTGTTATAAATATGTCGTATAAAAAATTAAAACGTATAACATGCTATTTTTATCAAAAAAATACTTTGAAAAGGGACGATGCGCATGATTGATGCAGTATTAGGAATTGATATAGGCACTGGTTCTGTAAAGGTTATAGCTGTAAGTAGGCAAGGAAAGGTCATACAAACTGTGAGCGAACATTTAAAAATGATTCAACCTCAAGCAGGATATAATGAACAACGACCTGATGATTGGGTAAGTGCGACGATTCAGTGTATTAAAAAAATACTACAAGATCCGGAAATGGCGAATGTTAAGGTACATGGCATATCATTATCTGGTCAAATGCACAGTCTTGTAATACTTGATCAACACAATCAACCTATTCGTAATGCAATCTTATGGAACGATACTAGAACGACTGAACAATGCGTAGAAATAAGGCAGAAATTGGGGGACTATGTGTTAGAAAATCCTGTTTTAGAAGGGTTTACGTTAACGAAATTATTATGGATTAAAGCAAATGAACCTGAAAACTGGGCGCAAATTGCTACATTTTTATTACCCAAAGACTATGTTAGATATAAATTGACGGGCAATCTTCATATGGAGTATTCGGATGCATCGAGCACTTTGCTCTTAGATCCTGTGCTAGAAACGTGGTCGAAAGAATTGGCCACGCACTTTACTGTAGATCACATACTTCCGAACCTGGTGGCATCAGAGGATTTTGTTGGCTATGTAACTCCAGAATTAGCTCGGAAATTAGGGTTGAAAGAGGATGTAGCTGTCTTTGCTGGTGGAGGAGATAATGCTTGTGGTGCCTTAGGGGCAGGTGTTATCAAAGACGAACAAACACTATGTAGTATTGGAACTTCTGGTGTTGTATTAAGTTGTGATAGTAATGCAAAGACTCATTATCGACATAATTTGCATTTTTTCAAACATGTTATCCCTAATCAATCCTATGTGATGGGTGTCACACTTGCTGCGGGTGATAGTCTCAATTGGTTGCGTAGTAATATCTTGTCTGATGTATCATATGAGCAAATTTTTAAAGAGGCAAATGCATCGGATATAGGGAGTAATGGTTTGTTATTTGCGCCTTATTTATCAGGCGAACGGACACCCCATGGAGATTCGAGTATACGTGGTAGCTTTATCGGGCTCAGTGCATTGCACACTAGGGGTGATATGGCACGTGCAGTAATAGAGGGTATCACCTATTCCTTGTATGAGTCCATTTGCCTATTAAGAGCAAAGGGTAAGGCAATATCAGAGGTGGTGGCCATTGGTGGAGGCGCTAAAAATGATTTCTGGTTACAACTGCAAGCAGATATGTTTAATGCTAAGGTAAAGCGATTGAAGTATGAGGAAGGGCCATGTATGGGAGCGGCTATACTCGCGATTAAAGGTCTAAATTGGTATAACAATTTAGATGCTATCATGGAGTCATTTATCTGTTTTGAGCAAGTATTCTATCCGAATCAGAACAGCCACGAACAATATCAACAATACTTTGAGGTGTATAAAAAAATATATACACAAACGCGTGAATTGACTTCAAGTTTGTTGTCATTATCAAAAAAATAAAAATTTGTTGCTTGAAAATTAAATTTGAAAACTATAGCATAGAGTTAACTTATAATTTATCAAGTGAATTAAGTTGAACTTGAAAATAAATACATAATGAGTTAAGTTTAAATTAATTATATATGTCATTTACATGTGACGTATGCAAGTTTAAAATTTCATAGAAACCACTGGAAGTGCCTTTATTAAAGGCTGAGACCGATGTAGTGACATAGGGATTCCTTGAACCTGATCCAGTTTGTACTGGCGTAGGAAAGTGGCGTTATAAACAATTAGTATTCGTTCATTCAACGTTATTTTTCTACACAGAAAAATAACGTTTTTTTATTTATTAGAGGTGAAAGGCATGTTTGTAGCGATAACAGCAGATAAATATTTAGCAAGAAAGGATATAATGCATTATTTAGCTATTGAAGCACATATTGATTATTTGATTGTTAGAACTCCAATGTCATCAGACGAATTGGTTGATTGGATTAATATGTTGCTACAGTACCAATTTCCTAAAGAAAAAGTAATTATTCATGAAAATATAGATGTTTTAAATCGTTGTGCTTTAACCGCGATTCATTTTAAAGAATATAATAATCAAGATTTATTTTTTAAGCAGCGCTTTCCACATATTCAGGTGAGCAAGTCAACGCATCATAGTAGGATGGTTGCTGAGGCAGCGCAACGTGGTTTAGATTTTGTCTTGTTTAGTCATATCTTTGAAACGAAATCCAAGCCAGGCATAGCACCACGGACAACTGACGAAATTAATGCGGCATTGCAATATGATATTCCAGTGGTCGCGTTAGGTGGCATCAATCATCGAACAATTGCTCAATTGCCAAATGGCTTTGATGGTATTGCAGGCATCTCACTTTTTGAAAAAGATAATGTTGCACATTTAGATCAATTGAAGGAGGTGTGGCATGCATATGTATGATGTCATCATTATTGGTTCGGGTGTTATGGGCATGTCGGTAGCGAGAGCATTGAGTGAACATTCGGTCCATGTAGCTATAATTGATCGAGATATACCTGGCATGCATGCCTCGTATAAGGCTGGTGGGATGTTAGGTGCACAAAATGAATTTACTCAAGAATCAGCGCTCTATCATATCGCGCGTAAATCACAACAAATGTTTCCAACACTAGCAAGTGAATTATTGGATGAAGTCGCTTTAGATATTGAATATTTAAACAGTGGCTTAATTAAAATAAACGCCTCGAAAGCTGATGCGCATGACATTCAATTGCAGTATCAATTTTTAAAGCAATATAATGACCAGATTGAGTTGCTAACGGATTCAAGATTATGTGAATTGACCAACGATAAGGTTATGAACAATGGCAAACAGGCGATGTATATACCGGACGATCATCAAGTCAATGCTAATCGATATACGAAAGCACTGCTTGAGTCTATAAAAAGGCGGAACGTGGAACGTTGTTATCATACGGAAGTGCATCATATTGAATCACTTAAACAAGGTTACAAAGTGAAGACACAGAATGGTTCGTTTTATGGTAAAAAGGTTATCGTCGCTGGTGGTGCATGGAGTGGTAGGTTAGTGTCACCCCACTTACAATCGCATAATGTTACAGGTGTCAAAGGTGAAGCGTTACTCGTAGAACACCCAACATTGAATTTGAATACAACGTTATTTATGACGAATGGTTGCTATATCATTCCAAAGTTACAACACCGTTACATGATTGGTGCTACAAGTTACTTTGATGATTACTCTGTCGGAGTGTCGTCGGTAGGAAGAGATTGGCTCTTACATCAAGCATCGACTATTGTACCTCAATTAAAAGATAGTCAGATGCTACATGAATGGTCCGGAATACGACCTTATAGTAAAGAAGAACGTTCAGTTATGGATGAGGTGGCGCAAGATTTGTTTGTTATCACAGGGCATTATCGCAATGGAATCTTATTATCGCCATATATTGGTGCTTTGATGTGTGAATGGTTATTAACTGGGCAACGTCCAGAAGATTTACAAGATTTTAGAATTGAGAGGAGTGTTGACAATGCAATGCATTATTAACGGTGACAGCTTTAAATTTAGCAAAGAGTTAAATATTCAAGAATTGATTCAAGAAATGGGATTAGATGAAAATCGAATCATCGTTGAACACAATGAAGAATTGATTCAACGACAACAGTTTCCTGTTCAAGTGGTAAGAGATCAAGATTGTTTAGAATTATTAGAGTTTGTAGGAGGCGGATAAGATGATTGAAATTGGTAAATTTAAATTAAATTCGAGACTATTATTAGGTACTGGCAAATTTGAGAATGAGGATATACAACAACAAGCGATACAAGCATCAGAAACTGAGGTGTTAACATTTGCAGTACGTCGAATGAACCTTTATGACAAAGATTTACCTAACCCACTTGCTCAAGTGGATTTATCAAATTTTGTGACCTTCCCTAATACTGCAGGAGCAAAAACTGCACAAGAAGCGGTACGTATTGCTGAAATTGCGAATCATGCTGGTGTATGTGACATGATTAAAGTTGAGGTGATTGGAGATGATGAAACACTGTTACCTGATCCAATTGAGACTTATGAAGCTTGTAAGATATTATTGGAAAAAGGTTATACAGTATGCCCATATATTTCTAATGATGTCGTGTTAGCTAAACGATTAGAGGAATTAGGTGTCCATGCGATTATGCCGTTAGCTTCTCCAATAGGAACGGGTAGAGGCATTAACAACCCATTGAATTTAAGATATATAATAGAACGTACAAATGTACCGGTGATTGTAGATGCTGGGATTGGTTCTCCAAAAGATGCTTGTCATGCAATGGAACTAGGCGCTGATGCAATCTTATTAAATACGGCGATATCAAGTGCAGAAGACCCAGTTAAAATGGCAGAAGCGATGAAGTTAGGTATCAATGCGGGTAGATTGAGCTTTGAAGCTGGAAGAATCCCAGTGAAATATACAGCACAAGCATCTAGTCCGACTGAAGGAATTGGATTTTTATAATGAAAAGATACCAACGTCAAGCGATTTATGCACCATTTGGTAAACATGGGCAAAGTCGACTTGAAAACACTCATATCATGATACTTGGTGCAGGTGCGTTGGGGAGTCACTGTGCGGAAATATTAACTCGGATGGGTGCAGGCAGTCTAACCATCATTGATATGGATGTCGTTGAAACATCCAACCTACATCGTCAAGCGATATTTGATGAAATGGATGCTGAACAATTGCAACCAAAAGTAATTGCCCTTGAAAATAAATTAAAGTTGATTAATAGTAATGTGAAAATCACTGCGCTATATCAAGAGCTCACTAATAACAATATTGAAAATTTATTAAAGACGTATCAACCGGATATCGTAATTGATGGAATGGATAACTTTACAATGCGCTTTCTTATTAATGAAGCATGTCATAAATGCCAAATACCTTGGATATATGGAGCGGCAGTGGGAAGTAAAGGTTCAGTGTATGCCATTGACTATACGGGACCTTGCTTTAAATGTTTATTAGAGACCGTTCCTCAAACAGGAGAGAGTTGTGCAATCAATGGTGTATTGCCACCAGTTATTTATCAGGTTGCTAGTATGGAGGTTTCTGAACTATTGAGGTGGCTATCTGGTCATGGCTTTTCTAAAAAGTTAATCACGATGGATAGCTTTACTATTGATGTGAAGACATTAAATATTAGTGGGTTAAAGCAGCATCAGTGCCCAGTCTGTAAACGACAACACTATGAATATTTAAATCAGCCAAGGACCAAACACGTTGAAAAGCAATGTGGGAATACCTATCTATTGCGTTTCAACCCTTCAGTGTTTAATTATGCAACGCTCTTACCTACTACAATTGTTAAGCAAAATGACTTTGCTAAGTTGATGACCTATCAAGGTTATCAAATGACATTATTTAAAGATGGTAGAATGAACGTTTACGGCTTAGACGAAGAAGCGGATGCACAACAACTTTTCCTTACTTTGAATAAAAGCGTTAAATAATCTATTAAATGATTGTAATCAAAAAATCGAATAGGCATTAAACACTAAAAAGACTAAACTCTACTGCTAATTTCCTATTTTCTAACTTTATGTTTTATAACATAGAGATTAAAGTATGGGAGATTGATAGTACTCAAGTATTTATTTAAATATTGACCGTGAATAATAATTGAGTGCAATCGTAGTGACTTTGTAGATAACTTAGTCTTTTTTTATTATGTAAATAAAAGAAATTTGTCATTGCAACTAAAGTTCAATAATCCTTCATAAAGTTTTGGCAAATTTGTTAACAGCCCTAATCCAGTTTGAAAACACTATATATTGTGTTTTATATTTAACTAAGACACAACATATAGGAATGAGAGGGGATCAAATGAACAAACTTGAACAAGATTTAAAACGATTAATAACAAAGGACCCAACGGTCGTTAACGAAAATGCTAATAAAGATAGTGCAACATTTTCAACAATGAGAGATTTGACGGCAGGTGTAGTCTCTAAATCCTATGCCTTAAATTATTTATTACCTGAAAATGTGGCAACTGCACATAAAAAAGGGGAAATACATTTTCACGATTTAGATTATCATCCGTTTCAGCCATTAACAAACTGTTGTTTAATTGATGCTGAAAAAATGCTGTCAGAAGGCTTTCAAATCGGTAATGCTACTGTGACATCACCTAAATCTATACAGACTGCTTCGGCACAATTAGTGCAAATTATAGCAAATGTTTCGAGCAGTCAATATGGTGGATGTACGATTGATCGTGTAGATGAATTGTTAAGTCATTATGTTATTTTTAATGAGCAAAAGCACCGCGAAACAGCAGAAAAATTTGTTACAAAGGACAATATAGATACATATATCGACGAACAGATTACACGTGACATTAAAGACGCAATTGAAAGTTTAGAATATGAAATCAATACGCTATATACTTCAAATGGTCAGACACCATTTGTAACCTTAGGCTTTGGATTAGGAACAGATTGTTATAGCCGTAAGATTCAACAAGCGATCTTAAATACACGTATTAAAGGATTAGGGAAAAATAGAATTACTGCAATCTTCCCTAAATTAGTATTTTCTATTAAAAGAGGTGTCAATTTAGAGCAACAGGACCCAAATTATGATATTAAACAATTGGCATTAGAATGTTCGACAAAGCGTATGTACCCAGATATTTTAAATTATGATAAAACTGTGGAACTATTAGGTGATTTTAAAGCACCAATGGGTTGTCGTTCATTTTTACCATCTTGGAAAGATGAAAATGGTAACTTTGAAAATAACGGACGTTGTAATTTAGGGGTCGTAACATTGAATGTACCGCGTATTGCTATTGAGTCTAATGGTGATATCGAGACATTTTGGAAGATTTTCCATAAGCGTATGGAAATTATGCATGATGCATTAGTATATCGCATTGAAAGAATTAAACAAGCAACACCAGATAATGCACCAATTTTATATAAAAACGGTGCATTTAAATACAAATTAAATGATGAGGACACGGTATTTTCGATATTTAATAATAAGCGTGCAACTTTATCTATGGGCTATATTGGTCTTTACGAGGCGGCTACAGTATTTTATGGACCGAATTGGGAAACACAATCTAAAGCAAAGGCATTTACCTTAGATATATTAAAAGCAATGAAGTCATATCAATTAAAATGGACTGAAACTTACGATATATGGTTTAGTATCTATAGTACACCGAGTGAATCGCTTACAGATAGATTCTGTCGTTTAGATCAAGAAATATTTGGTGACATCCCAGATATTACAGATAAAGGTTATTATACAAATTCATTCCACTATGACGTGCGTAAAGATGTGAGTCCATTTGAGAAAATTGATTTTGAACAAGACTATCCAGTTTATGCAAGCGGTGGTTATATCCATTACTGTGAATATCCAAAATTAAATCACAATTTAAAGGCATTAGAATCTGTATGGGATTATGCATACGATAAAGTAAGTTATCTGGGTACTAATATACCGATTGACCATTGTCATGAATGTGATTTTAAAGGTGACTTTAAAACAACAGAAAAAGGATATCAGTGTCCAGAATGTGGTAACGATAATCCAAAAACTGTAGATGTCGTAAAACGTACTTGTGGTTATTTGGGCAATCCAGTGCAACGACCAACAATTGAAGGACGTCATAAGGAAATTTGTGCACGTGTTAAACATTTGAAAGATAAGACAGTATGACAATCTTAGATTTGATCAACGGACAAGGTTATATTGCAAGAATAGAATCACAAAGTTTCGTTGACGGTGAGGGTGTGCGATGTAGTATTTATGTTTCAGGTTGTCCATTTGCCTGTAAAGGATGTTACAACAAGGCGGCTCAAAATTTTAGATACGGTGAAAGGTTTAATGAGGAAGTCCTAGAGGAAATATTAGAAAATTGTGCTCCAGATTATATAGATGGTTTGAGTATATTAGGTGGTGAGCCATTTTGTAATTTGGATACAACATTGCGTTGTGTGCGTGCATTTCGCCAACGTTTTGGTAACAGTAAGACAATTTGGGTTTGGAGTGGTTTCTTATTTGAGTATTTAGCAAGTGGAAATTCCGAGAGACGTGCATTTTTAGAATTAATAGATGTATTGGTAGATGGCCCATTTATGGCGCATCTTTATCGTTCAAACCTACCTTATAAAGGGTCACTTAATCAACGGATCATTGATGTACAAGCATCATTAACTAATCAACACCTGTGTGAATATATAACAACCTAATAACAATGTAATTATAATGAATTGAATCGCTAATATAACGCGTTAATGAAGTGTTTAGCTTTAACATGAATACAAAAAACTGTCGTCAAATCATTGACGACAGTTTTTTTATGCTGCTTAATCGAGCGTTGTTTATTTGCTTAAATGCTTTTTAACTTCTGGTATAATTTTATCTCCGATGAGTTCGATATTTTTCATGATTTTATCGAATGGGACACCACCAAAATCAATCTGTGCCATAAAGCGTTGATGTTGATAAAGTTCATGTTGATAAAGTATCTTTTCGATAATTTGCTGTGGGCTACCAACCATTAATGCATCTCTATAATCTGGTGCCTGTTCAAACTGTTGTCTTGGATAACCTTGACCACGAATAAATGAAATACCGACATTTAAATGTGGATAATATTCATTTAATGCTGCTTGAGTTGTTTCGGCAGTGTAGAATAAACTCGCAGTAGCCACTGGTAACTTTGTTGGCGCAATATCATGACCGCTTTCTTCAGCAGCTGTACGGTAAGCATCTATTGAATCTTTAAATACTTCTGCAGGACCGCCTAATGTTGTAATCATCATTGGAATACCTTGGTGACCGGCTTTAATTGCGCTTGCTTGACCACCACCGACAGCACGCCAAATTGGTAATGTATTATCGATTGGACGTGGGAATATCTTCATATTATTTAAATTAGGTCTGAATTTTCCTGACCAAGTTATACGTTCAGATTCATTTAATTGACGCAATAATGCGAGTTTCTCTTCATATAATTCATCATAATCATTAATATCAAGGCCAAACAATTCGAATAATCCAGTACGTGATGCACGACCTGCTACTATTTCTGCACGGCCATGTGAAATTAAATCAAGCGTTGCGAAATCTTCAAAGACTCTGACAGGGTCTGCTGCACTAATAATGGATGATGAGCTTGAAATTTTAATATTTTCAGTAGCTTGGGCAATAGCACCTAAGACAACACTGTGCGCTTGTGTTGTGAAATGTTCTTGGTGACTTTCGCCTACTGCAAACACATCCAATCCAGCTTGATCTGCTAACTTACTGGCTTCGATTAATTCTTTAATACGCTGTTCGTAACTTACTTTTGTGCCGTTATGTGGATTTAATAAGTGATCTCCCAAAGAATAAAGTCCAAATTCAAGTGGTGTGTGTTTATTCATTTCTAATTGTGCCATTATAGGTGCCTCCTTATTTTATAATTCGTGCAAATTTGCTTCTATTTCACTGCGTTGATCTTCCATAAAATCAGGTAAATTTAAATGTTTACCTAAATCTTCAGGTTTAGTATCTACTGTGAACCCAGGATCTTCTGTAGCAAATTCAAATAGAATACGATTATGTCTATAATATAATGATTTAAAGAAATAGCGGTCAATAATACCTGAATTAGGTTTTGAATGTTGATTGATTGTCTCTAATACTGCATTTAAGTCGTCATCTTGCGGCGTAGTTACTGCAATATGGTGTACATATCCTTGACCAGGACGCGCACGTTCACCTTGTTGTTCTATAATAACGAAATCTGTGTACAGTCCTGCGTCATCTAAAGTCATAACAGTCATATGTGCATCATTACCAATTGTGCGGTGATGATAATTTAAGTCTTGCGCTAAAAATTCAATCGTCGGTTTACTATCTCTAACCCTTAATTCGACTGGACCCATTCCAAGTATTTGATGGTGTGATGGCACATCTGTGTAAGGATTTCTACGCCACATTGTTGGGAGGGCATAGTCGTCATTTACTAACAAAATTAAATTTAAACCATCAGGATCTTTGAAATTAATTGCAGGTTGAGATAAATAAGTGATTGCTTCCCAGTGGACGTCATTATCATCTAAGCGAGCTTTGTAATAATCTAAAGCAGCTTGATCAGGTATAAGTAGAGACAAACGATAGATTGAGTCAGTACCAGGACGATTTTGTCCAATATTAGGAATTTCAAAGAAACTTAGTAATGTTCCCGGCGCTCCTAATTCATCGCCGAAGAATAAATGATACATCGTTGGATTATCTTGGTTAACGGATTTTTCTACTAATCGTAATCCGAGTATTTGAGTATAAAAGTCTTTATTGATTTGTGCATTTTTTGTATACATTGAAATATGATGATGACCTGTTACATGCATTTGAAAGCCCCCTAAAATTCAACTAATTAAAATGATTTAATTGCCAATTACCTTATTTAAGAAAAACAAAACATTTTTGATATAAAAAGTATACTTGATACATATAATATACTATCGATTTGTATAAAATGCAACACCTGTTGTTTATTGCTATAAAAATAGCACCACATCATCGATATATGGGTGCTACTGTTATAATTATTCTGATTGTTTGAAATCTAAATAGAATAAACTAAACTCTAAATCTTTCTTCAAATGATCCTCCAATAAAGAAACTGCTAGTTCAATGTCTCTGTTGAAAAGGGCATCTACAATTGCACGGTGTTCTTCTATTAGTCCTGGTCGTCGTTTGTTAATTACAGTTTGACTAAAGAGGTAAATAAAACTTTTATATTTTTGATAGGTATCTAATATAAATTGGTTATGTGTAGCATGCATAATTTTTTGATGAAACTTATCATTAATGTCGATAATTTTACTTTCTGCTTCATGCTCTATATCAATATCAGTATAACTCCGCAATTCAGCTAAATCGCTAGTAGTATAGACAATAGCTGCTTTTCTTAATGCATGACTTTCCAACAAGATGCGCATTTCAAATATTTGTCTGTATTCTTCTGTTGTAGGAATAAAAATATATGAGTTTTTAATAAAATATTCCAACTCTAATTGTTTTAATGCTTCTCTAACCGGAGTACGACTCACATTATACTTTTTTGCAAGTTTGGCTTCCGTTATTTTTTCATTTTTACTTAATTCACCTGAAATAATGTCATTTCTAATCTTTTCATAAATAGATAATTCATTTGTATTCAATTGATTCACCTCATCATTCATAGTGTACTATAAAAAATTATGGATTAAAATGTATACATTTTATGGATTTTGGTATACACTAACAACTGTAAGCGATTTCAGAAAGGGTGTTCAATCATGAAAGTAGGCTTTATAGGATTAGGAATTATGGGGAAACCCATGGTTAAAAATTTACTAAAATCAAATGTCACAGTATTTGTGAATGATGTAAATAAAGAATCAGAACAAGAAGTAGCAAAGCTCGGTGCCAAACCAGTATCTTTAGCAAGCATGGCCAGTGAAGTGGAACATATCATAACCTCACTACCTAATGGTGCTATCGTAAAGGCTGTGTTATATAGTGGAGAATCAGCATTGTTGAACTATGATGTTACTCATGTGCAATCAATTATTGATACGAGTTCATTAACACCGAATGAATCTTTAGAAATTAGTAAAGTACTTGAGCATAAACAAATTAAATATATTGACGCTCCTGTTAGTGGAGGTGAACCTTTAGCGATAAGTGGTGAACTATCCGTGATGATTGGATGTGATCCTGATGATGTAGCAACTACTCAGCAAGTTTTAGCGCCTATTGCTGCATCCGTAATACGTGTTGGAGATGTCGGTTCTGGTAGTGTCGTAAAATTGGCAAATCAAATCATCGTAAATACAAATATAGCGGCATTGTCAGAAGCAGTAGTGTTAGCTAAACGTTTCGATATTGATTTAGAGCGTATGCACGAAGCAATCAAAGGTGGACTAGCAGGTTCAAGTGTCATGGAAGCAAAGTTTCCTAAGATGATTGCAGAGGATTATCAACCAGGTGGTACATTGAATATTAATCTAAAAGATATGAAAAACGTGACATCGACAGCAGACACAGTTGGTCTTACCCTACCATTAACAAATCAAGTTAAAGAAATCTATAAATCTGAAGTTGCACATGGTAATGGTCTTAACGATCATTCAGGCATCATAAAATATTTTGAAAAAATAAATCATATGTAGGTGAAATGATGTTAACTAATGAACAAATAAACACAACTTTAAATGACCCTATAGACAAAGGATTAATCAATTTCAAATATAAGATTATTGTACTAGATGATGACCCTACAGGAACACAAACGGTTAAAGATTTACCCGTCTATACAGAGTGGTCACAAGAATTGATAGAAGATGGATTCAAACAAGATAATGCAATGTTCTATATATTAACAAATTCAAGAGCTTTAAATGAAGCACAGACGATTGAATTACATCAACAAATTAGCAAAAATATCGAAGCTGTTTCGCAAAAGCTAGACCATCCCTATATCGTGGTGAGTAGAGGTGACTCTACTTTACGTGGTCATTTTTATCTAGAACCTAAGGTGTTAAGTGAAGCGATGGATCAACAATTTGATGCAGTGTTTTACTTACCTGAATTCTTTGAGGGCAATCGCTTTACATATCATGGTACCCATTACCTAAAGGAAGGAGAGCAATACATCCCTGTTGCGCAAAGTGAGTTTGCAACTGATACTACATTCGGGTATACAGCAACAACAATGGCGGACTTCATTGAAGAGCAGAGTTTAGGTGAAATAGCAGCAAAGGACGTATACCATATTGATTTGGATACGATACGACAACGTGATCAAGCTACGATATGGAATGTATTTGACTCAGTTGCTCATTTCGATGCAGTCGTCGTAGATGCTTTGAATGATGAAGATATGGATTACTTTGTCAGTTGTTTAACGGCTTATCTAACTGAACATAATAAGCAATTTATGTTTAGAACTGCGGCATCATTTGTTAAATCAATGTGCCAAACACCAGGTGAAATCATTAATCTCAATGAACATAGTACGAATGATCATGGTGGTATTATTATCGTTGGCTCCCATGTGAAGAAGACTTCTGCACAATTAAGTCATTTAATAGAACATGCAGCGATTAGCAGTATTGAATTTGATGTAACACAAGTAACGAACGATAAATTGTCAGATTATATTCAGCAACAAGTAAATCAAGTAGAAAATTTGATAAAGCAAGGACATGATGTAGTCATCTACACCTCGAGAGATGTCATCAAAACAGAAGATCTTAACAATAATTTGAGTATATCGACAAATATTTCTAATGCACTCGTGGCAATTATTCAAGGATTGACTATACAGCCTCGCTTTATCATTGCTAAAGGCGGTATTACTTCTAGTGATGTGGCGACAAAAGGTTTGAACATTAAGAAGGCTAAAGTAATAGGGCAAATTACACAAGGTGTACCAGTTTGGTTGACTGGTGACGAAGCGAAATACAGTCATATGCCGTATGTTATTTTCCCGGGAAATATTGGCGAGGAAAGTACTTTGACAGAAGTTTATCATATTAATTCAAAAGATAGAGAGAAATAGAAAGTAGGGGTTCATATGATGGGAGAAATTTGGCCACTCGTTGCAGTCGTTATAGGTGTAATCGTATTGTTGATATTGATAATGGGATTGAAACTTAATACATTTATCGCTTTAATTATTACATCTATGGTGACAGGTATATTACTTGGTATGAGGCTAGATACAATTGTCACAACAATTGAAAAGGGTATGGGTGACACCTTAGGACACATCGCTATTATATTCGGTTTGGGTTCAATATTAGGGAAATTATTATCCGATGGTGGTGGTGCAACAAGAATTGCAGATACATTGATTAATGTATTCGGTAAAAAGTATGTTACATGGGCAATGATTATTGCTTCATTTATCATAGGTATTTCATTATTTTTAGAAGTTGCATTTGTACTATTGGTACCATTGGTATTTACACTTGCGAAACGTATGAAAATATCGAATCTTAAAGTAGGTTTACCTATGGGAACATCGATAGCAGTAACGCATGGATTTTTACCACCGCATCCCGGTCCTGTTGCCATTTCTGAAGGGGTACATGCAAATATTGGTCATGTATTAATGTATGGAATCATTATTGGTATACCATTAGCTGCCATCGTTGGTGGAATCTTTCCAAGAATTGCTCTGAAAATTGCACCGTCTGCTTTCGAACGCTTAGGTAATCAAGCTGCAGTAGGAGAAGTAAAGGTGCTGAAACATGATCAATTACCAAGTTTTGGTATCAGCTTATTGACTGCATTGTCTCCAGTTATATTAATGTTACTCGCAACAGTTGTGCAATTAGTCACTGGTAATGAGGATGGACATGCTAAAGGCCTAGAAGGGTTTATTTATTTTATTGGAACCTCAGTAACTGCAATGTTGATCGCAGTATTATTTGCCATTTATACGATGGGTATACGCAGAAAACAAAGTATGAAAGAAATTATGGATACAGTAACTAATGCCATTACACCTATTGCAATGTTAATCTTAATTATCGGTGGTGGCGGCACTTTCAAACAAATACTAATTGATGGTGGCGTTGGTGATACGATTTCAGAAATATTTAAAGGCAGTGAGATGTCACCACTGATACTAGCTTGGTTGGCTGCAGCATTATTACGTACTGCTTTAGGTTCTACTACCGTAGCAGCAATATCTTCAGTAGGCATAGTCTTACCTTTATTACAAACAACAGACGTAAATCTGTCATTGGTCGTATTAGCGATTGGAGCGGGAAGTATATTTTGCTCGCATGTTAATGATGCTGGATTTTGGATGTTTAAAGAATACTTTGGTTTAACAATCAAGGAAACTTTTTTAACATGGACATTATTAGAATCAATACTATCCGTTGTTGGTTTGGGCTTTATTTTAATATTAAATTTAGTAATTTAATCATACGCTTTATATTAGTGAAAATCTTTGTACACACATCATTTGAGGTACGAAGATTTTTTTAGTTACCTAGCCGATTACATTGACTTAATCTTCAGAAAATGGTAATTTATTACCTATTAAATCAATCGGAATAATAAACGATTTGGAGGAGTCAAAATGGGGAGAATGAAATTAGGTCTTTTTTTAGCAGGTTACGGGCATCATTTAGCGAGCTGGCGCCATCCAAAGTCAGTAGAACAAGGTCCAGTTGATATTGACCATATTGTAAATATCAGTAAAATTGCAGAACGTGGTAAATTCGATTTAGTCTTTTTATCAGATGCTTTATATATAGATGAAACGGCACATCCAGATTTGATGAGTCGCTTAGATCCATTCACATTAATGACGATTATAGCGAGAGAAACATCAGATATTGGCTTAGCAGCAACGGTTTCGACAACGTATTCACAACCGTTTCACTTGGCGCGTGCATTTAGTTCATTAGATCATGTCAGTGGGGGACGTGCAGCATGGAATATTGTGACTTCAGCAGTCAATAGTACAGCGCAAAACTTTAATGGTACTGTCAATGTAGAACATGGATTGAGATATGAACAAGCAGGTGAATTCGTGGATGTTGCCAATAAGTTATGGCATTCATGGGAACAGGATGCATTTGTTAAGGACAAGGAACGCGGTGTTTTTGTCGATCAATCCAAATTACAACCAATCAATCATGAAGGCAAATACTATAAAGTGAAAGGTCCACTTAATTTAGAACGTTCACCTCAAGGTAGCCCGTTATTGATTCAAGCTGGTTCTTCATCAGCAGGTACGGATTTAGCATCACGAGTCGCTGATGTAGTATTTACTGCACAAACGAGTGCCGACGAAGCAAAGCACTTTAATGATGGCTTAAGAGATAAAATTGAACAACGCGGTCGTAAACAGACAGACGTATCTATTATGCCAGGTCTATTTCCAGTAATCGGTGATACAGAAGAGGAAGCACAAGCGAACTATGAAGAATTACAAGATTTAATCTTACCTGAAGAAGGGTTAAAGTTATTATCTCCATATGTAGGAGATGTAGATTTATCCAAATATGATTTGAAAATCCCATTTGAGCAAGTGGAGTCTTCCGATGGTAACGGTATTAAAAGTAGATACGAATTGATTAAAAAAGAAGCAATGGAACAAAATTTAACATTAGAAGATGTAATGAAGAAAATTGCTGGAGCAAGAGGTCACTTTATGGTAGTCGGGACACCAGAACAAATCGCTGATACTATGCAATATTGGTACGAACAAGGTGCAGCAGATGGCTTTAATATTATGCCACCACTATTACCGACACAATTGGAATTATTTGTTGATAAAGTAGTACCAATCTTACAACAACGTGGGTTAGCACAGACAGAATATGCTGCAGGTACTTTGAAAGAAAAGTTTGGCCTGGAAAACGATTAGCGACCAGATGAAATGACGTATTTGAAATGACGTATTTGAAAAACGATATCTAATGAATAACGCTCTCACTGCGTATGGCAGTGAGAGCGTTATTTTGTATGATTAAATTTCAGCTAAACAAAAATCTAGCCAATCAATATAAGATTGTTCACGTAAAAGGGCCTTCTTTAATATCAAAATGTGTTGCAAATCTGATTTAGCATCCAATTGATTGTAAATTGCTTGCAAATGCATTAACTTTTCTTCTTTCTCAATTTTCTTTTGGGTGAGCAATTGATGCTTGCTTTCGTCTTCAAGACTATCAAAAAAGTAAACCTTTATTGCAAAAGGGTCTTTATTACTTTCATCTTCTTCAGCATTTTCAATCCAATGAAATAGTGTTGTTCTTCCTAAATCGGTAATGCTATAAATCTTTTTAGTCACTTTACTTGTCTCATCAATATTTGAAATATAAATATGTTCACTCTGCAGTAATTTTTTAAGCTCATTATAAATTTGACTATGTTTAGCATTCCAAATTTCACCAATGACTTCACTAAATGATTTATAAATTTCATACCCAGTAAGAGAGTGATTATTGAGTAATCCTAAAATTGTATATTGAAGCACATTTTTCATAAAGTTCCTCCTGTGTTCTTTGACAGAATCAGTGTATAGGATTATCATGTAAATGTAAACATGTAATTAATTACATGTTTTAGAAGGAGGAAATGTTTATGAATACACTAAAAGACTTTATTGGAGCACATATGATTTACACATACGACAATGGTTGGGAGTATGAAATGTATGTGAAAAATGAAAACACAATTGATTATCGAATCCATTCAGGTATGGTTGCCGGTCGTTGGGTAAAAGATCAACAGGCGGACATTGTTCAAATTATTGCAGGTGTCTATAAAATTTCTTGGACAGAGCCAACAGGCACAGACGTCTCACTCAATTTCGTTCCAGACCAAAATATTATGCACGGCGTGATCTTTTTCCCGAAATGGGTACATGAACGTCCAGATATCACAGTATGTTACCAAAATGATTATATTGATTTGATGGAAACATCTAGAGAAAAATATGACACATATCCAAAATATGTTGTTCCTGAATTCGCTACAATTACTTATGTTGGACAACCCGGTACCAACAATGAGCAAGTTATTGCTGAGGCGCCATATAATGGAATGACTCAAGATATCAGAGATGGCAAATTTGCTATGTTAAATAACTAGAAAGTAGAGTTGTCTACTAATGATGGAAAAAATATTTGAAATTTCAATGTATGTTGAAGAACCAATCGTGGTTGGACAAGATGCACAAGTTGGCAGACGTCAATTGATACCGATAGTCTCAGGTACAGTGAAGAGTAACCAACATTCTGGTCACGTATTGCCAGGTGGTGTTGATAGCCAATGTATTGATCCAACAGGAAAATGTACGTTGTCCGCAAGATATGCTATTCAGTTAAATGATGGTGCGACAATTTATATTGAAAACAATGGTATTAGAACAGTACCTGAAAGTTATAAAGAAAGTGTAATAAATGGTGGATTTGTAGATTCTGAAGTGTATTATTTTCGTACTACGCCCACCTTTGAAACCTATAATACGTCATATAAATGGCTAATGGAAAAGATATTTGTCGGTTATGCGACTAGAACAACAGACCGAGTTCTATTAACGATTTATATGGTTTAATACGACAGGTTGAAATTTTATGATACAATTTCAACTTTAAAACTACATCATAATGTGTTCTATGGGTTACTATATTTAAGGATGATTACAGTGAATGCATAATGTATACGTAGTTAATCAATGAAAAAATGGCAATTTCTACTAAAAATATGGTAGAGATTGCCATTTTTTATGTTGAATATTTATGGCGTACATATGAATTTGATAATGATTTATATAATAGGGTATGTGAGAAGAATATTTCTGAATAACAAGTGACAATCAAATTAAAGGTGGTTATTATAATGATTCTAGAAGCGGCAATATTAAATGTAAAAGAGAATAAAATTGGCGGTTTTGAAGAAACTTTTAGAGAAGCATCAAAAATTATCGCGACAATACCGGGTTATATTCAACATACGTTAAATAAATGTATAGAACAAGAAGGGAAATATTTATTACTCGTCGAATGGCAAAGTCTAGAAGACCATACGATTGGTTTTCGAGAATCCGAAGCATACACAACTTGGAAATCATTATTGCATCATTATTATGAGCCATTTCCTAATGTAGAACACTTTGAAAAAGTAGATTTATAAAAGTAATAACTTAATAGATGTACTAGTAACAGATGAAATAACAGGCGAAAGTTTACTCGCGCACAAATAATGACGTTCCGATAAGCATATCGGGACGTTTTTTTGATGTTGTAAAAGCTAATGTATAGGGAATTTTGGTGGAATTTGTAAATTTAATTAAACATTTATAATTGACAGAAAGCGTTTTCTCGTTTATCTTTTACATAAGTTCTATATCAGAACAAATGTAAAGGGGTTGAGTGTATGTCATTATATTCAGATTTATTAGTCAAAGAGGAAAAGAAAGATTTTATACGTGTAGGTGTTATTGGAGCAGGACAAATGGGCCGAGGATTAATAAGTCAAATATCACAAATACCAGGTATGATTATTGGAGGAATATGTGATATTAGTGATAGTAATATTCAAGTAGCATTAGAAGGTTATCAAAAACGTAATCAACATAATCATGAGGTTAAAACATCGACTGATTTTAAAGAAGTCATAAATAGTGACCTGGTTGAAGTTATAGTAGATGCAACGGGTGTTCCTGAAATAGGTGCACAAATAATGGAGCTTTCATTAGAATCTAATAAGCATTTAGTGTTACTGAATGTTGAGGTAGACATCACAGTTGGATCGATTATGAAAAAGAAATTTGAAGATAAAGGATTAGTTTATACGGGTTCTGCTGGTGATGAGCCAGGAGTACTTGTCGAATTATATGAATTTGCTAAGTCAATGGGGTTAGAAGTTGTAGTAGCTGGTAAAGGAAAAAATAATAAATTACAACCATATGCTAATCCAGATTCTTGTTTAGATGAAGCAAAAGCTAAAAAAATGAATCCTAAGATGTTAGCTGCTTTTCAAGATGGAACAAAAACTATGGCAGAAATGAATTTATTAAGTAATGCTATAGGATATACCGTTGATATTGATGGTATGCATGGAGTTGAAGCAAATTTAGATAATGTAAATGAAAAGCTAAACTTGAAAGAATTTGGTGGCGTATTAAATGAATTAGGAGTTGTAGAATATGTAGACGGTTTAGCACCAGGCGTATTTGTTATCGTCAAATCTGAAAATGAAATTGTTGATGAAGAATTGAGATATTTATTAAAAGTAGATGAAAGTCACAATGATCATTACACTCTATATAGACCTTACCATTTAGCAAGTTTAGAAACACCAAATACAATAGCGAAAGTTGCTATGTATAATGATTATTCAATCAAACCTATCAGCGGTCCTATTAGTGAAACAATAGCAAGAGCTAAAAAAGATATTAAAAAGGGTGAAGCTATTGATGGTATAGGAGGTTATTGTGTAAGAGGAGAAATAACAAGTCATGAAAGTATGAAAGAAAAAAATGCATTTCCTATAGGGTTGATTACTAAAGGAACGATAGCACTTAAAGATATAAAAAAGGATGAAATTATAACTTATGAAAACACATCATTAAATAAAGATTCAACTATTTATCGTTTGCGTCAGGAGCAAGATGAGGTGTTTAAATGAGCCTGTTTTTAAATATATTAATTATAATTATGGTTATCCAATTTCTACTAGGGATGCTTCAACTGAGAACAATTAATAAAAAAATAAATGAAATAAAATCAAATTATAGTAAGCAGTACAAAATAAATATTTCAATTGAAAGGAAATTTAAGGTTTTTAAAGTTGTATTGATTACTGTATGGAAAGATGAAAGATTAATTAGCATTTACTCAATAGAAAGTAAGATATTTAAAATAAAAGTTCGTAATAATGAAAATGTTAAGAATAAAAAGATACAAAGCAATATAAATATGTATCTAAGAGGTGATACGGCATGAATATAATTGAATGGCTGGGGAAACACTTTATTGGTTTGTTTGATGAAGGTGGTAAACAATTCACTGAATTATTTACTAGTATCGTTCCTACTTTAGTTGTGTTATTAACATTCACGTACGCTATTATTAAGTTTATTGGAGAAGAGAGGGTAACAAAAGCTATACGTGTAACTTCTAAATATACAATTACAAGATATACAATCATGCCAATGTTATCCGTTTTATTATTAACAAACCCAATGGCATATACTTTTGGGAAATTTGTAGATGAAAAGAAAAAACCAGCTTTTTTTGATTCGCTTG
Source organism: Staphylococcus gallinarum (assembly GCF_000875895.1). Classification (GTDB taxonomy): domain Bacteria; phylum Bacillota; class Bacilli; order Staphylococcales; family Staphylococcaceae; genus Staphylococcus; species Staphylococcus gallinarum. The sequence goes on from NZ_JXCF01000020.1 coordinate 52,487, forward strand.
TGACATTTTTACATCCTGTTACTTCACTATTTCCTTATGCTAACGCTGGAGAGCTATTTGTTTATTTAGGAATAGCCAATGGTATTCAAAAGGCTGGGTTAGAAACCTCAGAATTAGCAGTAAGATACTTCTTAATTGCAATCGTTATAATGTTGATTCGGGGTATGATTACAGAGCGAATTACTGCGTATCTATACAAAAAAATGTAAACGTTTTCTATAAGGGGTGATTGACATGAGTAATTGTGTCAGAGTAAATAAAGGTAATGGTGGTTGGGGTAAGGGTTTAACCATTGAAACATCAGAAGAAAAAGACATTATTCTTTCAGTTACTGGAGGGGGTATACATCCAGTTGCAGAAAGAATTGCTGAATTAACTGGCGGTAAAGCAGTTGATGGTTTTAAAAATAATGTCAAAGATAGTAGGGTAGCTGCAGCTGTGATTGATTGTGGAGGTACTGCCAGAATTGGTGTTTATCCAATGAAAGGAATACTAACTGTTGATTTGTTACCAACCTCACCGAGTGGTCCACTGGCAAAACATATCAATGAAGATAATTTTGTCTCGGGGGTTAAAGTTTCAAATATTGAATTGATAGAAAATAGTGAAGAAAAAAGTAGTGCCACGAAAATTTCTGAGTCTGATAGTAGTGATAATTTAGGAAATGTAGAAACATCTAATAATCAAAGTGTAGAAAGTCAGAAAAAAGAATCATTTTTGATCAAGTTTTCTAAAGGAATTGGTAATGTAACAGGAATATTTTATCAAGCAGGTAGAGAGTCTATTGATATGTTAATAAAAAATATACTACCATTTATGGCTTTTATTAGTATGTTAATCGGTATTATTAATTATACAGGCATTGGTCAGTGGTTAGCAAAATTGATGACACCACTAGCTGGTTCTTTAATCGGATTACTAATATTAGTATTTATTTGTACAATACCTATTTTATCACCTGTATTAGGTCCAGGTGCTGTAATCTCTCAAGTTATAGGTGTGTTGATTGGGACTCAAATAGGTGCAGGAAATGTACCTCCAGAATTTGCATTACCAGCTTTATTTGCTATAACTGGACAGGTTGGTGCTGATTTTATCCCAGTTGGACTTTCTTTAGGAGAAGCTGATGAAAAAACAGTAGAAGTAGGAGTACCTGCAGTTTTATATAGTAGGATGATTACAGGTGTCTTAGCAGTTATAATTGCATATTTTGCTAGCTTTGGATTATATTAAAAAGGAGAGAGAAAAATGTATAAAACAATAATTAAAGAATTTGGTAGTATGGCTTCAGCTTTCAAGGAAGATAACCTATTTGTCCTATTTGGTACTTCTGCGCCTGAAGAATTGAAAGACATTTCATATATTCATGAAGTTCAAGAAAGTAATACAAATTTTAATTTAAATAAGGTATCTAAATTAATAGTGAATGACAAAGAATTTGAAGTTGAAAAGGTTGGATCTGAAGCGCATGGCAATCTAATTGAATTAGGGCACATTTCTGTATATTTGAATAATAATGATATACTACCAGGAGCAATTTCGATCAAAGGTAGTGAATTACCGGACCTTGATAAAGGTGATATATTAATTTTTGAGTAGGGGTAACAATGTCAATATTAGATGATACACGAATAATGATAAAAATATGTAAATTATATTATCAACAGGAATTAAATCAAAGTAGAATTGCAGAAATCATGGGAGTAAGTAGACCAACTGTTTCTAAGTATTTGACTTTGGCTAAAGAAAAAGGAATTGTAGAAATAAAAATTAACGAGAATGATTTATTAGAATTAGAGACAAAGTTAGAGAATAAATTTAATTTAGAAGAGGTACTTTGCATAAAAAATACTAAACAAATAAAGAGCAAGCTAGGAATTGCTGGAAGTAATTATTTATTAAGAAGACTGTCAAATGATGATATTGTAGCTGTATCTGCAGGTACTACTATAGACCAGATTGCGAAGAATATAAATAGTAATAATAAATATCCAAATGTATTATTTGTTCCATTAGTAGGAGGAATGGGGAATGCATCAATGGACATTCATGCCAATCATATCGCAGATACATTTAGTAAAAGTTTAGGTGCAAAAAATATGTTGTTACATGCACCTGTTGTTGTCGATGATTTAGAAGCAAAGCAATTTATGATGAAACAAAAGTTTGTAAATCAAGTTACACACAAAATGCAACAAGCTAATATCGCATTAGTAGGAATCGGTGCAAATCCTGAAGAATCTACTATGGTAGCCTCTTATCGAAATGAGTTAAGCTTTGAGGATATTGAGGGTCAAGCAGTTGGAGATATAATGTATAACTTTATCGATAAAAATGGGCAGAAGGTTGATTGCGAGTGGAATAGAAGAAACATATCTCTTGATTTAGATGAGTTTAAGAAGATTCCATTAAAAATTGGTGTAGCAGGTGGAGAAAATAAAGCTAATGCTATATTAGCTGCGTTAAGCAATAACTTAATAGATGTACTAGTAACAGATGAAATAACAGGCGAAAGTTTACTAGCGCACAAATATTGACGTTCCGATAAGCATATCGGGACGTTTTTTTGATGTTGTAAATAAGTTTGTGATACTATGCTAAATATTTTTAAAAATTCAATAAATTCAGAAATTATATTGACGCTTAAAAGATAATGACCTATAATTTCATTATTCTTATTAGAATGGTAAGGATTGATGGAGGAGGATACAGATTGATTGAATTTGAGAAGGTAAATAAAGTATTTCATAAGAAAAAAGAACGTATCCACGCTTTGAAAGATATATCATTTACTGTTAATAAGAATGATATATTTGGCGTAATTGGATATAGCGGTGCCGGGAAAAGCACCTTAGTTCGATTGGTAAATCAATTGGAACGCGTGAGTGAAGGTAAGGTTATCGTCGATGGACATGAGTTAGATACATATAAAGAAAAAGAATTAAGAAATGTAAAAAAGGAAATAGGTATGATATTTCAACATTTTAATTTGTTGAATTCCAGTACAGTATATAAAAATATTGCAATGCCATTGATACTAAGCGGAGTAGATAAAGCTGAAATCAAACAAAAGGTCGAAGAAATGCTCGCTTTTGTTAATTTGTCAGATAAGATGTATCAATACCCCGATGAACTGTCAGGTGGACAAAAGCAAAGAGTTGCAATTGCCCGTGCTTTGGTTACAAATCCTAAGATATTACTGTGTGACGAAGCAACAAGTGCGCTTGATCCAGCAACGACGAGTTCAATATTAGATTTGTTAAAGCGTGTTAATGAAACATTTGGCGTAACTATTCTAATTATTACGCATGAAATGGGCGTAATTCAAAAGATTTGTAACAGAGTAGCTGTTATGGAGAAAGGGGAAGTCGTTGAGATTGGCAATGTTAAAGAGGTGTTTAGCCGCCCACAAACGACTACAGCACAAAACTTTGTCTCGACGGTTATTAATACAGAACCGTCAGAGTCTTTAAAGCATACCTTTAATCAACGTACAGATAATAATTATATTGATTATCGATTATTTTTAGAAACTGAACAGATAGAACAACCAATTATTAATGAATTAACACAACGTTATCAGGTAGAAGTAAACGTATTATTCTCATCCATGTCTACCATACAAGACGATACAGTTTGTTATCTATGGTTGCGTTTTGAAACAGATCAACATTTCAACCAGGAAACGATTGAGTCTTACTTTAAAAATAAAGCAATAACATTTGAGGAGGTGTAGTCATATGCTTGGTTCGAGTATTGATAGTGCGCAGTTATTTGAATCTTTATATCAAACCTTATATATGGTTACTGTCTCATTAATTATAGGTTCGATTATAGGTATACCATTAGGCATTTTATTAGTTGCGACGCGAAAAAAAGGTATATGGCCGAATGCAATAGTGCATCAAATTTTAAATCCAATTATTAATATTTTAAGGTCAATACCATTTATCATTTTATTGATTTCTATTGTACCTTTTACCAAATTATTAGTTGGAACTTCTATAGGAACAACAGCTGCAATAGTACCATTAACGGTTTATGTAGCTCCGTATATCGCACGACTTGTAGAAAATTCATTACTAGAAGTAGATGAAGGTATCGTCGAAGCGGCGAAAGCAATGGGTGCATCACCTGTTCAAATTATTTGGCACTTCTTATTACCAGAAGCATTGGGCTCACTAGTATTAGCGATTACAACTGCCATTATTGGATTAGTTGGAGCTACCGCGATGGCCGGTGCTGTTGGTGGCGGTGGTATAGGTGATTTAGCGCTTGTATACGGTTATCAACGCTTTGATACATTAGTCATTATCATTACAGTCGTTGTATTAGTGATTATTGTACAAATTATACAAACACTTGGAAATTACTTATCTAAAAAAATTAGACGAAATTAATGAGGGGGATTTATTAGTAATGAAAAAGTTATTAGTCTTAATTGTTTCAGTATTATTTATATTAGCAGCGTGTTCTGGTGGAAAAGAAAAGGTTACCGTCGGAGTAGCATCAAATGACACTAAAGCATGGGAAAAAGTAAAAGAATTAGCGAAAGACGAAGACATTGACTTAGAAATTAAACAATTTTCAGATTATAACGTACCAAACAAGGCATTAAGTGATGGGGATATTGATATGAATGCCTTTCAACACTTTGCATTTTTAAATGAATATAAAAAGGCTCACAAAGATGCCGATATTTCAGCAGTTAGTACAACAGTATTGGCCCCATTAGGTATTTACTCAGATGATATTAAAGATATTAAAAAAGTAAAAAATGGAGCCAAAGTCATCGTGCCAAATGATGTCTCTAACCAAGCACGTTCATTGAAATTATTAGAAGCTGCAGGATTAATTAAATTAGATAAAAACTTCGGATTAAGTGGATCAATTAAAGATATTAAATCAAATCCTAAAAATCTAAAAATTAAAGCAGTAGATGCACAACAAACAGCTAGAGCTTTGTCAGATGTTGATTTATCAGTTATTAATAATGGGGTAGCGACTAAAGCAGGTTTAGATCCGAAAAAGGACCCTATATATACTGAAGACTCAAAAAATGATGCAGTAAAACCATATATCAATGTCATTGCTACAAAAGATGACAAGCAAAATGATAAAACATACAAAAAAATCATTAAACTATATCATTCAAAAGAAGCACAACAAGCACTTAAAAAAGATACAAAGGATGGAGAATATCCTGTAGATTTATCTAAAAAAGAAATCAAGAAAATTGAAGATAGTTTAGAGAAATAAGTGTAAATTAACGACTTAGAAAATAGTGTAATTAATTTGTGAAACTATAGAATAAGGTCATAAATATATATTAAAAAAAGAGAGCTCATCCATTTGGATGAGCTCTCTTTTGATTATTGTCATTAAAAATGATTGATTAATAATATCTAAAACCAAAGAAATTCATGATGAAATCCATCCACAGTCCTCCTCTCTCTACGTTTTGTGAGTTTTATTATATCATTATATTAAAATATATCAATAAAATTGTATAATAAAATTATAGAAAATGAAGGTGGCTATATCGTGTGATATGAAATTGTCTTGGTGGAATGAATGTGTTTTTTTATATAGGTTTATTTTGCCAATAATATTAGTAAGTGAAGACACTAATTCCAAGTAAACATCATAATTTCATACAGTATGCGTCTTGTAAGTAGCATTATTTAAATTAATTAGGAATGGTTGGAACTTCAGATATTAATTTTTGAGTGTATGGGGCTTGTGGATGTTCAATGATACTTTCTGCATCATTAAGTTCTACAATAGTACCATTTTGCATTACTGCAATACGATCACACATTTCCTTTATCACACCCATATCATGTGTAATAAATATATAAGTAATTTCCATTTCATCTTGAATACTTTTAAGTAACTGAATAATTTCTTTTTGAACGGAAACATCTAATGCTGATACAGCTTCATCACAGACGATTATTTTCGGATTAATAGCAATTGCACGAGCAATACTCACTCTCTGTCGTTGCCCACCTGATAGTTCATGAGGGAAACGATATAGAAATGCTTCGTCTAAACCAACCTTTAGCAGAAGTTCTTTTACGCGTTCTTTTAAATGGTGTTCATTTGTCACTAAATTATGAATTTTCAAAGGACGTCCGATTATATCGATTACTTTAAATCTAGGATTTATCGAAGCAAATGGATCCTGGAAAATCATTTGTATATCTTTTCGTAATGGTTGCATTTCTTTAGAATTGAATAAACTCAATGGAATATCCTTATACCAAACATAGCCGTCTGAAACAGAATTAAGTCCTACTACAGTCTTTGCCAATGACGACTTTCCTGATCCAGATTCACCAACGATACCTAATGATTCACCTTTTTTAATTTCTAAGTCAATGTGCTTAACAGCTTTAAAGGTATCATTAATTCCTATTGGATATTCTACACTGACATCTTCAAATTTTAGAATAATTTCATCGCTAATTTGTCTTGGAGTTTTGGGAGCAAGTAAATTCGGTACTGAATTTATAAGTTTCTGTGTATATGCTGATGTTGGATTATTAAAAACACTGCTTACAGAACCTGATTCTACTACTTCACCTTGCTTCATAACGATCATTTCATCGCAAAATTGATAAACGACACCTAAATCGTGTGTAATAAAAATTATAGAAGTATCTATATAATCATATAAATCTTTCATTAATTCTAATAATTGATTTTGAGTGCTAACATCTAAGGCTGTCGTTGGCTCATCTGCAATTAAAATTTGAGGTTCTAGAACAAGTGCCATAGCAATCATTACACGTTGACGCATACCACCAGAAAATTCATAAGGATACGCGTTAAAATTACGTTCTATGTCCTGTATACCAACTTTTTGTAAAATATCTAACGCCATTGCTTTTGCCTGTCGCTTATTTATTTTTTTATGTTGAAGTATGACCTCGGTAATTTGTTTTCCGATTGTAGTTCTAGGATTGAGTGATGATATAGGATCTTGGAAAATCATCGCAATATCTTTACCCCGAATTTTTTGAAAGGCTTTACTATTAAATTGAGTTAGGTTTTGGCTATTAAACGAAATCTCTCCAGATATGACAGGAGCGGGAGAATCTGGCAGTAGACCCATGATTGATTTAGCAGTAATACTTTTACCAGAACCAGATTCCCCAACTATTCCCAATATTTTTTTCTTATCTAATTTGAAACTTACATTTTTGACTGCGTTAATTGAATTATTGCCTTGATTGAACGTCACACCTAAGTTTTTAACTTCTAATAATGGTGGCATGTGGCAGTCCTCCCTATTCACAAATATATGTTTTTAATCTATACTTTATATATCATACTAATCTACTCGAGTATAACTTACAAGGAGGGATATTTATCTATCGATATAGTCAGGCATTCAACTCATTGTATAATCAACTGTTTTATCGTATTTTATTTTCAATATTAAGCTTACCCATTTTTATATATGCTATTATAAAATATTTGATTTCTGGTAATAATAGTGAAGACTTACAACAGAATTTGGTGGTTGAAAAAATTGCCCACGCATTGCAACAAAAGTATTTATATCTAAAAGAACACAAGACAAAGCAACAACTATTTAAAGAAGCTCAGCATATTTATAATAGAAGGAATCGTTACGATGATGAACAGGTAACGAATGACTTTACTTCATTTTATAAACAACTACTGTTTAATAATCATCTCATATTTAAAGTTATTTTAGCATTCCCACTTTTTATTGTTCTCAGCTTTTATTTGAATCCTATGGTTAGATATATATTTGAGAGAATAATTATGGCAATTGTGGTTATCATAGGAGTCATAACGGTCGTATTTACAATTTTGTATTTATCACCTATGGACGCTGCATATAGCATATTAGGACCGGATGCGACTAAAGATCAAATTAAACAATTTAACGAGGCACATAATTTAAATAGTCCATATTTACTTCAATTATGGGATGCGATTAAAGGTGTGTTTACTTTTGACCTAGGAACTACTTATAAAGGTAATGAAGTAGTTACGCATGCAGTAGCACAAAGAATTCCAATTACATTATTGTTAACATTAATTGCCTTACTAATTGCAATAATGATTGCTATACCAATAGGTGTGGTGAGCGCACTAAAACGTAATAGCTGGATTGATGTTATCTTAATGACAATTGCATTAATTGGTTTATCTATTCCGAATTTTTGGCAGGGTTTATTATTTATATTAGCTTTCTCGTTAAAACTTAATATACTACCACCATCGTATATGCCAGATAACCCTTTTTCATTAATCTTACCAACACTAGTTATTGGTACGGCGATAGCTGCTTCCATTACCAGAATGACGCGTTCCTCTGTGTTAGAAGTTATGAGAAACGATTATGTTATGACAGCCTATGCCAAAGGTTTATCGACAAACCAAGTCGTAGTCAGACATATTTTGAAAAATGCACTTATACCCATTATTACATTGATTGGTTTGCTTGTTGCTGAATTACTTGGTGGCTCAGCTGTTACTGAACAGGTTTTTAATATTAATGGTATAGGTAGATATATCGTTCAAAAACAACTGGTTCCAGATATTCCTGCTGTTATGGGTGGCGTAGTTTATATTTCAATAGTTATCTCACTAGTAAACCTTATTATTGATATTTTCTATGCTGTGATTGACCCAAAATTACGTAGTGAAATTAAAGAAAAGGAGTAACTGTATGACTCAACAGAGATATATGATCCCATCATTATTGATATTTTCAGTATGTGCTATATTGACATACATTTTGGTGATATTTACTGCATGTATCAATTTGTTTAAAGGTTATGTAGTAGATTCATTTTATATAACTCAGTTTATATTAATTTTATTAACGATAGTGGTTGCGTTTTTAGGTTTTGGAGTAGATTTGTGGTATAAACAAAAGGCATTAAGATACATAGGATATAGCATTTTAATTATCTTAACTGCTACTGGTAATTTATTTACTTTGTTAATGTTTATTAGTATTTTACGTTATAAAAAAACTTCGGAATTAGGCATTTATAATGGTTGGGAATCTTTCATAATTAAAATAAAATCAAATAAAATTGCTAGCATAAGTGTAGTAATATTAGTGTTTTTACTTACTATTTCAGTGATGTCGAAATACTTATTTGATACTACTTTGGCGACACAAAATCAATTTGATGACTTATTAAAAAATCCTAGTCTTGTGCATCCATTTGGGACTGATGATTTTGGTAGAGATTTATTTACAAGAATAGTTGTAGGCACAAAATTAACTTTCTTCATTTCTATTATTTCAGTTGTAATTTCAGTCATACTCGGCATGATTTTAGGAATGCTAGCGGGATACTTTGTGAAAATAGACAATCTTGTCATGAGAATATTAGATGTAGTGTTTGCGATTCCATCTTTACTTTTAGCAGTGGCTATTATCGCTTCATTTGGTGCAAGTACAACCAATTTAATCATTGCACTTAGTATAGGTAATATTCCTTCCTTTGCTAGAACAATGAGGGCAAATGTATTAGAAGTGAAACGAATGGAATATGTTGATGCTGCTAGGATTACAGGTGAAACTACACCGCGTATATTATGGAGTTATATATTACCGAATTCATTATCACCAATGATTGTTAGGTTTTCATTGAATATAGGTGTAGTTGTTTTGACGACAAGTAGTTTAAGTTTCTTAGGTCTAGGTGTTTCGCCAGAAGTACCAGAGTGGGGAAATATCCTAAGGACCGGAAGTAACTATCTTGAAACACATAGTAACTTAGCAATATTTCCTGGGTTATGTATTATGTTGCTTGTGCTTGCCTTTAACTTTATTGGCGACGCGGTACGCGATGCACTTGATCCAAAAATTCAATAGAATAGGAGGGCTGAATGTGAAAAAAATCATTGGTATTTCCATGGTTGCTTTAATGATGATATTAAGTGGTTGTAGTATACCTACTAAATCAGAATTAAAGGATTCTAAACAACATGTAAATGTTAAGGGAGAAAAACCTACTATAAAATTTTTAGGTCAGGCTAGTTATGAAAATGATATGAATATAGTTAAAGATCAACTTGAAACAGCTGGATTTAACGTAAAGATGAATATTCAACCTGATTATGGTAGTTATAGAACGCAACGTGAAGCGGGAAACTATGATATTGAAATTGATGATTGGACTACAGTATTTGGTGATCCAAATTACTCAATGAGTTCGTTATTTAGTTCAGAAGGATCAAATAGTTTAATTAAAGATGCTAATGTAGATAAAATGATAAATGATGCTAGCAAAGAGGATAAAAATAAAGCAAAAGAGACATATAAAAAACTAGAGAATGAAGTCATTTTTAAACAAGGATATATGGCACCTTTATATGGTGCTAAGAAAAATCTAGTTTACGATAATAAAGTATTATCTCCAAAAAGCGTAGGTTTACCAAACTCTCGTGCATTAATTTGGCAACAATTTGATTATAATAACAAAAATAATAGAGATACACGACCTCTTGTAATGACACAAGAAGATGGTGAGCTTCAGTCCTTAGACCCAATACGGTCAATTGCACCTTCTGTCTATGGTATAGATATGAATATGTATACTCGACTGCTAACATTAAATGACAATGATCAAATTACAACGGATGGTTCCTTAAGTAAAGATTATGCAGTTGCTAAATCCAATGATGAATTTTATTTCTTGTTAAGAGATGATGATTATTTTGCAAAGGTTGAAAAAGGTATAGCGAAGAAAACAACTGAAAGAGTTACTGCAGACGATGTGAAATTTTCTTTAGATAGGGCAAGAGACAAGCATTCAGTACCAGATAATAACACTTATAATATGCATCAACATATTAAAAATGTTGAAAAATTATCAACTACAGATATGAATCAATTGAAAAATGTTAATAGTAAAGATGGTAAGTCAATCTATGATAAATTGATTAAAAAACATGGAGTTAAATCGTTGGTTACAAATGGTAATAAAGTAAATAACAAAAAAGGTGACTATCAGATTGTTAAGATATCTACAGATCAACCTATGCCTAAAGAAGTGAGCTATCTAACACATTCTTCAGCAGGTATTTTGTCTAAAAAATATGTTACCCAAATAAATAATGATAAAAATTCACCTGATTATGGTGACGCAAGTGCGATTCCATCAAAAGATCATTTGGATAATCAGTTATATGCTAGTGGACCCTATATCATGACTAAGAAGAACAGCTATCAAGCTTCATTAATGCGTAATCCAGGGTTTAATGAAACTGAAAAAAGTGAATACGGACCTGCAAAAATTAAGCATATTACGATGAAGTTTAATGATGACCCTGATAACACGGTATCAGAAGTTAGAAATCACTCTATAGATATGGTTACTGATGTAGATCAAAAAAACTTTGATTTAATTAAATCTGATAAAGATTTAAGTATCGTTAGAAAAAATGGTCGTAAATCAGTATTTTTAATGATAAATAGTAAGAATGGCATATTTAAAGATAATGCCTCATTAAGACGAGCGGTAGTCTATGCGATTAATCAAGATCAATTTATTAAGTTTTATAGAGGGGATAAATTTAGAATTGCTTCACCAGTAACCCCATTACTAGATACAGGGAATAAGCAACATCAAGATTTAAACATAGTAGAGCAAGAAATGAATAAAAAATAGCATTAAGTATGTTATAGGTCGAACTTATAAGCATATTAACATTAGGAGATAATATGGAATAATAATTTTATTTCATTTGATAATTTGAAAATATCTCATGTTAGCTTTGGAGTTCGACCTTTTCTGCTAATATAGGAGGAACTTTAATTGAATGTAAATAATAAAGTGATAGATGAAGGTGTAACAAGTGATGAAGGTTTGATATCAATTTCTCACCCATTAGCTGCAGATGTAGGAAGACAAATTCTGGATAAAGGTGGCAATGCAATAGATGCTGTTATTGCAATGCAACTCTCATTAAATGTCGTAGAACCATTTACTTCTGGAATTGGTGGAGGCGGTTATTTACTTTATTTTGATAATAAAACTAAAAAAGTAAAAGCGTTTGATGCTAGAGAAACTGCACCTCAAAATATTGATCGACATTTCTATTTAGATGACAAGGGTAACCATAAAAGTTTTTTTGATTTAAGTACACATGGAAAAACTGTAGCTATACCAGCAATCCCTAGATTATTTGAACATCTACAGAAAAACTATAGTAATTTAACACTTTCAGAACTAATAAATCCTGCAATAGAACAAGCAGAAAAAGGACATAAGGCGAATTGGGCAACTGAAAAGTATTCCAAACATCAGATTGAGCGTATAAATAAATTCAAGGAAACACATCGTGTTTATACTAATAATGAAGGAGATTATTTTCATAAAGATGATTGGATAACATTTCCTGATATAGCTAAAACATTTCGAATTATTAGAGATCAAGGTTTTGAGGCTTTTTATACCAGTGAAATTGCTGATAAATTAGTAGATATCGTACATGAAAATGGTGGAACGATTACTAAGAAAGATTTATTGGAATATCAAATTCAAATTAAAGAACCAGTCACATCTAACTATCGTGGATATGATATATATGGAATGGGTCCTTCTAGTTCTGGTGGAATTACAGTTATTCAAATATTAAAGTTGTTGGAGCAATTTGATATAAGCGCTATGGGACCACGTTCAACAGATTATTTACATCATTTGATTGAAAGTATGCATATTGCATATAGTGATAGAGCATCATTTTTAGCAGATGAAAGCTTTTACGATATTCCAGTTGAAGCATTAATTGATGAAACATACTTGAAAGAACGCAGTAAACTCATTCACACGAATCATGCTAATTTTGAAATTGGACCGGGTAGTGCAATTCCTTCTGTTGAATCACATACTGATATAGACGAAAAACATACTGAAACTACACATTTTTCAGTTACAGATAAAGATGGAAATATTGCGTCATTTACTACTTCAATAGGAATGATCTATGGTTCAGGTATGACGATACCTGGATACGGTATTCTATTAAACACAACAATAGATGGCTTTGATGTAGTTGAAGGTGGAATTAATGAAATTGAAGCAAATAAACGTTCTTTAAGTAATATGTCTCCTACAATTGTTACTAAAGATGGGCACCCGGTATTAGAAGTCGGTGCACCAGGTGCAATCAGTATAATTGCTAGTGTTGTCCAAACATTAGTTAATGTGATTGACTTTGATATGACAATCCAACAAGCAATTGAAGAGCCGCGTATCTATACAAGTAACCCATCCAGAATAGAATGGGAACGCCAGTTTAAACAAAGTACAATACTTAAATTAATTGCCAAAGGTCATGCTTTTGAATTAACACCTGAAGATTATATTGGTGATGTACATGGGTTGCAATTTGATCTTGAAAAAGGATTAGTTAGAGGTGGAACCGATGATACGCGAGAAGGTGTAGTGATTGGGAAAAATGATAAATACGTTAGTTCACAAGAAACTCCAATAGAGCGATTAGAAGTCTCACCGTTTCAAGTATATTTAAATAAAGTCGAACTACCTTTATTTAAATCCCAGACTAAGATTATTGATAATGAATTTTTCCTTTTAACTGAAATTACTCAATATATATTTAATATTGAAGTAAACAATAAATACTCAAGAATAATAGAAGGACAAGAATTTGTAAATATCGCAGCATTTGCTAAAAGTTTGGAGTATAAAGTTATAAAAAATGAAAAAAATATTTTCTTATATAAGGATTTTGAGCAAAGAATTGATGAAAATGAAGCAGAATATTATCGATATGATAAAGAGAGTATTACACGATAATATTCTAATGGAATGCCGTTAAATCAACGATTAAATGTGTAATTATAATAAAAATATTAATTAATTGTAAGGTTATATTACTCAGTATGTAATAACTATTTACACAAATTTTTAATTTTCTGAAAACTATAATAGAATTACATTATGCTTCAAACAAGAGGAGTGATTATATGTTATCTGGATTATTAAAACCAATCGTTGATTTAGTAGCTGCATTAGGTCTGTAAGGTGTAACAGGTGTGTAAGATAGCTTTCAATAAAACAACGCCAAGTTTTATTGATCATATTGTAATCCCAAAAAATGTCTAGTTTGAACGTTGTCGGTATACAATCTTCAGTAAATTTATGTACTGGTAATACTTCCTACATAAAGCCCATTCTATTTTAATGATAGAGTGGGCTTTTGTATTGCTAGTTAGTTTTTTGTAAATAAGTTCATTTCTTGTAGAAACAATTTGATTAGCGGGTTATCCCATCCCATTTTCTTAGTTAATGCAAAGGTGTAAAAACTTGGTAATTCGCTATAAACTGGGGAGATTATTTTAAGTTGCTGATTTTGTAATTCTGTGGCAACTGTTCTGTAGGGTAATACACTAAAGCCAATGTTATCTAATAGGAATGTTTTAATTGTATGAATACTCCACAACTCAGTTGTCTTCTTTATTTCAATATTATGTGAATCAATAAATGACTCAAACGCTACTCGATAGGTGCTATCCCTTTCATTTATTACAAAATGATTGTATATAGTATGATGCAATAATTCTGGTAAAGTGTCAGGTGCTTCAGGATGCGCAACGAGAACCAACTGCTCAGTAGATAATTTGCGTGTATGAATATATTTATTACTAATTTTTTCATTTACTACAAACGCAATATCCACTTCACTATTCATTAATAAATTTTGATTATGGCTACAAGAGTTATTAAATATGTCGAGTTCTATTTCTGGATATTTTGCAATGAATGATTTAATCACATCGCTCAGTCCAGTTGTCATAATAGATTCAGGAGCAGCAATTTTTAAAGTTCCTTTATTAACATTTTGATTAGAGATATTTAATATTTCCTCATGTGTTGCTATATAATTATTGATTAAAGGTAATAATTGTATTAAAAAATCAGTAGGGACAAGCTGTTTGTTTTTATGCGTAAATAAATTATTTTGTAATTCTGTTTCTAGCTGTTGGATTTGCTGAGAAATGTTAGACTGCGTGTAATTTAGAGTACGAGCAGTATCGGTGTAACTTCGAGTGGCTAATAAAGTTTTTAAAATCGTTAGTTGTTTAATGTTCATTATTTCACCTATAAATTTTATTTATGACATAATGATAACATTAATTTTACTTATTAATATAGCAGTCATAAAATTTCATTAGAGGTGATGAATATGACTGCATTTTTAATATATGTATTTGTAACATCTATTACACCAGGGCCGAGCAATTTATATATATTAGACTCAGCTAAAGCATATGGTATAAAAGGGGCTAAGCAATTTATTTGGGGAATTTTAACAGGATTTTTATTTTTAGCAGTACTTGCTTTATGCCTATTATTTGTATTTGAAAATATGATAATGAAAATTGAAGTTATCCTACAATATCTAGGATTTATCTATTTAATTTACCTAGCATACAAAACCTATCAATCTAGCAAAGAAAATATGAATAAACATACCTACCAATCATTTAAATCAGGATTCCTTCTACAAGTTTTAAATACGAAGTCGCTATTATTTTTTACTACATTAATAGGAGCATTTATTTTACCGATAGCAAATGATTCCACAATATTATATTTATATATGATCATTACCGTGTTTATAGGCTGGATTTGCTTATTAGCATGGGGCTTTTTAGGAAGCTATTTAAAAAATTATATAGAGCAATTCGACCGTCCCTTTAAAATTGTGATGTCCTTACTACTACTATATTCTGCAATCAGTATTTTTCTATAATAAACATGACTACATCTACTGTACCTTTTATGCAAAGGTGCAGTTTTTTTATGCTTAAAAAATTAACGCTATATAACACCGTTGTAATTAAAAATTATAATAAATTTAGTTGAACAATTTTTAAAATGAATGTAAAAGATATAAATTTATATTGATAAAAATTAAAATTGACAATTAAAATGTGCAGTGATATCTTTAACTCTTAGTAGTCCAATCGGGATTTAATAAAAGTAGGTGTAATAATGGAAAATAGATATATGAAATTGGGATTATTTTTAGCAGGATATGGACATCATGTTGCTAGTTGGAGACATCCACAAGCCTCAGAAACTGGTCCAATGGATTTAGAACATTTAATAAAGGTCGCCAAAACAGCGGAAAAAGGAAAGTTTGACTTACTATTTTTAGCTGATAGTTTATTCGTTTCAGAAACCTCACATCCAAATATTTTGAGTAGATTTGAGCCATTAACTTTATTGAGTGTATTAGCAAGAGAAACGCAACAAATAGGATTAGCTAGCACGGCATCTACTACATATGAAGAGCCATTTCATTTAGCACGTAGCTTCAGCTCTTTAGATCATATTAGTGGTGGTCGAGCAGCATGGAATATTGTGACTTCATCAATTAATAGCACTGCCGAAAATTTTAATGGAACAAAGCATATGGAGCATGAGTTGCGATACGAACGCGCCGAGGAATTTGTTGATGTAACAAATCAGTTATGGCGTTCATGGGAATCAGATACATTTAAACGCAACAAAGAAGATGGTGTATTTATTGATCCTTCCAAGTTACATACCATTAATTATGTCGGAAAGCATTTTAAAGTTAGGGGCCCGCTAAATATTGAACGCTCTCCACAAGTTAGACCACTATTGATTCAGGCAGGTTCTTCAGCAACAGGAACAGAATTAGCAGCCAAAGTTGCTGACGTTGTCTTTACTGCGCAAAGTAATTTAAAAGATTCACAGCAATTTTATGAAAATATTAAAGCCAAAGCGCTTCGTTACGATAAAACAGAAAATCAAATATCAATTATGCCAGGATTGTTTCCAGTAATAGGTGACACAGAATCAGAAGCTCACCAAAATTATCAACAGTTACAGGATCTAATCTTACCAGAAATTGGGTTGAAAATTCTGTCGCCTTATCTAGGTGAAATCGATTTGGCACAATACGATTTATCTACGCCATTTGCTGATATTGACTTTGAAATAGGGAATGGGGTTCAAAGTAGATTCGAAGTAATATTAAAAGAAGCCAAAGCTAATGATTTAACCTTAGAACAAGTGATGAAACAAGTTGCTGGATCAAGAGGACATCACATTGTCATAGGAACAGCAGAGCAAATTGCAGATAAAATGGAAGACTGGTTCGTAAATAAAGCGGCAGATGGGTTTAATATTATGCCACCGTTGTTACCCACACAATTTGAAAAGTTTGTTGAACAAGTTATACCTATTTTACAGGATAGAAATTTAGTTCAAAAAACATATAAAACGGGGACGCTGAGAGAAAAATTTGGACTGAAAAATAATTAAGGAGGCTCAAATTTATGTCGATTATACGTAGAGCAACTACTGAAGATATAAATTCGATTGTTACGTTGATGTATGCTGCGTATAAGCCTATTAGAGATTTAGGTATTCATTTTGAATCAGCACATCCAACGATTGAAAAAGTTAGCAATAATATTAAACAAAATATTTGTTATGTATATGAAGTTGATAACAAATTAATAGGAACAATATCTTTAAGAATGCCCTGGAGTCATAATCCAGGTCCATATAACTTTCCTCATATTTGGTGGCTTGCTACAAGTCCAGATTATAAAGGTCAAGGAATCAGTAAAACTTTGCTCGAATATATAGAAAAACAAGTCATCAAACAAAATTTTCATTCTTCCGCTGTCACTTTAGGAACGGCAAGCAATCATCCATGGCTTGTTGAAATGTATGAACGAAGAGGTTATCAAAAATTTGGTAGCACAAATCTAGGAAAAGGTCACATTACCCAATACTTAATCAAAGTATTAGACGAATCGTTATTTGTAGGTGAAGCAATTTTAAAACAGCAATTTACTGAAATTACATATAAGGAGGATGAATCAATTGGATTTTGATCCGATATATTTTTTAGAAAGCTTTCCTAAAATACTTCCATTTTTACCAATCACATTATATTTAGCATTAATATCATTAGTCATATCAATTGTTGGAGGACTAGTATTAGCACTGATTCTAAAAGCCAATATTCCAGTTATAAAACAATTGGCTTTATTATATATATCATTCTTCCGGTCGATTCCAAGTTTGGTACAACTCTTTCTAATCTATTATGGCTTGCCACAATTGATACCAGATATGAAAGTTATTGATGCACTAACTGCTGCCATTATAGGCTTAAGCGTTAAAAATTCAGCCTACTTAGCTGAAATATTTAGAGCGGCAATATCCTCTGTAGATAAAGGACAATTTGAGGCAGCGCATTCAATAGGCATGAGTAAAGCACGCACATATTTCTCGATTGTATTACCTCAAGCTACAAAAAATGCGATACCTGCCACAGGAAATATTTTTGTCGGTTTAATTAAAGAAACCTCATTAGTATTCACATTAGGTGTTACAGAAATATTTGCCAAAAGTAAACTCTTAGCTTCAGCTTCATATAAATTCTTAGAAACCTTTTTAGCAGTAGCCATTGTTTACTGGTTAATAACAATAATATTTAGTTATCTGCAAAATCTATTAGAAAAACGTGTGAATAAACCATATGAAAAGTGAGGTGTCACAAATGATTAAAGTAGATCATTTGAGGAAGTCTTTTGGACAAACTGATGTATTGAAAGATATTAATTTTGAATTGAATCAAGGTGAAGTATTAACAATTATTGGCCCTTCTGGTTCTGGTAAATCTACATTATTAAGATGTTTGAATTGGTTAGAGCAACCAGATGGCGGCTCAATTTCTATTAATCATATTGATGTACAAGTAGAGCAAGTAAAAAACAAACAAAAACAACAACTCATTAAACAATCAGCAATGGTTTTTCAACATTATAATTTATTTAAAAATAAAACTGTACTTCAAAATGTCACGATTGGTTTAAAGACAAATAAACATTTAGATAACAACTCAATTCAACAGCGTGCAAATGATTATCTAGAACAAGTAGGATTATCGGAATTTAAACATAAGTATCCAGCAACATTATCAGGAGGACAGCAACAACGTGTTGGAATTGCTAGAGCATTAGCCCTTGATACACCACTGTTATTATTTGATGAACCCACATCAGCACTCGATCCTGAATTAGTAACAGGCGTATTAAACGTCATCAAATCTGTAGCTAAATTAAATAAAACATTAATTATAGTTACACATGAAATGTCCTTTGCAGAGGATATCGCAGACAAAGTTATATTTATGGAAGACGGATTTATTGTAGAAAGTGGTAGCCCTGAACAAATTTTTAATAATCCAAGACAGGAGAGAACTGCCGAATTTATTAATAAAGAATATACCGTTAAATAGAATTGAGGTGAGCGTATAATCGTAAATGATACGTATCGTTTTATCCAGAGTATCATTGGGTCTGTAGATAAAATAGGTGAAACAGAATATTATGCCGCCCAAAAAGGATTGATAGACTGTATTGCTACAGCATATGCCACGAAAAATAATGAGGCAATTAATCAGTTAATACAATTGCTTAGTAAAGAACAAGGCGATGGACAAAGTCCTATCATGGCCTATGAGCAAATGTTAAAACCAAGAGACGCTGCCTTAGTCAATGGCTATTTATTACATTATTTAGATTACGACGATGTACATTCTGATGTTAGAGGACATGCAACATCAGTTATTATCCCGACACTTATAGCAGTTTCAAATCAAAATAAACAGAGTTATAGACACTTTCTTGACAGTTATATTATAGGTGTTGAAGTGACTGCACGTATTGGTCGCACGATTGGAAAGAACCATTATGAAAGTGGTTGGCATAGTTCATCGACAATTGGGATAATCGGTGCAACCGTTGCAAGTGCTCATTACCTGAATTTAGATATTGAAACGATTGCTAATGCAATTGGTATTGCTATCTCAGAAATGAGTGGGCTACGTGCTCAATTTGGCACTGATGTTAAACCTTTACATATTGGGTTGGCAGCACAAAAAGCATATATGGCAGTAAAATATAGTGAATCAAAAATAATAACTGGTCACAAAGATATGTTACCGGCATTGTTCGAAACCTATAGTGAATTATTTTATATGCCTGACAATATAATGAGAACTGATACAGAACCTTGGGCAATTGTTAATCCAGGATTATGGTTTAAAAAATACCCATGTTGTTCAGCCAATTATCATGCTATTGATGCTGTTATGGCACTACAAAGTAAATTCAATATTGAAATAGATAATATAGAACAAATTAACGTTACATTTCCTAGTCAAGGTGATGCAGCATTGAAATACACCAGACCGATTAACGGACTAGAAGGCCGATTTAGCGTCGAATATGTTATTGCTACATTGCTTATTAATAATCGACTTACAATGGAAGATTTTTTTGAAAATAATATAGACTCAAACATTCAAAAACTAATGACTAAAGTACATCGAAATTATAATGATGAAATTATCCCAAAAACAAATGCATTGCCAAAAGGTAGATATACAATTGTAGAAATTAAAACTAAATCAGGTGAGACTTTACGAGAACGCGTGGATGCACCTAAAGGTAGCCCGAATAATCCATTATCAACAGAAGAATTAGTAGGAAAATTATCAACATTTTCGACAAAACATGCACGTAACATACAAAACTTATTCAACGTAACTGATACAGATGAATTAATCACATATATTGTGACAGGAGGATATTAATATGAAAAAACTTATAGTACTCACGTTGGTGGGACTATTTATATTAGCAGGTTGTTCTTCAGATAACAAAAAAGGGACAATCGTAGTTGGAACAACTGGACAAAGTTACCCGAATTCTTATGAAAAAGATGGAAAGCTAGTAGGCTATGATATAGAAGTTTTCGAAAAAGCAGCTAAAAAAGAAGGTTATAAAGTAAAATGGGTGAAAGCAGACTTTTCAGGAATTATGGGGCAGTTAGATTCAGGTCGAGTCGATTCCGTAGCTAACGCAGTTGCTGTAACAGATGAACGAAAAGAAAAATATCAATTTTCTAATCCATATTCATACATTGGAAGCCAAATTGTCACTTCTCTCAATAATAAAGAAATTAACGATTTTTCAGATTTAAAAGGTAAAAAGGTAGCAGGAGTCATGGGATCTAATCACACAGAAGCACTTGAAGCGTTTAATAAGAAAAATAATTACGGAATATCAACAAAAACATACGAAAATCGTGAGAGTGCCATGTTGGATCTAGATAATCAACGTATCGATGGCTACATCAATTCAAGCTCAGTATTATCAGCTGAAAAGAATAAAAAAGATAAAAAAATAAAATTTGTAGGTAAGCCAATTAATGTAGAAGCAACAAGTTTCCCATTTAAAAAAGATAATAAGGACAAAAAGAAAGATATAGATAAAGGAATTAAAGCATTAAAAGATAATGGAGAATTAAAAAAACTGTCTAACAAATATTTCGGGGAAGACACAACAAAAAAATAATATACATTGAGACACACTTTTTATTAATAAGTGTGTCTTTTTTTGAGTTTAAAATTACAATATTGTGTCATATATTTCACTAGTGTATGTTTTTTATAACATTAACCTAAATAAATATAAATTTATACAATCTTAATGTATTTCATAGTTGAAAAAAATAATTCAATAGTGCATAATCTTTTTATAGTTAATACATCTTGAGTACTATCATAGAGCTTTTTTAAACAGTTAGAGAAATTTAAAAAGTTAGAGTTTTTGGGAGAAAAAATGAAAAGAGGAAGATCATGTCAAAGAGAGAAAGAGAGTTTAAGCGGAGTTTTAATGAAGAAAAAGCGCGTGTAAAACTTTACAAATCAGGTAAAAATTGGGTTAAAGCCGGCATAAAAGAGATTAAACTACTAGGGATACTTGGATTACCAATTTTTAGCAAGAGCACTGAAAAAGCGCAAGAAGAAACAAAACGCACATTTGGGGACTCAGTAAAAAGAAATACATTAAAAACCACAGGCATATTAGGTGGAGCATTTGCAGCTAACATGTTACATAATCAACAAGCATTAGCTGCTTCAGAATTACCAGTCACTTCAGAACTATCATCACAAAGTGAAACAGTAGGTAATCAAACATCAACAGCAATTAGCAAATCAGAAACAAGTGAAAGCGAAGCATCAACATCAGAAAAAGTAGATAGCGAAAGTGAAACATCAACATCAGAAGAATCAGATAGCGAAAGCGAAACATCAACATCAGAAGAATCAGATAGTAAGAGCGAGACATCAACATCAGACAAATCAGATAGTGATAGTGAGACATCAACATCAGAAGAATCAGATAGTAAGAGCGAGACATCAACATCAGACAAATCAGATAGTGATAGTGAGACATCAACATCAGAAAAGTCAGATAGTAAAAGTGAAACATCAACATCAGACAAATCAGATAGTGATAGCGAAACATCAACATCAGAAAAGTCAGATAGTAAGAGCGAGACATCAACATCTGATAAAGATGGAAGTACAAGTTCAGAGAAATCAACAACAAGCGATGACAGTAAGACAAGCAATCTAAGTACATCAGAAGATTTAGGATCAAATGCGATTACTTTATCAACATCAACATCCGAATCGACAAGCACAGCACCAACACAACTAAGAACATTAAGTAGATTAGCTACTACAAGTATATCTACATTTGCTGCAGCAGCTGCAACAACATCACAAACACAAACGTATACAGGTGCGGGAACAGACACAAGATATAACATACCTATTTATTACAAATTGGTTGTAACAAGTGATGGTCAAAACATGACATTCACTTATACAGTATCTTACGATAATCCGAATACATCAACAGTTGAAAAAGCACCTACTGCTATGAGTAATAGTTATTCAATTAAAAATACAACTACAAGTACATCACCAATGTTTACGTTAGGTGATGGTTATGGGACACCTACTACCTCTTATAACTATGTTGTTAATAAATATGATGGTTCAGAGGTAACAGCAGTTCCATCAGGTAATCTACCAATAACTGCTACTGGTAGTGGTTATTCGTGGTCAAATGATTATGCGATGAATGGTTATTATGCGAAACAAGGTGCAGGACTAGTTACAACTTGGACAGTACCAATCACTGGTTCTGGCAGTAACTATACTTGGACATTCACGCCATTTTCATCATCAACAACAACATCAAATAACTATTTCACTGGTACTATTACTGGTACTGATCCGGTATCATCAGCAAGTGCAAGCACAAGTACATCAACATCAACAAGTACATCATTGAGTGCTTCGACGTCTAAAAGTACATCAACAAGCACATCAACTAGTACATCATTGAGTACATCAACATCAAGAAGTACATCATTAAGTACATCAACAAGTAACTCATTAAGTGCATCAACAAGCACATCGACAAGTAATTCATTGAGTGCATCAACAAGTACATCGACAAGTAACTCATTAAGTGCATCAACAAGCACATCGACAAGTAATTCATTGAGTGCATCAACAAGTACATCGACAAGTAATTCATTAAGTGCATCAACAAGCACATCGACAAGTAACTCATTAAGTGCATCAACAAGCACGTCAACTAGTAACTCATTAAGTACATCAACATCAGTAAGTGATTCATTAAGTGAATCAGCAAGTACATCAACATCAACAAGTGATTCGTTAAGTGAGTCAGAAAGTACATCGACATCAATAAGCGATTCGTTAAGTGAATCAGCATCTGAATCGGCAAGTGCAAGCACGTCAGTAAGTGAGTCAGAAAGTACAAGTACGTCATTAAGCACGTCATTAAGTACATCAGTGAGTGATTCAGAAAGCGCAAGCACATCATTAAGCACATCATTGAGCGATTCAGAATCAGCAAGCACGTCATTAAGTACTTCAGTAAGTGATTCAGAAAGTGCGTCAACATCATTAAGCACATCAGTAAGTGATTCAGAATCAGCAAGTACATCACTAAGTACTTCAGTATCTGACTCAGAAAGCGCAAGCACATCATTGAGTACTTCAGTAAGTGACTCAGAGTCAGCAAGTACATCATTGAGTACATCAGTGAGCGATTCAGAATCAGCAAGCACGTCATTAAGTACTTCAGTAAGTGATTCAGAAAGTGCGTCAACATCATTAAGCACATCAGTAAGTGATTCAGAATCAGCAAGTACGTCACTAAGTACATCAGTATCAGATTCAGAAAGTGCAAGTACATCATTGAGTACTTCAGTAAGTGATTCAGAAAGCGCGTCAACATCATTGAGTACTTCAGTAAGTGATTCAGAAAGCGCAAGCACATCATTAAGCACATCATTGAGCGATTCAGAATCAGCAAGCACGTCATTAAGTACTTCAGTAAGTGATTCAGAAAGTGCAAGTACATCACTAAGTACATCAGTGTCTGATTCAGAAAGCGCATCAACGTCGTTGAGCACATCAGTGAGCGATTCAGAATCAGCAAGTACATCACTAAGTACTTCAGTATCTGACTCAGAAAGCGCAAGTACATCATTGAGTACTTCAGTAAGTGATTCAGAAAGTGCATCAACATCATTGAGCACATCAGTGTCTGATTCAGAAAGTGCGTCAACATCATTGAGTACATCAGTGTCTGACTCAGAAAGTGCGTCAACATCATTAAGCACTTCAGTAAGTGATTCAGAAAGTGCAAGCACGTCATTAAGTACTTCAGTATCAGGATCAGAAAGTGCATCAACGTCGTTGAGCACATCAGTGTCTGATTCAGAAAGTGCATCAACGTCGTTGAGCACGTCAGTAAGTGACTCAGAATCAGCAAGTACATCACTAAGTACATCAGTAAGTGACTCAGAAAGTGCATCAACATCATTGAGCACGTCAGTATCTGATTCAGAAAGTGTATCAACATCATTGAGCACATCAGTAAGTGATTCAGAAAGTGCAAGTACATCACTAAGTACATCAGTATCTGACTCAGAAAGTGCATCAACATCATTAAGTACTTCAGTAAGTGATTCAGAATCAGCAAGTACATCATTGAGCACATCAGTGAGTGATTCAGAAAGTGTAAGCACGTCACTAAGTACTTCAGTATCTGACTCAGAAAGTGCATCAACATCATTGAGCACATCAGTGAGTGATTCAGAAAGTGCAAGTACATCATTAAGTACATCAGTATCAGATTCAGAAAGTGCATCAACGTCGTTGAGCACATCAGTAAGTGATTCAGAAAGTGCAAGCACGTCATTAAGTACATCAGTATCTGATTCAGAAAGTGCATCAACGTCGTTGAGCACATCAGTGAGCGATTCAGAATCAGCAAGTACATCACTAAGTACATCAGTAAGTGATTCAGAATCAGCAAGTACGTCACTAAGTACTTCAGTATCTGACTCAGAAAGTGCAAGCACGTCACTAAGTACATCAGTAAGTGATTCAGAATCAGCAAGTACGTCACTAAGTACATCAGTATCTGACTCAGAAAGTGCAAGCACATCATTGAGCACGTCAGTAAGTGACTCAGAAAGTGCAAGCACATCATTGAGTACATCAGTATCTGACTCAGAAAGTGCATCAACATCATTAAGTACTTCAGTATCAGGATCAGAAAGTGCATCAACGTCGTTGAGCACGTCAGTAAGTGATTCAGAAAGTGCAAGCACATCATTGAGTACATCAGTATCTGACTCAGAAAGTGCAAGCACATCATTAAGTACATCAGTGTCTGACTCAGAAAGCGCAAGCACATCATTGAGTACATCAGTGTCTGACTCAGAAAGTGCAAGCACATCACTAAGCACATCAGTAAGTGATTCAGAATCAGCAAGCACGTCATTAAGCACGTCAGTGTCTGACTCAGAAAGTGCAAGCACATCATTAAGCACATCAGTAAGTGATTCAGAATCAGCAAGTACATCACTAAGTACATCAGTGTCTGACTCAGAAAGTGCGTCAACATCATTAAGCACTTCAGTATCTGATTCAGAAAGCGCGTCAACATCATTGAGTACATCAGTGTCTGATTCAGAAAGTGCATCAACGTCGTTGAGCACATCAGTGAGCGATTCAGAAAGTGCAAGTACATCACTAAGTACATCAGTATCAGATTCAGAAAGTGCATCAACATCATTGAGCACATCAGTGAGCGATTCAGAATCAGCAAGTACATCATTAAGTACTTCAGTATCAGGATCAGAAAGTGCATCAACGTCATTAAGTACTTCAGTATCAGGATCAGAAAGTGCATCAACATCATTGAGCACATCAGTGAGTGATTCAGAATCAGCAAGTACGTCACTAAGTACATCAGTAAGCGATTCAGAATCAGCAAGTACATCACTAAGTACTTCAGTAAGTGATTCAGAAAGTGCGTCAACATCATTGAGCACATCAGTGAGTGATTCAGAATCAGCAAGTACATCATTAAGCACTTCAGTATCTGATTCAGAAAGTGCATCAACGTCGTTGAGCACATCAGTGAGTGATTCAGCAAGTACATCAACATCAGTGAGCACATCA
>NZ_JXCF01000200.1 GCF_000875895.1 Staphylococcus gallinarum
GAGGCTCAATGTAAATAAAGCAATTGGAATAAAGCAACAAAGGGGGTTGAAGAAAATGAGTAAGAAGAAAAAGATTAATTTAGCAATATCAATTGCTCAAGTAGTAGTGCAGGCGTTAATCCTTTATAACACTTATCAGCAATATAAATATTCTAAAAAATATTCAGCCTAATAAAAAAAGACTTAGTCTGAATAGACCAAGCCTTTTGTTAGTGTTATATTAATATGCAAATAAAAAAAC
>NZ_JXCF01000201.1 GCF_000875895.1 Staphylococcus gallinarum
TGCTCAGCATTATACGTTCTACAGTTCGCCAACACGCAACGAATATTGACATCGACTATATTGCATTGATTTGCATGATTGTTTTAATCGTACTCGTCATGTTGATTTTGCTATGTTTGGAGCTCGTAGAATATCGCATTCCGTATCGCGACATTATGCATGTTGAAGGTGACCAGACACATTCTTTTGTAGCTTGGAAGTTAAATCCTGCGGGAAGTATTTCAATCATGATTAGTTTGTCTGTATTTATTCTATTTAATAGTTTGCTTAATTTAATCTTACATTTCGCGATTGATCGAAATAAGCAACTACATATTTTGGAGCTAGGGCATCCTGTTGGCGTGACATTTTATATCATGCTACAAG
>NZ_JXCF01000202.1 GCF_000875895.1 Staphylococcus gallinarum
ATGAGTAACTCAACATCAGTGAGTGAGAGTGACTCTACGAGCATGAGTAACTCAACGTCAGTAAGTGAAAGTGACTCTACGAGCATGAGTAACTCAACGTCAGTAAGCGAGAGCGACTCTACTTCAATGAGTAACTCAACGTCAGTAAGCGAGAGCGACTCTACTTCAATGAGTAACTCAACATCAGTGAGTGAGAGCGACTCTACGAGCATGAGTAACTCAACGTCAGTGAGTGAGAGCGATTCTACTTCAATGAGTAACTCAACATCAGTAAGTGAAAGTGACTCTACGAGCATGAGTAACTCAACGTCAGTAAGCGAGAGCGACTCTACGAGCATGAGTAACTCAACATCAGTAAGTGAGAGTGATTCTACTTCAATGAGTAACTCAACATCAGTGAGTGAGAGTGACTCTACGAGCATGAGTAACTCAACGTCAGTAAGCGAGAGCGACTCTACGAGCATGAGTAACTCAACGTCAGTGAGTGAGAGCGATTCTACTTCAATGAGTAACTCAACATCAGTAAGTGAGAGTGACTCTACTTCAATGAGTAACTCAACATCAGTGAGTGAGAGTGACTCTACGAGCATGAGTAACTCAACGTCAGTAAGTGAGAGCGATTCTACTTCAATGAGTAACTCAACATCAGTAAGTGAGAGTGACTCTACGAGCATGAGTAACTCAACATCAGTGAGTGAGAGTGACTCTACGAGCATGAGTAACTCAACGTCAGTAAGTGAAAGTGACTCTACGAGCATGAGTAACTCAACGTCAGTAAGCGAGAGCGACTCT
>NZ_JXCF01000203.1 GCF_000875895.1 Staphylococcus gallinarum
GCATAATGATAGAGGTTGTCAATATACCAGTATTCCTTATAAAACTATGTTAGATCAATTCGGCATCAAACAAAGCATGTCAAGACCTGGATGCTGTATAGATAATGGACCTATGGAAGGGGTATGGGGAACTCTAAAAAGTGAGTTATTTAGAGGAGAAAAGCATGCGATATTCGATAATAAGTCTTTAGCAATCGAAGCGATTGATTCATTTATAGAGTTTTTAATAAAGACCGTCTTA
>NZ_JXCF01000204.1 GCF_000875895.1 Staphylococcus gallinarum
ATAAATGTGGGTATAATTAAATTAGATTTACTTAAACAATTCTTTAAAGGTTTTGAACGCCATTCTATTTTTAGAGTGGCGTTTTTATTTATCTACCTCTACCCCTATCACGTTTTTGCGGATTCTTTTCTTCTTGATATTCTTCAGGATGTATTTGTTTATCTAATATTTGTATCGCCTTTATCATACGACCATTATCTCTACTTACATCATTCATCAAATGCTGGTATTTATTTCTACC
>NZ_JXCF01000205.1 GCF_000875895.1 Staphylococcus gallinarum
TGAGTTTCAACCTTGCGGTCGTACTCCCCAGGCGGAGTGCTTAATGCGTTAGCTGCAGCACTAAGGGGCGGAAACCCCCTAACACTTAGCACTCATCGTTTACGGCGTGGACTACCAGGGGATCTAATCCTGTTTGATCCCCACGCTTTCGCACATCAGCGTCAGTTACAGACCAGAAAGTCGCCTTCGCCACTGGTGTTCCTCCATATCTCTGCGCATTTCACCGCTACACATGGAATTC
>NZ_JXCF01000206.1 GCF_000875895.1 Staphylococcus gallinarum
GCTTGAGCGTTGTCTCGGTTGAGATTTCCAACGATCGTCATTGCATCAAAACTTAATTTTGGATCAGATATGCACACAGTATGTGCGTCCAACCGGCTATTAGAGTAGCCGGTTAAGGAGTAATTTTGCACTTCCCCTGATGTAGCTTGTTTTGAATAGATTTCTTGTTCTTTTTTACTCATAAAAAATCGACTCCTTAATTTTGTTTAAGAAGTCGCTCACCCAAATATATATCTTGAAG
>NZ_JXCF01000207.1 GCF_000875895.1 Staphylococcus gallinarum
CAGGCACGGATTGTTTTGCAATAATTGCAGCACGTACTAACCAGTCGATATGCTTTTCACTCGCCAATCGTGAAGCGCTGATCATTGAGTACGGACGTCTCTTTTTATCTGGATATTTGAGTTCGTGCACACTGCCGACAGGGATCGTCACGACGCGCGGTTTCACGCCTAGATAATGCTCAAATTGTGCTGTTAAAATCTCATTTTGCAAGTCTGTCGCAGTAATATAAAAATCAATAGCGTCATGTTGACTAAATTGATATTCGTAGTAGTTATTCCATAAAACATGATCATCATCTGTCGCATGAACACTAAAATGCTCTGCATGTACGACCACACCAATTTTGCTATCCCCTGCATTTTGTATAATCGCTTGTCCAACGTCTGTCGCAC
>NZ_JXCF01000208.1 GCF_000875895.1 Staphylococcus gallinarum
TGGCATATGATTAACAGGTAACGTACCTTCTTTAATTTTATATCCTTGTGCTTTTGCCTCTTTAGTAGTTAATCCAACTCTAGACAATGGAGGGTCTAAAAAGACTGTATAGGGTACAACACCTCTGTTTTCTGTACTACGATTTCCTAATCCATATATTCGATCATTAACAATTCTAAAATCGTCTAAAGAAATGTAAGTAAACTGCATGCCTCCTTTAACATCACCAATTGCGAAAACA
>NZ_JXCF01000209.1 GCF_000875895.1 Staphylococcus gallinarum
CCTCAAGTAAAGAGGTAAAATTGTTTAGTTTATATAAAAAATTTAAAGGTTTGTTTTATAGCGTTTTATTTTGGCTTTGTATTCTTTCATTTTTTAGTGTATTAAATGAAATGGTTTTAAATGTTTCTTTACCTGATATTGCAAATCATTTTAATACTACTCCTGGAATTACAAACTGGGTAAACACTGCATATATGTTAACTTTTTCGATAGGAACAGCAGTATATGGAAAATTATCTGATTATATAAATATAAAAAAATTGTTAATTATTGGTATTAGTTTGAGCTGTCTTGGTTCATTGATTGCTTTTATTGGTCACAATCACTTTTTTATTTTGATTTTTGGTAGGTTAGTACAAGGAGTAGGATCTGCTGCATTCCCTTCACTGATTATGGTGGTTGTAGCTAGAAATATTACAAGAAAAAAACAAGGCAAAGCCTTTGG
>NZ_JXCF01000021.1 GCF_000875895.1 Staphylococcus gallinarum
TTTGGATTGGTAGGGCTCATCGGTCCAATTAAGTCAATGAATTTTTTAGAAGGGAGCTCATTGTATAATTTAAGTGCTGTAATAGCAGCATATATTATTATTCCCCTTGTATCTTCTCTAATTGTAAATCTCCTATTCTCTAAAATACTTAATATGTATAATTCTAAAATTTTTATTTTTAAAACAAATGATACAATGAATAAAAAGTAAGGAGTGTGGTTTTAATGTATAAAGTTGCTATTGCTGGGGCTGGTGCAATGGGAGGTAGAATTGGTGTTGCACTGAAGCAGGCCGGTTATAATGTAACACTTATAGATAATTGGAAAGAACATGTTTATAATATTAACACATATGGTCTAGAAGTTGAGACAGAAGAAGCAGTAACTTCAGTTAATATACCAGCAATCTTAGCCAAAGATGTAACAATGAAATTTGATGTAATTATTGTTTTAACGAAAGCCATGGAGTCTGAAAGTATGTTAGAAAAATTACAAGAAGCAGGTTGTATTGGCAATGACACAAGGATTGTAAGTATGATGAACGGTTTAGGGCATGAAGAACGATTATCTAAAATTGTTCCTTTATCTAAAATTTACCTTGCAGTGACAATGTGGACGGCTGGATTAAAAGGTCCTGGACAATTATTATTAGAAGGTACAGGTTCAATAGATATACAAAGGGCTGATAGGAAAAAAGATTTGTTTACAGAAGATATATTGAAAATGTTCAATGATGCTGGTTTAAATGCAAAAGCAAGTGATGATGTGTTTAAATCGATTTGGTCTAAGGCTACAGTTAACAGTGTACTTAATCCTTTATGTACAATTTTGGACAAGAATATTTTTGAATTTGGAAATTATGAAAAATCTAGAGAAATGATTATACCAATTATTGATGAAATTATAACAGTAGCTGCAGCTAAAGACATTGATTTAAATAGAAAAGAGCTTTTGGAAAAAATTGAGGCAACTTATTCAAAGGCAACACAAGGTCTGCACTATCCGTCTATGCATCAAGATTATTCTAATGGACGTTTAACAGAAATAGATTATCTTAATGGACAAATCGTAAGTTATGGCGAAAGCTTGGGTTTAACTACACCAGCTAATAAAATAATTACCCATCTTATTCATCAACTGGAAACCAAAATAAGATAAATAGTTTCATTTATCTTATAACAACACAATATATATTTTAATTCTAAGTGAATATGTTGTTAAAGTACTTTAAGCGTTATATAAAAATGGCCAATCCCTGAATAAGATTGGCCATTTTTATTATTGATTTTTCTATATGACTATGGACAAAGCTAAATATATAATTTTACTTTGTCGTTTTGAATATAAATTTAATCATTTTTCACTGCATTTACTAATACATCTGCAGCTAGAAGACCTAATGCATTTGACGCTAAAGGACTATCTCCAGTTAATAAATTACGGTCTTGATGTGTCATACCAGTGATTTCATTATTAACAATATGAAGCCCTGACTTACTTAAAAGATCAGCAACTAACCATTTTAATCGACCAGGTAAGTAACCAATATCTAAGTTTGCGCCTTCATCTAAAGCATCTGGGAAAACACATACTGAGTATCCTTTAAAAGGCGATTCTTCTCTATCTATAGAAGCAGCTAATAAAGCAGCTGGTCCGTGGCATAGTGTAATAATAAATTTATCGTATTCTAAAGCCCAATCTAAAGTTTTTTGAACATCTTTGCTTTCAGAAATACCTACTACAGCAGCATGCCCACCAGGTATAAAAACAGATAGGTAATCTGAATCAGGACCTAGATCATTTTTTACAACTTCTGATAGGACTTTAGGTTGTTTAAGCTTATCTTTTAACTTATTATAAGTTTGTAATACAGCTTCATCTTCGTTAGGCATTGCCCATAATTCTAATTTTACTGGGTAGCCTGTAAGTGTTGCAATATCAACTTCAAATCCAGCCTCCATTAAATGATGTAGGGGTAACAACATTTCTACAGGATGATTTCCTGTAGAAAACATTTTTCCATTTTCTAACAATAAGTAACGTTCTTCAGCAGCAATCATTAATACTTTCCATTTTCCCTTTGTATAAGCATTTTTATGTTTGACTCCATTAAAGTTTGTTTTAGATGTTGTATATTGACTTAGTGAATATGGAGAAGGGAAAAATGCATTATCTTCTGCTTGATCAGGTGTGGGTTGCTTACTTAATTGATTTATATCTTGTGTCATATTGACGCCTTCTTTCATTTAAATTGAATAAGAAATTATGCTTTTAATATAACATTTATTATACGTGTAAAGTAAAAAAAAA
>NZ_JXCF01000210.1 GCF_000875895.1 Staphylococcus gallinarum
GTTTTTTCGTCCATGTGAACTGTTGCATATAATAAATTATCTTTACCGTATTCTTGTTCTAAAAACTCTTTAGCATATTCAAAAAACTGCTTTGTATCTTCTGGCGTTTGATTATCAAAGAAATCATTGTCTGATGTAATTAAACCATCAATGTGTTTAATCGCGTCTGTTCTAATTTTTCTTTTGCCTGTATAATTCTGTTCAATTTTTTCATCAATCAAGTTATTAAAATTCTGTTTATTAGCATTTACCAAATCATAATTTAAGTAAGTTTTACTATGGTCTATATCTTCATTTTCATAATTATTATTTTCTCTTTGAACATGTTTTTGTATGCC
>NZ_JXCF01000211.1 GCF_000875895.1 Staphylococcus gallinarum
AATTCGAAAAACACGAATTTTTTAGAGACATCCAGCCCTCTGAGCAACTTCGCACGATAAATCTGTGCATACTCGACACCACTACTCGCCCAGCCGATACCAAAGTTAATACTATAAATTGTCACGTTTCATGTCACCTCTCTAGTTTGGAAAATGTACGACCAAATCGCCGCGCTTATCAAATGACGGTACGCTTTGGCATAAATTATTAACAATATCCACCTTTACGGCGTCACGCATTGACTCAAAAGATGCTAAAGCAACGCGGTGATATTCAAAAATAGCGTTACGCTGACCATTTTGACGATTGTTGATACTACCACGCAATTGTTGCAAGCGGTCGACTTGTTGAATCCAATTGCTATCAATCGCTTTAAGTATTGCTTTTTGAATAAAACGCATGTACATGTACGGCTCATTAATGAATTGTTGTTGTGCGATCAAACGCTGTTCAAACAACGATA
>NZ_JXCF01000212.1 GCF_000875895.1 Staphylococcus gallinarum
GACACAATCATTGATAATGTTGAAGAAGAAAAGTATTTTAACCATGGTTTTGGTGGCCAAGTAATCTTCCAAAAAGTGCGTTTTATAAAAGATGGTTTACCATCAAATGATGCTATATCTGTTGCTGACTATGATGGTGGTGATGCTGCATCTAGTTCATCAGTTACCTTAAAAAAGGGAGAAGTAACTAATTCAAGATATGATAATGGTAGAACGTTAGATATTTCAAATAGATTTGAATATCCTGATACTGTAGAATACTATTACACTACTCAAGAAGGTAATTTAATAGTTAATTATGTTGATGAGTTAGGAAACACAATCAAAGAAGCCGTAGAAGATACCCCAAATACCAAGTTTAATACACCATATGATACAGTGGTTGATAATCGTCCTCAAGAGATTGTTTTTGGTGACAAAGTATATGAATTAGTACCATCAGGTGAGTATCCAGTTGGAACAGTGTCAAATCAAGGCAACTTAACTATAAGTAAAATGAGGGATATTTATGCATCATCTGATTTAAATGGTGGTGATCCAATTGGCAATATAACAAAAGGTACAAAGTATGTGACTTATGTTTATAAAGAAAAGATAGAAGAACCAGGTAAATATATTCCATATATTCCTGCAGATCCAACGGATCCGACTAACCCAAATGATCCATTAAATCCGACAGATCCGAATACAGGTAATCCAATTGAACCAGTACCGTA
>NZ_JXCF01000213.1 GCF_000875895.1 Staphylococcus gallinarum
GAGATAGTAATAGATTTATTAGAATTTATAATAAAAAGCAAGAACGTAAAGATAATGCAGATGCTGAAGTTATGTCTGAACATTTATGGCGTGTAGAAATCGAACTTAAAAGAGATATGGGGGATTACTGGAATGATTGCTTTAGTGATTTACATATCTTGCAACCAGATTGGAAAACTATCCAACGCACTGCGGATAGAGCAATAGTTTTTATGTTATTGAGTGATGAAGAAGAATGGGG
>NZ_JXCF01000214.1 GCF_000875895.1 Staphylococcus gallinarum
TGAAATTTAGCAAACTCATTCCAGAAGCAACTTCTTCTTCAGAAAGACTACTTGATACTATTTTTGATATAACTGTTTTAGTAAAAGATAATCCGCCCATAACAAATATAAACATAAAAGAAGTCAACCACATACTAAACTCAACAAAAAATGCAATAGTTAAAAAACTTATAGAGATAGACAATGATCCTAAAATAAAAACAAATAATGATCCTTTTCTATCCACTAAAAAACCACCAAA
>NZ_JXCF01000215.1 GCF_000875895.1 Staphylococcus gallinarum
TTTCTCCGCTACCCACAACTCATCCGCTCACTTTTCAACGTAAGTCGGTTCGGCCCTCCATTCAGTGTTACCTGAACTTCAGCCTGGTCATGGGTAGATCACCTGGTTTCGGGTCTACGATCAAATACTCAACGCCCTATTCAGACTCGCTTTCGCTACGGCTCCACATTCACTGCTTAACCTTGCATCAAATCGTAACTCGCCGGTTCATTCTACAAAAGGCACGCCATCACCCATTAAC
>NZ_JXCF01000216.1 GCF_000875895.1 Staphylococcus gallinarum
AGTACCATACGTTCCAGCAGGAACAGTAACAGTTCATTATGTGAATGAGACTGGAGAAGTTATTAAAGATCCAACAATGGATACGGAGAAATCACCAGTTGGTAAAACATACAATACAAACGAAAACGGAACTGAAATTCCGAAAGAAATCACTGGTAAAGATGGTCAAGAGTATGTGCTTGTAAAAGTTCAAGATGGTGACGAAGAAACTGGTAAAGTAGTTAAAGGTAATATTGATGTT
>NZ_JXCF01000217.1 GCF_000875895.1 Staphylococcus gallinarum
AACTTTGAATATGACAGTGCCTAATTTCGTTAAGAAAAAGGCACAAGGCAGTCGATTAGTGTCGCCAAAATTAGACAAAGAAACGCGACAATCGATTGCCAAAGATTTAAGTCATTTGGGAAGTAATGTGAATCAGATTGCTAAGTGGTTTAATCAAAATAAAGATAAGGCTACACATTTACCAGAAGAGAAATATCATGATTTAGAAAAGCAATTTGATGATGTGAAAAAGGAGTTGCAT
>NZ_JXCF01000218.1 GCF_000875895.1 Staphylococcus gallinarum
TATATGTGATAAGGCTTTATCTCCTAAAGCACGTTTTATTTTATTTCTCACACTTTCCTTTGTGACTGGATTTTTAGCGATATACAAAACGTGATAGTGTGGCTTTTTATAGACCTTACCCCCG
This sequence comes from Staphylococcus gallinarum, assembly GCF_000875895.1. GTDB lineage: Bacteria > Bacillota > Bacilli > Staphylococcales > Staphylococcaceae > Staphylococcus > Staphylococcus gallinarum. The sequence goes on from NZ_JXCF01000218.1 coordinate 125, forward strand.
TTATTTATAATTACTTGTTCATCTTCGGTTAAATCTTCAATTTTACGTTCCGTTTCGTCTTTATCATGTAACGGACTAATCGCCATTGGAACATCAAGTTTTTCTAAATATAGTTCC
>NZ_JXCF01000219.1 GCF_000875895.1 Staphylococcus gallinarum
TGGTTCAATTGGATTACCTGTATTCGGATCTGTCGGATTTAATGGATCATTTGGGTTAGTCGGATCCGTTGGATCTGCAGGAATATATGGAATATATTTACCTGGTTCTTCTGGTTTACCTGGTTCTTCTGGTTTACCCGGTTCTTCTGGTTTACCCGGTTCTTCTGGTGTCTCTTTCAACTTGTAGATATAAGTAACATCAATATTACCTTTAACTACTTTACCAGTTTCTTCGTCACCATCTTGAACTTTTACAAGC
>NZ_JXCF01000022.1 GCF_000875895.1 Staphylococcus gallinarum
CCATATCTCTTTTAAGTTCGATTTCTACACGCCATAAATGTTCAGACATAACTTCAGCATCTGCATTATCTTTACGTTCTTGCTTTTTATTATAAATTCTAATAAATCTATTACTATCTCTCACGCCAAAATATTTTGTTTCTGGCTTACCATTACGACCATAAAAAATAGTTTTCTTAACTGCTTTATCAGACATTGCATAGTAGTCACTCAAATCATCTTCAAAATCAAAGGCTAAATCTAATCTTGTAAAACCGTCATCTTCCATGTAGCTTATTATATTTTGTTTTAACCAAATCATTTCATCTCGTGTAAGTTTGTTTGGATTAAATTCAATACGCATATTACGTCTATCCCAACTATCTGCTTTC
>NZ_JXCF01000220.1 GCF_000875895.1 Staphylococcus gallinarum
ATACCAGCATTTGATGAATGATGTAAGTAGAGATAATGGTCGTATGATAAAGGCGATACAAATATTAGATAAACAAATACATCCTGAAGAATATCAAGAAGAAAAGAATACGCAAAAACGGGATAGGGGTAGAGGTAGATAAATAAAAACGCCACTCTAAAAATAGAATGGCGTTCAAAACCTTTAAAGAATTGTTTAAGTAAATCTAATTTAATTATACCCACATTTATGCCGAGAAAAC
>NZ_JXCF01000221.1 GCF_000875895.1 Staphylococcus gallinarum
AAATGTAGCGACAATAGGTAATAGTGTTATTTTTCCTGGAACCATGAGTGTTATTGTTTTTGGTTATTTTGGTGGTTTTTTAGTGGATAGAAAAGGATCATTATTTGTTTTTATTTTAGGGTCATTGTCTATCTCTATAAGTTTTTTAACTATTGCATTTTTTGTTGAGTTTAGTATGTGGTTGACTACTTTTATGTTTATATTTGTTATGGGCGGATTATCTTTTACTAAAACAGTTATA
>NZ_JXCF01000222.1 GCF_000875895.1 Staphylococcus gallinarum
GCTCCATTGCCATCAGCTTATCTGACATCTCTGTAACAGCCCCAATATGGAACATCGCATTCGGACATGCTTGAACGATATGCTCTAAATGCGGTAACTGATCTGAATTCGTCATCGTCACAACATTTGCTGTGTACATATTTTGACGTTTGTAATTATAAATATAACCTGATTCAAACACATAACGTCGCTCAGATTTTGTCATACGTGCAGTCAACATTTGATATTCATGCGCATCTGGCACGACCACTTGAAAACGTCTCGCATGATTGCCTTGCAACATAAACGTCATATTTCCCGGGACATGTCCGCCACTTTGTTCTTGCCAAAATAGCACACAATTTCCTGGCGTATTTAAACGATAAACCGCAGAAAACGGCAAGCCTAATGAATTAATAACAAATGCACTTGTATCCAATGCCATCGCTTTAAAGAAGAAATGAATAAACTGCACTTTATTGCTGAAATGATGGGCCTTACCTTGCCAATGGACAATGATAGACTTGGCTATAAAATTCTCATATATCACTTCAAGCCCTTGCTGATCGATATATCGACGGAAGAGTTTTTGACCTCTCGTATTATAAACTGTCTGCGCAAAGTTCACACCGTGTTGTGTGTAATGATCGACATACTGCACACGACCTTGTGTATCTAACCATTCGACATCGCTTACAATACGCGGCTTACTTCCGTGATGATAGTGAATCTTCGCACGTTCTACGCCCAAATCTTTAACTGTTGCTTCACTACTATTCCCTTTAATTTCCCAATAGCGTGGGACTTCTACTTGATTGAA
>NZ_JXCF01000223.1 GCF_000875895.1 Staphylococcus gallinarum
GATTTAAATTCTTTTGTAACAAACGAACAAAATCATTATGGACTTTTTTACCTCTACCTTGAAAGTCCTCCGTCGTCTTTTTCAAACTCGACTTGATTGCCTGCAATTCCTTTTCTCTCACGTCCTGTTGTTCTTTCATCTCTGATATATATTTTATTACTAGCTTGTTTTGTTTCTTCAGTTCTTGCAATTCTTCGTTTTCTAAGGTCTTCTGAATTTTCTGCGACTGCGTCCCAGTCAA
>NZ_JXCF01000224.1 GCF_000875895.1 Staphylococcus gallinarum
ATTTTTGTTTAGTAGTTGACACTATACTATCTTCATTACCTGCAACTGTAACATATTTATACCCTGGGATATCAATTGCTTTAGTAGTGTAATTATCATTTGTCCATCCGTATTGGATAAAATCATCAGCAACAGGAGTTATTTTATCCGACCATAAACGGTAGCTTGTTATTTGAGGTAGGTAACGGGGCACCGTTCTGGTAATTGCTGTTTGTCCTTTCAAAAGTGACGTGCCATCATAGTAGTTATAAAGTGTTTCAAGCCCCTCTCCTTTACTATTAGCATCTGGGAAAGTGAAAGTGACTTCTGTACTATTTAGATTTTTCCTAGTCACAGTGGTTGTAAAGTTATCGATTTGAGTGCTATCTACCCCTCCTACTGT
>NZ_JXCF01000225.1 GCF_000875895.1 Staphylococcus gallinarum
GGGATCGAACCCCCGACCTCACGGGTATGAACCGTACGCTCTAGCCAGCTGAGCTACACCGCCGTTGTAATTTAGTTTCTTTAGTAAAAATGGTGGAGACTAGCGGGATCGAACCGCTGACCTCCTGCGTGCAAAGCAGGCGCTCTCCCATCTGAGCTAAGCCCCCATTATTCATTGGGTTATCGGGAAGACAGGATTCGAACCTGCGACCCCTTGGTCCCAAACCAAGTGCTCTACCAAGCTGAGCTACTTCCCGTTTATAATTGGGTGAAGTAATTATCTTTAAATGGCGCGCCTGATAGGAGTCGAACCCATAACCTCTTGATCCGTAGTCAAGCACTCTATCCAGTTGAGCTACAGGCGCTATTTAAAAAATATGGTGCCGAGGACCGGAATCGAACCGGTACGGTGATCTCTCACCGCAGGATTTTAAGTCCTGTGCGTCTGCCAGTTCCGCCACCCCGGCACATATAATGGAGCAGAAGACGGGATTCGAACCCGCGACCCCGACCTTGGCAAGGTCGTATTCTACCGCTGAACTACTTCTGCATATGCGGGTGAAGGGAGTCGAACCCCCACGCCGTAAGGCGCTAGATCCTAAGTCTAGTGCGTCTGCCAATTCCGCCACACCCGCGATATATGATTAAAATGGTGAGCCATAGAGGATTCGAACCTCTGACCCTCTGATTAAAAGTCAGATGCTCTACCAACTGAGCTAATGGCTCTTAAATAATGGT
>NZ_JXCF01000226.1 GCF_000875895.1 Staphylococcus gallinarum
CACACCCCTTTTAACGCTTAATTTGAATAATTTTTTCAGAATGATCACTAACTAGATTTGCTAATATTTTTCCTTTATAAAAAACATTATATTTTATAGTATAAATTAAAAATAAAAAGGTGTTTTCATTAGATTTCTGTTTTTTAAATTTATTAGCTATTCTTATTTTTTTGGGTAAATGTTTCCCGTTATAAAGTTTATTCTGTATTGTTCTTTTTAATATTCTAAACAAACAGAGATA
>NZ_JXCF01000227.1 GCF_000875895.1 Staphylococcus gallinarum
CCTTTTCTATCCACTAAAAAACCACCAAAATAACCAAAAACAATAACACTCATGGTTCCAGGAAAAATAACACTATTACCTATTGTCGCTACATTTACATGATAAATAGTTTTCATCATATAAGGCACCATTGATATAAAACCAGCTACTATAGAAAATATTAGCCCACCAGAAAACAAACCAAGCATAAACGGAATGTTTTTCCCTAGTTTAGGATTAATAAAAGGGTTAGAAACTCTTGAAATATGTTTAATAAAAATCACAAAAAAGATTGTGAAGAGTATTAAAAAAGTCCAATTATAATTTGTCGTAAATAACATAAAACATATAATACTTATAGACATTAAAACAAT
>NZ_JXCF01000228.1 GCF_000875895.1 Staphylococcus gallinarum
CGACCATTATCTCTACTTACATCATTCATCAAATGCTGGTATTTATTTCTACCAAGAACTTGCTCTAACTTCTCAAAAATCTCTCTAATAACTTTAATAACATCAAGCGCATTATCAAGGTGTTTTTTGAGGTCTTTTATAAACTCATTTGCTCTTGCTAAAGTTTCAGACATATCCTTGTTTTCTTCTCTAAGCTTACTATTTTCATTTTTAAGCTCATTCAACGCTTTACCAGACTTAA
>NZ_JXCF01000229.1 GCF_000875895.1 Staphylococcus gallinarum
AACTTTGAATATGACAGTGCCTAATTTCGTTAAGAAAAAGGCACAAGGCAGTCGATTAGTGTCGCCAAAATTAGACAAAGAAACGCGACAATCGATTGCCAAAGATTTAAGTCATTTGGGTAGTAATGTGAATCAGATTGCTAAGTGGTTTAATCAAAATAAAGATAAGGCTACACATTTACCAGAAGAGAAATATCATGATTTAGAAAAGCAATTTGATGATGTGAAAAAGGAGTTGCAT
>NZ_JXCF01000023.1 GCF_000875895.1 Staphylococcus gallinarum
CCTGATTTAGATTATGGTTACAGTTATATAATGTATTTTAAAGATGGCATAAAAATGGATATTACATTAATTAATTTAAAAGATTTAAATCGTTATTTTAGTGATTCTGATGGTCTTGTAAAAATTTTAGTTGATAAAGATAATTTAGTAACTCAAGAAATTGTTCCAGATGACTCAAATTATTGGTTAAAAAAACCAACAGAACGAGAATTTTATGATTGCTGTAATGAGTTTTGGAGTGTCTCAACGTATGTAGCAAAGGG
>NZ_JXCF01000230.1 GCF_000875895.1 Staphylococcus gallinarum
ACAAAATATTTTGGTGTTCGTGACAGTGATAGATTTATTAGAATTTATAATAAAAAACAAGAACGTAAGGATAATGCAGACATTGAAGTTATGTCTGAACACTTATGGCGTGTAGAAATTTAATTAAAAAGAGATATGGTTGATTATTGGAACGATTGTTTTAATGATTTACATATTTTGAAACCAGATTGGTCTAGTTTAGAAAAAGTAAAAGACCAAGCAATGATTTATATGCTAATTC
>NZ_JXCF01000231.1 GCF_000875895.1 Staphylococcus gallinarum
AACTGTTACTGTTCCTGCTGGAACGTATGGTACTGGTGTGTCTTTTGTTGGATCATTTGGATCTTTTGGTGCTGGTGGTTCATATCCTTTTGTTGGATCGTTTGGATCTTTCGGTTTCAATGGATCTGTTGGACTACCTGGATCTACCGGCACATATCCATCAACATTTGGAACTGGCGGATTATCACTTGGATCTTCTGGTGTTTCATCATACGGTACTGGTTCAATTGGATTACCTGTA
>NZ_JXCF01000232.1 GCF_000875895.1 Staphylococcus gallinarum
TTAAAACAAAACATCATTGACTACATGGAAGATGATGGTTTTACAAGATTAGATTTGGCTTTTGATTTTGAAGACGATTTGAGCGATTATTATGCGATGACTGATAAATCAGTTAAGAAACCTATTTTTTATGGTCGTAACGGTAAACCAGAAACAAAATATTTTGGTGTTCGTGACAGTGATAGATTTATTAGAATTTATAATAAAAAACAAGAACGTAAGGATAATGCAGACATTGAAG
>NZ_JXCF01000233.1 GCF_000875895.1 Staphylococcus gallinarum
CCTGTCGGCCTCAGCTTAGGACCCGACTAACCCAGAGCGGACGAGCCTTCCTCTGGAAACCTTAGTCAATCGGTGGACGGGATTCTCACCCGTCTTTCGCTACTCACACCGGCATTCTCAATTCTAAGCGCTCCACATGTCCTTGCGATCATGCTTCAACGCCCTTAGAACGCTCTCCTACCATTGTCCTACGGACAATCCACAGCTTCGGTAATATGTTTAGCCCCGGTACATTTTCGGC
>NZ_JXCF01000234.1 GCF_000875895.1 Staphylococcus gallinarum
ACTTCAGTAAGTGAGAGCGACTCAGCGTCAATGAGCGCATCAACATCAGTAAGTGAAAGTGAATCAACTTCAGTAAGCGAGAGTGATTCAGCATCAATGAGCACTTCTACTTCAGTAAGTGAAAGTGACTCGGCATCAATGAGCACTTCTACTTCAGTAAGTGAGAGCGACTCAGCGTCAATGAGCACTTCTACTTCAGTGAGCGAAAGTGATTCAGCGTCAATGAGCACTTCTACTTCAGTGAGCGAAAGTGATTCAGCAAGCATGAGCACTTCTACTTCAGTAAGTGAGAGCGACTCAGCGTCAATGAGCACTTCAACTTCAGTGAGCGAAAGTGATTCAGCGTCAATGAGTACGTCAACTTCAGTAAGTGAGAGCGACTCAGCGTCAATGAGCGCATCAACATCAGTAAGTGAAAGTGAATCAACTTCAGTAAGCGAGAGTGATTCAGCATCAATGAGCACTTCTACTTCAGTAAGT
>NZ_JXCF01000235.1 GCF_000875895.1 Staphylococcus gallinarum
AACAATTACAGGACAAAACAAAAACGTTTCAGCAACAATTAGCAAATCATCAAGCTACGTTAGATGATTTATTACCAGAAGCGTACGCAGTTGTTCGTGAAGCAAGTTGGCGTGTCTTAGTTATGTATCCTAAAGATGTCCAAGTCTTAGGTGCGATAACATTACATGAAGGTGATATCGCTGAAATGCAAACTGGTGAAGGAAAGACGCTCACGGCAACGATGCCACTGTATTTAAATGC
>NZ_JXCF01000236.1 GCF_000875895.1 Staphylococcus gallinarum
ACATTATATTCATTGGTCTTACCTACTTATACTTCCTATGATTACAATAGTAACTATACCTTTTCTTATTAAAGTAATGGTACCTGGTAAATCAACAAAAAATACATTAGATATCGTAGGGATTGTTTTAATGTCTATAAGTATTATATGTTTTATGTTATTTACGACAAATTATAATTGGACTTTTTTAATACTCTTCACAATCTTTTTTGTGATTTTTATTAAACATATTTCAAGAGTT
>NZ_JXCF01000237.1 GCF_000875895.1 Staphylococcus gallinarum
TCAGCAAGTACGTCACTAAGTACATCAGTGTCTGATTCAGAAAGTGCATCAACATCATTGAGCACATCAGTGAGTGATTCAGAATCAGCAAGTACATCATTAAGTACTTCAGTAAGTGATTCAGAGTCAGCAAGTACATCATTAAGCACTTCAGTATCTGACTCAGAAAGTGCATCAACATCATTGAGTACTTCAGTAAGTGACTCAGAAAGTGCGTCAACATCATTGAGCACTTCAGTAAGTGATTCAGCAAGTACGTCACTAAGTACTTCAGTAAGTGATTCAGAATCAGCAAGTACGTCATTAAGTACTTCAGTAAGTGATTCAGAGTCAGCAAGTACATCATTAAGTACGTCAGTATCTGATTCAGAAAGTGCAAGTACATCATTGAGTACATCAGTGTCTGACTCAGAAAGTGCAAGCACATCATTA
>NZ_JXCF01000238.1 GCF_000875895.1 Staphylococcus gallinarum
GATGTTGATTATGCTAAATCATATTTTAAGCAAACTAGGGCGTTATATGGCAAAGAGAATGGTGTTCAAGCACATACAGTCATTCAATCTTTTAAGCCTGGCGAAGTAACAGCTAAAGAGGGTAATGAGATAGGTTTAGAATTAGCTAAAAAAATTGCACCAGATTATCAAGTTGCAGTTTATACACATACAGACAAAGACCATTATCACAATCACATTATTATTAATTCAGTAAATTTAG
>NZ_JXCF01000239.1 GCF_000875895.1 Staphylococcus gallinarum
AAGACAAGTTACAAATGCTAAACATGATCAGGTAAACCGATATAAGCAAAAAACAGAATATCATAAGCAAGAATATGAGCGTGAGAGCCAAAAATTAAGCCATATACAACAAAAAAGCAGGGAGTTGATAGAACAATACCAAAAATCATTAGAAACGCTTAAAAAGCCTTTAAACGTCCAATATGAACATGAAACTGAAAAAGTAGGTGGATTATTCAACAAAGAAATACAAGAAACAGGC
>NZ_JXCF01000024.1 GCF_000875895.1 Staphylococcus gallinarum
GCGAATTCGTACCCTTTCCTTTTTCTTGTATAATTATTAAAAACTCAATTCAATAATATATTATGGGATTTGAGACACTGTGAGAGCCTCTCATTTGCATTGACAATCCACTTGTCAAGATAACCCCTTTATCACGTTTAATTCTATAAACTGTTTGGCGTGTGATGTTTACTTCTTTCGCAATCTTACTAATTGATTTACCTTCTTCTAACATTTCGACAACTCGATGATAGATAACACGTTTTTGAGGATTTTTCGCGTTCGGTGAATAGAGTAAAGGACGACCTTTATAAACACCATTGTCTTTCGCAACTTGAATACCTTGTGCTTGTCGACGTTTACTCTCATTTCTCTCTTGTTCTGAAATCATTGCTAAAATTTGTATGATTAAATCCTTCATAAAGTTATTTAGTAGAGGATTACCAATAACTTCATTCATCCTAGGTAAACTTGTAATCATTAACTGAACGTTCTTATCTTTTAAATAATTCACAGTTTCAATAATTTCATCATAATTACGTCCTAAACGATCAATTGACTCCACAACGAATCGATCTCCTAAAATATAAATAAAAAAGAGCAGAAAGGATAAATATAATCATGAATATTGAACTAGCTAATAAAGCACCTGTTGCTTGCTCATTATAAAGTCCTTTTATTATATATATTATATCTGTAAAAGAAAAAGATTGTTAGAAATCCTATAATACGCTCTGTTTTATTTCATCCTCCTATATAGATACTAATTTTGCATTTTTCTACTAACCAGTGTTATAATCTAGATAACGAAAATGATTAACAATTAATGCATCAATCCCCACACTACTGCAATAGTGTGGGGATTTTTTCGATGCTGGCTTATAAAGTCGCCTATTAATTATTTGTTGCGTTTACTAAGCCAATAAGTATAATACGCAACAGCACAGCCACTGATGACTGGTGCTATGATGTGAACGAAAATGATTAGCAAAATAATGCACCTCCTCTCTACGCCAATTGACGCCTGAGAGATAGGCGACTCCATTATTATATCATCTGTGAATGTACAAGCATATATACTGCCGATAAGTTGAATTACGTTATATTACTTTTCTATAATTCCTTAAATTTTTTGAGTTTGTTTATTAACAATAAATATTTCTACAGGTAAGAAAAGGTTCTGTTGCAAAGTTGATTTTATAGTATAATTTTAACAAAGAAAGAGTTTTCTGTATGAACTATTTCAAGTATAAGTAATTTAACAAGGATGTCATAACTGTAACCGTTGGCTACTATCTAAGATACACATTGAGTTATCGTGATATATCTGAGGTATTAAGAGAATGTGGTATAAACGTTCATCATTCAACCACCTACCGTTGGGTTCAATAATATGCTCCTATTTCGTATCAAATTTGGAAGAAAAATCATAAAAAAGCCTAGTAAGAGAAGAAAATGACCGTATGTTGCAAGAATTAAGAGTGTCACATGAACACTATAAAAAAGACAAAAGCAATTATTTACAGATATTGGGGCAATGTTGTGAGGCTTTATGACATTTGTTTGGTTATAATACTTTATGGTTTGCCTTATTTACTTGGAATAATAGCATTTATTGCTTTATACGAATAGATTAGATCAAAGTTCCATGATTAAAAAGTAATGTGATAAAGTTTTCTAGATAGGAGTGAGATAAGTGGATAAGATTAATTACTTTTTAAAAGCATTAGTATTAGCAATCATGCTTCGTTGTACAATGAATTATTTGATTCCAACACCTGAAAAGTTATCTTTTAAACTTTTAGATGGACTTATCTTTGGTGTATTAGTGTCTCTTTTAATTATTTGGTTTATTGATATTTTTAAGAAATCTTCACAAAAATAGACGACGCATTTATACCGAGATAATTTATTGTGTGTTGAGAAGAACCCTTAACTAAACTTGTAGACGAGTGTCGGCATAGCGTGAACTATTAAGCCGACCATTCGACAAGTTTTGGGATTGTTAAGGGTTCCGAGGCTCAACGTCAATAAAGCGATTGGAATAAAGCAATTTAGTTATTATTTGTTTCTATTTGTTCCGAAGCTTGTTATTAAAAAGCTAAATATTAGAGGTATTATTAGGATTCTTATTATGTTTAATTCGGCTTTGAATATCAGTTCGAAACCGATAAATATTACTAAGATGATGAGGTAATATTTAAAGAAATTCAATATTTTTTTCATTGTTACACCTACTTTTAAATTATATTGTATGTTACTTTATTTTTATAGGAGTAGATACATATGAGAAAAAAGGTTTTTACATTTAGTATTTTTATGTTAAGTGCAATTCTATTGGTATCATTTGCATTTCCAAGTATAAATGTTAATGCTACTACTAACAAGGAATTTAAAGATAGTGGTACACCAAATGAATTAGGTGTGAAAATGAGTAAAGATATAAGTCAGTTGGATGAAAATGAGGCAACTAGGGAAATTGATTATATTATAAATAATGTATTTGTTTATGATGATAATGGATATGTGATTGATGTTAATGAGCAAAAGAGTATAGATAGATATGGTTATGTTCCAAAAGAAATTAAAGAAATGAAATCTGCGGTAGATTATCAAAAAGAACTTCAAGCTGAGAATGGAAATATTGCTACTAGATCGGCTGATTATCAAACATCTAATCAATGTTTTGCTGGTGAAATGAAAAAGAATTTTGCTGACTTGATCCCAACTGGAACAATTGGTGCTATTATTGAAGATGGTGCTGCAGGAAAATTAACTAAAGATACTGTTGCTAAGGTTTTAAAAGCAGCTGGAAAAAGTGCGGTAAAAGGCAGTGTTTATGGCATAGCAGCTCAAATAATTTGGACAAATGAAAAATGTAATTGGAATTATCCTGCTGTTAAAGGATAAAACGTAATTTAAAGAGCCTATTTAATGGTCTCTTTTTTGCTTTTAGAAACGAGTTGAAAACGAGTTTCTTCATATCTTGATAATAAGGGTAACTATTTCGATTTGAAATAGTTACCCTTAAAGCATTGGTATGTATGGTTTCAAAGGTTCTATTGCAAATTCAAATAAAATATAGCTGGTCACCATTTTAACATGGTAGTATTTCCTTAACTAACCAACATTTGACTAATCTCTTGGCACGGCGAAAATCCGTAGATCTGAAGGTACCTGCGGTTCTTTTTATATAGTCCGTAAATGCATTCAATCCCTTTTATCATATTATTTGCCGTATTAATAATTTGATATCTCGTCTTCCTCACTTTAATATGGCGGTGATCTTCTTCAATAAGACTATTAAGCTACTTAGGTGTACAATGAAAGTCAGAGTTAAGGTTAAAATCTTTAATCAATTTAGACATTGCCACCTTCGTTGAAGGTGCCTGGTCTGTAATTATCATTTGGGGTTTGCCAAATTGTTTAATCAGACGTTTAATAAACGCATATGCTGAATGATTATCTCATTTCTTACGTAATCAAATATCTAATGTATGACTATCTGCATCAATGGCACGATATAAATAGCACCATTTGCCTTTTATTTTGTGTCGCATCAACGCGCCATATATAATAGAATACTCACACTATAATTTATTCTAATATTTAATATATTGCATGTTTAAACATAGATAATTAGATATATTTAAGTAAAGGTAATGGTAAGTCATAACTGTTATAACTTATTGGTTGAGAGATGATTTATTAAAAAAAAGAAAATATTTTATGTGAAAAATTTATAAAGCATGAGATATAGACATGTATTATTCTTCAATAACTAAAAAACACTATATTTTAATCAGCTATTAGTATTTAACACTTTGATAATTACAGTTACATTCTTTGAAATTAAAATGATAATGTATGTTTTTTATAGAGTGCGCAATATAACTCATCATATAGAAAATAGGAGATATCATTTATAATATGAGAGCGGAGAGTGCCTAGTTTACATTGGGTTTCTAATTATAATTGTTTGATGAGGAGGATGCATTTTGGCTATTAACGATAGATTTGAAAATATATTTAAAAATTTAGATGCGTACTATAAAAGTAAAATCGAGTTTAACGATTTAATTACCGGTAACTTACCAGAAGTTGATTTATTGAACATTAGTGAAAGTAAACTATCAGATCATCTTATGGATGCATTGATAACAATTGATATATTTACAAAGATAAAAGAGTTTAATAATAAACAGTTAGGGATATATGAAAAAATACTGACTGATGTTTATCATATTATTGAAATGATTGATTTAAATGCTAGAGAACAGGAGAAAATTTTAGCGTTTCAGAAAGAATTACTACTTCGTAGAAGGAAAGCGAAGGAATTGAATAATGTTTTGAATTTGCTTCCTAAGCGACCTGGAGATACTCAGGAAAGACTAAATAAGCTTAGTTTAGTTGAGCGTAGGAAAACAAAATTACAATATTCACTGCGTAGTAAAAATGTATTTGGTGATGTCATAGAAGATACTAAAAAACTTGGTATTTATAAAGGAAACTTTATTGAGACGAGTCGTATAAAAATGCTCCAAAAAGATGAGTCTTATATCAGTAGGCAATATATTAAATTACTAGAAGCAATTTTAGAAGATAATGGTGAGGGGGATAGTAATCAAAATGTTAGAACAAAGATATTAAATTTTATTCGCAAAGATAAATCATAGGCCATGTATCTATAAATATACACATGTAGAATTACAAGAATAGCTAATGTTTATTTAATACTATTTTAATCTGTATCTTATTAAGAGCTTTATTGTTATTAAATTAAGTTTTTGCTTCTTAGAATCATTGATACAATAGTTTATTTACATAAGGAACAATTTCAATACATACCATTAGTTATTGAATTTTTTTGTCGGTGTAATCATCTCGCAACAGTTGGCGTTCCATTTAGACTTATTTTATTACTTATAAAGGAATTTGACTAGTGTGACTACGACATATGTTCAAATTTCTAAGGATAAAGTTAGAGACAACATTTGTAAAACTTTTATTTTTCATTATGATAACAATGGTTTGAAAGCCCATCCAAATCCAATATGTTACCTCTAAATATATTAAGTTTATATCTTATCTTATTAATTTTGATATTAAAGAATATCAAAATTATTTTACCTCACCATTACTGTAATTAATAAAGAGTTAAATTGTTCATGCTGAGTGTTATGAATATTTAAAATATCTTAAATAAACAATATGTATATTAATCAATAGAGAGAGTTAATTTTTTAATTATGGTTTATATAATTATATAGTTATGTATAATTAAGTGTGTAAATGAAGTATTTATATGAAAGGGAGAGAATAATTTATGAATGTTTTAGGAGTTACATTGTCTCAACAAGTAAATCCTAATTGGCAAACATACGTTATGCTTTGCGCTTATTTTATTATTTTACTTGTGATTGGTTACTATGGATACAAACAATCGACGAGTAATGTAAATGAATATATGTTGGGAGGGCGTAATATTGGACCCTATGTTACGGCACTTTCTGCAGGCGCATCTGATATGAGTGGCTGGATGATTATGGGCTTACCAGGAGAAGTTTACACAACAGGGTTATCTGCAGCATGGTTAGCTATTGGTTTAACAATAGGAGCTTATGTTAATTATATAGTTGTAGCACCTCGTTTACGTGTTTATACAGAAAAAGCAGGAGATTCAATTACACTGCCTGACTTTTTCAAAAACCGTTTAAATGATCAATCTAATCTTATTAAAATTATTTCTGGTGCAATTATTATCATTTTCTTTACACTATATACACATTCGGGTATGGTTTCCGGAGGTAAGTTATTTAATAGTGCTTTTGGATTAGATTATCGATATGGTTTGATTTTAGTGACAGTGATTGTTATAGCGTATACGTTCTTTGGGGGATACTTAGCGGTTTCTATTACAGACTTCTTTCAAGGCGTAGTAATGATTATTGCTATGATAATGGTGCCCGTTGTCGCAATGCTACAATTAAGTGGATTGGATACATTTTCACAAGTTGCTGATTTAGAACCTACAAATTTGGACTTTTTTAAAGGAACAACGTTGATTGGTATCATTTCCTTTTTAGCATGGGGGTTAGGTTATTTTGGTCAACCACATATTATTGTTAGATTTATGTCTATTAAATCAGTAAAACAGATTAAGACGGCTAGACGATTTGGTATTAGTTGGATGACTATTAGTTTAGTTGGTGCTGTAGCAGTTGGTCTAACAGGGATTGTATTTGTAAATAAGCAAGATTTAAAATTCAAAGATCCCGAAACACTATTTATACTTATGGGACAAATTTTATTTCATCCACTTGTAGGCGGCTTTTTACTAGCAGCTATTCTCGCGGCAATCATGAGTACAATTTCGTCCCAATTATTAGTTACTTCAAGTTCATTGACTGAAGATTTCTACAAATTGATAAGAGGAGAAGCAGCAGCAAAAAGACATCAAAAAGAATTCTTATTAGTTGGAAGATTATCTGTGTTATTAGTTGCTGTAATAGCAATTCTTATTGCATGGCATCCTAATGATACGATATTAAATTTAGTAGGTAATGCATGGGCAGGATTTGGAGCAGCGTTTGGCCCCCTTGTAATTCTTTCATTATATTGGAAAGGGTTAAGTAGAACTGGTGCCGTGAGTGGCATGGTGACAGGTGCTATTACTGTGATTATGTGGATTATATTTGTAAAGCCCTTAGGAGAATATAATGATCTTTTCAATTTATATGAAATTATACCAGGCTTTTTAGTTAGCTTAACGGTTACTTATGTAGTTAGCTTGTTTACTAAAAAACCTGCTCATAATATTGAAAAAGAACTTAGTACAGTCAAATCACTTATCAAAAACAATAGATAATATTTAAAGACTTGAAAGTATGTAATGTGAATAAATTAGTATAGGTATATTGGTAATTTTATATTAATATGATACTATATTCTTAGGTTGAGTCATTGTTTAAAATATGTAAAAATCCTCACGTGCCAAAAAGCAATGTGAGGATTTTTTCTATTACTAAAATTGCGCTGATATAGTTTTAGCTCGTTCGTTTATTGATTATAGTTAATAGCATAGAGGATAAGCAACCTAAAATAGATACACCTATGCCAATTTTGAATATTAATTCATATGCAATGATTTTGTTACTTGAGTATAAATCAAGAAATGCGCCATTCATCGTATAAACCCAGAATATAGGGGCATATGCAACAAAGGAGCCTATACTCATAGCAGAGCCCATATATTTTTCTGGTATTTTAAGCTCTGCTATTGGGGCCAGAATAACACTTTTAGACAAGAAAGTAGTCACTGAAAATAGTATTAATAACATAAAGCTAAGCACCATAGGTATTTTAAAAAATACTATGATTGTTAATATGACAGACGATATAAATAAAGCAACAGCTATCATTTTAGAAGAAGATTTAAATACAAAGTTGGCAATGATTCCAGCTATAATTCCCATTAAAACACCCATTAGCCCAGTGTTAAAAATTCCAAATAATGCTGTTTGGGATGTAGATAAGTCATATAGGTTTTGCAGATACGGGACACTATAGATTAAAATTATGTAACTCCAATATATAGTTAAAGCACTGATGGCAGCAAGCCAAATCTTCGGTTTTGAGAAAACAAAAAATATACCTCTAAGAGCCTCCTTGGACTTATTGATGTTATTATTTTCTTTTTCGGTAGATATACCATTTTTAGGTACAAATTTAATAATTAAGATGATAAGCGGTAAGATTAATAAATTATATGTTAGCATACTACCTTTAAATATAGCAATTCCGCTGAAAATTGTCATAATAGCAACAATTAATAGGTTCATTAACATTTCTTCTGCACGTCTCACTGACTCTAATAATCCAAAGCCAATCGCTCGCTTATTTTCTTTAGTAAATAGAGTAACTCCATTTAAAACAGCTGGCCAAAAGAAAGCATCGACGACACCCCAAATAATTGCAATTATTTTTAAAATACTAAACGATGGGGAACAAGTTATCACAAATGTCATAGTAATGAAACGAACAATGAGTCCAAAGATTAATATAGACTTAATAGAAAATCTATTATTAACCCACCCACCTGGTATGTAGAAAAATACAGATATACCGATCAAACTGAATATAACTCCAAGTTCAGAATTTGATATATTTAATACTTCTAGTAATAAATTATAGAAAGTACCTTTGAATGCTTCAAAAGCAGAATATATGATTTGTCCTGTAGTTAAAACTGAAAAGAAACCTATAAGATCTTTTTTATTTTTTAGACCTAACTTATCAATCAACATATTCATTTACCATACCTTTATTATTTAAATGTGCTAGTTTATCAGCGCTATCTGTAAATATTCCATTTACACCCCAGTTGAATAATTCGTTAGCCCTAGCTATATCATTCACGGTCCAAATATTTAGTTTATATCCTTGATTGATAATATAGCTGACCTTTTCTCTTGTTAATTTTTTATCTTCCAAGTGTATGATTTTAATATCTAAATAATCAACAATTGATTGCCAATCCGGATAAAATGAATGTTCTTCAAATAAGGCTGCTCTTTCAATGTCAGGAAGTGACGCTTGAGACAATTTTAATAGTGTAAAATTAAAGCTAGATATTAAGATTTGGATATTGTCATTGAGTAATGTTATTTCTTTAGATAAGAGCGTTATTAATGCTTTTGATTGGTGAAAACTGTTATTTCCTGTAACACCTTTTAGTTCGATATTTACGTTAAGGTTATATTCATTTATAACCTTTGCTAATTGTTTGAATGTAGGTACATGCTCTTTAGTATACTGATTGCTGAACCACTGGCCAGCAGAAGCTTTTTTAATATCTTCATAATATGAATTAGAAACCTCACCTGTCATGTTAGTTGTCCTATCTAAAAAATCATCATGTATAACTATTAGTTCATTGTCTTTTGTAATAGCGACGTCTATTTCTATCCAATTTAACCCATGAGTTTCTCCTACTTTTATGAAAGAGGATAAAGTGTTTTCCGGTGCTATATTAGGTAAACCACGGTGTGCAAATATTGTACTCATTGAAAATCTCCTTACGACTTTTAATTATATACCACTATATTATATAATAAGTAATAATTAATTTGAACACATTAATTTTTATAAGTATTAACACTACAGCAAACACAAAAAATAAATATATTATATTGTGAATGTGTCTTGTGATTTGGTTTAATAGTGAATAGGTAATAACGAGTTAGGAGATACGAAGCTTAGACAATATATCAATGATTAAATTAATAATTCAAATAAGCGATAATTATTTTTTAATTGCTTAAAAATCGAAAATATTGTTATGATACATTTAGATATTCAAAAATATGTTGAATATTGTCTTCCTAAATTATTTGTATAATTTGCGTCTCTGTGTGAGACGCGATTTTTATATAAAAAGGGATGAATCAAAGCAAGGAATATGTAAGCTTATGAGAAACTATAAATTGATATGGTAGATTTAATTCATACAATGAAAAGGCAAATATTATCTAAAATGATTCTTTGTTGAATAATTTCTTTATAGGAAAAAGTAGGCTATATAACAACAGAACTCATTATTTTATAGAAAGACTTTGAATAGTGACAGTTTAGAAAAATAGATGTTTGTAAACATAAAAATAGCCCTGCTTAAGCAAATATTTAAATTTGCTTAACTTGTGAGAAAACTAACAAACTAAATAAAAGGTAACTATAGTATCACACAATCTGCTTTGAGCAACTATTGTAAATACTACTTCAATGCTTCTAGAATCACTCAATCGAGTGATTCTTTTTATTTACGTTCAAAGTCTATTTATAACCATTGATGTATGGGATGATTTGAATTTTCCATAAGAACTTTAGCGACATAATGTGAGTGGTATTCAACATCACTATTCATCTATCGTTCGATAACTCCAAGATTTCCGTATATCGTATGGTTGAATATAATATCTTTTTTTATCAATGTCGACCTCATTTTTCTCAAACAAAGGATAATAAATTTCTTCTATTGCCTTTTCAACAAACTTTATCATATGGATTAAGTTATAAAATATAAGGTTAATCATATTTTAACTTCATTCATAGCTTAATCAATACCTTAATTCTAAACATCTGAAGTAACTCTGATTTTTAAATATACTAAAATTAGTGACTATCGTAGTTACACTTTATTTTAATTACGATTTTTCATTGTCTAAGGGCACACTTACCTATCTCGAAAGTTGTTGTACTATAATCAAATCAACGTTTAATAATCCAATGTTCTTATTTTGGATTTTAAGGAGGCATTTAAAGCACTCTCTAATTTTATAGTTTTGTTTATATTTACGTTAATTAACAATTTAAGAGTGGAATGTATGAGAGTGAAGAGGTTGTATTGAAAAATATATAACCGCTTATTTGGTTATACACATTTACAAAAGATAACAATTGATATACAAAGATATACATTCGGAAGGAGTAATTACTATGGCAGTTATTAACACAAGAAAACTTAGAAAAATTGGTAATAGCAAAGTGCTAACAATACCAGATGAAGTTCTAAAGACTTTAGATATTAACGAGGGTCAAAAAATCGCATTTAATGTTGAGAATGGTCAAGTGGTATTAGAAGCGGTTAAAACAGATAGTAAAGACATGGATATTTTAAGCATGGCAGATCAAGTGAGTAATCAATATGACAGTGCTTTAAAAGATTTAGTGAATAGATAAGAGTGAATTTGTAAGTGGATTAATGATAAATATTACTGGAGGACAGCATATGCAGTATTTAACTGAAAAGGACATCATCACACTCAATGTATATGTTATTAATAAATATAACCCGAATGAGCAAATAGGTGTAAAAGAAACAACTGCTTTAAATATGTTAATTAATGCACCTAAACAATATGTAATTGGCGAAGAACAGTACCCTACTTTAGAATTGAAAGCAGCTAACTTAGTTAGGAATTTAGTACAAAAGCATGTATTTTACAATGGCAATAAAAGAACAGCTCTAATGATATTAGTTGTCTACCTAAAAATGAATGGATATCAGTTTAACGCTAGTAATGAAGAAGCGGCTTACTACATGGTTAAAATTGCTACTGACTATTTACAGGAAGCGGACATAGAGCAATGGATTGAAAAGTATATAATACTAAATGAGTAAAGAGGATTGATTACATGGTAGTGAAGTTTAGAGCATGGGATAAAAAGCATAAAGAAATGTTAAAGGTTGTAAGTATAAACTTTGATGAAAAATTCATAAGAGGATTATCAGAAGTTGAAAGTAATTTGGATATAGAAAGTAGTTATAATTTTGAAGATATAGAATTAATGCAATTCACAGGGGTTAAAGATAAGCACGGTATATAGATATATGAGGGGGATATTATCGATAAAGGTTATCATAATTTTAGCATTGAAAACCGAATTGGTTATGTTGAGTTTGCTCAAGGTGGAGATTCAGACGGTTCGGCGCACGAAATTAGTATCATGCTAGCAATTTAAGCAAACACTGACATGATGAATTAGTGGTTAGCTATATTTTTTACTTTGCAACAGAGCCAAATTTGAGGAGCAACGTCCAAATAAAAAATGGTTAACTGATGTTACAGAATTCAAACTTAAAACGGGGAAGAAACTTTATTTAAGTGCTATTTATGATTTGGGAAGTAAAAAAATCATTAGTTATGAGTTAAGCTCCTCTAACAATAATAAATTTGTACTAGACACACTTAAGAAAGCAGTTAAAAAGTACAATAAAGGTATACTCCTGCATAATGATAGAGGTTGTCAATATACCAGTATTCCTTATAAAACTATGTTAGATCAATTCGGCATCAAACAAAGCATGTCAAGACCTGGATGCTGTATAGATAATGGACCTATGGAAGG
>NZ_JXCF01000240.1 GCF_000875895.1 Staphylococcus gallinarum
CGTACTCAATGATGTGCTTGCGCTTTCTGAGTCAGATACTGATGTACTTAATGACGTGCTTGCTGATTCTGAATCACTTACTGATGTGCTCAATGATGTTGATGCACTTTCTGAATCAGATACTGACGTGCTTAATGACGTACTTGCTGATTCTGAATCACTTACTGACGTGCTCAATGATGTGCTTGCACTTTCTGAGTCAGACACTGATGTGCTCAACGACGTTGATGCACTTTCTGAATCAGATACTGAAGTGCTTAATGATGTACTTGCTGATTCTGAATCGCTCACT
>NZ_JXCF01000241.1 GCF_000875895.1 Staphylococcus gallinarum
TTCTACTTCAATGAGTAACTCAACATCAGTAAGTGAGAGTGACTCTACTTCAATGAGTAACTCAACATCAGTGAGTGAGAGTGACTCTACGAGCATGAGTAACTCAACGTCAGTAAGTGAGAGCGACTCTACGAGCATGAGTAACTCAACGTCAGTAAGTGAAAGTGACTCTACTTCAATGAGTAACTCAACATCAGTAAGTGAGAGCGATTCTACTTCAATGAGTAACTCAACGTCAGTAAGTGAAAGTGACTCTACGAGCATGAGTAACTCAACGTCAGTGAGTGAGAGCGATTCTACTTCAATGAGTAACTCAACATCAGTGAGTGAGAGTGACTCTACGAGCATAAGTAACTCAACATCAGTAAGTGAGAGTGATTCTACTTCAATGAGTAACTCAACATCAGTAAGTGAAAGTGACTCTACTTCAATGAGTAACTCAACATCAGTAAGTGAAAGTGACTCTACGAGCATGAGTAACTCAACGTCAGTAAGCGAGAGCGACTCTACGAGCATGAGTAACTCAACGTCAGTAAGCGAGAGCGACTCTACTTCAATGAGTAACTCAACATCAGTGAGTGAGAGCGATTCTACTTCAATGAGTAACTCAACGTCAGTGAGTGAGAGCGACTCTACGAGCATGAGTAACTCAACGTCAGTAAGCGAGAGCGACTCTACGAGCATGAGTAACTCAACGTCAGTAAGTGAAAGCGACTCTACGAGCATGAGTAACTCAACGTCAGTGAGTGAGAGCGATTCTACTTCAATGAGTAACTCAACATCAGTAAGTGAGAGTGACTCTACGAGCATGAGTAACTCAACATCAGTGAGTGAGAGTGACTCTACGAGCATGAGTAACTCAACG
>NZ_JXCF01000242.1 GCF_000875895.1 Staphylococcus gallinarum
AGCACTTCTACTTCAGTAAGTGAGAGCGACTCAGCGTCAATGAGCACTTCTACTTCAGTGAGCGAAAGTGATTCAGCGTCAATGAGTACGTCAACTTCAGTGAGCGAAAGTGATTCAGCAAGCATGAGCACTTCTACTTCAGTAAGTGAGAGCGACTCAGCGTCAATGAGCACTTCTACTTCAGTGAGCGAAAGTGATTCAGCGTCAATGAGTACGTCAACTTCAGTGAGCGAAAGTGATTCAGCATCAATGAGCGCTTCTACTTCAGTAAGTGAGAGCGACTCAGCGTCAATGAGCACTTCTACTTCAGTGAGCGAAAGTGATTCAGCGTCAATGAGCACTTCTACTTCAGTGAGCGAAAGTGATTCAGCATCAATGAGTACGTCAACTTCAGTGAGCGAAAGTGATTCAGCATCAATGAGCACTTCTACTTCAGTAAGTGAGAGCGACTCAGCGTCAATGAGCACTTCTACTTCAGTAAGCGAAAGTGATTCAGCGTCAATGAGTACGTCAACTTCAGTGAGCGAAAGTGATTCAGCATCAATGAGCGCTTCTACTTCAGTAAGTGAGAGCGACTCAGCGTCAATGAGCGCTTCTACTTCAGTAAGTGAAAGTGAATCAACTTCAGTAAGCGAGAGTGATTCAGCAAGCATGAGCACTTCTACTTCAGTAAGTGAGAGCGACTCAGCGTCAATGAGCACTTCTACTTCAGTAAGCGAAAGTGATTCAGCGTCAATGAGTACGTCAACTTCAGTG
>NZ_JXCF01000243.1 GCF_000875895.1 Staphylococcus gallinarum
AACCAGAAACAAAATATTTTGGTGTTCGTGACAGTGATAGATTTATTAGAATTTATAATAAAAAACAAGAACGTAAGGATAATGCAGACATTGAAGTTATGTCTGAACACTTATGGCGTGGAGAAATTGAATTAAAAAGAGATATGGTTGATTATTGGAACGATTGTTTTAATGATTTACATATTTTGAAACCAGATTGGTCTAGTTTAGAAAAAGTAAAAGACCAAGCAATGATTTATAT
>NZ_JXCF01000244.1 GCF_000875895.1 Staphylococcus gallinarum
TGCCAGAAAAGTCATCAGAAATCAGATATACGTTGGCAGAACAGAACATGATAGATAAAGATAAAAGGTCATGGAAAAATGATATAAGAATGGCAGTTGAAGAAACAAAGGATAACGCAGGAGACTTTGAAGAATTTAATACTTTGCTAAAAGAAAAAGGTGTTGAAATCACGAGAGTAACGAAAAACAACGTAACGTATAGACACATTGAAGAAGATAAAAAAGTACGTGGGAATAAGTT
>NZ_JXCF01000245.1 GCF_000875895.1 Staphylococcus gallinarum
GTGACAATGGCAAGGAGGTCACACCTGTTCCCATGCCGAACACAGAAGTTAAGCTCCTTAGCGCCGATGGTAGTCGGACTTACGTTCCGCAAGAGTAGGACGTTGCCAGGCAGTTATATTCGGAGGATTAGCTCAGCTGGGAGAGCATCTGCCTTACAAGCAGAGGGTCGGAGGTTCGAACCCGTCATCCTCCACCATCTTAATAAGCCGGCCTAGCTCAATTGGTAGAGCAACTGACTTGTAATCAGTAGGTTGGGGGTTCAAGTCCTCTGGCCGGCACCATTATTTAAGAGCCATTAGCTCAGTTGGTAGAGCATCTGACTTTTAATCAGAGGGTCAGAGGTTCGAATCCTCTATGGCTCACCATTTTAATCATATATCGCGGGTGTGGCGG
>NZ_JXCF01000246.1 GCF_000875895.1 Staphylococcus gallinarum
AGATATGGTTGATTATTGGAACGATTGTTTTAATGATTTACATATTTTGAAACCAGATTGGTCTAGTTTAGAAAAAGTAAAAGACCAAGCAATGATTTATATGCTAATTCATGAAGAAAGGACATGGGGTAAATTAGAAAGACGTACAAAAAATAAATACAGAGAAATGTTAAAAAGTATTTCAGAAATTGATTTAACGGACTTAATGAAATTGACTTTAAAAGAGAATGAAAAACAATTG
>NZ_JXCF01000247.1 GCF_000875895.1 Staphylococcus gallinarum
TCACTCTCACTCACTGATGTTGAGTTACTCATTGAAGTAGAATCGCTCTCACTCACTGACGTTGAGTTACTCATGCTCGTAGAGTCACTTTCACTTACTGACGTTGAGTTACTCATGCTCGTAGAGTCGCTCTCACTTACTGATGTTGAGTTACTCATTGAAGTAGAGTCGCTCTCGCTTACTGACGTTGAGTTACTCATGCTCGTAGAGTCACTTTCACTTACTGACGTTGAGTTACTCATGCTCGTAGAGTCGCTCTCACTCACTGATGTTGAGTTACTCATGCTCGTAGAGTCACTTTCACTTACTGATGTTGAGTTACTCATTGAAGTAGAATCGCTCTCACTCACTGATGTTGAGTTACTCATGCTC
>NZ_JXCF01000248.1 GCF_000875895.1 Staphylococcus gallinarum
GCAGTTGCGCTTTCTGAAGAATTAGAGAAAAACAAAGAATACGCAACGGCAACAAGCGGTACAACATTCCGTTCTGCTTTTCGTAGTGCGGGAACAACACGTGCCGTTGAAGACTATTCAGGTAAAATTATCGACTACACAGGCGATTTAGTTCAAAAGCTTGATGACCCATCAACATCGTTAGCACCGGGTAATATTAACTTCTCGCCTAAATTTGTAGAAGGCAAAAGTAAATCATATGCGTTTTTAGTGAATCCAGATGGTATGATTACGAAAAAATCACTTGCTGTAAATAACGGTAGTGGTATTGTTGCGTATTCCGGTAACTTTATTACGCTTGATAATAATACACCGGAAGCGTATGTGTATTTAAGTAATGTTGGTATTTCTAATGGACACACAGTGGATGCAATTGCGAAAGTATCTATTATTCCGACGAAAGACAGTGATCCGTTAAACACTAGATACTTCCTTACATCAG
>NZ_JXCF01000249.1 GCF_000875895.1 Staphylococcus gallinarum
AGATTATGATTTTGCTTTTTTCGTATCAGATATTGAGTATTTCACACATGAAGAAAGTTGGTTAAGTTTATTTGGAGAATTATTGTTTATACAGAAACCAGAAGATATGGAATTATTCCCACCTGATTTAGATTATGGTTACAGTTATATAATGTATTTTAAAGATGGCATAAAAATGGATATTACATTAATTAATTTAAAAGATTTAAATCGTTATT
Source organism: Staphylococcus gallinarum (assembly GCF_000875895.1). GTDB lineage: Bacteria > Bacillota > Bacilli > Staphylococcales > Staphylococcaceae > Staphylococcus > Staphylococcus gallinarum. Next base: position 219 of record NZ_JXCF01000249.1, read on the forward strand.
TTAGTGATTCTGATGGTCTTGTA
>NZ_JXCF01000025.1 GCF_000875895.1 Staphylococcus gallinarum
AATGTAAGAACTAGAAATTGGACGTTTGTAATTTACCCAGAAAGTGTTTCTGAAGGTTGGAGAGATATATTAGATGATGAACATATACAATGGGTTGAATCTCCATTACATGATAAGGATACTAATCCAAATGGAGAGATAAAAAAGGCTCATAAGCATATATTGGTTATGTATGATGGGGTTAAAAGTTATAATCAGATATTAGAATTGACTGAAAGAATAAATGCGACTGTTCCACAAAGGTGTGGTTCTGCTAAAGGTCTTGTTAGATATATGTTGCATATGGATAATCCTGAGAAATATCAGTATGATCGTGAAGATATGATTGCTCATGGTGGAGCAGATATTCTAGAGATGTTAAAACCGACGTCTGCAAGCAGATATGAGATGTTTAAAGAAATGACTTCTTTTATAGTTGAAAATGATATAAGAGAATACGAAGAACTATGGATTTATGCTATGGAGCATAGATTTGATGATTGGTTCCCTTTGTTGGCTGATAATGGTACTTTTGCTATAAATACGTTTATAAAATCTAGAAGACATAGAATAAAAGATAACAAATGAATTAGCTAGCCATTATGGCTAGCTTTTTGCTTTAGCAAAAAAGGGGGATTGGGGGTTTACCCCCAACAAGGGTATTTGCAGAACGAAATGAGCGATAGCGAATGAAGTGGCTAGCAAATACGAAGCTTGCCAAACCATATTATTACTTGTGATAGGAGAAATACTTTTGACGAACAAAGAAATAATGATAGCCACTTCAGTGGCGATTGGTGCAGTTGTAACTTGGATTAATCCAAGTTAACAACCAATCCAAATCATTACTTTCGATATCGTGAAGTCAAAAGGAAATTCTATTACAAGTAATAATATGGTGGGTTTTGACTTTAGGTTTTCAACACTGGGGTACTACGACCCCCCAGTGTTGTTCATTGTTCACGGTCACTTTTTGTGTATAAACGATTGAATTATGATGTTGTTTTGTGTATTATTGACTGTAATAGTTGAAAGGTGGTTACAATTATGAGTAAAAGATTGCAAGTGACTTTGAAAGATGAGATGTCGGAAAAGTTAGATGAATTGGCGAAATATTTAGGAGTTTCAAAAAGTGCGGTAATTGCGTTGGCTTTGCAAGATTTTGATAAAAAACATAAAAATAGATAAAAAAATACTGCCATGTGGCTATGGCAGCATAAACTTGTATTCGGAGGTAATTATATCATGGTGAATAAAGCATCACAAGG
>NZ_JXCF01000250.1 GCF_000875895.1 Staphylococcus gallinarum
ATTTGTTTAATTTTTTCATAGTCACTTTTAACATTCAAAGAGATATCCCAAAAAGCTTCAGCTTCTTTTTTGTTAATTATTAAATAGTCTATTCTTTTTAAATTCTTCGGGATGTTTTTCACCTTCTCTATAGATGCTGGGATAACAGCTATAGGAACATTGCTACTCTTACATAACTGAATTAAATATTGAATACTATTCTCAGGAATATTAGAGTCTACAATCACACAATCTGCACATT
>NZ_JXCF01000251.1 GCF_000875895.1 Staphylococcus gallinarum
ACTCCGGGAAACCGGGGCTAATGCCGGATAACATATAGAACCGCATGGTTCTATAGTGAAAGATGGTTTTGCTATCACTTATAGATGGACCCGCGCCGTATTAGCTAGTTGGTAAGGTAACGGCTTACCAAGGCGACGATACGTAGCCGACCTGAGAGGGTGATCGGCCACACTGGAACTGAGACACGGTCCAGACTCCTACGGGAGGCAGCAGTAGGGAATCTTCCGCAATGGGCGAAAG
>NZ_JXCF01000252.1 GCF_000875895.1 Staphylococcus gallinarum
CAACTCTGCAAGTTCGACTAACGGTATTAGTCCCCACTTGTAGAGTTGTTTTGTTGTAAGCGCGAGATGGACTTCTTTGGTGCTTGAGAGTCGCCAATACTTCTTACGCGATTGTGCGATTTTCATGGCACTTTTATGGTCAAGTCCATATTTACGTAACATCTTGTATTTTGTTTTTGGTTTCTTCCATCTTTTGAGAATTAGTTGTCTAATGCGTCGGTTTAACCAAGATTGTAACTTCGTTATAAAAGCTTTAATAAACCCTCTACCAAAGTAATTTATCCACCCTCGTGTTACTTGATTAATTTCTGTTATAATCTGTTTGAAGGTACCTGGTCTATTTCGTTTCGTTAGACGTCTTAAGGAGCGTTTTAAATTTCTTTTT
>NZ_JXCF01000253.1 GCF_000875895.1 Staphylococcus gallinarum
ATTAACATATTCGTTAAATCTATCTTGAAACGCTGTTAACGCCTTTTTATTCCCTACAACTTCTTTTGCACTTAATCTACCGTCATCAGTGATAGGGACAACACCATAATGCATATGTGGGGTTTTTTCGTCCATGTGAACTGTTGCATATAATAAATTATCTTTACCGTATTCTTGTTCTAAAAACTCTTTAGCATATTCAAAAAACTGCTTTGTATCTTCTGGCGTTTGATTATCAAAG
>NZ_JXCF01000254.1 GCF_000875895.1 Staphylococcus gallinarum
CATTTTTTTTATATCTTGTGCTCCATATTTCAATGCGCTTATTGCGCCATATTGGCTGGGGGTAGCAACACATATTGAATTATATAAATGAACTGTTGTTACCTCTTCAATCAAGCGAGGTGTAGATAGTACGTAACCTACTCTTGCACCTGTCAAAGCATGAGATTTTGAAAGACCATTGACTACAAAGAGCTGATTTCGTATAGATGGAAATTCCATAAACGAATGGTGTTTATCTTCA
>NZ_JXCF01000255.1 GCF_000875895.1 Staphylococcus gallinarum
CATTTTTTTTATATCTTGTGCTCCATATTTCAATGCGCTTATTGCGCCATATTGGCTGGGGGTAGCAACACATATTGAATTATATAAATGAACTGTTGTTACCTCTTCAATCAAGCGAGGGGTAGATAGTACGTAACCTACTCTTGCACCTGTCAAAGCATGAGATTTTGAAAGACCATTGACTACAAAGAGCTGATTTCGTATAGATGGAAATTCCATAAACGAATGGTGTTTATCTTCA
>NZ_JXCF01000256.1 GCF_000875895.1 Staphylococcus gallinarum
CCGCCATTATCCATCTGTTATTGCTGATGTTTGATAATGGCGGTTTCTTTATTATTTTAATAACTGTTGTTTAAAGTTTTTCGCTTGTTGTTCTACTGAAATAATATCTGCATAAATTGCTTCATCCATGGTGTAGTATATTACCTGATTATTTTGGACTGCTTTGTTATTTTTCCAAATAGATGATTTTACAAACTCATTATTAGGCTTCTTGCCATTTGCAGTTGGAATGAGTAAGTAATCACCGGCATAGTCGTTAAATTTTTCTTTAGGTACTTTCATATATTTTTCTTTTGGCATAGCTGCTTTAGCATCGGAATCTTCTGCTAGTTTGAATCCCTCATAAATAGCTTCACTACCTCTTCCAAATCTTGGACCAAATTGGTAAATATCTTTCGCTTGTACATCCATTATTGAAAATGTTTTATCCTTCCCAATTTTCTTTTTAATTTCCTTACCATCTTTTGCTAATTTCTTCGATAATGTATTTGCCTGCTGTTGCGCCAATTTCTCTTTATTGACTAATTTCCCTAATTCAACATGTGTTTCTTTATAATCCATATTTTGGACCTTAATTGGAACTGTAGGTGCAATTTTAGCTAATTTTTTATTATTTTTATTTTCCTTATACGTAATAATTAAATCCGGCTTCAATTTTGCTGCTGCTTCTACATCTTCTGGATTAATCTTCTTTACTTTATCCATTTTCAAATATTTAGAATTCGGAAAAACATTAGTAATAGCAATTGGTGTTACACCTAGTTTTTTAAAATTACCGTAATTCGCAGTCAAATCTAACACACGTTTCGGATGTTTCGGTATCTTTACTTTACTACCATCTGATGTAACATATTCCTTACTGTCTGTATCTCCTTTAGTACTTTTACTTTCTTCCGACTTTCCACAAGCTGCTAATAATAATATAAAACACAACATAACACTAATTAATTTTTTCAATATATTACCCTCCCTTATCTATTAACATCAATATTAATAGATAATGATTATCATTTGCAATATGTAATTGATATTATTTTGATAAATTAAAAAAGAAAGAATAAATATATATCCAATCAACCGAGTAAGACACAGTATCTTAAATAATTTAAAACATAAAGATAGCCAACTCAAAACATGTAAAATTTGAGTTGGCTTTATTATAAAAATTATATTTAAACACCAAAATAACCAATTTTAGTATGGTTCGAACAGATATACGTCACCAGATGCTTCAAAGTTATCATACTGTGTTTCTCTCAAAAACCCTAAAGATTTTGCTGTTCGAATAGATGGAATATTGTCAGCCTTAGTATGTGCAACAATCCTATTATCTATATGTTGGACTTTCTTAATATATTGTATAAGTGCAATACAGGCCTCTTTTGTATAGCCTTTTCGCCCATACTCTGGACTTAAACGATATGCCAAATTTAACACAACATTACCATCTAACCGCTTGTACCTTAGACCACACATGCCTATCATTACTTTCGATTCCTTTTCAATCATTAAACAATAACCAAAATCATACGCTAACCAATGTTTTATCCATTCATTCAACATTTCTTTTGTTTCACTTATCTCTCGATGTGGACCAGCCGGATTATATACGTTTGTTCTAGGATCAGCATGCAATTGATACAACGCTGTTAGATAATCTTCAGTTGGTCTAATCAGCAACAAACGTTTCGTTTCTAGTACAATATTCAAGTTTATTTATATCCCCTTTATTTAGATAGATAGAAATTTAATCATGTTGCTAAAGTGACTTCTTATGAATTCTATACTGGTCTAACAGTAATTTCATTTACATTGACATGACTTGGTTGTTGCAATGCATATATAACTGAAGATGCAATATCTTCAGGATCTAACTTCTTACGTTCGCCCCAATCTGTCTCTCCACTTAATGGTGTATCTACCATTCCAGGTGAAATACTTGTCACTCTCACTCCTGTCTTAGCTAACTCTTTTTCTAAGCCTTGTGTTATAGAATGGACCGCTGCTTTCGTTGCACTATACATCGTACTTTTCTTTGTAACTTCGAAACCAGAAATTGAAGCAATATTAATAATATGCCCCTCTGATTGCTCTAATAATGTCGGTAAAACCGCATTTATTCCATATAATGTACCTTTGACATTAACATCAATCATGGTATCCCATGCAGCCACATTACCTTCAGTAATAGCTGATGATAACATTTGCCCCGCACTATTTACTAATATATCAACACTACCAAATTGTTGTTTTACCTTTGATACAACCGACTCAACCGCTTCTTGTGAGGTAACGTCTAATATTTCTGTAACTACATCTGTTTGAGATAGCTCAGAAACTTGGCCTGCAACCTGTTTAAGGTTAACTTCATTTCGACCTGTTAAGACAACTTTGACACCTTGCTTTGCTAGGGATTTAGCTATACTCGCGCCTATACCACTACTCCCACCTGTAATGATAGCAACTTTATTTGTTAATTCCATAATTACACATCCTTCTAAATTTAATAATTAACGCCTACTTATTGTGCCTATTTTATCATTTCATATTTTTTATATAAACGAATTAGTGTCATTCCATTATTAGAATATAGTTGCTAATAAGTATATAATAGAGGTAACTATTGATGTTCTTAAAAAGGAGGATGGATATATGGAGTTTGAACAACGACTTGCAACGTTACGAGCAGCACGCGCCAGAACCAGTTTTTCCTTTAGATTTGAAGATTTATTTGAAACAGATGAGTGGTTAAATATGACTTTAAAAGCACGTATGCACGCCGAAAAATCATTCAGAAACTTTATAACAAAGCATGACACACTGCGTATACCTTATGCATCAGAAGAACATATTCGCATGAGAATGTATAATTCTGTATACGAATACAACGAAATCAAGCATAACTTTAAGGCATATGTTTAACGCATCAGTCAATTTCCTATCTCATATATTTGTTGCTGTTATATAACAAAAAGCCTACATGAACTAAATGTTTAGTTTATGTAGGCTTTTCTACTATTCTTGGGCGTATAATAAATCATGAAAGGTGATACTAGGGAGAAAAATATGCAAATCATTTACAACTGTCGTTTGTGCTGTGGGCATACAGCTGACACTTACAAACATGCACACTTTCCTTTAGATGTCTACAGGGTATTAACTACTTACTAATTGAGACTTTTCCATGCCGTACTTGTATAACTTTTCAGCATCTATATAAGATATATAATCAATACTTCTGTATCCATCTTTAATGTCATTAATGATACCTTGATTTACACCAGTATGTGTGTAAATATCATAACTGCTTTCATTTGAAAAAATAACTTCTTCAATTACTTTTCTCATCTTAATCACTCCGTATTTTTTCATTCGTTAAGCTTTTATCTCTTCTCTACACTTAGTATTCTACGCCATACTTACAAAGATTTAAAGTATTTTGTGATTGTTTTCACATAATTATCACTTTTACTCAATTCTCATTGAAATTGATAGGTATATTGTTTGACAGGTATGTTATCAATTTCACAATGTTTTTTCGCTCAAGGAATCTCTATCCTTTATAACCAAAGTCAGGTATATTACACCATCTTTTTCTTAAATAATGTGCCACTGCTTTCGGTCTTCTTTCACGTGTAAATATACCTTTCTTATTGCCTTGAACTCTAATAATGCCACTTGAAGTTTCAAAATCTGCAAAATTCCAAGTCTGTTCACCAATAAATTGAGGATATTGATCAATAACTTCGTGATTTGCTTCGTAATAACGTACTTGATATTCTTCTGTAAATAATTCATCATTAACTGAATGCAAGCCTGCTAGTGTATCTGCGCCATACTCTGTAAACATAATTGGCTTATTCGGCTGTTTTTCACTCCAACCATCAAGTTCTTGCTTCAATGCTTTTTTAGCAGCTGCTAAATCTCCAGTTTGCGTATACCAACCATAATAACGATTTAAACATAACACATCGACTAAATCTTGTACTTGACAAACATCCGGTTGTGCCGTCAATAATGTGACAATCGTTACAGGACGTTGCTGTGGATCACAAGATCTTGCCAAGTTAATTAGTGGTTCGAAATATGCTTTCGCACCTTCTTCTGTAGATGCAGGTTCATTTGCAATAGACCACATCACGACACAAGCATGATTCTTATCACGAGCAATCAATTCTCTAATAACTGCTTCATGCGCTTCTTTAGTACCTATTTCTTTAAAGGTCTTACGATGTTCAATACCAGTTAATAATGTATCAAAGTTTAAGTGAACACCTACACCCGTTGTCTCATCGATAACGACAATACCTTGCTCATCCGCTAGACGCATCATTTCCTCTGAATACGGATAATGTGAAGTTCGGAATGAATTTGCACCAATCCATTTTAAAAGGTTTAAATCTAATACATTACCTACTTCATTTATACCACGTCCATGATAATACGTGTCTTCATGCTTACCGAAACCTTTGAAATAAAATGGTTGATCATTAATTAAGAATTGGCCATTATCTACCTTTACAGAGCGAATACCCAAGCGTTCTGTATAAGTATCAATTAATTTATTATCTTCATATAATGAAACTTCAAATTGATATAAATACGCATTTAATGGTTGCCACAAATGAGGATGGTCTACCGTTATTGTTCCTTTTTGTCCCGTTGTTTCTGTGACAACATTGTTTGCTTCATCTAATAATCTAATACGAATATCTGTAGCGCTTTTGTTAGTCATAATATTAAAATGGACTTGTGCTGTATCCTTTGACACTTCGGGAACTAAGACAATATCTTCAATATATGTTTTCGGTGTTGTATAAAGTTTTACAGGTCTATGTAACCCTGCATAGTTAAAGAAATCAAAGTTTGGTGTATTCGTTTTAACCTTTTTACCAAGTTCATCAATCGTTTCTTCATATTTTCCTACTGGAAGAGTTGTTTCATCTAAAATATTATTTACACAAACTGATAATCTATGTTTCCCTGTTGAAAATCTATGATCTAACTCAGCTTCAAATGGCAAGAACCCGCCTTTATGCGATACAATTGCTTGACCATCAATATATACAGTAGCTTGATGTGTTGCCGAACCAAATCGTAAGACAATTCTCTCATCTTGCATCATTTCTGGAATAACAATCGTACGCTCATACCAGACATTGCCTACATGATTTCTTATTTTAGCATCTACCCCTTGATCATTATATGAACCTGGAACTGCCATCACTAATTCCGTGTCGAGTGGTTTTGAGATATCAACCGGTGACGCATCATCTTCTAATTTAAAGTTCCAAATCCCATTTAAATCAATAATTTGACGTTTTTCATTTATTACTGGATATAACATTTCGTGTTGCTCCTTTCATTTATCAAAACAATTTACAATATTACAATTACAATTCTTCTCTAAGTGCTAACTCCTTAACGATTTGCTTGTGACGTTTATCAGTCAATGGATATGCAAAGAAGAATAATATTACGGCAATGAGACAGGCCGTTCCTGGAACAACAAAGTATAATACTTTTAGCCCTAATAACGTGCCAGCCGTTTGAGTTTCATTTGGCACATAACCAATGAGCATTAACGATAATCCAGGTAAGAAACCAGCCAATGCCTGTGATACTTTTCTTGTAAAGCTATAGCTAGAATAAATAATACCTTCAGATCTCATACCAGACTGCCATTGTCCATATTCAACTACATCCGCTATAAATGCCCAAGTAACTGTATTCGGTATAACTAGGAATAATTGTGCAATCGTGTTTAACACTAGAAACGGAATTGCTTCATTGGCAAATAGTGTGAAGGTGAAAAATTGTAAAATTACAAACCCTGAAACACCAATGATTGCCGTCATCTTCTTGCCTACTTTTTTACTTAAGAAAGTAGTAATCAATAAGCCTGGAACAAGAACAAGAAAGTTCAATGTACTTACAATACCGACTAAATTAGGTTCTCCGAGGACATATTGGAAGTAATATAGCTGAGATGACTGTTGGAGGAATAAAGCCATGATTGTTAATAGTGTATATATAGCAAGAATCAAGAATGGTCTATTTTTCAGTAAGTCTTTAAAAGCTTTACGACCTAGACCTTTTTCCTTAGGTCTTTCAACAGTATGTCTCTCTTTAACACCTTTGTAACAAATAATATGGAATATAACACCACAAATCGCTAACACACCTACTGCGATAGGATATCCTGTGGCATGATTCGGAAAAAGATTAACCATTGGAATGATTACGATACCTGAAATAAACATTGCGCCTTGTGAACCTAAGTTACGAAAGACAGATAATTGTGTACGATCATCCGCATTAATTGTCATAGATGCAGATAATGAACCATACGGAATATTAACAAATGAATACGCCATATTGAATAACATATATGTAGCAAAAGCCCATATAACTTTACCGGTATAACTAATATCAGGCGATATAAATGTGATAACGGTCAATATAGCTAAAGGTATCGTGCCATATAAAATAAATGGTTTGAATTTACCTTTTTTACCAAAATTACGCCTATTATCAACCATCGTTCCAACACCAGTATCAACAAATGCATCAAATATTTTTGAAACTAAGAATACGAGACCACCATAGAAAGGAGAAATACCAAGAATATCTGTAAAAAACTTGAGCAAATAGATTTGTCCCATATCAAACATCATTCCGTTACCTAAGTCTCCAAAACCATAGGATAACTTCTCTTTAAACTTTAACCTTGGTGCTTCAATTTCTTTAAATTTCTTTAATTTCCTACTAGTTGGTTTCAATTTTGCTGTAACCATAATGATTACCTCTTTCCCTATAAACAAAATACCGTACATTTCACTTCTGCAAATTTTGTTTAATAGATTGTTTTTGTTAGCGATTGTGGCCAGCAATCTAATCTAGGTATATAGTTGTAAGCGTTTTCTTATATACCTAAATTTTTTTATCTCTCACATAAGCTATTTTATGATCTAATCAAATCCCCATAGACTATATATTTGAGATCTTAAGTTCATTATATTTTTTCCATTGTAAGACTTCAACGAAAAATAACAACGTTGTTATTTTCTGTAAAAATTTAAATATAGTAAATCCATTTATTTTTACATGCTTAAGTTCGATGGTTACTATACTTATCACTATCTTCAATAACAGAAAGATTCAATCGTTTTTTTAATGGCTCTTTGATTCTAAAATCATGTTATGTTGTCAATTCTCCCATTGTATATCTATATTTTATTGAATCATTGATATTTTTATAAAAAAATTAACATAAATAGCAAAATCACATCAGGATGTTAATTCCATCCTCTCTGCTCCATTCGAAATCTCAATGGTGTAATACCATAATATTTTTTAAAGCATTGTGTAAAATAACTTTGTTCGCTAAAGCCAACATGTTTAGCGATTTCTGAAATTGACATTTTCGTCCTCAGAATTAAATCGTGACCTTTTTGCAATCTCAATTCTAGAATAAATTGTGAAATTGATTTATGTAGTTCATGGTTAAATACCCGCGATAAATAACTTGGAGCTAAATCGACTTGTTGTGCTAACAGTTGTAATGTCAGTTGTTGATTCAAGTTACTTTCAATGTATTGAACAACTTTGCTAATTTTCGGACTGTATTCATTGGCTTTGATTTTCATTGCGGCTTCTGCATAATCGATTACCAATGATTGGATATGTTCATTGATTTCATGTATATCTCTCGTCTGATGTATTCGTTTAGCATACTTTGCAGATAATTCATCTATTTTTATGAGATTTACGCCTGCCCTTTCAATAGCTTTTCTGCATAGTGTATTTAATAAAAATGCTTTATATTGCTCATTTGATATCGTATCATCTGTCCTTCGTAATCCAACTACTGATAAATTAATATATTTTAAAATAGCTAATGCCTCGTGAACATTGCCATATTCTACAGCAGTCAGCAATTGGTTTTCTAACTTATAGCGATATTCTAAGTCTTCCACAGCATAATCCATTTGTGCTCGTGTTTCTGCAATACCCGCTTCACTCATATGAAATTTAAAATCAATCTGCTCAATTTCATATAAAGTATTTCTATTTTTCAAAAATTGTATTGCTAATCGACATAACTTTTTTGCTTTAACATGATGACATAACGGTATTTTTAATAAATATTGCTTTAATATACCATTATGCGAACTTGCGATATTCAACTGTTCTAAAATATCGAAGCATTGCTGCTCATTTGGACGATGTTCAATATATGGACCAATAATATAAATCCGCTTATACTTTTTAAATTTAAAGAGCAAAAAATTTATCCCTAACCGATTACAATAGTGATAAATTTTATTACTGTTCATATTTTGTAAAAAAATCTTTAATTCATGCTTAAAGCTCTTCCGTTTTGTATTGGTAAAAGGCGTTTTTATCTTATTTGTTACACCTTTTAAATCTTCTTGCTCAAATGCTTCTAATTGAATTCCCAATAATTGTTGTGCATGTGCTTGTAATATATCTAAAGTTTCTTCATTCAAAAAAACACCCCATTCCTATGATTTCATTATAGCGAAAAAATAAGAATGAGGTATATATTTTTTATATTTTGTATAAAGTCATAAAATAACAAATTATTTTTATACAAATAGACTAAGTAACAAGATGAATACTAACCCTGAAACAGAAATAATCGTTTCTAATAATGACCATGTTAAGAAAGTTTCTTTTACAGTTAAACCAAAGTATTCCTTGAACATCCAGAAACCAGCGTCATTAACATGTGATAGTATGACACTACCTGCTCCAATAGCTAATACTACTAAAGAAACATTAACGTCTGATGCTTGCAATAATGGTAATACAATACCTGTAGATGATACTGCAGCAACAGTAGATGAACCAAGTGCAATACGTAATACGGCCGCTACAATCCATGCTAATAATATAGGTGACATTTCAGATCCTTCAAACATCTTAGCAATGGTATCACCAACACCACCATCTATTAAGACTTGTTTGAATGTACCGCCACCACCAATAATTAGTATCATCATACCGATTGGATAAATTGCATTGGACACTGAATCCATAATATCTGCATTCTTACGACCTTGTTTAATACCCATAGTGAAAATTGCAAACAATACTGCAATTAACATTGCAGTTCCAGCTGTACCAATAAAGTAGACAACAGATTCAAAGCCATTTTTTGCCTCTTCATGTCCAGTTACTAATTGAACAATTGTAGATAGTAACATTAATATAACTGGAGAAACAGCTGTTAATAAACTAATACCAAAACCAGGCATTTCTGATTCTTTAAATTCTTTTTGTGCACCTAGAGATGAAATATCGCCTTCACGTTTATATGCAGACGGTGTGATTTTTTGTGCTATTTTATTAAAAATTGGACCAGCAATAATTGTTACAGGAATGGCTATAATAATACCATATAACAGAACATGCCCTAAATTTGCTTTTAATTCTTTAGCAATGACAACAGGACCTGGATGTGGTGGTAAGAAACCATGTGTAACTGATAATGCCACAACCATTGGTAGTCCCAATTTCAATTGTGAAACGTTCGCACGTTTAGCAATTGTAAATACTAATGGAATTAATAATACTAATCCTACTTCAAAGAATAATGCAATCCCAACAATAAAGGCTGCGATGAGCATAGCCCACTGCACGTGCTTTTGACCAAACTTATTAATCAATGTATCGGCAATTCGTGTAGCACCGCCACCATCGGCTAGCAATTTACCTAGAATTGCTCCTAAACCAAAGATAAGTGCAATGTGACCTAATGTACTGCCCATACCATTTTCAATTGTTTCAATTATTTTATCTAAAGGCATACCTAGTAATATTGCAGTGACAATTGACGTAATGATTAGTGAAATAAATGTATTCAATTTTAAAAATATAATTAATCCCAATAATACTATAATCCCTATTACCACAGTGATAAGTGGCCAGATCATTTCAAACATAATCGTTCTCCCCTTCCAGATTCAAACACAAAATACAATTTAAAGTAATTCATTTAATGTTTGATAACGCTTTCTTTTCCTTGTAAAATTTTTTCTTACTATCATTCAATTTATTATTAAAGGTATAGTCCAGAAAACGATTGATTCTATGTATTTATCATATAAAATCTTAACGTTTTCTAACTACCTTCTTATTGCATTAATACATCGCTTCTTAATCTGTCATATGCTCACGTTGGAAATTGGCAATTTCAGTATATCTTTCTTCCAGTGAACGGCTTAAATTTATGAAAATACTAATTAATTGTTGATAAACCTTAACATTTTCTTGATTTGGCGCATGTGCATTAGTCGTACCAACCATTTCTTCAATAATTGAGAAGTCTTCAATTTCACCGAGTGCTTTTAATCCAAGTACACAAGCACCGAGACAAGAGCTTTCATAACTTTCAGGTACAATTAAATTCGTATCAAATATATCTGCCATCATCTGACGCCACACTTCACTTTTGGCAAATCCACCAGTTGCTTTAATAGTAGATGGTGTTTCATTCATAACTTCAATGAGCGCTAAATAAACAGTATAAAGATTATATAAGACGCCTTCTAACGCAGCTCTAATCATATGTTCTTTCTTATGCGACAATGTCAAACCAAAGAATGAACCACGTGCATCAGCACTCCAAAGTGGTGCACGTTCACCAGCTAAATAGGGATGGAATATTAAACCTTCTGCTCCTGGTTTAACGCGGCTCGCAATTTTAGTTAGCACATCATATGGATCCACTCCCAAACGTTTAGCAGTCTCAACTTCACTAGCTAACATCTCATCACGCAACCATCGAAGTACGACACCACCATTATTAACTGGTCCACCAATGACATAGTGATCTTCAGTTAATACATAGCAGAAGATACGTCCTTTATAATCTGTTCGCGGCTTGTCTATTACCGTTCGAATGGCGCCTGATGTACCAATTGTCACTGCCACTTCTCCTTTTTTGTAAGCATTAACTCCTAAATTTGATAACACACCATCACTCGCACCAACGATTACTGGCGTGTCTGGATCAATGCCCATTAGCGCAGCATATCTATGTTTCATACCTTTAAGTATATGTGTCGTTGGAACAATTTCAGGTAACTGTTCTTCCGTTATACCTAATAATGATAATGCTTCTGTATCCCATTTTAATGTTTCAAGATTAAACATTCCCGTAGAAGACGCCATCGATTGATCAATTACAAATTTTTCAAATAAGTGATAAAAGATATACGTCTTAATATCAGCAAACATTGCTGTTTGATTAAATATTTCTTGTTGTTCGTGTTTCATCCAAAAAATCTTTGCTAGTGGAGACATTGGATGTATCGGTGTTCCTGTTCTTTTGTATATTTCAATACCATTATGTTCATTTTTTATGATATCTGCATATTTACTTGCACGATTATCAGCCCAAGTCAGATTTTCAGTTAACCTTTGATTACTCGCATCCATTGAGATTAAACTATGCATTTGCGCACTAAAGGAAATTAACTTCAAATCTTCTTTCGCAATATTCGCTTCACGCATTACATATTTAATTGTCATCAACACGGCATCAAACAATTCATCTGGATTCTCTTCTGATACATCTACATTAGGTGTATGTAATGGGTATCCAATATTATGTTTCATGATAAATTGACCTTTTTCGTCATAGAGTACTGACTTAGTACTTGTTGTTCCAATATCTACACCTATCATATATTTCATGATATTTCCTCCTATTTCCTTTTAAGCTACATTTGATTAGCTCAACCAAAAGCTATCGATGTCTTCTCCTACATCATCAAAATTCAAATGAAAGGCCTCTCTTAACTTAATTGCATCTTGATTTGCTATGGCCTCTACAAAAACTTCATGGTTTTTATGGATACGTTCGAAATCTTCCGGATCTTCTGCCATACGTCGTCTCATTGACAATAAGATTAATGCTTCCATCACTGGCTTTAAATTATTCCAATATGTCTTTAAATATTGATGTTTAGACGCTAATATCGTCACCTCATGAAACTTCATATCATGTTCAGTAAATGCTTCTGCATCTTCAAATTGAACTGCTACTTTCATCATTTCTAATTGCTTTCGTAATTCTTTAACAATTGCATCATGATTTAGCGATTTGATACGACTAAATGCAAATGACTCTAGCATAATTCTTAAATCATAAAGTTCTTTCTTTTCTTTATCTTCAAATGGTAATACTTCTGCACCCATTCTCTCTAAATTGATTAATTGATCTTGCTTTAATAATTTAAAAGCATCTCGAACTGGAGATCGACTTACATTAAATTCTTTGGCAATCTGATTTTCGGTTAATAGTGTATCTGTTTTAATTGTGCCAGCAACGATTCTTAATCTAATTTCAGCAGCGATAGCCTCACCTTTAGAAACACCCTCTAACCATCTTTCAGGATATTCATAAGTCATATGAACGCACCTCTTAATTCGGTTAATATACTTGTATACAAGTATGGTAATACACAACAATCAATATTGCAAGCGTTTGCAAACGTATCATTATGAGTTGCTAAAACTAAAAAGACCGAAATACCGGTCATTCAACTCGATATTTCGGTCCATAAATTTTTTATTTTTTTATAGCTATACAATCATTTGTTTCAAAACAGTTTGGACATTTAAGCGCTCTAGTCTTAGGCGTATGTCTTGCTAATGTCCATGTTATAAATTCTGGAATAAATTTCTGCTGGCAATTTGGACATAAATATTCTACACTTTTGTAATATTTATATGTAAATGCTGTAGTGATTAAGAAAAATGGTGGTAAATTAAATAAGATAGGTTTCCAACTTTTTTTATACATACTATAAATAACAAAACTATATTGAGCTACAAACAAGGTAATTAATTTAGAAGTCAATGCCATTGGCAATTTCCTATGTTTCGTATTTTCTTTTATATATTGCTGTGTATCAATTAATTTAGTGTATGATTCTGTGCTACTTTCGCTAATATATTTTTGATACTGTTTCATCTCTCTCTCCAATGTCTGTAACTCGTGTATCTCTTCTTCAACTTGTACTAGCTTTTCATTTATTAATGCTCTGATAACATTGAGTTCAACCTTTTCATCAAACAACAACTTAATATCTTTTAATTTAAATCCAAAGGACTTAAGTATGAGTATCATTTCTAATTTTTCTTTACTATTTTTATCAAAATAGCGTCTTCCATTATTTGAACTCGCATTTAACAATCCTTTATTATCATAATATTGTATAGTTCGAACAGAAACATTACATATTTTTGCTAAGTCACCTGTTTGATATAACGTCATATAACAACCTCCTTACTGATCATCCTAATATATAACGCTACGTAATAAACAAGGGATTCATAAAAAAAGTTAGCAAGTTCAAATTACCTAACTTACTAACTGCTTACAATTATGCGTAATTATTTATTTTGATTAGACATCAAATACTTCTGTTCTGATGTTTTGCATCTTACCTTCTACGGCAGTGATGTCATTTGCACACTGCTTTAAGACCGAACGATATTTTTCTGTATTTGTATCATTTTTATAGCGTATTTTATGTTCCAAACTAGCCCACATATCCATACCAATCGTTCTAATTTGAATTTCTACAGGTACTGTCTCTAGAGAATGTGCTAAAAACACAGGAACAGAAACGACAATATGCAAACTACGATAGCCATTATCTTTAGGATTTTGTATATAGTCTTTCCGTTTAATCAACTTTACATCATCTTGTTTTAACAATAGTGACTCAATAACATATATATCATCAATATAGTTACAAACAACACGAATACCTGCTATATCTTGGATATATTCTTTCGCAGATTCTGATGATATCTCACATCCCTTGCGCTTTAACTTCTGAATCAAACTCCGCAACTCTTTCACACGACGCTCCATATGATGGATTGGATTATGTTTATATAATTGCTGAAAATGATCATCTAGAATATCCAACTTGGTACTAATTTCTTTTAATGCAGATGAATATAATTGTTCTAACTCTACAAAGCCAATTAACATATCAAAGGCAGAGTCAGTGTTATTAAATTGTCCGAGACTCTCTTTGAAATCTTCTTTCAAATCTTCAATATTTAGTGAAGATTTTCTTTCCATATACATGCATTGTGCCTCCATTTAATACAATCGTAATACCATCTCATCTTTTTTAATTACGACCACTATTTAATTACTAAATTTCACTTATATAATTAACTCATATTATTAAAATATTTATGTCATTACTTTATCATCTTGTAAAATGAAACATTATTTTACAATACAAATTCATATTATTCATCTTTTTTATGCTCAATTATTTCTGTTTGTCTATTATCAGCAATGTTACGAGCACGCTTCATAGCATCTTCCTTTTTATCAAAACTATCAGATGCTTGCTTTGCACCTTCTGATTTAATTTTCCATACGTCTTCATCGAAATACACATGCACATCTTGATTATTAAGCTTAGGATTCGCTGAATCATCTTTATCATGTAACGTAATTTTTTTATTTTGCAATTCTTCTAATTCTTCTTTTGTCGCATCTTTATACCAAGATTCTGCTTGTTTCGTTGCAATAGGAATAGCACGATCTTCTTTATATCCATCTTTTAACATTGCATTACCGATATCAATTGCTTTTTTACGTTCTAGTTTATCTAGATTCTTCCAACTTTGAGGATAGTCATCCATAGTCCAAGGCATAAAAAAACTCCTATCTCTTGTAGTTTTCTTATTAATTACCTCTTTTCTTAATCTATTAAACAGTATTTAAATAACGTCTAAATTATATAATCATTCTATATAGCGACGTTATCTTAGACATCCCTCTCTGTGACCGTACACAAAGGGCAGTCTGAGATACCTCACATACTTTAATTTGTTATGATGAGATATTGCGTGTTACAGGCCAAACAAAAAAAGAGGTCAATCCATGATAAATCATGAATTGACCTCTTTAATGTCTGTCTATTTAATTTGTTGGATGTAGTAGTGAAACATTCTTTCTAGCATTAATACAATTACTTTGGATGTGTTCTAAAGCATTTTTAATATAAGTATATTGAGGTAACATCGGTATTTCTTGAACTTGGATATTAGTGCCTCGTTCAAAATGCTTGGCTATATTTTCGAATATCAGTAAATATTGTGCCATTGTCTCATCTGAAATATGATAACGTTGTTCATTACTTAACGCTCTTCTAAATATAAAATTTATCTCTTCTAACGCATATATACTTGGATAATAGTATTGAATTGCATTTTTATTACTAAACAATTCACCGTTTGCGCTATTATAAACTTGAATCATATTATTTAACTTTACGCTTAGCTTCAACATTTCATTCTTTTCATGTTCAACAGATGCATACTTATTAGATGAAAATAAATAATGAAATACAACTGCTTCATTACGTGTTACATCTGCCAATGTATTTGGAAGCATAGACGAGGCTGTCTTTTTCCCAATAAATAACAAGCAAACAACTGCAATGACGATACCTACAATAACATCAATGATTCTTGGGAATGCAACTTGTATCGACAAATGTTGCGAAGCTAAACCATTTAACAACAGAACCTGTATTGTTATAAATATTACAGCAATAGAATAATTAGCCCCAACTAACATTTCCGTAAATCCAGCAGCTACAGCAAGTAAAATAATAGCCACAGGTATCGGTGGTACTGATAATAGTATGAGCGATAACACTAGCACCCCTAATATTGTCCCAATACCTCTAGCGCCAGCACGTTCAAAGCTTTGTAATGTAGTTGAACCTAATAAAATCGTGTGCGTACTGAGAGGTATCCAATAAGCTTTATCAAAGTCAAACATGAGTGCAATGAAGATTGAAATCGCCATAATCACGGTATAGCGAATGGTACTTCTGAATGTAAATGAATCCAAGGTTAAATTATTAATTAAACGATGGCCATATATTGGCATTCTATAATCAACTTCATGTTCAACACGTTCATTATCAGCATTAATTATTGCATCGACTTTAAATATATTGTCGACTAAGTTTTTGTATTGTGCTTCAAACTCTACTTTTTCTGTCCACTGCTTTCTAACAATACCTTTTGAAAAGACTAATTTAATTACAAAATCAGCCATTTCTTTAATCACATTAGGCAATGGTCGTGCATTTTTTTCATTTAATTCTAGTAATTCTGAGAAGATACCTTGCGCTGTATTATGCAACAATAATATACGCTGAAACCTTGGTGAACCTTTAGATTTAGCGGTACTCGATGTAATTAATTGATTGTCCGAATTCCTAAAGGCTGTAACTGCAAATTGCGATGCCTTTTGAAAGGCGTCTGGATTATCAAAGTTATGTACTAATTGCTTTATCATATTAAAGTCATTTTTTATCGCTTTCATTTCTGCTGTTTCCCGGGAAATAGCGATTGTTAATATCACCATTAAAGTTGCTATTATGCCACCAATAAACATGCATAAACCTCTATATAATGCATCTTCTGGTGCGACAGGTAAATTGATTGGTAAACTGAATGCCACGATAAAGAATATTGAAGAAGGACCTGGTATGTTTAATGAGCTAAAAATGTAGTATGGTATCACAGTGATTATAAGTAGTAACACCCCGAATATGAGTGGTTGATTTACTGTTAAAGTGCCTAACATCATGGCTATAGATAGGCCGACTGTCGAGAATAATACGACTCGCAATTTTGCCTGTGCTGGTCCACCAAACACATAAATATGCGCTAATGTACCTGTAGCTATCAACAAACCAGTTGAAAAATGATTGGTGATATAGCCTACAAACAATGGAATAAGCATTAATATGCATTGCCTAAACCCTTTTGCAACATCGATTTTCATCGTATTAACTTTAATTAAGGATCTTAAATATTTAATCAATGTTGACATAAGCATCTCCTTTTTATTTTTTTGTTATTGTTCTACTACTAAAGCATATATTATAAAGGCTACAAAGACATGTACCATTCACCAATATGCTAAAAGCATAGTTTTAATTATTCAGTTGACGCATCGACATTTAAAATAAGCAGTTAAGCTAAGTTAGCGTATAACGCTATCCTACATACTACTAATAACAGTCTTGCGCTTGTCAAAGACGCTATCGTTATATTTTATCACTTTTTTGTTATACTTCTAGTTCTTATAAGAAATATACAATATTGTTTTCAATCTATTGTAAGATAGACTAATCACGATAATACGTTTACCGGCAGCTATCCTTCGCTCTAATTTATACTATTCAATTTCATTAATATCTTCAGCTACTGTAGAATGATCAATATCCGATTCTAAAAAAGCTTGGTCATTGACAGGAAAGTGTTGCTCTAGCGTTTCAATATTACTAATTTCTATTGTGCCACTATTAAGTTCAAAGTCCAAGATATGACCACCTACTGTCTTGTCTTCATCTACAAAATGCAAATGGAATCCACTTGCTGCAATCCCATGGAATAATTCTGGAGTATAGAATCCTACCACAGTTCCGTTAATTTGCTCATATACAAATTCAGGTTGTTTATCGGCCGAATATTTAAGTTTGGTGTATGGTTTTTCTTGTTTAGGCATCATGCGCACGTGCATTGTTTCAAACTTACCTGTTATTTTTACGGCAAAGAATATATTTTCACTTGCGGCTTTTCCTTTAATATCTTCTAGCAAACTATCAGCATCTGTAATATGCGGAACGAAATAAGAATAATCTGCTTCGAAAGGTGTTACTGTAGCATATGGTGTACACTCAGACCCTGACAATTTTCTAAATCCACCTAAGGCATCAGCATGATATGCAACGCCATTAACAATGATTACTTCGCCATCGCAACCTGTCAATGTACCTATACCAAGATCACCCTTTTTTAATATTTCATCGATAGTTGCTGTTCCGTCTAATATCCCAGCCATTAACGTCCCTAACGTTCCGTGTTGATATAACATAGTAAATTCTCTCCTTATTCAACCCAAAATTAATCACATTACATATAATTCACCTTAAAATTATACACTTTTCAATTTATTTATAATAGTATTGCGCTTATCGCAATAAAAAAAAGCCTAGCAACTTTATCTGTTGTCTAGGCTCTCTCACTCAATTATGCTTTATCTTGTAACACTTTAATTTCAGGCTTTTCAACTAAATACTGACTAACTTCTTTGAAAAACTGCTGGAAATGAGCAGAATTATTATGTGCTTCTACTGCCGCTTCATCTTCGTATCGTTCAATAAAAGCAAATGTATTCGGTTCATTTGTTTGTTCAAAATGTTGATAAAATAATGAACCCGGTTCGTTATTCGCACCCTCAACTAAAGGTTTAACTAACTCTAAGTAATTTTCGCGTTGTGCTGGATTCACTTTCATAATGGCATTAATTGTAATCATATTTTTCCCTCCTAGGGTAATCAATTATACTCAATTCTTTCCCTATTGCAATGATTACAAACTTTATAAATCTTTTTTATCAATTAACAGTGGTTTATCAGGAGAAACAAAGAACCACATAATAATCGCAAAGATCACTGGGATGATAACCAGTTCAAGCGTCATTGTCCAACCTACAACATCAACCATCATACCTGCAAGTAATGGACTTAATAATGCACCTATGTTCCCCCACAAATTCATCCAACCAGAAACTGAACCTGAGAAATTGCGTCCTAAATCAGTTGCTGCAGCCCAACTCATACCAGTTGCTATACCAATACCACCTAAACATAACGATAGCCAGAATACATTAACAACTAGACTATCTGTTTGTATCGACATAAATAAAGAAATACTAAAGATAATAAACCCAATAATCGCAATAGATGCCCTAGCAACAAAACGAGACTTACCACTTTGTAGTAATTTATCTGAAATCGCACCACCAAAGAGAATCAAAATAAACATAGCAATCCATGGTGAACCAGCTGCCCAAGCCATATCAGGATCACTTAACTTCACATGATATTGTTCTGATAAATAAGTTGGCAACCAAATTAAAAATAATGATACGACAAATTGTACAACGAAATATTGTGCTGCAATCGCATAAAAGCTAAAGCGTTTAAAAAATAATTTCCATGGTGCATTTGACTTTTCAGTCTTAATAACGTCTCGATTCTCAACGATAAAGCGTTTCTCTGCTTCATTCACCATTTTATGTTGCTCTGGTAAATCCTTGGCAATAATCACCCATAAAATAGAGATTAAGATTCCAACGGCACCAAATATATAAAATACTGCTTGCCAACCGAACATATTGACGATGGCAATCGTCACAACTGGAGCAATTACAGGGCCAAAATATGAACCAGCTAATAAAACACTAGACGCGCGCCCTTTTTCTCCTTTAGAAAACCAAAATGAATTGAACACGGCATTCGATGGATACATTGGCGCTTCACCTACACCAAATAAGAAACGCACTGCATATAACACACCGTGATTTTTAACCACACCTGTTAAAATTGTAAATGCACTCCACCATACTAATGCAATAGTTAACATTTTTTTAGAGCCAAACTTTTCCGCTAAAAATCCTGACGGCACTTGCATTAATGCATAACCTAATGAGAAGAACGATGCTAACAAACCAAATTGAGTCTTGTTCATGTGCAAGTCTTCCATCATAGGCCCTGCAATAATAGATATATTTGAACGGTCCATATAAGCAATGACACCTATGATAAAGAACGCTATCGCAAAGTACCACCTTATGTTTGATCTTTTCTCTTCCATACACTCTCCACACTTTCTCCCTAAAGTTACAAGTCATCATATGACCTATTGTTTCTCTAGATATTACCACAATATGTAATCGCTTACAATAAAATTTTTACAAATTTGTTAATATTTATCCTTAGTTAATTCATACTAAAGTAGTACCATTTTTTTCTGCATAGTTTGTAATTTTAGATTATAATAAGGGCATGTGATTTTTAAATTTCATTACATCTGTGATGCTCAATACCAAAGGAGTTTAATGTTTTATTATGGAACAAATATTAACTAGTTTTATTAGTACTTGGGGCTATGTTGCCATAGCTATATTGATTCTTTTAGAAAACATCTTACCTTTTATACCATCTGAAATTATTTTAACCTTTGCTGGATTAATGTCAGTAAAATCAGACCTAACAATCCCAACATTATTTATCATCTCAACTATTTCTTCTTTAGTCGGTTTGCTCGTATTATATTACATTAGTAGACTTGTCTCAGAAGAACGTTTATACCGCTTTGTAGATAAATATGGCAAGTGGATTAAATTAAAGGGTAAAGACGTTGCACGTGCCAATGATTGGTTCAAAAAATATGGTACGCTGGCAGTTTTTATATGTCGCTTTATTCCTGTCTTACGTGTTCTTATTACAATCCCTGCCGGCATCAATAGAATGAACGTTATCATCTTTATGATATTGTCATTAATTGGTACAACAATTTGGAACTTCGCACTTATTTTTCTAGGAAAAATGTTAAGTGGTAGTTGGGATGCATTGATGAATGGTTTACATACATATTCATATATCATGTACGTTATCATTGCACTAGCTATTATTTATGTTCTATTTCGTCTGTTCAAAAAGGATAGAGTAAAATAATTAGAAGTAAGTATCTTTGGCAAACTTAAATACTTGTAAAGAGAAGTCTTCTTCATATTAATAAGTGTTTGGAACATCAATTCCAAAAAATAGCACCCAGATGATTGAATTTATCTGGGTGCTATTTTTATTCATACTATGCGTATTATTAGTTCACTTGTCTAGAATATATCTCAGCCTTAGCTTTTAACTGACCTTGTTCCTTCAAATGCCTCAACAAAAATATTTTGCCACGATAAGGTAATAAAATCATTGAAACAATCTCTGTAGGTGATTTCAATTAGCAATTTAGCGCTACACCATATCATCCAATCACAACTGTCTTAAATTTCTATTCAATTACGTTCGTTATGACTAATGTGACTTAAGCAAATTTATGCAGATTAACTAATAATAACTGATATCCGTCTATCCATATTGAAACAGCCTTTTCACCAACTAAGCTTTTTAACATCTTAATTTTATAAGTAACAATGCCCTAACTAATACAGCAAAAAAGACTAACTTCCCCCTTTGAAGTTAGCCTCAACCGTTCAATTTATTTCTCCCTTTTTAATTAATAATAGTGAATCAGCACCAATTATTAACTTTGACTTACACTTTTCATCATAATTTAACCCCTTTTAAATTATAATGTCGCCTAAAACAACTAAAGACGAATGTGTGTCAATTCCATACACCATATTCAAATATAAATGTATAGAATTGAATCAACAGACATGATAATATCCATATTCAATTGACATATGGATGAGATCAAACTGTACCGACCAACAGCTTGAAACTATATGTCTCTGTGACTTATCCTTTCTAAATAAAAAGACACTAAAAAATGTGATTTAAACGTTAATATTTATTGTGCATTTTATATTAACCCAATGCGTAAACGTTCCGTTACAATCTATTACACAACCTTCGCTGACATGAGACTCCGGAATATATGGTAATGTAATAAAGCCTGACCCTTACACAAAGAATATAAATAACCTTCACAATAATTCATACATGATAGTATAATGATACTAACGTTAACTACTATGTATATAGTAAAACCACCTAATTAAATCATAGTAACAATAAATATATAATGAAATGTATGCGCCCAATAACCCCTTATTTAATTGACACATTGCATCACACTATATTTCTAAGGAAAGTATGATTTAAAACTACTACTGAAAAAATTAAGTAATAAGTCCACTCCACTACATTATAATTTAATCAGTATATGTCACCCCAAATGTAAACAGAAAAAATAACTCCCTTATAATTTTGTTACATGCATTTATTATACAAAATTATTAGAATTTTTAAAGTACTCTAAGACATTTTTTTGTAAAAATTCTCCTGTTTTTTTCAAATCAGCAGCTTAAAAGCCGTAACAAAGGCATTCAAAGACGCAAAAACAATCGTTGTAATTATACACTAAAAAGGGATTAAAACACTAATTACATCGGTATAAATAATATATTTCGCAATACCTTTATACAAAATAGCCAATTTTTTATATTTGAGTAACATAGGTGTTTTAAAACGCAGATTATCTTGATAATACGACCATTTTCACTATAATCATTAGCCTTTTCTAAAAAACACATTTTCCAATTCATATTTTAGAATTTATCCTACTTTCATAATATAATATGAACTAGACACAGATAGCGCATTTAATGCTACAATATACTACAAATAAAGAAAACGCTTGCAGTAGTGTTTTTAATGAAAATAAATCAACTGGAGTGACACTAATAATGCCAAGAACAACAGATAAAAGCGTAAAGAGCAGATATTTAGATTTACTTGCAGAACAATTTAACAATAAAGAAGAATTAGCAACAGAAATTATAAATTTAGAATCTATATTAGAATTACCTAAAGGCACTGAACACTTTGTCAGTGATTTACACGGTGAATTCCAATCATTCCAACACGTTCTCCGAAACGGTTCAGGCAATGTTAGATCAAAAATTAATGATATCTTCCAAGATACATTGACACGCAAAGAAATTAATGAATTTGCTGCTCTCGTTTATTACCCTGAGGAAAAGTTGAACCTAATTAAAAATAGCTTTAATTCTAAATCAGAATTAAATGAATGGTATATCACTACGATTAATCGTCTAATCAAATTAATCACATATGCTTCATCTAAATACACACGTACAAAATTACGTAAATCATTACCTAAAAATTATGTATTTATTATTGAAGAATTATTATATAAGAGCAATAAATATAACAACAAGAAATCATATTATGATAAATTGATAAACCAAATCATTGATTTAGAACAATCAGATGACTTAATTATTGGCTTATCATTCACTGTACAACATCTTGTCGTAAACCATTTGCATGTCGTAGGAGATATTTATGATCGTGGTCCAGATCCAGATAAAATTATGGAAACACTCATTAACTACCCTTCAGTCGATATTCAATGGGGAAACCATGATGTCTTATGGATTGGCGCATACGCTGGCTCTAAAGTTTGCCTAGCCAATTTATTGCGTATATGTGCACGTTATGACAATTTAGACATTACTGAAGATGCCTATGGAATTAACTTGCGACCTTTACTAACATTGGCTGAGAAATATTATGACGGTACGAACAAAGCCTTTAAACCTAAAAATTCTGAAGGTTTATCAGACAGAGAATTAGAGCAAATCACAAAAATCCATCAAGCAATTGCCATTATTCAATTTAAATTAGAGGCACCTATTATTAAGAGAAGACCAAACTTTGAAATGGAAGAACGCTTAGTGCTTGAAAGTATTGATTACGATAAAAACGAAGCAACACTCTATGGCAAAACATATCCATTAGAACACACATGCTTCCAAACTATTGATCCTGAAAATCCAAATCAACTTATCGACGAAGAAATAGAAGTGATGGACAAGTTACTATTATCCGTACAACAATCCGAAAAGCTAAAACGCCATATGACATTCTTAATGCAAAAAGGCACATTATATTTACCTTATAATGGTAATCTACTCATTCATGGTTGTATTCCTGTTGATGAACATGGTGAGATGGAATCAATGACGATTGACGGTGTGAAATATTACGGTAGAGAATTGTTAGATCACTTTGAAGCATATGTTAGACAAAGCTTTGATCACAAAGATATTCAAGATGATTTAGCAACAGATCTTGTGTGGTATCTATGGACAGGAAAATATTCATCACTATTCGGTAAACGAGCGATGACTACATTTGAGCGTTACTTTATTGCGGATAAATCAGCACATAAAGAAACAAAAAATCCTTACTATCATCTACGTGAAGATGTTAATATGTGTAAAAAGATGCTTAAAAACTTTGGCCTAGATCCAGAGCAAGGCCATATCATTAATGGTCACACGCCAGTAAAGGAAATCGATGGTGAAAATCCTATCAAAGCTGATGGTAAGATGATTGTTATTGATGGCGGCTTTTCTAAAGCTTATCAATCTACAACTGGCATTGCAGGTTACACATTACTTTATAATTCATTTGGTATGCAACTTGTTGCACATCAACATTTTAATTCAATGAAACATGTGTTATTAAATGGTGCAGACGAATTATCAATTCGCCGTGTAGTCGATAAAGAACTAAAACGTAAAAAGATTCGTGACACTAATACCGGTGAAGAAATACAAGAAAAAATAAATATTTTAAAAGAACTTATGCACGACCGCTTCGTCCAATAAACAATGAATAAATTATCTAATCATCATCTCATCTTTATTAAACAACTCATTTATAAGTACAGTTTTTTAAAGAGAGCTAACTAATCATTTTATACTTAAGACACCTAATTATTTTAGTTTAGAGTTAGTAACTAAAGTAATCGAAGGTGTCTTATTTTTGCAGTATGACATTGTAAAACTGTAGATAACTAAAATGTGATATGCGTTTAACAAGATTCCTGTGAAAGTAATACACGTTTCGAAGATTCAATTTTCAGATGTTAGCTCCTAATAAAACGTTCCGACATGCAATTAAGCCAGCAAATGAGTGTTCACATAATCATTTACTGGCTTAATTTATAGTATTCAAACCTTAATCGCTATCGTTTCTTTCAAATTCAAGCGAACTAGAGTATTTTATTTAAATATTTTGATGTAAATATGCATCCTTTAAATAACCAATCGTACCACTTTCATGCTCTAATAATTTATTGTTAATACGTTTAAACGTAACTACTTTGTTAGTGCTAATATGATAAAGAATCATATCATTTTCCGTTAATTGATCTTTCTGTTCGATAGGTAATTCTAAAATATTATGCTGCGTTATAAATCGATTAAACCAATGTGCAGTAAAGTTCCAATCGAACAAAATATGATTGCGAATTGGTCCATCTAAATTCGTTCTTGCATGTTCATCACTGAATGACACTGGCATTATATCTACATTATTCAATCCAAACTCTGGTACTAACTCATTAAATGCTAAACTATTAAAGACAAAAGACTGTGTCATCAGTATACATTTATTATACCTTGTCATATCTGCATAAATACGGTCGCCACTTGATAATAAATTCCCTTCAAATACTTCAAAATCTAAATCTTTTGCACGTTTTGATGTATTATCAAATAAATTAAACGTCATCACTGGTATATTATGTTCCCGTAATTTCGCACCTAAATGGAATGAAAATTCACTCTCACCAACGATGATTACACCAGGTGGTTCAGTACTTGATAAATTCATTACTTTACTTAATGGCAAGAAACTAAATCCATAAATCACCACTGTAACAAATACTAGTCCAAAGGTCACAGGCGTGATATATTCCGCCATAGGTGTATTTTTTTCCACAAATAAACCTGCGAAGAATTGAGCTACAGTTAACACTACAATACCTCTTGGAGCCATCATTGACACCATCGCTCGTTCACGCTTTGAAATTTCTGTATTGATCGTTGCCAGTAGAACCGAAATAGGTCTAACTAGAATAATCATAATTGCACAAAATACAAAGAGCTGCCACGAGATTACATTTTTCAAGACATCTAGTGTTAATGATGATGTAATTAAAATAAATACTGTAGATATCATTATGGATGATGTATTTTCTATAAAATGATCTGATTCCTTAAATATTAAATCATGACGTTTCATTCGAGCCATCATCAAACCAAATATTGTAACTGCAAGTAATCCAGATTCTGGTAAAAATTCATCACATATCGCAAATATAAGTAAAATGAATACCAACTGTATAGGTGGCATTAAATTTTGTGGTATTAAATCTCGTTTAATTAACCACATAAATAGATATGATGCAGCAAATCCAATAATTATCGCTACACCTAATCTAAATATAAAACTGAATAAAATAGGTAAATTGAAACCTTGTTCCATAATTTCAAAGATATAGAAAGCCCCTAATGCTAACATAGGACCTATAGGGTCTAAGATAATACTTTCCCATCTCAATATTGAATCTACACTTTTACGCACCTTCGCTTGTTTTAATAGTGGCTGAATCACAGTAGGACCTGTAATTAAAAACAGTCCACCTAAAACTAGGGATATAGACAATGAAAAACCAATAACATAATGCAATGCAACGGCTCCCAATACCCAAGCGATAATTGCACCAATAGTAATAATGCGTATCACTGCTTTCGATATCCCTTTGAGCTCTCTAAAATCTAAATTACTACTTCCTTCAAATAGTATTATAGCAACCGCTAAAGATACCAAAGGGCTAAACACAGATTCTCCTAAACTTTCTTGTGGATTTATCAAGCCAAATATCGGCCCCACCAATAACCCTACAATTGCCATTACAACAATAGATGGCCATTTAATTCGCGAGGCAAACCATTGACTAAATATACCCAACGCTAAAAATATGACAATCACTAACATTAATGGCAAATTTAATAAAGACACATTTACTCCCTCTCTCTATTTATAAAGTTAAACATCTTCACATTTGCATTTTTACTTTTACTCCCAAAAATGCATTAAGAAAATATCCTACCAAAAAATTTCAATTGACGCATTTAAAGAACCTTCATTATCTACCCAAAGTAATAAAATTCAATCAATGGTTTCTAACATTATTTTTTCATTTAAAATTTAAATGAATATTAAATTTTATATTGATATATTAAATTTAACATTATTGTCACAATTAAATGCGAGAACATTGCACTGTATACTATCGTTGTATCCCTTCTATGCTTTGACATTATAACGTATACAACTATTTTTTCAGACCTTTACAATAGGGTTTCATAATTCTATAATTATTATGAATTTTTTATTAAATCAACATTTATTTTCGAAATGAGATGACTCTATTGAAGTATTGAAATTATATTGCCACAGGATCATACATAATTTCACTTTCATAGATAGTGGATAGGTTCAATCTTAAATTCAATTTTCACTCCCCAAAATATAGAAAGTAAAGAAAGGTGAATCATTGTGAATCAAAGTATTAATTACAAGAAATTTATCGTACCTATCTTGGTTGGCATAATCATTTGGTTAATTACCCCTTTTAGACCAGATGGTGTTGATGCAACAGCTTGGCATATGTTTGCGATATTCGTCGCTACCATTATCGGTTGTATCACTCAGCCTTTACCAATTGGTGCAGTAGCAATAATCGGTTTTTCACTAACCGTGTTGACCGGTACAGTAAAAATCGATACTGCTGTAGCTGGTTTTGGTAACAGTAGTATTTGGCTTATCGCTATGGCCTTTTTTATCTCTAGAGGTTTCGTTAAAACAGGCTT
Source organism: Staphylococcus gallinarum (assembly GCF_000875895.1). Classification (GTDB taxonomy): domain Bacteria; phylum Bacillota; class Bacilli; order Staphylococcales; family Staphylococcaceae; genus Staphylococcus; species Staphylococcus gallinarum. The sequence continues at coordinate 27,377 of NZ_JXCF01000256.1, forward strand.
AGGTCGCCGTATCGCCTTACAATTTGTTAAATTATTTGGTAAGAAAACATTAGGCTTAGGTTATGCTTTAATTGGTGTGGATTTAATTTTAGCACCCGCAACACCTAGTAATACTGCTAGAGCAGGCGGTATCATGTTCCCTATTATCAATGCTTTATCTCGTTCTTTTGGCTCTAAGCCTGAAGACGGTACACAACGTAAAATGGGTTCATTCTTAATATTCACAGAATTTCACGGTAATTTGATTACTGCAGCAATGTTCTTAACTGCAATGGCGGGTAATCCACTAGCACAGTCACTTGCAAAGCATCAAGGCGTAACAATTTCATGGATGAGCTGGTTCTTAGCTGCGTTGGTTCCAGGGATTCTTTCATTAGTGCTTGTTCCACTTATAATTTATAAATTATATCCACCGGAAATCAAAGAAACACCGAATGCTAAATCATGGGCTCAAAATGAATTAGATGAAATGGGCGTTATGAGTAAGAGTGAAAAATTCATGATTGGTATCTTCTTGATTGCATTAATCTTATGGATATTAGGTAGCGTAATTCATATCGATGCAACGCTTACTGCATTTATTGCATTATCCTTATTATTAATAACAGGTGTTTTAGCGTGGTCCGATATCTTGAATGAAACGGGCGCTTGGAATACTTTAGTATGGTTCTCAATACTCGTTATGATGGCTAATCAATTAAATGAACTTGGCTTTATTCCATGGTTAAGTAAATCTATTTCAGGTAGTTTAGGTGGCTTAAGTTGGCCAATCGTACTTATTATCTTAGTATTATTCTACTTCTACTCACATTACTTATTTGCAAGTTCGACTGCACATGTAAGCGCAATGTATTCTGCTTTACTTGGTGTAGCAATTGCAACTGGTGCGCCACCACTTTATAGTGCATTAATGCTCGGTTTCTTTGGTAACTTAATGGCTTCAACAACACATTATAGTAGTGGTCCAGCTCCTATTTTATATTCAGCTGGCTACGTCACTCAAAATCGTTGGTGGACAATGAACGCGATTCTAGCCATTTTCTATTTCATCGTTTGGCTTGGTATAGGTTCATTATGGATGAAAATTATAGGCTTAATGTAACGTGTGGACTCAAATCAATCTAACCTTGTAAACAACTCAAAGTCATAAAGACAACAACAAAAAACTCAGTCAATGAACTTATGAAAAGTTCATTGACTGGGTTTTATTTATCATTTATTCAACCATTCTGTCGTATGATCGATTGTTGCATATCTTGTTAATATGTTATCCACTAAAAACTGATGCTTGTATTGATCATTATCAGTAACAGCATCTGCTAATATCGTAATTTGGAAATCCTTATCCGCTGCCTCTACCGCTGTAGATAAGACAACCCCACTCGTACTCACTCCAGTCAATACAATGTGGTTTATATTCATACCACGAAGTAACACTTCTAAATTACTTCCGGTAAATGCACTTAATCGATGTTTCACAACTACAGGATCCGTATCTTCTACATGTAAGTCATTAATAATTTGTGTGGACGTAGCTTCTTTCGACATCGGTTGTCCACTTGCTTTATATTGTGAAAACATCTTATTATTCTCAGAAACTTCTAAATAATCACCTGTAAAAGCGACTCTAACGAAAATAACAGGTATATGTCGTGTTCGCGCATCAGCTATCGCTTGTTGATTAGCTCTAATTACCCCTGCGTTGTCCTCTATCCCATTAACAATACCATTTTGCATATCCATTACAATTAATGCACTATTTTTTGTCATATTAAGTACTCCTTTAATTCAAACATCATTACTCTAGCTTAAATTATAGCCAACTTTGTACTGAATTACGAAATTTTGAATTTATCACTTGTTATTAAATATTTACAAAAAAATTGCACAAACATCATACCTACTGTATCAGGTGATGTTTATGCAACTTCTTTTTTTACTTAACTATTCATTATTACTTTCTGACCAGCTATAACACCCGCTTGAGTTAATTCATGACTATTCACCCATACTTCGGTGATGTTTGCCCCAGTTTGCTTAAATAATTCTATAACATGTTTGCTAGCATCCATTGTCACAATTGGATCTCTTTCACCCATTGAAAGTAGCACATTCATATGACTTAAATCCTTATCTTCAGTTATATTTAATGGATATAATGGTGCATATAATAATGCCGCCTTAAACGTTATAGACTCATTTAGTATCATGCTAATAGCAATATTCGAACCATTTGAAAAGCCCACCGGAATTGATTGTTCCACATCAAAGCCATATTTTTCAGCCGCTTCTTTAATAAATGCTGCCAATCTTGTAGTTCTATATTTTAAATCTTCTACGTCATATTGCCCTTCGCCATGACGTTTAAAGAAACGATTCATGCCATTTTCTGAAACTTCACCACGAATACTCAATACACTATAATCCGCATTTAGTGCCGCAGCTAAAGGCATTAAATCATTTTCATCTCCACCTGTGCCATGTAATAAAATAAACGTAGGCGCTTCAGGCTTTCCTTGTTTAAAAATGTGTTCCATACAAATCCTCTTCCTTTCTATTTGTGCGTATTCTTTAAACTGCATAATTAAATTCGAATTGGTGGTAATTGTTGTAACAATGCTTCCTTACGATCTTCATATTGTGATGGAAACATTAATTGCTCACCTAATTTGTCAAATGGTTCATCAATTGTAAATCCTGGACCTACAGTTGCAAATTCAAATATAATACCACCTCGTTCACGCATATATATTGCTTTAAAGTAATTGCGATCTTTCACTTCAGTAACATGATAGCCTTTGCCAATCATTTTTGCTTGCCATGCGCTATGTGCTTTATTATCAGGTACAGACCATGCGATGTGATGCACAACGCCCACTCCAAAGCGCACACGATTTGCTGGACCTTCTTTTTTAATCATGACATGATGACGCCAATCACCTACAGTAGCTAAGTGAATATACGATGCGTCTTCACCAATTTGCTCTAATCCCATATCTTCTACTAAAGTTGCAAGTGTAGCTTGTGGATTTTCAGTTAACATCGTCACACCATGAAACCCTATTATGTCACGATTAGTCGATGCTTGGTCATCCTCAACAAGTGCGAGTGATAAACCGTGTACATCATTGAATTGTAATGTTGACTGTCCAAATAATGTGGTAACCGTAACTGTGATATTTTGGTCCATTAAGTGTCGTTTCCATACCTCTAAAGTTCCTTTGGGTATTCTGAAAGCAATAGTACCAACTTGTCCATTACCAGTACGCCCCACATGTTCGTTTGGCCAATTAAAAAATGTTAATATCGTACCGTTATCTACATTATTATTTGAAAAATACAGATGATAAGTGCCTGGATCATCAAAATTCACAGTTTTTTTAATTAGTTTTAAATTTAAAATATCTCTGTAAAATGCAATGTTTTCTTCTGGGTTTCCTACGATTGCTGAAATATGATGAATGTGTTGTATTGCTTCCATAACGTTCACTCCTTTTGACATGTCATTATTTTTTAGCGTTTAGTATTGAATGGTCTAATTTCTGATTCGATATAATCACGTTGGTTTTCTAAAAATGGTGGTAATGATAGACTTTCACCCAATGTTTCATACGGTTCATCACCCATAAATCCAGGACCATCAGTAGACACTTCAATCAAGATGTGACCAATACGTGCATAAAGTGCTTCAAAGTAAAATCTATCTACTAATCCTGAATTACCAATTCCAACTTCTTTATATTTTTCTTCCCATTGTGCTATAGCTTCATGGTCTTTCAATCTAAATGATACATGGTGGACTTCTCCGTAACCTTGCACTGCTTCATTACTTGTTGTGTCTTTTCTCAAGATAACTTGACCACCATTACCTCCTGCTCCAACTTCTAAAAGTGCAACGTTTTGTTCTTCCACAATTGTTTTCATACCATAGATTTGTTCTAATATTTTCTTAAAATCTTCAAAGTAACTGACAGTAATTTCGATAGGGCCTAAGCCATAAATTGCTTTATCAGTTGGAACTGGTCCGTTTTGCCATGGTTTACCTGGTGCCACACCACTGTTATGTTCATCTGATACGAGTTGATAATGTTGACCATCTGACTCTTCAAAAGGAAGAACCTGTTTACCAAATAGAGTTTGTATACCATCATGTTTCACACCAAAGTCATTGAATCGTTGTTCATAATAACTTAATGCTGCATCATTCGGTACTCTGAATGAAGGTTTGGTAATTGAATTAGTGCCAGACTTACCTTTTGGAATATTTGGAAAATCAAAAAATGTCATATCTGTTCCAGGTGAACCTTCATCATCTGCAAAGAATGTATGATACGTATATATATCATCTTGGTTCACTGTTTTTTTAACAAGTCTCATACCTAACACATCAGTGAAAAATTTATAGTTTCTTTCAGCATCATCTGTAATCGCTGTAACATGGTGGATTCCTAATAATTGATTGTTTGTCATAATCAAACACGCTCCTTAATTTTATCTCGATTTCGAAGTAATTTTATTTAAAAATATTAAGTGCATTAAACCTCTGTAGGTTGAGCACTTAATTTCTTTAATGCTTGCTGTAATATTGCTAATTCTTCGTCTGTTAACACTGCAAAAGTTGAGTTTATTGTTGCTGCATGCTCAGGAAAAATTCGTTCCATCATTTCATGACCTTGTTTGGTTAATACCGCTTTAGTTACACGTTTATCTTGCTCATCTCTTCTTCTTTCGACGCAGCCTTTCTCAACGAGTTTATCTACTACATAAGTGATACTGCTACTAGCAATAAGTACGCGTTTACCAATTTTCTGAATAGGTTGTTCACCTTTACTATATAGGAGTTCTAGCACTGCAAATTCAGTTACATTCAATCCATAACGCTGTACATCTGCTCTAACAATTTGTTCTAAATGATCAGTCGTTCTATTCAATCCAATAAATGCATTCAATGACTCTGTCGTTCGTTCCATCACATCACCAACTTTCAATTTATTTCGATTTCGAGATAATTATAACGCTGACGTTTTTAGAAGTCAACATTTTAAGTATAAAAAATATACCATCAATTAAAAAACGCTCTATAAAAGCATTTCCCAATAATACTTATACTTCAAATTAAATATTGTAATTATTATGAAAATTAATTCTTTCGTTTTCATAACTTCAATAAGTGGTAGAAGTAGAGTGTGGAGGTGTCAATATTGAATAAATTATTTGTAAATAATGAATTTATAGAAAGTCAATCACAAGACACAATGGACGTTATTAATCCTGCAACAGGTGAAAAAATAGATACAATCACTTTTGCCACTCAATCAGAAGTTAACGATGCTATAGAAAAATCTAAACAGGCACAATTAGAATGGGAAAAGGTACCTCAACCCAAACGTGCTGAACATGTTAAGCTATTAATACCATTATTAGAAGAACATAAAGACACATTGGCAGAATTATATGTAAAAGAACAAGGTAAGACTTTAGCTTCCGCAAAAGGTGAAATAGACAAGGCAATACATTTTATTGACTATATGACGAGCTTAAGCTTTTCAAATAAAGGCGAAGTTCTACAAAATAGTAGAGAAAACGAAACTATTCTACTAACGAAAAAACCTATCGGTGTAACAGCAGGTATCGTACCTTGGAATGCACCTATATTAGTATTAATGCGCAAAATTATTCCAGCTGTTATTACAGGTTGTTCCGCAGTAATTAAACCAAGTGAAGAGACTACACTAATCACATTGAAACTTGCTGAATTGTTACGTGATTCTACAATTCCTGCAGGACTTATTCAAATTGTTCCAGGCACTGGTAATACAGTAGGAACGCAGTTAGCACAACACCCTGATATCCAACTTATTTCTCTTACAGGAAGTATGAAAGCTGGTAAATCTGTTTATGCAGAAAGTGCCAATACAGTTAAGAAAGTTAACTTAGAACTTGGTGGTAATGCACCTGTACTCGTTACTGAACATGCCAATATAGATAAAGCTGTAGATTACATCGTGACAGCAAGAATCAATAACGCTGGACAAGTATGTACTTGTCCTGAACGTGTATTTGTCCACAAATCAATACACGATTCATTTATCGAACAACTGAAATCTAAAATGGAACAACTCACAGTCGGCGATCCATTTGATGATAATACGGACTATGGTGCAATTATTAATCAACGTCAATTAGATAGTATTGATGATAAAGTTCAAAATGCAGTTAAAAATGGCGCTACTTTAGTAACTGGTGGTAAGAAAATAGACAGCGCAGGTTATTTTTATGAGCCAACAATTTTAGATCATATCCAAACAACAGATGAGGCATTTAAAGAAGAAATATTTGGTCCGGTAATACCTGTTATCGAATACGAAGACTTCGATGAAGCTATAGCTGAAGCTAATAATACGAATGCTGGACTATCTTCTTATATTTTCTCCGAAAACTTAAAACAAATTATGCAAGCAACTGAAACATTAAAATTTGGAGAAGTTTATGCCAATTGCGAAGCAGAAGAAGTCGTCAATGGTTACCATGCTGGTTGGCGAGAATCTGGTTTAGGTGGCGCAGATGGCATCCATGGTTTCGAAGAATACTATAATACAACCGTATCCTATATTAGATATGATTAAAATGTGATAAATCACTAAAATATCTAGAGTACCGCGTGCTTAGATAAGCAAAAGGCAATTTCTATTGAAATAATATAGAAATTGCCTTTTTTAAGATATCTTAATGTAAAACACTATTGCATTAAGCAGTATTTTGGCGAGACTCCTAAGGGAACAGGACAAGCTGAAGACTACAGGCTGAAGCTGTCCCCTAGGAAAGCGAGCCAACAATACGTAATATAAAAAAATAGCACTCAGATAAATTAAATTCATTCATCTGAGTGCTTTATTTGGAATTTATGTTCTAGATGCTACTTAAAAATTTAATCTTTTGTCACTTGTTTCAATCCTGCTTTTTTCAAAGCTTTCTTAGTCTTTTTATAACTTACTTGTTTATTTTTCGTATCACCAGAGAATGATTCTGGAGCAATTTTCTTCAACTCTTTTAAATCAACTTTTTCCAAATCAATTTTTACAGTTTCAACAGCCTTACCGTCTGAATATTTTATCTTCTCTGAAACACCTTTAATATCTTGATATTTTTCACTTTCAGATTCTAATAAAGATTTCATATCATCCTTCTTAAGACCTAAATCTTTGTAGTTGATCGTTGAACGAATGTTTTCCTTAGTTACTTTATCACCTTTGTGCGTGAGTGTAACTTTCATATCAACTCCAGATGCATCCCCTTTAAATGTGTCTTTCTCTTCTTTAGGTCCACAAGCAGCCAATAACAATGTTACAGCAATTGCCAATCCCATCAACTTTTTAACATGATACATATCTACCACTCCCACTTTGTTTATCTATCAACATCATAGCATTAAACAATCAGTTGTAGGACATAGAATTTTAAAAAAAATAAAAATATATTTTTTATATTCAATCACTATTTTATCTCAATTAAAATAGAGCCAATACTGGATTACAGATTGGCTCTATGAAATACCTATGATCAATCACGCTCGAACGCTACTTATAAAGTAAACATGTGCGCGACAATCTATTATTTATTCAATGCTTTATCTAATGCTTTAATATTCTTCTTCATTAACGATTGATATGAAATACCCTTTTTCTGTTTATCTGCTTTTGTTAATGTTGCCATATTGTGGAAACTTACTGGCGTTGTATTGGTCTCTTTTTTAATCACATCTGTCACTTTAGATGAAATATTTTGTTCATATAAAACATAAGGTTGCTTTGTTTTTTTAATATTTTTAACGATTTTCATTAATTGTTTTTGCGTAGGCTCTTCATTATTCATACCCGTTACACCTTCTTGTTTAAAACCGTAACGTTTCGCTAAATAACCTATTGAATCATGAGAAATCACTACAGTATCACGCTTTGGATTTTCAGTAATTGATTTTAATTGTGAATCAATACCATCTATATCTTTAACTACTTTTTTATAATTATCTTCGTAATATTTTTTATGCTTTGGATCCTTTTTAATCAAAGTATCCTTTATTTCCTTTGTAAATTTCTTATCTAATACGGGATCTAACCACACATGAGGATCTTTGCTACCTTCTTCATGCTTAGCATGTTCATCATGTGATTCACCTTCATGTTCATGTTCTTCCCCAGCTAAAATTTCATTCTTTTTCAACTTATCAGCCAATGGTAATTTTAAATCTTTATTATTAATCGATTTTGCAATTTTTTTAGCTACTGGATCCATTTCATCACTAGAGTATAAAAATAAATCCCCTTTTGAAATTTTAATCATATCTTTTTGAGTGGGTTCAAAGGAATGTATATCTGCACCTGCAGGGTAAATTGATTTTACATCAACATATTTTCCTCCCACTTGTTCAGTTAAATTTTGAAAAGCATACGCTGTCGTATAAATTTCTAATTTATTCTTGGTACTCACATCTTTATTCTTATCTTTATCAAGATTGCCACAAGCACTTAGCAACATAATCACAGCTAGTAGCACTATATATTTCAAACTTTTTTTCAAAGCCTACGCCTCCAAATCGAAATTATTACGTTTAAACTATAAACTTATTTTCTTTATATTTCAATCCCTATTATTAAATTTTTAAATATCTTTAAAACACACATTTAGTCATCGAGAGAAGAAAGATTTGTTTACAAATACACTAAACGTGATATTTATATAATACAAACTACTATGAGGAGTGATTGTATGGCTGAAATCAAGCAAGGTACAAATAAGTTTTATATCGGAGAAGATGAAAATAATCCTCAAGCACAGATTACGTTCAAAAAATTAAATGATAATCAAATCGATATTGATCATACTGGAGTTCCTGATGAAATGGGTGGACAAGGTATTGGATCACAATTGGTACAAAGTGTCGTTGAATATGCACGTGAGAACAATTTGAAAATTGTTGCGACTTGTCCATTTGCTAAAAATGTCATAGAAAAACATTCAGAATATCAGGACGTATATGCAGGTTAATTCAATAAATTCATTAAAAAGAGGTCGAGATTAATTTCTCGGCCTCTTATCTGTTGTTGCTGGCTTAACTTAACCATAAATTTTTGCTAATAAATCGATCACTTTTAATAATAATGGCATAGCTGTATCAGTCATGTGATTACCTCCCCTTATTAAAAAAATAATTATCTTACATATAGTAATAAACAATCTACATTGGATTATGTAACATGTGAATTCGCCGTTGTATAATATAAACATTAAAACAGAAATCTAAATATTATAAATGTAATGAATTCATAAAATTTATATACTATAAATAAGATGTCGATAATCACTTTCCCTAAGTATTCCATTTTAATCTTAATTTTTTTAAAAATTATTTTATTTACAATAAAGATACATAATTGTAATCATCAGGATTCATTGGAACGAGGTGTAACTTGCACGTTGAAAAGTTCAAGTTAATTAGATTGCTTTCTTTGATATTCTTGATATTCGTAAAATGCTTGGAATAATAGAATAAGCATTGCAGGGTGATATGTTTCACTGGCGATATCAATATCGTGTTGTGAGGCAATTTTAAAGCGTTCTGACTTTGTTTGCATAATTTCATTATTACCTTCAGTCACCTTAACACTGCGTGAAATAAATCCAGATTGAAACTTAAGAACATCACCTTTTGCACCTTCAAAAAGCATAGTTGGTTTCATGCCAATTTTCGTACGAAACACGCCTATTACATCGCCATTTTTCTCAACTTGCCATACCGTCTTAAACGGTGTCTTTATTGTGCCACTTATCGTTTTCTCTTGAATGACACGATACGTATCTTGACCATCCGTAATTTCATAGTTATGCTTCTGATGACCAAATAATGCAAACGCTTCTTGTGACGTAGACTTGTAAAATAACTTTAATGAAAAAACCGCTTCCTCTCGTTCATTAAACACTTCAATTGCTGATTTAGAAGCACTAAAAAAGTTCTCTTTAAAATGATAGCGTTTCATATTACAACTCCCTATAATTCTATTTATAGTACAATTATAAATAGAAAGTTGCTTATTTTGAAATATATTGAGTCTCTTCCATTGACCTAATATACTTTTTATACTAATATCTACTTGTAATCATTATAAATACAAGAAGAATTTTAGGAGGCACATATGACCTTTCATGACGAACATGCCACACAAGTAACAAATATCACACTAAACGTAAATGATTTAACCAAAATGATTCACTTTTATCGCGAATTTTTAGGATTTGAAGCGATAGTTGAATCAACAACTTCCATTACTTTTAAAGTTGGTAACGGCGGTCACACACTAACTTTAAATGAACTATCAAATGGCCGCCAACCTAGCATTCAAGAAAGTGGACTATTTCATATTGCATACCTTTTGCCTAGTAGAAGTGACTTAGCAGATTTTTTATATCATATTACACAATTAGGAATTCAAGTCGGTGGCGGTGACCATCTAGTTAGTGAAGCACTATATTTTAATGATCCTGAAGGTAACGGCATTGAAGTATATCAAGACCGTGATGCTACACTTTGGCAATGGGAAGAGCAAAAGGTAAAAATGGATACTCTCGCCGTGGATGTCAACGACTTGCTTTCTGAACAATCACAAGCTGGATGGCAGGGACTTCCTAACGGGGCAAAAATTGGCCATCTACATTTAAAAACAGTAGACATCAGTAAAGCTTATCAATTTTATGTAGAACAACTCGGATTAGAACTTGTTTCTACGTTACCAAATGCACTATTCATGTCAACTAAACATTATCATCACCATATAGCCGCTAACACTTGGCAATCAAGTATACTCAGAACAGAGAACAATGCCACATTAGGGCTAACTAGTATAGATATATATAAACCAAATACCGATTACACAAGACTATTATCACCTGAAGGATTTAATATTACGATTCATAGTGATAAATCAAGTGTCCCAGGATAAAACTTCATATAAAATTCTACAATAGATAGCTACCCTAAATATGCAACTCAAACTTTTGGGGTGGCTTATTTATACTACTTCGTATTAAAATTGTTCATTTACCTAGAACATACCATCAAAATTTGATTTCAATATTCTTTATCTCTTGCTATGTATGATTTATATTTCTAAAGATTTAAAGCTCTATTCATACCATAATTATACGCACTAGTATATAAAATAATTCTACTATTCAGTAATTTATATACAATTTAATCAAATAAATCACTTTGACATAACATAATACTGCATCTATATTTAATATATAAATATATTATAGGGATGTTAAATCAGTCAGGGGTGATTTATTAGATGAAAATCACAAAAATATTGAATAATAATGTTATTATATCGAAAATTAATCACGAAGAGCGCATTATTATGGGCAAAGGCATTGCATTTGGGAAGTGTAATGGTGATTTGATTGAAAAAGATAAAATAGAAAAGGTCTTCCGTTTAACTAGTATTGAACAGGAACGCATGTTGCAGTTACTCCAAGAAATTAATCAAGATGTATTAATTACTACTCAAGAAATTATAACTGCTGCCAACCAATTATATGAAACACCTGTTGCTGAATCTGTTTATATTGCTTTAACCGATCATATTGATTATGCAATTAAACGTACGACAGAGGGACATTTAATTAAGAACCCTTTACTTTATGAAATTCAAAAACTTTATCCAAATGAATTTAAAATTGGGGTCACTGCCCTTGATATCATTAAAGAAAAATTTAGGGTTCAGCTCCCGAAAGATGAAGCAGGTTTTATTGCAATGCATATTGTTAATGCAAGTCTTGATGAAGAAATTGGTACAATTTATGAAATTACGAAGATAACAAAAAATATTATTGATATTGTTAGATATCATTTTAACTTACACATCAATGAAGACGAATTGAATTATTCTAGATTCATGACTCATCTGAAGTTCTTTAGTCAGAGATTACTTAACAACGAAGCATTAAATGAAGTTACTGATGAAAGTTTATTAACCTCGCTTCGTCAAAAGCATCCTACATCAGATCAATGCGTCGACAAAATTTCAGATTTTCTGCTAAAAAATTATAAACATTCGTTATCAATTGATGAAAGAGTGTACCTTATTTTACACATCGCCAGATTAGTAAAATAAAAATGTAAGCGTTGACATCTTTGTCATTAAGCGCTATACTTATTTCAAATTAATATTAATTGTTACTTTTGGCGCTTATTTTGGCGTTTGAGGTTGTAACTTTAAGTAGGCAAAACTCAGAGTATAACATGATGAATTTGTATTCATCTGTGTTTTATTCTGAGTTTTTTTGTTTTCTTTTAAAGCTAGTAAGGCGTATTACATGGCCATAATACACCTAATAGCTGTAACTTATTTTTTAAAAATTCATACTAAAAACTGGGGTGGTTTTCTATGAAATATGAGTCTTTAGCACAAACTATTGTCGATAATGTTGGAGGGAGAGATAACATTCTATCGTTAACACATTGTATTACAAGACTACGTTTTAAATTAAAGGATGAATCTAAAGCAAATACAGATTTCCTTAAATCACATGATGACATTGTTACAGTCATGAAATCGGGAGGACAGTATCAAGTTGTCATCGGCAATCATGTACCCGAAGTATACGAAGCTGTCAGCCACGTGGCAAATATTCAAGACGAAGAATCAGAGTCGCAACAACAAGCTAGTTCTGGCAGTGTACTTAGTCGCTTTATTGATTTAGTTTCTGGTATCTTCCAACCACTTCTTGGTGTATTGGCAGCTGCCGGGATGATCAAAGGTTTCTCAGCATTATTTTTAGCTTTAGGATGGGTTACTGAAAAATCTGGGACATATCAAGTGTTATTTGCTATTGGAGATGCTTTATTTTACTTTTTCCCAATATTTTTAGGGTTAACTGCAGCTAAGAAATTCCATGCTAATCCATTTTTGGGTATGGCAATAGGTGCGTCCTTGGTATATCCTACTTTAGTTTCTGCAATGGAATTAGGCGCAAAAGGTGCTACTACCCTATTCTCTGGTTCAATATTCGAAGTACAATCTAGTCTCACATTTGCTGGATTACCTATTATTTCTATGACTTATACACAAAGTGTAATTCCAATTATTTTTGCAGTGTTTTTCGCAGCAAAACTTGAAAAGAAACTAAAGGTCATTATTCCGGACGTCATTAAAACATTTTTCGTACCGTTTTTCACATTATTAATTATCGTACCTGTTACCTTTTTAGTGATTGGGCCGGTTTCTTCTTGGCTAGCAAACTGGATTGGATCAGGTGCTTTAGCTATCTATAGTCTAAGTCCAGTATTAGCCGGTATTTTATTAGGTGCTTTTTGGCAAATCTTTGTCATCTTCGGTCTACATTGGGGACTCGTAGCCATCATGATTAACAATGTTTCTACGACTGGATTCGACATTATTAATCCACTTATTTTTGCAGCATCATTTGCACAAACTGGAATTGTGTTTGGTATTTTCTTAAAAACTAAAAATAAAAAATTAAAATCCATTTCACTACCCGCAGCAATATCAGGTATTTTTGGTGTAACAGAACCAGCAATTTACGGTATTACTTTGCCAAGAAAGAAAATGTTTATCTATAGTTGTATCGTTGCAGGTATCTTTGGCGGATTAATTGGGTTTGCTGGAACTAAACTATACTTTATGGGTGGTTTAGGAATCTTTGGATATACAACATTTATTGGTAAAGCCGGTTTAGATTCTTCAGTTTGGATTGCAGTCTTAGCTACCGCATTGGCATTAATTGTTGGTCTTATTGTGGGATACATTGTCCATTCAGATAAAAATGAACAGGAACAAGAGGTTTCAGATTCTAAAGATAGTAAAACAAAAGATGTAACTTCTCCTATTAACGGCGAAACTGAACTACAACATATTGTTAAAGATGATTTCGTAAAGGCACCATTATCTGGCGATATGATTAAACTAGAACAAGTAAATGATCCAGTGTTTTCATCTTTAGCAATGGGTAAAGGTATTGCCATTAAGCCTACATCCAATACAATTATTGCACCTTTTGATGCAACAGTTGAAAGTTTATTCCCTACTGGTCATGCTATAGGCCTCAAATCAAAACACGGTACAGAATTACTTATTCATATTGGTATTGATACTGTGAAATTAGACGGACAAGGCTTTAAAGCATTAGTAAACCAAGGTGATACTGTCGTTGCCGGACAGCCATTAATTGAATTTGATAGTCAGATAATTCAAAAACAGAACTTTGATGATACCGTTATGATTGTAGTCACAAACTCTAATATTACAAAGGATGTCATCATTGAAAGTAAAGCACATTTTAATAAGCAAGATGATTTATTCGCTATTATTTATTAAAAACAAAAAATGGAGGTTTCTATATGTCTGTATTAAATAAAGATTTTTTATGGGGTGGCGCAATCGCTGCTAATCAAGTTGAAGGCGCTTATAAAGCTGATGGTAAAGGGTTAAGTTTAGTTGATTTATTACCTGCTGGTGATGAACGCAAGGAACCATTATTTAACCCTGCAAATGCACTTAATCAACAATTTGATTATTATCCTAGTCATGAATCTATTGATTTTTACCATAGATATAAAGAAGATATTAAATTATTTGCTGAAATGGGATTTAAAGCTTTACGACTTTCTATTTCATGGCCAAGAATCTTCCCGAACGGCGATGAGAGTGAGCCTAATGAAGATGGCTTAGCTTTCTATGATGAGTTATTTGACACACTTGAGCATTATGGTATAGAACCCATTGTGACAATCAACCACTTTGATACACCTTACTATTTAGCAGAACAATATGGTGGTTGGTATAACAGACAAACCATTGACTACTTTGTAAATTATGCAACTGTGCTATTTAAACGCTATAGCAAGCGTGTTAAATATTGGATTACACATAATGAAATCAATATGATATTACACATTCCATATATTGGTGGTGGTTTAATTATCAAGGATACCGATCATAAAGAACAAATCATGTATCAAGCTGCACATCATCAACTAGTTGCTTCTAGTCTTGCAACAAAAATTGCAAAAGAGATTGATCCTACCAATCAAATCGGTTGTATGCTAGCAGCTGGCGATGTCTACCCTAATACATGTAACCCAGTAGATATCATGGCTGCACTTAAGAAAAATAGAGAACAGTATATTTTCATTGATGTACAAGCACGCGGCGAGTATCCAAGCTATAGTAAACGTCTTTTCGATGAACTTGGCATCAACATAAACAAAGCTGTAGGTGATGATGAATTATTAAAACAGTATACTGTTGATTACATTTCATTCTCATATTATTCAAGTAGACTTGAAAGTGGTGATGATGAAGTCAATAAGCATAAAGAGGCAGGCAATGCTTTCGCTTCTTTAAAGAATCCATACTTAGAAGCTTCTAATTGGGGATGGCAAATCGATCCCGTTGGTTTGAGAGTTACTATGAATCAAATTTATGACCGATATCAAAAGCCTCTATTTATCGTTGAAAATGGATTAGGAGAAATTGACGAGGTGTCTGAAGATGGAAAAATTCACGATTCATACCGTATTAAATATTTAAGTGAACATTTAACACAGATGAAAGAAGCAGTAAAAGATGGTGTTCCATTACTTGGCTACACATCATGGGGATGTATCGATATCGTTTCTGCTGGCAGTGGCGAAATGAAAAAACGCTATGGTTATATCTATGTTGATAGAGATAATCGAGGTAATGGTTCGCTAAATCGTATTCGCAAAGATTCATTTTACTGGTATCAAAACGTAATTAATTCGAACGGTGAGGACTTATCATATTAATAAATGGAGGTAATACAATGAAGCAAATGAACTTAAATTTTCCAAATAACTTTTTATGGGGAGGAGCAACTGCAGCCAATCAAATTGAAGGTGCTTATAATTTAGATGGTAAAGGGATGTCTACAGCGGACTTTATAGAATTTATCCCTAAGTCACAACGCACTAAAGATAATGAGATGGAAATTACTTCTGACAAAATTAAACAAATCAAAAATTCAAATTATCAAGGCCGTTTCCCTAAACGTGACGGCATTGATTTTTACCACACTTATAAAGAAGATATTGCTTTATTTGCTGAGATGGGTTTCAAAGCGTTTCGCATGTCGATACATTGGTCTCGTATATTCCCTAATGGTTATGATACAGAACCTAATGAGGCAGGCCTCGCCTTTTATGACAAAGTATTTGATACATTATTATCATATAATATAGAGCCCGTTGTAACGTTAAGTCACTATGAAACACCTATTGGCCTAACTGAAAAATACAATGGCTGGGTAGATAGAGCTGTAATTGATCACTTTGTAAAATATGCTGAAACAGTATTTACACGCTATAAAGACAAAGTTAAATATTGGATATCATTTAATGAAATAAATATCATCAATCTTTCACCATACACAGGTGGTGGCATATTATCTGACCGCGAAGATAATCCTCTATCTGCATCATATCAAGCATTACATCACCAATTTGTAGCTTCATCATTAGCAACTAAAAAGTTAAAGGAGATTATTCCTAATGCACAAATGGGTTGTATGTTAGCTAGAATGAAACATTATCCTAATACATGTAACCCTGATGATGTATTAAAAGCACAACAAGATAATCAAGCTAATTTATTATATACAGATGTACAAGCTAATGGTGAATATCCTAATTATTTCAACAAATTTTTAGCAGAAAATAACATATCTTTGAAGATTACTGATGCTGACTTAGCAATTATCAAACAATATCCCGTAGATTATATTTCATTTAGTTACTACATGTCACTACTGTCTTCAACAGAACCTGAAGGTAAAACAACAAATGGAAACTTGATGAACAGTTTAAAAAATCCTTATTTAGAAGCTTCTGATTGGGGATGGCAAATTGACCCTGTTGGTCTCAGAATCGTATTGAATGAATTTTGGGATCGCTACCACAAACCATTATTTATTGTTGAAAATGGTTTAGGTGCTGTCGATGAAGTAAAAGATAATCAAATTCATGATCAATATCGTATAGATTATTTACAACAACATATTACTGAAGCTAAAAAAGCAATTCAAGATGGCGTGAACTTAATCGGATATTTAGCTTGGGGTCCCATTGATTTAGTTTCAATGTCCACGAGTGAAATGTCAAAGCGCTATGGATTTATCTATGTCGATCAAGACGATTATGGAAATGGTAGCAAACAACGAATCAAGAAGGACTCATTTGATTGGTATAAAAACGTTATAGCTACTAATGGCAATAATTTATAAAGTCTAATGCGTGTTTCCTTTAAATAAGGTTAAACAAATCCTATTATTTACACAACAATAAATCAGCTGAGACGTATTTGAAGTCCCAGCTGATTTTATTTTTATTAAATTCAAACTAACTTAATATACTAGAAATTTAATTTTTTTATCCAATATCAAATATACCAACTTAAGACATACTTAATAATCATAGGTCTTATCATTATTAAGTATGTCTAAAATAATTGGCTAAACGAACTATTCTAACCATTCAATAACGTCTGCTTGTGATTGGCGAACCTTTGGCTTTGGTTCCGTCTCTCTATACCCAAAAGCAACCATAACGGATGGTGCAAAATTTGCTTCGTCTAATATACCTTCATCTGATAATAACTTTGTTACACCGTCTAAATCAAATCCTTCAATCGGACATGAATCTATATTTAACAAAGCAGCACTTGTCATCATATTACCCAATGCGATATATGTTTGTTTACGCGCCCAGTCCAATAATGTACGTTCATTGTCATTGATGTGGAAACCTGTTTGGAAGTTATCAAATTTTTCTTCTGTTGCAGGAATCGACTCTGGGCTATATTGTTTCACTTCACGTAATAAATGCTGTACATAAGGAGACTTAGCTACGACATTCTTGCGCGCTAAAATTAATACAAAATGGCTTGCTGTATCGAGTTGTCCCTGTGCGCCCCAACTGATTTCCTTTGGTTTATTACGGAGTGCTTTATTTTGTATAACTACAAATTTCCACGGTTCAAGTCCAAGTGAACTCGGAGAAAGTCGTCCTGATTCGAGAATTGTATTAAATTCCGAATCACTGATTGATTTTGTTGCGTCGAACCGTTTTGTTGCATGTCTAAAGTTGAATGCTTCAATAATTGTATCTTGCATGTGAGTCATGATTACTTTGCCTACCTTTCAAATTGAATACTATTATAGTTTTCAGTATAAGCTACATAGAAACGTAGATTAAAGTAATATGTTTATAATGTATTAATTCATGTAATGATAAATAATTAGAAAAATATAATCTATTAATTATATATTACTGTTACTTATTGCTCTAACACTTTATCCTCTATAACAGTTAATACACCTTGTTCATCATTTGTTGGTGCCACATAATTAGCAACTTCAAACAATGTTTTATCATGACTATTTTTCATTACATAACTATGTTCAGCAAGTTGTAACATGTCTAAATCATTATTCGCATCACCAAAAGCCATGAGTTCTGTTGCTGAAAAATTCCATTTCTGTAATAATCGCTCCAAGGCATAGCCTTTCGTTATACCAGGAATAATTAAATCAATACTATCATGACCACTTGAAACCAGTTTCAGTTCATCTACAAATTGTTGAGTTAACTCATCATCAAGCATTGGATGAGTATCTCTATTTATATCTAAAGCAACTTTAACAAATTCATCCTCCGGTAAATCTTGAAATGAGTCAATTTCTTGTAATTGATGATAATAAAATCTAACAACATCTTTGAATATTTCAGGCGTATCCTTTAATATGTATGCACTTTTCAATCCACATACGATTAAATTTTTAATACCACGTTCAATATTTAAGTAATCTATTATACGTTGATATAGCACTCTATCAAACGAACGATAATCTAATAACTGATCACCTTCGTAAATGACTGCTCCATTTTCTGCTACAAATAACATATCTCTTTCACCAAATATTGATTTCAATTTAGCATATTGATTGCCGCTCGCTGCAATAAACTTAATCCCTTTTTGCTGAAGTTGCTGATAAATGTATTCAAATCTTTCTTTATCATAATTTTTCTTACTATCTAAAAATGTACCATCCATATCAACTGCTATTGCTTTTACCATCTATTTTCCCCTCAAATCCTTTGTTATATAATACCTACATTATATCTATAATCTAGATTGAATCATAGTGAATTGAGACAGTTACATATAGAAAAAAGGCCCATGATTTTGATTCATGAGCCTTCTTAAAAAAATGTTATTTATCAAGTTGCTTAATAAATTCAATATAATCTTTCGCATTTTCTTCAACTTGGCTTGGCGTAATATTCAAAGCACCATAAAGTTTATGAATACCTGCAAAATTAGCTTTAACGAAACGTGTCGTTGCTATCATCGGACTTAATAATGTTTCAACTGAATATTTAACATTTCCCTCTGATGTATAAGATTCTGGTGCTGAACCAATAGACACAGCAATAGCAAAATCTTTATCTGCTAATGCATTACCTGTAGAACCATAAGCCCATCCATAAGTGAATACTTCGTCTAAATATTGTTTAAGCATTGGCGGACTACTGTACCAATATAATGGATATTGGAAAATGATACGGTCATGTGCTTCTAATAGCTTTTGCTCTCTTTCAACATCAATCTTACCGTGTGGATATTCAGGATATAATTCATGAATTGTCACTAAATCTTCTTGCTCAGACAATGCATCGCGCCACTTTTTATTCACTGTAGAATTGGTGATATCTGGGTGTGCAATAATTACTAATGTAGACATTATTCAGATTCCTCGCTTTCAAACTTTCATTAATAGCTATATCTTAACGATTACATTATGAAATTGAAAATAATATGCCCCATCAAAGCTTATAATCGTCACTCAATTTTTGTTTTAGAAATATAAGTTGTTTGTGCATGTCTGTCATAAATTGTCAGTCCTTGAATGTCTTTAGATGCCCCTGGCACCACAATACTAATTAAATAAGAAAAGACAAATGCGATTGCAAACGACAGAATAGATACAAAGAAGGGTGAATTCCCTCCGCCAATACCATTAAATAAGTAGGCAAAGAGAATGCCACAGATTAATCCACAGATTACACCAAATGTGTTCGTACGTTTTGTAAATATTCCTACAGCAAAGATACCAGCAAGTGGCACACCTACGAGACCCGTTACTAGTAAGAATAAATCCCACAAACCATTAGAATTAGAAATGATAAGATAAATTGACATACCATAACCGAATAATCCTGAGACGATTATCATCCAACGTGCAAATAACACTTCCTGTTTATCACTCGATTTTCCAAAAAACCTATGCTTAATATCTACAGAAATACATGCTGAAATTGAATTCAAACTCGACGATATTGTGGATTGTGCAGCTGCAAAGATAGCAGCAATTAATAATCCTGCAACAAAAGGTGGCATTTCAGTTAATATAAAATACGGCACAACAGAAGATGTATTAAAGTCTGATGGCAAGTTAGCTTCATGATTGTAGAATGAATATAACATTGTTCCCATTCCATAGAATAATGGCGCAGAAATTAATGCTAAAATACCATTCATCCAAAGTGATTGTTTCGTTTCTTTCATAGATTCTGATGCCTGATATCTTTGTACAACATCTTGACTTGCAGTATATTGATGTAAATTATTAAAGATATTACCTAAAAAGATAATTGGTATTGATGCAGCTGCTGCATTTACCTTCCAATTATCAGCACTAATAATCTTCTTATGTTCAATAGCATCATTAACAAGTGTACCGAATCCGCCTTGAATATGTGTTACCCCTAGAATAATAATCGCAGCCGCACCACCTAGAAGAATGACACCTTGGATAAAATCACTCCACACCACTCCTTCAAAGCCACCTAAAAATGTATAAAGTATACACAATACCCCTACTAAAGAAGCAACGACAATCGGATTCATATCTGAAACAGAAGTAATCGCTAACGTGGGTAAGTATATTACAATTGCTACACGACCTAAATGAAATAATACAAATAAAAGTGATCCTATCACACGTACACTCGGACCAAACCGAGCCTCTAAATATTCATATGCGGAAGTAACCTTTAACTTTTTAAAAAATGGCACATAAAAATAAATAAGTAGCGGTATGATTGCAACAATGGCAATGTTGCCCGCAATGTACGCCCAGTCCGTCAAAAATGCTTTTTCGGGAGTCGACATAAACGTAATTGCACTTAAAGTTGTTGCATAAATTGAGAAACCAACTGCCCAAGACGGCAATCGACCACTTGCGGTAAAGAAACTATCTGTATTTTGACTTGCCCTTTTAGTAAAATAAGCACCGATTAACAACATGACTACGAGATAAATAATAACTGCTATCCAATTCCAAAATCCAAATCCAACTTGATGCATACACTTCAACTCCTAACTAGATGTCTTAACCTTATAACGAATATGCCTTAATTAATTGATCGAGTTTATTTCTGTGTCGCTCATCAAATGGTTTAAATGGTTTCTTCGGCAGTCCACTGTCGATACCACGTGTCTTTAATACTTCCTTCAATGTAGGATAAATTCCTAATTCTAATACCGTCTCAATAATGTCATTTGATTCATGTTGCAATTGATATGCTTCTGCCACATTACCTTGGTGCACAGCTTCAAATATTTGTCTAGCACGCTTACCATTGATGTTATAAGTAGAACCTATCGCCCCATCAACACCGGAAATAGCAGCTTGAACCAACATTTCATCAAATCCTGAAAGAATCAACTTATTTGGGAAGGCTTTTCGTATACGCTCTAACAAATAAAAATTAGGTGCTGTATATTTAACACCAATAATTCGTTCATGATTAAACAGAGATTCAAATTGGTCAATTGAAATATTAACACCTGTTAAATCTGGTATTGCATAAATGATTAGGTCGTTTTGTGTTGCCTCTATTAAATCAAAGTAATAATCTCTAATTTCCTCAAACGAGAAAGGATAATAAAAGGGTGTAACCGCAGATATTGCATCATATCCTAATTCAGTGGCATACTTCCCTAACTCTATAGCTTCTTTAAGATCCAAAGATCCTACCTGAGCAATCATCTTAGTATCATCAGTAACAGCATCTTTCGCAATTTTAAATATTTGTTTCTTTTGATCTGTGTTTAATAAAAAGTTCTCCCCAGAGCTTCCATTAACATATAATCCATCTAACTGTTCAGTTTCAATTGCATTTTTTGCAATTTCTCTTAAACCATCTACTTTAATGTCTCCATTTTCATCAAATGGAACCAATAAAGCGGCAAATAATCCTGTTAATTCTTTTTTCATAACACAACTAACCCCCAATTTATTAATAAATATGACTAATATGCACAATTACAAAATGTCTAAAATTACTATTTACAACTCAAATTGTAAACGCTACCATAATGAGTATCAATAGATTATTGAAAAATATAACCATTTATATCATGTTTTAATGAAAAACATTTTCAAAAATCATTTTAAAGAAGGAGTGACTCTTATGATTTCTTATAAAATAGCAGTAGATGTAGGTGGCACATCTATAAAGGCGGCAGTGATAAATGATCATCAAATAATAGATCATCTAATTATTCCAACTCCTGATAATCAAAATGAACTGATTATTGATTGTGTTATACATTTAGTGGAACAATTTAAAGTACAATATAATTTAAAGGAATTGAATGTTGGTATTTCTACAGCTGGTGTTGTGAATGAGGTGAATGGGGAAATTGTGTATGCGGGTCCCACTATACCTAATTATAGTGGGACAAATTTTAAAAACGTGTTATCCCCTCTCAACGCTAAAGTACATGTCTATAACGATGTAAATGCTGCGCTATTAGGAGAATTATCACAATATAATTACGATTACGACAATATATTTTGTCTGACGATTGGAACTGGAATCGGTGGTGCTTTTTATTCGAAAATAGGTAACTTGTATAGTGGAGAAAGGCATCGCGCAAATGAGATTGGTTACTTACTTTACCATCCAGAAGAAGGAACAAACTTTGAGCAACGTGCATCAACAACTGCACTTAAGTCACAACTGTCAGCAAATTTAAATTTTAAGAATATTAATGTACCATTCATCTTCAAATATGCTCATGAAGGTAATCAAGAAGCTCAGAAGCTACTGAATCGTTGGGGACAATCAGTAGCAGAAGGTATAGCACAAATTCAAATTATATATGATCCAGGTCTTATTTTAATTGGTGGCGGTATTTCTGCTCAACAAGATAAACTTTTGTCTTTTATCGTTCCACATATAACAACTTATTTACCACATAATTATGGCCATGCGGTCATACAGACAATGCAATGCCAAAATGATGCAGCATTATTTGGAGCGGTTGCTAAATTTTAACTGAGTAATATTTGTTTTTCTGATACTTTGTTTATATATTCGCTAGTTAGATTATTCAGCTAAATACTGGCGCTTTATTTAATGTTTTGATAGACAAGTATTACAATCAAGCAGGGCATAGATAAAAAGGGCAGCATTATGCTGCCTCTCTATTAATTCCAAGCAATACTAATTCACTTTGATTGTTTCATTACATTATCATCATTCGAAGTACTTTCTTACTATTACTTGATAGTTGCGACATGTCGATTCCCATGGGACTAACACATGATGGGAATTGTTTATTAGCTGAGGACACTCGTGGCAGGCGTGCTTCAAATCTAGCTATAACACACTACGCATCTAATATTACTTTCTTTGTATTCTGATAAACTTGATGCATATAATCATCATCAAGCAACAAATAACTGACAATATCAATCAAAAATAATGTTGCGATTTGAGTATTTACAAATCTACTATCATTGATTCTAGATTGATCAGTCGTAATTAATACCAAATCTGCACATTCAGTTATTGAACTGCCCTCATAATTAGTGATTGCTACCACAAATGCCCCATTATCATGAGCAATTTTAGCTGCAGCAATCAATTCTACAGTTTCACCACTATTCGAAATAGCTACAAACGTATCAGATTGCGTCAATAACGAAGCAACGATCTTCATTTGATGTGCATCGGTTGATACATTCCCCTTTAAACCCAAGCGCATCATGCGATAATAAAATTCTGTTGCTGACAGTCCAGAACTACCTAAACCAGCATAAATAATTTGCTTACTTCGATTAATCTGATTAACAAAACGCTTAATTTTTTCATCAGAAATAAATTCACCTGTTTGTTGGATAATATCTTGATGATATTTGTGTATACGCTGAATCAATGGACTATTTTCGATTTCCCTATTGGTCATTTCTTGTTGCAAATTAAATTTTAAATCTTGGAAATTCTCATAATCTAACTTATTACTAAAACGTGTGATTGTTGCTGGCGAAGTTCCTATTGCATAAGCAAGTGAATTAATTGTAGAAAAATCATCATTAAATTCATTATTTTGAATAAACTCTACGATTTGCTTATCTGTCTTGGTAAAACGTTGGCGAAAACGTTGCACTCTATTTTCAAACTTCACTATATGACCACCCTTTTCAGTTAATTTTCTCTAGTATAAATGAAAACATTTTTCATAACAAATATATCTATTGATTAATAATTTCTCGATGTTATATTAAACCTATCAGTAATATTCTGTTAAGAAAAAACTACTAAACGTTATGGAGTGTGTCATTATGTTACCTCAAGGTTTAATTGTTTCTTGCCAGGCTTTGGCAGATGAACCCTTATATTCATCGTTTATCATGTCTAAGATGGCATTAGCTGCTTATCAAGGTGGCGCTGTTGGTATTAGAGCAAATTCAAAGGACGATATTATCGCAATTAAAAAGGAAGTTGATTTACCTATTATCGGGATTGTTAAAAGAGACTATCCTGATTCAAAAGTCTTTATCACTGCAACACGTACTGAGGTAGATGAATTACTCGACAGTGGTTGTGACGTAATTGCTTTAGATGCTACAGCCCAACCACGTCCCAATGAATCTCTTGCGGATTTAGTTAAATATATCCGTAATAAAGCACCTCATATCGAAATTATGGCAGATATTTCAACGATAGAAGAAGCCCAACACGCCGATGCATTAGGTTTCGATTATATTGGTACAACATTACATGGTTACACTGAATATACACACGGACATGTGCTATATGAAGACAACTTCCAATTTTTAAAGGATGTATTATCCAATGTACATGCAAAAGTCATTGCAGAGGGTAATGTTATCACACCAGAAATGTTACAAATTGTTGATAGACTCGGGGTACATTGTACTGTTGTAGGTAGTGCAATCACGCGGCCTAAAGAAATTACGCAACGTTTTGTTAATGTTTTAAAAAATGAATAAATATATAACAGACGCGTCTGAGACATGCCATATGCCTGATACATAAGGCACCTTGTTAATTTAGTACAGAATGCATATTAAATTATACGAAAGCGCCTTATTTTTAAGGTGTATTAATATATAATCACATATAAATTTGGTGTGTTTTGGCGAGACTCCTGTGGGAACAGGACAAGCTGAAGACTACAGGCTGAAGCTGGCCCCTAGGAAAGCGAGCCAATAATACGAACTTAATACAAATCGAATAACAGTAAATAAGATAGGATGCATTTGTAAACACAAACAAGACATATTTAATTACGAGGATGTTAATATATTTTATTATTTTAATGTAAAATATAATGCTGCTTTACGAAGTATTCTGGCGAGACTCCTGTGGGAACAGGACAAGCTGAAGACTACAGGCTGAAGCTGGCCCCTAGGAAAGCGAGCCAATAATACGAAATAATAAATAAAAAGGCACTCAGATAAATTGAATTCAATCATCTGAGTGCTATTTTTTGGAATTTGTATTCCAGACTCGTTATGCTTTATACTGCTTTAGCAATAAATATTTTGCGTTTTTCCCATTGTCCTGTCTTTTTATTATAATCATCACAAGTAATTAATGTAAGTTGGTGTTGCTTTGATTGTTGTTCATCTAGCACTTTTACATCACTAGGTTTCACATCATAAATTTTTGAGATTTTGTACTTTCGCTTATCCTTCCCAACTTTAAAGTTAACGACACTGCCTTTATGTGCTTTAGGTAAATTTGAAAATTGATACGTATCCGAGCCTTCGAAAGTATGACCAGCTATAGCTATATTTTGATCATTTAATGATTCGTCTGCTTCAACTAAACTAATGCCTCGATCTAATTGTTTCGGGGTAGCGGGCCCTGGAAATACTGGCGCTTTAATTTTAGCATCAGGCACTTCAATATAGCCTACCATTTTAGATTTATCTTTGGGAATCTCACCAGAAAATTGTTGTTTTTTATCGTATTCCGTTATTTTATCTTCATCGGCTTTCTTTGTTAAATAATTATCAATATGAGGCTTAGCTAAAAAGTAAATTGCAATTAAAATAAAAATGACACCAACTATCCTTAGTAGCTTATTCATTTCTTTTATACTCCTTTAATGTTAGCACTTATATTTCAGAATATAAGTATAGCACAATACATTTAGAATTGGACTAGTCCATATGTTATTTCGCATTCCAAATATTTAAATAAATGAGGAGAATTTTTACAACAATACATTGCAGAACTTAATAATTAAGTGTTAAATAGTATTAAATCACTCATCGTAAATATCTTGGTTTAACTAAGTGTTTCATATTAATTATGAATGCCATACTTTTATAACTGTGATAGTGATTTCTAATTTACTTTAATATAAGGTGGGATGCGCTATGATACGTCATGCTAAGCAATCAGATTTACCGAATATACTAGAAATATACAACGATGCGATCTTGAATACTACCGCTGTTTATACTTATAAACCTCAAACTTTGGCATCACGTGAAACTTGGTTTGAAAATAAACTTAATAAACAAGAGCCTGTTCTTGTATACGATGAAAGAGGTGAAGCGATAGCCTTCGCTACTTATGGTACATTTAGAGATTGGCCCGCTTATCAATATTCTATTGAACACTCTATTTATGTAAATAAACATCATAGAGGAAAAGGGATTGCATCACAATTGCTGGCTGAAATCATCCAAACTGCTCGTAATAATGGCTATAGAACACTTGTTGCAGGCATTGACGCTACGAATGATTATAGTATTTACTTGCATAAAAAATTTAAATTCAAACATTCTGGAACCATTCAAAATGTAGGTTATAAATTTGATAAATGGTTAGATTTAGCATTCTATCAATTAGATTTAAATCCTTC
This sequence comes from Staphylococcus gallinarum, assembly GCF_000875895.1. Lineage (GTDB taxonomy): Bacteria > Bacillota > Bacilli > Staphylococcales > Staphylococcaceae > Staphylococcus > Staphylococcus gallinarum. Next base: position 54,670 of record NZ_JXCF01000256.1, read on the forward strand.
TCAAAGTACGAAACATTAATTTGTGCTATATACATTCAGACTTTTAGCTAGAAGATTTACTTTACAATATTTATATTATTATCTCACTTTCCTAAGATGCCGTCTCAGCCTCGGCCTTCAACTGACACTGCTTCCTTAGGAGTCTCGACCTAATACTTCTCAATATTTTATACCGCTATTATTATATAATTTATAATGCGCTGTGGTTATATTTGAGTAAAGCTCATTTTCTTTTGGGATCATAAAAAGCTCCCTTCAAAGTTTACGTTTTTCAGTAACTACTTTAAAGGGAGCATCACTTCATAGCATAGTTCTCTTATTTTAAGAATGGGAATTTTCGCCCAAAACTCTATCTCTAACGGTAAATCCTACTACCTTTTGAAACAAATTCTTCAGACTTTTGTTTCAATCCTTCTTCTTTTAAATCATTGTGCTTTCTTAAATCGTGAGAGATACGCATCGAACAGAATTTAGGCCCACACATACTGCAGAAATGGGCAACCTTTGCTGCTTCAGCAGGTAGTGTTTCATCATGATATGAACGTGCCTTATCAGGATCTAGCGACAGATTAAATTGATCGTACCATCTAAATTCAAATCGTGCTCTACTAATTTCATCATCTCTTTGTTGTGCTCCTTTGACACCTTTTGCCAAGTCAGCTGCATGTGCTGCAATCTTATACGTGACAACACCTTCTCTCACATCGTCTTTATTAGGTAATCCCAGATGCTCTTTTGGAGTAACATAACAAAGCATTGCTGTACCATAACTAGCAATTTGGGCTGCCCCGATTGCAGACGTAATATGGTCATAGGCTGGTGCAATATCTGTTGTTAATGGACCTAATGTGTAAAAAGGCGCTTCTTGACAATGGAAATCAGCTAAGTCTTGATTTTCCTTTATTTTATGCATCGGAACATGTCCTGGCCCTTCAATCATCACTTGTACGTCATATTCCCAAGCTATTGCAGTTAATTCCCCTAATGTCTTTAATTCCAGAATTTGGCTCTCATCATTTGCATCATATATTGACCCGGGTCTTAATCCATCTCCAAGAGAAATTGCAATATCATAACGGCTCATTATTTCACAAATTTCTTCAAAATGTGTATATAAAAAGCTTTCTTCATGATGCGCTAAACACCATTGTGCCATGATAGATCCACCTCTTGAAACAATACCAGTTAATCTATCCACTGTTGTCGGGACATAACGTAATAATACGCCTGCGTGTATCGTGAAGTAGTCAACGCCTTGTTCTGCTTGTTCAATTAAAGTATCGCGATAAATTTCCCAAGTTAAGTCCTTAGCAGAACCATCTACCTTTTCTAATGCTTGATAGATAGGCACAGTGCCAACAGGAACAGGGGAATTTCTCAATAGATATTCTCTCGTAGCATGGATATTTTTACCAGTAGATAAATCCATAATCGTATCTGCCCCCCAATGAATGCCCCAAACCAACTTTTCTATTTCAGCTTCTATAGAAGAACTGACTGCCGAATTACCAATATTAGCATTTATTTTCACTTGAAAGTTTTTACCTATAATCATTGGTTCTGATTCAGGGTGATTGACATTATTAGGAATAATCGCACGTCCTCGTGCAATTTCTGAACGCACATATTCAGGTGAGACATCTTCTCGTTTAGCTACAAATTTCATTTCTTTCGTGATAATACCTTGTTTCGCATAATGCATTTGTGTAACATTTTGTCCTGTTTTTGCCTTTTTCGGTTGATATTTAAATGGTGTCTCGACAAATTTTTTATGATTATTAGATTTAAATCCGTTATCCAGTGAGACAATTTTCCTACCTTCATATTCCAATGTATCATTTCTATCTTCTATCCATGGTGTTCTTAATTTGGGTATACCTTTTTGCACGTCAACTGTATAACTAGTATCATGATATGGACCTGCAGTGTCATAGACTAACACCGGTTTGTTAACCGTTGTTCCTTCTTCTGTTACTGTTGGTGAAAGTTGTATCTCTCTAAATGGAACTTGAATATCTGAATCTTCTCCACTCACCCAAATCCTTTGACTTGATGGAAATTGCTTTTTTAATTCTATTTTTTCTTGTTTCATAAAAAAAACTCCTTAGCATTTTATTATTGCTAGGAGACCTGGTCGAAAATCACATATTTAGTGAAGCGACAGTAAATAAAAATCTACTCTATAGACTTTCCATTTATACTGTACTTTTCTGCTTCCCTACGCTGGTACTAACCAGATCAGGTTCAAAGGGTTGAGACTAATGTCTCTTTCAGCTAACAAGCACCCCTAGCAATTCTTATTAAATTCTAAATTAAACTTAACACTAATAAAAAATAATTACAAATAAATTTGAAAATTAATATAAACATAATCTAATACAATAAGTACCTAGGATTCTGTTTAACAAACAGAATCCTAGGTACTTATATTAATGTTCTGTTCTATTTTAATGTAAGTGTTTTGCATTCCATTTATAAATCATATAATCTGCTGCTATCATCAATAAAGTAATTAATGTAAAGGCCATGGTTACATCGCCTAAGAAATGTGCACCAATACGTAAACGACTCACACACATGATAATAGTAAACATAAATGCAATAATAAACATACGCTTTTGGGCAACACGTGTTTTAAAGTAAAATGCCCAAAACATTAAATAAGCCGCATCAGTTGTATGACCAGATGGAAATGAACTGTGACCAGTATTACCATTGATTGTAAGCCAATTTGTAAAATGTGCGCCGTCATGACCAATTTCATAAGGTCTTGCTCGCCCCCATAATTCCTTCAAACTATCAATCGTTTCTAATCCTACTAATAATACAAAAAAGCTAACAAATGCAACGCGAACTAATCTTTCTATCTCTGTTTGAGTCACTTGTTGTAACCAAAATTTTGTAACAAATAATGTAATTAACATAAGTAAAATGAATGTGATTAAGAAACTTAGCCCCATTGGTAATGCATTACTGGTATCACCTTCATTACTAGCCACACCTAATGGCTTATGTCGTTCAATATTGTCCATTGTTGCAAAGATATATTTAAATGTTTCAGATACCAAAGTATTAGCTTTTATCAAAGTATAAATAAAAGATAAAAATAAAATGATATATTTAATCAATTTACTTTCAAACTTTGAAAACACATAAAAATTCAAAATAATCATTGAAAGAATCAAAATAACAGTTGGCGGAAAAAGACCTAAATCTTGAAATACTGTCCCAAAGATTGAATTTTGATTCATAAAATGTTTAGATACTGGCAAATCAATAAATAAAGCGAGTACTAAAATAATGCAAAATACAGGTAATGCAATTGCTGTGAACCTTTTTGAAATAACCATGATGCCCTCCTAATTAATATCTTTTAATAATAATTTTAATAACTATTTTATTATTCATGAATTTTATTACTGCTTAACCATACCCATTTTATGCTTATGTATGTTTGAATTAACTAAAATTTTCATGATCTTTGTAGAGATAACTGCAATCTTTTTATATTATTGGAAGCCTAAATTCCATAGTGAAATTCTAAATGTGACATAACTGTTAGGTCACAATATCATTTATTCATGATATATTATTTGTGTAGCGAATATAGTTTTTTTAATTTTAAAGTTCTCCTTATTTTTATAAGCATATTTAGCTTCGCTAAATATAAAAAAAGCAGTAAATTCATGTCGACTTAAACATGAATTTTACTGCTTTTTTATTTATGATTTAACTCTAGCCATTTCACCATTTCGCTCACATTACTTACCGTTATCGTTGGTGTTGGACCGTTTACATCAAACTTTTTATTTGTTCGATTTACCCAAGCTGTATCAAATCCAAAGTTACTAGCACCAGTAATATCCCATGAGTTTGAAGAGACAAATAATATATCTTCTCTATTCATATGATAATACTCTAATACAAGTGCATAACTTGCAGCACTCGGTTTATATTGTTTAATTTCATTAACACTAATAAGTGTGTCGATATAACCACCTAGTTCTGAATTATCTATGAGTGGCATTAACATATTATCATTACCATTTGATAGTATACCTACATCAATATTTTTATCTCTTAAATTGGCTAATGATTTAGGTATCTCCTTGTAATAATTTAAATTAAAAAACGCTTCAAACAATCTATTAATATCTTCTCTATTATATTGAATATCATAAACATTTAAAGTATGTCGTAGTGAGTCTTTCGTCAATTCATCAAAAGGGATATATCTTTGCATAACCTGCCTCATAAACATATGTCTTAATTGAGTCTTTTGCCATAACTTAGTAATCTTTGTTGCAGTATCTTCATCAAACTCAATCATTTCATTTTTTAATGAATCCATATCAAACAAAGTACCATACACATCAAAAATAATAGCCTTATACATACTTTCCCTCCTCTGCAACTCCATAAAAATGAAACTTACTTATTATTTTACACAATAAACACACATTCAAAACAATTTAGAATTAAATTTGTTTACGAATCTTGTAATTTTAGTTAATTTATTATCAATAAATATTATATTTGTTCGACAACCACTCTGTATACCACCTAATTATTGATTGTAAATTTTATGTAAATTATATTAAACCAAGCTTTAAATCATTGATTAGTTGGCAATATAAAAGTAAGAGAGGAGGCTGGTTGTTATGAGAAAAATATTTTTCGTCGATTTGTTTAACCTCTTTATTATTACGCTCGGATACATGACGCTTATCTCATTAACGCTACTTGCATTTGATCTTTTTGAAATTAAAACAACCGGTTCAGTATTTTTAGAAGGCTTAAGTTCTATTACAATTTTTAAAATTTATAGCAATTCCATCTTCAATGGTCTATTTACTCTATTCTTAGTCATTACGATTATTTTATTTCTTTACAAAGCATATGATCTATATAGAAAAGACAGCAAATAAATCTTATTATAAGTTTTCTCATTCGTTTAATCTGACAATTCGTGTACCCTTAATAGCAAACAGCTCAGTTAAAGCCCAGAATAAATTAAATAACAAAATAATTGTATATTGTATTAGAAGATTATTAGTTATATAATATTGTGTGAGGATGTATTTTATGTGTTATAAACGGCTATTTAACTTGCCATCTATCATCATAGTTATATTCCATTCCCAGAATTAAACTTTATGCACCCATTTAAACAAAGTAAATAACACAACATTCTCAGTATAACTTCGTTCCTATGGACGAAAATAATAAGAGATCTAAAGTCACTTTCAGGCAGTGTTTTTAGATCTCTTTTTTTATCTTTTAACATATTAATGCTAAGATTATACGTTTATTACTACACCACTTCAAATTATTATTAATTTACTTACAATTTTTGAAAAATTCTCCGCAAAAGTGCTATTTATTAATTTATATCGTCACTTTAATAATAATGTGGGATTATCATTCTTTTTTCTTATTACAGATGTACAATGATTTTATTACTATTAACTGATAGTTCTAATTTCTGACTTAGGTGGTATTTATGATTAGCTCATTAACTGTAAGAAAAGATTATTCAACTGAATTTACGCGCTGCATAAACCAAATTATTATACTACTTCCATTAAATAAACCATGTAAGGTTAATTTAAATGGGATTATTTTGTCCGTTGATAATGGATTAATTATAAATAATTCAGATTTATATCAAATGATTAAATTAGATGATGTTGTCGAATTAAAGATTCCACTTCCCATATTTTTTGAACAAGAGCAATTTTTATCCAATTGTTATTTTGATTTTGCACAAATTCGTAATACTGATCAATTCAGAACTTTGGTATTACAAATTTTATATAATGAAGCCTATTTGACCAATGGTCAGTTACATTACGTAGCAGACATTGTTGATTTTTTGTTAAAGGAAGCCAAAGTCACATTACATACTACTTATGTACCTACTTTACGAACCAAAAATTTACTGGCACAAAAATTAATTCGCTACGTTAATTTAAATATACATGAGCATTTAACTACACAAGATGTCTCAAAAAAATTCTTCATTTCACAATCATATATTTCTATTATGTTCTCAAGAATGCTCAATATAAATTTTAAGTTTTATGTATCATCCTTAAAAGTCGCATTATCCTTGTATGATTTAGTACAACATAGTAAATCTATACATGAGACTGCAACACATTTTAGCTTTACTAATGTGAGTACCTATTCAAAGCATTTTAAAAATTTTGTTCATATGCCTCCAAAAAAATTTATTTATCACTATCGTAGTATGAAAGGCGATCACCCTGTCAAAATTCATACAGACGTTGAATATATTTCGAAATATTTATCTCAACTAAAACAGAATATTAAATTAAAGAACAATGTAATTTCTAATATAAATTTAGATGACTTACAATTTAACAATCACTTTGAACCGATGGTTAACGTGATTCAACTAAACAATTTATATGAACTGATTAATTTTTCAGAAAGCCATTTTGAGTCATTGATTGCGGAAAATTTCTCGAAAGTGAATTTACACATTCATAATGTAGACATTAAATATCTTAATAATTTAGAGTTACAGAAATTGTTAAATATTATCCAACGGTTAGCAAGTAATGACTTTAAAGTTACATTAACCGTTGCAACTGTTGATCATTTCCATTCCATACATAACGCAATTATCAGGCCATTGGCCAAAACAGATAAACGCCAATCTATATTAAGGTATTTGACATTGATATTTAATCCTGCAAATTGGGAAGACGAATACTTCCAATCTATCATGCAATTACTAACTCAGAGATATCGCAATATGGGCATAGGTATTGTAATAGATAATCTTTTAACTGAATATCAAACGATACCTGAAATAATCAATGCAATCACAATGTATCCTGCAACTAATTATTATATTAATAGTGATCTCAAGTTATTTCACGACTTAATTCACAACAAATTTATTCAGCCCTGTTCTGACTTAAAGCAAACATTTATGCAATTTATTAGCTATCTAGTACCACATTCAAATAAGTTAATTATTAACAATGTGACTTATAGCAGTTTATTAAAATACTACGAAAATAGTATAAGTGAATCACATATATTATTATCTCGCCTTTTATTAGACTTAAATGGGAAAATAGCTGGAATCGGCTTTCCACTTTATGCAGCTGATGATGATCAGGTCATGCTTATAGATCAACATCAAAATACGATGCCAATTGTTTATATTTATAGTTTATTAGCACCATTTATTGATCAATATATATTGCGCTTACCAAACGGCATTGTTTGTAAGGTGAATAGTGATTTTCATATGTTACTCATTAACAAAAATAATGCATTAACAAATACAGCGCCTTTAGTTATGTCCGTTACGACACCTTATACAAATGAGTATTTTGTATTTAATAGAATTTTAAATCCTGAACACGGATTGATTACGAATATGATTTCTGCGCAATTGAACCATACGTTTATTGATCCACAAGTATTACAACAAATAAATCAATCTAATCATCCTTTAGCTACGTTAACTTTGCATAGCAATAAACTACCATTATCTATTTCATTAGAGACAGCAACGATACAATATATGATGCTATCTCCAAATAATGACGGAAAACATCATAACTTAAACTAATATTATCGCGTTGCACACATGACGCTATACATATTAAAGATCAACCAGAGGTTAAATGATTTTGGCCATACATCAAATAGATGTAGCTAAGTTACGCCAAATGTTTAAAAACTGATTGATCTTTTTAAATTTAATATTTGCTTTTATTTTTGCAACACAGCATGTACCAAGCATGCTATTTGTACTTTTACTACAATAGGCTCATGTTTATAATCCAATATAATGGGCTAACCTATCACGATTGAGCGGATTATTGTCGCAGTAATCTATGATTTGGCCATTTTCCATTGTAGCGATGTGGTCTGCACAATACGTAACAAATTCGAAGTCATGCGTAATAATTATTATCATGTGTCCAGATCGTGCTAATTCATTCAGTAATGTACTAAGCTTGCGCATATTTCTTCCATCTAATCCACTCGAAGGTTCATCAAAAATTAAAATCTTTCTATTAGATTCTAGTGCACTTGCAATCGCTAAGCGTTGCATTTCACCACCTGACAGAGATAATGGGTGTCGTTCAATATGTTCAGAAATGCCTAGTTCGCGCAAACGTTTGACTATTTGATCTTCAGCTATAGAATCATTACTTAATCGTAGTTCCGCTTCAATACTTTCGGTAAACAATTGATTGTTTACATCTTGGAATACTTGAAATACCATTTTTGCCAAGTCTTTGGCATTAAGTGATTGATCATCTATTGTTATTTGTGCATTCATCTTACGTTCTAGTCCTGTTAAACATCGTGCTAAAGTTGATTTACCTGCACCATTCTCTCCAATGATTGCTGTTATTGCTCCAAACTCTAATTTAACTGGATTTATGTTTAACACTAGACTTTGTTGTCCTTGGTATTTAAATTGCAATCGCTCAATATTAAGTGTGCGATATCCTTGATTTTTTACACATTTAAATTGTAATTGTTCTATCGTTGTACTTCGCAAACCATATTGCTGTATATCTTCTGTCGTCAGTTGTTTAAATGATTGATTGGTCAATTCATTTACTATACGACCTCGTTCCATAATGACAAAGGTATCGACAATATCAATCATATAATGTAATCGATGTTCTGCAATAATGATTGTTTTCCCTTCAGCTTTCCAAATCTCTAGCATGCGTGTTAATTTCTTTATTGCCTTAATATCCAGATTCGATGAGGGCTCATCTAAAATAATACATTGGTGCCCAGTAATATAAACACTTGCACAGGCGATCAATTGCTTTTCCCCACCTGACAACTTAAAAATAGAACGATCCAGTAATTGTTCTAATTCAAATTTCTCAACACTCTGTGTCAGGCTCTCTACAATCTGAGATGCTGGTAGTCCTATATTTTCTGATTCAAAAGCTAGCTCACGTGTTGTATTTAAACAAAAAAACTGTGTCCTAGGATTTTGAAATACGGTACCATACCAACGTGAAATATCATCCATTGATTGATCAAATAGAGATTGATCATCCACTTTAATCACACCAGATATATCACCTTGAAAAAAGGTTGGAATGATGCCATTTAACAAACGTATTAATGTAGATTTTCCACATCCGGAAGCCCCTGCTAAACAAATGACTTCACCTTTATTAATATTTAAATTTATATCCTTTAATTGTTTCATACCATCCGTCTGTTTATAGCTGAATGATACATCTTTAATTTCAATCATATTTATCCCTCATATTACATAATAAAGTATACCTAATAACATCATTACAATGATGACTATCCAATCGACTGCCCTAATGGTTAAAGTAATCATGTTTGTTCTAGCGTGTTGTAATGTTAAACCTCTAGTAATTGAAGCCATCGATAACTCGTTACCAATTTTTATCACACTGTTTAATAAAGGTACTACTCTAAATTCTAGATACTTTAACGGATGTAGCAGGGCGTACTTATAATCTATACCACGCATTTTCATTGCACGCTTTATCGCTTGTCCTTCCTCTTTAATCGTCGGTATAAACCTAAACATAACTGATAAAGGTATCGTCAATTTTCGTGGGCAATGCATTTGTTCTAAACTAGTGATAAATGTTGCTACTTCTGTCGTCTTCAAAATATAATAACCCATTAGTAGTGCTGGTAAAAATCTTGTAACGATACCAGCAGTTATAAATAATATAAGGGTATATATAGGAGCGTAATTAATATAAATCACCGATTCTACCATCCATGCAACCATGATAATACTTGCGCACAATATACTTTGTATAAATTTTTTAATTGTTAACAATAATACTATCGGTAATAACATCACCAAAAGTCGTATATAAATTGCAGGAACAGCTTCACTTCCTGTTAAACTTATAATTGAAACAATGAACATAAGACACATTTTAGTTCTTGGATCTAATAATAAACTTCCTTTGTTTATATCCATAGTTTTATTCATATTAAATAATACCTGCGCGTTTCATATGCTTCTTCAATATTTGTGTTGCTATCCAGAAGCCCGCCCATGAACCAATCAATGTTGCTATGACAATGATAGGAATCATCTGTATTGAGAATATGCTTGCAACAGTACTTTCATAGGCAATACCATATTTTTGCTGTATAAATTGCAAATAATCATTTCTCATAAAGTAAAACGGCAACAAATTCCCAATTGGCCATAATGAAAATACCATATAACCAAGATAATTTAGCTTTAAATTTTTATATTTACCCCATGCTAAAATACAGTCGGCAATTACAATTACTGGAATGCTGAGCACTAAAGCAATCCAAGGATGACCCATTACAGCAAGAATCAAACAAATCATACTGCCACAAATTGTTACTGCGCCGAACTTTTGCGTCTTCGTGATTAATAACAAAATAGGTATCCCACCAATCAAACCTATCATTGCAGGCAACAATAGCATAAATATCGGAATAATACCCAAGATACCTGGCGGTGCAATAAAGATAAAATACACGGCAGTAAATAATCCAATATTAATTAAATCTTTCACATCGATGTTAGACTTTTCCATTTATAAATCCCTTCAATCATTAATTTAAGTACATTTTTATAAATTATTTATAGTATTATTAAAACCATACTATAATTGAAAACCATTATCAATAACATTGTAATTAAAAAATGTGCGAACCAATTTAACATTGATTCACACATCATTTTTCAATTTAAAATTCTAAATTTAAATTCGGAAGTTCGATATTAAATTGACCTTTTAAATTTTTATTTTTCATTTTATCTGGTACTTCAACTTGATAGTTATATCGTTGCTGTGTCTTACTCACCGATAAATACCCTATTGTAAATGTCGCATCTGACTTAATTGTTGCAATACCTTCTTTCAAGATATAATTAAATTCTTGGCACTCCAACTGAATTTGATGTTTACCAACTAATTTCGGTTTGAGCATTTGTGTTAATTCATTTTCAATTATATAGAATGATAAATTATCGAAGTCTTTTGTGAAATATGGTGTAAATCTAAAATAGCGTTCACCATGTTTGACAATTGTACTAGTCTCTTTGTCATAACGATATTTAGCGCGCTTGTTTCCAATCCGTTTCGTTATTGTCATTTGATCGACACGCATCTCTAAGAATAAGTCCCAAGTTCTTTCTTTCAATAAAAATGGCACTAACTCATTATGCTTAATACTAAATTTAAATCGCGTCTTATCATTTACTGCTAAAGGGATATAGATCAGTTCCTTTTTATTTCTAGATACTAGCTTCAACTGAATCTTAGATGCTAATTGATTTGGATTAATCAATGTTTTCAGAAATTCAATTTCCAAATTAACTCCTGATTCATCAAAGGTAAAGTCAGTCATCTTGATATCGGGTTTGACTGCATTCTCAAAGTGGAAAAATGGTTCTCCTTCTCCAAACTGTAACGTTAGACTATTCTTATGTGCACTAATATCATAGATATCACCATTTTGATAGCCTTCTTCCACTTTTTGGTAATGATATAGATCCTTTTTTCGCGCATAATATAATAATGGCTTTAAATTATCACTAACAATTTGATCAACTCGCTCTGGTATTTCATGAATAAAGTCACCAATTGCGTCCATCCATTCAGCTTTCTTATCATCAGCAATTCTCAATGAAAATTGCGTCGTTCTTGAGAAACTAAAGTGTCGTTCGATAAATATACGTAATACGGCATCAGTGCTGTTGAGTGTCTTACTATGCACAATAGCACGTACGATTTGTTGCATTGCTTGATAATAATCTTTAGGCTCCACATAAGCAGCACTCATATGTTCACCTTCGCGTCTCGTTGCATAATAATATGATTTATCTGCTAACACACCTATCTTCTGAGCATTCACATAGGCTTGCATGGTAAATATTTGATCTTCAGCACTTCTAATATGCTCTGGAAAATAAATATCATGCGTTCTGAGTAATGCTGTGCGGTAAAATTTCGTTGGACTTAATGTATAAATGATTCTAGAATCTTCAATTGCAACATCAGCCTTTGTTTCAGTGAACATTGATTTTGGAACTCCGCGACCATTAACGCCTTCCATTTTCACTAAAACCACGTCCTGATTATTACGTTCAATAAACTGTTGCACATCTTTTAATGTATCTTGGTGTATATAATCATCAGAATCCACAAAGAAGACAAATTCCCCTTGTGCTATTTTCAAAGCTGTATTTCTTGGTTTGCCTGGACCTCCAGAGTTCTGTTCTAAACGTTTTATTATTAAATTCATCTTATTCTCATAAGTTTTAGCAATTTCTAGTGTTTTATCCGTCGAACAGTCATCGACTAATAACACCTCATATTGTTGTTTATCAATTGTTTGATTCTTCAAACTATCGAGTAATTCGGCTATATACCTTTCTGAATTATAACTAGGTATAATCACTGAAAATTTCATTATTTATTCCACCTTTATCAAGTCGTCTCTATGCATGTAACTGAGTATGAATCAACTACCAAACACATTTCTAACTAATCTTTCACTAGAACGTCCATCTTGGTATTTAAAGTGTTTATTAAGGAATGGCTCTACTTTTTCCGCTTCATAGTCGCCATGCTCTAGTGCAATCATAAGTTCAGTAAATGTCTCAACAATCTTTCCTGGTACAAAGGTTTCATAAGGTTCATAAAAATCACGCGACGTAATATAATCTTCTAAATCAAAAGCATAAAACAACATTGGTCGTTTAAATACTGCAAATTCATATACAAGTGATGAATAATCACTAATTAAGATATCCGTGACAAATAATATGTCATTTACTTCTCTAAATTCTGAAACATCTACAAAATATTCTTGATATTGCCTAGGTATTTCCAGTTTATTTTTAACGAAAGGATGCATTTTAAATAAAATTACAGCCTGATTTGTTTGGCAATATTGTGCCAAGCGTGCAAAGTCGATCTTAAAGAATGGATAATGCGCTGTATGATGACCATTTCCTCTAAAGGTTGGTGCAAAGAGCACAACTTTTTTACTTTGAATAATCGGTAATTCAGCTTCCATTTCAGCAACAATTTGTTGTTCATATTGCTCATCAAATAATGTATCCGTTCGAGGTACACCTGTTGGAATAATGTTCTGTTCCTTTATGCCAAATGCTTCTCCATAAAATGGAATATCCGTTTCTGAAGATACAAATGCCTTGGTATAGTTTCTGTGATTCACAGAGTTAAAGAAAGGACCGCCCTTTTTACCTGCTCTACTATAACCAACCGTCTTAAATGCACCCACTGCATGCCATACTTGTATGATTTCTTGGCTTTTTCTAAAATTAACCTTGTATAACAATGGATGGAAATCATCTACAAATATGTAATCAGCTTTACCTAATAAATAAGGAAATCTAAACTTATCTATAAAATTTCTTCGTGCTGAAATATTTGATTTAAATAATGCATGTATTTGATATTGAGCATCTAGATTTTGGCGTAACATTTCTTCGTATACATACAAGAAATTACCGGACATATCACTCCGAGAGTCTGATGTAAACAATACTGTATTGCCTTTTCTCAAATGGAAAAACTTCGTTATATTGAATATTGTTTTAAAGGTAAAATCCCTTATATTATATGAGTATTTATTATATTTTGCCTTTAGTTCATCTATTTTTCTTTTTAATGGATTTACCTTTGGTGCTGGACTTTTAAAGTTAATATCTAAGACAAATTCATTTACTTCACTAGATATCATAGGCTTGACGCTATATTCTGTTTGCTTTGAATTCCCGCCTTTTTTAAATACCCATTTATAATGATCTAGTAAAAAGTTATGTTTACTGTTTATTGTTTCTTGAGTTTCATATTGTTCTATCGCTTCTTCTGACAACTCATAATTAGTAGGGTCTAATAAGGTATCATTTACTTGCGCAATATAATCATAATCACCCTTGTAAACGACAAGATATTCTCCACTTGGTAAATAATTCCCATCATCTAAAATGGCAACATTAAATCGTGCAGTAAAATGATTATCCTCAATCGTTACCTGATTCGCTAACAATTGCTTAGTTTCTGTCAAATTTCTAAGGTAAATAGCTTTATCATTTAACGCAATACCTTCAACATGACCTTCAATATATAATTGTATTCGTTCCCAATATATATGATCGATTATAAACTTTGATTGAGTCAATTTAACAAATCCTCTCTAAGTACGTTGGTTTATATTTTCATCAACTAGCTTCACTTTAACGTTGTACAATTCTAATTTGTGTATTATCTACGTATGCTACATTGTCCACTTAATCACTGTCTTTCCCCATGATGTAGACAGATCTGCTTCAAATGCTTGTATTGCATCGTTGATGGTTTTGACTTCATATTCTTCACCTTTTAATAAAGATAGCTTTTCTACAATATCTGGATTATCTTTATATAATTGCGCTACATCCTTAAAATCTTGCGCACCACTTCGGCTACTACCAAACAAGGTGAGTCCTTTTTCTAATACCATACGCGTATTAATCTCAACGCCATATTCACTAACACCTAGTAAGCTAATACTGCCTTCAGGAGAAATCAAATCTATCATTTGGTTGATTGCAGCTTGGCTTCCTTTACCACCTACACATTCGAAAGCATGATCAAATGTTACACCTTCTGGAATATCATGAATATGGTAAACTGCATCTACGAAAGAAAAATGACTTAATTTAAAGTCTGTTTTACCAAAAGCATAAATTTTGGCATCAGGATAAAGTTTATGTAGCAACATTGCTGTAATGTATCCTAAATTACCATCTCCCCATATTCCAAAACTCTTTCTATTTGAAATAGATTTTTGTTTAAATCGTTGAATTGCATGCCAACTCACGCTTACTAATTCTGAATATGCAATTGTACTTAAATCCTTTATCGAATCATCCAATTCTACAAGTCGATCATGATCCATAAATACATAATCCTGCATAAATCCATCAAAACCACTCGACCTAAATTTACTACTCGCTAAATAATTCTCTGAAATCATATCGTCTACTTCAGTAGGCGTATTCGGAACCAATAGCACCTTCGTTCCTACTGCAAATTCACCTTGTTGATCGTAAACAACTTCTCCAACACCTTCATGTATTAATGACATTGGTAATTTTTTATGCAAGACGCTTTGATTACGACTTCCGGTATAATAGCGTTGATCAGCTGCACAAATGGATAAATACAACGGTCGAACTACGACTTGATCACTCTTAATATCTTCATTATTGTACGTGACTTCGATTTGCCTTGGTGCAACGAGTTGGTATACTTGATTAATCACTCGACATCCCACCCTTTATGATTGAGTTAGCTACTTTGAGATCATAAGGTGTCGTAATTTTAATGTTGTATAATTCGCCATTCACTAATTGAACGTGTTCATTGCTAACGACAAGTATTTTACAAGCGTCCGTTAACACTTGCTTATCTTCTGCAGATAATTTGTTATAGTTCGAGCGTAATAAATTGATATTAAACGATTGCGGTGTTTGTCCTTGATACATTTCATTTCTTACTGGTATAGATTGTATCGACTCTCCATCGGCTGAAGTAATAATGGTATCCGTTGCCGGAATAACCGTATCGACTGCACCATGTTGTATGACTTGATCAATATTCTCTTTAATAATTCTTCTTGTTAAAAACGGTCTTACAGCATCATGCGTAACAATTACATCCGTTTCATTAACTCCAGATTCCGCTTCTATCGCTGCAATAATATTCATAATTGTTTCATTGCGATCTGCGCCACCTTGAATAATGGTAATTCTGTCATCATCGATTTTATGTTTTTTTAATGTGTCTTTGGTATGTGAAATCCATTTTTGCGGTGTTGCAATGTATATCTTGTCAAATTCATTAGTTAGCAGAAATTTCTCTACTGTATGCACCAATATTGGTTTACCATCTAAATCTAAGAATTGTTTTGGCAATGGTACGTTTCCCATTCTAGAACCAATGCCCCCTGCTAAGATACCAGCATAAATCATATAAATTCCTCCCTAAGAATTACATTCTCTCTATCTACTGTGTGCTTAGTTACTTGAATTTTATTTTCATCAAATTTTCGTTAACGACTCCCAATTCATTTGTAAGAAACATAATTATATCTATCACTAATTCCTTTTTTGTAGTTATACCCCACGTGGAAGTGTTTTATCCCACTTTTTGACTCTAGATATATTTTTATAAAAATTAAAACTTTAATACATAAATGTTATTTTTCCCTTTTTGAGAAAATAACATCTAATTTTAGTTTTATTCAACTTTAAATTTTCAGAATATATTTACAAGTCAGATAATCATTAGTATATTTTTACATATAGCATAGATTACGAACTATAGTTTTACATTTTAAAGCTAACAAAAGCGCTATTGCATAACATGAAACGAGGTATTATGCGTATTTTAAAGACATGGACCTCGAATGATATAGTGCTAAACTCAAACACCATATCTTGGGAGGCGAATTAATTATGTCTAAATCTGAAAAAATCATCATGGAAGATAATCAATACTTTGCTAAACCTGGCAGAATACCGTATTATCCTCTAGCTATCTCACACGGCTATGGTGCAACTTTAGTCGATGTTGACGGCAATGAATATATAGACTTACTATCCAGTGCCAGTTCACAAAATGTCGGCCATGCACCTGAACCTGTAACGAATGCCATTAAGGCACAAGTTGACCGCTTTATACATTACACACCAGCCTACATGTACCATGAACCACTCGTGAAGTTAGCTAAAAAGTTATGTGCAATTTCACCTGGTGATTACGACAAACGCGTACTCTTCGGCTTGTCTGGGTCCGATGCTAATGATGGCGTAATCAAATTAGCAAAAGCTTACACCGGTCGACCTTACGTTATCAGTTTCGTTAATGCCTATCATGGATCAACTTATGGTTCATTATCCATGTCTGCAATTAGTTTAAATATGCGTAAAAAGTATGGTCCTATGTTACCCGGTTTCTATCACATCCCTTATCCTGATAAATATCGTGGCATGTATGGCAATACAGAAGCTAATTCTGTTGAATCTTATTTAGCGCCACTCAAAGAAATGTTTGAAAAATACGTTCCCGCTGAAGAAGTTGCTTGCATCATGATTGAAACATTCCAAGGTGATGGCGGTCTATTAGAGCCAGTTGATGGTTACTTTGAAGCCTTACAAGCTCTGTGTAAAGCGCATGGTATTCTGTTAGCAGTTGATGATATTCAACAAGGTCTTGGTCGAACTGGTGAATGGAGTTCTGTTTCACACTTTGATATCGAACCCGATATCATCACTTTCGGTAAATCACTTGCCGGTGGTCTCCCGATGTCTGCTATTGTTGGCCGAGCTGAAATCATGGATTATTTAGATGCACCAGCTCACTTATTTACGACTGGGGCAAACCCAGTTAGCTGTGAAGCTGCGCTAGCTACTTTGTCGATGATTGAGGACCAAAATTTACTGCAAGCAAGTAAAGATAAAGGCGACTACGTACGTAAACGTATGGATCAATGGGTTAACCAATATGCTGCTGTTGGTGATGTACGCGGCAAAGGTTTATCAATCGGCATCGATATTGTATCCGATAAATTGAATAAGACTCGAGATGCTACAGCTGCATTAAAGATTTGTAATCGTTGTTTCGATCATGGTGTTGTCATTATCGCTGTAGCTGGAAATGTCTTACGTTTCCAACCACCTTTAGTTATTACTTACGAACAACTTGATCAAGCGCTCAATGTATTGGAAGCTGCGATCCAAGATTTACAATCCGGCAAACTAGACAACTACAATATTGCTGGTCAAGGCTGGTAATCCTAATCTAATACCTCAACATGCTTTTACTGTTTAAAAAAAGAGTAGATACCCTTACCTGTAGTTAACAATAAGGATATCTATTCTTTTTTGATTGTTTAAACATTTATAGATAAATCATCATAAACGTTTGATATTATATTTTATCTATTACCAACATCGTGACCTATTTCGACAGTTTTATCATTTTTATTGAATAGCGCTGCCTGTACACTACCAAAGTTTGGATCATTGCGTTTTTCTTCAATTTGGAATCCTAAACTTTTGAATATGTCTATATCTTGTTTAGAGGTTGCATTTTCATAGAAAATTTTTCCGCCATCATTATAGAAACGAGGTTTATCAATTGATTCTTGCAATGTTCCATTGCCTCTTAAATAATCGACAAGTACTTCATTAATGGTAGTCGGTATTTTGTTACCTCCAGGTGTTCCTATGCCTAAGTAATAATCTGGTCCGACAACGATACTAGGTGCGGTAAATGATCTTGGTTCCTTATGTTTACCTGCATAGTTTGGACTTGCAGGATTCGTAGAGAAGTTTGAAAGTGAGTTATTCATATAGAATCCTTCTTTCATATACTTACCAGTACCAAAGAAACTAGACAATGTATTGGTTGTACTCACTAACTTACCTTTCTTATCTATAACAACAAAGTGCGTAGTACTCGTATTATCCATATTCGTCGTATTGAAGTTACTATTGAAATTAACTTCGTTTAATTTTCCTAATAAATAATCTTGAGATAAATATTGATCGTAATCTTCATCCTGACCATTAACGATGTCTCTATTTCTGTACATTAATGCTCTTGATTTCAATATACCTGTAATGTAATCCAAACGGTTGTCTGGTGCCCCTTTATTATCGGTTGCCTCATCAATCTTCATACCTTGTAGCATGAGTGTACCGCCTAGTGGATTTGATGCAGAATAAATTTTAGTATTTAAATAATCTGTACTTACAGGTTCTTTTTTCGTTGTTTTATAGGCTTTGAAGTCCTTTTCAGTCAATTTATCATCGACTTGTTTAGAAATACTTTTACCGACTTTATCGTAAAAATAATCCGGACCATTATCTCTAATACCGCGTAATGTTTTCGCTAATTCTGGTTGCTTAATCACATCTCCTTCTCGTTTCGTTTGTTTACCATCAAAGAAAGGAGAATCTCTATCCACGTCAGACCCATACAATTTTAAGCTTCGCTCTAATTCTGAATCTACTTCGAAACCATCTTCGGCTAGTGGTATAACATAGTTAAGTATTTTCTTTTCGTCCATTTTACCGGCATCTTTATGTGCATCATGGAGACCACGAACAAAACCTGGTGTACCGATTTGATCTTTATTTTTATAATTAAATGATGAGATATCTTTATATTGCCATTGTTTTGGTGCAACATTTGCTTGTCCATCATAAGCTAACATTGCACCCCCTCCGCCTAAACCTGATGAATGTGGTTCAGTAACAGCTAAGGCATAAGAGACACCTACAGATGCATCGATTGCATTGCCTCCATCTCTAATTATTTTCTCACCTACGCGTGTCGCGATAGGGTTATTTGATGCTACACCGTAATTTTTGTCTGATGTGTCTTGTTTATGATCAGCAATTTTATTCTCATACAAATCGTCTTTATCATAGTTGTCTTTTTTCGTAACTAAGAAAAATAACACAGAAATAATGATAGTAAGGATAAGTATTACGATGAGCACACGTTTATTATAAATGCTCATACTCAGGCTCCTTTAGACAGATATTGATGATGCGTTGATTTAAGTTCATTCAATTCATATTGATCAAGACCTTCATTTGCTCTAGCAAAAACGATCAATAAGAAAATGATTAACACAACTACAATCACTGTAATGCTCACCCAATTTTCTTTAATGTTCATATACGTAACCTCCATTCTCTTTTTTAAGTTTTACGCTATCACTTTGCAAATTATTTAACAGTTTTATTTCTTCTATTTTGTTTGGTCTTGATTCAGTAATCTTGCCACCTTGTGACTTAATCGGTGTTACCATAAATTGTGACTTCTTACCGTCCCAGTTTTGTTGAACGGTTAATCCTTGTTTATTTTTAGATAAAAATCCTTCAGAAGTAACATTACCTAAACTATAAAAAATATTCGTGTTTTTATATTGTTCAATTTCTTGAACAACTGTGTTGTGACCAACGATTACATCAGCACCAGCATCAGATAAAGCATGTGCATATTGTTTTTGACGTGTTGTGACACTCCTTTCATCAGGAATGCCCCAATCCACATTAACTACTACGTAATCATTGTTTTCTTTTAGTTTTTTAATTAATGGAATAAAGATATTTGGCTCTAAACTAATGGATGTCGTATTTTTCAAAGGATCTGTATAGTCAGATTCAACATCTGAAAATGATACTGTTGCAATTTTTTTCCCTTTTACAGTTTGTTGAACAGTCTTACTATTAATAGGATTCGAACCATTGCCAGTTAAATAGTTATAACCTGCTTTAGCTTCAACTGCTTTACTAAAATCTCTGGCAGTAATATTATCGGTCACCTGATTGATAATATTTAAACTTTTAATATTTAATCCCTTTAAGAACATGACATTATTTAAATTACCTTTAATATTTCCATTCTTATCATTTGCGAATTTAGAAAATTTCAAGCTTGCTGTGGAGTAATCACTCCCTTTCAAGATTGGTTTCACCGCACTAAAAGCGTCATTTATGTCGTTCTTACGAATGTGTTTATTTAATTCAACATTACCCAAGTAAGTCATCCTGATGTCATTCTTAGCTTTGGTCATCGCCTTAACTGGATATGTTTTTTGTGATGTCATGGTGAATACTAACAGTACTACTGCAGCTATTAAGATAATACTGGTGTATATAGTGTTGCGCTTTTTATGCCGCTTGGTCCACTTTAATACACGTTCATCTATAGAAAGTCGTTTTGAATTCTTCATATACATGCTCCTTACTAATTAATAAAGCTATAAAAGAATAAGATGACGTAAGTAATACATGTTAATAGCATACATGTAGATAAAGTAATAATGACACCTTGTTTTTGAATCGTATTTGCAATAATACCAGGTATAACAACCCCAATACCTGACATTTCCACCATTTCAAATGGGGTCAGTGGATAGATTAAATCGAATATAAATTTTAGTACCATACCAGTAAGTATCATTGCCGCAAATTTCCTACGTCCATATAATATGACAAAGCGACTCACACCATGATTTACAATAAAATATGTAATGCAACTGATGATAAGTACGGATAATAACATAACTGGTTGATCAAATATTAAAGCTAAGTATCCTGGGACAACAAGACCCGCTGGACTAATACCAAATTTTTCGGCAAAGATTAAACTCAATACGATGCCCACAAATAATGAAAAATATAACTCTGAACCTATCATATTATTTGATCCCTTCTATATATTGCGCTATTTGTTTACCTGGTCCATGAATATTACCAACACAGAAGATTAAGGCATTTGTCGATTCAGCATATAATGCTTCTTCAACTGCCTTTATACTTTTGCCTTCAAAGTTCAAGTATTTCTTATCTGGTTGATTTTTCATTGCCTCAGTGACCATTTGTGTACTTTTCCCAGTACAAATTAACGTATCGAACTCAACATGAGGTATAAAGTCTTCAACAAATTGTCTTGTTCTATCCACTCTATCTGCCCGACAATTCAATACGATAACAATGCTTGAGTACGGATAATTGTAATCTTCGACTTTGTTTAATATTGCTATCGTAGATTTTGGCTCATTTGCAGCGAATGCATTGACATAGACGTTTGTCGAATTGTTTGCATTAAAGTATTTTACTTCTACAGCGCCAACATCAGGAGGCGCATTCAACATACCTCTCAATGCTGTTTCTCTATCTATACCTAAGGCTTCTGCTACGCCCATTGCAATCGCAACGTTATCTGGAAAGACTATGTATCCAAATTGTCTTAAATAAGATTCTGGAACCTCATCTTTATCAACAACAATAAGTTTGGTCTTACGTCGTTTTGCCACCTTTGCAAAGAACTCAGTATAATCATCTTTCATTACTATAAGATGCCCTTTATATGGAATTGTTGCGGTAAACGCTTCTGCTACTTCTTTCAATGTTGGGCCAAGTACATCCATGTGATCCTCCATAACATTAACAATCACACCAATATTGGCCTTAACCAATTCCTTTTGGAAAGTGATTTGATAATCAGGATTTACTGCCATACATTCATTAACTAGAGCATTCGCTTTGTGTTTGACCACTTTACGAATGATATCCCTTTGTTCACCAATGTTTGCACCTTGAGGCTTTCTATAGACTGGATATTCTCTTGGTGTAAACCAATACAACATACGTGCGTCAGTGCCAGTTGTTTTACCAATTACTCTGTAATTGTCCTCACGCAGTGTGCTGTATATCAATCTTGTAATGGTTGATTTACCTCTTATACCATTAATGTTTATACGTATAGGTATTCTTTCTAATCGGCGTGAGTGTCGTTTCTTTTCGACTATACCCAACCAAAGAATTAAGCCTACACAAATTATGATTAGTAGCAACTTGGGTCCCTCTTTTCGTCAGCACATTTAATTTTTATTTGAATACTTAATTATTCCTTTAAGAATCTCAGGATACTTGAATTATGGTTATTAAAAAGAGTGAACTAATATGAGGTTAGTTACTCCCTATCATTCAATACAGATATGCTATCACGGCGTTATTGATTTAGTTTTAACTGTTTAAAGGACGCGTTAATTAAATGTAAATCAACCTTTACAATGCAAGTAATATTACACTGTTGTGCCGTTTGAAATACTGTTATGACAACGTTTTATAAACAAAATATAATTTTATAAAAACCACAAAGAAATTTTAATAAATTTTTATTCTTACAGTAATTAGCTTTTGTAAAAAATATAAACTTTACTGCATCTTTACATGATATTAAAGATTAAGTGTTACATTATATGTGAAGTAGTTAATAACTATATTTAGGAGGCAGTTCATTGAGTAGATCTGTTAAGTTTGCCGTTTCAATTTATCTTACAGTCGTAGCAGTATTATGTTGTAGTTATTTAATCATGATTTTAATTGGTACTTTTCAAGGAAATGATATGCGCGGCGCTGTCTTAGATGCTGATAATAATAAAAATGTCGAAAATATAAATAAAAATAATAATTCAAATAGTTCAAAGGAAGCAACAACTTCTGAAACATCTCGTATTCCAAAAGATACTCAATCATTCAATACACAAAATAAAGCCATTCAATATGAAAAATTAACTCATACATGGTCAGTAGATAGCACTAAATCTACCAGTCATGTATGAGTTATTTTTATGAATAAATCGCGCAATTTTATTTAATTTTTAACCTTAACCTTGAGGCTACACTTTACACATAGGTGAATTTCCCAAATTCTAATATCAACTAAGTTATAATTAAGTTGAATTATTATTCTGTGTTTAAAGTGAGGTTTTATTAATGGGTAAATTAACTGATACAGAAATTGTAAACATATTAAGTGATTTAGTTCGTATTAAATCTGTAAATGACAATGAAATTGAAGTATGTCATTATCTGCAAGATTTACTAGCGGCACATAACATTCCTGCTCAAATTATTAAATTATCTGAAACGCGTGCGAATCTAGTTGCAGAAATTGGAGAGCATGGTCCAGTATTAGCTATATCTGGTCATATGGATGTCGTGTCTGAAGGAGATATTTCAAAGTGGCATTATGATCCTTTTGTTATGACAGAAGTCGATGGCAAGTTATATGGTCGTGGGACAGCTGATATGAAATCAGGATTAGCTGCTCTTGTTATTAGTATGATTCAAATTCAAGCTGCTGGCACTTTAAACTATGGTAAAATTCGTCTGCTTGCTACTGCAGGAGAGGAAATCGTCGGTGAAGGTGCAAAGGCTTTTCATCAACAAGGTTATATGGATGATGTTAGTGCCTTAATCATTGCCGAACCTTCAGAAGACAGAATTATTTACGCACATAAAGGCTCGATGGATATACGTGTAACCTCTAAAGGTAAAGCCGCACACAGTTCTATGCCACATTTAGGCTTTAATGCAATTAAGCCTTTAATAAAATTTGTCTATACTGTAGACGAGGGCTTTAAGGACTTCACTCAAACGAACAGTTTACTAGGTCCACCAATACTTAATGCGACAATCTTCAAAGGCGGAAATCAGGTCAATTCATTACCTGAACATGCCGAAACAGAATTTAATATTCGTACAATTCCTGAGCATGATAATAATCAATTCATTTCTTATTTCAAACGCATCCTTCAACAAGTTGAATCAACAGAGTCACAACTCGTCATGGATACTTATATGTCAAGACCACCAGTCTTTACAACAGGTGACAATTCACTGGTACAGATTGCACAAACTTTCGCCATGAAATACTTAAATACAAAGCTAGAAGCACAAGCTTCTCCAGGCGTAACAGATGCTGCTGATTTATTAGTCGATAAGGATGAACAATTCCCATTTATAATGTTTGGTCCCGGTAATGTTAGCCAAGCACATCAAGTTGACGAACATGTAGATAAAGCAATATATTTATCATTTGTTAAATTATTTAGCGAAATGTTCCCCACATATTTACAAAATTTAAAATAAATCAAACACCCACTACTTCAGGTTAATATTGTTCACACAATACGAACAATGTTCCTTAATCTATAGGTAGTGGGTGTTATGGTATTTGCACTTATATATTTAACTGACGCATGCGTCTTTGATATTGTTTCGGTGTTTCACCGTATTTCACTTTAAATAATTTGATGTAATAACTTGTTGTAGAGAAACCACATCCTAATGCTATTTCAGTAATAGTATATTCACTGTTACTACAGAGCATGTCTATACTTTGTTCCAATCGAAAATTGAGTAAATATTGAAAAGGTGTTTGTTGCATATATTGTTTAAATAGTTTAATCGTTTCAGATTCACTCATGTGGATGACTTGACTCAGCTCTGCAAGTGTTAGCTTTGTATAAGCATGATTTTGAATATATTCAATCAGTTGTTTAACACGCGAATCAAAATGATATGCGTTAGTTGTCACTTGGTTATCCATTATTCTATTAATAAATTTTAATATTTGAAAGTAATTAATAGTTACATCTAACATGTAATCTGTCGTTTTACTTAGATATAGATTAGCGGCTTCGACAATTAATTTTAATATTTGATTGTGAATAGCTATATCTGATGTTAACTTTAAATATGGTAATTTCGTCGCGTTGGTAACGATTTGACTCACGTAACTATATTCAATGTAGTTAGATGGATCGGTAAGTTCTATATTCCAACAATAAAATTTTGTGTCGTGATCCTGTTCTGTAATTTCATGTACCGTATTAGAATTGATAAAGAGTCCTTCTCCTTGCTTAAGTGGAACATTAAGTTCTGACATTGCAACGTCTAACGCACCTTCAATTACATAAATGAATTGTAATGCCTTATGCCAATGTAATGGTATATATCCAAAACGTGTTTGGTTTAACACAGTATACAATACGACATGTTTCCATTGTTGATTCGGATATTGAACCAATTCTTCTCTTGTATCTGTAACAATAATTTCACTATACAATATGCCACCACCTCTATATATTGTTATTTTTTAATGATATTTACGTATTATATCACTGAATTTTAGCTTATAGTTTAAATATAATTATATTTTATAGGTGATATTATGCAACACAACACAGAAAAGAGAATTTTAGGTATTTTTCTAGCTATTGCTGGCGCTTCCTTTTGGGGATTAGGGGGAACTGTATCAGATTTTTTATTTCAACATCGCAACATTGAAATAAACTGGTACGTTACAGCACGATTATTAATTAGTGGCATCTTACTGCTGATTATATATAAGCTACTTAATCCTCGTAAATCCATTTTCATCATATTTACATCAAAACGTAGTTTTATACAACTGATTATTTTTTCTATATTCGGTATGTTATTAGTGCAATATTCATATATGGCATCTATTAACTACGGTAATGCAGCAGTGGCTACATTATTACAATATATCGCACCATTATATATTATTATATGGTATGTACTACGAGGACAAGAACGATTTAAAATGTTTGACTGTATAGCTATTTTACTGACATTGTCAGGTACATTTTTATTACTAACGAATGGTTCCATAAGCAATTTAACTGTGCCGATGCCTAGTGTTTACTGGGGGATTATTTCAGGATTGTCCCTCACCTTTTATACATTATATGCTACGAGGTTATTGTTACGTTATCCTTCTATTTTAGTCGTTGGTTGGGCAATGTTAATTTCAGGTATTTTACTTAATTTCAAAGCACCAATTTGGCACATTGATGTTAATCATATCACATACTCAACCGGTATATACCTTGCTTTCGGGATTATATTTGGCACGGCAGTAGCATTTTTATTTTTTATCCAAAGCTTAAATTATCTAAGTGCAAAGGAAACTACATTATTTGGGACAATAGAACCAGTAATGGCCATTGTTTCTAGTGCACTTTGGCTACATGTTCAATTTTTACCATTACAAATTCTAGGCATTCTATTAATTATTATTTTAATTTTAACATTATCGTTAAAGAAACAACCTAGCGATACTGAATGATTAAACAATCAATATACAGCAAACTTGATATTATAAAAGAAGCGTGTCGCAAGAACTTAAAGGTTCAAGCGCACGCTTTGTTAATTATGTTCACTACTCAATATCTTTAATAACCTATACCTAAGCGTCAGCTTAGGTACGAATTGCATCGTTTATTCAATTATCGCTTCAATATTCGCTTTAATTTATTAATTGTTTGTCGGCGTTCAGGTATATTAAAAATAGGATAAATATGAAATTGATTATATCCAACAATAAATTCATGTTCGATGTTATTGTGATTTAACTTTGTCGATAGCCTCAACGCATCTGGATAAAGTAACTCTTTTGTACCAATTACTAATGTAATGTGACCTAATCCAGTCATATCTCCATTTATTGGTGACAATATACTATGTTCTAGTGGAAGCGTTGCTGCCCATTGTTTCAAGAAATAATTTAACCCTTGTATACCTAATAACGGATCAACAGTTTCATATTCAATCGTTGCTGAATGATTGAATGTTGCATCAAGAACAGGAGATATTAATACTATATTATCCGGTTGTCTCATGTCTTTATGCTTCAGTAACTGTGCAAAGGCTAAAGCAATTTGTCCACCAGCAGAATCGCCCATTAGAATAATGCGAGAACAGTCTTGAGCTTGATATGTGTCTAGTATACGCTCATAAATAGCAGTGATAAGTTTAAACGTCGCACGATAATCCGCATGAGGTACTTTCTGGTATATTGGCATTATAATGGTAGCTGATAATTCACTGGCTAATTGATCAACAAATTCAAAATGGCCTTGCAGTGGATCTTTAAACCAAGCACCACCGTGAATATATAATACAATATCTTGCGCATCATCCGGTTGCTGATTAATTATGTAAGTTGTAGTATCATTCTGGTCACATCTTTCTACTGTATTCTCAAATTGATGTTTCGGTTGCTGATGCAATCCTTTCGTTTCATATTGAGTGACAGATTGTGCACGCTGCGCCCCTTCAACTGTCGAAAATGTCAATTTACTTCTTGTCATTTTGAATACCTGTTCAATGAGAAAGCTTTTGTAACTTCTCTTCTCCTTAATCTTAGCATAAGCAAAGGTAGCACCAATGGTTATCAATGGTACAAGCATTATTTTTTTCAGCATATTATCGCCTCCTTTTCCAATCATAATGAATTAATATTTATTTGAAAAAGGTTTTGTTTTATAAAATTATGTATTAAGCATAACGTACAAAGTGCTTCAATGTAGAAATTACCAAACTATGCCATTATCTCCATCTATACCTTCATTTAATAACTTTGCCATATACAATTCATCAAAGTAATGTTCGTCCATAAATATAGATTGACGTTTGATACCTTCTATCTTAAATCCTAACTTTTCATAAAAGTTCACTGCGGGGGTATTCGTCGTTATCACAGTTAATTCTAATCTTCTCAAACCCTTACGTTCAGCCCATTTCAATGTTTCCTCAAACATCTGTGTGGCATATCCACGTTTACGATAATCATTCATCATTCCAATAACAATATAACCAATGTGCTTTATTTTAGAAACTGTACTAATATGAACCATTAAATATCCTACAATATCATTGTTATCTGTTTTCACACCGATAAAAAAGTTTAATTTAAGCTCTTCTGCTAACTTTTCTTGATTAAAATTTCTTTCATCGGGCAAATACAGCATAAATTGTGACTCTTTATCAATTTGTTTCATACAACGATATAGCGCTTCAGCTTCGTCGGGACATATTCGCTCAATTCTCATACAATTAACCTCCCCCTATTGATTATCACTATAATACAATATTTCATTTAATAAAGATACAACTTATTTAATGAAACCATCTTTTATTTTGCACAACATTTATAGCTAGCACTTTACATAAAGAAAGCTTCTCCAACGAACCATGCCAACTGAGTGATTGTTCGTCAAAGAAGCATCCATACTTCCTTCTATATTCATTTTTCACGCTATACTTTGATACATTAAGTTTAATTGCTTTTCAAATAATTGCATATCAATAAATCTTCCCTGCCTATGCATTTCTTTGCCTTCTAAATATATTAAATCAACAGGTACAGTGAAGATATTTAATTCACCTGCAATGGCTTCTAATTCACTCTGATTAATTACGCCTAGAACTACGCCTGGATACTCTTCGACTAAACCTCTGATCTGTGGTAATACAGCATGACACACACTACAATTATCTCTCATAACATGTATGACAGCTAGTTTATGCGTATGAACAAAATCCTGATATGCTGCAATTGTTGACAATAATTGCTCCACTTATGACCACCTTCCTTACCACATAAAGTGTATCTCATTATGAAACATTGTCCTATAAAATAGCAATCAATTTGCTTTTTTATAGTCTTTTCAATTTAGCTTTATATTCTATCTAAAATTCAAATATATTTTACATTGGTCAACTTAATCTTGGTTACTAATCATGTGTTGAATGCGTTGTCTTGTCTCTTCTGTATAGCCCTGTAGACCACCAGTATGAATAAATAATATGTGCTCTTGATTATTATAGTTTCCTTGCTTTATCTCGGAGATTAAACCACGAAAGGCTTTACCAGTATAAGTAGGATCAAAAATAATCCCCTCTTGTTGCGCAATTTCAACATAGAATGCTAATTCTTCATCCGTAGCTTGACCATATCCTAAACCAATATAATGATCATTAATATTTATTGAATCGAATGATGTTACTGATTTATCTATATCATGTATGATTTCTTTCACTTTATCGGTAAAGGCAGGCGCACTTTGATCGACTGCATAACCAATCACTTTTGTCTGCTCATTATGTACGTTGTTCCCATACCACAAGCCTGCATATGTACCACCTGAACCTACTGCTACATTGATAGAGTCAAAATGAATATTCATCGTTTGTTGTTGTTTAAGTATTTCCTCATATGCATTGATATATCCATGAGTACCAATCCAATCCGAGGCACCTACGGGTATAATCAACGGATGTTTACCCTCAGACTTTAATTGATGATACAGTTCATCCATTGTATCTTCTCTCGAAGTGTCAGCACTGATTTGATGAATTTTTGCACCGAGCATCGTACCTAAAAATAAATTACCTTCGAAAATAGCTGCATCTCCTCGTAATACCAAATGACACTCTAGATTGTATTTAGCACATAATGCTGCTGTTGCGCGGGCATGATTTGAAGTAATAGCTCCCGTTGTAATAACTGTGTCATATCCATTATCAAACACATATTGAATCGTATATTCTAGCTTTCTCACTTTATTTCCAGATATTTCTGCTCCCGTATAGTCATCACGTTTTACATAAATTTGCTTTCCTAATGTACTACTTAATTGATCTAATTTTTGAATAGGTGTATTTAAATTCGCTATATTTAACTTTCTTTGTAACATTGGTCATTCCCCCTTCGATTATCTTTGTTCCATTAAATCATTACTACAACGCGTTAAAATTTCAGAACACGTAACATGTAAAATAATTCTGTATGAGCAATGATTATTGCTTGTTATAATCGCGCTTTAATAGTGAATAACGATTCATATCTCTGTATGCCTCACCATCAAACATATCTTCTAAGTCTGTTCCAACATAAGAGAAACCAACCTTTTCTGCTACTTTATTACTAGCAATATTGCGTACATCTGCCTTGATAGTTAATTTATTCAAGCCAAATACTTCAAAGGCAAGATAGCACAAATGTTGAACACATTGCGTCGTTATTTGACGACCTGCATAACTTTCCGCAATCCAATAACCAATTTCCGCCTTTTTATGTTGCATTTGAATCTTATGCAAATCAATTGTACCAATCAATTCATCTTCAAAATAGATAAGATACAAGCGACCTTTATTTTGTGCTTGATGATTTAGCATCATTGTTAAATATTGTTGCTCATCTTCAAGCGTCATATCCTCTTGAATAAAATCTAGAAAGGTTACTAAATGTTGAAAGTTTGATTTTATTGTATTGTACAACGCTTCTGCCATATATAATTCTGGCTGTACAAGTTTAATTTGAGGTGTAACATTTATCGCTAGTTGATACTCCATATAATCACCCTTTTTTTCTATTTATTTCATAGTAGATATAAATTCAGAATTTTTCAACATTTAATTTGGACGAAGTATGGATTGTTGAAATTAGCTATTTAAAGTTATCATTTTCAGAGATAAACATTTCCGTTTCCACCAGTAGCGTTAATTGAGACATATTATAAATTTTTATACATCAGACGCCCCGTGCCTCGTTAATTTTGTTTAGTGGTGTTTATTAAATGATACGATCGGGTCTTATTTTTTAGTAATAAGATAAAAGCACTGTGTATGGTTTGCGAGACATCTATGTGAGTAAGGTGAGTGTCGACATGAGACTCGAATCAACTTCCTAGACGAGCAAGCAATAATAATACGAAGTATTGATATAAATTAACAAGCCCCTCAAAGATTTTTGATCTTTGAGGGGCTTTTTGCTGGTTAAATATGTCCCAGACTCTATATTATATCTTTGATACTGTCTTACTATAATCTAACAGTAAGTAAATGTATTGATTATCTCACAGTAATCAACAAGTCACCACTTGTTACATGTTCCACATCTTGAACTTTAAAGTTACGCTCTTCTAAGTTTGTTAATATTAACGGTGTCACAATACTTGGTGCGTGTTCTTTAATATAATCAAGGTCCACTTTCATAATTGGCTGACCTTTTTTAATATGTTCATCTGTTGCTACTAAGCTTTCAAATCCTTTACCTTCTAGCTTAACTGTATCTATTCCAATATGAATTAATAGTTCTAATCCATCTTCTGAAATTAACCCTATCGCATGTTTTGTTGGGAATATTGTCTTAACAGTACCATTAAATGGTGCAACAATCGTGCCATCCTCTGGAATAAAGCCTAAACCTTCGCCCATCATTTTTTGTGCAAATACCTGATCCGGCACTTCACTTAAAGGTACGATTTTACCAGTACCAGGGGCAAATACTTCTATCAATGTCTGTTTATCGGCTGTATCTTGATTATCTGCTGCTGGTACTTGTACTACATCATCATCTGTAACCGTTGTTTCACTTGGTTTCGTGATTTCACCACTCATAATCATTGCCATGTCATGCTTGATTTGATCTGATTTAGGACCGAAAATAGCTTGCATATTATTTCCAACCTCAAGTACTCCAGATGCACCTAGTTGCTTTAATGCTTCAACGTTTACAGCTGACTTATCATTCACTTCAACTCTTAAACGTGTGATACAAGCATCTAAATGTTTAATATTAGATTTTCCACCCATAGCATCTAAGACTTTAAACGGCAGATCATTTTTCGCTACACTGTTACTTTGCATATCTTTATCTTCTCGGCCTGGTGTTTTATAGTTGAATTTCTTAATAATAAATCTAAAGATAAAGTAGTATAATACGCCATACACAAGACCAACAGGTATAACAAGCCACCATGCTGTTTTATTTGGCATAATATTTAATAATAAAAAGTCTATAAAGCCACCTGAGAATGTATAACCTAGATATACATGAAGTACATACATAATTAAGAAACTCAAACCATCGAGCACTGCATGAATAAAGAATAATAATGGTGCTACAAATAAGAATGAGAATTCTAATGGTTCTGTAATACCTGTTAAGAATGACGTTAAAGCACCTGAAAGCATTAAACCTCCGACTACTTTACGATTTTCCTTTTTAGCAGAATGATAAATTGCTAAGGCAGCTGCTGGTAAACCAAACATCATAACAGGGAATTCCCCACCCATAAATTTACCTGCAGTCAATGGTACATTGTCTCTAATTTGCTCTATAAATATACGCTGATCACCATGAATGATTTGACCTGCTGCATTTTTATAACTACCAAATTCAAACCAGAATGGTGCATGGAAAATATGATGCAAGCCAAATGGAATGAGTAAACGTTTGATAAACCCAAATAAGAATACGGCTAAACCTGTATTTGAATCAAGTAATCCTTCACTAAAGGCATTTAAGCCAGTTTGAATAAACGGCCAAATTACTCCCATTGGAAATGCTAAGATAAACGAACATGTTGCCATCATAATTGGTACAAAACGTTTACCAGCAAAGAATCCTAAATAACTCGGTAGCGATATATTATAGAATTTGTTGTAACACCATGCAGCTAGTGCCCCGACGATAATACCGCCAAACACCCCTGTTTGTAATGTCGGTATACCCAACACACTAGCATAACCACTTGCAGTGTCATTAACATTTTCAGGTGTAATATGCAAAAATGCACCCATTGTCTTATTCATAACAATAAATCCAACAAAGGCAGCAATAGCTGCTACACCATCACCACTCGCTAAACCAATGGCTACACCGAGCGCAAAGATAATCGGTAAATTATCAAAGATTATCCCACCGGCACCTTCCATCATTTGAGCTACATTTTGAAAACCTTCCGCTTTAATAAATGGTAAATAAGACTGTAAAAACTCTCCTTGAAAAGCTGTTCCAAGTGCTAGTAATAGACCAGCAGCTGGAAGAATTGCAACAGGTAACATCAATGCCTTCCCAATTCGTTGCAATTGTCCAAAAAGCTTCTTAAACATGAATAACATCCCTTCTTAATTCATTTATTACGCGTTATAAGCATATAAAAAAGGCATGAACAAACAAGACTATACATTTCCATAGTCATTTCGTTTGCTCATGCCTGCATCACCAGTAACACGCAATATGATATTGTATTTAAAATCATTATATAATGAAAGCGCTATTTCGACAATATCTTTTTTCATATTTAAAGAAAAATTTCTTACATTCATACAACAATGCAGTTTAATACCCTAATAACAATGCAAGTGTCATTGCTACACTACAAACAACCACCCAAAGTAGTATGAGCTTCCAAGCAAACTTTAACCATTGTATATACGTAATCTTGCCTACTGCTAACGCCCCCATCAAAATGGCTGATGTTGGAAATAATACATTACTAATCGCATCACCATATTGAAAGGCCAAAACTGTAAGTTGTCTATTGATTTCCAACAAATCGGAAATTGGAACCATTAACGGCATCGTTGTTAATGCTTGACCAGACCCGGAAGGAATAAAGAAGTTTAATAAAAATTGTAATACAAACATCATCAATATCACTATTGTTGGATGTACGCCATGTAACAATAATGTCATACCATGAACTATAGAATCTATGATATGGCCATTTTCTAATATGACGATAATACCTTTTGCAAAACCAACGATCATAGCACCAAATAAGATGTCTTTCATCCCTTCAATCATTGCGTCGAAGGTCCCATTTACGCCCAAACCACCAACAAATCCTGCTAATAAACCTGCTATAATAAAGTTTGCACTCATTTCATTAAATGACCACCCGAAAGAAAATATACCGTAAACATTTAACAAGATGGTTGCAACAATAAAAAGTAGACCAAGCGCTTGTCTCTTACAAAAACGAGACTGCTCGACCGTCGTTTGTACTGACCTTTCTTTCTGCTCTAATTCATAAACGATACTTTTAGACATGTCATTTTTCACCCGGCGACCATATAACATAACGACAGATATCGCTACAAGTAACACCACAATATAAATCACTGTTCGTAATCCCCAACCTGAAAACATAGGCAATTCTGCTACAGATTGTGCAACACCAACGGTAAATGGATTGAGCATGCCTCCTAAAAATCCACTTGCGGCACCAAGTATAACCATTGAAACGCCAGTCATTGCATCATACCCCAATGTTCGTGCAATAATAATGCCTATTGGCACAAATATGATTGTTTCTTCCGCTAATCCAATTGTAAATCCTAATATTGAAAATATGAGCATCGTTAACGGAATCATCAGCACTTTAAATCTACCCAATATTTGCATCGCTGTGTTGACACCATTTTCAAATGCACCAGTCTTATGAACTATTCCAAACGCGCCACCAACTAAAAAGATATAAAATACAATTTCGCCACCACTAATAAGCCCTTCTGGTATTGCACGAAATATATCAAAAAATGATACACCATGCTGATTAATCTCATGGTATGTACCTGATACCACTAATGTTTGTCCATCCTTTTTCTCTCTATCATATGCACCGGCAGGTATAATATAAGTTAATACACTTGCACAGACAATAATAGATAATAGTAGCGCATAAGTATGTGGTGTTTTAATATGTTTCAATTGTTTAATTCGTTTTGTCATTGTGAATAAACATCCCCTTCAATACATCACATATGTAATTTTACTATATATCAATAACCTATTTTCCGGGAAATATTCAATTACCTTAATTTCATATAAAAAACAACCCGAAATAAGCTCGTTGCTCATTTCGGGTTGTTGATTGATTACTATTTAAATGATTAGAAGAAACGTCTCATTGCAGTAGACATTGGTGGTAATTCATCAAAGTCTAATTTTTTATCTTCTGTGATTGATCTATACGCCCATTTACCATAATTAATTGCTTCATCTTTAACAATTTTACCTGGTAATGGTGCTGCAGTTGGATCAACATATACATTGACAATTGTTGGTTTGTCTTGTGACATTGCATCTTCAACAACTTCATCGATTCGATGTGGGTCAGTTAATGTATAACCGACACCGCCACAACTTTCAGCAAATTTTGCTAAATCAATGTCTGTAAAGTCAATAGCATATTCTAATTCACCTGCTGCTTGTTGCTCGTATTTAATAAATGACAATTGTTGATTATTTAAGACAAATATTGTCATCGGTAAGTCATATTGAACTGCAGTGGCAAAGTCTTGCATTACCATTTCAAAGCCACCGTCACCTGCAATACCTACGACTTGGCGATTTGGATATGCACGTTTAGCAGCAATTGCACCTGGTAATGCACAACCCATTGTACCTAACCAACTTGAAATAATAAATTTATTATTAACAGTTAAATCTAAATAACGTGTTGACCAAACTGTAGATGTACCAACATCTATAGAGAAGATTGCATCATCTGTTCTGACTTTATTAATCGCATCCATTAAGCGCTCTGGACGAATTGGACTGCTTTCATCTTGTTTATCTGCAGTCATCCAAGAGTCCCACGTAGCCTTACGTTCTAATGTTTTATTTAAGAAATCTCTATTAGAAACAAACTTCACAGAATCTGTAAGTTGTTGTAAAGCATATTTACTGTCTCCAATTATACCTACATTAATGTCAAAGCGATGTCCAATTGCTTCCGGATTTGTATCAATTTGAATTGCTTTGATATTTTTCTTAGGTAAATAATCTACATATGGATAATTTGTACCTACCATAATTAATAAATCTGCTTCTTGAATCGTTTGATAAGATGTTTTAGTCCCTATTTTACCTAAATTACCAATATTATATGGATGTGCATCAGGTAAAATTCCTTTTGCAGGTAATGTGATAATTGAAGGGATTTTTACCGCTTCGATAAATTCACGTACTTCATCTTTAGCATGTTTAGCACCAGTACCGATTAACATAACTGGTCGTTTACTCTTATTGATTAATTTAGTTGCTTTTTTAATACTTCTAGGTTTAGGTGCAATACGTGCTGGTGGAGCAGTATCAACTGGTGTATTGGTATTGTCTTTAACCTTATTAGTTAACAAGTTATTTGGCAAGATAAGTACTGCCACACCTTTTTTCTCGTAAGCTGTACGAATCGCTTCATTAACAATGCCAAAGATATCTTTATCATTTTCTGAAATTTGGCGATTATACACAGCTACATCTTCAACCATTTTACTAATATCAGTTTCTTGGAATGCTTTAGTACCTAATGCTGTGCTATTTGTTTGTCCTGATAAAATCAATTGTGGCACATTATCCATCTTGGCATCATACATACCATTTAATAAATGAACAATACCAGGTCCACCAATACTTAAAGCGACCCCAATTTTCCCTGTTAATTTTGTATAACTAGCTGCAGCTAAACTTGCAACTTCTTCGTGTCTTACATGTACAAACTCAATATTTTCTCTCACTGTTCTTAAACTGTCTACGACAGCATCTATTGAATCTCCTGGAATACCATATAAGTGATCAATATCCCAAGCTTGTAACGCTTTAACTAATGCATGATTTGCTTTAATTTTTGCCATTTTAAAATAGCCCCTTTCAAACATTTCACTATATATTTTTAATTTCCATAATTCAAAAATCTAAAAAACGATTACTCTAATATAAGAAAAGGATGAGTATTGGTAACAACACTGAGCTCATCACTGCAGTTAAAATCATACCTATTGAGCTAAATGCACCTGATTCTAGATCCATTTCTAATGCCTTTGCCGTACCAAATGCATGTGACGCATTTCCATATGTTAAACCTTTAGCTATTGATGTTTCAAATCTGCCGAATCTTAACAAATAAGAACCCACAATACTGCCAATCAAACCAGTTGCAACGATAAACATAACGGTAATCGTGTCTATACCACCGAGTTGATGAGATACTTCAATACCTACTGCTGCAGTCATAGATCTTGGCAACATTGTAACTATCACTTCTTTAGAATAGCCAAATAGTTTAAGAATACTATATACAAATATGAAATTTAATAACACTGCTGCGAGTACACTACTAACAATTATCTTTAAATGGGCCATTATCTTTTGACGGTTTTGATAAAGAGGAAAAGCAAGGCATACAACCGTACAATTTAGAAGATAATTGATCCATTGTCCACCGACCATATAATCTTGATAACCTTCATTTGATAATAATAGTACGATGATGATGCCTATGGATGATATTAATGCTGGATTTAAAAATGGACTTTTGTATCGTTGTTGTAATTTCTTGGCGCCGATATACATGATTACAGTTAATACAATCATGAAAATTGTTTTTAGTATTAACATCTAATTTTGTCCATTCCCGTATCTTGTGATTTTAACCATTTTTTCAGCAATAAATCCTGAAATTAATGCCACACAACATGTTCCAAATATTACCATTGTAAAGAACAACACGAAGTTAACATCAATTTCCGACACAACATCCATGACACCTACCACTGAAGGTATAAAGAAAAACACCATAAATGTTAAAAAGAAGTTAGCACCATCATTCACCCATTTAGATGGTATAACTTTAAATTGTAATAATAAGAAAAATAAAAATAAACCTACAATACTACCTGCGATGGGGATGTGTAACACTTGTTGTAGCACATTGCCCAAATAAGTAATAACCATTATGACCATGATTTGCATCAGTGTTCTAATAACTTTGCGTGCGATATGCAATACTCATCATTCCTTTAGAACAGTTTCACGAACTGTTATTTTTGTTTACATATATAAGTATAAGTGAGAATCACTCATAATAAAAATATTGATTTTTAATATAAAGTATTACTTTTTTCTATGGAAACGCTTTACATTATAGTTATTTATAATATGAATTTATTACATTAAAAAAAGCCCCATCGACTTTTCAGTTGTCGATAGAGCTATCATTCAATAATCTATTCTATATTATGTCACGCATTATAAATGTAATTTCATAAAATCTATCCACTGTCTTGTGGCATGACTTAAATATTTATCCTTTTTCCAAATAACTCCTAATTCCCAACGCATGGATTGATCTACAATTTTTATATTTTTAAAATTGTTATCAAGCATATTCACAATATTTTCTGGCAATATACTTACACCAAGGTGCGCACTTAATAAATTTTCTATAAAGTTCCACTGCGAAATCTTGGAAATTGTATTAGGGATAAACCCTGCATTTTTAGCTGCTTCAATAATTTTATCATTTAAATAGAAATCTTCATTAAATAAAATAAAGTCTTCATCTTTTAACATGTGCATTTCAATCTCGTCGTAACGTGCTAGCTCATGTTCCTTATTCAGTACGAGACGTAAATCTTCTTGATAAAGTGGTATTGAATGAAATATCGTTTTATCTACGGGTAATGTTGTTATACCTATATCAATTTCATCATTAATAAGTTGTGTTTCAATCATTTTTCCGCCATTTTCAACTAGGTTATATGTTACATTTGGATATTGTTGATGGAATTGTCCTAAAATATGGATAAATTGATTCATATTCATTACAGCAGATAATCCAATGCTAATATGTCCTGTCTCTAAACCAAGTAAGCTATTAATCTCCTTGGGTAAATCATTATAAAGCGTCAATATTTCTTTACATTTTTGAAAGAATATTTTACCCGCATCCGTTAATACCAATTGACGTTTACTTCTGTCAAATAGTGGCATATTAAGTTCTTTCTCTAAATCTTTGATCGCCTTACTGATTGTCGGTTGTGCAATATATAATGATTTAGACGCATTTGTCATGCCATCTTGATTTACCACTTCAACAAAGTATTTCATCTGCTTAATATCCATAGTATGTCTCCCCTAATCCAAACAAAGTGAAAGCTTGATTATCAGTAGTATAACACTGATTGAGCTGTGACAAAAAAAGATAGACACCCGGCATAGTCATTCGGACTCAATGATTCAGACTTAACTCATACACATCCTACAATATTGAACAGTAAGCCATTAATATTAGCCATATTCACATATTGATTCGCATATGTTGTCTTATCATGCCGATAGACTTTAACGAGTGTCTAAAGTATGCTTTAACAAAGTGTAATTAAACTAACTCTGTTCCTTTAGTATTATTTAATGATTTTCCATCATTATCATCGTCTAATTTAATAATTTTAAAGCCAATATAACCAAATATAATAGATATAATAGGCACAGTATAATTTAAGATAGCATAAGGTGCATATTCCATAACTGAAACACCTAATGTCGAAGCGATAAACACACCACAAGTATTCCATGGCGCAAATACAGACGTCAGTGTCCCTCCATCTTCTAATGCTCTTGATAAGTTCTTCGGATGTAATCCCTTCTCTTTAAACGTACTTGCATACATGCGAGAAGGTACAATGATTGATATATATTGTTCTGAGCATGTAAAGTTTGTTCCTATGCATGACACAATTACTGACGCAATAAGTGATCCCGTCGATTTTGCAAACTTTAAGATTACAGAAATCAATGCTGCAAGCATACCGGAATATTCCAATACTCCACCAAATGTCATTGCAACAAGCGTTAATGATATCGTGTAGAACATTGACTCCAAACCACCACGGTTAAACAATTCATCGACTAACTTATTACCTGAATCAATCGTATAACCCGTTTGTAAGGCTGTTAATGCTTCCGTTAAGCTGCCACCTTGAATAAAGATTTGTGCAAAGAATCCTAGAATAATACCTACGACAATGGCTGGTATTGCTGGAACTTTAACTACGACAAGCCCAATTACAATAAGTGGAATTAATAATAACCATGGCGTAATTACGAATTGATCTTGCATTGTATGTAATATTTTGTCGATATTTTTAGTATCAAAATGCTTAGCACCAAATTGTTGACCAATAAAGAAAAAGGCAATCAACGTAATTATCAACGCAGGAATTGTTGTATAAAGCATGTGTTTAATGTGATCAAATAAATCTACATCACTTAGACCTGAAGCCAAATTGGTAGTGTCTGACAGTGGACTCATTTTATCACCAAAATACGAACCACAAATGACCGCACCGGCAACCATCCCAGGTGATATTCCCATACTAATACCAATCCCCATAGAAGCTACACCAACTGTTGCCATAGTCGACCAACTACTACCAATAGCTAAAGCCACAATTCCACATAGAATAACGACCACCGTTAAAAAGTATCTAGGATCAATTAATTGTAAACCGTAATAAATCATCGTAGCTACAACACCGCTACCAATCCATGAACCGATGATCAAACCAACTAAGATAATAATAACGATCGCTGGCAAAGCATGACGTATCCCCTTATACATCATTTCTTCCACTTCTTCAAATGTATAACCGTGTAACATAGTGACAATAATAGCAACTGCAGTTCCAATCATGAGTGGAATGTGGGGTTCCTTCTCAAGTACAGCAACTGTAAATAACATGCAAGCTATCATTATTGCTAATGTAAATACTGCAGCAGTAATCCCTATTTCTTTTTTCGTAGTGACTTTGTCTTGTTCAGTTCCTTTTTTCTTATTAAACATTAACAGCGCCTCCCTTTGTTAAATAAATAATACCTAAAAAAGAAAGCGCTTTCAACAACGTATTTATCTTTTATCTGTATTTTATTCAGCACTAATTATCATTGAACATAATATATTCTATATAATTTGTACTTTATATTTTCAGCTTTTACCAATCTTTAATTGAAAGCATTAAATCTTAAAAATCGCTAGCGACAAGTAACATTCCGAACGCTAACGATCTATGAATAGTTATCTTAATGAAATTGGTAACTATGATGACCTTTGGCAAAACCTTTAGCTGTATATATCCAAGATGCGCCACCTTTTTCAATATCATTTGAACAAATCAGCAACTGATCTGTACCAGGGATAAATGCAGGATGTGTTGAACGTAACATCTTCCCACTATCTCTACCTGGAATTAATATTTGGCCTATAGGGTAACCTTTAGGATTAAAAACTAACACACGTCCTTGACCATACATCGCAACATATAAATTATCATCTGCATCTATACAACAAGAGTCTGGTCCTTCATGCCCTGTAAAATGATAAGGGATTGATGCGCCAAACGGTGCAATTGTGACACCATCTTCTAATAAATCGACTCTATGCAAACGATTCGCATTCGTCTCAGTTACCCATAGAGTACGCTCATCCGTGCTCAATGCAATACCATTTGCTACTGCAAGATTTAACAGAACAGGTGTCACACTTTTATATTCAGGATCGACGTAATAAACGCCACCTTTTGGATTTGTCGAATAGCCCCTAAAATCAGTAAAATAAAAACCACCTTTACTATCAAATACTAAGTCATCGACACAGTATTCCGTTTCAATATCCGAAATAATCATTTGTTGTTGTTCACCGTTAGCATCGACCGCATAAATACCACCTGAACTTTCAAAATCTCCTAAATAACATACAAACAATCGACCATCTTTATGAATTTTGACTGCAGCAGGATTTTGTTTATTAGCAGTAAAATGTGCTTTTACTTTCTTTTCAGGCATTTCAACTTTAAAGATAGTCCCTCCAAAAACCTCACACAACATTAAATCTCCTTGACGATCAAAACATAGTCCTTCTAATTGTAAACCATCATCAGAAATTTTCACCCATGGTTCTGCAGTAACAGTTTGTAAGTATTGTTCGTGTGCTTGTAAAGGAACTGCAGTAGCTGCTGCACCCGTATAATTTAACTTTGGAATTTCATTTGTCATGCTTATTCCTCCTCAAATAGTATCCTCACTTATTATATGATAACGCTTACTTTATTTGTAGTAATACTATAAAAAAAGCCTAAAGCCAGTTATCATCTATAATAAAGTACATCGTACTTCAAATCTGATACTAGCGTTTAGACTATATTATATTTATTATTGATGCGTTCTAATGTCAGCTAATAATTGCTCGGCAACTGCCGTATTGGCTTGTGGCTGTTGCTTTAACAACTGAGCAACTTGTTCAATTTCTGCACCTTGTGCGCCAACTACGATAGCTAACGACTTAAATTGCAAACTCATATGTCCTTGTTGGATCCCTTCAGATACAAGTGCTCGACAAGCTGAGAAATTCTGTGCAAGTCCAACTGCTGCAACAACATGACCTAATTCTTTAGCTGAGGTTACTTTCATTAAATCTAATGCCGCCTTTGCAACGGGTAATACTTTCGTACCTCCACCAACGGTTGCTAATGTCATTGGAACTTCGATTGTGCCGATTAATTTTTGTCGTTGCTCATCATATTCCCATGTAGCAATACCTCGATATTGACCATCTTTACTAGCATAAGCATGTGCGCTAGCTTCAGCTCCTCTTGTATCATTACCTGTAGCTAACACTACTGCATGAATTCCATTCATAACACCTTTATTATGTGTAGCAGCACGATGAATATCCACTTGTGCTAAGACAGAAGCTCGTTCCATGCGTTTTGCAACAACGTGTCCGTCTCGATCACCCTTTGTCAAAGCATCGACGTCAATTTCACCTTGCACTTTCACAACTGATGCTGTCGCATGGTTTGACAGTATACTCATTAAAATATCTATATCTGACAATTCATTATTCAAGTAGGCCGTAATACCTTCCAAAATAGTATTTAGCATATTAGCGCCCATTGCATCTTGTGTATCAACATATACCTTTAATGACAATAATTGCGCTTCTGCAAAGGTATCAATTTCTATTTTATGATACCCACCGCCACGCTTTAAAATAGATGGATAAGATTCATCAGCAATTTGCTTAATCTTCGGTTCTAATTCTTGTAATTTGTTGGCTAATGCTGTTGTATCAGTAACGCCATCAAATACGATTTGACCTATCATCAAGCGCTCACTAGCTACAACTTTAAACCCACCAGTCTGATTTACTAACTTTGCACCATAACTTGCTGCTGCAACAACTGACGGTTCCTCTACCATCATTGGCACGACATATGATTTACCATCGACAATAATTTCCGGCAATAAACCTACTGGTAATGCACCTTGTCCAATTACATTTTCAATTAAACTATCAGCGATTTCCTCGGAAATTAATGGATCATGTAAAAACATATCC
The DNA here is from genome assembly GCF_000875895.1 of Staphylococcus gallinarum. Lineage (GTDB taxonomy): Bacteria > Bacillota > Bacilli > Staphylococcales > Staphylococcaceae > Staphylococcus > Staphylococcus gallinarum. The sequence goes on from NZ_JXCF01000256.1 coordinate 97,903, forward strand.
CGATTCTCTTCACTTAACCAGCCTTTAGTAACCAATTCCTCTAATTTTTCTTTACGTGACAAATGACGAAATGTCTTGCCTAAGCTTTCCATCATTTATCCCCCTTCTCAATCAACATAGCGATACCTAAGCCCCCACCAATACAAGCCGTTGCAACACCTGTTTGCTTTTGCTCTTGTGCTAAAGCGTTCACTAAAGTTGTTACTAATCTTGTGCCACTCGCACCAATTGGATGACCTAAAGCAATTGCACCACCATATAAATTAAGTTTTTCTTCAGGAATATTTAAATTCTTTGTTACAGGAATACTTTGTGCTGCAAATGCTTCTGTCATTTCAACTATATCAACTTCATCAATATCTCTATCAGCTTTATTTAATAGTTGTGTGACAGCATGATATGGTGCATAACCCATAAATTCTGGATCACAACCAATTTCTGCATGTTCACCAACATAAGCTAGTATTTCAAAACCTTCTTGTTTCGCGTAATCTGCATCCATAAGTATCACTGTTGACGCACCATCATTGATACTTGAAGCATTGCCACCTGTTACAGTTCCATCTTCTTTAAAGATTGTTTTTAATGTCGCTAATTTCTCTATACTACTATTGCCTCTAATACCTTCATCTGTCGTCATCCATTCACCGTCTATATCTTTTAACGGTACAATTTCGTTGTCGAACTTCCCTGATAATGTTGCTTCATGTGCTTTTCTTTGAGATTCGTTAGCAAATGCATCTTGTTGTTCTCTTGTCACATCATATTTCTCTGCTATTTTCTCTGCAGTGATGCCCATTGGTACATCCATAAAAGCATCTGTTAAACCATCATGCATAAAGCTTGCTACAGGTGTTTCATCATCGTTTAGTATTAACTTAGGTGCATTAGTCATACTTTCTACACCGCCTACAGCAACGACCTTGGCTTCTCCCAATTGAATGAGCTGTTTACCCAAGATAATCGATTTCAGTCCCGAACCACACACTTCATTAATTGTCATCGCTGGTACAGTATTCGGGATACCAGCATTTATACTAATTTGGCGTGCTGGATTTTGCCCACTACCACTTTGCAATACATTTCCGTAAATGACTTGATCTACGATTTCCGGATTAATTTCAACCGCTTTCATAGCTGCTTCTAATGTTTTAGTACCAAGCTCTACAGCTGAATAATTGCTTAACTTCCCTTTATATCTCCCGATTGGTGTACGCTTTGCGCTAACAATAGCTATATTATTCATTATAAATCTCCTTTGTAACTATTTTTAAATTATTGTATTTTCTTCGTTTGATTTGGTATGATACAATTGCTTATTTATATACAGAAAGGTGTCGATACGCTTTATGACAGTTGGTATTGATCAAATTAATTTTTATGTTCCAAAATTTTATGTAGACATGGCCAAACTTGCCGAAGCTCGTCAAGTTGATCCAAATAAATTTTTACTCGGTATTGGGCAAACTGAAATGTCAGTAAGTCCTATGAGCCAAGATATCGTGTCTATGGGTGCAAATGCTGCCAAAGAAATCATCACGGATGAAGACAAAAAACAAATTAGCATGGTTATTGTTGCAACAGAATCTGCTATTGATTCGGCTAAAGCATCTGCAGTCCAAATACATAACTTGCTAGGTATACAACCATTCGCACGTTGTATTGAAATGAAAGAAGCTTGTTACGCTGCAACGCCAGCAATTCAGTTAGCTAAAGATTATTTAGCTCAACGTCCAGACGAAAAAGTATTAGTCATCGCCAGTGATACTGCACGATATGGTTTAAATTCTGGTGGTGAGCCTACACAAGGTGCAGGTGCTGTTGCCATGATAATATCACAAAATCCACGTATTCTTGAACTAAATGATGATGCAGTTGCATTTACTGAAGATGTATATGATTTCTGGCGTCCAAGTGGCCAACCTTATCCACTTGTTGATGGTGCATTATCAAAAGATGCTTACATTCATTCTTTCCAAGAAAGTTGGAATGAATATGCACGCCGTCACAATAAATCGCTCAGTGATTTTTCATCATTGTGCTTCCATGTTCCATTTACAAAAATGGGTAAAAAAGCACTTGATTCTATTCTAACAGATGACATTGACGAAGATACAAAAGAACGTTTAACTACTGGCTACGATGCAGCAACATATTATAACCGCTATGTAGGTAATATTTACACTGGTTCTTTATATCTCAGCCTCATTTCATTATTAGAAACTCATAACCTTTCTGCTGGTGAAAACATTGGTTTATTCAGTTACGGTTCTGGTTCAGTCGGTGAATTCTTTAGCGGAAAATTAGTAGAAGGCTACCAAAATGCTTTAGATATTCAAGGCCATAAAGATTTATTAAATAACCGTACTGAGATTTCAGTAGATACGTATGAAACATTCTTCAAACGTTTTGACAATTTAGAATTTGATCATAAAACTGAATTAGATAATGAACAAAATAGTATTTTCTACTTAGATAGCATCAATGATCATATCCGTAACTATAATACCTTAAATTAATGCTTAAATCACTTAATCTTATCCTGTGAATTAAGATTGTGATAAATTATTTAGGACAGATACTTACGAAAACTAAATGCATAAAAATTCGCCGCTACATGCTCATAAACATTTTGAGCTAAGCGGCTTTTTTATTTTTCTGCTACTTGCACTTAATACTAATGACAGTATACAAATTTAGTACATCATGGTTTGGTACTAAATTTAGGTCTATAGTAATTAGCCATATTCATTTGTTCAATTTTAAACAAGGCTATTTTAGTGTCTATTCCGCCTCCGTATCCCGTTAGATTTCCATCTTTTCCTACCACTCTATGACATGGAATAATAATAGAAATTGGATTACTACCAACGGCACCGCCAATAGCCTGAGAAGACATCTTCTCCTTGCCTAGTTGTCGTGCAATGTCTTGTGCAATATCTCCATAAGTAACGGTCTCGCCATATGGTATTTTAAGCAACAAATTCCAAACTCGCTTTCGAAATTCCGTTCCTTCAGGAGCTAATGGAAAGTTTATCTCTGGATTATTTCCTGAGAAATAGTCATTTAACCAATTGCTTACCTTATCAAATACAGGTAGCTCAGCCTCTCTTAATGTTTCATTATATTGTTGTTCAAAGTCTTTATGCTTTGGCAACCACAATCCAGTTAGATTAGTACCATCAGACGTTAAAGCAATACGCCCAATTGGTGATTCATAATATGTTTTATAATGCATAGCACACCCTCATTTCATTCCCCAATTATTAATATCATCATAATGCTCACAGCGTTTGATGTAAACTAATTGAGGGAACGATTGCTATATCTCAAAGAAAAGAGGGATGCTCAAATGCCAAGTAAAAATAAGTTGAACAAACTAAATAGAAACGCCACAAATCCTGATCTTAACTTTAATCATCATACACAACCTACACGGCTTACAATGATTTATAAAGCTCTTTATCAATTAAATGATGTTATTTTAGGATTAGTCTTTTTAGTTGGTAGTTTGCTCTTTTTCAATAGTGCAACAACCTTTAGCGGAACCGTACTCTTTGTCATAGGGAGTATTCAAATGACCATTCGACCTCTAATTGCTTTTGCTCATGATGTACACTTAGCATTTAAATACAAATCATAAACAAAACAAAAGGTTGAACATTATTCATTGTCTAAATCGTCTGTTACATCATGTGTTAACATCCATTTAGTTACAACTCATTGTTCAACCTTTGATACTAACTATCTACTATTTATAACCGACCCCTTCACTGACCGTGTTGGTATCACAATTGCACTTGCACAAACTGCTCCAAAGATAAGCATACTACCTACAATAAAACCAACTCCCGCCGCTACATGTACGCTATATCCTCCTTGCATCACACCAGTAAAAAGAGAAGTCATAATCGCAATACCAAATGCACCACCTAACGTCGACCCCATCTTAAAAATTCCGGATGCTACTCCAACCTTATCCGGGTCAGTCGTTGATACTGCTGTACTCAATGCTGGCGTAGCAAATAGACCTGTCCCTGCACCAAACAGTACAGAAGCAATCAATGCTAATACAATATATTGTGTCGCGTTTAAAAAGGTACAACTAAATAATATAACACCTAAAGCAGTCAATATCGGTCCTACAATCATTGCACGTTTCGCACCAAAGCGCTTGATACTTTTTTCTCCTAACCGTATGACAATGAGTAAAGCAATCAAATAAGGCAATGTAATTAATCCAGCATATAAAGGACTTAAGTGAATTCCAGATTGGATATACATATTTAACAACGCAATCACACCAACCCCTGTATTTAACAAGAAGTTTGCAATCACTGCGCCAATATATGGCTTATTCTTAAATAGTTGTAGATTGATGAATGGCGTCGACTGTCGTTGTTCAACATAATAAAATAAATAACCACAAATAATAAATACCCCTATACATATGAAGGTAATTGCGCTCAACCAACCAATCTTATAGCCTTGCGTAATCACGAAACTTATACTCGCAATCATCACAATAAATAATACTAAGCCTTTGATGTCAAATTTGGTTACTTTAGCGTGTTTTTCAAACTGCTGGTTAGATAAATTTTTAAATAAAAACAAGGCACATACCGAGACAATAATCGAAATCATAAATATCGCTTGCCAATTAAAAAATGTTGCAATTGCCCCTGCGAAAAATGAAGAAAGTCCTGTACCGCCAAATGCACCTATTGACCAAAAGCTTAAAGCACGTTGTCTTGAAGCACCTTCAAAGTAATAATTGACCATCGATATTGTTGCTGGCATTAAAATTGCTGCTGACAATCCTTGAATCATTCTTCCAACTAACAACAGCACAACACTATTTGTAATGATTAACATTAATGAACCAACTATACTTAATACTAATGCAATGCGTGTCATCTTTAACATACCGTATCTGTCTGAAATATTACCTGCGACAACCATAAATACCCCTGTCACAAATGAAGTAAGGCTGATAGAAATATTCACTATATCTGGAGAAGTGCTGACAGTCCCTTGTACTTTTGGTCCAATATTAAGAAATGACTGCGCAAATAACCAATAGGTCAAAATTGCCAGTACAATACCTAACAATAATTGCTGCTCACTTATATTTTTGTTTTGCTGTTTCATAAAGTATCCCCCACCCTTAGTAAAATAGTTAAAACAAAAAGTCGTTGAACATAAAATAAAAACGAGGTTGTGAACTGTAATGTTTCTCAACCTCGAACTTTTATTACTATATTGCATTATTAATGCAATGCAATTCAACTTATACTTATACTTTTTACCTTAGCACTATTCATACTAAAAAGTGTTTATTTACAACTTAGTTTCAGGTGCTATAAACAATCAACAGCAATATTTTTACAAAATCAGTATATTTTTTTAATTGCCTTAGCAAAATACTTTTTAAAGAAATGATCCCTATGCAGTCCTTTTCTATTTTGGATAAACTGCAATGTCGTTTCTTCAGATATCAATAGTTCATCTAATATATCAACGCCACGTTCTGTATTTGGTACCATATAACGATTTAGATGTGTGCTATCTATACCTTCAAGCGCACCGACATACCAATAGATATGTTGTGTTGTTTCAATAATCGTTTGATGTCGCATAAATGAAATGAAATTCGGATACCAAATTGAAGGAGATAATAATATATAGTGACCGAATACATCATGATATTTAAATAAAGCATATAAGGAAACCAATCCTCCAAATGAAGCACCAGCTATACCGATTTCCTCTCTCTTATCAGATATATTAAAGCATTTTCTCATATAAGGAATGAGTGATTGTACAATCCAATTTAAATAAGCATCGGCTTCACCAAGATAATGCTTGCTAGATACCTCTTCTGGCCACGGTGTGTATTCCGCCGTTCTATCATGAGGTAATACCCCTACGAAAATAACTTCTGCTTCAACATCCTTAAATAAATAATCACCATCTTGTACAATAAGGAGTGGATAGTTTCGAGTTGAATTATTAAAATAACTTTTCGGCAACTTTACCTTGAGCTCAAAGCTATCGTAACAAAGATTTAACTTTCTCATATTCATCATTATCGCCTACTTCCTTCTCTGCTATCCTACTCACTATTTATATCATTGAAAATTATATAACTTAATATCATTTTCCTTGGCATATTCTAAAGCAAGTATTTCAAGCAGATTTATTAGTGCTGGATTCCCTTTAACTTTAATGTATTGAAACTTTAATTGATAATCTTCCGCTCTAAAATCCTTCGACTCAATTTCAGTAATATTTTGTTGTTCTAAAAATGCTTTTCTAAATTTAGCTGTACCTGCTTCTGATTTCGAATTAAATTGCGCTAATTTGTCGTTTAAATCCTTTTGCGTCAATTTATATCCTGTCATATAACCTCCGGCTTGCCCGACAAACAATGGCTGCTTATTATTAAAAATAACAAATACACCTTTTTGTTCCTTCACTTTACTTCTACTATCCTGATCAAACTTTAATGCTTTAGATTTATCGTATTTAAATAACTTTTTTAACGATTTATTATATGTTTCAAGCAAACTTGTCAGTTTCTTATCTCCATTCATCTTCCATCATCCTTTGAATAAATTCTTATTAGTTTATATATACACTCAAATATACAATATTAAACTAGATGGAAGATACACCCGCGTTGATGTATAAGCATAACAAATAACCCTAATTACTATTTAGAAATGACATTAAATATTCACCTCTTATAAAATGTTTACCTTAACAAAAATAGGTTGAGACATTATGCCCCAACCCTTGTTTCTAATATTTACAATTGATTATTTCAAGTAATTTAATACAGTTAAGCCAACCGCTTCAGCAGCAACTCTCATAGATGACTCACTGATATTAAATTTCGGATGATGATGCGGGTAAATCTTGCCATCCTCAGGTGCAGCACCAGCATAGATAAATGCACTAGGTAGTTCTTTCGCATAATATGCAAAGTCTTCTGATGGTGGTTGTGCTTCACATCGTTCAACGTTCTTGATAGCATCCGTTTCTGCATTATTAATAGAGTCTACTACAAATGTTGTAAATTCAGGGTCATTATATAACGCTGGATAATCATCGTGATATTCTAATTCACAAGTCACTCCAAACATTGCCTCTAAACCTGTAGATAAGCGATGTACTTCATTTTTAATTGTTTGCTTTGTTTCATCTGTTAAAGCACGTACATCCCCTTCGATTTCAACACTGTCTTTGATTACATTAAATTGCCCTTTACCATCGAATGAACCTATCGTTACTACACCTGTTTCAAACGGATTTAAACGACGAGATACAATTGTTTGTAATACAGATACAAAATGCGCACCTGCTACAATCGCATCATTAGCAGAATGAGGTGAAGAACCATGTCCTCCTTGACCAATGACTTTCAATTTAAAGAAGTCTCTGCCTGTTTGGACATTTTTTTCACGATAATATATATTACCTGCTTCCATGTTACTCATCACATGTAAGCCTAACACATGATCAACACCATCTAACACGCCATCTTTAATCATACCTTGTGCGCCACCTGGTGGTACTTCTTCGGCAGGTTGATGTATGATAACTACTTTACCTTTAAACTCGTCTTTTAGTTCAATTAAAGTTTCAGCCAAGATCAACATATATGCCGTATGTGCATCATGACCACACGCATGCATAACGCCCTGTGTTTTCGATGCAAAGGATAGACCTGTTTGCTCTTCAATTGGTAATGCATCAAAATCAGCACGAATCGCAATCGTCTTTCCTGCCTTACCACTATCTATCGTTACTTTAACGCCATTTGGACCCACATTCGTTTCAACTTTACAATCTTTATCCTTGTAAAAATCAGCGATATATTTCGGTGTTGCTTCCTCGTGAAATGACAGTTCAGGATGTTGATGTAAATATCTTCGTATATCTATCATACGTTGTTCTTTAGTTTTTAATTTTTCTATTAATGCATTCATCATAGTGCATTCCTCCTATATAGCTTAATACGTAACATACTGTTATTTTCTGACTAATTCTTTAAAAGTTAAATGTTTAAATTCTCTAAAAAATTAATATTTTTTGGTTGTTGGGACAGTAAATACAATGATTACGAACGACAAGATTGCCATTAATACATTGAGCCATAGTCCAACAAGTGCACCAACATGAATATTTGTCATACTTGACACAATGCCAAACAATGCACCTGACAAAGCAATACCAAATGCACCGCCAAGAGATGACGCCATTTTATAGATTCCAGAAGCTACGCCTACTTTATCTTCTGGAGAGTTTGATATTGCCATATCTGTTGAAGGCGTTGCATAAAAACCTAGACCTAAACCATATAATAAATAACCTACAATACATACCACGACATAGACCATATTAGGTAAAAATGTAAATGATATTAAAATAATACCAACCATGTTACAAGCAGTACCTAACAACATCGGTTTTTTAGCGCCAACCTTTTGTAACACCTTTTCTCCAACTCGAATCATAAACAATACTGTAATAAGATACGTAATTGACAACAGTCCTGTTTGGAAGGCGTTAAATCCAATACCTCTTTGTACAAAAGTATTTGCTACTAATAGTGCCCCTGCGACACCATTTAATAGAAAGTTAGATAATGTAGCACCTGTATAGGCCTTATTTTTAAATAATTTAAAATCAATCAACGGATTGTTAATTTTATTTTCAACTTTAATAAATGCCACAGTAGATATAATAAATACTACGATGAGTACTAGTATAATTGGAGAAAGTAACCCAAATGTTGCACTTTGCGTAATCACAACATTAATACTTAACATCATGACTACAAAAAGAATTAATCCTAAGAAATCAAATTTACTTGCAACATTGCCTTTAGATTTTGTTTCTGGTGTTCCTTTAATCAGCAACATTGAAATTAATGCAATGATAATTGAAAGTATAAATATCCAACGCCAACCAATAAATGTGGATACCATGCCACCAAATAATGATGCTAATCCTGAGCCACCCCAAGATCCAATAGACCAAAAGCTAAGCGCACGTTGACGCTCTTTCCCTTCGTAATATGCCTTCATAATTGCCAACGTTGCAGGCATAATCGCTGCTGCAGATAAACCTTGTATAATTCTTCCTAAGATTAAGAATAATGGGATATTGGTACTTATAATCAAGAGCGATCCTATAATACTTAACCATAACCCTATATAAGTTACTCTTACACGTCCAATTTTGTCAGCTAAACTACCTGCACCTACGACAAACATGCCGGAAAATAAAGCGGTAATACTTACTGCAATACTAATCGTACCAATATTACTATGGAATGAACGTTGTAATTCAGGTACAACATTTAATAGTGATTGCGCAAATAACCAAAACGTAACTACACCTAACACAATACCTAATATCAGTTTATTATCACCTTTATAGTGCTGTGTATTGACCTCTTCTGCCATAAACTTGTCCTCCTATAATAACCATGTCTTAAAATACAATTAATGCTTTAGACATTTCTTAGTTCAAAAATCATTATAGAGAACGTGCTTCGGACGATATATGCCATTTTTGCTATCAACCATGATAATTTATGACAGATTTTTCACCTTAGTAAAATAAAGCAAATTTGAGTCATTCATTTTTGTTATTTGCAAAACATTCACGGCTATTTCCTGTTTTTTCTATTACCTCCTTCAATTTTTATTTGATTTATATTTCAAAGATATCAATAACTGAGACGGCACCAACGTTATCACTATAGATCGTTGCAACTCATGCATAATACAAATACTTTTACACTAATTCGATTCATACAAATAATGCTTATTGCTTGCGCCTGTTGCAATAAATCACATGTTTTCTTATACCCTATATATATTTCTTAAATTCAATTATATGTATTGCATTAGTTGTCAATTTTATATGATACGTAAAAAATGACAATACCTCTACCTCATTAACCTTTAATTGAGGATAGGTGATTCGATTGACATAATCTATTGTTTCTTGGTCCATGCCATGTGTTGTATTGTATTGTTGCCATATTTTATATAGCGCGCCATTATTTTTATCTAAGGTAAAGTGCTTAACTTTATACTTTCCAGCATCCATATCACGGATATTAATTTGATATTCACTATGATTTAACTGTTGTCGCCCATTCTTTGTTATAAAGTAAGGATTATAATGCTCTGCATCCCAAAGAACGAGTTGAAAGTGTGCTTTATCACCAACAACTAGACAATAATCACATTGATACATAATTTGCTTGAACAAACGTTTATAAAACATACTTGTGAAGTACGCCGGACGTTTAGCATCAAATTGATGATAGAGTTCTATGCCCCCCACTTGTGATGGTCTGGCATCACTATTAAAGGCTTGATGAATTTCGAAATTAAGCCAATACCCTATGTAATCTATCTCATGATTAATTTGTAACAATTGCTCAAATATAATTCCCGCTCTAAAGTATTCACCATTTGTTAGATTCGTATTACCTGTAAGCGTGTTCCAATTCAGTAACGTAAATGATAATGTACGCTGCCTTGATTGTAGGTAATGCTTCAACTGACGTATTTGTTGCTGTATATGCTTCTCTGCTAAATTAAATTGTTCACTTTCTAATGATTGAAGGTCTATCACATCATTTTGATTCGCTGAAAACGCGACTCCATCTATCAATTCTAGATAACAATCTATATCTTGATCCAAGTGCGCTAAGTCAAGCACAGGTATATTAAGTATCATTTTTACTTCTACAAAATACGCTTTAAATAACTTGCTTATATCCAAAAATTGTTGTTTATCTCCACTTTGTATATAGATTACTAACTGTAAAGCAGTTTGGTGTGTATAGACATTACACATATGTTTAATCAATTGTTTCAATTCTTTAAAATACTGCTTAAATTGAAACGCCGACTGTGGTGGTACAAGTTCTATCCCTAAAGCAATACCTTTCATCATCAAATAATTTAAACTTTCATCAATATGCATATATGGATGCACATGAGGGATTTGTTCATCACTGTCCATATAAGTTTGATTTAATCCACCTACAAATATCGGATCTTTAATGATTATATGGCTTACCCCCATGTCTCGCTCTATTTCATTTAATTGTTGTTTATAGCGCTCAACTAGTAAGTTATCCAAAGTTCCTATTTGTACGACTTGCTTAATCGGTGTCAATACCTTGTTGCTAGATTTTAATTGTACATTAATAACCTTTTGCGCTTCAGGTGAGTGCACAATATTATCCATATTTTGATTTATAAATAGTGATAAATAATACAAATATTTTTGATAATTATGTGGTTCTTTTATATGTTCTAATGTTGTATATCGTCTCGATTCATGAGACTGCTTTCTGTATTCAGAAGGCGTTTGTTTCATCTCTTGTCTAAAATATTTAATTAGTAAATTAGAAGAATTGAAGCCATTTTTAAAGGCAATTTGCGTAACTGTGAGTTGTGTATGCAACAAATCATCTTTCGCATGTTCTAAGCGAATTTGGTTAATATAATGCGTGAAGCCAATACCCATTTGTTGTTTAAATTTACGTGATAAATATGACACACTTACATCAAAGTGATCAGCAACTTCATTCAAAGTTATCGGTTCACTATAATAATGTTTAATATAATCACAAACTGCTACAATACGTTTATCTTTATTTTTGACTATGGTTGTAGATTCTTCTTTAGTCGGTATATAACGTATGATAATAAAAAGTAAATCTATCATTTGTTGTGCGATATAAAGTTGATGAAACCGTCCTTTTCTAATAAATACTGTACCTATTTTGGCAATAGTATGTCCTAACTGTTGATATATTGTATCTTGTAGTTTTTTTCTTTTTAATATAAAATATTTCCCAATATCTTCTGATAACGTCATCTGTAAGTAATTTTGTAGAATATGGATACTAATATAATAACAATCTGCTAATTCTTTGAATTGGTATGTTTCATTATGGTTAATAATAAATATTCCGCCCTTAGGATAAATGGTCGATGTATATCCCTGTTCTACAGAAAGTGAACCATTTAATACCAAGACGATTAACATACCTTTATTAATCCGCCGTGTACTATGCATCGTGTCATTAAATGTTATATTGTATTCGCTGTTCATATTTCACCTCATCACAATATATTTTCAATGACTTTACATATTTTTTCTATAAAATATTTATTTTGTTGATTTTTAGACAAAAAAAGTAGCCCGACCATTTCGTCGAACTACTTTCATGTTGTTATACTTCAATCATTATTTTTTAGTATATTTCTCTTGTAATGCATGTCCTTCAATATCAATATTCGGCATAATACGATTCAACCAACTTGGAACATACCAAGAAGCTTTGCCAAATAACGCAGTTAACGCTGGAATAAGCATTAATCTCACAATAAAGGCATCAAATAATACACCAAACGCTAATGATATACCCATCGATTTAATCATTACATCTTCTTGGAATACGAAAGCAAAGAATACACTAAACATGATTAATGCAGCAGCTACAATCACTGGTCCACTTTCCTTAATTCCTACTCGAATAGAGTATTTATTTTGACCCGTTTTACTATACTCTTCATGAATACGTGACATTAAGAATACTTCGTAGTCCATGGCTAAACCAAAGAGTAAACCAATAGCAATTACTGGTAAGAATGCCAATAATGGCCCTGTTTCACTGACGCCAAATATATTAGATAAGAAACCTTCTTGCATAACTAATGTAGTAAAGCCAAGTGTTGCCGCAAGAGACAGTACGAATCCGAGTACTGCCTTTAACGGTACGATAATCGAACGGAATACAACCATTAATAATATAAAGGCTAATACGACGATAACACCAGCAAATAACGGAATTGCATTATTTAATTTTTGCGACATATCAATATTAATTACACTTTGACCTGATACTTCAGTTTTGAAATCATAGTCTTTTTTAGCAGTATCATTATAATCACGTAAGTCATGAACGAGATTATTTGTAGATTCTGCATTAGGTCCTTTTTCAGGAATTACAGCAATTAATGCATAATCTTTATCTTTTGATAACTGTGGTGGTGTCACTAAATCAACATTCTTTTTATCTTTTAAGTCTTGTGACATTTTCTGTAAATCTTGTTTAAGCTGTTGCGGATTATCTTTCTTATCTTTAACATTTACAAGCATTGCAATTTGACCATTAAAACCTTCGCCAAATTTATCAGATATAATATCGTATGCTTTTTTCTGTGTTGAATCAGCAGCCTTCACACCATCATCTGGTATACCAAGACGCATGTCTTTAATAGGAATTGCTGCTAAGACAAGAATAATTAAACCAATTAAAATTGCTACAAATGCTTTATCAACAACAAATTTAGACCAAAATGTATCAACATCATTTTTGAATTCTGACTTTGTTTTCTTAGGTTTAATTTGTTTATGGAATATACTAATTAATGCTGGTAATAGTGTAAGCGCACTTAATACAGCAACTAACACACTAATAGCGGATGCAAATCCCATTACCGCTAAGAAGTCGATTCCAACGAGTGATAGACCACATACAGCGATAATTACAGTGATTCCAGCAAAGATAACCGCACTCCCTGCAGTACCTACAGCCAAACCAACTGCTTTCACATGATCTGTTTCCGTCTTCATAATCTGTCTATATCTAAATAGAATAAATAACGCATAATCGATACCAACAGCTAAACCAATCATAATAGCTAATGTTAATGTTATATTAGGAATATCAAAGGCATAAGTTAACAATGAAATAATTCCGACACCGGTACCAAGACCTAGAATAGCACTGACAATTGGCATACCTGCAGCAATGAACGAACCAAATGTAATAAATAATACGACAAATGCAACAATAATACCAATTGATTCAGAAGAGCCACCAATCTCTGTACTTTCCATACCTGTTCCCATACGCTCGACTTGGACATTATGTTCTTTTTCAATTTTGTCTATTTTATCTTTGACATTATCTCTAGATTTATCAGATAAATTCGTTGCAGAAACATCGTAGTTTACATCTGCAAAGGCAGTCGTTTTATCTTTACTAATCTGTTTACTCTCAAATGGATCAGTTACATTTTTAACATCTTTATCATCATCTTTAATATCTTTTAATGCTGATTTAATATCTTTTGTAACTTGGGGTTTAACAATGCCATTATCGGCATCACTTTTAAATACAACTCTAATCTGAGCTTTCTCACTATCTTGCCCAAATTCATCTTCAATTTTTTTATTTGTATCTAATGATTTCAGGCCATTCATCGTGATGTCATTATCAAATTTGGGTGAATTTAATGTCAACGGTGTAATAATCGCAGCCAGCAGGATAAGCCATGCAATAATGCTCCACCACTTATGTTTTGCGACAAAAGACCCTAACTTATACAAAAATTTTGCCAAACTATTTGCCTCCCTATTTAATCAACGTTATATTTTAAATATATTATGTAGATTATCTGTATCTTACATATTCATAGTAACATACTAATCATTTTTGATTCTTTTATAAAGAATTAATAATATAGAACTGTATATTTAAACTACACATAAGGAGAATTGTAGAATGAATGAAAATGATTTACGTGTGATTAAAACGAAACGCGCCTTAAGTCACAGTTTTTATACGCTTTTGGAAACAACACTATTTTCATCAATTTCAGTAAATCAAATATGTGAAAATGCGTTAATTCATAGAACAACATTTTACAAACATTTCTATGACAAATATGATTTACTCATTTATTTAATCACTGATTTAACCAAAGACTATTTTTCTATAGATTTAAAGGAACGTATCAATAGCCCCTTTAGCACTATGGAAAAAACGATTAACCACATTGATAAATTGAAAAAAATTGGTGATTTTCAACAAGGGGATAAAGAATTTGAACGAACTACTGGGAATCATTTTATTAAAGTAATCCAAGAAGATATTAAACAAAACATACATCGAATTGAAGTTGATCCAACGATACCAAAGGACTTAATTTTTTATATTTATGGTTCTAGCCTTTTCGGTATTATGGAATGGTCACGTGAAAATAATGCCAACTGTACTGCACAAGCGCTTGATGATTATTTTCATAAATTAATTAACATTAAAATAAAGGACTAAAGTGTTCTGATAATTAGTTATTAAGAACCTTACGCTTTCTCTATTAACAGCAGCAACTATCAAAATAAACAACAACATTATACGTTTTAACATAAAGGTATGAGCAACGGTCATCTTCTTTGTATTTTTTAATCTATATGCTTTAGCAAACTTATATGTTCAACACCCCAAAAATGCCACATACAAAAAGGGCACAACCGTCATAAAAACGGATGTGCCCTCTTTATTTGTGTATATCATTTATAATTTAGCAATAGCTAAATTTAGAACATCTCTGAAACTACCTTTTGTTCTAAGAAGTTTAATAAGTAGTCAGGACTTCCTGTCTTCGCATCTGTACCAGACATTTTGAAACCACCAAATGGATGGTAACCTACAACAGCTGAAGTACATCCACGGTTAAGGTATAAGTTACCTACATCGTATTCTTGTACTGCTTTGATCCAGTGTTCACGATTGTTCGTGATAACTGCACCAGTTAAACCGTAATCTGTGTCGTTTGCGATTTCAAGTAATTCTTCGAAATCGTTACCTTTAACGAAACCAACAACTGGTCCGAAGATTTCCTCTTGCATAATTTGATCACTTGATTTCAAACCAGAAATAATAGTAGGTTCAACAAAGTAACCAGTAGAGTCGTCTGCTCCGCCACCTTGTTCTAATTTACCTTCTTTACTTCCGATATCTATATAATTTTTAATCTTATCGAATTGTTTCTTATTAATTACTGGTCCCATGTACGTATTTGTTTCAGTATTACCAACTGTTAATTCTTTAGTTAATTTAACAGCTTTTTCTAATACTTCATCATATACATCTTTGTGTACAATTGCACGTGAACATGCAGAACACTTCTGACCTGAGAAACCAAATGCTGAAGTAACAATTGCTTCAGCCGCTAAATCAGTATCGATATTCTCATCGACAACAATCGCGTCTTTACCACCCATTTCAGCAATCACGCGTTTTAAGAACTGTTGACCTTCTTGAACTTTAGCCGCTCTTTCGAAGATACGTGTACCAGTAGCACGTGAACCTGTAAATGTTACAAAGTGTGTGTGTACACTATCTACAAGGTAGTCACCAATTTCTTTAGGGTCACCAGGTACAAAGTTTACAACACCTTTAGGTAATCCAGCTTCTTCTAAGATTTCTATTAATTTATAGGCAGTTAATGGTGTGTCTTCTGCCGGTTTTAATAATACTGTATTCCCTGCAACGACCGGTGCTAATGTTGTACCAGCCATAATTGCGAATGGGAAGTTCCATGGTGGAATCGTAACACCAGTACCAATAGGTTTGTAGAAGTAATGATTGTGCTCTCCTTCTCTATCCAATACAGGTTTACCATCTGCTAATTCCATCATTGATCTTGCATAGTATTCGATGAAATCAATACCTTCTGCAGCATCGCCAACCGCTTCATCCCATGGTTTACCTGCTTCATAAACCATTAAGGCTGAAATTTCTTGTTTGCGACGTCTGATAATTGCAGCAACCCTAATTAAAAATTCTGCACGATCTTTGTGTGTCCATTTCTTCCATGATTTATAAGCTTCATTAGCAGCTTCAAACGCTTTATCCACGTCTGCTTTAGTCGCTTTAGAGACTTCTGCAATTACTTCGCTAGTATTGGCAGGATTGATAGACTGATACGTGTCATCAGTGAATTTATGTTCACCATTAATAACTAATGGAATTTTTTGATTTAATTCACCTTTAACTTTTTTTAAAACCTCTTTGAATGCTTCGACATTGCTACCATCAGTGAAGTCAATGCCTGGCTCGTTGTGATAATTAACTACCATTTTTCTACCCCCATGTTAGTTTGTAAATAGAAAACTGAAATGGAAACAATCCATTCTTTTTCATTGTATATGTATAGCACAACAAATGCAATCGCTTACAACCATTTTTGTGAAAATAAATAGTATATCGTCTAATTCGCATATTTTATTGTACTTTGTTATTATATTCCATAATATTTCCATATTTTAATAAAAATAAACATCAAAATATTTTAACAATTTGTAACTTAAAATTTACATTCACTTATAAACAGATATGTTACATTTGCGTATACGCTTTAATTTCTAATCATATAAACAGAGAAACATGAAAGGAAACATGCACAATGAAAACATATACCTCTGTTATTTTTTGGATGCGCACGATTGCTTGTTTAAGTATCGTACTTATCCATTCAATAACGACTACATTTAGTAAGATGGATTTTGTAGGACATAGTACACTGATCCGCATTATTCAGCTTTTACTTATGTTCAGTACGCCATTATTTGTATTCATTTCAGAATTCTTATTGGCGAAAAATTATCACGTTAAAACAAAACCTGGTTTCTTTAAAAACAAATTAATTTATCTAGGTATTCCATACCTATTTATAAATATTGGTATCTCGTTCTTTTATTTTAAACCTAAGCATTTCAGTGATTTTCTACATTATTTAAGCGAAACAATGTTTCATGGTGCAGCTGTCACATATTTCATTGTAATTATTTTCCAATTTTACATATTACATTACTTATTTTCTAAGTACCTTATAAAATGGAAACCTATCCCTGTAATTATTGGAGCAACTATATTCGCAACGCTTTACTGGGCATTTCGCCAATTCGTTCCTCAATCAGACAATCCTGTATTAGGATTATTTTGGGAACGCGAAGGCTGGATGTTGTTTTTAGGTTGGATTAGTTATTTCTTACTCGGTTTTTATACTGGAGTGTATTATGAAACGTTTATGAAAAAAATCAAAAATTATACCTGGGCTATCTTACTAGGTGCGGTACTTTCAATTGTGATTATGGTCGGTAATTATCTCGTCGGTATCAGTACTTGGGTAGAATCTAAACGCTTCGATATCCCTTTTTATGTAACAATGATTATATTGGTCTTTTTCTTATTTTCATCTTATTTCAAATATGTACCAAAGTTTATTCTATTTATTAGTAATTACTCCTTTTGTATTTATTTAATTCATTATTTCTTTGTACATAATTTAGGTCTATTGCGCCAAGATAGTGCAGTACTTAATATTACGTTTAACTTTATCATCACCTTAACTGTATCTATATGTTTAGCTTATATATTCAATTTATTTAAATTTGGTAAGTATATCGTTGGTGGTATTGGTAATGTACAATATGATCATGTTTATGAAAGCTATAAACACGGTAAAATGGATTAAACATTAAAAATTGGTCATTTTTAATGACAAAGGGGAAATTCTGCTAAGATATAAATAATTCAGTTTAAACAAGGGGTTGTTATAATGAATTTACGTGATGCATCACCAAGCACTTTGAGAACTATGATTAGTAATAATGAACTGATTCAGCATACTAGTGGTATGGCAAAGGGTTACGTGCAAGCCAATGTTGTCATTTTACCTTCTCAGTATGCCTATGATTTTTTGAAATTTTGCTTTAGGAATCCGAAGACATGTCCATTATTGGATGTTTCTGAAAAAGGAAGCAAATCCTTTCCTTTCTATGGACCACAAGCAGATATAACGACTGAAGTAGCATCTTATAGAGTTTATGAACACGGTCAGTTAGTTGATGAACCTAACCGTATTGATCACTTATTTAATGATGACATGGTTAGTTTTTTAATTGGTTGCAGCTTCACATTCGAGCATGCCTTAATCGAAGCTGGCATTCCAGTTCGTCATATTGAAGAAAATCATAACGTACCCATGTTTGTAACTAATATCCCAGCAAATCAAAGTGGTCAATTTTCAGGTAATATCACTGTTAGCATGCGCCCTATGACAATGAATCAAGCAATACAAGCCACTGAGATTACAACGCATTATGCAGATGTTCATGGCACACCAATTCACATTGGTTCCCCTGAACAGATAGGTATTAATAATATTACGCAACCAGATTACGGCGAACCTGTCACAATAAAGGAAGGTGAAGTCCCTGTATTTTGGGGATGTGGTGTCACACCACAATCAGTTGCATTAGAAGCGAAACCTGAGTTAATGATCACTCATGCACCTGGCCATATGTTTATAACAGATGTATTAGATAGTCAACTTAGAAATTAACTAAATGTCTCGTTAATAAAATGCGTTCCCATATTAGTATGGCAACGCATTTTTTATTACTCATTATTTATAGTTTTTATTACTTTAGCGGGCGTTCCAACAGCTAATACATTTTCAGGAATGTCTTTAGTTACAACACTTCCCGCACTAATAACTGTTCCCGAACCAATCTTGACACCAGGTAGAACTACGACATTGGCGCCTAACCAAACATTATCTCCAATTTCAATCGGCAACGCTTGTTCAATACCACTGTTGCGTGCAGCTATTTCTAGTGGATGGTTGGCAGTATACAAACCACAATTTGGACCGATAAAGACATTATGTCCAATATTAATTGTAGCGCAATCCATCAAATAGCAATTATGATTTATAAAAACTTGTTTACCTAGTTTTATATTATATCCATAATCCACTTGAAATGGACTTAACAATTCTAATTGCTGTGGTTCATATTGAAATATTTTTTGTAATAATATGTGACGCTTTTCAACCTCACTCGGCTTGGTATAGTTAAGTTCACAACATAGATCCTTAACTTTAAGCCTTTCCTCACCTAATGACTCATCAAAGTTGGCATCATACCATTCACCCGCTAACATTTTCTCTTTTTCAGTCAACATAATTCCTCCTTAAAATATACGAACACTTACCTCATATGAATCTGACTAAAGGCACACAACTCGTATCCTAACATCATTTAATTTGCATTAGTATGTGATACATAAGCGTCCCTGCATAGTTTCCAATGACATATCCCAATGTTCCAATGATTAATATGGGACCTACTAGCTTAGACCAACCTTTGCCTATAGCTAGTGCAGCTGCAGTCGTGGGACCTCCTGCCGTTGCGTTACTTGCCAATAATATTTCTTCTACTTTAAAATTCAACCACTTGCCTAACAATAAACTTAAACCTAAATTAAATATCAATATTATCATAACAAAGATAAATAACAATGGTGCTGTTTTAATAATAGTGACAAATGATGCTGGCGTACCGATAACCACAAAGAAGATATAAATTAAGAATGTCCCTATTTCTGAAGCCCCTGACAATTTTTCAAAGAAATCACCCCATAGCGCAACAACACATAAAGTCAATGTCGTTAATAATAAATATGAATCACCAAAGAATGACACGACTAACGTTAATAAAATATTAGATTTCGGTATCCAATGTTGAATAAACTCTGATAATTTAAAACTTATCGCTACTAAAGTCACTGCACAGGCTACTGAACAGGCAATGTCGATTAAGGCAATCTTTTGAGGTGCAAAGCGCTGTTCCTCTGTCTTAGTGTTAGAGCTGTCATAGTCCGTATTGAAATATCTTTTTATCCAAGGTAGTGAAGGCAATGCAATTAATAACATAAAATATAATGCCATTATGCTATTATCAGCTACAACAGTCGATGAAATCATATCACTCGGTGTTGCAAATTTAGAACTTAACGCTGCAAAGTTAACGCCTCCACCAATGTAACTCCCAGTCATCATTGCGCCAATCTTTGCTAAATGCGGTATCCATTGATTTAACACTAAGAAACCAACTATCGTCCCTACCATTGTTCCTATCGAGGCAATCATAAATATGATTAATAACCTTCTACTTTCCTTCCATATCTTTAGTATGTTCGAACTAAATAATAAGAGTGGTATTGATAAAGGCACGACATAGTCCCATACCGTGTCATACACCGGTGAGCTGGTTGGTATAATATGAAAGTTTGATAATAACATTGCCCCTACTAGTGCAATAATCGCACCAGAAATAATACTCGCAAAGCGATATCGTTCTTCTAAATATATACTAATAGTTGCCCAACCTATAATAATCGCCCACAATATCCAGGTATCATCTTTTGCTACTAATGTTCCTACTATCATCCTAATCCCCCCATTGAGCTTATAGTCAAAATACTAAATGACGATAATCATTTACTCAATATATTTTTTAAATTTTCAGAAAATAAATTGTCTAAACGTACGGTTACTGATATTCTTATTTTGAGAATGCATCAAACAAGGGGGACGTAATATGAAAGAAAGAATAGGTCTTATTCTCGGACCACTATTATTTATCATTTTTTACTTCATTCCTGGGATTACAGGTCTAGATGATGCACCAAGAGCAGTACTCGCAGTTACATTATTTGTAGCGACTTGGTGGATTACTGAGGCCATTCCTATCCCTGCTACTTCATTATTACCATTGTTATTACTACCGTTAACAGGCGGCACTGATGAAAAAATTGCATCAAGTGCCTATGCAGACCCTATCGTCTTTATGTATATGGGTGGATTTATTATCGCATTGGCCATTGAGAAATGTAACTTACATAAGCGTATTGCTATGACTATTATTTCAATGATGGGCGCAAATAGTAATCGCATTATATTGGGGACAATGATTGCTACTGCCTTTATTTCTATGTGGATTTCTAATGCTGCAACTGCACTTATGATGTTACCCATTGCACTTGCTTTGATACAAGAAATTCAAGAAGCACAATTTTTAAAACCAGAATCAACACATAAATTTAGCAAAGCTTTATTATTAACTGTAGCTTATTCAGCGTCAATTGGTGGTTTGGCTACTTTAATCGGTTCAGTACCAAATGCTGTTTTCGCTGCAGTAGCCGCCTCTAGTTTAGATAGAAAAATTTCATTTGCTCAGTGGATGATTTTTGCGGTGCCTGTGACTATCATCTTACTTGTTATCCTGTATTTCATGTTAACAAAATGGCTATTTAAGGTTGACGATGCCGAAAAAATTTCTTCTGATTTTGCCAAAAAGGCCTTACATGATTTAGGTCCTATGAGTCGCGAAGAAAAACTGACAGGATCGGTATTTTTATTAGTAAGTTTGCTATGGATATTCGGTGGTCTGATACCTGATTCTATTCATGTATCAGATACCGTCATTGCCATATTAGGTGCAGTATTACTATTCTTAATACCATCAACTAAACATAAAGGTGGACTCCTTGTATGGGATGATATGTCCCAATTACCATGGGGAATATTATTACTTTTTGGTGGTGGTTTATCATTAGCAGCCGCATTTGAAGATTCTGGACTGACAAAATGGTTTGGTGGCATGTTAAGTATCGTCAAACCATTACCATTGATTCTAATCGTAATCGTAATCACAACAGGTATCTTATTCTTAACCGAAGTAATGTCTAACACTGCTGTTTCTAATATGTTGATGCCAATAAGTATTGGTTTTGCTGCTGCAATAAGTAAAGATCCATTTATCATTATGGGAATCGTCGCACTATCATCTACTTGCGCATTTATGTTACCAATATCCACACCACCAAATGCTGCAGTATTTAGTTCTGATGAATTAGAAATGAAAGATATGGTGAAAGCAGGTTTTATCTTAAATATTTTTGCTATCATCGTTATATCACTCTTTGCTTATTTCTGGTTACCAATCGCATTCGGCATATAAGTTTGATATATAACAATAATCGTCAAATTGCTACTGCTGAGGTATGATGTAACATCTATACTGCGGACGCATGTCAAATACACTGGTACACATTATAATAAGTATATAAACTTATAAAAGGAGCAGTTATTATGAAGACATTAATCAAAGGTGCTATTGCCATCCTATTAATCTTAGGTGTTGTTAAGACCTTTCAAGACCATGATTTAACAAATGAAGCGACAAATTATTATCAACAATTTAGAGATGGCGAAGTACTTCAAAATATTGAAAACATTAATTTCGACTCATTAAAAAATATCAATTTTGATAACCTTAATCCTTCAGATTTCTTTTAAAGTTTAGCTCGTTATAATGTATAACTAGATTAGCAATAGACTCGGTTTATACACACAAATATTATTATTGATTGCCTTTCGTACAATAGTATTATTTGTATCTAAGTACGCAACATATTGTTTTATATACTCCAGACTAAAAAAATTGTCGGTTGAATTGAAGTTCCTTTCAACCGACTTTTTTGTTGTCATTTATGTTGTTTTGTTCTATAGTCCTTAACTGTTTAAGATACAAGCTTATTACGTTAAGCATGAAAAAATCCCCAAAAGAACAAACCTTTTGGGGAACTCTCTTTATATTATGCATCGATATTGACCTTTTATCTAGTCAGTGGAGGTTTAATTCAAGACTAAGTATCGACACATCACTTATGACTTAAGTCTCTCGCTTACAATTCCCTAATTTCAACACTTTGCTTTCAACAATAAAGTACTTACATCTTCCACTACTGTACTTTCAAAGCAAAATATCTTTATACATTGACCGCTACTGATTTCATACCTCACTTCAATTCACACCCCAAGTACTATAAATCGGACCTAAGATGTTATATAATCTCCTCCATTTACATGAATCACTTGGCCTGTGATATAAGAGCTATCAGCATAGGATGCTAAAAACACATAAGATGGTGCTAATTCTGCTGGTTGACCTCGGCGTCCCATTGCTGTATCAGACCCTTGATTTTCAACTTTATCTGCAGTAAATGTAGCAGGAATTAATGGTGTATATATAGGACCTGGTGCGACAGCATTTACTCTAATGCCTTTATCGATTAATGTAGTAGCTAGCGATCTTGTAAAGGCAACAATTGCACCTTTCGTCGCAGAATAATCAATCAAATGACCTGAGCCACGATATGCAGTTACACTCGTTGTATTAACAATCGCATCGCCTTTCTTCAAGTAAGGTACAGCCGCTTGCGAAAGAAATATCATTCCAAATATATTTGTTTCGAATGTTTCTTTAACCTGCTCTGGCGTTATATCCTCAAATTGATCTCTTGGGAATTGAACACCACCATTGTTTACTAAAATATTCAGATCACCAAAGTCATCAATGACTGATGCAATCAGTTGTTTAGAATCGTTAATATTTTTCAAATCATGGGCATAAGCTTTCGCTTTACCACCTAACTCTGTTATTTGTTGAACAACTTCATCTGCATCTTCGTGCTCATCGTAATATCCGATAGCAACCTGTGCCCCTTCCTTCGCATATAATAATGCCACGGAACGACCTATACCCGAATCACCACCTGTAATGAGTGCAACTTTGCCTGCCAGCTTTCCGCCACTACGATACGAATCTAATACAGAAATTGGTCTAGGATTCATCTCTTTTTCAATTCCTGGTTGTCGATTTTGTGTATAGCCTGTTATTTGATTGTGAAATTCAGTTAAATTCATCCAATCACTCCTTAGTATTCTTATTTGCCAGTACCACCATTTTGCATTATGAAACATTCTCACTTTATGTGGCGTCTATTTCCCAGGAAATAGTAATACTAAGTTATTTGAAACTATAGACTATATTATCCAATCCACTTGCATTATTAAAATATTATAAAATGAAGCACACTAAATCAATTGAATATCTCGTACAAGAACGTCGTACTATTAACAAACGTCCGATCACACATATCAATCTACACTGTTAGTAACAAGCAAACTATTTTGCTGTCACTTCGTGTATAGCACTATTCGGCTGACTTAGACCCTGTTAGATTGAATGTTTAACAATCCGACTCGAATGTATGATGGACATAATTGCAAAGATCATAAAGATAATAGAATAAACCACCATAACAACATAAACTGGCAGCATATCTATAGAGTTCATAATCTTCATATATGCTTTAGCTGCAAAGTATGCATGTAATAATGAAATGATTAGCGGTAAAGCAAAGTTGAATATTACCTTTAACGTTAAACCTTTCAACATATCTCTATGTGTGTATCCAAGTTTACGTAAAATTTTATAATTAGACATTTCATCTTCTGTTTCATCCATTTGCTTGATATAGATAATACAACCAGCAGCAATTAAAAATGCTAATCCAAGAAATGATGTTACAAACAATAAGATACCTATAGAATTATCCATGCTTTGTCGTATAACCTTTTGTGATTCAATATGAGGATTTACCTGTTTTAACATTTTGTTAGCAGCTGGCCAATCCTTTTTATTTAATAACTCATAGCCATATTGCTTATTAATTTCTTTACTGTGTTGACTTAGTTCATCATATTTATCAGTGCTGACTAATAGTACCGGTTGGCCATAAGAAACATCTGCCCTAAAATCTACTGTTCGTTGATCTGCTGTCACCTTAAATGGCGCAAAACCTTGCCCTTTAAATTGAATTGTCTTGTCGATATTATATTTAACTAAACTACCACCAATTGTAGAAACATTAATCAACTTAGCATTATTTCCAGAAACATCTTTATCTTTAAAAAATTCATTACTTGTTATAAACATTTCCTTAGGTTTGTTCATTAAAGAATTACTTTGTTTAACAAAGAAATCATCTTTTGTTATTTTCAAATTAGCTACCTCTTTATAAACAGGTTTAAATGGTATATGCGCTTGTTCTAATTTTTGTTCAAATTGCTGTGCCTGCTTTTCTGAATTTAAATTAAAATCTTGAGGTGATGATTCATAAATATTGTCATCAATAGATGATTTACTAATTGCACCAAAGCACAACACAGTGACCGTCACAGCGGATAATGTAGCTATAATAGTCAAAGATAACGCATTCTTCTTCATTTTATGCATAATTGAGGATGTAAAAACGACGTCCGTAATAGATATCTTGCCTTGCTTTAATCCTTTAAGACTTTTGAAGATTAACGAAACCGAACTCCTAAAGAATAAATAAGCGCCTACTGTGGTTAAGAATAAAATAGCAAAGACTAAAAACATGATTGCATCACTATATTTCCCAAACATTTCGGTCGAAAAATAATAACCTAAAATAATCATCGTGATACCAATAATTCCAGAAATAAACTCTAATATCGTCACTTTAGGTTTATTGACCTCAGTCTTAGTATTATCATTCATCATCGTTAAAATACTCCGTCTACGTAAAAACCAAAAACTTTGTACTAAAATGAGTACAAATGATAAACATAATAAAATAATCGTTTGCGTTACTGCTGGCGGTTGGAATGTTAATGATACACTGGTCTTAACACTTAAGATTTTGAGTACAACCATCAATAATATTTTAGAACCAAATACACCAATGATCATGCCTAACACACCGGTAAAGATAAACATCGTTACTTGTTCTATCAATAACATACGCATTATATTATTTCTTGTTAACCCAATTAATTGATACAGCGCGAATTCACGTGTACGTCTTTTTATAAATAGTTGATTCGCATACATTAAGAAGATCAATATAATGATAAACAAAAAATTGGCGCCAACCTTTGATCCTTCTTGGATTACTTTCATAGAATTATCATTATTTATACTGTTGGTATATTTTAATGTAACAAAGCTAAAATAAAGGACAATACTAACTATCAACGAAAATATATACATCGCATAGTGACGAATATTCTGTTTGAAATTCTTTAGTACAATCTGATTAAAGCTCATGTGTCACACCACCTAAAGCCGTTTGCATATGAATAATATTCTTATAAAAGGCTTGGTTCGTATCTTCACCTTGATAAATTTCAGAATGTATATTACCGTCCTTTAACATAATCACTCTATTAGAAAAACTCGCCGCTACAGGATCATGTGTAACCATTACTATCGTGGCGTTCATTTTCTTATTCATTTCTTCTAAACGATTTAATAAATCCTGCGCACTTTTAGAATCAAGTGCACCTGTTGGTTCGTCGGCAAAGATAATAGCTGGTTTATGCACTGAGGCACGTGCTGCCGCTGTACGTTGTTGTTGCCCACCAGATATTTCATTAGGATATTTATTACCCAATGCTTTGATCCCAAGTGCTTCAGTTACTTCATTATAATTGGCTTCTTTTTCTTTTTTTGACATCTTTTGTATAGACAATGGCAACATAATGTTTTCTTTAACCGTTAGCGTGTGTAATACACTATAATCTTGGAAGATAAATCCTATCTCTTTTTTTCGAAAATCTGCTAATGCTTTATTGCTCATTTTATTTATCTGATTGCCATTTATTTCGACTGTACCACTGGTTAAATAATCAATAGAACTTATAACATTCAACAAAGTTGTCTTACCAGAACCAGATGGTCCCATAATTGTGACGAACTCACCTTCTTCAATTGAAAAGTCTATCCCCTTTAACACTTCTTGTTGTTGGTGCTTGTTACCATATTTTTTAGTTAAACCTTCAACTTTTAAAATTGGCATACTTTTCACTCCTAGTTACCTTTATTTATAATCCAATTGTAACGAATCATCCTAACACTGGCGTTTGTTTTAACTAACAAACATAGTTATTAAAATAACAACTTTGTCACACAGGTATAATTTTATGCGCATTCAATTATACTTTACATTGAATTTTAATAACTTTGTACTTAAAATACTATGTTATAATAATTTAGTTAAAATATTATTAAGGAGTATATAAATGCTAACTAAATTAAAAAGCGAATGGTTAACTGCACCAGGGACAAATATCTTAGCAGGTATTGTTGTTGCCTTAGCTTTAATACCAGAGGCAATTTCCTTTTCAATTATAGCTGGAGTCGATCCAATGGTCGGTCTTTATGCATCTTTTATTATTGCAGTAGTCATCTCATTTGTAGGCGGTCGACCTGCTATGATTTCTGCAGCTACAGGTTCCGTCGCCCTAGTCGTCGTTCCGTTAGTTAAAGATTACGGATTACAATACTTACTTGCTGCCACTATATTAATGGGTCTTATTCAGGTCATATTCGGCATATTAAAGGTCGGACATTTGATGAAATTCATACCAAATTCTGTCATGATTGGCTTTGTCAATGCTTTAGCCATTATGATATTTACTACGCAAATTAAACATATCTTTGGTATATCTATTCCAACTTACATCTTTGTCATCATTACCTTACTGATTATTTACTTATTACCACGCGTTTTTAACACAATACCCGCTCCACTTATTGCCATTGTGTTGTTAACTGTCATTTCGATTTATACACATGCCGATGTAAAAACAGTCGGAGACTTAGGTGATATTAAACGTACACTACCACATTTCCTTTTACCAGATGTACCTTACACCTTTGAAACTTTGAAAATCATATTACCTTATTCATTATCTATGGCTATTGTTGGACTTGTTGAGAGCTTGCTTACAGCTCGTATTGTTGACTTAGCAACTGATACGTATAGTAATAAAAATCAAGAATCACGCGGACAAGGTATCGCAAACTTTATAACAGGCTTTTTTGGTTCTATGGGCGGTTGTGCCATGATAGGTCAATCCGTTATTAATGTACGTTCTGGTGCTACAACGCGTCTGTCTACCTTTACTGCCGGAGTATTTTTAATCATTTTAATTATTGTCTTTGGTGATTGGGTAGTACAAATTCCAATGCCTATTCTCGCTGCAATCATGGTTATGGTTTCAGTCGGAACATTTGATTGGAAATCATTCAAATTTATCAAACGTGCACCTCGTACAGATGCCTTTGTAATGATCTTAACAGTCGCTATTGTGTTGTTGACTAATAATTTAGCTTTAGGCGTCATTGTCGGAGTCATTGTTAGTGCATTATGCTTTGCCACTAAAATATCTAAGGTTAAAGTTGAACAAGAGACACATGAACAAACCATTTATTATAAAATTTCAGGTCAAATTTTCTTTGTATCAATAGATACAATGATGAATCAATTAGACTTAGATTTGAAACATCAGACAATATATTTAGATTTCCAACAAGCACACTTATGGGATGATTCTGCAGTTAATGCTATTGATACACTCGTTGAAAATTATAATAAAAAGCACAATACCGTATATGTTCAACATTTAAATAAAGATAGTAAAAAAATAGTTACTGAACTTACAGAAATTAATCATCAACATTTATTATAAGCCGTTATTTCACACAAAAGCCAATGCGCATGTATTTACTGCGCATTGGCTTTTTTAAATCTTAATCATTGACATATATACGGGTAGGGGGTATATTGTAGATAAATGATTTGCTCTACTACCGGATATTAATGTTCCAAGATACATAAAATAAAAAGGGAGGTTTATATTATGTCACAACAAAAAACAACGACCTATGATATTACAGGGATGACTTGTGCAGCTTGTGCAAATCGTATCGAGAAGAACTTAAATAAACTCAATGATGTTACTGCAAATGTTAATGTAACGACAGAGAAAGCAACCGTAACATACGACCCACAAAGCACTTCTGAAACACAAATTACTGAAAGCATTGAAAAAACTGGTTATGGCGTGTCTACTGAACACACTGATTTAGATATTATCGGGATGACTTGTGCAGCCTGTTCAAATCGTATCGAAAAGGTATTAAATCGTATGGATGGCATAAGTAATGCAAGTATTAATCTCACTACAGAAAGTGGTGCTATCGACTATAACCCTAACACTGTTACGGTCGATGATATAATAAGCAGAATACAACAGATTGGTTATGATGCACAGACTAAACAAGATGAAACACAAAAAGCATCTAGAAAGGAACAAGAATTAAAGGGAAAAAGATTCAAACTGATTATTTCAGCTATCCTAACCGTTCCTTTATTACTAACAATGTTCGTTCATTTATTCGGCATTCCTTTACCACATATTATAATGAATCCTTGGTTCCAGTTCGTCTTTGCAACACCTGTTCAATTCATTATTGGATGGCAATTTTATGTTGGTGCCTATAAAAATCTTAAAAACAAATCAGCAAATATGGATGTACTTGTTGCTTTAGGTACAAGCGCTGCTTATTTTTATAGTATCTATGAAATGATTAAATGGTTAATTCAACCACAAATCACTCCGCATCTTTATTTTGAAACAAGTGCAGTATTAATCACACTAATATTATTAGGTAAGTATTTAGAGACACGCGCTAAAGCACAGACAACAAATGCATTAAGTCAATTAGTCAACTTACAAGCTAAAGAAGCACGAATCATCAGAGATAACACAACAATCATGGTTCCATTAAACGAAGTCAAAGTTGGCGATTATTTAGTTATCAAGCCAGGAGAAAAGATACCCGTTGACGGTACAATAATTAAAGGAACAACATCAATAGATGAATCTATGCTGACTGGTGAATCAATTCCAATTGAAAAGAATGTGAATGATACTGTCATAGGTGCAACGATGAATAAACATGGTTCCATTACTATTGAAGCAACAAAAATCGGCAAGGATACGGCTTTATCGAATATTATTCAAACTGTAGAAGCTGCCCAAAGTTCTAAAGCTCCTATCCAACGACTCGCAGATATTATATCTGGTTACTTTGTACCAATTGTTGTAGCCATTGCTTTACTCACATTTATTTTCTGGATTACACTTGTACAACCTGGTGAATTTGAACCTGCGCTCGTTGCTGCTATTGCAGTATTAGTCATCGCCTGCCCCTGTGCATTAGGTCTTGCTACTCCTACTTCTATAATGGTAGGAACTGGTAAAGCTGCTGAACATGGCATCTTATTTAAAGGCGGAGAGCATATTGAACGAACACATGAAATTGATACTGTAGTCTTAGATAAAACTGGGACAATTACAAATGGTCAACCAGTAGTCACTGCATTCAATGGTAATAGCGAGACGCTACAATTACTTGCATCTGCAGAAAATGGATCCGAACATCCATTAGCCGATGCTATAGTGAAACATGCTGTTAATAACGATATTAAATTGTTAGAGCCTGAACACTTCACTTCTATACCTGGCAGAGGTATTTCAGCTATCATTCATAATCGTCATATCTTAGCAGGTAATCAACAATTAATGACAGAATATAATATTGATACAACTGAGCAAATAGAACAATTACAACGCTACGAGACAGCTGGTCATACTGCTATGTTTGTAGCTGTCGATAATCAAATTAATGGCATAATTGCCGTTGCAGATACTGTGAAATCAAATGCACGAGAAGCAATTCAAGCATTGCATGATTTAGGCATCAACGTCGTCATGTTAACAGGCGACAATGAACGTACAGCTCATGCTATTGCTAAACAAGTAAATATAGATGCCGTTATTGCGGAAGTATTACCGGAAGAAAAGGCAGCAAAAATTGCAGAAATTCAACAAACAAATCAGCATAAAGTAGCTATGGTAGGAGATGGTGTAAATGATGCACCTGCTCTAGTACAAGCAGATATAGGTATTGCAATAGGTACAGGTACCGAAGTTGCTATTGAAGCAGCAGATGTTACTATCCTGGGAGGCAATTTATTGTTAATACCTAAAGCCATAAAGGCAAGTAAATATACTATCCGTAATATCCGTCAAAACCTATTTTGGGCATTGGGTTATAATGTAGCAGGTATTCCTATTGCTGCATTAGGCTTATTAGCTCCTTGGATTGCTGGCGCAGCAATGGCATTAAGTTCAGTCAGTGTAGTAACAAATGCTTTACGTTTAAAAAGAATGAAACTATAGTTAACCCTATATAAAAATTTATAAGGAGGTGAATGTTATGGCTAAAGAAATCATTGCAGTAGAAGGTATGAGTTGTGATCATTGTAAACAAGCTGTTGAAGGAGCACTAACAAATCTAGATGGTGTTACAACTGCTGAAGTAAATCTTGAGGCTGGAAATGTCACAGTCGATTACGATCAAACACAAGTTACAACAGATAACATGAAAGAGGCTATTGAAGATCAAGGATATGATGTAAAATAGCACAATCATAGAGGCTCATATCATCAAAGTGCGTTGATGATATGAGCCTCTATTTTGTTATAATCAATTTACACGTAATGATGTATCTCCTGTTTGTAATACCTCAATAGTTGCATCTAAAGCATCAACTATTAAATTTTCAACAGCAGCATCCGTATAGAAAGCAATATGCGGAGATAAAATAACATCTTTACGTTCAATAAGTGAACGTAATAATTCATCTTCTAATGTGACACCACGTTGATCACTAGGAAATAGACCCTTTTCAGCCTCATATGTATCTAATGCTGCACCCTTTATAATACCTTTATCAATAGCTTCAATTAAGGCACGGGTATTCACAATCGACCCACGAGCGCAATTTATAAATACTGAACCTTCTTTAAAACTATTAAATAATGATTCATCAAATAAATAATGATTTTCATCACTTGCTGGCACGTGCACCGTAACAATATCAGCTACTTCCACTATTTCTTTAATTGTATCTTTATAACTCACGATAGATTGTAATTGTTCATTTTTCACAATATCATACGCAATTACCTTAGCACCAAAACCATTTGCAAATATTTTCGCAACTACACTACCAATACGTCCTGTACCAATCACTGCTACTGTTAAATCCTTAATAGAGCGCGATAAGATGGCAGGTTGCCAGCGAAAATCTTGTTCTGCGGTCTTTTGCTGTATATCATTAAAGTTTCTCACCAAATTTAATGCTTGGGACACAGTATACTCTGCAATTGACTCAGGTGAATATGAAGGTACGTTTGAAATGATTAAATTATACTTATTCGCCAATTCAAAATCATAACAATCATACCCCGCACTTCTTTGGGCAATTTGTTTTATTCCAAACTCATTCAATTTTTTGTAAACCACTTCGGGCAGAGGGATTTGTTGTGATACAGACACGCCATCAAAGCCTCGGACACTATCTACCGTGGATTCAGTCAATAATTGACTATCTAAATCTACAGATACTTTATGTTGTGCTGACCACGCTTCAATATAAGGAATATCTTCCTCTCTTACACCAAACAATTTAATTTTTGTCATCGCAGACACTTCCTTCTTTATGATATAAAGCACTTAATGATTGTAAACGATTAGCTGCTTCTAATAGTTGTGCATCATTTAATGCTAGTGAAATTCTGACATAATTACGCCCATGCTCGCCAAATGGGATGCCAGGAGCTACTAAAATAGATTGCTCCTCTAATAAATACTTAACAAATTGCTCACCATCATAACCTTCCGGAGTAGCTAACCATAAAAATATACCACCCTTCATTGGTTCAAATGGAATGTGTTTTTCAGCCAATTTTGCTTCAAAAAGATCTCTCCTGCGTTTAAAGGTAGCACTTTGTTCCTCTAAAAATGTATCATAATGATTTAAAGCGTATGTTGCAGCATCTTGTAACGCACCAAACATGCCTGCATGTGTGTGTGTTTGGAATTTTTTGAGCGCCTGAATCACCTCTTTATTACCTACTGCAAAACCAACTCTAAATCCTGACATATTATAGCCCTTAGATAGTGAAAATATTTCAATCGCTACATCTTTGGCTTGTGGTGATTGCAATATACTCGGGTTTTTATGATCAAAACCAAAGGCACTATATGCAAAATCATGAACAATTTTAGTTTTTGTCCCCTTAAAACGCTTTATAGCTTCATCAAATACATTTTGTGTCGCAACTGATCCCGTAGGATTATTTGGATAAGTTAAATATATCAATTTAGTATTATCTAAGACTGACTGTGCCACCTTATCCCATTCAGGTAAATAATCCGGAGAATTCAATACCAGTGGTACCGGAATTGCATCAGCCAATTTTACGCCAGCTAAATAATCTGTATATCCTGGGTCAGGCAACAACACATTTTCTCCTGGATTAACAATACACTGCGGTAAATTAACTAAACCATTTTTTGTTCCATATAAAATACATACTTCATCTTCTTTATCTAACGCTACTTGATATTGACGTTGATAAAAATCAACTATCGCTTGTTTAAAGGTATCTTTTCCATGAAATGCACCATATTTTTGGTTCTCTGGTATATGTATTGCTTTACTAAAACAATCTAAAATGCCCTTAGGTGTTTCTCCATCAGGTATACCCACTGCCATATTAATTAATGGTAAGGGGCCATGTTCTACTTTTTGTCCCATTGTCTTCCCAAAATAGCTGTCAGGTATCTGAGATAATCTTTCTGACATTACCATAAAACTGCCCTCCTTAAATAAAAAACTATATACCGAAGTTCAGCGGCATATAGTCATATCATATGTCACCTATCTCTCAAGACAAATATTGCTTGTTGGATTTAGCACAGTACGTCAATCACGTCTGTTGCTGAAGTATCATCGGGCCAATTCCCTCAACTTCTCTAGATAAGTTGCTTCATATTAAATTACTAATTATTTTATCAGAATATTCAAACTTGTCAATGTAAAAAAAGAACGACTCTAAAGAGTCGCTCTATATATAGTGTTGAATCATTTAATTATTTAATTAAATCTTACCACCAGTTATTAGCTGAACGGAAAGCTAATGCAGCTTCGATTGAACCATAACGTTCTTTAGCATAGTTGATCATACCTTGAGTTTGAGTAGCAACTGAACCAGTTCCCCAAGATTCTTTAGTTTGACCTAAACCTCTGTATCCTAATTCGTTAACAGCATTTGGGTTACCGCTTGACTCAGGTAATACGATAGTATTCCACATAGCTTCAGTACCACCAGCAGCTAAGAATTGAGCTTTAACTGATCCACCAGTTGAAGCAGCTTGTGTTTTTGCAGCTTCGTATGCTTTAGTTGCAGTGCTTGTTTGAGCAGTTTGAACGTTTGAGTTTGAAGAAGCTTTAGGAGCTTCAACTGCTTGAACTTCTACATTGCTTGATTGTTGTTGTGAACTTACTTCGTTAGATGATTTTTCGTTAGTGTTTGTAGATGCTTGTGCACTTACATCTTGTTGAGCTGAGTTTGATGAAACGTTTGTAGATGCACTTTGTGAACCTGCAACGTCATAGCTCCAAGACCATGATTGACCATCTGAATCAAATTTATATTCGAATCCGCCTAATACGAAGTCATAGTGGTAAGCACCAGCGTGTAATGGTTTTTCGTTTAATTCTGAAGCGTTGTTTTGAGCTAATTCTGCTAAGTGTGCTTTGTCGATGTTTTGCTCAGAAGCGTGCGCTTGATTTTGATCTGCTTGAGTTGCGTATCCAGTTACACCTAATGCTACTGCTAAAGATGATGCTAAAATTGTTTTCTTCATAATAAAAAAATCCTCCAAATTTAATTCTTTTCTAAAAGTAAATTATATTTTCGTTAATAAAATTATCGTATCTGCTAATATTGTTTAAAATTTATGTCTAATTTTTTGACCACAAATAATATACCATAAATTTCTCGTTTTTATATTACATGTATATAACAAAACTTTACAAAAGCAAGCTCATTATGTAACATTGCAATCTTTTTGTTTTGTTTTGTTACGCATAAACTATCAAAGATAACGCTAACATTTAATGTAAAATGTTGTTATAACAGTGTAATTTACTACTTTTTTCACATTAAGACTATTTTCTGAATTATTACAAGTATCCTTTCTGTAATACTTTTGTAATAATATAAACCGTTAAAAAATATATTTATTGGGGCAAAACTTGTAATTTTTGTTTTTTCTGAAAATTCAATCGCTAACTATCTATTACTTTCATGACGGTATTCAACTTTAATTTTACCGAAAAAATCGTCTACAGGTTTTATTACTCCTGTAGACGACTCAATTAATTGTTAACTTTATTAAGCTGTATTTTAAATTATTTTCATTATGCTAAGAATTTAAAAATATCTCGATCATATAATTTCAATACTTTCATATAGAAGGTATTAATAATATAACCAATTGTAAATGGCACTACAAAAAATGCAATAAATACCATCAACAGGCTCAATAGTGGTGAATGTTCCATAAACCTAAATGCACTAATTGGACCGACTAGTCCAATAATACCAAATCCAGCAGATTCTTTAGTACCGCCAATGCCGATAAGTGCTCCGGCAAAACCTGTGACTAAAGCAGTAGTAAAAATAGGCAATAATATGATAGGATGACGCACCATATTAGGAATCATCATTTTAACGCCACCTAAAAATATAGTAATCGGCACACCTGCTCTATTGATCTTAACAGTTCCAGCAACAAGTACTGCTTCACATGCCACTATTCCAAGTGAAGCTGAACCAGCAGCTAAACCACTAATACCTATTGCTAATGCAGTTGCAACGGTTGATATAGGTGAAATAATAATAAAACTAAATACAAGTGCGATTAACATAGACATTAAAATAGGTTGCAGTTCTGTAAATGAATTCACCAAATTCCCTATACCTGTGGTAATCATTTTCACATAAGGTAACAATAAAACACCTAACAAACTTGCAATAACTCCAACAAAAGTTGGTAATATGATTAACGTGAGACTACCAAAACGCTCACCAATCACTAATATAATAAACACTGCAATAGCTGCAGTTATCATCGTGTTAATTAAATCACCTACACCCATTAATACCCATGTACCTGATTTAAATTGCGCAACACCACTACCAATAAATGCCGAACTTGCTACTACGGCTGTCGCTAAAGGTGATAATTTAAATCGCATTGCTATTAATGCACCTACCAAGATTGGTACTGTAAATTGTATACTTTCAACAATTTGCAATAACGTTTGAAAGATGGGATATTTCGGTGCAAAAACCTTAAATAATTCTCCTAAAATTGCATTCGGTATCAGTCCGGCCACAATAGCGATTGCCACGCCTGATAATACATTATTAATAAACTGTTTTGGACTTACCTTGATCATAGAAGTTCCTCCTTAGTTGTAGTAGGTACTTAATATACCATATTTTCCAAATTTTCAGAATATTAATTTTTGTTTTAGTCATTTAATTTTGCATTATCTATAAATTCCATCATATTTTGAAAACGATACGCTAAATCTACTTCATGTTACTGCATGAATGCTTCAGTCAATACAAGCCCTTGGCGATCGTTTTCGTAAAACTCTAATTTATAAAGTGTATTTCCATTTGGAAGGTATTGCTCAAACTGTTCCCAAATCCAAAACGCAATATTTTCTGCAGTCGTATTCATAGCTGGTAATGTGTCATTTAATAACTGATTTGCTAAAAAAGGTTTAATGTGTTCATCATATAATTTGTCTACAACATTAAAATCTAATGCCAACCCATAATCATCAATAGGTGATAATATCTCTACATTAAAACGATATAGCTGATTTTTTAAATCTTTATGCAATGTTTCAGAAAAATAAATTCTATTATCACACTGAAATTGGAAACTATTTCTGATTAACACATTATTCGTTCTATATTGATACGTTTTCGGTGGCTGCACATGATCAAACTTATTCATCATAAAACCTCCTGTTTTTCTTTATTTTACCCTTTTTCTAAAAAATAACTTCAAACTACGATGTTTTTAATTTACAGCTATTGGCAATGATGAAAGTGATATATATTTAAAACAGGAGTGATTTTAATGTCAATCAAGACTCAACGTATTTATGATGAAAGTGAAAATCAACAAGTAACTGGATTACGCATATTAGTAGATCGTGTATGGCCAAGAGGCATCTCTAAAGAACAAGCTAAGATCGACCATTGGTTAAAGGATATTGGACCTTCTACAGAGTTAAGAAAATGGTTCGATCACGATGCAGAAAAATTCACAGAGTTCAAATCGAAATACCAACAAGAATTAACTGATAATGACGACCAAGCTAAAGCATTTAAACAATTAAAACAATGGGTTGATGAAAGTGATAAACCGGTCGTCTTGTTATTCGGCGCCAAAGATACTCAACATAATCAAGCCGTTGTACTTCAATCTTTATTGAGCTAATACGCTTCAAGGCATTATCTTAGCATATATATTCACAATCCTATCGGTAGCGTATACTACATTACAATACAACCCATTCAGTCGGTTACAATTCATACAAACTCTTTTCGCC
The DNA here is from genome assembly GCF_000875895.1 of Staphylococcus gallinarum. Taxonomy (GTDB): domain Bacteria; phylum Bacillota; class Bacilli; order Staphylococcales; family Staphylococcaceae; genus Staphylococcus; species Staphylococcus gallinarum. The sequence goes on from NZ_JXCF01000256.1 coordinate 135,866, forward strand.
GTTAGGTAATTTATCTATGAAAGATTTGGGGTCTATTGCAAATTGATTGCCCACCCCATCTTTCATTCTTTGAAAATGAAGATGCGAACCTGTCGTTTGCTCACCAGTATTACCAGAGAGCGCAATGGTGTCACCTGCATTCACACGTTCACCTTTCGCTACTTTAAATGTATTCAAATGCATATACCATTGATGATATCTACCATTATCTTCTTGAATTTGTATGACTTTTCCACCTAATTTATTATTAAAGGTTCTCGTCACAACGCCATCGGTCACTGCTTTAACTGGTGTATCTTCAGGTAAATCGTAGTCAATGCCATAATGTTTACCATCGAAATCACTATATTGATATTCACCAAAAGTTTCTGTTTCTCTACTACGATTAAATAGTGCTTCAAAGTCATTATTTGACTCTTCTGGTTCATGACTTTGATTAGTATATAATTTAGTCACGGTTTGTTTAATTTCTTCATTATATTGTACAAAAAATACTATCGCTCCTACAATCACGATACAAATAGCTAAGTATTTTAATAATTTCTTCAATAAAGGTAACACCTCTTAAATAATAAATTTGTGTAATTAGTATACGCACTCATCAACATGAATGCGAATAATTCGTTTACACAACGCTCACATAAAAATAATATATCTATATGCTGCAATGATGTATCTACCAAATAACAGCATAAATAAAAAGCTTTATAAAACCATTTCCATTGGAGGAATCGTTTTATAAAGCTCTGTCTCATCATCTTTAATCTAGTGATTAATCTAACAATAGCGCATTTATTATAATTTATTGTAACTTTGTAAAATATTTTCAACTAAATCCCACAAGTCATTTACATCAACAGCTATCGCAAAATTGGCGTTTTTTTCCTTTTGTGTAATATCATTTAAATCTACCGACATTGTGCCATAAGTTAAATCACTTTGACACTCAATATCGATTCTCGTGTATTGCATCGTAAATAATTCGGGTTGCAATAAATATAAAATTGTACAAGCATCATGTATGGGTCCACCATCCATATTGAAATGTGTCTTATATGTGGATTTGAAAAATTCAAGTAGCTCAACAACAAAGCGGGCAATTTCATTATCAATACCTTTAAAGCGTGAGATAATTTCATCTGTTGCCAGCACTTGATGTGTGACATCTAGACCGAACACATTAATCATCACACCACTTTCAAATACACGTTTCGCCGCTTCGGCATCAACCCAAATATTAAATTCTGCTGTTGGTGTCCAGTTACCGAATGTACCGCCCCCCATAATTGTAATAGATTCGATATTTTGTACAATATTAGGTTCCTTATTCATTGCCATAGCAATATTTGTTAATGGTCCCGTCGCTACAATAGTCACTTTGGTATCACTGTGGCTCACTTTTTCAATTATTGTATCTACAGCATGCATAGTCGTCGGCTTTAATGCAGGTACTTTAGGTAAATTGGGTCCGTCTAATCCAGTCTCACCATGTATCTCTGATGCAAATGACGCATCTTTTATTAACGGACGAGATGCACCAACAGACACTTCAATGTCTAACCGGCCCATAATATCCAATACATTTAAAGCATTATTAGTATTCTTTTCAACAGATTGGTTACCTGCAACAGTCGTAACTGCTATGATATCTAATGGACTTTGTTTGGCTCCTGCAAGTATTAATGCAATTGCATCATCATGGCCCGGATCACAATCCATAATAATTTTTTTAGTCATTTTCCTTCACTCCAAATCACAGGATTATATCGTACGATTTCAAACTTGAGGCATCATCTTTGTCGTGTATGCTTTTTATATTGTCGATACATCAATGCTAGGACTATCAACCATAATGGCGCTAATAACACACCGATTCTAGTCTCCGGATTCACCAATAAAATACCAAATATAAAGATAAAGAATACGATGATACACACTGCCATTTTACTACCACCTGGTAATTTAAAATTACTTCGCTCATGCAGATCAGGTCTTTGCTTTGTATATCTATAGTATGCAATGGTAATTAAGGTCCATAAAAATATATTCAACACTGTTGATACAGTACTAATATAGACAAAGACGGTTGTCGCATTAGGAATAAAATAATTCAATAACACTGCAATAAATAAAAATGAACTTGTAATTAAAATCGCAGTGATCGGTACACCTTTCTTATTTGTTACCTGAAAACTTGGTGGTGCTTGTTGTCTATCTGCCAAGCCAAATAACGTCCTACTATTAGCAAATATGCCACTGTTACAAGCTGAGGCTGCTGCAGTCAATACCACAAAGTTGATGATTCCTGCTGCAAATGGTATACCTACAAGCGCAAATAATTTAACAAACGGACTATCCTCTGGATCAAGTTTATTCCATGGCACAATTGAAATAATAATAGCAATTGCCCCAATGTAGAACAATAAAATTCTAAAGGGCACACTGTTGATTGCCTTAGGAAGTGTCTTATGTGGATTCTTAGTTTCTCCTGCAGTGATACCAATCATCTCAATTCCTAAAAAGGAAAATATCGCCATTTGGAAAGACATAAAGAAACCAGCAGCACCATTTGGAAACAATCCACCATGTGCATATATGTTAGAAAATGAAGATGTACCATACGGTGTTTGGTAAGCCATGATAACCATGGCCAATCCCACAATAATCAACGCGATAATCGTACCTACTTTAATCAATGCAAACCAGAATTCTAGTTCACCAAATAATCGTGTACTCAATAAATTGAAATACATCAATAGGAGTACGCACAAAAAAGCCGATAGCCAATTGGGAATTTGTGGAAACCAAAAAGATACATATTTCGCCACCGCTGTAACCTCTGCCATACCAGAGATAATCCATGTTAACCAATATGTCCAACCTGTAATGAAACCCGCAAGTGAACCTACATATTCATTTGTAATATCTGCGAATGAATTAAATTTCGTATCAGAAAGCAACATCTCTCCCATCGCTCTCATAAACATAAACAATGCAAATCCAACAATTATGTAAGTCAATAATATAGACGGACCAGCTAAATGAATCGACTGTCCTGCACCTAGAAATAAACCTGTACCGATTGCTCCCCCAATTGCAATCAATTGAATATGTCTGTTACTTAATTCTCTCTTTAGTTGATCAGCCATAATTCCAACCCCTTAAATTTGAAATTATACTCTTTAATCATACTATGTCCCATTCAGAGTATCTAATTTCTCCTAACATATTAGGTTTTTATTATTGTTAATGATTAAAAAATACAACAATATACAATAATAGTTTACCCTTGCCAATATTTAAAAAACTGTTAAATTAAAATTATTAAAAAATTTTTAGGAAGGTGGAATAACATGAAAGCAATATTAATTGGCATTTTGGGGGCAATGTTTTTCTCTGTTACCTTTATCTTAAATCATGCAATGTCAGATTCAGGTGGTAGCTGGCTTTTCAGTTCATCTTTACGCTTTATATTCATGTTTCCATTTCTTTTTATATTTGTCTGGATACAAAAACGTCACAACGTTATTATCAAACATATTAAAGCGCACTACATCTATTGGCTCATTTGGAGCACCTTGGGATTTGTCTTCTTTTACATACCTATCACTTTCGTATCAAACTTTAGCCCAGGGTGGCTCATTTCAGCAACGTGGCAATTAACAATTATTTGTGGCTTATTATTAGCACCATTATTCTACGAACTCATCGAATATAATAATCAAATTATAAAGGTTAGAGAACATATATCTTGGCGATCACTTGCAACTTCAAGTATTATGATTTTTGGCGTGATATTAATACAAATTCCACAAATTTCTAATATACAAACTCAAACATTTATTTTGTCCGTTGTACCATTGGTTCTAGCTGCCTTTTGTTATCCTTTGGGTAATCGTAAAATGATGGAACTCGTTGACAATGAACTCACTACGATTGAACGTATCTACGGGATGACCTTTGTTACACTGCCAATCTGGACCATCATATTTTTAATTGGCGTCTTAACAAATGGGTTACCCTCTTCAAGTCAGGTCTTACAAACCTTTTCAGTAGCTATTTTTTCAGGTATCATTGCGACCGCTTTATTTTTCTATGCTACAAATATGGTCAAGGATAACCAAGCTACCCTGGCAGCAGTTGAATCTACGCAGGCTACAGAAATTATCTTTACCTTAATAGGAGAAATGCTCTTCTTGGGCCTTCCACTACCAGACATGATTAGTCTTATTGGTATTGTCTTGATCACACTAGGTATTTGTATTTATAGTTTTATGAGTACCTTTATTAAGGAAAAGCAAGCAGACGTTAATTAATTCTGTATTCGTTTCATATAAAATCAGACTGTTTATGTAGGACTACACCACTTTTAATTAACTAGATCTTAACACCATATCAATTATTCACGTTGACATAATTTTAACTAGCATAGATAATTTATATGCTTATAATAAAGTATTAAGTAGAGGAGATGCACAAGTAATGCCAACCACATATACAGATCCACGTGTATCAAGAACGAAAAGTCTGTTGATGAACGCATTTCGTGAAATTGCTAAAGAGAAAAAAATACATGCCATTACCGTGAAGGATATTACCGATCGAGCTACAGTGAACAGAGCAACATTTTACGCGCATTTTTATGATAAATATGACATCATGGATTACACTATTTCTGAGACAATACTCAATAATCTAAATGAAACATTAGATATTGCTGAGAAATTAGATGAATCCACTTTACACACGCTCTTTATTAAAATAACTAGCTATATTGAGGAAACACATAATGAATGTAAGTTAAATAGTAAAGCATATGGAGAAGTTGTTGAGAAACGTGTCAAAGAAGAATTAGAAGATATCTTTCTTACATTAATTGAAGATAGCAACCCAAATCAAGATCGTGAAATGCTTGCATCTAGTGCGAGGTTTCTTGCTTGGGGATTATACGGTATTGCGAAACATTGGTTTGAAACTAGCACCGTTTCCGCAGAAGACTATATAAAAAAATCATTACCTTTTTTAGTGAATCATCTAGCATATTAAAGTAAACTCCCTAAGTTGAGTTGAAAAGGGGTACAGTGTTTACAAACACATCCTACCTTTCCACTTAACAATTAGGGAGTTTTTGTTATTCCTGAAATTTAATTACTCACAATATGTACTATTCATTATTGTCATTAATAAACTTCAATACATCTCCAGTTATAGCAACTGCATTATTACTTTCACCTTCAACACCACCGTGATGTAATCCGATTAATTGATTATTGCTATCAAATACTGGTGATCCTGAATTTCCTCCGAAAGTACTTGCATCATAAGTTAACTCTGTACCTTGATTACCTATAATCTTTCCTGTACTTTCCCACATTGTCGCTAAAGGTTTATCACCAGGATAACCTGTCACTGTCATAGGATCTCCTTTTGATGTCGCTGCAGCGTCCTTTAAAGTAGCTGGTTGTACTACTTCACCAACTGTTTGTCCCTTACTGTTAGGATTAAAATGAACAACGACTAAATCTGCGTCACCTGGATATGGTTTAATATCTTTTTCTGTAAATGTCCCATACGGGAATGTATTTTCATCCTTTGCTGCTGGTGAAAATTGCATATTACCGTCAGAAAGGTTTGCTACGTGTTTATTTGTTAGTACAGTGTTTTTACCAACTACAACACCAGTAGCAATACTGTCTCCCATACTAATATAACCGATAGATTGGTAATGACCACTCGTTGTATTATCTATTTGTTTTCTATCTTCATTTGGCAATATAACTTTTTGTGATATTTCTGGCGATTGGTTAGCAGTATTTTCATTTTGTTGAGCTGTATCATGCGAGCCTTGAATCTCTTCATTATTTCCTTGTTCATCTGAACTGGCAAAACTACTAAATGGTGCTATTGCTAAAATTAAAGCTAGTGACAAAGTAATACTACTTAATACTTTTCTCAAAAACATAAATTACCTCCAAAAATAATATTTGTCTTCTTCAATTTAAAGAAATTCAGAAAAATAATCAAATAATAATAAAAATGTCTAAAATTAATATTCGTTAAGCAACTTTATTCTAAAAAATATAAATGCTTTATATCGTAATGATGATGTTTTGACAACACATTGCACAAATTGTTGCTTATCCAATAAATTAAACAATTTGTCGTTTGCATTATGCACAGAATGGTCATACAATCTTATCTAGACAACAGGTGTTACTTAATTAATAACTGTTGCTTAGTATAAAGAAAAGGAGGGATTAATATTTCAACAATACAATCACACAGCGGATTTTATTACGCTTTTAAAGCACAACATTTAACGCTTGGGTTAATGATGCCTTTTGATAATGCCGAGCATAATGCATTATCATTTTCTGAACAAGGAGACTTAGCAAAATATGCCGAAACACTTGGGTTCACTAGTTTATTCGTTAGAGATAGTCCACTCTATAGTCCTAAGTTAGGTCCTATAACCACAAATTATGACCCATTTGTATTTTTGACTTATATAAGTAGTCGAACTTCAAACATTGCATTAGGTACTGCTAGTATTGTTGCGACGTTAAGACATCCTATTCATATAGCTAAAGCAACTACCTCATTAGATTTAATTTCTAATGAACGCTTGTTACTCGGCATGGCAACAGGAGATAGACAATTTGAATTTCCAGCATTCAATGTAGAGACAAATCAATTATCAGAACGATATCAACAAACGATATACGCTGTAAAGGCATTATGGCAATCACACTCACCAGACTTATCAGATACAAAATTCCAACTAACTGAAGATTCTGGTTTACAAATATTACCCAAACACCAACAAATCCCAGTGTTTGCTACTGGTTATGCCAAACAAAGCATAGACTGGATTAAACAGCATATGGATGGGTGGTTATTCTATCCACAAGCCTTTCAAGCGCAAAAGAAACTACTTGAACAGTGGCATGATAACAACAAATTCAAACCATTTATGCATCCCCTCGTCATCGATTTATCAAATAATCCAAATGAACTTGTTTCACCAATTAAGGGTGGATATCGACTGGGGAGTAAGACTTTATTAAATATATTAAGCGCCTATGAACGGATCGGAACAAATCACATCATTTTAAACTTAAAATCGGCAAATAGAACATACGAAGATATGTTACAAGAAATAGGAAAAGAAATTATCCCCTATTTCCCACCACATATAACCAAGGAGGTACAGAAAAATGAAATTATTGGACAGAATTAATATGTTAGCAAATAAAGAAAAAGTACAAGGACTAACAACAACAGAAAAACAAGAACAACAAACATTGAGACAAGAATACCTTAAAATGATTCGAGGACAAGTCATCAATACCTTTTCAACATTAAAAGTTGTAGATCCATTAGGTGAAGATGTGACACCTGATAAAGTTTATAAACTTAGAAAAGAAATGGGAACATTAGATTTGAATTAGCCATAGCACAAGCGTATAGAACGTAAAGTGTTTAAATAATTGAAGTAGGCAATTTCTATTGAAGTAATATAGAAATTGTCTTTTTTTATGACTGTTACTGTAACAGTCACTTATGTTTTCTACGTATTTTGGCGAGACTCCTGAGGGAACAGGACAAGCTGAAGACTACAGGCTGAAGCTGGCCCCTAGGAAAGCGAGCCAACAATACGAAATATGAATAATAAACCAACAGCTTAAGTATTATTTATTTAATGATTGATATATCAACACTTACAGGACAAGCTGAAGACTACAGGCTGAAGCTGGCCCCTAGGAAAGCGAGCCAACAATGCGAAATATGAATAATAAAAAAGCACTCAGATAAATTGAATCATCTGAGTGCTATTTTTCTGGAAATTATGTCCCAACTTTTAAATACTTAATTAAGCTGTCTATAATTTTTAGAATTAAAAAGAATTAATACCCATACAAATAAGCTAGAAAATGCAGAAATTGCAAGAACATTAAATATTGAAATATCCATTGTATTCAGACCTGAGATCACTACATAAGAAATTGGATCAAACCCTGTCATAGCAAGGAATATTAAACTCATCACTCTTCCAGTTACTTGTTCATCTGTAAATTCTTGTGCCATTGTAATAAATGGAATGTAAACAAAGGTATAAGTAACACCAATGAGGAGAAGTAACAGCATTTGTAATATCAATGTCGTAACTTGCGTGAAGATAATCAATAGCACAATCATGATCAACAATGTAAATATCGTCAACTTACCTCGTCCCTTTTGGAACGTAATAATACTAAGCAATCCTGTTCCTACCAACATCCCCACACCTAAACTAGACTGCAAATACGTTAAATTAATCGGTGTGCCACCAAGTGATTCTACTATAATCGGAATCCCAACACTTAACGCACCTAGTCCAAAGAAATTGGCAGTAATCAAAATAATAATCCCTGTAATTAAAAAACGGGATGACTTAACATAACGAAAACCTTCGACAATATCTTTGATTGGTGTATTATCAGAACGTTCTTTAACATCCGCTTCATCAATAAAATAAGGAAAGACGAATATAGCAGATAAAAATACAAATATTAAAGAAATATAAAAGCTTGTCGCAATTGAATAATGTTCCATAATTACACCGGCAATAATAGGTCCAAATATAAAGGAAATTTGAGTCCCACCTTGGAATAATGAATTGGCACGCTGTAATTGCGCTTGCGTGACTACCTTAGGTATTAATGATGTACTTGCTGGTCCAAAGAAGGCGTCCAACATTCCAAAACATGCTGCTAAGATCATTAGCGGAATCAGTGATAGTTGTTGATTTATAATTAAAAAATACAAAATCACAAGTACCAAACATTCTGCAATATTTGAATAATACATAACAGTTGTTTTCTTAAATTTATCAGCAACCATACCGCTAAATGTCATCATAATCAACCTGGGTACTGTGGCTGAAACTAATATATAACCTAATGCCATCGACGATTGTAATTCCTTTACAGCATACCAGGTTATTGTCGTTAAAATTGTACTGAAACCAACCATAGCAAAGATGCCTGCCAATAACATTAACATATAAGTACGGTTGAATAACAGTTTATTAGATGTACTCAATTTTTAGCCCCCTATGTTTCAATATCTTCTTCATACTATTCGATTCTCAAAGGATTTCTTCTCACATAATACGCTCACTATGTATCTATTGATTCGAGACAATTTATTGCAGACAAACAACATCTCAAATCATTTTCAACAGTACGTAATACATCATTTACACCATTTCTACTCGTCTCAAAGGATGAATACCTTAAATAATACAATGCAAACATCTTTATTACACTTAATATAATATTTATTTTTACAACTTGTTATCAGTATAACAAATATAAATTAAAAAATAACAAATTTCTAATTAAATAGTAATTTTCTTTTAATATAAATTCATCAATATTATTCAACACATCATTAGCCGTTTCAGAAAATGACTTGTGAAACACATGAATAATTAAGCCCTAAATAAACTTCATTCTTAGACAATATTGGATTGTATAGTACGTACAATGTAAATTTTCCCATAATAAAAAATGTCACTCTCTATTATTAGAATAGAAAATGACATTTTTACTTTAATCAAATTGCTTAATAAGACAACTATTTAATTTTTCGATATTGCAACACTGCATTCATCAAGTATCATATTTTGTATCAATTCATAACACTATTTAGCATCGGCTAGTATTTTAGAGATAGATTGATCTACGCTACGTGCATAGAGTCCTCCAAATTTTACTAAATGTACCATCAATAAATATAAACGGTAGAATTCCAATCGTTGTTCTGCACCCTTTGCCATTGGATAATGTCGCTCATATGCATCATAGAAATCTTGCGTAAATCCTCCAAATACAGTAGTAATGCCTAAATCAAACTCTCTATCACCATATAGTGGTGCAGGATCAAACAATGCTGGTGTCCCGTCCTCTAAAAACATATAGTTGCCACCCCATAAATCACCATGTAATAATGATGGCTTACTCTTATGATTAGACAATGCATCTACAATAATCTTACGCACCTGCTCATAACGTTTTTTGTCATCAAGCGTCCATTGGTCATTTTTCAATAAAGTTTCAACTAAATGATCTAGACGTCGTTCAACAAATATCGTAGTCCAATTATCAGACCAATTATTGTCGAAAGAAATATCTCCACCTTGGTAAGGTAAATCAAACCCAAATCTTCCTTCTGGTTCATGTTGACTATGCAGTTTTGCAACAAGCTCACCTAATTGACGTTGACTACCTTTAGTCCCTTCATGTAAGAATGATAATATCAAGTAAGCATCACCTGCTATTTCTCCACTATCTATAACTCTAGGTGCTGTCACGTTTGCAGCTTCAAAAAGATTTAATCCTTCAATCTCAGCCGCATAAAATGATTCAGACTTATTACGTTGCACCAATAAAAAATATACCCCGTCTTCACTCTCTATTCGGAAAGCTTCATTTACATCCCCACCACTTACAGGGGTAATAGCTTTAATACCTGTTATTGGTAATTGTTCTTTCCATTTAGTTTCCAATATTTATCACTCCAAAATAACATACTTGTCTTTCATATTATATCCATGTCGATACCACTTTAAGCATTCCTCAATTATAATTTCAGTGATTCACTCTAGGCATAAACCTTCTAAAATGCTAGTCTATTAAAGACAATACTTTCAAGATAAGTATGAGATTCAAATGTGTTATCTCTTTTTTCTTAGCTGATTGTTTTTTATAATTAAGTTAATTACAAAATTAAAAAATGGAGCGAAAATTTCATGTACAAATTAATCAAGCCTATCTTATTCAAGTACGATCCCGAACAAGCACATGGTATGACAATCGATGCCTTAAAATTTGTCCAAAGATATCCTAAAACATTACCTATAATCAAACAATTCTTCCATTATGAGAATGATATTCTCACACAAGAATTGTCAGGTGTTCGTTTCCCTAATCCGATTGGTCTTGCAGCAGGTTTCGATAAATCATGCGAAGTTCCAAAAGCCTTAGAATATGCAGGGTTTGGCTCAATCGAACTCGGTGGTATTACACCAAAACCACAGCCTGGTAATCCTAAACCACGTATGTACCGTCTAGTAGAAGACCAAGCGTTAATAAACAGAATGGGTTTCAATAACCTTGGAATGAATAAGGCACTTAGTAATTTACGTAAATATAGTTATAACATTCCAGTAGGCTTAAATGTTGGCGTTAATAAAAGTACCCCTTACGAAGATCGTTATCAAGATTATATAAAGGTGCTTGATACCTTTAAAAATGATGTCACATTCTACACAGTAAATATCAGCTCACCTAACACTGAAAATTTACAGAAATTCCATGATGAAAGTGAATTTTCACAGCTTTGCACAGCAATACAATCATTTAAAGTAGAAAATGACATCACTGTCCCAATATTTATAAAGTTAACTTCCGATTTAGATCTAACTAGTTTAGGACATATGTTACCACCAATTACCAAGACCTTTGATGGTATTATTTTAGCTAATACGACGCAACAACGGGACGGATTAAAATCTGAAAATCGTATTGAAACAGGAGGATTAAGCGGTCGCCCATTATTCGAACGTAACATTGAACTCATCAAACATGCTTACAAGGAAACAAATGGTACATTTACAATCATTGGAACAGGTGGTATTTTCACAGTTGAAGATGTGATTACAATGTTAAGAAGCGGCGCATCACTTGTTCAAATATATAGCGCATTAGTATTTGAAGGACCAGGGCTTACTAGTAAATTAAATAAAGCACTAGCACAATACCTTAATAAAAATGGTTACCAAAACCTTAAAGACATCATTGGATTAGATGCATAAATCACAATCAGTGAGAATCTTTTAAAATTTCAAGTTGATAATTAATAAATAAAATTTTAGCTTTACTTAATTAGGGTATGCATATATTAAGGGAGGTGCTATTATGTATAAAAAAATATTAGTAGCCTATGACTTCGATAACACGTTTAACAATGTGCCTCAAGAATTAGTCCGTCTAACATCTGGTTCACAAGAAGCTGAGATCACAGTGTTCAATGTTATCTCAGAAAGTGAACTCCAAACATCTGTTAGATACAATGACATTCATTTTGAACAATTAGCCGAATCTAAAGGGAAAGAAATCCAACCCTTTATTGATGACTTAGAAAAATTAGACTTGAATGTGACTGTAAAATTCGGTACGGGTCATATTCGAAATACCATTTTAGAAGAAATAGAAGAACACGATTATGAAATTATCGTCATGAGTAATAAACGTGCAAAAGCAGATATTAAGAATGTACTTGGTAATGTCACACATAAAATTGCCAACCATGCACACATTCCAGTGTTAATTATTAAATAAAATATTAAGAGGTTGTACCAAATACAATACTATATTGTAAATGGATACAACCTCTTTTTAATTATCATGAAGTTATAAAGTGCTCAATCACCTTTAATACACCAGAATCATTATTTGACGGTGCTCTGTGGTTGGCTACAGAGGCTAATGACTCACTACACTCCGCCATGGCATAACTGTGAGGCGTCAAACTGAGCATTTCAATATCATTATCGGCATCACCAAAGGCTAGTAAATCTTCTTCGTCTATCCCCCAACGTGCTAATAATGACTGGATAGCTACTCCCTTATTTACATCCGGCAAAATCAAATCTAGACTGTCATTACCACTAGTCACTGCCCTTAAATATTGAGGGTACTGTGCTTCTAAGTCCGCTTTCACTTGTTCTAATACCGTTGTGTCTTTGATGCGCATTGCTACCTTTACAAAATCATCATCGCTAATATCATCAAAGTGTTTAACCTGTTGAACATCATAATAATAATGATTAAAATACGCCGTAAAATCCTCTGTCACATTTGGTAATACATATGCAGTACGTATACCACTTAATATCAAATCAGTTACTTTATGCTTATCAATGATATCGCCTAAAATCTGTTGTAATACTGTCTTATCAAAGTAATTTGCATCTAGAATTTCGTCTTGATAATAAGTCACGGCGCCATTTTCAGCTACAAATGTAATATCATTTACTTTGTCAGGAAACAATGACTTTAATTGTGCATATTGATTTCCACTCGCAACGATAAATTTTATGTCTTGCTTCATCATTGTTTGGAACAATTGTTCAAAGTATAATTCGTCCAAAGTGTGATCAGACCTCATTAACGTTCCATCTTTGTCTACAGCAATCGCTTTAACCATTTTACCTGCCTCCAACATCTTAGTATTTCAATTTAACGCTTTGCGACCTACATTGTAATAATATTATATAAATGACCGTCTATGTCGCTAAATAATCCCCCATAGAACCCTTCATGCATCGTGCCTCTTTCTATCACTGTGCCATTCGCACTTTCTACTAAATCTAACAGTTGATCAACTTCAGCTTTAGTATTTAATGATAGTGATATTAATGCTTCGTTATTACCAATTTTTGATAATCGTGACACTTTTTTAAATTGTTTCGTTTCGATAAGCATAATGACCGTGTTATCTAATGTAGCAATACCTCTCATCTTATCCATCATGTCATCCGATTTTTTAATTTCAAAGCCGATTTGTTGATAAAAATCTTCACTCGCTTCCAAATTGACTACAGGTAAATTTAACCACGCTGATTTAACATTCATCATCATTTCCCCCAATGTCTATGTTTCTTTCACATTTATAATTTAACACAAAAAGCACTTTATTTTTACTTACGATACATTTGACACATTTATTTTATTAAGATAAAGTTCTTACCATCTTTATTATAAAATAAAAGATTAATTTAAATTCAATATATTTCATTTCACAATTACTATAATAACTTATATTTAAATACAAAGGCCATGCACGCCTAAATTTGGAGGTTTACAATCAATGACACGTAATATTAATGTACATATATTACATACAGGATCAGTTATTGTTGACTCGGCTTTACCTTTTAATCATAAAAAAAATCTACCAATTTCTTGGAGTGGTTTTATTCAAACACGAAGTAAGCACATTTGTTTACCCGTTTCTATTTACTTAATCGAACATCCTAAAGGACTTGTATTGATAGATACAGGATGGCATGAATCAAATCGCCAACCCAATTATTCAAAAAATGCAGCTTCACTTTCTCAGAAAGCTATTTTACCTAAAGGACAAGCAGTTCATGAACATCTTGCTAAACTAGGCTACCAAATAACTGATGTAGATTATGTCATCTTAAGTCATTTACATAATGACCACGTCTCAGGTTTACCACATGTGGCACAGGCTCATCATATTATGGTCAGTGATGAAGAATGGTCTGCTGCAAATAACAATAATAATTATGAATTAGGTATGTGCCAAAACATTCCTATTGATACTTTTCCTCTAGAACATAAAGGCATCGGCCCTACCGGTAAATCTTATGATTTATTTAACGACGGTACTGTGGAATTTATCCATACGCCAGGACATAGCCCTGGACATTGTGTCACACGTATCAAACGTCATAAGGAAGCGGATCAATTTTTATTACTAACATCAAATGTAGGTTATGCAAAATCATCTTGGCAACATGGTATTTTACCTAAATATGTTGACGATAAGGATGCAACTATCAATTCCTTAAATTGGGTTAAAGTACAAGCAACAAATCCGAATTGTATTGATGCAATCGCCAATCACGATCCACATATCGAGCCACAAATCATTAATCTATAGCAATCGTGTCGGCCTATAGTCAACACTTACAAACGGTCTATATTATATGATAGTTACATTCGTTCCCAATTAACAATTCATGGTATGACTAAATATTTGTCGTAAATTTATCGATTTTCTGTCAGACGACAAATATTTGTTTTATTTTTTCGAAATTATCTAAATATTCTGATTGATATATGCTATGATATGGATTATATTAATAACGTTATTAAATTTTGTGAAATGAGTTTTAGGGAGTGGTTTATAATGACTGGATTTTTTCAAAAACTATTAAAGAAAGAGGACCCCTCTGTCTATCAAGTAAAAGATGCGCACTTGAATCGCACATTAAAGGTTAAAGATTTTCTAGCTTTAGGTGTCGGTACAATCGTGTCTACATCAATTTTCACCTTACCAGGCGTAGTCGCTGCGCAACATACTGGTCCAGCCGTGGCATTATCTTTTCTATTTGCTGCGATTGTTGCTGGTTTGATTTCTTTTGCATATGCTGAAATGTCATCTGCCATGCCATTTGCTGGTTCTGCATATTCTTGGATTAATGTCGTGTTTGGGGAAGTTTTTGGATGGATAGCTGGTTGGGCATTATTGGCTGAGTATTTTATCGCTGTCGCCTTTGTGGCTTCTGGTTTTTCAGCTAATTTACGTGGTTTAGTTTCACCTTTAGGTATTGAATTACCTAAAGCACTATCCAATACATTTGGTACTGATGGCGGCGTTATCGATTTAGTCGCTGCTATCGTTATATTACTTACAGCATTGTTACTTGCTCGTGGTGCATCATCCGCTGCGCGTATAGAGAACATCTTAGTTGTATTGAAGGTATTAGCAATTCTATTATTTATCGTAGTTGGTTTAACTGTAGTACAAGGTAGTAACTATGTACCTTTCATACCAGAATATAAAGCAACTGAAGCTGGCGCATTTGGTGGTTGGCAAGGGATTTATGCTGGTGTTTCTATGATATTCTTAGCGTATATTGGATTTGATTCAATCGCTGCAAACTCTGCTGAAGCAATCAATCCGCAGAAGACAATGCCTAGAGGGATACTGGGATCATTGTTAATTGCCGTGATTCTGTTTGTGGCTGTTGCACTTGTACTTGTTGGGATGTTTAAGTATTCAGATTATGCAAATAATGCTGAACCTGTAGGGTGGGCATTAAGACAAAGTGGATTTGGTGTCGTAGCCGCGATTGTACAAGCTATTTCAGTTATTGGTATGTTTACTGCATTGATTGGTATGATGTTGGCAGGTTCACGTCTACTTTATTCATTTGGTCGTGACGGATTATTACCTTCATGGTTAGGTAAGTTAAATAATAAGCAATTACCAAACCGTTCATTGATCATCTTAACAATTATTGCCGTGATTATTGGTTCAATGTTCCCATTCGCATTCTTAGCACAGTTAATATCTGCAGGTACACTCGTTGCATTTATGTTTGTTTCATTAGGTATGTTTGGCTTACGCCCTCGAGAAGGAAAGGATATTCCAGTACCAGCGTTTAAAATGCCATTCTATCCAGTGTTACCAATTGTGGCATTTATCAGTGTTGCTATTGTATTTTGGGGGCTTAGTGGAGAAGCCAAATTATATACATTAATCTGGTTCATCATCGGTTTACTGATTTATCTAATTTATGGTATTAGTCATTCAAAAAAACATAAAAGTACAAAGTCATAAACCATTAACTTAATAATTAGTATAGCACTATTGTACTATTATAGAATTCAGGGGAAAATTCAAAATATTACAGTAGCTACGAGCTATGAATTCGGCACCAGTCCAACATCTTTCTTGTTGGACTGGTGTTAATTTTGTCTTATTATGTATATATGTTTCTATAAAAAAATAGGCGACCATGTTCAACACATAATCGCCAACTTATATTGTATAAAAAGGAAGTTTGTTACCCTCCTCTTAACCCATTGCTATGCTTTATATTGCCTTGTTATCAAATCGTGCATAGATGAAAAATCAACTTTAGCTATTAATTGTTCATACGTTTTGATGGCTTTTTCAATGACAGATAAACCTTCATCCGTTAAATATATATACATAGCTCTTTGATCTTCAACACATTCTTGTCTAAATACTAATGGTTCTGCTATTTTTTCAATTCTTACGATAAGACGGGACATAGCACTCTGACTCAAATCCACTATTTTTATTAAATCATTAATTTTATATTTTTTGCCCTTTGCTTTATAAATTTCATATAAAACATAGAACTCTTTTAAACTTAAATTATATTGCTGCTTTAATGATTTTTCTATCATTGTATCTATATAATGAACATATTTTGTTAGCTCAATCCAATTTTCAATTTTTTGTTGTTCCTCCATCCAATCCCTCCTAACATTTCAAGTATCATATTAATCGTGGCTTAACCTTTATATAAATAATAACATTTTTCAGCTATAGAACTCACCGATATGTTTACAACAATATATTTTAATTAAACAAAGTTGCTTAAACATAAAAAAATCTAGTACTACAATATTAACTGTAATACTAGACTTTGAGTAGTACTTTGCCTAAATTAATCATTCTGCTGATGTGCCGGTTGATGAACAATAAATGGTTGCCCTGAAATAAAGCCAAATATTGCTATTAATACAGCTACCCCCATAAGTACAATGAGTGGGACGGACCAACTGCCAGTAATATCTGAAATCATACCAAGACATACCGGACCCACTGCAGCTAATAAATAACCAATGGATTGAGCCATACCAGATAATTGGTAAGACTGTTCAATATCTTGAGTTCTCAAGACAAAAAACATCATTGCTAAACTATATGTTGTTCCTGCACCAACACCTATCAATATTAAATAGAGTACAATCGCAGCATTTGGTAAATATGCGATACCTAATAACCCTACAAAAAAGGACCCAGCACCAAATAATGCTAAACTACTTTGCTTCTTCATACGCCCTGCAATAATAGGTGCAACAAATGCCACTGGTATGATTCCTAGCTGGTTTACAGTTACAAGCCATCCCGCTTCACTTTCAGAAAATCCTTTAGTTGTTAACATAATTGGTAACCACGCAAATAAACTATAGGGTATAAACGATTGCAAGCCCATAAATAAGGTGATTGTCCATGCTAGTTTAGATTTCCAAACACTTTGTTTAGGTTCGCTATCAATTTCTGCAAACACTTTCTTTTTACGTGAGCGCAAATATGGAATACGTAATACTAATACAAGTGCTGCAATAATAGGTACAATCAACCAAATTTGCATTGCAATACGCCAATTCATCCCTGGTGCCACTGCAATCGAAACAGATAAACCAGCAGCCAAAGCGCTCACAAGATTCATCGTCACAGAATACATACCTGTAACAAATCCCATTTGTTGTGGAAATGATGATTTGATCAACCCTGGTGCCATAACATTCCCTACTGCTATTGCAAATCCAACAATTATTGTGCCAATAAGTAATAAACTTGCGCCTCCAGTTCCCCTTAGCCACATTCCAATTGCTAAAATAACCATCGAATACATCAAGGTGCGTTCCATACCAAATTTCTGTGACAACTTAGGAATAAATGGAGAAAATAATCCAAATGCAACAAGCGGTAAAGTATTCATCAAACCAACCAAACTATTCGAAACGCCTAATTCTTCCTTGAAAAATGGAACTAATGGTCCTATAGAGGAAATAGGTGAACGTAGCGTCGCACCAATAAATAGTACTGCTAAAAATAATAATATCGTAAAGTATTTATATCGATTTATTTTAATCATTTACTCCCTCCTTTTAATTCTCTTAAAAATGTCCCGCGATTTTTATGTTATTTAAAAACCCTATCACACTGGCATAAATAAGCTCAATAGTATTTTGCTAATAAAATAAAAATATTTCTGTTAGCTTGTTCATCATAAGTTAAGTTATTTCCCTAAATTAAAATTACAAACATCACAATAAAACACATAACAAAAGCTGCTTTCTCAATAAAGAGAAAGCAGCTTTTTAGTATAGGCATTTCTACTATCCGCAAACATATCTTTAACCATAAAGTCATCAACGATATAACCATCTTTTAATACTACAATTCGATCAACTAATGCCTGAAGAAATGCAATATCGTGTGATATAATCATTAATCCTTTTCTAGTCAATTGATGATAATGTTCCAGTATATCTTTCATTTTATTTTCTGAAATCACATCTAAATTTGCTGTAATTTCATCACAAATTAGTATATCTGGTTCTAATACAAATGAACGTATCATATTAAGACGCTGTAGTTGTCCCCCACTTAGCTCTTCTGGTCTCCTTTTTAAAAGGTTTGAATCTAATCCCATCAGGACTAACAATTCGTCTAATCGTTGGGTTAACACTTTGGTAGCATCTTGATAATAATACTTAATTGCTTCATCCATAGATTGTTGTATTGTTCTTTTCGGATTAAAGCTATCATATGCATTTTGAAAAATTGGTAACATAGTTAAGCCATGTTTATTTATCTCTCCTGCTGTCGGTTTCAGCATTCCCAATATCAAGTGTGCTAACGTTGTTTTTCCTGATCCACTTTCTCCAACGATGCCTATCTTCTGTTGGCTGGAAAACGTTAAGTTTATATCATGTAAAACAGTATGCTTGTTATAGTTAAATGTTACTCTCTTACATTCAATCATCCATTCCCCTCATTTCTCAACTGACGGCGTGCATTAAATAACTTTAAACTATAAGGACTCACCATATTGTCGTGAAATTGTTGTACATGATTATACTCGACAATTTCTCCTGATTTAATTACCGCAATCCAATCACTAAATTTCAACACATGTGATAAATCATGTGTAATCAATAACAATGTTGTCTCATGTACCTCTGCAAGATGACGAATTAAATTCATGATTTCATGACCATTTACAACATCTAATGATGATGTAGGCTCATCTGCAATAATTATCTCTGGCCGTAACATTATGACACTCGCTATTTGTACGCGTGCTAGTTGACCACCAGATAGATTAAAGCGATAACTTTCAAACACGAGACGCTCATTTAGTCCAACCACGTTTAATGATTGCGATACGATTTGTTTGGCAACTTTACGTGGCACCTGATAATGTGCACGATAAATTGCCATAAGTTGCTTACCTAATTTTGTATGGTCATTAAAGCTATGACTATAATCTTGCGCAATAAATCCAATCGTTCTTCCAAGCATTGATTTCATATCTACTACGCTTTGTCCTTCAACAAGTATTTCATACTCTGAAACACTTAATGACGGCGCTAATTGTTGAACGATTGCTTTAGCAGTCAGACTCTTACCTGAACCACTTTCACCAATCAATACGTTAACCTGTCCTTTATGTAGGGTCAGGTTTAAATTCTTTATTAAATACTCATTTACTGAGTTTTGAATGCTTAAATTTTGAATTGATAACATTTTAGACATTATTATCACGCTTTCCTTGGAGAAGTCGATCTCTTAATGCATCGCCCATTAAGTTGAAAATTAATATCGTGACCGTAATCATCACAGCTGGAGCTAATAATTGTAGTGGGTGTGATTCTATATAATCTCTTCCTGCATTTAGCATCGCTCCCCATTCAGGTGATGGTGGTTGTGCACCTAACCCTAAAAATGATAAAGATGATATATAGAGTATAATCTTCCCAAAATCCACAGTCATAAGCACAATAATGGATGGTACTGTTTGTGGTAAGAAGTGCTTAAAAATAATGACGTAACTTGGTACATTTAACATCTTTGCCATGTGAATGTATGGCTTTTTAAGCTCAGCGCTAACAATAGAACGCGTCAATCGTGTGTAGGTCATCCACTTGATTAGCATAATTGCTATGACTAAGTTCCATATACTAGGTTTAAAAAAACTTGCTAAGGCAATCATCAGCACAAACTCTGGAATACTTAAACCAATGTCAATCACACGCATAATAATCGTATCGATAATGCCCTTTTTATATCCGGCTAACAGCCCCAGTGGCACACCAACAATAACAGTCAGCAACAGTGTTAATAAGCTTACTATCAACGTATAACGGGCACCTAAAATCAACCTTGAGAATAAGTCTCGACCATAGTCATCTGTACCTAACCAATGCTGAACACTTGGTACTTCAAATGTACGATTGAGATGCACAGTTAACGCCATATCCTTTACTACGAACAATTGCGACATTATAATACATACAACATATGCAAAAAAGAGATAATAGATTAGAGGTTGTTTGCCTAATTTCATAACGGACCACCATCCAATCTATCTTCTACTTTCGTCACTTTATGTTTCACTGAGCGCCGTTTTGGATCGAGCCACAATAATAGCAAGTCACTTACTGTATTAGCGAAAATAACACAACAACCAATCATCAATACAACACCTTGAATAACTGGATAATCACGGGCTCTTATACTATCCACTAAAAAGCGTCCCACCCCTGGTATCCCAAAGAGATTTTCGATTACTACTGTACCTCCAATTAGACTGCCGACAGACATACCCATAATCGTAATTATTGGCAACAAAGCTGGTTTAAATATATCTTTCCAATATATATAAGATTCAGACATACCTCTTAATCTAGATGCTTGTACCTCTTGCGATCGGTATAATTCTAATAAATTTGAGCGCATCAGTCTTACATAATAAGCACTCATGCCAATGCTCAATGACACAACTGGCAAAATATAGCCAGCCGGTGTAGCAATACCAGAAGAAGGCAAGATAGCTAATTGTTGCGCACATATATAAATTAATAACGTTCCTAAAAAGAATGACGGAATGCTCACCGTAATAGAAGTCATCATACGTATCAACATATCAATCCAAGTATGATAATATCTGGCAGCGACAGTGCCTAAAGGTATGCTAATCAATAAGACAGTTACCATAGTAGCTAAAGCAATCAATAATGTTGGAGGTGTATAGTACAGTAATTCCTTACTCACAGATTCTCCAGTCTGATAACTTGTACCAAAATTCAAATGTACAATTTGATTTAACCATTGCCCATATTGCACGATAATGGGCTGATTCAGACCTAACTTCTCTTTCGTTTCTGATACTTGTGAAGCAGATACATTAGCAACATCAAGATGTAATATTTTATTTACAGGATCTCCTGGCGTTAATTTCATTAAGATAAATGTGATAGTAGAAAGGACAAATAATACAATGATCATTTGTCCGATTCTACGAATTATTTGCGTGATTATCATTTGTTAACATTCACCTTATAATCAATAAGATAAATGCCTTCAGGAGAAGCTTTGAGTCCAGTAACATGCTTATTAAGACCCACAATATTATTACTATAGGCAATATAGCTATTTGCATAATCTTCTTTTGTTAACGCAATAATTTTATTTGTCAGTTGATTACGTTCTGCTTTATCTACCGTTTTATTAAATTGTTCTATCAAATCATTCACACGATTATTGCTATAAGTTCCAGCATTAATAGCACCTTGTGCTTTATAAGCTTGATTAAAGAAATAACCAGTGTCGCCTCGCGGAAATGTTCCAAAGCTATATAATGAAGCATCCCATTGACTTTTATCTTTAAGGTAACCATCAATATCATCAACATTGCGTAACTTAATATTAATATTTGCTTTTTTAGCGTCTGATTGTACAACTTGTGCGATTTTTGGCAATTCTGGTCTACCATTATACGTTGACACAGTTAATGTTAATGGATGTTCTTTAGTATAGCCTTCTTGCTGTAATAACTTGCGTGCTTGCTGAATATCTTGCTGAGTGACCTTTTTATCATTAATAAAATTAAGTTTAGTATTAAATGGACCCGAAGCGGCATTAGCATAATCTTTATAAACATTATGGGCAATAGCTTCTCTATCAATAATCTTGTCTAATGCTTCACGTACTCGCTTGTTCATCTTATCACTTTGATGATTATATAATAATAAACTTGTTCTATAACCTGGCACACTAGAAATCTTTGTTTGTTGACCTTTATCTAGCGCATCTACCTTTTCAACTGGAACATCGGTAATGACATCAGCCTTATTTGCTGACAAGTCGTTCGCACGTGTATTACCGTCCTCTTGATAGCTCACATTAACATGGTCTAACTTCGGTTCTCCTTGCCAATATGCTTTATTCTTGTTGAGCTTTATACTTTGTGATTGCTTATAATCAACAATTTTATATGGACCAGTTCCCACCGGTGATTTATTAATATCACCCTGCGCTTCAGTGTCATATATGGCTGCAAACGGACTGGCTAATTCTGAAACGAGCTCAGGATATGCTTCCTTTGTTAAAATCGTCACTGTCTGTCCATCCACCTTAATATCTTTGATAGGGAGTGAACCTTTGACTAAATCACTTTGCTGTATACTTTGTTCCAAACTATTTTTCACTGCTTGACCCGTTAATTTTTTACCATTTTGAAATTTTATATTGTCCTTTACTGTCAACTTCAATTCAGTTGGTGAAATTTGCTTATACTCCGAGACTAATAATTTTTCAACTTTGCCGTCTGTACTCACTTTAAACAAAGATTCTGCTGCACCTACTTTTACTGGGACATCTGTCTTGTACGGTGCGACTGAAGTTGTTTTCAATGGTAATTCGACATTTAACGTCTTGCCATCTTCTTTACTCTGTGTCCCACTACAACCTCCGAGAATCATTATAGTTGCCGCAACAACCCCTAATACTTTCTTCAATCTATCTTCCTTCTTTCAACAAAAATAATTCATCCATAAATATAACTACATGCCTTAAGATTACCCATCAATTTCGTGGTTCTGCAATTTCATTTAACTTCATTCGATTACCTCCGAACAACATGATCCATGTTGCAATAATAAATGGTAATGTAAAGACTGGTAACCCAAATGGTGTTAATAAAGTTGTCATACCTGCGTGTAGAATAATCGTTAATAATAAACCTAGCACGATACTCATTGTCCTTGAAATGATTGTTCGAAAAGCAATACCTAATGCCAAGACAGTTAATACGACATTATACGCAAACAATCCATCATTAATTTGGTCGTGATTTGCTCCAAGTAAACTCACAGCCGCTAAGCCAATCAAATTCGCAAAGATGACATATACACCCGCACGTCTCGATGCAATAAATATTCCCACTAATATCAAGAAACCTGTAATAACATGATTTAATAAAAACACCTCACTAAATCCTGTAAAAAATGCTTGCAAACCTTCTACGCTATTTCCTGAAAAAGTGATTTCTTGAACCTTATTAGGTAAAATATGTACATTTGCATTCACAAATTCAAACTGAAACGACATTAGCAATATCAACCAACTCACAAATACGTAAGGTATAGTTAACATCGGAATACCAAAGGGTTTAAAAAACTCTCGCACAGCTGAGCCAATCGGCATCGTGATAATAACTGCAAGTAGTACAATAACCAAGCTATACCATTTAGGCACTAGAAACAGCGTCAATGCAATCGCAGTTAATACTGGATTAAATCCCGCTAACCCCGCTTCTATTTCTGCCCCACTATAATTTGTCCACTTAGCTAATAATAAAGCGATAATACTGCCCAACAGTGCCATCAGACCTACTTTCCAATTCCCTATAAATAAGCCAACTAAAATGCACAAACCAGTAATTGCATTTTCCAGTAGTAATACTTGCGAAATATTTCTGAGTAATATTTTCACGATATTCATGTCGTCACCCAATTTCTTTATCTCTTGACTCTATTAATTTTATATTAAATTCTATACGATTTAAAGCTTAACGCATTGGTTATATCATTTACAATTAGTAACTTTTTTCTAATAATTAAATGTGTAATTCTTGTAGTAAATAGATAATCATCTTATTATAAAAGAGCATGCATATATTATGCGTACAATATTTATTATTGGAAGGTCGTGAGTTTCGTGCATTTTACTCAAAGGGAACAAGATAAGTTAATGCTTGTAGTTGCAGCTGATTTAGCACGCAGACGTCAACAAAGAGGTCTAAAATTAAATTATCCAGAAGCTGTTGCTATCATTAGCTTTGAATTATTAGAAGGTGCGAGAGATGGTAAGACAGTCGCAGAACTTATGAGTTACGGGAAACAAATATTAAATGAAGACGATGTAATGGATGGTGTAGCTGATATGCTAACCGAAATGGAAATCGAAGCAACATTTCCAGATGGCACAAAGTTAATCACTGTTCATCACCCAATCGTTTAAGGAGGTTATGTATATTGAAACCAGGTGAAATTATTGTTAACAATACGGATATCGAGGTCAATCAAGGCTTGCAAAGTACCATTTTAAATGTAAAAAATACAGGTGATAGACCGATTCAAGTTGGCTCTCATTATCATTTCTTCGAAGCTAATCCTGCACTTCAATTTGATCGTGAAAAAGCGTACGGGAAACGCTTAGATATACCTGCTGGAGCTGCAGTTCGATTCGAACCAGGTGATGAAAAGGAAATACAACTTGTTGAATATCGTGGTAATCGTAAAATTTTTGGTTTCCATGGTGATGTGAATGGTCCAATTGACGAATCACGCGTTTATAAACCGAAAGTTAATTCTGCCGAAGCACCTAAAGTACAGGATGACGGTAGTAAAAATGCTAATAAAGAAAGTGGGTATAAATCATGAGCTTTAAAATGACACAATCTCAATATACGAGTCTTTATGGCCCAACATTAGGTGATTCTGTAAGACTAGGTGATACGAACTTATTTGCAAAAGTAGAACAAGATTATGCAACTTATGGAGACGAAGCCGCTTTTGGTGGTGGTAAATCTATTCGTGACGGGATGGCACAAAACCCTAATGTAACACGTGATGATAAACAAGTTGCTGACTTAGTTATAACTAATGCATTAATCATTGATTATAATAAAATTATCAAAGCTGATATTGGTGTGAAAAATGGCTATATCATGACAATAGGTAAAGCGGGAAATCCTGATATTATGGATAACGTCGATATTATTATCGGTGCCACTACTGATGTCATTTCTGCTGAGGGTAAGATTCTCACAGCTGGCGGCATCGACACACATGTTCACTTTATCAATCCAGAACAATCACAAGTCGCTTTAGAAAGTGGCATTACTACCCATATTGGTGGCGGTACAGGTGCGTCTGAAGGTTCAAAAGCAACAACAGTTACTGCTGGTCCTTGGCACATCCATCGCATGTTAGAAGCTGCTGAAGCATTGCCATTAAATATTGGCTTTACAGGTAAAGGCCAAGCAGTTAATCCAACTGCATTAGTTGAGCAAATTCATGCAGGCGTTATCGGTTTAAAGGTCCATGAGGATTGGGGTGCGACACCTTCTGCCTTACACTATGCACTTAATGTTGCCGATGAATACGACATACAAGTGGCATTACACGCCGATACATTAAATGAAGCCGGCTTTATGGAAGAAACCATGGCTGCAGTAAAGGACCGTGTGTTACACATGTATCATACTGAAGGTGCTGGAGGCGGTCATGCACCGGATTTAATCAAATCTGCATCCTATTCAAATATTCTCCCATCATCTACGAACCCAACACTCCCCTACACAGTAAACACTGTCGATGAACATTTAGATATGGTAATGATTACACATCATCTTAACGCTGCAATACCTGAAGATATTGCATTTGCGGACTCACGTATACGTAAAGAAACAATTGCTGCAGAAGATGTACTGCAAGATATGGGTGTCTTTAGTATGGTCAGTTCCGATTCTCAAGCAATGGGTCGCGTCGGTGAAGTTATAACACGCACATGGCAAGTGGCACATCGTATGAAAGACCAACGCGGACCTCTTGAAGGCGATAGTGAATATGATGATAACAATAGAATAAAACGATATATAGCAAAATATACAATTAATCCGGCAATCACACATGGGATTTCAGATTATGTCGGCTCAATAGATGAAGGCAAACTTGCTGATTTAATCATGTGGGAACCCGCATTCTTTGGTGTTAAACCTGATGTGATTATTAAAGGTGGTTTAATTAATACTGCGATTAATGGTGATGCCAATGGCTCTATACCAACTTCTGAACCTTTAAAATATAGAAAGATGTATGGTCAATTTGGAGGCAATATGCAAAGTACTGCGATTACTTTTGTTTCCGCTACTGCATATGAAAATGATATCGGTCAATTGCTTGGTTTAAAGCGTAAACTTAGACCTGTCCACAATATCCGTAATTTAACGAAGAAGGATATGAAAAACAATAGTGCAACGCCAAAATTAGACGTTGATCCGCAAACGTATGAAGTGTTTGTTGATGGACAAAAAATTACAAGTGAACCAGCAACAACACTACCGTTAACACAAAGATATTTCTTATTTTAACTTTAGGAGGAACTGAGATGATTGTAGAAGAAATAGTAGGCAATATCGCCAATCTTTCAGATAGTGAAAAAGGTAAGCATATTGAAAAAGTTTACTTAGAAAATTCTGATTTAGTCAAACGTATTCAACGCGTAACAACAGATCATGGTAACGAACTAGGCATTCGATTAAAGCAACCGATCGACCTACAATATGGTGATATTTTATATAAAGATGATACCAATATGATTATTGTAGATGTTAATTCTGAAGATTTACTTGTCGTCAAGCCACGCAATTTGCAAGAAATGGGTAATATCGCGCATCAGTTAGGTAATAGACACCTACCCGCTCAGTTTACTGAAACTGAAATGTTAGTCCAATATGATTATCTTGTAGAATCACTTTTACAAGATTTAGGTATTCCCTACACACATGAGGATCGTAAGGTAAACCAAGCATTTAGACATATAGGTCATTCGCATGATTGATCACGCAAATTTACGTTTATTTCAATTTTGCGATTCTCAATTTCCAACTGGTGCGTTCAGTCACTCATTCGGACTAGAAACATATATACAACGCGGTTCCGTGCACGATGAAACAACTTTTCAACATTGGTTAACTTTATTCATTAATGAACAGCTCACTTATTCAGATGGATTAACTATGCGTCTCGTGTATAAAGCCTTAGAGGCACAAGATACAGAAGCCATAATACGATTAGATCAAATACTATTCGTTCAAAGTTTGCCACGAGAAACTAGACAAGGCGCAAAACAAATGGGAAATCGTATGGTTAAATTGGCACTTGAACTATATCAAAGCGAATGGATTAACTGGTATCAACAACAAATGAAAAGTAAACAAGTACACTTACATCCAGCTATCTGCTTTACTATGTTAGGTCATTACTTTGGTGTACCAATAGAAACAATAATTGATTACTACTTATATCAAAATGTGTCCAGTCTTACTCAAAATGCGGTTCGTGCAATACCTTTAGGTCAAACTGCAGGTCAACGAATCGTTGAGCGAATGATTCCCATTATGAAAGAAACACGTGATTATATTTTCACATTGACTGAAAATGATTTAGGACTTACAGCACCCGGTTTAGAAGTAAATCAAATGGAGCATGAAAACGTAAATGTAAGAATTTTTATTTCATAAAAAGAGGAGGACAATTATGTCAGAAGTAATAAAAATAGGTATCGGCGGTCCTGTTGGTGCAGGTAAAACCCAACTTATCGAAAAAATTGTAAAGAGACTGTCAACAGAAAAGAGTATCGGTGTCATTACAAACGATATTTATACAAAAGAAGATGAAAAAATTCTAGTTAATTCTGGAGTACTGCCTGAAGACAGAATTATCGGTGTAGAAACAGGTGGTTGTCCACATACAGCCATTCGTGAAGATGCATCGATGAACTTTGCAGCGATTGATGAACTCATAGAACGGAATGATGATATCGAACTTATATTCATTGAGTCTGGCGGTGATAACCTCGCAGCTACATTCAGTCCTGAATTGGTTGATTTCTCAATTTATATTATCGATGTCGCTCAAGGTGAGAAGATTCCACGTAAAGGTGGACAAGGCATGATTAAATCAGATTTCTTCGTTATTAACAAAACCGATTTAGCACCTTATGTTGGTGCATCATTAGAACAAATGGCAATAGATACTAAGGCCTTTCGTTCTACTCGTCCATTTGCATTTACTAACCTTAAGACAGATGAAGGTTTAGACGAAGTAATAAACTGGATTGAGCAAGACGTTTTCCTAAAAGGTTTGGTATAATGCCTAAATCCAATCCAACATGGACAGGTCAATTAAAGTTATCTGTCTTCAATAACGGTAGAAAGTCTGTGGCGAGAGATGTCTTTTTTGAAAAGGCACTTAAAGTTATGCGTCCGATTTATCTGAACAATTCTGATATTCCAACATTCTATATCGTCAATGTCGGCGGCGGTTACCTTGACGGTGATCGCTATATAATGGAGTTTAACGTTGAGGATAATGCCTCTGTTATATTAACTTCACAAGGTGCCACCAAAATTTATAAAACACCTAACGATCACGTCGCTCAATATCAACATGTTAATATTAAAGATCAAGGGCACTTAGAATATGTTGGAGACCCTATTATCGCATTCGAAAATGCAAAATTTTATCAACAGAATACCTTTCACTTAACAAATACAAGTAGTTTATTTTACACGGATATATTAACACCTGGGTATTCCAAAGATGACAAACAATTTAGTTATCATTATATGCACTTATTAAATGAAATATATGTAGATGATACGTTGGTCGTTTATGATCACATGAGATTAGAACCTGCAAAGCATTCAGTACATGCTATTGGTTACATGGAAAACTATTCACATTTAGGATCATGTTATTTCATCCACCCAGAAGTTAATCAAAAATTCATAGATTCACTCTATGACACATTAAAACACTATCACCAAGATTATGATTGCCGTTTCGGAATCACGCAAATTGCAACACATGGTTTTAGCTTACGAATACTATCAAACAAAACACAAGAAATCGAAAGTATTTTAACTGCTACCCAACAGTATGTAAACCAAAGTATCTTTAATCGTGACATCAACTTTTTACGAAAGTATTAATACTCATACAATAATAAACTTTCACAATGATATCGACTTGAGCTTAAAATTACTAAACATACAAATTCAGCAACTTTTTTCTGAAAATAGAACGAGCCTGGGACATTACCTTTTTAGACTAAAATAAAATCGCTGAATTATGATTTTATTTTAGTCTTCATCACTTTACTCGTTATGCATTTCTTGTTTTATCTCAGGGATAATTTCTATTTCAATAAATTCATTATAAAGTGTCTCACTTATTGTAGTAACAACATTTATGAACTGCGTATTGTTTGTGAGACAACTGAAGGAGTAGTATGCGTGTCGAGACCGAAGCTCGACCAAGCCCACTAGGTAAGCAAGCGATAACAAGCCCATCAAAGTTCAACAACCTTTGATGGGCTTAATGCTGGGTATTAATTTTCTAAACGCCTTTTTTATTTTAAATAATAATAAATTTGTCAGTCATTTTTTAGTAAATTAATGATTTAACAGCTATTACATCTAATTAAATAAGAAACAATTTAATTTGTTCAATCTATATCTTATTTATGACATAATATGAGCGTATAGCAATTATTAGGAGGCGTATTTCGGTGACAGAAACATATATTTATAACAACACTGTCCATCCTGATTGGATTGACCATAACCAACATTTACATGATGCAAAATACTACGACCTATTTAGTGATTCAGTCGCAGGCTTTTTTGAATCAGTTGGCTTATCGACAGATTATCGTAAAGATTTAAATGTTACGATATTTAGCTTAGAAGCACACATTTCCTTTTTAAAGGAATTGTTAGTACATGAAAAATTTTATATTAAGGCACGTCTTTATGATTACGATTATAAACGCGTACATTTATTTTTAACGATGTACAACGAAAAAGATGAACGTTGTGCGACATACGAAGTAATGATGATGGGCGTTGATTTCGAAACAAGAAAAAGCACTCCATTCCCTGATGAGGTTTTTGATAAGATTGCAAACTATTTCGAGCAACAACCTAACTTTGATAGTCCTAAACAATTAGGCCATGTTATTGGTATACCTAAAAGGTAGTAACCAATAAATAGTAGACAATTACAATCAGCCACTGAAATTGATCTACTACTTTAATACTATTTCCATGAAATTAACACATTCACCTTAAGATACCTAAGTGATTAACAAATTAGAGACTAAGCCAGCAGTGACTTAGCCTCTAATTTTTTGCTTTATTATCACAATATTTTATTGCCTACCATTCTAAAATATTTGGCTGTATCATTTACTTCTCATTCCAAATAAACCATCCTATTTTAATTTGTTACGTTCGTCTTAAACATCTGATATAAGCCATCTTTAATAAACGTAGCAAAGGCTTCGTATGAATTATCACGTTCTTTGTTTGTGTCGATGATATAACTTATATTCAAATTAAATATTTGAGCAATAACAGTACGTAAGAAATATTCAACATCTACTGCCCTCATCTCACCTTGTTCTATATAGCATTCGATTCTTGGCTTTAAATTTTCAACTATCCTCTGATTAAAGATATCAAAAATAATCGCTTGTATTTCTTTGTTCGTCATTGCTTCATTAATAATAACTTTCAACAGCACTCTATTATCAAACAAAAACTCTGAGCGGTTGTCTACAAATGCATAGATAAATGCTTTAAAGTGTTCTTTTTCATCTAAAGTCTCAGAAAATTCTTTAACGACTACCGGTGCAACATTATCTCTGATGATAGGTAAGATTGCAGCATAAAGTAACGCCTTTTTATTTTTAAATTGTTTATAGACCGTTCCTTCAGCTACGCCAGCTTTCTTTGCAATATCACTCGTACTTGTCTTATCATAGCCTTGTTCACTGAATAATATCAACGCACTCTCAATCACTCTACGTTGTCGTTCTGTTAAATGTTCTAATTGAGGCATTACCTCAGACATTATTTCTTTCACTGTATGATTCATCTTAACCACGACCTTTAAACCTTTCTATAACGTTTCATGCCAAAGATATTCAATATTAACAACACCACAAATATTGCAAACAAGATACATAAATCAAGATAAACATCATCTATTCCAAAGCCTTTGATCATTACTGATTGCATTGCATTACCTGTATAGAATAGTGGCATGATGTGGGCAAAGTACTGTAACCCCGTATTCATAGACTGTATTGGAATTAATCCTGCGAATAACACTTGCGGTACAATAACAAGCGGTATAAATTGAATCATTTGGAACTCTGAAGAAGCAAATGTTGATAATAATATTCCAAAGGTCAAAGCAACAAGTGCTGTTAATATTGTCGTTGCTAACACGAGCCAGATTGAACCTGCAATTGCGATATGCAACACAAAAATTGCATACATCACAACGACTACTGTCTGAATCACACTAAACAAACCATAACCCATAATATACCCAAAGATAATTTCACTCCGTTTTATCGGAGAAGCTAGCAAACGTTCTAATGTGCCTGATGTACGTTCTTTCAATAAGCCTATGCCAGAAATTAAAAATGTGAAAAAGAATACAAAAAAACCAATCAATATCGGATTAATCATGTCAAAATACGTTGCATCTTTATTTGCATACAAATAATCGGATGTCATTTGAACCGGTTTATTGACTTGTGCTTTGTTAGTGTTTGTTTGTTGCTCATCCATAACATTATCGGGCAACTTTGATTGAATTGATTTTAACTGTTGTTGCAGTTGTTCTGTGTTATCTTTCATCTGTGCCATATTATGTTGTATTAACCACTTTTGATTGGCCGAAGCTAATGTGCCTGTCTCTGTAGGATTATCATTCGCATATGTTACATATAATTTATGATTTTTTTCATAGATGAATCCTGTTAATTGGTCATCTTTAATCTTCTGCCCAATAGAATTATTATCATGATACTGTTTTGTTTGGATATCTTGATCATGTAACTGCTCTAAATAAGAATCTGAAATTTGATGAACACCTACTT
Source organism: Staphylococcus gallinarum (assembly GCF_000875895.1). GTDB lineage: Bacteria > Bacillota > Bacilli > Staphylococcales > Staphylococcaceae > Staphylococcus > Staphylococcus gallinarum. The sequence goes on from NZ_JXCF01000256.1 coordinate 168,524, forward strand.
TAAGACCATTAGCATTATCTGACACTGTAAAAATATAATACAGCAGCGATAATATAAGAATTGGCGCAACTAATAGTAACATTAAGGTTCTTACATCTCTGACCGTTTGCTTAAATATACGTTTGGCAATTTGGAATGCATGCATAATTACCCCTCCATCTTTAGAAATACATCTTCTATCGTTTCAGCATCGTATTGCCGCTTAATATCTTCAGGTGTACCAGACGCAATGATTTCACCATGATTCATCAATAGTAATTTATCACAACGTGATGCCTCATCAAGTACATGTGTCGTTACGAGAATGCTTTTTCCTGCTGTCTTAGCTTCATTTAAATCCTGCCAAATTGCCTTTCTTAACTTAGGATCAATACCAACTGTTGGTTCATCCAAGATAAGAATACCAGGGTCTTGCAACATGCTAATCGCTAGCGAAAGTCGACGTTTCATCCCTCCAGAATAAGTCGCAACCTTCTGATCCAAAGCATCTTGTAATTTAACCATAGCGCTACAATATTCTATTCGCTCATTAATTAACTTCTTATCCTTCATATATATACTCGCAAAAAATTTCAAATTTTCTTTACCTGTTAAATCCTCATATAATGCATCATTTTGAGCCATATAACCTATATCTCCTAGTATTTTCCTATCAGGAATTGTAGTTCCGTTAATCACTACCTCACCAGTATTCACTTTCTCCATACCTAACATACATTGAATTAATGTCGTCTTCCCTGTTCCAGACGGACCAATCAGTCCAACAATTTCACCTGCCTCAAAAAGTACGGAAATATCATTAAGTACACGTTTGTCTCCAAACGACTTATTAACATGATTCACTTCAATCATTTACTATCCACCCCTTCAAGTGAGTGATTACTCACTTTTGAATTATCATACATCTACACACGTTTAAATTCAATTAAAATGTCAAATTTCACTTCCACTAAATATGTATTTGTTAAAAATCCTCCTTTTTAAAATAACTTCAAATATAAAGAAAGTTGCAAATATAAAGATAATCATTAAAATATTAAACATAAGGAATTGATAATTTCGAAGTAAATAGGAAGTGGTAATTATGAAACGTACCGAAAGAAATAAACAAGCATACGAAGAAGATAGAAAGTTAGAAGAACAACGTTACTATAATGAACGAGATCAAAGACGTGAACAACAGTTAGAATATGAAAATGAACGCTCTCGGCGCTCAAAAAAATGGTTAGTCGCAGTAATTGTTATTTTAGTTGCGATTGTTGCAATATGTTTAACGTTCTTTTTCATCCATAAACATAACACCGCGCCAAACGATACTGAATCAACGACGCATGAGCAACAAACAGACAATAAAGAACCCAATGCATCAAACGATTATCAACAACAAACACAAAGCAGTGATATCAATACTCAAATCAATAATGCCAAAGAAAAAATAGAAAATAACCAAAACAGTGAAGATATTATCAACAATCTACAACAAAAAATTGATGGTCTAAAGAATAATGAACATAATGCTACCGATAAATCTTTGACAGAAGATTTCCAACAACAAGCTGACAAATTGAAAGAAGCCAACAATGCGCAGTTAAATAACGAGGATCAATCTAAAGTAAATCAATTATTAACTGATATTGACCAAAAATTAAACACAATCAAAGATAAAATCAACTCATTATTTGATAATTAACAGTCTATATATAACAAACTTACTAAATATTAGCTATGAAGCTTTCTGTGAAGATAGATTGCTTCATAGTTATTTTTATAGTTTACATTTATTAACCTTAAATATTGCTGACTAGGCAATAATTGATGAAATCCGACGTTCGTCGCAACAAAACACCACTAAAAGTTCTAGTCATGGGAACCTCTACGAAACAAATTATTCATACAAAAAGCCAACCTAAAAGATTAATTGAATCTTTTAGGTTGGCTTTTATGCCTACTTTACGTTTAGGTACTTTGAGTATTTCCTGGGAATTAATGATTGATTGAATCTAATGCTTGTCTTAAGTCATCTACTAAATCATCTGTATCTTCAATACCAACAGATAATCGAATTAATCCATCAGCAATACCTTCTTTTTCTCTAATATCTTTCGGAATAGATGCATGCGTCATTAATGCAGGTACTGAAATTAAACTTTCTACTGCACCTAAACTCTCAGCTAATGTAAAATATTGTGATTTACGAATAACTGCTTTAGCTAATTCGATATCTTTCACTTCAAAGGCAACTACACCTGTATGTCCATCAGCTTGTTCTTTGTGCACGCTATAGTTTAAATGCGTTTCAATACTTGGGTGAAATACTTGTTGCACTGCTGCATGACCTTGTAACATGTCAATGATAGCTAATGTGTTCTTTTGTACTTGTTCCATACGTAAACCTAATGTTTTTATACCTCTAATAAGCAAATAACTATCCTGTGGTCCAAGTACACCACCTGTTGAATTTTGAATAAATCCAATGCGTTCTGCTAAGTCAGCATCTTTTGTAGCTATAAGACCACTGACAACATCACTATGACCGCCTAAGTATTTTGTAGCTGAGTGCAAGACAATATCGATACCAAAGTCCAAGGGATTTTGGAAATAAGGTGTCATAAATGTATTATCCACAACTGAAATTAAATTATGTTGCTGCGCCAATTCGGCAGATTTTTTGATATCAGTTACACGTAATAATGGATTAGATGGCGTTTCAATATAAAGCATTTTTGTTTCTGGTTTAATATATTGTTCAACTTTAGTTATGTCTGTAGTATCAATAAAATCAACATCAATACCATAACGTGTAAATACTTTAGTTAAGGCTCTATATGTTCCGCCATAAACATCAGAATTTAATAATAAATGATCCCCTTTATCTAATAACATGATAACAGCAGAAATTGCTGCCATCCCTGAACCAAAAGCAAATCCAAATTCACCGTGTTCTAAATCCGCAATTAAACTTTCTAATGCACTTCTAGTAGGATTAGCTGTACGAGAATATTCATAACCTTGTCTTAAATCTCCAATTTCATCTTGCATATACGTACTTGTTTGATAAATTGGTGTAGTCACTGCACCAGTATATGGATCTGTAGTTAAACCACCATGTATTAATCTTGTTTTTTTATTCATTTTACATTCTCCTCATATTCAAATATTTGCTTCGACATATAACGATCACTACCATCTGGAAATATCGTTACTATAACACCAGTATTAATATGCTTTTTCACCTCTAATGCACCTTGTAACGCAGCACCAGATGAACTACCGACTAAAAGTCCTTCTTGCAGTGCTAATTGCTTCACATTTCGAAATGCATCTATATCGGAAACCTTAATAATATCTGAAATTAATTCCTTTGATAAAAACTGTGGCCACGCTTCAACACCGATACCTTCAACATCATGTGCATGCTGTTCACCACCACTTAATATAGACCCTTCTGGCTCTACTACAACATTGCCTACATTATACTGCGATAAGTGCTGTGCAACGCCAGTAAATGTGCCTCCAGATCCAACACCACCAACAAAGTAATCTATGTCAGGTAATGCCGATGTGATCTCTTGACCTAATGTTTTCACATATGCTTGTGGATTTAACTTTGTTTCAAATTGATTTGTATAAAAAGCATTATTGACCGCTGCAAAGTGTTCTGCCGCCTTTCTTGCACCTCGCATGCCTTCTTCACGAGGAGTACGCTCTACTTGTACACCTAGCGCTCTCATGATCGAAATTTTTTCTTCGGAAAACCCTTCAGGTGCATATATTACACAATGTAACTTGAAATGATTTGCTGCCATCGCCAAACCAATACCTGTATTACCTGCCGATGCATCAACAATAGTATCTCCTTTTTTAATTAATCCTTGTTCGAGTGCCTGTTCAACGAGAAATTTACCTAGTCTATCTTTGACACTACCTCCAGGATTATATTGCTCTAATTTTGCATAAATTTGTACTTGCTCATCACTAAATGTTTCCAGTAATACCAACGGCGTATTACCTATCAAGTCATACCCAATCATTTTAGTCCTCCATAATGGCTTGAAATCCTTATTAATCCATACCCTACCATACAGATAAGGATTATATATAAAAAATGAGCCTTTTGCAACTCATTTATATTATAAAGTTACTGATATTAGTCAATGAAGAATCCATACTTAATTAGTCAGAAAAACTTGTATTCTAATAGTGATTCTAGTATAGTTCTAATTATCAGAAAATTCTAATAAATAGGAGGAGTACAACATATGACAAATAATCAATGGCATTTAGACACTTTATCAATTCATGGTGGACAAGAGGTAGATGATTTCTCAAAATCAAGAGCGGTCCCTATTTACCAAACATCAAGTTATGTCTTTGACAGCACCACGCATGCCCAAAATTTATTTTCATTAGCTGAACCTGGAAATATTTACACACGTATCATGAACCCAACTCAAAATGTATTCGAAGAACGTATCACTGCTTTAGAAGGAGGAATCGGGGCACTAGCAACATCTTCTGGACAAGCCGCAATACATTTAGCACTTTTAAATATTGTTGAATCTGGAGATGAAATCGTAGCATCGTCCAATTTATATGGTGGTACATATAATTTGCTTAATGTGACATTTAAAAAATTAGGTATTAAAGTTCACTTTGTAGACCCTAGTGACCCAAATAACTTTAAAACAGCTATTAACAATAAGACTAAAGCAGTTTATGCGGAGACCATTGGTAATCCTAGGATTGATGTATTAGATATTGAAGCTGTAGCTGACATTGCACACGCACATGAGGTTCCATTAATTGTTGATAATACTTTCCCAACACCATATTTATTACGCCCGTTTGAATTTGGTGCAGATATTATAGTTCATTCTGCAACTAAGTTTATTGGAGGACATGGTACATCAATTGGAGGTATTATTGTCGATAGTGGTAAATTCAATTGGAATAATGGCAAGTTCCCTGGTTTAGTTGAACCTGACGAAAGTTATCATGGCATTTCTTACGTTAATGACGTAGGTGAAGCCGCATATATTACAAAGGCAAGAGTACAATTATTACGTGATTTAGGTTCTGCTGTATCTCCATTTAATGTTCACGAATTCTTAATCGGATTAGAAACCTTACACTTAAGACTCGAACGCCACTCAGAAAATGCCTTACGTGTTGCCCAGTATCTAGAGCAACATCCAAGTGTTACTTGGGTAAATTATCCTGGTTTAGAAAGTAATAAGTACTATGAATTAGGACAGAAATATCTACCAAAAGGGCAAGGCGCAATCTTAACCTTTGGCATCGATGGTAGTGTTGATGATATTGCTAACTTTGTTGAAAATCTTCACCTATTCTCTCATTTAGCAAATGTCGGTGATTCAAAATCATTAGTAATACATCCAGCAAGTACAACACATTTACAATTATCACCAGAAGATCAACAAGCGTCTGGTGTTGTTCCAGAACTCGTTCGACTATCTATAGGAACTGAAAATATTAACGATATCATTGCAGATTTAGATCAAAGTCTATCGAAATCAGTAAACACAAACAAATCTTCTGAGTAATTCGAACAACAAAAGTCATATTGTATAACATAAATCACTGTCATGATAAATGTTACATTATTGCTATATGTTGAATCATATTGTACTCATTATATATAAGACACCTCGTTAATTTAGTAGCATTTATTAAATAATACGAAGTGTCTTATTTTTTTATGCGCTTTTATATACAATCACATATGACTATGGTGTATTTTAGCGAGACTCCTGAGGGAACAGGACGAGCTGAAGACTACAGGCTGAAGCTGTCCCCTAGGAAAGCGAGCTAACAATACGAAATATGAATAAAAGAAAACAAATGAAAGATTATGCACTTAATGATTTATATACCATCACTTACATGACAAATTTAATTTGAAGATTTAAATATATCCTAATGTAAATATCAAAAATGAATACAACGTATTTTAGCGAGACTCCTGTGGGAACAGGACGTGCTGAAGACTACAGGCTGAAGCTGTCCCCTAGGAAAGCGAGCTAACAATACGAAATATGAATATAAAACAACACTCAGATAAATCGGTTTCAAAAATCTGAGTGCTTTTTTCTAGTGTTATGTCTAGACGCGTTGTTTTTAATTTATGGATTACAAAATCACTTATTACTCATGTAGGACGCTTCTATGTGCCCTATAATACGCCACTCGCTATCCTCACAGACGTCATTCATGCATTAACAAGGTCAGATTGTATAACAATACATTGAACATAAAGTTCAAAAGTGTTCGCTATGAGTGACTCTCATTTAGTAGATTATTACACACAACAATAAACATGGCAGTCTCCCCGCACACAACCGACAGTCTCACCTCTTGCTGAGTTACTCATCCTATTCACTATTATTTTTAAATTTCCTTTTGAATTTCACATATAATATTGGGATAATAACGATAATCATTCAAAAACAAAGGAGGGACAAATCATGGATAGCACAAAAGATAAATTAACCATACAAGCTATCTTACTCGCTGGAAAAATTTTATTATCTTCAGGTGCTGAAGTTTCACGTGTAGAAGATACAATGAGACGTATGGCCATATGTATGGGTTACTATCACAGTCAAGGTTATGTCATAAATGTATTTATTAATTTCTCACTAAGTGAGGAACACGACACACGTATCTTACGTATAGACAAAAACATAACAAACTTATTAAAAATTTATCAAGTAAACTCAATTTCTCGTCAACTTACAAGTAATCACATTTCAATAGAAGAAGCCTATCAGCAATTAAGTAATATTGAGCATAGTACAGTATCTATCTCACTGTGGAAGAAAGTCGTCGCAGCAGGCATCATTTCTTTGTGTTTTTTATATTTACAAGGTGGAACATGGCCTGAAATGCTCACTACATTAATTGCAGGTGCTACAGGCTTTTGCATTGTAGAATTTATGCAAAGCAAATCCTTAACAATGTTTATACCAGAATTTGTGGGATCATTTGTCTTAGGCGCTATCATTATCTTAGGTTCTCATATCTTCCACATCGAGAACACCTTTGGTCCTGCAATGATTGCATCAGTGATGCCCATTGTGCCTGGTGTATTGATTACTACTGCTATCCAAGATTTATTCGCTCGTCACATGTTAATGTTTACTGCAAAATTCTTGGAAGCACTTGTCATTGCATTTGCTATCGGTTCAGGTATTGCTATTGCATATGTAACATTTTAAGGAGGACTAAAGATGACAATCATTTTCACGTTTATCTGTAGCTTTTGTGCATCATATTTTTTCAATGTGATATACGACGCACCTAAAAAGTTATTTATTCCTGCTGGTTTCGCAGGTGCGATGGGTTACATGGTGTATTTTGTATTAACGGAAAGCTTTCATATGGATAGTATTTATACAAGTTTACTGGGGAGTTTAACATTGGGGCTACTTAGTCATATTATGAGTCGTATATTTAAAGCACCAGTTGTTATTTTTATGATTCCAGGTATTATTCCCCTTGTTCCAGGTAGTATTGCATTTAGAGCAACACAACAACTTGTAACCTTACAGTTTACCGACGCAACAAATACATTTATACGCGCAATTCTTGTAGCAGGTGCGATTGCCTTAGGTCTTCTTATTTCTGACCAATTGTCTAAAACACTAAACATCCGTAAACTATGGGCAATAAAACGTAATAGATTATAAAAAAACACCACACGCATTTACTATCATAAACTCAAAGGTCTAACCTCTGGTTTTATTAATATAGCAAGTGTTGTGTGGTGTCTTTGATATCATTAATTAATGAAATATAAACCTGTCAGTACATTTGCTTCAAGATGGCTAATGTCAATTTGAATCGTACTATTTTGTATTAAATGGTGTTGACTTACATAATTCGTTATTGCTTCCTTATATGGCAATGCACTTTGCGTTACGCCACCACCTAGAACTATATGGTAAATGTTAAAGACGCTAAATATGTTAATACATAGTTGTTGTGTTAATTTAATCACTTCTTCAACCATAGTATGAATTGTTTCGTCTTCATGCTCGAGATACATCGTTATAGCTTCTCTAGTAGTCACTGGTCGATTTAAAAGGTCACTCGCCTTTCGACTAATGGCTAATCCAGATATTTCATTTTCTACACATCCATACTGGTGACAAACCGGACATTGGTAATCACTATCATTTTTAATTACAGTATGACCAATTTCACCAAAGTTGCCATCTACACCTGAAACTAACTGTCCATTTTTGACATATGCCATACCAACCCCAGTACTAATCGTTAAATAAACAAAATCAGATGTAGTTGATTTAATATATCGATACTCCGCTAACGCAGCAGCATCTGTATCATTAACAAAGCTCGGCTTAAATTGACTGTGTTGCTCAATATATTGCCCTGCATTAAATTGATTGTATTGTTGTAAGTTTGGCGGATTTAAGAACAATCCCTGTGTATAGTCACATGGACCAGGCATAGCAATATTCAATATATTGCTATCTACCTCTTTGTATTCTGTTACAAAATGATTCGCTAGTTTAATTATTTCAGTAAATTGTTGCTTCGGATCTTCCTTTATCGTTTCAAATTTTTTACTAGCAATGATATCAAGTTGTTCATTAACTACCCCAACAATAGTCTTCGTACCTCCGATATCAACGCATAATTTTAACATAATCATTCCACCTCACTCATGTTGATAACCATTTCAAATCTGATAGATGACTTAAACATAACTGATAATTGCAGTCAACTCACCTTCTATAACGACATTCGTATCCTCTACGGTCAATATTAAATGATCACCTTTTACTAATTCATGGACCTCTCCATCTATTTCAATTGTTCCACGACCTTCTACAATTGATATAAGTTCATAATCACGTGATAAGTCGTAGTTTAATTTGCCTGAAATTTCCCAACGCGCAACTGTAAAAAATGTATTGGAGACAAATTGTGTATATTTCTGACCTTGTATATTTTTTGATATTGGTGTGCTATTTGGTGAGTTGTCATTTAATTGAATGACTGCTTTACTTTGTTCAAGATGTAACGCTCTTTGATTTCCATCTTTATCTGTTCGATCATAATCATAAATTCTATAAGTCGTATCTGAAGATTGTTGTGTTTCTAATATTTGGATACCTTCACCTATAGCATGTACAGTCCCAGCAGGTACATAATAAAAATCACCGGGCTGAACTTTAACACGTTTAAAAAGTTGGTCAAACGCTCTATTGTCAATCATTTCATTTAATTCATTAGAATCCGTTGTATTTACTCCATAAATAATCTCAGCGTCCGCTTTAGCATCAAGAATATACCAACATTCTGTCTTGCCATATTCCCCTTCATGCTTCAATGCATAATCGTCATTAGGATGTACTTGTACAGATAATTTATCATTCGCATCTAATATTTTGGTTAACAATGGAAAAGTATGTGCTTTGGGATTTCCAAATAATGCTTTGTCTTCTATCCATACTTGATCTAATGTTTTTCCTTGATGTCTACCATTCTTAATCTTATTTGGTCCATTTGGATGTGCCGAAATGCCCCAACATTCCCCTGTAATATCACTAGGGATATCATAATTAAACGCCTTTAATCCTGTACCTCCCCAAATACGTTCCTTGAACTCTGGTTCTAAAAATAACACCATCACTGCATACCTCCATTAAATTGCTTTCAGTATATTATATATTTCGTCTTTACTTTGTGCATTGATAAGCTGCATTCTAATATCATCGTTCATCAATGTTCTTGAAAGTCTTTGTAATAATTTTAAATGAACATCATTACTTTGACTTGGTACAACAATTAAAAATATAATCTTCGGTAATGAACCATCAAGACTTTCCCATTCTACACCAGCCTTATTATTTAATACTGCTACAATCGGTTGCTTCACTACGCTAGATTTAGCATGTGGAATAGCAACATTCATTCCAATTGCTGTAGTGGATTCTGCTTCACGTGCCATTACCGCTTCTTTTAATATTGACTTATTGCTAATATAATCATGATCCGCTAACTGGTCAATTAATTGATTAATCACCGTGTCACGTGTCATTGTTTCATCACTTAATTCAATCACACGTTTGTCAAAAACACGCTCAGAATTATCATCATCTGCTTGCTCATGTGTTATCTTATTTTCTTGCGATAGTTGTTCTTGGTTCGTCGTCATACTTTCATCACTCACCGCTTGATTTTCACTGATTACACCTGTATCCATTGGACTTGAATGAACTGCAACAGCTGGCGCCGTTCGTTTCATCAACAATACAACAATCATCGTGACAATACTACCTACAATCACCGCAATAAAGAACCATAATATCTGGTCAATACCACCTAATACTGCTACAATCGGTCCGCCATGTGCTACTCTATCACCAACACCACCGATAGCAGCTATTACTGCTGCAATCATAGAACCAATCATATTTGCTGGTATAATTCTTAATGGATCTTGCGCAGCAAATGGTATTGCTCCTTCAGTTATACCAAACAATCCCATTGTAAACGATGCTTTACCCATTTCAACTTCTCCATGATTAAATTTACGCTTATTGATAAATGTAGCAAGACCTAAACCAATCGGCGGCGTACATACTGCCACTGCGACCATACCCATTACTGTATAATTACCCTCTGCAATTAGTGCTGAGCCAAACAAAAATGCCACTTTATTGATTGGTCCTCCCATATCAAAGGCAATCATTGCTCCTATGATAAGGGCTAAAATAATAATATTAGTACCTTGCATCCCTTTTAACCAAGATGTTAGCCCTTCAAATATACTTGAAATTGGTGCACCAATAACAAAGATAAATATTAACCCTACAATGAGTGACGAAATAATTGGAATAATAATAATCGGCATTATCGGGGCCATTGCTTTAGGTGTCTTTATATTCTTAATCCACTTCGCAATATAACCAGCTAAGAAACCTGCCACAATACCACCTAAGAAACCCGCACCTGCATCACTACCATAGAAACTACCGTCAGCTGCAATAGCACCGCCAATCATACCAGGAACCAACCCAGGTTTGTCGGCTATACTCACTGCAATATAACCCGCTAATATTGGAACCATAAACTTAAATGACAGACTACCTATATTTTCTACAGATTTCCATATAGAATCTTCTGGAATGACTAGTCCTTCTGCAGAAGGTTTGCCACCAATGGTTAATGCAATAGCCATCAATAAACCACCTACTACAATAAAGGGAACCATAAATGACACACCATTCATCAAATGTTGATAAATGACTTGTAGTCCCTTTTTATTTTCGGATTGTGTTCTTTGATTCGCATCAGCATCATACTGTTCATGATGAATACTTGCTTCTTTTTTTATGATTCTCTGAATTAATTGTTCAGGATTGTGTATTCCTTCCCTTACACTTTCATTAACTAAGTACTTCCCATCGAATCTAGTAAGGTCAACTTGGCGATCTGCAGCAATGATAATACCATCCGCTTCTTTAATTTCCTCAGTAGTTAATTTATTTTCTGTCCCTACACCACCTTGCGTCTCTACTTTTATTTCTACTCCCATACGTTCTGCCGCTTGTTCTAATTTCTCTTGAGCCATATATGTGTGCGCTATCCCATTTGGGCACGAAGTTATAGCTAAAATTTTCATAATTTCATCTGCCTCCTTATCCACTCCATTGTAACCGCATACATTTATCGCAAAAAAATAATAATTGCCGTTGTTAGTGGCAATTATTCTCTAATTAAAGTCATGATTTTTTTCTGAAGCACCTGCTCATCTAACAATAAATATTGATCAACATCATTTTCTGTTAAATCTGCAATATTGTGTATAATTTTCTTCATTATCGGTATATCAGCCTCAGTAATGGCTAAGAAAAACACCAATTTGACTTTATTTTGTTTCCATAACAAGCCCTGTTCATGTTTAAACACTATAACATGTGATTTCAATACTTCTTTAGGGTTGCCATGAGGCATACTAATAGCATTTCCAATAAATGTAGAAGCAAATTTTTCTCTTTCTAATGCACTTGGTATATAACTTTCGGTAATTGCATGATTATTATTTAATATACTTTGTGCCTTATCGAAAACAACAGCCATATCAGTAACCTCATCATCGCCTCCTACCACATCTACTTGAACTGATGATAAATCTGCTTGATTAATTACGTTATTATTGATTTGGTTAATAATTACCTTCACTTTCTCAGCATCCTCATTTGAAAATAAAGGTGAAACTGTTACTTGAGAAAGTCGCTTTGGTAAATGATTACCTTCTATCTCATGCGTTGTAACTAATACATCGATGCCTTCAAAGTGATAATCATAAACTGAATCCAGCTGTACGGTATCTATCACTTCGATACGTTCGTCAAGCTTTAAAATTTTAGCTTCTAGTAAACTGGAAATACCTAAACCATAATAACAAGCTATCACTATTTTAATTTTTTCTTGTTCGTTTCTTTCAACTGATGATTGAAAATGTAATGCTAAAAAGGCAATTTCATCTTCTACTAAATGAATATCGGCATCAACTTCTAACTCTTTCACAATGTCATATAACGCATCAAAGATAAATGGATAGTTTTTTTTTATATCTTGAGTCAAAGGATTATTGATATATACATTTTTAATTATTCTGTGATATGTCCTACTAAAATGTGAAAATATATTGTCTCTCAATACACTATCTTGGGTAAAACCTACACCAATATTTTGCTCCATTTGAACAATGAGCCGTTCAATATAACTTTTGACGAATAATTGTTCAAATCCAAGATCATGTTGTTCAAAATAATCACTAATAAAGAAAGAAAAAAGTTTTGTTGTCTCTCTATTCAAATCATATCCTAGTCTATTATTAATTTCTGTAATACATTGATTAGCAATTTCAAATGACTTTGGTTTTATATCCCATGCTTTATAACTAATATTTTGTCTTTTATAAATAATGATTAAATGAATAATTAACTGTTTGAGCTGTATTTGTGTTGCTTGAATATGGTTATATATCAAGACACGCTTAATAATTTGTGTTATTTGTTCTAAATGCACTTTAGGAATATCGGCTAATATTATATCTTCAATCGATTTATTTTTAGATGTGAGTTGACTCAAGTGTAAAATAGCATTTCTAATATTCATCTCATTTCCTTTAATACATACACCTTTATTTCTAACACTTTCAACTAGAACATCAAATGACTGACACCAATTAGCAAATCTTTGTAAATAATCTAAAAATTCATTTTTAGTTATCTTTAGGTCAGCAATCAGACGTTCCGTCGTCGTAGGATCGTGTTGCATTAACAACCGATAACCTAAATTCATTAATATTTCACTATCCTTATTGGCATAGTCATTGATATAATGTTCAATCGTTTCAATATGATACTGCTCTAAATTCAATCTAAAGCCACGACCCTTTACACTAGTGATTACTGGATCGCTAAACAATGTATTGATATACTTTATATCCGATCGCACAGTTCTATTAGAGACACTTAATATAGCTGCAATATCATCTGCACTTTTGTAATTTTCAGATTCCTGTATAAACAGACGCATGATTTTAATATGTCGTTCTATCATATATACACCTCATTTCATCAAGGCTTTTGTTTATATTGTAGTTAATATCAGCAATTATATTGTAGGTCTATTTGACATTAAGAGCAAGTTACAATAAAACATTATTTTATATAATAAAAAAGCACTACTTATAATTTTTACAAGTAGTACCTTTTTACAATACGCATATACTCAAATCAAAATATGATTTTTAAATAGTTATTTTTCATAAGGTATGACATCTTGTCCATATTTCTTTTTAATAAATGACTTCATATCTTTGGATTGTAATACCTTTAATAATTCTTGATACTTTTTATCACCTTTATGCCCTTTTTGAACTGCTATTATATTTGCAAAAGGTGATGATTTCCCTTCAACTGCAATCGCATCTTTATGTGGTGTCAGTCCATTATCAATTGCATAATTCGAATTCATAATAACCGCTGCGCCTTCTTTACTCTTGTATGTCTTAGGTAAAAATTCAGCACCTTGTTTATTATTAAACTTAAGTTGTTTTTTATTCTCAACTATATCATCAAACTTAGCATCCTCGATTTTGACACCTTTTTTAATTTTAATTAATCCTTTATCAACAAAGAATGATAAGAATCGACCTTCTTCTGCAGGATTATTCGATACATAAATTGTAGATCCTTTTGGAATATCTTTAATATTTTTATACTTTTGACTATAAACACCCATTGGCGTAGTGAATACCTTACCTACTTCTTCTATATTATAATTATGATCTTTTCTTTCTGCTTTAAGATAAGGTACATGTTGGAAAAAGTTTGCATCTACATCACCTTTATCTAATAATTTATTCGGTACTTTATAATCATTTACTGTTTTTATTTTTAAATCGTAGCCCTTTTTTGCCATTGCTTTTTTTGCGTGTTCTAATACCTCTCCGTGCGGTGCAGGTGATGCGGCGATAGTTATTTTTTTATTTGCTGCATCACTATTTGATTTGCCACAAGCAGCTAAAACACCAATTAAACTCAATAACAGAATTGCATATGTAAATTTTTTCATGTCATCTCTCCTTATTATTCATATAAAAAATGCCTTCTCTAAATAAAGAGAAGGCATTCTGCTTCTCTCATCTTCGAAAGTTAAATACTTTCTGTGAATTAGCACCATTTCGTATTACGACGGTTGCTGGGTTTCATCGGGCACATCCCTCCACCACTCTTGATAAGAGTTATAAATATGTATTTGAATTTATTTAATCCTAGCATTTTGGTCATGTTTAGTCAATCTAATTTTTAGAATTTTCTGTATGCTTCAATTTCATATGCTTTATATTAACTTTTTGTTCCATGTGAAACAGCTTAATCCTATAGCTTTATAGCATGTTTCTATACTGTTCATACCATAAATACCATAGCACAATATGCAATTAAATTATTTAACGCATGTAACGCTATCGCAACAGACAACTTTCGACCTGACTTTAAATAAACATACGCGAGACCGATAGCAATAATTAAATACATCACAATTTCTAAAGGTGATTTCGCTTCTGTGACATGTAGTGAAGCAAAGATGATAACTGAAATGATAGACATCAACGTAAAGCTGAATTTCTTACCAAGTTCACCAATTAACAAATGCCTAAATAAAAATTCTTCATTAATTGGCGCAATAATCACAATAGAAAAAAATGCTAAAAACGTTGAAAATGGCGTAGCAAACATTTGCTCAATTAATTTATCATTTTCTGTTTCGTCAAATTTCCAAGACTCCGGAGCAAATAAATCTACCAATTCAGGATAAATTGCCTTTAGAATGAATAACACAATAAACGTGAGTATAATTAATTTCCAATACCGTTTCATATGTTTAATGCCTTGTGTCAAACGGTCCTTAAAGGATCGTCTATAAAATAGTATCCATGTCCCAAATAAAATAATGAAGGCAATCAAATCTACAATTAACTGTATCATATTCAACATGTGATCATTCATTTGAAAAGCCTTATTTTCAGTTCCTAAATATAAAATAAATACAAAAATCGAACAAATTAAGGACAATGCAAATGTACTAACTAAATAGATAACCGGTAAAATAAAATCTAGCCATTTAATATCTTTCCATTTATATGTATATTTTCCTGATATTTTCATTGTATCCCCCCTTTCACATTTTAAAATAACATAAAAATTAAATTGTATATATAGTTTTTCAAAATGCTTATCGCTTATAGTTATTGATTTATATGCGTAATTTATGGATGATTGTGGTATACAGTTATTACATCCATAATACATATTTATAGGGGAGTTGTGTTTATATGCGAATTCTAGTCCTAGGTGCTGGTGGTATTGGCGGATATTTTGGTGGCCGTTTAGCTGAAAGTGGTCAGGATGTCACTTTTTTAGTTCGTCCAAAACGAAAGTCATACCTAGAAAGAAATGGTTTAGCTATCCATAGTGAAAATGGTGATTTCAACTTCAATCCTAAATTAATTACTCGGGATGATCGTGCCGAAGCTTTCGACGTTGTACTACTCTCATCAAAGTCATATCACTTGGAACACGCTATCGAAGATTTACAACCATTTATACATCATAATACAGTCATTATTCCTCTACTTAATGGCATTGCACACATTCCTACATTGCAATCTGAATTTGGTAAAAGTAATATCATGGGAGGTTATTGCGTAATTGAAACCACGCTTGATACTTCTGGCGAGATTGTTCACACAAGTACATTCGACAAATTATTTTTCGGCGAATTAAATGGCGAGGATAGTCAACGTGCCAAACATATTGCGGAGGCCTTCTCAAATTCCAAGGCTCAATTTATCTTGAGCAACAATATCACACAAGGAATGTGGCACAAATATTTAATGATAACCGTATTATCAGGTGTTACAACATTAATGCATGCACCTATAGGTCCAATAAGAGATAGTGTCGGTGGTACTCAATTTATTGAATCATTATATAATGAAGTAGCCACTATTATGCGTGCAGAAGGCGCACCTTTAGATAACCAAATCGTTCCTAAATACATGAAAGCACTCACCCAATTATCCTATCATTTCAAAACTTCAATGCAGCGTGATATGGAAAAAGGTCTAAATATAGAAGCCGATCATTTACAAGGTCATTTGCTTAAATTAGCTGATCAACATCAAATTCAAGCACCACTATTAACAACAATTTATCAAAATCATAAAGTCTATAAAGAAATGTTGCAATAAATATTGATAAATTGCAGTTCATTATTTTTGCGAAACTTAAATATATACATGATTCCACACAAATCATCGTATTCTTTTACACTTTAAAATATTATAAACAGTCATTAAAAAACGTCAATTTCTGCAGCTCTAGTTAGAAATTGACGTTCTTTTTTTACTAATTACATTGATTGATATGCCACATTACTAGCAGCAATTTACTTTATAAACTCAAATTATAAATCTAATGATTGAATATATGCTTTAACATCTTGAGACATTTCTTCATTGTTTAAAGCAAATTGTATTGTTGTTTTAACAAAACCTAGTTTTTCTCCAACATCGTATCGTTCACCGTTAAAGTCAAATGCATAAACCTTATCATCTTTGTTTAATCGCTCAATCGCATCAGTCAATTGAATTTCGCCACCTGCACCAATTTCTTGTTTCTCTAGATAGTCGAATATTTGTGGTGTTAATACATAACGTCCCATAATTGCTAAGTTTGAAGGAGCTGTTCCTGGTTCTGGTTTTTCTACAAATTTATTCACACTAAATAAACCTTCATTTGATTCAGCAGGATCGACAATACCATATCTATGCGTCTCATTTTCATTGACCTGTTGCACACCGATTATTGATTTTCCTGTATCATCATATTGATTCATTAATTGTTTAATTGCTGGTACTTCTGACTGAACAATATCGTCACCTAGTAATACAGCAAACGGTTCATTCCCGATAAATTGTTTTGCTGACCAAATTGCATGTCCTAAACCTTTTTGTTCCTTTTGTCTTACGTAAAACATATTAGCTAAATTACTAGAATGTTGAACTTCATCTAGTAAGTCTTGCTTTCCTTTTTCTTCTAAAATCATTTCTAATTCCTTTTGATTGTCGAAATGATCTTCGATAGCTCTTTTATGTTTACCTGTAACGATAATAATATCTTCAATACCTGCCGCTACAGCCTCTTCTACTATGTATTGAATCGTTGGTTTATCAAGGATTGGCAACATTTCTTTTGGCATTGCTTTCGTAGCCGGTAAGAATCTTGTCCCTAATCCTGCTGCTGGTATAATCGCTTTTTTAATTTTCATTTTTTCTCTCTCCTCCAAAGTGACAAAAACTATATATTATTTATTCATTTAAGTGCTTATTTCATATAAAATTTTACAATCCTTAAATGGACTGATACTTAAAGTGTTATCACTATTTTATTTTATCAAAAATCTTACTAAATTTAGACTTTTTATGTGCTAATATCTGTAATAAATCCTTATAATTCTCTACAGCTGCTTTATATTTTAATCGCTCATTTGTACGTACATTCGTTAGTGGATATTCAACGATTTGAATCATTTTTTCTGCAAAATCTTCTATATTATTAGGTTCAACCAAGTATCCAGTTTTTCCTTCTTCAATAATTTCTCTAGGTCCATACTTAACATCATATGAAACAACTGGACAGCCTGCATCTATGCTTTCCATAATCGTTAAACCAAATCCTTCATAATTACTTGTTAATAAAGAGGCTCTAGAATTGTTAAATTCAAGTAATGGATTATTAGTAAATTCATTAATTTCAACAAATTCATTTAATTTATATACATCTATCAAATCTTGTATCATTTGTAATTGACCTGCTTCATCTTTGCCAAACATCATTAGTTTGGTAGTATAGCCCCTCTGTCTAAAACGATGATACGCTTTAATAAGATGATCTAATTGCTTTTGGTGGCCAAATCTTCCAATATAGATGAACCGATCTTGAGGTTGGTCTTTGCTATATTTGGGGTTTTTCTGAAGTGTAAAATGAGGTATGACAGCAAATTTTTCATCTTCAATATCATAAACACTTTGAATATCTTGCTTTTGGTGTTCTGTTAATACTAAATATTTCGTTACTTTTTCACTATGCTTTAATGCAAATTTAAATGAACCTTTTACTTCATCATTATTTAAATGTGAGTTATGTAATACTAATACGTTTTTCGTATTGTTTTTTTGGTTTAGCAATGGTCTATCTAAAAGTCTCGCATCGTTAAACACAATATCCCCATCCGTTAAACGTTCTTCAAAATAATATTCAAACAATTGTTTTTCAGTAGAAAATGCTTTATACATTCTGCCTTTTTTATAAAGTTGTATAAGTAATAAGGTTGTTTTATCATCATCCGCAAAAAACTTTTCGCAATATTTGTTGCCATCCCTATCATAAAATTTCTCAGCGATTTTCCCATATCGCTTTGTAGAATAATATGTTTTCTTATGTAATTGACCAAATTCGTTATAATGCCAACGTTCTACTCTTTTCTTACAATAAGGGGTCATAAAATCCTCAAAGTCTAATACATCGCTATCTTGTCTATATTTACGATATAAAACATACGCATCACCATCATAGTAACGAACAATATTATTATTATTTTCATTAGCCTTATGTTTTAAACCTTTGATTTTACGCTTGGTTTTATAATATTTAGCCTTTTTTCTTTCCTTTGAATTAGGTGTATAAAGTAGATTATAATCTGCCAGCCAATCATATACATTCTCTACTTTTATGTTGGCACCTAACTTCCCATTACTTATAAAGCTTTCGATTACTTGATGGTAATCAGCATTATAATTCGTCGTTAAAATCGTATTCGTTGCAGAAAGTTCCTTATTCATTAACTGTATACGACTTAACAATGCTTTCGTACGTCCACCATGTATCGGTGGCAAAGTCGATGTAATTGTATACAACACTATATCCCACTCCCTTGTATCGCTAAATTAAATAACATTTTTATTCTAACACGCTATGCATGATTTTTATAAACTTTTGCACGTTACAATATTATTATTTTAGAAATAACTGTAGTTTATATTATTTTTTCACTTAAATGATACTTTATTTACTATTAATTAAGGAGGATTAAGATATAAATACCGTTTCAAGAAACAATATAATCCCTATGTTCGAGCTATCAAAAATACTTGTGATGTAAATTCACTTTATCAAAACAAAAAAGAGCTATTCCGTAATGTCTTAGCTCTCTTTAATGTATATTCATCATTTTTAGGCATTATTTGGCGAGACTTCTGAGGGAACAGGTCGAGCTGAAGACTACAGGCTGAAGCTGGCCCCTAGGAAAGCGAGCCAATAATACGAAATAGCAAATAAAAATAGCCAGTAATTAAGGAAATATGCATTTGCAAACACAAACAAGACATATTAATTTTCGAGGATGTTAATGTATATTAATATTTTAATGTATATTCATCATTTTTAGGCATTATTTGGCGAGACTCCTGAGGGAACAGGTCGAGCTGAAGACTACAGGCTGAAGCTGGCCCCTAGGAAAGCGAGCCAATAATGCGAAATTGCAAATAAAAATAGCACCCAGATAAATATAATTCAATCATCTGAATGCTACTTTTCTAAGATTAATACCCTTAGTTATTAATTATATTTAGACTTAATTTAGTAGCCTATTTATTGTTTACATGTTGATTAACACGTTTTTGGAATAAGATCGAAATACCTGCTATCAATAAGATTAAAACAATAATGCCAATTAATCCTAGGTATTTTGCTATATTACCAAATATTATACCTACAACAAGGAAATCAGTATCTGAGAATGTAGTCGCAGCACCACCTAAATCGCCTAAGAATGGTAGGAAGATTAATGGTAAGAAGGTAATCAACAGACCATTCAATGCAGCACCTGCAACAGCACCACGTATACCGCCACGTGCATTACCAAACACTCCTGCAGTAGCGCCTAAGAAGAAATGCGCAACTACTCCGGGTAGAATGACTACACCCCCAAAGAGGAATAAGACAAACATACCTAACACACCTACAATAAAGCTGACAAAGAATCCAATTAACACAGCATTTTGTGCGTAAGGGAAGACAATCGGACAATCCAATGCCGGTTTTGTATTTGGTACTAACTTTTCTGAAATACCTTTAAATGCAGGTACAATTTCTGCAAGAATTAAACGCACACCAGTCAAGATAATAAATACACCTGCAGCAAATGTCACACCTTGAATTAATGAAAAAACAATAAAGTTTTGACCATTACTAATTTCACTATGTACATAGTCAGGTGTGGCAAATAGTGACGCTACAACGTATAGAATAATCATTGTTAATGAAATGCTAATAGTACTTTCTCGTAAAAAACTTAATCCCTTTGGAAAATTAATTTCCTCCGTAGATTTCGATTTCCCTTTAAACAATTTACCAATTTGCCCTGCTGCCCAATAACTTATCGTTCCAAAATGCCCTAGAGCAACTTGATCATTGCCTGTTATTTTACGCATTGTTGGTTGTGCCAATGCTGGTAATATGGCCATAATAAGCCCTAGAATTACAGAACCAATAATGACAGTCATTGTGCCTGTAATATGCCCTACAGATAATAATATAGCTAAAAACGCTGCCATATAAAATGTATGATGTCCTGTTAAGAAGATATATTTCAAGTTCGTTACACGCGCTATAATAATATTTACAATCATCCCAAACACCATAATCAGCGCAGCTGTAGTACCATATTTTTCTAGTGCAATAGAAATAATTGCCTCGTTGTTAGGAACAACACCTTGTACACCAAATGCATGTTGAAAGATCTTGCCAAAGGGTTCTAAAGATTGTGTCACTACATTTGCACCAGCGCTCAATACTAAGAATCCTAAAATTGTTTTAATTGTTCCTGAAGTCACATCTGCAGCTGATTTCTTTTGTACAATTAACCCTATTAAAGCAATTAAAGCAACAAGAATTGCAGGTTGACTCAAGACATCCACTATAAAATCAAGTATCGGTTTCATTCAACTACCTCCCAACTTGTTATAAAATATTTAATTCCGTTAACTTATCATTTAATTTTGATTGCAATTCATCTTTGTCCAAAATATTATCTAATACTAGAACATCACCTAAATTTTTTGTGTTTTCTTCTAAATCTCTGCCACATATAAATAAATCTGCCATATCAGGGCTGGCTGTCATCACATCACTATGTTCGACCTTTATATCTTCTGGGGCATTTAATTGTTTCAACGCTTCTTGAGCATTCATTTCAACCATAAAGCTACTCCCTAAACCATGACCACATACAACTAAAATTTTCATTTTCATCATTCTCCTTTAAATATCTGTTTAATTTCTGCTACGTCTGTAGCAGCTAATAATTTATTTACTGTCTCTTTATCACTTAATGTTGAAGCTAAAGTTCTAAGAATTTCTAAATGTCCTTCATTATCTACTGCACTTAATACAAATATGAGACTAGCGAAATGATTATCTTGTGAAAAATTAATATGTTGATTTAATTTCAACAAGCTTAATCCTACTTGCTTTACATCTTCATTTGGCCTTGCGTGTGCAATAGCAATCTCTGGTGCAATTACAATATAAGGTCCAAGTTCCTTTACGCTATTAATCATCGCGTCAATATAACTCTTTTCAAAATAGCCTTGCTGTAACAATGGGTGTGATGCTATATCAATAGCTTGTTCCCAATTATCTACTGCATCTTTTATCTGTATCTTATCTAGCGTTAATATTTCCAAACGCTTTACCCTCCTCTATCATGCTATGATTTACTGACATCTTTTATCCAGTTCATAATTTGACGTTTGTCACCTGAGAACAAATCCTCTCTTCCTCGCGCATCCATTATCAATTCACTCAATTGTCGCAGTGCATTTAAATGTATTTGTGGCTGTTTGGTAGCTAAAGTTACAACTATATGGACAGGATCATATTGACTGTGATTGAACGTAATACCATTGGTGTAATGTACCAAACTAAAGCCTACAGACTGTTTCACATGTTCATGTTTTGCATGTATGAGTGCTATATGTGGGCTAATTACCATATAAGGTCCAAAGTTCTCCAACTGCGTTATGATGTCATCGGCATATCCACCATCGACAATACCGTCCGCTTCTAATAGTGCAACACATTGCTGAATTGCCTTATCACGTGATACTGATTGTTGTTCTGTTAATACTCTAGTCTCAGATAATACCTCTATCAAATTAGGACCAATACGTTTAGTTTCTGCTACATACTGTTCACGTGCCTGATTAATAATCTCATTGAGTTGTTGTCGGTCGCTTTTATTTAAAAAAGGACTCACCTGGACTACAGGTACTGTTGATTGTTCGAAAGGTACTGTCGAGATAATGTAATCTATCTTTTCATGCTTTAACAAAGTATCATTGACTTCATAAATAGAGTAAGCATCAACAATTTCCAATTCAGGATAAATATGGCTCAATCTACTTTTCAATAGTTGGGATGTCCCAACACCCGAACCGCACAACAGTATGACCTTTATCGCCTGACCACTACGTTTACTAATACGTTCAATTGCCGAAGCAAAATGTAAGGTAATATATGATAATTCATCTGCTGTAAATGAAATTTGGAAAAGTTCTTCAATCCCCCAAATGTGACGATGAATACTTTCTATCAATTGTTGATATTCCTTCTGTATCTCATCATTTAAAGGATTAGGGTGACTCATTTCAAATTGCAAGCGGTGTATGGCTGGTCTTAGATGAACAACTAAACCATTTAACAATTTATTATCTGCCATTAAATCAATGCCTAAATCTCCACTCATTCTTTCAATGAGTTGCTCAACCATGATTTCTAAGTCGTCTACCACATTGTTGTCATCATGTATATCTGATGTCTTAGCTCCTAATAAATGCAAAGTTATAAACGCCGCTTCACTCTTAGGGAATGTAATATTAAAGTTAGATTCCAGTTGTGATTGAATTTGTTTCGCCACAATAAATTGACTTGTTTGAGCTAACTTTTGATATTCTGTTGTAGGTATATCAAATACAAAATCTTCTCTAGTGCGATGTATGGCAATTAATATATGATATATCAAACCATCGATAGCACTTTGAACAAGTTGATATTGTGTTTCAAACAATGTCTCAGTTACTGTACGCCGTATAGATTCTAGCTCTTTATTCGAAAACAACTGATGTCCAATGTTATGTGTATGTGTTTGAAAGTATGCATTTACTCTATCTGCATATGCTTTTCTATAATTACTTTCATCACCTTTAATCACAAAGCCTTTATTTTTAACATATTCCAACCTTAAACTTTGTGACTCTACCCAACTCTGTACACGTTTCAAATCTTCCACTATCGTTCTTCGAGATACAGAAACCAATGACGCTAAAGATTGAGAGGATGTAGGTTCAATAGACTCAAATAACTTTAAGATAATATAGAGTACGCGTTCGTCCCTAGAATAATGCATAGCAATACTAGAAAATTGAACTGATTCACTCTTCATATATTCTGAGTGACGCTTAATTTTAATACCTCTATTTTTATTACGTGCAATCTCAAGTGACAATTGCTGCGCCATACTTTCCAGGTATTCTAGATCATACTGAATCGTTCTTTCTGAAACATTAAACTGCATTGCTAAATGATGAATAGTCGCAAAACCTTCTTTTTCCAGTAAGAAAGTTAATATTTGTTGCTGTCTCTTACTTAACACATCAGCAACCTCCTTACGCCTTTATTGTAAACGCTTTCTAATAACTGTAGATGTGTAATCTCATTCGTCTTTAAATACGAAAAATTGCACATCCAATTCGAAAGTTAATTTATCGTAACATAATCCAAATAAATATTTATTATATATATGATTTCTTATTGCTCGCTACATTAAATTACATAATAAAATAGGTCTGGTACATTAGTCTTTCAGACTTAAATAAAGTCAAATTGGCTTTTGCATTCTCTTTTGTAGTAATAACATATATGAACCTCGTATTGTTTGCGAGACACCTGAGGGAGCAGGATGCGTGTCGAGACCATGGCTCGACCCAGCCCCCTAGGTAAGCGAGCAATACAATACTGCGTATCGATATAAACAACAAGCCCATCAAAGATATTTGATCTTTGATGGGCTTAATGCTCGGTAATTATGTCCCAGATTCATTGCTAATGGTTATATTTTTTGGAAATGTAAATAATCAATTTCATGGTTATGCCCCTTATGTAAGACTAAATCCGCACGTTTACGTGTCGGCATAATATTTTCTTTGATATTGATTTCATTGATTGACTGCCAAATATCTAAGGCTAAACGCTGTGTTTCTTCATAACTTAAATCTTTATATTGATAGAAATGGGATTGTTCATTTTGAAATGCTTCACTTTGTAGTTTAAAGAAACGTTGTACATACCATTGTTTCATTTGTTCAATTTCTGCATCTAAATATATTTTATAATCTAAATAATCACTGACTAATTCCTCAGAATAATTATTTGTCTGAAAAATATTTACCCCTTCGATAATTAATACATCTGGTTGATTGATAAAGTGATATGCATCTTGCAGCCTATCATATGTTAAATGAGAATAAGTATAGGTTGGTACATTCTCTTCGCCACTTTTAATTTTCTTTAAATCAGTAATGAGTTGATTTGTTTCGTAACTTTCTGGGAATCCTTTTTTAGACATTAAATCACGTTCTAACAATGTTTTCTTTGGATAAATATAGCCATCCGTCGTAATTAACTCTACTTTCCAGTTAGGATTATATGAACGCATCAGTTCTAACAACAATCTAGACATCGTACTCTTTCCTACAGAGACACCACCCGTAATACCAATAATAAATGGTATAGACTGGTTCTTAGCTAGCATATGATCTTTGACAAATGACATAAATGATTTCTCCGCTTTTACTTTCTCAGTTAAAAATTGAACAAGCGGTATGTATATATCATTGATTTCTTTATGGGTTAATTTATCATTAAGACTCACAATCTCATTTAAATCTAATTGTTCCGTTGCTATATTTTTTGAAAAGTTATTTTGTTGCCACTCGTTTCGTGTGTAATAAATCACTTTCATTATCTCCCTTTTAAGACATACGATACTTTATGTTCTGATTACATATAACACATAGCCCTATTGTACGCCGTTAATTTATATATATGATTAAGCAAATTCAAAATTATTTTATCATAATATAGAAAAACATCCTTAGCATTGGACCTAACCACTTTGCTAAGGATGTTATTATTTTAAACTTCACGTATAATATTTAAAAATCGTTGTAATTCTGCAGTTTCTGGGTGATTAAAAATTTGCTCTGGCGGACCTTGCTCAGCAATCACGCCTTCATGGATAAAGATTGTTTTATTTGATACTTCTTTAGCAAAGCGCATTTCATGTGTAACAATCACCATTGTCATACCTTCATTAGCTAAATCCTTGATAACACGTAACACCTCATTAACTAATTCTGGATCTAATGCTGATGTTGGTTCATCAAAAAGCATCACTTTCGGATTCATCGCTAAAGCACGGGCAATTGCGACACGCTGTTGTTGCCCACCAGAAAGTGCATTCGGTCGTTGGTCTTTTACAGCTGTCAGTCCAACACGTTCAAGTAATCGAAGTGCTTGTTGTTCTGCGTCTGCCTTTTTGACTTTTTTGACCGTTACAAGACCTTCCATGACATTTTCCAGTGCCGTCTTATGCGGAAATAAATTATAGTTCTGGAATACCATACCAGATTGTTTTCTAACTGCAATTTGTGACTTTTTGTCATCATTTTTATAAGACATGCCATTCACATACACGACACCTTCAGTAGGTAATTCAAGTGCATTCATCATACGTAACAAGGTTGTCTTACCAGAACCAGATCTACCAATCAACGTGACTACTTCACCTTTATCAACTGTCAAATCGATACCTTTGATTACTTCTTTATCATCGAAAGATTTTTTTATATTTTTCAATTCAATCATGAGCGGTACCCTCTTTCAAGATAAGATTCATAGAAGTTCTGTACAATTGAAATAATAAAACAAACAACCCAATACATAAGTGCCACTAAACAATAAATCGTTAAATATTCATAGGTTGTTGAGGCAACTTCTTGAGACTTTCTAAACATTTCTCCAACGAGAATAAATCCAAGTAATGATGTATCCTTGATTAAACTCAAGAATGTGTTACCTAAAGCTGGAACAGACACTCGAATTGCTTGCGGCAAAATAATACGCTGTACCGTTTGACGGTAATTCATACCAATAGAATATGCCGCTTCTGTTTGTCCTTTAGGAATAGACATAATACCACCACGAATGATTTCAGAGGCATATGCACCAACATTAAATGATAAACCGATAATAGCTGCCACGACTGGCGCTAATGTCCATTGATTGTCTGAATCATTAGTAAGTAAACGCCCTAATTCTGGAATACCGTAAAAGATAATGAATAACTGAACAATCATCGGTGTCCCACGAATGATTGAAATGTAAAAACGGGCAATTCCTCTTAGCACTTTACTAGTTGAAATACGCATGAGTGCGGTGATAAGTGCAATAATCAATCCCAATACAAAAGTAACTAATGTAATTGGAATAGAATATTTCACTAAGCCTTCTAGCATAGGTAAGAAGGCTTGTCCCGCAGCATCCAAAGCATGTTGTTGTTCATCATTAAGGTTTAGAAACATCTTCACCAAACCATTTCTTACTTATTTTTGCTAATTCACCATTATCTTTTAATTTTTTAAGTGCTTTATTCACTTTTTTAATTGTTTTGTCGTCTTCTTTTTTAGTGAACGTCAATGCTGATTGGCTCTTCTCAGCATCACCTTCAATTGCTTTTACTTTAGCATTAGGTTTTTGTTTTTTATAATCTAAATATGAAACTTTATCATTAAATGTTCCATCTACGCGATTTGATTGTAATAAATCCATCGCTTGGTTGAAACCGTCTACTTTAGTCAGTTCCGCGCCTTTTGATTTAGCTAATTTACCATAGTTAGAAGTAAATGTTTGAGCTAACTTTTTACCTTTTACATCATCAAATGACTTGATGTCTTTATTATTTTTATTTACAACCAATACTGCTTTTGAATAAGTGTATGGTTCAGAGAACTTGTATTTTTCTTTACGTTCTTTATTAATACCTACTTGGTTTGCAATAACATTAAATCGTCCTGAATCTAAACCTGCAAACATTGAGTCCCATTGTGTTTCTTTAAATTTAACTTTGTAACCCATTTCTTTTGCTACTGCTTTCATTACTTCAATATCGTAACCTGTTAATTTACCTTTTTTATCATGATAAGTGAAAGGCGCGTATGTTCCTTCCGTTCCTACTATAAATGTTTTGTCTTGGCTTACTGTTTTTGTCTTGCTGTCGCTGTTTTTCTTGTCAGAATCATTATTACCACATGCTGCTAATGCCAGCACTAATACTAATGTAATAACACTATACAAAATTTTCTTCATTTCCTAACCCCTATTCTTATTAAACTAATCGGAATAAAAGTATTCTATTCCTAAGATCGTATTTAGTCAATAACTTTTTTTACAAATATTGTAATTAATTTTTAACTACCCTTAATTACTATGAACTAACACAGATACATTTATTATCCCCTATGATTCAATTAACCATTAGTCATGTTTATTTAAGTCAATTGTATTTCTGACACTTGATAGCATTATTTCCATACTTCTTGTTCAATCCATCCTAGAATAAATAATCTATTAAAGTATTTTAGCAATAGCTACGCTGTTCGATAACCTCAAAGACAGTTAGCAGTGTATGTATATTAATTGATTCATAAGGATTTCTTGTACTCTATTCATCAATGAACCTTTAATTTTACCAACACATTAATTGTAAGACCCATATAAATAGAACATAAAAATAGACAAACTCAGTATAAAAAACGATGAGAGCTTGTCTTAATATTGGGACCAAAAGTTCCTGTTCAATTTCAGTTTTAAATCATCTTCCTAAATAATTTTAACTATTGTTGTACTTCAGGTACGAGGTTATCATAGTCAATTTCAAATCCCATATCTTTAATCATATCGAAATCCATTTTGTTTGGTTGACCACCCGTTATCAAGTAATCTCCTACGAAAATTGAATTCGCAACCATCAGTGACATCGATTGTAAGGCTCTTAAATTAACCTCTCTACCACCAGCTATTCTAATTTCTTTTGTTGGGTTAACCAGTCTAAACAATGCTAGAATACGCATACATTTCATTGGTGTTAACTCATCCATGTCACCAAACTTTGTACCTTTAATAGGGTGCAAAAAGTTAATCGGGATACTGTCTGCATCTATTTCTTTAAGCGCAAATGCCATATCAACTCTATCTTGTAAACTTTCTCCCATTCCACAAATGACCCCTGAACAAGGTGAAATATTATGTTTCTTCATTGTTTCAACTGTATCAACACGTTGTTGATATGTATGTGTCGTAACAACATTATCATGATAATTTTCACTTGTATTTAAATTGTGGTTATATCGATCCACTCCTGCATCTTTTAATTTAACTGCATGTTCATCTTTCGCAATACCCAAACAGGCACAAATTTTTAATTGTGGATGTGCTTGTTTTATATCTTTTACAGTATCAGCAATATAATCAACCTCTTTATCACTTGGCCCTCTGCCACTCATCACAATACAATATGTACCAATATTATTATCATGTGCAACTTCTGCACCTTCAGAAATCTTTTCTTTATCTACTAAACCATAGCGTGTTTTCTTTTTCATATCTCGTGATTGACCGCAGTATCCACAATCTTCCGGACAAATACCACTTTTAGCATTTAATATCATATTTAATTTAACTTTATGTCCGTAATAATGTTTACGTAACTGATATGCTTGATCCACCATTTCTAATGTATCAATAGTATTATCTGTATATATTTCATATGCTTCTGACGGCGTTAATGCGTCACCTTCTAAAATACGCTTTGCAATATTCAATCTAAATTCCCCCTATTTCAATTTATTTGATTATATCATTAATGTAAACCTATTTCATTTATAAGTTTACATTATCTAATTTAAACGTTTTTGAAAATTAAAAGCAGACATTTTTATTAATTTTTGTATAAAGTGACAAATCGAAAGAATATTTTTTACATATGTAAGCGTATACATGATATAACCCTCATGCTAATCTCGTAGTAAGCTAAACATTTGTTTAATTTGTAAACTTTTGTTTAAAAAAGCACAGAAAGGAGCACGTCAATGAATAAAAATGAGGAACAGGTCTTACAACGTATCGAAAATAATCCTTTCATATCTCAGCAAGAATTAGCTGAAGCAATAGGATTATCACGCCCTGCTGTCGCTAATATCATCTCAGGTTTAATTAAGAAAGAGTATGTTTTAGGTAAAGCCTACGTATTAAATGAAGATTATCCGATTGTCTGCATTGGAGCAGCTAATCTTGATAGAAAATTCAATGTTATCAAAGATTTACAGCCTGAAACTTCAAATCCTGTTACCTCCACTCGTTCGGTAGGTGGTGTCGCACGTAATATTGCCGAGAATTTAGGTCGTATGGGAGAAACGGTAGCGTTTCTTTCCGTCTGTGGCAATGACAGTGAATGGGATATGATTCATAAACTTTCGAGCCCATTTATGAACTTGGATCATGTACAAGCTATAGAAAGTGCCAATACCGGTTCTTATACTGCACTTATCGATGCAAACGGTAATATGCAATATGGTTTAGCAGATATGGAGGTATACAACTACATTACACCCGAATTTTTAATTAAACGTACACATCTATTAATTAAAGCAAAATGCATTGTCGTAGATTTGAATTTGGATAAAAGTGCGATGGACTTCCTATGCGCTTATTCAGAAAAGCATAATATTAAACTCGTTGTTATTCCTGTTTCTTCACCAAAAATGAAAAACATGCCGACATCATTACATGCAATTGATTGGTTGATTATTAATAGAGATGAATCAGAATCTTACTTCAATACAAGCATTACTGATGATTCTGACTTACGTAAAGTAGCTAAACGCTTTAATGATGCTGGCGTTTCAAACGTCATAATAACGAATGGGATTAAAAATTTTATCTACCGTAGCGACAGCGAAGAACACATTAAATCAGTAATTAAGTCAAATCGTGTTGTCGATGTAACTGGTGCTGGGGATTCCTTTTCAAGTGCAGTTATTTTTAGTTGGATACACCATTTTGACATCGATACTATTTTAACTGCCGGAATGGTAAATGCCTTAAAAACAATTGAAACGCAATACACAGTTAGACAAAACTTAGATAAACAACAATTACTTAGAGACGTGGAGGATTTTAAACATGGAACAATATATTGAATTTTCACAAGAAGTTACAACCGCTAAACAACAAGGAAAACCAATTGTCGCACTAGAATCAACGATTATCTCACATGGCATGCCTTATCCACAAAACGTGAAAATGGCAAAAACAGTTGAAGATATTATTAGAAAGGAAGGTGCCATCCCAGCAACAATAGCTATAATAGACGGCAAAATAAAAATCGGACTAGAAGAAGATGAACTAGAATTACTTGCTTCAAGCTCAGAAGTTATTAAAGTGTCACGCAGAGATTTAGCCGAAACCATTGCTACTAACAGAATCGGTGCAACCACTGTAGCTTCAACAATGATTTGTGCTGAATTAGCTGGCATACAATTTTTCGTGACGGGAGGTATCGGAGGTGTCCACCAAGGTGTTGAACACACAATGGATATTTCCGCTGATTTAGAGGAGCTCGCACAAACCAATGTGACGGTAATTTGTTCTGGAGCTAAATCTATACTCGATTTACCTAAGACAATGGAATATTTAGAAACTAAAGGTGTCCCCGTTATTGGATATCAAACTGCAGAATTACCAGCATTTTTCACACGTGAAAGTGGCATTAAATTAAATAGCACTGCAGCTGATGTTCACAGTATCGCTAATATTTGTCATACAAAAAACACATTAAAGTTATCAGGTGGCATCGTTGTAGCTAATCCTGTACCAACCGAACATGCACTAGATAAAGATTATATAAATAACATTATCAGTCAAGCTGTAAAGCAAGCTGAAGAACAAGGTGTAACAGGAAAAGATTCGACACCATTCTTATTAAAATACATCGTAGAGCAAACAAATGGTAAAAGTTTAGAAACTAATATCAAATTAGTAGAAAACAACGCATTTGTCGGAGCACAAATTGCTGTTGCCTTTAATAAATTGTAGGTGATTAAATGTCCATACTGTTTACCATTACAGGTATCTTATTTGCACTGTTGATTGCATTTCTATTTAGTTTCAATAAAAAAGCTATTGATTTTAAAAAACCGTTTATAATGATAATTATTCAAGTCTTACTCGTATTATTTATGATGCATACGACGATAGGCTTAACTATATTAACTACACTAGGGTCGTTTTTCGAAGGTTTAATTAAAATCAGTAACGCTGGTATAAACTTTGTTTTTGGTGATTTGCAAAATAACAACGGTTCGACATTTTTCTTAAATGTATTGCTACCATTAGTATTTATTTCTGTGTTAATCGGGATATTAAATCATTTTAAAATATTACCTTTTATTATCAAATATGTAGGTTATCTTATCAATAAAATAACACGTATGGGTCGTTTGGAAAGTTACTTTGCTATATCAACATCTATGTTAGGCCAGCCAGAAGTATTTTTAACAATTAAAGAAATGATTCCTAAATTATCACGCGCTAAACTTTATACAATTTCAACTTCAGCAATGAGTGCAGTAAGTATGGCGATGTTAGGTTCATATATGCAAATGCTCGAACCAAAATTCGTTGTCACTGCTGTTATGCTCAATATCTTTAGTGCACTAATAGTAGCTAGTATCATCAATCCTTATCCCACTTCAAATCAGGAAGATGATCTTTCACACATGAAAAATTTAGAACTGAGTGCTGGTTCAAACGAAACTACAGTAAATAAAGCAAAGCGGACGCCATTTTTCCAAATGATTGGTGATAGTGCGATAGATGGCTTTAAAATTGCTATCACTGTCGCGATTATGCTGTTAGCTTTTATATCATTAATGGAAGCTATAACACTTATTTTTCACTTAATCGGCTTAAACTTTAAGCAACTTATTGGTTATATATTTGCACCTATCGCCTTTATTATTGGTGTACCTTGGAGCGAAGCTGTTCAAGCTGGTTCCATTATGGCAACTAAATTAATTACGAATGAATTTGTAGCGATGCTAGATTTTCAAAAAATAGCGGACGAACTATCCACACGTACACAGGGTATTATTTCTGTTTATCTAATCAGCTTTGCGAACTTTGGGACTGTGGGTATAATAGTTGGTGCAATAAAAGGTATCAATAGTGACCAAGGCAATAAAGTTGCCTCATTCGCACTAAGATTATTATTAGGTGCCACACTTGCTTCTATAATTTCCGCATCTATGATTGGCTTAGTTCTATAGAAAATGCACCTCCCCATTGCATTTGATCAAAGTTAATATATCATGGCAACTATAAAGCGGATTATATACTGGTAATAGTGAGGTTACAGAGATAATAAATATACTTACTCAAAATAATTCTAGAATATCAATTCCAGTAAAAAGCCCTCAGATGATTGAATTTATCTGAGGGTTATTTTTATTTAATATTACGTATTATTGGCTCGCTTTCCTAGGGGACAGCTTCAGCCTGTAGTCTTCCGCTTGTCCTGTTCCCTCAGGAGTCTCGCCAAAATACGGTTTAATAAAATATGCATTTACAATGAAATACTTTAGGATTTCCATATTAAATGTATCCTACTTGTATTTGGATATAACAACTATAATGTTAACCATTATATGTTTAATACTTTATCTACTAGCTTTTTATTCAATACTTCGTACTGTGGGCTCGCTTTCCTAGGGGACAGCTTCAGCCTGTAGTCTTCCGCTCGTCCTGTTCCCTCAGGAGTCTCGCCAAAACACTATTTAATAAATTATGGATTTACAATGAAATACTTTAAAGTTTCCGGATTAAATGTATCCTGCTTGTGTTTGGTTATAACATCTATAATGTTAGCCATTATATGTTTAATTCCTTATCTACTAGCTTTTTATTCAATACTTCGTATTGTTGGCTCGCTTTCCTAGGGGACAGCTTCAGCCTGTAGTCTTCCGCTCGTCCTGTTCCCTAAGGAGTCTCGCCAAAACACTGTTTAATAAAATATGGATTTACAATGAAATACTTTAAAGTTTCCGGATTAAATGTACGCTAATTCTATGATATTATTACGACCAATCTCGCTGCTTCGCCACGTGCTAAACGATCGAAACCTTCATTATAACTTCTAGTGCAATAGTATCTGTTAGTAATTCATCAACAGGTAAACAATGCCCAAAACTAAGCCTAGAAATCGTATCTCTTATCTATGATCCCCATTTGATTCACCAAAGTACACTGCATCGTCAACAATGATTTCGACATTAGGGTGTGTTTGCAATATAGACGCTGGCAATGCTTCTGTAACATCGCACGTTAATAATTGTTGGATAATCGTATGCTTTGAGGCACCTAAAGCGAGTAAAATAATACGACGCGCTTGCATAATTGATGCTATACCCATAGATATTGCTTGTTTCGGTACGCAGTTTTTATTGTCAAAATGTATACTATTAGCATTGATGGTTGAATCACTTAAATCCACTACTCTCGTTATGCTGTCGAATGATGCACCTGGTTCGTTAAAGCCGATATGACCATTTTCACCTATACCTAGAATTTGTATGTCGACAGGTCCATATTTATTTAAATGTTGTTCATAAGCCTGACACTCTGCTTTAACATCTTTACTGATACCATTCGGAATAAATATATGCTTTTCATCCCATGTATCATTATATTTAAATAATTGCTGTCTCATATAAGTATGATAACTTTGAGGATGTGATGCATTTAAACCAACATACTCGTCTAAATTAAATGTTTTTACATTTTTTAAATTTAATTTATTGGCTGAAATTAAAGTATTTAAATTACGATAAACCTCTAACATTGTATTACCTGTTGCAAGCCCCAATACTGCAGCTGAATTATTATCTATCACCTTAAACAATTCAGTAGCTACATATTGGCTAGCTAGTGTTGCATTTTTCATATTAATTATCTTCATCTCTATTTCCTTCGCTTTCTATAGTAAAATTATATAATTATTAATTAAGTCCTAATAACTGTTCAAGTTCATTTTTAATATTTGTAACATGTGGTCCATAGATAATTTGTACGCCCTTCCCCTTTATGATTACGCCTTTAGCACCTGTAGACATTAGCATTTGTTTATTTACGAGTTCATTCCTATTTAATGTGATTCGTAATCGAGTCGCGCAACAATCAACAGTTGTAATATTCTCTGAGCCACCTAGTCCTTCAACAATTGTCGTTGACCTTTGTGAATCTGCGACTATTTCTGTGGTTGGTTCGTCTTCTCGTCCTGGTGTTTTATAATTAAACTTAATTATTAAGAATTTAAAAATGACATAATAGAGAAAGAACCACAATATACCAATAGGCAATACTAGTAAGAAATTAGTTTTAGCATTTCCTTGCAATACACCAAACAGTAAATAATCAATCAATCCACCACTGAATGTTTGTCCAACTGTAATATTAAAAATATCTGCCATCATAAATGCTAGCCCATCTAAAAATGCATGAATAATATATAAAACGGGTGCCACAAATAAAAAACTAAACTCTAACGGCTCTGTTATGCCAGTTAAAAATGAAGTCAATGCAGCTGACAACATTAAACCACCGACGACTTTTTTACGTTCTGTTTTAGCTGTACGATATATCGCAAATGCTGCTCCACACAAACCAAACATCATCGTAATAAAACGCCCTGACATATAACGAGATATCCCTGAAAAGTACTGAGTGACATGCGGATCACCTAATTGTGCAAAGAAAATATTTTGCGTCCCTTGAATTAAATGCCCTTTCACTTCTAATGTACCTCCTAGTGCCGTCTGCCAAAATGGTAAATAAAAAATATGATGTAAACCGAATGGACCTAACATACGCAGTATAAAACCGAAAAAGAATGTACCAATCACTCCTGTTTTATCTACGATTCCTCCGACTTGATATATGCCTTCTTGAATTGTTGGCCACACAAAGAACATCAAGACACCTAAGATTATTGCAGATAATGAGGTTATTATAGGTACGAAGCGTGAGCCTCCAAAGAATCCTAGATATGTTGGCAATGAGATATTATTACATTTGTTATGTAACAATGCCGTCATAACTCCAGTAATAATCCCACCAAACACTCCAGTTTCAACTGTTTGTATACCTAGCACCATCCCCTGACCAGAAGATATTAAATTTTGATCATTCGCTAATGTGTTAGTAATGGTCAATAATCCATTCATAGTCGCATTCATAATTAAGAAACCTAACATTGCTGCCAGTGCAGCAGTACCTTTATCGTTCTTGGCAAGTCCAATCGCCACACCTACCGCGAAGATAACTGCTAAATTTTGAAAGACAATATTGCCTGCAGATGACATTAATGTGAAAGCATTTTGCAGTAATGTGATATCTAACATTGGATACGCCTTTACCGTATTTGGATTACTCAATGCGCCTCCAATCCCCAGTAGTAATCCTGCTGCTGGTAATATTGCTATTGGCAACATAAATGACTTTCCAAATTGTTGTGCTTTCTCAAACCATTTACTCATAACAAGAACCCCCTATCGCTTTTAATATACATTCAAAGAAAATTCTAATCAATTAAAATTCTATTTATGAAAAACATTTTCAAAACTAACTATAATTCATTCAATCTTTTTAATTCACTAAAAAAACTACCAAGGTCATTGTGACCTTGGTAGCCTTTATTTCACGCTCTTGTTGCCTACTGAACGTGTGTTGGTTTTAAATTTTAGAATATATCTCCAAGTGTAACGGACATAATCGCTTTAATAGAATGTAATCTATTTTCAGCTTGATCGAATACAACGGAATGTTTTCCTTGGAATACGTCATCAGTCATTTCCATTTCTGTTAAACCATATGTTTCATAGATTTGTTGACTGACTTCCGTATTTAAATCATGAAATGCAGGTAAGCAATGTAACACGATGACATCTGGATTCATTGTTTGCAATAACATAGATTCATTCACTTGATATGGTAATAATTGATTGATACGTGTTTCTAACACGGATTGATCTTCACCCATTGAAAACCATACATCTGTATATATTGCATCAGTTTGATATATTGCTTGTTTGACATCTTCAGTGATTAATATATGACTTCCAGATTGCTCTGCATATGCCTGAGCCATTTCTTGTATGGATTCATCAGGCTGTAAACTAACTGGGGCTGCAATATGGACATTGACACCAAGTATTGCACCCGTAACTAATAAATCATGTGCCACATTATTTCTCGCATCGCCAACATACGTGAGCGTTTTGCCTGATAATGTGCCTAAATTTTCCTTTAAAGTAAAGAAATCAGCAATCATTTGCGTAGGATGCCATTCATTTGTTAAGCCATTCCAAACAGGTACATTTGCATTCTCTGCTAATGATTCAACATCCTTTTGGTGAAATCCTCTAAATTCAATACCATCATACATTCTGCCTAACACTTTTGCTGTATCAGCAGTAGATTCTTTTACACCTAAATGAATGTCACCTTGTCCAAAATATTCAGGATAAGCGCCTAAATCATATGCAGCGACACTAAATGCTGAACGTGTTCTCGTTGAGGGCTTTTCAAATAATAATGCCAGATTTTTTCCTTTTAAATATGGATGTGGTATACCCCTCTTTTTCTTTTCCTTTAATTCACCAGTAAAATCAACCAACGTGTTTAATTCATCTGCTGAAAAGTCACACGTCTTCAAAAAATGCTTTCCTTTAAAAGATTGTAATTTTTTTAATGCTGTTGTGTACGCCCCAATTACATCACTCCAATGTTATTATAAGATTAATATACATAATAAAGGTATTTTGCATGAAAATCAAGTATAATTATACTGTTTTGTGCATATTGTTGGAAATTTTCCGATTTATCTATCTTTTTTTATATAATACAGACTAGTTTATTATTTTGATTTATACAGTTATGTAATATAACTAAGCAATTAGGAATTGAATTAAAAACAATATCTACACTTTAGCACTCCAAATAACGAATTAAGGACTATTTAATCACAAAATAAATAAACATATTACAATATATGTATAACCCCTTATTAATGGAGGTGAAACGATATGTCAGGTGTAATTATTGAATTAATTAAACAACTGTTATCACAATTTGTCTCTGGTGGGTTCCAATAATCCAAATATCCCAATAACAATCCACCTACTATTTTATATTCATCAACCTTACCTTTCTAAAAATTGAATAGTATATCTATATCCCAAATGAATTAGAAATCACCTATCCCAATGGATACTATTTTTGCCTTTAAAAAGGTCAATCAATTTTATGGTTGATTGACCCAACCGTCGACAAACACTCAGTCATTGTCGACGGTTTTTTTATTTTTAATGTTTTGGTGTATGATATTCTCTATCCGCACAATATATGTATATGACTATAGGTCTATACACTTAACCAATAGTCAATTACTTACTATCATTCACTTATTTCTAACTCAACTAAGTACTGTATTTATTACTAGGATAAACTATCTATTCTCATATAAATCTATCCCCTAAAAAAGCGAGCCAATAATGCGAAATATTGAATAAAAATAGCCAGTAATTAAGGGAATATACATTTGCAAACACAAACAAAACCCATTAAATTTCGAGGATGTTAATGTACATTAGTATTTTAATGTACATTTATAATGCTTTAACCACTATGTTGGCAAGACTTCTAAGAGAATAGGACAAGCTGAAGACTACAGGCCAAAGCTGTCCCCCTAGAAAGCGAGCCAACAATACGAAATATTGAACTAAAAGCTAGTAGATAAGGTATTAAACATTTAATAGTTAACATTATTGATTTTATATTCCAACACAAATTCAAAAAGATAATTGTACTGTTCTTTTTAATATATAGTCATATTTTATTAAATTGTGTTTTGGCGAGACTCCTGAGGGAACAGGACAAGCTGAAGACTACAGGCTGAAGCTGTCCCCTAGGAAAGCGAGCCAATAATACGTAATATTGAATAAAAAAAGAAACACTCAGATAAATTGAAATCAATTATCTGAGTGCTATCTTCCGGAATTCATGTTCTATATGCTTACTTGAACAAAAATAAAATCGAATTTCATAATGATGGTAAATAATAAAGTATCTTATTTTTAAATATGCATTTTCTATACATTACTCAACGATTTCTTTTTTTCTGCTTTTAAGTCGTTCGCGTTCTTCTGGTGTTTTTAAGAAACGGGTCATAATTGCACTTGCGATATATAAACCGAACAATAGGTACATCATACCCTTAACGCCAATACTGTCGTAGAAGAGCGCCACTAATCCTGGTCCTACGAATACGCATAAACCTGCGCCTAAGTTTAATATTGCCATTGCCGGACCTTTATCACCATCATGCACTAAGGAAGGAACTAGTGCTGAAATTGGTACAAAGCCTGCTAGACACATTCCCCATAAGAATCCTACAGTACCAACTACGAAGACATTGCCTGTAAACAATTCAGGTATAAAATATAATCCTAATGTGAAGATTGCACATCCAATACCACCGATATAAGAAACTGTATTTTTCCAACCAATCTTGTCACTTAAAGCACCAAAAATTAAATTAAATATGATATTCGCTATAAAAATAGTACCCCAAATATTTAACCATGTCGTCGTCGCAATTCCTTTACTTGCTAAATAAATTGGTAAAAATAACGGAAATGCATATTGTGCCGCTTGGTTGATAATACGTACAATACAAGCAACAGCAACTCTTGGTTCTCTTGCCAATATAGTAATGCCTGCTCCTACCTCTTTTAAGTGATCTTTAAATCCTTCTTCTCGATCTTCGAGTTCAAATTTATCTCTATTCACAACAATAGCTAAAAATGTACCGATGACTACCCAAATAATTGCCGTCCATAAAGTAACAAAATGACCAAATAGTTGAATCGCCATAGAAGAATAAAAGGCACCTAGCACACTCAAACCACCTGTAAATACAAACCAGAACCACCCAACTGCAGCACCTAATCGTTTTTGTGGCGAGCGATAAGCTACCCAGACTAAAAATGAATATGCAAATAACGGATAACCAAATCCTCTAATTGCATAAGAAGGAATCATTAAATTATAATTCATTGACGGAATTGCAATACCAACAAATATTGCATGTCCGATAATATATAGAGATGTACCAATCAACATAACCTTTCTAGGTCCTATGATTTCAACGAGCACTCCAGACAACCATGAGCCAATTGCAATTGTTACGCCGTAGCATGTCGTTAACAATGCAGTTTGTTGTACAGATAAACCTTGCTCATGAAGATATGGACTGATCCAAGCCAATTCCAAACCATCACCCATCATAAATATTAA
Organism: Staphylococcus gallinarum; assembly: GCF_000875895.1. Taxonomy (GTDB): domain Bacteria; phylum Bacillota; class Bacilli; order Staphylococcales; family Staphylococcaceae; genus Staphylococcus; species Staphylococcus gallinarum. The sequence continues at coordinate 208,744 of NZ_JXCF01000256.1, forward strand.
GACACCAATATATCCCCATAAAAGCGTCGGAGGCATCCCCATTTTTGCTAATTTTTGATTCATAAAACACCACACCCCTTTAAAAGTAAATACCATATCATCGAAATTGAATTACATATAAATACAAATTTGAAAATATGATTAATTCCCAAATGCAGTTACTAACAAGACAGAAAACGCTTTCATTTATTAATGTTATGTTATTTCATTTTTTCTAATAATGCAAATTTATTTTCGTTTATTTTCACATTTTTTCGTTTATAATTATTATCGGTCCTTATGGCGAGCCATTTTAAATAATCATAGCAACACTAATAGCAATGTTGTATGCGTTATCAGTAAGATATAATATTTACTCATTAATTTACAATATCTCCTAAAATTAATTTATTTGTACAAAATAAATTCTTAATAATATCATCTTATTTATTATTCTGTTACAGTACAGATAAAATTAGAATCATATATTGTTTAAACTTAAGGGAATGGATGGGGGATCCTATGAAATTTGAACAAATTACTTTATTTACATCAAATTTTTCTGAAACAATGCAATTTTATGATGAAATACTAGAATGTCCTATGTTAGAAGTTAATGTTGATTATTTTAAGGTGAAAATTGGGGAAACTACTTTATGTTTTCAACGTACGGAAGATAATATGCAGCCTTATTATCATTTTGCGATAGATATTCCATATAATTATTTTTATGAGATGAAACAACATTTTCAAAACATCTTATTCTTATTAATGGAAGATGGTAAACACTCTGTCTATTGTGAATCATTTGTTGCACAATCTATGTATTTCAATGATCCGTCAGGAAATATTGTCGAATTGATTGCTAGAGCAAGCAACATCACAGACGAACCAGAATTTACTAGAGTAAGTGAAATGAGCTTTGTATGTAACGATCTAGACACATTATATCCTGCATTATTGAACTATAATGTCACTGTACATAATGGGGAACCGTTCAATTCCAATCAGTTGAATTTCATTGGCGACATGAATGATGAAAGTTATCTATTGTTAACACCAGAACAAAGAAAGTGGTTATTTTCTGATAAACTATCACAGGCTCATCCGCTGACAATCCGAACTGATCAATTCGAATTATCCTATGCCATTGATAACAATTGGATATTAGAGCCAGTATCAAAGTAAATGCTATACCACAATAATGCCAACTATCTTTTCTCTTAATATACGTATTTTAACCACAACGCTATTGATATTTTAATCTTAAAAATTAATAAATTATATCATCTTATATATAATTTGCATTTTAATTGTAAGCATTTTTCTTATCAAAATAATAAGACAGATGTATAATTTATATAGTTTGTTAAAGGAGTGGTATATTATGAGCACATTTTCAAATGAGGAAAAAGTGCAAATATTATCTGATATTGTGGAAATGAATACAGTAAACGATAATGAAATTCAAGTTTGTGAGTATTTTCAAAAACTTTTCGCCGAACATGGCATCGATTCAACAATTGATAAAGTAGACGAACGTCGTGCCAATTTAATTGCAGAAATCGGTGAGGCTGGACCTGTAATTGGCATTTCTGGTCACATGGATGTCGTATCTGAAGGCGATCGTCAACAATGGAAATATGATCCATTTAAGTTAACTGAGGAAGACGGTTTCTTATATGGTCGCGGTGCTGCTGATATGAAATCAGGACTTGCAGCATTAGCAATTGCTTTAATCGAGATTAACAACTCAAATGCCTTAAAAAATGGACGTATTAGATTTTTAGCTACAACTGGTGAAGAGATGGAACAATTAGGTTCTCAACAGTTATACGAAAAAGGCTATATGGATGATGTAGAAGCTTTAGTTATTGCAGAACCATGTCAAGATATGCTCGTATATGCGCATAAGGGTTCTATGGATTATAAAATTAAATCTATTGGTAAATCTGCACATAGTTCAATGCCAATTTTTGGTATCAATGCAATTAAGCCTTTAATTGATTTTATACAAGATATAGATGAAGCATATGCTAGAATTTCTAAAGAAGTTAAAGGTGAATCATTAGATTTTTCTAATCTGCTACAAAAATTCAATACATCATTACCTGCATCAATCGACAAAGGTGAAATTGAAGATGTATTAAAAGGTCTTGTAATCAGCAATACATTAATCCAAGGTGGCGTACAAGTTAACTCTGTACCAGAGTCTGCTAATGCTGACTTTAATATTCGTACAATTCCTGAGTATAATAATGATCAGGTTAAATCATTATTTGCAGATACACTTGAAAAACATAACAGCCAAGGTGCAAATTTGGAAAGTGATTTATACCTTGATCTAGAACCAGTTCTAACAACTGGTCAAAATGGCCTTATCGAATCGGCCAAAGCAATCGGTGATCGCATGTTCAATAAAGATTTACTTGCATCTCCAATTGGTGGCGTAACAGATGCTTCTAATTTATTACGTGGTAAAGATGAATCTTTCCCATTCCTAGTGTTTGGACCTGGAAGTGAACCTCACCAAGTAAATGAACGCGTTGAAAAAGACATGTACTTTAAATTCATCGATTTCTACATTGAATTATTAACTACTTATGTCGAAAAATAATCATCAATATACCATAAGATTATAATTCTAAAATTGTTTGTAAGCTTGAATTATAATCACCAGTATTACACTAAAAAACAGTTCGAGATAACATATGTATATGCCACTGCCTTTGAGGCATGGTAACAATGCATATTGTCTCGAACTGTTTTTTATCTGCAACTGTTCAGATATTTATTGTTGTATCGTAGTACCTACGTTCCCACTATTTAAAATTTTGTCAATTACATGGGGTTCGTCTCCTGCTGCAATTACAACCTTCTCGCATCCTTGTTCAATTGCTTGAATTGCATCTTGTACTTTAGGAATCATACCTCCATATATTGCTTCACTATCAATATGATTCTGAATTTGCTCAGCATTTAACGTCTGTTGTACCTGTGCTTCAATGAGTACACCTGGAATATCACTCAACAAATAGATAGGTGCAGATAATGTCTGTGCAATTTTATATGCAAATGTATCTGCATTGATATTGTATAATTGCTGAGTATCATGCTTCATGCCAATAGATGCTATAACTGGTATAAAATGATCAGTTATATGTTCTAACAGTTCTGTATTTATATCTGTAGGTTCACCAACAAATCCATATTTTTCACTTAATGGAATGATATCAACGAGATTACCATCTATCCCATTTAAGCCAACACTTACAGCAGTATTTTGATTTATTTTACTGACTAATTGTGGATTAACCTGTCCAATTAATGTTTGGCAAGTGACAGTTAACACTTCACTCGTCGTTACACGTAAACCATCTTGAAATTCTGTTGCTACACCATTGTTCTCTAATGCCTTATTGATAAACGGTCCTCCACCGTGTACAATGATTGGTCTTAACCCCTGTTGTTTCAATGTTACAATATCTTCGATAATAGATTCATGTAAATGCGTTAAGGTGCTACCACCAATTTTTATTATGATATAACTCACTATCTATACACCCCTTATGTTCTATATGAAGCATTTATACGTATATAATCATATGATAGGTCACAACCATAGGCTGCAGCTTCTCCATCGCCAGTACCTACAGTCGCTTCTATTTCAATATTGTCACCTTGAAGTTGTTCTTTTAAATATTGTTCATCAAATAAAACTGCCATACCTTCTTCAACAACTGGAACCTCAGCTAACTTGACATATGTTTCACTTGGTTCAACATTTTGTGAAGCATAACCTATGGCTGTAATAATTCTACCGAAATTTGCATCTTCGCCATGTATCGCTGATTTAACTAAATTAGATGATACAATGCTTTTAGCAATCTTTCTCGCTTCATCTGTATCTGCTGCTCCATTAACCTTTGCAGTAACTAATTTGGTTGCACCTTCTCCATCTTTTGCAATAGCTTTAGCAAGGTACTGTGTTACAAAATTTAATGCATAATTAAATTTATGCCAATCTGGATGTGTCGGTGTGAGGGTATTATTTTCAGCTTGACCATTCGCCATAAACAACACCATATCATTTGTACTCGTATCACCATCTACAGTAATCATATTAAATGATTGATCGACAGACTGTTTTAATGTGTTTGATAATTCCATACTTTCAATATTGGCATCAGTTGTGACAAAGCCTAACATTGTAGCCATATTTGGATGTATCATACCTGAGCCCTTTGCTGTCCCACCTATTGTTATTGTTTTACCATCTATTTCTACTTGTACTGATAAATGCTTGGTAATAGTGTCTGTCGTAAGAATGGCTTCGCTAAAATAGGCTCCATGATTATACTCATCTTTCATTACATTCTGCGTTCCATAATGAATTTTATCCATTGGTAAAAAGGAACCTATAACGCCTGTAGATGCTACACCTACATTATGTGTTGGTAAATCTAACTGTTGTGCAACCCATGCTTGTGTGTCTTTAGCGTCTTGTAATCCCTTTTCACCTGTACAAGCATTCGCATTTGCTGAATTAACAACGATTGCTTGCAACGTTTGATTATTATTAATACATGCTTCTGTAACTTGTAATGGTGCTGCCTTAAAACGATTTAATGTATAAACACCTGCTGCTGCCGCTTCATTTTCTGAATAAATCCAACCAAAATCTTTGCGTTGCTTTCTCAAACCAACATGGAAACCACCAGCTACAAAACCGGACGGAGAACTAACATCACCTTGTAAGTCTACATTTAGTTGATCTAATATATCAATTGTTTTAATATCTTTCATAGTATCTCTCCTTCTCAATTTATGGGTATACTGGTGTTTGTTTTAATCCAGTTGTTTCTGGCAATCCAAACATTAAATTCAAATTTTGAATCGCTTGTCCGCTTGCACCTTTTACTAAGTTATCAATTACAGATACAATAACTGCTGTTTGCTGCGTCTCATCTACATATAGACCGATATCGCAATAGTTACTTCCGTAAACTTCTTTAGTCTTAGGATATTCTCCTAAGTCTCTAACTCTGACAAACGGCTTGTCTTTATAATATTTCTCATATACTGTATGCAGTTGCTCAGCTGAAAATGCTTCAGTTAATTTCACATATATTGTTGACAGAATCCCTCTAGTCATAGGAACGAGGTGTGGCGTGAATATAACATTAATATCTTTCTCAGCAACTTGAGATAAATATTGTTCAATTTCAGGTTTATGTTTATGTTTGCCTATACCATATGCACTAAAATTTTCATTCATTTCGGAATAGTGGACATTTTGTGAGAGTGATCTTCCTGCACCTGAAACACCAGTTTTAGCATCGATAATAATCGAATTTGTATCGACCACTCGTCGATCGATAACTGGATGCAAAGCTAACAATGTCGCTGTTGGGAAACATCCAGGATTCGCAATCAAATTAGGAACCGTCTGTTTGATATTAGACCATTCAGCAATACTATAAGCTGCATCATCCAGTTGTTCCTGTGGTGCTGCTTCTTCACCATAAAATTGCTGATATACATCTCTATCCTTCAATCTGAAATCTCCAGATAAATCAATGACTTTAATTCCTTGTTTTACTAACTTCGGAGCTATATGTTTACTAACATTTGAAGGTGTTGCAAAAAACACTACATCACATGATATCGTTTCATAATTTAGTTCTTCGTAATGATGTGTTAAGTGATTTAAGTGAGGAAATGTTTTGCTTATGGGTTCATCTGCCTTTGAATGTGAAAACACATATTTAATTTTAACTTCTGGATGATGTACTAAGAGTCGAATGAGTTCGACTGCACCATATCCACTTCCTCCTACAATCCCAACTTCTATCATAACGTTCATTCCTTTCTGAATATTCGGACTTTTAATGGTATTAATGGTTTGCTTGTTCTAATACTTCAGTGATTACTTTCGCTACTGTAGCGATTTCTTCTTCATCTATTACTAATGGTGGCGAGATTCTAATGATATTACCCTGTGTTTCTTTACATAGCACACCTTGTTTAATCATTTCTAAACAATAGGTTTGCGCTGGTTTGTTAAGTTCGATTCCGATAAATAATCCCCTACCTCTGACATCTACAATTAAATCACTATCAATAAGCTGTAATTGGTTTAATAATTTTTGACCTAACTCAGCAGATCTTTCAATTAAATTTTCGTCTATTAGTACATCTAATGCTGCACTAGACACAGCACAAGCAAGTGGATTTCCACCAAATGTTGAGCCATGTGTTCCAGGTGTTAAGACATTCATTACATCTTCATTAGCGAGCACCGCAGATATCGGATATAGTCCACCACCTAATGATTTACCAAGCAAATAAATATCTGGCTCTACACCTTCCCACTCAATTGCAAATAGTTTTCCGGTACGGCCTAAACCAACTTGAATCTCATCAGCAATTAGCAATACATTATGTTGATCACATAAATTACGCACTTCCTGTATAAAGTACTCTGGCGGAATATTTACACCACCTTCACCTTGTATAGGTTCTAAGATAATAGCTGCTGTATTTTCATTGATAAGTGATTTCAAGGTTGTAACATCTCCATAATCAACTGTATGCATATTATCTAATAATGGCGTAAACCCTTTTTTATAACTTTCTTGAGATGAAAGTGACAGTGCACCTAATGTACGACCATGAAAGTTTCCATTCATTGCGATTATTTCTGGTTTACCTTCTTCAATACCTTTGACATCTGTTCCCCATTTACGAGCAATCTTTATTGCTGTTTCTATGGCTTCTGTACCAGTATTCATTGGTAATACCTTATCTTTGTTTGCAAGATTACATATTTTTTCTTCCCATTGACCTAAATTGTCACTATAGAGTGCCCTAGATACCATGGTTATTTTTTCACTTTGTTCTTGGAAAGCCTTAATAATTTTAGGATGACAATGACCGTGGTTGACGACTGAAAATCCTGATACACAGTCAATATAACTATTTCCATCCACATCCCAAACCTTAGCGCCTAAACCTTTAGTCAAAGCTAGTTTTAATGGACTGTAATTGTTAGAACTGTATCGATCTGTTAATTCAAATAAATCGTTCATCTTAACCCTCATTCCTTTATATTTATTCCTGAAATTGAATTAATATTCAAAATCATACAACGATATTGGCAATTAGTCAAAGATTATTTTTAAAAAAATTGCATATTTTAAATCTTTTAATTTACTACACTGTTGATTTTTTAAAATTAAGAATCCATATCATTCTTATTCAACGGCTATATCTTCACAATATTATGATGTATTTATTTTGCATATTTTTCATTCAGAAATTTTTATTTTTTCATATCTTTTAAAAGACCAAAAAAAATTTCTTAACTTTGAAATAAAAAAGAACAAACTGGTACATAATTAGTCCAGTTTGTTCTTTTTATAATTATCAATGTTTATTCTTGGTTTTCTAACTTTTGTTCTTCTTTTAAATTCTGACGCATATCTTTATTGATCTTTTTAGCGCGCTTAAAGTACACACTTTCAAAGTAACTTGTAGTACCCAGCTTATAAAAGATTAATGCAACGATGATAATAACGACAAAGTCATATGGATAATGTATCCAGTTCATACCTTTAAATTCTTTACTTCCTATAAATGACAAGAAGGCAAGAATAATTAAGTATAAAATAATCCATAAACTACCACCAATTTGTTTCTTAGTATTTTTCCAATTCATCTTATATTCATAGAAGAAATAAATCGGTAAACCTAAGATAATAATAAAGATAACTTCAGCTGTCGTTGGCCACATTGCCCAGTAAATTGCTAGTGAAGCTAACACGAATGAGAATGGTGCCATAAATTTCAACATATTTGCACGGAATGGTCTGTGCATTTTTGGCGCCATTTTACGTAATGAAATAACGGTCGTTGGACCAGTTAAGTACGCAACTAATGTTGCCGTTGAAATTACGCTCGCCAACACTGCCCAATCTCTAAATAGTGATACCATGACCATACTGATAATGGCATTAAAAATAATAGCGACACGTGGAATTTTATATTTATCGTTCATTTTTCCTAAGAACTTAGGAATATGTCCATTTTTCTCCATTGCACGTAATACACGACCTGTAACAGCCACAAATGATACACCTGTACCAAATGGAGACACAACTGCTTCTATATAAAGTAGTATCGCTAACCAATTTAAACCTAATAAGATAGCCATATCAGCAAATGGAGAGTTAAAGTTAATTCCACTCCAACCTTTAGAATGAATCATATCTTGTGGCATAGATGTGATAAACGTACTCTGTAATACAATATAAAGTAGGGCACTTAGTGTTAGTGAAATTGCAATACCTCTTGCAATATTCTTCTCTGGTTTCTGTATTTCAGAACCCATATTAATGATTGTTTGGAAAGCATTAAATGAGAAGATAATACCGGATGCTGTTGTAGCAGCAAATATTGGTGCTGATCCATACGGCATAAATTGACCTGCAGTATGACCATAGTTTCCTGCGTCAAATCCAGAAATCATTAACATAATAATAGTTAATAATGGCACACCAAGTTTAAATACAGATATTAAACTCGTAAATGAAGTAAGTAATTTAACTGACCAGTAGTTTAATAATGAAAAGATAATGATGATAATAAACACAGCAAACAATCCAGAATTACTGATTGTGCCACCTTTCATTAAACCGGACGTAAATTTAGCCCACTCCCATGGCCATGAACTCATATATTGAACTGCAGAAACGGCTTCAATTGGAATAATTGTAACTAAAGATACCCAGTTTGCCCACGCAGCAATAAATCCTAGTAACGAACCGTGTGTATACTGAGCATAGTTACTCATTCCGCCTGATTGTGGAAACATTGTACCAATTTCAATATAGTTATAAGCGATGGAGCCTATAACTACAAAACCTATAATCCATGAAATAATTGCAGCTGGGCCAGCAATAGAAGACGCCTCCCATGCACCAAATAGCCAACCTGAACCAATGAGTGATCCAAGCCCTAATAGTACAAGCTGCGACAAATTAATTTTTTCACTCTTTTTCTGTTTTCCCATAAAAACTCCTACTATTCATCTTTTTATATTCATATCAAGGTAAATGTACAATGTATACACTTTCTTGTATATGTTGTTATTATACGCATATTAAAATTCAAGTCAAATCAACATTTTATCGCTATTTTTTTGAATACAATTGAATATTAATACGTTATACGACTTCAAAATGCATAAACGTAGCACGCAACAAATTGCCTTTCCCGTCACTATATAAAGTCGATGAAGCATTTTTTATTGATGTTACTCAATTATTCATAAATAGTATATCGGCATCTACAACAATTCATTGCTCATATAAAGGTTAAAGACTGTCATATCAACGGTTCATAGTGAATTTAACCCTAGATTTCAAATTATTTGTTACATATTATACTATTTATTGTATTTTTACATAAATAATTATTAAATATGGATTTTAGAGCCTTTAGATAGTTAATAATTGCATTTTATAATGTTACTCAAATATATAATCACCAATTATACTTATTAAAAATTATAGTTAATAAATATTTTTACTCTAATAAAGTTAAATAACAATAGTTATCAAGATGATGAGTTATTTATTTTATTTTCCTGCTCCCACCATAAGGCTTCTTCAGGGTTATTCACCACTTCCTCATATTCTTTATCTGTTTCTACATTTGGATATGAACCTTTTAATGATTTATTGGAAGTTGACTTAAACATCGTCACAAAGACAATGAGACCAACAACATTGATAAACATTAAATAGTAAGATGGCGCAATTTTTTGTCCAGTTGTCTCTACTAAGGTTGATAAAATAAATGGTGTAAGTCCACCAAAAATTGCAGCACCAATGTTATAAACAAGTGATAACGTGCGCAATCTCACTTTTGTATAGAACATACTCGGTAGTAATGAAGGCATCACACCTTCAAATGTAGCCATAAAACAAGCAATAATTAATAAACCGACAATGACTAGAGGTAAAACTGGTATGCTCATCAGCCAAAATGCAAAGACTGAAAACAAACTAAAGCCAACTAGACCAAAGAGGATAGTTCTTTTATTACCCACTTTATCGCTATACCAACCAAAGAAAAATACTGCTGGAATCATTATAACCATTGTCAATGTACTTAATACGGATCCCATGGCTCCACCTAAATGAATTGTTTGATTTAAGAATGAAGGCATGAACGACAACACCATATAATTTGCCACATTTAAAAAGGCCACTCCTGTAAAACAAACGATAACGTCTTTCCAATAATATTTGAATATGTCTAAATAGGAATATTCTAGTGCTTGTTGTTCTTCTAATGTCGTTTCATAGGCCGGGCTTTCATCAAGGCTTGAACGTAAAATAATGCCTATAATGCCAAATGGTGCTGCTAAAATAAATGGAATTCTCCAACCCCAGTCAGACATTTGTTGGTCACTTAGCAATGCATAAAGCGTACCAACCAATAGGGCCGCCATGATATTGCCTATTAATGTGCCTATTTCTAATCCACTACCTAGCTTACCTCGTGTCTTATCAGGCGCTGTCTCTGCAATATAAGTCATTGCCCCTGCATATTCTCCACCAGTTGAAAATGATTGCACCATACGCACTACTAACAATAGAATTGGTGCCCAAATACCTATTTGTTCCTGTGTTGGCAAGAGCCCTAATAGTAAAGTAGATGCTGCCATAAGTAATATGGTTGTTGATAATACGATTTTCCTCCCATATTTATCACCTAAATGACTGAAAAAAATCCCCCCAATTGGTCGCACAATAAACGCAAATGCAAACACTGCAAAAGTAGAAATAATTTGTAGTTGTGCCGGTAAGTTCCCAAAGAAATTAGCACTTAAAATTACAGCTAATTGTGCATACAAACCAAAGTCAAACCATTCAATTGCATTACCTATACCAGTTGCAACTATACTTTTCTTAGTTTGATCTGAATCTACCTTATTAACATTTTCCTTTTTAAATTTCACAAAAATTACACCCCTTAAAAATTCGCTTACTTTTTTAAATAACCTATGCAACTATCAATAAACAATTTACACTTTTATAAATAGCATAAATTAATAACAACTATAGATATTGCGACAGCATTTATAAAAAATCATCACAGTAATTCTTTGATATAATATAGATAATTCTAATTTTTACATGGAGGTCTATTACCAAATGAAACACATATATTTTAACCATGATGGTGGCGTAGATGATTTAGTATCCTTATTTCTTCTACTACAAATGGATGATGTCAAATTAGTGGGTGTAAGTGCAATCGGTGCTGATAGTTATGTAGAGCCTGCAGTAAGCGCTTCACAAAAAATTATTAATCGCTTTGCTCATTATCCAATTGATGTTGCTGCATCAGTAGAGCGTGGAAAGAACCCTTTTCCTAAAGATTGGCGTATGCACGCATTTTTCATGGATGCTTTACCGATATTAAACGAACCTGTTAAAGCACAACATGCACAGATGCTGTCACATCATGCATACGAAGATATTATTGAAAAGTTACATAACGCTACAGAAAAAATTACATTATTATTTACTGGACCATTAACAGATCTGGCAAAGGCACTTACTGTTGATCCTACAATCACTGAACATATTGAACGACTGGTTTGGATGGGCGGTACTTTCTTATCAAAAGGAAATGTCGAGGAGCCTGAACATGATGGTACTGCAGAGTGGAATGCTTTTTGGGACCCTGAAGCAGTCAAGACCGTCTTTGATACAGACATCAAAATTGATATGGTTGCATTAGAAAGCACAAATCAAGTACCTTTGACCTGGGATATTAGACAGGCCTGGGCAAATGAAAGGCAGTACACTGGTGTAGACTTCTTAGGTGTCAGCTATGCAGCTGTTCCACCATTAACGCACTTCCAGACTAACTCAACTTATTTTCTATGGGATGTCTTAACTACTGCTTATACGGGATGCCCAGACCTCGTGAAACAAAAGACAGTCATGGCATCAGTATATACAAACGGACCAAGCCAAGGTCAAACATATATAGATGAACAAGCAGGTAGACCCCTCGCGGTAGTCTATCACGTTGACCATGATAGGTTCTTCAAGTTTATGACTGATTTAGCGAAACGTGTAAAAGATTAAATCCGCTATATAGCTTTCATCTATGCAAACCTATAACTGTCATTAGTAGTAATTATTAATCTTTAATTAAATTACAAAACATAAAAATATCAAAGCATAAAAAAGACCCTTAAACTTCAACCGTTGATAAATTGACTTAGTATCTTACTTTAAGCCTTTATCTAAAATGGTTAAGCTTTTAAGGGTCTTACATTATCTATATTCTATACGTGGCGAGTCACAGTATCTACTGGTAATCTATATGAATCATGACCAGGATTTTTCTCTTTACCAATTGCAACAATCATCACTGGTTCATAACGTTCTGGGTCAAGGTCAAATGCTTCTGCAATTTGATCACGTTCAAATCCACCAATTGGGTTTGTATCGTAACCATATGCTCTTGCTACTAACATAAATTGCATTGCTGCTAAACTACTATCTATTTTAATGATGTCATTCATTTCTGCTTTTGATAAACTTTTATAGTATGGTAATACTTTAGCTAACATTTCATCTTTAACATCTTCTGGCATCATCCCATGCTCTACAGCACTATTATAAATTTCTTCACCGTGCTCGTAGTTTTGCATATCCCCAAAGATGACTACCATTTCTGCTGAAGTATCATTTTGTCTCGTATTAAAGCGAATAAGTGGTCGTAATTTATCTTTACCTTCGTCACTTTCTACTACTAAGAAACGCCATGGCTGCATATTTACAGAAGAAGGTGCCTTCGTTGCTTTTTGTATGATTTCGTCCATTTCTGCTTGAGGTATTTTAACAGTTTCATCAAATACTTTAACTGATTTTCTATTCATTACTACATCTTCAAAATTATTATTAATCATGTTCAATGCTCCTTAATTATTTTTTACAAAATCAAATTATACTCAATTTATTACGGATTACAAATCATCTGTTTATAAAATTACCAAATATTATTTTACATATCTTTAAAAATAACTTCTAAACACAAAAAATGCACATTTCTTTAATTAGAAATGTGCATTTTCATATCATATTATTAATTCACTTCAAAAATTCAATTTACATTTAATTATTAATAGATATTTTCTTTATACCTGGCTTAACAAAGCACATTGCAATAATACCTATAACTGCTGCAATGACCGCTGAAATAAACATTGATGAATAACCATAAGATGTTACTAAGATTCCTGTTAAAGTCGGAGCGATAATCGTAGCGGAATTCACGAAAAAGTGTGTCATTCCACCATATGTTCCAGTCTTTTTAGGTGCTGTATCAATAATGACTGCCCAATAAACGGCATTTGGCAAGAAGATACAAGCATTACCTAACATCATCAAAAACATAATCCAGGCAATATTGTTAGTTGTTGGAATAATCAAGAAACAAATCGCCGCTAAAGTCATTCCAAAAATAGCTAAACCGGATCTGGCAATTCTAAGACTGCCTGTTTTATAACGTAACCAGTCCGAAAGTCTACCACCAAAATACGCAGTAAAACAAGCCCCAATCCATGGAATCATACCTAAATACCATAACGAATGTATTTCAAAATGATATTCATCTTGTAAATATTTTGGTGTCCAAGTTAATATTAAAAAGTTTATGTATTGGAAGCCAAAGTAGCCAATCATATTAAACACAAGCGTCGGACTCTTGAAAAAATGATACCATTTTTCATGTGCATTGTGCTCTGTTTCTACAGTTTTTTCACCTTCGACTGTTGATTCAGTAGAACGTATTGCCGTTAATTCTTCTTTAGACACATGTTTATTATCTTCTGGATAGTCTGTAAACACTTTATACCATATGATAATCCAAATAAGTCCAATAAGCCCTAATAAAACAAATAATACACGCCAATTAGAAATCGTTAAGAATCCTGATACAATTGGTGCCGTAATCAATGCACCTAATGGTACACCAATCAAGCCAAGCGCAGACAGTAATCCGCGTTCCTTTGGTGCAGCCCAGTTAGCATTTGTTTTACTAATTGTCGAAAAGATTGGACCTTCTGACACACCAAATAATACACGCATCAATCCAAATCCAGCAATTGCTGATCCACCAAACAATGCCATGCCTATTTCACCTGCAAAAGCCATACCGATTTCAAACAGTGACCATAATGTTCCAGCCACTAGCCATACAAACTTCGGCCCTTTTTTGTCTGCAGTAATGCCTCCAAATAACGAACCAAGCATATAACCATATCCAAAGTAGCCTAATATAGCACCCCAAGCAATATTATCAAAACCAAATTCCTTAATAATATCTTCTTGAGCATATGAAATAGCACCACGATCAACATAATTAATCATAGTCATTACGATGATCATCGTAATGATAAAGTATCGATAATTTTTCACCTTGCTCCCCCCATGTTTAAACACTTAAATCATAAGAAAACTTAACTCTATTTGTAAGCGTTGTCAATATAATTTTTTAATTAATTTGATTTTTCAAAAAATTAAAAATCCAAAAACCCTTGTAACGACAACAATAATGTCACTTAAAATTTTAATTTAAAATATAATCTTTCTATTTATTATGTCTTTCATTCTAATGATAAACTCATGGTCATTTGCTCCACTTGATATCCTAACGCAGTATAAAAACGCTGTACCGTATTACTTGTGAAGACATTTAATTTTAAAGTCAGAAGTCCTTGATCCTGTGCATACTTTTGAATAAAGTTTATTAATTCCTTTGCAATATGCATCCCTCTATATTCCTCAAACACGTAAAGCTCATAAATAAATCCATATGCTTGTTGTGTTAAATAATCAAATTTTGTATCAAATAATATAAAACCTTTAATCGATTCCCCTTCTTTCCACACAAAGTATCGTGCACCTTTTGACACTAATTCTTTCGATAATGCTTTAAGTGCATCATCAGATACAGCTATTTGACAATTCATAGCCTCTTTAAACAAATAGGGTACTGCGTTATAAATCACTTTCAAGTCTTTATTCGTCGCTAATTTAATAAACATTTGATCACTTCCTTCTATTATTATGTTTACTATTTATTTGATTGTTTTCATTGCCATAAACCACACTAAAAACTATTCTAATTGTACTCAAATCATATAACACAAAACATTGTTGTATATTTACGTTTTATTTTTTAGAACTAATATTAAATTTTAAATAATATTCTACAAAAATTACCTATAATTTAGTTTAATCACTAGATATATTAAATTTTTATAGTAAAATAAGAGAGGTGGTTTTTTACCATGTGCTGTATTTTCATAATTCAAAAGTAAAAAATACACATTTACATGGTATAATTTAACTATTCATACAAACAACAAGACTACTACTATTTCTTAATACAGAGAAACTACTGTATCTAGACTAAGGTATGACCAAAGTAAGTTAACATTTGAAATAACCACTTACTTTTTGTTACATTCTACCTTATAAAAATTAAGAAAAAAATTGAAAAAGAGGTAAAACAATGAAGTCTATATCCGTTATAGTAACTTACTACAACTCAGAAGATTATATAGAGAGATGTCTAAATAGTCTTAAACATCAGCGATTCCAAGATTTCGAATTAATCTTAGTGAACGATGGTTCAACGGACCAATCTAAAGTCATCGCTACACAAATACTTAAAGATTGGGATATTACCGTTAAAGAAATTGATTTAGAACAAAATATGGGCCATGCACACGCAAGAAATGTGGCAATGAAATCAGTAGAAGCGCCCTACTTCGTTTTTGTAGATTCAGATGATTATCTCGCTTCTTACGCCCTATCATTCTATATGAAAAACTTGAATCATTTTGATGCTTTAATCGCACCAATTCACTCATTTACACTTGATATTCCTCAATATGTGGATCAAAATCTTGTAAGAGTTAGTTACTTAGATACGAAAGAAAATTCTAATCAATTTTTACGTAAGCATTCTGCGTGTAATATCGTCTTTAAAACTGCTATCGTCCATGGACACAACATACAGTTTAATGAAGATTTAAATATATTTATTGACTGGTCATTTGTACTAGAATTTATTAAATATGCTAATAAATTCGTACGTGTCAGTCGCTTCCCTTTCTATATTAAAGGAGAAGTATATGATCCATTTTTAAAACCGACGTTATCTAAACAAGACTTTGGCGTAATCTTTAACGATTATGTTTATAGCTTTAGTGACTCAGTCAAACGTGCGTCAAGACAAGAAAACAAAGCATTCATTCGCAATAAAATGAAAAACTTACTGAAGCATTCATTCGAACCGTCATTGAGAAAGACACCAGAACGTTACGAACAACATAGTGAATTATTACCAAAAGTAGTACGTTCATTATTCCCGTCTATTATAAAAAATGAAAAACCTTTATTTATTATAGAAATGCTATTATTGATGTTTAACAAACGTAATAAAGCATTTAAAGTCAATCGCATACGCAAAAATACGAGATTATTGAAAAGTGTTGTTCTAAAAAGGAAAAATAAAAATCGTGCACACTATCAATTAACCGATAACATCGATAAAGTAAATCCAAGAACGATTGTTTTTGAATCATTTGGTGGTAAAAATTATAGCGATAGCCCTAAATATATTTATGAATATATGATGAAACATTATCCTCAATTAGAATTTATTTGGGTATTCAAAAGTCCAGACAAAGCCTTTTTACCTGGTCCAGCTAAAAAAGTAAAGAAAGGCTCTGCTGCTTACTATGATGCATATTCAAGAGCTAAATATTGGGTGTCTAACGCTAGATTACCGCTTTATTTAAATAAAAAACCAAACCAAGTCTACATACAGACATGGCACGGTACACCTTTAAAACGATTAGCAAATGACATGAAAGTCGTTCGTATGCCAGGTACAACAACGGATAATTATAAACGTAATTTCCGTGAAGAAACTAATCGTTGGGATTACCTTATCTCACCAAATGCATATTCATCTAAAATTTTCGAGACAGCTTTCTGGATGCCACCCGAAAAAATCTTAGAAATTGGATACCCTAGAAATGATGTCTTAGTAAACAGAGCGAATGACCAAGCATTTATACAACAAATTAAAGAAAATCTAAACCTTCCAGAAGGTAAAAAGGTCATTATGTATGCTCCTACTTGGCGAGATGATGAATTTGTGAAAAAAGGTAAATATCTATTCGACTTAAAAATTGATTTAGATAATTTACAACAAAAGCTAGGCGACGACTATGTTGTATTACTAAGAATGCATTATCTAATTTCAAATGCGTTAGACCTACGTGGTTACGAAGACTTTGCAATAGACGTATCAAATTACAGCGATATTTCAGAGCTATATCTAATTTCTGATTGTTTAATTACAGATTATTCATCAGTTATGTTCGATTTCGGTGTATTAAAACGCCCTCAAATCTTCTTTGCTTATGACTTAGATAAATATGACCAAGACCTACGTGGATTCTATCTTGATTTCCACAACGACTTACCAGGTCCAATTTATAAAGATGCTTATCAATTAGCAGATGATTTACAGAACTTAGATAAAATTACCAATGACTACCAAGGTAAGATTGATAAATTCTATAATGATTTCTGTTCAATAGAAAATGGTAAAGCTTCAAAAGCAATTTCAGACTTAATAACTGAAAAATAATTTCTATTTAAATCTGTGCTAAAATTAATAAACTCCAAATAAGATCATTAAACTAAAACCACCAACAAATGGGATACTCCCTAATTTGTTTGTGGTTTTTAATTGATATATCTTAACCCCCTTCTACATATAACTTGCTTAAGAGCGTACTCTAAGGTGTAACGTAACGTTATAAAAATTAGGAGGTAATATGATGGGTAAATTTAATTCATTAAACAACAAAGTCGTAGTCATTACCGGGGGAGCAAAAAATCTAGGTCGCTTATTAAGTGAAACCTATGCAAGAGAGGGTGCAAATATTATCATTCATCATCATAATGATAACAGTTTAAAGCAAGCTAATCATACTTTAGAAACCGTCAAAGACTTAGGAGGTAACGGCGCAATCTTTTCTGGTGACTTAACTCAAATCGAAAATATCCAAGCTTTATTTGCATTTGCCGAAAAAACTTTCGGAAAAATTGATATCGCTATCAATACAGTGGGTAAAGTATTAAAACAACCAATTGCAGATACCAGTGAAGAAGATTTCGACATAATGCAATCTATCAATGCCAAACAGGCATATTTTTTTATTAAATATGCAGAACAGTATATGAATGATGACGGGAAAATTATTTCAATTGCAACATCATTGTTAGCAGCATATACAGGTTTCTACTCAACGTATGCAGGTGAAAAAGCACCACTAGAACATTATACAAGAGCTGCTTCTAAAGAGTTTATGGCACGTGGTATTTCTGTAAATAATGTGGCACCAGGCCCAATGGATACACCTTTCTTTTATCCGCAAGAATCTGACGATGCTGTTGCTTTCCATAAATCGCAAGCATTACACAATCAACTCACACAAATTGAAGATATTGCGCCAATCGTCAAATTTCTCACTTTAGAAGGTTGGTGGATTAACGGTCAAACGCTATTTGCAAATGGGGGTTACACGACAAGATAAATGGAGGTTTTAAAGATGCAATATTTTATAGCAGATTTCTTAAATCCAAATACGCAATTAAGCATCATTGACGGGCAAGGTGAAATCATTGATCAACAAACCGTACGAATAGAACCAACAGAGTATGTCAACCAGCTTGCAGAGTATATCATTGAACTGTCTCACGAAAACCACTTATATCATGATGATATTAAAGCAATCGGACTTAGCATCACAGATATCAGTGCCATCAATTATTCAGAATTAGCACAACTAAAAACTGATTTAGAAAGTAAATTCGGCTTCAGTGCGTACATTGAACAAGATCATGATAATCTAGTTCAATCTCTTATTCAGTATAAATAACAACTAGATTAAATCTATTAAATTAACCATAACAATGATTAACTAAAAAACACCGCAATTGCAATATAGGAGCGTTTATAATGAATGTAAAGCAGGCAGCAGAAAAAATTGGCATGAGTGCACACACAATTAGATACTATGACAAATCCGGATTATTTCCATTTATTGAACGCGATCAAAATGGTAATAGAGATTTTAAGGAAGAAGACCTCTATTGGATAGAATTTGTGAAGTGTATGAGACAAACACATATGCCTATTGCACAAATCAAACAAATTGCAGAACTCTATCATCAAGGTCCAGCAACTAAAAACGATAGGATTGAAATATTGAAGCTACACCAACAAAATCTCATGCAACAAAGTACCTTAATCGAAGAAGCATTAAACACTTTAGAACATAAATTTACGCTTATCGAAAAGGAATAACATCGTTTGGGAGAATTTAATATAAAATAATATATAAAACGAAGTCGACCTTGAATAGCAGTAACTAAATGCTTGTCTATTAAATCAATCATCATTTGTTGTACCCACATTCCATATCAAAAAAGCAGTGAAGTCACGTTAGTTATAACGTCAGCTTCACTGCTTTATTTTTATATGCTATATAATCACTATTGGTGAGTGGAATTATTTAATAGTTCCAGCATCTTTGTCATGTACACCATGACGATAGAAATCAATATATTCTGGTTCTAATGGTTTCTTACCTCTGATGATATCAGCTGCTCTTTCAGCCATCATTAGTACTGGAGAGTGAATATTACCATTAGTCGTACGTGGCATTACAGATGCATCTACTACACGTAGGTTTTCCATACCATGTACTTTAAATGTATCTGGGTCAACAACTGACAGTTCATCAGATTTAGGTCCCATTTTACAGCTACATGATGGATGTAATGCTGTTTCACCATCACGCTTAACCCATTCGATAATTTCTTCGTCTGTTTGAACTTCAGGTCCTGGTGAAATTTCTCCACCGTTAAATGGATCTAATGCTTTTTGAGACAAGATGTTTCTTGCAACTTTGATTGCTTCTACCCATTCACGTTTATCTTCTTCTGTTGATAGATAGTTAAATACAAAGTCTGGTTTTTCGAACGGATCTTTAGATTTAATCTTCAAATGACCACGAGAATTTGAGTACATTGGACCAACGTGAACTTGGTATCCGTGTGCTGTTGGCGCTTTTGTACCATCATATCTTACAGCAATTGGTAAGAAATGGAACATTAAGTTTGGATAATCTACTTCGTCATTTGAACGTACGAATCCGCCGCCTTCGAAATGGTTAGATGCTGCAGCACCTTTACGTCCGAAGATCCATTGTAAACCAATAAATGGCATTTTTAATTTATTTAAACTTGGTTGCATTGATACAGGTTCTTTACATGCATGTTGCACATATACTTCTAAATGGTCTTCAAAGTTTTCACCGACACCAGGTAAGTGTAAACGTGGCTCGATACCAACTGAACGTAGGTGTTCTGAATCACCAATACCAGA
Source organism: Staphylococcus gallinarum (assembly GCF_000875895.1). Taxonomy (GTDB): domain Bacteria; phylum Bacillota; class Bacilli; order Staphylococcales; family Staphylococcaceae; genus Staphylococcus; species Staphylococcus gallinarum. The sequence continues at coordinate 229,294 of NZ_JXCF01000256.1, forward strand.
TAATTGTAATAATTGTGGAGAGTTGATTGCCCCACCTGATAAAATAATTTCTTTTGCTTCTACAGTATGTTCTTTACCATTTTTCTTAAATGTAACACCTGTCACTTTATTATTACCTTCGAAATTCAATTTAGTAACGAATGCACGTGTTTGTACGTCTAGATTTTTACGTTTCATTGCTGGGTGTAAATAAGCTCTTGATGCTGATACACGACGTCCATTGTGTACTTGGCTATCAAAAGGTCCGAAACCTTCTTGACGGAAACCATTCACGTCAGGTGTTTTATTATATCCTGCTTCTACTCCTGCATTAAAGAATGCTTGGAATAATGGGTTTGTAGCTGGGCCACGACGTAATTTAATCGGACCATAATGTCCACGATATGGATCATCTTTAGTTGAGCCGAAAGTTGTTTCTAATCGTTTAAAGTATGGTAAACAATGTGCAAAATCCCATTTCTCCATACCTTCTGGTTTAGCCCATTTCTCATAGTCCATTGGGTTACCACGTTGATAAATCATACCATTGATAGAACTTGAACCACCTAATACTTTACCACGTGCGTGGCCTACTTTACGTCCATCCATATGTGGTTCTTCATTTGTTTCATAAATCCAGTCATATAGCTTGTTACCTGCTGGGTACATTAATGCTGCTGGCATTTGAATTAATAGGTCCCAAGGATAATCACTACGTCCTGCTTCTAATACAAGTACGTTTTTTGAAGCATCTTCACTTAATCTGCCTCCTAATACTGAACCAGCACTTCCGCCACCAATGATAATATAATCATAAGATTTTCTCATTTTTATATTGCCTCCTAAAATTTATGTCTAACTTTGTGTTTATTTATATTTTCTTAAAAGTATTATTTGCCAAACCAATTCACAGGTTCTGGGTTTGTGTTACGTAGAATATGTTTTTCTTCTTGATATTCAGCTAAGCCAGCTTTACCAAGTTCTCTACCAATACCTGATTGTTTATAGCCACCCCATGGTGCTTGTGCAAAGTATGGGTGGAAATCATTAATCCAAACTGTACCCATCTTCAATTTATTTACCACACGTTCTGCTTTAGAAATATCATTTGTAAATACGCCGCCTGCTAAGCCATAAATAGAGTCGTTAGCTATTTCAATAGCTTCTTCTTCAGTTGAAAAGCCTTCTACTGTTACAACTGGGCCAAATACTTCTTCTTGCACGATACGCATTGATGTATCACAATCAGTGATTACAGTTGGCTCAAAGAAGAATCCATCTTTTAAGTCTTCACGTTCTGGGCGTTTACCACCAACAGCAATTGTTGCATTTTCAGATTTCGCTACTTCCATATAGCCTTCAATTTTTTCACGGTGTTCAGCTGAAATCACAGGTCCCATTTCAGTTTCAGCATCAAATCCATTACCTAATTTGATACGTTTAACTCTATCGATTAATGCAGCCTCAAATTTGTCTTTGATGTCATTATGGACAATAATTCTCGCACCAGCTGAACAAACTTGACCTGCATGGAAGAATCCACCATTTAACGCTTGATCAACAGCTAAATCGAAATCTGCGTCATCAAAGATAATATTTGGATTTTTACCGCCTAATTCTAATGCAATATTTGTCACATTGTCTGCAGCATTTTTCATAATATGTTTACCTGTTTGAATACCACCAGTAAACGATACTAAGTCTACCTCTTTATGTGATGATAATGGCTCACCGACTTCTGAACCCTTACCTAATACTAAATTAATTACCCCTTTAGGGAATCCTACTTCTTCCATCAATTCAAATACACGAATCGTTGTTAACGGAGTAATTTCACTTGGTTTCATGACTAATGAACAACCTGTTGCTAATGCAGGTGCTATCTTCCAAGAAGCTTGGAGTAATGGATAGTTCCAAGGTGTGATTTGAGTAACAACACCGATTGGTTCTTTGATAATTTTACTTTCTGTATTTGGAATTGGTGAATCAACAATTTCTCCACCATCTTTGTCTGCTAAACCAGCAAAGAAATTAAATACATTAGCAATATCGTCCATATCAGCATAAGATTCTTCTAACGTTTTACCAGTGTCTAGCGTTTCAAGTTTCGCTAACTCTTCACGATGTTTTACGATTAAATCAGCAATCGCTCTTACTTTCTTGCCACGATTCTCACTTGTTTCATTTGCCCATTCACCTTTTTCGAATGAACGTCTTGCCGCTAAAATTGCACGTTCGCTATCTTCTGCTGTACCTTCTGCAACTTCAAAAATCACTTCTTGATTATATGGATTAATAATTTCTCTTGTTTCTTTATTTGAGCTTTCAACCCACTCACCATCGATAAATTGACGACGAGATAAATTACTTACAAGTTCCATTAAAATTACCTCCGTTAAGTTTGTTAAATTTTTATTTAACGAATTTTATAGATTTTATGTTAGCATAGTAATTGAAAGGGTGTCAAACGCGTTTAAGTATAAATGATTAATTCAACGCATATGACGCGTTCTCATAAAAACTTTACCCATATAGATAAATTTTAATAATGGGTAGGAGGTATATGTCGTGGTAAAAATAAATGATCCTGAACATCAATTAGAAACAGCAAAAGATATTTTCATTAATGCAATTGGTGAGACGATGGACTTATATGGCATTAATCGTAGTGTAGGAAACCTTTATGGCACAATGTTATTCGAAGACAGCATGACGCTAGATGAAATGCGTGAAGAATTACAGATGAGTAAGCCAAGCATGAGTGCAGGCGTTAAAAGACTACAAGAGTTTGATATCGTCAAGCAAAAATTCACTCGTGGTAGCCGCAAACAACACTTTGTAGCTGAAAAGGATTTCTTCAATTTCTTTGGTAATTTTTTCCCAAGGAAATGGCGTCGTGAAATTGTAATCAATACAGAAGCTGTTCATAAAGCAATAGCAATTATTGACACACTCAATGACAGAGAAGGTATAGACGAAGCCGTAAAAGCTGAAGGTAACGATATCAAACAGCAATTAATTGATACTTTGCCATACTTTGAATGGCTAGAAAATATTAGCCATGCAATTGAAACAGGCGAAATTTATAAACACTACCCTATTCCTGAACAAAAGTATAAATATTAACTTTGACACTTTATGTATTACTATTCATATTTACTTTATTTAACTGCATGATACTTAGTTAACAGGATGCATTCGCTGCCCCTATTTCATATCAATGGAACTGAGGGGCTATTTTTATGCTTTAATATATCTTCTTAGTACTTATATATACCACTTTGATTACCACGACCTGCCACTCACTATTACAAAATGCATATAAAGGGACAAACGAATTTATCTCAGCACATGCATAAAGGTGCTGAAACATATGGTACCTTCATCACAAACATGTCTCTTTAAACATGATCCATTATTTTATATGCTAACGCTTAAATCTAAAAAAGCAGGTTGGAACATTTAAAATATTCCAACCTGCTTATGCATCTATTAACACTTATAAATAAGTGACTGTTATGTTTTATGATTTAAAAAACAGATTATAAATTATCGTCTTCTTCTTTTTCTTTAACTTGAATAATTCTCAATGAACGACGTTCTACTTCACGATATTTATCCGCACGTCTTTCGAGTTTCAGCCTATCTCCCTCTAATGTTCGCATAAATGAAATCATCATGATTACAAATATAGCAATCAGCGGCACACTAGCTAATATAGATGCCGTCTTCAAGACATCTAACGCATGTTCTCCACCAACAAGCATTAATGAATATGGTAATAAACTCAATGCAAATGCCCAGAATAATCTGTTAGCACGTAAAGGTTCACCGATAACATGCTTCTGCGTAGCAGCTGCTAAGATATATGATGCTGAGTCAAATGTTGTTACCAAGAATAAGAATGCTGCGATTAAGAATAAAATAATTGTTAAGTTCGGGAATGGTAATTGATGCATAACTTCAATAATCGTTGATTCTGCACTATGGCTATTCAAGAAATTAATTACATTAAATTGACCTGAAATTTGCAGATAAACTGCATAGTTTCCGAAAATACCAAAGAACATCATACAACCTAACGTACCATAACCTATTGTTCCTAAAATAATTTCTTTCAATGTTCGACCTTTTGAGATACGGGCAATGAATAAACCAATAAATGGCGCATAAACTATCCACCACGACCAATAGAATATTGTCCATTGTTGTGGGAAATTTGTATCTTTACGTCCATCAATACCGCCAAACGGTTCAAGCCAAGTCGCCATTTGGAAGAAGTTTTTCAACATATCACCAAATGATGTCACTGTAGTTTCCATAATAAATACCGTCGGACCTACAATAAAGACAAACGCTAATAATAATAGTGAAATCCAGACGTTCACATCACTGAGCACTTGAATTCCTTTCTTCAATCCACTATATGAACTGATACCAAATACAAGTGTAATCAATAATAATATAATGGTGCGCATAACCATATTATGACCATCTAGACCAGTCAATCTTTCAATTCCTGCTGAAATTAATGGCACACCTAATGCTAGTGATGTTGCTGCACCACCTAATAAACCAAAGATAAATACAATATCAACTAATTTACCTAAGAATTTATCAGTTTGCCCCTTTAGTATCGGACGACAAGCCTGACTTATTTTGAAAATTGGTTTTTTCTTAATAAATACTAAGTAACCAATTGGTAACGCCGGTAATACATAAATTGACCAGGCAATAGGTCCCCAGTGGAACATCCCATATGTAGTTGCGTACTCTAATGCACTATCTGTCATACCTTTTCCATCATGTGGTGGCACTTGATAATAATACGCCCACTCAATGATACCCCAATATAATATATCTGAGCCGATACCAGCACAGAATAACATTGAAGCCCAACTGAAGTTATTAAATTCAGGCTTATCTGTAGCCTTACCTAATGTGACATTTCCATATTTACCAAATGCTATATATAGCACAAAACCAAAAATTACTAATCCAAGTAATAAATATACCGAGCCAAGAGAATTCGAAACTGCTTTGTTTAAGTTAGTGATAACTTCTTGGCTTGCTTTAGGAAACACAATCATAGGAATAACTGCAAATAACAATACAACAACTGTCCCTATAAAAGTGGTCCAATCCATAACTCTATTTTTTTTCACTTTTGAGCACTCCTCATAATTGAATAGTATGTAAAAGTTTAACGAAATTCGCGTCCATTTTTGCTAAACCATTTAATTATTCACATTCATGAGCCTAACGAACTTTAAATAATAATGCAAATTACATTCAAAAAACACAATTCAAAAAGATGAATAATTATATAAATGTAATTATTTATCATCTTTAGAAAATCGCCACAATCACAGTGTTAAATTTAAACTTAACAAAATGAACAAATCTTACAAACTTAACATTGTGTATTTTTATGCACTTATTACGTATAAATATTTGTTTATATTTTTTTATTTTGCGGCATAAAAAAACAGAATATTTTAATAAATTAGCCCCTATCAACAAATAATAACTCATAGAATAGCGCATGAATTTTATGACTTAATTATTCTATAACTGACAGTCAAAATAACAGTATGATTCACCCTATTTAAAAGTAATTCTATAAACAAACTTTTTTATACCAATACTATATAATAGAAGAAAGACAGATAATTATTAAAATTAAAGGAGCTTACAATGACCAAAAAAAATATTATTAATTATTGGGATAAACGCGCCGCATCATTTAGCACTGATAAAGTAGCCGAATTAGAAAGTCACCATGCCCAAAAATGGCTCAATGAAATAAGTAGAATTAAAAAAATAAAACCCGGCATGCGTATTTTAGATATTGGAACTGGAGCAGGATTTTTAGCAATTCTTTGTGCTCAAGCAGGCGGAACTGTATGTGGTATCGACCTTTCCCCAGATATGATTAAAGCTGCTCAAGAGAATAAGCAAAAATTCAATCAGCAAGTCACATTTGAAGTTATGGATGCAGAACAATTATTGTTTGAAGATTGCACGTTCGATCTTGTTATTGCGCGAAATGTGACCTGGTTATTGCCTAATACTGCCAAGGCATATTCAGAATGGTTACGTGTGTTAAAAGTAGACGGTACATTAATTAACATTGATGCAGATTACGGTAATACATCCTTTGAATCTTATAGTGACATTCCTAATGATCATGCACATCATAAACTAGGTGAACAAATGCTTCATGAAAGTGAAACATTAAAGAACGGAATCTCAATCAATTCATACCGTCGCCCTCATTATGACCAAACGGTTTTAACACAACTTGGTTTATCATCTATTCATGTCGATGAAACTGTTTACCAACGTATTTATCAAGAGCAAGATCAATTTTATAATCCTACCCCTATATTTTTAATTGCCGTCACAAAATCCTGACTTTAAAGTTAAAGTTATTACAGTTCGTGGATATTTTATGACAGTTATCGTATCAAAGTGTTAACGGCTTGCGTTCTAACACAATTTTTATCATACTATAGTTGAAATAAGTAAAAGGAGTGGTAAGAATGAACAAAGAACAATTGGATAAAGTGAAAAATGGTAAAGGCTTCATCGCTGCATTAGACCAAAGTGGCGGCAGCACACCTAAAGCGCTTAGTGATTATGGCGTTACTGAAGATCAATATAATAGTGAAGACGAAATGTTTAAACTTGTTCACGATATGCGTACACGTATCGTTTCATCACCTGCCTTCACTTCAGATAAAATTGTAGGGGCTATTCTTTTCGAACAAACGATGGATCGTGAAGTCGAAGGTAAGCATACTGGAGATTACTTAGCTGACAAAGGAATTGTACCATTCTTGAAAGTTGATAAAGGTTTGGCTGACGAACAAGATGGTGTACAAGTTATGAAACCTATTCCTGATTTAGATGCATTATTAAGCCGAGCTAATGATCATAAGATTTTCGGTACAAAAATGCGTTCAAATATCCTTAAATTCAACAAAGATGGTATAGATTCAGTTGTTAAACAACAATTTGATATTGCTAAACAAATAATTGCTGCAGGCCTTGTACCAATTATTGAACCAGAGGTTAATATTCACTCTGAAGACAAGGCAGAAATCGAAGCTTATTTAGCAGAAGCAATCGCTAAAGAGTTAGACAACTTAACAGAAGATCAATTAGTGATGTTGAAATTATCAATTCCTACAAATGCAAATCAATATGAATCATTAATCAATCATCCAAACGTAGTACGTGTTGTTGCTCTATCTGGTGGATATAGTAGAGAGGATGCTAATGCATTACTTAAACAAAATAATGGTTTAATCGCAAGCTTCTCTCGTGCATTAATCAATGATCTAAATGTAAATCAATCAGATGAAGAGTTCGATAAAGTTTTAGGTGACACAATCGATTCTATCTATGATGCATCAGTTAATAAAGGGTAATCGTTGAACTGCAAACTATTGATTGTCGATACTCATTTCCCAGGAAATGAAAAGCACTGTAAATCAATAGACAATTTTAAATATGCGTTCTGTTTGAGACATAAATAGTTCAGATTCAAATAAAAACGTCATTTTCTGTTTTATTATAGAAATTGACGTTTTTTCATGAGCATGATATATGCATAGATTAAGTCAGCATAAATAATTATAATAACACGAAAAAGTCGATTGAACTCATTGCTCAATCGACTTTTTCTATGATTCAATTCCTATCAAAGCTACTATTGCTCTTGATTTTTCGTAAATGCTACATGCTCATCACTGTGTTTACGACTACCTTGTGTCATGTATAATACGAGTGCAATTAAATACCAAGCTATAACAATCAACCATTCTGATGGCCAAGAAAGTGAAGAAGGCATTCCAGGCATATAAATTAATAAGAATCCCACACTTAAAACAATGGCCACTATACCTACAAACATACCATTTCTAATATGATATGGACGTTTTAAATCTGGCTGTGATTTACGTAGTTTAATAAATGAAATCGCTACTAATAAGTATCCTAATACTACTCCGATACCGCCTGCATTGACAATCCAAACTAATGCTGGACGTCCAAGAAGTGGTGCTACAAAGGCAAGTACTCCTAAAAAGATAATACCGTGTGTTGGTGTTTTATATTTAGGATGAATATAAGCAAACCATTTGGGAATCATACCATTATTTGCCATTGCATATAAGATACGACTACCACCTATAATAAAAGCATTCCAACTAGTAATAATACCTGCGACACCACCTAATACAAGTAACACCCCAAAGCCACTGTGTCCAAAAAGATTAACCATTGCATCAGCAGTTGCCAAATTACTTGTCGTAAGTGCTTTTGGCGATAGTCCAGCAGCTACACCAAAGACAATTAATAAATAAAAAATCACAGAGGCGATAATGGATAATATTAAAATACCTCCAACTTTCTTAGAAGGTGCCTTAACCTCCTCGGCAATCTGTGGAATAACATCAAACCCGACAAATAAAAATGGGATCATCATAAGTACTGACATCGTACCACCAAGCCCATTTTCAAATGGTGTTAAATGACTAAAGTTACCGTTAAATCCTGCACCAAATACGAGCAATAGACCTACTGCAACAATAAAAATAGTAAAGACGGTTTGCATAATTGCAGCTGGTTTTACACCAAAGTAATTTAATGATGTTAATATAATGCTACCTACAGATCCAATTAACACCCATGTAAAATAAACATCCCATCCTGCAATGTTCCACATCAAACCTTGATGTTTAAATGGGATGACATAGTCAATAACGGTAGGCAGTGCCACCGCTTCAAATGTAATCACTGAAACATAACCAAATAGTACAGACCAACCTGAAATAAATGCAATCCCCGGTGAAAATGCCTTCTTTACAAATACAAAGCCACCTCCTGTTTCCGGGATTGCAGAAGCAAGTTCTGCATATGTTAAACCGATCACGATGACCAATATACCACCAATGACAAATGCAATAATACTACCAACAAAGCCTGCAGTTGACACCCATTCTCCAGATAAGACAACCCATCCCCATCCTAACATGGCGCCTATCGCTAAAAATAAGACATCTACTACATTCATTGTTTTATTAAATTGTGATTTCATCAGCATACCCCTTTTAATGAATTTAAAATTTAATATGTGAGAATAGGTTGAAATGACCTAAGTTTTGCATGTCACTCCAACCTATTCACATTCAAACTACATTAATGCTAATAAAGTAGTTGTTACTACAAAATTTTAAAATGTAATCTATAATCCAACTGATAAATATTTAGTTTCTAAGTAAGGCTCAATACCCTCTGTTCCACCTTCTCGACCATATCCACTTTCTTTTAGACCACCAAATGGCGCATGTGCAGCAGAAGGACCACCGTCATTCCATCCAATCACACCATAGTCAAGTTCATTAAATAATTTCAAACCTGTTCGATAATCATTAGTGAAGAAATACGATGCTAACCCAAATTCAGTATCATTTGCGATGCCAATAACTTCATCTAAATCTTCATATGTCATTACTGGCGCTATCGGACCAAAGGTTTCTTCGAACATCGGTTTCATCTCTAACGTTGCATTGGAAATGACGACTGGCTTTAAGAAATTACCGCCAAGTGATTTAATTTCGTCAACACTTCTTGATAACGTTGCACCCTTCGCTTCACAATCTGTAATATGTGTTAAGACTTTTTCTACTGCTTCATTATCGATCAATGGTCCAATATCTACTTCTTCCAATCCATTACCAATAGTTAATGCATGCACTTTATCAGTAAGTTTTTGAACATATTCATCCGCAATCGCTTTATGCACAAAAATTCTATTAGCACAAATACACGTTTGACCAGCATTTCTAAATTTAGAAGCAATCGTCCCATCCACTGCAGCATCTATATCAGCGTCTTTGTGCACGATAAACGGTGCCAATCCACCTAGTTCCATCGTCGCATTTTTAACTGTGTCAGCAGATTGTTCGATTAACTTTTTACCAACACCAGTAGAACCTGTAAATGTTACTTTATTAATTCTTGGATGTTTAGTGAAGATGTCTCCTGCATCTCTACCTGAAGCGATAATATAAGAAATGGCATCTTCTGGTATACCTGCCTCATGTGCTAGTTCCACTAACTTAATTGTTGTTAATGGTGTTTTAACTGCGGGTTTACAAACAATCGTACATCCAGCCGCTAATGCTGGTGCCATTTTTCGAGTAATCATAGCTGCAGGAAAATTCCATGGTGTAATTGCACCTACAACGCCAACTGGGAATTTATCAACGACAATCTTTTTTGATGAAGTATTTGCTGGTATTGTACGACCATATACACGTTTGGCTTCTTCTGCATACCATTTCACATATGAATTAGCATATACAATTTCACCTTTAGCTTCAGCTAATGGTTTACCACCTTCAAGTGTTACTAATTTCGCTAATTCATCTTGATGTTCATCTATTAATTCAGCCCATTTAAATAATTTTGCTGAGCGCTCATGTGCATCGACAAACCGCCATGTTTGAAACGCATTGTATGCACGTTCAATCTTTGCATCAATGTCTTCATGGCTTGTATAGTCTATACTTTCGATGACTTCATTTGTAGCAGGGTTCAATACATCTAATTGTGTCATTTTGAATCTCTCCTCTTGATAAAATAATTTCATAGCACTACTATGCCATACCCTTTTTGAAAAATATTTTACTGCTTTACGATGGTTGTGTAGAGGCTACTTTTGCAAATGCATCTTGTAAGATCTTTAACCCAGTGTTTAACTCATCATCAGTAATTACTAATGGGGCCAAGAAACGAATGACATTCCCTTTTATACCTGCAGACAATAATAGCAAGCCGTGCTCATTTGCCGTTTTTACTATTTTGCTTGTAAGTACTTTGTCAGGTTCTCCTGTTTCTGGATTAATAATCTCCATTGCTACCATTGCACCTAGTCGTCTAATTGGACCAATACTGTCATAAGTGTGCGTTAATTCTTGTAAGAATTGTTCGATATTATGACCTAATGTCTCTGCTTTTTCATTAAGTTGTTCTTTTTCAATAATTTCGATAACTTTTAATGCGGCTTCACATGCTAACGGATTACCAGCATACGTACCTCCTAATTCACCTGGGTTTGCGCTATCCACTATTTCCGCTTTACCTACAACACCACTGAGTGGAAATCCTGCCGCTAATGATTTGGAAACTGTCATTAAATCTGGTTCAACGTCAAAGTGCTCTATTGCAAAGGTTTTACCTGTTCTTGCAAAACCTGTTTGAATCTCATCTGCCACAAATACAATACCGTTAGACTCACAAATTGCTTTCACAGCCTGCACAAATTTACGATCCGGAATTATAAATCCACCCTCACCTTGTACAGGCTCCATAACAATACAAGCAACTTCACTAGGATCTACTGTTTCAATAAAGAAATCATGTAACTTTTGAATAACTTGATCTACGTATTCTGCATTAGAAAGTGTATTAGGCTTTTCTGAAACATTTGGATAGGGTGCTTGATATACTTCAGGCGCAAATGGACCAAAACCATACTTGTATGGTCTAACCTTACTCGTCATAGACATTGTCAAATTTGTTCGTCCATGAAACCCTCTAACGAATGAAACTACTGCTTGTCTGCCAGTATATTTTCTAGCTATCTTCACGGCGTTTTCCACTGCTTCTGCGCCAGAATTTAAAAGAATGCTCTTTTTAGCAAAGTTACCTGGTGTAATTTCTGCTAATTTTTGTGCTAATTTTAAGTAACTTTCATACATAATGACATTAAAACCAGGATGTATAAATTTATCTAATTGTTCCTTTAAGTGTTTCGTAATCTCAGGGTGTGTGTGACCAACATTTAATGTGCCAATTGCACCTGCAAAATCAATAAAAGTATTGCCTTCGATGTCTTTAATCGTTGCGCCACTTGCTGTATCTGCTACATGTAAATTACCGTTTCCTACCCCTCTAGCTACATATTGTTCACGTATTGTCTTATAATATTCGAATTGTTCAGTCATAATTAGCCCCCTTAACCTTTCGATAAAGTATTATCGTTATCTAAAAATTTAAAATATAGTTGGTATTGTGTAAAGTACCAGTTTTTTATAAAATAATGGAACCAGTTTAACCGAGCAATACTTTTTTAAGACAACGAACCGCGTCATCAAGCTGTTCAATCTTTATTTTTGAAAACCCTATAATCAACGTTTTAACACCATTATTTTCTTCAAGCGCTTTCACAATGAAACGATTAATCGTATATAATTCTAACTTGGCCTCTTTAGCACGTTGCTCTATTTCCTCATATGTAAATGGTGATTTCACATCAATCATAAAATGCAATCCCGCTTCGGTATCTTTAATATTCACCTTATCTTGAAATGCTTGTTGTAACGCTACTATTAATTGCTCTCTTTTTCTGCCATAGTGCTGGTGCATCTTTTTCACGTACTTTTCATAATATCCTTCTTTAATCATAAGATTAAGTGTCAGTGCATTTAACATAGAAAAATCAGGTATCATATCGAAGTTATGCGTTTCAAATTTTTGCACAAGTGCAGGTGGTAGAATCATATAACTCAGTCTTAATCCTGGCATCAATGTTTTTGAAAATGTCCCCAAATATATCACACTTTCATTTTTATCAAAGCTATATAATGACGGAATATTATCTGTCTGATATTTGAACTCACTATCATAATCATCTTCTATAATATAACTATTGGTTGTACTCGCCCAATTCAATAAATCAATTCTTCTCGAGACAGGCATGATAATACCAGTCGGAAATTGGTGTGATGGTGTCACAATAACTGCATCTGGTTGTGTTGCATTAATTTGATTAATGGATATACCTTTTCCATCCAATTCAAGTGGAATTGTTGTTGTTCCTCCTTCATTTAACAAATTACGGAATCTAGAATATCCTGGATTTTCGACGCCAATTTTCACCTCAGTAGGTAACAGTTGCATTAAGCGTTTCAACAAAGTGTTTGTGCCAGATCCTATAATAATTTGTTCTGGATGACACTGGATACCTCGTTGATAAGAAACGAGTTTAGCAATTGATTGACGTAATTCAATCGGCCCCTTAATATTTGGAATTGCTGATAAGTAATATTCATAATTATCAAATACACGTTTCAGTAACTTAGTCCAAACATCTACCGGAAATTCAGACATATCCGTGCTCATATGAGAAAAGGAATATTCATATAATTGTGGCTTGCCTTCTTTATACTGCCCTAATGTCTTTTGTGCATCTGGGTCAACAATAAGTTGATCTAGCGGTTCGATAAAATAACCCTTACGTTCTTTGGCATATATATAACCTTCTGCTAATAACTGTTCATATGCTGATTTCACACTGTTAACACTTACATTTAAAGTTTCTGCCATTCCCCTTTTAGATGGCAACTTTTCGTGACTTTCATATTTAAAGGATAAAATATCTTCCTTTAATCGCGTATAAATTTGCCGATAAATATATTGATTTGTTTCACCTTGCATACAAATCCTCCCCTTGAAATACCTTATAATTAAACAATTATACACATAGTTAGAATACATTGATAAATAAATATAAATGCTTTAACACATTTTGGAAAATTGTTTGAGTAAAAAAGGAATTGAATAAGATAGTGAAAAAGGACAAATGCTCCCGAAATTGGACAGACGTTGCTTTAATTACATTGATTGAATAGTAAAAAGTAACTTACTTCGTTATTGTTGTCACTTTCAACAGCTAAGTATTGTGTGAGACTGTTGAGCTATAAGGATGCATGTCGAGGTCAAGGGAATGACCCAATGCCTTAGGTCAATGAAGGTTAACAATACTCAGTTTTATTATAACGACAACCACCCCGAAAGATTCTATCTTTCGGGGTGGTTGTTTCTCCATCATTTATATCTCAAATTATTTCATTATCGAAGTTTTTCACAATAACAATACATGCTTTCAAACAAATATTTCATCTTCCATCTCAAAGCATAGCTAAGAAGATGAATACTTTTTAGCGCATATGAACTAAATCAAATCTGTTGCAGCAATCCTATACACTATGTACAGCTTAAAGAATTGGTGATGCTAATTTAGCAATGGATTGTTTGAATTTAATCCAATTTGAACGTTGTTCATATCTTTCAATTGTTAAAGCTTTAGATACCTTTAAATCTTCAAAAAATGCTTCCTTCAATTGTTTAGCAACATTTTCATCATACATAAAGGCATTAATTTCAAAGTTTAATTCAAAACTGCGTATATCCATATTTGAAGAACCCACACTTGATACTTCGTCGTCAATAATCATCATCTTAGAATGAATAAAGCCATTTTCATAGGTATAAACCTTAACACCATCTCTAATCAATTGTGCGACACTCGTAATGGTTGCCCAATATACAAACATGTGATCAGGCTTATTAGGAATGATTAATTGTACATCGACACCCGACTTGGCGGCGATTCGTAGTGCATTAATATAACCTTTGTCCGGAATAAAGTACGGGCTATGCATGTAAATTGATTTCTTCGCATTCATAATCATCTTCATATAGCCAAATTCAATTTGATGCCAATTATCACTCGGTGCACTCACTGCCATTTGCATCGATACGTCGCCACCTTGATTAGCATTATCTGGGAAATATTTGTCATTATACTCTAATTGTTCACGTTTAGCTTGTGAATTCCAATCATGTATAAAGCTCAATTGCAATGCATCGACACCATCGCCTCTAACTTTTAAGTGAGTGTCTCTCCAATAACCAAATTTATCATTCAAACCAAGATATTCGTCACCAATATTAAATCCACCTACATAACCCATTTGACCGTCAATAACTACAATCTTACGATGGTTACGGTTATTTACTCTAAAGTTTATGAATGGAATTTTAGCTTGGAAAAATGCTTCAACCTGCCCACCAAGCTGTTGAAACTTCTTGAAATTAGATTTATGAACTGTCTTAGAACCGACTGCATCATATAATAATTTAACTTCTAGACCCTGTTCTAATTTTTCTTCAAGTATATCGATAATTTCCGTGCCGAGCCCATCAAGTTCTAAAACATAGTATTCCATATGAATATATGTTTGTGCATTGCGCAAGTCCTCTTTCATTTGTCGATATAATTCATGACCATCCGTAAAAATTTCAACTTTATTATTGTTACTTAAAAACGAAGGTTCTTTAGTCATGAGTGTTTGTGCAATATCCGCATGCTTTCTGACAATCGGATTATCTGAATTTTCGATATGGTTCGTTGAATCGTCTAATTGTTTCTTAACGCGTTCTAAAGCATCATCTATTTGATTATGTTGGAAGCCTTTTTCCCTTTTTTTCCTAACAGCACGTCCAAAGAATATATATGCTATAAATCCTAAGATAGGCATTACAAATAATAAGAATAACCATGCCCATGTTGCTGTCGCATCTCTACGGTCTCTATCTAAAAATACGACAATAAGTGCAAGCACTATATTCATCACAAAGAAAAATGCGAGCACACCGCGATAAATCGGACTAACACTAGCATCAAATATTAACTGCATAATTTCACCCCGTGGTCTAAGTTTTTAATAAAATAATGATTAACTTTCCCCATTACTTTAAATCATAAACCATGCTATTTTCAATATTAGTTACTAATAATAAGCAAGAAATTGCTATATCTGTATATAGGAGCAAGATTAATCATCCAAGCTATTTTTTTAGTGACTGTTCAATCGTACGGTTTCGCCCTGCTTGAGAACCAAATAACGTTAAGCCAATAGCTGTAATTAATAGAATAGCTAATGAGGCATACCATTCTCCTGTCATATCATGTAGGATACCAAATAACAATGGACCTAGTGCTGCAAATAGATAACCAATAGATTGCGCCATACCTGACAATTTCGCTGCAGTTTGTCCTTCTTCTGTTCTCAAACTAAAGAACGTATTAACTAATCCAAAAGCAAGACCACCAGCTACACCTATGAGTATTGTAGAAACAATTGCATACTTAGGTATAAACAACATAATTGCTACACCAATCACAAATAATATACCTGTAAAGCATGTTAGGCCAAACTGTGACTTCATTTTTGTAGCAAATATTGGTGTTATAAAGGTAAATGGTATGATAGCAATCTGCATTACAGATAAATACAGTCCTGCCTCATGTACGGATAAACCACTTTGCGATAGATATACCGGCATCCAATTTATTAATGAATAGAAGATGAGTGATTGTCCGCCCATCAATATAGTTATTTGCCATGATAATGGTGATTTCCATACATTAATATTACTTTCATTATATGTCTTAGTTAATTGTTCCTTCCCCTTTAATTGTACTGACCAAATCACTATTGTTATCAGGGTTACAATTCCTATGAGACCTAAAGCAATATTATAATTAAACGTCTTTACGAGTGGTGCAGTTGTATACGAAGACAGTCCACCAAATACATTCATTACAACGGTATAATAACCAGTCATAATACCAATACGTAGCGGAAACTTGGTCTTTATAACTGCTGGTGCGAGTACATTACCGAAACCTACACCAATACCGATGAGTATAGTCCCTATGTACAGCCAAGATACACCTGTGATCGAACGTACTACCACGCCTATAAAGATAAGACACAATGCTCCAAATATGGTCTGTTCCAAACCGAATCGATAGCTTGTTTTAGCAGCAACTAACGAAATAACTGCAAATGATAATAACGGTACTACAGTGATTACACTTACTGCACTATTTGATAACATCAAATCTTCTTTTATATTGGGTAATGCTACACCTACTGAGGTGATTGGCGCCCTCAGATTAGCGCCCACTAGTAATACACTTATAAATAACAACCAATTAAACGGTTGTAATGAACGACTCTTATCCATTTAAACCACCTTTAGTAGAGATATTTTTTAAAAACAACACACTATATGGTACAATACGTACGTAATATTGTAAATAGGAGCGATTGAAGTGTATAATATTCAGAATATAGTGGCACAAAACATTGCCAATTACCGCAAACGCCACCAACTTAGTTTAGAGAAGCTATCTACGCTAACTGGTGTTAGTAAAAACATGCTAAGTCAAATTGAAAAGGGCGTTTCTAATCCGACCATCACTACTTTATGGAAAATTGCTAACGGCCTACATTTGTCTTTATCTCAGCTCACTGCCGAAAGTGAGAATGATATCGACTTTATCGATGAAACAGATATTATCCCAATCAAAGATGATAAAGTAACAATTTATCCATATTTTCCTTATGATGAGCATAAAAAATTTGAAATGTTCAAAATGGAAATACGAGGTAACGGCAAAATGACTTCTGCAGCACACCATCAACATTCAGAAGAATACATTATCGTTAATACTGGTGTACTAGAAATCGAAGTAAATAACCAAATATATTCAATTAACCATAATCAAGCCTTACGATTCAAAAGTGATGTACCACACACATACAGAAACCCACAAGACACACCTGTGAATTTCACTGCTACAATTTATTATCAATAAACCCGCTTCGACTTAGTTCTTTAAAACAAAAATAAACATACAATAAGACTTTCACTAATTACTTGAAATGTCTTATTGTATGTTTAATTAATCATGTAGTAACTCAGTCACTGTTGCTCGCCAACGTAATACAGTGTCTTTAGGATTACGTAATTGAATGGATATACCTGAAGTTATATCCGCATACTTTGCACTATCTATCTTTATATTGCGAATTTCACCTTCAAATTTTAGCCTATCATCATTCCCCTCAAATTGTGATTGATATTCTCGAACACTTAGTTCAATATAATAAACTTGTTGATCATAAACAAATACAATGTTCGCTTTACCATTTAAGCGTAATCCTTGTACTGTTGTAGTATTTGGCCACAATGCAAAGCGCAAATGTTCCATATCAATTGCAACAATTTCTCCTACACTTAGCATTGCCGTATGTGGGTATCCGTCAATGGTTACAGTCTGAAAGATGAACACTATATCTTGTTTTTCCTCTAAATGACTTCCATTAAATAATTTATAGACTATTTTGGGCATAACCATATACTCTATAACCTCCTATTACTTACCTTTCAAATTTGGGATAGGCGGTATTTGATCTAGCTGCGTAAATGTCTCTGGTCTTAATTTAAAATCGGGATTATATTTTTCTGGATTAGTGATGTGTTCACTTTCTGTATTACGCCATGAGAATGTACAAGTATCACAAATATAAACTTCCCATGCATCATCTTTAGGCGCCTTAGTTAATAAATTCACACTTTTCGATTCACATCTTGGACAAATCATATTAATCTTCCTTCCTATTCACCATATTATCTAGAATTTCTCTCCATTTATCAGTATCTTCTGGTGTACCTAGCAATTCAGTATCGCGTGCCTTATCAGCCCCTACAGGTGTTGTAGCATCAATTACTAACTTTGTATGCATACCAGCCGGTTCTGAAGATGGATCTAAAGGCATGCCCGGCGCATGTGGTACTTTAAATACGTCTTTATCGGGTCTCACTCTGGTTGTTAATGCCCACATTACTTGCTCTAAATTAAATGGATCAACAAACTCATCTACAATAATGGCAATTTTTGTGTAAGGCATGCCATGTGGTGTTGATAGCAAACGCATTGCTACAGCTTTCCCATAGCCACCAAGTCTTGATTTTGTTGAAACTATTGCGCCGATACCATGTGTATACATTGCGTTAACTGCTTCTACCTCTGGAAAATCCCTTTTAAGTTGTTTATATAATGGTAAGCTCGTATTCAAAGCAATTAGATAATCAATTTCAGTCCATGGCATACCAAGATATAAATTTTCAAAAATAGGATTATCTCTATGAGTGATTTTTGTAATTTTAACTACTGGTTGTTGTCTTGATCCAGAATAACTACCTGGAAACTCACCAAATGGTCCTTCAATCTCACGTTTTCGTGGTTCAATATAACCTTCCAAAACAATTTCACTTCTCGCAGGTATGTCTAAATGACCGTCTTCCGTTTTTGTTAATTCAATAGGTTCACCTTTAAGTGCCCCAGCAAAATCATATTCGGATTGTACGTATTCAATTGGAGTACTAGCCATAAAACTAAGTACAGGATCATTACCTAAACAAATAGCAATCGGTAATGGTTCATCACGTTCTTCAGCATGTTGTAAATGCACTGCAATGTCATGAAATGGTAAAGGTTGTATACCTACCTTATCCTTTCCTTTAACTTGAACACGATAAGTTCCTGCGTTTTGTTCTTCATAATTATCTGGTTTATCTGGATCTTTACTCACAATCAAGGCTTTTGATAAATAATAACCTGCATCATATTCATTGATTCTGAATAAAGGTAATACATCAAATAAGTTAATTCCGTCTTCCTCTGAAATTATGTTCTCTTTAACTGGGGATTGCTCTCGTTCAATCCATTTTGGCTTAATTGGATATTTTTCCCATTTTTCTTTTAAAGCAAAAAACTGATCCTTAATGGAAGTATTTTTAGGTAAATTCAACATCAATGCATGATTTTGCCAACTTCCATGTACATTTAATACTACTGGCGTATGATAACCTCTAACATTCTCTACTAGTACAGCTGGCGCACTATCTAAATCCGGTGCATTACGCCCTATAGCACTTAAATCCGGTTCAGGCATAACTTCATCAGTTATTTTAACTAACTGCTGTTCTTTTTCTAATACTTTTAAAAATCCTCTTAAATCTTGATATGCCATTATTAACTTCCTTTCTTTATGTTATAGCTCTTTTTAAATTTCTCTTTTTAAAACCTGTCCATATTTTATCTTCAGGCAATTGATGAATGTTAAATTGAGATAATAATCGAAATACAATATGATCTATCATTTCATTTAAATCTAAAGGATGATTGTAAAATGCGGGCATTGGAGGAAAAATAGATACACCCATTTGCGATAGTTTTAGCATATGTTCTAGATGAATAGCATTCAATGGTGTTTCCCTAGTCATCAATAATAATTGTTTACGCTCTTTCAATATGACATCTGCCGCACGAGTAATAAGATTATCGGCAAGACCTAAACTTATTGAAGCTAAAGATTTCATACTACATGGAGCAACAATCATGCCATCAATATTAAAAGATCCACTAGAAATTGCAGCGCCTAAATCACTTGGGGAATAAGAATAATCAGCTATTGATTTCACTTCATCAACGCTATACTCTGTTTCCTCAACAATAGTAGTAACAGCCCACTTAGACAATACTAAATGCGTTTCAACATCTTCTACCTGATTTAATACTTCTAATAAACGAATGCCAAATATTGCACCCGTAGCTCCGGAAATACCTATTATCAATTTCATGTAAAAGACTCCTTTCATTCATTAGTATAAATCGACATACTATAATACAATAAATATATATTAAATATATATTAGATACTTTTTGAGTATTAAAAGGAGTGGCAAAATGGAATTAAGACATTTACGTTATTTTTTAGCAATTGCCAAAGCAGGGAGTATCTCAAGTGCAGCAGAGATATTACACATCGCTCAACCGCCTTTAAGTAGACAATTAAAAGATTTGGAAAGAGAATTAGGATTTGAATTATTTGAAAGAAATAAGAAAAGAAAGGTACAACTCACTGATCAAGGGCGATTTTTTGTTAATAAAGCACAACTCATCTTGAATACAATAGATGATTCAGTAATGGAGACCCAAGAATTCCATGAGCAGGTAGAGCAATCATTAGCTATCGGTACTACAATATATAGTTCAAATAAAATGTTTGAACAGATTGAACAGTTCAAACAACTATATACAGATGTTCGTTTTAACATTTGGGAATCTGATAGCATTAATATTATTAAACTTTTAAATGAACGAAAATTAGATATCGCTTATATCAACGAAACCATACAAAACAATACTATACACAGCAAACATATTCACACCGACCAGTGTGTATGTATTATCCCTCAAAACATAGCACAACATATAACAGAAGAGATAATTTCATTAGAAGTATTAGCTCAGTTACCACTAGTTTTATTAATCTCTGATACAGAGTCAGGACTCCACAAACAGATACTCAATACTTTTCATGCTCATCAACTTTCAGCAAATATATTGTGCGAATGCCATGATTCATCAATATTAATGCAAATATTATCAAAAGGATTTGGTGTGACCATCTTACCTTATAATTCAATTACGCCTGATATTTTAGATCATTATGTAGTAAAGGAAATTGAAGGTCATCCATGGACCACAACAACTAATTTAATTTGGCGTAAAAATAGTTATCTCCCTAAAATGGTACAAGCTTTTCTACATCAACATGATGATTAAAATTACGGTCAATCATGCTATTACCACAAAAATGACGGAAATCAAAAACATGATTTCCGTCAACTTAGTTATCTCATTATTTTATTGTTCATTTTGTGGATATGTGTAATTTAAATCCCAACCAATATTGTATTTATCAACTAGTTTGGCATATTTTGCACCCCAAAACATATCTGCAAGTTCAATATAAACTTGGGCGTCTTCCTTTAACTGCTCATAGGCCGTTGTTACAGCTTCTTCACTATCAAATTCTAATACAATATAAACATTTCTATCCTTTATAGCCGCTTGGTCATTTTTCGGAATATCAGACAACATAAATGTTTGACCATCAATATCTAATTGCGAATGTATAATACGGTCTGGATCGTCTGCTGACGTTTCATTAGCTTCGCCATAGGTCATTATGCCCTTTATATTTCCGTCTAACGCTTTACTATAAAAGTCTAGCGCTTCTTTACAGTTTCCATTAAAAAATAAATATGGTGTGACATTTTGCAACATAAAACCCACTCCTTTGTGATAATTTATTTTAAATGTTGCATTATATCCTTACCCATTTAACATTAATAATCACCTAATATTTCCAATATTTATCCAACAAACTATTATTTTATAAAAATTGTTCAATATAAAATGCTGATTCTTCAATAGATTTATATTCTGTATTGATTACCCGAGCATTTAATTTAGCAAAAATTTCTTCTGCATAGAGCAATTCTTCTCTAATTCGCTCGACACTATTATAATTCGTCGGTCCATGTAAACCTAAAACCTTAACACGTTCATTTCTAATATTTAAAATATACTCTGGACTTGTAGTGAGTCCAAAAACCTTTAAATTTTTAAAATTAAATACTTCATCTGGAATCTCTACCTCTGGAACTAACGGAATATTCGCTACTTTATAACCTTTATTGGCTAGATACATACTGAGCGGTGTCTTCGATGTTCTAGACACTCCGACAATCAATGCATCCGCTTCGCCAATAGCTTCATAGTGTTTACCATCATCATATTTCACTGAATATTCGATCGCTGCTATACGTTTAAAATATTGCTCATCTAACTTTCGTAATGCACCACTTTCCAATATTGGATTTGAGTGTGTACGATTTTGAATAATATGAATTAAGTCAGACATATAATCCACATAAGGAATGTGATGTTCTACTGCATAGGATTGGCCTATACGATTAAATTCTGGGTTTACTAAGGTAGTTACAACAATGGCTGCATGTGTGTTTGCCCTTTCTAATATTCGAAGTAATTCCTCTTCACCTTTAATATAAGGGAATTTCTTAATTTCAACTTCTGCAATATCTGGGAATTGTGACAGTGTTGCATGGATCATACGCTGCGCTGTTTCCCCAATTGAATCTGAAATCACAAATATAATGAGCTTACCGTTATTTTGTACGTTAGACATTGATTCTACCGCCTTCAACTTCACTTTGTGCTGTTGATAATAAGGCTCCTGGCACTCTAAAAGGAGAACAAGATACATAATCAATAGACAGCTGATTGAAGTATGCTATTGATTTACTATCTCCACCTAATTCACCACAAACGCCAATTTTAAGCTGTGGATTTACTTCCTTTGCCTGTTGTACAGCTAATTTAATTAATGCCCCAACCCCGTCAATATCTATCGTTTGGAATGGGTCAATCTCTAAGATACCTTGTTCAGTGTATTGGTTGATAAACTTACCTGCATCATCTCTTGAAAAGCCATACGTTAACTGTGTTAAATCATTGGTACCAAAACTGAAAAAGTCACATGTTTTCGCCAATTGATCAGCAATGAGACACGCTCTAGGCGTTTCAATCATTGTTCCAATTAAATACGGTATGGAAACATCAGCCTCATTCTGTAACCGATCGATACACTCAATAATTTGTTGTTTCAATATTTCAAACTCAGCCACTGTGGATACGAGTGGTATCATAATTTCAGGTTTAGTATCTACACCTTGCTGTTTTAACTTTATCGCACTCCCTATAATAGCTTCTACTTGCATAACATATAACTCAGGATACGTTATAGCCAAGCGACATCCTCTATGACCGAGCATCGGGTTGACTTCTTCTAATTGACCGATATATTGTTCAAGTACTGGCACAGTAACGTCAAGTTGATTTGCTACATTCACCTTTTCTTCTTGAGAATGAGGTAAAAATTCATGCAATGGAGGATCTAATAATCTAATAATCGTAGGTCTATCGCCAGATAATTTCAAAATATGCTCAAAGTCTTCACATTGGTAATCACGTATTTTATTGAGTGCTGAAATGCGAGATACCTGACTATCTGCTAAAATAAAACGTCTCATTTCTACTAAACGTTCAGGACCAAAGAACATATGCTCAGTTCTTACCAATCCTATACCTGTGGCACCAAATTGATAACCGACTTCGATATCTTGTGGCGTTTCAGCGTTCATGCGTACATTTAATCTAGCCACCTCTTCTGACCATTGCATAAACTGATTAAATGCTTCGCTACGTTCTGCTTTCATGGTAGCGACCTTTCCTAAATATAAATCACCTTTTGCACCATCCACTGATACAACGTCGCCTTCAAACAATTTACCTCCAGGATAAGAAACCACCTTGTCTTTAATGTTAATTTCTAATTCTGCACAACCAGTGACGCAACATTTTCCCATACCCCGAGCAACAACTGCTGCATGAGATGTCATACCACCATGTGTCGTTACAATTGCTTCACTTGCCACCATACCTTCAATATCTTCCGGCGATGTTTCAGGTCGCATGAGGATTACCTTCTCACCTATTTCAGCTTGGATTTTAGCTTCTTCTGCAGAAAATACAATCTTCCCGCTACTAGCACCTGGACTTGCTGGCAACCCTGACTTTGAAATGACCGTAGCTTCAGCAAGTGCAACTTCATCAAAGTTAGGATGTAACAATTGATCTATTGACTTAACATCGACATTTTGCACAGCAGTTTCTTTAGAAATCACACCTTCATTGACTAAATCAACTGCTATATGAATGGCTGCATTTGCCGTACGTTTACCATTACGTGTTTGCAAAATATATAATTGTTCATTTTCAATTGTAAATTCAATATCTTGCATATCTTTGTAATGCGTTTCTAATTTTTGTGATACCTCTACAAATTGTTGATGAACTTCTGGCATCTGCTCCTTTAATACATTGATATCTAATGGTGTTCTAATACCTGCAACTACATCTTCACCTTGTGCATTCAGTAAATACTCACCAAACAATTTTGCTTCGCCTGTCACAGGATTACGTGTAAAGGCAACACCTGTTCCACTACGCGCACCACTATTACCAAACACCATTTCTTGTATGTTCACTGCTGTACCAATATCATGTGGTATATCATTTAGATTTCTATAGACTCTCGCGCGATGATTGTCCCAAGATTTGAATACTGCCTCAATCGCTTCAGTAAGTTGTTGAGTTGGTTCTTGTGGAAATGGTTTATTTGCCTCATCTAAATAAACATCCTTGTAGTAATCACATATTTCTTGTAAACCTTCGGCAGGGATGTCTGCATCATTTTGATAACCATGTTGAGCTTTATATTGCTCAAAATATGTATCAAATGACGCCATTGGAATATCATAAACAACTTCACCAAACATCTGTAGCAACCTTCTATAACAATCATATGCAAAACGTGCATCATCGGTCTTACGTGCCAACGTCAAAACATTTTCATCATTTAACCCTAAGTTTAAAATTGTATCCATCATACCAGGCATAGAAATTTTTGCGCCACTTCGTACAGAGACTAATAGTAAATCCGAATCTGCAGAAAATGATTTATAAGTTCGCTTTGAGAATGCTGATAATTGGTTATCTAACTCTGATAATAACTCAGCAGATAATTTCGACCCATGTTGTAAATATTCAATACATGCTTCTGTAGTAATCGTAAAACCATCTGGTACAGGTAAACCTATACGTTTCATCTCTGCTAAGTTGGCACCTTTACCTCCAAGTAAATCTTTCATTGATTTTTGACCTTCATCAAATGCATAAATATATTGTGTCATACTAAATCACCTCTAATAGTTAATATGTTATACTAATTTCTATAGAGTATGTCACATTATCAGATGAATAACAACTAAAAAGATGAGTTTTCACACAATAGATTTATTTTTACCGTGACATTTAATTACATAAAAAAACCCAAGTAGTAAGTTACATACTACTTGGGTCGCTTCTATCAGTTCTTCGTCACTTCCTGAATGATCTCAATCATGTATCGTTTCTCAGTTTGAAAATCACCTTATTAAATTAACTTAATTATCGTTTATTTAATTCACTGTAAGCAAGGCTACGCTTAAGTGTTCAATCTATAAAAATGAAATCTTATGTTAAAAACTGATAGTTAAATTAAATGGAAAATAGAGTGAGTTAAATAGATAGAATTCATTTGTGGTCTAAAAATTTTCAGTGTATTGTCATTCGGAAATGACCAGCTAGAGTTAAAAATAACAAATGATAAATCACATATAATCATTAGAATTGGGAAGAAGTGGCAGGTTTGTTATCTTTACAACTCATAACGTTTGAGGAATAAATATTCAGTTCGTACAAAATATCTATTATCAAAATACTAATTTAATTAAATAACTACAATTATAGGAATCATATGCTTACATACTGCATACCTCCTCATAAATCTATAAAATTCAGGAATAAATGCATCTACCCTTGATTGTCATTACTCAACAATTCAATACCGGTATATTATTTGTGCTGATATATGCTATAGAAACGTTTCGTCTTAAAAATATTTATAATTAAATTATAGAATTATTAAGCAATAACTTAATTTAATTATATTTATTGCTAGTAATTTTGTAAAGTGATTTTAGCTTTTATTCTAAATAATCTTTCTATAGTCTAATACGGATATCGAATTATATTTATTTATTGTTTTACAGAATATAAACTGTTAGATTCTCAAAATTCACTATAATACACGTACATTAGTCCTTTATATAATCAAAATTTTCAGTAATTTTTTCATATTATTACATATCAATATTAGATTAATATCTTTAACAAATGATATAATAATTACATTAACTTTCCAAAGGGGTTTATTAAGTTAATAATTATATAAATAAATTAAACAGGAGAATTCTTATGAAAACTGAATTAAAAAGAGATTTATCATCTAGACAGATACAGATGATAGCCTTAGGGGGAACCATAGGGGTTGCATTATTTATGGGAGCTTCAAGTACCATAAAGTGGACTGGTCCATCGGTATTAATTTCATATATGATAGCAGGAATATTTGTATTTTTAATTATGAGAGCGCTTGGAGAAATGGTATATACATATCCGGAGACTGGCTCTTTTGCTAAGTTTGCGACTGAATACATTCACCCTTCGTTTGGATACATAACAGCAAGTAGTAGTATTTTTAACTGGATAGTCGTCGGGATGAGTGAAGTCATTGCAGTCGGCACCTATATGAAATTCTGGTGGCCAGATTTACCAATTTGGATACCAGGGTTAATTGCGGTTATTATATTATTATCGGCCAATTTAATTTCTGTAAAATGGTTTGGTGAATTTGAATTTTGGTTTGCTTTAATCAAAGTAATCACTATCATCTTAATGATTGTAGCTGGTTTAGGTATTATCATTTTTGGTTTTGGAAATGGCTTTAATCCAGTTGGCATCACCAACCTTTGGTCTAATGGCGGTTTCTTCACCAATGGTTTCAGTGGATTCTTCTTCTCACTTTCAATTGTATTTGGTTCTTATGTTGGAATTGAATTAATTGGTACTACAGCTGGAGAAGCCAAAGATCCACAAACAACGATTAAAAAATCAGTCAATAGTGTAGTTTACCGAATACTAATATTTTATATCGGTTCAATATTTATTATTGTTTCAGTTTATCCATGGGATGAAATAAGTTCTCTTGGTTCACCATTTGTATTAACATTTGCCAAAGTTGGAATTACTGCAGCGGCAGCCATTATAAACTTTGTTGTAATTACAGCTGCAATGTCTGGTTGTAATTCAGGCATCTTTAGTACAAGTCGATTATTGTATACACTAGCTGAACAAGACCAAGCGCCACGTATCTTTAAGAAAGTCAACAAGAATGGCGTCCCCCACTACGCAGTCATTGCTGTATGTAGTGGAATCGTTGGCGGCGTAGTATTAAGTATTGTCTTGCCATTAATCTTAGGTAAGGATACGAACCTGTTCGTTTATGTTTACAGTGCAGGTGTAATTCCAGGATTTGTACCATGGTTTGCAATCTTGCTAAGTCATATTGGCTTCCGTAAAAAGGAACAAATAAAAGATCACCCATTTAAGATGCCTTTTGCGCCCTATTCAAACATCATTACAGTTATTATGTTATTAGCGGTCGTAATTGGTATGTTATTCAATCCAGATACACGTATATCTGCATTTATTGGATTAGGTTTTGTCATTTTAAATACGAGTTATATATTGATAAAGACCAAACGTGCTCCAGCAAAACAACCGGAAATAGAAACGACATCACAAGATTTTTAAACCATTTATATCATACTTTAACTGCCGACAATGCTTTATACATGTGTCGGCAGTTTTTTATTTAATCATTGGTTATAGCGAACAAATCTATAACAGCTAAGACACTTTTCATGTTCAACTTATATAAGGTTATTGTAGGAATACATCTATCAGCTGTTAACCTAAGATTATGTATGTATAGTCGACTTATTAACACCACATCGCAAGTTGTAACTTAACAGCATCATTATATATTCTTGGATTAAGTCCAGTGATTTGCTGACATTTTGCTAAACGATACAACAAAGTATTGCGGTGAATATACAAGGCCTTAGCAGTTTGTGCAATATTCAAATTATGCTCGAAAAACGACTGTAAAGTTTCAATCGTTTGATTATCAATATCGGCTAATATTCTTTTTCTATAACGCATTCTAATTTCCTTATTAATTTGATATAACAATGTTTGTGCTTCAACATCTTCAAATGATACAACTGCTCGCTCATGTTCATTTAACATAAATACTAATTCACATTCTTCATATGCTTTTTTAAAATCATTTAAACTCGTAAATACAAGACTAGATGCCATTTCAATGGTTAAATTCAATTGAGTAAACACTTGATATATTTGGGTTGTTTTATCATTTAACTTCGTCTTATCATCATCAGTGATTAAGATGACAATGCGATTATAATTAGTAAATGCGATTACAAACGATTGTCTATTCATTCTCGTAGAAAGCATACGAACGATACTATTTTTTGAAAATATTTGCTTTTCTATATTAATGATAATACATTTCCGTAATGTTAATAATTCTACATTTAATTGTTGTATTAGGTATCTAATAAACGTCTTCGAAGGTTCGCCCTTAAGTAGTTCCTCAATTAGTAACTCTTGACTACGAATATTACCTTCTAATTCATAAGTAAAATAACTTTGTGATAACAATAGCTCTGTAGACATCTTAACTACATCTGCAATTTGTGTTAACTGTGCAGGATTACCTGTTAACCCGATTACGCCCACAATCTCATTTTGAAAAATAATTGGTAAATTGATACCTGGTTGTGTACCTTCTAATTCTTTACACTCTGCCTCAGTTAAAGTAATAGTCTGTTCTAGTTCAATAGCACGTTTCGCTCCATAATGTATCGTCCCTATTCTTTCTTTATTATATGAAGCAAGAATTTCTCCGTTATAGTTCATTATATTAATATTACTGCCTGTGCGATTTACTGTTTCCTCTACAATCAATGCCGCTATTTCCTCAGTTAATATTTCCATGCACTCACAACCTATCATTTATATACAAAATATATGCTTTATATTTGTATATTTTAACTCTATTTTCTGACAATTAAAATCGATACAATAGAATAACAAACAATAGTAAACGTTTTCAAGGAGGGTTTGCATGTGAATATCATACTCGCACCCGATTCATTTAAAGGTAGTATGTCTGCTACCACAGTTACAAAGTTAATGCACAACAGCATCACCTCACTCTATCCTAATGCCACAGTGCAGTCATTACCAATGGGCGACGGTGGTGAAGGAACTATGGAAGCACTTATCAATGCTACCAATGGTCAACTATTTACGGAATCTGTTACTGGACCTATAGGTGAACAGGTACAGGCTACTTATGGTGTATTAGGTGATGGTGAAACTTGTATAGTGGAAATGGCTGAAGCATCTGGACTCAGACACCTCAATGAATCGCAACTCAATGCTTTAGAAACAACAACATATGGTACAGGGGAATTGATATTATCAGCATTAAATAAAGGATACCAACAATTTATATTAGCAATTGGAGGCTCAGCTACAAATGATGCAGGTGCAGGCATGTTACAGGCATTAGGGGCTCAACTCTTAGATGCACAAGGTAATGCAATCTCATTTGGAGGTGGGTCGCTAGCAGATTTAGATTCTATTAATTTATCTACATTCGATAATCGAATTGCTAAAGCATCCTTTATTATCGCTAGTGATGTTAACAATCCATTGGTTGGACCTGAAGGGGCTTCGTTCGTCTTTGGTAAACAAAAAGGGGCTTCGGATACAGAATTACAACTTCTCGATAATAATTTATTACATTTTGCTAATATCGTTGAATCACAGGTAAATATTCATATCCATGATTTCCCTGGTGCGGGGGCAGCAGGTGGTTTGGGTGGTGCTTTTAAAGCCTTTTTCCCGTGTGAATTTCGTAATGGTATAGACGTTGTAATTGAATACAGTAAATTAACTTCCTATTTAGCTGATGCTGATTTAATACTCTCGGGTGAAGGAAAGATTGACCATCAAAGTTTATATGGCAAGACACCCATAGGGGTTGCACGATGCGCACAACGATTTAATGTCCCAGTCATCTTAATTGGAGGCACCGTAGATATTGCTATAGAAAAGCTTCACGAGCACGGCATTCTAAGCGCATTTAGTTTAGTCAATGGACCAAAATCATTGGCTGATACACTCGCTATTTCGGAACAACTTTTACAAGGAATAACCAAAAATATTGTCTCTACCTTTTTCTATTCCAAAACATAGTGCTAATGATAGCTCATAAACATAAATCGCAACGAATTACCCTGTTGTGATAAATAAGGAGGTCATCACCAATGAAAGCCAATATATTATATGGCAAATCTAGTGTCGAATTAGATTTGCCTGATCACACAGTTCGAATAGAACCCACTGACCAACCTGCTCTGAATCAACCTGAACAGGTAATTCAAGAGGCATTAGCATCACCAATAGGCACACCCCCACTATCAACAATGGTTAAATCTAATCAGACAGTAGCAATTGTTATTAGTGATATCACAAGACCTACCCCCAATCATATCCTTGTTCCTTTGATTATGAATTGTCTAAAGCATGTTCCAACAGAAAATTTTGTCATTATTAACGGCACGGGAACTCATAGAGATCAAACCCGAGAAGAACTGATTCAAATGTTGGGCGAAGATATCGTAGACTCAGTAAATATCGTACATAATCATTGTAATGACAAGTCTAGTTTAAAGAAAGTGGGTCATAGTAAATATGGTTGTGATGTATATTTAAATAAAGATTATGTCGAGGCTGACTTTAAAATAGTTACAGGCTTTATCGAACCACATTTTTTCGCCGGTTTCTCAGGTGGCCCTAAGGGAATCATGCCTGGTATTGCTGGTATTGAAACAATAATGACCTTCCATAACGCTAAAATGATTGGAGATATGCGATCCACATGGGGCAATATGGCAGACAATCCAGTACAAGATATGACCCGGGAAATTAATGCAATGTGTAAACCGGATTTCATGCTCAATGTCACTTTAAATAAATCTAAAGATATCACTGCTGTTTTTGCTGGTGAACTATACGAAGCACATGATGTTGGATGTAATTATGCAAAATCACACGCCATGTTTAAATGCCAAGAACGGTTTGATGTAGTGATTGCTTCGAATTCTGGTTATCCTTTAGATCAAAATTTATATCAGACAGTTAAAGGGATGAGCGCTGCACATAAAGTGGTTAAAGAAGGTGGCAGTATTATTATGTTCTCTGAATGCAGTGATGGTTACCCAAACCACGGTAACTTCGCTGAAATTTTAAAAATGGCAGATTCGCCTCAAGGGTTATTGGATATGATAAATGACCCTAAATTCGGAATGCTAGACCAATGGCAAGTACAAAAGCAAGCCGTTATTCAAACATTTGCTGATGTATATCTCTATTCAACACTTACCGCCCAACAAACTACAGATGCTATGTTACATCCAGTAAATGATATTAAGGAAACATTAGCTCAACTGAGAGAAAAATATGGCCCTGATATGACTATTGGTGTTATGCCTTTAGGACCATTGACAATTCCATACGTTGAGTAATTATACTGAGGAGGAAACAATGATGGACCAACAAACAATTATAGAAAAAGACCAAAAGTTAACAGAAATTATAAAGCCACTAGGTACTGTTTTAGTTGCATTTTCAGGTGGAGTAGATAGTAGTTTCGTCTTAAAGAAAGCCATAGATGTCTTAGGTAAGTACAATGTTAAAGGTGTAATCGTTAAATCCGAATTATTCAGAGAGGAAGAATTTAATGCAGCAAGAACATTAGGAAAGTCTTTAAATGTAGAAATTATAGAAACTGAAATTGCAGAATTAGAGGATCCATATATTATTAAAAACACACCTGAAAGTTGGTATCACAGTAAGCGTCTACTGTATGGTGAGCTCGAACGGTTACGTGACTTATATCGCTTTGATTATGTGCTAGATGGGATGATTATGGATGATTTAGCTGACTTTAGACCTGGACTAAAGGCAAGAACCGAATTTAATGTTCGTAGTGTATTACAAGAAGCTACATTATATAAAGATGAAATTCGTAAACTTAGCAAGCAATACCATCTTCCAGTGTGGAACAAGCCAGCACTATGTAGCCTTGCTTCACGTATTCCATATGGTGAGCCATTAACCTTTAGTAAAGTCAATAAAGTGAACGAAGCCGAAAAATATATTGCCAGCCTCGGAATTGAGCATGTCCGTGTTCGATATCATAATAATATTGCACGAGTTGAAGTAGATGACGAAGCGATACAAACAGTTATAACACATAGAAATGAAATTGCCTTACACTTAAAGGAATTTGGTTTCGATTATGTCACAGTTGATTTAGAAGGTTATCGTACAGGTAGTATGAACGAAGTAATCAATACTGATTATCACATATCTTAAATTGCAAAAAGGTGGTCTATAAATGACTGAAAACGAGAAAACTATTGAAGCCCTTTTGACGGCGGTACAGTCTAATACACTCTCCGTAGCATCGGCTATGAAACAATTGAAGCAATATAATGATATTGGTTTTGCAAAGGTTGATTTACATCGCAAACATCGACAAGGATTTCCAGAAGTTATATTCGGTGAAGGAAAAACTGCACAGCAAATAACTGACATCATTCAAACATTATTATCAAATAAAGAAATTATTTTAGTAACAAGAATTGACGCAGATAAAGCGAACCATGTCCTAAATCACTATCCACGACTTGAATATTATGAACAAGCTAAAGTGCTAACAACACCGATTGCATCTATACCTAAATCAACATACAAGGCAGCCATCATCTGTGCTGGAACTTCTGATTTACCTATCGCTGAAGAAGCAGCACTGACTGCTCAAGTCATGGGAACAGAAATTGAACGAGTATATGATGTTGGTGTATCTGGTATCCATCGTTTATTTGATCATATTGAAACCATTCGTAATTGCAAAGTATCTATCGTTATCGCTGGCATGGAAGGTGCATTATCTAGTGTTATTTCAGGCCTAGTAGACCATCCAGTCTATGCCGTACCAACTAGTATCGGCTATGGCGCAAATTTAAATGGTATTACCACATTACTGGCAATGATTAATTCATGTGCACCTGGTACAAGTGTATTAAATATAGATAATGGCTTCGGTGGTGGATATAATGCAGCCATGCTGATCCACATGCTCGAACAAGAACAACAAACGGAGGAATCGCTATGGTGAAATCACTTTATTTAGATTGTCATGCAGGAATTGCAGGTGATATGTTTCTCTCAGCATTGGTGGACTTGGGGGCAGATGCAAACTATATTATCGATCAGTTAAAGTCACTTCCGTTAAATCATTTTGAATTGCACTTTTCTAAAAAGGACAAGAAAGGTATACAAGCGTTGACGTTAGCAATTGATTTCGAAGAAGCGCATCATCATCGTAAAGCAAAAGATATATATCAAATTATTAACAATAGTGACTTACCACAGCGTGTAAAGGAACGCAGTATCAGTGTCTTTGAGGTTATTGCACAAGCTGAAGCAAAAATACACGGCATGGATGTTAATGACGTACATTTCCATGAAGTAGGCGCAATGGATTCAATTATCGATATCATTGGCAGTTGTCTCGCTTTAGAAAGTTTAGCAATTGATAATCTCTATGCCTCTCCTATCCCGACTGGTCATGGAAAAATTAATATTGCTCATGGTATTTATCCCATTCCTGCCCCAGCGACTGCTGAAATATTAACTGGTGTTCCACTTGCACATTTCGATGTTGCTGCAGAATTAACTACACCAACTGGGGCTGGGTTTATCAAAGCGTTGGTAAAGGATATAGGACCTATGCCAAATCTGACAATAAATCGTATCGGCTATGGTGGCGGTAACAAGGACTTTGATTTCCCTAACATTGTGAGAGTAATTGAATTTACAGAAAATAAAGTGTCACTAAATACTACTAATACAACTAAAGATGCTACACCCAATTTCGTTCAACAATTAGAATGTCAAATTGATGATATGACTGCAGAATCACTTGGTTTTCTGCTACAAGCTTTATTCAACAAAGGGGCTTTAGATGTATATTACGCACCTATAATTATGAAAAAAAGTCGCCCAGCTACATTAATTACAATGATCTGTAGAATTGAAGATGCTGCAGAATTTGAAGACTATCTATTACAGCACACTACAACACTAGGCGTGCGCAGTAGCACTATTCAACGCCAAACTCTAGTTCGACAGTTCCAATCACTAACAACAAAATATGGTGTTATTACAGTAAAGCTAGGTTTATTAAACAACCAAATTATTAAAGCGAAACCAGAATTTGAAGATGTTAAACGCGCTGCATTACAGACGAATATACCATTCATGCGTGTTTATCAAGATATTGAAGCTGAAATTCACCAACATATCTTAAACAATTAAATAATGAAAATGAATAAGGTAGTTTACCTCACTATTGAATGTAAGCACATATCTATGATTGATATAGTGTTCATTCGATATTGAAAGTAAACTACCTTAGTTTTATGTTATTAATGATAATTATTGTATTTGATTATGACTTTGAAGGTCCAATTGTTATATTTGCACTGTCTAATGCTGACTCTAGGACTTCAACGACAGCTATACTATGTTCTAATTGACGTTTAGCTAAGACATCATCTTTATCCTGAATCATTTTTATTATTTTTACAAATTCCTCATGCATACGATGTTCAAATTGGTTTAATTGGTAAAGCTGTGTTCCGCCACCAATGTGATTCACTTCAAATGATTGTAATTCGTTCGTTGGACCTTCAATGTGTATCGTTGCCTGATCACCTTGAATATAGGAATGATTATCAGAACTAGAGTCCTTTGCGCCGATACAGACTACTTTTAAATTATCATAATCTAATTGCAAGATACCTGATGTATCTATATTTTTCTCAACATTTGCAAAGTATGCAACACCCTTAGGTTTGCCAAATAACCCCACTGCTAAATGGACATTATAGACATTGATATCCATTAACGCGCCACCACCCATTTCTGGATTAAATGCTGGTTGAATGATATCTTGCTTAAAATTATCATATCTTGAAGAGTATTGAGAATAGTTAAACTGGGCAAGCTTGATATCTCCAATTTCTTGGAGTGTATGTTTCAAGACATCATAATTGCCTAAATAAAGATTCGTGATTGCTTCTGTAATAATCACTTGTTTCGCTTCTGCGAGTTCTTTTAATGTTTCAAGTTCTACCTTGGTAAGTGTAAAAGGCTTTTCACAAATGACATGTTTACCGTGTTCTATCGCTTGCTGTGCATAATAGTAGTGCAAATGATTCGGCACGGCAATATAGACTACCTCTAAATCTTCATCCTCTAAAAATTGAGTATAATTTTCATATACCTCTTTGATATTAAATTGCTTTTGTAATTCATTAACATTTTGTGGATTTCTTCCCGTCGTGACAATACTTTGAAACACAACGTCTGAAACTTGTTCCAATACAGGCAATGCTTCTTTAACAATTTTCCCTGCACCAACAATACCAATATTCATCATTGTTACCCCTTCTTCCCCTTTGAATTTTTAATCAACTTATAAATAAGCATAATCTTTATACAATATTTGTCAATTCATATTATTTTAGTATTTAAAAAGCATAAAAATATGCTTCAGATATAAACGAAGGTTATCATTTATCTGAAGCATACAAATTAATATTTCACTTTATAAAATTTATGATTTCCATATTGCTTCTATTTGCTCTAATGTCTTACCTTTAGTCTCAGGGATAAATTTCCAAATAAATATACCTGATAGTATACTCATTAAAGCATAGAATCCATATGTCATCGTTCCACTGATATCCATCATAAATGGATAAGTAGATGTGATCGTAAAGTTAGCTAACCACTGTACTGCTACTGCAATAGCCATAGCTGAGCTTCTAATTCTATTAGGGAATATTTCAGACAATAACACCCAAATAATCGGTCCCCAACTCATCATAAATGATGCCGTATAGACAACCATAAACACTAACGTAATTACTCCGAAAGCACCATTTGCAGTTAACAGACTCATTCCTATCATACCTATAGCCATCCCTAATGAACCAATCATCAGTAGTGGTTTTCTGCCAAATTTATCAACATATATGATTGCAATGATTGTAAAAATAACATTCACAAGACCCATAACTACTGTTTGTATCATTGATGCGTTACTTCCTGCACCTAAATTTTCAAAGATACGCGGCGCATAATATAATGCAACATTAATACCTATAAATTGTTGGAATATTGATAGTACAATACCAATAATCACTACTGCTTTACCAAAGCTAAATAACGGTGCTTTGACATCCTTTGTCTTATTTTTAGTCGACAATATTTCATTTAATACTGTTTGTGCATGGTTCTTTGAATTATAAATTCTGTTCAACACAGTTAATGCCGCTTCATTTTTATTCATTAATGTCAGATATCGAGGTGTTTCCGGTACTAAAAATAATAACAGAAAGAAAACTACAGCTGGAATTGCTGCGGTCATAAACATGTAGCGCCAACCAACATGATCTATCCACGCTTGGCTTTGACCAAACGTTATGCCATAATTCACAAAATAAACCACTAACATACCAAAAATAATTGCAAATTGATTCCAAGATACTAATGTACCTCGGATAGAAGATGGTGAAATTTCACTGATATACATTGGAGAAATCGCAGACGCTAATCCAACACCAATTCCACCTAATATACGATAAAAATTAAACGTCAATAATAATCCTAAACTGGCTTGTCCTGGTTCGAAAAATATAAATTCTGGGTAACCTGACAATAATGCAGAGATAATAAACAGTATCGCTGCAATTTGTAACGATCGTTTTCTGCCAAATCGACTAGAAAAATACGAAGATAAAAACCCTCCTATTACGCATCCAATGAGCGCACTAGATACTGTCATTCCATGAATAAAACTACCATATTGAGCTGTTAAATAACGTTGCAACGATTGTTCAGCACCTGATATCACTGCCGTATCATACCCAAATAACAAACCACCTAATGTAGCAATTAGTGCAATTGTAAAAATAAATTTCTTATTATTATAAGATGACATGCTCCCATCCCCTTAACACTACTTAAATTGAACTAACTTTTTCGACAATGCTTGTGTATTCTCATAAACTTCTGTATATACGTTATAAATGTCTTTATACACTTGAACGTCTGCTTTATTACTTGATATGGAATCATTGTATGCAATCCAAGCAGCGCTAAGTTCTTTGAAAGAATCAAACCAGCCCACTCCCATCGCAGCTAACATTGCCGCACCATATGCTGGACCTTGTTCTTCTGTTCTCGTAGTGATGTCAGTATCAAAAATATCCGCCTGTATTTGCAACCATGTCTTATTTTTTGCACCGCCACCGATTGATACAATTTCTCTACTATCATGTACATCATTTTTGATAATTTCCAAACTATCTTTTATTGAAAAAGTTACACCTTCTAACACCGCTCTTTTCATATCTGCCATAGTTGTATTCGCATCTAATCCTATAAAACTGCCTCTTACTGAAGAATCATTATAAGGTGTACGTTCTCCTAATAAATAGGGTGTATATAACAGTCCATTTGAACCTTTCTGAGATGATGTGATTTCCTTTAAAAAATGATCAAAGTTTTCTTTACTATTCAATACATTTTTCAACCATTCCAAACTATAACCTGCAGATAAAGTAACACCCATTATGTACTTTTGTTCTGGTACACAATGATGGAAGTAATGTACCTTACCGTCATTTTCATAAGTCTTATCATTTTGAATAGCTAATGCAACTCCAGATGTACCAATACTTACTAAACGCTTTTGTGCATCAGTAATACCTGCACCTAAAGCACCGCAAGCATTATCTGCACCACCTTGATAAACCTTTATATCACCATTTACATTTAGTTTTTGCATAATCGATTCTTTTATCGCACCATTATAGCCATGTGAAGGTATGATGTCAGGACAGATGTGTGGGTTTATTTCTAATTTATCTAATATGGTTGTAGACCATTGACCCTTTTTGACATTAAACATTATTGTTCCAGATGCATCTGATGGTTCCGTGAAAATATTGCCAGTTAATTTATAAGCAACATAATCTTTAGGTAACATAAATCGATCTATTTGTTGATAATGCCCTGGTTCATTATTTTTCAACCATATAAGTTTAGGTAAAGTAAATCCTTCTAAAACTGTGTTTTGCGTTTCTTTTAATAGTAGCGATAAACCTAACTCAGATTTTATCCATTCGACTTCTTTATGCGTTCTAGTGTCATTCCATAAAATAGCCGGTCTAATCACTTCACCTTGCTTATCGACTACCACTAAACCATGCATTTGCCCTGAAAAACTAAGTCCTGCTATTTCAGAGGACTTATATTTTCCAAAGACATAGGCTAAGCTTTCCAAAGCAGCTTCATACCAAATATTCGGATTTATTTCGCTATATCCTGTGTGTGGATGTTCGGTCTTATATTCAACACTATAACTATCGATTACTTGTCCATACTCATCAACTACAATTGTCTTCAATCCACTCGTACCAATATCCATACCAATGACATTGTTCATCGCAATCAACCTTTACTATTAATATTTAAAATATATTGATTAATTTGTGACTTTATTACTTCTAAATGATCCGACTCATTTGTAATTTCAGTAAGTGTTAAAGCATATTTTTCTAACTCTTTAAATGTGACTTCGCCGTTTAGAATTTTTTGACCAATTCCACTTTGATAAGATGCATACTTTTCACTTACTATATTTTCAAAAAAGTTATCTTCAATCATTTGATGTGCAACTCTTAGACCTAAAGCGAAGGCATCCATACCTGCAATATGTGTTAATACCAAGTCCTCCTGTTTGAAAGAGGTACGACGTGGTTTAGCATCAAAGTTCAAGCCACCTGGCGTTAATCCACCATTTTTCAAAATTTCATACATGGCAAGTGTAGTGTCATAGACATCCGTAGGAAATTCATCAGTATCCCAGCCTAATTGAGGATGACCTTGGTTGGCATCTACTGAGCCTAGCAATTGGTTATCACGTGCATATCTTAGTTCATGTTGGAAAGAATGACCCGCTAATGTTGCATGATTGGCCTCAATATTGAATTTAAATACATGATCTAAATTGTACTTTTGTAAAAATGCATGTGCCGTTGCTACATCTGTATCATATTGATGTGTTGTCGGTTCTTTCGGCTTAGGTTCGATTAAGAATTGACCTTTAAAACCAATTTCCTCTGCATAAGCGATAGCCATTTTAAAAAACTTAGCTAAATTATCTAACTCTAATTTCATATCGGTATTCAGCAGACTTTCGTAGCCTTCTCTACCACCCCAAAATACAAAGTTTTCCGCATTTAACGTTTTCGCAATTTCTAATGACTTTTTGACCTTTGCGGCAGCATATGCAAATACGTCAGCGTTTGATGATGTAGCCGCACCATGAACAAAGCGTTCATGTGTGAAGTTGTTCGTTGTATTCCATAATAATTTTTTACCTGTTTCATCCATTTTTTCTTTTATCAATTTAACTATCACATCTAAATTTTCATTTGATTCTTCTAAGTTTTTTCCTTCAGGAGCGATATCAATGTCATGGAAACAAAAGTATTCAATACCTGTTTTTTCCATAAATTCAAATATTGCAGATACGCGCGCTTTTGCTTTATCCATATCATTTAAATTATCCCAATCTCTAATAGCAGCTCCCACTCCAAATGGATCTGATAAATCAGCAGTAAACGTATGCCAATAAGCTACACTAAATCTCAAATGCTCTGCCATCGTTTTGTCACCAATTTTTTCTGAAGCATTATAATATTTAAAACTAAATGGATTCGTTGATTTCGGCCCTTCATACTGTACTTTTTCAATATCAAAATATGTCATGATTCATTCCTCCTGTTTTCCACTTGGTTAGTTAGTTTAATAAACTAACTAACTTTTTAATCACTATATCACTTCGGCCGATATTTGTAAACGCTTTCTTAATATAAATAAAAAACCTTTTAACATTATCGTTAAAAGGCTAAATTATTTATTTGAAATTTAATTTTATATCATGAACATCCAGTATTTGTTGCGTAATAGCAATTGCTGCCCCCATTAATGTCGCATATTGGACATTAGAGGTTATAGCTACATTGTTATTATTAGAATTAAATTTGCATGACACATGTTTAATTTTTTCAAGCAATTCAGGTATTTCATTGATTAATGGACAATTGATATAAATCATCTCAGGGTTCATTTGTGAATTTAAGTTGTGCACCAATACAGCGATTCTCTTACAGAATAATTCCAATGTTTGAGTGACAGTATAATCGCCTTCTACATAGTGTTTTTTCACTTTATCTACTGTCATTGTGGTGTTGAGTTGTTTAGTTAAGTGTTGAATAATTGCTTCTTGTGAACATAAATCTTCAATTTTAAGGTATGTGGGTTCGTCTGTTGCAACATTTGAAATCAAAGTCTTGCCTATTTCTCCTGCTTGCCCCGCATTTCCACGATATAATTTCTTATCGATGATCAATCCTGCCCCTATACCTTTATGTATACTAAGAGATATCAGATTATTAATTTCGAGGTTGCCTTGATAGTCTCTCTCATAAATAGCCGATAGATTGGCTTCATTCTCCAATATAACTGGCACATTCGTGACTTGCTTTATCGCTTCGACGATTGATATATCCTCTAAATCATGAAACGGCAAATCAATAATTTCTTGTTGTTCATTAACAATACCATGAACCGATATCGCTACACCTAACAAGCCAAATTCTGTTTCATAATATGCATCTGCATTCACA
This sequence comes from Staphylococcus gallinarum, assembly GCF_000875895.1. Classification (GTDB taxonomy): domain Bacteria; phylum Bacillota; class Bacilli; order Staphylococcales; family Staphylococcaceae; genus Staphylococcus; species Staphylococcus gallinarum. Next base: position 270,355 of record NZ_JXCF01000256.1, read on the forward strand.
TATTGCTTAATCATTGAGATAATATCACTCATCTTGTTACTTTCAAGAGGAACAGACTGATGTTTCATTGTCTCCCCATCAAAATAACTATATAAAATTTCTATCGAATGGTATGCTATATCTATCGAAATTGTATAACCAAAGTGTTTATTTACTTCTAATAGAATCGGTTTTCTACCGCCACTTTTAGTACTATCTCCCTGTCCTACTTCAGTAACGAGTTTTTTAAGCTTTAATCTATTAAGTAAGTTAGATATCGTTGCCTTATTGATTTCTAAATTTTTTGATATCTGAATCCTTGAAATATAGCGATTGTTGAATATTTGTTGAAGCACTTGTCGTTCATTCTCATCTAAATTTAATGCTTCTAATTTCTCCATTTCTATTCACCTCACCTAAATATAATGTTTAGTACTCATTTTATAGCACTCAATCTTTCATTCAATAATTTAACTATAGCATACCCCCATTCATCTAGGATAAATAAAAAAAGATTACAGTCACAATCTTTGCAACTGTAATCTTAAACATGCACTTTAACATGTAAGCCATTATACTAGCTAACATTAACTTTCTTTAACGTTAACATTATTAAGTTTCACTTTTTCTTCTGTACCACAAAATGTTTCGATTTCTTCTAATGTTTTTCCTCTTGATTCAGGGACACATTTTTTAACAAATATAACACCTAAAATACAGATGATACCGAATATCGCAAATACCATTTCTTGTGGAAAATGTGTCGTCATAATCGGGAATAATAGTCCAACTAAAAATGAACCTAACCAATTTAATGAAGATGCAACGCCTGATGCAAATCCTCTAATTGTTAACGGGAATATTTCCCCTACAATTACCCAAGTCAATGGCGCCCATGTAAATGAATAGAAGGCTACGTAGATACTTAAAAATATCACAATTATAATTGGGTTAGCATTAGGTATTACAATATTAATAATTGTAGGTAATATAAATGACAATCCCATCACTGTACCGCCAAGCATGAGCAATGTTCGTCGATTAAACTTATCAGCAATCCAAATAAATAGTAATGAACCTAGAACCAAGATAACGCCTTGAATAATTGGCCATAATAATGCCGAGCTTGCTGAATTACCTGTCGCTTGTTCAACGATTAGAGGAATATAATAGAATATCGCATTTGCCCCTTGAAATTGTTGAAAAGCTGCAACACCCAATCCTGCAATTACCAAATACTTATATTTACTATTAAATAAGGTACTTAATGTATTATTTGTTGTCACTTTATTCTCAGTTAAAATCGTACTTCTAATTTCCTCAAATTCTGCATCAACTTGTTTCACTTTTCGTAAATTCATTAATACATGCTTTGCTTCATCAAACTTTCCATTTTTAATTAAAAATCTAGGAGATTCTGGTAATTTTAATACCCCTAAAAATAGTATTAAAGCTGGCACTGCGGCTATGCCTAACATCAATCTCCAACCTAATTCGACCGGTAAATCACGTAACAAGAAATCCACAATATAAGATAACAACATACCTGATACAATCATCGTTTGATTCAAACCAGACAATTGACCTCTGAATTTTGCTGGTGCCATCTCAGACATATATGCTGGTACAAGCGCCGAAGCTGCACCTACAGCTAAACCTAAAATAATACGTGAAATAATTAGGAAATAATTGCCGTGATGTGGTGCAATGCCGGATAACACCGAACCTAACACAAAGATTAATGCGGAAATTAGAATCATTTTTCTACGCCCTAATTTATCCGATAATCTACCTGCTAAAATACCACCAAAAATAGCACCTAACATCACTGAAGATGTAATTAATCCTATAATAAAGCCACTATCTATACCCCAATCTTCCCTAAGAAATGGTAAAGCACCAGTCATTACACCAATGTCATAACCAAATAGAATACCACCAAATGCACCAAAGAAATAAATAAAACTATTGGACACCTTACTGTTTGTTTTCATCCCATTCACCCTCTTTTTACCTTTCGCATACATCTATGTCACAACAATTCATCCATTATTTAATCACTACATACTCTGCTTCAAACATCTTAATTAACGTCTCTAGTTGTGCCGAGTTTAACGTCAACGAAAGTACGGTATGATGGCCGCCACCTTCTTCAATCCAGCGTCTCACTCCTGTTTCAAGTGATGGTTTTGCTTGCCATAATACTCTTGCTACTGGTAAATTCGGAGCAGGCTCTGTTAATGTTTCGGCAGTAATTTCATTAACGATAAATTTATAGTGAGTACCTAAATCAAGCATTGTCACAACAACACCTTCGCCTGCTTGACCATCGAACACCAAGCGTGCTGGGTCGTTCTTATCGCCAATGCCTAAGTAATCTACGACGATTTTTGGTTTAGTTGCTGCCAATGTCGGATCAACTTCTAACATATGCGAACCTAGAATTTGCTGTTTATCACTTCGCATATCATACGTATAATCTTCCATAAATCCAGTCGCTTTATTGTCTGTAGCAATTTTTAACAATCTATCCAATGCCGCTGTTTTCCAATCACCTTCACCTGCAAATCCATAACCTTGTTCATTTAGACGTTGTACAGCTAAACCTGGTAATTGTTTCATACCATGTAAGTCCTCAAAGTTTGTTGTAAAGGCAGTGTATCCACCAGCATCTAAGAAACGTTTAATGGCAATTTCATATTTAATTTGCTCTTTAACTGAATCATTAAAATGTGCTTCATCATTATTTCTGTAATCAAAATCATATTGATTCTGATATTCAGCAAACAGAGTTGTAATTTCCTCTTCTTTGACTGCTTCTATATATGCAACTAAATCCCCAATTCCAAAGTAATCTACAGTCCAACCAAATTGGATTTGTGCTTCTATCTTGTCACCTTCAGTAACTGCAACATTTCTCATATTGTCGCCAAAGCGTGCCACCTTAAGATTGAAACTCTCATTGTAAGCATGAGCGATGCGCATCCATGACTTAATATCTTCTTGAGTCGCTTTATCTTTCCAATGACCAAAAATGATTTTATTTTGTTTGCCCAACCTTTTATTGATAAAGCCGTACTCTCTATCTCCATGAGCAGATTGATGTAAATTCATATAATCCATATCAATTTTTTCCCAGGAAATATTGTCATAGAATTGTGTTGCTAAATGTAATAATGGTTTTTGCAGGAGTTTAGTCCCTCTAATCCACATTTTGGCTGGTGAAAATGTATGCATCCATGTAATAACACCTGCAATATCATCTCTATAATTTGCTTCTTTCATAATATTTGTAATAGCATCCGCTGTTGTTGCCAATTGTGTTTGTAATTCAATATTAAAAGGCAAATCAGCCTGTTCATTTAAATATGTCGTCATTACCTGTGCGTCTGACTTCACTTGCTCTAATGCCTCATCACCGTATAGTGCTTGCGATCCAACAACAAACCAAAATTTCTTTTCTGTAGCCATCTTTAAATTCCTCCTATTTCTGTCCGTAATAAGCATTTTCGCCATGCTTTCTTTCATAATGTTTATTTAAAATCTCTTCTGGTAGCGCTTTCGCATATGCGTTTAATTGTTGCGTAAATAAATTCATTTTACATACTTCTTCTAAAACAACTGCATTCATCACTGCATGTTCACAATCTTTCGCCCACACAAAAGGCGCGTGCCCTTGTAATAAAACAGCTGGAACTGCATTTGGATCAATATTTCGTTCTTTGAATGTTTCAACAATGACATTTCCAGTTTCATACTCATAATCTCTGTTAATTTCACTTGCTGTTAAAAATCTTGCACATGGGACTGAACCATAAAACGTATCTGCATGTGTCGTCCCCATTGCCGGTACATCTAACCCTGCTTGAGCCCAAATTGTCGCCCAAGGAGAATGTGTGTGTACAACACTGCCTATATTTGGAAATGATTTGTACAATACTGCATGTGTAGGCATATCTGATGATGGTCTCAAATCGCCTTCAACGATTTCACAATCTAGATTACAAACCACCATGTCTTCAGGTTTCATTTGAGCATAATCAACACCACTCGGTTTTATGACAAACAGTTGCGTTTCAGGGTCAAATCCACTGACATTTCCCCAAGTGTATTTAATTAAACCTCTCTCTGGTAACTCTAAATTCGCTTTATATACTTCTTGTTTTAATTTTTCTAACATTCGCTTCACCTTCTAAATAATGTGATAATTGTCGCTCAATAGGTAATCCTTTTATAGTCTTATCGATATAGGTATCAAAGTTTTCAACTGCTTGCGCAGATGGTTCAATTGTCGTTTCATCTATATTGGCAAACACAAAATCATCTAGAAATTGTGACAATGTCATATCTTTATTGATAGTTGCAAATTTTGCCAATACACTAATGCCCCAAGCACCACCTTCACTCGCTTGATTCATCACTGTAATCGGGGCATCCATAGCTGCACTTAATACTGATTGTGCAATACGCTCTGTTTTGAAAATGCCACCATGTGCAATTAATTTATTAATTGAAATATTTTCATTTGCTTTTAATAAATCCATGCCAATTTTTAATGTACTAAAGGCACTAAACAATTGTGTTTTCATGAAATTTGCAAGTGTAAAATGATGATTCGGCTCTCTTACGAATAGTGGGTATCCCTCTTCAACTTTGGTAATATTTTCACCGGAGACATATCCATACGACAATAATCCACCTAAGTCATCATCACTTTTTTCAGATTCTTTCAATATTTGTCCGTACAAATCATCTGATGAAAAACGCACTCCCATAGTTTCAAGAACTTGTTCAAATAAATTCATCCACGCATTTATTTCAGAAGTACAATTATTGGTATGAATCATGGCTACTTCACTACTTGAAGGTGTTGCAACGATATCCACTTCTGGATATACATTTTTCAAAGATTGTTCTAAGACTATCATGGCAAATGCACTTGTTCCTGCTGAAATATTACCTGAACGTGGTGTAACAGCGTTAGTAGCTACCATCCCTGTACCAGCATCACCTTCAGGTGGACACATAACACAGCCACTTTCTAAATTGCCATCAGGATCCAACAATCTTGCACCTTCATCTGTTAAATATCCAGCATTGTCACCTGCAACTTTAATTTTTGGTAATAAATCAATAACTGCTTTATGAAATCCTTCTGTATTGAATAATATATCTGCCTCTTCTAATAAGTCTGTTCTGTATGCTTGTTGCCCAACATCTACCGGAAACATCCCTGAAGCATCTCCTATGCCTAATACCTTTTCTCCCGTCAAATACCAGTGAATATAGCCTGCTAATGTCGTAATATAATTCACTTGATTTACGTGAGATTCTTTATCTATAACCGCTTGATATAAATGTGCGATACTCCATCTTTCTGGGATATTATAGTTAAATGCTGTTCTCAAAATTTTTGCCGCTTCAACCGTGTTGCCATTTCTCCAAGTTCTAAATGGAACTAACAGATCCTCATGTTCATCGAATGCCAAATATCCATGCATCATTGCACTAATACCAAGGCTATTAATTTTGCGTATAGTTATATCAAACTTGTCTTTTAAATTTTTTGCCATATCTTGATAACTTTGTTGTAATCCAACCCAAATATCATTTACTGAATAGGTCCAATAGCCATCTATATAATTGTTCTCCCATTCAAAGCTACCTGTTGCTAATGTGTTAAATTGCGCATCAATTGCTATCGTCTTAATACGAGTTGAACCTAGCTCAATACCAATAGACAACTCAGAACTATCGGTTATATTAGTAGGATTTTGCATTGCAAACACCTCTTTTGTAATCGTTTTCAAATAAATCATAAAGTATTTGTCCGTACATGTCAATACATTATAATTTTTGTCCGTATATATTAATTGGTGTAATCCTTTTATACAAATTCTTACAATATCTAATTCAAAAGATTTATCCCTTAGTTTTGTAGGGGCAACCTAAATTATTTGAACCACCTACCTAAATCCTTGGCCTGTGTCTTGGTCTCGCTCCTCATTTCTTATTATCCTATTCGTTCAGGTGTCTCAATTTCAATTCGTAGACCATACAAGTGACTGTTATATGAAATAAAAAAAAGAGCCAAATTCCGTTATATGGATTGGCTCTGTCGTTATTTAAAGATACTCGATACTATAAGTATAGTTATACCACTCAACTAAACGCATTGCATCGTATCATTCGCTATATATGATTTACTTTACGGAACTTCTTTCTATAATATAGGTATCTAATAGTTCTGAAGGTTGTACCTTACCTGTTTCAATTGTATTCAATACCCAATTAGCTGCTTTCTCTCCTAATAGTTCTTGAGGGTGGGATGTCGTTGTTAAATCAACATCTTCTAATTTGCTCAATACTGAGTTATCTTCCCCCACAACAGACATATCATTTGGAATGGCAATACCTAGTTTTTCTAATTTTTTCATAATGTAATATGCGATTTGGTCATTGTAACACACCACAGCCGAAGCTTGTATTTGCTTCGATACCACGTGTTCCACAAATTGATCTAACACAGATAATTTACTTTCTGTATCATACGTATAAATATATTCACTCTTAAAGACTTTGTTACAATTTTCAAAGGCATTAAAATAACCTTTCATCCTTAACTTACCTTGATTGTCATCTATCTTGGTAATTAAAGCGATATCCTCATGTCCCTTATCTATAAGATATTTCGTTGCAAGATGTCCTGACTTAATATCATCAATAGCAATATAGGGTAAGTTCAATTCTTCATATTGCGCATTAATAGATAATATCGGAATATTACGTTGTTTAAATAAGGAATAATACGATAAGTTCGGATTGTAGACATTACTTTTCGTAGGTTCAACAATGAGACCTTTGATACCTTGATTTAACATCATCTCTAAACATTGACGCTCGTCAGCATGATTATTGTTCGTGCTTGCTAATATTAATGAGTAACCATTCTCTCTCAATACTGTTTCGATACCTCGTATGATACTCGGAAATATATAATCTGATAAATAGGTTACAATTAATCCAATCTTCTTAGCATTATGGTTCGTTTCCGAATTTAAAAATTCATAACTTACATATGAACCAGAACCTTTTCTCTTATTTATATAACCATCTGCAACTAATAATTCCATTGCTTGACGTATCGTATATCGGCTCACACTATATCGATGCTGGAAATCCTTTTCAGTAGGTAATAATGATCCTACTTGGAATTCTTTACTAATAATTTTATTTTTAATCTCATCTGCTATCACTTGATATTTAGGCTTATTCATAAAATACAATCTCCTAGTTCTAACGATATATGCTTAATCATTGTTAGTATATCATATAAAAGTTAAATTCAATTTATCGCAAAAGTAAGATGTTTACTTGGTATTTGTTACTTAATGATTATCCAAGCGTACAAGTCATGACTTACTATATGTTTCCATAACGTTGCGATAAATTTTTGATTTTTTGTAACTACTTAAATTTGCATGTTTTGTTACATCATACAAATTCTTTCTTACCTCTTCTAATAATCCTTGATAAGTCTTAATTGTCAGTACAATGATGGGCTCTATATCATCGTCAAATAAATACAAGTGATCCAAAATATATGAGAAATTCCGTTCTATCAGTTTCGCATAACTTTCCCATAAATGTGCGTAGTTAGGGGTTACGCCGTTATAATAAATTGAATCCAAATCAACATTGTAGTATTCCAACTTTTCAATACTTATATAGATTTTACCATTGCTATAGTCCTTGCCTACATTTCTTAATATTTTAGTCAATTGGAGGGCCTTTCCTAAAGCAATACTCATCGCATTTGCTTCTGCTACCTTAGTTGCTTCAATTTGTGATTGAGTAAAAATAGGATTAAGCAATTCTCCAATAACACCACTTACACCATAGCAGTATTGCTCTAATTGCTGATCAGTGTCATTTGCAGAAAATACAAAATCATCTTCAACTGTTTGGATAAATGTCTCTAAAGCGGATCTTGGCAAATTATATAAATGTATCGTCTGTGCCAATGGTTTCATTATTTTTGTATTACTATGAAACTTTTTAGTCTCCCCATTATAAATTTGTTGGACATCTTGCTTGATTTTATTTAAATATTCTATATCTTTATGCACCTTAATACTTTCGTCTACGTTATGATAAAGTGCATAAATCGACCATAGCGCATTACGCTTTTCAGTTGATAAATGTTCAAAAGCATTCGCAAATGTCTTTGTATAATTTTTCATTATCTTTTGACAATATTTATACTCTTTTTCTAAGTTCCCCATATTTACACACCTTATATTTAATATCTTTATATGCTCATCAGATGTTGTATTTTAAGCAGTAATCACCAAATGTTATGTACTATTTTATTGTTATATTAATTACATTTACCCGTTTTCATTTTGATTATGTCTAGCTATGAATCAATCTATTACTTATATGTCGCATATGATATCACAATGATACACTTATTATAAAAATAACGCGTTCAAGGCATTAATTCATCCTTAAACGCGTTAAATTTTAATTTAATTGATATTAATTTACAAATGTGAACATGTCACTTAACTTTTTAGCGGCGCCTTCTGTAAACATGCGCTCTAAGTTGTCTTGAGAATCTTGCGCACTAATTTTAGATACTTTATTCATCTCTTGTTCATATTGTTTAGCTACTGTCATTTTATCAGTGTGCTCGTCTAGAGATTTCACAAATAAATAAGCATCATACAATGCCATATTTACACCTTCACCAGCAAATGGACTCATCAAATGTGCTGCATCTCCAATTAGTGTAATAGATTGATTTGTTTCCCATTTAAAGCCAATGGGTAATCTATATATTCTTCTAAACAAGATATTATTGCTCATATTTTTAATATAATTTAATAATTGCTCATCCCACTGTTCGAAGTCACTCAGCAAACGTGCTTTCAATTCATCGTGCGACATTTGTTTATAATCTTCTAATTCAGCTTCTGCCATTCTGTAAGATACATAAACTTTAATGCTGTCATCACCATTTAATTGTGCTAACAAACCTTTATCTTGGTCTAAAGCCATCATTTTTCCATTCTTATTGTATTGTAACAACTGCGGGTAGTGTTGGCTCACTTCTTCAACGTTAATCTCCACCATACTAATACCTGTATATTCTATATTTACATCTGACAAATAAGATCTGACTTTAGAAAATGCACCATCAGAACCAATCACATAGTCAAATTGTTCTTGATAGCCATTAGAAAAAGTAACTTCACATTTGCTATCAGCAAATTGCTTTAGACTTTCAAACTGATAGCCATACTTAATTGCTGATGGATCAATGTGACTACGAATTAAATCACATAGCACTCCACGATCAATTTCAGGTCGATCACCTTGACCATCTGCATCGTCTTCATAATATACTTTACCAGTTGCATCGACAATCTTTGTATCTTCACCTTCAAATCGCGCAAGCTTATTAAATTCATCAATAAGCCCCGCTTCCTTCAGAGGTATTTGTCCTGTATCCCCATGTATATCTAATGACCCACCTTGCAACTGATGATTTTGACCATTAGATTTTTCAAAAATAGTAAACTGATAACCACGTTGTTGAAGTAACAGTCCTAGCATTAAACCGCCAGGACCTCCACCAATAATTGCAATACGATTCATTTTGTATTCCCCACTTACAAATATTTAGATTTAATATAAATCTTCAAGTTCTTTCTTCGTACGTTCGACAAATTCATTAAATTTGCGTTTTTTCTCTTCATCGTTAAATGACTCTTTACTCTTGAGCATAAACGTTCTAAATAAATCCTGTAATTGTGCTCTAGATTCTTGCATTTTGTCAAAATCCATATGCTTTAATTGTTCTAATCGAGTCAACATTGCATCATTCATATTTTCATTTAAGAACGTTTGTCCCTCTTCAGTAATCGTATACACTTTCTTCTTACCATCTTTCGAAATTGATACAAACTCTCTATCTTCTAGCATTTGTAATATAGGATAAACTGATCCAGGACTAGGTGAATAGAATCCTTTAAACTGTTCTTCTAAATCTTTGATAATTTGATAACCATGCTTTGATTCTTGCTGCAACATTTTTAAAATTACAAACTGTAAATTACCTTTTTTGAAAAATCTTTCCTTACCCATTGCTGCCATTGCACGAGGATCAAATCCATCCATACCTCTACCAAAACCAAAATCTTCTCTATTCATCATCTTATGTGCAAAATGTGTGTGTCTTTTGTGAAAATGTCTTCTAAACATATTAATCTCCCTTTCTTATTTCGATATATCGAAATTATAAACGATATATCGAAATACGTCAACGATATATCGTTATTTTTCTTTCTTTTTACACTAAATGATTTGCAAAACAGCGCAACCACGGGCTTTTGAATAAAATTTTTCAATAAAAATAGTCCTTAAATGAATAAACACATTTCATTTAAGGACCTAATATTTTAAATTACATGTCAGAATATATTGCTATTAAACAAACTACATTATCCAAAGAAATTGCTCGCTCTGTTTAACACAAGATGTGCTAGATTAACCATTTTGCTTTGCAAATGCTTTACCAATATCATTTAATTTTTCAGGGGCATCGTGCATACCCATCTTAACTTCAATGACATGCATACGATTAGGTTGCAGATTAATTTCATTGAAAGCATGTTGTAAACTCACACTTGAGTCAACTTCGTGTACTGATACGGTTTCGTTACCACCAAAGACACTAGGCAATGCTTTATAATCCCACATTGGTATATCGTTATACAACGCATTTTCACCATGAATTTTACGCTCAACAGTATAGCCATCATTATTTATAATAAATATTACTGGTTTCAACTGTAGTCTAATCATCGTTGCCATTTCCTGTACTGTTAATTGTAGCGATCCATCACCAATTAACAATACATTTCGTCGTTCTCCATCAGCTAATTGTGAACCTAAAGTTGCTGGTAAAGTATAACCAATTGATCCCCATAAAGGTTGACCAATAAATTTATTCGTTTTCGTTAATGCTAAATCATAGGCACCAAAGAAAGATGTTCCTTGTTCTGCAATCACTACATCATCACGATTTAAAAAATCTTGCATCATTTTAAAATATGTTTGTTGTGTTAACGGTGTATCATCTAATACATCATCATTTGGCACAGGCTTTTTGAACATAGGATAATCTCCATTGAAGTGAAAATCTATGCGCTGTAAACCTATTAATAAATCTTGTAAAGCTACATTATCATCTCGTGTTTCGTTCATTTTAAAGTTACGATGATTTAACATAATTACATCATCTATATCAAATTGATATGAAAATCCTGCCGTTGCAGAATCTGTTAGCTTAGCACCGATATTTAATATAGCATCACTATGATCCACATAGTATTTAATGCGTTCCTCAGCAATTGAACCATCATAAATGCCCATATAATATGGACTCTCCTCATTAAAAGCACCTTTACCCAAAGATAATTGGGCAACTGGAATACCCGTCTGATTAACAAATTGTTCTAATAATTCATGCAAACCGAAACTATTAATCTCGTGTCCTGTAATAATCACTGGTCGTTCCGCACTATTTAATTTCGCTTGAACCATGTCGATATATTGAGAAACATCAGCAGGTTTGCTCATTTTATAGTGATAATCTTCCTTCACTTCAATCTCTTTTGCTGCAACATCAATTGGTAAATGTATGTGTACAGGTCTACTTTCAGTTAATGCGGCATTGATAACTCTTGGAATTTCCAATTGTGCATTATCCTCTGTAATATATGCTTGTGTAGTCGTGATTGGTTCATACATTTTGCGATAATCATCAAAGTTACCTTCACCTAATGAGTGATGCACATATTTCCCTGCTTGTTCCACTGCTTGTGTAGGGGCGCCCGTAATTTGAATGACTGGCACACGCTCTGCAAATGCACCCGCAATACCATTAACAGCACTCAGCTCACCAACACCAAATGTAGTTACCATTGCACTGATGCCTTTCATTCTAGCATAACCATCAGCAGCGTAACTCGCGTTTAATTCATTCGTATTACCTATCCATTCCATATCCGTTCTACCGATAATATCATCTAAAAACGTTAAATTAAAATCTCCCGGAACACCAAAAACCTTATCCACGCCAACATTACTTAAACAGTCCATTAAATATTGTCCAATACGTCTTCTCATAATTCATTTCCCCTTTTTATCTATATTGAATTACACTTCCAAAATAATAAAAATGAAACAAAAGGTCAACTATATTGACTTATTTAAATTGTGAAACTTTTTATTTTGCACTTATCATTTATCAATAAGCAATGAACTATAATCATTGCCAATTTACCTAGCACTGGAGTAATAAAAAATGATCACTGATGTTTATTTCAACATCAATGATCATTCTATCTTTAAAAATGTGATAATAAGCATTTTATTGGCTAACATCCTACATATTCCAATATGCAATGGTGGATTTGTAAATCCCTATATTTACCAATAATGCCAACTTATTAATATATGGGCTGTATATTTAGACAGACATGCTTATCTCTAAGTAGATTAACTTTAATTTGTCACGTATGATACGTATGACATTGACAATTTACAATGTAATCATACTTGAATTTACCTTTAAACCATGGGTTAGTGTGCGATAGCATTAGTCTTTATCAAAATCATCTTTGAGATGTTTAATTTCTGCGTATCCTTGTCTATGAGAAGCAAATTCTTCCATGATAGCGTACCAATCATTCCCGACCTTTTTTTGAATATCTTGAAATAAATCATTTTGCGCTTTATTTAATTCTCTGACCAATTTTGTTCCTTTATCCGTAGCATATAATGCTTTAACACGCTTATCATGTTCCGTTTGTTTCTCTATAATATATGCTTCGTCTTTTAACTTTTTCAAAGCAGCATGGCTACCCTGTTTAGAGATTTCCATACTTTTCAATAAATCCTTTATAGTAATTCCCGGTACTTTATCTATGAAAAATAAGAATCTATGATGTTGACGATTCAATCCATAAGCCTCAATAATTTCATCAGCTGTATTGATAAATGTTTTATAAGCAAAATAAAACAACAGATTCTCATAATCATTATTATTTTCTTGCATGGCTTACCTTCCTTTTAATTCAATATTTCTTCTTATTTATATTATGCCATCTATCAAACTATTTTGGTCTCCAATTTATAATCACATCATTGTTCAGTCCTACGAAAATAAAAAGACTAACATAAGACATTTCAAATGTTAGTCACCATTATTTTCGCTTTACATAATAAAAATACACTGATTCTATAGTTATGACAATATGATTCTTTCACGTTTTTCTATATTTGTAAGTTTATCCATCAAAATCGAAAGATAAAGTACACAAAAATCATTTAAAATTACAATAATGAACATGTTATTTTATTTAAATCTTCATCTTTTAACCCGTTATTCGTTTCTTGTTTTATCTCTGGAATAATTTCTGTTTCAATTAATTCCTTATAAGGTATCTTGTTTTTTGTAGTAAAAACATATAAGAAATGTGTATGGTTTGTGAGACACCTGAGGGAGTAGGATGCGTGTCGTGACCGAGGAGCGACCTAGCCTCTATGTAAGTGAGCAATAACAAGCCCATCAAAGATTTTGATCTTTGATGGGCTTCATGCTGGGGATTGATGTCCCAGACACTTCAGTATTTAACAACGTATAATACACAATGCGTTGTTAAATTTTAATTATGCAAATTATTGTTTTTTGTCTGAATCAATTTTATCTGAGAATTTATTTAACTGTTTCTCAGCAAATGATTTACCACCGATACCGAATGCGATAGCAAATGCTACAGCAACAGCACCTAGGATTAATAAGAACGCAACATTAACAATGCTTTGCGCAAAGTTTAATTGATCTAAAGTCATGAATACAGAAACAATAATCACTAAATACTTAACAATTTCAGCTAACATTGCGTTACCTGTTGATTTATTAATCAATTTAGAGATTAAATTGCCGCCAATTAAACCTAATGCTAAGATAATCACTGCTGAAATAACTAATGGTAAATAACCAATGATTGCTTCACCAATTTTATTTAACACTGATAAATTAACTGTATTCAAAGCTTGTACAGTGAAGAATAAACCAATTAGCGCTGTAATAACCCAGCCTGTTGCAGTTGGTATATCAATGCTGTCTTTATTTTCGCCGAAATTAACATATTTATTAAAACGACTCACATTGAGACTACCTAGAATATTTTTCACTAATGTACCTAACACTTTGGCAATAAAAATACCTAATACCAATATAATGACAGCTACAATGATTTTAGGTGAGAAATTAAGTATACTACTCATCATACCTTTAATTGGTTTAGATACTGATTGCATATTCAATGAATCAAATACTGATGGTAGGAATAATAAGAATACTAAGAAATAAGCTAATTTACCGAATGTTTGAATAATACCTTCTGATTCAGATTTGCCCTTTCCAGCATCTACTAGACCTTTCTTTTGTAACCACTCTTCAAAACCAAGTGCACCTAATCCTTTTACTATAACTTTTTTAACAATAACTGCAATTATCCATGCAATTAGTAAGAATATTAATGCACCAATGATATTAGGGAGAAAGCTAATAATACTATCCACTACTCCCATCAAAGAACTTAATACTTTATTCATGATAATTCGCCTCCTTTTTTGTCAATTTACCCTAGTAAATTCTAAATAATCTTATTTTATATATTTTTTAGAAAAAACTTTTAAATTTAGTGATAAATTTCAGAGGAATTGTATTTCATGATTTGTAAGTGAATGAATTATAAAGAGCGATTTGAATTTTAATTATATATACATTTGAATCACATACACTTTTTATAAATGCTTAATCTTCAATAATATCGGCACCAGTTGCCCTTAATTGCTGAAGGCCATCTAGCATTTCATTGATTACATCATCACTGTGGCGTTCCCATGTTGCTAACTCTCCTACTATCTTCAAAGGTGCTTTCGACCGATAAGACCTTGTAGGATTCCCTGGAAACTTTTTATCCGTGACATTTGGATCATTCTCAAATTCACCTAACGGCTCAACAATATAAATACGTTCATCTTGAATTTCTGCTGTGTTAGAAAGCGCAACCGCTAACTCTGCACCCCATTTTGCCGCTTCCAAAGTAGCAGTGAAATAGATATGATTCATTATTCTATCTTGATAATTTGATTGTCTTTTGGGCACTAATAAATCACCAACATTTAATTGAGCTTTTGTTCCATGAAAAAACGGACCATTATCAATCACCGATTCAACTGTATTATTTGCCATCGCACAACACTCCCTCATTTTTATTCGATAATGAGTATAAAACGATTACGTAAAAACTAATAGCCTTTTTCTCAAACAAATTTTAGCGTATAATGAAAGCAAAGGTAATCATAAATATTCAATGCTTGCATCTTAATTTAGTACATCATTACATATTATTTTATAAAAATAACCCTTAAATGAATGTTCAAATTCATCTAAGGGTTTTGTTACTAAATCTAACTAAATCTAACTAAATCGACTTAATTAAATTAACTAAATACTGTTTCTGTCAAATACATCTATTCTTACAATCTTGTCATTAATCTCTTTCCAAATGTATCATCGCATCAGCTTTATCAGTAAAAATACCTGTAGCGCCCCAATTCGCAAGTTGATTGGCACGTTCTTTTTTATTTACTGTCCAAACATTCAAATCAAATCCTGCATTACGAATCATTTCAACACGATTTTGCGTCAACTTCGCATCTTCAATATTAACAATCTTAGATCCACAGAAATCCAAAATTGTTCGCCAATCTGCTTTAAAGGCAACCGCCTTAAATATAACTGCTCTACGGTACTGTGGCATGTATGTTTCCGCAAGCTTTAATAACGGTATGTTAAAGCTTGAAATCATCACATCAATGCCATTTTCAAGAGAAGCAAGTTTCTCAGCAACTTGTTGCACCATACTTTCAGACAAACGTGTTCCGTCCGGGCCAGAAACCCCCTTCAATTCAACATTTATATTCATATGCGTTTCATTGGCAAATGTAATCACATCATCAAATGTAGGAATCTTTTCATTTTCAAACTCCGTACTATGCCAACTGCCAGCTGAAGCAGATTTAATTTGGTCATATGCAACTTGCGTTATTTCACCCTTATGATTTGTAGTTCTCTCTAAAAAATCATCATGCACAATAATTAATTGTTCATCTTTCGTGATAGCTACATCTAATTCCACCCATTTCAAACCTCGTGTAGAAGCAGCTTCTTTAAATGAAGCAAGTGTATTTTCAGGTGCCTTACTCGGTAAACCTCTGTGACCATATATCGTAAACATAGATTCTACTCCTTCAATATATTATTTATAATCATGATAAACATGATAATACAAATAATCAAAATAAATGCGATTGCTTAGTTATCATATATACTAGATATAAATAAAGTACATTTATATCAAAAAGCGCAAGGATTGTTATAAACCTTGCGCTTTTTGAGTTATTTTCTTACTAATGCTAAAATACCTGCTACCAAAATTAAAATTCCAGATAAAATTCCGAAAAAGCCGATAAATATCATATTTAAAATTCCACCAATAATTAACAGAATCCCCATAACAATACGTTGTTTATTGATAATACAGCTTAGTATCAACGTGATAATACAGGTTAAGATTACAGCAGTTCCTAAGCCACCTATACTCGCACTATCTGCATCTCCAAATTCTGAACCAATTCCTCCAAGCATAATAGCGAATAGACCACCTAGAATTCCAAATACACTCCTCAGTATACCTAATATCATTTCCGCAACACGATTTGTTGGTCTCACATAATGATTATTGTTCATCTCACAATTCCTCCATTATTTAAATTTTTTATATCTCTTTATTCTGTAGTTTCTTTAGTATTTTCTTCAGGCATTTCACTATCATCAGCTGAAGTATCTTCACTTTCAGAGGATTCTTCCTCTTCTAATTCTTTCATGTCTTCCTCGTATTGCTTATCTATTTCATCCATTTCTTTTTCATATTCTTCTTCTTCACGCTGTAATTCTTCTTCTAGAGCTTTATCTTCTTCTTCTATTTGTTTGTCATATAATGCTTCTATACGATCTTCTAATTGTGTATATTCAATTTCTAAAACGTCATGATCCACATGATCCATCTTTTCTCCATCTGTTAAACTATTGTATTCATCAACTAAATCGTTATACATTTCCGCAGTATATGGTGTATCCTCACTATCAAATGTATCTTCATCAGATGTATCTTCTGTTTCAACAGGTGTTGATGTTTGACTAACGTTTCCTTTATTTCCTTCTTTAATGTCAGATTTTTTAATTTTCCAACGCGCTTTTACACTTTCAAAGTTAGGGGTAGCATCCATTTCTAAAGTATACTCTTCACTATCTGGTACATCATATGTAATATAACCTGATGCAGTATTCCCTTTGTTTAATTGGTGAGTAAATCCATCATTTACATCTTCATTGCCAAACCATTCTTGATAGTTTTCATTATCCACTTTCATACTGAAATCAGTTGAATCCACTAACACCTGTTCATCATTGTTATTTTTAAACTTTAGATATACTTTAATTGCTTTTCCGTTTTCTGGTGCACTGTATTCATCATAATCATTTACAAATTCCACTTTTGTAACTTTTACATCAACACCATCAGCATCTATAACTTGTCCTATTTTAAAGTCCTTCATTTTCGAAGTTGCTTTAGCTTTATCAGATTTTCTCGAATTCTCTTCACTGTCCCTGTTATCGCTAGATGTATTTAAATTAATGTCACAGCCAGCTAACACAAAAATCCCCAAAACCATAATAATTAAAAACCTTTTCATTCAATCCCTCCACACATGTATGCATAACACCATCATATAATTTATTTAATCAACCTTCTATAATTCTATAATATTTTTAATTAAAATCAATATGTTTCCTTAAGATTTTTTAAAATTTTAATTATTTTCTCCATAATTAGTTAAAAAAATAAGCAGACCCATAGGTCTACTTATTTTCCTAACTAATTGTCACTATTCCCTACCACTCTATTTCACGCTTTGAAAATAGTCGATTAAACTTTTTCTAGTCTGATTGATAATCGGGACGGATTGGTTTTTAGTTTTATAACAGAGTCCAATTTTTCTATTAGCTACGTAGTCACTGATTGGTATTTGTTTTAAATTCGCAATTTGTATATTTCGTAAATGCGGTAAAATTGAAATCCCTAATCCTGAACTTATGAATGCCGCAATTGTTATCGTTTCATCTCCTTCAAAGTTAATTTCAGGAACAAAATCAAAATGCTTAAACAATTCATCAATCTGTTCTCTCAACACATAATTTTGCTTTAATAGTATGAACTTTTCATCGTATAAAGCTTTGATCGAAATCTGATCATGGTGCGCTAATGGATGTGTGTCATTTAACGTGATGTATAATTCCTCTTCTAACAGTGGTTCAAATTGAGTATTAGGTGTTATTTCAGATACTGTAGTAACGATGATATCCACTTCTCCATCATCTAACATTTCTAGCAATTTTTTGGCATGATTTTGAATTAATTTCAGACGTATCTTTGGAAATTTTTTTTTAAAGGCTTTCAGAAAATCTGAAATGTATGTCACACCTACTGAATGCAAGAAACCAATCGTCAATTTCCCACTTTCAATATTAGTATCATGTGCGACTTGATTCTTATATATTTCCATTTCTCCCACAATATTATTCGTTGTATGTAAAAAGTCTATACCATACTGGTTCAGCTTCAACTTTCTTCCGATTCTATTAAATAGTGGCACACCTAATTCCTTTTCTAAGTTTTTAATAGCTCTACTTAATGCAGATTGACTTACATTTAAAATCTTCGCAGTTTCAGACATATTTTCTAATTTAGCTAACTGTTTAAAGTATTCAAAATGATGCCATTCCATTTTAAAGGCCCTCCCTTATGCTATAAACGCATAAGTTATATGATAATTATGCATTTTTTAAATCATTATATACATGCTACGATAAATCTATCAACTAAAAGTGAGGTAAATTTCATTGGATTATCAAACAAACAATTTCGTAGAAAAAGGGACTAAGGCATATGCAAAAATTATTATTGCACTCTTTATCTCCGGGTTCACTATTTTTTCAATTCTGTATAGTGTTCAACCACTTATACCTCATTTCACAAAATCATTTAATGTTAGTGAGACTGTAGCAAGTTTAGCTTTATCTGTCACAACATTAACACTAGCGCTTGCCATGCTATTTTTTGGTGCAATATCAGAGGTTATTGGTCGAAAGCCGATAATGATATTTTCTGTTATTTCAGTATCACTATTAGCGTTATTGCAATCATTTATTACAGATTTCAATGTGTTTCTAATTATTCGTTTTATCCAAGGCATTTGTTTAGCAGGTCTCCCTTCTATTGCTATGGCATATATCGGCGAAGAAGTATCAGCGCGAAGTCTCCCAGCAGCTATGGGTATTTATATTAGCGGAAATGCTTTCGGTGGCGCATTCGGTAGAATATTTACAGGTATCATATCCAGTATATATGGTTACCAAATCGGTTTATTGTCCATAGGCATTATCAGTGTCATTGCTGCAATTTTATTTTCATTTTTATTACCAACTTCACAACACTTTGAAAAGCAACGCTTTTCAATTACAGATTTACTCAAAAGTTATAGCCAACACCTTAAAAATGTTAGATTGTTGAAACCATTTATGGTTGGTTTTCTATTATTGGGCTGTAATATAGCTGCTTTCAACTATATCAGCTTTGCCTTAGCTTCAAAGCCTTATCAATTACATGATACAATTATTAGCTTTATCTATTTATTATTTTTAATTGGCATGTTGTCCTCAATTCTAAATGCCAAATTACGCCGTGCATTAGGCACATTAAATGCATTAAAATTCAGTATTCTACTACTTATCGTTGGTATTTGGATTACATTGTTACCACCGCTTCCATTTAAAATACTTGGTCTCGCATTTAGTGTTTACGCCTTTTTTAGCGGTCATGCTATTGCCAGTGCAGTCGTTGCTGGTAGAGCAGAACATCATAAAGCTCAAGCCTCTAGTTTATACTTGCTGTTTTATTATATTGGTTCTTCAGTTGGTGGTACTTTAGCAGGTTATTTTTATGGTATGTTTCAATGGCCTGGCGTCGTCACAATGATCACTATATTTATGGCAATTGCCTTTATCATTTCGATGACTATTAAACAGCGTTGATTATTCAATTATTAATTACTGTTCTGATTAAATTCCTAATAACCAATAGTTATATTTTTAGAAAAAGCATCGCAACGCTAACTATAATTTTTTTAAAAAGCATCACAATGCTAATAAGTTTTTCTACAAAGCAACAAGAGAGCTCATCTATCAAGGTGGGCTCTCTTACTTTCATATATATTATATTCTGCAACATTATCACTTTTCATTAAATGCACTTAGCTCACCTCGTTAAAAGCTAACTTTTTTATAAATTTATCTTACTCCCTTTAATTTTCAGAAAAATAAGTATAAAATAGACGCTATTAATGTCAGAAAATTCAAAATTATATATGGAGGTTATACACTATGAAAGCAAAAACGAGCTTATGGAAAGATTGGCGTCTACATGGCATCGTCTTCGTCATAATGATTATATCTGAATTCATCGGAACACATAAAATTCCTTTAGGTCCTACGTCACTCCTATTATTACCAGTAGTATATGCCGTATTACTAGGTTTAGCTGTATATTTCACACCAATTATTAAAAAGACACAAGCTAAACATGCAGAATCAATGGTTTTTATTTCTGTAGCATTACTTATCGCTAAATTCGGTGTTGAAGCAGGACCCGCTTTACCCAAAATTATCGCTGCTGGACCGGCCTTAATACTACAAGAAATTGGGCACCTAGCTACTATAATCTTCGCATTACCACTAGCTTTAGTTTTGGGATTACGCAAAGAAGCTATCGGAATGACTCATTCTATTGGTAGAGAAGCAAATTTAGCTTTGATTACTGAAAAGTTCGGCATATCGTCCCCTGAATGGCGCGGTGTTATGTCTATTTACATATTCGGAACCATATTTGGTGCTATTTTCTTTAGTATATTTGCTGGATTAATCATTTCTATTGTTCCACTAAGTCCACTTGCATATGCTATGGCATCTGGTGTAGGTAGTGGTGTTATGACAGCTGCCGCATTAGGCCCTTTGGTTTCAATGTATCCAGATCAAGCAAGTACGATCACTGCTTTTTCAGGGGTAAGTAACTTACTGACATCAGTGACAGGATTATATATCGGTATACTTATAGCTCTCCCATTAACACAAAAATACTATCAATTAATGATGGCCATAAAAGGGAAATTCAGTAGCAAAGGAGAAGAAATAGAATGACATCTAAATATTTAGACTGGTTTCTCACACTTATTGTTGTTGGGTTTATTTCACTTATCAGTAATTGGATCGGACAGAGTATAATGCCTTTCAAAGCATTACCTGGTATCTTATCACTTATGTTTATCGCATTTATTGGTTTAATATTACATCAATTACTTCCATTTAATGTTCCTAGTATCGCCTACATTGGCATTATTGGTTTAATACTCACAATCCCTGGCATGCCAGGTTCCTCATATATCGTAAAGTGGACTGAACAAGTTGAATTACTGTCCCTTGCCACGCCAGTTGTTGCATATGCGGGCGTTTCAATCGGTAGCTCTTGGGTCGACTTCGCAAAATTAGGTTGGAAGACTGTTATCATTGGTATTGTAATGTTAATCAGTACCTATCTTGGTGCTGCCTTAGTTGCAGAAATCATCTTGCGTATTCAAGGATTAGTATAATCCGAAAATAAAGATCATCCATTATCACTTATTAAAAAAGTCTCCCTAATTCAAGTTAATGGTTAGGGAGACTTGCATCTATTTAATTATCTTGCTTATTTTTGTCATTGTTTTTTCTGCGTCTAGTAAACAATAACGCTGAACCAATTAGTGCCATCAGACTACCATAAGCTGTTGTATTCACAGCATCATTTTGTCCTGTTGATGGTAATTCACCTTGCTCGTGGTTGCTACCATTTGGTTCATTTTCACGATTTGAATTCATTGATTTATCTGCATTGTGTTGTCCACTCAAGTCTTGCTCAATATCACTTTGTACATGATCTAATGCCTGACTGTGACTGATATTACTTTGTTGGTCATTTGCAGTTCCATTATTCTGGTTTACATCTTGAGTATGATTTGTTTGTTCAATGTCTACATTTACTTCATTGGATGCATTACCATTAGCATCAATAGCAATCACTTTAATAGATTTCATTTTACTCAAATCTACAGTCTCTGGAACTTTAATATCAAATCTACCTTTGCTATCTGCATTTCCAACTAAAACTTTACCATTCGGTAATTTAATCTTAATAGTTGCATTTGCTTCAGCAGTTCCTGAAATAATTTTGCTATCTTTATCTATTGGATTTACATTAGGATTTGTCGGTGCTGTATTATCAGTAACTTTAACAGTAATTTCTTCTGATGTATTCCCAGACACATCCGTTGCTGTAATAATCAATGATTCTCCACCATTTAATTTAAAGTTATTAGGAATTTTCACTTTGTAATTTCCTTGTTTACCCACTTTTGTAGATATAACTTTACCATTTGGCAGTTTAACTTTAATCGTTGAACCCACCTCTGCTGTACCGACAACGAGTGGATTATCACTTGTTATTGGTTTCACAGTTGGTGATTTAGGTGCTGTGATATCCTCTACATGAATTGTTGTAGCTAACGACTCATTACTTGAAGGATCCACAACTGATACTTTTAGTACTTCTCCACCTTTAAATGTACCTTTATACGGTAATTCAACATTGAAAGCACCTTGTTTATCTACTTGTGCAGTTAATAATTTACCATTTGGTAGTTTAACTTTTACAAGAGCTCCTGGTTCTGCTGTACCAGTAATATGAGTACTTTCACTTGTCACTTTATTTACTTTAGGTGTTTCTGGAATTGTTGTATCTTTAACAATGATTATAATTGGAGATGTTTCATTACCTTGAGCATCTGTTGCGGTAATACTTAGCTTTTCTCTACCTTTAAATACTAATCCAGAAGGTAAATCTATAGCAAAAGCACCTTTATCGTCAGCTTTTATAGATAATTTTTCACTTGTAGGTAATTGAACATTCACAACCGCATCTGGTTCTGTGATACCTGTTAATTGCTTACTTTCAGTTGTAAACGAATCAATTTTTGGCATAACAGGTGGTGTTGTATCTTCTACTATTATTTCTAGTGCAGCCGTTTGATTGTCTGCTTTATCAGTTGCAATAACTTGCAGACTTTCTCCACCTTTAAATTTTACTTTATTCGGTAATTCTATAGTATATTGACCTTTATTATCTACTAATTTCTTAAGTACTGTACCATCTGGTAGTTTAACACTGACTGTACTACCGACCTCACCTGTACCAGTAATCATTGTATCTTCACTTGTTAGATCATTTACAGTCGGTATCGATGGCGGTGTATTATCAACGACTGTCAGTCTTGTTGGTTTCGAAGCATTGCCTGAGATATCTGTTGCAATCGCCTCAATTGTTTCTCCACCATTTAATTTCATATTATCAGGTAGTAAGATTATAAAGTTACCAAATCCATCTGTTTTCCCTTTAATCTTAGTGCCATTTGAAATATTGACTTCTATTATAGACAATGGCTCTGCTTCACCAGTAATTGCTTTACTTTCGCTTGTGATTTCATCAATTAATGGCGATTTTGGAGGTGTAACATCTGTCACAGAAACTCTCAATACATCAGATTGATTGCCCTCTTTATCCATAGAAATTACCTTAAGTTGTTCTCCACCTTGTAATCCATAATCTTTAGGTAATTGTAATGTGAAATTACCGTTTTGATCAGCTTCAACAGTAAGTGTAGGTTTATATGCTGCTTCTACTATTATTGTCGCAAGTGGTTCTGTATTACCAGAAATCACTTTACTTTCACTTGTAATTTCATTCACTGTTGGTTCCTCTGGTGGTGTTCTATCAATGACTGTAGAACGTACTGTTGTAGAATCATTACCAGCTGCATCAGTGGCAAATACCTCTATAACTTCCCCACCTTGTAATTCAAAGCCATCTTTCCAAGGTACCATGTAGGAGCCATTATTATCAGCTTTTCCTTTAAGTAACTCTCCACTTGGTAATTTAATTGTAATCAATGCATCAGGTTCTGAGAAACCAGATACACCTTGGCTAAAGCTAATAATTGGGTAAACAACTGGCTCTTTTGGCGGTGTAACATCTTTCACATTTATTACTTTCTCTTCCGAAATATTAAATGATTTATCAATTGATATTACTTTAAGTTGTTCTCCACCTTGGAATTTAGTATTAGAAGGTATATCTATTGAATAATTACCTTGATCATCAATATGTTGAACTAAATACGTTCCATCTGGTAGTTCTACTCTTACTACTGCTTGTGGTTCACCTGTACCAGTGATTGTAGTACTTTCAGTTGTAATAGGATTTACGCTTGGTACAACAGGTGGTGTGACATCAGCAACATTTATGATTGTTACTGTTGATTTATTTCCTGCTGCATCCGTTGTAGTTAATTGGATACTTTCCCCACCTTGGAATTGCTTATTAGCAGGTATATCTATTGTGTAGTTACCTTGATCGTCTGTTTGACCCGTTAATTCTGTGCCATCTGGTAGTGTAAGTGTTACTGTTGTATTTTCTTCACTTGTTCCAGCGACTTTATTATCATCACTTGTAACTTGATTTACCTTTGGTGCTTCAGGTGGTGTAGCATCTATAACTTGTATGATTGTTGCTTCTGATTTATTACCTGCTAAATCTGTCGCAGTCACTCTGAGTGTTTCATTTCCAGCAAAAATTGTGTCATACAAATCAATTGTATAATTTCCTTGATCATCTGCCACTGCTGTTAACTCTGAATCATCAGGTAACACCATAATTATTTTTGCTCCAGGTTCGCTAGTTCCTGATATTTCCATACTTTCACTCGTTAATTTACCGATTGTAGGTGGTGTTGGTGGTGTCTTATCTTCTACATCGATTGTTGCTACATGTGATGTATTACCCGATTGATCTGTAGCTGTTAATTTAATTTTTTCTCCACCTTGGAATTTTTGATTGTTTGGAATATCAATCAAATAATTGCCTTGTAGATTTGCTGTAGCTGTTAATTCTGTACCATCTGGAAGTAATACCTTAACTATAGAATCTGGCTCGGCAGTACCACTAATCAACGTATCTTGACTTGTAAAAGGACTTACTGTTGGTACTAGTGGCGGTGTTGTATCCTTAACATCAATTACAATAACTTCTGATTTATTACCTGCATCATCTGTTGCTGTAATTTTCACTTTTTCTCCACCACGGAAACGGTTGGCATCATCAACAATAATAGTGTAGTCACCTTGGTCATCTGCTTTGCCAGTGAGTACTGTTCCATAAGGTAACTCGACTTTAATTGTCGCTCCAGGTTCAGTTGTACCCGTGATTTGTGTACTTTCACTAGTAATTGGATTTACTATTGGCTCTTCTGGTGCTGTTACATCTAAAACCCTTATATAAGTAGGTAATGAAACATTTCCTGATGCATCAATTGCATACACATTCACATCTTCTTCACCATCAAGAATCCATCCATTCGGAAGAGCTATAACGTAAATACCTTGATCATTTGCTACAGCTGTTAATTCATTTCCACCTGCAATTGTTAATTTAATCTTGGCATTTGGTTCAGCTAGACCACTAATTTGTGTACTTTCACTTGTAATAGGAAGCACTGTTGGTGGTTTAGGAGGTGTAACATCTCTTACTTCAATTGTTGTTTCTTTAGATTTGTTGCTTGATGCATCTGTTGATGTCACCTTAATACTTTCTCCGCCACTGAATTTAATGTTTGATGGGATATCAATGACATAATTGCCTTGGTCATCTACAACACTTATTAATTCTGTACCATTCGGCAACTCAACTTTTACTGTTGAGCCCGGCTCGCCTGTCCCTGTTACTTGCGTACTTTCACTTGTAACCTCACTCACCGTCGGTGCCACTGGTGGCGTTGTATCTTTTACATCTATGACTTTCTCATCAGATTTGTTACCTGATGCATCTGTCGATGTGACTTTAATACTTTCTCCACCTTGGAATTTTTTATTAGTTGGAAGGTCGATTGTGTAGTTTCCTTGATCATCCGCTACACCTGTTAACTCTGTTCCATCTGGCAATTCAACTTTCACTGTTGAGCCTGGTTCGCCTGTACCCGTTACTTGCGTACTTTCACTCGTAACTTCGCTCACCGTTGGTGCCACTGGTGGCGTTGTATCTTTTACATCTATAACTTTCTCATCAGATTTATTGCCTGATGCATCTGTTGATGTTACTTTAATGCTTTCTCCACCATTGAATTTCTTATTAGTTGGAAGATCGATTGTGTAGTTTCCTTGGTCATCTGTGACTGCTGATAATTCTGTGCCGTCCGGTAATTCTACTTTAACCGTTGAGCCTGGTTCGCCTGTGCCTGTTACTTGCGTACTTTCACTTGTAACCTCACTCACCGTCGGTGCCACTGGTGGTGTTGTATCTTTTACATCTATCACTGTTTCACCAGACTTATTACCTGATGGATCTGTTGATGTTACCTTAATACTTTCTCCACCGTTAAATTTCTTATTAGCTGGCAGATCAATAACGTAATTGCCTTGATCATCCGCTACACCTGTTAACTCTGTTCCATCCGGTAATTCTACCTTAACTGTTGAACCTGGTTCACCTGTACCCGTTACTTGCGTACTTTCACTTGTAACCTCACTCACCGTTGGTGCCACTGGTGGTGTTGTATCTTTCACAGCTATCACTGTTTCATTAGACTTATTACCTGACGCATCTGTTGATGTTACTTTAATACTTTCTCCACCGTTAAACTTCTTACTTGTTGGAAGGTCGATGACATAATTTCCTTGGTCATCTGCAATTGCTGACAATTCTGTGCCATCTGGCAACTCGACTTTTACCGTACTTCCTGGTTCTCCTGTGCCTGTTACTTGTGTGCTTTCACTCGTAACTTCACTCACCGTTGGTGCCACTGGTGGTGTTGTATCTTTAACATCTATCACTGTTTCACCAGATTTATTACCTGATGCATCTGTTGACGTTACCTTAATACTTTCTCCACCTTTGAATTTCTTATTAGCTGGAAGATCGATTGTGTAATTACCTTGATTATCTGCGACTCCATCCAATACCGTACCATCCGGCAATTCTACTTTCACTGTTGAACCTGGTTCACCTGTCCCTGTCACTTGTGTACTTTCACTTGTGACTTCACTCACCGTTGGTGCCACTGGTGGTGTTGTATCTTTCACATCTATGACTTTCTCATCAGATTTGTTACCTGATGCATCCGTTGATGTGACCTTAATACTTTCTCCACCGTTAAATTTCTTATTAGCTGGCAGATCAATAACGTAATTGCCTTGATCATCTGCGACTCCATCCAATACCGTACCATCCGGTAATTCTACTTTAACCGTTGAACCTGGTTCACCTGTTCCTGTCACTTGCGTACTTTCACTTGTAACCTCACTCACTGTTGGTGCCACTGGCGGCGTTGTATCCTTCACATCTATGACTGTGTCATCAGACTTGTTGCCTGACGCATCTGTTGATGTAATCTTAATACTTTCTCCACCTTGGAATTTCTTATTAGATGGAAGGTCGATTGTGTAATTGCCTTGGTCATCTGTGACTGCTGATAATTCTGTGCCGTCTGGTAACTCTACTTTAACCGTTGAACCTGGTTCGCCTGTGCCTGTTACTTGTGTGCTTTCACTCGTAACTTCACTCACCGTTGGTGCCACTGGTGGTGTTGTATCTTTTACAGCTATCACTGTTTCACCAGATTTATTACCTGATGCATCTGTTGATGTTACCTTAATACTTTCTCCACCTTGGAATTTCTTATTACTTGGGAGATTGATTGTGTAGTTTCCTTGATCATCCGCAACTCCATCCAATACTGTACCATTAGGTAATTCTACCTTAACTGTACTTCCTGGTTCGCCTGTGCCTGTTACTTGCGTACTTTCACTTGTAACTTCGCTCACCGTCGGTGCCACTGGTGGTGTTGTATCTTTAACATCTATCACTGTTTCACCAGATTTGTTACCTGACGCATCTGTTGATGTAATCTTAATACTTTCTCCACCTTGGAATTTCTTATTACTTGGGAGATCGATTGTATAGTTTCCTTGATTATCCGCGACTCCATCCAATACTGTACCATCCGGTAATTCTACCTT
This sequence comes from Staphylococcus gallinarum, assembly GCF_000875895.1. Taxonomy (GTDB): domain Bacteria; phylum Bacillota; class Bacilli; order Staphylococcales; family Staphylococcaceae; genus Staphylococcus; species Staphylococcus gallinarum. The sequence continues at coordinate 298,754 of NZ_JXCF01000256.1, forward strand.
AACTGTACTTCCTGGTTCTCCTGTTCCTGTCACTTGCGTACTTTCACTTGTGACTTCACTCACCGTTGGTGCCACTGGTGGTGTTGTATCTTTAACATCTATCACTGTTTCACCAGATTTGTTACCTGACGCATCTGTTGATGTAATCTTAATACTTTCTCCACCTTGGAATTTCTTATTACTTGGGAGATCGATTGTGTAGTTTCCTTGGTCGTCAGCTATTGCAGTTAACTCTGTTCCATCCGGTAATTCTACCTTAACCGTACTTCCCGGCTCGCCTGTACCCGTTACTTGCGTACTTTCACTTGTAACTTTGCTCACCGTTGGTGCCACTGGTGGCGTTGTATCTTTCACATCTATCACTGTTTCATTAGACTTATTACCTGACGCATCTGTCGATGTGACTTTGATACTTTCTCCACCATTGAATTTCTTATTAGCTGGAATATCAATAACGTAATTGCCTTGATCATCTGCCACTGCTGATAATTCTGTGCCGTCCGGTAATTCTACCTTAACCGTTGATCCTGGTTCACCCGTACCTGTGACTTGCGTACTTTCACTTGTAACCTCACTCACCGTCGGTGCCACTGGCGGCGTTGTATCTTTCACATCTATGACTTTCTCATCAGACTTATTACCTGATGCATCTGTTGATGTGACTTTTATTTGTTCTCCGCCATTAAATTTCTTATTAGCTGGAAGATCGATTGTGTAATTGCCTTGATCATCTGCGACTCCATCCAATACCGTACCATCCGGTAATTCTACCTTAACCGTTGAACCTGGTTCACCTGTTCCTGTCACTTGCGTACTTCCACTTGTAACCTCACTCACCGTTGGTGCCACTGGTGGTGTTGTATCTTTTACAGCTATCACTGTTTCACCAGATTTATTACCTGATGCATCTGTTGATGTTACCTTAATACTTTCTCCACCGTTAAATTTCTTATTACTTGGGAGATCGATTGTGTAATTGCCTTGGTCATCTGCGACTCCATCCAATACTGTACCATCAGGTAATTCTACCTTAACTGTTGAGCCTGGTTCGCCTATACCTGTCACTTGTGTACTTCCACTTGTAACCTCACTCACCGTTGGTGCCATTGGTGGTGTTGTATCTTTTACAGCTATCACTGTTTCACCAGATTTATTACCTGATGCATCTGTTGATGTTACCTTAATACTTTCTCCACCGTTAAATTTCTTATTACTTGGGAGATCGATTGTATAGTTTCCTTGATTATTCGCTACACCTGTTATCTCTGTGCCATCCGGTAATTCTATTTTAACCGTTGAGCCTGGTTCACCTGTCCCTGTTACTTGTGTACTTTCACTTGTAACCTCACTCACCGTCGGTGCGACTGGTGGCGTTGTATCTTTAACATCTATCACTGTTTCACCAGACTTATTACCTGATGCATCTGTTGATGTTACCTTAATACTTTCTCCACCGTTAAATTTCTTATTAGCTGGAATATCAATAACGTAATTGCCTTGATCATCTGCTACACCTGTTAACTCTGTTCCATCTGGTAACTCTACCTTAACTGTTGAGCCTGGTTCACCTGTCCCTGTTACTTGCGTACTTTCACTTGTAACCTCACTCACCGTCGGTGCCACTGGCGGCGTTGTATCTTTTACATCTATCACTGTTTCACCAGACTTATTACCTGATGCATCTGTTGATGTGACCTTAATACTTTCTCCACCATTAAATTTCTTATTAGCTGACAGATCAATAACGTAATTACCTTGATCATCCGCTACACCTGTTAACTCTGTTCCATCCGGTAATTCTACTTTCACCGTTGAACCTGGTTCACCTGTTCCTGTCACTTGCGTACTTTCACTTGTAACCTCACTCACTGTCGGTGCGACTGGTGGCATTGTATCTTTTACATCTATGACTTTCTCATCAGATTTGTTACCTGACGCGTCTGTTGATGTGACCTTAATACTTTCTCCACCTTTGAATTTCTTATTAGCTGGAAGGTCGATTGTGTAGTTTCCTTGGTCGTCTGTGACTGCTGATAATTCTGTGCCGTCCGGTAATTCTACTTTAACCGTTGAACCTGGTTCGCCTGTGCCTGTCACTTGCGTACTTTCACTTGTAACCTCACTCACCGTTGGTGCTACTGGTGGTGTGGTATCTTTCACATCTATCACTGTTTCACCAGATTTATTACCTGATGCATCTGTTGATGTGACCTTAATACTTTCTCCACCGTTAAATTTCTTATTACTTGGGAGATCGATTGTATAGTTACCTTGGTCATCCGCTACACCTGTTAACTCTGTTCCATCCGGTAACTCAACTTTCACTGTTGAGCCTGGTTCACCTGTGCCTGTTACTTGTGTACTTTCACTTGTAACCTCACTCACCGTTGGTGCCACTGGTGGTGTTGTATCCTTCACATCTATGACTGTGTCATCAGACTTGTTGCCTGACGCATCTGTTGATGTAATCTTAATACTTTCTCCACCTTGGAATTTCTTATTAGTTGGAAGATCGATTGTGTAGTTTCCTTGATCATCCGCGACTCCATCCAATACTGTACCATCAGGTAATTCTACCTTAACTGTTGAGCCCGGCTCGCCTGTACCCGTTACTTGCGTACTTTCACTTGTAACCTCACTCACCGTTGGTGCCACTGGTGGTGTTGTATCCTTCACATCTATGACTGTGTCATCAGACTTGTTGCCTGACGCATCTGTTGATGTAACCTTAATACTTTCTCCACCTTGGAATTTCTTATTAGTTGGAAGATCGATTGTGTAGTTTCCTTGATCATCTGCGACTCCATCCAATACTGTACCATCAGGTAATTCTACCTTAACTGTTGAGCCCGGCTCGCCTGTACCCGTTACTTGCGTACTTTCACTTGTAACCTCACTCACCGTTGGTGCCACTGGTGGTGTTGTATCTTTTACATCTATAACTTTCTCATCAGACTTGTTGCCTGACGCATCCGTTGATGTAACCTTAATACTTTCTCCACCTTGGAATTTCTTATTAGCTGGAAGGTCGATTGTGTAATTACCTTGATCATCTGCGACTCCATCCAATACTGTACCATCAGGTAATTCTACCTTAACTGTTGAGCCCGGCTCGCCTGTACCCGTTACTTGTGTACTTTCACTTGTAACCTCACTCACCGTTGGTGCCACTGGTGGTGTTGTATCTTTTACATCTATGACTTTCTCATCAGATTTGTTACCTGACGCATCTGTCGATGTAACCTTAATACTTTCTCCACCTTGGAATTTCTTATTAGTTGGAAGATCGATTGTGTAGTTTCCTTGATCATCCGCTACACCTGTTATCTCTGTGCCATCCGGTAATTCTACTTTAACCGTTGAACCTGGTTCACCTGTGCCTGTCACTTGCGTACTTTCGCTCGTAACTTCGCCCACCGTTGGAGCCACTGGTGGCGTTGTATCTTTAACATCTATCACTGTTTCTTCAGACTTATTATCTGATGCATCTGTTGATGTGACCTTAATGCGTTCTCCACCATTAAACTTATTATTGGTTGGAAGATCAATTTCAAAGTTCCCTTGGTCATCTACGACTCCGTTCAATACGGTACCATCCGGTAATTCTACTTTAACCGTTGAACCCGCTTCGCCTGTGCCTGTCACTTGTGTACTTTCGCTCGTAACTTCACTCACCGTTGGAACCACTGGTGGCGTTGTATCTTTCACATCTATCACTGTCGCTTCAGACTTATTTCCTGCAGCATCTGTTGATGTGACCTTAATACTTTCTCCACCATTAAACTTATTATTAGTTGGAAAATCGATTGTATAGTTACCTTGATCATCTGCTAGACCACTCAATTCAGAGCCATCTGGCAATTCCACATTTACAATTGCGCCAGCTTCAGTTGTACCTGATAATTGTGTGCTTGTATCAGTAAAATCATTGACTGTTGGAGGTTCTGGCGCTGTTGCATCTTGAACTATAATTGACGTTGATAAAGCAAAGTTTCCTGGTTGACTCGTAGCAGAAAGATCTATTTTTTCTCCACCAATAAATTTAATATAACTCGGCAATAAAATTTCAAAATTTCCCGAATCTGCTACTTCACCATATAGCAATGTGCCATCAGGTAATTTCACACTAATCAAAGACCCTGAAGTAGCTAAACCAGTTATTTTTTTCGATTCAGTCGTTACTGTTTGCACAATAGGGAATCCTACATATCCTTCCACAGTAACAGTCGTAGGTTCTGATGCAATACTTTTTCCACTGATAGCCACTAATTGAAGTTCTTCGCCAACTTTTAACTTATAATCAGCTGGCAATTGGATTTCGAATCTTCCATTTTCATCACCTTTGGATAATATTTCAGAACTATCTGGTAATATTAATCTAACAATTGTCTCTGGTTCAGTAATTCCAGTTATACTTTTATCTCTATTCATTACTGGGTTTACTGTTGGTGGGGCTATGCCTGCGCTATCTTTAACAGTGACGGGATCAGAAGGAATACTTGTATATTTTCCTTTTTTCGCAGTAGCGATTAAAACAGTTCCTGCCTTTAAGGGTTTCTTTAATATAATAAAGTTGCCAGTTTGATCCTTAGCAATATCCACGCGACCAATAAATTTACCTTTGTCATCTTTGACAGTAATTGTAGAGCCACTCAAACCTAGTATTCCAATATTTGGATCAATATCAGTTACTGGCTCAATTGTCGGCTTCAATGCCTTTGTGATATCTATAACATCAAACGTTGTAGATTCGGGGTTTGTATATTTTTTCGACATTACGTTAGCCGTGTACTTACCTGGTGTTAAATGGGATACTTTAATATCAAATTGTCCATAAATATCTACTTTACCTTTACCGATCACTTTATTATTAAAATCAACAATACTCACTTCTAAATCTGTATCGTCATCAATAATATCCACCCTACCATAGATGCTATTCATGTCTGTAGTGACAGCTTCTACTCTAGGTTTGCCAACTAATGGAGATGTTCTTAAATTCATGTATTCATTGCCATCTGTATCTCCGTCATTGTCTGTGTCAGCATTTTCAGGATCAGTATGAGAACTATGAATTTCAAAGCTATCTGTTAAGCCATCTCTATCTTTATCTTGGATATAATATGTTGATGTGCCAAAGGTATTTTCTATCAAACCACCTTCACGGTCTGTAAAATAACCATAAAACGTAAATTCTTCTCTCACTTTGGATGTCCCTGGAATGATATTTCCATTTTCATCAAACTTTCCATCTCTAATCAAAATATTATTAGGTGATTGATTAAATTTAACAACAATTCTAATACCAACTGTTTCAGGTAGCGAATTATTAAATTCAATTAAAGTGTTTAAATCATACGCAGTAATTGATCCTTCACCATTTTGACTCAATGGCAATTTTGCTACTAAGGTTTCTTCATAATATGTTTTATCGAAGCCTGCTAGGCCTTTAAAGTCATATTTGTGCAATTCTATTGATTCTGCAAATGGAATTAATTTAGGGTCAATTTTATAAAAATAAACCCACTGCTTATTGAGTCCTAAATCTAATAATGGTCCTCCATAATTTAATATTCCATTTTTTAAAATTTGTTGGTCTCCTACGAATGCTCCATATTTGCCAATAGTAGGGTCAAACTGTACTGACCCAGAACTTGCTTTAAATGCACTATTCGCTGCTGTTGAGGTAGATAATTTTAAATTTGTAAATGATTTGTCAGCTTTTGTTATAAAGTAACCACTGGATTCAGATGTTCTAATTTTTGTATTTTCTAATGAGTCTTTTACATAAATTAAATAATTGAGTTTATCGCCGTCTAAATCTGTTTCAGCATGCAAGATATTGCCAACTGTATCGTCTAATTCAATCATACCGCCTTCAGCAGTATATTGACTTAAAATTTCAGCTCCTCCAAATAAACCATTATTCGCTCTAATATAATTCACTTGCCAAATATTAGTTTTCTTTCCTTCTGGTGTAATTACTCTGTTAAATTCAACGGGCGTTGTTTGGTTAGCTGGAATAGCTGATATTTTAGTAATATGATTCGCAATTACTTCATCTAATTGTAAATTAATCTTAAAACGATCTCCTGAATTTGCTCCTGTCATATAGCTATGAATTCTGAATGGAATATTTTTACCTTTTAAGATATCATCCTTTAACAATTTTTCAGGATCAAATATCAAAGTTTGGAATGTATAATTATCTGAGTACTTTAATGCCTCAAGAGACGCATCTTCTGTCTTATCTCTGTTCGCAGTAGTTTGGCGTTTTGTTCTTTTTAATGTACGTGTTGATGGTTCGTGAGTTGCAACAACTTTTCTAAGCTTTTTATTCTGTGATTGCTTATCTGGCTGTGCTTGCCCGTTAACTTTGCGACTTTCTTTTGTATTTTCATTCTTTTGTTCTTCGGGCCTAATAATCTGTGGTTTATTAATAGAATTGTTTACATTTGAATTCTCAGGTGCTTCTAGCGATGACGTTTCTCTTTCTTCAGTCGATGCTTCATCTTCAGTAATCTGTTGCTTTGTTTCTTCTGGTTTATGTTCTGTTAGCACAGATTCTTCTTTATTGTTAATTGGTTCAGCTTGTGTCTCTATGCTTTCTTCTTTGTTCTGTTGTTCTTCGTTACTCGTGTGTTCATTAGTAACGTCTTTATCTATGCGCTCATGTTGAATTGCATTAGGTTTACTCGTTGTTTCATTTGTACTCTGTTGCGTTTCATCAATATGCTTTGTTTCATGTGCGGTTTGCTCTTGTGTCGATTGTTGTATGGATTGCTCTTGTGATTTGTCTACCGTTGTGCTCTCTTGTTGTTCATGTGGTTCGGAATTTTCGTTTGAATTAGCAACTGTTTTGTTTTTTTCTTGGCTTGCTAATTCATCGGCGTATGCCTCATTACCTAATCCAAACACTAATGTAGCACCTATGAGTAAAGATGCTGTACCAACTGTAAGCTTTCTAATCGAGTATTTATTCCTTTGACTCGAAATGTTATTACAATTTTTGTTCATTAGATTCCTCCACGTTATTATATTGTAAACAATTCTAATATGTATATTATCACAATACTATAAATAATTTAAGTATTTATTTTAGATTATTAACGTATTTTTATAAAATATTACATATCAATCTTATTAACCCATAATCAAAGCGTACGTATTGCATGCTTTAAATCACATTTTAAATTGAAAAACACCTTTTTAATTCTATTTTTAAACGCAATAAAAAGAGGTTCATTAGTATTTCAATTTCACTAATAAACCTCTTTTAATGTCATTATATTAATCATTTTAACAATTAATTCACAGAGTTAATCTTTGTGTTAATTTTAAATCTTAATTATGCCGTTCTTAAATATTTGTCATAATCAAAACTATTAATATCATTTGTTACAATTACTTTAGTACCTATAATCATTTCTAATACTCGGCTAACAATACACACTGCATCTAAGTGTAATGATTTAATATCATTTATTTCTAATACAATAAAGCGAATCACATTAACGTTAGCACCTACGCTCTTGATTAAATCTTCAATATATAACGTTAATTGATTTATATAGTCTTGATTTGAAATTGCAATGACTCTAGAATTAATTGGCTCTTTTCTGTCATTTCTTAGATACAAAAGTGTATTACCCATACTATATCTAACAATTAAATACATCAAATCACACCACTTTATTTATCATTTATTAATAGTATATACATTTCAGGCAATTACAAAACATTTTTTCTTAATTTTGCGCAACTTATATGCAAGGATTGATTTTCCCACTAAAAATGAAAAAGAGATTCCTATCACTAATCCTTTACCACGTATCTTATCCGTTTAAAATGGCATTCATGGATGAGCTCAATAGCAATCTCCTAATTAAAGCAGTATATTTAATTGTGTGTGCTTTCTACCTAAAATATAATCTAAAAAAGACCTGTTGGTTTAGTATCATAACTCACTAATAAATTTTTAGTTTGTTGATAGTGTTCTAGCATCATCAAGTGATTTTCTCTACCAATCCCGCTCATTTTATAACCACCAAACGCTGCATGTGCGGGATATGTATGGTAGTTATTCACCCATACTCGACCTGCTTGAATACCACGGCCAATTCGATAAGCAGTATTTTGATTTCTAGTCCATAGTCCTGCACCAAGTCCGTATTCTGTATCATTCGCCATCTCCAAGGCTTCAGCTTCATCTTTAAATGTCGCAACAGATAGTACCGGTCCAAATATTTCTTCTTGGAAAATTCTCATGTCTTGCGTACCTTTAAAAATTGTAGGTTCTATATAAAATCCATTCTCTAAGTCGTCTCCTTCGGTACGGATACCCCCACCAACTAATACTTCTGCTCCTTCAGATTTTCCAATATCTAAGTATTTTTTAATCTTTTCTTGTTGTTCATTAGAAGTTTGTGCTCCCACCATAGTTGTGTCATCTAAAGGATTGCCAAGTTTAATCTTGTTCACTTTATCTATGCACAACTCAATAAAGTCATCATAAATATCTTCGTGAATTAACGCTCTGGATGGACATGTACAGACTTCACCTTGATTCAAGGCAAACATAACTAATCCCTCAACTGCTTTATCTAGATATTCATCATTTTCATCCATAATGTCTTTAAAAAATATATTCGGTGATTTACCACCTAATTCTAACGTCACTGGAATAATATTATCGCTCGCATTTTTCATAATTATTTTTCCAGTTGTAGTCTCTCCCGTAAAAGCCACTTTATTAATTTCTGTATGTGTAGCTAAAGCTTCACCTGTTTCAGCCCCAAAGCCATTAACTACATTTAAAATTCCTGCTGGTAATAGATCTTCAATTAATTCGATAAAGTGCAAAATAGAAACTGGTGTTTGTTCTGCCGGTTTTAACACGACAACATTTCCAGTTACTAATGCAGGCGCAATCTTCCATGTCGCCATTAACAATGGGAAGTTCCATGGAATGATCTGACCAACAACACCTAGTGGTTCTTTGTAATGATATGCAACGGTATCATTATCAATTTGTGAAATACCACCTTCTTCAGCACGAATAACTCCTGCAAAATATCTAAAATGATCAACAACTAACGGTAAATCTGCAGCTAATGTTTCTCTAACCGGTTTCCCGTTATCAAATGTTTCGATTACAGCTAAATATTCTAAATTCTCCTCAACCCTATCTGCAATTTTCAACAATAGTTGCGAACGTTCTGCAGGTGATTGCTTTGCCCATTCAATCTGTGCTTCTTTCGCTGCTGCAACTGCCAAATCTACGTCTGCTTTTGTTGATCTTGGAATCTGTGCATAAACTTCACCTGTAATAGGCGAAATGTTATCAAAATATTGATCTTCTTCTGGTTCTTTCCAAGTGCCTCCAATGTAATTTGCATATGTTGATTTCACTTTGTATTTCGCATCTTGCTCAGTTGGATTTGTATATAGCATATTAAAACCTCCTCTATTCGCTTGTATACCCTATAGGACAATATTGTAAGCGTTTTCTTCAGAAGGAATTTTTTTCCATTTTCACTTGAATTATATGTGAAAATGGATGACCTAAATTATGTAGCTATCTAACTGTCATTGATGTGATCGCACTAACAATTAAGACAATGCCTGTTAAGTAAAACATAAACAATAATAAGATAATCGGTGATATAAATGTAAGTATCAAGCCACCCATAATAAATATAAAAGCAAAGAACAATTGCCAGATGCCTGATATGATGCCAGTTGCTGTATACTTGAAGATTCCAAAGATAAGTGCTGGTAAAAATAATAATAAAATCGTCGCAATACTTAGTAATAATTCGTATGGTTGTTCAAAGCTAATTGCATGTTCACCTATCGAATACTTTGCACAAACTAATAATGTAAAAATAATCAAAACTGCTGATAAAATAATAAATCCTATACGCGCTTTCAAAATATACACCTCAATAGTTTATCTTTTTAATATATTTTTACTCTAATATAATTCTTTGTCAACAAATTATGTATAATTATTTATATTTTAATATTTTTACAACTATAATAAGAATAGATAATAGCCTACTATATTTTAATGTAAAATAATGTGTCATAGTTGCTGATATTACAATACGAATCGCAGACGCATTTCGAGACATATTCTTATACTAGTAAATCGTATTAATAATACGCAGTGTTTAATTATAAAAGCTCCCTTCAAAATAAACATTTGAAGGGAGCTTATTATAAAACTCATTTACGAGTTCTATTTCTCAGATTTATATCCGAAGTGCTTTTCAACAGCATACAACATAAAGCACTTTATTATTTATTGATTAAATCAAGCTCATTACCAGTAGCCTGTCTAATTTCTTTCAATAAAGCATAATCTTCGATTAATGATTGTCCATAAGATGGAATCATTTCTTTAATCTTGCCATCCCATTCTTTGATATATTCAGGGAAGTTTTTCTCTAATACTTCTAATGCTACAGAAACAGAAGTAGATGCCCCTGGTGATTCACCCAATAATGCGATAACTGAATGATCTTTAGAGTTAACTACCTCAGTACCAAATTGAATGTAGCCTCGACCATGTTCTTTCGTATCTTTGATAACTTGAACACGTTTACCTGCGATATGAATATCCCAGTCTTCGTCTTTGGCATTAGGCACAAATCTACGTAGCTCTTTCATACGGTCTTCCTTTTTAGCCAATACTTCTTGGATAGAGTATTTCACTAATGGGAAGTTTTTGAATGCTGATGCTAACATTGTACCCACATTACTTGTATTTAACGATTTGAATAAATCTAAGTTAGAACCGTTCTTCAAGAATTTAGGACCAATTGCAGCAAATGGACCAAATAGTAACGTATTCTCATCTTGGATATATCTTCTATCTAAGTGTGGTACTGTCATTGGAGGTGTGCCAGGTGGTTCTTTACCATATACTTTGGCTTCGTGTTCTGCAACAACCTTTGGATTGTTACAAACTAAGAATGCACCACTAATTGGGAAACCACCTAAGTGTTTGCTTTCAGGGATACCTGTTTTTTGTAACAATGGTATCGCATGTCCACCAGCACCAATAAATACATAATCAGTGATATATGTTTCTACTTTTTTAGTGTTTAGGTCTTTAACTTTAACTTCCCATTTGCCATCTTTACGACGGTTGAAATCTTGAACTTCATGTTTATAGAAGATTTCAGCATTATCATGTTCGTTTAAGTTTTTAGCCATTTTTCTAGTAAGTTCACCAAAGTTTACGTCAGTACCTTCATCTATCTTACTAGCAGCAACTTTCTCTTCTGGGTTACGTCCATCCATCATTAACGGAATCCATTCTTTCAGCTTTTCATGATCTTCCGTATATTCGATGCCTTTAAACATAGATAATGGAGAAAGTGCTTCGAAACGTCTTTTCAAGAAATTAATATTACGTTCGCCTTGTACGAAACTAATGTGCGGTAAAGGACGAATAAATTCTTGAGGGTTTTGAATTTGGTTAGTCTTAACTAGGTAAGACCAAAATTGTTTAGAAATCTCAAATTGTTCATTGATTTCCTTTGCCTTTTCAATATCGATAGAACCATCTTTTTGTTCAACTGTATAGTTCAACTCACATAATGCGGCATGTCCAGTACCAGCATTATTTCGTTCGTTTGAACTTTCAATTGCAGGTTTCTCAAGTCTTTCAAAAAGTTTAATATTCCAATCTGGTGCAAGATCTTTTAAAAATGAGCCGAATGTTGTACTTAAAACACCCGCGCCAATTAAAATGACGTCTTTAGAGTTTGAATCACTCATTTTTTTACCACCTTTCATAATTCACTTCTTTGAATAGCCCACAAAAATAGCACTTACTATTTCATGGTATGATACAATACAAACATTTTTCCAATGTTATTAGGTATATACCCAAATTAATGTAATCTGATCATTTTACTTGTTTTCTCGATAAATCTCTCTCACGTTTAATGATAAATCAACGTTAAGAAAATGTAAAATGTGTGTGTTACATTTCTTCTAACAATTTATATTAAATGCTATACAATAATTATTGGTTAATTAGTCATCGGTTACAATAATATTATCTATAAGTCGTGCTTTACTAAACTTAACCGCTAAAGAGATAAATATATCACCTGTTATGGTTTGTTGTTCAACAAGTTCCGGATAACTATAGATGGCAAATGTTTCTATTTCTCCATCAGTATGTTCATTCAAATAAGTACATGCCGCTTCTATTAATTTAGTACTATCCTTCTCACCTGCAATATAACGCTCATGTGCAAGCTTTAAACTTTGATATAAATGAGGTGCTTGTTTACGTTCCTCCTCAGTTAAATAGATGTTGCGCGAACTACGTGCAAGTCCATCTGCTTCACGAACGATTTCCACACCTACAATTTTAATAGGATGGTTAAAGTCTTTAACCATTTGTTCAATAATTGCTAATTGTTGTGCATCTTTTTTTCCAAAATATGCATAAGTTGGACGAACAATATTAAATAATTTATTAACCACTGTGACGACACCATCAAAATGGCCAGGTCTTTGTGCACCTTCTAACACTGATGCTAATCTACCTGCTCTAACTTGAATCGTCGGTTCTGAAGGATACATCTCTGCTACACTTGGATAAAAGATATAATCTACGCCAATACTTTCAGCTTTAGCACTGTCTTGTTCAATATTTCTTGGGTATGCATCAAAGTCCTCATCCGGCCCAAACTGTAAAGGATTTACAAAGATACTAATCACAGTAATATCATTTTCATCAATAGATTGTTGCATCATAGTCAAATGACCTTCATGTAACGCGCCCATCGTAGGTACAAAACCAATATTTAACCCACATTGTTGCCATGTTTGTGTAAGTTGTTGCATTTCAGCAATCGTAGTAATTAACTTCGTCATTATGATTCCTCACTCAAAATTTGCTTTTTATACGTATGTTCTGCATCAGGAAATTGTCCTGCTTTAACTTCTCTATTATATTGATTTAATGCATCTACACCGCTTGAAAAATCACCATAGCGTTTCACAAATTTCGCTTTATGCTCTACACCATAATTTAAGATATCGTGATATACCAATACCTGCCCATCTGTACCATTGCCTGCTCCAATGCCAATGACAGGGATATCTACCTTCTCAGCAATAACTTTTGCTAAATCACTTGGCACTGCTTCTAATACAATCATCACTGCACCAGCATGTTGCACTTCTAATGAATCATTAATGAGTTGTTGTGCTGCTTCCTTGGTATTTGCTTGCATCTTATATCCCATAATACCGACACTCTGCGGCGTAAGTCCCAAATGAGAAACAACTGGAATTCCAATATTGCTACAATTTTTAATAAATGTTGTTAAGTGGGCACCTTCTGCTTTGATTGCATTGGCATCCGTTTCACGATATAACTTAATTGCTGATTGAATATCTTGCGCTTCACTTATACCTACAGCTCCGAATGGTACGTCAACAATGACAAAGGTATCAGGTGCACCACGTCGCACTGCTTTCGTATGATGGATCATGTCTGCCACAGTTACTTGTACAGTACTCTCATATCCTAAGACCGTCATGCCCAGTGAATCTCCTACGAGAATCGTATCAATCTGTGCTGCTTCGGCTTGCTTAGCACTCGGATAATCATATGCAGTTACCATTGAAATTTTGTCATTATCTTGTTTCATTGCCAGTAGTTGATTTAATGTTTTCAATTACTATATCCCCCGTATTTTTGTTATATTTGTATTAATAATCACATATTAACGAAATTTTTTAGAAAAGGAAACACGAAATGACTAAGATTGCTATTATTGGACCTGGCGCAGTCGGTGGTACGATTGCACATGATTTATTACCAACATTTACGCATCTCACTTTAGTGGGTAGACAGTCACAAACCATCACTTACACAGAAAGCACTGCACCAAACACTGAGACAATAATAAACGTGACCGCTATTGATGAGTTTAAGGACCCTGTCGACATTTTATTTATTGCAGTTAAAATTCCACAACTAGATGCAGTAATACAAAAATCACCAAACTTCATTCATGAAGACACCATTATTATTCTAGCGCAAAATGGCACAGGTCAATTATCACGCATCCCACACAAACACGTATTTCAAGCAGTGGTTTATATTAGCGGGCAAAAGCGCCAACAACATATTACTCATTTTAGAGATCATCAATTGATATTACAGAATTCACCATCAACACAACAACTTCAACAGTTATTTTCAAATACGCAATTAGATATCACTTTAGTTGAAGATATTGATCAATCTATTTGGTATAAATTATTGGTTAACTTAGCGATTAATACAGTAACAGCATTAAGTCGCCAAACTGCTCAAGTGCTAAAGGTTGAAGGCATACAAACTTTATGTGAACGATTGTTACAAGAAGGCGTGAAGATAGCTCAAGCGGAAGGTGTTATATTCCACCAAGATGTTATTAGTGAAATTATGACTATCTATCAAGGTTATCCTGATCATATGGGAACTAGCATGTATTATGATATTATCGAAGGAAAGCCATTGGAAATTGCAGGCATTCAAGGCTTTCTCTATCAAGTTGCTCGTAAGCATCAACTAGCAACGCCGACACTTGATACCGTCTATCCATTATTATCAGCACAACAACAATAAGCGCCACAATTATGCGCGCACTGTGAGGTAAGACAACCCTCAGCCATACCTTTGTTTAATAAATTTTAAAAAGCACTGTATTTCCATTATTCTCTTCAGACGTTTTACTCAAAGTCTAACGTACAGAAGCGAACATCTATAGGAAACAACAGTGCTTTACTATTATTTATAATCAATAACCATAGAAATCAATGTCCTATGATTTCCTTTATTTATATACGTATGTGGTATATCCGATTTAAATCTTAATGCATCACCCTCAGTTAGAGTAAGCACTTCATTCTCAAGGTGCATCTCTAATTCCCCTTCAATAATAATGATTGATTCTTCAGACCCTGATAAATGTGGTTCAGATTCAAGCTTTGCTTGAGGATCTAATTCAACATGAAAGAATTCAAACGACTTACTTTTTTCAAATGGAAAGTAAGGAAACACTTTATATTTCCCCTCTTCTTCTGTTACTGGAATGATATCATCCTTCTTGATAAATTTATAATCCGCTTCACTTTCATTCATTAAACTACTAAATGATAATTTCAAACCGTTACTAATTTTCCATACTGTATTGATAGAAGGTATGGTATTTCCCTTTTCAATTTCATTTAAAGATGATGAACTAACACCTGTCAGTTTTGAAAGTTGTTCCAAACTAATCTTATTTTTCTTTCTATATAAATAAATATTTTTAGCTACAATTTTATGGAACTCCATAGTTAAGTCTCCTTCTTTATATTGACTTTCCAGTTTAAAGGATATAAAATCCAGTTAACAGGATTATCCTTTATTGTGGATTTATTAGCTTATATATCCATCATACAGGAAATGACAAGGAGAATACAATTATGCTTATTTCTTTTATTTTATATACAGTATTTATGAGTTATACACCAGGACCAAATAATTTACTTGCTTTAGATGGATCACTCCGTTTTGGTTTCAAAGGAACGAAACGTTTTTTATTCGGTATCGGTTTAGGATTTTTATCATTGTCTATTATATGTTTAGTGTTTAGCACCTATCTAACGCTTTATTTTAAAAATTTCGTCCTACTAATCAAAATCTTAGGTTTTATCTACTTACTTTATTTAGCTTTTTCTGTATTTAAAAGTCATGAAAAGGGAAAAGACAACCGTAGTTGTTATAGATTGCGTGATGGACTTTACCTACAATACATGAATCCTAAGACAATTGTTTATGTACTTACTGCAATTGTTAGTTATGCCACAGTACAAAGTTCTAGCTATTTTATGATGATTAGCTACACACTCATTATTGCCTTAATTGGTGTTTCTGGTGCCATTGCTTGGTCGTTGATGGGGCTTTGCTTCAAACAATTACTGACTAAGTACAACACACAATATAAGATTATTATGTCAGCTAGTTTAGTTATCTTAGCTTGTATGATGCTGTTTGAATAAGAAATCGAGGTTAGATGTCTCACTATTAAATAAATTATGCCTTCAACTTTCACTTTATTAAGTTATGTTTCCCATAATATAAACACGATTCACATTTTGAATGCACTCTAACCTCACTTTTTTATAACTATTGATACTACCACTTTTTCTACTAAAATATTTCCCCATTATCTTTTATATTACTTTTTTCAATTACACGAAATTTATTGTTTGCATTTTTATATTTAGCGCGTTACACTTTAATCAATCGCGCACGATTAATTTATTTCATGGAGGTGACCTATTTGGACGACACAATGAAATTAACAAATCAACTATGTTTCTCTGTATATAATGTTAGCCGTTTATTTTCTAAGTTTTATGAACAGGTACTCTCAGATTATGGATTAACATATTCACAATATATTGTCTTAGTCTCTCTTTGGGAACAAGACAACCAAACTTTATATCGTATTGGACATGCACTAAATTTAAAGAGCAATACACTTACGCCTTTACTCAAGCGCTTAGAACAAGCTGGATGGATTGAGCGAAAGAAAATTGAATCTGATAAGCGTCAATTGCTCGTCAGCCTTACCGAAATGGGTAAAAATAAAGAACAAGAAATTTATACTGCAATTTCACAATGTGTCGCAGAACATATGGATACAAGTGAATATCAACACGCAAAGGAAATTATGGATCGTTTAGAACAGTCATTAAATCATATCGTGAAATAAATTTAGGAGGAATTTTTTATGTCAGAACAATTTAACTATGATGTTATATTTTTAGGTAGTGGACATGCAGCATGGCATGCTGCTTTAACTTTAAAGCAAGCTAACAAATCAGTAGCTATTATTGAGAAAGATAAGATTGCTGGGACATGTACAAACTATGGTTGTAATGCCAAAATTTTATTAGAAGGCCCTTACGAAATATTAGAAGCAGCTGAAAGTTATCCTAATATCATTAATCAAGAACAATTATCTGTAAACTGGGAAAATCTTATGTCCTATAAACAACAAGTTATCTCTCCACTATCAGGTACGTTAGAACATATGTTTACTCAATATGGTATTGATGTATATCACGGTGCAGGTTCACTTGTTAGCGAACATTTAATCGAAGTAAACGAACAACAACTTACTGCTGATTATATCGTTCTTGCAACAGGACAACACAGCAATAAATTGCCAATCGAAGGTACAGAACATACTTTTGATAGTCGTAATTTCTTATCATTAGAACATTTCCCTAAACACATGACTATTATAGGTGCAGGCATTATTGGAATCGAATTTGCTTCAATCGCTATTAAAAATGGTAGCGAAGTAACAATCATCCATCATACAGATGAAGCATTAACTGGATTCAACCGTAAACATGTCGATAAGTTAATAGATAAATTGGCTAATGAAGGTGTTCAATTCCATCTTGAAGATTCACCTGAAAAAGTAAGTAAAACAGATGCTGGTTATATTGTAACTACAGCTAAAGGAGAAAGTATTGAGACAGACTACGTGTTAGATTCAACTGGTCGTCGTCCAAATATTGAAGGTATCGGCTTAGAAAAATTAGGTATTGAATACAGTGCAAAAGGTATACAAGTTGATGAATATTTAAGAACAAATGTACCAAATATTTACGCGAGTGGAGATGTGTTGGATAAAGTAATTCCTAAATTAACACCAACTGCAACATTTGAATCTAATTATATCGCAGCTCATATTCTTGGTATGACTACTTCAGCAATTGCATACCCTGCTATTCCATCTGTCTTATATTCATTACCGCGATTAGCACAAATTGGTGTAACTGTTGAAGAAGCTAAACAAAACGAAGATCAATATACAATCAAAACAATTCCATTTGGCAAACAATTACTATTCGAATATAAAAATGAAACTACAGCAGAAATGGATATTGTCTTAGATTCACAAAAACACCTAGTTGGTGCTGAAATTTATGCTAATGATGCGCCTGATTTAATTAACTTGCTCACATTTATTGTCAACAAACAAATTACAGCACAAGAATTAAATCAAATGGTATTTGCTTTCCCTGGCAGTTCTAGTGGTGTGTTAGATTTATTAAAAATGAATATGATGTAATTTAGTAATTCAATTACGCAATCCATTTCATTTCCAAACCCTTTGTGGCTCTCAGTTGTATATCGTGTTACCAATCTGTTTGAGCGCAAAGTATTCTATTTTAACTTCGTTTCTAAGATATTGTATTTATCTTGCTATAATATTGTTCATAGTAAGACATTATAGAAAAAAGCACACATCCATCGATAGACGCTACATACTAATTAATTTGTTAGTATGTAATGTACTTCATGTATGTGTGCTTTCTTTAATTAATTTTTACTATTTATATGTGTGGTGCTAGTAAAAGATGAAAATTATTGGAAGAATCCTGAAATAGTTTTAACTTCTAAGAACTCCTCAATTCCGTAGTCTCCCCATTCTCTACCAATACCAGATTGTTTATATCCACCGAATGGCATATCTGCACTTCTTGGATATTCATTTATTTCAATAACACCCGCTTCAAACGCAGTTGCTACTTTTTGTAAAGTATCCATGTCAGAACCATATACATAGGCAGCTAAACCATATTTCGTATCATTCGCAATTTTAATTGCTTCATCAATGTCATTATAAGTAATAATAGACATGACTGGTCCAAAGATTTCTTCTTGAGCAATTGTCATACTGTTATCTACATTAGAGAAAATCGTTGGTTGTACAAAATAACCTGTTTCTAATGCTTCCGGCTTGCCTAATCCACCTAATTCTAATGTTGCGCCTTCTTCAATACCAATTTCAATAAATTTTTGAATTTGATTGTATTGTTTTTCATTGATAACAGGTCCCATTTCGATACTAGCATCCTGTGGATCGCCAACACGAATGGCAGCCATTTTTTCTTTTACCTTTGCAATAAAGTCATCTTTGATTGATTCCGGAACGATTGTTCTTGAACCAGCAATACAAACTTGTCCAGAATTATCTACAACCTTATGCACTGCAGCGTCTGCCGCTTTATCCAAATCTGCATCTGCTAAAATAACGTAAGGTGATTTACCACCTAATTCTAGTGAAACTTTTTTAAAGTCTTTGCTCGCTTTTTCCATTATTTTACTACCAGTATTACCAGAACCTGTGAAAGATACCATTCTAATTTTTTCATTTTCAGAAATTGGATTACCTACACCCATACCGTCACCATTAACTAAATTAAACACACCTGCCGGCACGCCTACTTTATCGAAGATTTCAGCTAAGATAATTGCAGCAAATGGTGTTTCTTCAGATGGTTTTAAAACAACTGTACTACCAGCAGCAAATGCACCAGCAAGTTTCAATGCTGTTTGATTCGTTGGGAAATTCCAAGGTGTGATTAAACCAGAAACACCAATAGCCTCTTTAATGACTACATTATTTCCTCTACGTTCTCTAAAGTTAAGATGATCTAATGCGTCTCTCGCAGCTTTAAAATGAGATAATCCCATTTCGTAATGTACATTTTCTGAAGCAGTTACTGGTGTACCTAATTCTAAAGTCATCGCTTTAACTAAATCCTCTTTACGATTTTCATATTCTTTAACGATGTCGTTTAATAAATTTTTACGGTATTCAACAGTAGTATTTCTAAATTCTAAGTATACGCTGTCTGCTGCATTAACTGCATCTTCAACATCTTGCGCATTCCCTTTCGCAATCTTTCCAAATGCTTGTTCCGTTGCTGGATTGATTACATCTATTGTTTCGTTACTATGACTTTCAACCCATTGCCCATTAATATATTGTTTAGTTTGTTCGAACATATTACCGCTCCTCATGTATCTTTTATACGCTTAACTCTTTACTTAACAAGCTAATAAAAATTAAGACCAAACGAATATTACGCTCATGTGTAATACATTTCAAATAATCGGCTTACCAAATCGTTAATAAAATGTATCGTCCTTTAATATGTCACAAATGCTTATTTCCTGGGTAATTATTTTACACAATTTAGGGTATTAGGAATGATAAATCGTTAATATTGTGATAGTTCATTTCGCAAAAAACAAATAAGGATAGGTGATCAGCACATGCCACTAATAAAAATCGATATGTTAAAAGGAAGAACTAAAGACGAAATTAAATCCATTTTAGATATTTCGTATCGCGTAATGTTGGAAGCTTTCGAAGCTCCTGAAGGCGACAGATATCAAATTGTTAATCAACATGAAGACTATGAAATGCAAATTCTAGACACTGGTTTAGGTGTTGAACGTTCTGATCAAGTCCTTGTCTTTACACTTGTGACACGTCCACGTACAGAAACACAAAAGACCAACTTTTATCACAATCTAGTCTCTGCGTTAAACACACAATTAGGTATTCGCACAGAAGATATCATGATTAGCTTAGTGGAAAATACGGATTCAGACTGGAGTTTCTTTAATGGTAAAGCTCAATTCTTAACAGGCGATTTATAATTATCATCATGCTACATCTCACTTTAAATGATGCGAATCAGAAATCGCCAGTAAAATAATGCGCCTCACTTTAACTCATTCAATCGATATCATGAGCAACAATCCGTTTACTCCAAATCAAAAAACAGCAGTGTTAGCCTTTAACTTTGGCCTTCACTGCTGTTTTTTTGATTGTTTTATAACAAAGGTAGGACCGCTTTTGGTTCTCTACACAAATCGTACTATCCATGGCTTTAATTCATTTATCGCTTTAATAATTGCTGATTGAAATAATGTTTATTTACTTCATTAGCATGTTCTTTTTGAGTTGTTAAGTGTTTGGCGAATGTTGCCTTATCTTGCGTAATCTTCAACAATGTAGGAATAAACTCACTACCTACGCTTTGT
>NZ_JXCF01000257.1 GCF_000875895.1 Staphylococcus gallinarum
AGCCGTATCGGAAGGTGCGGCTGGATCACCTCCTTTCTAAGGATATATTCGGAACATCTTCTTTAGAAGATGATAAGAGGAATAACATTGACATATTGTATTCAGTTTTGAATGCTCATTAAAGTATTCATTTTCGAAATGGGCCTATAGCTCAGCTGGTTAGAGCGCACGCCTGATAAGCGTGAGGTCGGTGGTTCGAGTCCACTTAGGCCCACCATTTCAAATTTAATATTGGGGGCTTAGCTCAGATGGGAGAGCGCCTGCTTTGCACGCAGGAGGTCAGCGGTTCGATCCCGCTAGTCTCCACCATGTTTAAATTTTGTACATTGAAAACTAGATAAGTAAGTAAAATATATAGATTTTACCAAGCAAAACCGAGTGAATTAGAGTTTTAAAAAAGCTTGAATTCAAAAAGAAATAATCGCTAGTGTTCGAAAGA
>NZ_JXCF01000258.1 GCF_000875895.1 Staphylococcus gallinarum
CGGATTATCTTTTACTAAAACAGTTATATCAAAAATAGTATCAAGTAGTCTTTCTGAAGAAGAAGTTGCTTCTGGAATGAGTTTGCTAAATTTCACAAGTTTTTTATCAGAGGGAACAGGTATAGCAATTGTAGGAGGTTTATTGTCACTACAATTGATTAATCGTAAACTAGTTCTGGAATTTATAAATTATTCTTCTGGAGTGTATAGTAATATTCTTGTAGCCATGGCTATCCTTATT
>NZ_JXCF01000259.1 GCF_000875895.1 Staphylococcus gallinarum
CTCCCCAAAGCATATCGTCGTTAGTAACGTCCTTCATCGGCTTCTAGTGCCAAGGCATCCACCGTGCGCCCTTAATAACTTAATCTTTTTGTTTTCCAATACAACGTCGTTGTTTGAAAACCCAAAATGTTATTAATCTGTGAGTGTTCTTTCGAACACTAGCGATTATTTCTTTTTGAATTCAAGCTTTTTTAAAACTCTAATTCACTCGGTTTTGCTTGGTAAAATCTATATATTTTACTTACTTATCTAGTTTTCAATGTACAA
>NZ_JXCF01000026.1 GCF_000875895.1 Staphylococcus gallinarum
GAAAATGTTGTTTATCAAGCCAATACAATTGCGGCAAGTATGGCGCAACAAACCGGCGGGGATTATACGACATTATACGTTCCTGATAATGTAAGTGAGACAACTTATAACACACTTATGTTAGAACCTTCAGTCATCCATACACTTGAAAAGATTAAAGAATCCAATATTACAATCCACGGCATTGGTGATGCGCTGAAGATGGCGCGTAGACGTCAATCACCTAGTGAAGTTATAAATAAACTTCAACATCACAATGCCTCAGGAGAAGCATTTGGATATTATTTCGATGATCAAGGCGATGTGGTTCATAAAGTGAAAACGATTGGACTACAATTAGAAGATCTTGAGTCGAAGAAGTTTATTTTTGCCGTAGCAGGGGGTAAATCAAAAGGAGAAGCAATTAAAGCTTACCTATCAATTGCTCCTAAAAACACTGTATTAATTACAGATGAAGGTGCGGCTAGAGTTATTGCAAACAATAGTACTAAAAAGTGATTTCACTTTTTAAATATCATTTTTAAAGGAGGCCATTTTAATGGCAGTAAAAGTAGCAATTAATGGTTTTGGTAGAATTGGTCGTTTAGCATTCAGAAGAATTCAAAACGTTGAAGGAATCGACGTAGTAGCAGTAAATGACTTAACAGATGACGAAATGTTAGCTCACTTATTAAAATATGATACTATGCAAGGTCGCTTCACTGGAGAAGTTGAAGTTGAAAAAGACGGTTTCCGTGTTAACGGTCAAGAAGTTAAATCATTCTCTGAGCCAGACCCAAGTAAATTACCATGGGGTGACTTAGACATCGATGTAGTATTAGAATGTACTGGTTTCTTCGCTGACAAAACTAAAGCAGAAGCTCACATCAATGCAGGTGCTAAAAAAGTATTAATCTCAGCTCCAGCAACTGGTGACTTGAAAACAATCGTTTTCAACACTAACCATAACGAATTAGATGGTACAGAAACAGTTGTTTCAGGTGCTTCATGTACTACTAACTCATTAGCTCCAGTAGCTAAAGTATTAAATGATGACTTTGGTTTAGTTGAAGGTCTTATGACTACAATTCACGCTTACACTGGTGACCAAAATACACAAGATGCTCCACATGCTAAAGGTGACAAACGCCGTGCTCGTGCAGCTGCTGAAAATATCATCCCTAACTCAACTGGTGCTGCTAAAGCAATCGGTAAAGTTATCCCTGAAATTGACGGCAAATTAGACGGTGGTGCGCAACGTGTACCAGTTGCTACTGGTTCTTTAACTGAATTAACAGTTGTATTAGAAAAAGACGTAAGCGTTGAAGACGTTAACAATGCAATGAAAAACGCTTCAAACGAATCATTCGGTTACACTGAAGACGAAATCGTATCTTCTGACGTAGTTGGTATCACTTACGGTTCATTATTCGATGCAACACAAACTCGTGTAATGACTGTTGGCGATCGTCAATTAGTTAAAGTTGCAGCTTGGTACGATAACGAAATGTCTTACACTTCACAATTAGTACGTACATTAGAACATTTAGCAACTCAAGCTAAATAATCATTAATGTCAAATTAATTTAGCAAGCCAGTGTGCTGTATTAAATTTTAGCAATAGGCTTAGGAGTAAGCGGGGAGCACAAACGCTTCTCCGCTTATTTTACTTTATTGTTCCATTAAGAGGAGGAAGTTTAGATGGCTAAAAAAATTGTATCTGACTTAGAATTAAAAGGTAAAACTGTACTTGTCCGCGCTGATTTTAACGTGCCGATGAAAGACGGAAAAATCACAAACGACAACCGTATCGTTCAAGCATTATCAACTATCAAGTATATTATTGATGAAGGTGGAAAAGTTGTATTGTTCTCTCACTTAGGAAAAGTGAAAGAAGAAAGCGATAAAGCCGAATTAACTTTAAAACCTGTTGCAGAAGCTTTAACTGAAAAATTAGGTAAAGACGTTGTGTTTGTACCAGAAACACGCGGCGAACAACTTGAACAAGCTGTTAATAATCTTAAAGAAGGCGATGTATTATTAGTAGAAAATACACGTTTCGAAGATGTTGATGGCAAAAAAGAATCTAAAAATGATCCTGAATTAGGTAAATATTGGGCTTCACTTGGTGATGTTTTTGTAAATGATGCATTTGGTACAGCTCACCGTGAACATGCCTCAAACGTAGGTATTGCATCTAATTTAGAAACAGTTGCAGGTTTCTTAATGGAGAAAGAAATTAAATATATCGGCGGTGTTGTCGAAAATCCTGAGAAGCCAGTAGTAGCTATCCTTGGTGGAGCTAAAGTTTCTGACAAAATTGGTGTCATCACTAATCTATTAAACATTGCAGATAAAGTACTTATTGGTGGCGGTATGTCATATACATTCTTCAAAGCACAAGGTAAAGAAATTGGTTTATCTTTATTAGAAGAAGACAAAGTTGACTTTGCAAAAGACTTATTAGAACGTGCTGGAGATCAAATTGTATTACCAGTAGATTGTAAAGTCGCAAAAGAATTCTCAAACGATGCTGAAATTACAGAAGTTTCAGTTGATGACATCCCTGCAGATCAAGAAGCGATGGATGTTGGACCTAAAACAGTTGAACTATTTAAAGAACAACTTCAAGGCGCACATACAGTTGTATGGAATGGACCTATGGGAGTGTTTGAATTAAGTAATTTCGCTAAAGGTACAATTGGTGTTTGTGAAGCAATTGCAGGACTTAAAGATGCTAATACAATCATTGGTGGTGGCGATTCAGCTGCAGCTGCGATTTCTTTAGGTTATGCTGATGATTTCAGTCACATTTCAACAGGTGGCGGTGCATCATTAGAATATCTAGAAGGTAAAGAATTACCTGGCGTAGTAGCAATCGCTGATAAATAATACACGCAACTCATAACTGAGAAACTTTGATTAAAGGGCTGTTACAGATTTAATCATAATTTAACTAATAGGAGTGTAATATAATGAGAAAACCAATTATCGCAGGTAACTGGAAAATGAACAAAACTGTTCAAGAAGCAAAAGATTTTATCGATGCATTACCAACTTTACCTGATACAAATGAAGTAGAATCTGTTATTTGTGCACCAACTATTCAATTAGATGCATTAGTATCAGCAGTTAATGATGGTAAAGCACAAGGACTACAAATCGGTGCTCAAAACACTTATTTTGAAGATAATGGTGCATTTACTGGTGAAACATCACCTGTAGCATTAGCTGATTTAGGTGTTAAATATGTTGTTATTGGACACTCTGAGCGTCGTGAAATTTTCCATGAAACAGATGAAGAAATCAACAAAAAAGCACATGCTGTATTTAATCATGGCATGACACCTATCATTTGTGTTGGTGAAACTGACGAAGAACGCGAAAGCGGTAAAGCAAATGAAGTTGTTGGAGAACAAGTTAAGAAAGCAGTAGCTGGTTTATCTGAAGAACAATTGAAACAAGTTGTAATTGCATATGAACCAATTTGGGCTATCGGTACTGATAAATCATCAACAGCTAAAGATGCAAACGAAATGTGTGCATTTGTTAGAACAACAGTTGCTGATGTAGCTAGCCAAGAAGTAGCAGATGCAACTCGAATCCAATATGGTGGTAGTGTTAAACCAAACAACATCAAAGAATACATGGCTGAATCAGATATCGATGGTGCTTTAGTTGGAGGCGCATCTCTTAAAGTAGATGATTATGTACAATTGTTGGAAGGTGCAAAATAATATGGCAAAACAACCAACTGCATTAATTATTTTAGATGGTTTTGCAAATAGAGAAAGTGAGCATGGCAATGCCGTAAAACTAGCTAACAAACCCAATTTTGACCGTTACTACAGTAACTACCCAACAACTCAAATCGAAGCAAGTGGCTTAGATGTTGGTCTTCCAGAAGGACAAATGGGTAATTCAGAAGTTGGACACATGAATATTGGTGCTGGACGTGTTGTTTATCAAAGTTTAACTCGTATCAATAAATCAATTGAAGACGGCGATTTCTTTGACAATGGCGTATTAAATAATGCAATGCAACATGTTAAAGATAATAATTCAGGACTACATGTCTTTGGTTTATTATCAGACGGTGGAGTTCACAGTCACTATAAACATTTATTTGCTATTTTAGAATTAGCGAAACAACAAGGTGTAGAAAAAGTTTATGTTCACGGTTTCTTAGATGGACGTGACGTAGATCAAAAATCTGCCTTGAAATATATTGAAGAAACAGAAGCTAAATTCAAAGAAATTGGCATTGGTCAATTCGCTTCTATCTCAGGTCGTTATTACGCAATGGACCGTGATAAACGTTGGGATAGAGAAGAAAAAGCTTATAATGCTATTCGCAACTTTGGTGGTGAAAAATTCGATTCTGCTAAAGCAGGTGTAGAAGCAAACTATGCTAAAGATTTAACAGATGAATTTGTTGAACCATTCGTTGTAGCTGATCAAAATGATGGTGTGAATGACGGAGATGCAGTTATCTTCTTCAACTTCAGACCAGATAGAGCAGGACAACTTTCTGAAATTTTCACAGATAAGGCATTTGATGGATTCAAAGTTGACCGTGTAAATGACTTATACTATGCTACTTTCACTAAATACAATGATAATGTAGACGCTGAAATTGTGTTTGAAAAAGTTGATCTAACAAATACGATTGGTGAAGTTGCGCAGAACAATGGCTTAAAGCAATTACGTATTGCTGAAACAGAGAAATTCCCACATGTAACTTACTTTATGAGTGGTGGTAGAAATGATGAGTTCGAAGGTGAGAGACGTCGTTTAATCGATTCTCCAAAAGTAGCAACTTATGATTTAAAACCAGAAATGAGTGCTTATGAAGTTAAAGATGCATTATTAGAAGAATTAGCTAAAGGTGATTTAGATTTAATTCTTTTAAACTTTGCTAACCCTGACATGGTAGGTCATAGTGGAATGCTAGAACCAACAATCAAAGCGATTGAAGCTGTTGATGAATGTCTTGGAGAAGTTGTAGATAAAATTATCGAAATGGGTGGACAAGCGATTATTACTGCTGACCATGGTAACTCAGATATGGTCCTAACAGATGATGATCAACCAATGACTACGCATACAACAAATCCGGTACCAGTCATCGTTACTAAAGATGGATTAACATTGAGAGAAACGGGAAGATTAGGAGATTTGGCCCCAACATTATTAGACTTATTAAATGTTGAGCAACCAGAAGATATGACTGGTGAATCACTAATTAACCATGAATAATTAACAGGACTAACTTATAGAAATTTCAAGATGTTCTGTGACTTTAATTTTATTTTAAAAAATAGATTGAGGAATAGGACATCTTGCTAAATTTATAGACAATTAAATTACTTGTATTTATGGCTTTAATAGCTATAATGAAGATGAAATTTAATATTTCTAAACTACTTACAAAAAAGGAGATTATAAACATGCCAATTATTACAGATGTTTACGCTCGCGAAGTCTTAGACTCACGTGGTAACCCAACAGTTGAAGTTGAAGTGTTAACTGAAAGTGGCGCATTTGGTCGCGCATTAGTTCCATCAGGTGCTTCAACTGGTGAACATGAAGCAGTTGAATTACGTGACGGAGACAAATCACGTTATTTAGGTAAAGGTGTTACTAAAGCTGTTGAAAATGTTAACGAAATCATCGCACCAGAAATCGTAGAAGGTGAATTCTCAGTATTAGAACAAGTTTCTATTGATAAAATGATGATTCAATTAGACGGTACAGAAAATAAAGGTAAATTAGGTGCTAACGCTATCCTTGGTGTATCAATCGCCGTAGCTCGTGCAGCAGCTGATTTATTAGGACAACCACTTTATAAATATTTAGGTGGATTCAATGGTAAACAATTACCAGTTCCAATGATGAACATCGTTAATGGTGGTTCTCACTCAGATGCTCCTATCGCATTCCAAGAGTTTATGGTATTGCCAGTAGGCGCTGAATCATTCAAAGAATCATTACGTTGGGGAGCTGAAATCTTCCACAACTTAAAATCAATCCTTAAAAACCGTGGTTTAGAAACAGCAGTAGGTGACGAAGGTGGATTCGCTCCTAAATTCGAAGGTACTGAAGACGCTGTTGAAACAATCTTAGAAGCAATCAAAGCTGTAGGTTTAGAGCCAGGTAAAGATGTATTCTTAGGATTTGACTGTGCTTCTTCTGAATTCTACGAAGATGGCGTATACAACTATGCTAAATTCGAAGGTGAAAATGGTGCAAAACGTACTGCCGAAGAACAAGTTGACTATTTAGAAGAATTAGTTAACAAATATCCAATCATCACAATCGAAGATGGTATGGATGAAAACGACTGGGATGGTTGGAAAGTATTAACTGACCGTATCGGCGATCGTGTTCAATTAGTAGGTGACGATTTATTCGTTACAAACACTGTTAAATTATCTGAAGGTATCGAAAAAGGTATCGGTAACTCAATCTTAATCAAAGTTAACCAAATCGGTACATTAACTGAAACATTTGATGCTATTGAAATGGCTCAAAAAGCTGGTTACACAGCAGTTGTATCTCACCGTTCAGGTGAAACAGAAGACACTACAATCTCTGATATTGCAGTGGCAACAAATGCTGGACAAATCAAAACTGGTTCATTATCAAGAACTGACCGTATTGCAAAATACAACCAATTATTACGTATCGAAGATGAATTATACGAAACAGGCAAGTTTGACGGGCTTAAATCTTTCTATAACTTATCTAAATAATAAAGCTAAGATTTCATAAATGAGAGTTCACGCGCTTAAATTTAAGATTTAAATCTTAGACAATAGAGGGTCGATTGAAATTTAAGGATTTCAATCGGCTCTCTTTATTTTTGGTGATACGAAGTCGAATACAAATAGATTATTGTGTGTTTATGCATTATGTCGTATTTATAGGTCAATCACTTTATTTCATTATTTATATAGAACTGATATCACTTTCAATTGAAGTTATATATGCTATTTAATTTATTCATATTTTGGTCTGAAACTGATATAATTAAAGATGTAATATAAAGAAGGAGCACGAACTTATTATGGAGGCAAAAGCAAAATCAAGGGAAACCAAGACTGCTCATATGATTGCTTACTGTTCTTTAATTATCGCAATACTTTATGCAATACATTTATTTGTGATATTAGACGATAGTGTAGTTAAACAAATGTTAGCTAATAGTGGTCAACAGCCATCAGAGAATGCGATTGGTACAATTAGAAATAGCTTTCAATTTACTGGCGTAATGTATATATTAGCTAATTTAGCTGGTGTGATTGCAATTTGGAATAGACACACATATTTATGGTGGTTTATGTTTGCAGTATTTACATCACAAATATTATACAACTTAATTAATATAGGCTCAGTTTATGGTGCTATCTTAGATGTTAAGGGAACAATCAACATTTTCCCATTAACGATAGTATTAGTGATGTCATTATTATTAGCAATTTATATGTTTGTCGTTTCAGTAAAGCGTAAAAGTACATTTAATAGATAGAAGTTTGCTAAATTCAACGAACGTGTGATATAATGCGATTCGTATATAATGAATGGAGGACAATTTTCATGCATACATTATTCATCATACTTTTAATTATAGATTGTATTGCATTAATAACTGTTGTGTTACTCCAAGAAGGTAAAAGTAATGGACTTTCAGGTGCAATCAGTGGTGGCGCCGAACAGTTATTTGGAAAACAAAAGCAACGCGGCATCGATTTATTCTTGCATAGATTAACAATTGTATTGTCTGTCATTTTCTTCTTGTTAATGTTAGGCATAAGTTATTTGGGTATATAAGGTCCGACAATGTAAAAGTCGGGCTTTTTTATTTATAATGTATAGAGTAGGACTCTATATTGATTTGGTTTAGTAAATTAATAATTATTAAAGTAATATTGATACAAGCATATGCGAAAGGATTGAATCACAATGCAAATCAAACTACCAAAACCGTTCTTCTTTGAAGAAGGTCCTCGAGCTGTGTTATTGTTACATGGTTTTACTGGGAATTCTGCAGATGTCCGTCAATTAGGTCGATTTTTACAGAAGAAGGGCTATACGAGCTATGCGCCACAATATGAAGGCCATGCCGCACCACCTGAAGAAATTCTCGAATCTAGCCCACATGTGTGGTATAAAGATGCATTAGATGGCTATGACTTTTTAGTTGAAAAGGGCTACGAAGAAATTGTTGTAGTAGGTTTATCTTTAGGCGGCTGTTTTGCGTTGAAATTAAGCTTAAATAGAGATGTAAAGGGTATTGTAACCATGTGTTCACCTATGTATATTAAGACAGAAGGTGCTATGTTTGAAGGCGTCTTAGACTATGCACGTAATTTTAAAAAATACGAAGGCAAAGACCAAGACACAATTGAGTCAGAAATGGCTGCCTTTCATCCAACTGACACATTAAAAGAATTACAAGGTCAAATACAAGATGTACGTGATCATATAGATGAAGTTATGGATCCTCTATTAGTGATTCAAGCTGAACAAGATAAAATGATAAATACAGATTCTGCAAACATTATATACAACGAGAGCGAATCTGATGATAAAGCAATTAAATGGTATGCTAATTCTGGACATGTAATTACAATAGATAAAGAAAAGGAATTAGTATTTGAAGATGTATATCAATTTTTAGAATCATTAGATTGGTCAAATTAAAATATAAACGTAGAAAATATAGAAAGGAGGGGCATAATGAATTTAAAACAATCCATTGAAGAAATAATCAAACAACCAGATTATGAACCGATGTCAGTGTCTGATTTTCAAGATGCCTTAGGCTTAAGCAGTGCAGATTCATTTAGAGATTTAATTAAAGTACTTGTTGAACTAGAACAAGTTGGTCTAATTGAACGTACGAAGACAGATAGATATCAACGTAAAGCATCTGCTAAGTCAAAAGAAACTAAATTGATTCGAGGAAAATTGAGTCAAAACAAAAAAGGATTTGCATTCTTACGTCCTGAAGATGAGGATATGGAAGATATTTTCATCCCACCAACCAAGATTAATCGTGCTATGGATGGCGACACCGTAACTGTTGAAATCCAGAATTCGAAAGGTGAGCATAAAGGTAAAGTAGAAGGCGAAGTAAAATCCATTGAAGACCACTCTGTAAAGCAAGTTGTTGGAACATACAGTGAAGCACGCCACTTCGGATTCGTATTACCAGATGACAAACGTATCATGCAAGATATCTTTATTCCTAAAGGTCAAAATTTAGGTGCAGTTGATGGCCATAAAGTATTAGTACAAATTACTAAATATGCAGATGGTACAGACAATCCTGAAGGTCATATTTCAGCAATACTCGGTCATAAAAATGACCCAGGCGTAGATATCTTATCTATTATTTATCAACATGGTATCGAAATAGAGTTTCCAGATAATGTGTTAGCTGAGGCAAAAGCTGTACCAGAAGAAATCAATCCAAATGAAATAGAAGGTCGCAGAGATTTACGTGATGAACTTACAATTACCATTGATGGCGCGGATGCAAAGGACCTGGATGATGCAATAAGCATTAAAAAGTTAAACAATGGTCACACACAATTGACTGTAAGTATTGCTGACGTAAGCTACTACGTTCAAGAAGGCTCTGCATTAGATGAAGAAGCCTATAGTCGAGCAACTAGTGTATACCTTGTAGACCGTGTTATTCCAATGATTCCACATCGTTTAAGTAACGGAATCTGTTCATTAAATCCTGATGTAGACCGATTAACTCTAAGTTGTCAAATGGAATTGAATGAACGCGGAGAAGTTGTGAAACACGAAATATTTGATAGTGTTATCCACTCTAATTATCGAATGACTTACGATGAAGTGAATGAAATTATTACCGATCAGAATGCAGCTACACGCAATCATTATGCAGAAGTTACACCAATGCTCGATCTCGCACAAGATTTATCAAATCGATTAATTAACATGCGTAGACGTCGTGGAGAAATTGACTTTGATATTAATGAAGCAAAAGTATTAGTTGATAAAGATGGTATTCCAACTGAAGTTCAATTAAGACAACGCGGAGAAGGCGAAAGATTAATTGAATCATTTATGCTTGCAGCCAATGAAACGATTGCAGAACACTTTAACAAATTAGACGTTCCGTTTATTTATCGTGTACATGAACAACCAAAATCAGATCGTTTACGTCAATTCTTTGATTTTATAACTAATTTCGGACTTATGATTAAAGGTACTGGAGAGGATATCCATCCTTCAACATTACAGAAAATTCAACAAGAAGTTGAAGGTCAACCCGAACAAATGGTTATCTCAACAATGATGCTACGCTCAATGCAACAAGCTAAATACGATGATATCAATTTAGGTCACTTTGGATTATCAGCTGAATACTATACACACTTCACTTCACCAATCCGTCGTTACCCTGATTTAATCGTGCATAGATTAATCCGTAAATACCTTATAGAAAAATCTATGGATAATAAGACTTTAAATAAATGGGAAGATATGCTGCCAGAAATTGCAGAACATACTTCACAACGTGAGCGTCGTGCCATTGAAGCAGAACGCGATACAGATGAACTGAAAAAAGCAGAGTATATGATTCAACATTTAGGTGAAGAATACGAAGGTATCATCAGTTCAGTTGCCAATTTTGGTATGTTTATCGAATTGCCAAACACAATTGAGGGTATGGTCCACGTGTCTAACATGACAGATGACTACTATCACTTTGATGAACGTCAAATGGCAATGATTGGAGAACGCCAAGCTAAAGTATTTCGCATCGGTGATCCAGTTAAGATCAAGGTCATAAACGTTGATGTAGATGAACGCATGATAGATTTCCAAATTGTAGGTATGCCATTACCTAAAAATAACGATCGCGCTAGTCAAAGACCAGCGCGTGGTAAGACAATACAAGCAAAAACACGTGGTAAATCACTAGACAGCTCTAAAGACCAAAAGGGCAAAAAGCAAAACCAACGTAAAGGTAAAAACCGTCGTAACAAAGAGAAACATAGTGATGGTAATACCAAACACAAACCTTTCTACAAAGACAAGAAAGTTAAAAGAAAAGCACGTAAAAAGAAAAAATAAATCAACAAAGAGGTGAAACTCAATGCCAAAGAAAAAATCACCTGGAACATTAGCTGAAAATCGTAAAGCGAGACATGATTATATTATTGAGGACACGATTGAAGCGGGCATTGTGTTACAAGGGACAGAGATTAAATCCATTCGTCGTGGCAGTGCAAACTTGAAAGATAGTTACGCGCAAGTCAATCGCGGGGAAATCTACCTTCAGAATATGCATATTGCACCATATGAAGAAGGTAATAGATTTAACCATGATCCACGTCGTTCACGTAAGCTACTTCTTCACAAACGTGAAATTAACAAACTTGGTGACCAAACAAGAGAAGTGGGTTACTCAATCATCCCATTAAAACTTTATTTAAAACATGGCCACTGTAAAGTCTTACTTGGTGTTGCAAGAGGTAAGAAAAAATATGACAAACGCCAAGCATTGAAAGAAAAAGCAGTAAAACGTGATATAGATAGAGCAATGAAAGCCCGTTATTAAGCGAAAATATTGCCAAAGGTCTCCATCTTTGGTAATATTAAATGTGCTTTCTGAAATGTAAACACAGTGTTAACACATCAGAAAGTACATTAATTTCATATTAAGGGGACGTTCTTGGATTCGACAGGGGTCCCCCGAGCTAATTAAGCGTGTCGGAGGGTTGTCTCCGCAACAACACACACAGTTAATAATAACTGGCAAATCAAACAATAATTTCGCAGTAGCTGCCTAATAGCACTCTGCATCGCCTAACTGCATCTCCTATGTGCAGTTAACGCGATTCAACCTTAAGTAGGATACGCTAGACACTGCCGTTTGAAGTCTGTCTAGAAGAGATGAATCAAACTAGTATGATGTTGGTTGTCTATCTCCTACCATCATGCGAAATTGATTGATAGACTACACACGTAGAAAGGTTAGTATCAGGACCTCTGGACGCGGGTTCAAATCCCGCCGTCTCCATACATGAGCCTTTATATACAAGGCTTTTAAGGCAGCAAGTGTCAAATATGTGTCAAGAGAATAATTCTCTGACACGTTGACCTTGCTCTTTTTTATGTTCATCTAGTAGATGAGAATACGTGTCGAGTGTAATTGATATGCTAGAGTGTCCTAAACGCTTGCTTATATATTCAACAGGAATTCCTTTAGAAAGTAAATACGATGTGTGAGTATGTCTGAGAACATAAGGGGTAATAGATTCATCTTTTAATCCTATTTGTTTCTTTGCGAAATTAAAAGATTTTATTACAGCGTTGTGACTTAATTTGAATAATTTACCATCAACACGTTGTGGTTGTTTAGCGAGTTTGGATTTAATTAATAAAATATCCTTAGTTGTTACTTCTACAAAACGATCGGCATTGCTTGTTTTTGTACCTCTCAAATGTATAATGCCTTCTTTACTATTTAAATCGACACTTGTCATATTAATAGCATCACTATATCTTGCTCCTGTTATCCCTAAAATATATAGAAAAATATAACTCTGTTCTTCTCGAGATTTAAAATATTCTAGCAATTTAAGATAATTGTCTATAGTTATATATTTTGTAGATTCTTCTTTGGCTTTTTTGGTCCCTTTAATATCAATTTGATAAGTAGGGTCCTTTTTTATATAGCCGTCATATACTGCGTCTCTCAGACAAGGTGATAAACAACCATTTATTTTTCTTACTGTTTCATCTGTACGTCCTTGACCAAAATCATTTAAGAATTTTTGATAATCAGTACGTTTAATATTGTTGATTAAGTATTTTTCACCAAACCATTCATTAAATAGTTTTAGTGAACGTTCATACCAATAGTATTGTTGTGAAGCAACGTGTTTTTTATTTTTAATCTCCATCCAATCTTTATAATATGCTTCAAAAGTTTTATTGTTCTCTAAGTTGTTTCCATCTTCTAAATCCCTGATTAATTGCTGCGCTGCATTCGTAGCCTCAGCTTTAGTTTTAAAACCAGACTTACGTTTTTTACCAGACTTAAAAGAGGGATGTTTAACATCATATTGCCATGATGTTGATGTTTTATTTTTACGTTTTGTCACTGTAAATGTCGACATTGTTATCGATTCCTCCTTAAAAAAGTAAAAAAAATAATAAGGGTAATAGAGTACCCTTATTTTATTTCTTTTTTCGATCGTCTAAAATTCTTCGTGCAATACTGTAAATTACGTTTAGTACAATGTATTGAATAGCTTTTTTTACTAATCTTTTCATTTTAAACACCTCCTTATAATTTTTATCTTTATTATATTCACTTACAATATCATCAACTTCCATCGTCTAATTTAGTTAGGCACTTTTCTTTTGAATTTTAGATATTCGATAAAACTATTAACTTGTTCAAGTTCAGAATTACTCAATCCTTGAACGTTCAATCTAATTTTATTTATCATATTATCAGAGTTGTTTCTATCTTTTGGAATGCTATAGCCTAATAACCATCCTTCACTTACATTCAAAGTTTTAGCAAGTAAACTTAATTTTTCTTGTCGTGGAACAATCTTCCCATTAACACAATCACTTATAAAAGTTTTTGTGAGTTTTACACCAGAGTCTTCAGCATAAGCTTTTGACTTTTCGACTATGTCAATTTGTTTGTAGTCGTGAGATTTCATCATTTCTTTTAAACGAGTACTGAAAATGTTTTCCAACATGTATACCGCCTTATATAGTATTAATTATATTTTTACATTCATTTTGCGATTGTATTTTTGTAGTAATCATTATTCTATACTATCTTTTAGCCTATTATCTGCATCTTGTGCTACGAGATTAATAACTTCATTAATTTCATTTTTTGACATATGATCTGAAACAGTAACATTTATTATTAAACCTAAATCAGTTTCAACTTGATAAAGTGGTTTATCATCCTTGTATATTTTTCTTAATATTTTCAAAGAATCACTCCTAATTAAGTTGATTCCCCACACATTTTTCATATTATTTCTTAATTAAATACTGTTGTTAATATAGAACTGCTAATCAACTTGTTCTTTTATTTATTAACATCTCTGATTTCAACATCCATAATTTCCTTTTGTCTTTGTCGCATTTTACTATCTAGAAATTCCTCATAAGACGTATTAAAAAAGTTTGCAAGTATAAGAGCATCTTTCATATTGGGATCTTTTTTATGATTCTCCCATTCCCATAATTGGTGGACTTCATATTTTGTACCATAAATTTTATTTAACTTATTAGTTAGTTCTTCAATGTCTAAATAATGTTTGTTTCTTAAGTTATATAATGTATTCATTATGATTCTCCTTTGTCATGAAATTAAAATACTTAATACAAAAAATACAATTATAATGGGGAAAACGATTTTTAATTCGTTTAAATTAATTTGATCCTGTTCACTCATGTTACTAGCCCCCCTATGAATTTTATTTTTTTTCATGCTGGTTTTCAATTTCTTTCTCTCTTTGGAGCAATTCATTTGTAACTTCTTTAAATGGCATATCTATATGGACAGTATGAGAAAATCTTATACCTGATACTGTTTCTACTATATAAGTATAAGTTTCATTATCATGACTAAATTCGATTATTTCCATGAAAACACCTCCTTAACTGCCCAAATACATTTTTTCAAAATTGTTATCACCACGGCTTTTTATCCGTGGTTTCGTTATGTTTCAATAAAGTTCAGCATATGTGTTTATCCTATTAATTTATATTAAAACGCCACTAGGACGCTGTTAATCAATTTGATGTAACTTATATACTCTCAACGGGTCAAATGTAATAGAGTGTAAAAAAGGGGACTAGGTACCCTGTGAAATTGCATAAAAAAGACGTCTGCATAATACAGACGTCAGTGAGCCTAAAGCTCTAATCATATAATGGTGGGTCTGAAACCCTCGATACCAGTATTATAACATTTAATTTACAATATTCAATTATAACAAACCTAGACTTTTAGCTATTGTGAAACCTAAACCGATTATGCCGATAGTCCAACCTATTATTGTGTTCCTATTTTGCTTAGCCTCTTTATCTAACTCCTTGTTGTTTTCTAATAGCATATTTTTAACATCTGAGTTGGTTGGTAGTTTGCTAATAGAATTTTGCATTTCAATACGCAAATTATTAGCATTAGCATTTATTTCTGAACGCAAACTATTAATATTATTGTTCATATCAGTTCTAATGCTGTTAAAATTATTATTCATATCACTTCTCATCGCACGCATTTCTTCTTTAAACTCTTCTCTAGTTACATAGTTACTCATGTCTCCACCTCCAGAATCACTATCATACAGTCCCATTGTATCATCTTTTTCGTTTTGATGACCTATTTTAAAATTGACCGGGATATCACCCTTCGGATATCTTCTTCTCAGAAATTCTTCATGAGAGGTTGGAATAGGATTAATCATTTTCAATCTCCTTGCGATGGTATATAGGTATTTTAGTACTTAATATTTCATTGTGCTGTGGCCATGTCATCCAGTTCATAAATGTTTCTTTATCAATTTCTTCTTTATCAATTTCTTCTGGTAAAACCAATATCTTTAACTGTTGATAGATATTAGTAAAATCATAACTTCTATTATTCGGTTCAAATTTATATAATGTGAATTGGACTGTTTCATAGTATTTTTTCATAGTTTCACTATTTAATTTTAATGTCCAAAAATTACGTAAATCAAAACCAATACCGCCAACTTTATCATATAAAAGAATCATTAAATGTAATTCGTTATCTGACTTATAAGGGTTATTGATTCTATTTAAGCCACTTAGAGTGAAACGTACCCCTAATTCTGCATGTTCGTAAAGTAACGAGAAATTTAGTAACGGATCGTGCTCAGGTTTACCAGTTTGTCCTATATAGAATTGCAAATTACTTAGTGAAGGACGAATTTCGATATCGCTATTTGGTATATCCATTCTACATTGCTCCTCTAAAATTATTTATATTAAAGCGTCTTAGACGCTGTTAATAAAACCTAACTATATCTTTTTTTTTATAAAATTTATTTTTTAAATTGCTTTCCCTATAATACGCACATCATCTAATTCATCAGCGTAAAACTTAGGATAGAGTGCTTTTCCGTTTTCATTTTTATCTTTATTCAGAGATTCTAATACTAAACGATCGTCTTCTTTGTACATTTTTTTCAAAAATGCTTCTCCGTTAATTTCTACTAAACCAATCATATTTTCGGTCAAATAGTGTTGTTCTTTAATAAATATGATTTCTCCATCTCTAAAGAAGGGGTACATGCTATCACCAGTAACTCTAGCAACTAAATCATACTCATTAGGTACTTCAGTAACGTGCATCCTAACTTGTTCAATAAGATTTTCTTTGTCGAAGTTCATCGTACCTAATCCAGCTGCTGCGTATAAGTTAATATTGACATCTTTGTAATCATCTATAGAAGTTACTTTATTTTGTTCCTTTAGTTGCCCTTCAGCATAAGTGAGCACATTTTCTTGGCGTGGAGGTGTGAGTTGATTGTACACAGTTGTGATGTCGTTATCTTCTTTATAAGTAGTATCAATATCACTTTTAACTATACCAAAAACATCAGCTATTTTTTGGATTACACCATGTGATGGATTAGAGCGTAAGTTTAAATAATCACTTAATGTAGATGGTTTAATATCAATTAATTCAGCTAACTGTTTTTGAGTCATTTCAGTTTCTTTTAAATACTTCCTTATATTATTGGCAATTATTCTGTTGCGTTCTTTATTCATAGGTTATTACCTCCTTATTTCGTATTATACGAAATTTTCATATTAAAGTAAAGTTTTTTACGAAAAAAACGTATTTTATGTTGACTATACGAAAAATTCGTATTATATTAGTATTACCGAAAGGCGGTGAGCAAATGAAAACATTAAAAGAGTTGAGAACTGATTACGGATTAACTCAAGAAGAGTTGGGAGATTTATTTAAAGTCTCATCACGTACTATTCAAAACATGGAAAAAGATTCTACTAACATAAAAGATAGTTTGCTTTCTAAATATATGAACGCTTTTAATGTTAAATACGATGATATTTTTTTAGGTAACGAATACGAAAATTTCGTATTTATGAATGATAAAAAGAAATCAATCATTTTAGCATTTAAAGAAAAAGAACATCAAACAACTTAATAAGGAGGTAATCAAATGGAAGAATTAAAACCAAGTAGAGAGCAACTTTTCAAATTTTACAAGTTAAAAGAACAAGCTTTTGAAACATACTATGACGAAGACACGCAGAATCTTGTCAACGAAATTTTACAATCTATAAAAGGAAAAGAACCAACGTATGAAGAAGCATACGCGGTCCTTAATTTAGTACATGCAAAATTAGAATACGAGTCTAACTTTGTTCAGGTTCTACCAATTGTAAAGAAATGAATTCTAAATCGTCATCAACTTTAGTAATTGGTAATTTCCAACTTTTATCTAAAGATTCAATGTTATAAACAAAGTCACTAAATTGATTGTCGAATTTATAAAATTGTTTATTTTCCAAGAGATAAAGCATTAAATAATTAGTCTCTTTATTTTCGAAATGTTTTATAAATTGTTTGAACTTAAATATAGACCCATCTTTAATCGAGTAATATTGAGAATCTATATTCATATAGATAACTTCTTTATCATCACGGATGGAAGAAATGGTTTTAGGCTCTGAACAATAAAACTCACCATTCCATAGAAATGGAAGGACAAAATCCAAAGTGACAAAAGTACCTTTGTAGTTACAGACGATTTGATAATAATGATTAGAATTCAATTCATTGCAAACTTTTTTCAACAACACATCTATAGATTTTAAATCTTTAATATTCATAAATAAATTTCACCTCCTTATAAGGAGTATAGCAGAAAGGAGCATAAACATTATGCAAGATTTACAAAACAAATCAAATATATCAAGAATGTTCAATATTCAAGAAAAAGAAAATGGAGAAATCGCAATCAGTGGTCGAGAACTTCACCAAGCATTAGAAGTTAAAACTGCATATAAAGATTGGTTTCCAAGAATGCTCAAATACGGATTTGAAGAAAATACAGATTATACAGCTATCGCTCAAAAAAGAGCAACAGCTCAAGGCAATATGACTCACTATATTGACCACGCACTAACATTAGACACTGCAAAAGAAATCGCAATGATTCAACGAAGCGAACCCGGTAAACGAGCAAGACAATATTTCATACAAGTAGAGAAAGCATGGAATAGTCCAGAAATGATAATGCAACGCGCATTTAAGATGGCTAATAACACAATCAATCAGTTAGAAACACAGATTGAAAAAGATAAACCTAAAGTGTTGTTCGCAGACGCAGTAGCAACTACTAAAACTTCAATATTGGTTGGGGAGTTAGCAAAGATTATTAAGCAAAACGGTGTGAATATAGGACAACGTAGATTATTTGAATGGTTACGACAAAATGGTTTCCTAATCAAACGTAAAGGCATCGACTATAACATGCCAACTCAATACTCAATGGAACGTGAGTTATTCGAAATCAAGGAAACATCAATCACACATTCAGATGGTCATACATCAATTAGTAAGACACCTAAGGTGACAGGTAAAGGGCAGCAATACTTTATTAATAAGTTTTTAGCCGAAGAAGTTTAACACCCACAATCGAACAAACATTTAAGGAGGAAATGGAATGAACATAGACGTATGCGGTGTTAAATACAAAATAGTTCAAATTGAAGATGTCGATAACGATCCAAGTTGTTTAGGCCTTTGTATTTATAAAGATAGTCTCATACAACTTAAACAAGGATTATCATTCGAACGAAAAAAGCAAATTTTAATTCATGAGCTATTGCACGCAATGATGTATGAAGCTGGCTATGAAGAACATGATGAAATATTAGTTGGAAATCTTTCAATTGTGATTAATCAAGTGATTGCCCAAAACGATATAAAAGCCACCCTAAATGAATTAGAGTAGCTCCACTCAAGTTAATGTTCTTTGCGAACACCTTTAAACGGTTTTGAATCTGATTTCATGTCCATAAATCTACCAGTATCAGAATTACGTTTAACATAACGTCCCGTTTTAGGATTTTTAACTTGAGAACGACTTTTCACCGCACCTTTACGACGTCCGTCTTTAGGTGGATTCTTAGCCATAAGAAACTCACCTCCTTTCATAAGGAGATGAAAATATTATACCACGTAACACGATATAAAGGAGGAACTCAAATGAATGATAAAAAACTACCCCAAGAAGAATTACTTAAGATAGTTTGGAAAGATTTAAGAAATTTGCTCATTGATATATGCGGAACTTTTAAGCTCCTTTTTTATTTATATATAGCAATTATCATTTTTAACTTTTTATTGTTAATTATCGCTATTAATTGCTTTTTATAAATTGAAAAAGATTAAAAAAGTGCAATTAGGAACTCTTTGATATCAGATTTGAAAACCGTTATTAATACACTGATCAACCAAGTTATAAAGTTGAAGAAAGACTTGTTTCCGTTAACTCGAGGAAAAATAAAACTTAAGAATCTCGACGGTAACTGGAAGGTTTCTATTACAGCTTGTTTCGGCCAGATGTATTTATATAAATTATGCCTTTCAGTTTGATAAGTATCATTCAGAGACAAAGCAACATATTCAACATCACGACGTAGATGAATATTATCGATTGTTAAAGCACTAGTAAGACCATAAGTATATCTATTAATGATAACTCTATCACGAATGATTTTATTTACTGTCTTATTCAATTCGACAGGTGTATCTTCATCATTTATATCATAATGCATTCCATTATCGATAGTAGAGAAATATTTTAATAAGTCTTCGTGCAATTGCATATAAGTTCTAGCGTTATCAATTCTGAATAAAGTAGTAATAATTAATTTTAAATAATAGTAAATGAATATCGAGCAAATAACTATAAGGAAAATCTTAATTAATATCACCCTCCTCTATCGCAGTAGCGATAACTTAATTGTACCAAACATTATTGTATGAACGAATATTAATTTTAAAAGGAGAGATTGAAATGGAATTTATCGGATTTGCAGATGCAAAAGAATTTATAAAAGTAAGTGGTATTTCAAAAAATGATTTAGAAAAACATGTTTATTCAAATAAAGAATTTCAAGAATCTTGTATGTATCGTTTTGGAAAAGGTAACAAACGCTACATCAAGATCAAACCAGCAATTGATTTTATAGAACAAAATATTTTTGTGAAAGAAACAAATTTATAAGGAGGGATAACATGAGACACATTTTAGCGTGGTCAACAGCAGTACTAAGCACAATGATTTTTTCAATGATAACTTTTGATTTTCATTACAGCGTTGTATTTGCAATCGCAAGCTACATTGGTAGTTATGTGTTTTGGAACACATATTATGCAGAAAAAAAGACCGCTAAGCGTTACAGCGCTTAACAGTCGAATCAAACTTTTTAGAATGTGTATAAATTAAATATACACAAGTTCAGGAGGATTCGTCAATGTATTACGAGATAAATGATGAAACTAAGAAAATTTTAAATGTACAAGGATTCCGATTTGTTTTACGAGTTAAAAAGATAACGCAATTCGAAGTTAATATATCTATCGAAACATTACAACATGAAGTGATAGATAAAATTTTAGTATCAGATGAAGAATTAGGTGTGAATACTGCAAGAGAAATATTAGAACAATCAGTATTCCATTGGTTAGAGGAAAACACTGATGAAGCAGATAGAGTAATAAGTGCAGTAATGAGATGGTAGGAGGAATTTAAATGAGTACATTATTTAATTTAACCGATAATTACAAACAAGTTTACGACTTAATAGCTGAACAAGGTGATGAAGATGTTTTAAATGACACTTTAGCAAGTATTAACGATGCACTAGAAGAAAAAGCAGATGGCTATGTATCAGTTATCAAATCGTTAGAGAGTGATAATAAAACAATCGATGAAGAAATTAAAAGATTGCAGCAACGTAAAACAACAAATAAAAACGGTATTGATCGCTTGAAAGAATCGTTAAAAGAAGCAATGAAAGCAACAGGTAAGACTAAATTCAAAACAGCATTGAATAGTTATAATATCCAAAACAATCCTCCTAGTTTACATGTTATAGATGAAAAACATATACCTAAAGATTTTTGGTTATCACAAGCTCCTAAGATAGATAAAAAAGCGCTGTTAAAACATTTAAAAGAGAACAATGAAGTGCCAGGTGTAGAAATTAAACAAACACAAAGTTTGAGGGTGAGATAGATGAGTGAAAACAACGACATCCTTAGTAAGTTGCATATTCAAGATATTAGTGAAAAGAATGCAAATAAATACTACAAATTTGCTATATACGGCAAGTTTGGAACTGGTAAAACAACATTCTTAACCAAAGATAAAAACGCACTTGTTTTAGATATAAATGAAGATGGGACAACTGTTTCGGAAGATGGAGTAGTTGTATCGATTAAGAATTATCACCATTTTATATATGTTATTAAAGCATTGCCGCAAGTCATACAAGCTTTAAGAGATAAAGGTAAACAAATTGATGTAGTAGTAATTGAAACCCTGCAGAAACTGCGTGATATGACCATGGAAGATGTAATGAAAGGTTCTACTAAAAAACCAACATTTAACGATTGGGGAGAGGCGGCTAAGCGCATAGTAAGTATGTATAGATTGGTGGCTAAATTCCAAGAACAATATCAATTTCATTTCGCTGTGTCGGGTCATGAAGGCATTAACAAAGAGAAAAATGACGATGGTGCAATAATCAATCCAATTGTCACATTAGAAGCGCAAGATCAGATACGTAAAGCAGTACTTTCACAAAGCGATGTATTAGCAAGAATGTTAATTGAAAACTATGAAGAAGGTGGAGAAGTAAAGTATCAATATGTTCTAAATGCAGAGCCATCAGAAACATTTGAAACAAAGATAAGGCATTCACCTAGCGTAACGATAAGTAATAAGAAATTTATTAACCCAAGTATTAACGACGTAGTAGATGCAATCAGAAATGGAAACTAAAAATTATAAAAGGACGGTAATTAATTATGAACTTTAATTTAAATTTACAAGGCGCACAAGAAATCGGTAACTATATGCAACCAGGACAATACAGTGTAAAGATTAAAAATTTTGAAGCAAAAGAGTCTAAAAATGGACATCCACAAATTGCAATTACTTTCTCACATAAAGAAGAAGGCGAGTTTACACACTTTGCCAATGGTGACACATCTAATGACTTTGCTAAAAACTGGTTATTCACTTTCTTAAAAGCAGTAGATGTTCAAGGTAATAATGGTCAATTTAGTTTTACTGAACGAGATGTTATTGGAAAACCTATCAACATTGAATTGAAACGTGAATATAACGACTATACAGAAAAATGGAATACAGTTTTAAAACGCTTTTGGAAATTTGAAGGTACAGCAGTTTTTGAAAAGTATGAAATTAAAGAAGAGCAAAAGAA
Organism: Staphylococcus gallinarum; assembly: GCF_000875895.1. GTDB lineage: Bacteria > Bacillota > Bacilli > Staphylococcales > Staphylococcaceae > Staphylococcus > Staphylococcus gallinarum. The sequence continues at coordinate 22,534 of NZ_JXCF01000026.1, forward strand.
TAACAATACTAGTACTTCAAGTAATAATTCAAATAGTGATAATCCATTTGCAAATGCCAATGGCCCAATTGATATAGATGAATCAGATTTGCCATTCTGATTGGGATGATTTAATTGTCAAAAATCACTAAGTATAAGAAAAGAAATGACGGCTTGTATGATGTAGTGGTTACTAGCGTAGAAATACCAGAACAAGCTATCGAACTATTGGATTTAAACCAACCTATTGATGTTGATTGTTCGGTGATAGACCCTAATGCTATCACTGGGCAACAACGCAAATTAATATTCGCATTATGTAACGATATAGAAGGCCATACAGGACAACCTAGAGATTATATGAGGCAAATGTTTCAAGATTATGTGAAGTTCCTATATGGCTACGAGGAGCGCATATCTTTAGCAAATTGCACACGAACAATAGCTAAACAGATTATAGAAGTGATGTTTGAATGGATTTTTACAAATGCGATTCCTTTAAATTATAAGACGAGTGAATTAATGAAAGAAGATAAAAATTATCTTTATTGGGCGACAATAACAAGACACTGCGTAATATGTGGCGAGCCTGGTGCAGATCTAGCACATTATCAAGCAGTCGGTCGTGGGCGTAACAGAAACAAGATAGATCATATTAATAATAAAGTGCTTGCTTTATGTAGGAAACATCACACAGAGCAGCATCAAATAGGTATAAACACATTTAATGATAAATACTACTTAACAGATAGTTGGGTGGATGTAGACGCAAGACTGAATAAGATGCTGAGAGGAGAAAATTAAAATGAATGACATTAAAAGTCTAAAATCCGAAAAAGAAGTTTTAGATTTCCTTTTCGGATTAATAAAAATAGAAATTACAAAAACCAATATTGAATCTATTAGTTCAATGATATACGAGATGATGTTAAAACATCCGACAGCAACATCGTGGTTTGATTTTCGCTTTGCTGTTTCAGAAGAAAATAAAGTATTAGCAGAGTTAATTAGTGTTAACGAAAAGAACTTGGAGTCGGTAATGCTTCGAAAGTATCGAGAAGACGCTCGAAAAACTCGTAAAGCTTTACTTGGCTATTGCGAGATGGAACCTCTTTACACACCTGAATAAATTGTTGAGATTTTAAAGAAAGCTCTAAATACTTTTCATAACCTTTATAACTAATAATCCCTTCGCACATTACTGTTATTGATGCTGATAGATGTTTGAGAGTGGTTAAGTAATGAATATATTGATTTTGATCGGTTACTGAGCAAAGTGAATAAGCAATATTGACAAGTGAATTACTGATCATATACAAATCTCTTTTCCATTCATAGTGTTCTAAGTTTTTAGAAAAGTAATCGTATTGATGGTTTCGAAGTAACTGATCTTCTTCTAGGCTACGAAGATAATTGTCTTCAATATTATTTTCATTTCGATTATCCATAAATTCCACCTCCAATCCGATGCAAAAGCATTCAGAAAAATTATACCAGAAAGGAGATTATAAATGACTGAACAACCTAGTTATTATTCAATAATTACAGCAAATGTAAGATACGATAATCGGTTGACAGATAGCGAAAAAATATTGTTTGCAGAAATAACATCACTTAGTAATAAATACGGTTACTGTACGGCTAGCAATGGTTATTTCGCTAAGTTGTATGAAGTGACAAAAGTAACAATATCAAGACGTATAGCTAATTTAAAAGAGTGTGGCTACCTCAGTGTTGAAATTGTTAGAGAAAGAAACGAAATCAAGCAAAGAAAGATTTACCCCTTAACAGAAATGTTAAGACCTATTAACACAAATGATAAGACCCCTCTTAACAATTCTGTTAATACCCCTATTAACACAAATGTTAAAGAGAATAATACAAGTAATAATAATACAAGAGTAAATATTACAAGTATAAATAATAATAGCGCAACTGACGTTACGCGTGAGCGTTTTGAGGAGTGGTGGGAGCTTTACGATAAAAAGAAAGATAAGAAGTTAAGTTATCCGAAATTCAAAAAATGCTTAAAAGACCATACATTCGAACAGATAATGTCAGGAACAAGAAAATATGTAAGCAGTATAAAAGATAAACAATATCAGAAAGACCCTAAAACATTTTTAAATAATCAAAGTTATATGAATGAGTATGTAGAGGGTGATGAAATCGCTGAGGACAACCCTTATGCAAATGCTTTTGACAATGCTAAACAAGTAGATATGAAAAACTTACCATTCTAAGGGAGGGATAATATGCAATCTTTCAGTGATGTTGCGAACAAAGTTAAACCTAAAAATGAAATTATTGATCAAGAGTTTGGTATTAAGTGTGAAAAATGTGGTCGTATATATGACTGGTACAAGTTTGATAGTGGTTACGAATATAAAGATGGTTGTGATTGTAAAATGATTGAATTAGCGAAAGAAACTACGGAAAACTATCATAGAAATAAACGTCGCAAAGAAGCAGAGTGGATATTTAGAGAATCTATTATCAATGACGATCTATCTAAAGTAAATTTCGATAATTATATCCCTACATCAGAAACGTTGGAATATGCTAAAAATCTTTGTAGAAGATATGCCAACAACTTCACATTGGATAATAAACAATCTCTTTTGATACAAGGGACATTTGGTACAGGTAAATCTCATTTATCAATGAGTATTGTTAACGAAGTTAAGCGGAAAGGTTTCACAGTTTTATATATGAACGTACCTCAACTCATTTCAACGATTAAGAATACTTATAATAACAAATCTGAAATGACGGAATATCATTTAACAAGAATTATAAGTGATGTAGATTTAATGGTGTTTGATGACTTTGGTATTAATATGAATGAATTTGCCACAGGAAAAATGTTTGAATTTATTGAATCTAGAGTTGGAAAACACAATATATTTACGACAAACCTTAATATAAAAGAATTGAGTAAAAATAAGGATATGCAACGTATATTTAGTCGTATGATGTCGAATACAACATTAGTCAAAATGGAGGGAGAAGATTACCGAATGCGAGGTATCAAATTTTGATTACAAGAGAATTTATTAAACAAAATCTTGAGTGTTCAGATATATACGCTCAGAAACTCATAGAGTGGGCAAATGGGGACGAAAAGAAAGTTTATGACCTATTTATCCAAAAGTTACATGAACGCCGTACACGGCCTGCTATTTGCGAGGTGAAGTAAATGGAGAAAATAGAATTAAAGGTAGATGTACCTGTATCATCACCAAGACCACGATTTAGAAATACAGGGAAGTTTGTACAAACCTATATGCCACAATCCTATATGGCGCACAAAGAAAATTTGAGATGGCAAATGCCAATGTTAATGATAGATAAGCCAATCAAGCTAATTATAGAATTTTACTTCCCTTTATTAAAATCTTGGAGTAAGAAAAAACGTGTGGCAATGATAGGTCAGTACAAAAGAACGAAACCAGATATTGATAATTTAATTAAAACAGTACTTGATGCTGCCAATGGTCATTTATGGAAAGATGATAATCAAATTGTCGAAATTCAAAGTTTTAAGAAATATGCAGACGAGCCCAAGATAGTAATTTATTTAGATATAGAAGGTGATTAGATGAAAAAAATGGAAACAATCACAGTCAGATATGACGCGATATTTGAACGACAAGTGGAGATTCCTGTGTATGATCATTACGAAAATCACAATATAGAAGAAGCTATCGATGAAGATATGAGAATGCACGAGAACGATTATCTAGATGGACAATTTATTGAATTTGACAAAGTAAAAATTATGGACTGGAGGTACAGCTGATGGAGACGATGAGCATTAGAGGTAAAGTGTATGAAATACCTGATACGTATTTAGAACAAGCTAATCTTAATGGTGTGAGTTGGCAACGTATATATCAAAGATTGGTGCGAAATAAAGGATGGACAATCAAAGAAGCATGCTTTGCACCTGAAGGGATGAAGCTAGGTGAATATAGACAGATAGTACGAATGAAAGAAAGAGAAGAGCGAGAAAAAAATGCATACAGTAACCTACTGGAAGAAAAACTGATAAATGAGCGACCATGGTTGTATGATGGTACACCTCAGCCACCTTATAAATGTAGCTTATATGTTTGTAAACAAATGAAATATGATGTGTTTCCAAAAGTGAAAACTGATGCATTTGGACATGTGCAGTTGATATAAGTAATGGAACTTTCAAACACAATCAACATACGTTATCGAATGAATACAAACGGAATGAACACAATTCAAATAGCACAGTTATTAAAAGCTCACGGGATTATTGGCTACTTAAAATATGTGAATGATCATAGCATTATAGTCGCTGTGCCTCGTGAGGATATTAAAAGTAATCGTATAGCAATGGAGGGGTTAAAGAATGAAAATCAAAACTAAGAAACAACTAAACTTACCACAGTTGATTGAGTGGGCGATGAAAAATGATATGCATGAAAGATCATTCTGCGGTGATAGATATGGCGATGCAGTACATTTTGATGAAAACGAAGATATGCTATGCGACCACGTTTCTTTAACTGAAACTTTCACTGTAGAAGTCGAGGAAGAAATTGATGAAGATACAGAGTTAAATGAAATACTTTTAATTGGAAATGATGGGTTATTTATTGAGAGTTATAACAACCATTCAATTAATGGAGTGCTAAGTAATAATGGAGGATATTACGATGAAACATTAATGCTTATTTTGCAACCAGAGCCGCAAGTTATTTGGACAAAAGATAAAGGGCTGATGGAGTAGATGATACCTAAGTTTAGAGAGTGGGACGCAGAAAGAGAAGATATTATGCCAGGTAAAGGTATGAGTTATGGAATAAGAGAAGATTATGATGATAGCTTTTCAATTAGATTTGATCACATGGAAGATTTAGACATTATTAATAAGAATGGTTCGATAGATAGAACTGTCATGATGTCCACGGGGCTTAAAGATAAACATGGAAAAGAAATATACGATAAAGATATTGTGCAAGATTCTTATGGTGATGTTTACTTAATCAAATGGTTAGATGGAGGGTTTGTGCTAACCGAATTTTATAATGGTGGTTATGACCATTACATTATTAATGATTCAAAATCATTAGAAATTATAGGTGATATTTATCAATACCCACATTTACTAAGGAGTGATGGCGAGTGGAATTATTAAAACCTTGTCCGTTTTGTGGAGGTCGTGCAGATTTAAGATATAGTTTCGACAAAGCCTTGGTAGAATGTACTAACACTAAGTGTAAATTACAACCTTCTACATGGTTGCACGTTAAAACAGATAGCGTAGATAGGTTAGTTAAAATATGGAATACACGAAATTATAAGGAAGAGTGATGGCGAGTGAGTGAACCGACAAAAGAAGAATTATTAGCTTTTATGAGAAAACACGGACCAGAAAAAGTTGATTCTATTACTGATACAGAGAGTGCTATCAGACATTTTAGATGTACTAGTAAAATATATAAAGAACAACGCGACCAATACAAAGCAGAACGAGACACGTTGATTGATGATATAGCAGTCCTACGTGCCAATAATAAGAGGTTAGAACGTGAGAATAACGATTTACGTTTACAAGCTGACACTTACTTTGACGAGTGGCAGAATATTAAAAATCTATACAAGGCTCTTACACAGCACATTCGCCAAAAAGCAGAGAATAATCCGAATGTAGATAGATATATCGCATTGATTAACTATATGAATAGGTTGGAGGGTGGAGAAGATGAAAGATAATTGGCAGAAACTAAAAGATGAACTACGTGAAATGTTTATTTACGGTTACCACTTAGAAGAAGGTACAGCTAGTAAGTATATGAATGAAGCATATGGGATAGTTTTCAAGAGAATGTGTGAGATAGACAACACAAACGAATTTAGCAACTTACTAAGCGATTTGGAGGACGAGCAGGATGGAACGACAAATAGCAAATGAAAATGTAAGAGATTTCTTATCAATGGCTAAAAGACTCTAACTCCATATTTAACAGATTCTGAATTTGAAACAGTGCTAAAAATATACAACATTGCATTAGATAGATTAGAAGGAGAGGACAAACAAAATGACTAACGCATTAGACACATTAATTGCATTAAGTAAAGAGTATATAAGAGTTCTTGAAGAACGTAAAAAAGAAAATCTTGAGTATGGATTTGATTTTGTGTCAGAAACCAGAGTTGAACGTACAGGACTAGTGCTAAGGCAAGCAATGTTGGATTTTGAAAAAGGGAGAATGAAAAATGACTAACACAATTACAGTAGATCAGTTGAAAGAGTTATTACAGATACAAAAGGACTTTGACAGTAGAATACCAACACTTAATTTACAGGATAGTAAAGTAGCATATGTGGTTGAATTCTTTGAATGGTTTAACACATTAGAAACGTTTAAGAATTGGAAGAAGAATCCAGGTAAACCATTGGACGTGCAATTAGATGAATTGGCAGACATGTTGGCATTTGGTTTGAGTATTGCTAATCAACAAGCAGAAGATATGGAAGAAATCCTTGAATATGTTGAAGATGGTATTTTCTATGAATACCTAGACAGAGTAGAAATAAACTTTAATAACAGAGATGTGGTTGATGAATTCATGTCAGATATAAATGAAATATATGATGGTTGGTACGCTAACAATTTATTCTTACCCTTTGCAATTGCTAATAATTACTACACTATCGACCAACTAATCACAGCATACAAAAAGAAAATGGAGCGTAATCATGCAAGGCAAGATGGAACAGCAGACAAAGACAAAGGATACGTGTAAGAAGGATATCTACACTAAAGTTAAGGAAGTGTTGAGGAAATGACACGATATAAAATAAATTACTTTAACCCAACTTTAAAACTATACCTGGAATTGAGAATTAGATTATTTATTAAACGATTATTCATATGGGTTAAAAGTATTATAAAAAGAATGCTAGGCAAGGAGTGAGTGTGAATGTTAGGACTAATTAAAGATATTACAGATACATTTAGCATGAGTGAATGGAATGTACTGTGGGTCGATGATGAAGGTAAGTCGCATAAAGAATACTTTTATTGGAAAACAGAAGCAAGAGAATTTTATGACCGTTTGCCATATATGAATAAGAAAATGGAAAGAGTGAGTGGGTGATTATATGCAATACCTAATCAGAACAATCCAACACAACGGACAACCTTTCACAGACGTCATTAAGGCTAAGGACAATGAGACGTATCAAGTTGTGGAGGCAGAGAGTAAGGAAGAGGCTGAGTTATTAGCTGGTGACAAAAAAGTAGCTGAAATGTTGAGGGGTATTAATTATTTTAAAGAAAAGGACAGTGAGATAAATGGATAAAGAAATATTAAATTATTTAGATAAAGTGGGACAGTATTTACAAGGTGCAGGAGAAAAAGGGTTTGAAACTTATGTTCATGGTGTGTTTGTACAAAGTTTAATTTATTCCATTGTTGGAGCTATTTTATTGTCTGTTGCAATAGCATTAATCGTAATAGGTTGGAAGTTCATCAATAAAGAAATTTATGTGACTGTACCTGAAAGAGAAGAATTTTCATTTTTTGGAGAAAATAAAAAGAAAATCATTCCAGAACGTGAAGTAAGGGATGAAGATGCAGAAGAAACATATCAGTGTATAGCATTTGTAATGGGATTTGTATCAATCATTTCAGCTGCTTTTGGGATATGTTTGTTAATCGCAAATATTACAGGAGTATTCGCACCAGACTATGTAGCAATCAAAGAAATTGTAGAGAACATTGGAGGCAAACAATGAGAATACTTAAAACACTAACAATCATATTCTTATATGAATTAAGTAAATATATTACAGAGCAAGTGATTATTAGATTACAGGCAAGTGATGTGTGTGATTATCCTAAGGATTATGAGGTGAGTAAATAATGTTCTGGATTATCATATCAATTATATTAGCGTGTATCACAATACTTACACTGATATCTAATTTAAAGAAAGACGATGAGATAGAAGCGTTGAAATATACAATCATTACGTTATCGAATGATATAGATTTTGATAAAGCATTTGAAGAGTACGAAAGATTTAAGAAGTAATGGAGGATACGCATGAGTACATCATATGATATAAAGCCTGGTACATTTAAGTACATAGAGTCAGAGATATACAACCATCAAGCTAATAAGCGTGAGATTAACAAGTTAAGAATGGAGATACTTAATCCAACTAAAGAAGTGGATAATAACATAGTTTATGGTCCATTACAAAAGGGAGAGCCAGTAAGAACAACAGAGCTTATGGCTACACGATTGCTAACCAACAAGATGTTACGTAACTTAGAAGAGATGGTGGCAGCTATTGACTATGTGTATGAACAGTTACCAGATGATAGTAAGAAAGTAATAAGGCTTAAGTATTGGAACAGTGGTAAGAAGATGAAGATAGAACAAATAGCTGATGAATGTCACATGCATAGAAATACTGCAGGTAAAGTAAGAAGAAACTTCGTTAAAGCAGTAGCTATTCAAGCAGGAATCAAATAATCGTGTGCAAAGGTTGTGCATATGACGTATTATTTGATGATATTATGTTAGTATCAAATACTTATGATTAATTTGCTAGGCACATCCCTTATGTGGTGTGTCTTTTATTATGTGGATTGATATAAGCACTACATATGAACTCTAACTAATACAACGATAGTCATGATGTAGTGCTGATATGAGAGATGAGGTGATATTGATGACACAACATGATGGCACACATAAGCATGGACGATATACCTATGAGTTTGATTGGTTCTATCATTCAAAGGATTGGAAGAGCTTAAGAGAGATAGCACTAGATAGGGATAACTACCTATGTCAACTATGTTTAAATGATGGAACTATTACTGACGCTAAGATAGTACACCATATTGTTTATGTGGACTTTGATTTTAGTAAAGCGATGGATTTAAATAATTTAATGTCGGTTTGTCATAGTTGCCACAATAAAATTCATGCAAATGACAATAAGAAAATTAAAGATAGAAATGTTAGAGTAATAAAAATTTAGATAAAAATTATATACAAATTTTATTCTATTAATTTATTAGCCCCCCTACTCAAGAGGTCATTTTATTTTTTTCGGCGGTACCGATGGGGGCCCTTCGCTTGCAACGCGAAACACATTTACATGAAAGGGGTGAAAATATGAAATTGACTAAAAAGCAATTAATCGGTTTTATTGATGGTTATCAAAAATCAGATGATATTTTAATTGACTTATATTTAGAGACACATGAATTCTATTGTCGTTTAAGAGACGAATTAAAAGACTCAAAATTAATGTATGAATATACCAATAAAGGTGGAGCAACTAATTTAGTAAAAAACCCATTAAGTATAGAAATGACCAAAACAGTCCAAACGTTGAATAATTTGTTGAAATCTTTAGGATTAACAGCTGCACAAAGAGAAAAAATAGTTGAAGAGGAGGTCGGTTTTGGTGAGTATTAAGGTATTGAACAAACCATCTCCCAAATTATTAACGACTTGGTATGCAGAACAAGTAACAAAAGGTAATATTGTTGCAGGTGAATATGTCATAAAAGAGTGTAAAAGACATTTAGACTATTTGAATAAAAATGATTCACGTTGGATTTTTGATGAGGAAAAAGCGCATAGGCCCATTCGATTTATTGAAAAATTTTGTAAGCCATCAAAAGGTGATTATAAACAACTTATATTGCAACCGTGGCAACATTTTATTATAGGTTCGTTATTTGGTTGGGTAGATAAGGAAACAAAAATTAGACGATTTAAAGAAGGCGTCGTGTTTGTAGGTCGAAAAAATGGTAAAACCACATTGATATCTGGATTAACGAATTATGGTGCTTCTGAAGATGGGGAACCTGGTGCTGATGTTGTTTTGTTGGCAAACAGCATGAAACAAGCAAGGCTCTTGTTTGATGAATCTAAAACGATGATTAAAGCCTCTCCAGTTTTAAATAAAAATTTTAGAAGTCGAAGAGATGCAATTCATCATGATGCAACAAATTCAAAAATAGAACCTCAAGCTTCTGATAGTGAAAAATTAGATGGCTTAAATACTCATTTAGGTGTATTTGATGAAATACATGAATATAAAGACTATAAACTTATATCAGTTATAAAAAACTCTAGACAATCTAGAAAACAGCCATTATTAATATATATTACAACTGCAGGATTTCAATTAGACGGTCCATTAGTAGATATGGTTGAAAGTGGTAGAGATAATTTAAATGGTATATTAAAAGACGAAAGAACATTTTATTATCTAGCTTCTTTAGATGATGAGGATGATTTAAATGATCCTGAAAATTGGATTAAGGCAAATCCTAATATGGGTGTTTCTATTGATATAGAAGATATGAAAGAAGATTGGGAAAAGGCTAAAAGAATTCCTGCAGAGCGTGGAGATTTTATAACAAAACGTTTTAACATATTCGCAAATAATGATGAAATGAGCTTTATCGATTATCAGACGTTGCAAAAGAATAATGAGGTTATTTCTTTAAATGAGTTAGAAGGTAGACCATGTACAATTGGATACGACTTATCTGAAACAGAAGACTTTACCGCAGCTTGTGCTACATTTGCACTTGATAACGGAAAAGTAGCTGTTTTAACACATTCATGGATACCAAAGCATAAGGTTGAATATTCAAATGAGAAAGTTCCATACAAAGAATGGGAAGAAGAAGGTTATTTAACAATACAAGATACGCCATATATTGAGTATCAAGATGTTTATGACTGGATTTTAAAAATGAATGAACATTATCCAGTTGAAAAGATAACTTATGACAGAGCTAATGCTTTTAAATTGAATCAAGAGTTAAAAAATTATGGTTTTGAAACAGAGGAAACAAGACAAGGAGCATATACATTAAGCCCTGCTCTAAAGGACTTAAAAGAGATGTTTTTAGATGGCAAAGTCATTTTTAATAACAATCCATTAATGAAATGGTACATCAATAATGTTCAATTAAAATTGGATAGAAACGGTAACTGGTTACCATCTAAACAAAGTAGATATCGTAAAATAGATGGTTTTGCAGCATTTTTAAATACTTATACAGATATTATGAATAAAGTTGTTACTGAACAAGGCGAAGGTAAAATTGAATTTATAAGCATTAAAGACTTAATGAGCTAAGGGGGTGAGAATGATTGGAAAAGTGAATTTGTTAACTCAAATGAAAAGAAAGTTAATTGATAATTGGGTAGATAAAACTACGAATAAGATGTATGATTTCTCACCGTGGAAAAATAAAAGTTTTTGGGGTATTATCAACAATACTTTAGAAACAAATGAAACAATATTTGCAGCAATTACTAAGTTATCTAACTCAATTGCAAGTATGCCGATTAAATTATATGAAGATTATAAAGTAATTAATACAGATGTTTCAGAGTTGTTAACTGTATCACCTAATAATTCTATGAACAGTTTTGATTTTATTAATCAAATTGAAACGGTAAGAAATGAAAAAGGTAATGCTTACGTTTTAATTGAAAGGGATATTTATCAACAACCAGAAAAACTGTATCTTATAAATCCAGATGTTGTAGAAATGGCGATAGAAAATAACTCAAACGAATTGTATTACATGATACATGCTGCTACAGGTAAGCAAATGATAGTTCATAATTTAGATATGATGCACTTCAAACATATTGTAGGTTATAACATGATTCAGGGTATTAGCCCTATTGATGTATTAAAAAATACAACAGAATTCGATAGTGCTATTAGAGGGTTTAATTTATCTGAAATGCAAAAAACTGATTCATTTATGCTTAAGTATGGTACGAATGTTAGTACCGAAAAAAGAGCCGAGGTTTTAGAAAGCTTCAGGAGTTTCTATGAAGAAAATGGCGGTATCTTATTCCAAGAGCCTGGTGTAGAAATTGAACCTTTAGATCGTAAATATGTTTCAGAAGATATAGTCGCAAGTGAAAATTTGACACGTGAACGTGTGGCTAATGTCTTTCAGATTCCTTCAGTATTTTTGAATGCTAAATCGGATTTGAATTTTAGTAAAAACGAAGAATTAAATAGATATTATCTGCAACACACATTATTACCTATTATTAAACAATATGAGGAAGAATTTAACCGCAAACTTTTGACTAAATCGGACAGACACAAGAATCGATATTTTAAATTTAATGTTAAATCATACCTACGAGCAGATAGTGCAACTCAAGCAGAAGTTTATTTTAAAGCTGTACGTAGTGGTTATTATACAATTAATGATATAAGAGAATGGGAAGATTTACCTCCTGTTGAGGGCGGAGAAAAACCACTCATCAGTGGTGATTTATATCCTATTGATACACCACTTGAACTAAGAAAATCATTGAAAGGTGGTGAAAAAGATGACAAAGTACTTTCAAATGAAGAAAAAAGCAAGTAATAAAGGTGAAATATTTATTTATGGTGACATTGTTAGTGACAAATGGTTTGAATCTGATGTTACCGCGACTGATTTTAAAAATCAGCTAGATGAATTGGGAGATGTTGGTGAGATAGATGTTCATATTAATTCGTCAGGTGGAAGCGTTTTTGAGGGTCATGCGATATATAACATGTTAAAAATGCATAACGCAAAAATAAATATATATGTCGATGCTTTAGCGGCATCTATAGCAAGTGTTATCGCAATGAGCGGTGACACTATTTTTATGCATAAAAATAGCTTTTTAATGATTCATAATTCTTGGGTTATGACCATGGGTAACGCTGAAGAGTTGAGAAGAACTGCTGAATTACTAGAAAAAACAGATAAAGCAAGTAATCACGCATATCTAGATAAAGCCGATAAATTATCTGAAGAAGAGCTTAAACAATTATTAGATAACGAAACATGGTTAACTGCTGAAGAAGCTTTAGAGAAAGGATTTATTGATGAAATACTAGAATCTAATGAAATGGCTGCTAGTATTTCTAAAGAACAACTTAAACGATTTAATCATGTACCTGAAGTTATTGAAAAAGATGTAGATAAAATCACAAAAATCGATGATATAGATACATTGGATTCGGTTGAAACACCTAAAAAAACTATGTCACAAGAAGAAAAAGCAACAAGAGAAAAAATTAAACGCGAATGTGAAAATTTAAAAATAACTATGAATTTCTAGGAGGAAAACTATAATGCCGACATTATACGAATTAAAGCAATCATTAGGTATGATTGGACAACAATTAAAGCAAAAAAACGAAGAATTAAGTCAAAAAGCAACTGATCCAAACGCTAGTATGGATGATATTAAGCAATTAGAAACTGAAAAAGCTGGATTACAACAACGTTTTGAAATCGTTGAACGCCAAGTTTCTGATATTGAAGCAAAAGAAAAAGAGAAAGTTAAAGATAAAGGTGAAACATATCAATCTTTAAATGATGATGAAAAATTAGTTAAAGCTAAAGCTGAGTTCTATCGTCATGCTATTTTACCTACAGAATTTGAAAAACCATCTGTAGAAGCACAACGTTTATTACATGCTTTACCTACTGGTAATGAATCAGGTGGCGATAAATTTTTACCAAAAACATTATCTAAAGAAATCGTTTCTGAACCATTTGCTAAAAACCAATTGCGTGAAAAAGCGCGTTTAACAAACATCAAAGGTTTAGAAATTCCTAGAGTATCTTATACTTTAGATGATGATGACTTTATTACTGATTTAGAAACTGCAAAAGAATTGCAAGTTAAAGGTGACACTGTTAAGTTCACAACAAACAAATTTAAAGTATTTGCTGCTATTTCAGACACAGTTATCCACGGTTCTGATGTTGAATTAGTTAATTGGGTAGAAAATGCCTTGCAGTCTGGATTAGCCGCGAAAGAACGTAAAGATGCGTTAGCTGTAAGCCCTAAATCTGGTTTAGAACATATGTCATTCTATAATGGTTCGATCAAAGAGGTAGACGGTGAAGATATGTATCAAGCAATTATTAACGCATTAGCTGATTTACATGAAGATTATAGAGACAACGCTACAATATATATGCGCTATGCAGACTATGTAAGCATTATCAAAACATTATCTAACGGTACAACAAACTTCTTTGATACACCAGCCGAAAAAGTATTTGGAAAACCAGTTGTATTTACTGATGCGGCTGAAAAACCAATCGTAGGTGACTTTAACTACTTCGGTATTAACTACGATAATACAACTTATGACACTGACAAAGACGTTAAAAAAGGTGAATACCTATTTGTTTTAACTGCTTGGTATGACCAACAACGTACATTAGACAGTGCGTTCCGTATTGCAAACGTAAAAAGTTCTTCTAAACCCAGCTAACCCCCGAAATGTTGATGTGACAGTCAACAGTAAGTCGGCTGTTATAGCAGCAGAATAGGGGTGTTTGAATGGAATTAGAAGAAGTAAAGTTATGGCTAAAAGTGGATTATGATTTTGAAGATGATTTAATCCAAAGTATTATTCAATCAGCAGAAGAAGAATTAACTTTTAGTGGTGTGCCAAAGTATAAAAAAGGCGATGAAGGTTATGCTTTATATACTTTGGCCATCAAATATATTATTGCAAGGGATTATGAGAGTAGAGGGTACTCAAATTATAATTCAAAGTCTAAAACGTTTAACGAGCGAGCATTGCAACGCATGATTTTGAAGTTGAAAGCGTGGTGACTATATTGGAATTTAATGAATTTAATAATCATATAACAATATTTCAGTATAAACATAACGGACCTTATCCAAATGACATTGAAGAAAAGGAACTTTATAGTTGCTTTTGTAAAATATACAATTCTTCTAATAAAGATATTGAAATTTTAAAAAATAAAGGTTCTAAACTAGCTTTTAGTTTGATAATGAGAAGTGCATACCCAGAATATATGCCTGAAAATAACCATATTATCAAAGTGGATGACAAACGATATGACGATATTTTTAACATTGAAGAAATACGCAATGATACACCCAATAAAGGGTATATCACGTTGGTGTTATCTGAAAAATGAGTGTTGAAATTAAGGGAATACCTGAATTAACCGAACGGCTTGAAAAGGAATATGGACGAAGTGCGATGATTAAGAAGAGTGATAAAGCACTTGTTAAAGCTTCTGATTATTTTGTTAATGAGCTCAAAACTCAATTTGAAACTTTTAAAGATACTGGAGCATCTATTGATGAAATGCACAGAAGTTCACCATATACCGATAGAAAAGATAATCAAAGAGCGGTTATGATTAGTTGGGTTGGTCCACATGAAAGAAACCGTTTAATCCATCTTAATGAACATGGTTATGACAGAAATGGTAAAAAAGTAGTTCCTAGAGGTTTTGGCGCAATAGAAAAAACATTAGAAGGTACAAGGGAACAATATAGGTCTATAGTGTTAGAAGAATTGAGGAAGCAACATGATTGATATATTAGAATATCTTAAGGGGCTTATCGAATCAGATAAGTACTTGAAAACTATTCTGGGTGACAGAATATATTACTACGAACCAACTGAAAATACTAATACTGATAATATATTTATAATTTTAACACCTATTACAGATACACCGAGCGACTATGTTTCTGATACTTATTTATCTGAAATATATACGTTCCAAATCGATGTAGAAGGCTATAATCGAATGGATGTAGTCAATGTAGTGAAAAAAATACGGCATTTGCTATGGGAAAATAATTTATATCAAGCGTCTAGTCAATTAGATTTATACTCAGACGTTAATAAAAGGTATGTCATGTCTAGAAGATATAAAGGCATACCAAAAAATCAATATTACAAACATGAACACATCGAGTAGATGTGTTTTTTATGTAGTTAAAGGAGGAAATAAATATGGGTTCATATGTAGCAGGATTTAAAAAATTACATGTAGGTGTATTTAACGATGATGCATCTAAAATTATTAAAAAGATGGTATGGGAAAATGAAGATGGTGGAACTGTCAACATGAATATTACGGGGCTTGCACCTGAAATGGTAGATATGTGGGCATCTAACCAACGAGTATGGATGAAAAAGCAAGGTACAAACGAAGTTAAATCTGATATTGATCTATTTAACATTCCAACAGATGATTTAAATACAGTCCTAGGCCGAGAAAAAGATGAAAATGGTACAGCGTGGGTCGGTGATGACACTCGTGCACCTTATGTAGCAGTTGTAGGCGAATCAGAAGCTGGTGTATCAGGAGAACCTGTATATTGCGCATTGTTAAAAGGTACTTTTAGTTTAGATTCAATTGAATTCAAAACGAAAGGTGAAAAAGCTGAAGCACCAGAACCAACTAAATTAAATGGAGACTGGATGAACCGAAAAATCAATGATAAATCACGTGTATATGGTTATCATGAAGGCTCTAAGGGTGCGGAAGAGTTCTTAAAAGAAGTATTTGTAGGCTATGAACAAGGCGCTGAAAGCAGTGATTCTCCCAGTTAAGCCCCGAAATGTAGAAATTGAAGCTAACGCTAAGTCAGCTAATGTATCTGCTGAATAGGGGAACGAAGAAAGGAGTATTTTAAATGGTTAAAATATTAAACGTGTATAAAGGATCTGAAGTTGTTGCGTCACAAGAAGGTGACGGCAGAACTTCAGTAACAATATCTAATTTAAAACCAGATACTACTTATACTAAAGGTGAATTTCAAGTGTCATGGGTAGAAAATGGTAGAGAATCTGATAAAGTGGATCTCCCAGAATTTAGAACTAAGGCTATATTGGTAAATAATGTCACATTTAGTTCTGAGAGTGTTTCAATAGACGTTGGCAATGAAGATACAGTGACTGCGAATATAGCACCAAGTACGGCAACTAATAAAAAAGTAAAGTATGTTTCAGATCATCCTGAAATTGTTACAGTAGATCAAAATACAGGAGCGATTCATGGTGTATCTGAAGGTACAGCAATAGTTAAAGCTGAAGCTCAAGATGGTAGCGGAAAAGTAGCGCAGTTGACAGTAAATGTAACACCTAAAGCATAGTTTAGGACACAGTGGAAAACTGTGTCTTTTTTTATATTAAATTAAAGGAGCTCATATAATGATTGAATTCAAAATTAAAAACAAAGAGACTGGAAAGGTTTCAGTATTTACTAAAGAAGAAATTACCGTTGGAGAAGCTGAAACTTTTTATGAATTGCAGCAAAAACAAACTAAAGAGACTGAAAAAGTTAGAGAAAAGGCTAAAAATGAAATAGAACAAGAGTTTGGCTCGGATTTTGAAAACAAAGAGCTATTAAATGACCTTATTCAAAATAGATTTGTAGAATTGCTCGATGGTAAGAAACTAAGAAAAATGGAAAGAGAATTTGTAATTAGCTTGTTTAGCGATCAAGGATTATCAGAAGAAGATATCCTTAAAAATATGGGAACTAAAACATACGCTAAATTAGTGGATGAAATATTTCGAGAAATCAACGGAGAAAATGAAGAAGATACAAATGATGTATCAGAAGAAGTGGGAAAGACAGAAGAACAACCACAATAAAAGACGTTTTATCGAATCTTAAACAGATTCAAAGGTTCTGTATGGAACAATATGGTTGGAGTTTGACTGAGGTTAAAAATCAACCATATTTTCGTCTGTTAGACATCTTAAATACCGATTATGAAACTGAAAAGGCTGAACAAGAAGAACAAAAAGTTTATACAGGTACTGACTTGAAATTCCTTTTCGGTGGATAGAAAGGAGGTAAATTATGCAGGTACAAGGTTTAACTATACGTAATACGATGGACAATGGCCAAGTAGAAGCAAGTGTTAAGTCTTTAAAAAGACAACTTACATTGGTTAATAGTGAAATGAGAGCCAACCTTTCTGCTTTTGATAAATCTGAGAAGTCTATGTCTAAGTATAAGCTTCAATTAAAGAGTTTGAATGAAAAAATTAAGATTCAAAAAAAAGTTTTTCATCAAGCTGAAGATAATTTGAAATCTTTAAATGAAAATTTTAAAGACGCTAAAAATAGAGTGAGTAGTGTTGAAAAAGAATTTAAAAGTCTTACTGAAACAAATAAGCGAAATAAAGATGCTTTAGATAAATCTAATGTAGAGTTGAAAAAGAACAATACTGAGTTAAATAAACTTAAAAGACAACAAGACAGAACAAATGAAAGCAGAGATAAAGCTTATAAAGAGCTTCAAAGGCTTAGAAAAGCTGAAAAAGACTTAAAAAATGACTCAAAAGCTAGTTCAGTAGAGCTTAATAGAGCGTCTAAAGCTGTAGAAAAACAAAGTCAGAAGCATAAAGATTTAGTAAGTAAGTACGCAAAAGAACGTGAAGAAATCAACAAGTTAAAAGATGATAATAAAAAGTTATCAACTTCTAACGAAAAAATTGCTTCAACTTATAATAAAACAAACACTAAGTTACAACAAACTGAAAAAGAGTATGAAGAACTGACCAAAACAATTCTCGAGCACGACAAAAATTTATCTAATGCGACAATAAAAGTGAATAATGAATGTGCTGCATTAAATAAATTAGAAAATACAGTTGGCAAAGTTACTGATGAAATGAAAGCTTTTCATAAAGAACAGCTTATTTCAAACAGTCAATTTACCAAAACAGCTAATCGTGCTGACCAATTATCTAATAAATTTGGCAATATGAGCGGAAAAATGAAAGATGTTGGACGTACTATGACAATGGGGGTTACAACCCCTGTTACATTAGGCTTTGGTGCTGCTATTAAAACAAGTGCAGATTTTGAAGCAGGTATGTCACGTGTAGGAGCAATCGCTCAAGCAAGTGGTAAAGATTTGAAGGCGATGAAATCTGAAGCAATGGAACTAGGTGCTAAGACAAGTAAAAGTGCAAGCGAAGTATCCAAAGGTATGGAAGAACTTGCAGCGCTTGGTTTTAATGCAAAACAAACTATGGCAGCAATGCCTGGTGTCATAAGTGCAGCTGAAGCTAGTGGTGCAGATATGGCTGAAACGGCTACTGTAATGGCATCATCTATTAACTCATTTAACTTAAAAGCTAAAGATTCTAGCCATGTGGCAGATGTTTTGGCAGTAGCGGCTAATGATAGTGCAGCAGATGTTAAATATATGGGTGAAGCATTGAAATATGCAGGTACACCGGCTCATTCATTAGGCGTGTCATTAGAAGATACTTCAGCAGCAATTGAAGTGATGTCAAATGCAGGTCTTGAGGGTTCTCAGGCAGGTACTGTTCTTCGTGCTTCCTTTATTCGCTTAGCAAATCCAACTGGTAAAGCAGCTGCGTTAATGAAAGAAATGGGTATCCATTTAACTGACAATAAAGGTAAATTTGTCGGAATGGGTGATCTTATTGGTCAGTTTAAAATGCGGTTACAAGGTATGAATAAGGAACAAAAGCTCGCGACAATTTCTCAGATTGTTGGTACTGAAGCTGCAAGTGGATTCTTAGCTATGGTAGACGCTGGACCTAAAAAAATAGATAAATTCAGTAATTCATTAAAAAATTCTGACGGCGCAAGTAAAAAAGCTGCTAAACAAATGAGAGATAACTTAAAAGGTTCTATCGAACAATTAAAAGGTGCTTTTGAAACGCTAGGTATTCAAATTGGTAATGATTTGACACCAGCTATAAGGGCTGGGGCTAGATTTGTAACCAAGTTTACTGAAGGATTTACAAAATTACCAGGATGGGTAAGAAAATCTACCATAGGCTTAACCTTATTTGCTGCTGCAATTGGTCCTGTGATTTTAGCAGGTGGTGTTCTAGCTGGTGTGATATCAAAGGCTATGCATGGTTACGCTAATTTGAATAAGCAAATGGCAATAAATACTGCAGAAGCAGCTATTAATGCTGGTGCTAATAAAACAGCTGCAGGTTCATTGGCTACGAGTGGTAAAGCTACAAAGAGTTCTACCGGTTTGTTTAGTAACTTAGGTCAAGTTTTAACTATGACGATGGGTAAATATGGTAAATTAGGTAAAGTAGTATTAAAAGGCGCTAAATTCTTTAAAGCAGCTGGTCTACCACTGACAATATTAACCACAATTTTTGGCGTGGCATATGAAAAAATGGACTGGTTCAGGCAAGGTTTTAAAGACATGGGACGTATTGTCAATGATGTGGGCGCAAATATTGATTTTTCGTGGTTACCAAACTTGAGTAAAGCATGGGACAATTTCAAAACTGACATGGCTAAAGGAATGGAAGACGGTGCACTTTTTAAGGGTATTCATAAAGCGTTTAATGGCATTCATTCTTTAGCATCTAAAGCTTCGGACAAGGTTAATGT
Source organism: Staphylococcus gallinarum (assembly GCF_000875895.1). Lineage (GTDB taxonomy): Bacteria > Bacillota > Bacilli > Staphylococcales > Staphylococcaceae > Staphylococcus > Staphylococcus gallinarum. The sequence continues at coordinate 42,758 of NZ_JXCF01000026.1, forward strand.
CTTAGGTAAAGGTGTTTCAAAAGAAACTAAAAGTTCTTTGGGTACTTACATGAAGTATTCAGAACGTTCGAACCAAATATTTGAGAAAATTAGATATAACCATGGAAATATCACTAAAAAAGAAGCAAATGAACTCATTTCTATTAACAAAAAAATGAGCGATGAGCTAATCAAGCAATTAGAAAAACGTAAAAATAAAGAATTAAAAAATGCTCATGATGTTCTTGATAATTCTAAAGCGATTTCTAGTAAACGAAAACAAGCTATTATAGCTCATACCACAGATGAAGCTAATGTGAGAATACGTAAGGTTAAAGAATTGAACATGAAAATAGCTAACTTAGAAGCGAAAGCAACAACTGGAAAGCTTTCTAAAGAAGAGACAAAACAGCTACAGTCTTTATATGAAAAACGTAATAAATTGGCTGTTAAATCTTTATCTAAAGGCGAAAAAGAACAACAACGTATTTTAGCTAGAATGTCAGCCAATCGTAAAGCAATGTCAATATCAGAAGCATCTCAAACGATCAAAGAGTCTATAAAAGCTAGAGATGCTGCAAAAAAAGCTGCAAAAAAACGTTATGATGCAAAAATAGATGAGATTAACCAAATGAAAGGTTTATCTAAATCTGAGAAAAAAACTTTACTAAGAGAAGCTGAAGATAAATATAATAAAGAAGTTAAAACGGCTGATAAAGGCCATAAGAAGATTCTTAAGAATGTTAAACGTTCTAATAAAAATGTTAAGAATGAAATTGACTTATCTAATGGTAAAGTAAAGTCAGGATTTCAAAAACATTGGAGTAAATTAAAAGACGATAGCAAAAAAGCATGGGATAAAATGGGTAAAAATGCCCAACATTTCGGTAAAACCATGTCTGGTGCTGGTAAATGGTTTAAAGGATTACCTAAAGCAGTAGGTAAGCACTTTGGTAAAGCTTATGGTTCGGTTAAAGATTATACGGGAAAAATTTCAAAAAAAACTAAAGATAAGTTTTCAGAAGCTGCAGATAAAGCAGGTAAGCATTCGAAAGGCTTAGCTAAAAGTACAGGTAAATGGTTTGGGAAGGCATACGGTTCTGTAAAAGAACATGCAGGTAACATACTAAATAAAACAAAAACTAAGTATTCAGACGCAGCTGATAAAGCAAATAAACATTCGAAAAGTTTATCAAAAAATACAGGTAAATGGTTTGGCAAAGCGTATAGCTCTGTGAAGGAACATGCAGGTAATATACTAAATAAGACTAAAGACAAATATTCAGATGCAGCTGATAAAGCAGGTAAGCATTCGAAAAGCTTAGCTAAAAGTACAGGTAAGTGGTTCGGGAAAGCCTACGCTTCAGTAAAAGAACACACAGGTAATATGCGTGACAAAGCTAAAAGTGCGTTCGGAGATATGGCTAGTAAAGCATGGGATAAAGCGAAATCAATATATAAAGGTTTTACTGATTGGTTAGGTCGAACATTAAATTGGATTAAGAATATTGGTAAAGACTTTGGAAAAGCTGCATCAGATTTGGGTAAAACGGTTGCTAACAAAGCTGTCGATGGCTTAAATGGTATGATTGGCGGTATTAATAAAATATCCAAAGCTATTACAGATAAAAACTTAATTAAACCAATACCAAAACTTTCAACAGGTACTTATAATGGTTCTTCATTAGCTACTGATTCTGAAGGAGGACTAAAACAACCTACTTTAGCTGTAGTTAATGACAGAGGTTCTGGTAATGCACCAGGTGGTGGTGTCCAAGAAGTAATTCATCGAGCGGATGGTACATTGCACGCACCACAAGGCCCTGATGTAGTTGTCCCACTTGGTGTGGGTGATAGCGTTATTAACGCTAGAGATACTAAGAAAATGCAAAATATGGGCGTGTTACCCAGATTTGCAAGTGGTACTAAAAAGAAAAAAGGCTTGTTAGAAAAAGTTAGTGATAACGTAAAAGGTGCGTTAGGAAAAGCAAAAGACATGGCATCGGAAGTAGGTCACACTGCAAGTGATGGTGTGGAAAAACTAAAAGATGTTGGAGAAAAAGGTGCTTCATGGTTAGGAGAAGCATTAGGTGATGTGATGGATTGGATAGACAAGCCAAAAGAACTTGTTAACAAAGTTTTTGATAGCCTAGGTTTGTCATTTGGTAAAGGTAATAATGCGACGGTAAAAATGGTAAAAGGCGCATATTCCAAACTGAAAACATTATTCATTGATAAAGTTAAATCTATGTTTGACGAATTTGGTGGCGATGGTGACGGAGGATATATTAAATACCTAGACAATATTACGACTCCATACAGTCCTAATGGTCCACCACCAGGCTATGCATTTAATTGGGCGCATCCTGGTATTGATTTACCATATCACCACGAACCAGTGCAATCAACTGTTAGTGGTAAAGCATACAGAAAGTATATGCCTAATGGATTTGGAAACTATGTTTTAGTTAAATCAGGTAATCTAGAAGTTTTTTACGGTCACTTATTAAAATACTTAATAAAAAACGGTCAATCCGTACGACCGGGTACAAAACTTGCGATATCTGGTGGTGCATTGAGTGACCCAGGACATGGAGCTTCTACAGGTATGCACTTACACTATGAAATGCATCAAAACGGGAAACCTATAAATCCAGTCAAATGGTTAAAATCACACAATGGTAGCGGTGGTGGTAAATCCGGTCAATGGGATGGCGATGTAAGAAAAGCATTAAGATTAGCTGGCTTACCAACAACTCCTGCATATGTCAGAGCGTGGAAGAGCCAAATTCATACAGAATCAACAGGGAATCCACGTGCTAAAAACCCTTCTGGTGCATCGGGGCTTGTACAGGTTAAACCAGATACATTTGCTGCATATAAATTACCTGGTCACGGTAATATTTGGAATGGTTTAGATAACCTAATTGCTGGTATGCGTTATGCAAAAGCAAGATATAAAGGTAGAATGTTAGATCAAATTGGACACGGTTTACCGTATGCAAATGGTGGTATGATTACTCATCATCAAATAGCAGAAATGGGAGAAGGTAATAAGCCAGAAATGGTAATACCTCTAACTAAACGAACAAGAGCGATTCAGTTAATTGAACAAGCTATGCGTTATGTCGGTATGGATAGAGGTTCTACCAATGTAACCGTTAATAATGATAACTCATTAATTGAAAAGCTATTAAAACAAATGGTAGCTATGAATGATCATAACAATCGTTTGACAGCTACTATTGTTGATTTATTAAAATCTATACCTAAAGGTGCAGATCCCAGAAAAGCAGAACAATTATTATCACAATTACAAGGTGATAGATACGCAAGAACAGCATATAATATGGGAGGTTAAAAATGATTGATGATAGATGGTTAAAAATTGTAACAGATACTGATACTATCAATATTAACGATGTACTTCCTAATTTTATGTTTTTAGATGCAAAAGCAGCGTTTCCAACAACCAACAATGAAGGTACGACTATGAAAGGTGTAGACGGCGAGTTACCTAACTTTGCGACGTTTGCACCTTTCTCATTGCTCGTAAAATGTGGATTTGATGGAATTGATATCATAGACGCAAATTTAGCAGAACAAAAATTGAGGAATATATTTTTTAAAAGAAAGCCATATTATATTATCACTTCGGACAATCCATGCATAAAGTATGCGGTCAAAAATCCAGATATTAATCCAGATTATGGTGATTATATGGCAGTGAAATTTGAATTAACTTTTTCTGTTTATAAAGGTTATTCGGAGTCACTAAAAAGTACAGATAAATTTAGTTTATCAAGTGGTGATTGGCAATTTGAAGAAGGACTAATATTTGATGACAATATTAAATATAACCATAGCACTAGTAGTTTTAAAATCTTCAATGGTTCAGATGATACGATCAATCCAATATTACGTCATAAGTTTAGATTAGATATTAATATTGACGCACCTAATGGTTTTACTATTACTAATAAGACAACCGGGGATGTATTTGAATATACAAAACCTATAAAAAGTAATAAGACCTTATCTATTCAAGGTGTGCATCCCATTCTAAATAATAAACGTGTAGGTGTTGATACTAACTTTAACTTTTTAACTTTAGATCCTGGATATAACGACATAGAGATATCAGGTACTAATTTAGGAAAGACAAATACTAAATGGGTATTCCCATTCATTTATAGGTAGGTGAGTAGATTGGATCACTTGGTTCTTAAAAACAAAGAAGGTACATATGTTGAGATACTAACGGAGGTTGATTACGGTACTTTTAAATATGACTATGAAAGAAACAATGAAAGATCACTCACATTTACTATCTATAAAACAAATGAAAATGAAGATATATTCAACAATGTTAAGAATGAAATGTATGTTTTATATCATGGTCAAGTATATGTGATAAAAACCACTGCTATAAAATATGATGGTGTATTAGTTTCAAATGATATTGCGGCCAAGCATATATTTATGGAATTTCAAAATCATTATATTGATAAAGATATAGAAAATGAAGAAAGTAGTTCTGATACAAAGGAATCCACAGTAGAGGTTAAAGCTACTTATACACTACAACAGTATTTAGATTTTGGTTTTGAAGGTAATAATTTTGGTTTTAATTACCAAATTAAAGGTAAATTTAATCAGCGTGTAGCCATTGATGAATTAGGTAATAAAAATGGAATGGAATATCTCACAGAAGGCGCTGAACTATTCGGTTATATTTATTACGCTGATAATAAAATGATTTATATTTATGATGAAGACACTTTTTATGAAATGTCTGAAGAACCTTTTATCTATCATTACAATACTGATGAAGTTTCTGCCATGATTTCAACACTTGATTTGAAAACATATATTGAAGGTTATGGTAAAAAGAAAACTAAGAGTGAAACGAAGAACTATAAGCCTATAAAGCCTAAAGAATTATCATATTCAGGCCCATTTGATAAAACTGGGACTTGGTCAACAGAAAGCGTTGGCGCTAGTTATAGTAAAGATTTTGAATGTAAATGGGGTAATGAAACATTAGTATGGACACTTAAAAAGATGTCTAAAGGTGGCACACTTGATGTTTACTTAGATCATAAAAAGATTGGAAGTTATGATTGTTACAGTAAAACTGCAACATCAGAACAAATTACAATTGCTAAGGGCTTAAGTAAAGGTAAACATACATTTAAAGTAGTATTTACAGGAAAGAAATCTGGTATTGATTATAAAAAATCCAAACCATGCATGTATGTAGGGACTGAAAAATCAACAGTTTTAAATTTAACTGCGGTTTTAAAGGGAAAAGACGTATATCATACTTATACAAGTTATCGTTCTCCTAACGCTGATATATTCGGAGTAAAAAAGGCACCTACTGTTTTTGATGATAATGCTTTAGATGAAGAAGAATTATTAAAAAATATAAAAGCACAACTTACAGATGAACCAACTGTAGAACTATCTACAAACTACTTAGGTTTTGATGAAATCAAAGATAATCATAAAATAAGATTTATCCATAAACCATTAGGTTTTAATACAGATTTAAAGGTTGTTAAAATATCGGCTTCTCATCCCTATGTCAACGAACCTGTATCCGTTGAATTTAGTAATGCGAGTAAGGATATTGTTCAGATACAAAATAAAATCAATCGGAATATTAAAAAAGTTAATAACTTAGTTAAAGGCGGTTCACTAGATGGGGCGTCTATTTCTTTGCAAAAATTAGCTTCTGATTCGATAGGGAGTGTGTTAATTGATGAATGAACCAACAGAAATTAAATATCCTTTAGATGAATATGGCGAGCCATATTATGCAGCAACACATTTCAAAGCCATTCAAAATATTGAAGGTATATTAAAAGATTCTACAGATTGGATTGAATTTTCACCGTTAAGTGGAAAACCTAATACTGAATTTAAAGCAGAGGGTGACAATGGGTTTAACTGTTCCTACAGAGAAATAAATGTTTTAGGCATTGTAAAAATAAAAAGTGTAAGAATTAATTTATCTAATGTACAAAATGGTATGACAATCGCTAATTTACCAGAAAACTTTGTTTCTAAATCGCAATCTTGGACAATTAGAACGCCAAACACTCATTTACCAGCCATCGTTTCATTACGACCTAACGGTAAATTAACACTTGTTTTCAACAAACAAGACGCAGAGATATGGACAGAAACAGATTATATATATGGATCACACACATGGATAGAATAGAAAGGGTGATAGTAATAATATGAATTTACATTTTGATTTACCTATAGAATTAGGGCAAGGATTTAGATATAAGACGATTGAAAATTTCAAGAGTATTTATAATTTCTATAAGTACATTAAAGATGATTTAACACATCATCGTATAGGAGAGAAACACGCACACCATTCCAGACAAATTGATTATGAAAATGTAAGTGTCGAAACTTTTCTGAACTATTTAAATGCAAAAGTAAGGGAATTAGTCATCGGTCATAATGGCGATGGTGTAAATGAGTTAAAAGATAGTAGAGTAGCGGTCGATGGTACACCATTCAATGTATTGTCTGACCGTTTATTTTATGATTTCACACGTATTGAGAAAAAGCTTGATGAGAATTACGAGAAGTTAAATAAAAAGATTGAACGCATTGTTAATGTGAACGATTACGGTGCAGACCCAACAGGAGAAACAAACTCTGACGAAGCATTTAAAAAAGCATTAGGTTCGGGTAATGTTCATGTTCATATGACGGCGGGAACATACAAAATTAAGAATGGTATTAAGTTGCCGAGTAGGTCCATTCTTTCGGGTGAAGGTAAAGGTATTACCATTATTAAACTTGCAGATGACGCACCGAGAGAAACATTGGCAGTTACGAATAAAGATATGGATGGTACAGCTGAATATATTGGCACAAAAGGTTATTCAGTGGACGGCAACAAAGCAAGATTTGATGAAAAGAATGTGAGTCAGGGCATTCAATTCAATTATCCCGCACCTAGTGGTGGTTCGTTATCATCTAACGTTAGATTTGCAGGCGTTAAGTATGGTTATATCGAAGATATTAAATCCATTGATGCTTTATTACATGGTTTCGATATTACTTATGCTAGTGACGATTACTATTACGGTGGTGACGGCGCAAGGGTTAATGAAGAATTAGAAAGTAAATTCATTCGTATTAATAATTGTGAATCGGTTGGTCATGGTGATGATGGATTTACAACTCACCATAGTAGATTTATCAATATCACAAATAACGTTTCACATGATCCTAAGAACTATCATGGTAATAGTAATGGGTTTGAATATGATGATGGTTCACAGAACGTTTTTTCTTCAAATAATATCTCATTCAATAACCAATGTGGTATTGAAATCAAAGCGCATGAAACTTCATCCGCAGCATCCATGGTTGTGGTTGATGGACACATTTCACACAAAGATAACCGTTCATATGTAGCTAGACATATTGGTCATCATAGAGCGGCAACCGACCCTAAATCTAAAACGGCAAAAGATGTCACGTTTTCAAATATTGTCTCACTATTTCCATATAAAAATGAAACTTATCCAGGTTGGACACCTAGAGCTCTTTCAATCAGTGCTTACACAAACGTATCAGTTAATAACTTTACTGCTATTGGTGATGGTACATTCGATTCAACTAGTCCGGCTATTGCAGTTCAGTTTATGGCAGAAAATGTTCAGTTGAACAATATCAATATCAGAGGTTTCAAAAATGCAATTGCCGACATTAAAATATACGGTGGTGCAAACAGACCTAAAAAAGTTACGTTCAGTAACATTAATATTCACCATTCATCTAACAATATCGGTATTGCCGGTGGTGCAGGCGTTTATGACACTAAAATTATTGGTGCAAATTTAATTGGTAATGGCACAGGTAATGCAATTGAAATGTATAACACTACTACCACAATCATGGGTGTACAACAAGAAGGATACACAAACGGTGCAGTGCTATTTAAGCAAATATACAAAGATGTACCAACTGCGGTACGTGGAGGTTTCATGGGCGGTTCAACAGGTTCCGGTGCATTATCAAGACGTTCTGCAGTAATCGCAACGACAGGTGATTCATATGCCCATTCTGACCGTTCTTGGTTATTAGGTGCAGGTATGGATTCACATGCTTGGGGTTCGCGTTCCGGTATCATCAATTCACTTGAATCTAAAACAACACAAGGCAAATACGGTCAATTGATTTTAAATAGTCGTGGTGTATTAACGGAAGATAACTATGTTACGGTATGGGGGTATGCAACAGGGGGAGCTAAAAGAGAAAACACTTCAGCAGAGATACGAAGTGTTTCAGGAAATATTAAATCAAAAGGTACAATCCAAGCTGGACAAAACTTCGGTGACTATGCAGAGTATTTCGAATCTCAATCGGGTCAAGAAATACCGAATGGTTATATGGTTACTTTAGATGGTCGATATATTCGAAAGGCAAACTCGAATGATACGCCTATTGGTGTTATTTCGGGTACTGCAGGAGTGATACTTGGTGACCAAATGTTCCACCATAAAGACAAATATTTAAAAGATGAATTTGGTGTCACGCTCACACAGTTAGAGAAAAAAGAATGGCACGATGACGAAGGTAATTGGTATGAAGAAGAAATCGAGATGCCAATACCTAATCCAGACTTTAAAGAAAATGACGAAGAAGAATATTTATCACGTGCTGAACGTCCAGAATGGAATGTGGTTGGACTTGTCGGTCAAGTATTCACTCGAATTGATAATACAGTGGATGTAAATGATTATATCAAACCTAATAAAGGGATTGGTACTAAAGATAATAACAATGGTTTCTATCGTGTGTTGGAAATCACTACACCATTTGATTCTGAAAAAGGTTACGGCGTTGCCGTTTGCTTAATTAAATAATAGGAGTGATACGATGACAAACGGAATAGACAAAAAAGCGTTATTCAAACTTACATCAGAACCTTATTTAAAGCCAATCTCTGATTTAGGGTTTGGCTTTTATAATTTAGATGAAAATACTGCAATATTAAGATTCCAATTGAGTAACGATAAGGGTCCATTACTGATTAGTAAGCACAATTTAACTGCTTATGCTTATTTTGAATCAACAAATGGTAGTGTATCAGATGTAATTGAATTAGCAATTGAAGATGAATTTAAAGGCATTGTCACCATCACATTAGACAGTGCCTTTTTACATGCTTGTACAAACACAACTGTTACTGGTCAAGTTCACATTGGGGTTAATAATGTAGATGGTAATCCACAATATAATGAGGTTGCAGTAGTTAGAGAGTTTAAATTTGAAGTTGCAGACGCACTGATTAATAAAATTACTTCAACGACTAAAATTGAATACATTCGCATGTTTTCACAACTGAAACAACGAATCGAACAAGAAGTTAAAGATATCGAAGCAGCCATCGCTAACGGTGCCGATCATGTAGCAGAAATGAAAACAGTGTTACAACAAGGTAAAGACGCACTTAATAAGATTGTGGTTGATGGTAAAGCAGATATTAATACACTCATCACACAATCTAAATCAGATATAGATGGAACAGTTTCACAAAGTATTGAAGATATCACAACGTTATCAAATAACACGAAAACTTCTATACAAAATACTGCAGATACTGCGAATGCAAGTGTAAAAGCAACGAGTGACCAAGCTATCACACATGTTGATACAAAAGTCGCAGAGTTTAATAAAACGGTTGAAGATAACGGATTCGTTACACCGGAACAGTTGGACACTAATATTAATAGTCTTAATTGGCAGAAATCAAAATTAACAAGTAATGATGGTGTTTTAGAGGGATATAGTGGTTTGGATCTCAATTCACCTGAAACGGTACTTGGAAATAAAACGACATTTGGATATGCTACAAGAACTCAAAATTATCCTGGTATTCAATCGAATGGCTTTTTTAAATACTTCGTTAGAACAGGCAATTATGCAAAATTGGAATATAGACCATACAATTCAAATGTAGTTTATGAAAGAACTAAAACAAACGGCACATGGTTAGATTGGAGTACAATTTCTAGGGATGTTAGTGATACAGGTTGGGTTGAGTTTAACTTAATCAACGGTGCATCTACTAACACAGAGTACAGTGACAGAAATGGTTTTAAATGTGCATATAGAACGATTGTAAATGGTAGTATCACAGAACGTTGTTTGAGAATCAATGGATCTAACATTGTACCCGGTCAAACAATCGCAAACTTACCAAGTAATTTTTGTAAAAATGCTCAAACTTTTCCAGTTCGTATACCAACTAAATACGCAGGTGGCTACTTAGTTATAGAACCATCAGGAATTGTAAAATTTTATATCAATGGTGATTCTAGCGCTTGGACATCTACAGATTATGCTTATGGTGAAATGTCTTGGAAAGATTAGAGGGAGATGAGTTTATGAAAGTAGTTTATTTATATGATGGTACACCATACCTTGCAGAGTTAAACAACGAAGGTGAATATGATTACCCTAAGGAAGCATGGACTGAAACACCGCCACCAGAAGGAATATATGAACCATTTTATTTTAATGGAAATGAATGGATTGGCAGTACAAAAGAAGAATGGGAGTCAAATCAAGCTAAACCTCCAATGGAGCCTAAAGCTTTGGAGTTATTGGTATCGCGATTGCAATTACAATTAATGATTGGAAATAAAAAGACGAAAGATCTTGAGGATAAACTCGAAGCCACTAACAAAAGCTTGGCAGACGCTTTACTTAAAATAACAGAGATAGAAAACAAAATCGGAGGTAATGCCTAATGTTCCCATCATTTGAAAGTATAAAATATTTTTATGATATCAATTGTTACACAACAGTAGAAATTAAAATTTATTATGAATATGGTTGTATCACTAAAGAGCAGTACAAAGAAATAACGGGTGAAGATTATCCAGAACCTCAAGCATAAGCTTGGGGTTTTTATTATATAGAAAGTAGGTGAATCTATGTTGAGTGAGCATAATAAAGGTTTAAATCTTTTTCAAATGATAACGATGATTTATTGTTTTGGATTTGGTCTATATTCTGAATGGCGCGGTGCTTATTGGGTATTGTTCGCAGAAAAAGCAGCTTCTGAATCTCCATTATATACAACGATGCATGAGGTTATCAGCTTGTTCTGGTGGGGCGTTCCATTTTCGATTGCGGGTATATTGTTAATTATTGCTGCTTTATTTTTGCCGTATCATAAAACAAATAATTATTTTTTATATTTGTTTGTGATAGGTCATATAATATCAACTGTGTTTTACTATAGCTTCACTCTAGCAGGTTTCCACAATGCGATTAATATTTTAACACCTGGTCAAAACCTTACATGGGCAGTTATATCAGGTGTCATGGCTTTTGTTGGAGGTGTATCATTGTGGAATCAAAAGACGATGAAAAAGTAAGTTATTATTTGCCACGTCATGAATTTTTAGAAAAGCGTTTAGAGATGATTCAATATATAGATGACGGGGATAAACGTGTTGAAAAGCAATTAGAACAAGTGAATTTGCATTTACAAACATTTATTGAAAGTCAAAAGCCCTTTCATAAAACGTTATCTGATTTATTGACTGAGCAAAAAGAAACGAATCAAAGTATAAGGAAAGTTGTTAGAAGGACAGAAAAGCTTGAAGATGAACAAGCCAAGATGAGTGATTCTATACAAAGCATTCAAATTGAAAGTAGTCAGAAAGTATCTGAAAGAAATAAATTAATTTTAGGTATTTTAAGTACATTAGCAGGTGCAGGAGGGCTTGTGCCTATACTTGCACAAATCTTTTTCAAATAGTAGTTTAAAATATGTTAATATGTATGAAGTGAGCAAGTTGGATAGATGGTGGCTAATCTCTTGATTAAGGGGTGATGCCTATGAAATATGGTTTAGCTCCTGGAAAGGAGCAGTATGTCTGATTATGAAATGCTTATGGTCGTTCTCACGATCATTGGCTTAGTATTAATTAGTAATAATGACCATAAAAAATAACCATCTTATCATCTAAACTTTAGCCGGTTTAATGAGATGGTCATCTTTTGATTCATCAAGTTTTACCTAAGCTACCGTCTTTTTAACGGGCTCACTGGGGCGATACACGTATGGTGTGTTGCCCTTTTTCTATATATAAATTAACACAGTATTAAAATATTATCAAATGAAGTCGACTTCGGTCGGCTTTTTTATTTTGGAGGTGCGACATTGTTAACGAATGTTTTAAATATAAAAAATTCAGAAGATGGTAACCGGATTAAGCAAGGTGACCAATCTATTATGAGATATGAATTGTTAGATCGTAATAACGATAACCTGGAATTAAATCATAAAAAAGCAGTGATATATCTTCACAATAAAGAAGGGGTGGCATATAAAGAAACGACAACTGTGAATGACAATGCAGTGGATGTAGTGATTAAAAAAGTGCTACCCGCTGATTATTATATTTTAGAAATTGTTGTAGATGATAAATATATTTTTCCAAGTGACAACAAAACGAAAATTGAAATTACAAGCAGTGTCATAGGAAGTCATATAGCGGATATTCAAAAAGAAAATGTATTCGATGAAATTTTGCGTTACGGAAATGAAAATGGATTGATTCAAACAGGTAATCAATTTGAAATAAGTGAAGATGAACCAGAAGACAAAACAAAAATATGGGTAACACCTATGGAGGATGAATAATATGAGAAAAGCAAGAATGAGAATTTATGATCAAAGACATCAAGAATGGCTTGAACTTGTGGCACGTCGAACTGCGCAAGAAGTTGTAGCTGTCATGGAAGCCGATTTTTTAAAATATAAAAATCCAATCAAAATGTTAGATATTGTTGTTACAAATGGAAATACAACATTAACATTACCTTTGTTTGTAGACAGTGTGAAAATGGATAAACTTGCTCAAAACTATGAGGTACCAGTAGATGAATATGAAGCGTCGATTATAGAACAAGTTAAAGATATGTTAAGAGCATCTGCAGAACAAAAAGGCTTCAATCAAACAGCTAAAAGCTATTTAATTGAAAGTGATTACTTTAAGCGATTTACTCAATCGATGTTACCTGCAGATTTTGCGGTCATTATAGAAGTAGATGGGCAAGAGCATTTTTATACATCAAGCTATAACATTAGTATTGATTTAACGAATGAACCTAACGTGTCAGTTGCACATACGAATTTCAAGGTGTCTTATGTATTTAATGATCATGCATTAGAACAATATAGTTATTTATCAGAACAAAGAAAAGTAAATTAGAACAGTCACTTCAAATGAAGTGGCTTTTTATTATGGAGGTTTTTAAATGGATACAGGAACAATTGTAAGAACAATTTTATTAATTATAGCATGGGTTAATCAAATCTTAGCCATCAAACATATTTCACCCATTCCAGTCGATGAAGTGACTATCAGTACCTTAATTACAGGAATCGTTTCTTTAGTGGCGTGGTGGAAGAATAACAACTTTACACATGCAGCTAAAAAAGGCCAACAAAAAATACATGAAGTTAAAGCAGGTGTTGATTCCACAGGTGCAGCACCACAAATGAATGGAGATGATATTAATGAGTTCTAAAAGAACCTATAAACAGGCCATCGCTTACTTGAAATCTATGGAAGGTAAAGCGTGGAATCCTGACCTTGCATATGGATATCAATGTTTTGATGTGGCGAATCAATATTGGATTTATTTATTTGGACATTCCTTAAAAGGCGTAGGCGCTGCAGATATTCCAACGTGGAATAACTTTACAGATGAGGCGACTGTATTTGAAAATACTAAGTCTTTTCAAGCTAAACCTGGAGATGTCGTTATCTTTAATCGTAACTATGGTAGTGGATATGGTCATGTTGGTATTGTTATCAGTGCAACGTTGAACTCAATTACGATACTCGAGCAAAACTGGTTGGGTGGTGCTTATTGGACGCCTCCAGAAGTGACAACACGCCGTACACATGGTTATGATTTCCCAATGTGGTTTATTCGTCCTTTCTTCGCGAAAGAAACGACAGCCAATAAAGCTAAAAGTAAGGTAACACCCGTTAAAAAAGCCAAAGTAAGTAAGGGTAAGAAGATATTACTTGTAGCAGGTCATGGTAAAGGTGCATATTCAAATGACCCAGGCGCAGTTGCTAACGGCTATAATGAACGTGATTTCAATCGCAAAAATATTATTCCTAGAGTTAAAAAATATCTTGAAAGTGTGGGACACACTGTGCTCTTATACGGTGGGAATTCTATGAACCAAGATCTATACCAAGATACGTTATACGGTCAACGTGTTGGCAACTATACAGACTATGGTTTATATTGGGTGAAGAAAAATGTAAAACCTGATGTGATTGTAGAGTTTCATTTAGACGCAGCAAGTCCACAAGCAAGTGGTGGGCATGTCATCATAAGTGATAAATACCCTGCTGATGATATAGATAAGGCGCTTTCTAGTGCACTAGGTAAAACCGTCGGCAAAATCAGAGGTGTGACACCTAGAAACGATTTACTTAACGCTAACGTGACAGGTCAACTCAACTTAAATTATCGATTAATTGAATTAGGATTTATCACAAGTAAAACAGATATGGAGTATATCACTACGCATTTAGACAGTTTTACAAAACGATTAGCAGAGGCGATTAATGGTAGACAAATTAATGCGCCTAAAAGTAAACCCACACAAGCCAAGACAACATGGAACTGGGGCGGTACGTTTTACCCAAATACAACGATTAAAGTGAGAAAATCACCAGGTATTAATGGGACTGTCGTAGAGTCAGGTTCATGGTTATATGATAAAGATGATTGGGTTAAATTTGATCAAGTCATTAAAAAAGACGGTTATTGGTGGATACGTTTTAAATATCAAGCGCCAGGTTCAAGTAAAAAATATTTCTATTGTGCCGTATGTAAAATCACAGACAAACAACAAAAAATAAAAAGTGAAAAGTACTGGGGAAGTATTAAGTGGAAATAATTTTTAAAATGTGTTATATTACAAAAAGTTAAGTTCTCCCAGCTATATTTTTATTAAACTTAACATACTTGAGTAGCCTTCTCTGTGGTTACTCTTTTTTATTTAAGTGTTATTTAATGATAAAATTTTGAAGTCATGTTAAAGTAAAGTTACACCAATTATTTTCTCCGAGACTTAATTGGTGCATCTAGTTTTCACGACTTCTTGTTATACACAGGGTAGGCACTTATGTGCTTGCCCTATTTTGTTGTGTTCGATTTTATGTTCGGACTATTCCTTATTTTATAAATTGTGTATTATATATGTATAGTAAAAGTAAGGGATATTCAAAATGGAAGATAATAAAAATCTAGCGAAAATGTATTTGGTAAAAGCTCTCTATTTTTTGGTTGCAGCTTTTGTAAATATATTAACGATTATAACAACTAAAAACTTTGAGGTTGCAATGTTAGGTGTAATGCTTTATTTTATGCCTATTTTTATAGAAAATTATATGAAGAATGTATATAATAAACCGACTAAGATTTTGAGGAGAATAGGATATATAATTCCTAGTTTATTTATATTTGTTAATATTTTAATATTTGTTTTGTGTTCTTACATTTCTACATATAAGTTTATCATTAGTACAAATTGGTATATTGGTGCTATTATAGTAGTAACAATACCATTAATTTTCATAAGTGCATTAGATATTTTTCTTTATGGATTTAACAATGAGGAAATCAAAGCGAGTAATGATACAATAGAACATTTGAAAAAGAACAGAGAACAAAGTAGAGAATTGAAAATAAAGCAAGAGAAAGAATTGAAAGAAGAAGAACGTCAATTTAAAATAGAACGTTCTAAAAGAAAGGGTTGATAGTAATGGTTATGACAATTATAAGTGTTTTTGTTATAAGTACTATCTTATTATTTTATTTAGCAGCAGTAGCCTTTACTGCTATTAGATCTTATGACTATAATGTTAAATTTAGTACGCCAACTATATTTGCAATACCATTAATTTTAGTTGTTACACATATAAAAATCTATAATACTCACAAGCTGTCCAATAGAAAGAAAGCTTTTAAGATGCTCTTGTTCATATTTAAAAAATATCCGGTAGCAGTAGCTATGTTTTTAACAATTATCGCTACAAATGTAGCTGAACAGAATGTCAAATTATCAAATGGGGCAAACTATAGAAAAACTAAAAGTTTACAACAAAAGAAACGTAAAAAGTCAATTGATAAAATTCTTCAAAATAATACTTATGGAGATATTCTTTGGGGTACGTAAAAACACTCACCAACTGGTGGGTGTTTTATTTATATGAATATTGGGTAATTTAATAATGTGGGGAAATACCACGCCTTCCATTAAAAGTTATATATTAAGTACAGCCGTTAATTCGGCTGTTTTTTATGTTTTAATATAATGTAAGTGGTTATATATAAAGTAGCCTGGTAATGGCAATTCCTTATGCAATATTTTTTAGTAATGATAAGCCTTTATAGTAGCCATTAATTTGGTTGCTATTTTTATGTTTGTTTATTTGTATAGTGGGTAATAAAATTTGGTACATTATTTTAAAAGGAGAGGATAATATGGGATTTATATTTATGATCATCATTGGAGGGTTAATAGGGTGGCTTGCAGGAGCTATTCTAGGTAAAGATATTCCAGGTGGAATTATTGGTAATATCATTGCTGGCTTAATTGGTTCTGCAATTGGTAGTAAACTATTAGGCACATGGGGGCCGGTTATTAGTGGAGTGCCAATTTTACCCGCTTTAATCGGATCAATCATTTTAATATTAATAGTTTCATTAATTATAAGAGCGTTAAAAAATAAGAGATAACAATAAATTATGTTTACACCTTATTGAATTGGGTATAATCTAATTGTCCTGCTTACAATTACAAAATGGAGGTGTTTAACATGGCAGATGAAAGTAAATTCGAACAAGCTAAAGGTAATTTGAAAGAGACAGCTGGAAATGCTTTTGGTAATGAAGAATTGGAAAAAGAAGGCAATCAAGATAAAGCTTCTGGTAAAGTAAAAGAAGCTGCTGAAAACGCAAAAGACAAAGTTAATGACTTTGTTGATAAATTAAAGAAATAAAAATAATATACTTAATGTACTTGTCATAAAAAGAGTGAGTATCGTATAGAGCTTACTCTTTTTTTATTTACATACAAGAACGTTTGTTCTATTATAATCGTGAGGTGATTATAAATGGAACCAAATTTAGACTGGAATAAAGATTTCCAAGAATTCCAGGATATTTTGAATTCAGGAATACATCCCGAATGGTTATATAACGCAAAAGCAAATATGATACTCAATCCTGCATATACAGGACAGGGCAAACAATTTTTCTTTACTAAAGATATTATTAAAGCTAGTAAAATAGTTCCTTTTTATTAAATCGAATATTGAAAGAAGGTATATAACATTAGCAAACAATTTCAAAAAGAAAAACTGTGGAGTAGATATAAATACGAAGTTTTATGGCATGATCAAAGCGCTTATAATGATATTAGATTTTTGATGAATAATGATGTTGAAATTGAAATCATTCAACAAAAAATTCAATATGCTCTAAATAAGCAACCTTCTAAAGGATCAATAATAAATGCTTATTGCCATTTGTGGGGATATTTTAAAAAAATAAGTACTGAACAAGAAAAGCAGTTATTTAAAAAACTAAAGACAGATTTTGAAAATCATATTATAACAGAAAAAGAATTAATTGATTTTATCAAGAAGTTAGCTGATTTATATGAAGTCACTTATTTAAAACAATCTACTATTATAAATAAAGCCCACCCAAATGAATAGGTGGGTGGTTTTACGTGTCAAATACGTGTCAATTTAGTTATATTTCTTTAATTTTAGTTATAAACTAAACGCTATTATTTAGCGTATTTAAGCTATTTTAATATGACTTAGAAAGTTAAAATTTTCCCGCCGTCTCCATAAATTAGTAAAAACCTTAAAAAATTTGATTTGTGTAATTGACTAGAAACGTTGTTAAATCAGCGTTTCTTTTATTTTGCGTAAAAAAATATAAAAATCTGTTTTGAAAATTTTGGTCAATATTTGGACAATATAATTATTGTTGTCCGTTTTAAATTGATGTCATAATATCGTTAAGTTGACGGTCTTGTTCAATTCTTTGTTCTTCCAGGGATGTATGTAGATAGCGTGAAATGTAATATTGAACAAGTGAATTTTATTTTTGATAAAATAATGTACTATATATTACAAAAATTTTAACAAGTTTTGAGGGATGAAATATGAACAAAGAGCAAGCTAAATTAAGATTAGAGACAAACCTAATAAATTATCAAAATAAATTAAAATTCATGGCTAAAGGTAGTATGTTCTCACGATGGTTGAGCGATTCAATTTTGACATGTGAAATAGCATTAAAAAAACTGCAAAATGGCGAAAATATGTATGAGGATACTCCATGGAATGAAAAGTATACTCATGTAAAGTCAGATAAAGAAATTTTAGAAGAGCTTCTATCTAGTAAAAGAATTAGCTTTAGAATAAACGAAAATGAATATAAAGCTTTGAAAGATGAAAAGGATAGAAGAGAACAAGAGATATTAGGTGACTTTCCTAGTAACAGACCATTAGGCGAATTAGGAAAAGAAAGATTTAAAAAGTACCGGGCAGTTCATGAATGGTATGTAAATGAAATACAAAAGTTAAGTGATGAGTCTAGGCTATATTACGAGAATTATTTAAAACAGCTTAAGGATGAAGAACAAAAGCAATCTAAGGAGTGATACCATGACCCAATTCCTAATCACAACATTCACAGACAGAATAGGCCACACGCACTATCATGTGACTAAGGCTAAGGACAATCAGACGTTTACTGTTGTTGAGGCAGAGAAAAAGGAAGGGACGGAGTTGAAAGCGAGAGTTATACAAGATATTTATAAAAGATGTTAAAAGTAAGATGGATAATAACACATGTCCAATATGTGGTAGAGAGGATAATGCAGAAATAATTTTTGTATGAAATTAAAAACTGAATACTTTAAAAAGAGGTTAAAGTATTTATTAAGCAAAATAAAGATAAAATGATGTTATCAATGTGGTAGAAGATAGTAACTTTGATGATTTCTTTAGCTTGTAAAGTCAAGACAATGATGTTGAGATTGTTCGGTAGATGACACAATATATTTTAACTAATTAGACATATTAATATCATCAATAGTAAACGAAAAAAAATATCTTACCTTTTGGTTTATTAGTGAAGGGCGAACATATGAAGATGTTGGTAAGATATTTAATTTAAGTGGGAAACGAATAAAGTAAATATTCGATGGATTATTAGAAAAGCTACCTTGATAGGTAGGTATATTTATAATGTTTATGAACAATGTGAGAAGCTACCAATACTATATTAAATAAGGGAGGCTATGTGCCTGCCCTATTTTTTATGCTCGATTTCATCAATTGTAATTTAATTTTATACAAAATTATTTTTATACAGTTTGGAATTAAATTAAATCATTTAGGAATTATATTACTGAAATTCCAATGGATTTGTTAGTATGTATTTAAGACAAAAAAGGGAGATGGTGATTATATGTTGTTTTCAGGAAATCCTTTAACAGATGTGTTATTTAAAGGGGCTCAAGCTATATTTGGTCTATTTAGCTAATTTCATACTTATGAGGTTTTTTCAAACTGATAAAAACAAAGAGGGCTGTGTATAACAGGCTCTTTTTTTATTTATATATACGAATATACATTCTGCAATGATTGCGAGGTGATTATTTATGGAAAAGGTTAGTCCAAGTATACCTAAGCCATATTGCTATGAAATTGATTATCATAAAATACCACGTGAGTACCTTATTCCAAGCATTACACAAGGACGGGGCAATGATTCTCACCACTTCCTTTAAAAAGCACTCAACCAATTTATGGTTGGGTGCTTAATTTTTTGAAACATCAAATTATTTCCATAATGCGAATGTCTTATTTCTTATCTATGAAACTTTAGGAATAATTTAATATATTTTGGGCAATATATTAAAAAAGGAGATGATTTGTTGAGCAATTTTATTAGGTTAGAAAATGCAGCTGTATTTTTAGTAACGCTTTGTGTTTATTTAATTTTTGATTATTCCTTGTTAATTTTTCTTTTGTTATTGCTCGTTCCAGATGTTTTTATGTTTGGTTATTTAATTAATAAAGAAATAGGGAGTAGAATTTATAATATTGGTCATACTTATATCGTTCCTATTTTTATAACTTTAATTTTCTTTTTGGTTCAAGAAGCATTGATATTGCAAATAGCTTTGATTTGGATAGCTCACATTAGCATGGATAGAGCTTTGGGTTTTGGTTTAAAATATGCATTTAATTTTGATAAAACAACAATTCAAAAAGTCTAAAATAAGTTGAAAATTTTTTGTACTTTAAAACTCCAGTAATCAAAATATAAAGGAGTAGAATTTATGGATATATTAATCAATATAACTAGATTTGTTATGAGTACATTTTCTAATTTAGTGGGTATCGCATCATTGATAAATGATATTAAAAAAGGGTTTAATGAATATTTTTAAAATAACCTTATCGATATGCAGCATAGTTGTTTAAGAGCGTATTTATTTTATGATAGTGAATGGGGTGTTAATTATGGCAAATAATATTAAAGGTATTAATCATGTGGGACTGACTGTACCCAATATAGAAGAAGCTACTGAGTTTTTTAAAAATGCATTTGGTGCAAAGATTGCATATGATGGATTGAGTTATGATGATGATCCAAGACAGGGAGAAGAGCTTGAAAGAATGTTAGGATTGTCTAAAGGCAGTAAAATTGTAAAGCAAAGAATGATTGTAATAGGTAATAGTGCAAATATTGAAATGTTTGAAATAGTAAGTGATTTGCAAGACGGGCCTTTAAAATTAGAGGATTTAGGTTTTAATCATATTTCTCTATTTGTAGAAAATATGGATAAAGCTATAAGTGATGCACTTGATGCTGGTGCGATACCTTTATCTGAAAAACATGATAACTCAAGATATGAGGATAGTGATGAAAGTAGTAGTGTTTATTTAAAAACAAATTGGAATTTACTTATTGAATTACAGTCAATTCCTAATGGCTATTATTATCCAAATTATAGTGAAAGTGACGTTTTTATACCCTGAGAATAACTATTATCTATTGAATGTTTGACTACTTTTACATTCAGTATACTTAATAAAGAAAAAATTAGATTTGCCTTTGAAGTTGAATAATGGAGTATATTTTTTAGTCATAGTAGATTTTTTGGTCAATGCATCTAATTGCTTTGTTCACAAAATGTTCACTTACGAAGCATTTTCTTAGTCACTATACTGAGTACATGTGACTAAGAAAGGATGATTAATATGCCAACGACAAAAAAAGAGAGTTTTCAGTTTGGATTTATAATGTGCTTTGGTATGGTATTTTTGATGACAATATATAATTTATGTATAAATGGAACTATCACAAAAGTTAGTTTTCTAGACGTTATCTATAATTTTATAATTGCGTTTGTATTAGCTTTTATTTTAGATTTGTTTATTGTTGGGCCTAGTGCGAAGAAGGTGGCATTGTATTTAACTGTAAAATCAGATAAAAAGATTTTTAAAATTTTAGCTATATCCATATGTATGGTTTTCGGGATGGCAGGTTGTATGTCAATTTATGGATTGATTTCAGATTATATCCATAATGGCTTTCACTCTAATGCTGTAATTTTAGATTATCTGAGTGTATTTTCGAAAAATGTAATATTTGCGTTACCTTTACAAATAATAATTATGGGGCCGTTAGTTCGTTATATTTTTATAAATTATATTAAAAATAATAAAATAATCACGGAACAATAGGTTTATTTTTGAAGTGAGTTATGTATAGATTTTAGCAAATAGCCAAACTTAAAAATGAGAATCAGTAATTAAAAAAATGTCCCCAGGCTAACAGTGTAGTCTGGGGATAATTATGTTTATGCAATGATTACGAGTATAAAGCCAATGGCAAACACAAATAGGTTCAGATTTTTGTTTTTTATAAGTTCGCTTAATAAAACCATAGCTGCACCGACAATAAGTAAAGGCTTATCATAGGGTGGCCAGCCAAAGTATTGCATAATCATGCGTATTACGCCTTGTATGAGTAAACATGTTAATGCTAAGATAGCGATTCTTCTGATCCATAAACCAAATTTTTCCATTTTCAACAACCTCATTCGACTTATTAATCTACTATATTATCCATAGTAACTGTTTTTACTTATATATAGAAGAAATTGCTTTTCAACAAAAACTAAACTCAATAAGCGGTAATATAAATTTTTGTATAAAAAACACTAGAGTAAGGACTCTAGTGATAATATTCGTTTCTAGGGTTGCCTCTAGTAAAGTACTAGAGGCAGTTGTTATGTTGTAGGCTTTTGACGAGCCTAAATATAATATATACCAAGTTAATGCAATGCGCAACTTAATTTTTGTTATTTATAATTGTGTTAAAATTTTTGGACTTGCTTATAAATAAATCTTTTTATAATTCAATTAGGTCTTTAGCACTATGACATTATCAAATATTTTTCTTATAATATCAATTCATTACTAAAAGAAATAGTGGAGTTGATAAAATTGAAAAAATGGTTATTCATTATCTTATCTAGCATAATAATCTTTATAGTTGCATATTTTGCTTGTATCATTATGCTCTTCAACAAAACAGAGACATATTACGGAAAAGTAGATAAATCAAAATCAAAAGTTTGGTTATATTCTAAAGATGATCGTTATCTTACGACATTAAATGAAATAACTGAATGGAAAAAAGCAAAAGATGGAGATATTTTGAAAGTTCAATATACAGATCAAAAAGGTGTTATTTTGAATATACATACTGTAAAGGGTAATGAAGTTCCAAATGATATTATGAAAAAAATAAAACAGTAATATACTATTTCTAATAATTAAAGTAATCTCAAATTATTGATATGACGATTGATAATTTGGGATTTTTTATTACTAAGTATTTGTATGAATAGTTAATTTGAGATTGTGAGTTAGATTTTGAAAATTGAAATAAACTTGAAATGTTACTAAGAAGTATTACAGTTGAATAAATTTTATTGTAAAAATTGTAACAATAATTTAATTAAAGTATTTTAAATCAAAAAAGTTAATAATAATAAAGAAATTACTATTGATTGTATAAAAAAATTAGTGTAATATTTGTATATATCATTTCAGGAGTAACAAAGTATGAAGAAGAAAATTATTATTTTAGCAATGATTTTTGGACTTATCTTTACTATATTTCCTGGTGGCAATCGTAATGTTAAAGCAAGTACGCATCACAATCCTGTTGTCTTTGTTCATGGAATAGGAGGTGCGTCTAATAATTTTGATAAAATTGAAAGTTATTTAGCGGCAAATGGTTGGGACAAGCATCAGTTTTATGGTATAAATTTTCAAAATAATGAGGGATATATTTCAAAGGATAGTCCTCAGTTGAAAAGATTTGTAGATCAAGTATTACAAAAATCGGGTTCGCAAAAAGTAGATATAGTGGCACATAGTATGGGTGGTGCAACTACGTTAAATTATATAAAGCATTTAGGTGGCGGTAATAAAGTAGATAATGTCATAACATTAGGTGGTGCTAATGGTTTAACGACTAATACTGCATATACAGGCACTGATGCACGACATAAAATCTTATATACCTCTATATATAGCTCAACGGATTGTGTTGTAGATTCACAATTGTCTTATTTGGCAGGAGGAAAAAATATCCAAGTTTCTGGTATCAGTCATTTAGGATTGCTCAATAATTCAAAAGTTAAAAGTTATATCAAGCAGGGGTTAAATGGAGACGGCGTAAACACCAATTTAAAATTGAATAGTAAAAGAACGCAAAAAGGTATAGTTTCATTTTTTAACTTTATTAGTTTTAATATTAGTTCGCATTCGTTAAGTGATAATTAATTATTCAATTTATATTTGATTAATTATATATTGCATTGAAATAGGATGAATGGGTATATAAATTATTAAGGTATATTATCTTTAATAAGTATTTAGGGCATGCACATTGTGTAGTTGCCCTTTTATTTAAATTCATGTTAAAAGCTAATAGGAGAATAGTATGAAAAAATTTAAATTAGTTATGTTACTTATAGTAAGTGTTTTTATGTTTGGCATTATGAGTAAAATGACTTCGGTAGAGGCAAAGACACATCATAATCCAATTGTGTTTGTTCATGGATTTGGGGGAACACAATATAACTTTCATAGTATACAAAATTATTTATACACTCAAGGCTGGAATAGGAATCAATTTTACTCAATCAATTTAAATAGTAAATCTGGTGATAATAAGGTTAATGGACCACAAATTTCAAAATATGTTAAACAAGTACAACATGAGACAGGAGCTAATAAAGTTGATTTAGTAGGTCATAGTCTAGGTGGAAAGAATATCATGTACTACATAAAGAATTTGGATGGGGGCAAAAATGTAGCTAATGTTGTTACGTTGGGTGGTGCTAATGGCTTAACAACAAATACTGCAATACCTGGAACAGATTCGCAACATAAGATTTTGTATACCTCTATTTATAGTCGAACAGATGGCGTAGTGCCCAATCAATTATCATATTTAATAGGTGGGAAAAATATTGTATTAACTAAAATCGACCATATTAGTTTGTTATTTAATAGCACGGTTAAACAGCATATTAAATATGCGTTAGAGGGTAACGGTATGAATACGAATTAGTTACACTAGATAAATTGAGATTTAAGTTAAATAAACTTTAAGAGTGGATTCAATATTAATTATTTTCTTATAAATTTAGATATGTTAATATAATTGTCCTACTTCTGTCTCCCAATATTAATTTAGAAGGAGCAATTTAATGATAAATATTATTTCTGCAATAGGTTCTATTGGAACATTTATTATGGCTTTATTTTATTTTGTATCTGTTTCACTTCAATTATATCAAATGAGAATTGGCTTTATTCCAGTATTAGGATTTAATCAAGTTTTCCTAACGCTAAATCATAATAATGAATTATCTATGCAAAATACGACTACGACTGAATCAGATCATCAAGATTATTTAAAGTTGTACAATCTTGGTGGTGGTGCTGCAAAGCATATTAATATAAAGATTGTGTTAGGAGAAGAACACGTTATTCAGGAAAAATTTGTTAATATTTTACCGAGCAAAGAAGGTTATCTGTTACCAATCAATAAGGATGTATTTGATGAATTAGAAAGTACAATCCAAAATAATGGTTATGAATCTGATATTAATATTAAGTTATCCTATTATCACAATGTAAGTAGAAAGCAAAAATATTTAATATTACAAGGCAAACTAAGTACGTTTAACACATATTCAAATAAAAGTATCTATGAATTACAATTTGTAAATAAATAATTAATAGGCGGGGTGCAATCAACGGATTGCGTCCCGTCTTTTGATTGTTATTCGATATAATGACTGTTAATTTAATAGTTAAAATAATTTAATAATTATTAATTAAGTATTGATAATTATATTACAAAAATATAAAAATAATTAAAATGAAATTCATGTAAGTGTAATATCGTAGAAAAATTCATATGATATATTATTGTAGAAATAGAAATAATAATATTCATTTTAATTTTTTGTGAGATGGATGCACTCTATTTCTGTAGTAATTTGCAAAGATATGAAAGGACAAATAATGACAAAATATATTTTAAAGTTTTTTACATATTTTATGTTAGCAACGTCGATATTTTTTATATTTAATATACACACAGCATCAGCTGGAACGACAATGTCACATGATGAATCAATGAATTATACTCAATCACTTGAGGGTAAGGGTTGGGATTATGATAATGAATATGGTTGGCAGTGTTTTGATTTGGTGAATGAGCAGTGGGACTACTTATTTGGTCATGGATTGAAAGGGGATTATGCAAAAGATATTCCTACAGAAAATAATTTTGAAGGTGAAGCTACGGTATATAAAAATACATATGATTTTAAAGCTAAACCTGGTGATATAGTTGTATTTAATGAAAATTATGGCAATGGAGCAGGGCATACAGCAATTGTTACGGATGCCAATTATGATGGTAATTATATGAAATTTGAATCATTAGATCAAAATTGGGAAGGTGGAGGAGCTGATAAGACTGAGGTTGCACATAAAGTCGTCCATGATTATGAATCTGAGATGTGGTTTATCCGTCCACATTATCAAAAGTAAGAATGTAAACAACATGATAATTAAAAAAAGAGGTTATTTAATAATATATTATTGCTTAATGGTCCATTTCATAGCTAGTCTATGCGTTGGACTATTTTTTTATTATTTTATTCTAGTGTGAATATAGTCATACATTTAATGTTTGAGTATACCGTAGAGGGGTATGTGTTGTATGATGTTAACATAATGAAAACTATGAAAGGTGGTATTGATTTGATAAAAAAATTACTTACAGT
Organism: Staphylococcus gallinarum; assembly: GCF_000875895.1. Classification (GTDB taxonomy): domain Bacteria; phylum Bacillota; class Bacilli; order Staphylococcales; family Staphylococcaceae; genus Staphylococcus; species Staphylococcus gallinarum. Next base: position 69,255 of record NZ_JXCF01000026.1, read on the forward strand.
ATCTTTTACTGCAGCTATATTGCTGTCATCATGTTCTACAGGTAATGATCAAGCAGATGAAACAAAGGAATCACAGCATACTTCACATAAAAGTAGTGCAGGTGATTTGCCAGATGGTATGCAGACTACAGATAAAGCTAAATTTAAAAAAGGTGATAAAGTCACAGTTAACAGTGATCACATGAAAGGAATGAAAGGTGCTAAAGGAGTAGTTAAAGCTGCTTATAAAACGCATGTCTATGAAGTAACTTATAAACCAAAAGATGGGAAAAAAGAAGTGAAAAACCATAAATGGGTTGTTAATGAAGAAATAGAAAATGCAAAACAACATGGGTTTGAAAAAGGTGATTCTGTGAAATTAGAAGCGGATCATATGGCTGGAATGAAGGGTGCGATAGCAGAAATTGATAATGTTAAAAAAACAACTGCTTATGTTATAGATTATAAGTCAACAACTGATGATAAATGGATAAGAAATCATAAATGGATGATCGGTAGCGAACTTGAATCTAGATAAGACATTTTTTAACTGTAAAAGAGCTATAGAGAAGTCTATCAACATAGATTTCTTCATAGCTCTTTTTATTTTATATCAGGTGAATTAATAAAATTGGAAGAACTTTTTCCAATTATATGAAGTAGCTACTGCAATACTCATTATTAATAATGTAATGACAAATTCTGATGCCATATATCCTTGTGATAAATGAACTGTAAATAATGCGCCTAACATGATTACAATGAATCCTAGAGCAATATAGTTTGTTAGAATTCCTAAAATGATAAGAATACCACCAATAAATTCAAATAAAGCTAAGAGTATACCGAGAAATGCTGGTAATCCTAATCCTTGCATCATATGCATTGGTTCACCAAAACCACTGAATACCTTTTGGCTACCATGTATGATAAATGTTAATCCTAACATTAATCTTATAAGTAACATTCCAAATCTCATATTACATTGACCTCCTTTTTATAATTTAATATTATATGATAAATTATATTGAAATAGTAGGAAATTATTTTGTGAAAGCGCTTTTTATTTATTTTAAATATATAAAGCAATGCTTTTAAAAGTATGAGATAAGGATTTTACTAAAAATCACGTTTTAAAAATAACATGTATAAGGATATATAACTATGGAGTATGCAAGTGAATATTATATAAAAGCATTTGGGTGGCAACAATAGACTTGGTTATAGCATAGTAATTGAGCAATCTGCGTTAACATTTATAAGTAAAATGACCGGTAAACTGCTTTATAAATCATATGTTTCCTTCAAAAATTTCATATTTTTGTACTTACTTTGAAGGAAGCATATCACAGATTTACTGGCCATATTTTTATATTTATTTTTAAAATTTCTCTTGGTAAACTGTCCTTTTTATTACGACCACCCTGTCAATTGGGCAATTATTAATGTGATAATTGAAATGACACCCCAAATTATAAATAATGGAAAGAAAAAGCGAATCCATTTAGTATATGATACGCCACCTATAGCTAAGGCGGCCATGAAGTAACCACTCGTTGGGTAAAATATATGTGTGAAACCATCGCCAAGTTGGAATGCAAGAACGGCGGTTTGTCTTGTAATACCTAACATATCTGCTAATGGGGCCATAATAGGCATAGTTACCAATGCTTGACCACTACCTGAAGAAATAATAAAGTTAATTGCTACTTGTACAGCATACATGCCGACTACTGCAATTGTTGGTGTAGCACCATCAATTACTGATCCCAGTCCATGAACAATAGTGTCCATTATTTTGCCGTCTTCTAATACAACTGCGATGGAGCGGGCTAGGCCAACGATGATTGCACCCATCAGTACATCTTTAAACCCTTCGTTAAATGCCTCACATATAGCCTGTGTACTAAGACCAGTCACTAATCCTACAATGATTCCCATAATGATAAATAAGCCAGCCATTTCGATCATAAACCAACCTTGTGAAATAACACCGTACACTAAAATAACAAAAAAGAGAAGGACGACTGCGATACCCCATTTTTGTCTATTTGTAGCTTCTATTGGTTCTTGATTAGTAATGTTTTGGTAAAGGTCACGCTTTTCAATATCTGCATGATAAACAGAACTTAAAGTTGGTTTATTTTTAATTTTTTGTGCGTATCGCATAATAAACATAATAGTGACTGCTAATACTACGATAAATAATATAATTCTTAGTCCGATTCCAGAAAATACAGGAATTCCTGAAAGTTTTTGTGCTAAGCCAGTATTAATCGGATTTAACACGCCAACTGTAAATCCAACCACTGTACCACACAAAGCGATGGCAGTTGCTGTGATTGAGTCGTAACCTAATGCAATAATCAATGGAATTATAACCGGTATGTATACGAGAGAGAGTTCGGCAGTTCCAATAAGTGTAGCAACTATCGCAAATACAGTAGTTAGTACTGGTATAATTAACACACTTTGATTGATAAAACGACGTGCTAATTTATCTACTGCAATTTCGATAATACCTGTTTTCCTTAACACCATAAACATGCCACCTATAATTAAAGTGAAAAAGACAATTTCACCGGCTTCTATTAAACCTTTTGGAATTATAGAAATGAAATCAACTATTCCTACTGGTTTAGAGGAAATAAAATGAAATGAATCTGCGTCAACCATCTCTCGTCCTTCAGGTCCTTTTATTCTTTTAAACTGTCCAGAAGGAATGAAATATGTTGAGATTGTTGCGATAACACCAAAGATAAATAAAATGACATAATTATGCGGCATATTAAATTTTTTAGCTTTCTTTGTTATTCGTTCTGTATTATTTTTTTGTTTAACCAATAACTATACAACCCCTTTGTATATATAAAATAAATTTATTGTAGCATGGAATTGTATAAATTAAATTGTAAAATTCTGAAAATTTAGAATATTATTTTGTCTAAATATACAATGTAAATTACAAATATGTGATGTAAATAGTTCTTATTAAAAGTTTTAAAATATAAAATACATCTTCTTTATATTACAAAGTAACTGGATAAAATCTTTAACGTAGTATTGAAATTGTGTATAAGTTAATGCTATGAGCAGAATATAAGGGGGATATAAGGAATGAAAAATACCGTATGAAGTGTTGAGAAACATCATACGGTTAAAAGTGAGAAGATAAAAATGTATTTGTTAATTATTGCCAACGTTCTAATTTTTTCATGAATTTTTTGGTATACATTTTATTTAAGATAAACTTTTGGAATTTATTCATATCTGATTCTTGAAATTTTTTTAGATTATGTTCATACATTTCGTCAAAACTTAAATTTAAAGTCCATTCACCATTTTGATAACAGTGATGACAATATTTTTCGGATAATGAACCGTCTTTTTCAGTACCTGCTGGTGTTTTATCATCTAATGGTATTCCACAACTTTGACAAAGTTTAACTTTAGCCAATTGAATCGCTCCCTTTAACATACAAATATTTATATTGTTATAAACTATATAAATATAAAAAATAAATAAAGTCAACTGTTTAATAATCTGTTGTAATGGTAAATAAAGGGTGAAACAGAAATTGCATCATTTATTTTTATTACAATAACAAAAAATAAAGAAAGGAGAGGAAAAAATGAATTATATAAAATATCTCAAGTCAAAAGATGGCACTAATATCTATACAAAGGTTAATGATGTACCAAGAGCGAAAGCTAATGTTATTCTCGTTCATGGTTTAGCAGAACATTTGGACAGATATGATGAACTGACGAATTATTTAAATGAACAAAATTTTAATGTTATACGATTTGATCAACGTGGACATGGTAGATCTGGTGGAGAACCAACATTTTATAGTAGAATTGATGAAATTATTGAAGATTTATCTGCAGTAGTGGATTATGTGAAGCAACATTTTAAAGAGAAAGTCTATTTAATTGGGCATAGTATGGGTGGTTATAGTGTCACTTTATTTGGAACGAAAGAAGCAAATAAAGTTGATGGTATCATTACATCAGGTGCTTTGACGCGATATAATTTACCACTATTTGGTCAACCTGATCGCCAATTGAATACTAGAACATATATTGCCAATGAATTAGGTGAAGGTGTGTGCTCAGATACTACAGTTATAGAAAAATATAAAGATGATGATTTAAATGCTAAACAAATTTCTATGGGATTAATCTATACATTATTAGATGGTGTGGATTATTTGAAACAACATGCAAGTGAATTTAAATATCCAATATTAATTTTACATGGGAAAGAAGACGGTTTAGTAAGTTATCAAGATTCCCTTGAATTATTTGCAGAAATAGGTACTGAACAAAAGTCCATTCATATATATGAGGGATTACAGCATGAAATATTTAATGAAAGTTCATATAATTTAAGTATATTTGCAGAAATTGTTGATTGGTTAAATAGCAAATTGTAATCATAATGAGCTTCATTTAAGTGTTAAATTAAATCATAAAGGGAAGGTGTTTTTATTGAAAATAAAGACATTATATAATCAATATGAGGAAAGCTTTGAGGCGTTTGATGAACGTGTGAACCAATATATAGAACGTATATTAACTTCAGATACAGCTGAAATTATAAGTGTTACGCCGTTAGTGACGAATAGTGTGGAAGGTGTAGACTACTTTATTACGATTGTATTTAAGTCTTAATTTAGAGTATAACTTAAATTGATGTATATACTTTAAAATTTAAATAACTATTTTTATAAAATGATTTAAATGAAGTGTTAAGCTATGCATAATGGATATATGTTAAATATAAATATACTGATATAAGGATGGATAATTGTGAAAATAATAGCGACTAGTATTTTTGTAGAAAACCAAGATGCAGCTAAGCAATTTTATACAGAAAAATTAGGGTTTGAACTCGTTAATGATATGGATGTAGGCGGGGGTTATAGATGGTTAACGGTTAAAGAAGCAAACTCATCAAATCCCGTAGAGGTTGTTTTGGAGCCTAATGCAAGTCCAATTGCTAAGAATTATCAAGAAGGATTGTTTAATGCGGGGATACCTGTCACTATGTTTGGTGTAGATGATATTGAAGCAGTCCAACGAGATTTAAAGGACAAAGATGTTCAATTTCACACAGAAGTAAAGGAAGTTGATCAAATAAAAATGGCAATTTTTAATGATACTTGTGGAAACTTAATTCAAATCATTGAACAATAAGATGTAGTGAAATTAATAATATGTAGAAAGTACTAAGTTAACTTTTAAATAATGACTTAGTACTTTTTGTTAGGAGTAACCTTATGGAATATAAAATTGTAAATACACAACATTTATCAACAATTGAACTCATAGATATTATGAGGGAACGAATCAAGGTGTTTGTAGTTGAACAAAATTGTCCCTATCAAGAAGTTGATGAGGAAGATGAAAATGCACTTCATGTTATGTTAAAAGATCAAAATAAGCTGGTTGCGTATACTAGAATTATTGAGCGTGAGAATGATATTAGTTTTGGTCGCGTACTCGTAACTGAAAAATATAGAAAGCAACAATATGGTAAACAGATTGTTCGTCAAACAATTGATGAAATCAAGAAGCGGTATAAATGTGGCATAATTAAAATTTCGGGACAAGCACATTTACAAAATTTTTATGAATCATTTGGGTTTAAATGTGTGTCAGAAAGCTATTTAGAAGATGGTATTCCTCATGTTTCGTTAGAACTCACATTCTAATTGAATAAAAAATAAAAACCGCCTAGTTGATATTCATTGAAATGAATGACAATAGGTGGCTTGTTTTTGTAAAAGTTAATAGTTATTAAGACTAAATTAATATTAATTATTTTTGATAAAGTAAAATACTTTATCCCCCTTAAATTGTAAAAGCTATTTTTGTGAGACGTAGTTTATGTTTATATGAGTCGTTAATTTATTATGAAACTGTATAGAATTATTTTGTCATTTTATCTATATCTTGGGAAACTAATGTAAGTAACTCTTGTGTTTCCTCTTCTGTTAAATCGTCTGACCCTTTAATTCGAATTACAGATCCTTTGTCTGTCTTAACGTGATAAACCGGCTCGTCGTCTTTATATACTTTACGTAGTATTTCCATTCCATCATCCCTTTTTTATCTCAATCTTATGTCAAATCAATCATGATTAATGTGTCATAAGATAATGATACGAATTGCTTAAATCATACATTAAATAAAACAAACTATTAATGTCTCTCTTATAGGATAACTTTTTAGTTAATTCTTTTCCAACAGTATGTATTGAATTATTAGTTTTTTTGAGTAGGATTATATTTTTATATCATATTAATTAAATTTTCAAACGGTTAATTAATAAAACGGAAATCTTTTTTTGATTAAATGCATATATTTGTGTTTTTATAATATGAAAATGGGTAAATTTATATTAAGCACTAGAAGTCCTCCAAACTTTTGTGTGAATTATATTTTCTTAAAAAGTGTCTGGACATAAATGCCCAGCATTAAGCCCATCAAGGATTAAAATCTTTGATGGGCTTTTTATTTATATCAATACTCCGTATTGTTATAGCTCGCTTACCTAAAGGGATGTGTCGGTCCTTGGTCTCGACAATCATCCCACGCCCTCAGGTGTTTCACAAACAATATGAAGTTCATATATGTTATTACTACAAAAAATAAGACACTTTCGTATAATTTAATAAACTCCACTAAACTATATTAACGAGGTATCTTAAGTATAAGAATTATTACATGTCCCAATTTACTCTACCAATGCAAACTGAAATACTTATACCTGAAAATGATATCGCATAAATTGTAAATCATTTAGTAGAAACAATCCCATAAATATTAAACGTCAATTACTAATACATAGGGATATAACCAATAGTAATTGACGTTTTCATAATTTTTTATAAACTGTAATGCGTTGCTTCAATTTGTTTAATTAAATGTTTCTTTGGAAGTACTACGATAGTATAACAATTTAAATTCTACCAAGTTATTTGAATTTGTAATTTATTATATATTCAGTTGGTGTTACCTAAACGACAGACTGAACACTTTTCATAAATGCAAACTGTGTAATTCCGTAAGTTTTAATGATTAACGTTGAAATGATAGTTATCTCATTGATTATTCTATATTATTTTTTAATTTCTCATCCATATTTAGTGCAACATCTTTTAATAATTGAGTAGTCTCTTCTTCGGAAAGGTGGTTATGTGATTTCACCTTTATTATTAATCCTAGATCGGTTTTTATATAAAAAATCGGTGTTTCATCTTCATATATTTTTCTTAAGATATGCATAATATCACCTCATTTTACTATCAACTTATCTGCAAAGTGATTCAAGCGACAACTATACGGTATTGAGGTAAGTGTAAAATTTCATCTTCATTCTATTCTATAGTATTTTAGTAAAAATTGGTAATGATACGTTTTCAAAATAGCGCTAAATACTTAGATTTGCTATGGAAAAATGATTTATTAAATAGGTGAATTAAGTAACAAAATAAAAACACTTAGCAAAGCATACACAGAATCTTAAAATAGCTGGATGTTGTATATAGCCTTATTTAGCTAAGTGTTTGAAAGAATATAATAATTTTTGGAAATGTATTTTATAGGTTTGCATTACTCTCTATTTCATCTTCTTCTAAGTCATCTTCAGGAATAATACTAATAGTAGCTGCCAATTTAACTAATAGGAATAGTGAACCGACACCTAATAACATTAACAAGAACCTTTTCATTATATAATCTCCTTTGCTTGATATGCGTTGAGATAATTATACCAAAAAAGGTTGTTCTAGGTATATTTTTATATATGTTTAAAACTATATATATTTTATGGATAGAATTTGAATTGCGCTTAATTTTATCGACGGATTAACTTTGGTATGAATTTGATATAGATTATTTCTCCTAATAGTTCTACTAATGTTTGTGTAACAACTACAATTGTTGCGATATTCGAAATATTATTAGGTAGTGCAAAGGTTATTGGTAAGACCACAAGTGCATTTCTGGTTCCAGAACTAAATGCTAAAGTACGATTGGTATTAATTTCTAAGTTGAAAAGTTTTCCGCTTAAATATCCAAGTAATGGGGCGATTAACAGATATATAATATAAATAGGAATAATCATATATATAATAGTTAGATGCGATGTGATTTTTTGGATTTGTGAACTTACTATTACGAATAAGACTAGTGCCATAATTATTTCAGGAAACCAATTAGTAATGTGTAAGCACTTTTGTGCTTTAGTACTTTTTATACTAGTCCATTGTAATATCAAAGCTAAGATTAGTGGTATTAAAATATAGGCTATGAAAGTATGTAAAAATGGTTGTAACGTAATCGATGGTATAGTTATATGATTTAAAAATATAGTTAAATAAATAGGCAAGAAGATAATTTGTAATATAAGTAATATAGGTGTAGACATTAACATGTATTGCGCATTACCCTTACCTAATGCAGTAAACACAATCACATAATCAATACATGGCGCAAGTAATACTAAATAAAGTCCTATTAATATACCTGTATGCGTAATATGGAATACAGAAATTAAACAAAAAACAAATATGGGTATTAATATAAAATTTGAGAAAATAAGTGCAATTATAAATTTAAAAGAAATTAATCTGCCCTTAAACTTAAAAAAGGGGATTTGAGAAAACATGAAAAACATAAGTAGCGTCAATAATATTGAAATCGCAGGTTCAAATGATTTTGTAAAATTTGGAATATATAATCCTAGTAAAGCAGCGAATACAAGTGATAATAGATAGATATAAATTTGACGTTGTTCTATAAAATTTTTCATATTTTAACTCCTTAAATTAAAAACAAAGCACACAACTATCAATTTATCATTTTGAACGTTGTGTGCTTAACTGACCTTTTATTTCTTTTTGTCTTGTACCATAACTTTATTTTCTATAGAATCGTTATTTGAATTATCGATACTTAACAAGAGTGCTCTTATGATTAAAATACCTGTTACGAGTAATAAAAGATTTTTTATTAATTTCATTGTCATCACGCACCTATCTTTAGTTATGGCACAAAATATATATTGGAATAAAAATAAATAAAACCATTGTGTTGAATAAATTTGATATGTTAATTTTCGTTTTGATCGTCTATAGTGATTATCTTATTTTCTTGGTTAACTGATACAAATAGTCCGGGGCTGTTATTCTCAACAGTTGTTTCGGTGACCACGCCATTTGTTGTGGAAAATGTTACTTGACTCAAAATTCCCATGGCGTATTCATTAATTGGACTAACTATTGAAATAGAAGTTTCATCCTCTTGAATAACGAATTGTTTTTTACTGTTATTTTGAACTTTCCACTGTGGTAAATAGGTTAACTTCAAGTGTAAACCTCCTTATGTCCGTTTTGATTTCTACTTATTTACATTATAAACGAAATAACGAGGTTGTACTAATAACTAAATTTAAATATATAGGTTGATAAAATAAAAAAATATTCTAACAATCACCATTAATATTATGATGATTATTAGAATATTAGCGTTATTATTAATGACCAAAAATTAAAACAAAAAGGATGCCTACAACACCAAAGACAAGCAAAATAACTGTTAATCCTAATAGTGATTCTTTTGCTTCTTTTGATCCACGCACTTTGTATGCTATAAGTGAAGCTATACCACTAACTAGAAAGATAACTGAAAGCCAAAATACAATCATAAAATGTAGAGTCAAAACTCAAAACCTCCTCTATTTGTATAAAAATCAAGTTTTGATAGACGTATATTTTGAGTATGACGCCTAAAATGGTTATTTCAATATTTTTTAACAAATTCATCTTATCACTAAATACATTGTTACAATAGTGTCATTTTGAAATGTTCACTGTTTTATAATATATATCGTATTAACCTTTTAACGCACTTTAAATAATTGAAGACCACAATCGTAATTAATACTCACTACTAAAATGATGCATAGTTATTTTATGTAATGCGATGTTAAATATTTAATTAATTAAGCATGATGATATATAATAAAAATATCAATTTTATGTTAGGAGCATTTATTATGAATGAAGTAAACAAAGTTATTTATATTGTCTTAGCGTTATTTTTAGGTGGTTTCGGAGTTCATAAATTTTATGCTAGAAAAACGGGAATGGGCTTATTATTCTTGGTATTCTGTTGGACTGGCGTGCCACATGTACTTGCAATTATTGGTGCAATAATTACTGTATTTAAACCTGCTGATCAAAATGGAAATGTTTTAGTTTAATAAAAAATGCTTATTTAATTAATCATTCGCTTAAGTATGGAAGGTAAATTTGTCATTTTAAAAAACAAATACAGGTTATAAACTTCATAGTCTAAACTAGAGGGCTCATCCATTTATTGTGGAGATGAGTCCTCTTTTAATTTGATAAGTTATAATTGGACAGAGATTACTATTCTAGCTAATTAAGTTCGTAATATTTATATTCCTGTCAATACGTAGTCATTAAAGCATGATGAGACATTAATAAGCAAGTGTCTAAATAGTATTAATATAAATTTAAAGGCCAAAAAACGCCAACGATAAATCAGTTGGCGTTATAGTTAGTTATGTTAACTAAAATTATAACTAATTTTAACAAAATTAACAGTTACATCTAAAATGGCGTAACATAAAGGTTGAATGGCTTTAAAATCAAAATTTGGTAATTTATACACGATAGACAAATTTGAATATTTTGATATGATGAACGAAAGATTTATATAAAAACGATATAAAATATATTAGATTGATGAGGTATGGCATATGACTTTCTATGATTTTGTAATTAGCTTTGAAGAAGATAATACACCTTTAGGATTCTTAGCACACAATATAATTGGAGATAAAAACTTTCCAAAACAAGCGACTTGTTACAATGAATTGCATGCTTATTTTTATCGTAACTATATCGATCAACAACTTTTAGCAACTGCTAACAGAGCACTAAGTTTGTATAATTCAAATCTTAATCGTGCATAATCATTATTTAATTTGGTGCATAATACCAGTTTTGTTGTTCTAAAGCATTTTTTATATCAGTTGTTTTGAAATTAATTTCGTTATTTCTGATAGAGAACGGTTTAATTATATTTTGAGCCATCCAACTATTAATAAGTTCTTGAGGCAATCCATCTAATTCCATATCACTTTTACTTATTACAAAGCATTCCCAATCAAGCGAAATAGTAGAAGGGTTAATATAATTACATTCACCAAGCGGTTCCATAAATAAACACTCCTTAATAATGTAAATTGTACGTTAAGTTTTACCCAAGTGTTTACAAATTAAAACTGTTTTTATAATAGAATTATTATAAAATGTATTTTTGAACGATATCATCAATTATTTATATTTTTCAAGAAACGTAAAACTATTATTTATTATATTTCCATGACACATAAAAATAAAACCTGAAATAGCTAATTTGCTGTTTCAGGTTTTATTAGGTTTCATATTAAATTACCAAGGAATGATACCGAGTATACAAGCGACTAGTATCATAAATAAGCTAGAACCAATGGCCCATTTAATTACAATACGTTGGTTTTGTCCATATTCGATATCTAGCATACCTACAAGTAAATAACCAGCAGCATATAAAGGACTTAGCACATGAAGTGGTTGACCAAGCACTGATGCTCTAGCCATTGCAACTTTTGAAATACCAAATTGCTGTGCTGATTCTGCTAAAATTGGTAGGACACCATAGTAGAATGGATCATTTGCCATAAAGTATGTAAATGGCCCACTCAGAATAGCTGTGATTAATGCGAAGTGATTACCCATTGCATCCGGAATGATATGTACTAAGGCATTTGCCATTTCATTTACCATTTTCGTACCATTCATAACTCCTGTAAAAATACCTGAAGCGAATACTAAACTGATTACTGCAAGTACATCGCCAGCATGTTTTTTGACTACTGAATTTTGAATACTTAAATTTGGATAGTTTACTAATAAAGCTACGCCAAACCAAAGCATGAATAATACTGGAATTGGTAATAATCCAATAATTAAACAGATAATTAATGAAATTGTAAGAATAGCGTTGGGAATAATCATTTTTGGTCTTTTTAGTAATGATTCTTCTTTAGTATCAGTTTTAGTGACATCATCTAAATCGATGTCAGTATAAGATGTGATAAATTTTCTTGAACGTTTACCTAAAATATAAGCGACAATAAAGGCAAAGACTATACCTGCAACCATAGCTGGAATAATAGGTATAAATACTTCTTCCGTTGTTACTTGTAATGAAGAAATTGCTCTCGCAGTAGGTCCACCCCAAGGTAACATATTCATAACACCGATTGATAACAGTGCTAAAGTCGAAAGTGTGTAAAGACTCATGCCAATTTTCTTATATAAAGGCATCATTGCGGTAACGGTTATAATAAAAGTTGTAGTTCCATCGCCATCTAATGCAACCATTGAAGCAAGTATGACGGTTCCAAATGCAATTTTTACAGGATCCCCCTTAACAACTTTTATAATTTGATTAATAACAGGTTCAAATAAACCAGCATCAATCATAACCCCGAAATACAAAATAGCAAAAGTAAGCATAATACCAGTTGGTGCTACAGTTTCTATTCCTTCAAGCATGAACTTGCCTATGCCCGCATAGAATCCGCCGATAAGTGCAAAAATTGTTGGAATAACAATTAACGCAATTAAGGCTGACATTTTACGTGTCATAATAAGAATCATAAAGATAATAATCATGACGAAACCTAAAATAGCTAAATTCATATATTAATCCCCCTTATTTTTATCATTATAGCGCTTTCAGAATATTTTTAAAATTAAAATTGCTATAAAATTGAAAAAATTTATTTAAATTAAGAATTGTTAATATAACTACAGTATTTCAAAAATAATTATTAGTTAAAGTTATGCTATTTAGATGGTTTGCTTGAAGGATAATTCAATAAAACTAATTTTTAATAAGTAGTTGTGAACATTAGTTATAGACAGCTAATAGGGGAGGCACCATTCAATTTATAGCTGATGATAAATGGATTAAAACCAATAGAATTATATGGAGGTAGCATATTTCTATAATCAGCGCAGATGAATGTTTAACAATATTTAAAATACCAAAGAGTGTAGAAGGAGTATTAAGGGCAAGGGGAATTGAGCTATCTCTTTATATTAGCGAATGATACATTATGCCGTTATTAATATAGAAAAAGCCAACCCTATAGATTGATTGAATCATTGTAAAGGATTGGCGTTCTTCTTGAATTTTTGTTTTATGCTATTAAAAATGTCAGGTTTTATTTTGATATGAATACATTATGTATTAAATATATGAAACTGTGTTAATTATTAAATTAACGAATTCCATAATGGGAATGACAATAATATGAAAGAGAAAATACTCACACACATTGCAAATATGTTAGCAATACGATCACCGCGTAAACATGCGTAAATATTGATTAACAATACACCTAATATAAATAAACCGCCTGCAATGATTGATAAATTACCATCTAATATTTTATTTACAACGAGTAATGGTGTTGCAAGTGTAATTAATGATAAAAATAATGACAATAATGTTGTTGCATATTTCAACTTGTTCAGTCCTCTCAATATTTAAAAGATGAATGAAAATATCTACTCAATTTCAACTTAAATAAAAGTGTTATACGTACTCACTAAAAATGATATTTGGTTCTAAATGTAATTGCAAGTAATTATAAAAAAGTTTTATAAAAGGTTTGAAATGTATGTAGGATCATTTAAACTGCTCAATACAGAAAAAGACGTCAATTTCCATAAATTATATAAATTTCATACGATACAACAATGTAGTACGGTTCAATTGCTAAATTATTCTTGTTCGTTCTCTAAAAAATTATAGATTAGCCAATGTTCATCAACATAACGCTCACCATATTTTCTAGCATGATGTTCTAGTACAAGTGTTTCAAAATTCAACTGGCTAAAAAATACTTTGCCACTAATATTGTTAGAAATTAAAGAAGTTAATAATATTTCAATTTTCTTTTCTCTACAAATTTGAAATAAATGTTCCATCAATAGTTCTGCGATTTGCTCTTTTTCTTCATGATCTGAGCCGTTAGCGCATAAATTTTCTATGATAGCTTTGTGAGTTAATCCATAAGATTGATCATGAATTAAAGTCGCGGCACCAACTAATTCACTACCTTCAAACACACCAATTACGTTATGATGATTGTTATTTATATCTAGAATATCGGTGAGTACATTTTTTGATATGCAGTGTTCATTCTGGTATTTCCACGCGTATACTTCAAGTTTTTTATGGATGCCTTGCAATAAAAGCGAATAATAAATCGATAAATCTTCAACTGTCAAATAACGAACGTTTCTCATTAAAAGGCCCCCTAAATATTTGAAGTAAAAACTTAAATCAATATTTTGATAATTTTATTATAATATTAAAGGAAAAAATTTATTTGAGCAATACTATTTTTGATTTTTTATGAAAAGTTAGTAGTACGTTTAATTTGAATATAAAATAATCTATCAATTATAAAATGTGTAAATGTAATTAGTTGAATTTTTTTAGAACTCATTTATATATAAAAATTATGATATAATGTGGTGAGACACATATTTGAAAGAGAGGGCAAAGATTGTGACGTCAATTATCACAATAGTTGTTTCGCTAATCGTTCTTGTCCTGATTGCTTTTTTGGTTTTAATTACTTATTTTATCTTAAATGATAAAGATGACAGATTCTAATATTTATTTGATGGTTTATAAAAAGAAATCAAGATTTGAACAAAAAAGATTTTGGGACAAAAATCCTAGAAAAAAGCACTCAGATGAATGAATTAAATTTATCTGAGTGCTTTTTTATATATTACATATTGTTGGCTCGCTTTCCTAGGGGACAGCTTCAGCCTGTAGTCTTCAGCTTGTCCTGTTCCCACAGGAGTCTCGCCAACATACGTCGATTTAATAAAAAATTCACGTTAAAATATACTTAATAAAATAAGGCCTTTTCATATAATTTGATAATCACTACTAAGTTAATTTAACGAGGTGTCTTAAATATAAAGATCATGACATTTTTCAACTTATGCTGCCAATGGCAAATTCAATACATATTTCTTTAAATGATATGTCATGCTATGTTAATACAATCGTAGAAATAATCTCTGACAATAAAACAAATGAATTCAAACATCATCGTGGAATGATGTCTTATCATTCTAAATGAATATTAAAAAGGCAATTTCTATATGATTTCAATAGAAATTGCCTTTTTATCGTTGTCCAAGAAATTTATTTCTTAGACGCTTTTTATTTTTTATTAAGTGCTTATTTTACTACTTCAACACTTAAATCTACATCAATATTGCCACGTGTTGCTTTTGAATATGGGCAAAAGTCGTGTGCATCTTGTAAATACTTTTCAGCATCTTCTTGTGATAATACATCTTTCACTTTTGCATCTATTGAGACGCTTAATTTTGGACTTTCTGCTTCAGGATCGTCTTCTAAACGGACTGTTAAAGTTACTTCTGGTTCTGCACCACGAACTTTATTTTGTTTTAAAATTAAATCAAATGCACCATTAAAGCATGACGCATAACCTGCTGCGAATAATTGTTCAGGATTTGTACCCTTTTCAGCATCAGCTTGAGCTGGTGGAATTACCGCTACGTCAATTGCTTTGTCATCAGTTTGAACGTGTCCATTACGTCCACCTGTATTTGTTGCTTTCGTTTCATATTTTACTGCCATTTAAAATACCTCCTTTAGGTCTTTATTCTTATGTCTACCCATTGTATAAAATTTAAACCATAGGAATTCGTTTTCATTATAAAATAAATTTTAATATGGTTGATGCAATATGCATATACCATCAAATTGGAGTGTATTATAGGCAGAAATGACTCAGGTTATGTAACGGGACTAGTTGTAATAAATAACTTTATCGTGGTGTGAAATGAATAGCGCAGTAAATGTGTTATGTATTGCTGATTCTGCTGAAAATAATAACTTGGCATTGTGTTATTTTCAAAATTTGTTATACAATAATTTTAATTATCTTACAAAGGGAGTACATATAATGACAAAAGTCGATATTGCTGTGACGATAGCTCCAGAAAATAAAATAACTGAAGAAACACTACAACAATTAAAATTGTATAGTGACTCATTTGAAATTATTGAATTGCGCATAGATCAGTGGCAAGCGTACAATAATGAATTATTGGAGCAAACTATTGAGTCAATAAAAGAGTTGAATATCAATAAGCGATTATTGGTGACCTATAGAACGCAATCACAAGGTGGTGCAGGAACACTTGAAGATGATAATTATAGACAATTGTTATTCAATATTTGCAATGTCAATGGTGTTGATTTACTAGATATTGAATTTGACAAGTCTGTTAACAGAGATTTATTCATAGCACTTGTAAATGATGTGGAGTCACAAGGTGTGGAAACTGTATTGTCATATCATGATTTCAAACAAACGCCGCCTATAGAAGAATTAAAGCATTTATATTTTAAAATGCACCAATTGTCACCAAGCTATATCAAGGTTGCTGTGATGCCACATGACAAGATGGATGTGCTACGCTTGTTAGAAGTGGTTTCTGAAACCGCTGATACAGTATCAGAAAAGGTGATTGGCATATCAATGTCTAAATTAGGTATTGTTTCAAGGACTGCGCAAGGTGTATTTGGTGGAGTAGTTTCTTATGGTTGTTTGGATACACCGAAAGCACCTGGTCAAATTCATGTTGAAACATTGAGAGCACAGTTGAATCTATATGAGTAATTTGAAAATATCGTCATTCTACATTATAATTGATAATAGTTATCAATAGAGAAAGGGCGATATAACTATGGAACTGCAAGAGGCTATTTCACAACGTAGAAGTGTAAAAATCTTTAAGAGAGATATGACTATAGATGAAGATGCATTATATGATGCGATTAAAAAGGCTGCTGATGCACCTAACCATGGACACAGGGAACCGTGGAGAGTGATTCACGTTGCTAAAGATAGATTGGGAAATATGAGTAAACAACTAACTCAAATTGCGTTTCATGATAAACCGAAAAAGCAAGAAGATCACTATCAAGTCGTTACTAATTTAGGTGGTATGTTGGTCTTGATTTTAAAGGAAGACCCTCATCAATTAGAAGGTTTAGAAGATCATTTGGCGTTTGGTGCTTATGTACAAAATTTGATGCTGTTGTTGCATGAAGCAGGAATAGGTACATGTTGGAAGACGCCGCCTTATATTTTTGACAAAGAAGTCCAAGCTCTATTTAATATTCAAGAAAACGAACGTTTACTAGGATTTTTATATTTAACTGACTTAGAAGATAAAATGAATTATAGACCACGACATACTGAAAATATAATTGAAAAGTTTTAGCCCATTAAAAAAGGAGTGAGACCAAGAAGTCTATATCAATAGATTTTAGTCTCACTCCTTAATTTATTATTTAAATGTTTCTGCTAAGAAAGATTCAACTTGTTCTGGTGATTTAGCATTTGCAGAATGTAAGTGTGCTAATTTATTTCCATCTTTAAATACGAGTAGACTTGGAATTCCCATCACTTCATTGTCTGCAGCTACATCTTCTAATTCATCTCTGTTAACTGTAAACCATTGGTAATCATTATATTTTTCAGTTATTGGATCAATCCACATATCCATAGCTTTACAATCAGGGCACCAGCCTGCTTCGAATTTAACAATGACTGGTTGATCACTTTGAATTGTCTCTTTAAATTGATCAGTTGTATTAATAGGTTGCATAATTAATTCTCCTTTTTGATAGATTAGTAATACTATTATAGCGAAATTATAATTCTAATAAAAAAAATTAGCTTAATAATTAGAGCGTTTTATGAATAAATTTGATATATTAGTGATAACTAGACATAGGAGGTACAGAATAATGATAAAATTTTACCAGTATCCTAATTGTACAACATGTAAAAAAGCAGCGAAATTCTTAAAAGACTATGGCGTTAGCTTTGAACCAATTGATATTGTACAACACACACCTACTAAGAGTGAATTTAAAGAAATTTTAGCTGGAACAGATATTGAAATTAATAAACTTTTCAATACGCATGGCGCAAAATACAGAGAGTTAGGTCTCAAAGATAAGATAAATGATTTAACAGATGATGAAAAACTAGATTTACTAGCTTCAAACGGTATGCTAGTTAAACGACCACTTGCTGTATCTGGTGATAAAGTGACTGTTGGCTTTAAAGAAGACGAATATAAACAAGTTTGGTTATAAGACAATATTAGTCATGGCAATCAAGTAAAGCATAATAAATTTACAAAAAATGAAAACGCTTTATAAAAATGAGCGAAAAACGGTTGAAGGTGCAATGTTATCCCACTTTATAGTTGCCCTAATACCTTTCATATGGCATCATGAATATGTAATAACATTTAGGAGGGGATACTCGTGGCAGTACCAAACGAATTAAAATATTCTAAAGAACATGAATGGGTAAAAGTTGAAGGAAATACAGCAACAATTGGTATTACTGAATACGCTCAAAACGAATTAGGAGATATCGTATTCGTTGAATTACCAGAAGTTGATGATGAAATTAATGAAGGCGACACTTTTGGTAGTGTTGAATCTGTAAAAACTGTTTCTGAATTATATGCACCACTTTCAGGTAAAGTACTTAGCTCAAATGATGAGTTAGAGGATAGCCCTGAGTTTGTAAATGAATCACCATATGAAAAAGCATGGATGATTAAAATTGAATTAAGTGATGAAAGCCAATTAGAAGATTTATTATCAGCAGAACAATATTCTGAAATGATTGGTGAATAAACATGACTGAAACTCCTTGATCCTTTGAATCTGGGAGTTTTATTTTATATGTAAAAATAGTGCAAATTATATTAAGCGGATGAATAATCTTTAACAATATAAAAAGAAGATGTTATATGCTGTGGTAATGCATAAAATAGATGCAATAACTATATATGAACAATTAAGATATAGTCAAATTTATCTAGAGTGTGCAAAGGTTACATGATAAAAATGTAAATAATGTTTATGCTTATTAACTAATGTGAAAAAACTTAATAGAAGAGAATAACTATCAACATTTAGAGGGTGGATATCATGACGATACTAAACCAAGTAATCATTGTCGAGGGGAAGTCCGACAAGAAGAGGGTAAAGCAAGTTATAGATCAGCCAATTGAAATTATTTGTACGAATGGTACAATGGGCGTTGATAAATTAGATGCAATGATTGAATCATTATATGGAAAACAAGTGCATATACTTGTTGATTCAGATAATGAAGGTGAAAAAATCCGTAAATGGTTTAAACGTTATTTAAGTGAAAGTCATCATATTAGAATTGATAAACAATATTGTGAAGTTGCAAAATGTCCAAAGCCATATCTCTCACGAGTTCTAGAAAAAAATGGATTTAAAGTAAAGGATGAAGAGAGCATGGCAAAGGCTCAAATAGATTATATAGCTGAAAGGGTTAGTTTATTAACATGAACGTAGCAAAAGAAACGCGTGTCGATATACATGAACACGATGATAAAGAGAAATCACTGGTGTTTGGCTATACACCTACGTGTGGAACATGTAAAATATCTGAACGAATGTTAGACATCGCTAATGAAATCTTACAATTACCAATTACGAAAGTGGATTTGAATTTTTATCCAGAATATAGCCAAAAGCACGAAATTCAATCTGTACCCGTACTAATAGTCATGTCAAAAGGCCAAGAGATAAAGCGTATTTACGCATTTCAGTCGGTACCTTATTTATTAGAAAATTTAAAATAGTTATTGACGAATCTCTAGTGCGATGGTAGGATTATTGATAATTAAATAAATGAAACTCTTATCACGAGAGGTGGAGGGATGTGCCCTACGAAGCCCGGCAACCGTCTGTAACAGAAATGGTGCCAATTCACAAAAAGTCTTGTTGGACTTTTGGAGATGAGAGAAGCGGCAAATGCTTTCTCTATTCTTCGGTGAACAAGGGAAAGCATTTTTTAATTGATAGAGCAATACAAGGAGGCAACTATGATGATTGAGTTAAATCAAATAGTGAAAAGGTACAAAACTAAGAAACAAGACGTACTTGCTGTAGATCATGTTGATTTAAGCATTCAATCAGGCTCAATCTTTGGGGTAGTTGGTTTTTCTGGTGCAGGAAAGAGTACTTTAATCAGACTCTTAAATAATCTCGAACAGCCTACTTCAGGAGACGTTATCATTGATGGCGATACTATAGGGAAACTATCAAAATCAGAATTACGTAAAAAACGTCAAAAAGTGAGCATGATATTTCAACATTTTAACTTACTATGGTCAAGAACGGTTTTAAATAATATTACGTTTCCGTTAGAAATTGCAGGTGTTTCAAGATCAGAAGCGAAACAACGTGCACTAGAACTAGTGGAGCTAGTAGGATTGAAAGGTAGAGAGGACGCTTATCCGTCAGAACTATCTGGTGGTCAGAAACAACGTGTCGGTATTGCAAGAGCATTGGCTAATGAGCCGAATGTATTACTATGTGATGAAGCAACGAGTGCCCTTGACCCACAAACAACGGATGAAATCTTAGATTTGCTGTTGAAAATCAAGGAACAACGTAATTTAACAATTGTGATCATTACACACGAAATGCAAGTTATTAGACGCATATGTGATGAAGTAGCCGTGATGGAAAATGGCCGAGTCATTGAACAAGGTGCAGTAACATCTGTCTTTGAAAACCCACAACACGATGTGACAAAACGTTTTGTCAAAGATGATTTAAATGATGATTTTGATGAGTCTATTACTGATTTAGTACATATTGATGATAATTCGTATATCGTACGTTTGAACTTTACAGGTAATAATACGACTGAACCACTTATTTCATATATTACAAAAACACATGATATTGATGTGAACATATTAGAAGCGAATATCAAACATTCTAAAGACGGTTCCATCGGATTCTTGGTATTACATTTACCATCATTAGATTCAGAAAAGTTCGAAAAGTTCAAAAATGATTTAGAAGCGCAACATGTTTCATTGGAGGTGTTAAAGCATGGGTAATTCATTTAGTGACATACTCCAAGAAATGATTACAATGCCAAATGTTCAATGGAGTGAGGTTTGGATTGCAACATACGAGACATTGTATATGACAATTGTTTCTACGATATTTGCATTTATCTTTGGTTTAATTTTAGGTGTGTTATTATTCTTATCTGCTAAAAGTGATTCGAAGGCAGCTAGAATATTTTATAATATTGTATCGTTCATTGTTAACTTGTTCAGAGCGATACCATTCATTATCTTGATATTACTATTAATTCCTTTTACAAGCTTAGTACTTGGAACAATTAGTGGTCCTACTGGTGCTTTACCAGCACTAATTATCGGTGCTGCACCATTCTATGCACGATTAGTCGAAATTGCATTTAAAGAAATCGATAAAGGTGTTATCGAGGCAGCATGGTCAATGGGTGCAAATACTTGGACTGTAGTTAAAAAGGTATTAATTCCTGAAGCAATGCCAGCATTAATCTCAGGTATTACGGTTACTGCCATCGCATTAGTTGGTTCAACGGCAATTGCCGGAGTTATTGGTGCAGGTGGGTTAGGTAACTTGGCATATTTAACTGGATTTACCCGAAACCAAAATGATGTCATTTTAGTTTCAACTATTTTAATACTTATTATTGTCTTTATCATTCAATTTATTGGTGATTGGGCTACAAATAAGATAGATAAGAGATAAAATTAAAAGGAGACTTAACGATATGAAAAAATTATTTAGTTTTGCTTCGGTTTTAGTTCTTGCACTTGTTTTAGCAGCTTGTGGTAATGGCGGCGGGAAAGATAAGACCATTACAGTTGGAGCATCACCAGCGCCACATGCAGAAATTTTGGAAAAGGCTAAACCATTACTTAAAGACAAAGGTTATAACTTAAAGATTAAAACAATTAACGACTACACTACGCCAAATAAATTATTAAATAAAGGTGAATTGGATGCAAACTTCTTCCAACATACACCATATTTAAAAACAGATAAAAAAGACAAAGGTTATAAAATTGAATCTGCTGGTAACGTACACTTAGAACCAATGGCTGTATATTCTAAAAAATATAAAAGCTTAAAAGACTTACCAAAAGGTGCAACAGTTTACGTATCAAACAACCCAGCTGAAGAAGGTAGATTCTTAAAATTCTTCGTTGATGAAGGCTTAATCAAATTGAAAAAAGGTGTAAAACCTGAAGACGCAACATTTAAAGATATCACTGAAAACAAAAAAGATATCAAATTTAACAACAAACAATCTGCAGAATACTTACCTAAGATTTATCAAAATCAAAAAGCAGATGCTGTAATTATTAACTCAAACTTTGCTATCGATCAAAAATTAAGTCCACAAAAAGATTCAATTGTTGTTGAGAAAGCAAAAGATAATCCATATGCTAACCTAATCGCAGTTAAAGAAGGACATAAAGACGATAAGAAAATCAAAGCATTAATGGAAGTATTACATTCTAAAGAAATCAAAGATTACATTAATAAAAAATATGATGGTGCTGTAGTACCAGCAAAATAATATTGAATATAGTCCATCCCTCTCTAGCCGTAATGGTTAGTGGGGGATTTTTTATATTAAAGAGTTTAAATAATGTCTCTCAAATAACTATAAATAGTTAAGGAAGAAATGTGACTCCTCAGTAAATGTTTAAATATAAATTAAAGTGTATACATTAATATTAAAGGGCGATTAATGATACTATATCGCTATTTAAAATCATATATTAAGTGATAATAATAGATACAAATGAGGTGCGTATTTATGAATGTTGGACTGATATTAGTAATAGTTATATGTTGTGGGTTATTGCCAGTAATTATTTCAATAAATGAAAAGAAGAAAAAATAGTTCCTGCCGTATAGAAGTTTGGAAGTTTGAGTCATATTAATTGTGTGCAAGAGCTGTTGTATTAACATTGTGTTATAGCGTAGTGGGGTGTATGAAAGCAAATGGTCAAGTTATAAGGTCCAAGTTATAAGGTCGATTTGAACAGGATGTGTTGAAGTGTGTAGTGGTCAGTTGAACGCAATCTGCCTATTAATAAGTATCGTAAATAAAAAAGAACAAACACTCAATAAATGAGGTGTCTGTTCCTTTAAAAGAATATTCAATTACTTAACTTATAAGTTAAACACGATCGTGCTCATCTTTGATGTCGCCAACGATTTTTTCTAAGATGTTTTCCATAGTTACGATACCAAGTGGTTGTTGCTTGTCATCTTCAATTAACGCAATATGAATTTGATGTGCTTTCATTTGTTCTAAAGCGTGATGTGCTTTTGTGTCGGGCTTTAATTTAAGAATTGAATTGGTAATTGTCTCGAGTGAAGTAACATTATCTTTGAGTAAATCTTTGGCATGAATATAGCCGATAATATTACTTTTTTCTCCTTTATACACAGGGAATCTTGTGTAATGTGCCTTGCTAATATAAGACTTTGTGTCATCATAACTATCTTGTACATTAATCGTAGCTACATCTGCCATTGCTACATACCCATCTTGAAGTTTCATTTCGTCAAAGGCAAACGCTCTGTTGATATGCGTTAATTCGTTTTGCGAAATTTCTCCACCAGCATGACTTTCTTTTAATAGTAACTTGATTTCTTCCTCTGAATGATATATTTCACTTTCCTTTGCAGGCGTCATACCAAATAACTTTAATATTAATGTCGCTGAACCGTTAAGTATAAAAATAAATGGATAAAATAATTTAGAAAACAAGATAATAGGTTTTGCGATTAATAAAGTAATTTGTTCGGCTTTTTGGATAGCGATTGTCTTTGGTGCCATCTCACCAATTGCAACGTGTAAATAAGTTGCAATAACAAATGCACCGATAAGTGTGAAAACATGTATCAAAGTGTCTGAAAGTCCTAAACTACTGAACAATGGATGTAGTATGAATTCGAATGTCGATTCACCAACCATACCGATACCTAGAGCCGTTATCGTGATACCCAATTGACAGGCAGCTAAATATTCGTCGAGATTGGACACGACTTGTTGTGCAGCACGTGCTCGCTTGTTATTCTGTTTTGCGAGTGTGTTAATGCGTGATGATCTCACCTTTACGATAGCAAACTCGGTCGCTACGAAAAATGCTGTTAATGCTAATAAAATGATAAAAGTCAATAAACTAAATAAGGTTCCCAATAAAGAATTAATTCCTCCTAAATAATTAAGTTCAATCATATTGATTGAACTATTATTATAAATAAATCAAAAATAAAAGTCTAATGTAAAGAATGAATTTTATAGTTAAAATACACAAAAATTAAATGAGCAAATTCAATTATTACATTCTATTAATGAGTGTGTATTGATTCTATGATAAGCGCATATTTTGATTTATATGTCTAAATTATAGTATTGAGAACATTACTTCATATTTTATCAGTTAATCAATTCTTAGTATCATTATCAAAAATCATTGTGTTTTAAGAACTATTTTAATTTAGCGCTTGAAAAGGTTTATATTCGGATGTAACTACGTTATAATTATTAGTTGTAATATGATTTTAGTCTTTTGACTGTAGATTAAAATTATTATAAACTAGTAAGGAAAAACATATCATATATTACGGAGGGAATATGTATGCCATCTACATTAGAAATTAAAGACCTACATGTGTCTATTGAAGATAAAGAGATTTTAAAAGGTGTTAACTTAACAATCAACACTGGTGAAATACATGCAATCATGGGGCCAAACGGTACTGGTAAATCAACATTATCATCAGCTATCATGGGACACCCAAGCTACGAAGTAACTCAAGGTGAAGTATTATTAGACGGTGTTAACATTTTAGAATTAGAAGTTGATGAACGTGCAAAAGCAGGATTATTCCTAGCTATGCAATATCCATCTGAAATCACAGGTGTAACAAATGCAGATTTCATGCGTTCAGCTATTAATGCGAAACGTGAAGAAGGCGAAGAAATCAACTTAATGCAATTCATTAAAAAATTAGACAAAGAAATGGATTTCTTAGATATCGATCAAGATATGGCACAACGTTATCTTAACGAAGGTTTCTCTGGTGGGGAGAAAAAACGTAACGAAATCTTACAATTAATGATGTTAGAACCTAAATTTGCTATTTTAGATGAAATCGACTCAGGTCTTGATATCGACGCACTTAAAGTAGTTTCAAAAGGTATTAACCAAATGCGTGGAGATGAGTTTGGTTCATTAATCATCACTCACTATCAACGTCTATTAAACTATATTACACCAGATCACGTACACGTAATGTTCGGTGGTAAAGTTGTAACTTCAGGCGGTCCTGAATTAGCAAAACGTCTTGAAGAAGAAGGCTATGAATGGGTTAAAGAAGAGTACGGTGCTACAGAATAAATCTGAACTTTTATGCAAAAAATAAGATGAAGATTTAAGGCATTCATTATTGCCAAAGGATTTAAATCATACGATCATCAAATGGGAGGAAAAAAGTATGACGACTGAAACTTTAAACATTTCTGAAGCGCAACTTGTTGAGTATTCACAAGCCCATAATGAGCCAGCTTGGATGACAGAATTACGTAAAGAAGCGTTGAAATTAACTGAAACTTTAGAAATGCCAAAACCAGATAAAACGAAAATTAATAGATGGGACTTCGACTCATTTAAACAACATGAAACAACTGGAAGTGTATTCCAGTCATTAGAAGAATTACCAAATGCAGTAAAAGAAATTATAGATGTAGAAAATTCTGATAATCTAATTATTCAACACAATAATACATTAGCTTTTTCAAAAGTATCTGAATCAGCTACAAAAGATGGTGTAGTCGTTGAAGGTCTATCAGAAGCCTTGGTAAATCACCCAGAGCTAGTTAAACAATATTTAATGACAGAAACAGTTGCTCTAGATGAACATAGATTAACTGCTTTGCATACTGCATTAATTAACGGTGGTGTGTTTGTATACGTACCGAAAAATGTTGTAGTAGAAAACCCTATACAATATGTTGTATTACATGACGATGCTAATGCTAGTCTATACAATCATGTTATTATCGCTACTGAAGAAAGTGCTGAAGTAACTTACGTTGAGAACTATTTATCTACTGCAAGTGGTGAAGGTAATCAAATTAACATCATTTCAGAGGTAAATGCTGGAAAGAATTCTACAATCACTTATGGTTCTGTGGATTATTTAGATAAAGGATTCACTGGACACATTATTCGACGTGGTATCACAGCTGAAGATGCAACGATTAACTGGGCGTTAGGTTTAATGAACGAAGGTAGCCAAATTATTGATAATTCAACTAATTTAATTGGTGACCGTTCAGAAAGTGCCTTGAAATCAGTTGTCGTTGGTACTGGAGACCAAAAAATCAACTTAACTTCTAAGATTGTACAATATGGTAAAGATACGAATGGTTATATCTTGAAACACGGTGTAATGAGAGAAAATGCTTCTACTGTATTCAATGGTATTGGCTATATCAAACATGGTGGTACAAGATCAATTGCGAACCAAGAATCTCGTGTATTGATGCTTTCTGAAAATGCACGTGGCGATGCGAACCCAATCTTACTTATCGATGAAGATGATGTGGAAGCTGGTCACGCAGCATCAGTTGGACGTGTTGACCCTGAACAATTGTATTATTTAATGAGTCGTGGTATCTCACGTGAAGAAGCTGAAAGACTTGTTATTCATGGTTTCTTAGACCCTGTTGTTCGTGAATTACCTATTGAGGACGTTAAGCGTCAATTACGTGAAGTTATTGAATTAAAAGTAAACAAATAATAAATAGTTAAGCAATCAGAGTAATGTTAGGACAATAGTCATGAAAGAAACGATTATGCTGTAGTAAAGTATTGGTTTAGCATAATGATGTTTCACCTTAACAAAGGACTGATTATAGATTCTTAATAAAGAAAGGTCTGAGGATAATTTGACCGAATTATTAAATGTGAATGAAATTATAAAAGACTTTCCAATTCTTGACCAACAAGTAAATGGTAAGCGATTGGCATACTTAGATTCAACAGCGACAAGTCAAACGCCAATTCAAGTTATAGAAGCGATTGACGATTATTATAAACGTTATAATTCTAATGTTCATCGTGGTGTTCATACTTTAGGTTCACTTGCGACAGACGGTTATGATAATGCACGAGAGACAGTTAGAAATTTCATTAATGCGAAATACTTTGAGGAAATTATTTTTACGAGAGGTACAACTGCTAGCATTAATCTAGTAGCGCATAGTTATGGCGATGCTAATGTTTCTGAAGGTGACGAGATAGTGGTTACAGAGATGGAACATCATGCAAACATTGTGCCATGGCAACAATTAGCTAAACGTAAAAATGCTTCTTTAAAATTTATACCAATGACAGAAACTGGAGAATTAAACATTGAAGATGTTAAGGCTACAATTAATGACAATACTAAAATTGTAGCAATTGCTCATATTTCTAACGTTCTTGGTACTATTAATGATATTAAAGCAATCACTGAAGTGGCACATGCACATGGTGCAGTTATCAGTGTAGATGGTGCGCAAGCGGCACCGCATATGGATTTAGATATGCAAGACTTAGATGTTGATTTCTATAGCTTTAGTGGACATAAAATGCTTGGACCAACAGGTATCGGCGTACTTTATGGTAAACGACAGTTGTTAAATCAAATGGAACCTACTGAATTTGGCGGTGACATGATAGATTTCGTCGGTAAGTATGATGCATCATGGGCAGATTTACCAACTAAATTCGAAGCGGGAACGCCTTTAATTGCACAAGCAATCGGTTTAGCTGAGGCGATTCGTTACTTGGAAAGTATCGGCTTTGACGCGATTCATGAGCATGAGGCAACGTTAACGCAATATGCTTACGATAGAATGTTAGAAGTCGAGAATATTGAAATTTATGGTCCTCCGAAAGAACGTCGTGCAGGTGTTATTACCTTTAATTTAGGTGACGTACATGCGCATGATGTGGCTACAGCAGTAGATACAGAAGGTGTTGCTGTAAGAGCGGGACATCACTGTGCACAACCGTTAATGAAATGGTTGAATCAATCTTCAACTGCCCGTGCTAGCTTTTATATCTATAATACGAAAGAAGACGTTGATCAAATGGTTGAAGCATTGAAACAGACGAAGGAGTTTTTCTCGTATGAATTTTAATAATTTAAATCAATTGTATCGTTCTGTAATTATGGACCACTATAAGAGCCCAAGAAACAAAGGGAAATTAGATAATGGTTCGATGACGGTAGATATGAATAATCCAACATGTGGTGACCGTATTCATCTGACATTTGATATAGAAGATGGCTTCATTAAGGATGCGAAATTTGATGGTGAAGGATGTTCGATTTCAATGTCTAGTGCTTCAATGATGACTGAAGCGGTAAAAGGTCATTCACTTGCAGAAGCAATGAAGATGAGTCAAGAATTTACAAAAATGATGTTGGGCGAAGATTATGAAATTACTGAAGATATGGGAGATATTGAAGCATTACAAGGTGTTTCTCAATTCCCTGCAAGAATCAAGTGTGCCACACTGGCTTGGAAAGCATTAGAAAAAGGCACAGTCGAAAAAGAAGGTAATGAGGAATAATTAAGCACAACACGTTGACATTGTGTAAAATTCCATTCACACTAAGGGTAACAGCAAGACTTAAAATTAGAAAATGAACAGACAAGTTATAATACATGCTTAGAATAGACGAGCGTTTGCAATAGAAGTCGTTTTAAATATATAAAAGGAGTGATTGAAATGGCTAAAAAAGCACCTGATGTTGGAGATTATCAATATGGTTTCCACGATGAAGATGTTTCCATTTTTAGATCAGAACGAGGATTAACAGAAAATATCGTTCGAGAAATCTCAAATATGAAAGATGAACCAGAATGGATGCTTAATTACAGATTGAAATCATTAAAGCAATTCTATAAGATGCCAATGCCACAGTGGGGTGGAGACTTATCAGAATTAGATTTTGATGATATCACTTATTATGTAAAACCATCTGAAAATACTGAACGTTCTTGGGATGAAGTACCAGAAGAAATCAAGCGTACGTTTGATAAATTAGGTATTCCAGAAGCTGAACAAAAATATTTAGCTGGTGTTTCAGCTCAATATGAATCAGAAGTTGTTTACCATAATATGGAAAAAGAACTTGAAGAAAAAGGTATTATATTTAAAGATACTGACAGTGCATTAAGAGAAAATGAAGAACTATTCAAACAATATTTCTCAACGGTTGTTCCGGCAGCAGATAATAAATTTGCGGCATTAAACTCAGCTGTATGGTCTGGTGGATCATTTATTTATGTTCCAAAAAACATTAAATTAGATACACCATTACAAGCTTATTTCCGTATTAATTCTGAAAATATGGGACAATTCGAACGTACTTTAATCATTGCTGATGAAGGTGCATCAGTAAACTATGTTGAGGGTTGTACTGCGCCTGTTTATACAACAAGTTCACTACACTCAGCAGTTGTTGAAATCATCGTACACAAAGATGCACATGTACGATATACTACAATTCAAAACTGGGCTAATAATGTTTATAACCTAGTTACTAAACGTACATTAGTTTATGAAAACGGAAATATGGAATGGGTAGATGGTAACTTGGGTTCTAAGTTAACTATGAAATATCCAAACTGTGTATTAATGGGTGAAGGTGCTAAAGGTAGCACATTATCTATCGCATTTGCTGGTAAAGGACAAGTGCAAGATGCTGGTGCGAAGATGATTCATAAAGCGCCTAACACTTCTTCTACAATCGTCTCTAAATCTATTTCTAAAGATGGCGGTAAAGTTGTTTATAGAGGTATCGTTCACTTTGGCCGTAAAGCAAAAGGTGCGCGTTCAAATATCGAATGTGACACATTAATTTTAGATAATGAGTCAACTTCTGATACAATTCCATATAATGAAGTATTTAACGATAATATTTCATTAGAACACGAAGCGAAGGTTTCTAAAGTTTCTGAAGAGCAATTGTTCTACTTAATGAGTAGAGGTATTTCTGAAGAAGAAGCAACTGAAATGATTGTAATGGGCTTCATTGAACCATTTACAAAAGAACTTCCAATGGAATATGCAGTTGAAATGAACCGTTTAATCAAATTTGAAATGGAAGGATCAATCGGATAGGATTGTATCTCCACATTTAACACTTATAATTTAAAGAAAAACACGAGGCATACACATTTGATACCCATTGTCGAAATGGTATTGAATTCATAGTATGGTCTCGTGTTTTTTGTATCAATTTATACTATGAAGTCATTTATAACCGTCATGCTAAATTTGATTGTATGCCTATAGCTAAGCGTTTAGTAAAAGTGTATGATGGGAATATATGTTTAAAAGAAAATAACATTTTGTTAAATTAAAAAGGAGAAATGCATAGATGATTATAGCCATAATCATACTTTTGTTTGCGTCAATCTTCTTTTCAATCAGCGAGACAGCTTTATCTGCTGTAAATAGGATGAAGCTACAGTCAAAAGCTGAACAAGGGGAAAATAAAGCAAATAAAATTTATCAGCTATTAAATAAACCAAGTGTCTATTTAACAGCTATTGTTATCGGTAAAAATGTTGCTAATATTATTTTAATTTCTTTGGTAACTTTGTGGTCTGAGAACCGGGAATTTAACATGATATTAACGATATTACTTGCTATTATAGGCGTCATTATTATTTGTGAGGTTGTTCCAAGGGCTTTTGCTGAGGCTTATCCAGAGAAGACCACACGATGGATTTATCCGATACTTGTAGGTTATATTTTTGTAATAAAGCCTCTCATTATCATTTTAAATCAATTAACTAAGATAATTAAAAATATGGTGCCGAATCATTCACAGGAAGAGCAGCGTTTTTCTAAGGAAGAAATTAGACAAATCGTTACGATTGCAGAGAGTCAAGGTGCGTTTAATGAAGTTGAGAAAAATCGCATACAAGGTGTCATGAATTTTGAAAAGTTAAAGATTACAGATATTGATACAACACCTAGGATAAATGTTACTGCGTTTCCTTCTGATATTTCTTATGAAGAGGCATATGAAACTGTAGTTTCCAATCCGTATACACGATATCCGGTATACGATGAAGATATTGATCATATTATTGGTGTCTTTCACTCAAAATATTTGTTAGCTTGGAGTAGAAAGACTTCAGATGATATTTCTAACTATATTTCAGAGCCATTATTCGTCAATGAACATAATAGAGCGGAATGGGTGTTGAGAAAAATGACAGTGTCTCGTAAGCACTTAGCAATTGTATTAGATGAATATGGAGGAACGGATGCTATCGTTTCACATGAGGATTTGATTGAGGAAATGTTAGGTATGGAAATCGAAGATGAGATGGATGAAGAAGAAAGAGAAAAACTGAAACAGCAACTCACTGCATATTATAAAAATAAGTGCTAGATTAATAATCGTTGTGGAGATCTTTAAAGGGGTGTTTTTTCATGAAATTAACAAATGATGTCACAGAGAAATTAGGTATTCGTTATCCAATTATCCAAGCTGGTATGGCAGGGAGTACAACGCCTGAGTTAGTAGCAACAGTGAGTAATAGTGGAGGGTTAGGCACGATAGGTGCTGGTTACTTTACAACGGATAAATTAGATCAAGAAATTACACATGTCCAAGAATTAACAGACTTACCATTCGCAGTGAATTTATTTGTGCCAAGTGATAAGTTATATTTACCTGAAAAGGTTGAAAAAATGAATGCTTGGTTACGACCTTATCGACGGGCGTTGAACCTTGAAGAACCTACAGTTAATATTAGTGAAGAAGAACAATTTAATACTGCAATAGAATTATTAATAGAAAAAAATGTACCTATTGTTTCGTTTACCTTTGGTATACCTGATGGTGCAATTATTGATAAATTAAAGCAAAATCATATGAAATTAATTGGTACTGCGACTTCAGTTGAAGAAGCTATTGCGAATGAACAAGCAGGGATGGATATGGTGATTGCACAAGGTAGTGAAGCTGGTGGTCATAGGGGGTCATTTACATATGTTGCAGGTGATCAAGTACCCTTGGTTGGTACAATGTCATTGGTGCCACAAATTGTAGATGCTGTTAATATTCCAGTGATTGCTGCTGGTGGAATAATGGATGCGCGAGGATTAATTGCGAGCATGGTTTTAGGGGCTAAAGGTGCCCAATTAGGTACAGCGTTTTTAACTACTGAAGAAAGTGGAGCTTCAACGTTATATAAAAATGCGATACAAGAAAGTAAAGAAACGGATACGGTAGTTACCAAGGTCTTTAGTGGCAAGCCAGCGCGAGGTATTGATAATGATTTCATTCATAATATGAATAGATATGATGATGACATCCCGGATTATCCAATTCAGAATCAACTTACAAATGCTATAAGAAAGGCATCGGCACAAAATGGTGATACAAAATGGACGCATTTATGGAGTGGTCAGTCGCCAAGATTGGCGCGTGCAGTTTCGGCATCTACATTGATGCAACAAATCATCCGACACACAGAAACTTTGATTTAAAGTGAATTTTATAGACTATAACTGAATATATTTGTAAAAGAGCAAAGCACTCAAATACAATAAAATTGAAAGTGATTGTTATTACAATGATTCAATTGCATTGTATGCATTAGGGTTAGTATTAACTTTACTAAACAGAGGAGCGATTGCTCTTTTCTTTTTAACTAAATTCAAAAACAACTGCAGATTAAATGTTATTCTGTTTACATTGTAAAGTTATGATGATTTAGAATTTATCAAGTGATTACCTTAATTCAGATATGGTATCATTAATGTGGTGATATTATGATAAATATAGGATTAACTGGTTGGGGAGATCACGATTCACTCTATGTAGACTTGCAAAGAAAATCAGATAAATTACTTACATATGCGAGTCATTTTCCAATAGTAGAATTAGATGCTTCATATTATGCAATACAGCCGGAGAGAAATATTAATAAGTGGATAAGAGAAACGCCTAAAAGATTTGAATTCATTGTGAAAATTCACCAGGCATTAACGTTACATGCTGATTATCATGATTTTGCAGAAACGAGACAAGCATTGTTTGATCAGTTTATTGCTATGATTAAACCTTTGCAAGACGTTAACAAATTAGCAATGGTATTAGTTCAATTTCCACCTTGGTTTGATTGTACTGCTAAAAATATTGCATACATCCGTTATGTTCGAGAACAATTAAAGTCATTTCCAGTATGTGTAGAATTTAGACATCAGTCTTGGTTTAATGAGGAGTATAAAGAGCAAACATTAGCATTTTTGACTGACCATGAACTGATTCATGCAGTTTGTGATGAACCGCAAGTAGGCCAAGGTTCTATACCTTTAATTAATCGTATTACGCATGAAACTGCATTTGTACGATATCATGGGCGTAATACTAATGGTTGGACGAAAAAGGATATGACAGATGAAGCGTGGAGAGATGTTAGATATCTTTATGATTACAGTGATAAAGAATTGATGGAATTAGTTAATAAAGTTAAAGTTTTAGAGCATAAAGCTAAAAGGATTTATGTTGTGTTTAATAATAATTCTGGTGGTCATGCAGCAAATAATGCTAAGCAATATCAACAATTATTAGGAATAGATTATGAAGGACTCGCACCAAAGCAATTGAAATTATTTTAGGAGAGATTTGATGTTAACTATAGTGTTATTGGTATTAATTGGTGCATTATCAGCTATTTTAGGATCGTTGGTAGGCATAGGTGGTGGAATAATTATTGTGCCAACACTTGTTTATTTAGGCGTGGATAATGATATTTTACATGGTATTACACCACAAATTGCAATAGGTACTTCGTCAGTAATCTTGATTGTAACGGGATTATCATCTACGTTAGGGTATTTAAAGACTAAACAAGTGGATGTGAAAAATGGTTCTATATTTTTATTTGGTTTATTACCTGGTTCGTTAATTGGTTCTATCTTAAGCCGTTATTTAACGTTAGAGTCATTTAATTTATATTTTGGGATATTTTTAATCTTTGTTTCAATATTATTAATGGTTAGAAATAATATTAAGCCACTAAAAATATTTAATAAACCAAAATATGAAAAAACATATGTGGATGGTACAGGTAAGACGTTTCATTATAGTGTGCCACCGGTCGTGGCATTTATTGCAACACTATTTATAGGTGTCCTAACAGGTTTGTTTGGTATCGGTGGTGGTGCATTAATGACGCCGTTAATGTTAATTGTATTTAGATTTCCACCACATGTGGCAGTTGGAACAAGTATGATGATGATTTTCTTTTCAAGTGTGATGAGTTCTGCAGGACACATTGCTTTAGGTCATGTAGCCTGGATTTACTCTATTGTATTGATTATATCAAGTTACTTTGGTGCTAAGTTAGGAGTTAAGATTAATCATTCAATTAAATCAGATACAGTTGTAACATTATTACGCACAGTTATGTTAATAATGGGTATATATCTAATAATTAAGTCATTTTTATAATACTTGAGGAGGGGAATAGCGATGCAGTTAACAATCTATCATACGAATGATATACATAGTCACCTTCAAGAATATGCAAACATATCAGCATATTTGAATGAAGAAAGACCTAAATTAAATCATCCCTCACTCTATCTTGATATCGGTGACCATGTTGATTTATCAGCACCTGTGACTGAAGCAACTATGGGGACAAAGAATGTTGAATTATTGAATCAAGCACATTGTGATTTAGCTACGATTGGCAATAATGAAGGAATGACAATTTCACATGATGCATTAAATGCATTATATAATGATGCTCAATTTCCAATTACCTGTGCGAATGTATTCGACGAACAAGGTAATCTACCAAATCATATTCAGTCTTCTTACATTAAAGAAATTGAAGGTGTTAGAATTCTATTTGTGGCTGCAACTGCACAATTCACGCCGTTTTATCGTGCTCTAGATTGGGTTGTTACAGATCCATTAGAGGCTATTAAAGATGAAATCAGTGCAAATGAAGGTGCCTATGATATACTTATAATTATGAGTCATGTTGGTGTGTTTTTTGATGAAAAATTATGTCAAGAAATCCCAGAAATAGATCTTATTTTAGGCAGTCATACACATCATCACTTTTTAAATGGAGAGATGAATAATGGGGTGTTGATGGCGGCCGCAGGAAAGTATGGCTACTATCTTGGTGAAGTTACTTTAGATATAGAAGATAAGCGTATTATAAATAAAAAAGCAACGTTATATCCAGTGACACAATTACCAAAAGTTGAAACCAACTATGAAGAAGAAGGGCGCTTACTCTTGAGTGACCCAGTTGTTGATCATCCAGTATATTTACCTAGAAGAACAGATGTAATCACGCAATCAGCATATTTGTTAGCAGAGAGTGTATTTGAATTTACCAATGCGGATTGTACGATTATTAATGCGGGATTAATCGTAAAAGGCATTGAAGCGGATCAAGTTACAGAGTATGATATACATCAAATGCTTCCACATCCGATTAATTTGGTGCGCATTAGATTAACTGGACAGGAATTAAAGCAAGTCATCATCAAAAGTCAAAAGCAAGAGTATATCAATGAATTTGCACAAGGATTAGGTTTTAGAGGAGATATATTTGGTGGTTATATTTTATTTAATATTGGCATCATTCAATCTGAATCTCGTTTCTTTATAAATGGGGAGGAAATTGATGACGATACAACATATACACTAGGCACCGTCGATATGTATACATTTGGTCGTTATTTCCCAACATTAAAGGAACATGCAATTGAATATTTAATGCCTGAGTTTCTACGTGATATATTTAAAGAGAAACTTTTGGAATATTAAAAGATGGACAATATACATTTAAATTTGCCCCGAATTTCGTTATAATATATACAGATTTCAATTCAGGAGGATTGTGCGTTTATGGCTACTAAAAATGAAGAAATTTTACGTAAACCGGATTGGTTGAAGATAAAGTTAAACACAAACGAAAACTACACTGGTCTTAAGAAAATGATGCGTGAAAAGAATTTACACACAGTTTGCGAAGAAGCAAAATGTCCGAATATACATGAGTGTTGGGGAGAAAGACGTACTGCTACTTTTATGATTTTAGGTGCAGTATGTACTAGAGCTTGCCGTTTTTGTGCGGTTAAGACAGGATTACCAAACGAATTAGATTTAGAAGAGCCAGAACGCGTGGCAGAATCAGTTGAATTAATGAACTTAAAGCACGTTGTAATTACAGCTGTTGCGCGTGATGATTTAAGAGATGCTGGTTCAAATGTATATGCAGAAACAGTCCGCAAAGTAAGAGAACGTAATCCATATACATCTATTGAAATTTTACCATCTGATATGGGTGGCGACTATGAAGCATTAGAAACGCTTATGGCTTCTAAACCAGATATTTTAAACCACAATATTGAAACAGTGCGTCGTTTAACACCAAGAGTTCGTGCGCGTGCAACTTATGATCGTACATTAGAATTCTTGCGTCGCTCTAAAGAATTACAACCAGATATCCCTACTAAATCAAGTTTAATGGTTGGTTTAGGTGAAACGCATGAAGAAATACTTGAAACTATGGATGATTTACGTGCTAATGATGTAGATATCTTAACTATTGGTCAATATTTACAACCATCACGTAAGCATTTGAAAGTTGAAAAGTATTATACACCATTAGAATTTGGTAAATTAAGAAAAATTGCAATGGATAAAGGTTTCAAACATTGTCAAGCTGGTCCATTAGTACGTAGTTCTTATCATGCCGATGAACAAGTTAATGAAGCGGCAAAAGAAAGACAACGTTTAGGTGAAGAACAACTTAAGCAAGACGCAACTACAAAATAACTAAATAATTAATGCAAAGACTTAGTTCAATTTTAATGTATGCCGACAATGTTACATTAAATGAGCTAAGTCTTTATTAAAACTTTAAGCTATTCCAATCATATTATAATGGAGAGCGCGATAGATTAGGTGAGTACAATGATAAAGGTAAATGAACAACATTTTGAAATTGTTGAAGATTATAGGGACTGTTTTGATGAAGAAATATTTGCCAACCGTTACTCAGATATATTAGATAAGTATGATTATGTTGTTGGTGATTTTGGATATGAACAATTGAGACTCAAAGGTTTTTATAGTGATCACAATAAAAAGGCAGAACTTAGTAAACGTTTCTCAACGATTCAAGATTATTTATTGGAATATTGCAATTTTGGTTGTCCTTATTTCATCTTGAGACACATACCAGAAAAAGAAATCAAAGATAAGTTAGCTCAGCAACAACAGGAAGATGAAATTATTGAAAGTAATAAACTTCAAGACGTCAAGATTCAACCTAGCATCCAACAACCTGAAAAATAAAAGAACCAAGTGTCTATAATTTGAACTGCTTCATTCAAGGTTTTCATTTTTAAATGTCTACTTTGTATGAAGTATGTCAATTGACGCTTGGTTTTTTTATTAATGTTATTTAATGTATTAATGAATCTTACTCCTACGAAGTTTGTGTTTAAAATCAAATCGCTGATTTATTGAATGACTTCGTTGAGATATTCAGAAATTTCATTTCCTTCTTCTTCTGATACACCGAGGATATGTGCGATATAACCTTCCTCTTCTAAATCATCCGTACCGATAATGCCAAATTTATTCGTTTGCATATTCAAGACAATCGTTTTACCATAATGACGATTGGTTTGTACTAACATTAAATCATAGCGGCTGTGTTCGCCCACAAACCCAACAAATTGTACTTGTGCTGATTCGTCATCATCATATAAATACATATCTATCATTTATATTCGCTCCTTAAGGTGTATTTATTAAAGTTAATATTTTTAAGTTTAATAAAGCGTTAATAATTAGTATAACTGGAAATGAATTAACCTGTAAAGTTATGGTATGATGAACAAGATAGGGGTGACGAGTATGTATTTCGTAAACAAAGAACAATTAAATGCTAAATTAAATTACTTACAACAATTACTTAGCGATTATCCACAGCAGAAACATAATCATTATGCATTTGAACGCATAGCTCAAATGTTGATTGAATCATCAGTGGATATAGGTAATATGATTATTGATGGATTTATTTTGAGAGATCCAGGTAATTATAAAGATGTTATTGATATCTTAGAATTAGAAGGTGTCATTTCAAAGGACACACAACAACATATTAATGAAACTGTTGAAGTTAGAAAGCAATTTGTTCATTACTATGATGAACTGAATACTACAGAACTTATTCCAATTTTTGATAAGTCAGTACAGTACTATCAGCAATTTATTACTGAAGTATTGCAATTTTTAGAGAACGAGAATGTACCAATTACTGCATTTGGTCAAAAAGGAGAATAAATAGAAATGAAAAATTACAAAGCATATCTAATTGACTTAGATGGAACTTTATATAAAGGTAATGAAACAATAGATGGCGCTAAGGCCTTTATATCATATTTAAATCAGCATCAAATACCGCATTTATATGTAACAAATAATTCAACGAAAGAACCAGAAGAAGTAGCGACAAAATTATCGTCAATGGGCTTAGATGCCAAAGCTACTGAGGTGGTTACTTCTGCACTTGCGACTGCCGAATATATTTCAGAAGCTTCACCAGGAGCATCAGTATATATGTTAGGTGGCACAGGTTTGAAAAAAGCATTAACGAGTCATGGTTTACAATTGAAAAATGATGAATTTGTTGATTATGTTGTTATTGGTTTAGATGAAGCGGTGACTTATGAAAAATTAGCTACAGCAACATTAGGTGTGCGTAATGGGGCAACATTTATTTCGACGAATAAAGACGTTTCTATTCCGAAAGAACGTGGTTTCTTACCGGGTAATGGCGCGATTACAAGTGTGGTTTCAGTATCTACTGGCGTCCAACCAACATTTATTGGAAAGCCAGAACCAATTATTATGCATAAAGCACTAGAACAATTGGAATCATTAGGAATTAAGCCTGATGATGTTGCCATGGTGGGTGACTTATATGACACGGATATACTGTCAGGCATTAATGTTAGTATCGACACGATTCATGTTCAAACGGGCGTAACAACTAAAGCTGAAATTGAACAAAAAGATGTACCACCAACATATAGCTTTAAAGATTTAAATGAGGTTATTAATGAGCTAGAACAATAGGGGTGATTAGATGGAAAAAGTAATCGTAACAAGAAAGATTCCGCAACCATTTATAGATCAGTTAGAATTATTTGCAGATGTAGAGGTATGGAATGAATCCTACACACCAATGCCACGAGAAAAATTTTTAGAGGCATTGAATGATGCGACAGCTTGCTTTATTACATTAAGTGAAACGATAGATGAAGAAGTTATTGCACACGCGCCAAAATTAAAGGTTATTGCAAATATGGCAGTTGGTTTCGATAATATAGATGTGCAACTTGTTCGCAGTAAGGGGATAGTAGCAACTAATACGCCTGAAGTTCTAACTGAAACTACCGCAGAATTAGGCTTTACTTTAATGTTGACTGTAGCAAGACGTATCATTGAAGCGGAACAGTATGTTCAAAATGGCGAATGGCAAAGCTGGGGACCTTATTTACTTGCAGGTAAAGATCTATATAATGCTAAAGTAGGTATTTTTGGCATGGGAGATATTGGTAAGGCATTTGCAAGACGTTTAAAGGGCTTTAATGTTAATATTATGTACCATAATCGTAGCAGACAGGTAGAGGCAGAAGAAAGTTTGGGTGCGCTTTATGTATCGTTTGATACATTATTAGAACATAGTGACTTCGTTGTTTGTACAGCACCGTTGACTGAGGAAACACGCGACAAGTTTAATGAGGCAGCATTTAAAAAGATGAAAAATGATGCTATTTTTATCAATATTGGACGAGGTGCAGTCGTTGATGAAACAGCATTAGTTGCAGCATTACAAGATGGTGAGATTGCTGCATGTGGCTTAGATGTATTACGAAAAGAACCTATTGATATGTCACACCCATTATTATCTATGAAAAATGCACTCGTCTTACCACATATTGGTAGCGCATCAGTCATCACTAGAAACCGTATGATACAGTTGTGTATTGATAATATTAGACTAGTCTTAAGTGGCAAAGATGCGAAAACACCAATTAAATAATAAATTATTTTTTGTATTATACTATGTATAAATATTGCTAGCAGAGTTACTTAAACTCTGCTAGTTTTTTTTATGTGAAAAAGACTATATTACGAGTGGATAAATAAAATCAAGTATTGCATGTCTATAAAAATCAGAAAAGTGATTGGCTTTTTATCAATAATATTTCAAAAAACAATTGCTAAACTAAAAATACAATAAAAATAAGCAATATATAAGTGGAAGTTATCTTGGATAAGTATGTATATATATCCATAAAAGACTAATATTTATGTTGTTTCTAACTTCAAAATAACAATAGATATATGAATTATAGATAATAAAACTAAACGCAAAGCATTTAATATAACATTTTTGTTAGCTGAAGAAATATGGATTTAATTGTAAAGATGGGAAATTGATTGTATAATTATGAACAGTAAATAAAAAATATTTTAATTACATATGTGTTAAAATATATTAGAAAACAGATAAATAGAATATAGTATTTTGCACGTGTTATAAAGGAGGCTCAGACATATGAATCATGATAAAAAGCACACCATTGAAAAAATTAAACCATGGTTGCTTACTATCTTATACGTAGTAATATTTATTGCGCTTTATTTGATTTATGGAACTGGAGATACGCAAAATAACTTTATTTATAATGAATTTTAATGAAGGAGACAACTATGAAAGACATTATTCAATCATTAATTGAAAATAATAAAAACGATGCGAATCAAATAGCGATTAAATATAATGATGAATCATTAACTTACGGTGAATTAAATCATTATTCAAATAAATGTGCAGATATGATTGCTAAATCAAGTCGACCTGTAGTGATTTATGGTCATATGTCACCTTTTATGATTGTCGGTATGATTGGAGCTATTAAGGCAGGATGTGGTTATGTACCAATAGATATTTCTATACCTCAAGATAGGGTAGAGGCAATTGTAAATAAGGTTCAGCCAGAATTTATACTTAATACATCTGAAGCGATACTGCCATTTTCCGATATAACGATATTTGATGTTCAATGCATTATTGATCACGAAGAGGTCAGTGAATTTGAAAGTAAAATGCAGCCCAATGATATCGTTTATACTATTTTTACATCAGGTTCGACGGGAGAACCGAAGGGCGTGCAAATTTCATACGATAGCTTAAATGAGTTTACACAGTGGATGGTGGAACTAAATCAGTTAGGGGTTAAACAGCAATGGCTCAATCAGGCGCCATTCTCCTTTGATTTATCAGTAATGGCTATTTATCCATGTTTAGCTACTACAGGAACATTAAATTTAGTAGATAAAGCAATGATAAATAAACCAAAGCTATTAAATGATATGTTGCAACAAGCCACTATTAATGTGTGGGTGTCGACCCCTTCGTTTATGGAAATGTGTTTAATGTTACCAATGTTAGACCAACAACAATATCCAAGCCTAAAAGAATTCTTCTTCTGTGGTGAAATTTTGGCACATAGAACAGCAAAAATGTTATCTAAAAAGTTTCCTGATGCATATATTTATAATACTTATGGTCCAACAGAAGCCACTGTTGCTGTCACAAGCATTTTGATAAACGAGGAAGTACTAGCCAAGTACAATCCATTACCAGTTGGTCAATCTAGACCAGGTACACAGTTACATTTAACTTCTGAACAAGAGTTAATTATTTCAGGGAATGCTCTAAGTAAAGGTTACCTAGAAGACAAAGTAAAAACAGATGCCGTATTTAGATATGACAATGAAATTCGTAATTATTACACAGGTGATAAAGCTGAGTACAAAGATAATCAATGGTTTATCAATGGTCGATTAGATTTTCAAATTAAATTAAATGGCTATCGAATGGAGATAGAAGAAATTGAGTTTCAGTTAAGACAATCACCTTCTATACAAGAGGCAGTGGTTGTTCCGAATTATCGTGACAATAAAGTCACGCATATTAATGCCGTTATAATAACAGCGGATACCATAACTCAGATGACTGATGAGCAGGCATTTATTCATGAAATTAAAGCGGAATTAAAGCAACACCTGCCTGAATATATGATACCTAAAAAGATTATGTTTACTGACCGTTTACCATTGACTCATAATGGTAAGTTAGACCGTAAACAGATTGCTGAGGACTTTACATAATGACACCATATGGCACATTTACGTTCTTTCTCATTGCATTCATCGTATTATTACCGGTTATAATATTAGGGTTTTTAGGTAAGAGAAGTCATATTTATAATGGTCTGAGCACATTATTTATGATTGAACTTATTTTCTCATCGACAAAACATAATTTCTTTGATCAACCATTGTTAAGTGTAGCTTTTGTTAACTTTATTATATATGTCGTCTGGCAAGTATTAATCATTATGTATTATTGGAAATCACGTTTTGTTAAAAATACATTTAGCAAATTCTTTATGGTGATAACACTGTCAATCTTGCCATTGATTATTGTTAAAGTAATGCAAAGTTCATTATTAGGTACTGCACAAATTAAATTTCATGAAAGTAAGGTAGTCGAATTAATAGGTTTCTTAGGTATTTCTTATGTGACATTTAAAAGTGTCCAATTATTAATGGAAATCAGAGATGGCTCAATTAAAGAAATTGATCATTGGAAAGTTGTCCAATTTATTACATTCTTCCCAACGATTTCATCTGGGCCAATTGATCGATATAAACGCTTTGTCAAAGATGATCGTGTAGCACCAAGTGGTGAGGCGTATAGAGCATTAGTGGAAAAAGCGATTCATTATATTATGCTTGGCTTTTTATATAAATTTATTATTGCACACTTACTTCACGTATACGCAATTACCCCGTTATTAATGGATTTAACAGGATTTACTGCAAAATGGTTATATATGTATGCTTATAGTTTATATCTGTTCTTTGACTTTGCAGGTTATACATTGTTTGCGATTGCATTTAGCTATTTATATGGTATTAAATCTCCGCAAAACTTTAATCAGCCATTTAAAGCCAAAAATATTAAAGACTTTTGGAACAGATGGCATATGTCATTATCATTTTGGTTTAGAGATTGTATTTATATGAGAGCATTATTCTTTATGTCTAAGAAAAGATTATTAAAGAGTCAATTTGCGATGTCTAATATCGCATTTTCTTTAAATTTTATTATCATGGGAATTTGGCATGGTATCGAAAGCTATTATATTTTGTATGGCATGTATCATGCTGCATTATTTATAGGTTATGGTTATTACGAAAGATGGCGTAAACAACATCCACCACGTTGGCAAAATCAATTTACAACTGTAATGAGTATTATCATAACGTTCCATTTCGTAGCATTTGGATTTTTAATCTTTTCAGGGAAACTGTATTAAAACATAGGAGGAATTTAAAAGTATGGAATTTAAAACACAAGT
This sequence comes from Staphylococcus gallinarum, assembly GCF_000875895.1. Taxonomy (GTDB): domain Bacteria; phylum Bacillota; class Bacilli; order Staphylococcales; family Staphylococcaceae; genus Staphylococcus; species Staphylococcus gallinarum. The sequence goes on from NZ_JXCF01000026.1 coordinate 112,916, forward strand.
ATTAGATTTATTAGAGGAAGTTACTGAAAATAACATTGTAAAGGAAAATCCCGATATTGCGCTGTTTGAAGAAGGTATTATTGATTCATTCCAAACTGTTGGTTTATTATTAGAAATTCAAAATAAATTAGATATTGAAGTTTCAATTATGGATTTTGATAGAGATGAATGGGCAACACCGAATAAGATTATTACGGTATTAGAAACATTAAGATGAAGTTAAAAGCATTTATTCCTATCATTGTAAGTCTCATTCTATTTGGTGTATTTCTTATATTACCAGCTAGTTGGTTTACAGGTTTAATCAATAATAAAACACTTCAAGAACAACGACTAAATATAACTGATCAAGTGCTAAAGGGTACACAAATACAAGATAAAATGTATAAATCTGATAAATACTATCCTATATACGGTTCAAGTGAACTTGGAAAAGATGATCCGTTTAATCCAGGTTTATTGTTAGATGATAAGAAAAAGGCGCCAATGCAACCGTTTCTAATTGGAACAGGAGGTTCTACTGATCTTGTCAATGCAGTTGAAGCCGCATCACAATTTCAGAATTTAAAAGGGAAAAAGATGGCATTTATTATATCACCTCAATGGTTTACAAATAATGGTTTAACAAATGTAAACTTTAAAGCGCGTATTTCAGATGCTCAAGTGAACCAATTATTTCAACAATCTGGGATGAGCGATAAATTGAAACAACGATATGCGGATCGATTATCCAAATTTAAAGATGTCAAGAATAAGTACTATTTAAAGGAAATGAAGAAACATCCTAACAAGGTTAAGGATAATTATTTATCATCATTTAAAGCACAACAATTAATGAAGATAGAAGCGATTAAGTCAATCTTTCCAGCAAAACCATCTCCTTTGTCACAAGTTAAGCCTATAGATAGTAAAAATAAATCATGGAAAGATTTATCTAAAGAAGCGGAAAAGCTTGGAAAAGACAGTACTAAAACTAATAAATACGGAATTAGAGATGAATATTGGAAGTTGATCAATAGTCATAAGAGAAAAATTAATCGTGATTACGAATTTAATGTAAATTCTCCAGAGTTTCAAGATTTAGCACTCTTTGTGGATACAATGAATGAAGCAGGTGCAGATGTGCAGTACATTATTTTACCATCAAATGGTAAGTGGTATGATCGTATCGGTATTAAGCAAGACCGCCGGCAAAAGGTGTACGATAAGATTAATAACACAATCACACAACGAGGTGGTAGTGTTTATAATATGACCGATAAAGATTATGAACCATATGTAATAAGCGATGCTGTTCATGTAGGCTGGAAAGGTTGGGTCTATATTAGCGAACAAATTGCACATCATATGAAAGGTGAAACGCATCATCATAAACATCATAAACCAGACGATAATGCACCAGTTCAGCATAACAATAAAGCACCAAGTGTAAGCTAAATATTATTTAATAAATCAAAGTAAAAGACAATCCATTTTTATTGAATGGTTGTCTTTTTTTCTATAAAAAAACTGCTATCCATTGTCGGATAACAGTCTTTGTCATAAATTATCATGAGATAATTCTAGATGATAGAAAACAAACTCATGTCTATTATTGATGTGCATGTGATGGTCTTAACATATATGTTGTTAGAAAACTTGTTCTACTTCGATAACGCCAGGTACCTCTTCGTGTAAAGCACGCTCAATACCCGCTTTTAATGTGATTGTAGAACTAGGGCATGTACCACAAGCACCATGTAATTGTAACTTAACAATTCCATCTTCTACATCTACGAGTGAGCAGTCACCACCATCACGTAGTAAGAATGGACGCAATCTTTCGATAACCTCTGCTACTTGATCAAACATCGTTGCGTTTTCAGTTGGCATGGAAATGCCTCCCTTCCAAGTAAATAATTTCATGTTATACTTATCTTTTTATTATAATAGAAATGTGTTGAAAAATCTATAAATGAAAACAAAAGGGGATAGTAAAATATGAATAAAGCGAGTGTAGTTGTTTATGGCGCCGATATCGTGTGTGCAAGTTGTGTTAATGCACCGACTTCTCGTAATACGTTTGACTGGTTACAACCATTGTTAAAAAGAAAGTATCCAGAAATTTCGTTTGAATTTACTTATATTGATATAGAAAAAGATACCGAAAATTTAACTGACCATGATCAACAATTTATAGAACGTATTCAAGAGGATGAATTGTTTTATCCTTTAGTGACAATCAACGATGAATACGTTGCAGATGGTTATATTCAATTGAATACGTTAACAAAGTTTATGGATCAATTTGGGTAAGAGGTATGTAACATTACTATTTTTAACAAAAGGCTAAGATACATTTAAGAAAGACTGAGCCACCAATATGAAAAACCAGTAAATGACGATTATCATCATTTACTGGTTTTTTACTTGGATTTTAGTCCTACTAAATGCTATAACAATAAAAACATATCTATGGAAAGTCTATCATTATTGATAGCTTCACAGCTATGTTTAGTATATTTCAATAGGAATTATAGTACATCTCAATTAATACCATTGATACGGCTCCTTGAAATGATTAGCCGTTGTGATATTTGTATAACCAAAGTACTCCGGATTTCAAGATTGATGCTAAGCGGCCTGTCACAGTTCTGTCCATGATATAGGCGAAACCTTTCTTATCACCTAATGAGCCTAAGAAACCTTGAATTTTAATTTCAGGCATTTTTTCTGGTAGAGGTTTATTTTGCCATTGTAATTTCATGACATCGGCAATTTGATCACCCTGTGCTTCAGCGAGTTGTGCACTAGGTGCATGTGGTAATTCAGCACAATCACCCACGACATAGACATTTGGATATGTTGGAACTTGATGATATTGATTCAAGATAACTCGACCACTCTTACTAATATCAATAGGTAAGTTTCTCACTAATTCAACTGGTTGAATACCAGCAGTCCAAACGATTGAGTCTAATTCTTCTGGTACATCGTTGTTGTAAATACGCCCAGGCTCTACACGATTGACATCTGAATTAGGGATAACCTTTACGTTATTCTTTTTGAACCATTTTTCAATATAAGTACTTAATTTTTCAGGGAAACGACTTAGGATGCGTTCACCTCTGTCATATAAGTAGATTTCTAAGTCTTCACGACTTTCACGTAATTCACTAGCAAGCTCAATGCCACTTAAGCCAGCGCCAACAATACCGACCTTCGCTCCATTTGGAAGTTCGCTAATGTGATGGAATGTTTCTCGAGATTTCGACAATGTCTGAATACTGTGTGTATACTCTTCAGCACCAGGCACATTGTGATATTTATCTTCACAACCAAGACCGATAACTAGTTCATCGTAGTCTACTTTTGTATTCCCAACTGAAACAATTTGATCGTCGAGATTAATATCATTAATTTCTCCGTAAACATTGTTTAAACGGTCAGAGTTTGGAAAGTTCATACGAATATCTTTATCAGATTTCGTACCTGCAGCTAACTCATAGAACTCTGGTTTTAACCCATGATAAGGCATACGATCGATTAGTGTAATGTTATAATTTTCCGGAAGCGCATTTGGTAAAATGTGTGACATAATGCGCATATTTCCGTATCCGCCACCTAAAAGAACTAAATTTTTCATTATTAGATACCCCTCTAGTAAAAATTGTATTGAACATTTGATAAAACGTTGCGAGTTGAGCTGTGAAAAGCATTGTATTTTTATCAATTATGCATCAATGTAAGTTATTAAATATAATGTGGTTAAATCATATTTCGCTTATATTGATATACCAATTTTCTATAAACAGCTTACTTAAATACATTATATGCTTTTTTGTATCGTTCTACAAATAAGTTATGGTAATAAAGGGTTATCATGAAATCGTTTTAACAATCAATTAAAGTAGTAAGTAAACCTAACTATTGGCTAAGTAATGCATAGTTCATAGATTTTTATATAAGGATGTTAAATTACACAAAAAAATTTATTGTAAAAAGACGATTAAATTTAAAATGATACTTTCTTAAATATAAGCACGTATGTGTTAAAACATAGTTGTGTTTGTTATAATTATATGACTGATAATTAATGAGAGGGTGTATTATGAATCCAATAGTAGAGTTCTGCATTTCGAATTTAGCGAAAGGTGGAGACTATGTATACAATCAACTGGAGAATGATCCTGGTATAGATGTATTAGAATACGGTTGTTTACAAAATTGTGGCTTATGTTCTAGTGGCTTGTATGCATTAGTGAATGGTGATATTGTTGAGGGTGAATCGCCAGATGATTTATTACAAAATATTTATGCGCATATAGAAGAAACGTGGATTTTTTAGGGAGGTAATCATAATGGCAGTAATTAACGTTACAGAAGCGGCAGCATATGAAGTTAAAGATATGTTAGAGCAAAATGAAATGGCAGATGGCTATTTAAAGGTCAAGGTTAACGGTGGTGGATGTACTGGTTTAACTTATGGTATGTCTGCTGAAGCTGAGCCTGGTGACAATGATGAAGTGTATGAATTTCACGGTCTTAAGGTATTAGTAGATAAAATGGATGTACCAGTACTACAAGGTACAACAATAGATTTTAAACAATCTCTTATGGGTGGCGGATTCCAAATAGACAATCCAAATGCGATTGCATCATGTGGTTGTGGAAGCTCATTTAGAACTGCAAAGGTGGCAGGAACACCTGAAGATTGTTAATAAATAAAAGGTTATAGTTTTATCGATTGAATGATAAACTATAGCCTTTTAATAGTTTATGTGAAAAAATAAACAATATGTGCGTTAGCGCTTGAAAATCAAGCATAAAAACTATAAAATTAGTATTGGATGAAAAATGTCTTTTTTGTGACTTACATATGTATAATTAGGGTATAAAAAAGACTTATGCAACAAATAATATATGAAAGCTTAGGTGAATGAAATGGCTCAAGATCGTAAAAAGGTATTAGTTTTAGGCGCTGGTTACGCAGGTTTACAAACTATTACAAAATTACAAAAGCAAATTTCAGCAGATGAAGCTGAAATTACGTTAATTAATAAAAATGATTACCACTATGAAGCTACATGGTTACATGAAGCATCAGCAGGTACAATTAGCTATGAAGATTTACTATATCCAGTTGAAAGTGTTTTAAATAAAGACAAAGTAAACTTTGTTAAAGCTGAGGTTACTAAAATTGACCGTAATGCTAAAAAAGTTGAAACTGACGCTGGAATCTTTGATTTTGATATCTTAGTTGTAGCATTAGGCTTTGAAAGCGAAACATTTGGTATTAAAGGTATGAAAGAACATGCTTTCCAAATTGAAAATGTATTAACTGCTCGTAAATTATCTCGTCACATCGAAGATAAATTTGCAAACTATGCATCTTCTAAAGAAAAAGACGACAATGACTTAGCTATCTTAGTTGGTGGCGCAGGTTTCACTGGTGTTGAATTCTTAGGTGAATTAGCTGATCGAATTCCAGAATTATGTAACAAATATGGCGTAGAACAAAGTAAAGTTAAAGTTACTTGTGTTGAAGCTGCTCCTAAAATGTTACCACAATTCTCTGATGAATTAGTTAACCATGCAGTTAGCTACTTAGAAAGTAAAGGTGTAGAATTCAAGATTGCTACGCCAATCGTTGCTGCTAACGAAAAAGGTTTCGTTGTTAAAGTTAACGATGAAGAACAACAATTAGAAGCAAACACTGCTGTTTGGGCAGCTGGTGTACGCGGTAGCCAATTAATGGAAGCTTCATTCGAAGGCGTTAAACGTGGTCGTATCGTAACTAAACAAGATTTAACTATCGAAGGTTATGACAACATTTTCGTAATCGGTGATGTTTCAGCATTTATTCCTGCTGGTGAAGAGCGTCCATTACCAACAACTGCTCAAATCGCTATGCAAGAAGGTGAACATACAGCTAAAAACATTAAAAACATTTTAGAAGGTCAACCAACTCAAGAGTTCACATACGTTGATCGTGGAACAGTATGTTCATTAGGTTCTGGAGACGGTGTTGGTGTTGTTTACGGTAAAGATATCCAAGGTAAAAAAGCTGCTTTCATGAAGAAAGTTATTGATACACGTGCTGTATTCAAACTTGGTGGTATCGGATTAGCATTCAAAAAAGGTAAATTTTAAGATTTAAATTAATAAATCACATAGGCGTTATGCATGTGAATCATTAAGCAAAAAGACCTGTCTTTCAATAAGATAGGTCTTTTTCTTAAATCTAAATGATTAAATTATTTCAATACCAAAGTGAGGGATTTTAAATGAAAGCATTGTTACAATCTACTGATAAATTATTATTTGAAACATTAATCATAGGGATACCGGATCATTTAAATCAGTTGGAAGACATAAAGATAAACGGTGAAGTTATTAATGAAAATCTAGCATCATTAAAAAAGGCACATATTATTAGTAGTAATGTTGGTAAAGTAACTGCTACACATTTTACAGTAGATAATCAACTCATAAAGTTAATTGCTGTTGGTCTAGGTAATTTGAAGTCAACGACACAATTACAGTATTTATCTGTGTTTGGCTCATTATTCCAATATTTGAAGCAAGAGCGAATCGTAGAAGGGGACATATATTTCGAGAGCTTTAAAGCGAAAGATTTTGATCTCTTAAATATTGCTACATTACTAGGGCAACAAAGTGAAGCGTCTGTCTACCAATTTGACGGATATAAGACAAATAAAGGTGCGCCATATGAATTAACATTGAATCTACATACGATACAAGATCAAACTCAAATAAATGCAGCAATCGATAAGGGGATAGCGTTAGCTCGTGCCATCAATTTAGCACGAGATTATAGTAATATCCCACCCAATATATTAACGCCGGCTTATTATGCAGAATTGATTACTAATCACTTTAAAGGAAGTTCAGTATCTGTAGATGTGAAAGACGGAGAGACATTACAGCGTGAAGGTTTTGGATTAATACACGCTGTAGGTAAAGGGTCTAAGTATACACCACGATTAATTACTTTAACTTATCAAGGTGCTAATAAAGACAAAGCGCCGATAGCACTTGTAGGTAAAGGGATTACCTATGATTCAGGTGGCTATTCAATAAAATCAAAAACAGGTATGCAAACTATGAAGTTTGATATGTGTGGCTCAGCTAATGTAATTGCTATGATAGAAGCTGCGAGACAGCTAAACCTTAACATTAATATTGTGGGTGTAATTGCTGCTGCAGAAAATATGGTTAATGAATTAGCAATGAAACCTGATGATGTTTATACGGCACTCAGCGGTGAGTCTGTAGAAGTCTTGAACACTGATGCAGAAGGTCGTTTAGTCCTAGGTGATGCTGTATTCTATGCAAGACAATTTCAACCGGAACTGATTTTAGATTTTGCCACTTTAACAGGGGCAGCAATTGTTGCATTAGGTGAGGATAAAGCTGCAGTATTCAATAATCATGCTTCGACACAACTTGCAGATATACTGTCAATTGCCGAACGACAAGGAGAATATGTATTTGAATTACCTATGACAGATACAGAAAGAAAGTTAATTAGAAAAAGTGATGTGGCAGATCTTGTCAATCATACAAATGGACAAGGTAAAGCATTATTTGCAGCTACCTTTATAAATCACTTTGCAGGTGATGTACCACATATGCATTTTGATATAGCTGGTCCAGCAACTACGAATCATGCTAGTTATAAAGGACCTAAAGGACCAACAGCATTTTTAGTAACGACTATTGTTGAATGGTTATCAAATCAATAATCAATAAATATATGCGTGAGTTGGAATTGTATAACTCGCGCATAAATTATATAGTTTAAGTAAACGGAAATGTTAGATGATATAGTTTAACCTCATGGATGATACATTTAAGCTGTAACATAGCATTGACATTTATAATTGAAATTGTTACGATTATTCTCGTGATACTTTAGTTCGATAATGTGATAAAGGAGTTATGTTTTGTGATTAATGCAGTTGTTATAGCAGTTGTGCTGATGATTATACTTTGCTTATGTAGACTTAATGTAGTAATCAGTTTATTTGTCAGTGCATTAGTAGGCGGGCTGGTTGCAGGTATGAGTATACCTGAAATCGTGTCTGTGTTTGGTAAGAATATTGTCGATGGTGCAGAAGTTGCACTAAGTTATGCCTTATTGGGAGGCTTTGCGGCACTGATTTCATATAGTGGAATTACGGATTATTTAGTAAATAAGATTATTAACAGTATCCACGCTGAAAATAGCAAGATGTCTCGAGTAAAGGTAAAAGTAATTATTATCATTGCTTTATTAGTATTAAGTATAATGAGTCAAAACTTAATTCCGGTTCATATTGCATTTATACCAATTGTTATACCACCTTTAATTAGTTTATTTAATGACTTGAAGATAGATCGTAGACAAATTGGTATTATTATTGGATTTGGTCTTTGTTGGCCATATGTTCTTTTACCATTTGGTTTTGGTCAAATTTTCCACCAAATTATTGATAATGGTTTCACCAAAGCACATCACCCAATAGAGATGAGCATGATTTGGAAAGCTATGATTATTCCTTCTTTAGGGTATATTGTTGGATTGATTTTGGGTGTGTTCTATTACAGAAAGCCTAGAGAATATAATGATCGAAATGAAGATAGAAATAATGAAACTATTGAACTCAAACCTTATGTCTTAGTTGTAACAATCGTATCGATTATCGCAACATTTGTCGTACAGACATTAACTGATTCAATGATTTTCGGTGCACTTGCCGGAGTCTTGATTTTCTTTGTTTCAAGAGCATTTAAATGGACTGAGTTGGATAAGAACTTCGTTGAAGGTATTAAGATTATGTCATTTATTGGTGTAGTGATATTATCTGCAAATGGCTTTGCTGGCGTAATGAATGAAACGGGAGATATTACTAAATTAGTACATAGTTTAAGTGGTGTTACAGGGGATAATAAACTCATTAGTATTATTGTTATGTACATTATTGGACTTATTGTTACTTTGGGTATTGGATCTTCTTTTGCAACAATTCCTATTATCGCAACTTTATTCATTCCATTAGGAGAGTCATTAGGATTAGATACAATGGCATTAATCGCTTTAATTGGTACTGCGAGTGCCTTAGGTGATTCTGGTTCACCAGCTAGTGACTCTACATTAGGACCTACAGCTGGTTTGGATGTGGATGGTCAGCACGATCATATCAGAGACACGTGTATTCCAAACTTTATATTTTATAATATTCCGTTAATCATTTTTGGTACAATTGCCGCTATGGTATTATAGTAATACTAAGTAGTGAATGAGGTGTCGAAAATGACAAATATGATAGAGACTTTAGAAATGAAAGTAGAAAGTGAAGCACACGGTAAGATTGTAATGTCGATGCCTGTTACAGATAAGGTGAAACAACCTTTTGGTTATTTACATGGTGGTGCAAATCTTGCTTTGGGTGAAACAGCTTGCTCAATTGGTGCGGCACACATCATTGATACTGAAAAATTTATTCCATTAGGTTTAGAAATGAATGCTAACCATATTAGCTCAACGACTGAAGGTACAGTTTATGCTACTGCTACTATCGTACACGAAGGTAAAACAACACAAGTTTGGAACATTGAAATAAAAGATGATGTTGATAGATTGATTAGCATCATGAGAGGTACAATTGCGATTAAACCACGCAAATAATAAACACGCTTGATACTCAGACGCATTTCGGCGTTTCTATAGAGTATTGAGCGTGTTTTTGTATGTTCATCATAATGTATTTTACTTATATACTTGATACCATAGTTTCTTTTGAAAAAGCATTCGAGATTCTTGTGGCAGCTTCTCTACCACCCATGATATTTCTTGCAAAGGGCCCTAATTCTAAATCTGCTAAGCCTCCAGCAACATATAAATGTGGTAACCACTCCAATTCTGTTGAAATATTTGGTAAACCACAACTACATAGTGGGGCATGATGTTGGTGGATTAATTGTTTAATAATTGGTTGTTTCATTATCGTTTCTTCAAATCCAGTTGCTAAAATAATATGATCATAGGTTATTGCCTTATGTTCTGTAATGATTTGATGATTTGAAATGGCTTGTAATTCGTTTGTATGTATTACTAATTTACCTTGCTTTACATATTTTTTCAGCCTTAATTCTAATTCTTTTGGCATTGAGCCTTTGTGTCTTTCATTCAGAATAACTTGTTGCTTTTCCTCAGTAGTTGTAATTTGCTTAAAGCGTGTCATATATTTAGGACCGAGCCAACCTGGATCAGCATCAAAATCATGCACTGCTAAGGGTTTATTTGTCCATAAATGAATTTGTTGTGGATTATGTTTAATCAACTTAAGTGTTAAGTGAGCTGCAGAAATACCACTACCTATCACATGTGACGATTGAGAATATGATTTGTATGAACCATCAAAGATGTGTGTGACATCGGGTTGATTTTTATATGCTTTTGGAAAGTTAATTTGATGGTTACATCCAAAGGCAATGATAAGGTTTTCGGTCGAAAATGCTTCTGAATTATTACATTGAACAAACCATAGATTATCTTGTTTAGTGATAGAAGTTGCGCTAGCTTGCACATGACTATGATTTAAATTTAATTCATGTATTAACATATGCGTATGAGCCATAAACATCTCTCTATTAGGTCTTTGATATCGTCCGTAAGAAGCATTGGTATATTGTCTATGTTTTGCAAATTGCTTAAGATGAAAAGGATCTGGATGAACATGATGAACACAAGGTGAACGTAAGTAGGGCATATCGATAGTGGATGTATATCTATTAAATTGTTCGCATAAGCTAGTATGAGGATCTATTATACACAAATCATTTGTAGCTAATCCTTGTGTGCGTAGTTTAAGTGCAATTGTAACTGCCTGGATACCTCCACCAATAATTGTCCATTTAAACATAATATTACCTCCTTAAATCGTAATAATTACGATTTAATATAACATGATTGCTGAAGTAATACAAATGATTAAAGGTGTATTGTCTTTTGAAAAATATGACTTTATACCATACGTCATTTCAGTCTATAAATACTTATTTTCGACTATAATTAAATACTAACAATCGACGGACGGTAAGACTTATGATAAAGCTAAAAAGAGTAATCAGTAATAAACAGTCTAGTCCATTACCCTTGCAGACTAAAATAAAATCAATGAATTTTACTATGAAATGTAAAGAACATTGATTTGAGTTGATAAATGATTTGTGATTTTATTTAATGCTTCATCACTTAACTCGTTATTCATTTCTTTATTTATCTCATGGATCAGTGCTGTTTCAATTCATTCATTATTAGGTGTCTTATTTTTTGTAGTAATAACATATAAGAAATGTGTACTGTTTGCGAGACACCTGAGGGAGTAGGATGCGTGTCGAGACCGAGGCTCGACCCAGGCACCCCTAGGTAAACGAGCAATAACAATATGCAGTATTGATACAAATAACAAGCCCATCAAAGATCAAAAATCTTTGATGGGCTTAATGCTAGGTATTTATGTCCAAGACTCGATTTAGGGTTTGTACCTTTTTTTTATTAATTATAAGAAATTGGAATCCTCACATGTTACAAACAAATTGCGCATGATGCTAATTAAAGTTTAGTATCCTTTAAATCTTTTTTAATATCGTCTAATTTAGTTCGTTTGGAAGCAGGGGTATTTAAATTATAGGCTGCCTTTATGATTAAGTGACTGGAAAGTGGTCCAGTAATGAGAATAAATAATATACCAATTACTAATTGCATATTTACGTAACCATCTCGACCTATAAAGAATAGGAAGACACCACTTAAAAGTAGCATTGCCCCTAACGTTGCTGCCTTTCCTGCTGCATGAGAGCGCGCATATACATCATCTAATCGAACTAGTCCAATTGCAGCTAATGCACTAATAATTGATCCTAGGACAACAAGTATTAAGGCAATACTAATGATTATCGTTCCGGTCATGCTCAATCACCTTACCTTTATCCATATATTTCGCAAATACTGCAGTGCCTAAAAATGCCAAAATACCTATCATTAAGATTGCAACAATTAAGTATTTGGTACCTAAAAAGATACTGAATAAGGCGATGATAGCCATTAACTGTATCCCCATTGCATCTAAAGCTACGACACGATCAGCTAGTGAAGGTCCAATAATTACACGGATTAACATGGCCAACATTGATAGGGCAACAATAATTAGCGCAATGATAAGAATTATATTGTAATTTACCATTATTCGCCCACCTCTCTCACAACTTTTTCTAGAGATGACTTTATACCCTCAGTTTCCTCTTTTTTAGTACTAAAATCAATTGCATGAATATAAATTTTAGTTCGGTCATCGCTAATTCCAAGTACAATTGTACCTGGTGTTAGGGTAATCAGATTAGATAATAAGACGATTTGCCAGTCCTTTTTTAAATCTGTCTGATAAATAAAAAACGCAGGTTCATTCTTAATTGTTGGTTTAATAATGATTCTAATTACATCTATATTAGCTTTAATTAACTCAATGATGAAGACTACCAAGAGTTTGATGATCTTATAGACAGTAATCATATAAAATCGACCCGGTAACACACCACGCATTAAGTAGACTAATAATAAAGCGAACAGGTAACCTAAAATAAAGTTATTAAATGTATAGCTTCCAGTAACAAATAACCAAAATACTGCGAGAAGTAAATTAACGAGTATTTGAACTGCCATATTATTGTCCCCCCAATACACTTTCGATATAAACATTAGGATTATAGAATGGTTCTGCAGCATCTTTGATTATTGGATGTAAGATATCTGCTGATAATCCAAATATGACTGAAAGTACTACAGCGATAATGGCCACGACTAACAAGCCTTTATATCTTAATTTATGATTTACAGTAAATCCTCGAGTTTCGCCAAAGAATCCTAACAGGAATATTCGAATAACCGAGTAAAGGACAATCAAACTAGATAACAGTATAACAATACCGCTAATATAGAATCCTTTTTCAAATGTTGCCTGAACGATATAAAACTTTCCATAAAATCCACTAAATGGCGGTATACCAGCTAAACTAAGTGCTGCTATAAAGAATGTCCATCCAAGCACAGGGTAATGCTTGATTAAACCGCCATATTTGCGTAAATCATGTGTCTTTGTAATCTTATACATGATTCCAATTAAGAAAAATAATGCTGCCTTAATTAACATATCATGTAAAGTGTAATAAATAGCGCCCATCATACCACTTTGGTTCATCATTGCTACACCAACTAATATGACACCAATTGCAATCATAATATTATAGATAATAATCTTTTTCGTATCATAATAACTAACAGCTCCGACACAACCAAATATAATTGTTAGAAGTGCTAAGAATAAAATGGTGTAAAAAGAAAAATTACCTGTATCTCTGAAGAATAAGCTAGCCGTTCTAGCTATTGCATAAACGCCGACCTTTGTTAATAAAGCACCAAAGAAAGCGATGATTGCTACAGGAGGTGCGTAATATGCACCTGGTAACCATATATACATAGGGAATACGCCAGCCTTCGTTGCAAAGACAAAGATGAACATGATAAAGATGATACTTACCATGCCTTTGTCATGTGCTGACAATTCACTTAATTTCTGACTGATATCTGCTAAATTAAGCGTACCAACTACTGAATAAAGCATGGCTACTGCAATAACGAAAAATGCAGAAGAAGTCACATTAACTAAGACATACTTTATCGTTTCGCTTAGTTGAACCTTTGTACCACCAATAACCAGTAATATATATGAAGACATTAAGAAGACTTCGAAAAATACAAACAAGTTAAAGATATCACCAGTTATAAAGGAACCAATAACACCAGTCAGCATAAACATAATTGAAAAATAGTAATAATATGTTTCACGTTCTAGTCCAACTGATTGATATGAGTATAAGATAACTAGCATAGTAACAATCAATGTTGTGATTACGAGTAATACACTAAAAATATCTAGTACAAAAACAATACTGTATGGCGCAGCCCAAGAACCTAATTCTAATTTGATTGGTCCATCTTTCAGTACATTGTGCAAATTAATAAATGCAAATATCAATGTAATTGAGGTACCAATTAACGCAACATAGCGTTTGATAGTAGGGCGCTTCCCAATAAATACTAATATAATTGCTGTTAGCATAGGAATGATTAATAAAGAAACGATAAGGTTACTCTCTATCATCTTCAATCACTCCCTTCATACTTTCTACATTATCAGTACCTAGCTCTTTATAACTTCTAAATGCGAGTACTAAGAAGAAAGCAGTTACTGAAAAAGATATTACAATAGCTGTTAATATCAATGCTTGAGGAATAGGGTCAACGTAGGATGCTATTCCTTTTTCATATATAGGTACATCGCCTTTTTTCAGGCCACCCATTGTGATTAAAAATAAATTTGCCGTATGTGTTTGTAAAGTAGTCCCAATAATGATTCGTATCAAACTTTTAGAAAGAATGAGATAGACGCTCATTGCTGTGAGAATACCACAAACAAAAATCATCACTATTTCCATTACTCATTCTCTCCAATCGATAAAATTATAGTCATTACTGTGCCTACAACTGCAAATAACACGCCTAAATCGAAGAATGTTGCAGTGTGTAATTCCATCGGCTTTAGTATGATTAAAGGTATTTCAAAAGGTTTGTGCGTGAAGAAATTTTTACCATAAAACCAACTCGCCATTGGTGTAGCTAAACAAAATGTTAAGCCAATGCCAATTAATATCTTGAAGTCCCATGGAAATATCTTCCGCATTGTCTTTATATCAAAGGCAACTGCAATAATAACCAGTGCACTAGATAGTAATAAACCACCTACGAAACCACCACCAGGTGTATAGTGACCAGCTAAAAATAATGATAGTCCGAACATCACAATGAGGAAAAAGATGATGACTGCAGAATATTGAAAGATCAGATTATTCTTTTGTCTGTTCAATGTCATGACCTCCCTTATTTTTAGCTTTGTTATTGTAACGTAATTTAATCATGGTATAGACACCTAAGCCTGCAATACCTAATACAGATGATTCGAATAATGTATCGGTACCACGGAAATCAACAAGAATGACGTTAACCATATTTGTACCGTGTGCTAAATCGTATACGTGTGTTTTATAAAATGAACCAATAGATCCAAAGTGTCTATTTCCATATGCAATTAAGCCAAGTATAGTAACAACTGCACCAGCCCCAATAGATATGATGACATTGATCCATTTGAAAGGTTGCGTTTCTTGGTGTCTATTTAAATTAGGTAAATGATAGAAACAAAGTAAAAATAGTGCCGTTGAAATTGACTCAACAACAAATTGTGTAAGTGCTAAATCTGGAGCACCAAAGAAAATGAAGAAAATTGCTACACAATAGCCTACAGCACTTGCCATAATGATGCTAAATAATCTTGAATGTGCAAATATAATCATTGATGCTGCCGTTATGATAAGCACGACAATAATTAATTCAAACGGTCTGATTTCACTGACATCTTTAAAGTTAATACTGAAAGGTGTCACGATGAGTGTCACAACCGTAATTGCAATCAGTGAGATAAAAATAATCACCAAGTTGTTACGTGTAAATCCAGTGACATATGAATTTGTTATATGTTTAGAAATATCAGGTGTAACGTTACCTAATTTGTCATACCAATAGTTAATAGTTAACTTAGTTGGGTGTGATTTTAGTAACTTAATCCAATAACTAAAACTTAAAATTAAAATAATACCGACACCATAAATAAATAGTGTTGATAAAAAGGCTGGCGTGAAACCATGGAACATATGAAACTCAATATGAGTTGTTTGCGTTGAACTCATTGCATTTACAGCCGGTTCGATAATTGAATCGGTAAGCATTGCTGGAAACAAACCGAAAGTAATTACTAAGATAGCCAATATAATAGGTGCAATTAACATTAATGGAGATGCTTCATGTGGCTTTTTAGGTAAGGCATCAGGTTTATAGCTACCTAAAAAGACCTGACCAATCAAACGCACTGCATATACAAATGTAAATACACTACCTAAAATCGCAACTATCGGTATCAGTATACCTAGTGAATTTAAATTAAAGACATTAGCATGTGTAACGTCAATCATACTTTCTAAAAACTTTTCCTTTGATAAGAAACCGTTGAAAGGTGGAACACCAGCCATACTTAACGAACTTATAATTGTAATTGTAAATGAAATGGGCATTATCGTTAGTAAGCCACCTAGCTTATGAACATCACGTGTACCCGTAGCATGATCTACAGCACCTGTAATCATGAATAATGCTGCTTTAAATGTTGCATGGTTAATCAAATGAAAGACAGCTGCCATAAAGGCTGCAACATACAGTTGACTGTCTGACCCTTCAAAATGATAACTTACAGCGCCTATACCAAGCATTGCCATAATCATCCCTAATTGTGAGACAGTAGAAAATGCTAAAATGCCCTTTAAATCTTGCTGCTTTGTCGCATTTAATGATGCCCAAAATAGGGTGATTAAACCAACAGCCGTTACAGTCCAAATCCACCCCTGAGACACTGCGAAAATTGGTGTCATACGAGCGACTAAGTAAAGTCCGGCTTTAACCATTGTAGCTGAATGCAAGTATGCACTTACTGGAGTAGGGGCTTCCATTGCATCTGGTAACCAAATGTAAAATGGAAACTGGGCAGATTTAGTCATTGCGCCAACTAATACCAGTACCATGGCTAAAATAAAGAATGGACTTGTTTGAATTTCGTCTACATGTTTAATGATTTGTTGAACACTTGTAGTGCCACTAGCTAAGATTAAGAGGATGAGTCCTCCTAACAGCGATAGACCACCAAACACTGTGACGAGCATAGATTTCTGTGCGCCATATAGTGATGCTGGCTTTTCTCTCCAAAATGAAATAAGTAAAAAACTAGAAAATGAAGTTAATTCCCAAAATAAGTATAAGATAATTAAATTATCTGATAATACAACCCCTAACATTGCACCCATAAAGAGCAGTAAATAACAATAAAAGTTTCCCAACTGCTCTTGTCGACTTAAATAACTAATAGAATACAGGACAATAAGACTACCAATACCTGTGATCAGTAAGCTAAATAACAGTCCTAGACCATCAATATATAAATTGAAATTCATACCAAAATGAGGCATCCATTTCAAAGTTCGCATTACTGTATCGCCCGACATTGTTGTCGGAATATATGACAGGAAGTATATAAATAAGACGACAGGGATGGGTATGACAAACCATCCGATATGTATACGCTTATGAATGCGATATACAAATGGAATAATGAGTGCAAATATTAACGGGAGGAGTACCGCTAAATGTAACCAGCTCATTATTTTATCCTCCTTTTACATTTAAGTATAAGTTTATTATACATGAATTAGACTATTCTGAAAAACGTCCCAGCCCTTGAAATAACTATGCTGAATGTCCTTGTTAAATAAGAAGAAACAAGGTATTTTTATTCAAAATTTTGTTTATATTGAAGGCTGTAATCCTTCTTTAAACGTTGTAAATTGTCTAATGACATTTGTGAATGCAAATTATCTTGTTTAGCCAATTTTTGTTCTAACTCTGTGATAGCTAGTTGTAAAGAAGCTGTATACGTCATGGGTTCAACATTAAATGGTCTAAGTTGAGAACGAGATGCATAACGTTTTTCAAATTGACTCAATGCTTTACGCTCATGAAAAAAGACATTTTCTGTTGACGTTGGATTATGTAAATCACCTTGTTTAGGATGCTTAATTACTTGTTCCACTTGTACTAAGACTTGATTGTCATTCTCTTCAACTATGGATACACTATAACTTCCAGTTTTATGTGCAAATCGATATAACATAATTCATTTCACCCTTTCAAATATGTTAGAATACATATATCATCTTAACATGAAATGGAGAATTTAAATGACGAACTATCCTCAATTAAACACAGAAATTAATGGTAATGAAATTAAATTAGTTATGCACACAAATAAAGGTGACATGACTTTTAAATTATTCCCTGATATCGCACCAAAGACTGTAGAAAATTTTGTGACACATGCAAAAAATGGTTACTACAATGGTGTAACGTTCCATCGCGTTATCAATGACTTTATGGTACAAGGTGGAGACCCTACTGCAAGTGGTATGGGCGGTGAAAGTATTTATGGTGGACCATTTGAAGATGAATTCTCTTTAGAAGCGTTTAATCTTTACGGTGCACTTTCAATGGCGAATTCAGGACCAAACACAAACGGTTCACAATTCTTTGTAGTACAAATGAAAGAGGTTCCAGAGTCAATGTTAAGTCAATTGGCTGATGGAGGCTGGCCAGAGCCAATCGTAAAAGCTTATGGTGAAAAGGGTGGAACACCATGGTTAGATCAAAAACATACAGTATTTGGTCAATTAATCGAAGGTGAAAGTACATTAGAAGATATCGCAGCTACTAAAGTCGGTGCACAAGATAAGCCAGTGCATGACATTACAATTGATTCAATTGATGTTGAAGGATAATAATTAAGCAATATTAAGTGTGTTGATAAAGTTAGATTTTATGTTTTTCAATTCAACACTTCATAATAGACGTGTGAAGAACAGGTTGAGACATGATAGATGTCCAACCTGTTTTTTTGATCATTATTCATGCCATGGGTTACTTTATGCAAAGTATATAGGGTTGTGAACTTACTTTTAGATACTTAAATCAACAAATCGTGAAATTTTTCTATATTAATGTTAGTGCCTGTAAGTATTTTATGCTATTATAATAGTGTTAAGTAATACGAAATAAGGGGTTATCACGTTGAATAATCACTATAAAGTAGGTCAACATGTAAAAGTTCGTGTGACTGGTATTCAACCGTATGGCGCTTTTGTAGAAACCCCTGATAATACTGAAGGTTTAATCCATATTTCTGAAATCATGGATGATTACGTCCATAATTTGAAAAAGTTTTTATCAGAAGGTCAAATTGTAAGAGCTAAGGTAATTTCAATTGATGAAGAGGGGAAGATTAACTTCTCTTTAAAGGATAATGATTATTTTAAAAATTATGAACGTAAAAAGGAAAAGCAATCAGTATTAGATGAAATTAAAGAAACCGAAAAATATGGGTTTCAAACAATTAAAGAACGCTTACCGGTTTGGATTAAACAGTCCAAAAACGCGATTAAAGATGAGTAATCATCTTCAGAACGCTAACACTTGAATGAGTGTTTAGCGTTTTTTTATGTAGTGTTGAAGGTTAATGAATTAAGTTGAATGTTAAAGCTTAAAGCTAAGCTATAAAATTTATTGATGCAAACGGTATATAAACCTAATGTACAGGGATTGATAAATAATTAAATTTAAATATATACATGCGCAAGCATATTGTTTTCATTTGAGGTTGAAAATAGTTAGAATTAGGTAGTATTAAAAAAGAGTTATTATATTTAATAACATATTAGGAGGATTTTTAAGAATGGAATCAAAATTTCAACCTTTATTTGAGTCATTAACTTTACCAAATAAAGTAGAATTAAAAAATAGATTTGTATTAGCACCGTTAACACATGTTTCTTCGAATGATGATGGTACAATTTCTGAAGAAGAATTAGTTTATATGGAACAGCGTTCAAAAGATGTAGGTTTAGCTATTTCAGCGGCTAGTAATGTTACAGACTTGGGTAAAGCATTCCCAGGGCAACCATCAGTAGCACATGATTCAGATTTAGAAGGTTTGAAACGTTTAGCTAAAGTAATGAAGAAGAATGGTGCGAAAGCGGTCGTGCAAATTCATCATGGTGGTGCGCAAGCATTACCTAATTTAACACCGAATGGTGATGTTGCTGCACCAAGTCCTATTTCCATGAAAAGCTTTGGTGAACAAGAGGCACATGATGCTCGAGAAATTACAGTTGAAGAAATTCATGAATCTATTAAAGCATTTGGCGAAGCAACTCGACGTGTTATTGAAGCAGGTTTTGATGGTGTGGAAATACATGGCGCCAATCACTATTTAATTCATCAATTTGTTTCACCTTACTATAATCGACGTGAAGATGAGTGGGGACAAGATCGACTTAAATTTGCTTTATCCGTAGTAGATGAAGTTACTTCTACTGTAAAGACACATGCGGATGAATCATTTATTGTGGGATATCGTTTTTCTCCTGAAGAAGCAGAATCTCCTGGTATCAGCATGGAAATCACGGAAGAATTAGTGAAGCATTTAATTGATAAACCATTAGACTATCTACACGTTTCATTGATGGATATTTACTCAACGACACGTGAAGGTAAATATAAAGATCAACAACGAGTTGAATTATTACATGAATGGATTGATGGACGTATGCCATTAATTGGTATAGGATCAATCTTTACAGCACAACAAGCATTAGATGCAATTGAAAATACAGATGCAGATCTTATTGCTTTAGGCCGTGAAATATTACTTGATCACAATTTTGTAAGTAAGATAGTAGAAGGTAAGGAAGATGAAATCATTTCACAATTTGATGGTACAAGAGCGGATAAACATGAATTACCTATTAAATTATGGACTCAATTTAATAATGCATTTTATCCTTTACCAAGAACAGATGGGAAATAATATGAATTAATATCATAGCTATTCAATATTTATAATAAGACAGGTGCAGTATTTATAATTTTGACGATTTTTAAGCAGTGTTTCAATACTGTAGAAGAAACGTTAGTAGATTATGAATAGCTGCACCTGTTTTTAATATTGTTAACTAAAGTTGTAGCATATCATCCAACCATAGCTTGATGACAAAGTTCTGTAAAAGTATATAATCAAGCACAGTAAATTATAATGATGAGGTGTTGGAAGCATATGAAACAAGCATTATATACAAAGACAGTTGTAACATTGATTCATAAACGACATAAGTTATATCAAGGTATAAAACATAAAAATGAATACAAGCAATTACTTAATCAATGGAAATTAGTATTTAAATAAATTTTAAGTTTAATAATCATTAGAATTTACTATTATTTGAATGATTAATAATGCAATAAATTGCAATAAAAGTAAGTGGAAAATTTATTTGAGAATTTAATATTATGGTCTTGTGTTAAGTGTAAAGGTTGTGTCATTATATATGTAAGGGCTTTCACTGAATTGAACTGATTACAACAGTACTTGTCAAAGCTTTTTCCTAAATATTCATCTAGCGAACTGTGATGCAATAACTCTTTTTGAAAATAGTTTCAGTTTACGTTTAAATACGTTATGCTAGGAGTAAGTATTGTTAAAGAGTCAAAAAAGGCTCTTAAATTTAAACTAAGGGGAGATATCATGTCAAGATCAGAAGAAATCATTGAGTTAACAAACCATTATGGAGCATCAAACTATGTGCCACTTCCAATCGTTATTTCGGAAGCTGAAGGCGTATGGGTTAAAGATCCTGAAGGTAACAAGTATATGGATATGTTATCAGCATATTCAGCTGTAAACCAAGGTCATAGACACCCAAAGATTATTCAAGCGTTAAAAGATCAAGCAGATAAAGTTACTTTAGTTTCTCGTGCGTTTCATAGTGATAATTTAGGTGAATGGTACGAAAAAATTTGTAAGCTTTCTGGTAAAGAAAAGGCTTTACCAATGAACACTGGTGCAGAAGCTGTTGAAACAGCGTTAAAAGCTGCACGTCGTTGGGCTTATGATGTGAAAAACATTGAACCTAATAAAGCAGAAATCATTGCATTCAATGGTAACTTCCATGGTCGTACAATGGCGCCAGTATCATTGTCTTCGGAAGCAGAGTATCAAAGAGGATATGGTCCTTTATTGGATGGATTTAGAAAGGTTGATTTCGGTGATATTGAAGCAATTAAAGCTGCTGTAAATGAAAATACTGCCGCTATTTTAATTGAACCAATTCAAGGGGAAGCAGGAATTAACGTTCCACCAGAAGGATACTTAAAAGCGATTAGAGAGTTATGTGATGAGTATAATATTTTATTTATAGCCGATGAAATTCAAGCAGGATTAGGTCGTTCAGGTAAATTGTTCGCAACAGATTGGGATAATGTAAAACCAGATGTTTACATTTTAGGTAAAGCATTAGGTGGTGGCGTATTGCCAATTTCAGTTGTATTAGCAGATGAAGAAGTATTAGGCGTGTTTACACCTGGTTCACACGGTTCTACATTTGGTGGAAATCCACTTGCTTGTGCCGTTTCAAATGCTGCTTTGGATGTAATCGTAGATGAGGACTTACCAGGTCGTTCATTAGAGTTAGGTGAATACTTCAAATCAGAATTACAAAAGATAAATCATCCATCTATCAAAGAAGTACGTGGTAAAGGATTATTTATCGGAATTGAATTAACTGAAAATGCTAGACCATATTGTGAAGCATTAAAGGAAAAAGGTTTATTGTGTAAAGAGACACATGATACGGTAATAAGATTTGCGCCACCATTGATAATATCTAAGGAAGAATTGGACTTTGCACTAGAAAAAGTGAGAAGTGTATTCGAATAATTAGCGTTATGTAATATAAGTATTTAAAACACTTTAAAAAGAAAAATCTTATGTTACAATTAGCATGAAAGCGAAATCATTAGTAACGAAAAAGAGGCGAAATGGATCATGACTGAGAATAATAATTTAGTTACTTCTACGCAACAAATTATTAAAGAAGCATTGCATAAATTAGGTTTTGACGATGGCATGTATGATTTAGTAAAGGAACCATTAAGATTCTTACAAGTAAGAATTCCAGTACGTATGGACGATGGTACAGTTAAGACCTTTACGGGTTATCGTGCACAACACAATGATGCTGTAGGACCAACAAAAGGTGGCGTCAGATTCCACCCTGATGTTGATGAAGAAGAAGTTAAAGCATTGTCAATGTGGATGACATTGAAATGTGGCATTGTGGACTTACCATATGGTGGTGGTAAAGGTGGTATTATTTGTGACCCACGTCAAATGAGTATTCACGAGGTAGAGCGTCTTTCTAGAGGCTATGTTCGTGCAATTTCTCAATTTGTTGGACCAACAAAGGATATTCCTGCACCAGATGTTTTCACAAACTCTCAAATTATGGCATGGATGATGGACGAATATAGTTCATTGGATAAATTTAACTCTCCAGGTTTTATCACTGGTAAACCGATTGTATTAGGAGGCTCACAAGGACGTGACCGTTCTACTGCATTAGGTGTAGTTATTGCGATTGAGCAAGCTGCTAAACGTAGAGGTTTAGAAATCAAAGGTTCACGTATTGTAATCCAAGGTTTCGGTAACGCTGGTAGTTTCTTAGCGAAATTCTTATTTGATATGGGTGCTAAAATTGTCGGTATTTCTGATGCTTATGGTGCGTTACACGATCCTGAAGGCTTAGATATCGATTACTTATTAGATAGAAGAGACAGTTTCGGTACAGTAACTAACCTATTTGAAGATACGATTTCAAATAAAGAATTATTCGAAATTGATTGTGATGTATTAGTACCTGCAGCAATTGCTAACCAAATTACTGCAGATAATGCACATGATATTAAAGCAGATGTAGTTGTTGAAGCAGCTAACGGACCAACAACACCAGAAGGTACACGTATTTTAACTGAACGCGGTATCTTATTAGTACCTGATGTATTAGCAAGTGCTGGTGGTGTAACAGTTTCTTACTTCGAATGGGTACAAAATAACCAAGGTTATTATTGGACTGAAGAAGAGGTTAATACGAAACTTCGTGAAAAGCTTACAACAGCTTTTGATACAATTTATGAATTATCACAAAACCGTAAGATTGACATGCGTTTAGCTGCGTATATTGTAGGTATCAAACGTACTGCAGAGGCTGCACGTTATCGTGGTTGGGCTTAATCATTATCTCGGTATGATTAGCTGTAAAGATAATTTAGACTAAAGTACAGTCATAAATATTTGTAATTAAAGCAAGGGACAATTTCTATTGTAATTTAATAGAAGTTGTTCCTTTTTTATATCAAAATTCAGCACTGAATTTTTCTAATTGTATAGTTTAATATGTAATCTAAAAAGCCAACCTAAAAGATTACATTAATCTCATAGATTGGCAGATTGGCAATAGTGATCGTATTGTTATTGAATTATTTATTTACTTTCATCTACAACTTGTTTGTATACATCTGCATAGTTAGTGAAAACACCGTCTACACCATAGCTATTAAGACGCTCCATATCGGCTTTATTGTTTACTGTAAATGGATGAACTAAGAATCCCATTTCCTTTAAGTGTTGTACGTTATCTTTAGTTAAGTCAGAATATTCGGGACCTACACCAATTGCTGTGTTTTTAATACTTTCTAAATCTTGATCTGTAAGATTAGGTAATTCACCTTTGTCTAATAATCTTACAAGTGGTACGTCAGAATTTAGATTATGCATTTTTTCTAGACTTGCTTGTGAAAATGATTGAATCATAACATGTCCATTTTTTAAAGATTGATTTGTTAACATGTGATGTTTATCTAAAGTATCTAATAATTTTTCTTCCATACCAGGATACACATCAGGTGATTTTGTTTCGATATAATAGTTTGCATCTGTACCATATCTGTCTAAAATTTCATCTAGTGTTGGCACTTCTGCACCTTTATATTGCTCATCTGCGTATTCAGGATGTTGCTCATTGAATTTACTGCCAGCGTCTAATTTTTTCAGTTCCTCTAATGTATAAGAGTCAACTCGACCTGTACCATTAGTCGTTCTATCGACTGTTTCATCATGCATTGCTACAAGGTGTCCGTCTTTTGTCATTTGTAAATCAATTTCGATGTAAGATGCACCTAATTCATTATGACTCTTATCATAAGAATATAAAGTGTGTTCAGGTGCATAGCCACTAGCGCCTCTATGGGCGATTGTTGTAAACTTTTCTCCTGTTAAATTATGTATTTCCTTGTTTTTTGCACTTTTTTCTGTTGCTTCTGAAAGTGGTCTCGCAGAAGTTGAACTATTTTCATTTTTATTAGTAGTTGTGTTATTTTGAGGTGATTTATTTACTTTGTCTTGTGGTGTGGGTGTATTTTGTTCTTGGTTATCAGATTCTGAATGGTTTTGATTCGCATGTTGTGATTTCTGTTGTGATTGATTGTCAGTTTGTTGCTTGGTATTAGCATTTGTGTCTGATTGTTCAGGGGATGGATTAGTAGTTTCTGTAGTTGAATTGGTAGCACTTTGTGTTTGTTCTTGAGTGTTGTCTTGTGTTTGCTGTGTAGAATCATTAGGTGATTGTATTGTATTTTGCTTTTGTGTTGAATCCGTATTTTCATCTGCTTTAGCCATTGCTGTAGAAGCTAGTAAAGATAAAGATAAAGCTGTCATACTGGTTACCATAATTCTTTTTGCATTTTTCATAAGTGCTTCACTCCTTAAAATGAACTGTACACTGTTCTTACCTTAGAATTTAATTGTTTAAACACTATTTACATTTTCTTTATTTTAAATATAAAAAATTAATTATAGTTTAATAAATTAAATGTTTAAGAATAAAAGTGGTGTATTTAGGGTGATGAGGCACAATTTATAAATAGGAAATAGTAATATTTAGTATCAATAGAATGAAAATAATAAGGATAATGCTAGAACATAAATCCCCAGCATTAAGCCCATCAAAGATCAAAAATCTTTGATGGGCTTGTTATTTATATCAATACTACATATTGTTATTGCTCGCTTAACTAGAGGCTGGATCGAGCCTTGGTCTCGACACGCATCCTACTCCCATAGGTATTTCGTAAACAAAACGCAGTTCTTAAATGTTATTACTCCAATAAATAAGACACTTTATAATAAATTAATTGAAACAGCAATTATCTCTGAGATACAACAAGAAATGAATAACGAATTAAGTGACGAATATTTAAATAAAATCGCAAATTATCCATTTTATTTAAGTCTAGAAGACTAATGTCCCAGAGTTATCCTTAATTGTATAGTGTTATTCTTTATTTTTACTTTTTATAACTTTAAGTTGCTCTTTAACCGCTGCTTGACCAGTCGAGCCATAACTAATTCGACGGCTCACACAATTTTCAGGTTTAAGATAATCATAAATATCAGCTTCTATACTTGGGTGTGCTTGTTGATATTCAGTTAACGGTACATCTAGGAGGTATACATTATTTTGTATAGACCATAGCACAATTTTACCGACAATTTCATGCGCATTTCTGAATGGTACACCTTTGTTTACTAAATAATCTGCTAGTTCAGTTGCATTAGAGAAATCATTGTAGACAGTTGATTGTAACTGTTCAACATTAATAGTCATCGTATCAACCATACCTTCAAATATTCTTAACGAACCTTTAAGCGTATGCACTGCATCAAATAGACCTTCTTTATCCTCTTGCATATCTTTATTGTATGCTAACGGTAAGCCCTTCAAAGTCATCAACATGCTCATTAAATGACCAGTAGTTCTACCTACTTTACCTCTAATCAATTCAGCCATATCTGGATTTTTCTTTTGTGGCATAATTGATGATCCAGTTGAGAATGCATCTGATAAGGTAATAAAATTGGCTTCTGCAGAAGACCAGAAGATGATTTCCTCTGCAAAACGTGATAAGTGAACCATTGTTAACGAAATATTATGCAATGTTTCAACAATGTAATCTCTATCACTAACAGCATCCATACTATTTTCATATAAAGAACCAAAGTCTAATAATGATTGTGTTTCATGGCGATCGATAGGGTATGTCGTACCACTTAAAGCTGCTGCGCCTAATGGTGAAATATCAATACGCTTAATACTATCTTGGAAACGTGATTTATCACGCTCTAACATCCAATAATAAGTTAAGATGTGATGCGCAAATGAGATAGGTTGTGCTCTTTGTAAGTGTGTATAACCTGGCATGATTGT
This sequence comes from Staphylococcus gallinarum, assembly GCF_000875895.1. Classification (GTDB taxonomy): domain Bacteria; phylum Bacillota; class Bacilli; order Staphylococcales; family Staphylococcaceae; genus Staphylococcus; species Staphylococcus gallinarum. The sequence goes on from NZ_JXCF01000026.1 coordinate 139,826, forward strand.
ATCAATATTATCCTCTGCTACAGAAACGATGGTTGCTTGAAATGATTCAATTAAAGCGATTAGTTCAGTTACTTCTGATTTCGTATATAAGTGCATATCCGTCGCAACTTGATCATTTCTACTACGACCAGTATGCAATCTACCACCAGCGTCACCAATACGTTTGATGAGTTCATGTTCAATATTAAGGTGAATGTCTTCTAATGAAACATCTAAATCTAATTTATTTTGTTTATAATCAGCGAGTATATCGTTTAATCCTTGTTTAATTTGCTCACAATCCGAATTAGAAATAATACCTTGATTTGCTAACATAGTGGCATGAGCAATACTTCCTTGCACATCGTATTCAATTAATGCTTTATCGAAGTGGATGGAAGCATTGAATTCATCGACCCATGCTTCCGGTTGTTCACTAAATCTACCACCCCAAGCTTTATTGCTCATCGTGATAACCACCATGTAACATTGAATTTACTTGTGTAGGTAAGCCAAAGATATCGATAAAGCCGACTGCTGATTCTTGGTTGAATGCATCTTCCTTAGTATACGTCGCTAATTTTTCATTGTATAAAGTATGAGGTGATTTTCTACCATTTACAATTGCATTACCTTTATATAATTTGACACGTACTTCACCAGAAACATACTTTTGTGTACTGTCGACAAATAATTTTAAACTGTCAGTTAAAGGTGAGAACCATAAGCCGTTATAAATTTGTTCTGCAAATTGCTTTTCAATAATTGGTTTAAAATGAGCAACATCTTTCGTCAATGTAATCGTTTCTAATGATTTATGTGCATTAACAATAACTTCTGCAGCTGGTGTTTCATATACTTCTCTTGATTTAATACCAACTAATCTATTTTCAACATGGTCGATTCTGCCGATTCCATGCTTACCAGCTAATTTATTTAAATATAAAATTAATTCACTTAATTTATAAGATTTGCCGTCTAACGCAGTAGGGATACCTTGTTCAAAAGTTAAGACAATTTCATCAGCTTCATCAGGTGCATCTTCTAATTCTTGAGTTAAATCATATGCATCCTTTGGAGGCGCAGCATAAGGATCTTCTAAGATTCCGCATTCGTTACTTCTACCCCATAAATTTTGGTCAATTGAATATGGAGAGTCATGTTGAATAGGTACTGGAATGTTATGTTTAATAGCGTAATCAATTTCTTCTTCACGACTCCATGCCCATTCTCTAACTGGAGCAAATACTTTTAATTCAGGATCTAATGCTTTGATTGCCACTTCGAAACGTACTTGGTCATTACCTTTACCAGTACAACCATGTGCAATACCTACAGCATTTGTTTTATCTGCAATTTCAACTAATTTTTTTGAAATTAGAGGTCTTGATAATGCTGACACAAGAGGGTAAGTGCCTTCATACATTAAATTACCTTTGATTGCATATGAAACGAAATCTTCACTGAACTCTTCAGTTGCATCAATGATATGACATTCGATTGCACCCATGTCTAATGCTTTTTGGTGTACTAATTCTAAATCTTTACCTTCACCAACATCTAAACAACATGCTACAACATCATAACCTTTGTCGATTAACCATTTCACTGCAACACTTGTATCTAATCCACCTGAATATGCTAATACTATTTTTTCCTTCATTATTTCCACCTCGGTTTAAAATTTGCTAATTATTTTTTAACTTTGTTTATTTGATAAAATCAGTATAACAGAAAGATAATGAAAATAAAACCACTTTTATACATAAATATACATTTTTATGAAAATTGTGAGTAGAAACTTTTATATCATATGACCTTTAATAATAAAGTATATCGCTTTTTATAGATATAATTGTAAATGTATATAAATGTGAATATAATGATATGGGAATTATTGCTTAGATGAATTAATTGTCACAATTATCGCAATAAATAGGCTAGTTGTTTGAATAGTAAAAATAAACTTAGTAAAATGATTTTGAAATCAAAAACACTGGAGGCAAAATAAATGACTCATATTCAATTAGATTATGGCAAGACTTTAGAATTTTTTGGCGAGCATGAATTAGAACAACAAAAAGATATTGTTAAAACAATTCATAAAACAATACATGAAGGTACAGGTGCTGGCAGTGATTTCTTAGGTTGGATTGACCTACCTGTTAATTATGATAAAGAGGAATTCTCACGAATTTTAGAAGCTTCAAAACGTGTTAAAGCAAACTCAGATGTATTAGTAGTAATCGGAATTGGTGGATCTTATTTAGGTGCACGTGCTGCGATTGAAATGCTAACATCATCTTTCAGAAATAATAATGATTATCCTGAAATCGTATTCGTAGGTAATCACTTATCTTCATCTTATACTCAAGAATTAATTGATTATTTAGATGGAAAGGACTATTCAGTAAACGTAATTTCTAAGTCTGGTACTACTACTGAACCAGCAGTAGCATTTAGATTATTTAAACAGTTGTTAGAAGACAAATATGGTAAAGAAGAAGCGAAGCAACGTATTTTTGCAACAACTGATAAAGAAAAGGGTGCCCTAAAACAACTTGCTACAAATGAAGGTTATGAAACATTTGTCGTTCCAGATGATGTAGGTGGCCGCTATTCTGTATTAACTGCTGTAGGTTTATTACCAATTGCAGCTGCAGGAATTGATATTGAAGCAATGATGAATGGTGCTGCTAAAGCAAGAGAAGAATTATCTTCAGATAATTTAGAAGATAACATTGCATACCAATATGCAACAATTAGAAATATTCTATATGCCAAAGGTTATGACACAGAAATGTTAATTAACTATGAACCATCTATGCAATATTTCAATGAGTGGTGGAAACAATTATTTGGTGAATCTGAAGGTAAAGATTTCAAAGGTATTTATCCTTCAAGCGCTAACTATACAACAGACTTACACTCATTAGGTCAATATGTACAAGAAGGACGTCGTTTCTTATTTGAAACTGTAGTTAAAGTAAATAATCCAAAACACAACATTACAATCGAAGCGGATCCAGATGACTTAGATGGTTTAAACTATTTAGCTGGTAAAACAATCGACGAAGTTAATACGAAAGCATTCGAAGGTACATTATTAGCTCATACTGACGGTGGTGTTCCAAATGTAGTTGTTAATATTCCACGTCTAGACGAAGAAACTTTCGGCTATGTTGTATACTTCTTTGAATTAGCTTGTGCAATGAGTGGATATCAATTAGGCGTTAATCCATTTAACCAACCTGGTGTTGAAGCTTATAAACAAAACATGTTTGCGTTATTAGGTAAACCAGGTTTTGAAGATAAGAAAAAAGAATTAGAAGAACGCCTATAATAGTAGAATACTGTTTGGTGAATCAATATCTTATAGAAAATTAAATAACTTTAAATCATAAGACAGGCAATTTCTATTTACGTTAGATAGAAATTGCCTTTTTTTGCCAATATCATTATTCGAAAGATTGTAAATCGTGTGTTACACATTATGAATGATACTAGCTTTTATAATATTAAAAAATTTATAGTACTTGAGACTGATTTATTGTAAAAAGGGGACATAATTGTTTTAAAAAACAGCATATAAACTTATAATTATTAAGTACAGTAAACTTTAGGGAATGGTGGTCATGACACAAGAGCAAGTCCAACATTGGTTTGATCTATTTGGGGATTTAGGTTATATTGTCGGATTTTTATTACCTTTTATAGAAGCATTTATACCAATTTTACCGATTATCGTGTTTGTAATTGTGAATGTAAATGCTTATGGTTTATTAATTGGTACGTTATTAGCTTGGTTAGGTACTGTGATTGGGAGTTATATTGTCTTTTTAATATTCAGAAGGTTAACGCATACAAAATATATGCAAAAAATACAAAATCGTAAATCGGTACAGCGCTTAATTCATTTTATAGATAGACATGGTGTGATACCCATATTTATATTATTATGCTTTCCATTTACGCCGAGTGCGCTTGTCAATATTGTTGCTAGCTTGTCGCATATAAAAGCACATGTGTATTTATATGTGTTATTTGCATCTAAGTTAATCATGATAGGACTTATTGGGTGGTTAGGTAGCGATATTACCACACTGTTTACGAATCCATTTAGATTAATTATTGTAATCTTAATCATTGTACTGATGTGGTTTATAGGTCATCGTATTGAGAAACATTTTATGCATTCGTCAGAGGAGTGACAACATGCAACGGATACTAAAACATTTGATTTTAATTATCATTGCGATTATGATTGTAATATTAATCCAAGCGTTACTTGTTACAGGCTTTGTTGTAAAGGATAATCGGATGTCTCCGAATTTAAACAAAGGTGATAGAATTATTGTAAATAAGATTAAAAGCACTTTTAATTTATTAGAAAATAATGATATTATTATGTACCGTAACGGAAATCATATAGAAATAAGTAGAATTATTGGAAAGCCTGGTCAATCTATTGCTTATAAAAATGAAACGTTATATAGAGATGATAGAAAAGTAAATGAATCTTATAGTAAAGGGCAGCAGATAGAATCCTTATCATTAAGGCATATAAAACATTCAGAAGGTGATATTGTACCGCCGAATGCTTACTTTGTCCTAAATGATCAAAGAACAGATAAACAAGATTCACGAACATATGGCTTGATATCAAGCAAAGATATTATTGGAAATGTGAGTTTGAGGTTTTATCCTTTTAATAAATTCACAGTAGATTTTAACTAAATGGATGAGGTGTAAACATTGAGAAAAGAGATAATGGAATGGTTCGTATCGATTGTCGTTGCAGTAGCATTAGTATTGCTTATCATGAACTTTGTTGCGAAACCATATACTGTTAAGGGTGATTCTATGGACCCGACGCTTAAAGATGGTGAGCGTGTCGTAGTAAACTTATTCGGATATAAGTTTGGCGATATTAAAAAAGGTAATGTCGTTGTATTCCATGCAACAAAAGATAGTGATTATGTAAAACGTGTAATTGGTACAGCTGGTGATAACGTTGAGTATAAGAAAGATAAATTATACGTAAATGGTAAAAAAGTGGATGAACCATATTTAGACTACAATGAAAAGCATAAGCAATATAACTATATTACAGGTTCATTTAAAACTAAAGATTTAAATCAAGTTAACCAGAAAAATACCATTCCAAAAGATAAATTACTTGTCTTAGGTGATAACAGAGAAGTAAGTAAAGATAGTCGTTCATTTGGTTTAATTGATAAAGACCAAGTGGTAGGAAAGGTTTCATTTAGTTTCTGGCCATTAAATGAAATGAAATTTGGATTTGATCCAGATACAAATTATGATAAATAATGTGAAGAGGCAATTTCTATTGAATTTAGATAGAAATTGTCTTTTTCTATCTCTACAAATGTAAAAGTGATTGTCATATGTTGCTAACTTTATAATTCAAGGCACTGTTATTTTACACATTGATAATCAAACTGTTACATACAAGTACCTAGCAAATGCTTGTCCTTTCATTCAATATTTATTTGAGAGAAACTTTGAAGTTTAAATTAGTAAGTTAAATTATGATTGTTGAATGACTGATCATATAATGAACTTTGTTCTATAGATAATGGTTATTAACTTATAGCTTCAAATTAAACGTTATAGCAATTGGAGTAATTATTAAAAAGATAAACGATACACAATATATTATATGTTAAAATATGGTCAAAGGAGTGGGATATGTCATGGAATTTAATGCCTTTATTGGAAGAGCGGGAACGGGAAAATCATATAAAATGTTAGAAGAAATTCGCCAAGAGATGAAAGAACGTCCACTAGGTGATCCAATTGTATTAATTGCACCAACACAAAATACCTTCCAACTTGAACAAGCCTTTGTAAATGATCCAGAACTTAATGGTAGTTTGAGAACTGAAGTATTGCACTTTGAAAGATTAAGTTATCGTGTGTTCCAAGAAGTTGGGGGACTAATGGAACAACAATTAACAAAAACTGGTACTGAAATGATGATTTATGACATTATTCAACAGCATCAGGCAGAATTGAAATTATATCGTTCACAGGTTAAGTATTATGGCTTTAGTGAAAAGTTATATGAACAAATTCAAGACTTTAAAAAATATAGCGTCTCACCTGTACAACTTGAAACATACATCTCAGAAAATACATTACAAACACGAACGCGACATAAATTAGAAGATATAGCGTTAATCTATAAACATTTAGAAGATAGAATTAGCGGTGAATTTGTCTCAACTGAGGACTGTTTAAATCGATTTATAACATTAATGGATCAGTCTGAAAGGTTGAAACGTACTGAAATATACATAGATGGGTTCCATAACTTTTCCACTTTAGAATATCAAATTATTAAAGGGTTAGTTAAGCATGCTAAAAAGGTAACCGTATTATTAACAACTGATGGTGATAAAGATCCATTTAGTTTATTTAGAAAGCCATCGGAATCCTTGACGCATCTTGAAGATATAGCAAACGAACTTAATATACCTTTAAATATTCAACGCTTCACGCAACAACATCGTTTTCAAAATGAAGACTTAGCGCATTTAGAGCACCATTTTAATGCTTTGCAATTCGAACCTAAAAATGTAGCGGATAATGTTGAAATATTAGAAGCGTCAATTATGCGAGAAGAAATTAATGAAATTGCAAGAAGCATATTAAAGGAAACTAGAGAAGAAGGACTTCGCTTTCAAGATATAGCCATACTTTATAGAGATGATAGTTATGCTTATTTATTGGAATCTATTCTACCGCAATTTGATATTCCATTTAATATTGATATTAAACCGTCAATGACGCATCACCCAATTATGGAAATGATTCGTTCACTCATTGAAGTCATTCAAACGAATTGGAATTTTGAGCCGATTATGCGTTTGCTAAAAACAAATGTATTAACAAAGCAATATAAAGATAGTAGTTATCTTATTGATATATTGGAAAATTTCGTACTTGAACGAGGAATTTATGGAAAACGTTGGATGGATGATAGTTATTTCCAAGTTGATCAATTTAGGAAAATGGGATTGAAACGTCAACCATTGACTGATAGTGAACGAGAGACATTTGAACGTGTGATTCAATTAAAATCTTATGTAATGGATAAAATTCTATTGTTTGAGCAACGTTTAAGCCAGGCGAACACAGCGCTAGAGTTTGCAACTGCATTTTATGAAGCAATGGAAGCATTTGATTTACCGAGTGATTTAATGACTGAGAGAGATCAGTTTGACGCGAACGAGGAACATAGAAAGGCAGAAGAAATTGATCAACTATGGAATGGGTTGATTCAGACGTTAGATGATTTAGTCACAGTATTTGGTGATAATACGTTGACACAATCACGCTTTTTAGAATTATTGGATGTCGGTTTAGATCAATTGGAGTTTGTGATGATACCTCAAACGATTGATCAAGTTAGTATAGGAACAATGGACTTAGCAAAAGTAGATAATAAGGCACATGTCTATATGGTCGGTGTAAATGATGGGACTATGCCACAAACTGTAGCATCATCAAGTCTGATCACTGATGATGAGAAGAAGTATTTTCAAGCACAGTCTAATCTAGAATTAAGTCCTACAGCTGACATTTTACAAATGGATGAAGCATTTGTTTGTTATATTGCCATGACGAGAAGTAGAGCGAAAATCACATTTTCTTATGCCTTGATGGGAGCAAGTGGAGATCAAAAGGAACGAAGCCCGTTTATCAATCAAATCATGGAGTTATACCATAATTTAGAAGTGACAAATATTCATCACATGCATCAAGCCCAACCGTTAACATTAATGGAACATCCGCATCAAACTAAAATTGCCTTGTTTGAATCACTAAAGGCTTGGCTAGATGATGAAATTGTCGCTGATACTTGGTTAGATACATATCAAGTTATGAGGGATGATGAACGACTCAATGATGGACTAGCCTACTTAGTTTCGGCACTCACCTTTGATAATGAAACAGTGCAACTCAATCAGCAACAAGCTAAAGCTTTGTATGGAAAGCAAATTAATGCGAGTGTATCTAGATTTGAAGGTTATCAAGCATGTCCATTTAAACACTTCACATCACATGGTTTAAGACTAAATGAACGTACAAAATACAAATTAGAAAACTTTGATTTAGGTGATATTTTCCATCAAGTATTAAAGCTCATATCTGAGAAAATTAATGGAGATTTTAAGAATTTAAATTTAACACAAATTAGAAAGTTAACACATGATGCTTTGACTGAAATACTGCCTGCGGTACAGTTCAATCTTTTAAATTCAACCGCATATTATCGTTATCTATCACAAAGAATAGGCGCTATTGTTGAAACAACGTTAACTGCACTTAAATATCAAGGTAGTTACAGTGAATTCAAGCCTCAAAGGTTTGAAGCGAGCTTTAGAAAGAATCCTAGAAATCCGGAAGATTTACAAGCGATGCCATTAATTACGGAGCAAGGCATTCCAATCAATATTCGTGGGCAAATTGATCGTATTGATACGTATAATCACGATAATGAAAGTTTTGTAAACATTATTGATTATAAGTCATCTAAGTATAGTGGTACTTTGGATTTGACGAAAGTATACTATGGCATGCAAATGCAAATGATGACATATATGGATATTGTATTACAAAATAAACAACGCTTAGGTTTAAATCCTCTGACACAACCAGGGGGATTGCTATATTTCCACGTGCACGAACCGCGTCTCCAATTAGCATGGAATGAATTAGATGAAGATAAACGCAATGAAAAGTTTATCAACTCATTTAAATTAAGTGGTTTAGTAAATAACGACACTTCTGTAATAGAAGCATTCGATAATCGAATGGAACCAAACTATTCTTCAGATATTATTCCTGTTGCAATGAAAAAGGATGGCGGATATAGAAGCGGTAGTAAAGTAGCGGATTCCGATACAATTTATAAGTTAATCAAGCATAATAAAGCTAATTTTGTTAAAACAGCAACTGACATCATGGACGGTCATACCGAAGTAGCGCCACTTAAGTATAATCAAACATTACCTTGTGACTTCTGTAATTATAAGTCTGTGTGTCATGTGGATGGCATGATTGATAGTAAACGTTATAGAACTGTTGACGAAACGATAAATCCATTAGAAGAAGTGCAAAATGTTGAACTAGAAGAAGGTGAGTTTGAATGAATCCAATCCCAGTAAAACCAGCGGAGTCGCGTTGGACTGATAATCAATGGAAAAGTATCTATGCCAAAGGTCAAGATATTTTGATTGCTGCCGCTGCAGGATCTGGAAAGACTGCAGTGTTAGTAGAACGTATCATACAGCGAATATTAAATGACAATATTGATGTTGATAAATTATTAGTTGTGACATTTACAAATGCCAGTGCAAGAGAAATGAAGCAACGTGTGGATCAACGTATCCAAGAAGCATCGCTTGAGGATCCGAATAATAGTCATTTAAAAAACCAAAGAATTAAAATTCATCAAGCTCAAATTTCAACACTACATAGTTTTTGTCTGAAATTAATTCAAAATCATTATGATGTACTTGATATTGATCCAAACTTCAGAACAAGTAGTGAAGCAGAAAACATTTTATTATTAGAGCAAACGATTGATGAAGTGCTAGAGCAACATTATGATGTGTTGAATCCTAGTTTTGTTGATTTAACTGAACAATTATCTTCCGACAGAAATGATGATCAATTGCGCCAAACAATTAAAGATATGTACTTTTTTAGTGTAGCTAACCCCAATCCTTTTGAGTGGTTACAAAATTTATCTGAACCATACGAGAATAAGAATGAACAAGAAAAGTTATTAGAACTTTTAAACCATGTGGCAATGATATTTATGAAATCAGCATTAGAAGCGCTAAATAAAAGTTATGATCTATTTTCAATGTTAGAGGAAGTGGATAAACAAGTTGATATTATTGAGAGAGAACGTAAATTTATGTCTGCAGCGATAGAAGGCGGCTTATTAAATACAGAAGTAATCAGTAACCATCAATTTGAGCCACGTTTCCCATCGAAAACAAAGAAAGTTAAAGAAGCAAATGAAATGATGTTAGATGCTTATGACGACGGTAAGAAGCATTATGATCATTATAAAGAATTAGTTTCTAAGGTGAAATTAGACTACTATACGAGAACTGCAGATGAGTTAATGTATGATATGCAACAATTAGCGCCAAGAGTGGCTTATTTAGCAGAAGTGACCGCAGATGTTATCGAGCAATTTAATGCGAAAAAGCGTAGTAGAAATTTACTTGATTTCTCTGATTATGAACATTTTGCATTGAAAATATTGTTAACTGAAGATGGCACGCCTTCTGAAATAGCAGAAATGTATCGCCAACAATTTGAGGAAATATTGGTGGATGAATATCAAGATACGAACCGAGTACAAGAAAAAATTATTTCTTGTATCAAACGTGGCAATGAAGCCGATGGGAATTTATTTATGGTTGGTGATGTAAAGCAATCGATTTACAAATTTAGACAGGCAGATCCAAGTCTATTTATCGATAAATACAATCGCTTTACGGTTGATGGTTCGGAACATGGTTTGCGCGTAGATTTATCTCAAAATTTCCGTTCTCGTAAAGAAGTGCTAACAACGACGAATTATTTATTCAAACATATGATGGATGAAGCGGTAGGGGAAATCGTTTATGATGATGCTGCACAACTTTATTATGGAGCACCATTTGATGAGACTTCACATCATATACAAATGAATATGTTAATTGAAGATAAAGGGTCAGATTTAAGTGCAGCTGAACAAGAAGCGGAATATATTGTGCAACAAGTTGAAAATATAATGACTGAACAAGAGATATATGATATAAAAACTGGACGTTATCGCAAGCCAAATTATAAAGATATTGTTATTTTAGAACGATCTTATGGACAAGCACGAAAAATTCAACAAGCATTTAAAGATCACAATATCCCATTCCATGTAAACAGTAAGGAAGGTTATTTCGAACAATCTGAAGTCCAACTCATTTTGTCATTTTTAAGAACTGTAGACAATCCATTACAGGATATCTATTTGGTTGGTTTAATGCGGTCAGTCATATATCAATTTACTGAAGATGAATTAGCCAATATTCGTATTGAAAGTCCGAACGATGACTATTTTTATCAATCTATACAACAATATCTTAATAGTGAGCAGGCGGATAGTAAATTAGTAGAAAAACTAAATGCATTTTTAGCAGATTTAGCAATGTATCAAAACTATAGCCAACACCATCCGGTATATCAATTAATTGATAAATTTTATAATGACCATTATGTTATTCAGTATTTTAGTGGAATGATTGGTGGTAAAGGTAGAAGAGCGAATTTACATGGTTTATTTAATAAAGCAGTAGAATTTGAAAATTCAAGTTTTCGAGGTTTATACCAATTCATTCGCTTTATTGATGAATTGATCGACAGAGGAAAAGACTTTGGTGAGGAAAATGTCATCGGACCTAATGATGACGTAGTTAGAATGATGACGATTCATAGTAGTAAAGGTTTAGAATTTCCATTTGTTATTTATTCCGGATTATCACGAAAATTCACGCGAAAGGATTTACAGAAGGCTACAATTTTAAATCAAAGCTATGGCTTGGGGATGAGTTATTATGATGTACAACAACACATTGCGTACCCATCTTTATCTTCAGTGACATATAAGGCCATTGCTGAAAAGGAATTAATATCAGAAGAAATGCGTTTGATTTACGTTGCTTTAACACGTGCTAAAGAACAACTATATTTAATCGGTCGCGTAAAGGATGAAAAGGATATTACGAAATACGAAGAAGTTTCTGTTTCTGGTAGTCATCTACCTGTTAGTTATAGACTTACTGCACAAAAACCACTTGATTTAATTTATCCAATTTTAGCAAAATATCAATCTACATCATTACCAAAAGATTTACGCTTTGAGGCGAATATTGATGATGTGGATGAGGCTATGAAACCGTATGTCCAATTAAATACGGAATTCTATGAAGATATTGCATCTGAAATTGTTGAAGATGTTACTGAACAGCGAACGGTTACTGATATTTATCAAATGAACAATAATTATACCGGTTTACAAGATCAAATAAGACATCAAATGACATATGAATATGCACACCCACATGCAGTTCATAAACCATCTAAGCAGTCTGTATCTGAATTGAAACGTCAATTAGAAACAGAGCAAACAGATACCAATTATGATCGAGTGAGACAATATAAGATAGGCTCATTATCATATGAACGTCCTGCATTTTTAAGTCATAATAAAAAGCGTAAAGCAAATGAAATTGGTACCTTAATGCATACAGTGATGCAACATCTTCCATTTCAACAAGAAGGCCTAGATGAAACAGCATTAAATGACTATATCGATAGTTTGATTGCTAAAAATATCATTCCTGAAGATGCTAAAAAAGATATTCAAATGGCTGACATTTTGCACTTTATCAACAGTGATTTATATTGCATGATAACAAATAGTGATGCCATATATAGAGAATTACCATTTGTAGTTAATCAACGCGAGGTTGACCATGAACAAATAAGAGATGAGGATGCATCGATTATCCAAGGGATGATTGATTTGATTTTTGAAAAGGATGGTCAATATTATTTCGTGGATTACAAGACTGATGCGTTTAATAGACGACGTAGTATGTCAGATGAGGAAATTGGTGAACAATTAAAGTCTCGTTATAAAGTACAAATGACGTATTATCGAAATACTTTGGAAACAATATTGAATACTAATGTAAAAGGCTACCTATATTTCTTCAAATTTGGTCAGCTTTCAATCGACTAATGATAATAACTTAAAGGAGCTTATGAAATTGTCATCACGTAAAAGATTATTTGAATTAGATGCTCTCAGAGGCTTTAGTTTATTAGGTATTATATTGATGAATATTTTAAGTTTTAGCTTACCTTATGAACAAGCATTTTTACCAGATATCATTAATAAAGGCCTAGATGAATGGATTTTGAGATTGATTACCTTAGTTGTAATCAGCTCGTTTTATCCTATTTTTACATTTTTATTTGGTTATGGTTTAGCAATAATGTATGCCAATAGTGAAACAAAAGATTTAAGATATTACCCATTTATTTATCGGCGTTTGTCATTTTTACTTATATTAGGTTTAGTTCATGGTTTGTTTATATTTTCAGGTGACATATTATTTGGATATGCATTTACTGGAATGATAGCTGTATTATTCATAAAATGGCGTCCAAGAAAATTGGTTAAGTTAGCTATTATTCTATTTAGCTTAAAGGTCATCTTATTGGTTATTCCATTTTCATTAATAACTTGGTTTACAGATCCTTATGGGGTAACTAATTTTACTGGTAAGACATTAGGACAATTAATAAATATACGCCAAAGTGGTGGTTATTCTGCATTTTTAGGTATTAATATTAAAGAATATATTTTCCGTATATTAGATGTGGTTACCACTTCATCTTACTTTGAGTTTTTACCGTATATTTTATTGGGTATTGCAGCACAAAAGTCGGATTTAATAGCTAAAGTAAGGCAAAATAAATCAAAAATGGTTTACAGAGCAAGTATTTTGGTTGTTTGTGGCTATTTAATTAAGTTACCACATGCAATCGACTATGGGAATAATGCACTAATTAATGTGAGTTCTATGGTTGGTGGACCTATCGTAGCAGCCGGTTATATCTTAATCTTTATTGTACTATGTCAATATGGTCGTTCAGCACAAATTTTAAGTGTCTTTAAATATCCGGGCAGACTCAGTCTGTCGGTATATTTAAGTCAAAGTATTATCTTTACTTTAATTTATATGGGATTTGGACTGGGATTATTTAATAAATTAGCACTTTATCAGTCCTATCTCATAGTTGTCGTTGTTTATGCGATACAACTTATTATGTGCTATTTCTACCTTAAGCAGTATAAGCAGGGCCCAATCGAATGGTTATGGCGAAAGGTAACATATTTAAAGTAAAGGTTGCATAAATGTAAGCGTACTGATTTTTTTTACAAGAACTGGGTATTTATTTGTTATTAAGAGGTAAATATAGTTATAATATGTAATAAGATAAAGATGAGGAGCTGATATTGAATGAAATTCCTATCATTCAGACATAATGAACAGACATCTTATGGTGTGAAAGTAAAGCGTGAAGAAGCGGCATGGGATTTAAAGAAAGTCTTTGCTGATTTTGCTGAAGGAGAGTTTCATCCTAAAACATTATTAAATGGCTTACAACAAAACCAAGTCGTAGATTTCCAAGAACAAGTACGTAAAGCTGTAGTGGCTGCGGAAGACAGTGGAAATGGTGATGCATATAAAGTAAAATTTTCAGATATAGAGTTCTTGCCACCAGTTACACCAACGAACAATGTCATTGCATTTGGACGCAATTATCAAGCACATGCTAATGAATTAAACCATGAAGTACAGCGTTTATATGTATTTACAAAAGCGGCATCGTCATTGACAGGAGATAACAGCACAATACCAAATCACCAAGACATTACAGATCAACTAGATTACGAAGGTGAACTTGGTATCGTTATTGGTAAATCAGGTGAAAAGATACCTAAAGGTTTAGCATTAGATTATGTATATGGTTATACAATTATCAATGATATTACAGATCGTAAAGCGCAAAACGCGCAAGACCAAGCATTCCTATCTAAGAGTTTAACAGGTGGTTGCCCAATTGGACCATACATTGTTACGAAAGATGAATTGCCAACACCTGAAGACGTGAATATTGTGACTAAAGTAAACAATGAAATTCGTCAAGATGGAAATACGGGTCAAATGATTCTTAAAATAGACGAACTTATAGAAGAAATTTCAAAATACGTGGCATTACACCCAGGGGATATTATTGCAACTGGTACGCCAGCTGGTGTTGGTGCAGGTATGAATCCGCCACAATTCTTACAACCAGGGGATGAAGTCAAAGTTACAATCGATAATATTGGTACATTAACGAACTTTATCGCTAAATAATTTAGTAAGCATTTTAGATATAAATTCCAGAAATATAGAGTCTGGAGATTAGTCTTTCAGACTAAAATAGAATCGATGATTTTTACTATGAAATAGTAGAAATCATCGATTTTTCTATTATTATCAAATTGATTAGCACTTAAGTGCTGTTATTTTCTTATATTGATAGCCATTAATGCTAGTCCAAGTTCATGTTTTGACCTTGTTATTCCTCGAAGTGATATGCGAGTGAATCCTAAAATAGCCTTCAAGCATCCCAAAACAAGTTCTTTATCAATTTTTCACTGATTATAGCATTAATGTGTTTCTGAAATTTATAAAATGTGACTTGATCAATTGCTTCATAATTGGGTTCACTCTAAAGCGATTAATGGTTCTATAAGAAAGCGTCTGATTTTGTGCTAACCATATCATACGAATACTATCTCTTAATCTGTATAATTGCGTCTATGTTGATAGTGAATTTAGTAAAGTTTATTTTTAAAATTATTGTACAACGAAATTACCTTTTGAAATATACATCTGTATTGCGTATGATATAGATAGCATATTTTTGTTTACTGAACAAATTGATGCAGTGATTTTTAATATAAAAAAGTTCACTGTTGCATGATATGAATCAAATTAAATCACATGTGGGGGGATTTTATGTTACATATTCATATTACATCATGGGTACTTGCTATTATCTTGTTTTTTGCAGCATATTTTAATTTTTCAGAGAAGCAAGGTCCAACGCCTTATTTTAAACCGATTCATATGTTCTTGAGATTGATTATGGTATTTGTTTTAATTTCAGGATTTTGGATTTGGATTCAAGCATTTGGTGCAGACAACGCAGGTGGCCATATGTTACTTACTTTAAAAATGTTATGTGGTGTTGCTGTTGTGGCACTAATGGAAGTAACAATTGCCAAAAGGAAAAAAGGACAACCAAGTCATGGTATGATGTGGACAACGATTGTATTAATCATTATTACTATGGTGATTGGAGTCATTTTACCTCAAGGTCCTATTACTAAAATGTTTGGACTTTAAATTAATCGCATTATAAGTAGAGTAACCTAATGCAATTGATTTAACATAACCTAAACAAAAAAGTACTTATCCATTGATTATGAGCAAGCCAATACGTCTCAGTTACACTGACTGTCGTTGTAAGGAGTTGCTTAAATAATCGATTAGGATGAGTACTTTTTAGTATGACTTATTCAATTTTTCTTAAGGTCCATGGTTATATAAAAAATGATGTGGTAGTTGAACCATGCTACGAGTGATTTAAGTACAAATGACGAACAATAAATTATAGATTACGTGCTTTATAACCAATCATATTGATAATATCTTTCGGTCTACTATATGGTGGGGCATATGCCACTTCAAAATCTGTTAAATCATCTATAGTAGACTGATGCATCATTGCCATAGACAAGACATCGATTCGTTTGTCTACGCCACTTTTACCTACTGCAGCAGCTCTCAATATTTGTCGAGTATTACTATCAAAGTAAACACGTAAATGTAATTTATGGTTATTAGGATAGTAACCGGCGTGGTCATTTTGATAAACTTCTACCATTTTATAATTAAAGTGAGTTAATTCAGATGGTGAAACACCAACACTTGCAAAGGTATAGTCAAAAAATTTAACAATATTTGAACCTAAATAGCCTTTGAATAGTATCTTCTTATTACCAGCTAGTTGTTCGGCGATGATACTTGCAGCTCGATGTGCTCCCCATGCTAAAGGCACATGTGCAGGTAAGTCCACATGGCGATAATGTGAAGTAATAATATCACCCAAAGCATAAACGTTAGGAATATTAGTTTCGAATTTATTATTAACTGGAATGTAACCATGTTCATCTAAGTGAATTGAAGATGATTGTAAAAATGCTGAATTTGGCTTAACCCCAACACCTTCAATAATTAAATCAAACGTTTTTACAGCACCTGATTTAAAATGTACTTCGTTACCTTCGACTTTTACGACTTCTTCATTTAAACGGTATGGAATACCGCGTCTATCCATTTCTTCAATAATCGGTTCATTCATGTCGGAATCCATTAATTTATTAATATGTTCAGAACGATGAATTAACATCGGTTGAATATTGCGTTCGTATAAATTATCTAATATCTCTAAACTGATGTAACCAGCACCAATAACTAATGCATTTTGTACTTGATGATGTTCAATAAATTGGTAAATAGCATCAGTATCCTCCATATTACGTAAAGTAAAGGCAATTGGACTATTTAAATTGAGATGATTAGCACTGCAACCAGGACTTAATACGAGCTTATCATATTCAACTGTATAGGATTGTTCAGCCTTTTTATCGTAAACAATGACTTTATTTTCAGCTGTATCTACTGCAGTGACTTCGTGATAGGGTTTTACCGTGATTTGCTTACTATCATAAAATTGTTCAGGTGTTGCTTCTAAAACGAGGTCTCTTGAAGTGACAACATTACCAATATAATACGGCAATGCGCAATTAGCGAAACTCATGTCTCTATCTTTTTCAAAGACAATGATTTCACTTTCTTTATCTAATCTTCTTATTTGACTTGCGACCGTCGCGCCTCCAGCTACAGCACCTACAACGACTATTTTAGACACAGTCAACAACCTCCTTTAAGCAAAAATAATGCATTATATTTTAGATTTAATTGTTGCTTCGTACGGGATATTTAATTCAAAGAATGTATTAAGGTATCTACCGATGCCATCTTCATTGTTAGAATAAGTAACTTCATTGGCAACATGCTTTAGTTCATCAAGGCCATTGTCCATTGCAATGCCATATTTCGCATATTTAATCATTTCTAAATCATTATCCTCATCGCCAAAGGCAATAATTTGATTACGATCTATGTCTAGATGATGTTTTACATAGTCAATACCTTTTGCCTTGCTGATACCTTGTTTGACAATTTCAATAACTGGGAACGGTGATCCCCAACGACGGTGCTCGATATTCTCTGCATAGAATCTTGTTAACATTTGTTTAACACGTGGAATCATTACTTCTTCTGCTTCCACAAGTATTGATGTAGGTGATTCAGTTAATGCTGTTAGTAAATCGCCTGTTTCTACTTTTGGTGTTCCCATAGAGAAGCCATCGAATAATTTTTGATCAAAGTTATTAATAAATACATGATCTTTAACTTCAGCAATAATATTAGATACACCATAGTCATTTAGAGATTGGATAATGCTCTTAGACAAGTCCAAATCTAATACCTCGTGTACTGTTTTAAAGTTATTATCTTTAGGGTGATGGACGAAAGCACCATTAAAATTAACGACAGGTGTATCCATATTAAGTTCATGATAATAAATTTGACTAGCTCGATATGGACGACCGGTAGCTATCATAAGCTTATGTCCTTGCGCTTGTAACGTTTTTAGTACTTCCTTTGTATAAGGTGAAATTTCTTTATCATCATTTAACAATGTGCCATCTAAGTCTAAACATATTAAAAAAGGTTTCATTAAAATCTCCTTAAGTTATAATAATAGTGTATGAATATCATAGCATTTTATTGGCGTTTTGTAAGATATTTGATATATTGTTAATATCATTAATAACGAAGAGGTGAGACGAATGGATGAAGGATTAAAGGATAGCATACTTAATGCACTCGAAATGGTAATTGACCCTGAGTTAGGAATTGATATTGTAAACTTAGGTTTAGTATATAATGTCGACGTGGATGATGACGGTTTATGTACGGTTGAAATGACATTGACTTCAATGGGATGTCCTCTAGGACCGCAAATTATGAACCAAGTTAAAATGGTATTAGCTGAAATACCTGAGATTTCAGATACAGAGGTTAATATTGTTTGGAGTCCACCATGGGACAAAGATATGATGTCTCGCTACGCTAAAATTGCGTTAGGCATTGGCTAATAAAGAAGTGAATAAATATCTTGTTTGAGACTAATTAACACATCTTAGATTTTTAAAGGTGTGTTAGTTGGTCTTTTTTTATTCTATTTAGTGGGGTGAGTAGTTTGAGTTAAGTATATTTCGTAGTGAATATAGTTACGATTTGCCACTGTTCAGTGAAAGAATGAAAATGTTTGAGTTTATTTAAAATGCGAATTATAATCTATAACTACAAAAATATTAAATATTATTATCGTGCAAAATTATTAAATTAATTGCAGTTACATTACAAAAGTATTACAATAACTTAGTAAAATGGATGAAATATGCATAAATAGATTTAAAATTTGAGTATGAAGGTTTGATTTTAAATGAATAGAGATTCAAATTTGGGAATGAACAAACACCGTCATACACGTTATATGCCTGGCCTTGATGGTTTAAGAGCAATTGCGGTCTTAGCAATTATTATTTACCATCTTAATAAACAGTGGCTAACGGGTGGTTTTTTAGGTGTAGATACTTTCTTTGTTATTTCTGGTTATTTAATTACTAGTCTATTACTGAAAGAGTTTGAAGAAACTGGAAGTATCAATTTAAAGCAATTCTGGTTACGTAGAATGAAACGACTCATACCTGCCGTTTTTGTGTTGGTAGGCGTAGTATCTATGATGACACTGATTTTAAAACCAGATCAAATCGTAAATATTAAGCATGATGCATTTGCAGCAATATTTTATGTATCCAATTGGTGGTATATTATGACTGATGTAAACTACTTTGAACAGTTTGCATTTATGCCATTAAAACATTTGTGGTCACTAGCGATAGAAGAGCAGTTTTACATAATTTTTCCAATAGTCCTGATCACATTACTATTAACAGTTAAGAAATATAGAAATATAACCTTGATTTTTTGGATTGTTTCATTAGTTTCATTGTTGTTAATGGTATTAATTTCTGAACCTCATATGGAACATTCTAGAGTATACTTCGGTACTGATACTAGACTACAAACGATGTTGCTTGGTGTCCTACTCGCATTTTTATGGCCACCATTTAAATTGAAAGCTAATCCACCTCGTATCTTGTCACATACAATTGATGGATTAGGAATTGTCAGTACAGTGGTTATTATCATGTTATTTATTTTTGTTGATGACAATAGTGATTGGATTTACAACGGTGGATTCTATGTTATATCAGTGTTGACTCTTTTTGTGATATTGAGTGTTGTCCACCCATCAGCATATTTTGCAAAGGTAATTGGTAATCCGCTATTTGTATATATTGGCAAACGTTCTTATAGTTTATATTTATGGCATTTTCCGGTAATAAGCTTTATCCATTCCTATTATGTGGAAGGGCAAATACCAATTTATGTGTATGTATTGGATATCATAACTACATTAATCTTGGCAGAATTATCATATAGATACATCGAGACACCATTTAGAAAATATAGCTTTAAAGCTTTCTCACTCAATCGATTTAAACGGGTGTCCTTTGTTAGGACAGTCGCATTATCTATTATTTTAGTACCAACAGTGTTTATATTTGCTGGTGCATTTGATCAATTAGGGAAGGATCAACAACAACACAAACCAACAAGCTTTTCTTCACAAAAAAAGGACGGCAAAAGTAAAACAGCAAATAACAGTAAAGATGATGCGAAACATAAAGAAGATAGTACATCTAACAAAGTCTATAAAGATATCAAGCCATTGCTTATTGGTGATTCTGTTATGGTAGATATCGGAGAGTATTTTACAGAGCGTGTACCAAATGCAGAAATTGATGGTAAAGTTGGTCGTAATTTATACGAAGCAACGCCATTGATTCAACAAAAATATGAAAGTTACAATAAAGCTGGTAATAAAGTTGTATTAGAATTGGGAACTAATGGTGACTTTTCTAAAGCACAATTAAATGAATTAATAAGTCAATTTGATAAGGCAGATATTTATCTCGTCAATACACGTGTTCCGAGAGGTTATGAATCACATGTAAATAAATTGATTGCAGACGCAGCAAAAGAACATAAAAATGTGAAGGTTGTTGATTGGTATAAACGTTCGAAAGGACATACTGAATACTTTGCTTCTGATGGCATTCATTTACAACCATCAGGAGTCAGAGCCTTATCAGATGAAATTACGAAACAAATAACTCAATAATATCTATTAAATGATGGTAATTCTTTGTTAAATATCTAACAAGGATTACCATTATTTTTTGTGGCGTCATAGTTCGATATAAGTTGAATATAATTACAATAAGTTGCTGATATGTGAGCGTAAGTTTGCTGAACCGATAGACAGTTTTATAAATAGATCATTTATTAATGACAGTGTTATAACTTGCTACGATAAGTTTAAACAAATAAGTATTGGTAATATAAAAAATATGTATAAAATATTGTTAAAAGGATAATGACATAATTCTAATTAACATTTGGCATGAAAACGATAAACGTTTGATTGAGCAATTTATTTTGAGCGTATTATTTTCTATAAACGCTTAAAAAATTATGATTAAAATAAATCATAATGGTTGATAAATCATGAAAGAGGGACTATAATTAAATTAAGGTCAAAGAAAGTCAAAGTCAAATTAACTTTGGTTTGATCAAACACTCAATGGTGAGGTGAATCATATTGGATATTAATCAAATGACCTATAAAGTTCAATCAGCCTTACAAAAGGCAATGGAATTAGCTAAAACATATGAAAATCAAAATATAGAAATTGAAGCAATATTAGCCGCTGCATTAAATGAAGATGAAAGTTTATTTAATAGTGTACTTGAACGTGCCAATATTGATACAAACGAATTATTAACAACTTATAATAATAAATTAAAACAATATCCAACTGTTCAAGGTGACAACGTTCAATACGGGCAGTATATAAGTGCAAAAGCAAATGAATTATTTACTAAAGCTGAAGATTATATGAAATCATATGAAGATGAATTTATATCAATGGAACACTTAATATTATCAGCAATAGACATAGATACAACGACAGCACAATTTGTCGGCAATAAAAAAGAAGTAATAACGGAAATAATTAAAAAAATAAGAGGAGGAAATCATGTGACATCACAAAACCCTGAAGTTAATTATGAGGCGTTAGAGAAATATGGTCGTGATTTAGTAGAGGAAGTACGTCAAGGTAATATGGATCCAGTCATTGGACGTGACGAAGAAATTCGTAATGCGATTCGAATTTTAAGTAGAAAGACAAAAAATAATCCTGTGCTAATTGGTGAACCGGGTGTAGGTAAAACAGCAATCGTAGAAGGATTAGCACAAAGAATTGTGAAAAAGGACGTGCCAGAGTCATTATTAGATAAAACAATATTCGAGCTTGATTTAAGTGCACTTGTTGCAGGTGCGAAATACCGTGGCGAGTTTGAAGAACGCTTAAAAGCCGTATTGAAAGAAGTTAAAGAGTCAGATGGAAAAATCATTTTATTTATTGATGAAATCCATATGTTAGTAGGCGCAGGTAAAACTGAGGGCGCAATGGATGCAGGAAACATGTTGAAACCCATGTTAGCACGTGGTGAATTACATTGTATTGGTGCAACAACACTTAATGAATATAGGGAATATATTGAAAAAGATTCTGCATTAGAACGTCGTTTCCAGAAAGTAAATGTATCAGAGCCTGATGTAGAAGATACAATTTCTATTTTACGTGGTTTAAAAGAACGCTATGAGGTATATCATGGTGTTAGAATTCAAGATAGAGCACTTGTTGCAGCTGCAGAATTATCAAATCGCTATATTACGGATCGATTCTTACCTGATAAAGCAATAGATTTAGTCGACCAAGCTTGTGCTACGATTAGAACAGAAATGGGTTCAAATCCAACTGAATTAGATCAAGTTAATAGAAGAGTAATGCAGTTAGAAATTGAAGAGTCTGCATTGAAGAATGAATCAGATAATGCAAGTAAACAACGTCTACAAGAGTTACAAGAAGAATTATCTAATGAAAAAGAAAAGCAAAATGCAATTCAATCACGTGTTGAAGAAGAAAAAGGTAAAATTGCTAAGCTTCAAGAGAAACGCACTGAATTAGATGAAAGTAGAAAAGCATTAGAAGATGCTGAGAACAACTATAACTTAGAAAAAGCAGCAGAATTACAACATGGTAAAATACCAGAACTTGAAAAAGAATTACAAGAAATGGAAGCTGCATTCCAATATGAGCAAAATGGAGATAGCGACCGTATTATCAGAGAAATTGTTACAGATGAAGAAATAGGTGATATCGTTAGCTCATGGACAGGTATTCCTGTTTCTAAATTAGTAGAAACTGAAAGAGAAAAATTACTAAATCTTGCAGATATACTACATGAACGTGTCGTAGGCCAAGATAAAGCAGTAGATTTAGTAGCTGATGCTGTAGTAAGAGCAAGAGCAGGGATTAAAGATCCTAACAGACCAATAGGCAGTTTCTTATTCTTAGGTCCAACTGGTGTAGGTAAGACAGAGCTAGCTAAATCGTTAGCGTCTACTTTATTTGACTCTGAAAAACATATGATTCGAATTGATATGAGCGAATATATGGAGAAACATTCCGTTTCAAGATTAATTGGTGCACCTCCAGGTTATGTTGGTCATGATGAGGGTGGTCAACTCACAGAAGCGGTTAGACGTAATCCATATTCAGTTATTCTGTTAGATGAAATCGAAAAAGCACATTCTGATGTATTTAATGTGTTGCTGCAAATACTAGAAGAAGGACGTTTAACTGATTCTAAAGGTAGAGCAGTAGACTTTAAAAATACAATTATTATCATGACTAGTAACATTGGTTCTCAGATCTTACTTGAAAATGTTAAAGACGCCGGTGTGATTACAGAGAATACTGAAAAAGCAGTTATGAATAATTTAAATCAATATTTCAAACCAGAAATCATTAATCGTATGGATGATATTGTCTTATTCAAACCATTAACAGTTAATGATATGAGTTTAATCGTAGACAAAATTTTAACACACTTAAACATTCGTTTGATGGAACAACGTATTTCAATAGAAGTGTCAGATGTAGCAAAACAATGGTTAGGCGAAGAAGCATACGAACCACAATTCGGTGCAAGACCATTGAAACGATTTGTACAACGTCAAATTGAAACACCATTAGCACGAAAAATGATACGAGAAAACTTCCCAGAAGGTACAACAATCAGCATTGATTTATCTGAAGATGGTTTAACATTCGAAGAACACAAACCACAAACAATACAATAATCATAGGAATACAGTCTGGGATCTAAATACCCAGCATTAAGCCCATCAAAGATCAAAAATCTTTGATGGGCTTGTTATTTCTATCAATACTGCGTATTGTTATTACTTGCTTACCAAGGGGGCTGGGTCGAGCATTTATCGCGCCACGCATCTTACTCCCTCAGTTGTCTCGCAAACAATACGCAGTTCTTATATGTTAGCACTACAAAAAATTAGACACTTTATAATGAATTAATTGAAACAGAAATTATCCCTGAGGTAAAACAAGAAATGAATAACAGGTTAAGAGACGAAGATTTAAATAAAATCACAAATCAGCTATTTTAGTCTGAAAGAATAATGTCTCAGACCCTATGTTGTTATTAAATGAAATTTTCAGGTATTGACCACACATGATAAATGTAGTTGTTATGTCTTGTTAAGAAAGACTGTGCATCATACAAAATATAAATGCTACAAAAAATATTCACCACATTAACATCCAACTTATTGATACATATGATGCATATGATTAGCTTAATTAATCATGCAATAACAAAAAAAGACAAGCCTTTGTACTGGCTTGTCAAAATACTTTATGATTCTTTAGATTGTTTGGTAGAAGGTTTTACAACCAAATCAAATAATGCAATCAGAATTGTAAATACGACTGCTGCAATGATTGGTGTAATTAAATTTAATGCACCGCCACCATCTAAACTGTTTAATACAAAATTAACCATCTCTAATAATAGAACAGCCCAAAATAACACTGCGAGGTATTTCATTATGTAATGCCTCCAATTTAATATATATAGTTACATTATAAATAAGAAAGCGCTATTTGTATAGTATTTATCAGCAGAATATATTCATTTGCATTGTACAAAGATTTTCTTTAATTTATAATAAAATAGGTATTTCACCTACATATTAGTCATAGTTCTTGTATTTCAAATGTGTATTATGTTAAATTAATACCTGGTATTAAAATTATAATTAAGAAGGTGTTCAACTATGAACGTGGGTATTAAAGGTTTCGGTGCATACGCTCCAGAAAATGTTGTAGATAATGCCTATTTTGAAACATTTTTAGAAACATCCGATGAATGGATTTCAAAAATGACAGGAATTAAAGAAAGACGATGGGCTAGTGAAGATGAAGAAACATCGGATTTAGCTTATAAAGCAAGTTTAAAAGCAATTGAGGATGCAGGTATTGAAGCATCTGATATTGATATGATTTTAGTGGCAACATCGACAGGAGACTATCCGTTTCCAACAGTTGCCAATATGTTACAAGAAAAATTAGGTACCGGAAAAGTAGCATCAATGGATCAATTAGCAGCATGTAGTGGATTTATGTATTCAATGATCAATGCAAAGCAATTTGTACAATCCGGTGATTATAAAAACGTATTAGTTGTCGGTGTCGACAAATTATCAAAAATTACAGATTTAACTGATCGTTCGACTGCTATTTTATTTGGTGATGGCGCAGGCGCTGCTATTATTGGTGAAGTATCGGAAGGGCGAGGTATTTTAAGCTATGAACTTGGTTCAGATGGTTCTGGCGGAAAATATTTATACTTAAATCCTGAAAACAGCAAAATCTTTATGAATGGTCGTGAAGTATTTAAATTTGCTGTAAGAATTATGGGCGAAGCTTCTACAAATGCAGTTGCTAAAGCAAATCTTCAACCAGAAGATGTTGATATGTTTGTACCACATCAAGCAAATATTCGAATCATGGAATCTGCACGAGAACGCTTAGGTATTCCAAAGGAAAAAATGAGTGTGTCAGTTGATAAGTATGGTAATACTTCAGCTGCTTCAATTCCTTTGAGTATTGCTCAAGAATTAGAAAATGGAAAGATTAAAGACGATGATGTCTTAGTGTTAGTTGGATTTGGTGGCGGCCTAACATGGGGTGCTGTCACACTAAGATGGGGAAAATAGGAGGATAAAATATGAGCAAAGAACAACGTGTAGTGATTACAGGAGTTGGCGCATTATCACCTCTAGGAAACGATGCAAAAACTAGTTGGGACAATGCGTTAAACGGAGTAAATGGTATTGATACAATTACTAGAATAGATACTAAAGATTACAATGTTCATTTAGCTGGAGAATTAAAAGATTTTAATATAGAAGACCATATTGATAAAAAAGAAGCACGCCGTATGGATAGATTCACACAATATGCAGTTGTAGCAGCTCGTGAAGCAGTCAAAGATGCTAAATTAGATATCAACGAAGACAATGCGAATAACATTGGTGTGTGGATTGGTTCAGGTATTGGTGGCATGGAAACATTTGAAATTGCACATACCCAATTATTAGAACGTGGACCAAGACGTGTTAGCCCATTTTTCGTACCTATGTTAATTGCTGATATGGCAACTGGCCAAGTATCAATAGATTTAGGTGCAAAAGGTCCTAACGGTGCCACAGTTACTGCTTGTGCAACAGGTACAAACTCAATCGGTGATGCATTTAAAATTATCCAACGTGGTGATGCAGACGCTATGATTACAGGTGGTTCTGAAGCTCCAATTGCACATATGGCCATTGCTGGATTTAGCGCTAGTCGTGCATTGTCTACAAACGACGATAAAGAAACTGCATGTCGACCATTCCAAACTGGTAGAGATGGATTTGTTATGGGTGAAGGTGCTGGTATTGTCGTACTTGAATCATTAGAATCGGCACAAGCACGTGGTGCAGAAATTTATGCAGAAGTTGTTGGATATGGTTCAACAGGAGATGCACACCACATTACTGCGCCAGCTCCAGAAGGAGAAGGTGGTGCACGTGCGATGCAAACAGCATTGGATGATGCTGGTATTGAACCTAGTGATATTCAATATATTAACGTACATGGTACAAGTACGCCTGTAGGTGATTTGACTGAAATTCAAGCGATTAAAAATACATTCGGTGAAGCAGCACAATCACTTAAACTAAGTTCAACTAAATCTATGACAGGTCACTTACTTGGTGCCACTGGTGGTATAGAAGCAATCTTCTCTGCATTATCAATCAGAGATAGTAAAGTTGCACCAACAATTCACGCTGAAAGTCCAGATCCAGAATGTGATCTTGATATTGTACCAAACAAAGCAATCGATTTAGATATTACTTATGCAATGAGTAATAGTTTAGGCTTTGGTGGTCATAACGCAGTGTTAATATTCAAAAAGTTTACTGATTAATAAATAATATAAAAGAGGATGTATCCGTTAAAGGATGCATCCTCTTTTATATTGTAAATGCGAGTATAATACTGAGAATAAAATAGATTAAATTAATGATAAAACCGCTAATAACCCACGTTTTAACGATATATTGTTCTCTCTTTACCTGTTTTGGTTTAAAGAATTCATCTTCATCTAATGCTTGTCGTTTCTTTTTATTTGAAAGTTGATATTTTAATCTACGAAAGCCATAACTCGTTGGGTCTAATATACCTTCCTGAACAATTATTAACACAAATAGAATAATGGTTAAGATAGTAGCAATATAAAAAAGTATATTAACAAAATGAGTAAAATGATGTGTACCAAAAAGCCATAAAATGAGTGAAATCAAAGGTGTTAATAGTAACCATATTAGTAAAGTTTGCTTTTGTCTCATTTGATTGCCTCCATTATTTATTAAATTAATTGTAACTTAATAGAACTAAAAAATGAATAATTAAAATTAATTAACCTTTTATATCAAAGGATTAATGGGATTATAAATAGATTTGTTTAACAATTCTTTATTAATGTAAAGCAAAACAATATTGCGCAATAGATGAAGGGAATATATAATAGTTATTAAATATTTCTGAAAATTTAGAAAGAAATGTTTATTCTGTTACTAAAGGGGGATTAGTTATGCTTAAATATGTATTAAAACGATTAGGATACATGGTTTTATCGTTATTCATCATTATCTCGATAACATTTTTCCTAATGAAATTAATGCCAGGATCACCATTTAATGATGAGAAATTAAGTCCTGAACAAAAACACATCTTAAATGAAAAATATGGCTTGAATGATCCGGTACCTGTACAATATGTAAGTTATTTGAAAAATGTCGTTACAGGTGATTTTGGGAACTCGTTCCAATACGATAATCAACCTGTCTGGGAATTGATAAAACCGAGGTTGATTCCATCACTAGAAATGGGACTAACAGCGATGGTTATTGGAGTTATATTAGGACTAATATTGGGAGTTATTGCAGCAGTACGGCAAAATAGTTGGGTTGATTATACAGCAACTGTTATATCAGTAATTGCAGTTTCAGTGCCATCATTTGTACTGGCAGTATTATTACAATATGTATTTTCTGTCAGATTACAATGGTTTCCAGTAGCTGGTTGGGAGGGCATAGATACAGCTGTAT
The DNA here is from genome assembly GCF_000875895.1 of Staphylococcus gallinarum. Classification (GTDB taxonomy): domain Bacteria; phylum Bacillota; class Bacilli; order Staphylococcales; family Staphylococcaceae; genus Staphylococcus; species Staphylococcus gallinarum. The sequence goes on from NZ_JXCF01000026.1 coordinate 168,377, forward strand.
TACCTTCATTGGCTCTGTCTGCAGCTGTTTTAGCAACTGTAACAAGATACATAAGGGCGGAAATGATAGAAGTGTTAAGTTCGGATTACATCTTGCTAGCTAGAGCAAAGGGTAATTCAACGATGCGTGTGTTATTTGGACATGCATTACGAAATGCATTAATACCAGTAATCACTATTATAGTACCAATGTTAGCAAGTATCTTAACGGGAACATTAACAATTGAAAATATCTTTGGTGTTCCAGGTCTCGGGGATCAATTTGTGAGATCTATTACAACAAACGACTTTCCTGTGATTATGGCAACTACAATACTATTTAGTACGTTATTCATTGTTTCTATATTCCTTGTAGATATTTTATATGGCATTATTGATCCACGTATTCGTGTACAAGGAGGTAAGAAATAATGGCTGATAAAAGAGATGAAAAATTAAATGGTGATTATTCTAATGCAGTAATGACTCATACATCGGATGCAATTGCAGCTTCTGATTTTGTTGCAGCAAAGCAAGATATTGAAAAAGAACCAGAAATGCAACGTGAAAGTAAAAACTTTTGGCAAGATGCATGGACTCAATTAAAAAGAAATAAACTTGCAATTGTCGGAATGATAGGACTTATTATCATCATTATTCTTGCTTTAATTGGACCTGTCGTTACAAAACATGACTATGCAGAGCAAAATGTTGAAGAACGTAATTTACCTGCAAAAATACCTGTACTTGATAAAATACCATTCTTACCTTTCGATGGTGAGGGCGTTGATGGCAAGAGTGCTTATAAAGAAGCTGGCGCTGATGATAATTATTGGTTTGGGACAGATCAATTAGGCCGCGACTTGTGGTCTAGAACTTGGCAAGGTGCTCAGGTATCATTATTTATTGGTGTTGTAGCAGCATTACTAGATATCTTTATCGGTGTTGTTTATGGTGCGATATCTGGGTTCTTCGGAGGTAGAGTTGATAATATCATGCAACGTATTATTGAAATTATTGCCTCGATTCCAAATTTAATTGTTGTTATTTTATTTGTACTAATATTTGAACCATCTATTTGGACAATTATTCTAGCTATGGCGATTACTGGATGGATAGGCATGAGTCGTGTCGTACGTGGTGAATTTTTAAAATTGAAAAATCAAGAATTTGTAATGGCATCGAGAACATTAGGTGCTTCGAAATTTAAGTTGATATTCAAACATATTCTACCTAATACATTAGGTCCTATCGTAGTTACATCTATGTTCACTGTACCTAATGCAATATTCTTCGAAGCGTTCTTAAGCTTTATCGGTATAGGAGTACCAGCACCTAAAACATCTTTAGGTTCACTTGTGAATGATGGTAGAGCGATGTTATTAATCCATCCACACGAATTATTTATTCCAGCGATAGTATTAAGCTTATTAATATTATTCTTCTATTTATTTAGTGATGGATTACGTGATGCATTTGATCCGAAAATGCGTAGATAATAAAAGGGGGCAACATTATGTCAGAAAGAATATTAGAAGTAAACGATTTGCATGTTTCCTTTGATATCGACGCAGGGGAAGTGCAAGCAGTAAGAGGTGTTGATTTTTATTTGAATAAGGGAGAGACTTTGGCGATTGTAGGTGAGTCTGGATCTGGGAAATCCGTTACCACTAAAGCGATAACAAAGTTATTCCAAGGTGACACTGGCAGAATTAAACAGGGCGAAATCATCTTCTTAGGAGAAGATTTGTCTAAGAAGTCAGAAAAGGAATTAATAAAATTAAGAGGTAGAGATATCTCAATGATATTCCAAGATCCCATGACATCTCTAAATCCAACAATGAAAATTGGCAAACAAGTAATGGAACCATTAATGAAGCATAAAAATTATAGTAAGTCTAAGGCTAAAGAAAGAGCATTAGAAATTCTAAATCTTGTCGGTTTACCAAATGCGGAAAAAAGGTTTAATGCATATCCACATCAATTTTCAGGTGGGCAAAGACAAAGAATCGTCATCGCAACTGCGTTAGCATGTGAGCCCAAAGTATTAATTGCTGACGAACCTACAACAGCATTAGATGTTACGATGCAAGCTCAAATTTTAGATTTAATGAAGAAATTACAAGATAAAATTAGCACATCAATCATCTTTATTACACATGATTTAGGTGTAGTGGCAAATGTTGCTGATAGAGTTGCTGTAATGTATGGTGGCCAAATGATTGAAACAGGAGATGTAGATGAAATATTCTATGATCCTAAGCACCCTTATACATGGGGACTATTATCATCAATGCCAGATTTAACAACTGGTACAGATACAGAGTTATTGGCAATTCCTGGTACACCACCTGATTTACTACATCCACCAATAGGTGATGCTTTTGCTGAACGTAGTACGTATGCGCTAGAAATTGACTTTAAATCACCACCGCCATGGTATCAAGTGTCACCGACGCATTTCGTGAAATCATGGTTGTTAGATGAGCGTGCACCAAAGGTTGAACCACCAGAAATGGTACAAAAACGTTTGAGTAGTATGCCTAATAATTTCGACAAACCTCAACAAGTAGAAAGGGTGTCGTTTAATGAAGCAAAATAATGAAGTGTTATTACAAGTCAAAAACTTAAAACAGTATTTTAACGAAGGTAAACATAATGAAGTGAGAGCTATAGAAAATATTTCCTTTGATATTTATAAAGGTGAAACATTTGGTTTAGTTGGTGAATCTGGGTGTGGAAAATCTACTACGGGTAAAGCGATTATTAAATTAAATGATATTACAGATGGTGAAATCCTATATGAAGGTATCGATATTCAAAAGATTAAAAACCGTAAAGATTCTTTGAAATTTAATAAAAAAATGCAAATGATATTCCAAGATCCATACGCATCTTTAAATCCTAGACTAAAAGTTATGGATATCGTTGCAGAAGGCATAGATATACATAAACTAGCAACGAGTACGAGAGATCGTAAAAAACGTGTATATGATTTATTAGAAACTGTAGGTTTAAGTAAAGAACATGCCAATAGATATCCACATGAATTCTCTGGTGGCCAACGTCAACGCATTGGCATCGCTAGAGCCCTTGCAGTAGAGCCAGAATTTATAATTGCCGATGAACCGATTTCTGCATTAGATGTATCGATTCAGGCACAAGTCGTTAATTTACTATTAAAATTACAAAGAGAAAAAGGGATTACTTTCCTATTTATTGCACATGATTTATCCATGGTGAAATACATTTCGGATAGAATTGCGGTCATGCATTTTGGGAAAATCGTAGAGTTAGGTTCTGCCGATGAAATTTATAATCACCCTATGCATCCTTATACTAAATCGTTACTTTCAGCTGTGCCACAACCAGATCCTGAAAGTGAACGCGTACGAAAAAGAACAGTTTATACGGAAGATTCTGCTAATAATAGTCGAAGAACATTACACGAAATCACACCAAGTCATTACGTGTTTACTACTGAAGATGAAGCAGAAAATCTCAAAAATCAATTTAAGCAGACAATAGTATAGAGGGAAAGGGGGATTTCTATGAAAAGGATAAAATTATTTATTGTACTGTTAGCTTTAACTGTAATCACAGCAGGCTGTAGTAGTGCAGAGGGTGTATATTCTGATAAGGGACAAGTATTTAGAAAGGTGTTACCTCAAGATATTTCATCTCTTGATACGGCTTTAGCTACAGATACAGTGTCATTTGATTTATATAACCAAATTTATGAGGGATTATATACTTTAGATAAAGATGATAAAGCAGTACCTGGTGTTGCCAAATCAATGCCTAAGAAGAGCGATGGTGGCAAAACATTAACTATAAAATTACGAAAAAATGCTAAATGGTCTAATGGAGATCCTGTGACAGCACAAGATTTTGTATATGCATGGCGACGTGTAGTAAATCCAAATACTGCATCTGAATATGCATACATAATGTATGATATTAAAAATGCTGAAGAAATCAATATGGGTAAAAAGAAAGTTGATCAACTAGGGGTTAAAGCACTAGATGATTATACGTTACAAGTGAAGTTAACAAAACCTATTCCGTATATTAATGAAATGCTAGCCTTCGCTACATTTATGCCTCAAAATGAAAAAATAGTAAAAAAATACGGTGAACAGTATGGTACAACAGCACAAAAAACAGTATATAATGGACCATTTAAATTGAATGATTGGAAAGTCGAAGATAAACTTCAACTTTCTAAGAATAAAGACTATTGGGATAAAAAGGCAGTTCATTTAGATCGTGTGAATTATAAGGTGTTGAAAGACCAACAAGCCGGAGCTTCGTTATTTGATACTGGTTCAGTAGATGATACTGTTATTACAGCTGACCAAGTAGATAAATATAAGGATAATCCAGGTTTGAAAAAACGTTTGTTGGCAAGTACATTCTATATTAAATTAAACCAAAAAAATGTACCGGAATTTAAAAATAAAAACTTACGTCTTGCAATTTCACAAGCTATTGATAAAGAAGGATATGTTAACTCAGTGAAAAATAATGGTTCTACGGGTATGGATGGCTTTACATCTAAGATGACAGCTAAAACACCTGATGGTAAAGACTTCTCAGAAACTATAGATTCACCACTGACATACAATCCTAAGTCAGCAAAAGCACACTTAGAAAAGGCTAAAAAGGAGCTTGGTGTGAATCAAGTTACATTCACGATGAATACTGAAGATACGGCAGATGCAAAAGTATCAGCAGAGTTCATCAAATCACAGGTAGAAAAGAATTTGCCTGGTGTTACATTGAAAATCAAACAACTTCCTTTTAAACAAAGAATTAACCAAGAACATGCAGAAACATTTGAAGCATCATTATCTGGTTGGGGACCGGATTATCCAGACCCATTAACATATTTAAGTATTATGACAACAGGTAATGCATCAAACAACACTGGTTGGGGTAACAAAGAATACGATAAATTAGTTAAAGATGCTAATGGCAAATTATTGACTAAACCTGACGAACGTAATGCAGCAATGAAAAAAGCTGAGGAATTAATGTTAAGTGATGCACCAGTTGCACCCATTTATCAAAAAGGTGAAGCACACTTAACAAACCCTCAAGTTAAAGGACTGATATATCACCAAATTGGTGGAGATACAACATTGAAACATGTGAAAATAGACAAATCCATCGATAGAGAAACTGGAAAGAAGAAAGACAAATAATTTAAATTTAATGACCTAACCTTTACTCAAGGTTAGGTCGTTTTTGAAACTGAAAAAAAACTGTCACCAAACATCACCGTTTGTTAACAGTTTTTATAAATAATATTTATCTTTTGCGTCCAAGACCCATAGCTTTTTCCATTTTTTTCAATGTTTTAAATGAAACTTTTTGAGCTTTGTCGCGACCTTTATCTAAAATATCATCTAACTCTGAAGAATTGAAGTAGCCTTCGTATTTTTCTTGGAAGTCTGTTAAGAATGTTTTAACGATTTCAGCAAGGTCTGTTTTAAATACACCATAATTAGATTCTTTATATTTTTCAACGAGTGCATCTATTGATTCGTCAGTTAAGCTTGAATAAATAGATAATAAGTTTGAGATACCTGGTTTATTTTCTCTATCGAATTTAATAACGCCATCAGAATCAGTTACAGCACTTTTTATTTTCTTAGCTGCCACGTTTGGTTCATCTAATAATGAGATAAAGTTTTTTTGATTGTCATCGCTTTTACTCATTTTTTTAGTAGGATCTTGTAAACTCATCACACGTCCGCCAACTTTTGGCATTCTTATTTCTGGTTTCACTAAAATATCATTATAACGTGAATTGAAACGATCAACTAAGTTACGAGTTAACTCTAAATGTTGCTTCTGATCATCTCCTACTGGAACGATATTTGTATTGTAAATCACGATGTCTGCTGCCATTAAAGGAGGATATGTTAGTAATCCTGCTGGAACACCTTCAGATGATTGTTTCGCTGATTTATCTTTGAACTGTGTCATGCGTTCTAATTCGCCAATTGAAGATATCGTCGTTAACATCCAACTTGCTTGAACGTGTGCAGGAACCTCAGATTGTATAAATAATGTAGATTTATCTGGGTCTATGCCTGCAGCTAAATATATTGCTGCAAGTTGTCGTGTTTGTTTACGCAATTTTAAGCGGTCTTGTGGCATTGTGATTGCGTGTTGATCGACGATGCAAAAGAAACAATCGTAATCGTCTTGGACTTCACGAAATTGTTTCAATGCACCAATGTAATTACCAAGTGTTGGAATTCCGCTTGGCTGGATACCTGAAAATAATGTTTCCATTTTATGATGCCTACTTTCTAAATTATTATTTTATGCATATTACGTATAGTATAACAGTATTTCTTTCATTTGTAAGTTATGTTAGACTAAACATATATCAATATTTTTAACAAAAAATTGAACAAGAATTGCTTAGTTATGAAAAAAAATTTAAATAATTAAGAAATTCTCATTTAATTTTAATGTTAGAAGGGTATACTGTGTATTGTAAGGTTAGGAAGAGGAAGATACTTAGTATTTCTTAATCATATAAATAATGAAATCAAATGAATTTTATTCATGAAAAATAGGAGAGTGAGATGTATGGTAACATTATTTACTTCACCAAGTTGCACATCTTGCCGTAAAGCGAAAGCATGGTTACAAGAACATGACATTCCGTATACGGAGCGTAACATTTTTTCAGAACACTTAACAATTGACGAAATCAAACAAATTTTAAAAATGACTGAAGATGGAACAGACGAAATCATTTCTACACGTTCTAAGACTTATCAAAAATTAAATGTAGATATTGATGCATTACCACTTCAAGACTTATATTCTATTATACAAGACAATCCAGGTTTATTACGCCGTCCAATCATTTTAGATGACAAGCGTTTACAAGTTGGATATAACGAAGATGAAATTAGACGTTTTTTACCTAGAAAAGTGCGTACGTTCCAATTACAAGAAGCGCAACGTATGGTTGACTAATCAACACATAACAAATCAAAGATTGAGCCATAAAGTAGCATTGCATAGTGTTGCTTTATGGTTTCTTTTTTGTACCATAACAGATAACTACCGTACTAGGTCAACTCATCTGATTTTCAATTGTTTTATGCGTTATAATTATAGTTTAAAGCGTGCTGTTTTTTTGGCTTATGTCAGGGTATATGTTAATATAAGTAACCGGATAGAAAAAGGTGAAATTTAATCAAACAAAAGAATTGTAATTTTTTATATATTCTAATACAATAATGAGTACTATTCATCGACTGTAAGGAGTGAGATGATATGAGAATAGAGCGAGTTGACGATACTACTGTTAAATTATTTATAACATATAGTGATATTGAAGCAAGAGGATTTAAGCGTGAAGATTTATGGACAAATCGTAAGCGTGGGGAAGAATTCTTTTGGAATATGATGGAAGAAATAAATGAAGAAGAAGATTTTGTCGTTGAAGGCCCACTTTGGATTCAAGTGCATGCGTTTGAAAAGGGCGTAGAAGTTACAATTTCTAAATCTAAGAATGAAGACTTGGTTAATATGTCAGATGACGATGATGAAAATGAACAATTTGATTATCAAGTTAATGAATTATTATCACAAACATTTGAACAAGATGATAGCTTAGAAGAGCTATTCGATCAAAGACAACAACAAAAGACTAATGAGCAACCTAAAGGTCGTAAAGAACGCAAACCACAAGATGTTCGCACTGTTATTGTTAAGTTTGATGATTTAGAAGAAGTAATCGAATTTGCTTACCATAATGATCCTAAGACAGACGAATTTGAAGATTTATTATATAGTTTTAACAATGTTTATTACTATGCTGTTCATTTTGATGCAACAGTGGATCAAGAAACAATTAATGATAGTTATAGTCAATTACTTGAATTCGCATATCCAACAGATAAGACAGAAGTTTATCTAAATGACTATGCAAAAATTATTATGAGCCATAATGTTGCAGCACAAGTTCGTCGATATTTCCCAAGCACATCAGAATAAAGCAAGCTTTAATGAAAGCATCAATAGATAGACCTATCGAAGTATTACTTTGATAGGTTTTTTTAATTTTTTATATAAAAAGAGTAATAATCCTTTCTACAACGTGTATATTTATGAGGTGAGAAAATGATATATGCAATTGATCAATTACACCAACTCATTGATGCACGTAGGGCCAACAGACAGTTTACTTATTGGTGTCCACATTGTTCACATAAAGTATATTTGCGCGATGGGACAAAAAAGATTGCACATTTCGCACATTATAAACAGGATGACGCATATTGTAATAAAGGTGAAGGTGCTGAACATTACTTATTAAAATATAAACTAGCAGAATATTATAAAGTTTACGGATATGCGGTAAGTATTGAACCTTATATTAAATCGGCATTGCAGTATCCTGATATCGTAGTTGAACAAAGATATGCCATTGAAATTCAATTTTCTCAAATTAATTGTGATTTCGTGTTGAAAAGAACAAATGGTCTAACATTAAATAATTTAAATGTAGTATGGATTATAAAGAATCCTAATTATAATAAACGTAAATATTTATTGTTCTTGACTCGTTTTCAACGGGCATTTATTAATCCACGTAATAGAACATTGTTTGCTTGGGACTGGGTAAATCAGAAATTATTGTTGTATTATAATATTCAATTTTTAGGTGGTAAGTCATTTAGGGCGCAATGTAAGGTGATTTCGCCCGTTGAAATTATTTTAACAAATCAAATTTCAGAAGATATAAAGTTATATAAGTTGAGCTATAGCAAAGTAAAGCAATACATAAACCAGTGTCAGCATCGTCACTCAGTGTTAGAACCAACATTAAGCGTCATTTACAATTTAAGATTACAAATCAATGATGTGTGTAATTGCTTTGGTTTGATATTCAAGGAGCAGTTATTTATTCAATCACATCCAGTTTATTGGCAGTTACAACTGTATTATTTATTCTATACAGGGACTTATACTTTAGACAGCTTTAAAGAATTACTCAAATTTAATACATTTTATTTAAATGATATGAATCAAACAGAGATTGTACAATCAATTGTAAATCAATTTAAATTATATTATCGTATTTTCAATTGTAATAACGTGCAAAAAAACCGCTGAAATGAGAAAATTAAAGATAAGGAATTATATAGGAGGTTTACAGCATATTATGAGTCAACAATTAACAAGAGAAGAACAAGAACGTAAATATCCAGAATATACATGGGATTTATCAACTATATTTGAAAATGACGAAGCATTTGAAGCTGCCTTTAAGGAAGTAGAAGGTGAATTAGGTAAAGAGGAACAGTTTAAAGGACACTTAGGTGATAGTTCTGAAAAGCTATACCATGCCTTAGCTTTAGAAGATGAACTTGGTTCTAAACTTGAAAAAATTTATGTTTATGCGCATCTAAAGCAGGATCAAGATACAGCAAATGATAAATATAAAGGACTTGAATCACGTGCATATCAACTGATTATCAAATTTAGTTCTAGTTGGAGCTTTTTAATACCTGAAATTTTACAAATTGACGAATCTACCATTCAAGAATTTGTAGATTCAAATGAAGCATTGAAACGATATGCATTTGATCTTAAATTGATTAACGAAAAGCGTCCACATGTATTGAGTGCAGATAAGGAAAAATTATTAACAGAAGCACAAGATGCCTTATCTACTGCGGATAATGTTTATGGTATGTTTAGCAATGCAGATTTAGAGTTTGAAGATGCAATTGATAAAGACGGTAATGCACATTCATTAACACAAGGCACATTTATTAAATGTTTAGAATCAGATGACCGTGTATTACGTAAATCAGCATTTGAAAATTTATATAAAGCATACGGTGCATTTAATAATACATTAGGTTCAACATTAGCTGGTGAAGTTAAGAAAAATGTATTTAACGCAAGATCACACAATTATAAAAGTGCTCGTGAAGCAGCACTAAGTTCTAATCATATACCAGAAACTGTTTATGATAACCTTATTAAAACAGTTCATGATTATTTACCATTACTACATCGTTACACAGAGTTACGTAAGTCACTATTGGGATTAGATGATATGAAAATGTATGATTTATATACACCATTAGTTAAAGATGTAAAATTTGAAATGCCATACGAAGAAGCAAAAGATTGGATGATTAAGGCACTACAACCAATGGGTGAAGAGTATATGAAGGTCGTCGAAGAAGGCTTGAATAATCGTTGGGTAGATGTATTTGAGAATAAAGGTAAACGCTCTGGTGGCTATTCATCTGGTGCGCATTTAACAAACCCATTTATCTTATTAAATTGGTCTGATACAGTATCTGATTTATATACTTTAGTACATGAATTTGGCCATTCTGCACATAGTTATTTCAGTAGAAAGCACCAACCTTCAAATTCAAGTGATTACACTATCTTTGTGGCTGAGGTTGCATCTACATGTAATGAAGCTCTATTAAGTCATTATATGGATCAACATTTAGATGATGATAGACGTTTGTTATTACTAAATCAAGAATTAGAACGCTTTAGAGCAACATTATTCAGACAAACAATGTTTGCAGAATTTGAACATAAGATTCACCAAATTGAAGAAGCAGGTGAACCATTAACTGCTAATAGAATGAATGAAGAATATGCTAAATTAAATAAGCAATATTTCGGTGATTCTGTTGAAACGGATGAAAACATTAGCAAAGAATGGTCTAGAATTCCTCACTTCTATATGAATTATTATGTTTATCAATATGCTACAGGTTATAGTGCAGCACAAAGTTTGAGTCATCAAATTTTGACTGAAGGTCAACCAGCTGTAGAACGTTATATTAATGAATTCTTGAAAAAAGGTAGTTCAAATTATCCTATTGAAATATTAAAAAATGCTGGTGTGGACATGACAACTCCTGAACCAATTGAGCAAGCATGTAAAGTATTTGAAGAGAAATTGGATGCATTTGAAAAGCTTATGAAAGCTTAGTATGAATGAATTCGTTTTCAATATGACAAGTTTGTGACAAAGTGCATTTATTTAATTTAAATGCTTGAAAGGGTCATTTGACCGTGTTATATTATAAACATGAAATTAATCACATAACAAACATACCCCTTTGTTAGAAGTGAAAAAATTTCTCCCATCCCCTTTGTTTAGCGCCGTGTAATCAGACACGGCGTTTTTTTTTATGCTCTTTTTTAAATAATATCTCACTTGTATTTCACAGGAACATATATTTGACATCATAAAGAGAAGTAACTATAATTAACTTGTATCTAAAATTAATACATGTAGGAGTTGGTTAATTATGAAAATAGCAGTCGTAGCAGCGAATGGTAAAGCAGGTAAATTAATAACAAATGAAGCGGTAGAAAGAGGGCTTGACGTAACAGCCATAGTGCGTAGTGAAAATAAAACAAAAGCCACACAAGTCATTCAAAAAGATTTATTCGATTTAACAAAAGAGGATATTGCAGAATTTGATGTAATTATTGATGCATTTGGTCAACCAGATCAGGATAAATTGGATCAGCATAGTAAATCATTAGCATTATTAAGTGACTTAGTGAGTCATAGTGACCAACGTTTGTTGATTATTGGAGGAGCAGGAAGTTTATTTGTGGATGAAGCACACACTATGCGATTAGTAGATTCACCTGATTTCCCAGAAATGTTTAAGAAAACTGCATTGGCACAAACTAAAACATTAAATGAAATACAAGAACGCAATGACGTATTATGGACATTTATTAGCCCAGCACCTGATTTTCAAGTTGATGGTGAAAGAACTGGTGAATATCAAATTAGTGATGATGAAGTAATTGGTACTAGTGTAAGTTATGCTGATTATGCAATTGCAATGGTTGATGAGGCAATAGAAGGTAATCATATTCAAAAAAGATTTGCTGTATTTAGTAAGTAGTAATCAAAATAATTTGCTTTAGCAGTAGTTGTAAGTAAATATTTAATTAAAGTTAGTAATATAAATAGTTTCATCTTGAGTAATATTAGAAAATGCAATTCCATAGGTATTATATATAAATGGTAATAATTTATAACAAAAATAGAGTGTTTTCGACATCAAACCAAATCATACAAAAGAGAGCTAATCCTTGAAGGATTAGCTCTTTTTTATATATAAAATCATAAATTCTGGCTGAGTATTTGAGTGCATTCTATAATGTTTTAGAGTTGTATATTGGTGAGACACTTGTTGAAGTTATGCCAGTCGATGACAAAGGGTGAGACAGCATTCTTAGAAAACGAGTCAATCATACTAAAGTATTGAAAATAGCTATTCATATAAATAGAATTCATGCATCTAAGTAATAGTTATGTTGAATTTAAGGGCCTTAAGTTCTATAACAAAAAATAGCTATGAAAATATCTATCATAATAGATTTCTTCATAGCTAAGTTTAATATGTTTTTTATCAAACATAAAAAGCGTGTTTCAAATTTTTGATCTCCAAAATTTGCCCTCTGGAGATTGCAATTTTTCAATTTTTTGTTGCAATGCTAATTTTTTAAGTTCTTTATTCATCAGTTTTTCAGGCCACTCATAAATAGTTAATAATTCCTCTTTAGTTACTAATTGTTGTTGTTTGATGTAATCTTCTAAACTTGGTGGTAATTCTTTTTCAATTGTAGTACCAATGAGTTCATTTATGATATACGTATAAATGTGATACGGATATAGACCTTCAACTTTCAAACCTTCTTCATGTACATCTTCATTAAAGAATACAAGAGTAGGCGCTTCTTCGATATCCATTTCTCTAGCAATATGCAAATCAACTTGTAAGCTTTCTTTAAGACAACTATTGTGTAAGTCTTCCTTGAATACCTCATAGTCGAGGCCGGCATTGGTAATGCAATTATTAACCATAGATTCTGTGATGATGTCTCGCTTAGGGATGATTTCATTTTGTACAAGATGAATAAAGCGTTCTGCACGTAATCTACCTTGTAATTCGGCAGCTTTATAAGATAGTGCAATATTGTCTAAGTCTGATGTACTTTGTGCTTGGCACTTTGTCAAAACACGTAATGAAGGGTTAAGTATATGCCTAATGCTGACATATTGCTTATATTCAATTCTCAGTTTTGAGAGTATTGCAGATAGTTTAAAACATTCTTTACTAAATGGATCGAAAAATGAATAAATTTCTATTTTACTCACAGGTGAAAGATTTGCATCTTCACGACTATTAGCATGTATCAATTTTAGTTCTTCAGTCATGTTTTTTTCACCTACAATTAAATTTCGGAATTTACCATATGGTTTGCTGTTAAACGTAATCTTTCAAATAAATAATCTCCGACACCTGCTGGCAATTGTGCATGTTGTATTGCACTATACATATTTTCGAGCCAAGCGTCACGCTCATAATTTGAAATTTTAAAATCTAAATGACGTCTTTTTAACATAGGGTGACCATGTTCTTCTGAATATAATGGCGGTCCACCTAAAAACTGCGTCAAAAACTGCTTTTGCTTTCGACTTGTTTCACTAAAATCTCCCGGAAAAAGATGATTAATTCTATCATCCTTTTCTACGAGTGAATAAAAGTAATCAATCATGTTATATAAGGCATCTTGTCCTATAATTTCATAAGGTGTTTGCGTCATATTATCACCATGTTCTCTTAATATAATACTAATATAACATGAATATTTACATTTGGAAGTAATTCGACTTTTAGGCAATTGTGTTGACTATTCTTCGTTGAGTTTTGCTTTGCGTGAGAAGAATCTTTGGACTTTATTATCAGGTGTTTGGTGTTGGATACTGAATTGTTCTAACAATGATTTGAAGTTCTGTAGTCCTTGATTATAATCGCTCACTTCATATTCCAATTCATAATCCTCTTGGTCTAAATAGCTACTGTGATCAAGTACAAGTAAATTATCTGACACCTTACTTTCAACACGATTCGTTGTAAGTGCTCCTAAGATAGTTAATTCATCTAATGTTATATCCATCTGTTTAAGTTGCTCTATAATGTCTGGTGGTATTGTATCTGGAGTTATAACTTTATCTAGCTGTGGGACAATAGAGGTCTCAAAGTTATACTCCATTAAACCAACTTCTGCTGGGACCTTTAAAGTCATTTCATTATAATCGGCTTTAACACGAATTCTTAAGGCAGATTTATGTGCTTTTAATTGGAAATCTGGGGTATCAATATAATAATTCGTTTGGCTAAAAGGAATAATTCCTTTAAAATACGTGTCGTAAATTTGTTGATATTCTGTTTGCGACAAAAGTTGTTTAAATTCAATTTCATTATTCGTTGACAATATATACACTCCTAAGTTTAGGCAATTAATGTATTAATTTTAAACTACAGAGCGAATAATTTAAATTGAAGTGCATTATTTTGAAAAATAATTTAATAGCGAACATCGGTTGATGATATTTGAGTAGTCATGTAACGTGTTATGTAACTTCAAATTATGTTAAAATAGTGGGGAATAAGGAGGAACAAGCATGCGTATATATGTAAATGAGATTAAAGTAACAGAGGATAGTATAAATTGTTATACAGTAGCGTCAACAGAAGGTTTACAGGAAGCTGGACAAATGCTTGTTGACAGTGATAATTATAGTTTTGCGTATATTTTAGATGATGGGCAATCGTATTCCTATCTAATCTTTGTACAAGAAACTTGGTCGATGTTACATGAAAATAAGGGTAAAAAGATTATAGTTAATGATGATTTAGAATTAGAACATTTCGAAAGAGAATTCAATTACATATTGGATAATATCCAAGGTAATTCAAATTATGGTAAGGAGTTTGTTTCCGTTGTTGAAGAGACTTTCGAATTAGAGTGAAGCGGAGTGAGGCACAATGAATCAATGGGATCAATTTTTGTCGCCCTATAAACAAGCAGTCGATGAATTGAAAGTGAAACTAAAGGGCCTTAGAAAACAATATGAGGTTGATGATAATGCATCGCCAATTGAATTTGTCACAGGTAGAGTCAAACCAATGACAAGTATCATTGATAAAGCAAATAAACGTGGCATTCCTTTTGATCGATTGCATGAGGAAATGTATGACATTGCTGGTTTGCGCTTAATGTGCCAATTTGTCGATGACATTGATGTCGTAGTCAATTTATTGAGACAACGACAAGACTTTAAAGTTGTAGAAGAGCGTGATTACATTAGTAATACAAAGCAAAGTGGTTATCGTTCATTTCATGTCATAATTGAATATCCGATTGAAACTTTACAAGGGGAGAAAAAGATTTTAGCGGAAATTCAAATTAGAACGTTGGCGATGAATTTTTGGGCAACGATAGAACATACCTTGCGTTACAAATATGATGGTGATTATCCACCTGAAATCCAACATCGATTAGAGAGAGCAGCCGAGGCAGCATTTTTACTAGATGAAGAAATGTCAGAAATCAAAGAAGAAATTCAAGAAGCGCAAAAATATTATTCTAAAAAGCGCGCAAAAAAGCAAAATGATAACTAGAGAGGTGCAATCTTGCGATATACAATTTTATCTAAAGGTGATTCGAAATCAAATGCATTAAAGCATAAAATGATTAATCATATGAAAGATTTCCAAATGGTTGAAGATCCAGATAATCCTGAAATTGTTATTTCAGTTGGTGGTGATGGGACTTTACTTCAAGCATTCCATCAATATAGCCATATGTTGTCTCGATGTGCCTTTGTCGGTGTACATACTGGACATTTAGGCTTTTACGCTGATTGGCTTCCTCACGAGGTTGAAAAGTTAATCATAGAAATAAACAATTCTGAATTCCAAGTGATAGAATATCCATTGCTCGAGATTATCGTACGTTATAATGATAACGGATATGAAACACGTTATTTAGCATTGAATGAAGCAACGATGAAGACTGAAAATGGCTCTACTTTAGTTGTAGACGTTAATATACGTGGTAATCAATTTGAACGCTTTAGAGGTGATGGTTTATGTGTGTCAACGCCATCAGGTTCAACAGCTTATAACAAAGCTTTAGGTGGTGCATTAATCCACCCATCATTAGAAGCAATGCAAATTGCCGAAATTGCTTCTATTAACAATAGAGTGTTTAGAACAGTAGGTTCACCTTTAGTATTGCCAAAGCATCATACTTGTTTAATTACACCAGTTAATCACGATACAATATTGACGTCTATTGATCATGTGAGTATCAAACATAAAAATGTAAATGCAATACAATTTCGAGTTGCTAATGAAAAGGTAAGATTTGCAAGATTTAGACCTTTCCCATTCTGGAAAAGGGTTCATGATTCATTTATTTCTAGTGGAGAAGATGAATAATGGAATTTAACTTTCATATTCGTCATCACGAAACAGTTAAAGCTTTTTTACAAAATAATGATTTTTCAAAGAAAAGTATAAGCGCCATTAAACGTAATGGCGCTTTATTAGTTAATGGACAACCAGTAACCGTTAGACACAAACTCTTGGAAGGTGATAGCTTATGCATTCAATTACCCAAAGAGCAACCTAGTGGTAATTTAGTGCCTTATGATAAAGCACTTACTGTTTTGTATGAAGACGAATATTTGCTTATTGTATCTAAACCAACAGAGCAAAATTGTGCGCCTTCTAGAGACCATAAACATAAAAGTTTGGTAGAACAAGTGTTGAGCTATTTTCAACAACATTCCCTCGAGTTAACACCACATATAGTCACACGTTTAGACCGAAATACCTCAGGCATTGTAATTATTGCTAAACACGGTTATATTCATCATTTAATGTCGCAAACGTCTATAGATAAACGATATATTTGTGTTTGTCATGGGAAAGTGAAACAACAGAGCATGATAGAAGCGCCCATTGCGAGGCACCCAGATAGTATCATTCAACGTCATGTTCATGATTCTGGAAAGTATGCACAAACAATGTTTCAAAGATTAAAGGTTAAATCACAATATAGCTTATGTGAGGTCCAATTGTTAACTGGTAGAACGCACCAAATTCGTGTTCATTTTCAATATATAGGACACCCGTTAGTCGGTGATGATTTGTATGGTGGAAAACAGGATATATATAATCATCAATTATTGGGATGTAAAAAAGTTTCGTTTATACATCCAATAACAAACCAAAAAATTGAAGTAATTGATCAATATGACACAATAGAAACAAAATTTAATATGCTATAATTTAATCATTCATGGAGGTGTGAATATGGCAAATGAAAGAGATTCAATCACTTTAGAGGACGAACAGGTATATGATAAAGATTTACTCGATCGATTACTACATGAGAATCAGATTGACGCGTTTAGAGAAGAATTTTTATCAATGCACAACTATGAACAAAGTGAATATTTTGAAGACAGTGATGATGATATTCGTCAACGAATCTATGAAGTATTATCGCCAGAAGAGGTTGCAGATTTCTTCGAACAACTAGAAATTGATGAAGAAGATTATGAGGCATTGTTTGATACGATGGATGCTACATATGCGAGTAAAGTGTTAGAGGATATGTCATATGATAACGCCGTTGATATTATGAACCAATTGTCTAAGCAAAAGGTCGTCAGTTTACTGACATTGATGAATCGTGAGGACGCTAAGGAAATCAAAGCGTTATTACATTATGAAGAAGATACTGCCGGTGGTATCATGACTACCGAGTATATTTCGCTTAAAGCAACAATGCCAGTAAAGGAAGCATTGATGCATGTTAAAGAACAAGCTCCAGATGCTGAAACAATTTACGTTATATTTACTGTCAATGATGATAAACAATTAGCAGGTGTGTTATCACTGAGAGATTTGATTGTTGCAGAAAATGATGCTTATATCGAAGACATTATGAGTGAACGTGTCATTAGTGCTAATGCTGCCGACGACCAAGAGGATGTAGCACAGAAGATGCGAGACTATGACTTTATCGCAATGCCAGTTGTCGACTATCAAGATCATTTGTTAGGGATTATCACTATCGATGATATCTTAGACGTTATGGATGAAGAAGCAAGTGAAGACTACTCTCGTTTAGCCGGTGTATCAGATGTCGATGCGACAAATGATTCTATTTTGAAAACAGCAACGAAACGTTTGCCGTGGTTAATCATCTTGACGTTCTTAGGCATGATTACAGCAACAATATTAGGTTCATTTGAAGATACATTAGCGAAGGTTGCATTACTAGCAGCATTTATTCCTATTATTAGCGGGATGTCAGGGAATTCAGGGACACAATCATTAGCCGTATCAGTACGTAATATTTCAACAGGTGAAATTGATGAGGAAAGTAAATTTAAGGTTGCTTTACGTGAAGCAGGGAGTGGCTTTTTAAGTGGCTTGGTTTGTGCAATATTACTCTGTATTATCATTGTGATTATTTATGGACAACCAATTTTAGCAATAATTGTCGGATCAAGCTTGACAATTGCAATGACAGTAGGTACATTAGTTGGTTCAATGATTCCTTTAGTAATGAATAAATTGAAGATAGATCCAGCCGTTGCTAGTGGACCATTTATAACAACAATTAATGATATTGTTAGTATGTTAATCTATTTTGGATTAGCTACATCATTTATGTCTTATTTAACATAGGGGGGTTATATGGAATTCGTATCACTTGTTGTAGTAGTTTTAGCAGCATTTTTAACACCTATTTTAGTAAATCGACTTAGAATTACATTTATACCCGTCGTCGTTGCAGAAATATTAATGGGTATCGTTATTGGTCACTCATTTTTAAATTTAGTAGAACGTGACGAAATGCTAAATATATTATCAACATTAGGATTTATATTTTTAATGTTTTTAAGTGGATTGGAAATAGATTTTAAAGCTTTTAAAAAGGATAAAAGTGGAGAACAGCAAGAAGAAGGAACACGCAAAAAGAAAGAACCGGGGCATTTACAATTAGCACTTGTAGTATTTATGTTTATCATGATTATTTCAATTGTTTTTGCATACATGTTTAAATGGTTTGGATTGATTGATGATGTCTTATTAATGGTCATCATTATTTCAACGATATCACTTGGCGTGGTAGTTCCAACATTAAAAGAAATGAATATCATGAGAACGACAATTGGACAATTTATTTTGCTCGTTGCAGTCTTAGCAGATTTAGTAACCATGATATTACTTACAGCCTATGGTACCTTACATGCGTCTGGTAGCACTTCACTTTGGTTAATAGGTAGCTTGGTTGTATTTACAATTATCTTTTACTTATTGGGTGGTATCTTTAAGAAGGCCCAATTCTTGCAAAAATTAATGGACGGTACGACACAAATTGGTATACGTGCAGTGTTTGCATTGATCATTATGCTTGTAGCATTAGCAGAAGGTGTTGGCGCAGAAAACATTCTTGGTGCATTTCTTGCAGGTGTCGTCGTATCACTATTAGGACCTGATGAAGATATGGTTGAAAAGCTAGATTCATTTGGTTATGGTTTCTTTATTCCTATATTCTTTATCATGGTCGGGGTTGATTTAAATATCCCAAGTTTAATCAAAGAACCGTCATTATTATTAATTATTCCATTTTTAATAATTGCGTTCTTAATTTCTAAGCTGATTCCAGTATTTTATATACGTAGATGGTTTGATATGAAGACGACAATTTCATCTGCCTTCTTACTCACATCTACGTTATCATTGGTTATTGCATCTGCTAAAATTGCAGAACAACTAGGAACAATTTCTCCTGAAATTTCAGGTATTTTAATACTAAGTGCAGTAATTACATGTGTATTTGTGCCAATAGTATTTAAAAAGATGTTCCCAATACCAGATGAAGCGACAAGACAAATTGAAGTGAGCTTAATCGGTAAGAACCAACTGACGATTCCAATTGCTCAAAATTTATCATCACAGCTATATCAAGTTTCGCTTTATTATAGAAACGACCTTAGCGATAAGCGTAAACTATCTGATGCAATATCTATGATAGAAATTGCAGATTATGAGGAAGAATTATTAGAGCGACTAGGTCTATTCTCTCGTAATATCGTTGTTTGTTCGACAAATGATGATGCCATTAACCGTAAAGTAGCATTAATGGCTAAAGCGAAAGGTGTCAAACGTGTAATTTGTCGTCTAGAGTCAAGTTCTGAAGATGAAACATTACAGAAACAAGGTATCGAAGTCTTTAGTAGTTATATGAGTAATAAGATTCTCTTAAAAGGTTTAATTGAAACGCCTAACATGCTTAATCTCTTAAGTAATGTTGAGACATCATTATATGAAATTGCCATGTTAAATCATCAATACGATCAAATTCAATTACGTAATTTCCCATTCGATGGCGATATTATCTTCGTGCGCATTATACGTAACAATGAATCAATTGTTCCACATGGAGATACTCAATTACGTTATAGAGATAGATTAATCGTTACAGGTTCTAAAGAATATGTAGATGAATTGAAACGAGAATTAGAATTATATTACTAATGATAGAAGACAATGGTCTAAAGCAATTGCTTTAGGTCATTGTTTTTTTATGTGGTGAAATAATTTAAGTATATCTAAGCACAATGTTAGTAAAATAAATTGTTCAAATAATATAACCAATGTTAAAATAAAGAGTATTGAAATTGGTATCGAGTGGGCACCATTATTCATTATCTCGAACCAGTTTAAATTGAATATTTTCAAAAGGAGTTATATCATGTTTAATTTAGAAAATAAAACATATGTTATTATGGGTATCGCTAATAAGCGTAGTATTGGTTTTGGTGTAGCTAAAGTATTAGATCAACTTGGTGCGAAATTAGTATTTACATATCGAAAAGAACGTAGCCGTAAAGAGTTAGAAAAGCTTGTTGATCAATTAAATCAAAAAGAACATCATATCTTCCAAATTGATGTTCAAAATGATGAAGATGTTATTAATGGTTTCTCAAAAATTGGTGATGAAGTAGGTCATATTGATGGCGTGTATCACTCAATTGCATTTGCTAATATGGAAGACTTACGTGGTCGTTTCACTGAAACATCTCGTGACGGTTTCTTATTAGCACAAGACATCAGTTCATATTCATTAACAATTGTTGCACGTGAAGCTAAGAAATTGATGCCTGAAGGTGGTAGTATCGTTGCTACAACTTACTTAGGTGGCGAATTTGCAGTTCAAAATTATAATGTAATGGGTGTAGCTAAAGCAAGTTTAGAAGCAAACGTACGCTATTTAGCATTAGACTTAGGTGAAGATAACATCCGAGTAAATGCCATTTCTGCAGGTCCAATTCGTACGTTAAGTGCTAAAGGCGTTGGCGGATTTAACACAATTTTAAAAGAAATTGAAGAACGCGCACCATTAAAACGTAACGTAGATCAAGAAGAAGTTGGTAAAACAGCTGCATATCTATTAAGTGATTTATCTAGCGGTGTAACTGGTGAAAATATTCATGTCGATAGTGGATTCCACTGTATTAAATAATATATAAGATTGAACAATAATGAACTACTACTGAAGTATTGTTACTTCGGTAGTAGTTTTTTATGCTTAATTTGATGCAGTAAAGAATTTCATAGAATAGATTGAGTTACAGTCAAAGGTTGAATATATAAAATTAATAGAATATTTTTATTAGTGGATATATCGACTGTCATCATAGTCTAAAAATCTAAAAAAATAGAGAGCTAATCCGTATTGAATCATACGGGTTAGCTCTCTTATTTAATATTAAAACTTTATTACTTAATGATTTAGCATAATGTTAATCTTTGACATCACTGTTTGCTTTATCGATGATTTGTTGTCTATAGTTATAAATATTTCTGACTATCGTTTTTATCACTGCGTAAAGTGGTACGGCTACAAGGATTAAAGTGAAGCCACCTAAATTACCCGCAGCAAGGATTACTACAATGATTGTGAGTGGATGAATGTTTAATGATTTCCCCATAACATTTGGTGTAATAACATTACCTTCTAACTGTTGAGCAATTAATGTAATAATACAAACCCAAATAAATGTTGCTGGACTTTGGATGATAGCAATAATAGCTGCTGGTGCAAATGCCATCCATGGTCCTAAGAAAGGAATCATATTAGCAATACAAGCAAACATAACTAATAGTAATGTGTAATTTAAACCAACAATTGTGTAACCGATGTATAAAATGATTCCTAAGATAATACTTACGGTAACTTGACCTTGGATATAAGATTTAAGTGTGTTATCTAAATCTTTTAACAATTCTACAACAAAAATCTTTCTATTAGATTTAAATAATTTTGCGATAAATGGAATGAATTTCTCGTGATCTTTTAACATATAGATTAAGAAAAACGGTACCATTATGAGTAAGAATAATGTAGAAATGAATGACGTAATATAAGTGAATGAGTTTGAAAGGATATCTGCAACGCTATCACTCATATTTTGTACCATTTTATTGATTCGATCAGTCACATCTGATGGTAGTCTCTCCATCTGATCAAGAGAGAAATTAATAATATGTTGTACCTCATGTTGTAACGTAGGAATTTGATTAATTAAATTCTCTATTTGCTCCATTAATAATGGACCAACGATACCTACAATAATACTAATAATAATGATTAAACCAATAAAGATGATTAAAATGCTTCCCCATCGAGGGACTTTGTATTTTTCCAATAACTTTTGAAATGGTAAACAAACATAGAATAGAAATCCACTCAGTAAGAATGGAATCAATACTGACTGAATAATCACAATAAATGGAGTAAAGACGCTATGGACTTCCATTGCTAGTTTAATAAGTAGAAACAGGATTAATAGCGCGATACCTGTTCTAAACCATACTTTATTTAGCATGGGGCAGTTCCTCCTAAATTTAACTTTAATTGAAGTACTTTTCAGTATATATCATAAATAGAGAGAACAAAAGATAAAACTTAATAGTAAATAAAGAAGATAAGCTACAGTATAGTCTTTATTTAAAGATTTAATTATAATTACTTCAACGTTTCTTTATAGTAGTATTACGTTAACACTATAATACGATAAAATGTTTATAAATTAGTGTTTATTAACTTTATAGATAATTAAAAAATAACTTTAGAAATTCATTGCGAGGAACTTTTCGCACGTGTATAATGAGTAAAAATATATCATTTTACATATTGTACAATAAGGGGGATACATTATGTTCGAAAGTTTTCTTACTTGGATTTATGATATTGTGTGGAGTAAGCCATTAGTTTACGGATTATTATTAACGGGGATTATTTTTTCATTGATGATGCGCTTTTTCCAAGTGCGTCACTTTAAGGAAATGATTAGATTGATGTTTCATGGTGAGAAATCACCAACGGGTATTTCAAGTTTCCAAGCGATTGCATTATCGCTTGCAGGTCGTGTTGGAACCGGGAATATTGTTGGTGTGTCAACTGCTATATTTATTGGTGGTCCTGGAGCAGTGTTTTGGATGTGGGCTACGGCGTTCTTAGGTGCGAGTAGTGCATTTATAGAATCGACGTTAGGTCAAATATATAAACGAGAAGAAAAAGGTCAATACCGTGGTGGTCCAGCGTTTTATATTGAATCAGGTATTAAGGGGAAAATGGGCAAAATATATGGTTTAATATTTGCTGTTGTAACGGTTGTATCCGTTGGTTTACTTCTACCGGGTGTACAATCCAATGCAATAGCTAGTTCGATGAAGAATGCATTTAATATCCAACCTTGGATTATTGCTATCGCGCTTGCAATTATTTTAGGTCTCATTATATTTGGTGGAATAAAATGGATTGCGAATGCAGCAACAGCAATCGTACCTTTTATGGCAATAGCTTATATTTTAATGGCAGTTATTATTATCTTTTTAAACATAGAGCAAGTTCCAGCGTTATTTGCACTTATCTTTAAATCAGCATTTGGTTTACAAGCAGCATTTGGTGGAATTTTTGGAGCAATGATTGAAATTGGTGTTAAAAGGGGACTTTATTCTAACGAAGCTGGTCAAGGTACTGGCCCACATGCGGCAGCAGCTGCGGAAGTATCGCATCCAGCTAAACAAGGATTAGTTCAGGCATTCTCAGTATATGTTGATACATTATTTGTATGTACAGCTACTGCATTAATTATTTTGTTATCTGGCACGTATAATGTATCTAGTAATAATGGTGAGACAACAGATAAGTCTAATTTAATTAAAGATAATGGTATTTTTGTTGAAATGTCTAATGGAGATAAGGATTACTCAGGAACTGCAATGTATGCACAAGCTGGTATCGATAAAGCATTCCAAGGTGGTAGTTATCACTTCGATCCAGCATTTTCAGGTATAGGTTCATATTTTATTGCTTGTGCATTGTTCTTCTTTGCATTTACGACAATTTTGGCATATTACTATATTGCTGAAACTAATATTTCATATTTAACTAGAAAGCGTTCAAAAAACTTTAGTTTCTTCTGGATTAATGTCACAAGAATTGTACTGATTGTTGCAACGATTTATGGTGCAGTTAAGACGGCAGATATTGCATGGATGATGGGGGATTTAGGTGTCGGAATGATGGCATGGTTGAATATCATTGCGATTTGGATATTGCATAAACCTGCTATCAATGCACTTAAAGACTATGAACAACAGAAAAAACAACTGGGTTCAGGCAAAATGGCAATTTATAAACCTGACCCTAAAAAGTTACCGCAAGCTACATTTTGGTTGCATGATTATCCGAAACGCTTGAAAGAAGAAGAGAATATTAAGTCATAGAACTAATACTAATAAAATATAAAGCGAATTATTTTAAAAAATTGCGTCTCTTGGTACAATGTCATTAAGACAACTAGGGGGCGCTTAATTTATGTATGAATTTCAACCGGGAAACATTAATAAAATAGAATTTCCAAGTGAAATATTAGAAAGAGATGTCACGTTATCGATTTATTTACCTAAGGACTTTACTGAACTTTTTAAATATAAGGTTGTATTTTGTTTTGATGGTTTGGACTTTTTTAGTTTTGGTAGAATTCATCGAACATATGAGCAATTAAGAGCAGAAAATAAAGTTGAACGTGCTATATTTGTTGGTTTTCATTATGAAGATGTGGACAAACGCCGTGCTGAATTTCATCCACAAGGTGCTAGAACGCCATTAACTGTGAAAGCTGTTGCAAATGAAATATTGCCATTTATAGATCGAACATTTCCGACATTTAAAGTGGGTAATAGTCGCATATTATTAGGCGATAGTTTAGCTGGAAGTGTCGCATTAATGACTGCATTATCGTATCCTAGGGTATTTAGTCAAGTAGGTATGTTAAGTCCGCAACATGATGAGGTTATAACTACAATGTTTGACCGTTGTCAATTTCAAGAACAGCTTACTATATGGCACATTGTAGGGCTTGAGGAAGATGATTTTGAATTACCAACAACTGGTAAGCGAGCTGATTTTTTAACGCCGAACCGTGAATTAAATCAACTTATTGCAACATCTGGTGTTACATATCATTATTTCGAATTCGATGGCGGCCATAGATGGAAATCGTGGAAGCATTACTTAGACGATTTACTAATTTATTTTTTATCAGATAATATTTCTTTTTAATTATCTGAAGTAAATTTAGTTTAAAGTAACGAATTTTTAGAAAATTTGATATAATGAAAGTATGTTAAACAAAGGAGGAATTTAAATGATTTTAGGATTGGCATTAATTCCGTCGAAAGCATTTCAAGATGAGGTAAATGCATATCGTAAACGTTATGATAACCATTATGCGACAATTATGCCGCATATTACGATTAAGGGGCAATTTGAAATAGACGATAGTGAATTAGAGTCTGTAAAGGATGTCATTAAATCTAGACTTGAAGGTATTCCAGCTGTAGAGGTACATGCTACAAAGGCATCTAGTTTTGCTCCTACAACGAATGTCATTTATTTTAAAGTACAAAAAACAGAAGCGCTTGAAAAATTATTCAATCAGTTTAATAAAGGCGATTTTTATGGTGTAGCAGATCATCCATTTGTGCCTCACTTTACGATTGCTCAAGGACTTACAAGCCAAGAATTTGAAGATATTTACGGTCAATTAAAACTTGCGGGAATTGATTATAAAGAAACGATTGAACAACTTTCTTTAGTTTATTATGAGGAAAAAGAAGAAAAATGGAAGTTACTAGAAAGCTTTAATTTAGCTTAAGCTAAAGCCCATTAATTGTTAATCAACGTTTACTTGTTATATTTAGGAATTAAAAATAGTACCAGTTAATATATTATGGTGCTCAATGACTGATGGTCTCTATTGTTATATAGATAGGGGCCATCTTTTTTTGATTTTATTCAATAATTAAAATCAAAATATTGAAAGTAGAAGTATAATCCATTTTCGAAAATTAGATTTTCGAAGTAAATACAATTAATAAATGGAGCGAATAACAATATGTAAGTTATTAATATAAAAAATAGAGTTAATCCGCAATATGCGAACTAACTCTTATGTGGAAAATGGATTGTGATAATCCAAGCTATATTTAATCACGCTGTGCTTTTCTAACTTTAATAAAGTAAACACCATAGAAAATGGCTAGGAATAAAAAGACGAACGCTGAGAAATAAAATGTGTTATTAACAGATTTAGTGAATTCTGTAATCAATCCACCGACAATTGGACCAATCATAGAGCCGAAACCTTGAATACTATTAAATACACCCCATGTTTCCTCTTGTTCTTCTTGATGAATGTGACTTGCCATAAATGTATTCCAAGCTGGTAACAATAAACCATACATTAAACCAATAAATACTGCTAAAATCCATACAAGGTAAATATTTGTAATTAAAGATAGTGCAAATATCATCAATGTATAAAGTAAAAATCCACCAAAGATCATGCTATACATAAATTTGTGTCCATTATTATCAATAATCTTTGATAAAAACAACATTGAAAATGCACAAGCAATACCACCAAAGACGATAGCTAAAGTATATTCAACAGTAGAAACGCCTACCACTTTAGTTGCATATGTAGGTAAGATTGGTACTAACGCCGTAATTGACGCACCTTGTAATAAAATACCAGGAAATAGTAGTAAATGTCTCTTGGTTACATTTACAATTTGACCAACTTGTTGCTTTACTGGACGCGTATTATAGTTTGTTAATCTGATTTTTACAAAATAATATAGAATCCAAGCGATTAATACGACAAATGACATTAAAAAGGCGAATTGTGTAGGGTGGAATTTAAATATAATATTCATTCCAACCATTCCGACAAGTAAACCTAATAACCATGAAAAGTATACATAACCCATCTGTTTACCGCGATGGTTCTCATCTACACTAGCCAACATAATCACCCAGATTGGACTGACCGCAATACCGAGTAAAACAGCACTAAGTATTAATACAATTGGAGCAGTAGGGAACCATATAACTAAGAATAAGCTAACAAAGGCTAATAAAAAGCCTAGTGTTAATACGAGCTTTGCACCTAAACGCTTTAAGAGAAATCCTATCACAAAATTGGTTGCAGCATCAGCAATAAAATGAATAGAAATAGCAGTAGATGTTATACCTACCGCTATTGACGTTGCTGTTGGTAACAGCGATAGGTAACTTAACACGTACATACCTCTCGCAAATTCCATCAAAAATAGAATGATTAACATAATTATGAAATTTTTAGAAATGCCATTTTTATTTAACGAAGAGCTTTGCATATAAAGGAACCTTTCCGTAAACATCCTCATAACGAGATGAATGGTCAATTAAGTCTAATAAATCTATACATAATTTATACGTAGAATAAGGTATACGTGAATCATTCATTGCTTGCGACATTGAAGCTAAAGCTGTAGGTGTATTAGTTAAAGCTGCAACTTGTTTAATCGCTTCTTCGGGCGTATCTGCAATGCGGCCGTATCCCTTTTGCTCAAAGTAGAGTGCATTCTCTAATTCTTGACCTGGTGCTGGATTTAAGAAAATCATTGGAATTTGTCGTGTTAATGCTTCAGAAATCGTAATGCCACCTGGCTTAGTAATCATAAGTTGACTCGAAGCCATCCATTCATTCATATGTTTGGTATAACCAAGAATTAAAACATTATCATAATCTTTAAATATTGCTGATAATGAACGTTTAAGTTCTTTACTCTTACCACAAATCATCACGACTTGTGAATGAGGACTGCTTTCAAGTATTTCTTGAATCATTTGATCAAAACCTTTAGATACACCAAATGCACCTGCCGACATTAAGATTGTTGGTTTATCTGGATCTAAGTTGTTCTGACGTAACCAAGTTGCTTTATCAATATCTTGTTCAAATTTATCTGAAATCGGAATACCTGTAACTTTAATTTGTTCTCTTGGAACACCAATATCCATAAATTCACTCTTCAACTCATCTGTTGCTACGTAGTATCTTTGTGAATGTGGGGTAATCCAGTTCTTCTGTAAGCGATAGTCAGTCATAACAGTTGCGATAGGAATATTCATATCGAATTGTTCTGTGAGTACTGACATGACTGGTGTAGGAAAAGTTAATAAGATTAAATCAGGTTTTTCCTTTAATAACAGGTTAATCAATTTATTTAGTCCATAATACTTATAGAAACATTTATCTATTTGGTCTGGGCGACTATAGTAAAATGCCTTGTACATTTTTCTGAAATATTTAAAGCTATTAATGTACCATTTCTTACATATAGAAGTCAGAATTGGGTGAGCTTCTAAAAATAAATCGTGTTCAATAACAGTTAAATTGTCTAGATTCATTTCATTAAATTGATTTACGACACTTTGCGTCACCTGTAAATGACCATTACCAAATGAGCCAGTAATAATCAATATTTTTTTATTTTGAGTAACCATTAATAGCCACCCTCCAATAGTATAATTTATCTCATGCTAAGTTTAACGCATTTTTTTATCATGCGAAAGAAAAAACACAATAATTAAAGATTATATCATTTTACTTTACGATATGAAATAATTCATACTGAATCATGAGTTTATATAGCATAGAAATTATATTGTTTTATACATTACCCATACCACTAAAGTGAGATTATATGCCATGTATAAGTGGAATTAAGAAATATTATAAGAAAAATTAACATGGATAACATACAAAGTTAATATTATTAGTATATCGTACAAATTCAATCTATAGAATCAATTGAATATTGTGAACGATAATTATTAGCATTATATTTTAACTTTAAGTGAGTAACTATTAGATTCTATAAAATAAAACGAAAATGTGTATAATAGTAGTATTGGAAATAAAGGAGCGATTAAAGTTGGACGCGAATGTGTTATTTGAAAAAATTAAAGTAAAACAAGTCAAAGGAACATTAAATAGAGCGGTAGATGATATTACTACAGATTCAAGAACTGCAACAACAGGTAGTATATTTGTAGCTTCCAAGGGTTATACAGTCGATAGTCATAAATTCTGTCAAGATGTTGTTGATAATGGCTGCCAAATTGTTGTGGTAAATAGAACTCTAGATTTATCAGGTGATGTAACACAAGTGGTAGTTCCAGATACGTTAAGAGTTGCAAGTTTATTGGTTAATTTATTGTATCAATATCCAAGTAAGCAACTTGTTACCTATGGTGTGACGGGTACAAATGGTAAGACTTCTATAGCAACAATGATTCATCATATTTATAGAAAGCTTGGAAAAAACAGTGCTTATTTAGGTACCAATGGCTTTCAAATTAATGAAGATAAAACGAAAGGTGCAAATACGACTCCCGAAACTGTTGCACTAACAAAAAAGATAAACGAAGCGGTTGAAAAAAGTGCTGAAGCAATGACTTTAGAAGTTTCAAGTCATGGATTATCACTTGGACGTTTAAGTGGTGTAGATTTTGATGTTGCTATCTTTTCAAATTTAACACAAGATCATTTAGACTTTCACGGTACGATGGAAGCATATGGTCATGCTAAATCTTTATTATTTAGTCAATTAGGTGAGGATTTATCCAGAGAAAAATTTGCAATCTTGAATAATGATGATACATTCTCAGATTATTTGAGAACTGTAACACCATTTGAAACATTTACTTATGGTATTGAAAATGATGCACAGTTTAAAGCACAAAATATTATCGAATCATTACAAGGTGTGACTTTTGACTTTGTAACACCTGAGGGAACTAAAGTTGTAAAATCACCATATGTGGGTCGCTTTAATGTTTCAAATATTATGGCTGCAATTATCGCTGTATGGAGTAAAGGTATTGCGATGCAAGACATTATTGAAGCAGTTGAAAATTTAGAACCTGTTGAAGGTCGTTTAGAAGTTCTAGATCCAGAACTACCAATTGATTTAATCATTGATTATGCACATACAGCTGATGGTATGGATAAATTAATTGATGCTGTTAAACCATTTGCTAAGCAAAGATTAATCTTTTTATGTGGCATGGCCGGTGAACGAGATATGACAAAGACACCAGAAATGGGCCGTGTTGCTTGCCGTGCTGATTATGTCATCTTCACACCGGATAATCCAGCAAACGATGACCCTAAAAAATTAACCGCTGAGTTAGCAAAGGGCGCAACACACAATAATTATATTGAATTTGAAGACAGAGCAGAAGGTATTCGACATGCGATTGAAATTGCAGAACCTGGTGACACAGTAGTACTAGCATCTAAAGGACGTGAACCATATCAAATTATGCCTGGACATGTTAAAGTACCACATCGTGATGATTTAATTGGTTTAGAAGCAGCGTATAAAAAATTTGGTGGTGGACCTGTTGAAGGTTAAAAATATACAATATAATGACATAAAATCACATGTCTATATATATGATAATAAAGTCGGGCAATGTTACATGATTGCGTTGCCTGATTTAAATTGGTCTCTAGAGATAGATATGTCTTTAAATGAGGATGAATTAAAGGAAGAAATTGTGATACACTTATTTACGTTATTAGATGAGGAGACGGCGAGTCGTATTGCTGATGACCTTATTCAATGGATAATTGAGAATTAAAGGAGATTATAAATGAGTATTAAGGAAGAAGTTGAATCAAGAAAAACCTTTGCAATCATTTCTCATCCAGATGCTGGTAAAACAACGTTGACTGAGAAATTATTGTTATTCGGTGGCGCGATTAGAGAAGCTGGAACAGTTAAAGGTAAAAAAAGTGGGAAGTTTGCAACAAGTGACTGGATGAAAGTAGAGCAAGAACGTGGAATTTCGGTAACAAGTTCAGTAATGCAATTTGACTATGATCATTACAAGATTAATATCTTAGATACACCTGGTCACGAAGATTTTTCAGAAGATACGTACAGAACACTTATGGCAGTGGATAGCGCAGTCATGGTAATTGACTGTGCGAAAGGGATTGAGCCACAAACGCTAAAGCTATTTAAAGTTTGTAAAATGCGTGGTATTCCTATTTTTACTTTTATCAATAAATTAGACCGTGTCGGTAAAGAACCATTTGAATTACTAGACGAAATTGAATCTACATTAAATATTGAAACATATCCAATGAATTGGCCTGTGGGAATGGGGCAAAACTTCTTTGGTATTATCGATCGTGAATCACGTACAATTGAACCATTTAGAGATGAAGAAAATATCTTACATTTAAACGATGATTATGAACTTGAAGAAGACCATGCAATCACTAATGATAGTGCCTTCGAACAAGCGATTGAAGAATTGATGTTAGTCGAAGAAGCAGGAGAAACATTCGATAATGAAGCATTATTAAAAGGAGACTTAACACCGGTATTCTTTGGCTCAGCTTTGGCTAATTTCGGTGTTCAAAATTTCTTGAATGCTTATGTAGATCATGCACCAATGCCAAATGCACGTCAAACAAACGAAGATGTTGAAGTAAGTCCATTTGATAAAGATTTTGCAGGATTTATCTTCAAAATCCAAGCTAATATGGATCCAAAACACCGTGATAGAATTGCGTTTATGCGAGTAGTAAGTGGTGCGTTTGAACGTGGTATGGATGTTACATTACAGAGAACGAAGAAAAAACAAAAGATAACGCGTTCAACTTCATTTATGGCTGATGATAAAGAAACAGTAAACCATGCTGTTGCAGGAGATATTATCGGTTTGTATGATACTGGTAACTACCAAATCGGAGATACTATTGTGGGCGGCAATCAAAAATTCAGCTTCCAAGACTTACCACAATTTACACCTGAATTATTTATGAAAGTTTCGGCGAAAAATGTCATGAAGCAGAAGCACTTCCATAAGGGAATTGAGCAGTTAGTTCAAGAAGGTGCGATACAATACTATAAAGCATTACACACTAATCAAATTATTATAGGTGCTGTTGGTCAATTGCAATTTGAAGTTTTCGAACATCGATTGAAGAATGAATATAATGTTGATGTTGTAATGGAACCAGTTGGTCAGAAGATTGCACGTTGGATTGAAAATGAAGATGCCATCAAAGATAATATGAGTACTTCTCGTTCAATTTTAGTAAAAGACATTTATGATAATTTTGTATTTTTATTTGAAAATGAATTTGCAACTAGATGGTTTGAAGAAAAGTTCCCAGATGTAAAATTATATAGTTTGTTATAATTCTAAAATTTGTGTATAATACGTTTATCAATAGAATACCTATGACTTTGTGGTCAGAGGGGAGTAACTCAACTGTTATATTTAAACAGCTTAATTAATGATATTTCGTCTATTATTGGTGAATATTGTTAACCTGTTTATAAATAGAGTCATCTTATCGTCATTACGAAGATGATTGGTTTAGCATTGAACCGTAACTCATTCAGTTATTGGTATAGTGTCGTAGATATATGTTATGGATAAATGAGCATGTATCATATAAACGACTGTATAATGTTAAGTCAGTTTAATTTTCCGGTAAGGTGGGCAACAGCTGTTGTCGAGTGAGACCTTTGCTATAAGTGAAATCGTTTTATTTTTTGTGCTATTTTTTATTTTAAAATAAACAATTAATATCTTGGGATTTGCACTGACTTAGCTTAGGTCTCTATTTTTATGCTTAAATTTAAAAGGGAGTTGTACAAAGATGGATGCGAGTTTGATTTTACAATATTCGTGGGTATTAATCGTATTAGTCTTCTTAGAAGGCTTGTTGGCTGCGGATAATGCCGTAGTTATGGCTGTGATGGTAAAGCATTTACCGCCTGAACAAAGAAAGAAAGCATTATTTTATGGTTTATTAGGTGCATTGATTTTCCGTTTTATTTCATTATTCTTAATCAGTATTATTGCTCACTTCTGGTGGATACAAGCACTAGGCGCAATTTACTTAATCTACATGTCAATTAAGAATTTAGTCGCCTTCTTTAAAGCTAAAGATAGTCACGAACAAGAAGGTGGCGACGATCATCATTATGATGAAGATGGTGAGGAAAAGAAAGCCAGTCCAAAGGAATTCTGGGGTACAGTACTTAAAGTTGAATTTGCTGATATTGCCTTTGCGATTGATTCGATGTTAGCAGCCCTTGCAATTGCTGTTACATTACCAAAGGTTGGTATTCATTTTGGCGGGCTTGATTTAGGTCAATTCATCGTTATGTTCTTAGGTGGTATGATCGGTGTTGTAATTATGAGATTTGCAGCATCATGGTTTGTTAACTTGTTGAATAAATATCCTGGTTTAGAAGGTGCTGCCTTTGCCATCGTAGGCTGGGTAGGTATTAAATTAGTTATCATGGTCTTATCACATCCTGATATAAAAATCTTGCCAGAAGAGTTTCCACATACAGCATTATGGCAATCTATTTTCTGGAGTGTCATGATTCTATTGGTAATTATCGGTTGGTTAACTTCATTAAGAAAAAACAAAAAAAATAACTAATATAATAATGGTGGATA
The DNA here is from genome assembly GCF_000875895.1 of Staphylococcus gallinarum. Classification (GTDB taxonomy): domain Bacteria; phylum Bacillota; class Bacilli; order Staphylococcales; family Staphylococcaceae; genus Staphylococcus; species Staphylococcus gallinarum. The sequence continues at coordinate 202,186 of NZ_JXCF01000026.1, forward strand.
TAGAGTATCGCACTAGTAAAGTGTCAACCCAAGAGATGTATTCTTTTGGGTTGTTTTTTTATTAATAACTAGTTTGTTGGGAAACTTAGGACAATATTTTGTAACAATCATCATATACTTTGTATAGAGGTCTCTAAATTTTATATGTTGTACATAGGCGTTTCTCAATAATATACAATCGATACAATTTATGACAAATACACAAGAATATAGCCGTGGATTTTATAAATAGAATTCACAATGTTAGATTTATCTATAGTTGGAGTATCCAGGATGAAATTTTATAAAAATAATACATAATTAGATGAACAAAGTGGTAAGCATGTAGGGTATAGAAATTAACGTTATTTTTAAAATTATGTTCACTTAGTTAGAAAATTATGCCGAAAGTGATTATAATCAAATTAAATCTACTTTTATAAAACAAAATAAAGAAGAAATATTAATTTTAATATGGCATAATAGAAAGATAAGGTATATGTAGTTTTAGGGGGAATTATGATGGCGAACAATAAAAAACATGTCATCCCAAAAGCCAAATATGGTCGGAAAAGAAGGGAATACTTTCACAATGAAGAGCGGGAACAACGTCTTCAACAAGAACGGCAAGAGCAAAAGGAACAGGCAGCGAAGGAACAAAAGCTTGCCAAAAATAATGAAGAGCGCGTGAAAGATAATTTAAGGAAAGCAAGAATTGAGAAGTTAACTCAAGAAGAAATTCAGCAACAACAAGCAATAGCAGCTGCTAAGCAGAATGAAACTCAAGCTGACGCAAAGGATATAGATATGCCTTCAAAGCAGGAAGAAGATGCAAAAAATAAATCTTCTGAGCAACTAGAGTCAGAGTCTAAAGCGCAGTCTTCAAATGAGAAACAGCAGAAATTAAGAACTGATAAAAATATTCATGACGGAAAGACGAATAAAAATCCTAAAGAAGAACATTTAATGTCAAATGGAAATCAACAACCACATCATTCTAAAGCTCAAGATAATGATGCAGAGCGTGATGGTAAAGAAAAGGATCAACCAGAGACAACTGCACATGATAAAACAACAACTAATAAAGCAAAAACTGATTATACAACAACAGATAATAAAAAAGAAAGTGCAGCTATTGCTACAGATAAACAGCAAGATTATTTCTATTCGGAAGAAGCACAAAAACATCGCGTGAATAAATATGTTGATGATGAGAAAGACTATCGTTACAATTCAGCTCAAAATACATCACAAAGAGATGAAGGCAAACAACATCAGAATGCGTCAACAAAGATTAAACATTTCTTTAAAACATATTGGGCTCAAATATTAATTGTAGTTGCAGTTATACTTGTACTTACATTAATAAATGCAATATTCTATAATGTTGATCAAAGTGGTAAGACGAAAGATAGTATATTCCAAAGTAATAAAGATGATAATAAAACTTATACAGCAACAATGAAAAATGCCAATAATGCAATTCATTCGGTAGTAACAGTAGATAACGATACATCAAGTGGATACTCATCTGCAGATAAGGAAACACAGGAAGCGGATAAACAAAATGAACTTGGTTCAGGTGTCGTCTACAAAAAAGTGGACGACTCTATTTATGTTTTAACCAATGCGCATGTTGTTGGTAATAAAAAAGAGCAAAAAATTACATATGGTAATGATAAGATTACAATTGGTAAAGTAATCGGTTCTGATAAATTTTCAGATATTGCAGTAATCAAAGCAAAAGTGAAGGGTAATCAAGATGTAAAACCGATGAAATTGGGTGATTCAAGTACACTTGTACTAGGTGAACCTATTATTGTTGTCGGCAATCCACTTGGAAATGACTTTAAAGGTAGTGTATCTGATGGTATTATATCCGGGTTAAATAGACATGTTCCGGTAGATATTGATAAAGACGATCAATATGACGTGCTGATGAATGCATTTCAAATGGACGCTCCGGTTAACCCTGGTAATTCAGGTGGGGCTGTTATTGATAGAAATGGGAAACTTGTTGGTATTGCATCGTTAAAAATAGATATGGATAATGTGGAAGGTATGGCCTTTGCAATTCCAATTAATGATGCACAATCTATCGCAAAGCAATTGGAAACTAAAGGTAAGGTGAACTATCCAAATACGGGTGTTAAAATTGTAAATGTTGCAGATCTTGATGATGCTGCTCGTTCTACAATAAACTTGCCAAATGATGTAAATAAGGGTATAGTCGTAGCCGATATTAAAAAAGATTCTCTTGGTGATAAATCTGGCTTGCAAAAAAATGATGTCATAGTAGAATTAGATGGTAAAGATGTTGAAGATAATCTAAGATATAGACAGATCATTTTTGCGCATAAAGATGATTTAAAGACATTGCCAGCAAAAATATATAGAGATGGTAAGGTTAAAGATATCAACATTAAATTGAAATAACGTTGGGGTGAATATAGATTGTCCATTTTCAATCAATTATTAAAGAAATCTAGCCCACAACAAGGGATTGTATTATATTATCTTGTTGCGATTATCGTAGCGTTCTTATTGCTTAATTTGCCATTTGTTCATAAACCGGGCGTACATGTCGACCCGGTTGATTCTTTATTTGTGGCCGTATCGGGCGTTAGTGTTACAGGGCTTACACCAATCAATATTGCTGATACATATAGTACATTTGGACAAATCATCATTATGATTATATTAAATATTGGTGGTATTGGTGTCATGGCAATTGGTACAATGCTATGGGTTGTGTTGGGCAAACATATTGGTATGCGCGAGCGTAGATTAATCATGTTAGATAATAATAAAGATACAATGAGTGGTACAGTTAAGCTGATTTTAGAAATTGTGAAAACAATCTTAATGATTGAGCTTATTGGTGCAGCATTGTTAACTTTTTATTTTTATCGAGATACACCTGATTTACAATATGCCATCATGCAAGGTGTGTTTGTTGCTGTTTCAGCAACTACTAATGGCGGATTAGATATTACGGGTCAATCTTTGATTCCTTATGCTAGTGATTACTTTGTGCAAACTATAGTGATGTTTTTAATTGTATTGGGTTCTATAGGTTTTCCTGTGTTATTAGAAGTTAAAGCATATATAAAAAACAGAATTCCAAACTTTAGATTTTCACTTTTTGCAAAGATAACAACAGTTACTTATTTGGCATTGTTTGTCTTTGGAACGATTATTATCTTGTTATTAGAACATAATCATTCATTTAATCATATGTCATGGCATAAGTCATTATTCTACGCACTGTTTCAATCTGCATCCACAAGAAGTGCAGGTTTGCAAACTATAGATGTCAGTCAATTTGATGAAGGTACGAACGTAATTATGAGTATTCTGATGTTTATTGGTTCTTCTCCAAGTTCAGTAGGTGGGGGAATAAGAACCACAACATTTGCGATATTGATACTATTTTTACTTAACTTTAGTAATACTGCGGAACGTACATCAATAAAGGCATTTAATAGAGAGATTCATGCTACAGATGTTCAACGATCATTTGCAGTTTTTACAATGGCTTCAATATTAACCTTTACGAGCATGATTGTTATACTAGTAGTGGAAAATGGAAAACTAAGTTTTTTACAAGCATTCTTTGAGGTCATGTCAGCCTTTGGTACTTGTGGTTTATCATTAGGAATAACTGGTGATGTGAGTAGTACGACGAAGCTGATATTAATGTTATTGATGTTTATCGGTCGTGTCGGTTTGATAAGCTTCATCATTATGATTGGTGGCCGAAGAGAACCCGATAAATTCCATTATCCAAAGGAACGCGTTCAAATCGGATAGATACGTTAATTTATATTCAGTTTAAATATTAATAGGATAGGCATAACGGTATTAGAATTATTTCTAATGAAAACGTTGTGTCTATCTTTTTTATTGCTTAAAATAATAAGCATATTAGAAAATTTTTATTAGTGTTGTAATTAGTGTCAACAAAAAATATATCATGTTAAACTGTTGTTAATGAGGAGAGAGGCTTATGAAACAAAGTGAAAAAATAGCGATTGATGTTATCACAACTTCAGATATGCACAGTCATTTCCTTAATGGCGATAATGGCTCGAATATCTATCGAGCAGGCACATATGTAAATAAAGTAAGAAATGAAAACAAGCATGTTATTTTATTAGATAGTGGCGGCAGTTTGGCAGGATCATTAGGTGCATTTTATTATGCTTTGGTAGCTCCTTATAAAAGGCATCCAATGATTAAATTGATGAATGCAATGCAGTATGATGCGAGTGGAATTAGTCCCAATGAATTCAAATTTGGACTGTCCTTTTTCTCGAGATCTATTGCGTTGTCTAGATTTCCATGGTTATCAGCAAATATCGAATACCAACAAACACGCGAGCCATATTTTTCAACCCCTTATACAATTAAACAAATAGAAGGGGTTAAGATAGCCATAGTCGGTTTAACTTCAGACGGATTGATGGAACGCGAGCATTTTGAAATGGAAGAAGACGTTCAGATAGAGAAAACATTACTTTCTTCTAAACGCTGGATTCGTTATATTCATGAGACGGAAATGCCAGACTTTCTTATTGTTATTTATCATGGTGGCTTGAATCAATTGAATAAGTCCGGTAAAGAACGCGAAGAAAAGGTAAATGAAGCGGAAAAAATCATGCAAACGCTTGGTGTTATTGATTTACTTATTACAGGGCACCAACATCAAACCTTTATAGGTAGAGATGATCAAACACTTTATGTACAAGCAGGACAAAATGCAGAGCAATTAATTCATGTGAATATTAATTTTAAAAAACGCACAAGTTCGTATGAATTGGAAAATGTTGACTCACATATTGTCGATTTAAATGAGTACGAAGAAGATGAACATTTATTGCATTTAACACATTATGACCGTAAAGCTGTTGAATATTGGTCAACAGAGACGCTAACCAATCAAGGGGTAAATGTCACTGTTGATGGTTTGGCCGATGTTATATGTAAACCACACAAATTTACGCAACTACTACATGATAGTATTAGATTGAAATATAATTATGATATTTCCTGTGTTCATTTACCTACAAATGGAGAAAGTGGCTTAACAGAAAGTGTGACAAATGGCTCCTTGTATTATGCATATCCTCACCCAGATGTACCAGTAGATTTAACATTAAAAGGTCAGCATATTAAAGATATACTTGAATATGGATATTCACATATTGAATTTAGCGATGGAAAATTGAGCCTGACTATTATTGATGAAACGCTTTGTACATTTTGGCAAGGTGTAGATTATACTATAGATATGAACGCAAAACCTTTTGATAGGGTTACGTTAAATAATATTAAATTGGATCATGTCTATAGAGTAAGTATGACAGACTATTGTTATAGAAATTACCGCCAATATTTAGAAAATGCCGTTATACATGATACAGGTGATGTTACTATGTTTGAGTTAATATCAAAAAATTTAAAAGATGAAACATATACCATTAAACAACAGCAAACATTTAATGTCCTCACATAACGAAAGCAGCTAGGCATTGGGTAACATAAAATGTTTGAGAATACAAAAAAGCAGGTTACTATGCATTAGAGCGGTAACCTGCTTTTTATCTTAATTATTAAACTATGCGTGGAATAATAGAAGAATTACAACAGCAACAATTTGAGCTACTACAGACGTTGCAATTCTTCGTGTATAAAGATAACTTATTGAAAGAACGATTTGAACTAAGAATACGAAAAATACAATCCACATCTTATCTAGATAGAAAAATAATGAAGCCGAACATAATGCCGAAATAATTACACCTATCCAGCCTGGGATATTTAATTTAAGTAATTCCTTTTGCAAAACCGTTCTCATATAAAGTTCATGACACGGTATAACAAAAACTAATGTTACTAACATTTGCCATTTAAAATATACACCAGTTCTTGTCAATTCTTTAATTAATTCTGAGTATTTCAAATCAGCAACCATTGCCGATGTAATAAGCTGTATGAGAATGAGTACCACACCAACTAATATCCCTATACCTAGTGATGTAAGGAGGCGCTTGGATTCAATATCTCTTTGGTAAAAAACATAACTTATGCCTGCAATTAACATAATGCCTGTGTACAGATACCAATATACTTGCTTTTCACCCCACATAACATACAAGATGACGTGAAAGATAATAAAGCTTATTACAAACCATATTAAAGCTTTTGACATTTTATTCATTGAGCTTAACCTTCTTGTTCAACGATTTTGTATCGTTTATGATTAATGACAGTCTTCTCTGGCAAGTCTAGATCATTGAAGTTCTCCATAATTGTTAGATCAACAATTACTGAATTATCATTAATTTTTTCTACGCGGCCTTTTAATCCGTCATAAAATTCTACTATATTTCCAACTTCTGCAACAGTCATCTTTAATCCTCCCTAGAAATGCTAACTAGATAGTATTATACAAAAAAATCATCTACAAATAAACAAAAAACCATTAAATTGCATGTTCATAAAGTGATTTTAAATTTATTTGAAATTTTGGAGTGAATGATTGGCATTTTAAGTGAAAATGTAGCATAAATATTATAAGGGCGTATTTATGGGAAAAGGAGTGGAACAAATGAAATTTATTAGCAACAATGACATCACAGATCCAACACTTAATTTAGCAATGGAAGAGTATGTTTTGAAACATATGCCCAATGATGATAGCTATTTTTTATTTTATGTAAATAGACCATCTATTATAATTGGTAAAAATCAAAATACAATCGAAGAGGTCAATCAACCATACATTGATGAACATGGTATAGATGTGGTGCGACGAATTTCTGGTGGGGGCGCTGTATATCATGATACGGGCAATTTAAACTTTAGTTTTATCACTGATGATGATGGCAATAGTTTCCATAATTTTAAAAAGTTCACAGAACCAATTGTTGAAGCCTTAAAAAGTTTAGGCGTTGATGCTGAACTTAGTGGAAGAAATGATATACAAGTAGGGAATGCAAAAATTTCGGGAAATGCAATGGTCAAGGTGAAAGAACGTATGTTTAGCCATGGTACACTTATTTTAAATAGTGAACTGGATGAAGTACAAAATGCCTTAAGAGTAAATCCAGCAAAAATCAAATCTAAAGGAATTAAATCTGTCCGCAGTAGAGTAGCTAATATTGTTGAATTTTTAGATGAACCTATTGATATTGATACCTTCAAAGAAATTATTTTAAAAACAATTTTCGGTGAAACAAATCAAGTTGAAGAATATAAACTAACTGATGAAGATTGGGCGAATATTGAACAATTAAGCAATGAAAAATATCGCACTTGGGATTGGAATTATGGCAAGAATCCAAAATATAACTTTGAGCGTGAGGAAAAATTTGAAAAAGGTTTTGTTCAAATTAAGCTAGATGTTAAAAAAGGTAGAATTGAACATGCGAGAATATTCGGTGATTTCTTTGGTGAAGGTGATATAACAGAATTAGAAGCAGCTCTAGAAGGCACTTTACATGATTTTAATAGTATAGAAGAAGCGTTAGCCGATTACGATATACACCATTACTTTGGTGCAATCGATAGAAACGAATTAATTAGATTAATGTCTTAATAATTGAACAAAAAATTCATACAAATGAATATATAAAATACGAAAAGGTCTATCCACCGACAATATCAACTGATAAGTAGGGATAGACCTTATTTTAAATGGCAATCGATTAAATTATCCAACGAGAAATTCCTCCAAGTTTTTGTATTCATCTGTATAGCGTTTGAAATCATTCTCGTTTTTATTTTTTAGAGCATCGTCTATTAAATGTTCTAACTCATGCTTACGAACGTTACGTAGTGATTCATCAATTATTAGTTCGATACCCAAATCATTGATAGTAGATACAAAGGACTCTAATGTATTATATTTAACATGTGTGTTATGTTTCATTTTAACCACTGCCTTTCTATATATTTACATGTAGTATACAGTTTTTTTATATTGAAATCAACAAATATTCTGACTATTCCGAAAAAATAAGTGTAAAATGCAACTTTCGAAAAATAAAAAATGGCAAAAACTTTTTTACAAAATTTAAGTTGATGGTAATTAAGAAGGATTTTTATATTATTTTATTGATTTTAAATTCTTAATGTTATATTATTTGCTTATCACCAAAGCGTAAGGAGGCATCAATTATGAATTTGCATTATGTAATTAAAAAAGGTGATATGGCATTGCAACCTTGTAATGTGTCATTTGGTTTGTTAGAAGGTACCCGGGTGTTTAAATATAAGGATGAATGTACAGTAATCAAAGATCGAACACCTAAAATTATTGATCGGTCATGTAGGTTTTACGGTAGTAGTTATAATTTTAAAAAAGAGGATACAATGCGAATTACAGGCATTAGTAGTAAACCGCCACTTCTATTTACTCCATTATTTCCCACTTATTTTTTCCCAACTCACTCTGATAGAAAAGACGAAAACACATGGATTAACATTCACTATGTTGAACAAATAAAGCCACTAAAGGATAAAAAATGTAAAGTTATCTTTGTAGATGATCAAACGATAACAGTTAATATCTCTGCTCACAGTATGCATCATCAATACTTGAATGGTATATATTATTACTACATGATGGATAGAGCAGCTAGAGTAGCTACATTTGATCCTGATTCCCCAATTGATTATACAAAACCACAATTAAATATTTATGAAGCATTAGCCAAATACTCTTTATTCGAGCACAAATAGCTAACGAAAATGAATTTTAAATGTAAAAGATAAAGTATGTGGAATATTATATTAAATTAGTGTAAATATTCCGCATATTTTTTTAACATTTATACTTGAAAAATCTGCTGTTATTGATATAATTATATTTGTGCTTGATAAGAGAATACATTAATCCACAGTAGCTCAGTGGTAGAGCTATCGGCTGTTAACCGATCGGTCGTAGGTTCGAGTCCTACCTGTGGAGCCATGGAAACGTACTCAAGTTGGCTGAAGAGGCGCCCCTGCTAAGGGTGTAGGTCGCGAGAGCGGCGCGAGGGTTCGAATCCCTCCGTTTCCGTACATAGAGAATACCCGTTAAGTTAACGTAATTAAACGTTGATTTAACGGGTTTTTTGTTGTGTTTGGATAAATATCGTTAATAGAGATAATTAACCTTTACACTAACAATACGTTCATAATGCTAATAGCTGCTATTGTCTAAAAAACGTTTATCAATAACATTTGTCGTAATTTGTTGTAATTGTGATTTAGACATATTAGCATTTCTTTGATATTGCAAACCATGTTGATTAGCTAATTTATTAGGATAATCATTTAACATATAAACTTTGAAGTGATGCCTACTGTCATCATTATATGGAGCAGTCATTTCATAATGATTAACGATTGAGCGCCATTTTACGTCGGAGATTTTGGTGTCGTTATGATTATTTGCAATTTTAAATTGAATACTGCCTCCTAAATGATTACTTTCAGTCCCTGTTTCTTGGCCATTTAAAAAGTTGCCGAGAGAATAAGCGACTAATGTCTTATGGTTTTGGGTACCTTTAACCCATTCAACAGGTTGTATTACATGTGGATGCATACCTATAACGACGTCGACATTTTGTTTGGCTAAGAATTTAGCATATTCCTTTTGTTTTTTACTTGGCTTGTGGCTGCCTTCCTTACCCCAATGCATAGAAATGACAATAAAATCACTATGTTGTTTTGCTTTTTTTATATCTCTTTTGATTTGTTTCTTGTTAATATATTTTATTTGATAGGGCAATTTGGGTGTTAAATTATTTGTGCCAAATGTATAACTTAACATGGATACTTTAGTATTTTTGATGTTTATGGTAGGTGTTTTATTATAATCGTCCTTACTTTTAAACATACCAGTGAATAGTGCTTTATCTTGGTATTTATGCCATGTTGATAAACTGTTATTGATACCACTAGTGCCTTGATCTAAGGAATGGTTGTTTGAACCATTAATGAGATTAAATCCAGTATCAATTACAGCTTTTGCGACTACAGAAGGGGTATTAAATCTTTTAAAACCTGAAAATGGGCGATCATCACCACCTAGAGGTGATTCTTGATTAATATATGCAAGGTCTTTGTCTTGTATGTAAGGAGCAATAGGTCGGTACATTTTTTGGAAATTATATGAATCTTTTCCGTTATTAGCATCTTGATAGACAACTGGATGTATTAAATTATCACCTACAGCTATAAAATCAATTTGTTGTCGTTGATGATTGATTAACAAGCTGATAAACATCCAACAAGTTATTACGAATATCAGAATGTATGTAAATATTCCTTTCATCGTGTCACTCCTATAATTGTGAATAATAGCTATTTGCATTGATACCATAATCTATCTGTTAATTAATAAAGTTACTTATATAAATCAAGCAATTATTGAATTTGAATCACAATTTAATGTTGTTAAAATACATTACCCTTTAAATTAAGAAATATAATAATTAGGTGACTTTTTTATTAAAAATAATTTGAATATCAGTTCTAGTGATCTATTGATTTAAAAAGTATATAGACAGATATCTATATAGATGATAATCTATATAGAAGTATGGAGGTGCTATGATTGGCATATCAAAAAATTGCAAGGCTGTTAAAGGTATTAGCAGATCCAAATAGACTCGAGATATTAGATTTATTATCATGTGATGAGCTTTGTGCACATGATTTATTAGGGCATTTTCAATTTTCTCAACCTACATTGAGTCATCATATGAAGGCATTATTAGATTCTGAACTAATAACAATGCGTAAACTAGGCAATAAACGGATGTATCAATTAAATCATAAATTGATGACTGAAGTGACTGAGCATTTGGATAATATAAACACGAATCATGTACGTTGTATTTGTAATGATATCGATAAAGGTGAGTGTAGTTCATGACTGTGTTTGCAATTGTCTTGTTTTTAGTGACTTTATTTTTTGTAATTTGGCAACCTAAAGGGTTAGATATTGGTATTACGGCGATGATCGGTGCAATAATTGCCATTATAACTGGTGTAGTGAGTTTCTCAGATGTGTTTGAGGTGACTGGAATTGTTTGGAATGCGACGTTAACTTTTGTCGCAGTAATATTAATTTCTCTAATACTTGATGAAATAGGTTTCTTTGAATGGGCAGCATTACATATGGTCCGGGCATCGAATGGTAATGGTCTAAAGATGTTTATTTATATAATGGTATTAGGGGCGGTCGTCGCAGCATTTTTCGCTAATGATGGGGCAGCGTTGATATTAACACCGATTGTGTTAGCAATGGTTCGGACACTAGGTTTTAATAAAAAAGTTATTTTCCCATTTATTATCGCAAGTGGTTTCATCGCAGATACTACATCGTTACCACTGATAGTTAGTAATTTAGTGAATATAGTATCGGCGGATTATTTTGATATTGGTTTTGTGGAATACATGGCACGAATGATAATACCAAATTGCTTTGCATTGATAGCAAGTATCATCGTTCTGTGGTTATATTTTAACAAATCAATTCCAAATTCATTTGAAACGAAACATATTGCAGAACCTGTAACGGTAATAAAAGATATGAAATTATTTAAATTTTCATGGGTTGTCCTGATTATATTATTGATTGGTTATTTAATAAGTGAATTTATTCAAATACCAGTTTCAATTATAGCTGGTGTGTGTGCTTTATTATTTATATTATTAGCCAGACGTTCAGCTGCAGTGAATACTGCGACGGTAATTAAGGGAGCACCTTGGAATATCGTTGTTTTTTCAGTAGGAATGTATTTAGTAGTATATGGTTTGAAAAATGTTGGCATAACAACGTTATTAAGTAGTTTGTTAAATGATATTGCTCATTATGGCTTATTTGGTAGTGTAATGGGAATGGGCTTTATTTCTGCAATACTTTCATCTGTTATGAATAATTTGCCAACGGTACTGATTGATGCTATTGCGATAGGGCAATCAAATGTAACAGGAGTGTTAAAGGATGGCATGATATATGCAAATGTCATTGGTTCTGACTTAGGTCCAAAGATTACGCCTATTGGTTCTTTGGCTACATTGCTTTGGTTACATGTATTATCACAAAAAGGTGTCAAAATATCTTGGGGAACATATTTTAAAACAGGTATTGTAATAACAATCCCAGTATTGTTTTTTACGTTATTAGGATTATATTTAACACTTATTATATTTTAAAGGAGAAATAAAATGAATAAGAAAACGATCTATTTTATATGTACAGGTAATGCTTGTAGAAGTCAAATGGCAGAAGGATGGGCACATAAAATTTTAGGTGATAATTGGAATGTTTATTCTGCAGGAATTGAGACACATGGTGTTAATCCGAAAGCAGTAGAAGCTATGTTAGAGGTAGGTATCGATATTTCAAATCATACCTCGGATTTAATTGATAGTGAAATATTGAACCAGGCTGATTTAGTTGTTACTTTATGCAGTCATGCTGATAACAATTGTCCTGTATTACCTAAGCATGTGACTAAGCAGCATTGGGGATTTGATGATCCAGCTGGACAGGATTGGACAAAATTTCAAAGCGTACGTGATGAAATAGGAGATAGAATTCAACAATTCAAATTAGAAAATAGTTAGTATAGTGTTCAAATTGCATTTTAAATTAAAATTAGCTATCTTTTTAACTTAAATGTGTGTTTACTTATTAATTAGTTAGTTGCATATATATATAAATACAAAACACCGGATGAGACATTTATAGTGCCTCACTCGGTGTTTTTATGATTTATAATATATAATGGTTGGTTTATTTTTTACTTATTAAATTCTTTATCGCCTTTACTATATAACTTACAGCAATAGCTCTAAATACACGTTTGATAATATTTCCCATAGGTAGTACCCCCTTAACAATTATGCAATTTATTCAAAATGTTATATATAAAAGTACATACCCGTTTTTTGTTATTTTAACTAGTATATTATGATTTATTTTTCAAATGAAATTAAGCCATTATCATCAGCTTTTTTGAAAAATATAGTAATAATCCCACTTATAATTGCGATAATATATGGAATCCCTGTCCAAAAGAACACTAAATGGAGCATACCTTGTAACAATTGATTGGAATAAAATTTGTGAACGCCTATCCAGCCAAGAAAGAAGCATAATACAACATATATCACTTTGTTAACTTTCACGATCTCTTACCTCTCTTTGAATAATAATAAATAAATTATCTTATAAATTAGTATAAACAACAATTAAAAACTATTAAATGTGAAAATTAGTGACATTGTAAGTAAGAACTTCGAATTTTAAAATAATTTCAGATATAATAATAGGTGATTAAATGTGTAAATGAGGAGAGCAATTATGATTAGAAAGGCACAACCTAAAGATAGACAACAGTTAGCGCAATTATGTTATATCATATGGGAAGAACTAGAAATTCCGTTGGTACGTCATGTGCAAAAGGAGCGTTTGTTGCAAATTATAGAGCGCAGTATGATTGAGGTACCTTATAGGGGACATATAGACAATATTTGGGTTTATGAAATAGATGGAGCAGTTGCAGGATGTTTAATTGCTTATCCAGGTGATAAGGAATTAGCATATGAAAATGCTTGGCTCGAGCTAGAATTGGATGAAGATGTCTCACGTTTGGGGACGCCAATGCCAACTAAAGAAGCAAGCGATGATGAGTGGTACATTGAAACAGTGGCAACATTTGCAGAATACAGAGGTCAAGGAGTTGCTACACAATTGATTAAACATGTAATCAATACAGCACCTGACCAAAAATGGAGTTTAAATTGTGATTTAAATAATTCTATTGCTTTGAGTGTATATAGTAAGTTGGGTTTTGCAAGTGAGCGTCAAATAGACTTGTATGGTCATATGCATCACCATATGATTTATACGCAATAATATAAAAGCAGCCGGCCTATTGACTAAAGGTACCGACTGCTAAATAACTCGTATTAAGTTGTTGTATCGCTTGTATTATGAGTTAAGTGAGATGGAACTCTAAAATTAAATACCACCCAGTAATGCGCTGATATAAATACCTAGTGCATATAAAACACCGAAAAATGTGTTGGTTTTACCTGTTGCTGCCATTGCAGGCATCATTGATTCTGGCGTGTCATATTTTTTGAAACGTCGAACAGCCTTTATTGGTAAAGGGAATGAAAGCAACGCTAATAAGAAGAAAATAGAGCCACCAGGTTTGAAAAATGTTATATAGATTACTAGAACATATGCGACGATATACATAAATGCTAAGAAATAAATCGAGAAGCGTTTGCCTAAAAGAATAGGTAACGTTTTACGACCGCTTTCTTTGTCTTTAACACGATCTCGGATATTATTGGCCATATTAATTAAACCAATCGTTATAACAATTGGAATACTAATCCAAATCGCTAAACTCTGAATATTTTCTGTTTGAATAAAGAATGAAATTAAAATAATAAACATACCCATAAACACACCAGAAAATAGTTCGCCGAATGGAGTCCATGAAATAGGGAATGGTCCACCCGTATATAAATAACCAACGGCCATACAAACGAGACCAATAGGTAATAACCAGAATGAACTATTCATTGCAATGAATATACCTAGTAATGCGGCAATGATATAAAATGCAATAGCTAAATTCATTACACGCTTTGGCGTCATTCCGTTGCGTACAATCGCACCACCGATTCCCACGGAAGTATGATCGTCTAGCCCTTTTTTGAAATCATAGTATTCATTAAACATATTAGTTGCCGCTTGAATTAATAAACAAGCAAGTAACATTGCTAAGAATAGACTAAGGCTGAGATGGTCTTCGCTGCCTAATAAGAAAATCTTTGCAGTAGCAGTACCTACGAGCACTGGAACGACAGCTGCTGTTAATGTATGTGGTCTCATCAAGTGCCAATATTTTTTGACAGTTGAATATTGTTGATATTGAGATGCCATAGTGTAAATACCTCTTATCCTTTAAATTAATAATATTTTATCAAATCAATTTTAATAGAAGATGTTATTTAGGTCAAATAACGTAAAATTAGTACAAACGAATTAAGCTCATATCCGTACACACATTGTGAAAAGTGGTACAATATTATAATGAGTGAAAACTGATAAATGAAAGAAGTGAAATAGATGACATTGGACGTCAAGGAAAGTGAAATTGTCGAAGCGGTATATGAGAGTAAGCATACTTGGGTTTCAGTTGAAGCAACATTGGACTATGAATTAGACCCGACTGAATTATTTCATATAACAGAAGATAGTGCAGGTGACCGTTTTTATTTTAGAAAAAATGACAACGAAACTTCATTCTTTGGCTATCATGCTATTAAGAGGTTTAAAAATGACTTTGAAAATAAACAGTCTATTTTCAGAGAATGGGAAAAATATAAAAATGACATTGCTTTAATACATCCGAGTTCTACAAAGCATCATCTTAAGATATGTGGAGGATTTCAATTTTCTTCTCATAAATCGGGAGATGAATGGCGTGAATTTGGTATCAATCACTTTATTTTACCTGAAGTGTTGGTAACAATGGAACATGGGAAATCATATATCACTTATACTGTTGAGACAGATAAATTTGAAATTGAAACATTTTTAGCAATTATTGAGAAATTAACTCAACCGAATATTTCACCAGATTTTGAACGTGGAGAGATTAAACGCATCGAAGATATATATAAAGATGAGTGGCGTGATTTAGTTAAAGATACAATCGATATTTTAGACGAAAATAAAAAAATTGTACTTGCGCGTAAGCGAATGATTCAATTTGATAAAGATATAAACATCCCCTATATATTAAAACAAGCAATACAAGGTGAACGAAATAGCTATTTATTTGTTCTGGAATCACAAGGAAGTGTATTTTTCTCACAAACTCCAGAACAATTAATGGAAGTGAATGACGATGTATTATCAACTAAAGCTGTTGCAGGGACGATTAAGCGCACGCATGAAGATGCAATCGATAAAGCAAATATTGATGCATTCTTAAATGATGAAAAGAACTTAAATGAACATCGTTTTGTTGTTGAAAGTATATTGCATGATATTAAACCATATGTTGAACATATTGAATTTAATAAAGAACCACAAATTTTAACTAATGATCATTTGTATCATTTATATACAAAAATCAAGGGACAATTAATTGATGAGTCGTATATTGGTTTGTTGGATAGTTTGCATCCAACCCCTGCGTTAGGTGGCTTTCCAAAGAAAGAAGCCATTGAGTATATTGAACAAAATGAATTCGGTACACGAGGTTTGTATGGCGCACCAGCTGGTTATATTGATATGTATGATAACTGTGAATTTATTGTCGCGATTCGTTCGATGCTTATTAAAAAGAACCAAGCTACATTATATGCTGGTTGCGGTATTGTATTTGATTCGGATGCCGATAGTGAAGTTGAAGAAACAGCGGTCAAATTTAATCCTATGATGAAGGCTTTAGGAGTCGATGATTATGAGTAAGCATATTGAAGCTTTAACCGATCAAGTATTTACTTTTGTTTCAGAATTATATGCATATGGTGTGCGAGAAGTAGTAATTAGTCCTGGATCACGCTCGACACCGCTAGCAATAGCAATTGAGGCGCATCCGTTAATGAAGTCTTGGGTTCATCCAGATGAACGTAGTGCGGCATTTTTTGCGCTTGGATTGATAAAGGGTAGTGAGAAACCTGTTGCGATTTTATGCACTTCTGGGAGTGCTGCTGCTAACTATACTGCAGCTGTCTCAGAGAGCCAATTAAGCCATTTGCCACTAATTGTATTAACGAGCGATCGTCCTCATGAGTTGAGAGGCATTGGGGCACCTCAAGCTATTAATCAAACGAATATGTTTGAGAACTTTGTTAACTATCAATTTGATTTACCAATAGCGGATTCAGGTGATACTGCTAATCATATGATTCAAACGATACAATTTCAAATGCAGAAGGCAAGTCAATATTTATTTGGACCACATCGAGGGCCAATTCATTTTAACTTACCATTTAGAGAGCCATTAACACCTGATTTAGACAAAGATTATTTATTAACAACTGAAACGAAACAATTACCGCATTATCAAAAAACGACTAGTTTAGATAACATTTTAAATATTGTACAAAAACGTAAAGGCTTGATTATTGTCGGTGATACACAACATCAAGATGTTACACAAGTCCTAACATATTCGACTATTCATGATGTGCCCATATTGGCCGATCCATTAAGTCAACTTAGAAAGGAACATCATCCGAATGTAGTTACAACGTATGACTTGTTGTATAGATCAGGTTTAGATGTTGATCCGGATTTCATTATTCGTGTTGGCAAGCCTGTGATTTCTAAAAAGTTAAATCAATGGTTGAAACAAACGGATGCATTTCAAATATTGGTACAAAATAATGATGTTCCAGATGCTTTTCCTATTCCACCTAGCATATCATTTGAAATGTCAGCCAATGACTTTTTTAGACAATTGTCTGAAACAGCGACAGTCGAACGTAAGCGTTGGTTAGAAAAATGGCAAACCCTTGAAAAGCAAGCTCAAGTTGAGGTTAAGGATTACATTAAATCTGCAACAGATGAGGCTGCCTTTGTAGGAAATGTATTAGATAAATTGACTAACGAAGACGCTTTATTTGTGAGTAATAGTATGCCTATTAGAGATATAGATAATTTATTTATGACTTGTGAAGCAAATATCTATGCTAATAGAGGAGCCAACGGTATAGATGGTGTGATATCAACGGCTTTAGGTATGGCAGTCCATAAAAAGACGACACTCTTAATAGGTGATTTGGCATTTTATCATGACATGAATGGCTTATTAATGTCTAAGTTAAATGATATAAGTCTAAATATTATTTTATTAAATAATGACGGTGGTGGCATCTTCTCTTATTTACCTCAGAAGGATGCAGCTGATCAGTATTTCGAACGTCTATTTGGAACGCCAACTGGTCTAAACTTTGAACATACGGCATTACTTTATGACTTTACATTTGAAAGGTTTGAAAGTATAGAGTCATTTAAATATGCTGCTCTCTCAAATTTTGGCGCACATATTTATGAAATTATAACGGATAGACAGGATAATTTAGAACAACATCAAAAATTATATAAAAAGTTGAGTGATATTATCAATGTTACATTATAAATTTCATCAATCACAACAAGATTCGAAAAAGCTATTAATTATGTTACATGGCTTCATAAGTGATCAGAGTACGTTTGATGAGCATTTAGAGACCATGTCAGAAGCTGTTAATATCTTGACCGTTGATTTACCAGGACATGGTCAAGATGCATCTGATAAAGATAAAGTGTGGGATTTTGACTTTATTTGTAATGAATTAAATGATACATTGGCAAATTTTACAGATTATCAAATATATTTGCACGGTTACTCAATGGGAGGCAGAATTGCACTGTATTATGCTTTAAATGGTGTAGTTAAGCTTCAAGGATTACTGTTGGAAAGTACTTCACCAGGATTACAAGAAGATGCAGCTAGAACAGAACGTCAGCAAGTTGATTTTGCTAGAGCCAAGGTACTGGATATTGCCGGATTAGAAATATTTGTAAATGATTGGGAAAAGTTACCATTATTTTATACACAATATGATTTAGATAAGGAACTAAAAAAACGTATTAGAAAGATGCGTTTAAGCCAAGACCCAAATCGTTTAGCCAAAGCATTGCGAGATTATGGCACAGGAGTAATGCCAAATTTATGGCCAATGATTTCACAAATTACAACACCTACTTGTATAATAGTTGGTGAATTAGATAAAAAGTTTTGTAAGATAGCTGAGTCTATGAAACAATTGATTCCACAGAGTGATATCTATGATATTTCTAAGAGTGGTCATACAGTTCATGTGGAACAACAGCAAGAATTTGATAAAATAGTATTAGGTTTTATTCATAAGGAGGAGCAAAATGACTAGACAGTGGGAAACATTAAAAGAATATAAAGAGATTAAATATGAATTTTTTGAAGGTATTGCAAAGGTTACGATTAATCGTCCTGAAAGAAGAAATGCCTTCACACCAAATACTGTACAAGAAATGATGGATGCATTTTCTAGAGCTAGAGATGATCAACGTATTTCAGTGATTATTTTAACTGGTGAAGGTGACAAAGCATTTTGTTCAGGTGGAGACCAAAAAGTGCGCGGCCATGGTGGCTATGTTGGTGACGACCAAATTCCTCGTTTAAACGTATTAGATTTACAAAGATTAATACGTGTTATACCAAAACCAGTCATTGCAATGGTAAGAGGTTACGCAATTGGTGGCGGTAACGTATTAAATGTTGTTTGTGATTTAACGATTGCTGCAGACAATGCAATCTTTGGTCAAACTGGACCAAAAGTGGGGTCATTTGATGCTGGGTATGGTTCTGGGTACTTAGCTCGAATCGTTGGCCATAAAAAAGCGCGTGAAATTTGGTATTTATGTCGCCAATATAATGCACAAGAAGCCTTAGATATGGGTCTTGTAAATACTGTTGTACCTTTAGCAGATGTTGAAGATGAAACAGTAAAATGGTGTCAAGATATCATGAAACATTCTCCAACTGCATTAAGATTCCTTAAAGCAGCAATGAATGCTGATACAGATGGATTAGCAGGTTTACAACAAATGGCTGGAGATGCAACATTACTATACTACACAACTGATGAAGCTAAAGAAGGTAGAGATGCCTTTAAAGAAAAACGCGATCCAGATTTCGATCAATTCCCTAAATTCCCATAATATTGAAAAAGATTAATCCATAACTGGATTAATCTTTTTTTATGATATATCAAAAATATATTAATTAATTTCTTAAATTAGACTTTGTAGGATTGAATTGCTTGTGTAAATTGAGTTTTATAAACTTCTTTTCCTATTTATTATTATATTTGACTAAATTTAAACTATATATTAATATTATAATAAAAGGATTGAGGAGAGAACAATGACATCAACTGTAGATAATAAAATGCGAAAAGAAATGTGTTATCTGTTTTATATAACTAGTAAAGAAGTTGTTAATCGTTTTAATAGATATTTAAAGCAGTATGATATTAGCTTTCCAAATTACATTGTATTACTATATATTGAAAATGATAAACCAATATATATTAAAACATTATGTGATGAATTATATCTAGACTCAGGTACAATTAGTCCTATAATTAAAAGACTAGAGAAGAAATCATTGATCAAACGTATGAGAAATGAAGATGATGAACGTAGAGTAAAGGTACAATTAACTGATAAAGGTATAGAATTAAAGGAACATTTTAACCAAATTAGTGAAGATGTAATTAGTCAGTTTAATATGAATGATGATGAGTCTTTTGCGTATCATGACATGTTAAGAAACTTTGCAGAGCGTAATATTTACAATATAGAAAAGAGATAAACAGATCGTGCATTTATTAAAAAGCATATACATATTAAAGACACCACATTTACGAATAATGTAAACATGGTGTCTTTTTGATTTATTGAAATGTTGTGCTGTTTAAAAATAATTACTTGTAATATTGATTAATATAACTTTCTAATCTACGCATACCTTCTTTTAACGCATCTAATTCATATGCATATGAGATACGAACATAGCCTTGTCCAATATCAGTAAACGAAGATCCAGGAACCATGGCAACATGTGCCTTTTCCAAGACATCTACACAAAAATCAAAGTCATTGTCAGTGAATTGCTTGATGCTAGGGAATATATAGAATGCGCCTTCAGGTTTTGCGTCTAATTCAAAACCTAATGTTTCAAGACGTTCGATTAAATAGTCACGACGTTCAATATATGCTTCATTCATATATTGTGGTGCTTCTAGTCCTTCGTTTAAAGCAGCAATGCATGCTATTTGAGCAGGCACATTTGCACAAATACAATTATATGCGTGCATAAATGTTAGCTTTTCAATTAAATATTCTGGGCCAATTAAAAAGCCTATACGAATACCTGTTGCTGAGTGTGACTTACTCAGGCCACCAATTAATAATAATTGGTCGCGTAATTGGGTGAATTGAGCAAATGATGTATGTTCTCCAGAAAATGTATTTTCAGCATAAATTTCATCACTAATTATAAATATTTCCTTGTCTTGTAAGGACTGAGCTAAAGCTTCCACTTCATTATAACTTAATGTGACACCAGTTGGATTGGTTGGATAATTTAGCAAAATGGCTTTTGTATTTTGGGTTATATGTGATTCTATTAATTCTGGAGTTAATTTGAAGCTACTTTCCGTAGTATCAATAAAGACCGGAATACCGCCTAAAGTTTGAATTAATGGTATGTAACCAGCATATACAGGACCAGGAATTAAAATTTCATCCCCTTGATTTATAATGCTTCTTAATGCCGTATCTAAAGCTTCACTAGCACCATTTGTAATAATTATTTCCTCTGGATCATATGTAAAATGATAACGTTGCTCGAAATATTTACTAACACTCGTTCGAGTTTCTAGTAATCCTTTATTGTGCGAATAAGTCGTCTTATTCTCTTTAATTGCATTAATATAGGCATCCTTAACTACTTTTGGCATTGGAAAGTCAGGTTGGCCAATGGTTAAGTTAATACAATCATCGATATGTTTCATGCGATTTGAGAATTGACGTATACTTGGTGCCTTTAAAAATTTTGAGTTTTCATTTAAAGATAATTTCATTTATATTCCACCTCAAGAAAAAATACCGAATTGTAATCATATGTATGATTGTCGATACATTGTAAAGTATGTCTATCATAACATATTTGAAATAATTACAATTCAGTATTTTAAAATTAACCCTTAAAGTTAGAAGGGGATTGTAAATTGATTATTGGGTTTGTCCATTTTGTTACAAACCGCGTAGATAATATAAAAACTATAAGTGTTGTAACTAAGACTAAATATACATAAGTAAGTGTTGAAATATCATCTTTAAATGGATATATTTTGTATCCACGTAGAACGCCTATAACTAAACCATGTAGTAAGTAAATATACATGGTTCTTTTACCTATGTATGTAAAGAATCTTTTTGTTTTAGGTACTAATATTAAAAATGAAAACATTGTAATTAATATTACAAAGTATAAAAGCAATCTTTTAACTGGACTATATAAATCTTGCTTACCTTCCAAAGAGATATATGGTGAATCTCCGAGTAACCAATCAGAATTGATAGGGTGAAGGTAATAAATTGTAAAGAACCCAGCCAATACAAGTAACGCTATTGGTATGAATTTTTTATTTCTAAATAGTTTAGTATGTTCAAATTTAAATAAGTAGCCCAAATAGAAAATTGGGAAGAACATAATTGTTCTTGAAAAACTCAAATACGTATCAATATCGTCTGAGTATCCGGCAAATAGAGATACAATAATTGCTATCGGTAAAACAATGTATGATTTATATTCTTTTACTATTACTAAAATAACATGGAAGAAAAATAGTGTGAGCAAGAACCATAATGCAAATACTGGATCAAATGGATCCATACTAACACTGTCTTCTTTGCCAGTTAAAAAGTAATATATCGAAAAGAATGCAAAGAATATAAAGTATGGAATTAATAGTTTTTTTGATACTTTTTCAATATATCTACCTTCACCAGCTTTTTTGGCAAAGTATCCTGATATAAATAAAAAACCAGGCATATGGAAGCTATATATTGTCAGATATAAAGATGATAAAAAACGACTTTCACCAGAATATGGTTGTAATAAATGACCGAATACGACGAGGAAAATCAATAACGCTCTTGCATTGTCAAAGAAGTAATCCCTGTTTTTTAATTGATTCATCATGATTCTCCTTTTGTTTACTCTGTAGAAATTAAATACTACTGTTACTAATTTATTATAAAATGAATGGGTTATGCAACGAAATAGGTCACATTGTAGATTTTTATTGTATATATACCCGAATAACATTATAATATTATAGAATAAAATAATTAAATATATAGATAGATAACAACTAAATAGTGGAGATGAAACAACATGTATAAACAGCTAGAACAATTAATCACATTAACAAGCAATGATTTAAACTTGGTAAGTAGACGCTTTGGTCAGCGTACAGATTTAACATCAGAGCAATTAGAAATGTTAAGAATCTTATATAGTTATGATGTATTATCGCAATATGATCTTACGATGAAAATTAACAAAGAACAATCCATTGTATCGAGATGGATAAAGAAGTTATGTAATATGGGTTATATTACTAGTAAACAATCAAGTCGTGATTTAAGATGTAAAGATTTAACGTTAACGGATGAAGCTAAAGCATTAGTACGACAAATCAATGAAGTACGCGTTGCTTTAATAGAAGCACGTTGTCAAAACTTAACAGCAGTGGATATAGAAAATTTAAATGCATTACTCAATAAGTTAAATGTCCATCATGCTCATATTTAGTTGATCTATTTGTAATAAGTCTTAAATTAAAAATTAAAGAGAACATGAATCCTTGTAGTAGGATACATGTTCTCTTTATTTAGTTTGTCATAAATTTTATGAAATTGAAGCTTTATTTATAAGTGTTTACATCAAAGTATTTACCTACTTTGTCCATTGAATCATAGAATGATTTAATTCTTGTAGCATTATGTTTGGCCCAAGCAACGTCTGTTGCATATTGGTGTACACCAGGATTATCAGGGTTCCAACGCATTTTATATAATGTGTTTTGTCCTTGATTGATATAAGAGCTTGCGATAAATTGTGCACCACCGACAATCGCTTTCTTAACTGAGTCCCAACCGTTATTTTTAGCAGTAATAAAGCCTTGCTTAACAGCATCGTGATCAACAGCGCCAATACCAAACATATTATAATATTTAGTAGGTTGGTTTGTAACTACTTTATTATTCACGACGTTGCCACCATTAGCTAGGGTAGATGTACCGTTACCAGTTTCTAATAAGGCATGTGAAATTAAATACACTTCATTGATATTATTTTCTTTAGCAGCTTGACTAAATGCAGCACCTTGACCTTCTAAGATACCTTTACCAACTAATAGTTTATTTAAATCTGTTGCATTAATATTTTGAGCTTTATCTAAACGTAAGAATTGGTATTTTTGAGTTGCATCTTTAACTAATTTGTTTGAATCCATCGCTGATTTGATTTCAGCAGAAGTTGCATCTTCCCATTTACCTGGTACGCGTTGGATTTGTGGTTTTGTATTTAGACCTTTTTGTAGCGCAACAGCTTGATCTAAAGTCATTCCAGTTGCATAGTATTTTACAAGTTCTTTGCGTAAATCAGCTGCTTTAATCCATACCGTTTTACCATTCGATAACTTACCATGATACCAAGTAATACCATTAATTGTTTGTTGTTCAAATACATCAAAGATACCTTCATAGAAGTCTCTTAATGAACCAGCACCTTTAGTAGCAGTAGGGTCTAAGTAATATTGGCCATTTTCATTATAGATAATGTAGTCATATTTGAGTGGTGTAGGGTTGCTTTGAGTTGTTGCTTGGTTTAAATCTTTAGCAGCAATCCAGCCTGTCTTGTTGTTTACATTTCCATAAATATATTCATCTTTATCAACAAATAATGATTTCGATGCATTAAATTTATTGTTACCAACTTTGTTTAAAGTATCAATTTGTTGTGCCTTTGTACCCCAAGGAATCGCATATAGACCATTGTTTGTAGGTTTAATTGTATATTGACCTTTTTTAGCTTCTGCCTTAGTTAAATTACGCGTATTAATATCTTTAGTGTTAACCCAACCGATAGGTGTTTTTTGGTTTGTATTCTGAATTAATACATACGTATTATCGCCTTGAGTACGTTGCTTTGAAATCGTGTATGTCTTACCTGAGAATTTAGAAGCATCTTTACCTTGCTCATCAAATACTGTTGTCTTGATTCCAGAATTTTGCGTATTTAATTGACCAATTTTGCTTACATTTGTTGTTTTATTTACAGTGTTGTTTGCTTTTGTAGCTTCTTTAACTTGGATATCTTTAGTAAGCATCCAACCCATATTTGTATTCGTCTTATTATCTGTAATTAAGTAAAATTGTTTACTACCTAGTGCAGCTTTTTTACTTAGTTTAAATGTTTTACCATTAACGTATGATTTTTGTACACCTTGCTTATCATAAACAGATGTATAAACACCGCTATTTGTTTTATTAACTGTACCTTGTTGGTTTGTTAGGTTAGTTACAACTAATTTATTTGTATCAGTAGAAGGGGTTGTAGTACTGTTTGATGTTAATTTACTTAAACTTACCCATCCAGATACTTTATTAACTGTGCCATAAAGGTAGTTTGTTTTGCCAATTTGTTGTTGTTTCGTTGCTTTAAATGTTTGTGCAGATTTACCAGATACTGTGCCTACCTTTTGTGAACTTGTTCCCCAAGGTACGCTGTAAAGAACTTCGCCTGGTTTTATCTTGTAGCTCTTATTAATTTTAGCAACTGATTTTGCAGTGTTATAATTCACATCATTTTGTTTAACCCAACCAATTAAATTACCTTTATTATAATCTGATACTAAATAGTATTTTTCTTGGCCTAGAGTAGCTGTTTTTGTAACTTTTAAGGTTTGGTTTGTACGGTTTGTTGCTTTACCATTTTTGTCATATACAGTTGTGTAGACGCCATTGTTTTTACTATTGATACGTCCTACACCGCTATTTGTCTTAACGGATAATTGTCCTGTTTTAGGTGTGTCATCTGTGTTCGTACTACCACTATTATTTGATGATGTAGTACCCCAATCCGCAGCTTGACCAGTTTGGATTAAATACTTTTCATATATTAAATCATATAATTCATCATAACTGTAATTGTGCGCTGCTAAATAACCATGAGGGTCACTGTGATCCGTGCCACCTAAATAAGTACTTACAGCTTTGTGTGTCCACACTGTTCCAGCACCATCATATTCAGCGCTATCAGGTTTCAAACCATAGTAACGTAAATTAGTTGCGGCATAATCAGCATAGTTATTGATAGAGCGTGCAAATGAATCATAATCATGTGTGTGTACTAATTCAACATGAATGAAACGTTCGTTAGCAGGAGCACCTGCACCCCAAGCTAAATAATCTGTATTCGCAGTTTCAATAATTCTATTACCGTCAACATACGCATGAACGAAAGCACTATTGTAATTATTCTTCATATAGTTAACTTCGCCAGTAATTGTTGAATTATCATTTGCTGTATCATGCATAACGATTCCTTCAGGTTTACCATAGCGATAGTTATATTGTGGTAAATAACTAGCAATATCTTGTTCATAATTTGGTGCCGTAAAGTTATTTTTACGGATATAATTATTGATTGATGAATTGACTTGTGGTGTATATCTTTGCAATGTTGACTTAGTAGTTGCTTCTTTTTTAACTGCAGCACGTGTAGTTGTAGCTTGTGAAGTATTCGCAGTGTAATTAGCAGTTCTTAACATAGGTGTTACATCAGATGTAGTGTCTTCATCTGTGTCGTTGTTTGATGCTACTGCTACCTTTCTTGCAACTGGTTCAGTAGTTGTAGTTTGCTCATTTGACTCTAAAGCATTGTCTGTTGAATCTGATTTAGTAGCTACTGCAACAGCGCCATCTTCATGATTAGTTTCTAATGCACTGTTGTTATCATTAGTGTCTTGAGTTGAAGCTGTTGAATCAGCACTATCTTTAACTTGATTCGCGTTTACTGTTGAATCACTAGAAATTTGCTCATCAGTAGTATTATCATCTTGTTTCTTTGCTGATGTATCCTCTTCATTATCATCTGATTTCACTTCATTTGTTGAAGTAGAAGCTTGATCAGAATTAGCATCACTCTCTTGTGTTGCAACATTACTGTTTGATGTAGTTGGAGCTTCGTCTTGTTGTGTTGCTTCAACATTAGTGTTATTTGTATCAAGTTGTGCTGACTGTTCAGTTGTATCTTCAGTACTTTGTTGTTCATTAACTGAGCTTTCTGAAGTATTGCTGTTAGTTGTCGCATCTTCAGTTGCATTTGAGTCTTGAGACTTCATATCTTGAGATTCAGCAGATGAATTCTCTTGAGTGGTTGTATGATCAGCTGTTGTTTCATCTTTAGAAGACATATCTTCTTGAGTTGAGCTTTCATCGTTAACTTTAGAATTTTGTTGATCAGCTGTCGCATCTGATTGTTGAGTTGTAACAGCATCAGTTTCTGAATTTGAAGCTGTTTCATTTGTGTATGTATTTGCTTCTTCTGTTGAGTCGCTGTTTAAATCATCTAGAAGTGCATCATAATTAGATACTTGATCAGCATCTTGTGACTTAACTTGCGTAGGGTCTTGGTAGGCCTGTGTTCCAGAAATATTAGTTGTTGGTTTACTAATTTCTGCTTGAATTTGCTTACCTTGTTGTTGAGTTTGCTCATCGTTTAACACATTTTTATTTTTTGTTTGATCTTGTGTATTTTCTGCTGCATGAGCATGATGAGTTGTCAAAGCAGTACCTGCAAACGTAAGTGCTACAATTGATGGTACTTTATAAGTAAACTTTTTATTAATCATTAAACTGCCCCTTTAACAAAATTATTTAGTGTCATTATAATACGTCTAAAGTATGAGTTGTTTAATTTCATCATTTTGTAATATAAAATTAATCTTATTCAATGTCGGATAATTAAGAAAATATTAATTAAAGCGTTATAACGCTTTAATAATATATTGTTATAAAATTACACTATATTAAATATTACAAATGATAAATGAAGTTTAAATGTAATTCTTAGATTAAGTTTATTTTATAGATTTTTTCATGGCGATATGTTCAATACCTTCTTCCAAAAATACTGAACCATATGAAAGATAACCTATTGATTCATAAAATGCTTGAGCGTGACATTGTGCATTAAGTTTAACTGTATCGTAACCTTCATCAACAGTGGCATGTTCTATGGCTTGCATGAGTTGTTTGCCATACCCGTGTTTACGGTACTGCTTTAGAATAGCTACACGTTCTATCTTCGCCACATTATCTACATTTCTAAAGCGAGCTGTCGCAAAAGGGGTTCCGTGTTGGTCGTATCCAATAATATGTGTGGCGATGGTTTCAAATTCATCTATTTCATTATCAATAGGTACGCCTTGTTCTTCTACAAAAACCTCTTTTCTAATGTCTAACGCATCATTCATCATTTTCTCGTTTCTTACAATTTCAAACATATTTTTATCTCCTGACTTGTGATTATTAAAAAAACCCTACCGTTTATACGATAGGGTAGTAGCTTACTGTGCATTTTTTCTAACGATTGCAGTATATTGCCAAAAAATACGCATTTGTGCAATATTCCAATTATTCATTCCCATTGTATAACCTGATGGTTTGAAAAGATGGACATCTGTTACTTCTAAAGCAGCTGCAATTAAATATTGGATAGGTATACTGATTTGTTTCATTGTTTCTGTAATACCGTTTTGATCATAAACCCATGTAAATGGCAATTCAGATTCAAACACATCTACTTTATCAAATATTTCTGGAAGGGCAACAATATAACATGCACCGTCAACAACTGGATTTTCATCACTATCTTTATAGTAAATACGCAATGCTTCATAATTTTCACGATGTTCATGGTTTACATAGAAAAATTCATTTCTAAATAATGCCATATCTTTACTGTGAATCAATTGTTGTTCTAAAACATTGAACATCCCATTAACGTGTGCAAGTTTTTCATATGTTTTTCGCGACATCATTTGAGCTCCTTTCTACAGATTAATATTGGTTAGTAGGCACGTCTCCGGTAGGCGCTTGTTGTGAAGGTTCTGCGGATGGTGCCTGTTGTTGATTTACATCATTTTGCTGTTGTTGGTTAGCGTCTTGTTGTTGGTCAACGTCACTTTGTTGAGAATTTGATTGATCTTGACTTGAGTCATATTGTTGGCTGGTATTGTCTTGTGTTGAATCAGGCGACTCAGTAGAATTATTTTGTTCGGTAGATGTTGAATCTTGTTGATTGTCACTATCATCTGAGCTATCGTTTTGATTTTTACGCAATAAGCTCTTATCAATTTCTGTCTGTGGTACGAGTGTACCATAAAAATCTTTCACACGTTTATTTAAAAAGTCATCTTTATCTTTAATTTTTGGTAAACCTAAGTCTTTTCTTAATAAGTTGGATGTACTCATAATACTTTTAAGGCTAGGATTATAATAATAAATACCATCTAAATAATCATCTTCACCTTTAAGTTGCTTACTTTTAATATCGATATCATTTTGTAAATATTTAGTTGCTAATGCCTTTACTTCTTTGGAACTAAAATTGTGCTTCGAATTATCTCCGACGATTTGAATGACATCGTCTAATTTATCAAATGAATCTAATTTTTGAGCTTTTGCGAATAATATCTTCAATAAGTCCATTTGTCTTTGACCACGTTTTAAATCAGAGTCATGGTGTCTTGTTCTAGCTACAGCTAGCGCTTGATCACCATTTAATTTTTGGTAGCCTTTCTTGACTTTAATCTTTCCTGTATCATTCGTGTTTGGTTCATTTATATCGTAGGGTACTTTATAGTAAATACCACCAAGTTCATTGACTGCATCTACGAATGCTTCCATATTAATTCTAACGTAATAATCAACTGGAACGTTTAGTGTTGCTTCTACTGAGTCCATTGAAGCAGTAGGGCCACCGTATGCGTGCGCGTGTGTAATTTTATCGTAGAATCCGACTTTTGGAATATAACTAATTGTGTCTCGAGGAATGCTTAGCATTCTGATTTGGTTTTTATCTGCATTAAAAGTGGATAAAATCATTGCGTCTGTTCTTGAATGTTCAGTAGTTTGCCCATTTTTCTCACGCCCACTATTTTCATCGATACCTAAAAATAAAATAGAAACCGGGTCTTTTGAAGGATTCACCTTTTCGCTACGAATATTGGATTGTCGCGAAGAATCTCCATTGTTAAATGAATTTTCAAAAGCACCTTGGGATGATTTTAATAAAATAACAGCAAATATTACTGGAACAACTACAAGAATTAAAGATAGAAATATTAAAAAATATTTAAAAAATTTATTCATGTTTGAAGCTCCCCATGCATATGATTTGTACATATTACTATATTTTTCTGAAAGTTATAGTTCTTTTTAACTTTGTTAAATTATTGTAAAGAAGAAAATGTACTATAACTTATAATTTTATAACTAACATTAAAAAAATTCAACTAAGAATATAGTCGTAAATTTAAGGAATTTTGTTTAAGTTAAAAAATAGGGGTAAACAATAATTTTGCACAACTAAGATTTATTGTTAAATAATTGATGGCACGTCTGAAAAATGATTTCTTTAAAGACATACGATATAATGATAAATATATTAATATTAAAATATGAAAATTATTATTAACCTTGTGTGATTGATATAAGGAGGAACTCAGAGAATGAAACAACTATGGTTAGATAAATTAGATGAGAGTTTAGTTAAACCATTTTATAATGAACAAACTGAAACAGAAAGAGCTGCAGCATTTGAAGGTGACTTAACGTTTGGTACTGCTGGCATAAGAAGTACATTTGGATTAGGTCCTGCTAGACTTAATGCATTTACAGTGCGTAAAGTTGCTTTGGGACTTGCACAGTACTTAAATGAGCAGGTAACAGGTGCGAATGTAGTCATTCACTTTGATACTAGATTATTATCTAAGGCATTTTCACAAGAAATGGCCAGTGTCTTAGCTCAGAATGGTGTAACGCCAATATTAGCAAAAGATTATAAGTCAACGCCTGAATTATCATTTGCAGTTAGACATTTAAAGGCTGATGCAGGCGTAATGATTACAGCGAGCCATAATCCTAAAAATTATAATGGTATTAAAATATATGACGCAAAAGGTGGCCAGTTGTTACCGGAACAATCAGAAGAACTCAGCTCATACATAAATCGTATACAATCTCCTTTAGAAATTGAAAAAGGTGACTTCGAACAACAAGTCGAGCAAGAGCAAATTTTATATATTAATGAAGATTTGACCAATGCCTATAAAGAAAATGTAAAGCAACTTGTTGGTTCAATCGATATTAAAGATTCTAAAGTTGTTTTAACCAGTCTACATGGTACAAGTTTACCAGTTGTATCCGAGATATTATCAGAACTTGAATACAATAATTATGTTATAGAGACAGAACAATCGTTACCGGATGGTAATTTTCCAACTGTTGCAATTGCGAATCCTGAAGATGAAGCAGCGTTTGAGCGTGGTTTAGCATTGGCAAATGAAACTGATGCACAAATGATTATTGCAACAGATCCAGATGCTGATCGCCTTGGATTTATTGAACGATATGATAATCATAATTATCGTTATTTCAATGGTAATGAAATTGGCTTGTTATTAATGAAATTAAGATTTCAAGATTTAGCTGATGCAAACAAGTCTCAATTTATTATTAAATCAATAGTTACAAGTGAATTAGCAGAGAGATTAGCGCTTGCATTAGATGTTGAAGTAAATAATGTCTTAACTGGCTTTAAATTTATATCTCATCTTTTAGAAGAGAAGGAAAATAAAAATGAACAACAACTATTACTAGCATTTGAAGAAAGTCATGGTTACTTAGCACAAACGATTTCAAGAGATAAAGATGCAATTCAGATTGTACCTCTATTAATTAAGTATAAGAATTTGCTTGCTAATAATGGTTTGACATTCAAAGATGAGATGGAAGATATTTATAAAAATATTGGTGCATTTAAGGATAGAACACTGGCGCCATCTTTTGAAGGGACAGAAGGTGTCGAAAAAATTAATCGTATTATGAATTACTTTAGAAGTAATGAACTTTCAACTTTATGTGGTTTAGAAGTTAAAAAGGTTGAAGATTATGAATCAGGATATTTAACAGATAAAGTAAAGGGAACAACAGAATCATTAACACTTCCTAAAGCTAATTTAATCAGATTTGTTTTTGATGAAGGATTCATTGCATTAAGACCATCAGGTACAGAACCAAAAATGAAAATTTATTTCTCTTTAAATGTAGAAGATATCGATAAAATATCAACTGAATTTGTGAATCAATATATTGATTCAATAAAATAAGACGTATAGAGGCAACATGAATGACAACAAGAACAATTATACGTACAATTATTGCAGTTTTTTTGATCACTGGAATTTTCCTAATGGCTTATTACACAAGCATACAGGTATTTCACAACAAAAATGAAACACGCATCACGAATAATCAGCAACAGAATTTAGATAGAAAAAATAATGAATCACATATAACCTTAAAGCTTCCGACAGTTATGAGTAATTCTCCGCAAATTAAGGATATTGATCATTATTTGAGTGAAAATGAATATAACGGAACGGCAACAATATATGAAAATGGCCAATTGAAGTTAAACAAAGGTTACGGTTTGCAAAACTTTACAAAAAATCGGACGAATAAGCCCGACACAATGTATTTAACTGGCTCTGTACAAAAACTAACAACTGGTATAATGATTAAGCAACTTGAAGAAGAACATAAAGTTGATATAAATCAATCTATCGAAACGTATATACCATGGTTTAAAACAGATAAACCAATTACCGTAAAACAGTTAATTTTTCATAAGAGTGGTTTAGCAAAATATAAACCTAACTTAAAATACAAAAAGTTAGATGATGCTGTCACTGCGATCCACAAACAAGGCATAGATGAGGCTTATTATAATAAATATCGTTATAATGATGCGAATTATTTAGTGCTTGCACAAATTATCGAAACGATCACTGGTAAATCTTTCGAGGAGAATTTTGATCAACGTTTGTTAAAACCATTACATTTACAACATACTGCATTCTATAATAATCCAAATTTCAAGTTTAAAATGGCAACGGGTTATAAATTGAATGAAGGTAGTGAGCAACCAC
The DNA here is from genome assembly GCF_000875895.1 of Staphylococcus gallinarum. GTDB lineage: Bacteria > Bacillota > Bacilli > Staphylococcales > Staphylococcaceae > Staphylococcus > Staphylococcus gallinarum. The sequence goes on from NZ_JXCF01000026.1 coordinate 235,087, forward strand.
ATGCACAACGTACGAAATATTTAAATCATTATTATGGTGCTGGTAATCTTTATATGACACCACTAGATATGTGTAAATTAGTCTATGGTTTACAAAACAATCAATTTTTCAATAGCCAAGTGACAGGGCCATTAATTCATGAAAGCTACACAAAGTCGTATCCAATTCCATATAGATATGGTTTTTATACTTTTGCTGATAAGAATAGGATAAATGGTAAGTTTTTTGGACAGACGTTCACAGTATATTTTAATAATCGTTATATCATTGTATTAGGTTCTAACTATGAGACATTTGATTTTAAAAATGAAAATTTATTAGAATATATATACAAAAATATTTTGAATCAGATTGGTACATATAATGAGGTGGGTGTTCCTTATCAAGTGGGCAATCAATAACTTTATGTAAGTATTTATGATGAACCAAAACAAAAGGTTAAGACAATGAGATGAAATTGTCTTAACCTTTTTGTATATGATTAGTATATTAGATGCAATGTTGGAGGGAATCTATAAATAAATTTTTGAAAATTTCAGGATCAATTGATAATACAACAGTACAATTTGGCTGTGGTGATTTAAAATCAGTCACAGTTGCACCTTTAGTTAATTGGCCTGATACTTCTATTTGTACATTTGCTTGAGCTGTTTCAAATTTGTCAGGATGTAATAAATAGAGAATGGTATAAGCATCATAAACGTTTGTACCTTTCTCAAAATCATCGCCACGATAATGTCTGAATAATTGATGTAACATTTTGCCAGTTTGATTTAACTGATTTAATTGATTAACAGTAGCATGACTGAGTGTAGAACTTCTAGCAACATCTAGACCAACCATAGTAATGGGTAGGTTTGAATTAAAGACAATTTGTGCAGCCTCAGGGTCACAGAATATATTAAATTCTGCTAATGGTGTGATATTTCCTCGACCAGCACTGCCGCCCATGAGCACGATTTGACGGATATGTTGTTTTACTTCTGGATATGTAGAGAGTAGTAGTGCAATATTCGTAAGTGGTCCAATAGGTACAAGTGTGATAGGGGTGTCACTTTGTAACAGTAATGTTTTCATTGCTTCTACAGCATGAACATCACTTATGGCCGATTGATCAATAGCAGGGAAGTCATAACCATTCATGCCAGACTCACCATGGACAACACTTGCATCAACGATATCTGTTAACAATGGATGTGCAGCGCCTTGATAAACCGGTACATCGCTATTGAAAAATTGTTTGAGTTTCAAAGCATTTGCAGTAGTTTTATCAATTCCTACATTTCCATTAACTGTGGTAATCATTTTTACATCTAATTCAGGATGGTTCAGCGCAATGCTAATGGCAGCAGCATCATCTATACCTGGATCAGTATCAATAATAATTGGTAATTTATTAGACATTATAAATAGCCTCCTATAATAAGAATAAAATACTTTGCTTATAATATTATTTTACAATGAAATAAAGAATAAATGTTGTGAAGCACTTTAAATCATAACAATAAAAAAAGACTTCTCCGAAGAGAAGTCTTTTACTTTGGATTATAAGTGACTTGAGTGTCCACCTTGCATAACCCAGTACGTACCAATAACAGTGATTAAAGTAATGATAATCGCAAATACTACTTTGAATCCTTGGACGTTACCGTCTTTACCTTCAGTTAAGTGCATGAACATTAATAATTGAACAGCTGCTTGAATGAAAGCAAATCCGAAAATAATTGTAATCTTAGCGTTCAATGACATTGAAGTATACAATGTTACGAATATTGCTAAGATAGTTAGAACGATAGAAGCGATAAAGCCTACAGTGTGTTTTACTATTGTATTCATCCGCTATACACCATCCCTATCATATATACGGCAGTGAAGATGAAAATCCACACAACATCTAAAAAGTGCCAGTATAAACTTACTATAAATAATTTAGGAGCATTATCTTTATTTAACCCTCGCATTGCAATTTGGATTAATAAACATGTAATCCAAACAATACCTAATGAAACGTGGGCACCATGTGTTCCTAATAGAATAAAGAAACTAGACCAATAAGAACCAATAGTTGGATTAACACCTTCATGTGCATAGTGAGCAAATTCATAGATTTCAAAACCAACGAACACTACACCAAGCAATACAGTGATAATCATCCAAATCATCATTAGTTTTTGCTTTTCTTGTCTCATGTAGTAAATTGCAATACCACAAGTATAAGAACTAATTAATAACGAGAATGTCATTATTAATACAAGTGGTAATTCAAATAACTCAGTAGTCATTTTACCAGCATAGTCGCCACCATGTTGTAATGTCAGTAAAGCTGCAAATAACGTACCAAATAATGAGAATTCTGCTGTAAGGAAAATCCAAAAGCCAAGTTTATTCAAATTACCTTCATGCGAACGAGAATCTATTGTGTTAGCATCATGACTCATGACTTACAGCCTCCCTTTCTTTTATACGTGCTTCACGTAAACGTTTTTCAGTTTCAGCAACTTCTTCTGCATGGATATGGTAACCATGGTCGACTTGGAAACTGCGGTAAATCATTGTTCCGAAGATACCAATTAAGCAAAGAATTGCTGGAATGATAGTTTCAAATATTAAGAAGAAACCACCAATCGTCATAAAGATACCCATCCATAAACCAACAGCAGTGTTGTTAGGCATATGAATATCTTTGTAATTATGGTTTTCTAAATAATGACGACCGTGTTCTTTCATATCAACAAATGTATCATAGTCATTCCAATCTGGAGTGATTGCGAAGTTGTATTTAGGTGGAATTGCTGATGCAGTAGACCACTCTAAAGTACGACCTAAACCATCCCAGTTATCACCAGTTGCTTCACGTGGTGCTTTGAAGAAACTGTATACGATACTTGCTACTAAGAACATGAAGCCTAATGCCATTAATAGGGCACCGATAGTTGAGATTACGTTTAATAACCACCAACCATCTTCTGGCATATAAGTGTATAAACGACGAGGCATACCATCTAATCCAAGTACGAATTGTGGTAAGAAACAAACGTTAAATCCGATCATGAATAACCAGAAACACCATTTGTTTAATGTCTCATTTAATTTATAACCAGTCATCTTAGGATACCAGAAGATTAAAGCACCAAGACAGGCAAATACAACACCAGTAACTAATGTGTAGTGGAAGTGTGCCACTAAGAAATAAGTATTATGGTATTGATAGTCTGCTGCAGCCATCGCTAACATTACACCAGTAACCCCACCTAATAAGAAGTTAGGGATGAAGGCTAATGAGAATAACATTGGCGATTCAAAACTAATACGACCTTGGTATAAAGTGAACAACCAGTTAAATAGTTTAACACCGGTTGGTATACCAATTAACATTGTTGTAATTGAGAAGAATGAGTTAATCAAAGCACCATTACCCATTGTGAAGAAATGGTGAACCCAAACTAAGAAACTTAAGAATGCAATACCTGCAGTTGCCCACACCATGCTTTGGTGTCCGAATAAACGTTTACGAGCAAATGTAGGAATGATTTCAGAATATATACCAAATGCCGGTAGGATAACGATATATACTTCAGGGTGCCCCCATACCCAGAAGAAGTTAGCCCATAACATTGGCATACCACCGTCAGCAACGGTGAAGAATGCTGTTCCAAAAATTCTGTCTGTAGTGAATAATGCTAAAGCAACTGTTAACACAGGGAATGCCAAGATAACAATCAATGCAGTGATGAAAGTTGTTACAGTGAACATTGGCATTTCCATAAATTTCATTGTAGGTGATTTACATCTAAGTATTGTTACGAAGAAGTTAATACCTGTCATTAATGTTCCGATACCAGAAATCTGGATTGCTATTAGGTAATAGTTAACCCCAGGTCCTGGACTAAATTCTCCGGCAAGTGGAGCATAGTTTGTCCAACCAGCAGCAGGTGATCCACCTACGATAAATGAAAGGTTGAATAAAATCATACCTGCGAAGAATAACCAGAAACTAATACTGTTCAATACAGGGAATGCAACGTCGCGTGCACCAATTTGTAATGGTACAACTACGTTCCATAAACCAAATACGAAAGGCATTGCCATAAAGATAATCATGATAACGCCGTGCGTACTAAAGATTTCGTTATAGTGGTTTGATTCTAAGAATTTATTATCTGGAATTGTTAATTGAGCACGAATAAGTAATGCGTCAATACCACCACGAACGAACATTAATACTGCACAGATTAGGTACATTGCACCAATCTTCTTATGGTCGACAGATGTGAACCATTCTTTGTAAAGATATTTCCATAACTTGAAGTAAGTAATTACTGCGATCACACCGATAACTAAGAATGGCGCACCAATTTGTGCCATTGTAATCATCCAGTTACCATGAACGATCAATTGATCCCATGGAAAATTCATTAATGTCCACCTCCATGCTCTTGATCTTTGTTCTCAATTTTAGATGCTTCTTTATCTTTAGCACCTTTTGAGATTTTTTCCATTTCGTCCATATTATGTGATTCATCTTTCTTGAATTTACCATCATATGGCTCTTTGTTGCCTAAGATCATGGCTTTCATACCATGACGTTCGTAGTTAGCGTTTGTAATCTGTGGTTTACGTGCAGGTTGATCCGGTTTATCTAATATATCCTCTGTAATTTGTTTTTCAGAGTTGAAGTTTGGATCTTTTTGTACGTAATTATAGCGATCATAAGCATAGAAGATATACTCAGGATCTGCAGCAGGGTCAACAAACGCCATGTGCGTACCACTGAAAGTTAAGTTTTTGTTTTCAGTAGTAGGTAAAAGTTGCTTGTCAAATGTATCTTGATCTAATACTTTTTGACTTTGAGCATCTTTAACCCAATCCTTGAATTTACTTTGACTTACTGAGTGAACGTCAAATGTTTGACGAGCGAAACCTTCACCATTGAAGTTTGAGTTACGACCTCTGAACGTACCTTCTTTATCAGCAGTTAACGTCCAGTCCATCGTCATACCAGTCATCGCGTATTTCTGACCACCTAATTGTGGAATCCAGAAACTAGTCATCATATCCATAGATTGGAGTTTAAAGATAACCGGACGATCTTTCGGAATAGTTAAGTGATTAACTGTTTCGATTTTTTCTTCAGGGTAACTAAAGAACCATTTATAACCAGCACTCGTAGCGTAAACAACAAGTGGGTCATCTTCTTTAGCCGGTGGTTTTTCGTATTCGTAAAGTGATTTAACCGTTGGAATGGCTAAAGCAATTACGATAATCACAGGAACAATAAACCAAATTGTTTCAAGTAAAGAGTTGTGGTGCATTTTACCAGATTCTGATGTATTTCCTATTCTGTATTTGAATAAGAACACAGCGAACATGATAAGCACCGCGGCAATAATAACAAGCATGAAGATGATTGAATAGATAATCAAGAACTTCGAGTCACTTGCCATCGGCCCTTTTGGGTTTAAAACTTCTACATTGGAACAGCCACTAAGTAAAATTAGTGAGCCAAAGAGTAGAAGCAAAGACTTAAATTTTGACACTTTTTTGACCTCCTAATACTACAATTGTAGGGCTTACCATCAATTTTAAGATATTACGCAATATTTACAAGTCTTTCTGAGGAAAAAATTATTGTAAAATTAAAACAAGCCCAACAGACTCAAGGTCTGACGGGCTTTTAAAGATTTGTTAAAATTATGTGTACATTTTGTGAAAAGTGCCATATTTTAATATAATGGATAATTTTAGTTGTTTATATAGGTATATTGGAAGCAATTTAACGTAATTTAGTTGATTATTTTACTTCTATATAATGTGTTGATTTTCCAATTGCACCATCTGAATCTTCAACTTTATAAACGACTTTATATTTTCCTGGCTTTGAAGTATCAATATCACCATCTACAGTTATTTTATGTGTCAGGTCGCCATCTTCTTTGTCAAACGCACGGACACCTTTTAATGGTTGATATGCTTCTCCCTTATGTATAATTGTATCTTTTGTACCTTTTAATTCTGGAATAGAGTTATCAGTAGCTTCTGCGCTTAGGTTAGGTGTAACAAGCGTTGCGGAAACACCTAATGCTGATAAAGACTGTAATAATTTGTTCATAACGCTAACCTCCGAATGAAAGCCATTGATTTATTTAACTTAACTATACTGTAATCTACGTTTAAAATCATCATACTATAGTCTTAATATACCGTACGACTTTAAATTTAAATGAAAATTTCAGTTAAAATTTAGTAAATTGAACTTTTTGTGAATTTTATCACGTAAACCTTTCAAATGTAAATTAATTGTATTAAACTAATTTGTGAAATAAAGAATAAATGGCTAGGGGAGTGTCAAGTATGTTAACAGAGAACGAAAAAGCAATTATTAAAGAAACGGTGCCAGTATTACAAGAAAAGGGTACAGAAATCACGTCATTTTTCTACAAAAGAATGTTTAATCAACATCCAGAATTAAAAAATATGTTTAACCAAACGAATCAAAAGAGAGGGCTTCAATCCACAGCATTAGCTCAAAGTGTATTAGCTGCTGCATTAAATATTGAAGATTTAACGCGTATTTTACCAGTAGTAAAAGAGATTGCATATAAGCATTGTGCGCTACAAGTACCGCCAGCAGGTTATGATATAGTTGGTGAAAATTTAATTGCTGCAATTGAACATGTGCTAAGTTTGGAAAATGATAATCCAATCGTTCAAACTTGGACAAAAGCTTATGGTGAAATTGCAAATGTGTTTATCTCAGTTGAAAAAGAAATATATGAACAAATGGCATGGAGTGGTTTCAAACCATTCGAACTCATTGATATAGAGCAAGTTACTGACAATATTAAGTTATTTACGATTAAATCAACTGAAATAGATTTAAGTCAATTTGAGCCAGGACAATATATTACGGTTGATGTTGAAAGTGAGAAATTACCATATCGTGCAAAACGTCATTATTCTATTGTAGAAGGTAATGTTGATCAATTAAGTTTTGCTGTTAAAAGAGATGTTACAGAGAATAATGAAGGAGAAGTTTCAACAATTTTACACGATGAGTTCAAAGTTGGTGATATGATTAATTTATCTGCACCAGTTGGTGACTTTACATTAAATCATGTGTCTAAACCACAATTGTTTATCGGTTCAGGAATCGGTGTAACGCCATTAGTTCCAATGTTTAGACACGTTGTATCTAGTCAAGGAACAGCACAATTCATTCAAAACACGAATGATATTGACCAAATTCCATTCCAAGAAAAGCTATCTAAAATTGCAAATAATGAAGATAATGCTAATTATATCATTCACGACAAAAATCAAAATGGTTATATCGATGCTGAATATTTAAAACAGTATTTAACAGATGATACAGAAATTTATGTTTGTGGTGGAACAGAGTTCTTGAAATCCATCATCAGTATATTAAAAGAAATTGGAGTAGCATCAGAGCGTGTACATTTTGAATCATTTATTCCAAAATTAAGTGTTGGTGTATAATTTATATAACGTTAAAACCAAGTTACCCCTTTAAAAATGATATATAGAAGTGACTGGGAGTTAAACCTCAGAATAATGCCACCCCTAAGATTAAATTAATCTCTTGGGGTGGCATTTTTATAGTGAAAACATCATTATTTGTTTAGTACGAATAGGTTATGATGTTCGAAAAGCCAAACACCTGTGTAGCAAATAATAAAAGGAAAAGGCAATTTCTATCACATTCGATAGAAATTGCCTTTTTAACTGGATAAATATCTTAACATCTAGACTATTATCTTACTCAATACCTCTACGTAATTTTTCTGCAATTAATGTATTATTTAATACCATTGTGATTGTCATTGGACCAACGCCACCTGGGACTGGAGTGATTGCACCGGCAATTTCTTTCACTTCATCATATTCGACGTCGCCTTTTAATTTACCATTTTCATCAGGTGTATTTCCGACGTCAATAACAACAGCACCTTCTTTAACATCATCCTTTGTAACGAGACCAGGTCTACCAACGGCACTTACAATAATATCTGCATCTTTTAAATGTTTATGCATGTCTTTTGTTCTTGAATGAAGAATCGTAACAGTCGCATTTTTTTGTAGCAATAATTTTGATACTGGTTGTCCAACAATATGGCTACGTCCAATAATTACTGCTTCTTTACCTTCAATATCGATATCTGCATGATTTAATATTTCCATAATACCTAAAGGTGTACAAGGTACAAAAGTTTGCTCATCGATATAAAGTTTACCAATATTTTCAGGATGGAATCCATCAACGTCTTTTGCTGGGTTGATTGCTTCTAAAACCTTTTGTTCACTCACTTGTTTAGGGAGTGGTACTTGTACTAATATACCACTTACTGTTTCATCTTCGTTTAAGCGTTTAAGTTCTCCAAGAACTTCCGCTTCAGTAGCAGTTACATCTAAATGGACGATTTCTGAAATCATACCAATTTTTTCTGCAGCTTTCTTTTTAGAATTAACATAACTTTGACTCGCGCCATCATTACCAACAAGAATTACTGATAACTTTGGAGTGAAACCTTTTGCTTGTAATGCTTCGACTTGATCTTTTAGACCTTGTCTATAATCTTTTGCAATTTGTTTTCCATCTAATATTTTTGCGACCATGTAAATATGTCCTCCTCGAATGTTTAAACTTCACTTTACTTCCTTAACTTAACTTTAACATAAAACACAGCATAAATTTCAACCAAAAGACGTAGATTGAGTTATTTTTTTAAAATAAAGTTCGATTTTTGATTGAAAAAGCATAGTTTAGTTGTTATGCTATATCTGTAATATACAACTATTAGCAGTATTATTTCAAATATCTGAAAGGGTGTTCAACTTGAAAGTGGTAGTCATTATGGGTAGTTCTTCTGATTGGGAAACAATGAAAGAGAGTTGCCAAATGTTAGACCAATTTGGAATACCGTACGATAAAAAAGTAGTTTCCGCACATCGTACGCCTCAATTAATGTTTGAATTTTCAAATGAAGCGAGAGCGAATGGTTATGATGTCATTATTGCAGGTGCTGGAGGCGCAGCGCATTTACCAGGAATGGTGGCCTCTATGACAACATTGCCAGTCATTGGTGTGCCTATCGAATCGAAGAGTTTAAAAGGACTGGATTCTTTACTCTCAATCGTGCAAATGCCAGGTGGTATCCCAGTCGCTACAACAGCAATTGGTAAAGCTGGTGCGAAAAATGCCGGAATACTTGCAGCCAGAATGTTAAGTATCGGTAATGAAACAATCCAAAAGAATTTGGAAAATTATGAAAAATCGTTAGTCGAGAAAGTGAGTGAAATGCAGCATGATCTTCAATAAGTTAAAATTCGGCTCAACAATTGGCATCATAGGCGGAGGTCAATTAGGTAAGATGATGGCACAATCCGCACAAAAAATGGGTTATAAAGTTATTGTCTTAGACCCAGATGCTGATTGTCCATGTCAACATGTTGCACATCAATTTATCAATGCAAACTATGATGATTTAGCAGCTTTGGAGTCATTAGGAGAAGCATCAGATGTCATCACTTATGAATTTGAAAATATTTCAGCTAACCAACTACAAACACTAGTCTCAAAATATAACGTTCCTCAAGGTTATGAAGCAATCCAATTGTTACAGGATAGATTAACCGAAAAAGAAACATTACAAAAAGCAAATACTCAAATTGCGCCGTTTGTACAATTAACGGAAAAAAATGACATAACTCAGGCTGTAGCAGAAATTGGTTATCCGTTTATCGTTAAGACACGATTTGGTGGCTATGACGGTAAAGGTCAAATTTTAGTCAGAGATGAAATGGATTTAGAAGAAGCACAAGAACTCATTTCGAATCAAGAATGTGTTGCAGAGAAGTATTTAGATTTGTATAAAGAAGTTTCTTTAACAGTAACAATCGGAAATGACAATCAAATTACTTATTTCCCATTACAAGAAAATGAACATCAAAATCAAATATTATTTAAAACAATTGTTCCTGCACGTGTAGACAAAGAACAGGAAGCCCGTAATGAAGTTAACAAGATAATCGAAAAGATTCATTTTGTTGGTACATTCACAGTAGAGTTCTTTATCGATACAGACAATAAACTCTATGTTAATGAAATTGCGCCAAGGCCACATAACTCAGGTCATTATTCAATAGAAGCTTGTGATTATTCGCAATTTGATAGTCATATATTGGCAATTACTGGTCAAAAATTACCTGAGTCTATCGAACTTTTAAAGCCAGCTATTATGATGAATTTATTAGGCAGAGATTTAGATATTTTAGAGGATCAATTTTCAGAACACCCAGAATGGCATGTCCACATATATGGTAAGAACGTACGTAAACCAGATAGAAAGATGGGTCATTTAACCGTACTAACAGATGATATTGAACAACAAGAAGTAGACTTGCTACACAAATTTGAAGGGAGACATCACTAATGTCCTTGTTATATGAAGGAAAAGCGAAACGTATCTATTCAACTGATACAGAAAATGTATTAAGAGTTGAGTATAAAGATGAAGTTACTGCAGGTAACGGTGCCAAAAAAGATCATATCGAAGGTAAAGGTCGTCTGAACAACCAAATCACTTCAAGAATATTTGACTATATTAAAAAAGAAGGAATTGGTAGTCATTTTATTGAACAAATTTCTGAAACAGAACAACTTGTTGAAGCTGTAGAAATAATTCCGTTAGAAGTGGTGGTAAGAAATATTGCAGCTGGATCAATTACAAAGCGTTTAGGCTTTGATAAAGGTCATGTATTTGAGACACCTTTAGTTGAATTCTTCTATAAGAATGATGATTTAAATGATCCGCTTATTACTGAAGATCACATTGGTTTATTAAATCTTGCAAGTGAATCTGAAGTAGAAGTTTTAAAGCAATCTGCTAAAGCCATCAATGCTAAATTAGTACAATTAATGGATGAAATGGGATTGAGATTAGTAGACTTTAAAATCGAATTTGGTAGAACGCAAGACGGACGTGTGATCCTTGCAGATGAAATTTCACCTGATACATGTCGTATTTGGGATAAAAATAGTGATACTAACTTTGACAAAGACGTATATCGTGAAGACACTGGTTCAATTATTGAAACTTATCAAACATTTTTAAATAAACTGGAGGCATTATAATAATGAAAACTATCGAATTACACATCACATTACAACCACAGGTATTAGATACACAAGGGCAAGCTTTAAATCGTGCGGTTCATGATTTAGGTTATAAACAAGTTAATGATATTCGTGTAGGTAAAGTCTTATATATGACAGTAGATGAGGCTACAGATGAAGCGGTTCATAATGTTATTACTACTTTAAGTGAAAAATTATTTGCCAATACAGTTATTGAAGAATATAGCTATAAAGTGTTGGAAGAAGGAGAGAAAGCATAATGAAATTTGCAGTGCTTAAATTTCCAGGCTCTAACTGCGACAGAGATATGTATAATGCAGCTTTAAAAACAGGTGTAGAGGCTGATTACGTTGATTATAGAAATACATCATTAGCTGGATATGACGGCGTACTAATTCCAGGTGGTTTCTCATTCGGTGATTATTTACGTTCAGGTGCAATGGCGAGTGTTGCTCCAATTATTAATGAAGTAAAACGCTTTGCAGATGAAGGTAAGCCAGTGCTAGGAGTTTGTAATGGGTTTCAAATTTTGACAGAAATAGGACTGTTACCAGGCGCTTTATTGCACAATGATTCACATTTGTTTGTAAGCAGAAATGAATCGTTAAAAATTGTTAATAACCAAACACCATTCACTAATTTATACGAAGAAAATGAAGATGTTATTTATCCAGTAGCCCATGGTGAAGGTCACTACTATTGTACTGATGCAATGTATAAAGATTTAGAAGCTAATAATCAAATCATTTTAAAATATAATGAAAATCCTAATGGTTCATATAATGACATTGCAGGAATCGTCAATGAACAAGGTAATGTTTGTGGAATGATGCCTCATCCAGAGCGTGCAATTGAATCAATCTTAGGTACAGATAGTGGCGTAAAATTATTTGAAGCAATGGTAAATAGTTGGAGGGAACAAAATGTCTAAATTTATTGAACCTAGTGCAGAGGAAATTAAGTTAGAAAAACTATATCAAGATATGGGTTTAAGTGATAAAGAATATGATAAAGTGTGTGAAATTCTAGGTCGTGAACCAAATTTTACTGAAATAGGTATTTTTTCTGTAATGTGGAGTGAACATTGTTCGTATAAACATTCGAAACCTTTCTTAACACAATTCCCAACTTCAGGTAGTCATGTATTAATGGGACCAGGTGAAGGTGCAGGCGTAGTTGATATTGGCGATGAACAAGCAGTTGTTTTTAAAGTTGAATCACATAACCATCCTTCAGCAGTCGAACCTTATCAAGGTGCTGCTACTGGTGTTGGTGGCATTATCAGAGACATTGTATCGATAGGTGCAAGACCAATTAATTTACTTAATAGTTTGCGTTTTGGTGAATTATCAGAAAAGCAAAATCGCCGTTTATTACGTGGTGTTGTTGCAGGTATAGGTGGTTATGGTAACTGTATCGGTATTCCAACTACAGCTGGTGAAATTGAATTTGATGATCGTTATGATGGTAATCCTTTAGTAAATGCGATGTGTGTCGGAATTATCGATCACGATATGGTACAAAAAGGTACAGCTAAAGGTGTAGGCAACTCAGTCATCTATGTAGGTTTAAAAACAGGTAGAGATGGTATCCATGGTGCGACATTTGCTTCTGAAGAATTGAGTGAAGATAGTGAGAGTAAACGTCCTTCAGTACAAATCGGTGATCCATTTGTAGGTAAAAAATTAATGGAAGCAACACTAGAAGCAATTACATTTGATGAACTTGTAGGTATTCAAGATATGGGTGCTGCTGGTTTAACTTCTTCATCATCGGAAATGGCGGCCAAAGGTGGAAGCGGCTTACATTTACAACTTGAAAAGGTGCCAACACGTGAACAAGGTATCTCGCCATATGAAATGATGCTTTCTGAAACACAAGAACGTATGTTATTAGTTGTTGAAAAGGGAACGGAAGATAAATTTTTAGAATTATTTGATAAACATGAATTAGATAGTGCAGTTATTGGTGAAGTAACAGATACAGATCGCTTTGTATTGTCTTATGAAGGAGAAGTATATGCTGATATCCCAGTTCAACCACTATCTGATGAAGCGCCAGTATATGTATTAGAAGGTGAAGCACCTGAGTATAATAATGAAAAGAATGACTATAGTAATGTAGACGTTAATCATGTATTTGAGCAGCTGTTACAACATCCAACAATTGCTTCTAAGCGCTATTTATATGAACAATACGATCAACAAGTCGGTGCTAATACAATTGTAAAACCAGGCTTACAAGCTTCTGTTGTGCGTGTTGAGAATACGAAGAAAGCTATTGCATCTACAATTGACGGTGAAGCAAGATATGTATTCAATAACCCATATGAAGGTGGGAAAATGGTCGTTGCAGAAGCGTATCGTAATTTAATTTCGGTGGGTGCAACACCATTAGCTATGACAGACTGTTTAAACTATGGTTCACCTGAAAAGAAAGAAATTTATCAACAATTAGCTGATTCAACTAAAGGTATGGCTGAAGCATGTGAAGTATTAAGTACTCCAGTTGTATCTGGGAACGTGTCATTATATAACGAAACACGAGGCACTTCAATATTCCCAACACCTGTCGTAGGTATGGTTGGATTAATTGAAGACATTGATTTCTTAAATGATTTCACACCAAAAGCGAACGACAAGGTATATTTAGTTGGTGATACAAAGGATGATTTTGGTGGAAGTCAAATAGAGAAATTATTATATAAAGAAGTAAATCATGAATTTGAAGCAATTGATTTATCAGATGAAGTTAAAAAAGGTGAAGCAATTAAATCGGCTATTCGTTCGGGTGTCGCATCTCATGTACAAACAGTTGGTAAAGGTGGATTATTACTAACTTTAGCAAGATTCAGCGCACACTATCGTTTAGGTTTAGATGTGAATGTAAACCTATCAAATGGACAATTATTCAGTGAAACACAAGGTCGATATATTGTAATTGCTAAAGAAGGTCAAACACTTGATATTGATAATGCTGTAGAGATTGGTTCAATAACTGATAATGGCCAATTCAATGTTGCTAATAATGACATAAAGGTATCACGAGAAGTTTCAAATCTCAATGAAATATGGGAAGGAGCTATTCCTAAATGTATGACATCAGTGGATTAAATGAAGAGTGTGGCGTATTCGGTATTTGGAATCACCAAGAAGCGGCACAACTAACATATATGGGATTGCATAGTTTACAACATCGTGGTCAAGAAGGGGCTGGCATCGTTTGTTCCAATGGGGAGAACCTCATTGGTGAACGTGGCCTAGGTCTATTAACAGAAGCAATTTCTGATACTCAATTAGAATCATTTAAATCATATCAACATGCAATTGGGCATGTTCGCTATGCTACATCAGGAAATAAAGGAATTGAGAATATTCAACCATTTTTATATCACTTTTATGATATGAGTGTTGGTGTTTGTCATAATGGTAATTTAATAAATGCACAAAGCTTAAGAAGATCTCTAGAGCATCAAGGTTCAATTTTCCATTCTTCATCAGATACAGAAGTAATTATGCATTTAATTCGTCGTAGTAAAGCACCAACATTTGAAGATGCTTTACAAGAAAGTTTAAGAAAAATTAAAGGCGGATTTACTTTTGCATTATTAACTAAGGATGCTTTATATGGCGCTGTTGACCCAAATGCAATTAGACCGCTTGTAGTTGGTAAAATGAAAACAGGTGCATATATAATAGCAAGTGAAACTTGCGCAATTGATGTACTTGGTGCGGAATTTGTTCGAGATATTCATGCAGGAGAATATGTTGTCATTAACGACGATGGTATCAGAGTTGAATCATATACACGACATACAACGACTGCAATTTCAGCAATGGAATACATTTATTTTGCTAGACCAGATTCTACAATTGCAGGAAAAAATGTACATGCAGTAAGAAAGCAATCTGGTAAACAGTTAGCAACAGAGAGCCCAGCACCCAAAGCTGATATGGTCATTGGTGTGCCAAACTCATCTCTATCAGCAGCATCAGGCTATGCTGAAGAAAGTGGTTTACCTTATGAAATGGGCTTAGTTAAGAATCAATATGTTGCAAGAACATTTATTCAACCTACTCAAGAATTACGCGAACAAGGTGTTAGAGTTAAATTATCAGCAGTTAAAGATATTGTTCATGATAAGAATATTGTCTTGGTAGATGATTCAATTGTACGTGGTACAACGAGTAGACGTATCGTTCAAATGTTGAAAGATGCAGGTGCAAACGAAGTTCATGTACGTATCGCATCACCAGAATTTATGTTTCCTAGCTTTTATGGTATTGATGTATCAACAACGGCAGAGTTAATTTCAGCCAATAAATCACCAGAAGAAATTAGAGATTATATTGGTGCAGATTCTTTATCTTATTTAAGTGTTGATGGTCTAATCGATTCTATTGGACTTGATCAAGATGTACCATATAGTGGGTTATGTGTAGAAAGCTTTACAGGTGACTACCCTGCTGGATTATATGACTATGAAGAAGAATATGTAAAGCATTTAAGTGAACGCCAAAAAACATACTTGAAAAATAATAAACAATATTTTGATAAAGAGGGGAATATTCATGTCTAAAGCATACCAACAAGCAGGTGTTGATATAAACGCAGGTTATGAAGCAGTAGAACGTATGTCTAGTCACGTCAAACGAACAATGCGTAAAGAAGTACTTGGAGGACTTGGTGGCTTTGGAGCTACATTTGACCTTTCACAATTAAATATGAAAGCACCTTTACTCGTATCAGGTACAGATGGTGTTGGTACGAAATTAAAATTAGCTATCGATCATAACAAGCATGACACGATTGGTGTGGATGCCGTTGCAATGTGTGTCAATGATATTTTAACAACAGGTGCCGAACCACTTTATTTTCTAGATTATATTGCAACAAACAAAGTGGTACCGGAAGTTATTGAACAAATTGTTAAAGGCGTTAGTGACGGATGTGAGGAAACAAACACTGCACTTATTGGTGGTGAAACTGCCGAAATGGGTGAAATGTATCACGAAGGTGAGTATGATTTAGCTGGATTTGCTGTAGGTGCTGTTGAAAAGGACGAATATATTGATGGCAGTAATGTTAAACCTGGTCAAGTGATTATTGGTCTAGAGTCTAGTGGTATCCATTCAAATGGCTATAGCTTAGTTAGGAACCTTATTAAAAAATCAAACGTTGATTTACAAGAAAAATTTGACGCTCAACGTACTTATTTAGAAACATTTTTAGAGCCGACACGTCTCTATGTAAAACCAGTTCTTGCTGTAAAGGAAGCTATTCAAATTAATGCGATGACACATATCACTGGTGGTGGTTTCTATGAAAATATTCCTAGAGCATTGCCTGAAGGTGTTACTGCAAAAGTAGATACAACTTCATTCCCAACATTACCGATATTTAATTGGTTGCAACAACAAGGCGAAATCGAAACAGCTGAAATGTATAATGTTTTTAATATGGGTATCGGATTCACAATTATCGTTGAAGCACAAGATGCCGATAAAGCATTAGCAATATTAAAAGAGCATGATGTTAAAGCATATAAAATTGGTGAAATTGTTGAAGGCACAGAGCCGATTCAATTAACGGGGGTATAAAATGACCAAAATAGCAATTTTCGCGTCTGGTTCTGGAAGTAATTTTGAAAGTATAATGACAGAAATTGAAGCAGGTCGTTTATCTCATATTGAAGTGACAGCATTATATACAGATCAAGTGAGTGCTTATTGTATAGAACGCGCTAGAAAATTTAATCTCGATGTGCATATTAATGAGCTGAAAAACTTTGATTCTAAAGCTGATTATGAACGTAAAATAATAGAGTGGTTAACCGCTGAAAAAGTAGAATGGATTGTACTGGCCGGTTATATGAAATTAATCGGTGATCATATTTTAAATGCTTATGATCGACGTATATTGAATATCCATCCTTCTTTATTACCGAAGTTTAAAGGTAAAGACGCTATTGGACAAGCATTCGACAGTGGTGAAACAGTTACTGGTACTACGGTGCATTACGTTGATAGTGGTATGGATACTGGTGAGATTATAGAACAACGTTCTTGTAAGATTTATCCAGATGATACAAAAGAACAATTGGAAGAGCGAATCAAGGAAATAGAACATCAACTTTATCCAGAAGTTATTGCAAAAATTATTCAATAAGAGGTGCCAATAATAATGAAAAAAGCAATTTTAAGTGTTTCAAATAAAAGTGGAATTGTGCCGTTCGCGCAATCTTTAACAGAACTAGGTTATGAATTATATTCTACTGGTGGTACAAAAAAAGCTTTAGTTGAAGCGGATGTACCAGTTAAATCAATTTCAGACTTAACACAATTCGAGGAAATTATGGATGGTCGAGTTAAAACATTACACCCTTCAGTACATGGTGGTATATTAGCTGATCGAAATAAACCCGAGCATTTAGAGCAATTAAAGGAACAGCAAATTGATTTAATCGATATGGTAGTCGTTAATTTATATCCATTTAAAGAAACAGTTGCGAACCCAGATGTAACAGAAAGTGATGCAATCGAAAATATTGATATCGGTGGTCCTACAATGCTACGTGCTGCCGCAAAGAACTTTAAACATGTAACAACGATTGTTCATCCTGCAGATTATAATGAAGTAATTGATAGAATTAAAAATGATCAATTAGATGAAACTTATCGCAAATCATTAATGGTTAAAGTATTTGATCATACAAACGAGTACGATGCAGCGATTGTTGAATTTTTCAAAAATAGTAAAGAAACATTGCGCTATGGTGAAAACCCTCAACAAACAGCATCATTTGTACGTACTTCAAATGCAGCACATACATTAGCTGGTGCAAAACAATTACACGGTAAACAATTAAGCTACAATAACATTAAAGATGCAGATGCAGCATTAGCATTAGTGAAACAATTTGATCAACCAGCAGCAGTTGCAGTTAAACATATGAACCCTTGTGGTGTAGGTGTAGCTGATACGATTGAACAAGCTTATCAACACGCATTTGAAGCTGATGACCAATCAATATTTGGTGGGATTGTTGCCTTAAACAGAGCTGTAGACACTAAATTAGCAGAATCATTACATGGTATTTTCTTAGAAGTCATTATTGCACCGAAGTTTACTCAAGATGCATTAGATGTTTTAAGTAAAAAGAAAAATATTCGTTTGTTAGAAATTGATATGACTATTGATAACAGCGAACAAGAAATCGTTTCAGTGTCGGGTGGTTATTTAGTTCAAGATAAAGATAATGTTGTATCTAAACGTGAAGATATGACAGTCGTTACGGACGTTGAACCAACAGAAGCACAATGGGATGCAATGTTACTGGGATGGAAAGTAGTAGCATCAGTTAAGAGTAATGCAGTTATTTTAAGTAACACTAAACAAACAGTAGGTATTGGTGCAGGCCAAATGAATCGTGTAGGTTCAGCGAAGATTGCAATTGAACGTGCGATTGAAATCAATGATGATGTTGTAATGGTGTCTGATGGTTTCTTCCCAATGGATGATACTGTTGAATTAGCTGCACAACACGGTATTAAAGCTATAATTCAACCAGGTGGTTCAATTAAAGATCAAGATTCAATTGATATGGCCAATAAACACGGTATTGCAATGGTAACTACAGGTGTAAGACACTTTAAACATTAATTTATGGAGGCAATAAGATTATGAAAGTACTTGTCGTAGGTGGAGGCGGAAGAGAGCATGTCTTAGCACATAAATTAAATCAGTCACCACTCGTAAAAGAAATTTTTGCAATTCCAGGTAACGATGCAATGACTGCAGTCGCAGAGGTTCATAGTGAAATTGCAGAAACAAATCATGAAGCTATTGTGGCATTTGCTAAAGACCATCAAATCAACTGGGTAATCATAGGTCCAGAACAACCATTGACTGAAGGTTTAGCAGATAAGTTACACAGTGAAGATATCAAGGTGTTTGGACCAAATCAAGCTGCGGCTCAAATTGAAGGTTCTAAATTGTTCGCCAAACAATTAATGGCGAAATATGATATTCCAACTGCAGAATATAAAGAAATTACTAACAAGCAAAGCGCTATAGATTATATCCAAACTTGTGAATATCCAGTCGTTTTGAAAAAAGATGGTTTAGCAGCTGGTAAAGGTGTTATTATTGCCAATAATTATGATGAAGCCTTGGCTGGAATTGAGGAACTTTATCCTGAAGAAGAAGGTATTGTTGTCTTTGAACAGTTTTTAGAAGGTGAAGAATTTTCACTCATGACCTTTGTTAATGGTGATTATGCTGTACCATTTGATTGCATCGCTCAAGATCATAAGCGAGCTTATGACAATGATCAAGGACCTAATACGGGTGGTATGGGTGCATATTGTCCGGTACCGCATATTGGTCAAGATATCTTACAACAAACAAATGATACAATTGCGCAACCGATTGCTAATGCACTTGTTAATGAAGGGTATCAGTTTTTTGGAGTGTTATATATTGGTGCCATCATTACTGCAGAAGGGCCTAAGGTGATTGAGTTTAATGCACGCTTTGGTGATCCTGAAGCACAGGTCCTATTAACGCGTATGGAAAGTGACTTAATGCAACATATCATTGATTTAGATAATAAACAGCCATTGCATTTTAAGTGGAAAGATGATGCGGTGGTAGGTGTTATGTTGGCATCTAAGGGGTACCCAGGTAGTTATGATAAGGGCGAGAAGGTTTCTGGCTTTAATCTTGATGGAAGTTATTTTGTTAGTGGATTGAAGAAAGAAGATAATGCGTTTGTGACTTCTGGAGGTCGTGTGATTTTGGCACTGGGCGAAGGTGTTGATATTGCGACTGCAAAATCAAATGCCTATAAAGCAGTTGACCAAATTGAAAGTGATGCACTATTTTATCGTACTGATATTAGTGATAAGGCGATGAAATAAATATTTATATGTGATAAGAAACGGATGATATATTCATCCGTTTTTTTATTATAGAAAAAAGAAACTGGTATATAAATACCTTGCATTAAGCCCATCAAAGATCAAAATCTTTGATGGGCTTGTTATTTATATCAATACATCGTATTGTTATTGCTCGCTTACCTAGGGGATATGGGTCGAGACTTGATCTATACACTCAACTACACCCAACTACACCCTCAAGAGTGTCGCAAACAATAAGAAATTCATATCTGTTATTACTACAAAAACAAGACACTTTCGTATAATTTAATAAACAGCACTAAATTAAATGAACGAGGGTCATGTGTATAAAAATTCAAACATGTCTTAATTAACTCTGACAAATGAAAGACGACCACATGAAAAATGGACAACTCAAAGCAGGATATAATTTATAAATAGCCACAAACTTTTTTAATACTTTGTAATTGGGGTTTAGGGTCTGGTTTATTGAAGTGATTGGTTGGCACGCTTTCCACAGGTGTAATCTCAGCCTGTAGCCTTCGGTTTGAGCTAATACTGTAAGAGTCTGTCAAGCCACAACTAAGTATGGTCATAGGAAATTTCACAATATTTTAAAGTACAAAAAAGCAATTGTCTTCCTATTTAATAAAGACAATTGCTTTTAGTATGATACGGTATTTAATATTGGTTAAATTGAAATGAAAATTTTGAGATTAATAAATATTTGTTATTCGAATATCTTGAATACCAGTAATTGGTAATAATACTGATAAAAAATAAGCGCAAACTGCAATTAGGATAATTATTATGACAAAGAGAATATCTTTATAAGAAAACGGGGCGTAATAATAGTAAGTACGTTTTCCGTCTTTAAAGCCCTTTTTCTCCATGGCAACTGATAGTTGATGTGCTTTTCGAATATTTTGACTTAATAATGGGATAATTAAATGTTTCATCCGTTTTAAACCACTGTAATTGCTTCGGTCTATCATTTGATAGCGCATCTTCACTGATTTTCTTAGCTCGATTAAAGAGCTAAACATAAGCGGAACCATACGAATTGCAGCCATAAATGCATAGGCAACTTTAGGTTTGACCTTTAAATGTTGCATGAGACTGTAAAAAATCATAACAATTTGTGAAGTGAAAGCAATAAGAATACCGAAAAATGCAACAGTTGAAGTACGCATTGCCAAATGCAAACCTCTATATAAACTTTCAGTTGTGATATGAATGAAACCTAGTTTAAACAGTGTATGTGTACCATCACCATAGAAAATCATAAATAAGGCGGAAATGATACTAAAGATGACTGTGAAAAATACAAAAGGTAACGTGATCTTAAATTTTATACCGTTAAATATGAGCATAAATATTAAGATTAATGACATAAAGTAAACCATATAATCAAATTCATGTATTAATATAACGAAGAAAAATAACAATACACCAAGTAATAACTTCGTGATGATATTAACATCGTCTACGAAGGACTGTTTCTTCTTCCATTGATCAAACATTAACATCACCTATTTCTTCTATTAAGAATTGATTTTCAACATTAAACTTTCGAGTAGCATATCGTGAGATTATCTCGTTATCATGTGTGACCATTATAATTGTTTGGCCCGATTGAACACGCTTTTGGAATAGTTTAATTAAATTAAATGTATTATGGCTATCTAGTCCAAATGTAGGTTCATCTAACAAGATGAATCTTGAAGATGAACTTAGCGCTATTGCTACACTTAAGCGTCTTTTCTGACCAATAGAAAGTTCGAAAGGGTGCTGCGTTTGTACAGAATTGAGTTGTAATGTTGTTAACATATTTTCAGTTTCTTGTTTGGCTTGTTCAACCGTGTTTTGTGTATTTTTAAATTGAATATAAATTTCATCATATACTGAGTTTGTAATAAATTGAGATTCAGGATTCTGATAAACTAAGTACATGTGTTGCGCAGCTTGCTTAATTTTTGTGATTTTTTTGTTATCTATGAATAAGTCACCTGAATATTTCAGGAGTTGCATCATCGATTCGAGTAATGTCGTTTTACCCGTTCCATTACGTCCTGTTATGGTAATCCATTCACCTGATTTAATTGATAATTCAGGGATTTGTAATAACCGTCTTTTTCCACGTTGTATCGTAATATCTTGGAAATTTACAACGCTCTGAGTTGTAAAGTGCTGTGAGTGTTTATTTAAAGGCTTTGGTGCGTAATCCCATGCATGTGGATGCCACACACCATATTCGGATAATAGTGACTCATAGTGCTTTAAAATGATTTCAGGTGTCTCATCGGCAATGATTTCACCATCATAATTGAAGAGTATGACACGATCAATGTGTTGCCATATATGCGCTACTTTATGTTCGACAATAATCACTGTTTTGTTATCCCATATTTGTTTGATTTTTTGCCATAAATCTTCAGTGGCATAAACATCCAACATTGCTGTAGGTTCATCTAAGAAAAGTGTGTTTGTTTCTTGTAAAATAGTCTCGGCTATCGCTAGTTTTTGTTTCATACCACCACTCAATTGATTGATGTATTGATTTTTATCAACGTCTAAATCAACTGCAGCCAAAGCATTGTCGATACGTTCATCCATTTCTTCTCTAGGAACTTGTAAATTTTCCAATACAAATGCCAATTCTTCATATACTTTAGGCATACAAAATTGTGTATCTGGATCTTGGAAAATGACCCCACAATCTTTGTCTATATGAAGGTCGTCATATTTCATTGGAAGGTCTACTAATTCTGGTACAATACCACTTAACACATTGAGTAAAGTACTTTTACCTGAACCAGATGGCCCAAGTAAAAGTACCTTTTCTTTACTATTTATATTTAAGTTTAAATTATTGAATATTTTTTTATCTGCATTTGGATATTTTAATCGTAAATTTTTTATGGATATCAATATTGTGACTCCTTATAGATTGTCGTAGTCATGTTTCGTAGCTGGTCTAAATAATTTTGTAACACCAGTTTGGTCGAGGGCTCTGACGATATAATAGGAAAGGAGTCCAGCTACAACAATTCCACTAATTACTCTACAACCTATATATAAAGCTAAGTTCCAACCTGCAATCTCTCCTAAATAACCATATGCAAAATCAATTGGTAGCGTTGCAATTGCAGTTAAGAATCCTGCTAACATTGCTACCATTGCACTACGTGATTTATATCTAAAAATTAAAAAGATAATTTCACAGGCTAAGCCTTGAACTAATGCATAAATCATTGTAGCAATGTCGAAACGTCCCATAATAATTGTTTCTCCTGCACCTGCAGCAAATTCAGCAAGTAAGGCAATACCTGCCTTTGGAATGATGAGATAAGCAACTACGGCCGCCATAAACCAAGCGCCATACGTTAATTCTTCAAGATGCAAACCTGTAATTTGAACTGCCTTATAAACAAAGTTCCAGAGATTATAAATCACTGCAAATACCACTGCAATCAATACAGTAACAAGTATTTCAGATAGTTTTAAACCTTTTGACATAATACTTTCCTCCCAAATAAAAAAACGCACAACCTTCTAGAAAAAGTGCGCGCTTAGATATTGGCATACAGATACTCAAATAAATTATTCAGTATCGCAATACACTTTCCTACGCTAGTTTAATCTAGATCAGGTTCAAAGGGTTTGAGGGTATACCTCATCTCAGTCACAAAACACCCCTAGTGCGAATGTTATATTTAAATTTAATTATAATGTATGACTTTTTCAATATTATGTCAAGGTTACTTTTTTAATAAAAGGGTAAATAACAAGTTAATAAATCGTATGAATGGGTGTTTGTATAGCTGAAGTTTTGGTGTTTAATAGGGTTGATAGACATATAAATAGGGTGATGCATAAAGCATCACCCTAAATCTTTATAATGTTTGACATTATAAACGTTTATTTAAATTAATCCAATGTGTCTTGAATATTCTTTTTAGTTTCCTCTACATCATCTGATGATGACTCTTTTTGTTCTTTTAATTTTTCTTCTGCTTCTTTTGCTTGTTCAGCAGCTTTTTTGTTTAATTCTTCTTTACTCATATGTGACACTCCTTATTGATGTTTGATTATATAGATGGTATACCACATAATATTAACTATAAACATAGCTTGATTGTGCTGTGTTTTACATTAAATTTTAAAACAAAAAATAAAATTAACGAATTTAATGAAATAATTGTTTAATATCATTAGTAATGTGGAATTTTGACAATACAACTAATCTATCATACTAAAGACTTATTTATTAGATTATTAAAGACAAGAACTAAATGTTCATATATAATAACTTTGAGGTGAATGGTATGTCTTTTATAAAGAAACACGCCGAGATACTATATAGCTATATCATAGGCATCGTTTCGCTTTTCACAGGTCTCATCATTTTGGTTAATTTACCTTTAATTCATAAATTGAATGGTAAAGGTAAACCAGAGTTACATATCCATAATGTATGGGATTTTATTAATGCTTTTTTCAGTGAAATAATTAGGGTGATGAGTAACTATATAGGGAACTTCCCAATAGTAAGCGCCATAATCATTATTTTATTTGGTGTCGTTGTCCTATTATTAGGTATGACACTGTATAGAACGACAGGTTATGACTATGATATTTCAATCTTCTTTTTAGTTATTGGAATTTTATTTTTCTTAATTACACTAATTTTAATGACGCAAGTTTATAGTTTCTTTGCTATTATTTTTGTCATTCCTTTTGCTGTGCATATTGGTTACATTGTGTATAAGGATGAGTTAAATAAGCATCATAGAAAGTACCATTATTTATGGATTATTTTCACATATGGTATTAGTTATTTATTAACGCAAATCGTGCTTTATGGCAGAATTGATAGTGACGAGATTGTCCCAGTTGATATTCTTAGTGTTAACACATTTTTCTTAATAATGTGGTTGTTAGGTCAAATGGCAATTTGGAACTTCTTATTCTTGAGAAGATCACTGCCTTTAACTAAAGAGGAATTGGGTGAGGAAGCCCCAGAGCTTTCTAGAGCTAGTAAAGACTCGGTATCAAATCAAACTAAAGAACATTGGAAAAATTTACAAGACAAAACTACAGAATTTACACGTAAAACAAGAAGAAGTGTGGATATTCAAAAGGCTAGAGAAAAGAAAGATAAGTTTATCGAAAAATGGAAGAATAAAATTGATATTCAAGAGGATGATGTTCCAAATTGGATGAAGAAACCAAAATGGTTAAAGCGCGCATATGTAGAACTTATATGTGGTGCGGTATTACTATTCTTTACATTAATTGAATTCAATAATAGAAATTCATTATTTGTGTCAGGAGACTGGGAAATTTCACAGACGCAATATGTAATTGAATGGGTAACATTGTTCTTACTAATGATTATTATTATTGTATATATTTTAACGACACTTACAAATTTCTTACGCGGCAGATTCTATTATCTTCAATTGTTTATGGTAAGCATATTATTCTTTAAATTGTTAACAGAATTTGTAAATATTATGGTTCATGGATTGTTATTATCAATATTCATTACACCGATTTTATTTATCATGTTAATAGCAGTCATTGTTGCGTTTACGATTAAGTTACGACAACCTGCAAATGATTAAAGTATGATGTGAGTAGACGTTACCTATCTTCCTATATGATTTAGGAAGGTAGGTTTTTTTATGTATTTAAGTAAAGTTGAGTAACGGTATCTGACATTACTAAAAAGTACTGATATAATTAGATTTTTAATGTAACAATGTATATGAAATGATAGAATAGATAAGCAAATTAAAATCATACTAAATAGTAGAAAGGCTGTCATAATATTATGAAAACTGCCACATTAAATAAAGGAAAAGAAACAAAATATTTAAATCAATATCCATTAGTCGAAGCGGATGATATATATGATCATGACCATTTGAAAGAAGGGGATTTATTTTATATCGTTAACGATCAAGGTATTTATATTGCTACAGCATATGTAGGAAGACAACATAAGGGACTTGGTTGGGTATTAAGTTATGAGCAAGACGAAGAAATTAATATACCATTTTTTGAAAGATTGTTTGAACTAGCAAAAGAAGAAAGAACTTATTTCTATAATATAGACGGTACAAATGCTTTTAGATTATTTAATGGTGAAGGTGATGGCATAGGTGGATTGACAATAGATAACTATAATGGTCATCTATTAATTCAATGGTATTCTAAAGGCATTTATAAATTCAGGTATCAAATATTAGAAGCATTAAAAACAGTGTTTGATTATACTTCTATTTTTGAAAAAATGCGTTTCAAAGATGCTGAGATTATAGGTGGTTTTGTAGAAGGAGTAGCTCCAGAATTCCCAATTGTAATCGAAGAAAACTTTACTTTTTATAATATAGATTTAGATGATGGTCCAATGACTGGAATATTTTTAGATCAAAAAGAAGTAAGAAAAAAATTAAAAGAGCACTATTCTGATAATCGCAACATTCTTAATGTGTTTAGTTATACGGGAGCATTTTCAGTTGTTGCGGCAGACAATGCCAAAAATACGACAAGTGTAGATTTAGCCAATCGTTCTAGACCTTTAACTGAAGAGAACTTTGGTTTGAATGGCATTGATCCTAAATCACAATATATTTACGTTATGGATACTTTTGATTTTTATGGCTATGCGAAAAGGCATGATTTATTTTACGACACAATTGTTGTTGATCCACCTAGCTTCGCTAGAAATAAGAAGAAAACTTTTTCAGTATTAAAGGATTATGATAAATTGATTCTTGGAGCGTTAGATATTTTAGCACCAAACGGCACAATGTTATTATGTACCAACAATAGTACTTTTTCATTAAAAGCCTTTAAAAAAGTAGTTAAAGAAACTTTGGAAAATGCTGGTGTAGCATATGAACTACAAGACGTAATGGGCTTACCTAAAGATTTTAAAACGCATGCACATTATAAACCTTCAAAATATTTGAAAGCAATTTTTGTTAAAGTACTATAAAATTTGTGAATTTGGGTATAAATTTTATATGGTCATTTTTTATAAGGAGTGTATAAGATGGGCTTGAAAAATAAATTTACTAATAAATTTACAAAAGAAGTAGGAAATAAGGTTTTAAATATAGAAGATATCAAAGAAAAACATCAATTACCTGTTAATTTATTTGAGGTAGATGAGAGACGTGAACGCGCACAAGCATTAGTGAAAAAGAAATCGCTATTGTCATCAAGTGTTAGTGTGGTACCTATTCCAGGGCTAGACTTCGGTGTGGATATCAAACTAATGAAAGATATTATAGAAGATGTAAATAAAATATATGGCCTTGACCATAAGCAAGTTAATAGCATGGGAGATAGTGTTAGAGAACGTATCTATGCGCTAGCTGCTATACAAGGGAGCCAATTTATTGGCAAGAAAATATCTGATGCTATCTTAAAAGTAGTCATTCGTGATGTAGCTAAACGCGTGTTAGCGAAACAAACAAAATGGTTCCCAATTTTAGGGCAAGCAATATCAGCTTCAGTGAGTTATTATTTTATGAAAAAAATAGGCGATGAACACATTGCAAAATGTGAAAAAGTAGTTAAAGAATTACTTTAAATCGTGAGCGTTTTCATAAAATCTTCAATTATTGCTGATTATTGTCATATCAGGGTAATAACGAATTGAATTTCTATTTATAATTTGGTAATGTTATTATATAAAACTATGCTAGGTTTTATAATAAACTAACGATTCTAACTATACGAAGGAGAAATCATATTATGGAACAAAAATCATATGTAATTATTGACGAAACAGGTATTCACGCTCGTCCAGCGACTATGCTTGTTCAAACTGCTTCAAAATTCGATTCAGATATTCAATTAGAATATAATGGTAAAAAAGTTAACTTGAAATCAATCATGGGTGTTATGAGTTTAGGTGTAGGTAAAGATGCGGAAATCACAATCTATGCCGATGGTAGCGATGAAGCTGATGCAATTTCTGCAATTACAGACATCTTATCTAAAGAAGGTTTAACTGCTTAATATGTCACAATATATTAATGGTATTGCTGCATCTGATGGTGTAGCAATTGCCAAGGCATATTTATTAGTAGAACCAGACCTTTCATTCAATAGTGAAAAGGTTACAGATGTCGATTCAGAAATTGAAAAGTTCAGAAATGCTATCGATACATCTAAAGTTGAATTAACTAAGATTAGAAATAATGCAGAAGAGAACCTTGGTGCTGATAAAGCAGCAATCTTTGATGCACATCTACTAGTCTTAGATGATCCAGAATTAATTCAACCGATTGAAGATAAGATTAACAACGAACAAGTTAACGCTCCAACAGCTCTAACAGATGTTACAGGGCAATTCATCACAATATTTGAATCAATGGACAATGAGTATATGAAAGAACGTGCTGCTGATATTAGAGACGTTTCTAAACGTGTATTGGCACATATTTTGGGAGTTGAATTACCAAATCCTAGTATGATTGATGAAAGCGTTGTCATCATTGGGAATGATTTAACACCATCAGACACAGCTCAATTGAACAAAGAGTTTGTGCAAGGATTTGTAACGAATATTGGTGGTAGAACATCTCATTCTGCTATCATGAGCCGTTCATTAGAAATCCCGGCGATTGTTGGTACGAAATCAATTACTCAAGAAGTTAAACAAGGCGACATGATTATTGTTGATGGTTTAACTGGTGAGGTAATTATTGATCCGACTGAGGATGAAGTGATTGCTTATCAAAATAAGCGTGAACGCTTCTTTGAAGATAAGAAAGAATTACAAAAGTTACGCGATGAAGAAACGACAACAATTGATGGTAAGCACGCCGAATTAGCAGCAAATATTGGTACACCAGATGATTTAACTGGTGTTATCGAAAATGGTGCAGAAGGTATTGGTTTATATCGTACTGAGTTCTTATATATGGGAAGAGACGAAATGCCTTCTGAGGATGAGCAATTTGAAGCTTACAAGAAAGTATTAGAAACAATGAAAGACAAACGTGTCGTTGTTCGTACGTTAGATATTGGTGGCGATAAAGAGTTACCATATTTAAATTTACCTGAAGAAATGAATCCATTCTTAGGATATCGTGCGATACGTTTATGCTTGGATCAACCTGATATTTTCAGACCGCAATTGCGTGCATTATTACGCGCATCTGCATTCGGTAAGTTAAATATCATGTTCCCAATGGTTGCTACAATTCAAGAGTTCCGTGATGCCAAAGCATTACTTCTTGAAGAGAAGGACAATTTAACACAAGAAGGTGTTGAAGTATCTGATGATATCGAATTAGGTATCATGGTAGAAATTCCTTCTACAGCAGCTTTAGCTGATGTATTTGCTAAAGAGGTTGACTTCTTTAGTATCGGTACAAATGATTTAATTCAATACACTATGGCTGCAGATAGAATGTCAGAACGTGTATCATACTTGTATCAACCATATAATCCTTCAATTTTACGTTTAGTTAAACAAGTTATTGAAGCTTCTCATAAAGAAGGTAAATGGACAGGTATGTGTGGCGAAATGGCTGGAGATGAGATAGCAATTCCATTGTTATTAGGTTTAGGTTTAGATGAGTTCTCAATGAGTGCGACATCGATTCTTAAAGCGCGTCGTCAAATCAAAGGCTTAAGTCAAAATGAAATGGAAGAATTAGCAGATAGAGCAATTAATTGTGCAACTACTGAAGAAGTTACTACATTAGTTAATCAATATGCAAAATAATGCTAATAATTATGGATTGGGCAAAGAAATATAATTTCTAACCATCCATATGAAAACATATAAAATAGTAGGAGGATTGGTCGAGTTAATTGGCCAATTCTTTTTTTATTAATATAAATAGAGGCAACGTTTCAATTATGCTGAAACGTTGCCTCTATTTATATTTAACATCAGTCAATCATCATTGGATTGGAAAAATTAATTTAACTTTTATAAAAAAGGGTAGATATGTACAAAATGATTATATTTTTTCAATAAGATTCATTACGCTTCAATATCTAATGTACGATTAATTTTTTCCATATCAATTTGATACATTGGTTCATCATCAATGAGTATAAAAGGTGTCGCAAATGCATCATATTCCATCATTTCATTTCTATATTGTGCATTCGCAACATTTTTTTCTTCGAAAGCCACACCTTTGTCAGTTAGGTAACTTTTAATAAAAGTACATGGAGGGCAGTCATTCTGTGTATAAATTATGACACTTTTCATTTGAAGACATCCTTTCTTGAATCCACTTATATTAATATAAGAGAGTTTATTATATTTATCAAGTGTGTAATTTATATGCTTATAGTCATCAATTTGTCACTAATTTATAGTTAGAAATAATTTCAAAAATTATATAACGGGTTTATAATGGATGGAAGTTGTGATTTTTGTCACAAATAAAAATAAAAGGTGATAATATGGATTCAGTTGAATTAGCAAGATTTCTAACTGCAATGACGCTTGCAGTGCACATAATTTTTGCGACAATCGGTGTGGGAATGCCGCTTATGTTTGCAATTGCTGAATTTTTAGGTATTAGAAATAATGATCCTAAATATATAACTTTAGCAAAACGTTGGTCAAAAGGTTATACCATTACTGTAGCTGTCGGTGTTGTGACAGGTACAATTATTGGTTTACAGCTATCTCTATTGTGGCCTACATTTATGCAAATGGGTGGTCACGTAATTGCATTACCATTATTTATGGAAACTTTTGCATTCTTCTTTGAAGCAATATTCTTGAGTATATACTTATATACTTGGGATCGATTTAAAAATAAATGGACGCACTTTTGGATTAGTATACCTGTAATATTAGGTGGTTCATTTTCAGCGTTCTTTATCACTGCAGTTAACTCATTTATGAATACACCTGCAGGATTTGAAATGAAAAATGGCAAAATGATTAATGTGGAACCTTGGGCAGCTATGTTTAATGATTCATTCTTAGTACGTTCATTCCATGTTGTAGCGACAGCATTGATGACAATGGCGTTCGTGTTAGCTGCAGTAGCAGCATTTAAACTATTAAAGAATAAATTTGCTCAGGATACCGAATATCATAAAAAGGCACTTAAGCTTACGATGATATTAGGGTTAATTTTTACATTAGGCTCAATGTTAGCAGGAGATATGTCAGCTAAGTTTCTTCACAAAGAACAGCCTGAGAAGCTTGCTGCCTATGAGTGGCATTTTGATACTGAGTCTAAGGCAGATCTAGTGTTATTTGGTACTTTAGACGAAAAAACACAAGAAGTTTCGGGTGCTATTAAAATTCCAGGCGTATTAAGCTTTTTAGCAGATAATAACTTTAATACAAAGGTGAAAGGCTTAGATGAGTTCCCGAAAGAATTAAGACCACCTATGATAGTACATTACTACTTTGATTTGATGGTATTTATGGGTGTGTTCTGTATGGTTGTTTCAGGTGCCTATGTAATGACATTAGTCTTTAAAAAATTGAAGAAATTCACTTACTCCAAAGCTATGTTATATGGTGCGTTATTAACAGGGCCAGCAGCATTATTAGCGATAGAATTTGGTTGGTTCTTAACAGAACAAGGACGCCAACCATGGATGGTTAGAGGCTATCTTAAGGTTGCAGACGCAGCCACTCAAGCTGGTGGATTAACGTTAGTTACGGTATTATTCGCACTCTTATATATCGTTCTTATTGTTACTTCGTCTTATGTATTAATTAGGATGTTTAAACATAAGCCTGCTTATAAAGACGTTGAAAAACTAAAGCAAGAAAGAGGTGATTTATCATGATATTTGCATATATAGGAATCACAGTACTATGGTTTTTCTTATTTTGCTATATTATTGTTGCCTCTATTGACTTTGGGGCAGGATTCTTTACATTACACGCGAAAGTAACGAAACAAGATAAAAAGATAAATCATTTAATTGCAAGATACTTAAATCCTGTTTGGGAAGTAACGAATGTATTCTTCGTTTTCTTCTTTGTTGGAATGGTAGGATTTTTCCCAGACACTGCGAAATATTTCGGTTCAGTGCTATTACTGCCAGCCTCTATTGCTGTTATTTTGATTTCAATTAGAGGTAGCTTTTATGCATTTGAAAATTATGGTCCAGATACGAAATTACCGTGGTTAGCTTTATATGGAATTGCTGGTTTATTTATACCCGCCGCATTAGCTACGACATTAACAATTTCAGAAGGTGGCTTTATTAAAGAGCATGCCGGTAACATCGATTTGAATTGGGTGGAAT
>NZ_JXCF01000260.1 GCF_000875895.1 Staphylococcus gallinarum
ATCGGAAGGTGCGGCTGGATCACCTCCTTTCTAAGGATATATTCGGAACATCTTCTTTAGAAGATGATAAGAGGAATAACATTGACATATTGTATTCAGTTTTGAATGCTCATTTAGAGGATTCAAAGATTGTACATTGAAAACTAGATAAGTAAGTAAAATATATAGATTTTACCAAGCAAAACCGAGTGAATTAGAGTTTTAAAAAAGCTTGAATTCAAAAAGAAATAATCGCTAGTGT
>NZ_JXCF01000261.1 GCF_000875895.1 Staphylococcus gallinarum
TTTCAGTAAGAGTTGAATCTACCTCACCTACAATATTAATAGCAATCATATTATTTCCCTTCAATCTTTAAGTAATTTGTATACGTCCAGTTTTCCTCTTCCATAATGTTTTTTATCCATACCTTTTTCTTTTTCAATCCCTTTTTTCTTAAATATTTCTAAAGTTTTTTCAGGATTATCTTTCAATTTATATTTATCAATCTCTAAGGCTAATGCACCAGAAACTTTTGGAGCTGCAAGT
>NZ_JXCF01000262.1 GCF_000875895.1 Staphylococcus gallinarum
GTGACAGTGATAGATTTATTAGAATTTATAATAAAAAACAAGAACGTAAGGATAATGCAGACATTGAAGTTATGTCTGAACACTTATGGCGTGTAGAAATTGAATTAAAAAGAGATATGGGTGATTATTGGAACGATTGTTTTAATGATTTACATATTTTGAAACCAGATTGGTCTAGTTTAGAAAAAGTAAAAGACCAAGCAATGATTTATATGCTAATTCATGAAGAAAGTACATGGGG
>NZ_JXCF01000263.1 GCF_000875895.1 Staphylococcus gallinarum
ACGCTCAAGCCCTTTCTAAATTTATGAGTGTAGAGCCCCAAATAAGACTTTGGGATATTCTTCAAACAAAGTTTAAAGCTAAAGCACTTCAAGAAAAAGTTTATATTGAATATGACAAAGGGAAAGCAGATAGTTGGGATAGACGTAATATGCGTATTGAATTTAATCCAAACAAACTTACACGAGATGAAATGATTTGGTTAAAACAAAATATAATAAGCTACATGGAAGATGACGGTTT
>NZ_JXCF01000264.1 GCF_000875895.1 Staphylococcus gallinarum
TTTCTAATTTACCCCATGTACTTTCTTCATGAATTAGCATATAAATCATTGCTTGGTCTTTTACTTTTTCTAAACTAGACCAATCTGGTTTCAAAATATGTAAATCATTAAAACAATCGTCCCAATAATCAACCATATCTCTTTTTAATTCAATTTCTACACGCCATAAGTGTTCAGACATAACTTCAATGTCTGCATTATCCTTACGTTCTTGTTTTTTATTATAAATTCTAATAAATCT
>NZ_JXCF01000265.1 GCF_000875895.1 Staphylococcus gallinarum
GTACTTAATGATGTGCTTGCACTTTCTGAGTCACTTACTGACGTACTCAATGATGTTGACGCACTTTCTGAATCACTCACTGATGTGCTCAACGACGTTGATGCACTCTCTGAATCAGATACTGAAGTGCTTAATGATGTGCTTGCACTTTCTGAGTCAGACACTGATGTACTCAATGATGTACTTGCACTTTCTGAATCAGATACTGACGTACTTAATGATGTACTTGCTGACTCTGAATCACTTACTGA
>NZ_JXCF01000266.1 GCF_000875895.1 Staphylococcus gallinarum
GACTCAGACGCAGACAGTGACTCAGATGCAGACTCTGACTCAGATGCAGACAGTGACTCAGATGCGGACTCAGATTCAGATGCGGACAGTGACTCAGACGCAGACAGTGACTCAGATGCGGACGCTGATTCAGATGCGGACTCAGATTCAGATGCGGACAGTGACTCAGATGCGGACTCTGACTCAGACGCAGACAGTGACTCAGATGCAGACTCAGATTCAGATGCGGACAGCGACTCAGATGCAGACTCAGATTCAGATGCAGACTCAGATTCAGACGCAGACAGTGACTCAGATGCAGACGCTGATGCAGATTCAGACGCAGATAGTGACTCAGATGCGGACGCTGATGCAGATTCAGACGCAGACAGTGACTCAGATGCAGACTCAGATTCAGATGCGGACGCTGATGCAGATTCAGACGCAGATAGTGACTCAGATGCGGATGCGGATGCAGATTCAGACGCAGATAGTGACTCAGACGCGGACGCTGATGCAGATTCAGACGCAGATAGCGACTCAGATGCGGACGCTGATGCAGATTCAGACGCAGATAGTGACTCAGAC
>NZ_JXCF01000267.1 GCF_000875895.1 Staphylococcus gallinarum
GCATTTAAATACAGTGGCATCGTTGCCGTGAGCGTCTTTCCTTCACCAGTTTGCATTTCAGCGATATCACCTTCATGTAATGTTATCGCACCTAAGACTTGGACATCTTTAGGATACATACCTAAGACACGCCAACTTGCTTCACGAACAACTGCGTACGCTTCTGGTAATAAATCATCTAACGTAGCTTGATGATTTGCTAATTGTTGCTGAAACGTTTTTGTTTTGTCCTGTAATTGTT
>NZ_JXCF01000268.1 GCF_000875895.1 Staphylococcus gallinarum
CGTACTCAATGATGTGCTTGCGCTTTCTGAGTCAGATACTGATGTACTTAATGACGTGCTTGCTGATTCTGAATCACTTACTGATGTGCTCAATGATGTTGATGCACTTTCTGAATCAGACACTGATGTACTCAATGATGTGCTTGCACTTTCTGAGTCAGACACTGATGTGCTCAACGACGTTGATGCACTTTCTGAATCAGATACTGAAGTGCTTAATGATGTACTTGCTGATTCTGAATCGCTCACT
>NZ_JXCF01000269.1 GCF_000875895.1 Staphylococcus gallinarum
CGCTTCGCCTATCCTACTGCGTCCCCCCATCGCTTAAAACGAATTATGGTGGTACAGGAATATCAACCTGTTATCCATCGCCTACGCCTGTCGGCCTCAGCTTAGGACCCGACTAACCCAAAGCGGACGAGCCTTCCTCTGGAAACCTTAGTCAATCGGTGGACGGGATTCTCACCCGTCTTTCGCTACTCACACCGGCATTCTCACTTCTAAGCGCTCCACATGTCCTTGCGATCATGCT
>NZ_JXCF01000027.1 GCF_000875895.1 Staphylococcus gallinarum
TAAAGGCGTATTTAATACCTCGAAAAAAGTATCATCAAGTGCATTATCACGTTTTAATTGCGCCTGCACTGCATCTAAATACTCTACATAAGGTTGCGGGTAGTATGTGATTGTCTTTCCACCTTCTACAAACCGATGATTCGGTCTTGGCGTTCCCATCGGAGGTATATTGATGGTATATTGCCATACTTTAGCCATCGTCATCTCGCTCCTCTCTACTTATCAAAGCCTAGCAACTTAT
>NZ_JXCF01000270.1 GCF_000875895.1 Staphylococcus gallinarum
AGAGATTAAATTCTTATATGATGAACAAAAACTCACGGGTGAAGAGATTGCTAAAAAAACAGGTGTAAGTCGTTCTACTGTATATAGGGTTATTAAAAAGAATTAATATTTTAAAAGAGGTGTTATTTTTGAAAAAAATAAATAAAAAGATTTTAGAACATCATGAAATAATACGGAACAATCTTGAAATTGAAGATTATAAAAATATGGTTAAAAATGAAGCAGTTAAATTAAATACTCA
>NZ_JXCF01000271.1 GCF_000875895.1 Staphylococcus gallinarum
GCTTGCTCCTTTGACGTTAGCGGCGGACGGGTGAGTAACACGTGGGTAACCTACCTATAAGACTGGAATAACTCCGGGAAACCGGGGCTAATGCCGGATAACATATAGAACCGCATGGTTTTATAGTGAAAGATGGTTTTGCTATCACTTATAGATGGACCCGCGCCGTATTAGCTAGTTGGTAAGGTAATGGCTTACCAAGGCGACGATACGTAGCCGACCTGAGAGGGTGATCGGCCAC
>NZ_JXCF01000272.1 GCF_000875895.1 Staphylococcus gallinarum
GCTCATTGACGCTGAGTCGCTCTCACTTACTGAAGTAGAAGTGCTCATGCTTGCTGAATCACTTTCGCTCACTGAAGTAGAAGTGCTCATTGACGCTGAATCACTTTCGCTCACTGAAGTTGAAGTGCTCATTGACGCTGAGTCGCTCTCACTTACTGAAGTAGAAGTGCTCATGCTTGCTGAATCACTTTCGCTCACTGAAGTAGAAGTGCTCATTGACGCTGAATCACTTTCGCTCACT
>NZ_JXCF01000028.1 GCF_000875895.1 Staphylococcus gallinarum
GTTTTCATTAGATTTCTGTTTTTTAAATTTATTAGCTATTCTTATTTTTTTGGGTAAATGTTTCCCGTTATAAAGTTTATTCTGTATTGTTCTTTTTAATATTCTAAACAAACAGAGATATAATGGTGTTTTCATAATGATTATAGTATCTGCTTTTTCTGCTCTTAAATATATAGAATCACCATAATTACCGTCTATAATAAACTCGTCCTTTTTAAGTATATCTAAAATTTTACTTTGAAATACATTATCAGGTATTGAGACCCAGTCCTCTTTCCAATAAATGTCGTCTAAATGATATAATGGATATTTAAATTTTTTGTTTAACTTTTTAGAGAGGAAAGTCTTACCACTACCTGGTGAACCAATAATAATAATTCTTTTACCTATGTTGTTTATATCCACTATAGACCTCCTTTATAAATTAGTGATTCGTGCATTTAGCATTAATAAATTACCTATTAAATCTTCATAACCTCTGTGAAGTTGCTCAACGTTAAATAATCTACTCTTTTGTGGTGATTTAAGAGCAGCTATAAGAATGACAGCTGTACTTCTCAAATCTTTTGGATATAAGTTCTCATTAGTCGTTACATCACTTTTATGTATATATACTGTGTTATCTTGTACATTTAATTCAAGGCCTAATTTTGTTAACTCATCGACATAAGAAAACCTATTTTTCCATACATTTTCTCTGATGGTACTAACCCCATTCGCTTTAGTTAGCATTAATGTAAAAAAGGGATGAGAATCACTGTAAATACCCATACAAGTTACATTAATATCTACTGGTTGAATGCACTTATTTAAAGGGATATGTAAGGTGCTATTTTCCCAAATTAAATTTATACCCATTTTTTTTAGATACAATAACTCTGGTTTCAAAGCTGTTTTAACTCTATCCGTTGTTACATTTTTTAATGTAATTGGAGTATCTGTATATATAGATAAAGAAATATAAGTCACGATTTCAGAAATATCTGAAATCAAATGATGCTCGGGTGCCTCAACTAAATCTCTTTGACGACTAATTCTAATAATGGATGAATCATAAAATATATTAAAGCCACAGATTTTCAAAAGTTCTATAAGTTCAGTAACATCTGGTTTCAGGTAAGGATTTTGAATTTCTACAATCTGGTTTTCTTCACAAAAAATAGCTCCTAGTAAAGCTGTTTTAGTAGCTCCTGAACAAAGCGATCCACTAAGTTCCGAAGAATCATCAGAAAAATCCATTATATTAATTGAAGTATTAGAAAATTTCTCCCATTCTCCGTATACTGTGTCGTTTTTTAAATAAAATTTTGCACCCATTGTTTCTAACACTTGAATCATGTGAAGTATAGGTCTTTCACCTTTATCTTTTACTTCTCCTATCTTGCAACCTCCGGATTTTCCAATTTCAATTTTATTCATTACTCCCAATACAACTGGTAATAGATATATAGAACCATGTATTAATTCGTTTAACTCTTGGGGGATTTTATATTTTTTTAGATTCCTGCAATCAATAATAAATTTATTACTATAGTAACTTACATCGCCTCCTAAATATCTTATTATATTTTTTAAAACCTCTGTATCTTTTATATTAGGGACATTATTCAGCACTACTTTTTTTTGAAGTGCTAGGCTTGCGCAGATCAAGGTTACAGCTGAATGTTTATACCCTTTTATATCTATTGTTCCTGCACGTAAATTTCCATTTTGTATATCAATATAGTTATTCATATAACCCCTCATTCAAATGATAATTCTTTATTATAGATAAAACTTTTTCCATATAATTAACACTCCCTACAGTCATTCGTACGACTCCTTCAAAATTTTTTATGTGGCTTAAATCTCTAACAATAACATTATTATCTGCTAAATAAGCACAAAAATTTTCTGCTAAGTACTTTTTTTTAAAATTTAACAATATAAAGTTTGTATCTGTATTGCTAGTCACATTTATTTTTAATATCTTTTCCAATTCTCTACCTATAATATTTTTAGACATGTGTATATCTCTAAAAATATCATTATAATAACTTGAAACTTTGTAAATTTCTATCAAAAAATTATAAGCGATTGATGAAATACTATTTGGCATATTCCATTTTTTAAGATAATTAATTATTTTTTCTGAAGATAATATAGCTGCCAATCTCAGACCCGCAGTCCCATATTTCTTTGAAAAAGACCTAATAATAATTAAATTATCATATTTTTCTAATAACTCTCTATGGTTTAAGCTAGTAAAAGCTGCATAAGCTTCATCTATTATCATTATATGGTTATTCTGCCATGCTGTCTCTGCTAAAGTTTTTAGTTCTTTTATAGACTTAGCTTTTCCTGTAAAACCGTTTGGATTACTAATTATAAAAATAGAGGGGTTTGCTTTACTTAGAATAGTATTTAAATTACCGTCTTCTGTCATGCTACCAGTTCTATCAATTTTTATTTTTTTTACATTTATTTTTTTTAAATCAGCATAACTAAAATAATTTTCGTATTCTGGATATTGTATTATTACATTACCACTTTTTTCAGCTAACGCATCCAGAATAATTCTGATAGATTCATCAGATCCAGAAGACAATAAAACATTATTTGGATTAATTCCTTCTTTCTCAGCATAGCTTTCTATAAACTGTGGAAAGTAAACGTAACTATTAATACAAGATTTCTCAACCACTGATTTCATTATTCTTTTATTTAACTCAAATGATTTTTCATGTAATAATTCATTACTTGATAAATTTATTTTCCCTTGTTTCGAACGTTTTTTCTTACTTTGTATAAATAAAACGTCTTCTTTAATATGATAATGGTAATTAAATGTCATTTCCTGCCCTCACTAAATTATTTCTGAAATATTATTAACGTTCACAACATTTTTGATAGTTATTGGTTTTATTATATTTTTACTATCTTTATATATTTCATTTTTTGAAATATTGTATTTATTTTTAAAAGTTTTTCGGGGTAAATTCTCTTCTAAAAGGTTTTGATAATCTTTTCTTATAGCGAGTTTCCCTTCACTATCCATTTCCAAAAATCCTTTCAATCCAAATTCCAATAAATAATTTCCTATAGAAGAGTTTTTATTATTTATAAAGATAGAATCCATACCAACATTTAAAGAACCTACTATATCACTACGCCAATTATCTCCAATGAAGACACTATCTTTAGGTTTCGCCCCTACTTTCTTCATAATATTATTCATCATAGTTAAATCTGGTTTTCTTCTTGATATTTCATTTGATAGAAAAACTTCATCGAAATAATGTTTAATACCATTTTCATAAATAATTTTATTATATGGGTACATTATATTTGTTACTAAATATAATTTTTTATTTTTATAATAATCCAGCGTCTTTTGTGCACCTTCAACCCAATTCCAATTCCCCATTAAAAATTCAATGTAGCTTATCGTGAAATTCACTACTTCTTCATTTATGAAATTCTTATTGTATCTTATCTTCAACTTTTGAAGTAATTCGTCAAATGAATTTACATGTTCTACTAATAAATAATCTCTTAACTCACTTGGATCAATTTTTAAATCATATGCTAAAGCTGCATATGCGAACCCTTGAACTAAGTAGGGATCATTCGAAAAATCTTCTTTTGGAAAATTTTTTCTCAACCAATTTTTCTTTGTATTCATGTCAGGGAACTGAATAATAGTGTCCATACAATCAAAAAAGATATATTCTTTATTTTTTATCATCTTTCTTTGCTCTCTATTTTTTTATAAACCTCTGTTAAATGATTATCCTTACCAAAAAATTCTTCATATATAGATAATTCATCTTCTGGGTCAATCACATTATCTACAAATAATTGTCTATTAAATGAAGATACTTCTTCTACGCTCATATTTTCATTCAATAAGTTATAAGGAGTATAAATTGTAGGTCTAACTCTACCTTTTCTTTCGTGAATTTTGTTAATGGTATATTGAGCACCTTCAATTGTTTCTCCAGGTAACCCTAAAATCACGAAACAATTTAATTCAATTCCGTATTTGTCACACCAATTTGCTACATTATTAAAATTATCTTCACTCTCTTGTTTTATTTTTGGTAAACTATCTTTGGCCTTTTTATCTAATGTTTCTACCCCTATGCTGATTCTTACGCACCCACTTTCACTCATGGCTTTTATTAACTCTTCATTTAAATGGAAAGTTGTTGTTACACATTTCCATGGATAAATTGATCCCATTTCTGTAAGTTCTTCACAAAAGTTGAGAACCCACTTTTTATTTAGTGTAAAAGTTGGTGCATACATTGATACATAATCAAAATCAACTTTTTCAAATGATTCTTTTATGTATTGTATAGTTCGTTGGACAGAAAGTCGACGTTCTTTTCTACCTTGCATTACATGTACATCACAATATTCACAACCCACTGGGCACCCTCTGGCTACATTGACAACCAACTCTTTTCGGTAAGGTATCCCACAAAATTTATTTGCATCATTTAAGTACATATTTTTATAATCATTGTATGGTATTTCTTCTACTTTTGGTAAGACCCACTCTTCTGGTTCTATAAATAATCCTGGTTTCGTATAGTGCCAACTAGATTTTTTAATTAGCAACCCATGTAGTTCTTCTACATCTTTATTTACTAAATAATTTAAAAATAATTTAACGCCAATCTCATAATCTCCTGATTCAACTATTCCATCAATATTATAATTTTTAAAAAATCCAGGTATTTGTTTACTTAATCTCCCAAATGTTACAATTTTCGCTTCAGGGTTTAATTTATTCGCATATTTTATAAACCTTTCAAAATCGTCGACAGCATCAAAATCATTCATAATAGCAATTGCATCAAACTTTTCTTGTATTAATAAATCTCCTATATCTTTCCATGTGTAATTTAGTGCTCCTGCATCAACACACTTCACTTTTTTTATATCATTTTCTCTTAAATATGCACCAACTTGAAATACC
Source organism: Staphylococcus gallinarum (assembly GCF_000875895.1). GTDB lineage: Bacteria > Bacillota > Bacilli > Staphylococcales > Staphylococcaceae > Staphylococcus > Staphylococcus gallinarum. Next base: position 4,967 of record NZ_JXCF01000028.1, read on the forward strand.
GCTAAATGATGACCAGCATTAAAATAACTAGGTATATGTGGTGGCCAGATTACTAAAACATTCATTTACAAAAACTCCTTATTTATCATTTTATTTTTAAGTTCAATAATTTCCTCTGAAGTTATATTCAAAGTTAACAAAAAACTTTCCACTGACACGTATTCAGAATCGAAATAATTCAAAAACTTTAACATAGTTTCTTTTTTTGTTTTCAAACGTACTAAGTAGTCTTCCTTAGTTATGTTTAATTTTTTCCATGACCCTTCAAAATCATTTATTTTAGGCACTAAATATTCAGCAGTTACTTCGTAATCTTTTGCAATATCTTCATTTTTTACTCCAATGCTTTTTAGTAATATCGCTGAGACTACACCAGTTCTATCCTTCCCTGCTGAACATCCAAAAGCAAATTTTTCATTACTATAAATAGCTTTTTTTATAATATATGATATGGCTTCCTTTGCTACTTTTAAAATATCTATATAATATTTTGCGTAATCTTCACTGTTAGGTCGGGTCATAGTTAACTCAAAATCATAATTTTGTATTGGTTTCCTCTCATACTTCAATCCTTTTTTCATTAAATATTTGGGAAACGGTTTTCTTAATACTTCTTCATCACTTCTTAAATCAATATATTCAAATATTAATTCTCTTGTACCTATATTTTTAATGCCTTTATATTGTGGACTAGGTTCACCTGAACGGAATATGTAATCTTGTTGAACGTAGTCAATGACTTCCCCTAAATTTCTATAATTTATAAATGAATCATTCATTAAATACTCCTAACTAAATACATTTTTAAAATATTGTGGTTGTCTTAATGCATTATAATAAAACTCGTTGTTTATAGGGTCTACAAAATAGGAATCATTAAGTTTTTTAACCAATTCCTCGAGACCTGTAGTAAAATTTAGGTTTTCAACTTTGACAATGCTTTTAATTTTATTACTATTAACTGAATAAGATCTGGCATCGCCCTTAGATCCTTTTTTAATTACTTCTACATTTTTTTCAAACAAGCTTTTAACTTCATACGCTAAATCCAAAACTTTTCTGTTATTCTGGGCAACATTAAAAATTTGGTTATGAATTAATTTAGAAGGAGACTCTATGATCTCTAAATATATATTAACCAATTCTTTAATATAAATATTAGGACGTATACACTCACTATTATTAACCGTTATCTTACCTTCTACAAAAGCTTCACAAACCATTTTATTAATTAACAAATCAAATCTTTGACGAGGTGAAAACCCATATACTGTTGCAGGTCTTAAAACAACAGTAGTCATTTCGTTAGTAGAATTATTTAATATATAATCTTCACATAGAAATTTACATTTTGCATAATTTGTTAATGGCATGATTTTACTACTTTCAACTATATTATCCTCATTAATATTTCCATATACACTACAAGAAGAAGGGTATATAAATCTTTTCACGTTATATTCTTTGCATTTTTCAAATAGTTTTTTAGTTGCTTCATAATTTATTTCATAACCAGTTTCATCTGAAATTCCATAACCAGGGTCATTAGAAATACTGGCTAAATGGATAACTATATCAACTCCCCTTAATACTTTATCAATACTATTCTCCCTAATATCCATTTTATAGATTGTTAAATTTTTATTATTAACATCTACTTGATTATCATAAATCATTAAATCTAATAACTTGACCTTATACCCCTTTTTCAATAGTTCAGTAACTAATACTGTGCCTATATAACCTGATCCTCCAGTTATTAAAACTGTTTTCACAATTAATCCCCCTTTGAAATCGAAATAAAACGAAAATTTAGAATTGTTTGACATTAGAATTATTTTATTATATCTTAATAAAAAATAAGAAAGGAGGCAACGTTTTTATGAAAGAAATTAATATTAATGACCTTATGGATCTTTGTGCAAAAAACGATAGTTTAGAAAGAATGCCAACTACATCCAATGCCGTTATGGCTTCTTGGTAAAAAAATTGGGAAAGCACAAAAATTTGTGCTTTCCCAATTTTTATTTACACTGAACCGCTCAACCATTATTTTTTTCACTTTAATACACAATTGTAGTATATAATAATCCATTGCCAGTTGCCTAGATGAAAAATCTATATCTAATTTTCTAAGAGCACTTTCGATACTATATCCATCTTCATATAAATCAAATAACTTTATATAAGTTTGTGTTGTTAGTCTTTTTTTTT
>NZ_JXCF01000029.1 GCF_000875895.1 Staphylococcus gallinarum
GGAACTATATTTAGAAAAACTTGATGTTCCAATGGCGATTAGTCCGTTACATGATAAAGACGAAACGGAACGTAAAATTGAAGATTTAACCGAAGATGAACAAGTAATTATAAATAACGGTGGTAAGGTCTATAAAAAGCCACACTATCACGTTTTGTATATCGCTAAAAATCCAGTCACAAAGGAAAGTGTGAGAAATAAAATAAAACGTGCTTTAGGAGATAAAGCCTTATCACATATA
>NZ_JXCF01000003.1 GCF_000875895.1 Staphylococcus gallinarum
CTTACAAGTGGTAAGTGAAAGAGGAGAAAGAGAAAATGAGGAAAGATGTGAGCGCTTGACTACATGTCAGAAAAGCTCCATAGCGCCGATGGTAGCAGACTTACGTTCCGCAAGAGTAGGATAAGTGGAATATAAGAGCTAAAGCGCTTATATAAGTACCACTAAACTAAAAAGATAGAAAATAGAAATCTTAGTACATAGACTAATAGATATGATGTAAAAAAAGCTGTAATAAGTGGTACTATACAGGCAAGCAGAGATGCGATGAGCCGAGACCGTCATGTCTCTTTTTTTATATCCTAAGCGCTTAACTTAAGTATTACTAACCTCAATTTATTTTATTATTTTAATTATTTCTTAATTAAAGTCTTAATTAAAGCTTGTGTATGAATTTCAAGTTTTGAAAATGGGATTCCACCGAATCCTAATATAAATTTTACATCTTGTAAGTTTTGATCATATTCATTAAATGGTATGATTTTTAGGTTATTTTGTTTTGCTCTCTTTAAGCACTCTTCTAATGTAAGACCATTTCTTACTGTTAAGGTGAAATGCATGCCAGCAAATGCACCGTTGACTTCTAATTGTTCTTGGTAAGGTGTGAGTGCATCAATTATGAATTTCAATTTAGCCTTATATACTTTCCTCATTTTATTTAAATGGCGTTCAAAACTACCTGATTCCATAAAGCTAGCTACCATTTTTTGCAAATGAGTTGGGACGGTATTACTTTCTTTATTGGAAAGTGTATCGTATCTTGAACAAAGATTTTTGGGGAGTACTAAATAAGCCATTCGACAACTTGGATAAAGAGATTTTGAAAAAGTACTGATATATATCACTTTGTCTTTAGTATCTAAACTTTGTAATGCAGGGATGGGTTTGCCGAAGTAACGAAATTCCGAGTCATAATCATCTTCAATTATATAACGCTGTTCACTTTGTTGTGCCCATTGAATGAGTTGGGTACGCTTTTTTAAATTCATTACATACCCAGTAGGGAATTGATGTGATGGAGTGACATATGCAACATTGTGATTGAATTTCTTAAATGCCTCTAAAGCAATACCGGTTTTTTCTACTGTAATTTGTTTATACTTGATTTGTTTTTTATCTAGTATTTTTTTAATTGGGGGATAACTCGGATTTTCAATATAAAATTGTGGTTTATTTAGAATGTCTGTCACTAAATTAATCAGTTGTTCAGTTGAAGAACCAATTATTATTTGTTCTGGATGACACGTTACCCCACGACTATTAAAAAGGTAATGTGCAATTTCTTGTCTCAATTGCCATTCTCCTTTTGGGTTTGTACGTTGTAATAGTGATAGTTGATCATCTTCGAAGGCGTCTCTAGCATATTTTCTAAATTGTTTCATTGGAAAATATTCTGCATCTATTTCTGATAAGTTAAACGCCAAAGTTTCATTGTTATTTTCATTATTACTAACTTCATTAGAGCTATATGCGTTAGTTTGATTTGGTGATTCATTTAAATGTGTAGCATTGCGATTAATAATAGGTAAGGTTTCAATGTCGGACACGAAGTATCCTGATCGTGGCTTGGAATAAATATAGCCTTCATCTAAAAGTAGTTGATATGCATGTTCTATTGTTGTATGACTGATTGATAGATGCTGGCTCAAAGCTCTCTTAGATGGAAATTTATCATCAGATTGGTATTGGCCTTCGATGATTTGCTGTTTTAAATTTTCATATAAATTGAGATAAAGATGTTTATTAGGCATTTAACTGACCCCTTGAAATATTTTAAAATTGTACCTTTTTAAATACCAGTTTATCTTTTAAAATGAATTTAATCAACTAAGTAAAGGGGTAATTTATTCATGTCTAAAGTTACTGGATCAGAAAGAGTAAAAAGAGGAATGGCTGAAATGCAAAAAGGCGGCGTTATTATGGACGTTGTTAATGCAGAACAAGCTAAAATTGCAGAAGAAGCAGGTGCCGTTGCGGTAATGGCATTAGAACGTGTACCTTCTGATATAAGAGCTGCAGGTGGTGTAGCACGTATGGCTAATCCTAAAATTGTAGAGGAAGTTATGAATGCTGTTTCAATTCCTGTTATGGCAAAAGCACGTATCGGTCATATTACTGAAGCACGTGTATTAGAATCTATGGGTGTTGACTATATCGACGAATCTGAAGTTTTAACGCCAGCTGACGAAGAGTATCATTTACGTAAAGATGCATTCACTGTACCATTTGTATGTGGTTGCCGTAATTTAGGAGAAGCTGCTAGAAGAATTGGTGAAGGTTCTGCGATGTTACGTACTAAAGGTGAGCCAGGTACAGGAAATATCGTTGAAGCAGTGAGACACATGCGTCAAGTAAATGCGGAAGTTAGTCGTTTAACTGTAATGAACGATGATGAAATTATGACTGAGGCTAAAAACATTGGAGCACCATATGATGTTTTAAAAGCAATTAAAGACAATGGTCGTTTACCAGTAGTTAACTTTGCTGCAGGTGGTGTAGCAACTCCTCAAGATGCTGCATTAATGATGGAATTAGGTGCGGATGGCGTGTTCGTTGGTTCTGGTATTTTCAAATCAGAAGATCCTGAAAAATTTGCAAAAGCAATTGTTCAAGCTACAACGCATTATCAAGATTATGAATTGATTGGTCGTCTAGCTAAAGAATTAGGCACAGCAATGAAAGGTTTAGACATCAATGAATTATCATTAGAAGAACGTATGCAAGAGCGTGGATGGTAATATGAAAATTGGTGTACTAGCATTGCAAGGTGCTGTGCGAGAGCATATCAGACATATTGAACTCAGTGGACATGAAGGTGTAGCTGTAAAGCGTGTAGAGCAATTAGCAGAAATTGACGGATTGATTTTACCAGGTGGCGAATCTACTACATTGCGTCGATTGATGAACTTATACGGTTTTAAAGAAGCGTTACAACAATCTACTTTACCTATGTTTGGCACATGTGCAGGTTTAATTGTGTTAGCACAAGATATTGTAGGCGAGGAAGGTTACCTAAATAAATTAGATATCACAGTTGAACGTAATTCATTTGGTAGACAAGTAGATAGCTTTGAAAGTGAGTTAGATGTAGCTGGGATTGCGAAAGATATTGAAGGTGTATTTATAAGAGCGCCTCATATTGTAGAAGCTCACGGTGAAACGAAAGTGTTAAGTGTTGTGGGTGAGAAGATTGTGGCAGTTCAAGAGGGACGTTATTTGGGTGTTTCATTCCATCCAGAATTAACTGATGATTATAGAGTCACTCAATATTTTATTGATCACATCGTAGCACCTACTACTGTTGAAAAAGTATAATAAAAAAAGCAGTTTGGTTAATTAACCAAACTGCTTTTTTGTTGCTTATTAAATGAAGAATCCTGCAATTGCTGCAGAAATAAATGATACTAATGTTGCACCGAAAAGTAATTTTAAGCCAAAACGTGCAACTACGTCACCTTTTTCACTGTTAAGTGATTTTATAGCTCCAGAAATAATTCCAATTGAACTGAAGTTAGCAAAAGAAACAACGAATACAGAGATTACACCTTTAGCGTGATCACTAATTTCCTTTGTCTTACTTAAGCTTTGCATTGCAACGAATTCATTTGATAATAATTTAGTTGCCATAATTGAACCAGCTTGTACAGCATCGTGCCAAGGTACGCCAATTAAGAATGCAAATGGTGCAAAAACAAACCCAATTAATGTTTGGAAATCCCATGTGATACTACCACCGCTAACTGCAGTGAAGATAGCACTAACAACGCCATTTAATAATGCAATGATAGCAATGTACCCAATTAACATTGCACCTACGATAATTGCGACTTTAAATCCATCAAGGATATATTCACCTAGCATCTCGAAGAAAGATTGTTTCCCAGCTTCACTTTCTTCTACGATTAATTTATCTTCCTTTGCATCAACTTTGTAAGGATTGATGATTGAAGCGATAATGAAACCACCAAATAAGTTTAATACAACAGCAGTAACGACATAGCGTGGTTCAATTAATGTGAAATATGCGCCGATGATTGAAGCAGAAACTGTCGACATTGCTGAAGCAGTCAATGTATATAAACGTTGACTTGGAATGTGTGCCAGTTCCTTTTTCAGTGAAATAAACACTTCTGATTGCCCAAGGATTGCTGCAGCTACTGCATTATAAGATTCTAAGCGTCCCATTCCATTAATCTTAGAAATAGCTAAGCCTAAAACATTAATAATCCAAGGTAAGATTCTCGTATATTGTAAGATACCGATTAGTGCCGAAATAAATACAATTGGTAATAACACGTTAAAGAAGAAAGGTGGGTTTTTAGGATCTACGAATTCAAATCCGCCAAAAACGAAATTAACCCCTTCTGCAGCTTTAGCTAATAGATAATTGAATCCATCAGATATAGCGCCGATAACTGTAATACCGAATTTAGTTTTAAGTAAAATAAACGCAAATACAAGTTGAATAACAAGTAACAGACCAACGTATTGCCAACGTACTTTCTTTTTGTCAGAACTAAAAAGGAAAGCTAGTCCTAAAAATACAGCAATTCCAATTAATCCAATGATAATGTGCATAATTTTTTCATCCCTTTTATTTTTTCTTAATACCTATAATACAATAAAATATCAGTCTCTGAACATCATTAATCAAAAATTTTTCAAACATATTGGTTGAAAAAGGTCAAAGTTGGTCATATAATATAGTCAAAGAAGGTCAAAAGAGGTGATAATCATGCACAACATGTCCGACATCATAGAACAGTACATTAAAAAATTATTTGAAGACGCCAATGAAGACGTGGTGGAAATCCAACGTGCAAATATTGCACAACGTTTCGACTGTGTGCCTTCGCAATTAAATTATGTAATCAAAACACGTTTTACTAATGAACATGGTTATGAAATTGAAAGTAAACGAGGTGGCGGTGGTTATATCCGAATCACTAAAATTGAAAACAAAGATGAAACTGGGTATATTAACCATCTACTTCAATTAATTGGACCTTCAATTTCACAACAACAAGCGTATTATATTATAGATGGTTTGTTAGACAAATCTTATATCAACGAGAGAGAAGCAAAAATGATTCAAGCAGTTATTGATAGGGAAACGTTGAAGATGGATGTAATTGCTAGAGATATTATCAGAGCAAATATTCTTAAACGTTTATTACCTGTGATTAATTATTATTAAAGTAAAGTGAGGTGTTTGGTCGTGCTATGTGAGAATTGTCATTTAAATGAAGCGGAAGTTAAGTTAGCAGTTAAAGGACAAGATGGCGTGAATGAGAAATGGGTTTGTTCAACTTGTGCTCAGGGAGGAAATCCATGGACGCAGAATCAACAACTTCAGTCTCAAGATGATATTGAAGGTGCATTTGTTGTTAAACAAATTTTACAGCATTTAGCAGCTAAACACGGAATTGAATTTGATGAAGTAGCTTTTAAAGAAGCAAAACGATGTCCAACTTGTCGCATGACACTTAAAGATATCGCACATGTCGGTAAATTTGGTTGTGCAGACTGCTATGCAACTTTCAAAGATGACATTGTTGATATAGTGCGACGAGTACAAGGTGGCCAATTTGAACACACTGGGAAAACACCTCGTTCATCATATAGAAAGTTAGCATTAAAGAAACAAATTGAGGAAAAGTCAGAACACCTCAATAAGTTAATCGAAGAGCAAAACTTTGAAGAAGCAGCTGTTGTTCGAGATGAGATCAAGGCACTAAAAGCGGACAGTGAGGTGAGCCGCGATGAGTAAAGATTATATTAGTCCTTATATGAGTGAATGGATGCGTGATAAAGAGGAAAGTCCAGTTGTCATGTCATCGAGGATTCGTTTGGCAAGAAATTTAGAGAATCATGTGCACCCACTTATGTTTCCATCAGAACAAGATGGATTTAGAGTGATAAATGAAGTACAAGATGCGCTTCCAGATTTGTCGATTCAACGTTTGGATACGATGGATCAACAGAGCAAGTATAAACTTGTTGCGAAACATCTTATAAGTCCAGAGTTAATAAGACAGCCAGCTTCAGCGGTATTACTCAATGATGATGAGTCACTTAGTGTAATGGTAAACGAAGAAGATCATATTCGTATACAAGCAATGGGTAATGATTTATCATTGAAATCACTTTTCGAGAAAGCATCTCATCTAGATGACGAACTTGATAAGGCAGTTGATATTAGCTTTGATGAACACCTAGGTTATCTCACAACTTGTCCTACAAATATCGGAACGGGTATGAGAGCAAGTGTGATGTTGCATTTACCAGGATTATCGATAATGAAACGAATGAATCGTATTGCTCAAACGATTAATAGATTTGGTTTTACGATTAGGGGTATATATGGGGAAGGCTCTCAAGTTTATGGTCATATATACCAAATTTCGAATCAATTGACATTAGGTAAAAATGAAGAAGCAATAATTGAGAGTTTAACTGAAGTGGTTCAACAAATTATAAATGAAGAATTACAGATTCGTGAACGATTAAATGAACATAATCATACGGAAACGTTAGATAGAGTTTATCGATCGTTAGGAATTTTGAAATATAGTAGACTCATATCAATGGAGGAAGCTTCGTTAAGATTAAGTGAAGTGAAACTTGGCATTGATTTAGGCTATATTGAATTGAAAGACTTCAAATTTAATGAGTTGATGATTGCGATACAATCACCATTCTTATTAGATGAAGAAGACGAGAGAACCGTGAATGAAAAAAGAGCGGATATATTGAGAGAACATATCGTTTAGGAGGTCATGTTATATGCTATTTGGTAGATTGACAGAGCGTGCGCAACGCGTATTAGCACACGCCCAAGAGGAAGCAATTCGATTAAATCATTCAAATATTGGAACAGAGCACTTACTTTTAGGTTTAATGAAAGAACCAGAAGGTATTGCTGCTAAAGTTTTAGAATCCTTTGATATTACTGAAGAAAAGGTAGTAGAAGAAGTTGAAAAGCTTATAGGTCAAGGACAAGAGCAAATGGGTGCGTTACATTACACACCAAGAGCAAAGAAAGTAATTGAATTATCAATGGATGAAGCTAGAAAGTTACATCATAACTTTGTTGGCACTGAACATATTTTACTTGGTTTAATTCGTGAAAATGAAGGTGTCGCTGCTCGCGTATTTGCAAACTTAGATTTAAATATTACAAAAGCACGCGCGCAAGTTGTGAAAGCTTTAGGTAGTCCAGAAATGAGTAATAAAAATGCACAAGCAAATAAATCAAATAACACACCAACACTCGATGGACTTGCACGTGACTTAACAGTAATTGCAAAGGATGGTACATTAGATCCTGTTATTGGTAGAGATAAAGAAATCACTAGAGTTATTGAAGTATTAAGTCGTCGTACAAAGAATAACCCAGTATTAATCGGGGAACCAGGTGTAGGTAAAACTGCAATTGCAGAAGGTTTAGCTCAAGCAATCGTTAACAATGAAGTACCTGAAACATTGAAAGGCAAACGTGTCATGTCACTAGATATGGGTACAGTTGTTGCCGGAACAAAATACCGTGGTGAATTTGAAGAGCGCTTGAAAAAAGTTATGGAAGAAATTCATCAAGCTGGTAATGTTATCTTATTCATCGATGAGTTGCATACACTAGTAGGTGCAGGTGGTGCAGAAGGTGCAATTGATGCATCAAACATCTTAAAACCAGCACTTGCACGTGGAGAACTACAATGTATCGGTGCGACAACATTAGACGAATATCGTAAGAACATTGAAAAGGATGCTGCGCTAGAACGTCGTTTCCAACCTGTGCAAGTTGATGAGCCAACAGTAGAAGATACAATTGAAATCTTAAAAGGTTTACGTGATCGCTATGAAGCGCATCACCGCATTACGATTTCAGATCAAGCACTTGTATCAGCTGCTAAATTAAGTGACCGTTATGTATCTGATCGTTTCTTACCAGATAAAGCAATTGACTTAATTGATGAAGCAAGTTCAAAAGTTAGACTTAAAAGTCATACAACACCACCTAACTTAAAAGAAATCGAGCAAGAAATTGAACAAGTGAAAAATGAAAAAGATGCAGCTGTTCATGCTCAAGAATTTGAAAATGCAGCTAATCTTCGCGATAAACAAACTAAATTAGAAAAACAATATGAAGATGCTAAGAATAAATGGAAAAACACACAAAACGGTGAAAATACTTCACTTTCAGAAGATGATATCGGTGAAGTTATCGCTGGTTGGACTGGTATTCCATTAACAAAAATTAACGAAACTGAATCTGATCGCCTATTAAACTTAGAAGGTACGCTTCATGAAAGAGTTATCGGTCAAAAAGACGCTGTTAATTCTATTAGTAAAGCTGTGAGACGTGCTCGTGCAGGATTGAAAGATCCTAAACGTCCAATTGGTAGCTTTATCTTCTTAGGACCAACGGGTGTAGGTAAGACAGAACTTGCTCGAGCATTGGCTGAGTCAATGTTTGGTGAAGATGACGCGATGATTCGTGTTGATATGAGTGAGTTCATGGAGAAACATGCTGTGAGTCGTTTAGTCGGAGCACCTCCAGGCTATGTAGGTCATGATGATGGTGGTCAATTAACAGAAAAAGTAAGACGTAAACCTTATTCAGTTATCTTATTCGATGAAATTGAAAAAGCACATCCTGATGTCTTCAATATCTTATTACAAGTATTAGATGATGGACATTTAACAGATACTAAAGGTCGTCGTGTTGACTTCCGAAATACGGTAATCATTATGACTTCAAACGTCGGTGCACAAGAATTACAAGATCAACGCTTTGCTGGTTTTGGTGGCGCATCAGAAGGTGAAGACTATGAAACAATTCGCAAGACGATGATGAAAGAATTAAAAAATGCTTTCCGTCCAGAATTCTTAAACCGTGTTGATGATATTATCGTATTCCATAAACTATCTAAAGACGAATTAAAAGAAATCGTTACAATGATGGTGAATAAATTGACAAATCGTTTGTCTGAACAAGATATCAATATTCACGTAACTGAAGCTGCGAAAGAAAAAATTGCTGAAGAAGGTTATGATCCAGAATATGGTGCAAGACCTCTAATTCGTGCAATTCAAAAAACAGTTGAAGATAATTTGAGTGAATTAATCTTAGACGGTAATCAAATTGAAGGTAAAAACGTAAATATTGATTACGATGGAAAAGAATATAAGTATGATATAACTGATAGAGTTCCAACAGAACAAGATAAAGAAACAACTGAATCGTAAAGCTTAATGTGCAGTACAATTATAGTGAATGACTATAATTTAGCTGTACGATATACTAAAGAAGTGACTAGCTAATTTCCTGTGATTATGAAATTGGTTAGTCACTTTTCTTATTTTAAAATTTAGAATGCACAAAATAGTGAAAGATTTAAGACATCGATGAAGCTTTGTCGATGTTGCCTTGACATGAAACTAGGCAATTAATATAGACTTATTATCAACATGAGTGAAATTAATTAATGCAAAGAACTTATATATAGTTGGCACAACACGCGATAACGTGGTAACTTATTAAAATAACTTTCTGCGAAAATGAATATCATAAATAGAAATACTATAAATAATATAGTAATTGTTCAAAAAATAAATGGAATGAGAATAAAGTTTGTCATTAAGCAAGTAGAGGTTTAAAATAGATTTGTTCATAGAAAGTTGGAGGTGCGAATTTGGCCAAAAAGAAAGTGATTTTTGAATGTATGGCATGTGGGTATCAGTCGCCTAAATGGATGGGGAAATGTCCGAATTGTGGTGGCTGGAATCAGATGGAGGAAATCGTTGAACAAAAGGCAGCGAGTCCTAAACATGGCGTGCGTAGCCGTGATAATGTTGCAAAGGTACAAAAATTAAATGATATTCAACACGAGAATACACCTAGAATTATCAGCAAATCAGCTGAATTTAACAGAGTGCTTGGTGGAGGAATCGTTAATGGTTCTTTAGTGCTCATCGGTGGGGATCCAGGTATTGGGAAGTCAACATTGTTACTACAAGTATGTGCGGCTTTATCACAATCCTATAATGTACTCTATATAACAGGTGAGGAATCACTCAACCAAACTAAATTAAGAGCTGAAAGATTAGATGAAGATTCAAGCCAGCTCAATGTATTTGCTGAAACAGATTTAGAAGTCATTCACGAAACTGTTAAACAATTGAAACCGGATTTGCTCGTTGTGGATTCAATTCAAACAATATTCCATCCTGAAATTAATTCGGCACCAGGTTCGGTATCCCAAGTCAGAGAAAGTACACAAAGTTTGATGAATATCGCAAAGCAGATGAATATCGCGACTTTTATCGTTGGACATGTGACGAAGGAAGGGCAAATTGCTGGACCTCGTTTGTTAGAGCATATGGTGGATACGGTGCTTTATTTCGAAGGTGATGAACATCACGCGTACCGCATATTGCGAGCTGTGAAAAATAGATTCGGTTCGACAAATGAGATGGGTATTTTTGAAATGAAGCAAAGTGGGTTGAAAGGTGTTAAGAATCCTTCAGAAATGTTTTTAGAGGAACGTTCTACCAATGTTCCAGGTTCGACCATAGTTTCTACAATGGAAGGCACTAGACCATTATTAATTGAAGTGCAGGCGTTAGTGACGCCTACAACATTTAATAACCCTAGAAGAATGGCAACAGGGATAGACCATAATAGACTTAGCCTCCTTATGGCAGTGCTAGAAAAAAAGGAGAATTATCTTTTACAGCAACAAGATGCATATATTAAAGTTGCAGGCGGTGTTCGATTGACTGAACCTGCCGTCGATTTAGGGATAATCGTTGCAACAGCGTCGAGCTTTAAAGATTTGGCTGTTGATGGTTTAGATTGCTTTATAGGTGAAGTAGGTTTGACTGGCGAAGTGAGAAGAGTATCGCGTATAGAACAGCGTGTTCAAGAAGCGGCTAAACTCGGATTTAAAAGAGTTATTATTCCGGAAACGAATATTGGCGGTTGGCAATTCCCAGAAGGCATAAAGGTAATAGGTGTTAAAAGTGTACATGAAGCATTGAAGTATGCTATTAACAAACAGTAAATTTCTAAAACATACAGATAACCATTATTGGAATCTGTATGATTTTCTTGAGAGAGGAGAGTTAAACTTGAACGTGTTAAGACTCATTATTATCTTGTGCTACGTTATACTCGGTGCAAGTTTAGGTGTGTATCTCATACCAGAAATCATTGTTGATGCAGGTTTGAGTAAATTCACACTACTCACTAACAACTATTTTAATGGTTTGTTAGGGATAGTTATATTCTTTTTAATATTTGGATGGTTTATTGGTAAAGCAACACTAGCTATGAAAGAGCTTGAACAGGCTATTATGCGTAGAAGTGCCATTGAAATTCTATTTGCAACAATCGGATTAATTATCGGTTTATTAATTTCAGTAATGATTTCATTTATTTTCCAAATTATTGGAAATACAGTATTAAATCATTTTGTGCCTGTTATTGTGACAATTATTCTGGGTTATTTAGGATTTCAGTTTGGACTTAGAAAGCGTGATGAAATGCTATTGTTTTTACCGGAAAATATGGCGCGTTCAATGTCAATCAATGCACGCAATGCTGTACCTAAAGTGATTGATACAAGTGCAATCATCGATGGTAGAATACTAGATATTATTGAATGTGGTTTTATTGATGGGGAAATCTTAATTCCTCAAGGTGTGATTAATGAGTTGCAAGTAATTGCAGACGCAAACGATAGTGTGAAAAGGGAAAAAGGACAACGTGGTTTAGATATTTTAAATAGTTTGTATGATACTAAATATCCGACTCGAATCATTCACCCAACTAAATCTCATAGTGATATCGATGCTATGTTGATAAAGTTAGCACAACATTATAGAGCGCATATTATTACGACAGATTTCAATTTAAATAAAGTATGTCATGTCCATGGGATTCAAGCATTAAATGTCAATGACTTATCAGAAGCGATAAAACCTTCTGTACATCAGGGAGATCAATTCAGTTTGTTGTTAACCAAGATGGGAAAAGAAGCTGGACAAGCTGTAGGTTATTTAGATGATGGTACGATGGTTGTTGTTGATAATGCTAAAAAACATGTTGGTGAACATATAAATATAGAAGTCATTAGTTTATTGCAAACTTCTTCTGGAAGAATTATCTTTGCAAAAAAACTGGCTTAATTTTCTTGAAGGTTTGATGTGAAAGTGTAGCATAGGTTGTTACAATTTCACATCAAACCTTTTATTGTTATTGTGTCCTATTATTGCTACTTGTAAGAGGAATTACAAGGGAATTTAAGCAGAGTGATACCATAATAACCTTGAAAGTGCTACAATAGATAGCGAAATTGTATTGTTATGTATCGTAGTAGCGTTGTGTTTCTAAATTAGAACTTAGTATTAAGTGTATAGTGGCACTTTGAAATTCATCATGCTATGATAATTAAGCGAATGAATAAACAAATTGATAATGGTTGAACGTGTTGTAGAAGTAAATGTTACTAGTCTTCTGTTGCGTTTAACTATTTTTAATGTGTGTTCAGAATAAATTTTAGAATACAAGTGAGTATTAACAAATACTAAATTATTAAACAGGAGTGAACATAATGAGTGATCGTGTAAGAGTCAGATATGCACCAAGTCCGACAGGTTATTTGCATATTGGTAATGCAAGAACTGCATTATTTAACTATCTATTTGCTAAACATTATGATGGAGATTTTGTGATTCGAATTGAAGATACAGATAGTAAGCGTAACCTTACTGATGGTGAATCATCTCAATTTGAAAATTTAAAATGGTTAGGTATTGAATGGGATGAGTCTATAGATAAAGACAAAGGATATGGGCCATATCGCCAATCTGAGCGTGCTGAAATTTACAATCCACTTATTCAACAACTGTTAGATGAAGATAAGGCGTATAAATGTTACATGACGGAAGAAGAGTTAGAAGAAGAGCGTCAACAACAAATTGAACGTGGTGAAATGCCTCGTTACGGTGGTAAACATGCCCACTTAACTGAAGAAGAGCGCCAACAATTTGAAGCAGAAGGTCGTAAGCCATCAATTCGTTTCCGTGTACCAAAGGACACAACTTTCTCATTTGATGACATGGTTAAAGGTGAAATTTCATTTGATTCAAATAATATTGGAGATTGGGTTATCGTCAAAAAAGATGGCGTGCCAACATATAACTTTGCAGTTGCAGTAGACGACCACTATATGGAAATCTCTGACGTAATTCGTGGGGATGACCACATTTCAAATACACCAAAGCAATTGATGATTTATGAAACATTCGGTTGGGAAGCACCACGTTTTGCACATATGTCATTAATTGTAAATGAAGAGCGCAAAAAATTAAGTAAGAGAGACGGTCAAATCTTACAATTTATTGAGCAGTATCGTGATCTTGGATATTTACCAGAAGCGTTATTCAACTTTATTACATTATTAGGTTGGTCTCCAGAAGGTGAAGATGAAATTTATTCACCAGAAGAGTTTATTAAGATATTTGATGAAAAGCGTTTATCAAAATCTCCAGCATTTTTCGACAAACAGAAATTAGCATGGGTTAACAATCAATATATGAAACAAAAGGATACTAATACAGTATTCGAACTTGCTCTACCTCATTTGATTAAAGCAGAATTACTTCCTGAAAATCCAAGTGAGTCAGAATTAGCTTGGGGACGTAAATTAGTTGCACTTTATCAAAAAGAAATGAGCTACGCAGGTGAAATTGTACCATTATCTGAACTGTTCTTCCGTGATGAACAAGTATTAGGTGCAGATGAGCAAGAAGTTATCGATGGTGAACAAGTTCCTGAATTAATGTCGCACTTATACAGTAAACTTGAGGCGCTTGAGCCATTTGAAGCAGCAGAAATTAAACAAACAATCAAAGCTGTTCAAAAGGAAACAGGTATTAAAGGTAAGCAATTATTTATGCCAATCCGTGTTGCTGTTACTGGACAAATGCATGGACCTGAATTACCAAACACGATTGAAGTGCTAGGTAAAGACAAAGTGTTATCACGATTAAAGAAATACGTTTAAGTCAAAGCATTTTTTAGCTGTGTAAACATCGTATAGTAGTAAAATTTTACTTGAAAAATAACACTAAACGGCATATGATTAGAATTGAATTAGCGAAGGATTAGTAGATAACCATCAATGTACAGAGAGTGTGCGGTTGCTGTGAGCACATCATTGTAATTATTGAATGCACCTTTGTGTTTAGAATTGAATTAGCATTGACGAGAATATAAGTAGTCTATAATTATTGTAGTATTTACACAATATAAGGCGTTAGCTTATAGAAAATGAGAGTGGAACCGTGCAAAAGCGCCTCTAACAAATGTGTTAGAGGTGCTTTTTTGATAGGGAGGTAGCAATCTTGTTTAAGATTTTGAAACGGATAAAAGATGATATAAATATGGTGTTTGAACAAGATCCAGCAGCACGTAGTACATTAGAAGTTGTTACTTCTTATGCGGGCATACATGCAGTTTGGAGTCATTTAATCGCACATGAATTATATAAAAGGAAAAAATTTGTTACAGCGAGATTGATTTCACAAGTAGCACGATTTTTTACAGGGATAGAAATTCACCCAGGCGCACAAATAGGTAAACGATTATTTATCGACCACGGTATGGGGGTAGTCATTGGAGAGACTTGTCGTATTGGAGATAATGTTACTATATATCAAGGTGTGACATTAGGTGGTACGGGTAAAGAAAAAGGTAAGCGTCATCCAGACATTGGAGATAATGTATTAATTGCAGCTGGTGCTAAAGTGTTAGGTAATATCAAGATTGAATCTGACGTAAATATTGGTGCCAATTCAGTTGTGTTAGAATCTGTACCAAGCTATTCTACTGTAGTTGGTATACCAGGACATATTGTAAAGCAAGATGGTAAACGTATTGGTAAAACATTTGACCATAGAAATTTACCAGATCCAATTTACGAGCAATTAAAAGAATTAGAGAAACAACTTGAGAAAACGAGAAATGGAGAGATACAAGATGATTACATTATATAATACGCTCACACGTCAAAAAGAGACGTTTAAGCCTATTGAACCAGGTAAGGTTAAAATGTATGTTTGTGGACCTACTGTCTATAACTATATTCACATTGGGAATGCAAGACCAGCTATCAATTATGATGTAGTAAGAAGATACTTTGAATATCAAGGGTATGAAGTGATATATGTCTCAAACTTCACTGATGTTGATGATAAGTTAATCAAACGTTCGCAAGAATTAAACGAACCAGTACCAGATATTGCTGACCGTTATATCAAAGCATTCCATGAAGATGTAGGGGCATTAAATGTTAAACAAGCCACTTCTAATCCACGTGTAATGAATCACATGGACGATATTATTCAATTTATTAAAGAGTTAGTTGATGAAGGTTATGCATATGAAAGTGGAGGAGACGTTTACTTTAGAACAAGAAAGTTTGAAGGTTATGGTAAATTAAGTCATCAGTCATTAAATGATCTGAAAGTTGGCGCTCGTATTGAACAAGGTGAACAGAAAGAGGATGCCTTAGACTTTACGTTATGGAAGAAAGCGAAGCCAGGTGAAATCAGTTGGGATAGTCCGTTTGGTGAAGGAAGACCAGGATGGCATATTGAATGTTCAGTTATGGCTTATCACGAATTAGGTGCTACTATTGATATTCATGCTGGCGGTAGTGATTTACAATTCCCACACCATGAGAATGAAATAGCACAATCAGAAGCACACAACCATGCCCCATTTGCAACATATTGGATGCATAATGGCTTTATAAATATTGATAATGAGAAAATGAGTAAATCATTAGGTAATTTCGTGTTAGTACATGACATCATCAAACAAATTGATCCTGATGTGCTACGTTTCTTTATGATTAGTGTCCATTACAGAAGTCCAATTAATTATAATATGGAACTTGTAGAAGCAGCGAAAAGTGGTTTGGAACGTATCAGAAATAGCTATGAAGCTATAGTGGAAAGAGAAGCAATTGCAACAGATGTTATCGAGCAATCAGAATATAGCGAAGCAATCGATAAAGTGCTTGAACAATTTGAAACAGTTATGAATGATGATTTCAATACGGCTAATGCAATCACAGCATGGTATGATTTAGCAAAATTAGCAAACAAATATGTATTAGAAAACACTACTTCTAGCACTGTATTAAATCGTTTTAAAGAAGTATACCAAATATTTAGTGATGTATTAGGTGTACCACTTAAAGGAAAAGAATCAGATGTATTATTAGATGCTGACATAGAAGCATTGATTGAAGAGCGTAATACTGCGAGAAAAAATAAAGACTTTGCACGTGCAGATGAAATTCGTGATGAATTAAAAGCGCAAAATATCATTTTAGAAGATACTGCACAAGGTGTGAGATTTAAGCGAGGCTAACATGGATAATAAATTATTAAATCCACTTACACTAGCATATATGGGTGACGCAGTGTTAGATCAGCATGTAAGAGAGTATATTGTATTGAAACTTAAAGCTAAACCCAATCGTTTACACCAAGAAGCAAAACGTTATGTTTCTGCTAAAAGTCAGGCGCAAACATTAGAACAACTGACTGAAGCTGACTGGTTTACTGACGTAGAACTTGATGTTGTGCGCAGAGGTAGAAATGCTAAAAGTTATACCAAGGCTAAAAATACAGATATTCAAACATATAGAAAAAGTTCAGGTCTAGAAGCGGTCATTGGTTATTTGTATTTGGAAAAGGAACACGATAGATTACAAGCATTGTTGCAATATATTGTTCAATGTGTAGATGAAAGGAAGTGATACTGTGGAAGATATCGTAATAGTAGGACGCCATGCGGTAAAGGAAGCAATCGTATCTGGTCATACAATTAATAAAATATTAATACAAGATACGATTAAAAAAGGACAAATAAATGAAATTTTAAAACAAGCGAATAATAAGAAAATCATTGTCCAAAGTGTACCGAAGTCTAAAATTGACAACTTATCTGATGCACCTCACCAAGGTGTAGCAGCTTATATTGCACCGTACGAGTATGCTGATTTTGATGCATTTTTATCAGAACAAAAGAACAAAGAAACATTATCTACAGTATTAATATTGGATGGTTTAGAAGATCCGCACAACTTAGGGTCTATTTTAAGAACGGCTGATGCCTCAGGTGTCGACGGTGTGATTATACCTAAAAGGCGTTCGGTAGCGTTAACTCAAACGGTAGCAAAGGCGTCAACAGGTGCCATTCAACATGTCCCGGTCATGAGGGTGACAAATTTAGCGCAGACGATTGAAACATTGAAGGAAAATGGTTATTGGGTCGTTGGTACAGAAGCGGAGAATGCTACAGATTATAGAGAGATGGATGCGGCAATGCCTTTAGCTATTGTGATTGGTAGTGAAGGACAAGGAATGAGTCGACTTGTAAAAGATAAATGCGATTTTTATATTAAAATTCCAATGGTAGGTCACGTCAATAGTTTGAATGCCTCAGTAGCCGCTAGCTTAATGATGTATGAGGTATATCGTAAGCGAAATCAGATTGGAGATCAGACATGAAGGATCGCTACTTGATTGTCGATGGTTACAATATGATTGGGCAGTCTCAAGAACTTAGCCGATTATCGAAAGAAAATTTAGAAGAAGCGCGAGAACAGTTGTTAACTGCAATTGCTAATTATAATGCGGTGATTGCTGACGAAGTAGTATGTGTCTTTGATGCTTATGAACAAGCAGGTGCACATTCTGAATATATGTATCATGGGGTTAAAGTGATTTTTACGAAGGAAAAGGAAACCGCAGATAGTTATATTGAGCGATATGTGTATGATTTATATGATAAACACACACGTCATATCACTGTTGTAACCAGTGATATGAGCGAACAACACGCTATATTTGGTACTGGTGCATACCGAATTTCTTCAAGAGAAATGTGGCGAGATTTAAAGGAAAACGAAATCACTGTCTCGAAGGAACTTGAAGGGTTCAATGAGCAAAAGCCACGAACTCGAATTGAACTTTCAAATGAAATATTAGAAGAATTTGAAAAACTAAGACGAGGCAATGATAATAAAGAATAATATGGCAAGTTGCTTTTTATTATTTGTCCGCTGTATCCTATGCTTAATCATTTAAGTTAAGAAAGGATACATGAATGCAAGAGAACACCAATGTTAATAAGTATGTACAATACGAAAATGTTAATTTAACTATCCATTCGGTGAATTGTATTTTGGAACAAACGAGAACGCATATTATTCAAAGAGTAAATCATTTTTCTATTCATCCAAACGATCGTGAAGATATATGCCAGGAAATACTTTTGAAAGTATTCCTTGCCCTGAATTGCTTTGATTTTGAACGTAATATACCACTAGAGCACTATATTAATCGTATAATAAAGCATGCTAAATGTGACTATATCCGAGACAAAGTGAAACGATTGAAACGACAAGAATCTCTTGTTCAAGAACACATCGTGAAGTATGGTACGCCCATAGCAAGTTCTAAACTAGAGTTGGATTTAATAACTAAAGATAGTATATGCATGCTACACAAACGTTTAGCTGATTGTACAACGCTAGAACGAAAAATTATGCAACTTGCATTTCGAGACCATAAGCCTAAAGAAATTGCTCACATTTTAAATATTGAAGTTAAAGTAGTTTACAATGCAATTCAACGTTGTAAAATGAAACTCAAGCCATATTTACAAGTTTGAATTTGCAAATATGTATCTATTTTAAAGGTGAAAATAGGCAATGAGTATGTGCTTGACCTATTGTGATGACAATTGACAATTGACTTGTATGTTATGTATAGTAGATTGGTATTATAATGAGTTGGGTGAGTAAAATGAAAAAAGTACCACTAAGTTGTGAAGTTTGTGGAAACAGAAATTATAATGTTCCAAAGCAGAGTAATCTTACATCTAGATTGGAATTGAAAAAGTATTGTCCAAGGTGTAATGCACATACCTTGCATAAGGAATCAAAGTAAAGTTAGCAATGTGATGAAAGTTAATCGAGTGAATAAATACCGACTAAGATAAGGTGTTATGTTTGCTTGGTTTTGTAGTAAGGAAATAAGCAAATAAGGAATAAAGAAATCACACGGAGGTCTTATAAATGGCTAAAAAAGAAAATTTCTTCCAAGGCGTTAAGTCAGAAATGGAAAAGACAAGTTGGCCAACCAAAGAAGAATTGTTTAAGTACACAGTCATTGTTGTAGCTACAGTAGTATTTTTCTTAGTGTTCTTCTATGCCTTAGACTTAGGAATTGGTAAAATTATAGAGTTAATCAAATAGATAGGAGTGACGACATGTCTGAAGAAGTTGGCGCAAAGCGTTGGTATGCTGTGCATACTTATTCTGGGTATGAAAATAAAGTTAAGCAAAATTTAGAAAAACGTGTTGAATCTATGAATATGACAGAGCAAATATTCAGAGTTGTGATACCGGAAGAAGAAGAAACACAAGTAAAAGAAGGTAAAGCAAAAACACTTACTAAAAAAACATTCCCTGGTTATGTATTAGTCGAACTTGTTATGACTGATGAATCATGGTATATCGTTAGAAATACGCCAGGTGTTACTGGCTTTGTCGGTTCGGCAGGTGCTGGTTCTAAGCCAAACCCACTGTTACCAGAGGAAGCGCGTTTTATCTTAAAACAAATGGGCATGAAAGAAAAAACTGTTGATGTACAAATTGATTTAGGTGAACAAGTGAGAATTAAATCAGGACCATTTGCGAACCAAGTCGGTGAAGTTCAAGAAATTGAAGTTGAAAAGTATAAATTAACAGTACTTGTAGACATGTTCGGTAGAGAAACACCAGTAGAAGTTGAATTTGATCAAATAGAAAAGCTATAAAATAGTTAAGGTAGAAAAAGGAATACAAGAGCAAGCTCATGCATAAGAACACCTAAGCCATAAAATGTCTAAGGTAGAAGAAGGAATACAAGAGTAAACTCTTGCATAAGAACACCTAAGACATAAAATGTCTAAGGTAGAAGAAGGAATACAAGAGCAAGCTCTTGCATAAGAACACCTAAGCCATAAAATGTCTAAGGTAGGAGAAGGAATACAAGAGTAAACTCATGCATAAGAACACCTAAGACATAAAATGTCTAAGGTGTTCTAAAAATTAACTATTGATTTAATATATAGTTTGATGTTATAATACTGTGGTCGCGCTTTTAGAGCGTTCATTTCGTCACGAAATGTAGAAGAGTGGGAGGGCAAAACTTAGTCCTGTGACCACATCACGATATCAAGGAGGTGCACATCGTGGCTAAAAAAGTAGAAAAAGTAGTTAAATTACAAATTCCTGCAGGTAAAGCAAATCCAGCACCACCAGTTGGTCCGGCATTAGGTCAAGCAGGTGTGAACATTATGGGATTCTGTAAGGAATTCAACGCACGTACGCAAGAGGATGCAGGTTTAATCATCCCAGTTGAAATCAGTGTATATGAAGATCGTTCATTTACATTCGTAACTAAAACACCACCAGCTCCAGTATTACTTAAAAAAGCAGCTGGTATTGAAAAAGGTTCTGGCGAACCAAACAAAAACAAAGTTGCTACAGTAACTAAAGATCAAGTACGTGAAATTGCTAACTCAAAAATGCAAGATTTAAATGCTGCTGACGAAGAAGCAGCTATGCGTATTATCGAAGGTACTGCACGCAGCATGGGTATCACAGTTCAATAATTAAAGTAATGATTTATAGATAGACGTATAGAAGCAGATGACAGATAATGACAAACATGATGACAGCGTTCAATATTGTCGTAATATGAGGTGAAATGTCATTTATTATGGAAGCAATTCCTACGATAAAATAACACTTTTAAACCTCACTGTTATCTGCTCTTAACTTGCAAAAGCAAGTAAACGTGGGAGGAAATTCCGCTAAAACCACTAAAGGAGGAACATGAAATGGCTAAAAAAAGCAAAAGATATCAAGAAGTAGCTAGCAAAATCGACCGCCAAAAACAATATTCTGTTGAAGAAGCTGTTGAACTAGCTAAAGAAACAAGTATCGCTAACTTTGATGCATCTGTTGAAGTTGCATTCCGTTTAGGTATCGATACTCGTAAAAATGATCAACAAATCCGTGGCGCAGTAGTATTACCAAATGGTACTGGTAAGTCACAAAGTGTATTAGTATTCGCAAAAGGTGATAAAGCATCTGAAGCTGAAGCTGCTGGTGCAGACTTCGTTGGCGAAGGTGAATACGTAGAAAAAATCCAACAAGGTTGGTTCGACTTTGACGTAGTAGTAGCTACACCAGATATGATGGGTGAAGTTGGTAAATTAGGTCGTGTATTAGGACCTAAAGGTTTAATGCCAAACCCTAAAACTGGAACAGTTACAATGGACGTTAAAAAAGCTGTTGAAGAAATCAAAGCTGGTAAAGTTGAATACCGCGCTGAAAAATCAGGTATTGTTCATGCATCAATTGGTAAAACATCATTTGATACTGACAAACTTGTTGAAAACTTGAAGACTTTACAAGATGTATTAGCTAAAGCTAAACCATCTTCTGCTAAAGGTACTTACTTCAAATCAATCACAGTTACTACAACAATGGGACCTGGAGTTAAAGTTGACGCTTCAACTTTCTAATATCCACCTCATGCTATAAAAATAAATTTCAAGACTAAGGCAATTTTGCAGTAGTCTTGAAATTTAATATTGACATAACACAATATAAGGTTTATATTGATGTATGTATTATTTTACCTAAGACAGTAGGAGTTAGTAATAACTTAAAACATGATCCTACCGAGGCTAAAATTGACTTGAACGTGATTATTTTAGAACTTTCAAGCACTTTTTGCCATGGGTAGAAAGTGCTTTTTTTATTGAGGGATAGACGAGATAATACATCTTAGTCGACTCAAGATTAAAAGCACCAAATAAAATTTATGGAGGTGTCTAAATGTCTGCTATCATCGAATCAAAAAAACAACAAGTTGATACAATTGCTGAACAACTTAAAAATTCAGTATCAACAGTAATCGTTGACTATCGTGGTCTTAGCGTTGCTGAAGTAACTGAATTACGTTCACAATTACGTGAAGCTGGTGTTGAATACAAAGTATTGAAAAACACTATGGTTCGTCGTGCAGCTGTACAAGCTGGTATCGAAGGTTTAGATGAGCACTTAGTAGGTCCTACAGCGGTTGCTACTTCAACTGAAGATGTAGTTGCTCCAGCTAAAGTACTTGCTAAATTCGCAAAAGAACATGAAGCTTTAGAAATTAAAGTTGGTGTTATGGAAGGTGCAGTTATTTCAGCTGAAGAAGTTAACACAGTTGGTACATTACCATCACACGAAGGACTTGTTTCTATGCTATTATCTGTATTACAAGCTCCAGTCCGCAACTTCGCATATGCAGTTAAAGCTGTTGGAGAAAACAAAGAAAACGAAGAAAGCGCTGAATAATTGCGCATAATAATTAAAAAAACGGAGGAATATTAAAATGGCTAATCAAGAACAAATCATTGAAGCAATTAAAGAAATGTCAGTTTTAGAATTAAACGACTTAGTTAAAGCAATCGAAGAAGAATTTGGTGTAACTGCAGCAGCTCCAGTAGCAGCAGCAGGTGCAGCAGGCGGCGCAGACGCAGCAGCAGAGAAAACAGAATTCGACGTAGAATTAACTTCTGCTGGTTCATCTAAAATCAAAGTTGTTAAAGCTGTTAAAGAAGCAACTGGCTTAGGATTAAAAGACGCTAAAGAATTAGTTGACGGAGCTCCTAAAGTTGTTAAAGAAGGTTTAGCTAAAGAAGAAGCTGAAAAACTTAAAGAAGCTTTAGAAGAAGTTGGCGCTACAGTAGAATTAAAATAATTCTTGCTGGCTAACAGTTAATAATTATATATTGCAAGTTTATAATGTTGCTTAGTTTATCACTAACTAAAGTGACGAGATTTAAGTTACGTTGAAACTTGAAATCTTTGAGAAATGAAAACCCCGTTATTGTAATAACGGGGTTTTGTCTTATTTTGTCTATATCTATGATTTGAGGATAATTCAGTAATGACTTTTATACTCAGCGAAATGGGTATAGTATTAATCTAAGAATAAAAGATTAAATGAGGTGTAGTCATGAGTCATTATTATGATGAAAATCCTGAAGTAGAAAGTGATGAATCACTTTTTACATACTCCTACAACAACCATGACATTGAGCTAATTACAGATGCAGGTGTTTTTTCAAAAGGGAAAATCGACTTTGGATCTGACTTATTGGTAAGCACTTTTTTAAATGCACATCCCCCAGGACCTACAAAACATATATTAGATGTTGGTTGCGGTTATGGCCCAATTGGTTTAATGATTGCAAAGGTATCCCCGCATCATGAAATTACGATGGTAG
Source organism: Staphylococcus gallinarum (assembly GCF_000875895.1). Lineage (GTDB taxonomy): Bacteria > Bacillota > Bacilli > Staphylococcales > Staphylococcaceae > Staphylococcus > Staphylococcus gallinarum. The sequence goes on from NZ_JXCF01000003.1 coordinate 23,420, forward strand.
ATGTTAATCGACGTGCGCTAGCATTAGCGAAAAGAAATCAACAGAAAAATCATATTGATAATGTGGAGATAGCAGAAAGTGATGGGTTATCCCAAGTTGAAGATCAAGCATTCGACTTTATCTTAACGAATCCGCCGATAAGAGCTGGGAAATCAGTGGTCCATGGTATTTTAAATGACGCTTATAGTAAATTGAAACAAGATGGCGAGCTTTATGTAGTTATACAAAAAAAGCAAGGTATGCCATCAGCAAAAAAGAAAATGCAAGAAACATTCGATAATGTTGAAGTAGTAGAAAAAAGTAAAGGTTATTACATTTTAAGAAGTGTAAAAGGTTGATTAAAATGTCTGCTTCTGATATAGTTATAGAATGTAAAAATTTATGTTCAATAAGTGTGTACTTTTACGTTCAAAATAACATTGTATATAATATGAAATAGAAAATGGTGTCATCAGGAGTGCTACCGTTTTCTTTTTGTCTTATTATATTTGCTATTTTTCTAAAAGTAAACACACAATTTTTGAGGGGTGAATCTGTTTGGCAGGTCAATTTGTCCAATATGGAAGACATCGTAAACGTAGAAACTATGCGAGAATTTCAGAGGTATTAGAATTACCGAATTTAATTGAGATTCAAACTAAGTCTTACGATTGGTTCTTAGAAGAAGGTTTATTAGAAATGTTTAGAGACATTTCTCCAATTGAAGATTTCACAGGAAATCTATCATTAGAATTTGTAGATTATAGACTTGGTGAACCAAAATATGATTTAGAAGAATCTAAAAACCGTGATACAACGTATGCAGCACCTCTTCGTGTTAAAGTACGTCTAATCATTAAAGAAACTGGCGAAGTAAAAGAGCAAGAAGTGTTTATGGGCGATTTCCCATTAATGACAGATACAGGTACATTCGTAATCAACGGTGCTGAACGTGTAATCGTATCACAATTAGTTCGTTCACCATCCGTTTACTTCAATGAAAAGCTAGACAAAAACGGCAACACAAACTTTGACGCAACAATTATTCCTAACCGTGGTGCATGGTTAGAATATGAAACTGATGCCAAAGATGTTGTTTATGTACGTATTGACAGAACTAGAAAGTTACCATTAACAGTATTATTAAGAGCTTTAGGTTTCTCAACGGATCAAGAAATTGTTGATTTGTTTGGTGAAAGTGAATACTTGCGTAATACATTAGAAAAAGATGGAACTGAAAATACTGATCAAGCATTGCTTGAAATTTATGAGCGTCTACGTCCTGGTGAACCACCAACAGTAGAAAATGCTAAAAGTTTATTATATTCACGTTTCTTCGATCCAAAACGCTATGATTTAGCTAGTGTGGGTCGTTACAAAGCGAATAAGAAACTTCACTTAAAGCATCGCTTATTCAATCAAAAATTAGCTGAACCAATTGTTAATGCAGAAACTGGTGAAATTGTTGCTGAAGAAGGTACAGTACTTGATCGTCGTAATTTAGACGAAATCATGGATGTATTGGAATCAAATGCAAACAGCGAAGTGTTTGAATTAGAAGGAAGCATCATTGATGAGCCTGTAGAAATTCAATCAATCAAAGTTTACGTACCTAATGATGAAGAAGGTCGTACAACGACAGTGATTGGTAACGCGTTCCCAGATTCAGAAGTGAAATGTATTACACCTGCTGATATTATTGCATCTATGTCATACTTCTTTAACTTACTAAGTGGTATTGGCTTCACTGATGATATCGACCATTTAGGAAACCGTCGTCTACGTTCAGTAGGGGAATTATTACAAAACCAATTCCGTATCGGTTTATCAAGAATGGAACGTGTAGTACGTGAAAGAATGTCTATTCAAGACACAGATTCAATCACACCACAACAATTAATCAACATTCGCCCTGTAATTGCATCTATCAAAGAATTCTTTGGTAGTTCACAATTATCACAGTTCATGGACCAAGCAAACCCATTAGCTGAGTTGACGCATAAACGTCGTCTATCAGCATTAGGACCTGGTGGTTTAACTCGTGAACGTGCTCAAATGGAAGTACGTGACGTTCACTATTCTCACTATGGCCGTATGTGTCCAATCGAAACACCTGAGGGTCCAAACATCGGACTTATCAACTCATTATCAAGTTATGCGCGTGTAAATGAATTTGGTTTCATTGAAACACCATATCGTAAAGTTGATATTGAAACACAATCTATTACAGATCAAATTGACTACTTAACAGCTGATGAAGAAGACAGTTATGTAGTAGCACAAGCAAACTCTGTATTAGATGAAAATGGTCGTTTCGTAGAAGATGAAGTCGTTTGTCGTTTCCGTGGTAACAACACTGTAATGGCAAAAGAAAAAATGGACTACATGGATGTATCACCTAAACAGGTTGTATCTGCTGCGACAGCATGTATTCCTTTCTTAGAAAACGATGACTCTAACCGTGCATTGATGGGTGCGAACATGCAACGTCAAGCTGTACCTTTGATGAATCCTGAATCACCATTTGTTGGTACAGGTATGGAACACGTAGCTGCACGTGACTCTGGTGCTGCAGTTGTTGCTAAACGTAAAGGTCGCGTTGAGCATGTTGAATCTAATGAAATTCTTGTTCGTCAACTTATTGAAGAGGATGGCCAAGAATACGAAGGCGAATTAGATCGCTATCCATTAGCTAAATTCAAACGTTCAAACACAGGTACATGTTATAACCAACGTCCTATTGTTAGCTCAGGTGACGTTGTGACTAAAGGTGAAATCTTAGCTGATGGTCCTTCAATGGAATTAGGTGAGATGGCACTTGGTAGAAACGTAGTTGTAGGTTTCATGACTTGGGACGGTTATAACTATGAGGATGCTGTAATCATGAGTGAACGTCTTGTTAAGGATGACGTTTATACTTCAATTCATATTGAAGAGTATGAATCAGAAGCGCGTGATACTAAATTAGGACCTGAAGAAATCACTCGTGATATTCCGAACGTTTCTGAAAGTGCACTGAAAAACTTAGATGACCGCGGTATTGTATACGTAGGTGCTGAAGTTAATGATGGTGATATCCTAGTAGGTAAAGTAACGCCTAAAGGTGTAACTGAATTAACTGCAGAAGAACGCTTATTACATGCAATCTTCGGTGAAAAAGCACGTGAAGTACGTGATACATCATTACGTGTGCCTCATGGTGCTGGTGGTATTGTTCTAGATGTTAAAGTCTTTAACCGTGAAGAAGGAGACGACACATTATCTCCTGGTGTAAACCAATTAGTACGTGTTTATATCGTTCAAAAACGTAAGATTCACGTTGGTGATAAGATGTGTGGACGTCACGGTAACAAAGGTGTTATTTCTAAGATTGTTCCAGAAGAAGACATGCCTTATTTACCAGACGGAACACCTATCGATATCATGTTAAACCCATTAGGTGTACCATCACGTATGAATATCGGACAAGTATTAGAGTTGCACTTAGGTATGGCTGCTAAAAACTTAGGTATTCATGTTGCGTCACCTGTATTCGATGGTGCCAATGATGAAGATGTTTGGTCTACAATTGAAGAGGCCGGTATGGCACGTGACGGTAAGACTGTACTTTATGATGGACGTACAGGTGAACCATTTGATAACCGTATTTCTGTCGGCGTAATGTACATGTTGAAACTTGCACACATGGTTGACGACAAATTACACGCACGTTCAACTGGACCATACTCACTTGTTACACAACAACCACTTGGTGGTAAAGCACAATTCGGTGGACAACGTTTCGGTGAGATGGAGGTATGGGCACTTGAAGCATACGGTGCTGCATATACACTTCAAGAAATCTTAACTTACAAATCAGATGACACAGTAGGTCGTGTTAAAACATACGAATCTATTGTTAAAGGTGAAAATATTTCTAAACCAAGTGTTCCTGAATCATTCCGAGTATTGATGAAAGAGTTACAAAGTTTAGGATTAGACGTTAAGATTATGGACGAGCATGACAATGAAATTGACATGCATGACACTGAAGATGAAGATGTTGTTGAGCGTAAAGTTGATCTTCAACAAAAAGATGCTCCAGAATCACAAAAAGAAATCACTGACTAATCGCATTTAAGTTTATAAAGGTATATTCCATATCGAGTAGCCACTTCGGCACTCGATAGTGGTCTTGCCATTTATCAATATAGAGCAATCAATCAATTTGCACAGCTAATCTAAATTGAAGGAGGTAGGCTCCTTGATTGATGTAAATAATTTCCATTATATGAAAATAGGACTTGCTTCACCTGAAAAAATCCGTTCATGGTCTTTTGGTGAGGTTAAAAAGCCAGAAACAATAAATTACCGTACTTTAAAACCAGAAAAAGATGGTCTTTTCTGTGAAAGAATATTCGGACCTACAAAAGATTGGGAATGTAGTTGTGGTAAATACAAACGCGTACGCTATAAAGGTATGGTTTGTGACAGATGTGGTGTAGAAGTAACAAAATCAAAAGTGCGCCGTGAAAGAATGGGTCACATTGAACTTGCTGCTCCTGTATCTCACATTTGGTACTTCAAAGGTATTCCAAGTCGTATGGGTCTATTATTAGACATGTCACCAAGAGCATTAGAAGAAGTAATTTACTTTGCATCTTATGTTGTTGTTAATCCAGGACCAACTGGTCTTGAGAAAAAGACATTACTCTCTGAAGCTGAATTCAGAGAGTACTATGATAAATTCCCAGGACAATTCACTGCTAAGATGGGTGCCGAAGGAATCAAAGAACTACTTGAAGAAATCGATTTAGATTCTGAATTAAAATTATTACGTGATGAGTTAGAATCAGCTACTGGTCAAAGACTTACACGTGCTATTAAACGTTTGGAAGTTGTTGAATCATTTAGACATTCTGGTAACAACCCAGCGTGGATGATCTTAGACGTACTTCCAATTATCCCACCTGAAATCAGACCAATGGTTCAATTAGATGGTGGCCGTTTTGCTACAAGTGATTTGAACGATTTATACCGTCGTGTTATTAACCGTAATAACCGTTTGAAACGTTTATTAGATTTAGGTGCGCCTGGTATCATCGTACAAAACGAAAAACGTATGTTACAAGAAGCTGTAGATGCGTTAATCGATAATGGTCGTCGTGGCCGTCCAGTTACTGGACCAGGTAACCGTCCATTAAAATCACTTTCTCATATGCTTAAAGGTAAGCAAGGTCGTTTCCGTCAGAACTTATTAGGTAAACGTGTTGACTATTCAGGTCGTTCAGTTATCGCAGTTGGACCAAGCTTGAAAATGTATCAATGTGGTCTACCGAAAGAAATGGCACTTGAATTGTTCAAGCCTTTCATTATGAAAGAATTAGTACAACGTGAGATTGCTACAAACATTAAAAATGCTAAGAGCAAGATTGAGCGCATGGATGACGAAGTATGGGATGTTTTAGAAGATGTAATTAAAGAACACCCAGTACTACTTAACCGTGCACCTACACTTCACAGACTAGGTATCCAAGCATTTGAACCAACATTAGTAGAAGGCCGTGCGATTCGTTTACATCCACTTGTAACGACAGCATATAACGCCGACTTTGATGGTGACCAAATGGCTGTTCACGTACCTTTATCTAAAGAAGCACAAGCAGAAGCACGTATGTTAATGCTTGCTGCACAAAATATCTTGAACCCTAAAGATGGTAAACCAGTTGTTACACCATCTCAAGATATGGTATTAGGTAACTATTACCTAACTTTAGAACGTAAAGATGCTGTGAATACAGGTACAATCTACAATGATACAAATGAAGTATTAAAAGCTTATGCTAATGGTTACGTACACCTACACACGCGTATTGGTGTTCACGCTAAATCATTTAACAATCCAACATTCACTGAAGAGCAAAATAATAAAATCTTAACAACTTCTGTTGGTAAGGTAATCTTCAATGAAATTATTCCGGATTCATTTGCTTACATCAATGAACCATCACAAGCCAATTTAGAAGGTGAAACACCTGATAAATATTTCGTGTCAGCAACTGAATTAGGTGAAGGTGGACTTAAAGCTTACTTTGAAAATGAAGAATTAATTGAACCTTTCAATAAAAAATTCTTAGGTAACATCATCGCAGAAGTGTTCAATCGTTTCAGCATTACAGACACATCTATGATGTTAGATAGAATGAAAGACTTAGGTTTCAAATTCTCTTCTAAAGCAGGTATCACAGTTGGTGTATCAGACATCGTGGTATTACCAGACAAGAAAGATATCTTAGATGAGCATGAAAAATTAGTTGAAAGAGTTACAAAACAATTCAACCGTGGTTTAATCACTGAATATGAACGTTATAATTCTGTCGTTGAAATTTGGACAGATGCTAAAGATCAAATTCAAGGTGAATTAATGCAATCACTTGATAAGACTAACCCAATCTTTATGATGAGTGACTCTGGTGCCCGTGGTAACGCGTCTAACTTTACACAGTTAGCCGGTATGCGTGGATTAATGGCCGCTCCATCAGGTAAGATTATCGAGTTACCGATCACATCTTCATTCCGTGAAGGTTTAACAGTATTAGAGTACTTTATCTCTACACACGGTGCGCGTAAAGGACTTGCCGATACAGCACTTAAGACTGCCGATTCAGGTTATCTTACTCGTCGTCTTGTTGACGTTGCACAAGATGTTATCGTTCGTGAAGAAGATTGTGGTACGGACAGAGGTTTACTTGTTTCTGATATTAAAGAAGGTACAGAAATGATTGAACCATTTATCGAGCGTATTGAAGGTCGTTATTCTAAAGAAACAGTTCGTCACCCAGAAACAGATGAGATTATTATCCGTCCAGACGAATTAATTACTGCAGATATCGCAAAACAAATCGTAGACGCTGGATTTGAAAAAATGTATATCCGTTCTGCATTTACTTGTAACACACGTCACGGTGTATGTGAAAAATGTTACGGTAAAAACCTTGCTACTGGTGAAAAAGTTGAAGTTGGTGAAGCAGTTGGTACAATTGCAGCCCAATCTATCGGTGAGCCAGGTACACAGCTTACAATGCGTACATTCCATACAGGTGGGGTAGCAGGTAGTGATATTACACAAGGTCTTCCTCGTATCCAAGAGATTTTCGAAGCGCGTAATCCAAAAGGACAAGCGATTATTACGGAAATCGAAGGTGTTGTGGATGACATCAAACTTGCGAAGGACCGTCAACAAGAAATCGTAATTAAAGGTGCAAATGAAACAAGATCTTATCTTGCATCAGGTACATCTAGATTGAAAGTTGAAATCGGTCAAAGCGTTGAACGCGGTGAAGTATTAACAGAAGGTTCAATCGAGCCTAAGAACTACTTATCAGTATCAGGTTTAAATGCAACTGAGAGCTACTTATTAAAAGAAGTTCAAAAAGTTTACCGTATGCAAGGTGTAGAAATTGATGATAAACACGTTGAGGTTATGGTAAGACAAATGTTGCGTAAAGTACGTATCATCGAAGCTGGAGATACTAAGTTATTACCAGGTTCATTAGTTGATATTCACAACTTTACTGATGCTAACCGTGACGCATTTAAAGAGCGTAAACGACCTGCAACAGCTAAACCAGTATTATTAGGTATCACTAAGGCGTCTCTTGAAACTGAAAGCTTCTTATCAGCAGCTTCATTCCAAGAAACAACTCGTGTACTTACAGATGCTGCAATTAAAGGTAAACGTGATAACTTACTTGGTCTTAAAGAGAATGTTATCATCGGTAAATTAATTCCAGCAGGTACTGGTATGAGACGTTATAGAGATGTTCAATATGACAAAGCTGTACCAGCACAAGAAGAAGTTGAAGAAGTTCAAACTACTGAAATTTAATTCACTGATTTAATATAAACAAGGTGATCGGAATGCTTTATTTCGGTCACTTGTTTTTTATTTATTTTTTTAATAAATTATGCGATAAAACGTTGACTGAATCATATAGGAGATGTTATTATTGTAAAGGTTGATGCAAGCAGAACTTTGGAGGATATCTAAATGTCTAATGAAAAAGTTGCACGCTTTAACAAACAACAATATGTTGTTGGTCTTAAACAAACGCTTAAAGCTTTGAATAAAGATCAAGTTACATCATTGATAATTGCTCAAGACGTAGAAGTTCATTTATTGACTCGCGTGTTAAGCCAAATCAATCACAAATCAATACCTGTCTCATTTTTCGAAGGCAAACGTGCTTTAGGAGAATATGTAGGTATCAGTGTGAGTGCAACGATTGTTGCATGTCTGAAATGAGATTAGTAAGATTTATCTTACTAAATTTTATTTACCCTTAAAATGAACCACCTGGATGTGTGGGATTATAAAACAGGAGAGGAGGAAACATTCAATGCCAACTATTAATCAATTGGTACGCAAACCAAGACAAAGTAAATCAAAGAAATCTGATTCACCAGCATTAAATAGAAACTTTAACAGTAAACAAAAGAAATTTACTGACTTAAATTCTCCACAAAAACGTGGCGTTTGTACTCGTGTAGGTACAATGACACCTAAAAAACCTAACTCAGCGTTACGTAAATATGCTCGTGTTCGTTTATCTAACAACATCGAAATCAATGCGTATATCCCTGGTATCGGACATAACTTACAAGAACACAGTGTAGTACTTGTACGTGGTGGACGAGTAAAAGACTTACCTGGTGTACGTTACCACATCGTTCGTGGTGCACTTGATACTTCAGGTGTTGATGGACGTAGACAAGGACGTTCATTATACGGAACTAAAAAACCTAAAAATTAATTTTAAGATTGCGTAAATTTTCGCAACACAATTTGAAAATATACTATAATAGGAAGGGAGGACTTACATTATGCCTCGTAAAGGATCAGTACCAAAAAGAGACGTATTACCAGATCCAATTCATAACTCAAAATTAGTTACAAAATTGATCAACAAAATCATGTTAGATGGTAAACGTGGAACAGCTCAAAGAATTCTTTATTCTGCTTTCGACCTAGTTCAAGAACGTAGTGGTCGTGAAGCTGTTGAAGTATTCGAAGAAGCTATCGACAACATCATGCCTGTATTAGAAGTTAAAGCTCGTCGTGTTGGTGGTTCTAACTATCAAGTACCAGTAGAAGTTCGTCCAGAACGTCGTACTACTTTAGGTTTACGTTGGTTAGTAAACTATGCACGTCTTCGTGGTGAAAAAACTATGGAAGAGCGTTTAGCTAACGAAATCTTAGATGCAGCTAACAACACAGGTGGCGCAGTTAAGAAACGTGAAGACACTCACAAAATGGCTGAAGCAAACAAAGCATTCGCTCACTATCGTTGGTAGGATAGAAGCTTTCTCCCTGAGTATGTTCCAAAAGGATGGTTTACCATCAGTGGTGCGTGCTTAGGGCATCGCCATATTTATAGTATTTATTCGCAGTAATACTGGAAGGAGAAAAATACATGGCTAGAGATTTTAGTTTAGAAAAAACTCGTAATATTGGTATCATGGCTCATATCGACGCTGGTAAAACAACTACGACTGAACGTATTCTTTACTATACTGGACGTATCCATAAAATTGGTGAAACTCACGAAGGTGCTTCACAAATGGACTGGATGGAACAAGAGCAAGATCGTGGTATCACAATTACATCAGCTGCAACAACAGCTCAATGGAATGACCACCGTGTTAACATTATCGATACACCAGGACACGTAGACTTCACAGTAGAAGTTGAACGTTCATTACGTGTACTTGACGGTGCGGTAACAGTACTTGATGCTCAATCAGGTGTTGAACCACAAACTGAAACAGTTTGGCGTCAAGCTACAACATATGGTGTTCCTCGTATTGTATTTGTAAACAAAATGGACAAATTAGGTGCTAACTTTGAATATTCAGTAAGTACTATTCATGACCGTTTACAAGCAAACGCGCAACCAATCCAATTACCAATTGGTGCAGAAGATGAATTTGAAGCAATCATTGACTTAGTTGAAATGAAATGTTTCAAATATACAAATGACTTAGGAACTGAAATTGAAGAAATTGAAATTCCTGCAGATCATCAAGAAAGAGCTGAAGAAGCTCGTTCAACATTAATCGAAGCTGTTGCTGAAACAAACGACGAATTAATGGAAAAATACCTTGGTGATGAAGAAATCAGTAACGACGAATTGAAAGCTGCAATCCGTCAAGCAACTACTGATGTAGAATTCTACCCAGTACTTGTTGGTACAGCATTCAAAAACAAAGGTGTTCAATTAATGCTTAACGCAGTAATTGACTACTTACCATCTCCATTAGATGTTAAGCCTATTGTTGGTCACCGTGCTGACACACCAGACGAAGAAGTTATCGCAAAAGCTGATGACAATGCTGAGTTCGCTGCTTTAGCATTTAAAGTTATGACTGACCCTTATGTTGGTAAATTAACTTTCTTCCGTGTTTATTCTGGTACATTAACTTCAGGTTCTTACGTTAAGAACTCTACTAAAGGTAAGCGTGAACGTGTAGGTCGTTTACTACAAATGCACGCTAACTCTCGTGAAGAGCTTAACACTGTATACGCTGGAGATATCGCTGCAGCAGTTGGTCTTAAAGACACTGGTACAGGTGATACTCTATGTGGTGAGAAGAATGACATCATCTTGGAATCAATGGAATTCCCAGAACCAGTTATTCACTTATCAGTAGAACCTAAATCTAAAGCTGACCAAGATAAAATGACTACAGCTTTAGTTAAGTTACAAGAAGAAGACCCAACTTTCCATGCTTCTACTAACGAAGAAACTGGACAAGTTATCATCGGTGGTATGGGTGAACTTCACTTAGATATCCTTGTTGACCGTATGAAGAAAGAATTTAACGTTGAATGTAATGTTGGTGCACCAATGGTTTCTTATCGTGAAACTTTCAAAACATCAGCTCAAGTTCAAGGTAAATTCGCTCGCCAATCAGGTGGACGTGGACAATACGGTGACGTTAAGATTGAATTCTCACCAAACGAAACTGGTGCTGGATTCGAATTCGAAAACGCTATCGTTGGTGGTGTAGTTCCTCGTGAATACATTCCATCAGTAGAAGCTGGTCTTGTTGATGCAATGGATAACGGTGTATTAGCTGGTTACCCATTAATCGACGTTAAAGCGAAATTATTTGACGGTTCATACCATGATGTCGATTCATCTGAAATGGCCTTCAAAATCGCTGCATCTTTAGCACTTAAAGAAGCTGCTAAAAAATGTGATCCAGTTATCTTAGAACCAATGATGAAAGTAACAATCGAAATGCCTGAAGAATACATGGGTGACATCATGGGTGACGTAACATCTCGTCGTGGACGTGTTGATGGTATGGAACCTCGTGGTAATGCACAAGTTGTTAATGCTTATGTACCACTTTCAGAAATGTTTGGTTATGCAACATCATTACGTTCAAACACTCAAGGTCGCGGTACTTACACTATGTACTTCGATCACTATGCAGAAGTTCCTAAATCAATCGCTGAAGAAATCATCAAGAAAAACAGTGGTAACAACGCTGAATAATTGATTAGTTTATAAGTGCCTTTTATAGTCACTTTGACTAATTAGGGTGCAATTCGTACCCTATGGTTTTATCAATTGATTTTTTGGGAAAAATGCATTATAAAGGTACTATATGGATAGTACTTATCCCTAAAGGATAAATTGTCTTCTCATGATGGTGAGAAACTGTCATGAGAGATAAATTTTAATATTAATTTTCTAACAGAATAGGAGAGATTTTATAATGGCTAAAGAAAAATTTGATCGCTCAAAAGAACATGCCAATATTGGTACTATCGGTCACGTTGACCATGGTAAAACAACTTTAACAGCTGCTATCGCAACTGTATTAGCAAAAAATGGTGACACTATTGCACAATCATACGACATGATTGACAATGCTCCAGAAGAAAAAGAACGTGGTATTACAATCAATACTGCACACATCGAGTACACTACTGAAAAACGTCACTATGCTCACGTTGACTGCCCAGGACACGCTGACTATGTTAAAAACATGATCACTGGTGCTGCACAAATGGACGGAGCTATCTTAGTAGTATCTGCTGCTGACGGTCCAATGCCACAAACTCGTGAACACATTCTTTTATCACGTAACGTTGGTGTTCCAGCATTAGTTGTATTCTTAAACAAAGTTGACATGGTTGACGATGAAGAATTATTAGAATTAGTTGAAATGGAAGTTCGTGACTTATTAAGCGAATACGACTTCCCTGGTGACGATGTACCAGTTATCTCTGGTTCAGCATTAAAAGCTTTAGAAGGCGACGCTGACTATGAGCAAAAAATCTTAGACCTAATGGAAGCTGTTGACACTTACATTCCAACACCAGAACGTGATTCTGACAAACCATTCATGATGCCAGTTGAGGACGTATTCTCAATCACTGGTCGTGGTACTGTTGCTACAGGCCGTGTTGAACGTGGTCAAATCAAAGTCGGTGAAGAAATCGAAATCATCGGTATGCAAGAAGAATCAAGCAAAACAACTGTTACTGGTGTAGAAATGTTCCGTAAGTTATTAGACTACGCTGAAGCTGGTGACAACATTGGTGCATTATTACGTGGTGTTTCACGTGAAGATGTTCAACGTGGTCAAGTTTTAGCTGCTCCTGGTACTATTACACCACATACAAAATTCAAAGCGGAAGTTTACGTTTTATCTAAAGACGAAGGTGGACGTCATACTCCATTCTTCACTAACTACCGCCCACAATTCTATTTCCGTACTACTGACGTAACTGGTGTTGTTAACTTACCAGAAGGTACTGAAATGGTTATGCCTGGCGATAACGTTGAAATGATCGTTGAATTAATTTCTCCAATCGCTATCGAAGACGGTACTCGTTTCTCTATCCGTGAAGGTGGACGTACTGTAGGATCAGGCGTTGTTACTGAAATTAACGAATAATCATTATTTATAATGATTTGAGAGTCTCCTTAGGGAGGCTCTTTTTTTGTGGCATAATATATAGCTTTTTATAAAAAATAAATGCTATAAGTATTATTAGATGTAATAGCAAAAGAGAGAATGGGTTATAAAAAAAGCGCTACTAATAGCGCTTTTTACATAAGATGATTTATAGTTGTTTAAATATATTTTCTAATTCTAGAATTTTTAAAAACTCACTTACTGCGTATTTCATGGCCTTTTCATCAATATTAAAATATGGGCTATGATGAGGGTAATCAGAGTTCTTTTCTGGGTTACCACATCCAGTTAAAAAGAAAGCGCCTGGACGTACTTTTAAATAGTGTGAAAAGTCCTCTCCGACCATCATTAAATCAGATTCATTGTATCTTAAATTAATATCATTAGCGGCCTGTTTAACAACTTCGTAGCAATTTGCATTATTATGAACAGGTAAGTATCCTTTAATATAATCTAATGAATATTCTATATCATTTGCAACAGCTAATCCTTGTAATAATTTGTCCATTTTATTAATAACGTGATCTTGAATATCTGTATCAAATGTGCGAACAGTACCTCTACAATATGCTGAATCTGGAATGACATTATCAGCAGAACCAGCTTGAATCATGCCGAAGCTAAGTACTGCTTGCTTTACAGGGTCAATTGTACGAGAGATTATTTTTTGTGAACTCATAATAAATTCAGCCATAATTACTACAGGATCAATTGTTTCATGTGGCTTGGCACCATGTCCGCCTCTACCATGAATTGTAATATTAAATTCATCAGGAGATGCCATCATAGCGCCTGGACGTGAATATATCGTACCTGTAGGATAACCACTCCAAAGATGGTTACCATAAATTCTATCGACACCTTGCAAGCATCCATCATCAATCATCTCTTGAGATCCACCCGGCATAATTTCTTCACCATATTGAAAAATTAAGACAACTGTACCATTTAATTGATTTAAATGACTCTCTAATATTTCAGCAACAGCCAGTAATATTGCTGTATGACCATCATGACCACATGCATGCATTGCACCTGGATTCTTTGACTTATAATCGACATCCGTTAATTCATCGATCGGCAAAGCATCAAAGTCTGCTCTTAGAGCGATTGTAGGACCGTCACCATTTCCTTTAAAGCGAGCAACAATGCCATTGCGTCCTACAGGTGTTTGAATTTCACAAGATAATTGGCTTAATTGATTCATAATGAAATCATGCGTGTGATATTCCTCAAAAGATAGTTCAGGGTACTGATGGAGATAGCGACGTACTTGAACCATTCTATTTTCTTTTTCATTTGCTAGTTGAAACCAATCAAACAACTTCAACCCTTCTTCCATAACTTTTTATCTAGTATACCATTTCAACACGATAATCCATAGGTACAATTAATTAATGTAAAGTATATTGCTTAAAACACAGTTGTCGTGGGCATTGTTCTACTTCCCTCAAACTTTAAAATAGGTTATGATTAACTTAACACAAAGACAATTCAAAGGGGGACTTGCAGTGGTACAGTCACTACATGGCTTTTTAGATGAAAATATTCAGTATTTGAAAGATAACGGTTTGTATAATGAAATTGATACAATTGAAGGTGCAAATGGACCTGAAATTAAGATCAACGGGAAATCATATATTAACTTGTCTTCAAATAACTATTTAGGACTAGCAACAGACGCAGATTTGAAACAAGCGGCAAAGGATGCAATTGATACACATGGTGTTGGTGCAGGTGCAGTGCGTTCAATCAACGGTACGTTGGATTTACATGATGAGCTAGAAACAACGTTAGCTAAGTTTAAAGGTACAGAAGCTGCAGTTGCGTACCAATCAGGATTTAACTGTAATATGGCAGCAATCTCTGCTGTTATGAATAAAAATGACGCGATTTTATCGGATGAATTAAACCATGCTTCTATTATTGATGGTTGTCGTTTATCTAAGGCAAAGATTATCCGCGTTAATCATTCAGATATGGATGATTTAAGAGCTAAAGCAAAAGAAGCAGTCGAATCTGGTCAATATAATAAAGTAATGTATATTACTGATGGTGTGTTTAGTATGGATGGCGATGTTGCAAAATTGCCAGAAATTGTGGAAATTGCTGAAGAATTCGGCTTGATTACTTATGTTGATGATGCACATGGTTCTGGTGTAATGGGTAACGGTGCTGGTACTGTGAAACACTTTGGTTTACAAGATAAGATTGACTTCCAAATTGGTACATTATCAAAGGCTATTGGTGTAGTCGGTGGTTATGTTGCTGGGACACAATCGCTTATTGATTGGTTGAAAGCTCAATCAAGACCATTCTTATTCTCAACATCATTAGCTCCTGGAGACACGAAAGCAATTACTGAAGCTGTGAAGAAGTTAATGGCGTCAACTGAATTACATGATAAACTTTGGGATAATGGAAATTATCTAAAAGCAGGATTGAAGGAATTAGGCTTTAATATCGGGGATTCTGAAACGCCTATTACACCTGTTATTATCGGTGATGAAAAGGAAACACAAGCATTCAGTAGTCGTTTGAAAGAAGAAGGCGTATATGTTAAATCAATTGTCTTCCCAACTGTTCCTAAAGGCACTGGACGTGTACGTAACATGCCAACAGCTGCCCATACAAAGGAAATGCTAGATGATGCATTAGCTGCATTTGAAAAGGTAGGCAAAGAAATCGGTATTATTAAATAATATAGTCAATTTACAGTAAGATTGACTTAATATCATGTCTCAATGAAAGAAGCAACTTGTACATCACATTTTAGATGTTGCAAGTTGCTTTTTAGCTACTATTTATATTTATCATAGATCGCTTTGTTTTTTTCTAGTAATTCTTCACGGCGTTGCTTATTTTGTAAGAATGGGATAGCAAACCATAAAATATGCAACATACTGGCCAAAATAATCAAAATAATCGGTATAAATATTTCAATAATACTTATATCTACGATAAATGAAACAATTACAAATGCTGTAATAGATGGTAAAGCGGAAACAACAACTACAGTGAGTAGTACAAATTGTAATACTTGTGTAGCAGTCGTACTAAATATATCTAGTATCAATATACCAATATAGAATAACGTAATAATGGCTAGTAGCGTAATAACCCATCCTGCTGAAATACCATTTTGATTTTCAATATATTTTTGATAAGGCGTCAACATAGGTAAAATAAATAAAAACATCGTAGATAACCAAGATAATATGCCGAAAAACACGAAAAATATTTTAGATGTATTACTGTTCATAAGTAACACCCTCCTTTATCTACCAACCACATGTATACAATTTAAGCGACAGTCGTTGTATGCTAAAGGGACATTTTTTGTGCAAATCATGTTTGCGTTTTCATTATATTATATACCCAAAATATAAAATTTTAACGCAAATAAAGTGCTTAGATAGCTTTATTTCTCTTTGCGTATCAGATGTATTATGATAGGTATAAAGTCATTATCATTAATTTGGATAATTGAACGTAATTACACTATAAAATTAGATAAAGGTTGTTAATCATTGAAACAAAATTTAAGGTTGCAATTCAGTACTCAACGGCTTATCATAAGACCGTTGGAAGAAAATGACTATGAAATTTGGCTTTCTGGATTTATAAATCGTAAACCATCACAACATCAATTTGATGAGGGACAAGTTGATATGTCTGATGCGACTCAACCCTGGTTTACTGAGTTGGTTGAACGTCAACGCCAGGCGAGAAATGCTGATGATTTATATATTTTTGCAATTTTCGATAAGGTGAGTGCTGCTCATATTGGCATGCTAGATTTGAAGAATTTGAGTAGAGATGCATTTCAATGGGCAGAGATTGGTTATTTTATTCATAATCAATATTGGCGTCAAGGCTATGCCTTTGAAGCGATATCGGAATTAATTAAACAAGCTAAAGATAATTTTAAGTTTCACCGACTAGAAGCACATATTGATATTGGAAATAAACCATCGCAACATTTAATTGAAAAGCTAGGATTTCACTATGAATGTTTAAGAAAGGGATTTATTTTCCAAGATGGCGCATGGACGGATCAATACGTTTATTATCAGAATTTACACGATGATCCAATAAATATTTAAGGAAATAGAAAGGAGCGTTGACATGATGGAATTTAGAGAGTTAACAATGAGTGATGAATCTTTGTATTGTGATTATATGAGTGAATGGATTGACCATGACGAACAAGTTGTGCCAGCAGCAACGAATATTGTTAAATATGATAACTTTGAGACATTAGTTCATGAGTTGGCAGATAATAAATCACGTAATTCAGAAATTGATAATACGACCTTATTTTTGATTGATGAAAATGAAATCATTGGAGCAGCAAATATTCGTCATGATTTAAACGATCACTTGAAGCGTGTTGGCGGTCATATTGGATATGGAGTACGTAAGAAACATCGTGGTAAAGGGTATGGAAATAAGATATTAAAGAAATCATTAGATTATTTGTCACGTATTGGTGTTCAAGAAGCATTAGTGACATGCGACGAATCCAATAAAGCGTCTGCTGCTGTGATAAAGCATAATGGTGGCGAAGAAATTGAACCTGCATTGTTAGATGATGGGACAGTCATACGTCGATTTCAAATTGAAATTAGTTAAGGTCATTCTTACTATATAAAATAATTTACTCAAGCCTTTTGGCATAAATGCAAAACTGTGTTTATGTTGAAAGGCTTTTTTTGGGCCTTTTTTATAGATGTATAGATATTAATAATATTTTAAAGTTTTGTAAAATTAATTAATGCAAATTAATCAATGTACAAAAGACTATTGTGCAAAACAGAAATGTTTGGTTTAATAGAATTAAATTTTGTTTTTTGGGAGGTTTATATGGAAAATACATTTGATTTATCTAAAATCACACGTATTATCAAAAAGAATTTAAAGTTACTTATCTTGTTACCATTAATTTGTTTAATAGTTAGTGCTATTATTACTTTCTTTTTTATGACGCCTAAATATCAAGCAACCACTCAGGTTCTTGTTAATGAAAAAAATAAAGATCAACAAATGATGGCTCAAGAAGTACAAAGTAACATAGAGCTTGTTAATACATATTCTGAAATCATCAAGAGTCCACGAATTATAGATAAGGTTTCTAAGTCTGTAAAACATCAATATTCAGCAAGTGAAATTTCTAGTATGTTAACTGTTACAAATCAAGATCGATCTCAAATACTAGAAATAGGGGTTACAAGTAATAGTAGGAGAGATTCTGAAATTGTAGCTAATAAAATTGCAAAAGTATTTAGTAAAGAAGTACCAGATATTATGAGTGTCGATAATGTATCTATTTTATCTAGTGCAGATGGCACTGCATCAAAAGTTGAACCGAAGACAATCGTTAATTTAGGTCTTGGATTATTAGCAGGATTATTCATTGCATTTTTAATTATTATATTTAAAGAACTATTCGATAAACGTATTCGTACCGAAGAACAGGTGAAAGAAGAGTTTAATATTCCAGTATTAGGATCAATTCAAAAATTTGAATAAGAAAGGAATTTATTATGGCAAAGAAGAATAAGGGTGCATCAAAAATATCGCCACTTTTTACGTATGACAAACCAAAGTCCATTATAAGTGAGAAATTCAGAGGTATCCGTTCGAATATTATGTTTTCAAATGCAGATAAAGAAATCAGTAGCATATTGATTACTTCAGAAAAGGCTTCATCTGGTAAAAGTACCATTTCTGCAAATATTGCAATTACATATGCTCAAGCTGGTTATAGAACCTTAATTATTGACGGAGACATGCGTAGAGCAACTCAACATTATGTATTCAATTTAACTAACAATAGTGGTCTTTCAAATTTGATTATTGGTAAAACACTAGAAATAGATGCAATTAAAGAGACACATATTGAAAACCTTGACGTATTAACTTCAGGCCCGGTACCACCAAACCCGTCAGAATTGATAACAACTAGAAAGTTCCGTGAATTATATCAAAAATTAGCTACTGAATATGACTTTATCATTATTGATACACCACCAGTTAATACAGTGACTGATGCACAATTATATGCACAAATTGTGAGAGATTGCATTCTAGTTATTGATAGTGAAAAAAGTGATAAAAATGAAGTTAAAAAGGCAAAAGAACTCATTGAACAATCAAACGGCAAAGTTATTGGTGCAGTTTTAAACAAAGCAGCTAAAGATAATTCTTCAAGTTATTACAACTATTATGGGGATGGAAATGATGATTGATATACATAACCATATTTTATATGGCATCGATGATGGACCAAAATCACTTGAAGATGCCATTGAACTTATTAGACAGGCAATATCAGAGGGTGTAACAGGTATTGTGGCAACTCCACATCATTTACACCCTAACTTTTCAAATGATATCAATAGTATTCAAGAAAAGCTTATTGTATTGGATACTGCACTGAAACATCAAGAGTTGAATATTGATTTATATTATGGACAAGAAATTAGGATTACTGATCAAATTTTAACAGATATTGAAGCAGGAAAAATAACAGGAATAAATGGGTCAAATTATTTATTAATTGAGTTTCCTTCAAATGAAGTACCAGTTTATACGAATAAATTATTTTATGAAATTCAAACAATGGGATACATACCAATCATCGCGCATCCAGAGAGAAACAAAGCTATTGTACAAGATTTGGATGTGCTTTTTGAGTTGGTCGATGGTGGTGCTTTGGCGCAATTGACCTCTGGGTCGTTAGCAGGCGATTCTGGAAAGAATATTAAAAAGACTTCGCTCAAAATGATTGAAAATGACTTAGTCCATTTTATAGCATCAGATGCGCATAATGTTCACCAACGGCCATTTTTAATGAATACATTATTGCAAGATAAAAGTTTGAAAAATTACAGAGATGAAATAGAAGGCTATTTTGTCAATGCTGAAAAATTGATTAAGAATGAAAAGATTATAAAAGGACGTCCAACTAAAGATTATAAACAAAAGAAATGGTTTGGTATTTTTTAGAATAAATTATAGTGAATGAGGGGATTAGGTGACACATCTTTCTATCAGAGTGCGATTAATGTTGCTCATATTTATAGATTCATTAATCGTAACATTTTCAGTGTTTTTGGGTTATTTAATTTTAGAACCGTTTTTTGAGAGTTATTCAATAAGGATTTTGATCATTTCTGCAATTAGTTTATTAATATTCCATCATCTCTTTGCAGCAATATTTAATTTATATCATCGAGCATGGGAATATGCGAGTGTCAGCGAATTGCTACTTGTTGTTCAATCTGTTACTTGCTCTATATTAGCAACAATTGTTGTTGTACCACTAATTACATGGCAAGCACCATTCTTAAGATTGTATTTTATTACGTGGATGATGCACATCATACTAATTGGGGGATCAAGAATATTTTGGAGAGTTTATAGAAAATATGTAGTAGGTAAGGCAGTTAAGAAAAAACCAACATTAATTGTTGGTGCAGGTCAGGGCGGTTCATTACTAATTAGACAAATGTTAAGAAGTCCAAATATGGGCATGTAACCTGTACTGGCAGTTGACGATGATATTAATAAGCAAAAAATTGTAATTACTGAAGGTGTGAAAGTTCAAGGATACATAAAGGACGTACCACATTTAGTAAACAAGTATAAAATCAAAAAAATTATTATAGCAATACCTACTTTATCATCAGGTCGAATGAAGGAAATTAATGATATTTGTAATATTGAAGGCGTTGAAATCTTTAAAATGCCTAATATTGATGATGTACTTTCAGGTGCACTTGAAGTTAATCAATTAAAGAAAGTCAAAATTGAGGACTTACTTGGTAGAGAACCTGTAGAGCTGGATATGGCTATGATATCAAGACAATTGACGAATCAAACCATTTTAGTAACGGGCGCAGGTGGTTCCATTGGATCAGAAATTTGTCGACAGGTATGTAAGTTTAATCCAAAGCGCATTATCTTATTAGGCCACGGTGAAAATAGTATTTACTTGATACATCAGGAATTAACAAAAAAATATAAAGATCAAATTGATATTGTACCAGTAATAGCAGATATTCAAAATAAGCAAAGAATGTTAGAAGTTATGCAAGAACATAAACCATATGCGGTATACCACGCGGCAGCGCATAAACATGTACCGTTGATGGAATATAACCCTAAAGAAGCTATTAGAAATAATATATTAGGAACAAAAAATACAGCAGAATCTGCAAGGGAAGCTAACGTAAATAAATTTGTAATGATTTCGACTGACAAAGCAGTTAATCCACCAAACGTAATGGGTGCTACTAAACGTGTAGCTGAGATGATTATTCAAAGTTTAAATGATGAATCAAGTAAGACAAGCTTTGTAGCAGTACGTTTTGGCAATGTACTGGGTTCAAGAGGATCAGTGATTCCATTGTTTAAGAAACAAATTGAAGCGGGAGGACCTGTTACTGTTACACATCCTGATATGACGCGTTACTTTATGACGATACCTGAAGCTTCTAGATTGGTATTACAAGCTGGTGCCTTAGCAAAAGGTGGAGAAATATTTGTATTAGACATGGGTGAACCAGTGAAAATTGTAGATTTAGCTAAAAATTTAATCCATCTAAGTGGTAAAAAAGAAGAAGATATTGGAATTGAATTCTCGGGAGTGAGACCAGGAGAGAAATTATTTGAAGAACTACTTAACGAAGATGAAATACATCCTGATCAAGTATATGAAAAAATTTATAGAGGTAAATCGAAAGTATATACCAATAGCGAGTTATTGCTAAAAGTCAATAGAATAACAAATGGAGAAATAGACGTTGTAGACTTTGTAAATCGGAGTGATAGTTACTTTGAAGCATAATTTTTTAGTATACCTTCTAGGGAATATTGTCTTCGGCTTTATGCAATGGATAGTTATTTTATTGATTTTAAAACTAGGTACACAAAATGATTTAGGTGCATACACATATGGTGTGGCATTAATTGCTCCATTAGTATTATTGCTATCTTTTGGATTTAATACATTGATTGTCACAACGGATGAATTCAAAAGAGAACGTTATTTTAAAGCAAGATTCATTATGTCTGTTCTTATTTTACTTATCTATATGATTATTATCATGCTTTTTACAAGCATAAATTCAAATCAGTACCTTTTACTATTTATGGTTGGATTAAGTAAAGTTGCTGAAAATTTATTAGATATTAATTTTGCTTATTATATAAAAGAACAAAAGCACAGATTTGTTGGATATTTCAAACTTGGATTATCTTTTTTACAAATGGGGTTAATTATAGCTTTATATTATACAATAGGAAATTTAGTTTTACCTTTTACTATATACAGTCTACTAACAATAGTTTGCTTCTTTATTATTAATAAACAGGCATTTGTTTTAGAAAAACTAAACATAAGTGAATATAAAAAGTTAATTTCATTGGGTATTCCATTATCCATTACATTATTTTTATCATCATTAAACACCAATATACCAAAGTATGTCTTAGAATATGCTTCAAGTATTGCAGCAGTTGGTATATTTAGTAGTATTTTAACAATTTATTCTACGGGTAATACGTTCTTCTTTTCAATATATAACTACGTGTTACCCAAGACTGTTGAAAATAAATTTAATTTTAGTTACTTGAAAAAATTGCTGGTTGGAATTATTATAGGTGGCATTTTTTCATACGTTATTGTGATTATTGTCAGTTTTACTATTCTAGATAACATTATAGTTATTATGTTTAATCAAAAGTTTTTAGCTTATAAATTACAAATTTTAATTATTATTTTCAGTGCAATATTAGTTTATATGAGTATTCTATTTGACCTTTATATCAATGCACATAATAAATATAAATATAACACTAGAATACAGGTGATAAGCGTAGTCATCGTCTTATTATCAAGTTTGATACTGATTAATTTATTTGGAATTTTAGGCGCAACATATACATTCACTATTTTTGCAATTTCCATATTTGTTATGAAATTGATCTTGAGTCTTAAAATAATCAAAGGAGTAAAAAATGAAATTTAAGAAAGAGCTCTTATTAATCATCCCCTTAATTTTATTATTTGCTTTAGCGCTTTGGTATGGGTGGTTAAACATATTTTTAATTGTGATTATAAATCTATTAATCTTAATGTATTTGTTAATTAGTAAGTTAAATATAAAACTATTTTTATTAATTATAATTCAATGGTTGATTTATCTTACAGCATTAATTACTCACAAATACTTTATTGAACTGCCTGGTTCTGGTAACGATGATGTCAGATTTGAAAAGTTGGCCATAGGCTATTATAACCATTTGGCATTAAACATGAATGTGAATGTATTTCAAAGCTCGACTGCCTATTCTAAATTGCTATCCTTTGTTTATTTTCTAGGCAAACCTTTTGAAATTTTGCCTGGATTAGTCAATATCACCGTACATACAATTTGTGTTATTTTGTTATACAAAATTGTTGTGAATGTATTTGGAAATCAAAAAGTAGCAATTATTAGTTCATATTTATTTGTTTTATATCCACTGACACTTATTAACACTGTTATTACTTTAAGAGAGATATATGTAATATTATTTGTCTTAATTTTTACCTTAGCAATTTTAAAATATCATGATAGCAAAAGGATTTTATATCTATTTATCAGTATATTGGCGATTGTTTTAGGTAGCGTTTTCCATGTGGGTATGGTAGGACTTCTAGCTGTACTAGGTGTTTATTTTTGTTTGTTTTCAAAACAGAATTTCTTATTTAAGTCGATAGTAGTTATCGTATCGCTTTTGGCACTTCTACTATTTATTACAAAAACAGACAATACAAAAATACAGAATAGTCTTGGTACAGGAGAAACAGTGGAAGTAAATGAGATGACAGGTTCAAGAGCTGACTACATTAGTCCTGCTGAAAGGGGCGGATTGAGTACTAAAGTTAAGCAAGAAGTATTCTTTGCCTTCAAACCGTTTCCGTGGGAAATAAGAACTGCCTCCGATATGATTGGATTTATTAATATTCTGTTAATAGTTATCTCATTTATTTTAGGTATTAAAATTTATAGGAAAACTAAGAACCAAAAAGTCTTAATCATCTTAATTATTGTGGCATTATCATTTATGGTGTTCGCTTTAGGTACCTATAACTATGGTTCTGCATTAAGACATCGCGATAAAACATCATTATTACTGATTATGTTTATCTGCCAATATTATTTTGGGAGGAAAAAATTAAATGAACAATAAAATTTATACTTTAATGAAGAAATTTAGCAAAATTTTACGTTTTTTCCCATATAGGTTAAGGACTTCGTTATATGAAATAAATACGAGGACTAATTTTAAAATTCAACTTGCAATACGTTATATCATTTTGGCTAGTATAGCAAAACAAATTGGGAATAATGTGTATATTGGTAAAAATGTAAGCCTTAAAAATATGAAAAATACGATTATTGGAGATAACGTAAGTATCCATGACATGTGCTATATAGATGGCTATGGAGGACTAGAAATTGGGGATAATGTATCTATAGCGCACAGTTCTACATTAATTACAACGAACCATACATGGAACGACACTACAATACCAATTAAATATAATGAGGTATCTAAAGGGAAAATTGTTATTAAAGATGATGTTTGGATTGGTTGTGGGGTCAGAGTTTTAAGTAATGTGACTATCAAACAAAGATCTGTTGTGGCAGCAGGTTCGATTGTTGTGAAAGATTTGGAATCTGGATGGTTAGGTGCAGGTGTACCAATGAAAAAGATTAAAAAATTGGAGGAATAATTTATGAAAATATTAATAACAGGTGCTGCTGGGTTTATAGGCTCTCATTTAGCTAAAAAGTTAATTGCACAACATCATGAAGTTATGGGTGTAGACAATATAAATGACTACTATTCTGTGTCGTTGAAAGAAGATAGATTAAAGTCAATAGGCGATAATAACTTTACATTTTTTAAATTGAACTTAGAAGATTATGAAGACTTGAAGGAAGTATTTATTAAAGAACAGCCAGAAGTCGTAGTTAATTTAGCTGCACAAGCAGGGGTTAGATATAGCTTAGAAAACCCAAGAGCATACATTGATGCAAATGTAGTAGGGTTTATGAATATACTTGAATGTTCAAGACACTTTGACGTGAAACATTTAATTTATGCATCTTCAAGTTCAGTATATGGTGCGAATACATCTAAACCATTTAGTACATCAGACAATATTGACCATCCATTAAGTTTATACGCTGCAACGAAGAAATCAAATGAACTTATGGCCCATACATATAGTCACTTGTATCAGTTACCAACAACAGGATTAAGATTCTTTACAGTTTATGGACCATGGGGTAGACCTGATATGGCATTATTTAAATTTACTAAAGCGATTGTAAATGATGAAGCTATTGATGTGTACAATCATGGAAATATGATGCGTGATTTTACCTATGTGGACGATATCGTGGAAGCAATTAGTAGACTTATCGAGAAACCAGCTGAACCAAACCCAGAATGGTCAGGAGCTAATCCAGATCCATCTTCATCATATGCACCATACAAAGTATATAATATCGGAAATAACAGTCCAGTGAGATTAATGGAATTTGTTGAAGCTATTGAAAATAAATTAGGTAAAACTGCTAAAAAGAATTATATGGATTTACAAGCAGGTGATGTACCTGAAACTTATGCTAATGTCGATGATTTATACAATAATATTGATTTTAAACCAGAAACATCAATACAAGATGGCGTTAACAAATTTATTGATTGGTATTTAAATTATTACAAATAAAATAAGGGAGAAATCATTAATGGATAGAAATATAGCTGTTGTAGGTTTAGGATATGTTGGTTTACCAGTTGCAGTATCATTTGGGAATAAACACAAGGTTATCGGTTTTGATATTAATGAAGGTAGAATAAGCGAATTAAAAAATAATTATGATAGAACGAATGAGGTAACAACTGAAAAACTTGAAGCTTCAAATGTAGAATATACTTCAGATAGAGATAAATTAAGTGAGTCAGATTTTATTATTGTGGCTGTTCCAACGCCAATTGATAAACATAATAAGCCAAACTTAACACCACTGATTAAAGCAAGTGAAACAGTTGGTAGTGCATTAAAAAAAGGCTCTATTATTGTTTATGAATCAACAGTTTATCCTGGGGCAACTGAAGAAGAGTGTGTCCCTGTCTTAGAGAAATTTTCAGGACTAGAATGTGGAAAGGATTTCTTTATTGGCTATTCACCTGAGCGAATTAATCCTGGTGATAAAGAACATACATTTGAAACAATTACAAAAGTTGTATCTGGTCAAACTCCAGAAGTCCTAGAAATTGTAGCTGAAGTATATGACTCAGTAGTTAAAGCGGGTGTTTACAAAGCTTCATCAATTAAAGTCGCAGAGGCTGCAAAGGTAATTGAAAATACACAGAGAGATGTAAATATTGCATTAATGAATGAATTAGCAATTATTTTTGATAAATTAAACATTGATACGAACGAAGTATTAAAAGCCTCAGGTACGAAATGGAACTTCTTAAACTTTAAGCCTGGATTAGTAGGTGGGCATTGTATAGGAGTTGATCCATATTATTTAACTCATAAGGCACAAGAGGTAGGACATCATCCAGAAGTAATACTTTCAGGTAGAAGAATTAATGATAATATGGCAAAGCATATAGCTTCTAATGTTATAAAAGAGATGTTAAAACATGGAATGGAAGTTCAAAATGCCAGTGTTAATGTTTTAGGATTAACATTTAAGGAAAACTGTCCTGACTTAAGAAATACAAAAGTGATTCATATTATTGAAGAATTAGCATCGTATGGTTTGGAAATTAAGGTTAACGATGTAGAAGCCGATAAAAAAGAAGCTAAAGATATCTTTGATATTGACCTTAAAGATAAGGAACAAATGTCAAAAGCAGATGTGTTAATTTTCGCAGTCTCGCATAAAGAATATTTGGAAAATAAGTCTGAGTATATAAATTTAGTACAAGAAAATGGTGTAATATTTGATATTAAAGGAGTAATATCTGATAAGGATATAAACGAAAGTCAAAGACTTTGGAGGCTATAGTGATGAAAATTGTCCAAATTGCAGCTATAGAAATGACACATTTGAAGTTATTAAAGGCACTGAATGAAACAAGCGTACGTGAAGGTCATGAAGTGCATTGCATTAGTACTATGGGGGAACAACAAGATGAACTCGAAAAGCAAGGTGTGCATGTTCATAATATAAATATTGATAGAAAAATCAGTCCTGTGAATAACTTGAAATCTATTTTAAAGATGGTCAAATTATTTAGACAAATTAAGCCTGATATTGTGCATGTTCACACACCTGTTGCAGCAGTGTTGGGTAGGATTGCAGCTAAATTAGCTCGTGTAAAAACAATAATATATACTGCACATGGTTTTTACTTCCATGATGAAATGAATACAGTCCAATATAAAGTGTATTTTAATATCGAAAAATGGATTGGCAAATTAGCGACAGATTATATTTTTACTCAAAGTGTTGAAGATTATGAAGTGGCTAAAAAGAATAATTTTTTACTTGAATCAAAACATAATAATTATTTGCACATCAGTAACGGTATAGATATCGATAATAAATTTAATTATGATGTTGTAACTTCAAAAGATTTATCACATTTAAGAAATAACTTAAATATTTCACATGAAGATATTGTGGTTTCATTTATTGGAAGGTTAGTTAAAGAAAAAGGTATTTTAGATTTATTAAATTCATATGAAAAACTGACTTCAAAAAATGTTAAATATATAATTATTGGTGACTTGCCTGATGGTGAAAGGGATACAGAGACAATTCATTTAATTGAAAAATTTAAACAAAATAAAAACATCACTTTCACTGGTCAAATATCCAATATAAATGAATATTTAGCAATTAGTGATATTTACTGTTTACCATCATATAGAGAAGGCATGCCACGATCAATTATTGAGGCTATGGCAATGAAAAATGCCGTGATTGCTACAAATATTAGAGGTTCTAGAGAAGAAGTGGTCGATGGAGAAACCGGTTATATCGTTCCCTTAAATGCACCAAAGTTTATTGCAAATAAAATTGATATTTTGGCAAATGATGCAGCAGAATTAAGCCGATTTAAAAATGCGGGATATCAACGCGCGAAAGATTTATATGATGAAAAAAATGTGGTGGAAAAACAATTATTCGTTTTTGATGCTAACAAATAGTTTGAGGGTGAGTGCATGTTAAAAAGATTGTTCGACTTTTCTGTAAGTTTATTTGGATTGATACTAAGTGCACCAATTTTAATTATTTCTTACTTTTTAATCGCGACAAAGCTAGGAAAGCCTGTGTTATTTAGACAAATTAGACCAGGTAAAAATGAAGTGCCATTTGAAATCTTTAAATTTCGTACTATGACGGATGAAAAGGACAGTCATGGTGAACTGTTGCCAGATGATCAAAGAATGACCAAATTAGGCGCTGCTATTAGAAAAACAAGTGTTGATGAGTTACCACAATTATTTAATGTGTTAAAAGGTGACCTAAGTTTAGTAGGACCAAGACCGTTATTAATGGAATATTTACCCTTATATAATGAAGAACAGAAAAAACGTCATCAAGTTAAACCGGGCATAACAGGTTGGGCTCAAATCAATGGTCGTAACGCAATTACTTGGGAACAAAAATTCAAATTAGATGTTTGGTATGTAGAAAATCAGTCTTTCAAATTGGATATGTATATTCTTTATAAAACTGTTCAAAATGTTTTACAAAAGAAAGATATTAATGCTACGGATCATGTCACAACAGAGAAATTTAGAGGTAATTTATGATGAAAAAGGTTGTAATCATTGGTAATGGCGGTCATGCCAAAGTCATAAAGGATGTTATTAATGCACAGGGTGAATTTATCTTGGCTGGTTATTTAGACAATAATATTGATAATTATTATGAAGAAAGTGGATGCTTTTATGATAATTTATCACATTTAGAGCGCTATCGTAATGATTATTACTTTATTATTGCCATTGGTAATAATAAAGTAAGGGCACAAATTTTTGAGCAAAGTAATATAGCGATTAAGCAGTTCGCGAAAGTGATTCATCCTACTGCAATCATCAGTCCTTATAGTGAGATAGGCTATGGAACAGTGGTAATGCCGAATGCTGTTGTTAACGCAGATACGGTTATAGGTGAACATGTCATTATAAATACGAGTGCTGTTGTAGAACATGATAATCGTATAGGAGATTATGTTCATATTTCACCTGGAGCAATGCTAGCTGGTGGTGTTTCAGTGGGGAGGCAAACACATGTAGCTATAGGCGCCAAAGTCATACCGCAAATTAATATAGGGCAAGATTGTGTCATCGGTGCAGGTGCTACTGTTATTAATGATATTGAATCGTATCAAACGGTTGTAGGGACACCTGCAATATCTAAGGAGTGAATATAATTGGAAAATGAAAGAGTATTCTTGTCTAGACCGCATATGGGCGGAGACGAACTAGATTTTATCAACCAAGCATTTGAACAAAACTGGATTGCTCCATTAGGAGAAAATGTTACTGGATTTGAAAATGATATAAAAGCATATGTTGGTGTGAATGAGGCTTTAGCAGTAAGTAGTGGAACAGCTGCGATTCATTTAGCTTTGATAGAAAGTGAAGTTGGTGTAGGAGATATTGTATTTTGTTCATCATTAACATTTTGTGCAACGTCTAATCCTATTTTATATCAAGGTGCAACACCCGTACTTATCGATTCTGAATTAGATTCTTGGAATATGTCTCCAAATGCACTTGAAAAAGCTTTTGAAAAATACGCAGCAAAAGGTCAATTGCCTAAAGCTGTGATTGTAGTTAATTTATATGGTCAATCTGCACAATTAGATAAAATAAAAGCACTTTGTGACCGATATAAGGTGATATTGATTGAAGATGCGGCTGAATCGTTAGGATCTGAGTATCAAGGTGCAATGAGTGGTAGCTTAGGAGATTATGGAATATTTTCATTTAATGGCAACAAGATCATCACAACAAGTGGTGGAGGAATGTTAGTAACTCACAGTAAATCTAATAGAGATCATGCATTGTTCTTATCTACACAAGCTCGAGATAAAGCGTTACATTATCAGCACAGTGAGTTAGGTTATAACTATAGATTAAGTAACATTTCAGCGGGAATTGGTAGAGGACAAATGAAAGTATTAGATAAGCGAGTTGAAAGAAGAAGAGCAATCTTTGATAAATATCAACGTGAACTAAGTGATATCGAAGGGCTCGAATTCCAACCTGAACTAAAAGATTCCAAATCAAATCGATGGCTTACAGCGTTGACTATTGATGAAAGTAAGGCTGGTTTCACTGCAAATGACATAATTCATAAATTAGATGAAGCAAATATTGAGGCGCGACCAGTATGGAAACCTATGCATTTACAACCACTATATAAAGATTATGATTTTATTTTTGATCATGACGATAATGCTAAATTCCTATTTGATCATGGTGTCTGTCTGCCATCTGGGTCAGATATGACTGAAGCACAACAAGATAAAGTCGTTGCTATAATCAAAGAACTAAAATAATAAAATTAGTAATAACAATTTATACTGAATTAAGTATAGTTGTTGATGTTCTGTCATTTTATAATAGTGATTTATCACTGAATTTCGTAACAGGCTAAAACATTAAGTAACAATGTTTTAGCCTGTTTTTTCACCTTAAAAAGTCAAATTAATATCTTTAACTGTTGTTAAAGCAAACAATTAATAATTAGCGCAGTTACTGTGTGCAAAATGGCAGTGCAATATTTAACTAGAATACCATTTATGATTCCTTCTAAGTATACGAACTGTTATAAAAAGACTTTCAACTGAAGATAAAGTATAATAAATATTAGTACTAGGTGCTAAATACCTAAATGAAATATGTAATTATCAACGATAGAAATGAGGGATATGATGTCTAAAGTAATTCAAAATTTAGAATCTGCATTTGAGGGCTTAACGGATGGCATGTCGATATTAGCAGGTGGATTTGGGTTGTGTGGTATACCGGAGCATTCAATTGAAGCAATTCGTGCTAAGGGGACGAAGGGTTTAACAGTGGTGAGTAATAATTGTGGAGTAGATGATTTTGGTTTAGGTAGATTACTGGAAAATAAGCAAATTGATAAGATGGTTAGTTCTTATGTAGGTGAAAATAAAATCTTTGAGCAACAGTTAATTAATGGTGAATTGGATGTGGAATTAACGCCACAAGGTACATTAGCTGAGAAATTGCGTGCAGGTGGTGCTGGTATTCCAGCATTTTATACGAAGACGGGTGTCGGTACGCTTGTCGCTGAAGGTAAGGAAACGCGTGACTTTGATGGTGAAACATTTCTTATGGAGCGAGCAATAACAGGGGATTATGGCATTGTTAAGGCGAAAAAGGCGGATACTTTTGGTAATTTAGTCTTTGAGAAGACTGCGCGTAATTTTAATCCGCTATGTGCCATGGCTGCAACGACTACAGTTGTTGAGGTTGAGGAATTAGTAGAAATTGGTGAAATTAACCCAGATGAGGTACATTTGTCTGGTGTATATGTGGATTATATTTATTTAGGGAAGCATTTTGAAAAGAGAATAGAGAAACGCACTGTAAAGGAGGCTAATCATGAGTAAACAAATCCAAAGGCAAAGGATTATTCAACGTGCAGCGAAAGAAATTGAAAGTAATATGGTTATTAATCTTGGTATCGGTATGCCGACATTAGTTGCCAATGAGCTTAATGATCATGTGCAGAATGTTTACTTCCAATCTGAAAATGGTTTATTAGGTATTGGACCTTATCCAACGGAGGATGAAGTAGATGCTGATTTAATCAATGCGGGTAAGG
Organism: Staphylococcus gallinarum; assembly: GCF_000875895.1. Taxonomy (GTDB): domain Bacteria; phylum Bacillota; class Bacilli; order Staphylococcales; family Staphylococcaceae; genus Staphylococcus; species Staphylococcus gallinarum. The sequence goes on from NZ_JXCF01000003.1 coordinate 55,273, forward strand.
AGACGGTTACTGCTGCTAAAGGTGCATCATTCTTTGATAACGCAGAGTCCTTTGCCATGATTAGAGGTGGTCATATCGATTTGGCCATTCTAGGTGGTATGGAAGTTTCTGAGAAGGGTGATCTGGCAAATTATATGATTCCAGGGAAATTAGTCAAAGGTATGGGTGGCGCCATGGATTTAGTCGTTGGCGCAAAGAAAGTGGTTGTGATAATGGATCATATGAATAAGCATGGAGAGTCTAAAATTAAGGCACAGTGTGAGTTACCGTTAACTGGTGCGCAAGTGGTGGATACATTAATTACTGATTTGGCAGTATTTCAATTTGAACATGGTGTGATGCAGTTAATAGAACTACAAGAGGGTGCGACGTTAGAGCAAGTTGAAGCAAGTACTGACGCGTACTTTGAAAATCATTTAAAGTAGGTGTGAACAATGGTCAAAGATAAAGTGACGATAATTACGGGTGCGGCAAGTGGTATTGGTCTTGGCATTGCAAAGGTATTTCTTGAACATGGAGCAAAGGTCGTATTGGCTGACATGAATAAAGAGAAATTAACTAGTGAGGTAGAGCAGTTAATTGCATCGGGGTATGATTGTATGGCAATTCAAGTAGATGTCACAGATGAAATGGCTGTTCAACAAATGATAGACCAGACCGTAGAGCGATATGGTCGTTTGGATGTATTGTTTAATAATGCGGGACTTCAGCATGTTGAAGCGATAGAGTCATTTCCAACAGATAAATTTAGACAAATGATTGATATTATGTTGACGGGAAGCTTTATTGGTACGAAATATGCTTTACCAATTATGAAGGCGCAACAAAGTGGCAGAATCTTAAATATGGCTTCAATTAATGGTGTGATAGGATTTTCTGGAAAGGCAGCTTATAATAGTGCGAAACATGGCATTATTGGTTTGACGAAAGTAACAGCATTGGAAACGGCTACAGATGGTATTACTGTGAATGCGATTTGTCCTGGTTATATAGATACACCATTAGTTAGAAATCAGATGGCTGATTTAGCTAAGCATAGAGGTGTGAGTGTGGAAGCGGTACTTGAGGATGTATTATACCCATTGATTCCACAAAAGCGTTTGGTTGATATTGCTGATGTTGCGAATTATGCGTTGTTCTTATGCAGTGATGGTGGAAAAAGTGTGACAGGTCAATCTATATTAATTGATGGTGGTTATACTGCACAATAATTATTATAAATATGTGTGATTTAGAGTTGTCATGCTTTATGTTATGTTTGAAGAAATAGTATTCAGATAAGGTGTAATAAACATGAAACGGTATGATGCGCAATTTTCAGAAATGCTTACTATATTAGTACCAGTTATTCTGGTCTTATTATCAAACTTTATAGATAAATCGTCATATCATTTAGTGTTAATGACACTATATTTAATCGTTTTAGGGTACGTAGTAATTAGAAAGTTAATTACTACGGTACAGGCTATTGATAATTATCGACATACAAGGCAACCGGTGTTTATAACGGTGAAGGCGGATTTGTGGTTGGCCTTTACTTTTTACATAATATTTATGATGTGTATTGTAGGTATAATTTATACGATTTTATTTTGGAAGTGGCAAGTAAATATTGTAGTTATAGCATGTATTGTGGGAGTGATTTGCCTGCTAATATTTATTACAAGTATCTTGGGTAAACGCTCATTTGTCTTTAGTGATAATCATGAACAGTAGGGGTGTTTTATGCTTTATATTAATGCAGAGGAACAAGAGAAATTGTTAAATATGGAAGAAGTCGTTGATGCGGTTGCACAATCATTGCGTGCTTATTCTGAAGGCAAGACGGATACGCCGTTGCGTTACGTATTACCATTTAATGAGGATAATCGCTATTTAGTAATGCCGGCATTATCAGATGAATTAAAAATAGTTGGCTTGAAAACGGTGACGGTTGCACCTAATAATTCAAAACAAGGTAAGAATACAATTGTTGGTTCGGTTATTTTATCAGACTATGAAACTGGTGAAACGTTGGCTGTTCTAGAAGGTTCTTATTTAACTAAAATTCGTACGGGTGCAATTTCTGGTGTAGCCACTCAGTATCTTGCGCGTAATGATGCATCGACTTTATGTGTTATTGGTACAGGTGACCAAGCTCAAGGACTCATTGAAGCGGTACTTGCAGTGAGAGATATTAAGCGAATTCAGTGCTTTAATCGTACGTATGACAAAGCTGTGAAATTTGCTGAGATGGTACAGCAACAACATAAAAAAATAGAGGTTGAAGTATATGAGCGAATAGAGCATGCTATTGCTGGTGCTGATGTGATTGTTACTGCAACCAATGCTCAGACACCAGTGTTTGACCAAATGTTAGCGCCTGGGGTACATGTTAATGCGGTAGGCTCATTTAAACCAGACATGCAAGAGTTGCCATCTCAATTAATCGCGAACGCGGATAAGGTAGTTGTAGAAGCTGAATCTGCTGCTTTAGAAGAAACAGGCGATTTGCTTACACCTATATCAGAAGGTAAATTTACTGCTAATGATTTGCATGGCGAATTGGGACATATCGTGGCAGAACGCTTGGAAGGCAGAGTTTCAGATGACGAAATTACGGTATTTAAATCTGTAGGCGTTGCTATAGTAGATATTGTGGTTGCAAATTATTTTTATCGTAAAAAGTTAAATGCATAATAGTAATCTATAATAAGAGGTTGACCATTGGTGTGCTTTAGTTTGCGAATGCAATATTAAAAATGTCATAACAGCGATGGGGCCTCTTTTTTTTATATATAAAAACTTTATTGTGTAACCAAATTAATGTTTAAAATTAATTTATAGCATAGTAAGATAGTGATAAGAAATATACATAATAATTAGGGGTGGCGTAATTGAATAAAATCGCAAAGTATTTAACAGTTTTTTCTTTAGCAAGTACTATGACTTTATCGACAACGGTGACTGCAGATGCAAACACTACTACAGCAACGAAACAATCGGAAGTAAAGCAACAAGCATCAACTGAGCAACAGGTTAATCTAGGTGCTGAGAATATCATGGCAGTTTCATGGTATCAAAATTCTGCTGAAGCTAAGGCTTTATATTTACAAGGGTATAACACTGCAAAGACGAATTTAGATCAAGAATTGAAAAAACATAAAAAGAATAATGGACATAAGAAATTAGCGATTGCATTAGATATTGATGAAACAGTATTGGATAATTCGCCTTATCAAGGTTATTCTGCATTACATAATAAATCATATCCAGAAGGTTGGCATGAATGGATTCAAGCAGCTAAAGCTAAACCAGTTTATGGTGCTAAAGATTTCTTGCAATATGCTGATAAAAAAGGTGTAGATATTTATTATATTTCTGATCGCGATAAGGACAAAGATTTTAAAGCAACTAAAGAAAATTTAATTGCGCAAGGATTACCACAAGCAACAGATCAACATATTATGTTAAAAGGTAAGAATGACAAAAACAAAGCAGAGCGTCGCGATAAAGTTAGAAAAAATCATAAATTAGTTATGTTATTTGGTGATAATTTATTGGACTTTGATGATCCGCAACAACCGACACAAGCTTCACGTGAACAATTAGTAAATAAACACCAAAAGGATTTTGGTAAGAAGTATATTATTTTCCCTAATCCAATGTATGGTAGTTGGGAATCAGTGCTATATAATAATGACTTCAGTCAATCTGATGCTAAAAAGGATCAATTACGTAAGCAGTCTATCCAATATTTTGACCCTGAAACAAGTGCAATTAAGCAAGGTCAAACAACAAATAGCAATTAATAGTTGCAGGTAGAGCCACTAAAATGTGACAATAATCCAATATCATATGACTAGTAAATGGTGAATAGAAGTTAAATGCGTATAAGGTGGTTAAGAAAAATGAAATCAATATTATTAATTGGTCAATCTAATATGGCTGGACGTGGCTTTATAGATAGCGTATCTCCGATTATTGATGAGCGCATCAAAGTATTGAAAAATGGTCGTTGGCAAATGATGGCTGAACCTATTCATGGTGACAGATCTGTTGCGGGTATTGGTCCAGCAGCTTCATTTGCTAAAATGTGGGTTGATGCACATCCTGGTGAAACGCTTGGTTTAATTCCTTGTGCTGATGGAGGTACAGAGGTTGATGAGTGGTCAAAGGATGGCGTGTTAACACGTCATGCATTAATGGAAACTCGCTTTGCGTTAGAAACGAGTGAATTAATCGGTATCTTATGGCATCAAGGTGAAAGTGATAGTTCTGGTGGGAAATATCGAACATACGCTTCTAAGTTACAACAATTGATTGAGGTATACCGCTCTGAATTAGCATTGCCGCAGTTACCATTTATTATAGGTGAGCTCGGAGATTATCTCGGAAAATCAGGATTTGGTTTAAGTGCTAATGAATATAGTCAAATCAATCAATGCTTAAGAGATGTGGCAAATGATGTAGAGCATTGCTATTACGTTACAGGTTCTGGATTGCAGGCTAACCCAGATGGCATTCACATTGATGCAGCATCACAACGTTTATTAGGAATGCGTTATTTTGCAGCATTTAATCAACGAACGCATATTCCTGAACCATTATTAGAGGAAGAACACGCAGACACGCTATTATATAAAACGGAATATACGAAAAATGAACAAATGTATCAGTTAGTTGAATCATTTTCAAAGAGTGAGATTAACTTTGAAACATTTGCTGCTGAAATGGCTAAATTGCAATCATAAAATAAAGGTGTCGTATGTACAGTATCGAATTGTACATATGACACCTTTTAAATATTAAAATTTAGAATAAATTGATAACTGCATTTAGTAGTAACACCATGACTAATCCACATAATCCGACTATGGATTGTACGATTGTAATAGTCTTAAAGGTTTCTCCCATGGACATCCCGAATGATTCTTTAACTAACCAAAATCCACCATGGTTAACGTAATTAAAGAATAAAGAGCCTGATCCAATGGCAATCGTCAGCAACTCGACATTGATAGAGGAGTCGGCTTGAATTAATGGAAATAATAAATTTGTAGCTCCAACAATACCCACTGTTGCAGAACCAGTTGAAATAGAAAGCAGCGCTGCAACAATCCAGCCCATCAATAATGCAGAGAGTGAAAATTGATCAGCTAAATGTACAATTGAAGTACCTACACCAGAGTCTTCAAGTACTTGTCCGAATGCACCCCCACCTGCAATAATCAACATGATACCTGCAATTGGTTTTAAGCTGCTGCCTAATGCGTCTCTTAACTGTTGAGTGTCTTGTCCTCTAAGATAACCTAGGGTAAGCAATGCATAAAGTACACCGATGAACATTGCTATAATTGGACTGCCTAAAAATTCGAATACTTTATATTGAAGTGATTGTTCTTTAAAACAAACACCGGCAATAGCATGTAAGAGCATCATTACAACAGGAACGAGTATAGTTGAAAAGGCAAGTGCTGTTGAGATGGGTTGACTTGTTGTAAGATTTGAGTCATTGGTATATTGTTGTAACAAATCGTCACTCGGTTTTACTGATAAACGAGGTGTAATAAATTTACCGTATAAAGGACCGGCAATGATGATGGTAGGGATGGCACAAATCATGCCATAAATCATAGTTAAACCAATATTAGCACCAAATTGGTTCACAGAAATCAGTGGACCAGGGTGAGGTGGTACCATACCGTGCATCGTACATAGTGCGGCAATTACAGGTACACCAATTGCTATGTATGCAGAGCCCTTTATAGTATTACTGTCTTCAAGTTTTCTAGCAATGGTAAATATGAGTGGTAAGAGCATGATGAGTCCTACTTCAAAGAACATTGGAATGCCGATGATAAATGCGGCAAGTGCCATGAGCCATGGTAAACGTTGAGGTGTCGCATTTTTTAAAATAGCAGTTGCAATACGATCGCTTGCACCTGAATCAGAAAGTATCTTGCCTAACATTGCTCCGAGCGCAATGGTAACTCCAGTTTCACCTAATGTTGAACCGGCCCCTGTTTCAATAGATTTAACGATTTTATCGATGTCTAATCCAGAAGTAAATCCAACAAAAATAGCAGTTAAGAGTAAAGCTAATAGTGGATGAAAGCGTAATTTGGAAGTTATTAAAAAGATTAATAATAGAATACTTACTACCGTAATGATTAATAATTGATAATCATGCGATGTCATAACAATGCCCCCTTTGTTTGAAGGTTGATGAATACAATTAATTTTTTAAAGAATCAATACTATATACAACCATAAAAGATATTTTAATCCTAATATATAAACGTTTCAAGAAAACGTTTTCAAAATTTAAACATTGAAAGAAATTTTTATAAAAATAAAGTTAAAGTTTATTACTTGAATTTAGTTAAAATCAGAGTAAGATAAAAGGTGAATAATTACACTTTGAATTAGGGACTTAAAGAAGGAGTGAGTTTAAAGTTAGGTGAATCATTTCTATACTATGCCGCTTTGATTTCAAGTATTGGCTCTCCCGCATTGTTATAAGTTCGGTAACTTGCCACTCGTGTTGATTCGCTATCTTAAGACTTGGTGCTATGTGTTACATGTCACTTTCGCATGTAGGATATAGCTCAACATAATGACGTATCTATAATGCGAATAAAGTAGTTTTATATCTTGCCAATAGCGTAATTTTAATACGAGGAGTGTTTATTATGCGGAAAATAAATAAAATGTTATCTTCCACAGCAATCGTATCTGCATTGGTATTAGGGACGTCTACAGTATATCTAACGGCTAATGGACCTGAGATTCAAGCGAAGGCAAGTAAAGAAGCAACATGGGGTTATGGAACAAGTGGTGTGTCAGCTAAAGCAGAACTCCCATGGTATAAATATGAAGGTTATACATCATATGATGCAGATTTCACACAAGATTATAACTTTGTTAGAGCTTTAAAATATGACAACGTAACTATTAATGGTTATAAAGTAGATACAGATGCAAAGGCTGAATTTGATCATACTAAAAAACTTTATGATACATCGGTTGAATTTAATAGCGATGATGAAGTAGTTCAAATTACATTCTTTACGAAACCAGATGCTGTATCTAAAGCAACATTCAAAGATGCACACAGCTCAAATGAAATTGTAGATGAAGGAAAATTAGGTAATGGCGACGGTACATTTGTTAAATATGGAACAAATGATGGCTCATATACAGCATTCTTTGACCAAAATGATAAGTTAATGGAAATTACAATTGGACAATAAATTGAATTAAATATTAGGCTATATTGATTTGATAGGAGTAGCGAACCTCTATTGTAATTATTATAATAGGGGTTCTTTTTCATATAATGTATATCTTAAATCATTGTCTTATAATTTTTAGAGAATTATAATAAATATAATAGAACGATTTTGTATATAAATTGTATAAAAAAGGGGATAGTTATGAAACGAATTACTATTATGGTGTTAGTTGGATTGATAACGTTAGTTATAAAGGCACAAAGTGTGGATGCCAGCGAAAGTAAATCAATAAAAGATTTAGAAGCAACTTATGATACGACTATAGGTGTTTATGGGATAAATACGCAAGATGGTAAACAAATTGAGCATCGTGCGAATGAACGTTTTGCTTTTGCTTCGACTTACAAGGCTATTGCAAGTGGCATATTATTGAATCAACTTTCACCACAAGATTTGAATCAAAAGGTAACAATTAATAAATCAGATATTGTTACATACTCACCGGTTACAGAAAAATATATTGGTAAGACGATGACGCTTAGACAACTCATTGAAGCGTCGATGTTGAAAAGTGATAACACTGCAAATAATAAAGTAATTCAAGCAATAGGTGGTGTGAATGCATTTAAATCAGAATTACGTCAGCTAGGTGATTGTGTATCAGAACCGCAAAGGTTAGAGCCGGATTTGAATAATTATGATCCTAAGAAAATTGCTGATACGACAACACCGCGTGCTGCAGCTACGACACTTAATTACATTTTAACGCATTCTAATATGCATAAGGGCAATTTACAGTTCTTAAAAGAGCTAATGATTAAAAATGAAACAGGAGATAGCTTAATCAAAGCAGGTGCTGCTAAAGATGATATCGTTGGTGATAAGAGCGGACAAGGTATTACTTATGCAACGCGTAATGACTTAGCATTTATTTATCCAAAGGGGCAATCAAAACCAATTATATTAGCGATTTATACCAAGCAAAGTGATAAAAATGCGAAACCTAACGATGAAGTTATAGCAAAGACAGCTGAAATTGCGATTAAGTATTTGAAGCATTAAATTATTGTGAATCGTTCTTTAGTATAGATGGATTGAAGATGTGAGTATACTTCAATTCATCTCAATTTTAGAATATAGAGTGAAAGTAAATTGGAATGAGATTAAGGAAGTGCGATATGGAAATTAAGCAGATGAAATACTTTGTTGAGGTAGTGAAACATGGTGGAATGACGCAAGCATCAGAACATTTATTTATTGCGCAGTCTACGATTAGTAAAAATATTAAGAGCTTGGAAAGCGAATTTAATATTCAATTATTTGATCGAACGAAAAAGCATATTGTCTTAACAGATGTGGGAGCCATTTTTTACGAAAAATGCATAGAGGCCTTGGCGGTCATAGACGATTTATCTTTACAAATGGGGGATGTTACCAATCTTGAACGCGGTCATATTCGAATTGGTATATCCGCTATTATGAATGTCAGATTATTTACAGAGAGTTTAAACAGATTCCATCAACAATTTCCAAATGTGACTTATGAGGTCATTGAAGGTGGGGGAAAGGCAGTTGAATTCTATTTAAATAATGATGATATTGATGTTGGTATTACAACCTTACCTGTAGATAATGATATTTATCATGCTGTACCTTTATATAAAGAGAAACTGTTGCTCGTTGTTGATAAACAATCCCCTTTTGCTACAGAAACTGTCGTGCATTTGGGTGATTTAAAACGAGAAAGCTTTATTATGTTCCACGATGATTATTATTTGAAAGATCAAATAATAGAAAGCTGTCGAAAGGTTGGCTTTCATCCCAAAACGGTAGCCAAAATGTCTCAAATTACCTTTATTGAAAATATGATACGTGATGGCATAGGAGTAAGTATTTTACCAGAAAGTATAGTTAATGTCCTAAGTAATGAAGTGGTTGGAATTGAGTTGGATGAGGCTGACGTTGCATGGAATTTAGGTATTGTATGGAAAAAAGACAGTTATATGAACTATGTTACAAATGAATGGATTAAGTTTATTTCAAATATTCAATAAACCATAAGAGGTAATAATGTGCTTAACAAGGTATACACACACTAGATGAGTCACTACTGTTTTACTGGAAAATGTAATGATGAATGGATTGCTTTGTACAAGTAGGTAGAGATAGCGCAAGATAACAAACGAATATGACACGTATAGAATGAGAAAAAGCGTGCCATTTTGCCTTAAGTATTCCTTTAGGGAATGGTTTGTATTCCAACTATGTATTTTAATCATGGTTCAACAGGTTATATAATAAGGGTGTAGAGGGTTGTGAGTAATGATAATTTATTCACGATGATTCATCAATAAGTCAGTTTCAAACTATTCAAAAGTTGATACACCTAAGTATTACGATGACTTATGTTAATTAGTCAGAACTCATAACTTAATTATGCTATGTTAAGCATCGCATTTTCGAAGGTATGATTTATAAAATGTAAGCGTAATCATTAGTATGGTGCTAAGTGAATGAGATTACGTGAGTCGAAGTATTTTGAGCCGTTACGTTCGATTGTTGTATCGTACCTTTGTTTCAATGTGTTGTTGTTAAGACATTAGTATTTAGCGATTCGTTGAAATAATGAAACTATTCTGACCCTCTAGATAACTATCTCTCTCAAGTAAAACGCCTAAAGTTACATCTGTCCAATGTACTTTAGGCGTTTTATTATTTGTATATGAATGTTACATATTATTTTGAAGTTCTGGATGTAAGTCATAGGATGCTTCTGTGTCTTCGCCGTTAATAATTTTGTTTAGTATTGCAACGATTTGTTCTGCGATTTGTGATGTTGGTACACCAATTGCGTTTACTGGATAATCTAATTTTTTTATTTGTGGAATGTTATCATATGAGTAAATAATAGGTTGTTGTGTTTCATCTAGAGCATTAATGGTGCCCACTGTTATATCATAACTACCACAAATTACGCCTGGCGCTAAGCTGTTTGTCTGTAGAAATTTCTTGATAGAAGTTTCTGCTTCAATGGAATTTAATCCTTTGGAATTGATAAGGCGATAGTCAATATTGTGCGCAGTGCAATATGTTTCAATGGCACGCTTTTTGGTGATTTGACGCACATCATTGGTGTCCGTATCACCGATATAATCAATGGATTCAATGCCCTTTTCTTGTAATGCTTGAATAGCCATAACCATTGCTTCTGCGTGATTGACATTAATAATTGGGTAAGGTGTATTTCTATCTGCACCATAAGCGACGACTGAAATATTATGATAAATCTCAGGTGGTAGATTAGTATGTTCACCTTCATCAAAGATAACGATACCATCGCATCCAAATTCAACAAACTTTTTGGACGCAGTAGAGACATCATCTATAGATACAAACATTGCATAACCATAAGATTTGATAGCGTGATTAATTTCAGAAATGAGGTGCGTTACAGCTATTCTGTCAACGGAAGGCCATATTAAACCAATTGTGCCACTCTTTTTTGAGACTAACGATCTGGCAGATTGGTTGGCTATGTAATTCATTTCAAGTGCTTTTTGTTGTATCATTTGCTTTGTTTTTGGCTTTACCAAATGTGAATTTTTCAATGCTTTACTTACTGTAGAATAACTGACGCCACAGGCTTCGGCGACATCTTTTAAAGTTACAGCCATAGAACGTCTCCTTGAAAGTATTTGATTTAAGATAGAATTAATTATAACATAGAGGTAAGCGTTACAATATTTTTTTGAACAAAAATAACAACGTTGTTATTTTTAAGTAAAGGATAAATTTCTCTGATAAGGGGCTGTAATTATGAATTCCGTCGAAATTTTAAAGGCAATAAATAAAGGTAAGCACATCGCTGTTATGCGAACGAATGAACCCAATACATTTATAGAAATCGCACAGACAATTATCGATAATGGATTAACGATTATAGAGGTCACATTAACAACGCCTCAAGCATTAAATATTATTAGTAAGTTATCTGAAAGAGATGATGCATTGATAGGTGCTGGAACAGTCCTTGATAGTGTGTCGGCTCGAAATGCCATATTAAATGGTGCCAAATTTATAGTCAGTCCTTCATTTGATGTGGAAACTGCAAAAGTAGCAAACCTTTACGATGTCCCTTATATTCCAGGCTGTATGACAGTGAAGGAAATGGTAGAGTCTTTAAAGTATGGCTGTAAATTATTGAAACTATTCCCGGCAACGCAATTTTCACCAAAGTCAATTAATGATTTTAAAGGACCGTTACCACAAATAGAAATTGTACCAACTGGAGGTATCGGTAAAGCCAATCATAAAGCGTGGTTAAATGCTGGTAGCTTTGCTGTAGGCATTGGTAGTGAAATAACGAAAGTATATCAAGAGCAAGGTAGAGCAGCACTGGAACAATATATTGTTGATTTAAAAAGTGAGGTGTAATGAATGACTATCTATGGTTTAGGAGAGGTCATGTTACGGTATACGCCACCCGATTATAGTTTACTGAAAAATGCACATACATTTGATGTGCAAGTTGGAGGTGCTGAATTAAATACACTCATATCATTGTCAAGCTTTGATCATAATACCGAAATGATTACAGTGTTGCCTGAGCATGAATTAGCAAAAATTCCATTACAGAAAATGGCACAGACAAAAATCGGCACGCGCAATATTAAATATCGTGAAGGGCGCTTAGGTACTTATTACTTAGAAGAAAGTTTTGGTTTTCGTAGTAGCAAGGTTATTTACGATAGGCAACATTCAACATTTGCAGAATTTGAAGCAACATTGTTTGATATAGAACAAATGCAAGCTGGAGATTATTTTGTGATAACAGGTATTACTTTAGCAGTGAATTCAATGTTACGTAATAATATTATTTCATTGTTAACGCAGATCAAAGCACGTGGTGCACACATTGTATTTGATATTAATTATCGAAGTAATCTTTGGGATAAGGAAGTGGCAAAGGCAACTGTTGAATCGATACTCCCATTAGTTGATGTGTTGCTCTTTGGCAAGATGGATGCTACACATTTATTAAATTTAAATTCAGAAATTGATAGCATGGAAACATGCGCGCGAACAATTCAGGATCACTATCATATTCCAATGCTCGCTTCTAGTAATAGAGATATTGCGGCCAGTACTTTACAAGGGGTTATATTGCAAGGGGATACGTTTATAACAGGCGAGATATATCCTTACCAAGTATTAAATCGTATTGGTGCAGGTGATGCATTTATGTCAGGTATCATACACGGATTAATTGAGCAATATCCGATAGAAGATACACTGGATTTTGCTACAAAATGCGCCGTATTACAGCACACGACAAAGGAAGATGCATTGTCATGCCAAGTGGATGAGGTGCTCAATTTAGCACAATATGCAGGTTCGTTGAAACGTTAGTTAGAACTATGAAAAATTTTTAACAATATTTGTAAGCGGATACAGATGGTTTTGTAACTGTAATCCTTGTTGTAAAGGTGACTTATTACAAATAGTTTGTAATGTACGATACAGAAAAGAGGTTAAAGTATGACATTAATTCATGACAATTTTTTATTGAACAACAAGACAGCGATTAAACTTTATCAGAAAGTAAAAGATTTACCAATTTATGACTTTCATTGCCATTTAGATCCTAAAGAAATATATGAAAATAATAAATATGAAACAATTACACAATTATGGTTATCTGGAGATCACTATAAATGGCGCTTAATGCGTGCATTTGGTATTGATGAAGCCTATATCACAGGTGATGCAGATGATTTTGAAAAATTCCAAGCATTTATGGAGATGTTACCGTATGCTGCTATGAATCCGATGTATCACTGGTGTGCATTAGAACTCAACCGATACTTTAATGAGGACACTGATTTAGATAAGGTGAATATTAAAAAATTATATAAGACTTTAAATAAAAAATTAGCTAAATCAACACACACCCCTCAATCATTAATTAAAGCAAGCCAAGTTTCTGTGGTATGTACAACAGATGATCCATGTGATGATTTAAAATATCATAAATTATTAAGTCAAGATGACAATGTAACATTTAAAGTATGTCCTACATTTAGACCAGATAGTTATGTGCTGTTAAATGAGCAGTCGTTCGAAGAGAAAGTAGAAAAACTAGATGCAGTTACTGATGGGACAATCACTGATTTAAATTCATATATTAATGCCTTGAAAGCACGTGTATATTATTTTGATCGCCAAGGAGCTAAAAGTTCGGATCAAAGCTTTGAAAAGGTGCCATTAATGACAGCAACAACTGAGGAAGCACAAGCCATTTATAACCAGTTAGCAGCAGGTCATGCTGTTTCTGAAACAGAACAGTACGAATTAGCAGGATATATTTTAACTGAAATTAGTAAAGTTTATCATTCTCTCGGATGGGTCGTACAATTCCACTTAGGTCCAATCAGAAATAATAATACAAAAATGCTAAACATTGCAGGCACAGACAGTGGATTTGATAGTGTGGGTAACCAGCTCAATGCAAAGACATTAAATGCAATGTTGAATCACTTAGAATTAAATGATGCATTATCTGATACGATTATTTATCCGAATAACGGTAATGATCATTTAATGGTACAAGCGACTGCAGGTAACTTTAGTAACAGTGCGCATAAAGTACAACTTGGAGCAGCATGGTGGTTTAATGATACAAAAGAAGGTATGGAACGTCACCTAGTAGACTACGCAACTGTTGGCTTATTATCTAAATTTGTCGGTATGTTAACAGACTCTAGAAGTATGATTTCATATACAAGACATGAATACTTTAGAAGAATTCTTTGTAACTTTATTGGAGAAAAGATAGAACGTGGTGAAATTGCATTTTCTAATACAACGATTGAACAAATGTTAAAGGATATTTGTTATAACAATGCAGTTAAATTATTCAAAATAGAAGGAATTAAGGAGGTATAATGATGAAACTTTCATTTCGTTGGTATGGACAGGATGACCCTGTAACGTTAGATAATATTAGACAAATTCCTAATATGAAACATATTGTTTCTGCTATATATGATGTACCAGTTGGTGAAATTTGGGAGAAAGAACGTATTCAACAACTTAAAAACACAATTACCGAAGCAGGACTTAACTTTGAAGTGGTTGAAAGTTTACCAGTTAGTGAAGATATCAAGTTAGGAACTGAGAAACGTGATGCATTGATTGAAAATTATAAAACATCACTGAAAAATTTAGCTGAGTGTGGCATTAAGACAGTTACCTATAACTTTATGCCTGTATTTGATTGGACTAGATCACAATTAGACTATCAACTTGAGGATGGTTCTAATACGCTAATATATGATCACAAGCAAATTAAGGATATTGATCCGTTAACGACCGATTTAAACTTACCTGGTTGGGATGAAAGTTATACACGTGACGAAATGAATAAACTCATTTTGAAATATCGTGAAATGTCAGAGGATCAATTGTGGGATAATCTGCAATATTTCTTAGATGCTGTGCTTCCAACGGCTATAGAGCATGATGTAAATCTAGCTATTCATCCAGACGATCCACCTTGGTCTATTTTTGGTATACCTCGAATTATTAAAAATAGAGAAAGTTACTTAAGATTAACTAAGATTAATTCAGCTTCAAATAACGGCATTTGTTTCTGTACAGGTTCGTTAGGTTCCTTAGCTGAAAATAATTTACCCGAGCTGATTAAAGAATTTGGCAAACATATCCATTTTGTGCATATGCGTAATGTGAAAAGATTAGATGCGCAGTCATTTGTCGAAACGGGTCATTTGTCTGAAACAGGTTCTGTAGATATGAAAGCTGTAACACAAGCGTTGTTGGCTATTAACTATAAGGGAACAATCCGCCCTGATCATGGTCGTATGATATGGGGTGAAACTGGTAAAGCAGGTTATGGTCTGTTTGATAGAGCGCTTGGTGCAACATATATTAATGGTTTAATCGAAGGGGTGAGTGATTAATGGATGCTCAATTTAAAGGTGTAAATGTCATTATTACAGGTGCCACTGGTGTGATTGGCAGTACCTTTGTAAAAGGATTGGTTGCCAAAGGTGCGAATGTCGGTTTATTAGGTCGCTCAGAAGAAAAAATTACTGCATTGCAGAATGAATTAGGTGAAGCTAAAGTACAAACAGTGGATTTAGTAGCCGATGTATTAGATAAAGTAGAATTAGAACGAGCAAAACAAAGATTTAATGAAACATTTGGTACGATTGATATTCTGATTAATGGTGCAGGTGGCAATCATCCGAACGCAACTACCAGTGATGAATTTTATGATGCTCAAGGAACTAACACATTTTTTGATTTAACAGAACCCGGTGTTGATGCAGTATTTAAATTGAACTATGTTGGAACGTTTCTGCCATCACAAGTGTTTTCGCAAGATATTGTAACCTCAAAGCAAGGTTCGATTATTAATATTTCATCGATGAATGCTTTTACACCACTAACAAAGATTCCAGCATATAGTGGAGCTAAGGCGGCAGTGAGTAATTTCACTGAATGGTTAAGCACTTATTTCTCAGGTAAGGTTCGAGTTAATGCGATCGCTCCTGGATTCTTTGAAACCAATCAAAACAAAGGGCTATTAAGGAATGGCGATGGTTCCTATTCTGATAGAGCAAACAAAATATTATCTCAAACACCAATGAATCGATTTGGTGAACCAGAAGAAATTCTAGGTACATTATATTGGTTGATGGATTATAACGCGAGTAGCTTTGTGACAGGAATCGTCGTACCTGTTGATGGAGGATTTAATTCGTATTCTGGTGTTTAATCCACAGTATTTGTACAGTATAGTTGCAAAAAGTTAAATTTTGAAACATTAAAAACCCACGATAAAGTCTGTTAAAGCACATGTACCAATCAATATTGGATTGTAGTCCAATGGTTATAGTACATACTTAACAATGTCTTAGTCGTGGGTTTTATTACTGGTTCTAATTATGATGTTTCAACGGTTATTAACATCGTTCAAATGTGTCTATGACATAGGCATTCATCACACTTTTTCGACGATTTAATTCTTTTTCACAATAGGAATCCACATTTCTCCGTATACTAGATCCTCATTATTTCCTTTGATAACAGCAGTGTTTGGTCCGCCTACATAGGAAATATCAGAATTTGAAGGTAACACTTCACCAAAAGCGCGCCCAGTTAGTAAATCACTGAGTTCCTTTTCACTTTGAGCTTCTCCTTCAACGACTAGATACTCACTTGACGGAAATTCAATTTGACGCGTTGCTTCAGGAAGTGTCTCATTAGTCATTACGCCAACATAATGCATCATTTTACTATTTACTGCCTCATTAACGATAAAAAGATAATCATTTGTAGCTATAGATTTTAATTTATCTATAATACCTTTGTTAACCATATCATTCCAAAAGGTAGTCTTTTCATTATTAATACCAGCATAATCTGTATAATCACTTTTTAATTCTGTTCCAATACCTAACACTGTAAAATTTTCTTTTGTTTCTAATGAATAGTTTGTCATCATAAGTTCCTCCTTTAATATAAGTCATACCCATTTATCTTTTGCTAAATTTATATTAACATTTAATCATGTCAAAAAATGACTATGTTTAGGAGGTAACATGAAAAAAGTTGAACGTATAAATACAATGATGCGTTATATGAATAATAGATCATTTTTCACAATTACTGAAATAATGAAGGAATTCGACATTTCAAGGTCGACTGCCTTTCGAGATATAAAGGAAATAGAAAGTATGGGTATGCCACTCATATCAGAAGTAGGGCGAAGCGGTGGGTTCATCGTAATGAATAATTCAATGTTGCCACCTATTCAATTTACAGATGATGAGGTAAAAGCATTATTTATTGCTTTTATGGCATCGCGCAACCAACAATTGCCATTTTTGGAAAGTAGACAATCAATAGCGGAAAAATTATTAGGTTTGATACCTGAGCATCAACAAGAAGTGCTTGTTTCATTAAATGATTTTCTTATTTTTGAGAGAACCAATGTACAGAATCCTGACTTATTGGAGTTATCGGATATTGCACATCCATTATTAGAGCAGCTGATACAAATATATTTATATAGTCAATTTATAAAAATTACGGTAATTAGTAATGGCGCAGAACAAAGTTATCCAGTATTTGTTCTACATTTATATAGAGAAAAGCATTTATGGATGGTAGAGGGGTTTGACTTAAACAATAAAGTGTTAATGGTATTTGCACTTGATAAAGCCACACATGTAGAAGCCTTTCAACCTTCAGAAAAATGGACGAAACCAAAAATATTAAAAATGATTGCACGCGCGCAACCAGAAACGAATGTTGAAATCATATTAGGTCCTGAAGGTATTGCACAATATCAAAAATATCATCCAATTAAGGTGTCAATTGCTTATATGGATCCCTTTCAAACAACAGGCGTCTTAAAAATGTCAGTCAATCTTCAAGATGATAAGACATTAGATGAATTGATAAACTGGATTTTATTTTTAGGACAAGATATAACCATAGTGAATTTGCCTGAACAAATAGCAAAAAAATTACGAAATAGAAGTCAATTGTATAATTAATATTATATAAATTGAACAACTTAACTATTTTCTTTAGACTGAAATTATCAACTTCAATTAAATATTTTATTATTTTATTGAAAATAAAAATTATTTAATACATAATGTAAGGGATTGATTAAGATAGATAGAGAAAATAGGTGAATTAGCGTGAGAGAATTCTTTAAATATTACAAACCTTATAAAGGATTGTTTTTCTTAGATTTTAGTTCTGCAATTTTTGTAGGATTATTAGAATTAATTTTTCCATTAATAACAAGTGTTTATATAGATAAATTATTACCAACAAATCATTGGAATTTAATTGTTTTGTTCGGATTGTTATTATTATTTGTTTTTGCAGTTGAAGCAGTACTCAAATTTATCGTCACATATTGGGGTCATAAATTAGGAACCAATATTGAACGAGATATGCGTAATGATTTATATGGGCATATTCAAAAATTGAATTTCAAATACTTTGATAATCAAAAGTCAGGCAAGTTAATTGGTAGGTTAACTAATGATTTGATGGATATTGGTGAGGCGGCACATCATGGACCCGAGGATGTCTTTTTATCAATAATGACACTTATAGGTGCCTTTGTCATCATGCTAACTATTGATGTGAAATTAGCATTGATAACATTCTGTGTGGTGCCGATTGTCTTTGTGTTAGCTATTTTCTTTAGCCAAAAAATGTCACGCGCTTTTAAAAAATTATTCGCTAATGTATCTCGATTTAATGAGTTGATAGCCGATAATGTAGGTGGTATTCGTTTGGTTCAAGCATTTACTAATGAACGTTATGAGAATGATAAATTCCGTAATATTAACGATAACTTTAGAGCGACTAAGTTAAAGGCATATAACTATATGTCTTGGAACATTACGATTAGTCATATTGCACAAAAAATCACCTTGATTGTTGTATTAATTGTCGGTAGTTACTTTGTGTTACATGGAGACTTATCTTATGGTGGTATTGTTGCATTTATTATGATTACAAATGTACTATTTAAGCCACTCGAACAAATCAATATGATTATTGAACTCTTTCCCAAGGCTATTGCTGGATTTAAGAATTTTAGAGAAATATTATTAGTTGACCCTGAAATTAAGGATGAACCAAATGCGGTACAAATGCCCAAGGCGCTTCGAGAGATTGAATATCAAGATGTGACCTTTGGTTATGGAGAAGATAAGATTCTAAATGGACTAAATTTAAAGGTACAACATGGTGAGAAAATTGCACTCGTTGGACCTAGTGGTAGCGGTAAGACCACTATTAGTGCACTATTGCCAAGATTTTATGAGGTGGATAGTGGGGCTATCATGATTGATGGTGAAAATATAAAAAATATACAACTGCGTTCACTTCGTTCAGAAATTGGTGTTGTACAACAAGACGTCTTTTTATTTTCCGGCACATTACGAGAAAATATTATATACGGTAATTTAGATACAAGTGAAGAATTGTTGTTTAAAGCAATTAGACAGGCACAGCTAGAAGAATTTGTAATGAGTTTACCTGAAGGATTAAGTACGATGGTAGGAGAAAGAGGTACGAAATTATCCGGTGGACAGAAACAACGTATCGCGATTGCACGTATGTTCTTAAAGGACCCTTCAATCATTATATTAGATGAAGCCACTAGCGCACTTGATATTGAGACTGAAAACAAAATTCAAGCTGCCTTTAAAAAATTGTCTGAAAATCGTACATCACTCATCATTGCACACCGTTTATCAACAATTAAGGATGTAGATCGCATTGTCTTTGTAAAAGATGGGCAAATATTAGAAGAAGGTAGTCATGAGGTACTGATGCAACATGATGGTCCTTATAAACAGCTTTATTTATCCCAATTTCATGAGATAGATACCTTTTAAATTTAAAACGCAATATATTGAAGTAACTAAACAAGTGTTTGTCTCGTTACGCTATTTACGTATTGGCTAAGCAAGCGTGACGAATAGGCGACTAATCATACGGAAAAAATCCCCTCACTATTTGCGGTAGTGAGGGGATTGGTGCATAAAATGCAGATATCTTTGTTAATTGTATTATAACGCCATAGCGGTTAGGAATGCAAAAACAAATACTGCTAAAAATGACTTTAGTAAGGAAAAAGATAGCATTTATAGAAAAAAATTATTTGTTTATTAAACGTGAAGAGTATTTCTGTTCTATAAATTGTAATTTTTTAATTATTAAGCCAACAATTAATGCGGAAATAATAGTTCCTTCACGTACACCTTCAATAGTACCTATAGTCAGTAAAGATATTAGAATAGCAATAACAACCAAAGTTATATCAAAATATAACTTAATAGTTCCAAAACTTTTTGCTGTTTTTTTTGATAAAGCTTTAACAACACCTTCAGCAGGATTATTAACTACTTTAGCTTTTAATTGTAAGATAGTACTGTAAGCAATAATAGTACAACCAACTAGTACCATTAATAGTTTTATAATGTAAAATGGTTTAGGTATATATATAATAACTAAAGACCATAAATCAATTGAGATCCCTAAAATAGGGCCAACTATTAATTGTAAATATTGTTCTTTGGGAAATTGTTTCCCTAAGATTATGATTTCAAATAGTACAAAAATGATATTTGTACACATAGTTAATACGCCAAAGCTTATTGGTTGAGATAAACTCAATATAAAAGGGGGGCTTGTAATTGGTGTGGTTCCTAAATGAGATAAGGTAACTAAAGATATCCCCATCCCCATTATAAAAATACTGAGCAAAAATAAGGCGTACCTTTGTAACTTTGTTATAAGCAATACATAGTACTCCTTTCTATATAATATAGTCAATTGAGATCAATTTAATTTTGTTAGTTTTATAGCTTTTTCTTGGGCAATTAGACATAATTCAGCGGCTTTAAAAATATGTTTTTGTGTCATTGAATTTTCTGTTCTATTTAAACAATCTAATATCATTTTTTCAAAAAAAGGAAAGCCAATTTTATTTTGAAGATGAAAATATTTTTCCCCATGTTCATTAACTAAAAATAAATGTTCTCCAGAACTCGATCGAGTCAAATCAATAAATTTACGAATTTCTATAGTTCCTTTAGTTCCTGTTATAAACAATCGTCCATCACCCCAATTACTTAAACCATCTGGAGTTAACCAATCGACCTTGAAATAAAATGTTACTCCATTCTCACCAACTAAAGTAGCATCACCGTAGTCTTCAAATTCTGGATAATCAGGGTTATTATAATTGCCAACCTTACTATGTAACACTTTGGCATCTTTATTATTACTGAAGTGTAGAAATTGTTCTATTTGATGACTACCAATATCGCATAATATGCCACCATATTGTTTTTTTTCAAAAAACCAGTTAGGACGTGTAGTTTTATTTAAACGGTGTGGTCCGAAACCAGTGATTTGAACTACTTCACCAATTTCTTCATTTTTAATAAGTTCTTCAGCAAATACTGCACTTTCTACATGTAACCGTTCACTAAAATAAACCATATATTTTTGTTTTGTTTCTTGAACAATTTTTCTTGTTTCTTCTAACTGTGGTAGAGAAGTAAATGGTGTTTTGTCTGTAAAATAATCTTTACCAGCCTTCATTACTTTATTTCCTAAATCACTTCTTTTAGCTGGTATATCTGCTGCGGCAACTAGTTGAACCTCTTTATCATTTAAAATTTCATGAAGTGAATTTGCAATTTTTACTTCAGGAAATTTGTAAGTAAATTCTTTAATTCTTTTGGGATTTGAATCAAAAACCCACTTTAATGTAGCACCAGCTTCTATCAGTCCTTCGCACATACCATAAATATGGTCATGATTTAATGCCACGGCAGCAAATACAAATTTAAAATTCTTACTATTTTTTTGTTTTAATAAATTTTTCAAGTTATATATCTCCTTATTTTATATAATCAATCATATTAAGTGAAATTCTCTTAAATAATGTTCTATTGATTTTTGTTATTACGTACATTTAATACATTTGATATTTTAGTGACGGTACTCTTATTAAGTGGATAAAACAAAGCTAAAATTATAAATGATATAAACAATAATATAGAAGGAGATAAATTAGACATATCATATATTCTTTGCATAACCTCATCAGTTTGTGTTGTTGTACTATTCTTAGAAGAATTGTACCCGATTATACTTAATAGGATTCCCCCCAATCCGCCAGCCAAAGATTGCCCAATTTTTCTAGCAAACGAATTTACCGCATATATAGTACCATCTTCTCTTAAATAAGTAGTATATTGATGATAATCAATTACATCTGAAATAAATGCCCATATCATCAAATTAAATAATGATGCCCCTAAAGTTGCAAGAAACATTAAAAATAAATATAACCATACGTTTTGAATATTTAAGAAATATAAAGTTAAATACAATACACTGGAAAATAAAAGAGCAATAATACTAACTTCCTTTTTCCCATATTTAGTAGCTAATAAAGTTGAAAAAGGTGCTAATAATATAACTGTTCCATAATTTAAAAATAAAGCTATAGACATTGCTGTTTTATTGTGATAAAAATCATGAAACAAATAAGTTATATTTGTACTTGTCAATATTTGATTGATTACAATGAATATATCAACTATAACCAAAGCAATTAAAGCTTTATTTTTAAATAAACTAATAAAAATTTTATTAATAGGTTCAATTTCTTTTTTAGTGAATTGAATTCTTTCTACGGTATTTTTGTAAGTCAATTTATAAAAAAAGAATGCAATAATAGCACAAATTATAGATACAATAAAAAATCTATTTCCAGAAACAATTTGATGTCCATTAGGTAAATTTATATATACGAATAAAGGAATTAGTAAACCGGTTGAACTTCCACCAATAGCAGCACCAATACTACGAAAAGTAGATAGTGAAGCTCTGTTTTTAACATCACTAGTTATAGTTGATGCCATTGATCCATAAGGTATGTTTATGGCAGACAATAAAATCCCGAATAATAAGTATGATATAAAAGCGTAAATAATCTTTAAATTCATAGAAAAATCATTAATAAATGGTAGAAATAAAATAATTGTACTGATACAAAAAGGATATTTCATCTTCCGAATCCAAGGTCTAAATCTTCCTTCTTTACTAACTTTGGAATTATCACATAACCTTCCAATTAAAACATCAACAAAAGCATCTATAATTCTAGTAGTGAAAAATAATATACCTACTATATATCCAGTTATACCTAAAACATTAGTGAAATAAATCATCAAAAAACTATTTACTAAGCCTAGTATTATAGTATTTGCTAAGTCCCCATATAAATAAGCTAATTTGTCTTTATAATTAAATTTTCTTGAAGCATCTCCCAAATTTCTTCATCCTCCTTAGTTAAATTTAATTGTTTTAAGAAAAAACATCATTGACTTTATTATTTTTCTTTGACCATTTTATATCGGCATCATTTGGTAAAATCCAATGAGAATAACAATATTCTAAATCTTTATCTAAATTATTAACCCAATATTGTTTTTGTTGCTCACTGTAGCGAATTAAACTTTTTGGAAATAAATTTATTTTAGAAAAGGACCCATGTAATGTCTTAATACATAAAACGTGTGGAGTCGCGGCTTCTAAACCACAAGGAATACGATAGTTATTAGTTAAAATAGCATCTATACAAACATATAATTTTGTTAAGTGACTTTTGGCCTCTGGATTCATGTAAGTTTTTTGAAGACCATCTTTAAAAAATGCTGTTATATTTTCATATCCTTTATCAGGGTCATATTTTATTGTGGCTTTTTCGAATTCTAGTTCAAAACAAGGATTTCTAACATTTTTAGTGGCATGAGAAGCATAAAAAAATATATCAATATTTTTTTTGCTTTTTATATGTAATGCACATGTATCAAATGTTTCTATATTGTTTACACGATAAAGCTCATATTCTATTGTGTTTAAGGAGACACTAGTATTTATATGATCACCATTTAAATAAAATAAATTATGCAAAAAATGTGCAGTTGCATTATTAGCTACGCTATCGAATATCATTGAATTATCGGAACTGAATTTTTTTCCTGCCCAAGAAGAACGATTATAATAAATCTCATTTCTTGGCCATTGAACCATACTCTTTACACGTATAGGTTTTCCAAATTTCTTATCAATAATATCTTTTTTTAATTCTAAAATTGAATTTATAAATGACCAGTTAAATCCTATTGCCAAAAATTTACCAGTTTTGTCTCTTATTCGCTCCATTTCATGTATATCATCATAATTAGCAGTTACAGGCTTTTCGCATAATACATGACTGTTGTTATTCATACACAAGCAAGCGTGGTACTTATGTAAATGTATTGGAGTAGATATAATGGATAAATCTGCAGTATTATTCTCATAGAATCTCTCAATGGAGTTATAAATTGATATATTTCTTTTGATTAACTCATCATAAAACTCTGAAGATTCTGCATTTATATCCACAACTCCGTTCAAGATAATCGATTCATTTTTTTTGAACAACAATTCTTCTAAATAGTTTCTTCCATAACCGTTGATTCCGATTAAAACTATAGATACAGTTTTTTTCATTTTGTATCCTCCTTTATTGATTATATAAACGAAATAAAGAAACCGCTTACATTTAAATGGGATTATAACACCAAAAACCACAATAAACAACATATTTTTTGTTTATTGTGGTTTTTGTTTGGTTTATATGGTTTTTAAATAGAGTATTTTTAATTTATAATTTTAACGGATTTTTTTTGTAAGAGTTCTATAAATTTTGCATCGAAGTCATTGTCAGAAACAATATAATCTATGTTTGACAGAGATCCAAAAGTGATAAGACTGGTTTTATCTAATTTTGAGGAATCTAAAGCTAAAATAGTTTTTTTAGCTTTATTCATCATAATTTGCTTAATATAAGCTTCTTCCTCATTAGAATCTGTAATAATTCCGTCTCTATTTAAGGCTTTGCAGCTTATAATTGCAAAATCTGGATTAAACTTGTTAATAGATTCAATTGTTTGACTACCTATAAATGCGTATGATTGTTTTAGTAATTTGCCTCCAGTAGAATTAATTTCTAAAGAAGATTGATTTAAATCGTATAATGCATTTACTGCATTTGTTATAACATGTAACTTTTTATCAGATACTGCAAATCTTTTTAATGTTTCAACTACTGTAGAACTTGAATCTGCAAAAAGACTGATATCATTACAAATAAAAGTGTCGATTTTCTTAGCGATATTTAGCTTACTTTCCTTGTTGTGTGTATTTCTAACTAAATATGGTAAATCTTCAGTTTTTAACAATCTGGCTCCGCCATAATTTCGTTCTACGATACCTTCTTTTTCTAATTTTTCTAAATCTCTACGTATCGTTTCTTCCGATACTTTAAACTCTTTTGCTAGTTCATTAACATAGACAACTTTATTAAAATACAATTCATTTAGTAATTTTTTCTTTCTTTCAAAAGCTTTCATAATTATTTACTCCTATATTTTTAGGTCAATTGTATCATATAAGAGTATATAACTCTCTGATAAGAAACCACATAAATAAATATATTTTACAAATAATGTTGATTTGTGTGGTTTTTAAGTTTATAATACTTTTCTAAAGAGGTGAAAAAATGAATAACTATATAGCTATAGATATAGGGGCTTCCAGTGGAAGAGCCGTAGCATCTTATGTGGATGATGGTAAAATCAAAATCAAAGAGATTAATCGATTTGCTAATGGATTCACGAGAAAAAATAGACAGAATGTGTGGGATATTGATTACTTATTTGAACAAATATTAATGTCTCTAAATAAAGCAAAGTTACTAGGTATAGAGTCGTGTTATTTAAGTATTGATACATGGGGAGTAGACTATATATTTTTGGATCAAAAAGGTAAGCGCTTACAAGAGGTTGTTTCCTATAGAGATTCAAGAACAAATAATACTATGGATAAAGTGTTTGAAAAAATCTCAAAAGAAGAAATTTATAAAAAAACAGGTATCCAATTTTTAAGTTTTAATACGTTATATCAGTTATACGAAGAGAGTTCAAGTTTAAAGAAACAAGCATCTACTATATTACTCGTTCCAGATTACTTAAACTATCTATTAACAGGAGTTTCCAAAAATGAAATTACGAATTTAAGTACAACACAGTTAATGAATGTATATAAATCTGAATTAGATCAACAACTTCTTAAATTATTAGATATAAGTCAACAAGTATTTCCAGAAATTGTTGAAGCAGGAACTTATCTAGGAGAGATCACTTTATATTTAACTGAAAAATATGATTTACCAATTACGCATGTTTATGCTACTACATCACATGATACGGCTTCTGCAGTCCTCGGTGCTGTTGGCGATAGAAAGAAAAAATGGGCTTTTCTTTCAAGTGGTACATGGTCATTAATCGGTCAAGAGTTAAATAAACCAATTATCTCTAAAAACGCATTAAATAAAGGTTATTCTAATGAAAGAGGATTTGCAGGCACATATAGATTTTTAAAAAATATCATAGGAATGTGGATTGTTCAAAGAGTACGTAAAGATTGGCCTGAAAATTACACATTTCCTGAAATAGTAGAAGAAGCTAAGAAAAACAAGGATTTTAAAGCTTTTATAGATTTTAATGATGAACGTTTTATAAATCCTAAAAATATGATTGAAGAAATTCAGAGGTATTGTAAAGAAACAAATCAAAAAATTCCTAAGACGATTGGTGAAATAGCACAAGTTATATATTTGAATTTAGCAATTATCTATGCAATTTCAATAGAAGATTTAAAAGATATCACAAAGTCTAATATTGAAATACTAAATATTGTAGGAGGAGGTTCTAATAATAACTATTTAAATGAATTAACGTCACAATATACAAATTGTGAAGTAATTGTTGGCCCAATTGAAGCCACAGTATTTGGTAATTTAGCAGCTACTATGATTGCTACAAAACAATTTGAGACAGTGGAAGAAGTGAGAGAATCTATTGGCAAATCTAATAATATAATAAGATTTAAAAAGACAAGGAATTTTTCAGAAGTACAAAAAGATATAGAGAAATTTAAGGAGGTCACGCAATATGAATACAGAACATAAACAAGCATATGAATTGGCGAAAAATCAATATGAGTCGTTAGGAATTAATGTAGAAGAAGCTTTAGAGTCAATTAAAAATATAAAGATATCTATTCATTGTTGGCAGGGTGACGATGTCGAAGGATTTTTATTTAATCAAGATTTAACCGGAGGTATATCTGTTACTGGTAATTATCCAGGAAAAGCTCGTAATGGTGAAGAATTACGTAATGATTTGGAAGAGGCTTTAAAGCATATACCGGGCAATCATAAGATTAATTTACATGCAATATATGCAGAGACAAATGAAAGTATTGATTTAAATGAGATTGAACCTAAACATTTTCATAATTGGGTTGAGTGGGCAAAAAAAAATAATTTGGGACTAGATTTTAATCCTACATGTTTTAGTCATGAAAAATCAGAAGAAGGATTTACGTTAGCCCATCCAAATAAAGATATTAGAGATTTTTGGATTGAACACTGTAAACGTTCAAGAAAAATTGGAGAATATTTCGGTAGAGAATTAGGCCAACCTTCAATAACTAATATTTGGATTCCCGATGGCTTTAAAGATACACCTGTAGATCGTTTAGAACCACGTAGACGATTAATGAATAGTTTAGATGAGATATTTAAAGAAGAAATTGATGAAAAATATAATATTGATACTCTAGAAAGTAAATTGTTTGGTATTGGATCAGAAAGTTATGTTGTAGGATCACATGAATTTTATATGGGTTATGGATTATCTAGAAATAAGCGTATTTTATTAGATGCTGGTCACTTTCATCCAACTGAGGTAGTATCAAACAAATTATCAGCACTCTCATTATTTACTAATGGTCTTAGTTTACATGTTTCAAGACCAGTTAGATGGGATAGCGATCATGTCGTGATATTAGATGATGAATTGAATGATATTGCTAAAGAGCTAATTTATAACAATTTAATTAAAGATACAACTGTAGGACTTGATTTCTTTGATGCATCTATTAATCGCGTAGCAGCATGGGTAATTGGTACTAGAAATATGCAAAAAGCCCTACTAAAAGCAATGTTAGATCCTATAGCCCAATTAAAAGAAGCAGAAAAAAATAGGGATTTTACACAACGTCTAGCTATTCAAGAGGAAGTAAAGACATATTTATTTGGCCCTATTTGGAATGAATTTTGCATTAGAAATAATGTTGAACCAGGTTTAGATTGGTACGATGCTATTAAAGACTATGAAAAAAATATACTTGAAGAAAGAGGGATCTAATTGGAAAAGTTTATCGAATCATCTACGGTTAAAGAGTTTTGTGAAATAACAAAGTTAATGTACAACAAAGGTTGGGATGAGCGTAATGGAGGTAATATTTCATGTATTATTGATGAAGAAAAAATCACCCCTTATTTAACTAAGAATATAGAAAATGTTAGACAGATAAAGTTACCTTTCAATGTACAAGAATTAGCTAATAAATATTTATTAGTAACAGGAACTGGTAAATATTTTAAGAATATTATAAAGAATCCTCAAGACTCGATAGGATTAATTAAAATAGCTAAGGATGGATCATATTACGAAATTTTATGGGGGTTTGTAAATGGGGCAGTTGCAACAAGTGAATTACCGACACATCTTATGAATCATATTCAAAGGTTAGAAGTCGATAAAGAACATAGAGTCATCATGCATTGTCATGCAACTCATACAATAGCGATGACTTTCTCTCATAAGTTAGATGAAAAAGATTTTACAAAAACATTATGGAAGATGTGTACTGAATGTTTAGTTGTCTTTCCAGATGGACTTGGTATTATACCTTGGGTTGTTCCAGGTACTGAAGAAATAGGTCAGTTAACTGCAGAAAAAATGAAAGACTATAGAAGTGTCATATGGCCTTTCCATGGAATATTCGGCGCAGGTACGGATTTAGATGAGACTTTTGGATTAATAGAAACTATTGAAAAATCAGCTGAAGTCTATACGCATGTTCAATCTCAAGGTGGTATAAAACAAGATATTACCGATGAAGATTTACTAAAATTAGCAAAAGGATTTAATGTAGTACCAAAATCAGGTTATTTAGAGGTTGGTGTGTAATGTGAATAAAATAGCTAACGTTATGTATGTTAAAAAAGGATGTTATGAAGAATATAAAAAAAGACATGACCTAATATGGCCAGAAATGAAAGAAATGTTAAAAAATCATGGTGTTAGCAATTATCATATATACTTGAATGAAAAAAACGGCGAATTATTTACAGTCTTAGATATTGAAAACCAATCGTTATATTCTGAAATAGCTAATCACAAAATATGTCAAGAATGGTGGGATTATATGGCAGATATTATGTATGTAAATTCTGATAATAGTCCTAAGTACCAATTATTAAAAGAAGTGTTTTTCCTAGAATAAAATAATAAGGGGATAGGGAAATGAACTTAAAAGTCAAGAAAACAAAAGGATGGGTAGCAACGATAGCTATTGCAATGGCTAACTATATTGAAGCAGGATCTATAATTGCAGCAGCAAGTAGTTTGTCTTTATGGCAATCATACTTAAATCTAAATAATGTTCAGATTGGTTTATTGGGGGCTTTAAGTGCTAATGCATTAGGTGCTGCGATAGGGGCTCTTATAGGTGGACCAATTACTGATAAACTTGGTAGAAAATTCATTTTTAAATATGACCTAATACTATATATGATAGGTATGCTTGTTCTGATATGTTCATTTAATTTTTCAATGTTATTAATTGGAACAATTGTAATTGGTATAGCGGTAGGTATCGGTGTTCCGGTAGCATGGACCTACATTGCTGAAGAAGCGCCTGAAAAAGAACGAGCTAAAAGAATAGGCACTGCTCAACTTGCATGGTCAATTGGACCAACTATTACATTTTTACTGGCTGTTATTGTATCACCAATGGGTTTATTAGGGTCACGTATTATATTTGTGCATTTATTTATTATTGCAGGTATCACATGGTGGATTAGACAAGGAATGAACGAATCTGAAATTTGGGAAGCTGAAAAAGAAAAAGAAAGAAAAGAATTATTACAAGATGTTAAAAAGACTTCTGTAGTTAAAGAACTGTTTACAAATCTAGTTAATTTAAAAGCAATGCTACTTTTAATTGGAATTTATCTTTTTTGGAATTTAACTTCAGGGGCGATGGGATACTTTATGCCTTTCATATACGAAAGTATAGGAGGTTTATCAAGCGCACAAGCTAATATATTACAAGCTATATTATGGTTTTTAACTGTTATAACTACTTATTTTGGATTTATGAAATTAGGAGATAAGTTAAATCAAAGATTGTTATTTGGTATTGGAGCAGCAATGGGGATTCTTGCTTGGATTATTATAACATTTATACCAATGAATTGGGTGTCGCTCATTTTATTTGTAGTCTTATGGGGATCAGCAGCAGGAATCGGTGCTCAAGCATTTTATGCTTTATGGACAAGCGAATTGTTCCCAACTAGATATAGAGCTGGAGCACAAGGATTAATGTATTTTATTGTCCGTACAGGAATTTCGATATATTCATTCATATTACCAACAATACTTGCAACATTAGGTTTCAAAATGACTGGTATTATTATGATTATTTTCTTAATTATTCATTCAATAATAGGAATTGTTTTAACACCTAAAACGCAAGGAAAAACATTAAGCCAAATTGAAAAAGAAAGGTATGGAGAAAGTCCAAATACACAATTATTATCTACTGAGATAAATAAATTAAATGAAGTGAGGGATTAAGATTATGTATCAAATTAAGGATTATGTTAATGGAGAGTTTGTTGAAAGAACAGATTTAGAAATTGTAAACGTATTGAACCCAGCTACTGAAGAAATCATTGCTCATACCTACAACGGAACAAAGAACTACACACAACAAGCGATACAATGTGCTAAAGAAGCTCAAAAAGCATGGAGTGAAACCCCAGCAATTGAAAGAGCTCAATACTTAAAGAAAATTGCTAAAGGGATTCGAGAGCGTGGCGAAGAATTAACAGAAATTATTATTAAAGAAGGAGGTAAAACTAGAGAACTTGCTAGTACAGAAGTATACTTTACTGCAGATTATTTAGAATACATGGCAGAATGGGCTAGACGTTATGAGGGAGAAATTATCCAAAGCGATCGTAAAAATGAACATATTTTACTTTATAAAAAACCTTTAGGAGTTACATCGGGTATACTTCCTTGGAATTTCCCATTCTTCTTAGTTGCAAGAAAAATGGCACCTGCTTTAGTAACAGGAAATACAATTATCATGAAACCTTCAGAAGAAACTCCTATTAATGCATATATATTTACAGAAATATTAGATACTGTGGGCTTACCGAGTGGAGTTTTTAACTTAGTTAATGGTTCGGGTGAAATAGTAGGAGATGAGCTTGCTAGGAATAAAGATATTGAGCTTGTATCTATTACTGGAAGTGAAGATGCTGGTAAAAAAGTAATGGAAGCAGCAAGTACTAATATAACAAAGGTTAATTTGGAACTTGGTGGCAAAGCACCTGCAATCGTTCTTGAAGATGCAGATATAGACAAAGCTGTACAGTATGTAATAGATTCTCGCATCATAAATACTGGTCAAGTGTGTAATTGTGTAGAAAGATTATATGTACAAAAATCAATTGAAGAGCAATTTATAGAAAAATTAGTTCAAAAAATGAGCAGTGTTACCTATGGTAACACATTAGATGGTGATTATGATATGGGACCGCTAATCAACAAAAAAGCACAAGAAAATGTACACAGACATGTGCAAAGAGCTATAAAAGATGGTGCCATATTAGAATGTGGCGGAGAATTACCAAATGATAAAGGGAGTTTTTATCCTGCGACTGTTATAACAAATTGTACAAACGATATGGATATCGTTCAAGAAGAAGTATTTGGTCCTGTCTTACCTATTGTTACCTTTGAAACAATTGATGAAGTGATTTCACTAGCTAATGATAGTAAATATGGCTTGACTTCATCTATTTATTCAAACGATAATAAAAAAATATTTAAATTAGTTGATAATTTGGAATTTGGAGAAACATATATAAATAGAGAAAATTTTGAAGCAATGCAAGGATTTCATGCAGGTATTAAAAATTCTGGTATTGGTGGCGCTGATGGTAAACATGGATTAGAAGAATATCTTCATACACATATAGTTTATATGAATATAGGTGCTGATTAATTATAGTACACTTTAACCTTACAAACTGAAGTATCGAAAATGATGCATTCTCATCGTGCAGTTAGGGTGTGTATAAATTGTGGTGTGAAAATAAAACGACAATATATTTAATTAAACCAACGAAAAGGTCAAATATATGTTGAATCATAATAATAGAATCCAGTAAATGATTATCAATAATCATTTACTGGATTTTTTAGTGTTTACGTCTTAACTAGTTAATTTATCAAGAGAATTAACTAGTTATTAGAAGTATTGTAAGTGACGTGATTTCTATTCAATACTTCTTCTAGTTTTTCTAAATGTTTAAGGGATGTTTCGGAGGTTCTTTTTCCTAACTCTAATACGATGGCATCAATTAAGGCGATGATTGGCAAAATAGAAAAATGATCCTTTCTTACAGATAGTTTTAATGTAACATTGCTAAATTCAATTAATGGTGATGTGTCATGATCGGTAATTAAGATGATGTCGTTTCCCTGTTGTTTGGTTTCTTTGACAGCGTTTATTACTGAATAAGTATAAGGTTCGAATGAAAATGCAATAAGCAAGTCACTGTTAGTCATTTTTTTAGTTTTATCAAATATGGCATCTGTATCATAGCTCAGTTGCTGGATACTTAAATTAAATTCATTTAATAAATGTTCTAAGTAGAGTGCTGTTGTTTTATAAGGTCGTGTACCTAATACATAAATATTGTTTGCTTGTTCAATTAAATTGATTGCTTGGTCAAATGATGAAATTAAATCAGGTTTCAGTGATTGATTTAGCAACGAGACACTTTTATCCCATACGTGTGTCAATGTATGGGATTTTACTTTGCCACTTTCGATAAATGCATTTTTAAGAGAAAATTTGGAATCGTTTGGCATTGCGCTATTGTAGATATCTCTGCGAAAGTCATTGAAATTGTCATAATCTAAAGCGTGTATGGTACGCATAACTGTGGAAATACCGACTTCAGCATCTTTTGCTAATTCTTTGATAGTCACTAATCCTAAATCTTCAAAGTGTTTCAAAATGTAATCGCATAGCTTTTGCTGTTTTTTTGGAAGTGTTTTTTTGGTACTTACAATTTTAGCTTTTAAATCAAAAGTTTGATTCATAACTTTCGTTTGCCCCTTTACTCGTCATCAACATTATTTTCTATATCATATCAAAGAACTAGAAAGAATAAAAATTCTGAAAATGAACATAAATAATCCTTCTTAAATTAAAATGATTTACATTTGTTCATTTAGGTGATAATATGCCATTAAATACTCAAAAGGGGGCAGGAAGTGTTGAATGTAAAAAGAAATGAATTGAAACAGGAAGTTCTAGAGTTTTTAGAAAATGAAATTCCATTGTATATTAATGGCGAATTTCAAGCATCAAGCAAAAATGAAGTATTTGAAGTAGTAGACCCTTCAGATGAATCATTAATAGCTAAGGTCCATGAAGCGAATGAAGAAGATGTAGATAAAGCGGTAAATGCTGCAAGAGAAGCATTTGATAATGGTTTATGGACAAAAATGGAAGCGCATACAAGAGCGAATATTATTTATGAATTTGCTAGATTACTTAAAGAGAATAGGGAAGCATTAGCTCAGTTAGAATCCATAGATAGTGGAAAACCTTATGAAGTTGCATTAGCTGATGATATTGATGGAACAATTCAACAATTTGAATATTATGCTGGTTTTGCTACAAAGATAAATGGTAAAACAACGCAAATTTCTAATGATTTGGTTAGTTATACAGTGCATGAACCTATAGGTGTAGTAGGACAAATTATCCCTTGGAACTTCCCATTATTAATGGCGGCATGGAAATTAGGAGCGGCTTTAGCGGTAGGTTGTACGATTGTGATTAAGCCTGCAACGGAAACGCCGTTATCGTTATTATATGCTGCGAAATTATTTAAAGAAGCTGGCTTCCCTGATGGTGTTGTGAATATAATCCCAGGACCTGGGCGCACAGTTGGAGAATCAATTGTAGCTCACGACAAGATAGATAAGGTTGCGTTCACTGGTTCTACTGGTGTAGGAAAATCAGTAATGAAAGGTGCAGCTGATCAGATTAAGAATGTCACACTTGAATTAGGTGGTAAATCTCCAGCGATTATTTTAAAAGATGCTGATTTAAATGAAGCAATTGAGGGTGCATTTAATGGAACCATGTATAACCATGGTCAAAACTGTAGTGCTTGTACAAGAGTCTATGTACAAAGAGCCATTTATAACGATGTAATTGCTGGATTAAAGCAACGTGCTGAAGAAGTGACAATTGGACCAAGTTTAGATGAAACAACGGATATGGGGCCATTAATTTCGAAACGTCAGCAAGAGAAGGTATTAGAATATATTAGTAAAGGTAAAGAAGAAGGCGCACGTTTGATTGTGGGAGGCAATCGCAAGTTTGATAAGGGCTATTATGTAGAGCCTACAATATTTGCTGATGTCCAAGATGATATGACGATTGCACGTGAAGAAATCTTTGGTCCGGTAATGTCAGTATTTGTATTTGATGATATTGATGAAGTCATTACGAGAGCTAACGATAGTGATTATGGTTTGGCATCAAGTGTTTGGACTCAAAATATTAAGCATGGTCATTATATTTCTAAAAAGTTAAAGGCAGGTACGGTTTGGATTAATACAGTTGGACTTGAATTGGAAACAATGCCTTTTGGTGGTTACAAGCAGTCTGGTATTGGTCGTGAAATGGGTGGCGAATACGGTATTCAAAGCTACACAGAAGTTAAGAGCGTAATGATAAATATTAATTAATGGAGGTAATTATATGTATAAACCATACGGAATGATATCAGCATTACCAACACCAATGTTAGAGAGTGGTGAAATAGACTATGAATCATATAGCAAATTGATTGAACATGTGATAAGTGGTGGTATTCATGGTGTATTAGTTGGAGGTAGCACTGGCGAATATTCGTTAATGACGTTTGAAGAGCGTAAGGAAAATATTAAATTCGTTACAGAAACTGTAAATAAGCGTGTTCAAGTGATGGCTGGTACTGGATGTCATAGAACTAAGGATACGATTGAGTTAACGCAATATGCTGAAAGTGTAGGCGTAGATAGCGCTTTAGTTATCAATCCTTATTATATGGTGACAAGTGATGAAGGTATCATTGAACATTACCAACAAGTTGCTAATAATACGAAAGTTGGAATTGTAATTTATCATTATCCAGACGCAACAGGAGTTGAATTGGCACCTGAGTTAATTCATGAGATTAGTAAAATAGAAGGAATCATTGGTATTAAAAATACTGCAGACGGCATTCATACATCTAAATTATTCGCACTTGTAAAGGACGACCCAGATTTTGCATTGTTAACAGGGTTTGAAGATTTATTCTTACCAACTTTAGCGTTAGGGGGCGCAGGTGCAATTGGTCTAGTGCATAATTTGGTACCAGACAAAATTGCAAAGCTCTATGAGTTAATTCAAGAAGATAAAATTCAAGAAGCAGCAGCATTGAATCAAACATTGTTACCACTATATCAATTGTTAGAAGAAGAAACTGTTCCTGGCACTGTGAAAGCTGGCCTTAAGGCTTTAGGCATTGCAAACACAACATGTAGATCACCATTGAAGCCGGCCTCATCTGAATTTGAAGCTAAGATTAAAGCATACCTAAATTAAGTTAAATTAAAATGTGAGAAGGTGCTTACTATGAAAGATGTAATTATTATAGGCGGTGGATTGGCTGGTTTATCAGCTGCATGGAGATTAAAGAATCATGACATCTTATTGCTAGAGTCTGAAAATAGAGTCGGTGGACGTGTAATGTCTGAAAGAAGAGGTAACTATTGGATGAACTGGGGAGGTCATGTGTATGCAGGTAAAGGTTCTGCTACTGATGAATTACTGAAGTCTGTAGGTGTAAAAGCATTACCGGTTCCTGGAAAGTTATCGGCAATGCATTTAAATGGAAAACTATTATTAAACGGTAGGGTTGAATTATATCCATTTAGAGTACCAATGTCGTGGAAGTCTAGATTGTCGTTACTTAAAGCAGGAGCTAAGGTAAGAGCTGCAGTGATTAAATATGGCAAAGTTGCAAAGCAACTCGAGCATGAAGATTACAGTGTTAGACAACAGCGAATATTAGACTTTATGAATAATAAGACGTTTACCGACTTTACTGGAGCATTACCAGTTGATGCAGACGCTATATTTAGACCGACAGTTAGTCGTTCAACTGGTGAACCAGAACAGATTTCAGCAGGAGCTGGTATTGGCTATTTCCATATGATTTGGAATAAAGAAGGAGGGCTATCTCAAAATATTATGGGAGGTCCATCAACATTGACCAATACTATTGCTTGTCGTTTAAAAGAGCAGATTAAATTAAATGCACAGGTTTCTGAAGTTATCAAAAATAATGACTTTGTTACTGTCAGATATAAGATAGGAGATACGGAATATACTGAAACGGCCAAATATGTCATTTTAGCTACACCAGCCCCAATAACACAAAAAATCACTAAAAATTTAAGTCCAAAATTAGAACATGCATTAAAGCAAGTTAAATATGGTCCGCACGTAAGTGCATCATTTTTAACAAATGAAACGAGTGAACAAGTTTGGGATGACGTATATGCATTTGCAACACCTAAAAAATCATTTGATATATTAATACACAATTCAAATGTAGTACATGCCATGCATAATAAAAGAGAGCAAGGGAGTAGTTTTATGACTTTTTCTCCTGCAAATAGAGGAAAAGCATTGATAGATAAAAGTGAAGCAGAAATCTTAGAAATTTATTTAACTGATTTAGAAGAGATGTTTCCAGGATTTAGAAATTTAGTAGTCGAAGCAAAAGTTAATAAATTTCCTTATGGCTCTGCATATGTTTATCCAGGACGTGGTCAAATTCAAGCTACATTAACTGAGCCAGATGGTCGTTTATTCCTTGCTGGCGATTATTTAGGTACATTTTATACAGAAACTGCAATTCAAACAGGTTTTACAGCAGCACAAAATATTAACAGCCTATTAGGTTTTAATAAAATGGAAGAAATGCAAAATATTTTGTAAGCGTTTACAATAAAGAGCGGAGGCTTTTGCCATGAAAAAGAGAGAAATGGAAGATATGCCCCTTTGTAAATTTCACATGAAAATTTTCGCTTATGCAAGCGGAAGTTCATTTGTAGATGGCTACAGTTTAGGAATTATTGCTATTGCTTTGTCAGTGATGCAAAGTGATTTCGACATGTCCGTAACCATGATTGGTCTATTAGGTATGGGAACTTTAGGTGGCATGGTCATTGGTGGTTTAGTCGGAGGTTACTTCACCGATATATTAGGCAGAAAGAAAATGTTTATCATCGATATGCTGTTATTAGGCATATTTACTACATTGCAATTTTTTGTGACAGACCCAACACAATTAGTTGTATTAAGGTTTTTAATAGGCATTGCATTAGGGACAGATTATCCGATTGCAGGTTCGTTAATGAGTGAATTTGCTCCTAGTAAGCATAGAGGTGCGTTACTAGGGGGAATTAATGCATTTTGGTTTATTGGCTATGCGATTTCCTATTTAATTGGTTATTTTTTATTGCCATTAGGTCAAGGCAGTTGGAGATGGATGTTGATTAGTGGTGCATTACCAATTGTTCTGTTATTATTAGCGCGTCTAAACATGCCTGAATCGCCACATTGGTTGATTAAACAAGGTAGACATAAAGAAGCTAATACAATAGTTGAAAAGGTCTTTGGTCAAGGTGTGGTAGTATCTCATGAGGAGCAGGAAGCTAAAAAGACCAGTTTAGTTGATATTTTTAAAAATGGTTATGGTAAAAGAACATTTTTTGTATCTACATTTTGGTCCTTACAAGTAATGACTACATTTGCTATAGGTACATACATCCCTGAAATACTAGGTCAGTTTGGTTTTCAAGATGGTTCTCAAAAGTATTTAGGATCAGCAATTATCAATTTATTTTATTTAATAGGTATTTTTCCTGCGCTTTATTTAGTTGAAAAATATGGTCGTCGTCCAACATTAATTTGGCCTTTCCTAATTACAGCTATTGCATTGTTTAGTTTGGGCGTATTGTCTGCAGGCTCGACACCATTTATATTTATTATCTTAATATTTATTATATATGGCATTTTTAATACAGGTATGGGAAGTCATCAATGGATTTATCCATATGAATTATTTCCGACCCATGTAAGAGGGACTGGTGGTGGATTTACGACAACGATTAGTCGTATTGCTTCAGCGATTAGCACTTTCTTCTTCCCAGTTATCTTAGATAATTTTGGTGTTAGTATAACGATGTATATTGCTGCATTCTTATTAATGATTGGCTTCGTAATATCGGCTTTTATGGCACCAGAAACAAAAAGTATGAATTTAAAGGAAGCGGGATCGATTTAAAATATTGTTAAGTATTATAAAGTTTAGACATGAGACCGAGTATTTGTATTAATATGATTTACTATTCATTCATCGTAATAGTTGTAATTTAGAAAGATTGACATAAATATTATAGAGCCAAAAAACGCCATTAAATGAATTTTCCAATTCATTTAATGGCGTTGCTCGTTAAAATTAGGTGCTGATAAATATTAGATATGCAACGAAATAGCAGAATAAGTTAAATT
Source organism: Staphylococcus gallinarum (assembly GCF_000875895.1). Classification (GTDB taxonomy): domain Bacteria; phylum Bacillota; class Bacilli; order Staphylococcales; family Staphylococcaceae; genus Staphylococcus; species Staphylococcus gallinarum. The sequence continues at coordinate 93,969 of NZ_JXCF01000003.1, forward strand.
ACATTTTGAACTATAACTTTATATTAACGTTGTATAAAGCTATTAATTGCATCAATAAGACTGTATACACCTAAGAATGTCACGACGATTACGACGATACCACCGATGATATTAAGCCACACAGTATTGACATAGTTGCCCATTAAATTCCTTTTATTAATTACAATAAATATCAGAATCGCCACTGTTGGTAAGATGATACCGTTTAGTGCTTGTGCAACAAGTAATACTTGCAATGGTTCGAATCCTAATGCGGATGTAATAATACCAATAATAATGATACATGTGAATACAAATTTGTATTTTTTACTTTCCATGCCACCTTGCCAACCGAGTAAACTACTGATGGTAGCAGCTGCACCAGTTGGTGAGGCAATTGCTGAAGATAATCCAGCTGCAAATAAACCAATACTTATAGCAAATGGTGCGGCATTGCCTAATACGGGTTCTAATGGACCTGCGAGTTGGATGATACTAGTAACTTCTTTACCTTTGATTAAAGTGGCTGCTGCGATAAGAATAGCAGCTGAAATAATACCACCTATAGAAATTGATATAATTGTATCCCAACGTGCAAATTTTAATTCTTTGATATTACCAAAGCGTTCATGTACTGCAGTAGAATGGATAAAGAAATTATAAGGAACGACTGTGGTACCAATTAATGCGATAATAGTTATAATTGAGCCGTTAGGAATAGTCGGCACAAAGATACCCTTTAAGATTCCAATAATATCCGGTTTGATGACAATCATTGTTGTAATAAATATAATGCCCATGATTACCATTAGGAATATCATGATTTTCTCTAAAAAACGATAGTTACCAAACAGACCAATTAATAAAATAATTACACCAATGACAGGTGCTACTGCATTTTCAGGCAAATGTAATAAATAAGCAGCACCCAGTGAAGTACCAATTAAATCACCACTTATATATGCGGCACACCCCAGTGTTACGGCAATTAATGTAAACCAAACGATGATTAATTTACCTATCTTATTGGCGAATAAATCTTGAATCGCTTCGCCTAAACCTTCTCGTGTAACAAGGCTTAAACGAATAATCATTTCTTGTAAAACAATTGTTGCTACAATTGAAAAGACAACCGCCCATAATAAACTATAACCAAATCCTGCGCCACCTTGGGTCATTGTTGTGACAGTACCAGGACCGATAAATGAGGCTGTGATTATCATTCCAGGACCAATAGACTTAAATAGTTTCTTTGCATCCTTAAACATCTACACCACTCCTCAGTTATTTAGTTTTATTTAAATAGGCAACGTGTCCAGCAAGTACATACAGTACGGCAGTAGATACAAAATGAGCTGAATTTTGGTTCGGATCATTCATTGGATAAACCTCAACATAATCCATACCACATAATCCGAGTGTGCCGAATTCGTATATCATCGTTAGTAATTCATATGAGGTCATGCCATTACCATCAACTGGTCCACCAGGATTAAAGGCAAAGTCTAAAACATCACTACAAATAGTTAAGTACACGACATCGACATCTTTGCTTGCTTGCTTATATATGTCTCTTGCGAATTGTTTTAAGTTAGTTGCAGCACGAATATCGTTTATAGTAATTGTAACTGCGCCAGCTTCATTTGCGTATTTTCCGGTTTCAGGTTTATTTCTAGGGCCATGAATACCGGTATGAATAATACTTTCATTTCTGATACCATCAGTATGATATAAGTGCATAAATGGTGTGTTACGCGCGTAAATTTCACCCTCATAATCTGGCATATTATCGTAATGTGCATCTAAATGTATAATACCAACTTTTTTTCCTGTAGTTTCTGTTAAGGATTTTAAAATTGGATATGTAACACCATGCTCACCGCCAAAGCCGACAAGAAATTTGCCACTTTCCCATAAAGGCTTTACAAAGTCTTCAATATTTTCATAACTTTGCTTATTGTCATGGGCTACAAATGGGACATCGCCTACATCACCCAGTGATAAATGATTACTAATATTGATGTGATTCAATTCCGGTAAATACTGACTATAACGTGCTGAACTAGATCTAATTTGTTTAGGTCCTAATTCGACACCTGTATAATCTCCCCAAGTACTTTCACCTTCAAATGGTGCACCATAAATGATGACATCCGTATCTAATGTTTGTGACTTAGTTAGGTTCTTACTATTTAAAAAACAAGGTATATTGCCATATATATTATTTTTCATAATGTAATTCCTCCCCTTTGTTGTAAATAATTATATAAATTATTGTTTTGTATTTCAAATGAATGTAAATACTCGATTACTTATATAATTTATATTACCTGGGAAAGTTAGAAACTCAGCTTAGTTTAAAGGCGAATAGGGAACGTAATTTTGCGAAGATTTAAGCATTGTACCGCAGTGATGTAATAGCGAAGTGTTATGGAACGTGAAGTAGTATCAAAAGGTTGTATTATGCCCAACCACGGAAACGAGATGCTTCAGCAGTGCGTTTGATACCTAATACATAAGCTGCCAAACGCATATCCATTTTTCTATCTTCAGCTAAATCATAAATTGTGTTGAATGCTTCGACCATTTTGTCACGTAGCTTTGATTCTACTTCATCTTCAGACCAATAATAACCTTGCTTATTTTGTACCCATTCAAAATAAGATACAGTTACGCCACCTGCACTAGCAAGAACGTCGGGAATTAATAGTACACCACGTTGGTTTAATATTGCAGTTGCTTCTTGTGTTGTTGGACCATTAGCAGCTTCTGCAATAATGGTTGCCTTAATATTTGGTGCATTGTCAGCTGTAATTTGATTAGATAGTGCGGCAGGTACTAGAATGTCACAATCTAACTCAAGTAAATCTGAATTTGGAATCACATCGTCAAATAAATGTGTTACGCGACCGTGTTGTTCCTTTAATTCCACTAAATGTTCAATGTCTAACCCATCTGGATTATACAGGGCACCATAGCTTTCTGAAATTGCAACAATTTTTGCTCCCATTTCATGTAAAATTTTAGCAATAAAGCTACCAGCATTCCCGAAACCTTGAATTGCAACACGTGATTCTGAGATATTAATATTTTTACGTTTTGTAGCTTCTTCAATAGTTATTACAGCACCTAATGCAGTAGCACGATTTCTGCCTAATGAGCCTCCGAGTGCCAATGGTTTACCAGTTATAAACGCAAAAGCATTAGAACGGTTGATCTTACTGTATTCATCCATCATCCACGACATAATCTGTGGGTTTGTATATACATCTGGTGCAGGAATATCACTAGAAGGGCCAACGAACTGTGACACTGCTCTTACATATCCACGAGATAAGCGTTCTAATTCTTGTTGACTCAATTGTCTTGGGTCACAAATGATACCGCCTTTACCACCGCCATATGGTAAATTGGTAATACCACATTTCAATGTCATCCACATTGATAGTGCCTTTACTTCATCTTTATTAACATCCGGATGGAAACGAATACCACCCTTAGTTGGACCAACTGCATCGTTATGTTGCGCACGGTATCCGGTAAATGTCTTCATTGTTCCGTCATCCATACGAATAGGGATACGTACTTCGAGAAATCGTAATGGTTCCTTGATTAATTCGTACATCCCCTCATCAAAACCTAATTTATGTAAAGCAGCTTTAGTTACTTGTTGCGTTGATAACACTAAATTACTTTCTTCCGTCATAATATAACCCCTTTATTAAATATCTTCTATATTTATACATACTTGAAATACAAATATTAGCCTTATTGAGAATTAAAATCAATAAAATTTTATATATTTATCGAAAAATTCAGAAAATATTTTTGGAAAATTTATGAAGATCGCGTCATGACAGTATTTGTAATTCATATTAGAAAATGATAATATGAAACATATTAAATAGAAATAATATGAGGTGGAGATTTGGATTTTATAACAATTGAGGAGAGGGCAGATTTTGTTCATGGTTTATCCAATCCTATACGTCTACAAATATTAGAATTGATCAAAGATTGTGAATGTACTGTAAATCAAATTGTGTCAGCAACTCGAATTAGTCAATCTAGCGTGTCGCAACATTTAGCTTGCCTCAAAGGCTGTGGTTTAGTTACTTCTAGACAAGCAGGTAAGTATGTGTATTATAAGCTCACAACGAATAGTGTGAAAACATTGTTAACACTTATTGATACAGTGATTATAGAAACGCAAGATGATACAAAAAAATGTCAGCATCATATTAAATAATTAGTATTAGTAAAGAAAGAAGTTGATATGAGTGAGTCGTCAACAGTATAGAGGCAACAATTTACAAGGGCATCATGATAAGGCAGTAGAAGCGCACGATAATCATTGTTGCACAATAAATTCACATGAAGTGAATGATCATAGTAATAACAGTGAAACTGACTCTCAAACAGTTAAACAATCAGCAGAAACTTATTATATTCTTAAAATAACAGGTATGGATTGTAATAATTGCGCTAAGACCATTGAACAATCAGTACTAAAGTTAAATGTTGTTCAAGATGCGCGTATTAGTTTTGCAACTGGAAAATTACATTTGAATGTTAATTGCAAGGAAGATATACAGCAAGTCATACAAACGATTGAACAGTTAGGCTATGGTGTGAGTGTGCTTAGTAATGCTGGTACTGAAACAGTATTTAAGATTCAGGGTATGGATTGTAGTGATTGTGCCAAAACGATAGAACAGCATATGACTCAATTAGATTATGTAGATCGAGCGAGCGTTAATTTTGCAACTGGAAAGTTAGCTTTACAATATAATGGACAGCCCAAACAGGTTATTAAAGAAGTAGCTAAGTTGGGATATAGTGCGACGCTATCAAATGAACAAACCCAACAACAGTCGATACTGACTTTATTTAAATTGCCATTGATATCGTTAATATTACTGTTGTGTGCTTGGTTATTCACTTACTTTAGTATGTCAAATATTTTAGTTAATACATTGCTACTAACTGCAATTATCATTTGCGCATTTAAAACGGTAAAAAGTGGCATTTTTGCCTTGAAGGCTAAACGATTAGATATGAATGTATTGATGTCAGTTGCTATTATAGGTGCTGTGTTACTTGGAGAATACTTTGAAGCGACAATGGTTATCTTATTATTTGTAATAGGCACAAGTTTACAACAAGCTTCCATAGAAAAGACCCGGGCGACTATCCAATCACTTATGAATCTAACACCACAAGTAGCACGAGTTAAACAAGAAGATGGTTGGTCAGAACAAAGCGTTGCCAGTATTGCTGTTGGAAACATAATTCAAATTAGACCGGGTGATCGTGTGCCATTAGATGGTGTGATAATAGAAGGTACATCAGCGATAAACCAAGCTCCGATAACAGGTGAGTCTATTCCTGTAAATAAAAGTATGGGTGATGAGGTCTATGCTGGTACTATTAATGAGGATAATACATTAGTAATTGAAGTGACTAAAACAGAACAACAAACCATGCTGGCACACATTATTGATTTAGTTGAAACTGCACAAGAACAACAGGCACCAACACAGAGTTTTATTGATAGGTTTGCAGAAATATATACACCTGTAGTGTTTGTATTGGCTCTACTTGTTATGATAGTGCCTCCACTATTTGCCTTTGGTACATGGGGGAGCTGGATTTATAAAGGATTGGAATTACTGGTTATCGCATGCCCATGTGCGTTAGTGATTTCAACACCTGTCGCAATTGTGACTGCTATAGGTAATGCTGCTAAAAACGGGATTCTAATTAAAGGGGGCAGTTATCTAGAACAGCTTAGCTCACTTAATGTTCTGGCGTTCGACAAGACAGGTACATTGACTACAGGGGAGCCAACGGTTCGATCAGTTGTAGAAATTGATAGTGACAAACAGCAGTTGATTGCAATAGCACAAGTCCTTGAATCGCAATCATCTCATCCGATTGGACAAGCAATATTAAATTATACTGATCCGCAGAATAATTTAACTTCAATGCAACCTGAAACATTTGAGAATATACCTGGCAAAGGTATTAGTGCTGTTATAAAGGGTGAAAGATATTTCGCAGGTAATATGTCATTTGTAGCTAGCATAAATGACAAAGTTACTCAATATCAGCATGCTATTTTAAATCATATGACTCAAGGCGAAACCGTAGTCGTTATTGCTAATCAATCACAATTACTTGGCTATATTACTTTGAGTGATAAAGTACGTGAAGGAACACAGGAAACTATGCTGAAGTTAAAACGTTGTGGTATTGAAGAAACGATAATGTTAACAGGGGATAATAAAGGTTCCGCGAAAAATATTGCGCGAAGTTCTGGCATAAAATCATACTATGCTGAGTTATTACCAGAAGATAAATTGCGCCAAATAGAAATGATTCAACAGCAAGGTAAAGTTGTCGGTATGATAGGAGATGGCATAAATGACGCGCCTGCATTAGCAACGAGTAATATTGGTATTGCTATGGGTGGTATCGGTACAGATACAGCAATGGAAACTGCAGATGTAGTGTTAATGACAGATAAATTGGAGTATGTTCATTACGCGATACAATTAAGTAAACGAACGACTGCAATTATCAAACAAAACATTTATTTTTCTATTATTATAAAATTAATTGCTTTTATGCTTGTCTTTCCTGGATGGCTCACGCTGTGGTTAGCCATTTTAAGTGATACAGGGGCTGCAGTATTAGTTGTCTTGAATGCATTGAGGTTATTGAAAGGAATCAAGATATGATGGCTTAATATATAATGAAATTATTAAAAAATGAATTTCATATGAATGTCTTGTTGTGAAAAAACGATAAATGTACCTTAAAATTGTTTGTTACACATAATTGATGTAATTATGCCTCTTTTAAAATCAGTTATAGCCTTTATCATTGAGGTAAGTAAGCGAATAGAGTTAATTTAAATCGTGTTATAAATTAAATTGAAGCAGGAGTTCAACTATCATGAAAATACTTAAAGTAATTGCCCTTATTATATTAACGACAACATTATTAACCGCATGTGATAGTGATGGGAACTTTACACAATCAGATTTTGATAAGGTAGAGCAAGGATTAGAAACCTTAACTAAGCATTTACAACAAGACTCAGACGATACATCCAAGCCTGAGGTTACAAAGGCAGATATTGATCTGATTAACGCTAATACTAATAGTGAAAATTATGCCTATATTAATGATAATAAAACAAATTTAACAACAGCAGATAATAAGTTACTTGATAAATATAGTCGTGAAAAGTTCTGGGTAATTTATCCGAAATTAGATCAATATGGTAGGGCTGGAACTGTTACTGCATTAGTAACGCAGCAGTCTGTGGAAAGTCATTCTTCAAAGGTTAGAAAGCGACCAGCGTTTGATTATGGTGTGCATATAGCTGGTGAATATAAAGACGGTGTATACAATCCTGAAAAGCAAGCGTGGAAGGGAGAAGAATCTAATAACGAAATTTTGCAGTTAAATGGCTATCGAGGCTATATTTATAATAAATCACATTCATTAGCTTGGTCACTTGGAGGAGATATGGAAACACATAATCTTACCTTAGGTACACGCGCACAAAATGTTGGTACTAATCGAGACCGTAATGGTGGAGGAATGGGTTATGCTGAAACACAAATTCGTAATGCGATTCACGAACATCCACAAACTAAAGTGTATTATAAAGTGACACCAGTTTATCAAGGCAGTGAGTTACTTCCTAGGGGTTCACACGTAAGAGCTTATTCTGTTAATGACGAAGGCCAAACAGTAAATATAAATGTATGGGTGTCTAATACACAAAAAGGTGTAAAAATTAATTATCAAAATGGCACGCATAATGGCTAAAGCCTATGCTACAAAATAGCAATTAACAATAGATATAACCAAAAATAAACTCAAAACCTTTCGATGAAATTATTTCATTGAAAGGTTTTTTGATGTGTCCGTTTATTAAGTGATGATGTTCTTGGATATAAGTCAGTACCTAGATTTAATTTACATCGTTATAGCGTTAAATAAAAGTATAGTTTAGCTGTTGAATGATATAGGCATTTTAAGCGGTAAACAAAATTGCCGTTAATAGTGGAAAAAGTAATCATTAATATGTAAGCGTATACATTGTATGATGGGTTCAACATAAAGAAAGGGATGATGAATGATGAAAAAAATATTACTATCCTGTTCGGCAGGTATGTCTACAAGCTTGTTAGTTTCAAAAATGAAAGAGGTAGCAGAAGAGCAAAGTTTATCAGTTCAAATTGATGCGGTGTCTAGTGACAATGCTTTCTCAATGTTAAATAGTTATGACGTCTTATTAATTGGTCCACAAATGCGATTTATGAAGAGAAGATTTGAAAAACATGTCAAAGAACAAAATATTAGTATTCCTATTGATGTTATAGATACGGTTGCTTATGGACGCATTGATGGTGCTGGAGTGCTAAAACAAGCACTGAATTTAATTGAGTAATAAGGGGATGAAAGTATGGAAAGTAAATTTATGGAAAAATTGGAAGATATTTTATTACCAATAGCCGATAAATTAAATAATAATAAGTACCTTTCAAGTTTACGTGATGGTTTTATGGTGGCTTTACCATTAATCATATTTGGATCAATTTTCATTGTAATTTCAAATTTTCCATTTTTAGATAAAATTTTATCCAAACAGCAATTTGCTACATGGCAACAACTCGTAGGTCCAGCATCAGAATCAACATTATCAATAATGGGACTATTTGTCATTATCGGTATTGGATATAAATTAACCGAAAAAAATGGGTTTGAAGGAATATATGGAGCAGTCACTGCTTTAAGTAGTGTGCTGATTTTGACGCCACAAATTGTAGGGAAAACACAGGGTGTGATACCTGTTGAAATTCTAGGTGCAAAGGGAATGTTCTTAGGATTAATCGTATCGATGTTGAGTTGTGAAATATATAGCTACTTATGTAAAAAAGAAATTACGATTAAAATGCCAAATGGTGTACCGGAGCAAGTATCAAAGTCATTTAGTGCATTGATACCTATTTCTGCTACTTTAACAATAGTGTTATTGATTAGAATTATAGTTTCATTTACACCATTTGAAACTTTACAAAATCTTATATATACAGTATTACAGCAGCCATTGACAGCATTAGGTAGTGGATTACCTGCAACAATTGTTGCAGTGTTATTGATACAAGTATTTTGGTTTTTCGGGTTACATGGTCAAATCATTGTCAATACTGTTTTCGATCCGATTTGGTACTCCTTAAATAATGAGAATTTAGAAGCATTTAAAGCACATCAAGAACTGCCAAATATTATAACAAAGCAATTTATTGATACATTTTTAGTAGGTATGGGTGGTACTGGTGGCACAATGGCAGTAATTTTATTAATTTATATTATTGCACGTAGTCAACAAAATAAAGAAATAGGTAAGCTTGGTGCACCTTCTTCTATATTTAATGTAAACGAACCGATATTGTTTGGACTACCTATCATAATGAATCCAATCATAGTTATACCATGGGTTATTGCACCCATTGTTGTAACTTTAATCACCTATTTTTCAATGCAATTAGGGCTAGTACCTAAACCTTCTGGAGTTATAGTTCCGTGGACGACACCAATATTTATAAGCGGTTATTTAGCAACAGGAAATGCATGGCAAGGTGCTGTATTACAATTAGTCAATTTATTAGTTACTTTTATCATTTGGTTACCATTCTTTAAGGTACTAGATAATGGTTACTTTAAACAAGAGCAGAAAAATAAACAGAATGAGGAGTAATGCTTTATGGAGAATAATACAGAAATGGCTTTTCAAATCATCTTGCTTGCGGGAAATGGTAGATCAAGCGCTATGGAAGCAATACAATTTGCAAAGGACAATGACTTCAATGCTGCACAAGAAAAATTAGCAGAAGCAGCATCAGAAATAAATAAGGCCCATAACTTCCAAACCAAACTATTACAAGCAGAAGCACAAGGAAAGAACTATGAACTTAATTTAATCTTGATTCATTCACAAGATCACTTAATGAATGCAATAACGATTAAAGACATGGCCAATGAATTTATCGATTTGTACCAATATATTAATGAAAAGGGATAGGTGATAGGATGAATATTTCATTTCCAAAACATTTTTGGTGGGGAAGTGCAGCTAGTGCAACACAAACTGAAGGGACACAAAGTATAGATGATCAAACAAATTGGGATTATTGGTATCAACAAGAACCAAATCGCTTTTTTGATCAGGTCGGTCCGGATGTAACATCTAATTTTTATTATACCTATAAAGATGATATTCAATTGATGAAAGCGACTGGTCATAATTCATTTAGGTTATCAATTTCATGGACTAGATTGATTAATCAAGAGACAGGTGATGTAAACGAAGCGGCAATAGATTTTTATAATAAAGTAATTGACGAATTAATTAGTAATGATATTGAACCATTTGTTAATTTATATCACTTTGATATGCCATTGAAACAGCAAGAACAAGGTGGGTTTGAATCCAAAGTCGTGGTGAAACATTACCTAGATTATGCACAAACATGCTTTGAATTGTTTGGAGATAGAGTAACGAAATGGTTTACGTTTAACGAACCAATCGTTCCAGTAGAAGGTGGTTATTTTTATAATTTTCACTATCCAGACGTGAACGACGCTAAAAGAGGTATTCAATTTGCGTTTCATACCATTTTAGCAAATGCTAAAGTAATTGAGCTGTTTAAATCACGAGGTTATCAAGGTGAAATAGGCATTATATTAAATTTGACACCTTCATATCCAAGAAGTAATAACCATGCTGATGTTAGAGCTGCCGAAATTGCAGATTTATTTTTTAATAGAAGCTTTTTAGATCCTGTTACAAAAGGAGAATTCCCTAGTGGCTTAATAGAAATATTAGAACAGCATGATTTGTTACCTGAGTATGAAGCGAAAGACTTACAGGTGATAAAGCAAAATACGATTGATTTACTAGGCGTAAATTATTATCAACCAAGAAGAATCAAAGCAAAAGATAATTTACCAAACCCGAATGCACCTTTTAAACCGGAATATTATTTTGATAATTATGAAATGCCTGGTCGAAAGATGAACCCATATCGAGGTTGGGAAATTTATCCTAAAGGGATATACGATATAATGATTAACTTGAAACAAAATTATAGTAATATCAAATCATTTATTTCTGAAAATGGTATGGGAGTAGAAAATGAACAGCGCTTTTTAAAAGATGGGCGTATTGAAGATGATTATCGTATTCGTTTTTTACAGGATCATTTATATTGGTTACATCGAGCACTTGATGAAGGCGCTAATTGTCATGGTTATCACATGTGGACATTTATGGATAATTGGTCATGGATGAATGCTTATAAAAATAGATATGGGTTTATTTCAGTAGATTTAGAAAATCAAAAAAGAACAATTAAGAAAAGTGGTTATTGGTTTAAAGATTTAGCTGAAACGAACCAATTTGATTATCAAGTATAGTCCCTTTAAAACGATAAAGATAATGGAAGTGAGCGCATGAATAAAAGGGCATTAGAAACTATCAGACTATTATATAACCACACAAATTGTTATGTTTCAGGAGCATTTATAGCTAAAAGTTTAAGCGTTTCACCAAGGACAATTAGAAATGATATAAAAATGATCAACGGCATCGCAGCAACGCATGGTTTTTATATTGAATCAAAAAAATCCGCTGGTTACAAAATCGATATAAAGGATAAAAGCAAATTCAATTTATTCATTAATAATCAATATCTTAAAGATGAGTTGTTGAATTTTAATAATCAGGAAAGCAGAGTGCATTTTATATTGAGTAAATTACTCATATTAGATAATTACGTCAAAATAGAACGTTTGAGTGAACGTATGTATGTCAGTGACACGACAGTGAAAAAGGACTTAAAGGTTATTAGAAACGAACTTGATAAATATGAATTACAACTGATATCCAGTCCGTACTATGGTTTGAAAATAGAAGGTTCTGAATTTCAAAAAAGATATGCCATTGCAAATATGTTGCTCGATAAACCTTATCACAATCACACATTTGATACAGATAAAATCAATGATTTAAAAGAACAACTGATTAAGTTAATCAATCAATTTCAAATTACAATTCCAGACGTTAAACTTGAAAATTTGGTAATTCATATTTATATTGCCATGTTCAGAGTTGAAAATAAATTTATGATAGCCGATAAAGATAATATATTTCAGAATTTTGAATATTACGATGCTGAATTGAAACATTTCTTTCAAGCAATTGTAGGTCTGCTCGAACAACGTTATGATGTTATATTGCCAATTGAAGAAAAACAATATATTAAAGCACATATTGCGGCATCTGGAATAGTTTCAAAAAAATATGAACTCATAGATCGTAAAGAAATTAACGATTTAATTCATCAAATGTTTAATAAAATTCAGGATGTTTTTCAAATTAATTTGGATAATGAATTAGAATTAAAGAAAAATTTGGCATTACACTTATCTACTTCAATCAATCGTTATAAGTATAAGATGAATATTAGAAACCCTATTTTAACTGAGATAAAGAAGAATTATCCCTATGCATTTGATATTGCTTTAGTTGGAGGAAAGGTTATTGAAGAAGCATTTAAGATAAAAATTTCAGAGAGCGAGATTGGGTTTTTAGCATTACATTTTCAATTAGTATTACAAAAAGCGCAATCAGTAACAGAAAAAATCAGAGCGACTATCGTCTGTGCTTCTGGCATGGCAAGTTCAGAATTAATAAAGTATAAATTACTTGAGAATTTTGGAAATGCATTAACTATGACAGATTCTCAACAAATGTATGAATTGAGTAAAGAAACACTTAAAAATACAGATTTAATCATTGCTACAGTACCACTATCAAGGGAATATGATGTGCCAGTTATTACTGTTAATACAATTTTAACTCAAGAGGATATTTTGCAATTAAATCATTTTATAAACAATTACGATAAAAATGAGAATGAGCAACTGATAGAAATATTTGATTTGAAAAGTGGTATCAATTCTAAAGAAACATTATTAACCGCAATAGAAAGTGATTTAAAGCAATTAGATTACATCGAACCCAATTTTTTGAAACAGGTGTATGAAAGAGAGGCAGTAGCAACAACAGCATATGGAAATTTAATTGCAGTGCCACATCCAGTCACACCTCAAGCCAAACAGTCATTTATATATGTAATTAAACTGGATAAACCGATAAAGTGGGAGACTAAGGAAGTGCAACTTATATTTTGTCTTGGATTGAAACAACATACTACTGTTGATATGAAACCTATATTTAAAAAATTGAGTTATATTATTAATGACTTTAATGTTGTGTTGAATTTAATAAGTCAACAAAATAATGCTGACTTAAGGTTGGCTTATAAAACGATAAGCAATGAAACAAAATTAAATTAAGGTGTTAATGGACACCTATAAATAATAGTTATGAAAGATAAATAGCAATAATTTATTATTTTATCTTTTAAGCGTCTAGGATATTAATCCTGAAAAAAATAACCCTAAGATGAATAATTCATTTATCTTAGGGATTTTTTATTAAATATTTTAGTATTGTTGTCTCGCTTTCCTAGGGGACAGCTTCAGCCTATAGTCTTCAGCTTGTCCTGTTCCCTCAGGAGTCTCGCCAAAATACGAAGCATTCATTTCGTGTTTTTTTACAGAAACATACATTAAAATACTCGTATTAAATTTGAGTTGTTTATGTTGAAATAAATCATTAATTGCAGAATACTTCATCAACATATTTTTTATTAAATATTTTAGTATTGTTGTCTCGCTTTCCTAGGGGACAGCTTCAGCCTGTAGTCTTCAGCATGTCCTGTTCCCTCAGGAGTCTCGCCAAAATACGAAGCATTCATTTCGTATTTTTTACAGAAACACAGAAACATAGATTAAAATACTCGTATTAAAATTGAGTTGTTTATGTTGAAATAAATCATTAATTGCAGAATACTTCATCCACATGTTTTTATTAAATATTTTAGTATTGTTGTCTCGCTTTCCTAGGGGACAGCTTCAGCCTGTAGTCTTCCGCTTGTCCTGTTCCCTCAGGAGTCTCGCCCAAATACGATATTTAGTGATATTTGTGTAATTGATCGATGCAATTATACAAATTGATGTGGGTTATTAAATATATATAAAATAAGTGTTTGATAGGCGTTATAACTTAAATAGTAAAAATTTAACATCAATTTAGTATTTTTACTTTTATTCCTGAGTAATCTTATTGATTTGTCATTGACTAAATTTTCAGACATTAATAAAATGTTTAATTATACATAAAAGGATAGTGCACAAAATTACATAGAGATCAGGTGAAATTATGGAACAAGTGAGATTCAAACGAGCGATGAAGCAACGGCATTTAATGTTACTTAGTTTTGGAGGCGTCATTGGTACTGGGTTGTTTTTAAGTTCTGGTTATACATTGCAGCAAGCGGGACCATTAGGAACTGTATTGTCTTATGTAATTGGTTCGTTATTAGTATATTTAGTGATGTTATGTTTGGGGCAACTTGCGATGAAACATCCTGAAACGGGAGGTTTTCATATTTATGCAAATAAATATATTCATCCAGCAATTGGTTATATTGTAGCTTGGTTCTATTGGTTAACATGGACAGTAGCTTTAGGATCAGAATTTACTGCTGTTGGATTATTAATGCAAAAATGGTTCCCGCATATTCCAGTTTATGTATTCGCTACGTTAGCAATCCTGTTAATTCTAGTGTTTAATATTGTATCAACACGTTTTTATGCAGAGGTTGAGTTTTACTTTTCATTAATCAAAGTTGTGACGATATTTGTGTTTATAGCGTTGGGAGCTTTAGTTATTGTTGGTTTACTACATTATAATGGTTATCAAGGTATTGAGACGATTAAGCATCGTTATACAGATCCAACATTCCCACATGGTTTAGGTTCAGTATTCTTAACAATGTTGGCAGTGAATTACGCATTCAGTGGTACAGAATTAATAGGTATTGCTGCAGGTGAAACTAAAAATCCTGAACAAGTTATTCCTAAGGCAATCAAAGCAACACTTTGCCGTCTAGTTATTTTCTTTATTGGAACGATGGTTATTATCTCTATATTAATTCCAAGTTACCAAGGTAAGTCATTAGAGAGTCCTTTTGTAGTTATATTTCAAAGAATGGGTATTCCATATGCGGGCGACTTAATGAACCTTGTAATTATAACAGCATTGCTTTCAGCGGCAAATTCTGGATTGTATGCAGCTAGTAGAATGATTTGGAGTTTATCAAATGAAGGGCTATTCCCAGTATGGTTTGGTAAGTTAAATAAATTTAAAATGCCTGTTCGTGCAACATTATTTAGTATGTTGGGTGGTCTGTTGGCATTGCTATCAAGTGTTTATGCTGCAGATTCATTATATGTTGTGTTGGTATCAATAGCAGGGTTAGCAGTTGTAATTGTGTGGATGAGTATTTGTCTAGCATATTTTAATGCTAAGCGTCGCGATAAATCGTTAAAGATACAACAATGGGTACCAGTAACAGGATTTTGTTTATGTTTTGTATCGTGTGTTGGGATGATATTTGATCCTAATCAAGCGCCAGCACTTTATTTTGGAGTGCCATTTGCGCTGATTGCACTCATTTATTATTTTATTAAATACAATAAAAAAGGGGCAATTTAAATGCGACTATTAGAAAAAATCAAACACACAGATTCAAAGGCAATTGTGTTAGATGGTGGTTTAGCTACTACTTTAGAGCAAGCAGGGTGCAATTTAAATTCAACGCTATGGTCTAGTGAAGTGTTGAGACAACAGCCCGAAGAGATTTATAAAGCACATCAAGCATTTGTAGATGCTGGAGCTGAAATTATATTAACTAGTACCTATCAAGCAAGTACAGCGACCTTTTTAGATATTGGCTTAACAATTGAAGATATTGACCATATTTATAATACTGCGACAGAAACGGTTTATCATGCAACTACAACGCAACAAGTGATAGTGGGTAGTCTGGGGCCGTATGGTTCGTATTTAAGTGATGGTTCAGAATATACAGGTGATTATAATTTAAGTAATATAGATTATTATCAATTTCATCAAACACGTATTGATCGTCTAGTCGAAAAAGGAATCGTAGATTTTGTATTTGAAACAGTGCCTAATTTTAATGAAATCAAGGCATTGGTGGAATTTATCATACCGAAGTATCCAACATGTACATTTTGGATATCGGTGACGGTCAATGCAGAAGGTGATTTGTCCGATGGCACACCTTTTGATAAAGTTTGTGAATATATTGCGTTGCATCATAATGAAGTACCGGTTTTTGGTATCAATTGTTCTCATGTTAGTGCTGTAAATAAAGCAATGGACAAAGGTTTACAGGATTTACCACAAACGCTTGCTTTGTATCCTAATGGTGGTGCAATCTATGATGCCAATGAGAAAATATGGCAAGATGAAGGTGATACAAGCGCAATATTAGAAAGTATACCAACTTGGATTAGCAAAGGGGTAACAATTATTGGGGGTTGTTGTCAAACAACACCTGAAGATATTAAACAAATAGCTAAGTTAATTAATGAATAATAAAGGATTGGAAAGACTTGCTTTGAAGAAATCAGCGACGATAATTTTTTACTAAGTGTATTAGTCTTAATTTATATAGTTTAATGATTGAAGTGAGATAGCAAAGGTAACAAGTTGAGTCATTGAGACTGAGCATCGACATATATTCAATTGTAAAGAGAATTTGATTAAGTTGAAGGACTTGTATAAAGATAGCCTCCCAAAAGATAACTTTTATCTTTTGGGAGGCTTATTCAAATGTTACTGTACTACAGACATTTATTATATTTTCTTAGATTATGCCATCTTATAACGTAGTGAAAATTCTTTAAATGTGATGAAACATTTTTTCTGTTCATCATATAATTTGAATTTTAACGATGACAAACTTTCTATCAAGGTAATAGATGTTGCATGATGTAACGGTTTTACATTTTTATGGGTCGCTTCTAAGGCGTAATTTGGGATTCTGGGATTGAGATGGTGTACATGATGATAACCAATATTTCCAGTAATCCAATGGATTAATTTAGGTAATTTATAATACGAGCTACCTTCAATTGCTGCCTTTACATAATCCCACTCAGATGGTTCTTCAAAATATGAATCTTCAAAGGTATGTTGTATATAAAATAACCAAATGCCGATCATACCAGCAATAAAGACCATTGGTGCGAAAATTGCGAAAAATTGTCCTGCACCTAATAAGTAGATAAGACTGCCATATAATATGATAAGGACAATATTGTTCAACCAAGTATTTCTTTTTTCGCCTAATTTTGCATCCTTTGCGTTAAATCTATTAGATATAAGTACCAAGAAAAAAGGCCCCAAGACAAACATGACAAAAGGATTACGATAGATTTTATAGAGACAGCGCTTTGTTGTTGATGCGCATTTATATTCAGTTACTGTCATAACCCAAATATCACCAATTCCTCGCTTTTCAAGATTTCCACTACCTGCATGATGGATTAAATGTTCTCTTCGCCATTTTCTATAAGGGAAAAATGTTAAGAATCCAGTGACATTGCCTAATAAATCGTTATGCTTTTGTTTCTTGAGATAAGATCCATGACAAGCATCATGAAAGATTATAAATGTACGAATTAAAAATATTGCTGCAACAGCACTACATAAAATGGCTAATGACCAATGAAGTTGATATAGTAATCCACTTGCTATTAATAGTGCCAACAATGGTAATAATGTATTTATAATTTGAATCGTACTTTTCGTATAACTTGTCTTCTCGAAAGGTTTAACCATCTTGCGTAATAATTTCTTTTTTTCTGCTTCCATATTCACCATACTTTCTGTGCTAAGTAATATAAATTAATATGTTTAATTACAAAGCAATGAATCAATTGTATATAAAAGTGGTTACTATTACAAAAGTTAGTTGAAGAATAGTGTAAATTAACTGATTTAATTGCAAAATAACGCTATTTCAAGTGGAAAACAAATATTGTATCCAAATATAAAATACATTTATATTACAAATTATGCATATTTAATTATTCTAGTGTATTTTTCCTTATATAATTAATTTATTGCGTTAAAATGGCAATTAATTAAAGAGTGCAATATTATTTAAATTTTTTTGCATAATTAGTTGTAATTTTCTGATAAAAGGAATATTATACAACCAAGCATTATCAAGATTTAATTTAGATAGCAATATAATGATCAATTAAAGACTTGAGAAAGGCGTGGTTGAGCTGTTTTTAACATAATTAAGTAAAGTGGAATATGCGTGAGTGCAACCATAAATATCGCTCGTCACTATACTTGAAAATTACATTTTTATCTAAATTTATTGATTATTACATAAAAACAAAGGGGTATGTGAATCAATTTTTTATGTTGATTATGCTTTAAACCAAATGAATGGGAGCAAATTGTTATGTCGAATTCATTAAGCAGAGAGTTGAGTAATAGACATATTCAACTTATTGCGATTGGTGGAGCTATAGGGACTGGCTTATTTTTAGGGGCTGGCCAGTCTATTAGTTTAACGGGTCCATCGATTCTACTCACTTATATTATTGTAGGTTTCGTATTATTTATGTTTATGCGTGCGATGGGAGAGTTATTATTAGCTAATACAGAGTATAAAACTTTTGCTGATATTGCACATGACCAAATCAGTCCATTTGCAGGATTTATGACCGGTTGGACATATTGGTTAACTTGGATAACATCTGGTATGGCAGAAATAACAGCTGTAGCAAAGTATGTGGAATATTGGGTGCCTGATTTACCCAATTGGATTACGTCGCTAGCTTGTATCTTACTCTTGATGGCATTTAATTTAACAAGTACAAAAATGTTTGGAGAATTGGAATTCTGGTTTGCGATTATTAAAGTATTAACGATAGTTGCTCTAATTGTAGTTGGTATTGTAATGATTGTATTTGCAGTGAAGACACCTTTTGGACATACTGGACTTGGCAATATGGTAACCAAAGAAGGTTTCTTCCCTAATGGTGCTAATGGATTTTTAATGTCGTTCCAGATGGTTGTATTTTCATTTACTGGTATTGAAATATTAGGTATTACAGCAGGTGAAACCAAGAATCCTGAAAAGACAATTCCAAAGGCGATTAATAGTGTACCAATTAGAATTTTGCTCTTTTATGTTGGAGCATTAGTTGTAATGATGTCCATTATTCCATGGCAAAATATCAAAGCGGATGATAGTCCATTTGTGAGCTTATTTGCATTGATAGGTGTACCGTTTGCCGCTGGATTAATAAACTTTGTATTATTAACTGCAGCTTCTTCGGCATGTAATAGTGGTATATTTGCTAATAGTAGAATTCTTTTTGGCTTATCTGAAAAGGAACAAACGCATCCGTTGATGATGAAGACTAATAAACGCGGTGTACCATATATAGCGATTATTGTAACTTGCATCTTATTGTCGGTTACGGTAATTATGAACTATTTTATTCCTAATGCGACACAAGTATTTTTCTATGTGACTGCAATATCGACAATTCTATTAATAATTGTTTGGATGTTTATTATGCATGCTTATGCAATGTACACTAAAAGGAATCCAAATGCACATAAAGAAAGTATTTATAAATTACCAGGTGGCTTGCATGCTGCAAGACTAGTGCAACTATTCTTTGTATTTGTCCTTGTTGTACTATTCATTATGCCAGACACACGTATGGGTGTCGTATTATCACCTATTTGGTTTATCATTTTAGGTATATTATATTGGCGTTTGCAAAAATCAAATGAAAGTAGAGCTTCAAAACAGAATATTCAGCTACCTAATAAAGAAAACGGGTAGAGTATAAATACATGATCCAGAAATAGCGTTTAAAGTGTCTTGAGATACTATCTTACTGCTATTTCTGGTTTGTTTATATTGAGGAGGGTATTGCTATGGAAGTCAATTATATTAAGAATGATAAAGGTGTTTATCAAACAATAGATGTTTTAATTAATGAAAAACCGAGTATTATTTTTAATTATTTATCTACGACAGAGGGTATTCAACAATGGTTTCCTCAATTATATGTTGAGGAAAGAAGTGAACACGGAAACTTATATTTCCATGTTGAAGATGATGAAGATTTAAGAATGGGAATTTTACAATTTGATGAACCGAATACCTTTGAATTCACTTGGGATATTGGTACCGTGAAATTTCAGTTAAGCGAGCAACAAGGTCAAACATTGTTGACACTAAAAGAATATTTGCCGTATGAATTTCCACACATTACGCTTGATTTTTCTGGTTGGCAATATCAAATGCACAGTTTGAAAAACTTAATCGAGCAAGGTGAGATTTTAGCACAGTCAGACTTTGATTTTGAAAAAAACCAACAAGAAATTGCACAAAAATTACGTTTATAAATAGAAGCATTTGTCTCCTAAGAAAGTAAACTCATAATACCAAATATTAAATAAAAGGCTAGTAGATAATATATTGTGCATTTACTGATTGATATAGCAACACTAACAAGTCAAATTTAGTATGTGATTTTAAGTGGATGTTACTGTAAAAATCACTTATAAATTCAACGTATTTTGGCGAGACTCCTGAGGGAACAGGACAAGCTGAAGACTACAGGCTGAATCTGTCCCTTAGGAAAGCGAGCCAAAAATATGAATTATGAATATAAAAAGCACTCAGATAAATTGAATTCATTCATCTGAGTGCTTTGTTCTGGAATTTATAATTCAGATACAATATTTTTCATTCTAATTAAATGCCAATCATACTAAACGTTGTGCTAACTTTAAGTTTATTTATGCTTGATAAGGTGATTGGCTGTTTATCATTTCTATCTATTGAGATGTTTGTGATTTCTGAGGATGTGACTTTCTACCGTGTAAACCATAATAAAGTAAGACAGAAGCTAGAACAACAAGAGCCATAATAAGATATAAATTACTGTATCCGACATAAGGAATTATAACGCCTAAAATAAATGGACCAATACCGGCACCGAAATCTGCAAACATAAAGAATGTCGAAGTAGCTAGACCTACTTTATCTTTAGGTGATTGTTGCACTGCAATTGCTTGAGCGCTAGGAATGATGGTGCCATAGCCAATGCCAATAAAGACAGCGGATATGAGCAACATTATACCGGTTGTAGTACCACCTAATAATAGTAAACCGATAATAAAACTGATTAGCACTGGGTACATCACTTTGTTTTCACCAAAATGATCATATATTTTCCCAGTAAAGGGTCTAGTAACAAAGGTACTCAATGCATAAACGACAAAGAAGAAACTGGAGACGTTTGCTAGATTCAACTGTTCTGTATAGACAGATAAGAAAGATAATACACTAGAATATGCAATGCCTACAAAAACGACAAAAATTGAAATAGGTAATGCTTCTATTTGTAAATAGGCCGAAATGCCTTTTGTTTCTTGGTTATAAGAATTTTGATTTTCTGATTTACTTAAACTTTTTATAAAAATTGTAGCAATTAAAGCAAGTAAAATAGCAATAAGGCTTACATTGAAGATAGATTCAAAACCAAAGTGCTGATTAAGGACAATACCACAAAATGGACCGATTGCAGATGCTAACGTTACACTTAATGCATAGTAACCAATACCTTCACCTTTTCTATCGTCTGGAATAATTCTTGAAGAAATAGTGCCTGTAGCAGTTGAGGCGATACCAAAAGCAATACCATGTACAAGTCGAATTATCATTAATAGTGATAAACTTTGAATTGTATAGTAAAGACCGACTGCGATAATTGAGAAAATAATACCACCAAATAGAATGCGTTTCGGCGGCAAATTATCTATGATTCTTCCAGAAAACAATCGTCCGAACAACATACCTATAATAAAAATACCCGCAGCTAAACCTCCCATGCTTTCAGAGGCATGGTATTGATTAATTGCGAATTTTGTCACAGTCACAATGAGAGTATAATGAATCAAATACATTAAAAAGTTTACAATTGTTATAAGGATGAAATCTTTTGACCATAGTTTGTTATACATAGAAAGACCTTCCTTTTATTTGTATTAAATTTTTCCTACATCTATAATTATATGAATCACAATAACTAATGTATAATTAGAATTTGTGATATTTATATAAGTTCCGCTTATATTGAGGTGATGAAATGAACTTTGAACAGTTGGTATACGTAAAGAAAATTTATGAAGTCGAATCTATTATTCATGCAGCTCAAGCATTGCATATTAGTCAATCGGCAATGAGCCAATCTATTGCAAATTTGGAAATAGAGCTAGGTTATAAATTATTTGAACGTTCTAGAAAGGGAACATTTCCCACGGAGGTTGGAAAACGATTAATTCCATTTATTATAGATATTCTAGATGCGCGGGATGATTTAGAGGGTGAGATTGATGCATTGAATAGTAAATTAACCGGCTCTTTGAAAATTGCTACAATACCTACACTTTTTAATAAAATAATTCCAAAAGCGCTCTCGGCGTTTAAAAATGATTACCCACATATAGAGATTGAAGTCATAGAAAGTGACAGAGCTAATATTATTACTATGGTAAATAATAATGAGGTCGATATAGGACTAGTTGGAAAGAGAGAGAATGAGACATTTAACAAAGGGTTAAAAATATACCCCCTTAATTTATCAACTGATTTTAGACTCATTGTACCTAAAAAATCAAAATTATCGTTGAAAGACAATATTGATTTGACAGTTTTACAACAATATCCTTTTGTACTTTATGATCGTAATTTTTATCACGATAACTTAAAGGAATTTGAAGAGGAAAACGGTCCTTTAAAAATTGTTTTTAGGACCAATAATCCTAGTGTTTTAATTAAAACAGTGTCAGAAGGCTTAGGTATTAGTATCGTTTCTAGCTTAATGTTAGAAGATGATCCATACATTGAGCATGAATTAATTGAACAGTTACCAATGGGTTCACCGTTTGATTATTTTATCTATTTTGTAGCGTTGTCTAATAAAGAGAATAATCATAAAAAAACGATTCAAACATTTATTGAATATTTAAAGTATTGATAGGTCGAAATTAAATTATTTAGTTAACAAAGTACTTTTAAAAGCAATATGAACAGATTTGTCGTTTAACAAACTGTTGGCGTTTGTAGGTGCATGGCCATCCTGATTTCAAGAAAGTATAATTTTGAAAAATAAAACGTTCTAACTTAACTTAAAGTCAAGAAATGATAAGCTATAGCTAGATATAAGAATTTTGAAACCGTCAAAATCCATTTGCTTTGAATGGCTGTTGACGGTTTCTTTATGGTGAAAATTAGGTTCAAAAAATAGAAAAGTGGTAATTTAAGTAATGAGTAATATTTCACTAAAATCCATAACTTTTGTACACTCATAGTATACAAAATCATTCATATATACTATAATGAGGTTAATAATAACTGTTTTGTACACATGGAGAATACATTACAATTTCTGTAATATACAAGGGAGATAATTACTATGAAAAAAATTATGATTACTGGGGCTTTAGGTCAGATAGGGACGGAACTTGTTGTGAAATGTAGAGCATTATATGGAAACGATAATGTATTGGCAACTGATATCAGAGAACCAGAAGCTGGCTCACCAATTATGGATGGACCATTCGAAATTTTAGATGTTACAGATAAAACGCGTATGTATCAATTAGTGGAGTCTTTTCAACCTGATACGTTCATGCATATGGCGGCATTACTTTCTGCGACTGCAGAGCAAAATCCATTATTTGCGTGGGAACTTAATATGGGTGGTTTAATGAATGCATTAGAAGCGGCTCGTGAATATCAATTACAATTCTTTACACCTAGTTCTATTGGAGCGTTTGGACCATCGACTCCAAAGGTAAATACACCACAATTTACTATTCAACGTCCAACTTCAATGTATGGTGTGAATAAAGTTGCAGGTGAATTGTTATGTCAGTATTACTTTGATAAATTTAATGTTGATACACGTAGTGTTAGATTCCCAGGGCTAATTTCACATATTAAAGAACCTGGTGGCGGTACGACTGACTACGCGGTTGATATTTATTTTAAAGCTGTGCGTGAAGGACACTACACTAGTTATATTGCGAAAGACACATATATGGATATGATGTTTATGGACGATGCCATTGATGCAATTATTCAGTTGATGGAAGCTGATGGTGTGAAATTAATCAACCGTAACGCTTATAATTTAAGCGCGATGAGTATTGAACCAGAAATGGTTAAAGCAGCTATTCAAGAATATAAACCTGAATTCACATTAGATTATGATGTGGACCCTGTGCGTCAAAGTATTGCTGATAGTTGGCCAAACAGTATAGATGTAAGTTGTGCACGTGCTGAGTGGGGGTTCAATCCTAAGCGTGATTTACAAAAAATGACTGAGATTATGTTAGAAGCGATTGAGAAAAAAGAAAAAGTAAGTCAATAAGGTTTATTAACTTTAAATAATAATGTACAACTTTAAAATAGTATTAAAGTCAGATGATATCACTGCGTATATAAGGTTATGAATACGTAGAAAGTATGAGGGACATTGTGTCTCAAATTAGCGAATGAACGTCAATTTCTATTCTAGTTATAGAGATTGACGTTTTTGTATTTTATTCTTGTTGTAATGAATAGAGGTACGATTTGAATATTATCAATTTCTTTTATATGTAACATATCTCATATGAGTTGTTTTTCGAATCCTTTTAAATAAGTGCTGTATAGTGTAATAAAATACAAAATTCATAGCATAATCAAAGTCACTTTAATTGACCTAGAGTTCACTCCAGGACATATCATAGTAAATGAAGAATATGATTGAGATATTCTATTGTTTAAGCACTGGAGGAATTAAAATATGATAAATGCTAAAGCAAGAGCGGTAAGTGGTCCGGATTCTAATTTTTACGCAACTGAAATTGAAAGAAGAGACCTTGATACACATGATGTATTAATAGAAATAAAATATGCTGGTATATGTCATTCTGACATTCATACTGCACACGGAGAATGGGGACCTGTACATTATCCGCTAGTGCCTGGTCATGAAATCGCAGGTATTGTTAAAGCAGTAGGTACTGAAGTAAGTAAATATCAAGTTGATGACCGTGTGGGTGTAGGTTGTATGGTAGATTCCTGTGGCGAATGTGAACATTGTCGAAATGGTGAAGAACAATACTGCTTAAAAGGTAATGTTGGCACATACGCGGGAACAGATAGATATGGAGAACCTACTCAAGGTGGTTATTCAACTCATATCGTAGTCCATGAAGACTTTGTCTTGAGAATACCAGATAATATTGGTCTGGATGTTGCAGCGCCATTATTATGTGCAGGTATTACAACGTATTCACCACTAAATCATTGGAATGCAAATTCAGATAAAAAGGTAGCAGTAATTGGTATGGGTGGTCTTGGTCATATGGCTGTTCAAATTGCACATGCAATGGGGGCAGAAGTGACTGTTTTATCTCAAACCTTAAATAAAAAAGAGGATGGCTTGAAATTAGGTGCTACACACTACTATGCGACAAATGATACAGCGACCTTTGAGAAACTTGCAAGTTCATTTGATTTAATTATTAATACAGTTAGTGCAAATTTAAATTTAGATGAATATCTACGTTTATTAGCATTGGACGGTACTATTGTTAATGTTGGTGCGCCTGCTGAACCAATTTCATTACGTGTTGCTAACTTAATTGGTCATCGCCGATCATTTGCTGGTTCAGCAATTGGTGGTATTAGAGAAACACAAGAAATGCTTGATTTTTGTGCACAACATCAAATAGAACCACAAATTGAGTTAATTACAGCGGATGATATTGATAACGCATATGAAAGAGTATTGGCATCAGATGTTAAGTATCGCTTCGTAATAGATACAAGTACGATGTAATGGATATTTCAGTTACTTAGTAAATTGGACACAGGTTGAGACATTTTTAATGTTTCAGCCTGTTCTTTTTCTTTTAATAAAAATTGTTATATCTTGCTTTGATATATTAAAATTGCTACATACAATTGAATTGATTTTTATTTATTAATAATTGATATATTTTAAATTTTTTGAAAATTATTGAACAGCGTATCTGCTATTGGTATAATTTAGTATAAATACTTTAAATGAGCATTGGGAGGAAAGAATCATGTCAGAAAAAATTAAATTTGTACAACGTGAAAACTTAAAAGAAAAACCGGATCCTAGTGATTTAGGTTTTGGGAAATACTTCACTGATTATATGTTAAGTTTCGACTATGATATTGATCAAGGATGGCATGATTTACAGATTGTGCCTTATGGGCCAATAGAAATTTCACCAGCAGCACAAGTGCTTCATTATGGACAAGCAGTGTTTGAAGGATTAAAAGCCTATAAGCATGAGGGAGAGGTAGATTTATTCCGACCTTCAGAGAACTTTAAGCGTATCAATCATTCATTAGCTCGTTTAGATATGCCTGAAATTGATGAAGCATTATTACTTGAAGGATTAAAGCAATTGGTAGACGTAGAAAGAGACTGGGTACCAGAAGGTGAAGGACAATCATTATATATTCGTCCATTTGTATTTGCAACAGAGGGTATCTTAGGCGTACGTCCTTCTTACTCTTATAAATTATTAATCTTATTATCTCCATCAGGTTCATATTATGGTGGCGCTTCATTACAACCAACTAAGATTTATGTTGAAGATGAATATGTGCGTGCCGTAAGAGGTGGCGTCGGACATGCCAAAGTGGCTGGTAACTATGCAGCGAGTTTACTCGCACAAACAAATGCTGCAGATCAAGGTTATGACCAAGTACTTTGGTTGGATGGTGTTGAACAGAAATATGTTGAAGAAGTTGGAAGTATGAACATTTTCTTTGTTGAGAATGGTAAGTTAGTTACGCCAGAATTAAATGGTAGTATCTTACCTGGTATTACACGTAAGACAATTATCGAATTGGCTAAAAAGTTAGGCTATGAAGTTGAAGAGCGTCGTGTATCAATTGACGAACTTATTGAAGCCCATAATAGTGGTGCTTTAACAGAAGTATTTGGTACAGGTACAGCAGCTGTAATCTCACCAGTAGGTAAATTAAAGTATGAAGATACTGAAATTGTGATTAATAATAATGAGACTGGTGAAATTACGCAAAAATTATATGAAAACTATATTGGTATCCAAAGTGGTAAATTAGATGATCCAGAAGGTTGGAGAGTTGTAGTTCCAAGATATTAATATGAATTATAATATGAAGGCTTGCTCGGGTGTGTATGACTCGAGCAAGTCTTTTTTATAACAAAGTATAGAATTAGCTGCAATTATTTTATTATTTCAAATTCAACATTTGTTTCATTAGTGAAAAATATATTAAAATAGTAAGCGTTGGTATTAAGAGTTAAAAATACAGGAGCTGTTAACGAGATGGAATGGATATTATTCGATAAAGATGGTACTTTGATATATTTTGATAAAAGTTGGATGAAAATCGGTTTACAATTAGTCGATGATTTTTTGACAACATATAAAGCTGATATTACTGATGTTGATACAGCTTACGAATCATTAGGTGTTATTGATGGTGAGATACAACCTGGAACTGTTATGGCATCAGGCGCTTTGGATGAAATGATTGATGCATTCTGCGAAATCGCTGGCCAAGATGTATCAACATGGGCGCAACAACGCAGCCAAACATTGGTGGATCAACGTGTGCCAGAAAATGAATTAGTTGAAGGGATCGAACAGACACTTGAGACGCTAAAGCAACGTGGATATAAGTTAGGTATTGTCACAAGTGATTCGAAGATTGGTGTTGATCAATTTTTAGAAGTAACAAAATTTGATCGCTTTTTCGATTTGATTATTTCAACGGAAGCAGATGCAGTTGAAAAACCAAATCCTGAAGTACTAAACCCTTTATTCTATAGATATGATGTAAAGCCAGAAAATGTTGCGATTGTTGGAGATAATGCGAATGATATTCAAACTGGTATTAATGCGAAGCTAGGATTGAAAGTTGCAGTATTGACAGGTGTTGGTTTGAAAGAAGAATTAACACAAGCGGATTATATCGTAGATAATGCTAATGAAATTATAAACTTAATAAATCGATAGGCGCCGTACTTAAATTATGTCATAATATACTCAACGTATATTATGGCTTTTTTATTTAAAGCATATTTGAATAATAGGGGTGGTAGGATGATAGATGGTAAGTATGCTGACTACAAAGGCGAGACATATAAAGTTGTAGAAATTATCAGTCAAGAAGTCGTACTAGTAACAGAAGATAATCATGCAGTAGAGCATGGTTTTGAAGCACAAACTACGCATCACTCAAATCATACATTGTACTTTAAACAAGTGCCGAGAACAGACTTGGATGAATTATATGAGTTATTTCAAGAAGCACGTTATGAGGGCTCAGTATTTGATCTCTATCAAGATACAGAGGGCGATTATTATATCGGCACAGAAGATGAAGATAAAGCAAGTACATTTGGTTTAACTAAAACGGATACGGATTATTTTAGTAAATATGTAACAGAAGAAGAAATCGAGAAAATTATTTACCGTAGTCATATTGAATAATAAAAAAATCGAAGCATGACGACATCATATCACTTGCCGTATGCTTCGATATATTTTTCTAAACGATATTTAACGTTGGTCAACTTTGCGATAAGCTTCGATTGCATTGCGTATCTTATCAATAATTGGATCTAACGTATCAGGTGACTCGTGTAAATCGTATTCATTGATATTTACACGCACAACAGGACATGCATTGAACTCATTAATCCAGTCGTCATAACGTTTAAAGAGCTTTTGCCAATAGGCATGATCTGTCTCAATCTCCATTTGACGACCACGACGTTCAATTCGTTCGATGACCTCGTCGTAATCACATTCTAAGTAAATGAGTACGTCTGGTTTTGGAAAGTATGGTGTCATAACCATAGCATTAAATAATTCTGAGTAGGTATTGAAATCTTCCGGACTCATCGTACCTTGTTCTTCGTGCATTTTTGCGAAAATATCTACATCTTCATATATGGAACGGTCTTGTATAAATCCGCCACCATATTCAAACATGCGCTTTTGTTCTTTAAAGCGTTCTGCTAAAAAGTAAATTTGTAAATGGAAACTCCAACGTTCAAAATCGTTGTAAAATTTATCTAAGTATGGATTTTGATCTACATTTTCAAATGATGTTCTAAAGTTGAGACGTTCAGCTAATGCTGTTGTTAAAGTAGATTTACCCACACCAACTGTACCTGCAATTGTGATGACGGCATCTTGAGGGATTCCGTAATTATTCATTATTTGTTCCTCCAATCAATGGTTCAATCATTTCTAATATATATTGATAGTGCTCATTGTAATTAACAAAATCCAAATCAGTAGTGTCGATGCGAATTACACGTTGACCTTCAGCTTTCAACGATTCGTAATAATCTTGGTAATCACGCTTTAAGTTAATTAAATAATTATCTTCTATTTGATGTTCAAAGCTTCTGTTACGATGAGCGATGCGCGATTTTAATGTTTCTAATTTAGCATCTAAAAAGATAATGACGTTTGGCATCTCCAAATCTTCAGTTAATATATCATAGATACGAGAAAACTTTTCAAACTCTTTTGTTGTTAGTGTATTGCTCGCAAATATTTTATTTTTGTGAATGTGATAATCGCTAACGATACCGGAATGCATTTTGGCAATATCCTGAAATTGTTTGTAGCGATTACATAGAAAGAACATTTCAGTTTGGAAACTCCATTTTGAGATATCTTCATAAAAATCAGAAAGAAACGGGTTTTCAGAAATGATTTCTTTTTCTTCGTAATAATTAAGTGACTGACTAAGTTTGTGTGCTAATGATGATTTGCCAACACCGATTGGCCCTTCAATAGCTATAAAAGGTTTTTTCATATTTACCGCTCCAATGTTAAAATAGACAATAAGTATTGTACCATATATAAGGTGTGTGACACATGACAACTGATGAATATTATATGAATTTCGCAATTACAGAGGCTGAAAAAGCGGGGGCAATGGGAGAAGTACCCATAGGAGCAATTATTGTTTATAATGATGAAATTATTGCGCGTGCCCATAATTTAAGAGAGCAAGCACAAATGCCGACTGCTCATGCTGAACACATAGCTATAGAACAAGCGGCTGCCCAAATAGGAAGTTGGAGATTAGAAGATTGTACATTGTATGTAACTTTGGAACCATGCGTGATGTGTTCTGGAGCAATCGTAATGAGCCGAATTCCTCGCGTAGTATATGGAGCAAGTGATCCTAAAGGAGGGTGTGCTGGCAGTTTGATGGATTTATTACAAGAAGCGCGATTTAATCACAGAGCGAGCGTTACTGCTGGTATTTTAGAGGAGCAATGTGGCACGTTATTGAAGCAATTTTTCAAGCAATTAAGAAATAAGAAAAAAATAGACCAATCGGCGGATAATACAAATAGTTAAACTTTTGTTAGAATATAATTATGTTACAAAATTATGTCTAAAAAATTGAGTGTGTAGTTAAATTTGTAGTAATGATAATAGAGGGAAATGAGGAAAACGAATGATAAATCTAATTGCAACAGATATGGATGGTACATTATTAAATGCGGCACATGAAATTTCAGAGGAAAATATTCAAGCCATTAAATACGCACAATCGTTAGGTATTACAGTTGTTATAGCGACTGGTAGAGCGTTTTATGAAGCGAATACGCCTGTGAACCAGACGGATTTAAAGGTGCCATATATTTGTTTGAATGGCGCGGAAGTTAGAGACGAATCATTTAATATAATGAGTACATCTAATTTAAACCGTGAATTGATAAACAGAATTACTGAAGAATTAAATCATGAGGATGTTTATTATCAAGTTTACACGAACTTGGGTATTTATACTGAAAATCCCCAAAAAGATTTAGATATATATATTGATATTGCAGAGCGAGCTGGTCAAACTGCTGATGTTGAAAAGATTAAGCAAGGCATACAAAAACGTATTGATAACGGTACGTTAAAGGTAGTAGAGAATTATGACAAGATTGAAAAAACACCGGGTGAAATTGTCATGAAAATATTAGCGTTCGATAGTGATTTATCAAAAATTGAACGTGTCAGTCGTAAATTAGCTGAATCAGGTAGTTTGGCTGTTTCTTCATCTTCAAGAGGCAATATTGAAATTACACACTCTGATGCACAAAAAGGAATTGCTTTGGAGACTATTGCAGAGCGTCTCAACATCGATATGCAGAATGTAATGGCTATTGGTGACAATTTAAATGATGTGTCAATGTTAGAACGTGTTGGCTATCCAGTAGCTATGGATAATGCAACAGAAGAAGTTAAACAAGTGGCTAAATATGTAACAGAAACAAATGAACAAAGTGGTGTAGGTAAAGCCATTATGAAATTAATACAAGAAAATAACGAGAAATAATATAGAGGTGAATGAATCAATGAAAGGTTTAATTATTGTAGGAAGTGCAAAAATAGGTTCTCATACTACAGCTTTAGCTCATTTTTTAAAGGGACATTTCGAAGAACATGATTTTGAAGCAGAAATATTCGATTTAGCTGAGCGTCCAATCCATCAATTAGACGTATCAGGTGCATCAAATCCAAGTGAAGACTATAAACAGAATTTACAAGACTTACAAAGTAAGGCAAGAGAAGCAGACTTTTTCGTCTTAGGTACTCCGAACTATCATGGTTCATATTCAGGTATCTTAAAGAATGCATTAGATCATTTAACTATGGATGACTTTAAGATGAAACCTGTTGGATTAATTGGTAATAGTGGCGGTATCGTAAGTTCTGAACCATTGTCACATTTAAGATTAATCGTACGTACATTATTGGGAATTGCAGTACCTACTCAAATTGCAACGCATGATACAGATTATAATAAATTAGATAATGGTACACTTTATTTAGATAATAGTGAATTCCAATTAAGATCTAAATTATTCGTTGATCAAATTATTTCATTTGTTAAAAATAGTCCATACGAACATTTAAAATAAATCATACAAACTGATGACTTATTTAATGTGTTAATAGATGACGAGCAAGCATAAATTTGCTAAGTGACACGTATTAACGAAAATAATTAAAAGCACTTCCGTTAAATACATTTTAAGACAATGTATCAAAACGGAAGTGTTTTTTTTGATGTAAATAATTGTATTTTAAAATTATAGTTATCAAGATGATGAGTATGTTTAGTAATGATGTTTGTACATCGTTGATTTTTAATTATCTGCAAGTATAGACTGCACGATATAGTGGTATTGTTCGAGTGTCTGTTTAATTTTAGTTAAATTAATATCATTTAATATAATAAGTCGCTCATCTGAATCATTACGGACTTTTGTTAAATATCCAGAGTTGATTAAATGATTCAATTGTACTGAGAAGGGCATATTACGATTGAATAAGATTTGCTTTAATTCTGTGGAATCTAGTTGTGTTTTATTTAACTGATATAACTTGTCTAGAATAATGATATCTGCGAATGTAAGTTGAAGATTTTGTTTAATAATTTTTTTGATAAGTTTTCTTCTTTCTTCGTAATTAATGAAATTCATATTCAACACCTCAATATTAAAATAGTTATATTGCTATGTATGATGCAATGAAGTTATATTTATCTATCAGTTACAGGGCGAACAATTTCATGAGGGGAACAGTGATGAAATCTTTGGAAATGAGCAATGTAATCTTGATGTGATTTGAAATTATACTTTTCCCAAAGTTGTTCTGAAGGGCGTCCTCTAGATAATTCGCATGTCGAGGCATGTATTTTACAGCCTAAAATATACTCAGATAGTGGGCAGGACATAAATGTTGAAAATTCACGCGATAGGTAACTATAGTTTAAGTAATAGCGTTGTGCAAACCAAAGACAACTATGTTTATCAGTTGAACATTGATTAATGTGCTTGACGATTGCTTCAATAATAGCACTATTTGAAGTTGTAACATCGGCAGCTTTATGATGTACATCTACATGGAAAATATACTGAATCAATTGGTTCAAAGCAGTTTGAATCATCGTTGAATGATGTGCAATTTCAGCAGTTACAACTGTATTGAATTGTTGCTCAATTGTATTAGGTGACGGTGGAGGTTGCTTGACGATTTGTTCTAAGTTCAAATTACGAGTTACTTCATGATAATAGAAATTGTTAAAAGTCAAACGCACTAATGTGCCAGTAAAGTCAATTAACTTAAAATTGTCGTAATCATGGACCCAAAATAATTCCTTCTCCTGATATTTTATTAAACAAGTGTCGTTTAAAATAGTTAAATTGCCATCTAATAAATAATAAATATTTACAAAATATAGTGTACGCAAATCTTTACTTGGTAGTTCTTTGTTATTGAAATAATGTATTTGAAAGTCAATGTCTGAAATCTTTTACTCACTCCTATTTATAAATATTCCGGAATTAGATTAGTTAAATTTTAATATGGAAGAGGTATATTGAACATCGAAAAAATTTAAAAAGTGACACATGTTTTTTTAATATTTAATGTTAATATGCTACGGTTTGTAGCAATATTTAAACAGGATTTGTAAAAAAATTGACTTATTAAGCAATAAGGGGGAGTGGATTCTTAAAAAACGAGGTGCTGTTTATTCAAAGTTAATGGTTTTTATTAATTATAGTCGGTATCGGTGTGGATTGAATAAATGTTAACAATTCTAAATAGAGGTAGTTGAAGCGGTATGGTTTGCATAAATAATTCGTTTATATATATTGTGTATGTTGATTGATGTCATATCTCTTAAATTAAAGGAATAAAAAAACACTTCCGTATACATGCTCAGTTAATGAGTGTAACGAAAGTGTTGCTTTATATTTGGCCTGTAAACTGCGTCGATTATTTAACGAGTTAATATAGTTATTATCTGTCATTTATTTATGACACATATTAATTAAAGCGTGATAACAGATTACTTTCTATATTTAAGCTTTGCAAATGCATCGTGTTGATGAATTGATTCTTCATTACGACATTCAATATCAAAGCCATCTAACCAATCAAAACCAACTAAATCTGCTGCGATAAGACGAATTAAATCTTCTACAAAGCGAGGATTTTCATAAGCACGTTCGGTAACGCTTTTTTCGTCAGGACGTTTCAAGATTGGATAGAGAATTGAACTCGCATTTGCTTCCATTGCATCTAAGATTACATCTTTGAAATCGTCATTTAATATGACATCTTTATTTAGATACGCTTTTACAGTAACAATACCTCTTTGGTTGTGAGCTGAGTATTCACTGATTTCCTTTGAGCAAGGGCAAAGTGTTGTTACTGCAGCTTCAATCGTAATTTCTTTACGTGTAACGTCCTTTTCATCAATAGCGATACCATACGTTACATCAGCATGACCTACAGCTTTAATTTGTGTAACTGGGCTATAACGGTCGAAGAACCATTTTGCAGAAACATCTAATCCGGCTGAAGATTGATTCATGCTTTCTTGTAAGCTACGTAATACATGATATAAAGTATCAAAATTCAACTCAATACCATTGTGATAATGCTTTTCCACACTTTCCAATATACGGCTCATGTTAATGCCTTTTTCATCTTGGTTTAAGCTTGTTGAAAAGCTGAAGTTTCCAGCAGTTTGGAAACGGTCCACGTGAACGGGATAAACTAAATTCTTAATGCCTACTTCTTCTATTTCAAACAAGAAATCTTTATGCGTACTTTGTAAGTCTTTCATTTTTTCTTTAACGGTTGGTTTAGTACCTTCGACAGGATCGACAGAACCAAAGTGTTTCCATCGACCCTCTCTCGTTGATAAGTCAAATTCAGTCATGCTATTTCCTCCACTTAAGATTCAAAGTTATAAGTCCAATAAGGTTCTACTTCTAAGAAGCTCTTTACTTGTCCAGATACATCAGGTGTTGCAAGTTGCTCTAAGAATGGACCTGTTTGTGATGCGTGTGCTTCAAATGCGCGTAGTTTTACCTCTTTATAATCACTGATCTCATTTAGAATGTCAGGTTCACCAAGTTTTTCTTTTGCGTCATTGCTAAATGCTACGAGTTGTAAGCGTGGTCGATCTTCTTTTGCCATACGTCCTACAGTTCTAACTACCGCTTCTGCAGTAGCTTCATGATCTGGATGCACAGCAAATTTAGGATAGAATGAGATAATTACGGATGGTTGTAATTCATCTATTAAAGATTTTACCATGGTATCCATCTCATCGTGTGGTTCGAATTCCACTGTTTTATCGCGTAATCCCATTTTTCGTAAATCGGTAATCCCAATTGCTGCCATTGCATTTTCTAATTCTTTTTCCCTAATATGTGGTAATGATTCTCGTGTTGCAAAAGGTGGATTCCCTAAGTTACGCCCCATTTGTCCTAATGTCAAGCATGCGTAAGTAACTGGGATGCCATTGTCTATATAACGTGCTAGTGTCCCAGCAGATGAGAACGATTCATCATCTGGATGTGGGAAGATTACTAATACGTGGCTTTCCTCTGTCATGATTCGCCCTCCTTAAACTTCAAATGGTTGTGTACTAATTTCTAATGCAGCAGCGAGTTGCCCTTCATAGTTAAAGCCTGCTAATAGAAATTCACCATTGTCATTTACTTCATAATGCGTTAATCCTTGAACATAAACCCAACCGTTGTTAACGAGCTTTAATCCAACTCTGTATGGATCCTTTTCTCCGCCTTTAAGTTGTGCATGTTCATAAGTCACTTGTATATTACGTAAAAATGTTCCTGCGTTAAATACACGTTGATCGAAATGTGCAGCATAAGCACCGTTCGTCGTTTCTACATGTATATATACTGGTTTATTTTCATATGATGAAAGTAGCGTCTGTACTTGTTCAACATTAATTTGTTCCAAAATTTTGCCTCCTTGCCATTAGAAACGGACATTACAAAATTCAATTATAGTCATTGCGTATTGCAAAATAATTTAGAATATAGAAGTATATCTTCTAGTGTAAACGGACTTGTATACATTTTCTACTAGTAATGTGAATTTTATCTCTAACAATCCTACTTTATTAATGATTATCTTCCTATTTTACTAAAAACAGTAACAGAAATGTAACTCTCTGCTCAATTATTCGCAAAGAATTTTAAGTTTTTAATGATAATCTGTGAAAAAGTGCTTATTCTGTTAAAAATCAACAATATTCTATAGTATAGGAATCGACAAGTGCTTCTTAATTTGTTGCAGAATGATATAGCATTTTAATGGAGGGAATTGGTATGAAAATTACAAATTTAGGTACGCGTTCATATGCATCATTTTACGTAGCGTGTGAATTATATAAACAAATGAGTCAACATCCCCACAGTAAACTTGGTTTAGCAACGGGAGGGACAATGGTTCAAATTTATCAATATTTAGTCGATTTATTACACAAGAATCAGTTAGACGTTTCACAGATTGAAACATTTAATTTGGATGAATATGTCGGACTAGATGCTAAACATAAAGAAAGTTATCACACATACATGAGGGATCAATTATTTAGTCGATATCCTCACTTCGATGCATCATTGATCCATATTCCACAAGGAGATGCATCCGATTTAACAATAGAAGCAACTAGGTATGAAAATTTGATAAATCAACAAGGACCAATTGATATTCAAATACTAGGCATAGGAGAGAATGGTCATATTGGATTTAATGAACCTGGAACAGATATTAATAGTCCAACACATATCGTCAATCTAACAGAAAGCACCATACAAGCTAATAGTAGATACTTTGCTGATGAGAATGAAGTACCTAAACAAGCAATTTCGATGGGTTTAGCAACGATTCTCAAGGCTAAGAGAATTATTTTAATTGCTTTTGGTGAGAAAAAAAGGGCAGCCATTGAGGCATTAACTAACAATGAAGTAGACCCAGAGGTACCAGCAACTATCTTACATGCACATCCTAATGTAGAAATATATGTAGATGATGATTCAGCACCGAGAATTGAACCGGTCGTTTAATAGAAATAACTAAGGGTAAACAGATGATGTGTAAAGTTAGATAATTAATGTTTAAATGTAATGTGTAAGTAGATAAACACATTTATTACAATAGAAGGGATGATTATATTGGAATTACAACTAGCAATTGATTTATTAAATAAAGAGGATGCTGCAGAATTAGCAAATAAAGTTAAAGATCATGTGGATATCGTAGAAATTGGTACACCTATTGTAATTAATGAAGGTTTACCAGCTGTAAAACATTTAAGCGATAATATTGATGGTGTGAAAGTTCTAGCTGACTTAAAAATTATGGATGCTGCAGATTATGAAGTGAGCCAAGCGGTTAAATATGGTGCAGATGTAGTTACAATTCTTGGTGTAGCTGAAGACGCTTCAATCAAAGCAGCTGTTGAGGAAGCACACAAACATGGTAAACAATTATTAGTAGATATGATTGCGGTACAAGATTTACAAAAACGTGCGAAAGAACTTGATGCACTAGGTGCAGATTATATCGCTGTCCATACTGGTTATGATTTACAAGCAGAAGGTGTTTCTCCGTTAGATAGTTTACGTCAAGTTAAATCAGTAATTAGCAATTCAAAAGTAGCTGTAGCAGGTGGAATTAAGCCAGAAACAATTAAAGATATCGTGGCTGAAGATCCTGACCTAATTATTGTTGGTGGCGGCATTGCAAATGCTGATGACCCTGTTGAAGCTGCAAAACAATGTAAAGCGGCTATTGAAGGAAAATAATAATGACTGAAATTACAAACTACCGTTTAATACTTGATGAACTTGATAACACATTATCGCATGTGAAAGATAGTGAAGCGGAGACATTTTTAAAGCAAATCATTAAAGCAGAACAGGTATTTGTATCTGGAAAAGGTCGTTCAGGGTTTGTAGCGAATAGCTTTGCAATGAGATTAAATCAATTGGGTAAGGTAGCACATGTTGTTGGTGAGTCAACGACACCTTCTATTACTGACAAAGATATATTTGTTATTATTTCGGGTTCTGGTTCTACAGAACATTTAAGATTATTAGCAGATAAAGCGAAATCTGTCGGTGCAGAAGTTGTATTATTAACAACAAAACCATCATCTCCAATTGGTGACTTAGCAAATGCGATTATTGAACTTCCAGCAGGTACAAAGTATGATGCAGAAGGTTCAGCACAACCTTTAGGAAGTTTATTTGAACAAGCGGCACAAATTTTCTTAGACAGTATTGTCTTAGACTTAATGAGTGCATTGAAAGTTGACGAAGAAACAATGCAACAAAATCATGCAAACTTAGAGTAAGTTACAAATGTAAAATTGCATTGTAGTAATGACTTATATATTATTTAAATAAGAAGAAATAGGTGACGCTAAATCATCGACGATTAAGTTGGTGGTTTAGCGTTATTTTTTTATGCAAGGTGTATTTACTCGACATAAATGGGAAACTATACCACTTTTATAGCAAAATCCTTGAATATATTGTTGTTTCAATAATGAATTGCTAGTGTTGAGTCTGAAAATAGGGATTAATATGTCATCGGTCACCCTATTTGTATTTTTTTCAAAAGCATAAAGTGACTATAAAATGTTAATATATAAAATATAAAAGTTTACAAAGAGAGTGGATATGATGCAACTACTAAATAAGATAGCAAAATATGCTGAACAACAAGGATCGCAGATTGCCCTTGATTTTGATGGAAAGCAATTAACATATGCACAATTACAAGCTGAAATTAATCGAGCAAGACAGCCAATTTCAAAGTTGGAGTCAAATAATATTGTGGCATTAACGATGCAACAACCTCTATTACTGATTGTTAACTATCTAGCTGTTTTAAGTGAAGGTAATATACCATGCGTATGTGATTTTCGATGGACGAATAAACAACGTAAGCAGATATTAGCTCATTATCAAATTCCATATGTTATGGATGATAAATTAACTGTTATTACTACGGGTTATTCACAACAAGATACATATGATAATACGGAGTTACAGTTATTACATATTGGTTTTACATCTGGTACGACAGGTTTACCAAAGGCATATTATAGAGATGAACCATCTTGGATAAATTCTTATGTAGAAAATGAAAAACTACTAACAACAACAATATCGACAATACTAGCGCCTGGTCCCTTATCTCACTCATTATCGCTATATGCATGTATTTATGCATTA
Organism: Staphylococcus gallinarum; assembly: GCF_000875895.1. GTDB lineage: Bacteria > Bacillota > Bacilli > Staphylococcales > Staphylococcaceae > Staphylococcus > Staphylococcus gallinarum. The sequence goes on from NZ_JXCF01000003.1 coordinate 133,212, forward strand.
TATAGCGGGAGATCATTTATAGGACAGCAAACATTTAGTGCAGCATTATTTATAGATCAAATTACAGCAGTACAACAGCAAGTTGCTCTATTTTTAGTGCCTACGATGTTAATTGCATGCCTCACAGGTTATCAGCAACTAAATGGGCAACATTTTATATTTAGTAGTGGAGATAAATTAGCACCACACATTAGGGAAAAAGTGTCACTCATGTTTCCTAAGGCAATTGTTGTAGAATTTTTCGGAACATCTGAAGCGAGTTTTATTAGTTACAATTACAATAATCAGGCGCCTACTAACTCGGTAGGTAAATTATTTGATAATGTATTTGTTCGTTTCGATAACCAAGATCATAATCAGATTGGCACACTTAATATTAATAGTAATATGGTGTTTAGTGGATACGTAGATCAAGGATTTCAACAAGATGAATGGATTCGCACTGGAGACTTTGCATCTATGGATGATGCGGGCTATCTCTATTTACATGGTCGAGAACATGACCGTTTGATTATTGGTGGTAGGAATGTCTATCCATCTGAAGTTGAGGAAGCAATTAAAGGTACGGGATGGTTTGATGAAGTGTTAGTTATTGGACAAGCACATCCTAAATTTGGAGAGATAGCTATTCTATTGTACAAAGCCCCAACATCAATAGACTACATTGACTTAAAGTGCTACTTATCACAGCAAATTCCAAGATATCAGATTCCATCAAAATTAATCAGAGTTGAACAATTTGAATATACTGTAAGTGGGAAAATAGCACGTCATAAGATGAAACAATGGTATAGAGAGAGTGGGGATAAGGGATGAGAGAACCAGTTATTGTCGCAGCTAAACGAACAGCATTTGGAAAGTACGGGGGGCAATTACGCCATTTGGAACCAGAGCAGTTGTTAGCCCCTTTATTCAATTATTTTAAACAAACTTACCCATTTATTATGGGGGAAATAGATGATGTAGTGCTAGGTAATGTTGTTGGAAATGGCGGTAATATTGCACGTAAGGCTTTGTTAGAAGCTCATTTAAGTGATGAAATTCCTGGACTTACAATCGATAGACAATGTGGCTCAGGATTAGAGTCTGTCATTCATGCTTGTCGAATGATTCAAGCGGGTGCAGGTGATATCTATATTGCCGGAGGGGTGGAAAGCGTTAGCCGCTCGCCATGGAAGATTAAACGTCCTCAGTCAGTCTATGATACACAGCTTCCGGAATTTTTTGAGCGCGCATCATTTGCTCCTGAGCATATCGATCCATCGATGATTGAAGCGGCAGAAAATGTTGCCAAATTATATGCAGTGTCTCGCGAGCAACAGGATACATTTGCATGGCAAAGTCATCAAAAAGTAATACAAGCTTACACTGATGGCATTATACCAAATGAAATAATTCCTTTGAAAATTAGAGGTCAACAATTTGATGAGGATGAAAGTATCAAGCCTAACTTAACAGTACATACTTTAAATCGTTTTAAGCCATTATTAGAACAAGGAACAGTTACAGTTGGAAATAGTTGTATGAAAAATGATGGAGCAGTATTACTTATAGTTATGGAACGTGAATTAGCAAAACATCATGGATTTGATCAAGGTTTGCTATTTAAACATAGCAAGACTAAGGGTGTTTCACCTGAAGTTTTGGGCATAGGTCCAGTACCGGCTGTTACAAGTTTATTAACTGATGCAGAATTCACAATGGCTGATATTGATGCTGTAGAGTTAAATGAAGCCTTTGCCTCTCAAGTTATCGCCAGTCAACACGCTCTAAAAATACCAGATGATAAATTAAATATATATGGAGGTGCGCTAGCAATGGGGCATCCCTATGGTGCGAGTGGCGCAGCATTAGTTACACGTTTATTTTATATGAATAACAAACAACGAACGATTGCGACAATGGGCATTGGAGGTGGAATGGGGAATGCAGTCTTATTTGAACGATGGAGAGGAAACGTTAGAGATTAACTTTTCTCAAGAGGAAGTTGCTCAATATTATAGCTTTTTCAAACAACCCATAAACAATATAGTACCACCTTTGCAATGTGCACGAATTTGGCCAAAGTTTAAAATGTTTCATAAATTTGAGCAAGAAACTTTGTTATTACAAGAAACAATAATTGAACAATTTGAAGATATCTATGTTGGAAATCAATATACAGCAAAATTAACAATGATAAAGCAAAGAAAAATCAAACAATTCATCCAATATAGCTACAAGTTAGAAATGAATAAAAATTCTAAAAAGTGTATTAATATCACTCAAGTGTTTTTGAGAAAGGTGACGTAATGATTCGAATAGCAAAAAATGAAGTGTTAGATTATTTGCAACTTGTTCATGATAAAAATCCAATCCATCAACAACTTGTGCCAGGTCAGTTGGTTGTAGAAATAGCGAAATTAAGCCTTAATATTTCATGGACAAATTATAAAATTAAATATGTTGAACCTGTTGAAATAAATGAATTCATCCAGTTTGAACTTGCTGAAGTAGGTCATATCATTGTTTCAAATTCGGATAAAAGGGTAAAAATCCACATCCTTAAAATTTAAAGGTATGTATATAAATTGTATGTAGTTAAAAAAGTGGTTTTCAAAAATTGTAAAATTCTTCTGTCTTGTTTTTTTGATTTATTGCAAAATGAATAAAAATAAAAAATAGGAAATTAGAGAATTGTATTCAATTTGACAAAATAGATTAACTACGTATAATAATATAACATGTTAAGGGGAGTGACATGTTCATGGATTATGATAAGGATTTTGATAAAAGTAACATAAATAAGGTAGATCCTAAAGCAGCTAAAAAAACGGTATTTGCCACTGGTATTGGTAATGCGATGGAGTGGTTTGACTTTGGTTTATATTCTTATTTAGCAGTTATAATCGGACAAAACTTTTTCAGTTCGGTAGAAAATGATCAACTCAAAACTATTTTTACCTTTGCAACATTTGCAATTGCATTCTTACTTAGACCTGTTGGTGGTATCATCTTTGGTATTATCGGGGATAAGTATGGTAGAAAGGTAGTATTAACAACCACGATTATCATGATGGCATTTTCAACATTGTTAATCGGACTATTACCTACATATGATCAAATTGGTGTTTGGGCACCTATACTACTGCTATTTGGTAGGGTGTTACAAGGATTTTCAACTGGTGGAGAATATGCAGGTGCAATGGTGTACGTAGCGGAATCTTCACCTGATAATAAAAGAAATACACTTGGTTGTGGACTAGAAATTGGTACTTTATCTGGTTACATTGCAGCTTCGGTTTTAAGTGGTTTATTATTCTTCTTCTTAGATGATCAACAAATGGCATCTTGGGGTTGGAGAATTCCATTTATACTTGGACTATTCTTAGGTATCTTTGGTTTCTATTTAAGAAGACGTCTAGAAGAGTCGCCGGTATATGAAAATGATGTTGCGACACAACCGAAAAGAGACAATATTCATTTCTTTACAATCTTAAGATATTACTATAAAGATATTCTTGTTTGTTTCGTTGCAGTTGCATTCTTCAACTGTACTAACTATATGGTAACTTCATATATGCCTTCATATTTACAAGAAATAATTAAACTAGATAGCACAACTGTTTCATTTTTAATTACGATTGTAATGGCGATTATGATCCCATTAGCGTTAATGTTTGGTAGAGTTGCCGATAAGATTGGTGAAAAGAAAGTATTCTTAATTGGATTAATCGGAACAGCATTGTTTAGTGTTGTATCGTTCTCATTCTTCCAATCTAAATCATTAGTATTGATTATCATCGGTATCTTTATTCTAGGTTTCTTCTTATCTACGTATGAAGCGACGATGCCTGGTTCTTTACCGACAATGTTCTATACACATATTAGATATAGAACTTTAGCTGTAACGTTTAACGTATCTGTATCATTATTTGGTGGTACAACGCCATTAATCGCTTCTTCATTAGTAGCGAAAACGGGAGACCCATTATCTCCAGCTTATTATTTAGCAGCAATGAGTGTCGTTGGAATAATTGTAATTTCATTATTACATGTAAGTACGGCAGGTAAATCATTAAAAGGTTCTTATCCAAACGTACAAAATGATAAAGAATATGAATATTACGCCAACAACCCAGAAAAAGCATTGTGGTGGGCCAAAGACAAACGTGTTTAATTACTAGAAAAAATAGTATTGGAATAATAAATACTGTTAATTGTTTCATGTCTAGGACATTGAAATATTTAGAATGAAAAATAAGTGCATGGAATATCGCACTATATTGAATAAAAGAGATTCTGGATTGTAAATTTCAGAACTATAGCACTCAGATGAATTCATCCAATTTATCTGAGTGTTTTTCTATGCTGTACTATGTTTTATGAGCTTGGTTTCTTAGAAACGGTTTTCTAATTTAAGTAGATATGTGTGGTATAGATGTCAGACCGAAAGGAATAGAATGACCGATTCTCTTTCGATTGTAAGCGGAAATGTGTATGATAGATACTTTGGTAAATCGAGTTATTTGAAGTATAAGGTGTCGAACGTAACGAATATTTATTTAAATTAACTAAAGAGCAAAAAACAAGGAGGCTGTCATATGACAACCTCCTTGTTCTATTGGCATAACACGTGTTAACGACAATACTTCGAGTTGCTCTCCAAGTGACAAAGGGGACAATCTTTGGTCGAATGGGCGTTATGCCAATTAGGGTGAGTGTTTTTAGGAATGTTTTATGCAAAGTAGACTAAAGGGGACAACTTTAATCATACTTTTGAGTTTTAACTTCATATTTTTTTGGGGTAGTTATTTATGTTCTTCTGAATTTGTTCATCGAGTTTTATCTGTTTAGTCTTTGATGTTCGTTCAATCATGTGATTAATAGCTTAATTTCATACTATCAACATCACCTTCAAGTAGAGAGAGTAACTTATATAATTCGTTTTTACTAAAGTTCTCATCAAATTTAACAGTTATCGATTTAAAGGTCTTGGTGATAATTTCATAAATTGGGTTTCCATTTTCGATTGTCTGTTTGTAGATAATCATGTTGTAATTCCCTCCTTTGTCTCTCTACACTTAATATAGTAATATAATACGTTATATTTATCATGAGTCTGTAGTATCAACTTTAATTCAGACTATTGTCGTACTAGAATGTTAAGCTCATGTTAACTATATTTAAGGTATGTCAGACACTAACATTGATCGCATTTAAGCAAGAATTTAAAACAACAAATTTAGTATCTATGAGAAATAATTAGCATGAATTCCTTCTATATAATAATGCAGCCATGAGTTGAAGGAATATGGACACAAACAAAAAAGGTAGTTGCATAGCGAGTATGCGACTACCTTTGAGAGATTGTATATCGTTCTAAAGCGACTTTAAACTTCAGTTACATCGATATCAATATGTTCGATACGGTTATAAGCACCATGATCTACAGGTCCGACGAATTCATTCATCTTCCAACCATGTTTAATTGCAGATGCTACAAATGCTTTAGCAGCGATAACTGCTTCACGAGGTGATTTGCCATTTGCTAAATAAGCAGTTGTTGCTGCAGCAAAAGTACAACCAGCCCCATGATTGTAACTTTGTTGGAACATATCTGTAGATAATTGATAGAATTTATCGCCATCAAAGTATAAATCATAAGATTTATCTTGATCTAAAGCCTTACCACCTTTGATGATAACGTGTTGTGCTCCGTGGTCATGAATAATTTTAGCTGCTTCTTTCATGTCCTCGATCGAAGTCAATGTACCTAAGTTGGCTAATTGACCCGCTTCAAATAAGTTTGGTGTCACTACAGTTGCCTTTGGTAACAAGTACTTAATCATTGCATCTGTATTCCCAGGATTTAGTACTTCATTTTCCCCTTTACAAACCATAACTGGATCTACGACAAAATAGTCAGCACCTGATTCAACAAATGCTTCACCGGCACGTTTGATAATTTCTTCAGTTCCTAACATCCCTGTTTTGACTGCATCAGGTCCAATAGAGATAGCAGTTGCAAGTTGCTTTTCAAATACATCAAATGGCAATGGTGTAACATCATGAGACCATGTTTTTGTATCCATAGTCACGATAGAAGTCAACGCCACCATGCCATAAGTATCTAACTCTTGAAATGTTTTCAAGTCTGCTTGCATACCTGCACCAGCGCTTGTATCAGAACCAGCAATTGTTAGTGTTTTCTTTAAAGCCATTGAAGTTCACTCCCTATATTTTTATATGATAATATCATACCACGATTGTCGACTATTCTAAATAATGAGAATTTATATAATCTTTGGATTGTTTAAATGAGTTTAATAGATGTAGTAGTAACGTAGAAGTTTGCTATATGTTAATATATACAATGAGGTGATTCACTATATGGAATGGTCCGATATATTTCATGAAATTACGACAAAACACGACTTTCAAGCGATGCATGATTTTTTGGAAAATGAATATACGACACAAATCGTTTATCCAGATAGAAAAGACATATACCAAGCCTTTGATTTAACACCTTTTGAGCGAGTAAAGGTAGTTATTTTAGGTCAAGATCCTTATCATGGACCAAATCAAGCACACGGGTTAGCTTTTTCAGTGCAACCCAATGCTAAATTTCCACCATCGTTGAGAAATATGTATAAAGAATTAGAAGATGATATTGGCTGTCACAGAAACTCTCCGCACTTACAAGATTGGGCGAGAGAGGGTGTATTATTATTAAATACGGTATTAACAGTTCGCCAAGGCGAAGCGCATTCACATAAAGATATTGGTTGGGAAATATTTACGGATGAAGTAATAGCGGCAGTATCTCACTATTTATCGAACGTAGTATTCGTATTGTGGGGGAAACCTGCACAACAAAAGATCAAACTAATTGATACAGAGAAACATCATGTAATCACAGCGCCCCATCCGAGCCCATTATCAGCATATAGAGGATTCTTTGGCTCGAAACCATATTCACAAGTGAACGCATACCTTGAGTCACATGGAATTAGTCCAGTTAACTGGTGTGAAGGTGAGGAATAATATATGGAAAAGGAAAAAGTAATTCAACTTATTGAACAAGAGCTTGTGCAAGCTGATGAAGCGAGTAGTAAAGTTGAATTTGAAAAACATATCTATGCAATACGTACATTGACAGAACTTGTAACAAGTGATTCGAACAATGTATCATTCTATGAGCAACGACAGGTATTATCTAAATCTGCACATTCACAAGGATTATCACAATCAAATACATCGGTAACAACGAATCAACCGAAGAGCGATGAAATATCAATGGCTGAGTTGAAGGCGATGGGTGGTCATGTACCATTAAAGCAACAAACGACGACAAGTGATAACGCTGTGTCAGGAAATCGAATGGTTACTGATGATGAATTAGGTAATGGCGAATCTATTTTTGACTTTTAATATAGAAGGGATATAGCAAACATGATGAAATTATTTATTATATTAGGTGCTTTAAATGCGATGATGGCAGTTGGTACGGGGGCATTTGGAGCCCATGGATTGGAAAACAAATTGTCAGCTAAATATATGTCAGTTTGGGAGAAGGCTACAACGTATCAAATGTATCACGGTTTAGGATTATTAGCGATTGGTATTATAAGTGGTACGACTTCAATTAACGTTAATTGGGCTGGTTGGTTGATGTTCTTCGGTATTGTATTTTTCAGTGGCTCATTATATATATTAGCATTGACGCAAACACGTATATTAGGTGCAATTACTCCAATTGGTGGCGTATTGTTTATAGTAGGTTGGTTAATGTTAATTATTGCAACAGTTAAATTATAATTGTTTAAGAATTCATCTTGTGGTTAAATACATTCCATGAGGTGAATTTTATTTATGGATAAAAAAGATGTGCAAGTAGATAGAGGGGACTTAAAGCAGAACTTGTCTGAAAAATTTGTTTGGGCAATTGCTTACGGTTCTTGTATAGGTTGGGGTGCATTTATCCTACCAGGAGATTGGATTGCTAAATCTGGTCCTATGTCTAGTGCGATTGGTTTAATCATTGGTGCATTACTGATGATACTTATTGCAGTTAGTTATGGTGCTTTAGTAGAACGATTTCCTGTTTCTGGGGGTGCATTTGCCTTTAGTTTTTTAGGATTTGGTAGATATGTTAGTTTCTTCTCATCATGGTTCTTAACCTTTGGTTATATCTGTGTTGTTGCCTTAAATGCGACAGCCTTTAGCTTATTAATTAAGTTCCTATTGCCTGATGTATTGAAAACGGGCAAGCTTTATACGGTAGCTGGATGGGATGTTTACATAACTGAAATTATTATCGCATCACTATTATTAATTGTGTTTATGTTTATAGCTATTGTAGGTGCTAGCGTATCAGGATCGCTACAATATTATTTCTGTGTTGCAATGGTTATCACAATTTTATTATTATTCTTCGGCTCTTTCTTTGGCAGTAACTTTTCATTAGAGAATTTACAGCCACTTACTAACGAGCATTCAGGGTGGTTAACATCGATTGTTGCAATCGTAGCAGTTGCGCCATGGGCATATGTAGGATTTGACAACATACCACAGACGGCTGAAGAATTTAATTTCTCTCCAAACAAGACATTTAAATTAATTGTCTACAGCTTGTTAGCTGCTGCAATCACTTATGTTGTAATGATTTTCTTTACTGGATGGTTAAGTACATCAAGTAAAAGTTTAAACGGTAATTTATGGTTAACAGGCGCAGTAACACAAGAGGCCTTTGGTTATATTGGCTTAGCAGTACTTGCAATCGCCATTATAATGGGGATCTTTACAGGACTTAATGGATTCTTAATGAGTTCAAGTCGATTGCTCTTCTCAATGGGACGTGCAGGTATCATGCCAACTGTGTTTAGTAAACTGCATCCACGTTTTAAAACACCATATGTAGCAATTATCTTTTTAGTAACAATTACTTTAATTGCACCATGGTTGGGTAGAACAGCTTTAACATGGATTGTAGATATGTCTTCAACAGGTGTTTCTATAGCATATTTTATAACTTGTTTATCAGCTGCTAAGTTATTTAGCTATAACAAGGCGAGCAACACTTATGGGCCGGTTTACAAGACCTTTGCTATTTTAGGAACGATTGTTTCATTTATATTCTTATGTTTATTATTGATTCCAGGCTCACCGGCATCATTATCGATACCTTCATATATTGCTTTAGCCGGTTGGTTGGTCATTGGTTTGATTTTCTTCTTTGTTCGTTATCCTAAATTGAAACAGATGGATAATGACAAATTGAGTCAACTTATTTTGAATCGAACTGAAGACGAGTTGGTAGATTTAATTAATGAAAATAAGTCAACTAAAGCAAATCAATAATATTTTTTAGTTATAATAAATGCAAATTACATTATTTTATTTGTCTATTTGGCGAATCATAAAAATCCTTACATCAATCAAAGTGATGTGAGGATTTTTATGTTTGAGGTATATGATATGATATATTGTGAGTAAGCTAGTGGTCAGCGTTTATGTAGAGTAGAAAAGGAGTGATATCATGGATAAGTCAGAACAGTTATTAAATGATATCAAGGAAGTATATGATAAGATTGTGTGGCTTAATAAACCTGTTATGGAAGAACATTTAAAGGGTTATACACCAACTGAAGTGCATTGTATTGATGCGATTGATAAGTTGAATAAGCCTAATGTAAGTAAATTATCGAAAAAGCTTTTTATGACACGTGGAGCGATTAGTAAATTGACTAAAAAATTAATCGACAAAGGTGCTATAGAAAGTTTTAGAGAAACACAGAATAAAAAAGAAATTTATTTTCAATTAACTGATAAAGGACAAGAAGTGGCTGTGCTTCATGCATCATTACATAATAAATTTAGAGAACGTGATAAACCAGTATTTGATACCGTAACTGATGAAGCGTATGATGTAATGTTAGATTTTTTAAGTAAATATAATGCGCATTTAACGAAAGAAATAAACAACAGAAATTAATAAATTAAGGTTAGGAACTCAATTGAACAATGATTGAGTTCATTTTATCTACACTTATTGTTGACTAGGAAACAAAATCGAGGTATATTGTTTCCTGAGAAACAATAAGGAGGTTGCAGGATGACGCAATCATTAAATAAGATACCACGACATATGATGTTAATGGCTTGGTTGATCGTATTAGGTGCCATTGCACCAATGCTTGATGCTACTATGATAAACATTGCTATTTCAGACTTAACACACGACTTTAATGCAACGCTCAAGACTATACAATGGGGGATTACTGGCTATACACTCGCAATTGGAATAGCAGTACCTATTGCAGGATGGTTAATGAATCAATTTAATAGTAAATGGATTTATATATATGCATTAATTGTATTTGCTGTGATGTCATTATGTGTGGCATTAAGTGGGACGGTTCAACTATTTATTCTATTTAGAGTATTCCAAGGATTAAGCGGAGGCATTATTTCTACCTTAATGATGACACTTTTAGTGAAAGTTACTGATCAATCCTATTTAAACAGAATCATTGCAATAGTAACGACACCAATGATTTTAGGTCCTATGCTAGGTCCAATATTAGGAGGTATGATTGTTGAATATGCAAACTGGCAGTGGATTTTTTATATTAATGTATATATTATGGTCGTCATTGTGCCCATTTTAATTTATTTTTTGCCTAACTTTGAACCTTTTAATAAAGAAAAAGGGTTTGATAAGATAGGCATATTATTATTAACATTGATTTGTTTGTCTACTATGTTATGTATAACACAAGCAACAAACCAGCATAGTTTAATCAACCGAGTGACTATTATATTTGCACTAATAACTATCATACTGATATGGAGTTATGGTTATTACAATAAAGTTAGAAATTATCAGACCATTTTACCTACAACTTTGTTTAAAAAACGTAATTTTTTAAGCTCGACAATGGGGTTATTTATTGCGAATTGTGCCATTTTAGGTCCGATGATTATATTTCCATTATTTATTGCCAATTTAAATGATTACAATACAGTTGGTATTTCTATTGCATTGATTCCACAAGGATTAGGTATGTTAATTGCTAGACCGTTTATTGGTATCTTAGCTGATAAATATGGAGTTAAAGTAATTTTAATGATTAGCCTGGTTTGTTCTATTGTGTCTACGATTCCGTTTGTTGTTATGTCTGTAAACACACCGATGATTTATTTTGAAGTGGCATTATTTATTCGCGGATTATGTGTAGGCGGTATTATGTTGCCATTTACAACAAATGCTTACCAAGGTTTGGAGGATCACCAGTTATCTGAAGCAGGTGTAGGTATTAGTATGATTGAGAATGTGGGCGCGAGCTTCGGAGCTGCCATCTTATCAACATTAGTAAGTAGTATGTCTCAACTATTGCAAAATCAATTACAAGCATTTCATGTTGCTTTCTTCGTAACATTTGTACTATTCCTATTGCTCTTTATACCGACATGGATGATTGAAGGTGTAAAAGAGAACAGCAACACATAATGTGAAAACATATACTGTAAATAAATCTTGAAAAATAACCCATAAATGAAAATAAACGCATTTATGGGTCATAGAATAGATAATATTTTTATAGTTGGTTTGCTTTATTGATAAGGCGTTGAACCTTTGCTATTTGACTAGTATTTTTATCGTAGCTGTCTTGCCAAAATAGCTATTGAAAAATTATGATTTTATATAAAAAGAGAATTATTCCAACAAGACATAGTTTTCTATTTTTGAAATTGGAAATTATAGTTCAAACATTTATAGGTTAATAACTATTATATAATCTGGCACATGTGAGCGATGAACGCTATTTAGAAAGAGAGTATAAGTATTAAGGTTTACGATGGCGACTGAGTTTGTATTTGTCAGATAATATCAGTTTAAAGAAATGATCTGCAAATAATAAACCAAGTGCAATGGCACCAGCGATTAACGTAACTTCTAACATCGTATTGATGGCTTTACTAAATTCTAATAATACAAGGTTTTTCGTTGCATCGAATGCCAAGCCTCCTGGAACGAGAGGGATGATACCAGGAATCATAAAGAGAATCACTGGTTCCTTCTTAACTCGTGCCATAATATGACTGAGAATTCCTAAGACTAAGCTGCCGAAGAAACTAGAATAAATAGTATGTAATTCAAAGGTTTCATAGAATAATGTGTAAATCATCCAACCACTTGCACCAACGAAGCCGACCGTGTTATACAAGCGCTTCGGCACATCGAAAATGACTCCAAAAAACAATGAAGCAGTATAGCTAAATACTAAATTTAATATCCAAAACATAGACATTACTCCTAAAAAATTATGAGAATCGTACCAACACCCGCGCCGATACCAAATGCAGTGACCAGTGCTTCAAGTGATTTGGTCGTAAACATTAACATATGTCCACCAAATAAATCTTGAATTGCATTGGTTATCAATACACCTGGAACGATTGGCATCACAGCAGCAATTATGATTGTTGCACCGGAACCACCGGGGAATAATTCACGTCCTATAACGGTTATTAATCCAATAACCATAGCACCAGCAAATTCTGGAATAAATTGTGCCTGTAATTTACGATCTAACACTTCAACCACTAAATAGCCAAAAGCACCTGCAACCAGCGCTGTAATTACATCGACAAAGTGGCCTCCTTGTAAATATAAGAAACTTACCGATATGATTGCGGCAGCGATAAATTTGAAAAGCAAATCATGGTTAATGCTTTGTGATGTACGAATTTTACCTAGTGCTTGATAAGCATCTTCAGCTGATATATCGCCACTGGCTAAACGTCTAGAAATTCTATTGGTTTCAGATATTCTATGTAAATTTGTATCTCTTGTTTTTATCCTGAAAATTCTTGGATAGGTTTCATCATGTAGCATAAAGTTTATAACAGTATTTGTGACGAAACTATTACTTTCGGTATAACCAAGTGTATGAGCAATATAGGTCATTGTATCTTCGACACGAGATCCCTCAGCGCCAGATTCAAGCAATATTCTACCAGCCAAGACGATAATATCTTTGGCCAGCTTTTCATCATAACTGTCAATAGTTTGAGGATAATTTGTCATTAGATCACCAGTAAGTAAGATTTTGTAATTGCGCGATGTTTAATTCCTAAATAGCTTGGAAATAGAAATTACTAAGATTACGTTTATTCTAACACGATATCTATGATAAATAAGCATAAATTTATGCTTGTTTTGTTTATAAAATTTAGAGCTATTATATTTAGTGCAACTCTAGAAAGTCAAATATGTTTCAATTATTGCAAATAGGTTAATATAATATTAGTTAACTGTTACAACTTGATATTGAGTAGCGACAATCTCACAGTTTGTTTAGCAGTTAATAATTAAATTAAGTAGTGATTAAAGTTCTCCCAAACACACTACACAAAACAGGCTAGGGTGAGCATCCTAGTAAAAAGAGAGCCCATTGAACTGAATGTTTCAACGGGCCCTCTTTTTTTGTAGCTATTGTATGTCAGTTAGTGCTTATCTATCGTTAGAACTTATAATTACAAATTGAAATGAATGGGTTGGCATTTAAGAAACTTTAGTTAATACAATAGAAGACAACAAAAAAGACGACCTCATCATTTGAGGGCGTCTTTGGCTATCATAAATTACGATTCGAAGTAGTTTATACGTTGAATAAATCTTGTAATTCGTCTTTTGTAACTACATGACCTACATAGAAACTACCAAAATCACCATAGCGTGCTGTTGTTTCATCGAAGCGCATTTCGTATACTATTTTCTTGAATTGTAATGGGTCGTCAGCAAAAAGTGTTACACCCCATTCATAGTCATCGAAACCAACAGAACCAGTGATAAATTGTTTGATTTTTCCTGCATATTTGCGACCAATCTTACCATGGTTATACATAAGTTCTTGTCTTTCTTCTAGAGGTAACATATACCAGTTATAAGTTTCATTACGTCGTTTATCCATTGGATAGAAACAGATATATTCTGATCTTGGTAATTCAGGGAATAAACGTGGTTTAATATGTGGATTCTCATATGGATCTTCATCGGATTTCCCTGCAAGATAATTTCCTAATTCAATGATAGAAACAAATGAATAAGTTGGAATTAAGTAATCCGTAATCTTTAATTTGTTAAATTCATTTTCAAAGGCATTTAAATCTTTCATTTCTGGACGTAGTGCCCATAATAAAATGTCCGCCTTTTGACCGGTAATATTATAAAATGCATGATCACCAGTATTGTTTGTACGTGCTGATTCATGCTTGTTTAAAAATGATTGTAATTCTTCAACAAGCGCTTGTCGCTCTTCATTTGGAACTAAACGTAAACCTGTCCAATCAATAGCATATAATAAATGTAAACTATACCATCCATCTAACGTTTCTGGTGCTTGTGGCATCTTAATCGCTCCTTTATAAATTCTTGTCTACACTTAAAAATTTTACCATAAAGGTAGTGGTATAACATAAGTAAATGATTACAAATTAGTGACATGGAATTCTATAAAAAAATGGCGTATAATGATTGTGAAAAGTGAATATAAAAAACTCGAGGAGGCCATTATGTCTTTATTAGATGTATTACAAGAAAAACTTTCAGGAAAAAATGTTAAAATCGTATTGCCTGAGGGAGAAGATGAACGTGTATTAACAGCAGCAACACAACTACAAGCTACAGATTATGTAACACCTGTATTATTAGGTAACAAAGCAAATGTTGAAGCTTTAGCTACTGAAAAAGGTTTAGATCTTTCAAATTTAGAAATTATCGACCCTGAAACGAGTGAATTAAAAGCTGAACTCGTTGAAGCTTTCGTGGAACGTCGTAAAGGTAAAGCTACACAAGAACAAGCTGAACAAATGTTGAAAGATGTCAACTACTTTGGAACAATGCTTGTTTACACAGGTAAAGCGGAAGGCCTAGTAAGTGGAGCAGCGCATTCAACTGGAGATACAGTGCGTCCTGCATTACAAATCATCAAAACAAAACCAGGCGTATCAAAAACATCAGGTATCTTCTTTATGATTAAAGATGATCAACAATATATCTTTGGAGACTGTGCGATTAATCCAACACTTGAAGCACAAGATTTAGCAGAGATTGCTATCGAAAGTGCAAAATCTGCACAAAGCTTTGGCATGTCACCACGTGTTGCAATGTTGAGCTTCTCTACTAAAGGTTCAGCAAAATCAGATGACGTTGAAAAAGTTTCGAATGCTGTAAGTTTAGCTCAAGAAAAGATTAAAGCTGATAATTTAGAAGATATCGTTGTAGACGGTGAATTCCAATTTGACGCTGCAATTGTACCTGAAGTTGCTGCCAAAAAAGCACCAGGAGCTCAAATTCAAGGTGATGCAAATGTATTCGTATTCCCAAGCTTAGAAGCAGGTAATATTGGTTATAAGATTGCACAACGTCTAGGAGGATTTGACGCAGTAGGTCCAGTATTACAAGGACTAAATTCACCAGTGAACGATTTATCAAGAGGTTGTTCTACTGAAGATGTTTATAACTTATCAATCATCACTGCTGCTCAAACATTACAATAATGGATTTAACAAGCAAATATTTTAATGGTATCGATTGGCGCTATATTGATCATTCATCTGGTTTAGAACCGATGCAGTCCTTTGCGTTTGATGATACGTTTTCAGAAAGTGTAGGTAATGGTGCATCAAGTAATGTGGTGCGAACTTGGATTCATCAGCATACTGTGATTCTGGGGATTCATGATTCTAGATTGCCATTTTTACATGAAGGCATTCGTTACTTGACTGATGTGCGTGGATATAATGCTATCGTTAGAAATTCTGGTGGACTTGGTGTGGTATTGGACCAAGGTATTCTGAATATTTCCTTGATTTTTAAAGGGAAAAATGAAGTGACGATTGATGAGGCATTTACGGTGATGTATTTATTGATTGCCAAGATGTTTGAAGATGAAGATGTAGAAATTGAAACTCATGAGATAGAACAATCATATTGTCCAGGAAAATTTGACTTAAGTATTAACGGGAAAAAGTTTGCAGGTATTTCACAACGTCGTGTACGAGGTGGCATAGCAGTACAAGTGTATTTATGTGTCGAAGGTGATGGTAGTGAACGTGCGAGCATGATGAAGGACTTTTATGCGCATGCCTTAAATGGAGCTGCAACTAAATTTAAATATCCGGATATTGACCCACAGTGTATGGCATCACTAGAAACATTGCTTGGTAGAGAAATTACTGTGCAAGACGTAATGTTTCAATTATTATATGCGCTGAAGGATTTGGGTAGCCGTCTTAATATGGAACCAATTACCGACGAAGAATATACACGTTATGATGGTTATTTTGATAAAATGATTGAGCGTAACGCTAAAATTAATCAAAAAATGAATTAGTTCAAGCGTAAGTTGAAAATATAATTTGAGAAGTGTATGAAGCACAAAGTACCAATTTTGGTCTTATTAAATGCGGTTTTAACCTTGCATTTAGTTATGCTTTGTCTCATACGCTTCTTTTTTATGTGCTTTTTTATTATGTTATTCTATTTAAAGTGGTTATATTGTGGTAAATAGAATAAATGAAAGTATAGCTTATTACATTCAATATAAAAGTAATGTTCAAATTAAATAACAATGACAAGTGATATTTTATTTGAAGAGATTAAAGCATTCTATATGATTCAATAACACAAAAAATATAAAAACAAGCGACTACAATTTTCTAATTGTTGAATTATGTAAGCTAAAAAAGTAATATAGTAAAAGTGAAGATGTATAGCGGTTTATATTTTGAATATGCTGGTGAACGATTTATAATAATAGCGTATTGTATATAATTAGTAGCAGGTAATAAGTTTTTTATGAACTGTGAATGAATAACGTTATATTTCATAAGTATGACTATAGTTGTATATCATAATTTATAAACTGTGAGATAATAAATAGAAATGTGATTAAGCAAATACTAAAACGATAGTAGCAAAATGTTAATAATCGTAATGTGATTTGAAATGACTTGCCCAAAATAATTTAACTTAAATTTCCTGGGAAATTTTGTATAATATTTTAGGTTAGTATGAGGAACTGTGTAATTATTTTGTCTATAGTAAGATTGAGAACTTAAATCATAAAATTAAAGAATAGCTAAAGGTGATTGAAAATATGGCACAACATGGATACGGGGAAGCAAATGGGAAAGTAATCTTAATAGGTGAACATGCGGTTACGTTCGGTGAGCCAGCAATAGCCATTCCATTTACTACCGGCAAAGTTAGAGCAACAATTGAGGCATTAAGTGACACAGAGACCTCATATATAAAAAGTGATGTTTATGATGGCGCGTTAATATACGCACCCGAACACTTAAAAGCAGTAATTAGACGCTTTATAGACTTATATCAAATTGATAATCCAATTAAAGTAACGATCGATACAAACTTACCTGCTTCTCGTGGACTTGGTTCTAGTGCAGCTATGGCGGTTGCTTTTGTACGTGCGAGTTTCGATTATTTAAATAAACCATTATCAGATGAACAACTTATCGAAGAAGCGAATTGGGCTGAACGTATTGCACACGGTAAACCAAGTGGTATTGATACACAAACCATTGTTTCGAATAAGCCGGTTTGGTTTCAAAAGGGAGAAGTTCAGAATTTAAAGCCTTTAGAACTAAAGGGCTATATGGTTGTCATTGATACAGGTGTACGAGGTTCAACAAAACAAGCTGTAGAGGATGTCCATAATTTGTGGAAAGAAGATGCGGCTTATCTACAATATGTTGAGCATATTGGCCAATTAGTATTTGAAGCAAGTGATGCCATAAATCATCGTAATTTTGAACAGTTAGCCTCGATTTTTAATTTATGCCAAGAAAATTTAAGAACATTAACGGTAAGTCACGACAAAATTGAAGCACTATTAGAAGCAAGTAAAAATGAAGGTGCAATCGCTGGTAAATTAACTGGTGGCGGTCGTGGTGGTAGTATGATTGTCCTTGCAACTACTATTGAAATAGCAGAGCGTATAGCTAAAACTGCTGAAGCACTAGGTGCACATCATACATGGATAGAATATTTAGGAGGTTAAGCGTTTTGGTTAAAAGTGGCAAAGCACGTGCACACACAAATATTGCACTCATAAAATATTGGGGGAAAGCAGATGAAGCATTAATTATTCCGATGAATAATAGCTTATCTGTAACGTTAGATCGTTTTTACACTGAGACTAAAGTTACATTTGACACACAGTATAGTAAAGATACCCTAGTGTTAAATGGTAAAGAAGTAGACGCTAAAGAAACAGTGAAGATACAGCGCTTTATGGATGTTGTACGTGAAATAAGTGGCACAACAGCTCATGCATATATTGAAAGTGATAACTTTGTTCCCACTGCAGCGGGCCTTGCTTCGTCTGCAAGTGCATATGCAGCACTAGCAGCGGCATGTAATGAGGCATTAGGACTAGAATTATCGGGTAAAGATTTATCTAGATTAGCTCGAAGAGGTTCAGGTTCTGCGTCAAGAAGTATATACGGTGGTTTCGTTGAATGGGAAAAAGGGCATGATGATAGTACATCTTATAGCCATCCAATTGAAGCGAATGATTGGGAATCTGATTTAGCTATGATTTTCGTAGTTATCAATAATCAATCGAAAAAAGTTTCAAGTCGTGCCGGTATGTCTCATACACGTGATACGTCTCGTTTTTATCAATATTGGCTAGATCACGTAGATGAAGACATAGCGGAAGTTAAACATGCCATAAATAACCAAGATTTTAAACATTTGGGTGAGGTTTTTGAAGCAAATGGATTGCGTATGCATGCGACGAACTTAGGTGCACAACCGCCGTTTACATATATGGTCGATGAAAGTTATCGCGTTATGGAAATTGTTCATGAATGTCGTGAAGCAGGCTATCCATGTTACTTTACGATGGATGCTGGCCCAAATGTGAAGATTTTAGTAGAACAGAAGAATAAAGCTGCAGTCGTGGATGCACTGCGTAAATCATTTGATGAAACACAAGTGATTATGAGTGATATTACAAATAAAGGCGTCGAAATTATTAAATAAGGAAGAGATAACATGATTCAAGTTAAAGCACCCGGAAAACTCTATATAGCTGGTGAATATGCGGTTACTGAGCCTGGGTATAAATCTGTACTAATAGCAGTAGATCGATTTGTAACAGCTACGATTGAAGAATCTAATGCTGTAGAAGGTACGATCCATTCTAAGACATTACATCATGAACCAGTCACATTTCAAAGAAATCAAGACGAAATTGTAGTCTCTGATGTACATGCTGCCAAACAATTAAAATATGTTATTACAGCCATAGAGGTATTTGAACAATATGCCCGTACGAACAATACGAAATTAAAGCATTTTCATTTGACGATAGATAGTAATTTAGATGATGCAAATGGACATAAATATGGTCTTGGCTCTAGTGCAGCAGTATTAGTTTCTGTGGTAAAAGCTTTAAATGAATTTTACAATATGCATTTATCAAACTTATTTATATACAAATTGGCAGTTATAGCCAATATGAAATTACAAAATTTAAGTTCATGTGGTGATATTGCGGTAAGTGTTTATACAGGTTGGTTAGCGTATAGTACATTTGATCATGAATGGGTGTCTCAACAAATCGAAGATACCTCTGTAAATGATGTATTAAAGAAAAACTGGCCAGGTCTACATATTGAACCATTACAAGCTCCTGAAAACATGGAAGTATTAATTGGTTGGACAGGCTCGCCAGCTTCGTCACCACATTTAGTCAGTGAAGTTAAAAGATTGAAATCAGATCCAACATTCTACGGTAAATTTTTAGAGCGTTCGCATTTATGTGTAGAAAAATTAATTCATGCCTTTAAGACCAATCATATTAAAGGTGTTCAACAAATGATTCGTTTAAATCGTGAAATTATTCAATCTATGGATAAAGAAGCAACGATAGACATTGAAACAGCACATTTAAAGATATTGTGCTCTATTGCTGAAAAGCATGGCGGCGCAGCTAAAACATCAGGTGCTGGTGGTGGAGATTGTGGTATTACAATTATTAAAAATGATATCAATAAACAAGCTATATACAAAGAATGGCTCGAAAATGATGTGAAACCGTTAGAATTTAATATTTATAATGGTCAATAATAAATGAAGACAGCCCATGCTCAAAATTAAGCGTGGTGTTGTCTTATTTTTATGTGTTATAGCGACTGTTAGTTTATGTGCCTGAAATAAATATTCAAGACTCTGGAAAATTTACCTCAAAATGAAAACACAACCTTTGCTTGCTATCTATTATCTAAATATCTAAATAGGCTTGTATCGTGGAAGATAAAGGTCTATCATCACCTTTAAGCAAAAGAAAACGCTTACATATAATTAGGAGAGTGATGGCTATGAAATTTGGGCAAAATTTTGGAAATGCAATTCGTCGGTTTGGCGGCGCCATGATTGTACCTGTATTATTATTTCCTTTTTTCGGAATTATTATAGGTATTGCCACGCTATTTAAGAATGAAGCCATTATGGGGCATATGGCAAAGCCTGATAGTCTGTGGTTCCAAATTTGGACATTGATTGAAAATGGTGGGTGGACAGTATTTGAAAATATTGAATTGATTTTTGTCATTGGTTTACCTATTTCATTGGCAAAAAAGTCAGCTGGACATGCCGTAATGTCTTCTGTTGTAACTTATATGATGTTTAATTATTTTATCAACAGTATTTTATCGATGTGGGGTAAATCGTTTGGTGTGAATTTTGATGAAAAAGCAGGTGCCGGAACAGGTTTGACTGAATTAGTTGGCATCAAGACATTAGATACAAATATTATCGGTGCTTTAATCATCTCAGGTATCGCAATTTGGTTACACAATCGTTATTATGACAAGAAATTACCCGAGTCTATTGGCATATTCCAAGGCTCACCTTTCGTGATTATGAGTGCCTTTTTTGTCATGATACCTCTAGCATTTTTAACAAGTTGGGGTTGGCCAATAGTTCAAGGTTGGATTGCTTCTTTGCAAGTATTCTTAGCATCATCAGGTTATGTCGGTGTTTGGTTGTTCCATTTTTTAGAGCGCATTTTAATACCAACTGGTCTCCATCACTTTATTTACACACCGTTTGAATATGGTCCTGCAGTAGTAAATGGTGGAATCAAATCATACTGGATTTCTCATTTGAATGATTATTCTAATACGACGCAATCATTGAAAGATATATACCCAGGAGGTGGATTCCTTTTACAAGGCAACATTAAAATGTTTGGCTCCATCGGTATTGCTCTGGCGATTTATTCAACAGCAAAGCCTGAGAAGAAAAAAGAAGTTGGAGCATTGTTAATTGCAGCAACATTGACAGCGGTGTTTGCAGGTATTACAGAACCTTTAGAGTTTACATTTATATTTATTGCACCATTTTTATTCTTAATTCATGCGCTATTAGGTGCCACAATGGTAACGATTATGCACGCCTTTGGACTTGTCGGTAATTTAGGTGGGGGATTAATCGAAATTGCAGCTACAAATTGGGTGCCATTATTTGGTAATCATTGGAGTATCTATATTGCCCAATTTATCATTGGTTTTATCTTTATTTTTATATACTATTTCTTATTCAGATTTATCATACTGAAATTTGATATACCTATGCCAGGTAGAGAAAGTGAAGCATCTACAAATACTAAATTGTACACTAAAAAAGATTACCAAGCGTCCAAACAAGATAAAGCGATGCAAGGGACAATGACTACAGAATACGAAGAAAAAGCAGCTGCGTATTTACAAGGTTTAGGTGGTGTAGATAATATCATTGATGTCACAAATTGTGCTACCAGATTAAGGGTGACCGTGCAAGAACCTAATAAGGTTGAGTCGGTGGATTATTTTAAAGCAAATGGAGGCGCACATGGCTTAGTTAAAAGTGGCGGCAATGTACAAGTGATAGTTGGCTTGTCAGTACCTCAAGTGCGAGAAGCTGTTGAGCAAATAATTCATAGACAAACACAATCGACTGAACCACAATAGTTTAGCACAGTCGATGTAAATTACATTTAATAATAATTATGAAGCGAACGAATGATTTGGATCAATTACCTTGTGTCTGAATTATGTTGAGCGACTTTGTAATTATGGTAAGTTCTAGCAATAAAGTCAAAAACAACATAATATGGCGTGAAACTATAGTACTCAGTATTATTAAAGAACTGAATAGGCGCACTGTTGACGTAAATATTAAAGGCAGCATTTTTAGCTATATAATTATCGTGTAGTGTGGTAATGGAGACGTATTTGTAATTTCGAGATTTCAATAGCTGAATAGGCGCCTTTAAATTTTCAGTTTCGCCAGATAATGAGATGATAAATAGTAAATCATCTTGTGTCATTTGTTGAATGGCTAAGCGAAATTCACTTTCGTCATTGAGTACAATGCCTTTCTTAGAAATTGAGAGCATATGACGTTGTGCTTCTCGAGCAACATTTTGTTGTGCCATGCCTGTACCATAAATATAAATAAATGAAGCGGCATCAATAAATTCGTTTAATGGCTGATAATCAAACATTTGCAAGTGCTCAACAGTACGTTGGATATCTTCTACTATTGGTGTTGTATTGATAGTATCAGTAGGCGTACTATGATTTTCCATTTTTAAATAAAATTTAAAATCACTATAGCCTTCAAAACCTAATTTCTTTACGAGTCTATGAATCGTTGAAATAGATGTATGAGTCAGTAGACTTAAATCGTGAATTTTCATAGATGTCATTTCATCGATATGCTGATGAATAATACTCATTATATGTAAATCATTTTCAGTTAATTGTTCAAAGTTTTCATTAATCAGATGATCAAGAACCATAAATACGATGCCACCTATTCGTTGGAAAAATTTCCGGAATTTGAAAATATATTCTAATGTTAATATATAAATTCTAAATACGTCAAACTTATTGGTGAGTTTAAGGTAATAATTTAATATGAAATAAAAGAACCTTTATTTAGTAAACAATTTTAAATTACACGCAATATTTTGTAAGCGTTTACTTTATATAAAAGGAATAATGATAAGGGGATGAGTGTATGAAGTTGAACATAGGAATCATTGGTTGTGGTGGTATAGCTAATGGCAAACATTTACCTAGTTTAGAGAAGATTTCAGAAGCTTCTTTAGTAGCGTTTTGTGATATTGATAAAGCAAAAGCGCAGTTAGCTGCCGAAACATATGGAAGTGATGATTCAAAGGTATATGAAGACTATCGTGATTTATTGGCGGATAAGACGATAGATATAGTTCATATTTGTACGCCAAATAATACGCATAAATCCATCACAGTGGATGCTTTAAATGCTGGAAAGCATGTCATGTGTGAAAAACCAATGGCCAAGACTACAGATGAAGCACGTGAAATGATAAACGCAGCAAAACGTAATAAGAAAAAATTAACAATTGGTTATCAAAATAGATTTCGTGGTGATAGTCAATATTTACGTAAAGTTACTCAACGAGGTGACCTAGGTGAAATTTACTTCAGTAAAGCACATGCAATACGTAGACGTGCTGTACCAACATGGGGAGTATTCCTTGATGAAGAGAAACAAGGTGGAGGTCCATTAATTGATATCGGAACACATGCCTTAGATTTAACACTATGGATGATGGATAATTATGAGCCAGAATCTGTCATGGGTTCTACGTTTCATAAGTTAGGACAGCAAGAAAATGCTGCTAATGCATGGGGATCATGGGATCCAAAACAGTTTAATGTTGAAGATTCTGCATTTGGATTTATAAAAATGAAAAATGGCGCGACAATCATTTTAGAATCTAGTTGGGCGCTTAACTCTCTTGAAGTAGATGAAGCGAAATGTTCATTATCAGGTACTCAAGGTGGTGCCGATATGAAAGATGGGCTACGTATTCATGGTGAAGACTTAGGCACACTCTATACATCTCAAATTGAAATTGATAATCCTGGGGTGGATTTCTTTGATAGTGAGTCAATTGACGAAGCTGAAGAAGAGGCGCGAGCATGGGTGCAGTGTATTATCGATGATACAGAACCTATTGTTAAACCTGAAGAAGCGTTGGTAGTGACGCAAATATTAGAAGCAATTTATCACTCTGCAAAGACTGGCAAGGCGGTATATCTTAATCAAGATAAATAGGGGGTATTAATTTATGAATATTACAATTTGGAATGAATATAGACATGAACAAGAGAATGAAACAATTAAGCAAATCTATCCAGATGGTATTCATCAAGTGATTGCTGATTGCCTAAGTTCAGAACACAATGTGTCAACTGCTACGTTAGACGAACCCGAACATGGTTTAACGGATGAGCGTCTCAATAAGACTGATGTCCTTATTTGGTGGGGACATAAAGCCCATGATGAAGTCAATGATGAAGTAGTAGAAAAGGTTAGACAACGTGTGTTACAAGGTATGGGGCTTATTGTATTGCATTCTGGACATTTTTCTAAAATTTTCAAATCATTGATGGGCACGTCTTGTGATTTAAAGTGGCGCGAAAGTGATGATAAAGAACGCTTATGGGTAGTAGATCCAACACATCCAATTACGGAATCATTACCGAGTTATATTGAATTAACACAAGAAGAAATGTATGGTGAGCATTTTGATATTCCAACACCTGATGAGACGATATTTATTAGCTGGTTTGAAGGTGGGGAAGTATTCAGAAGTGGTGTGACCTATAAGAGAGGTAAAGGTAAAGTCTTTTACTTTAGACCTGGTCATGAAAGTTATCCAACGTATTATCACCCACAAATTCAACAAGTCATAAAAAATGGAGTGAACTGGGCGCGTCCAATTGAAACACCTACACCTGAATATGGTAATGCACGACCATTAGAGACAATCAAGAAAAAATAATGTAATGAGAGGAGCGTCCCTATGTCTAAATTAACGATAGGTGTGATTGGTTGTGGTGGAATTGCGCGAGACAGGCATTTGCCGACACTAAAAGCACTGAGCGATGATGTTACAATTACCGCTGTACAGGACATCAATATGGAAGTGGCGAAAGCTGTAGCTGATGAATTTGAAATCAAACATATTGTAACAGATTATCAGGCACTGTTTCCCTTGGTTGATGCAATCATGATATGTACACCCAATAAGTTTCATGCGGAAATTGCTATAGCGGCTTTAGATGCAGGTGTTCATGTCTTTTGTGAAAAACCTATGGCGATGAATCAACATGAATGTCAACAAATGATTGATGCAAAAAATCGTTCTGGTAAATGTTTAGCTATTGGTTATCACTATCGTTTTACGGATGCTGCACAAACAGCTAAACAAGCAATTGAGGAAGGTGTAGTAGGAGATCCATTGGTAACGAGAGTTCAGGCGTTGAGACGTAGAAAGGTACCTGGATGGGGAGTCTTCACCAATAAAGCACTACAAGGTGGTGGTAGCTTGATTGACTATGGCTGTCATTTATTAGACTTGTCACTTTGGTTATTAAACGACATAGCGCCTGTAGAAGTAATTGGTAAAACATATAATCGTTTAAGTCAAAATCCATCCCAAATTAATGATTGGGGACCGTTTGACTATGAACAATTTGAAGTTGACGACCATGTTACAAGTTACATCACATTTGAAGATGGTTCATCAATGCAATTTGAATGTTCTTGGTCTGCTAATATCAAAGAAGATACGAGAATGTTAAGTATTTCTGGAGCTAACGGTGGGATTAACTTATATCCATTTGAAATTTATCAACCGCGCTTTGGTACATTCTTTGTAGAACAAGCCACAGCTGAGCATGATGAACAAATAGCGGCACAACGGCAGACACGTAATTTCATACGTAGTTGTTTGGGCCAAGAAACGTTAGTTGTTCAACCTGAGCAAGCTCAAATGATTAACAAATTGATTGATGCGATTTATCGCAGTGACGCAGAAGGAAAGAGTATACGACTAAATTAATTAGGGTGGAGTGATTATAATGAAAGTAGGTATTTTTTCAGTTCTATTTCAAGATAAATCATTTGAAGAAATGTTGGACTATGTAGCTAATGCAGGTGTCGAAATGATTGAGATTGGGACAGGTGGTAATCCGGGCAACCAATTTTGCCCACTTGATGAATTGTTAAATGATGAACAGGCAAGAAAGGCATATTTAAATAAAATAACAAGTCGTGGTTTGGAGATTAGTGCGTTAAGTTGTCATAATAATCCGATTTCCCCTAACCAACAAGAAGCGGATACCGCGCATGATACGTTATATAAAACAATCAAATTAGCCGCACTGTTAGATGTTCCGGTGGTGAATACATTCTCAGGGATTGCTGGTGCTGATGATGAAGCGAAACATCCTAATTGGCCTGTAACACCATGGCCAACAGTATATTCTGAAATTTATGACTGGCAATGGCATGAAAAACTCATTCCATATTGGAAAGAAGTTGCAAATTATGCAGCATCGCAAAATGTGAAGATAGGTATAGAATTACATGCTGGATTCTTAGTACATACACCTTATACTTTACTGAAACTAAGAGAGGCAACTGGGGACGCGATAGGTGCGAATTTAGATCCTAGTCATCTATGGTGGCAAGGTATTGATCCTATAGCAGCCATTAAAATCCTTGGACAAGCAAATGCGATACATCACTTTCATGCTAAAGATACGTATATTGATCAAGATAATGTCAATATGTACGGATTAACAGATATGCAGCCATACGCTAATGTGCAGACTAGAGCTTGGACTTTCCGAACTGTCGGTTATGGTCACAATCCACATGAATGGGGAGAAATGATTAGTGCATTACGTATGAATGGTTACGATTATGTGATGAGTATAGAACACGAAGATCCAATTATGTCGATAGAAGAAGGTTTTAATAAAGCTGTTCAAAATTTAAAATCAGTCAATATTACACAACCAGCACCAGATTTATGGTGGACGTAAAATGTATTATTGCTCAATCTGTCAATCTATTAATTAAATTATCATAAAAGCAATCGGTAATAAGAAAATATCGATTGCTTTTATGCGTATTGCAACGCATAGTATGTAAATAAGGCGTACTACTTATGAAATATTAAGAAATGATAGTAAAGCTAGGAGTATGAAACGTTAAAGATTAATAATGTAATTATGACATCATAGAATTAAAGCTTGAATTTTTCACCAAAAAGAGTAAAATAATTAGAGTTGTAAATAGCGTGTATGATTGTTGAGCGTATGCTACGTTTAACGGTAAAATAAATAATAACTAGCAATTGTTGTAAAGTTACATCAAAGTAAATCTTAGGAGAAAGGTGAGGGCGGAAATGCAAAATAAATTTTTAATTTGTGATGATTGCCAAGGTGTTAATTGTAAATCATTAGAAAAAAAATTAACTAAGTTAGATCCAGACGCTGAAATTGAAATAGGTTGTCAGTCCTATTGTGGTCCGGGTAGAAGAAAGACGTTTGCCTTTGTAAACAACCGACCTTTAGCAGCCTTAACCGAAGATGAACTTATGGAAAAGGTTACGAAACAATTGCAAAAGCCAAGGGATCCTGAAGAAGAAGAACGTTTGAGATTGCGCAATGAAGAGCGTAAACTCCGTAAAGAAGAACAAGACCGAAAATTAAAGGAAAAATTGGCTCAACGCAAAGCGAAAAGTAAGCAATAGCAGTACGATGCTGAAAAGTAATTTGAGTCAAATTGTTATTGCAGAATATAAAATATTCAAGAACTACGTTAAAATTGAACTTTTCATAAAAATAACTGAATAACCTAATTCTTAACTATATAGTTTCTAAATTAGACAGAGATTCACTGTGAATCGGTGTTACTAAACTACCGTATTTTATTGTTGAATCATGCTAATTAGAAACTATTTTTTTAGGGACATGGTATAAAATTTCAGTGCCTCATAATATTTGCATACATTATAAATAACATATAAAACATGTCAGCTTTGTAAGCAGTTTATTTTAATATTGGTCATTATTCATGCTAAGTTTTAACTAGCGTATATATTTAACATGCCTTTTACTAATAATGTGATTGAGAAAAGGATGTATAGAAATATGAGAATCAGTGAATGTATACCGCAACAAATTGTAATGACATTTAAGATGAGGAGTGGGTAACATATGACTGAAAAAGTACAATTAGGTAAATCAGATGTTAAAGTAAATCCAATTGCGTTAGGGACTAATGCAGTAGGTGGACATAACTTATATAACAACCTAGATGAAGAACAAGGTAAAGAAGTGGTTCGAACAGCTATAAGAAATGGCATTAACTTGTTAGATACTGCGTATATCTATGGACCTGAACGTTCTGAAGAATTGGTAGGAGAAACGGTGAAAGAATTTTCTCGTGATGAATATGCTATTGCTACAAAAGGTTCACATTACTTTGATGAAGAAGGTAACGTACAACAAAGTAATGACCCAGAATTTTTAAAAGAACAAGTTGAAAAAAGTTTAGAGCGCTTGCAATTAGATTATATTGATTTATATTATATTCATTTCCCTGATGAAAACACACCTAAAGATAAAGCGGTGGCAGCATTGAAAGAATTGAAAGATGCTGGAAAGATAAAAGCGATTGGTGTTTCTAACTTTAGTTTAGAACAATTGAAAGAAGCGAATAAAGATGGATATGTTGATGTTGTTCAAATGGAATATAATTTACTAAATAGAGAAAATGAAGCAATATTCGATTATACTGCGGAAAATAATATTACCTTTATTCCATATTTCCCACTAGTGTCAGGTATCTTAGCAGGTAAGTATAATGAAAATAGTACATTTGATGATTTACGCTCTGAAAATCCAGAATTCCAAGGTGAAAAATTTAAAGAAAACCTTAAAAAAGTAGATGAATTGAGAGGAATTGCAAATAATCATGGTGTCGATGTGGCACATGTGGTCTTAGCATTTTATTTAACGAGACCTTCACTAGATGTGGTTATTCCAGGTGCCAAACGTGCTGATCAAGTAGTAGATAACTTACAAACATTAGATGTGACATTAACTGATGAAGAGATTAAGCATATTGAGTCGATTTTTCCTGTTGAAAAATAAGGCATAGCCATTTTGAATAAATGTGAAATAGGAAGCAGGCAGTTTCAAATGCATAATTTGAAACTGCCTGCTTGTTTTGTTTTAGTATATTCACCAATGATACACACAATTATAGAAATGAATTTTGCTCAGGTTGTATTATAAAATTTACATGCGCTTTAAGTTGTGTAACAACACGATAAATAAATGGATGTTATTCAATTTATTTAAGTTCTTAAAATCGTAACAATTTAAATATTTAAAAACGAAAAATTAGGGAATATACATTTTAATATATAAAAAATTTGATGATTTATGAGCAAATAACTTAATATATTAATGTATTTTAATTAAACTGTTTAATAACTGAGCAATTTAGTGTAGGATTATTAATTAAGTTTGGTGCATTGATATGCAATGTATATTGATAATTTTTAATGTGTAAATCATTAAAGATAGTAGAAGGAGTTTATTATGATTACAGTTTTATTCGGAGGAAGTCGCCCAGAGGGTAACACAGCTTATTTAACTAAGATGGCCGTTGAAGGATATGACTATGAGTGGATTGACTTAACAAAATACCAATTAAACCCAGTTCGAGATGTAAGACATGACAATACGACTATTGAAACTTATGATGATGACTATAAACAGATTATTGATAAAGTATTAGCGAGTGACACGGTAATCATCGCTTCACCAATTTATTGGTATAGCTTATCTGCGTCAATGAAAGCATTTTTTGATCATTGGTCAGAAACACTTGTGGACCCTAATTATAAAGATTTTAAAGCTAAGATGGCAGAGAAAGATTTCCGCTTGATTATCGTTGGTGGTGACTGCCCTAAAGTAAAGGCGAAACCATGTATCACACAAGTGAAATATAGTTTAGAATTTTTAGGTGCTAGCTTATCTGGTTACATTATTGGAACGGCTGAAAGACCTGGTGATATTGAAAAAGATGTCTACGCATTAAATAGAGCAGAAGAATGGCAAGAAACATTAAGTGCTAATAAATAAATAGCTAAACTTTAGTTTGAATGATGTACGCATCGTTCAAACTATTTTTATCTTTAAGGATAAGTATTTTGACTATTGGAAATATGGTATAATTAGACTGTTAAGACCGATTAGAAATAAGGGGAGTGCAACATGCATAAAGTAAGAAAAGCAACAGCAGATGATGTTGTAGGTATCAGAGATGTCGCAACAAAAGCTTGGTATAATACGTATTTAAATATTTATGCAGCAAAGACGGTAAATGAACTGTTGGCTGCTTCTTATAATGAACAACATTTATTAAAGCGATTAGATGAGCAACTCTTTTTAGTCGTTGAAGAAGACAATGAAATTATTGGTTTTGCTAATTTTATTAGTGGAACAGAATTATATTTATCTGCACATTATGTGCGACCTTCTTGGAAACATCATGGTTATGGTTCAGAGTTATTGAAAGAAGGTTTGGGTTACTTTGATAATTATGAGGCAATTTATCTTGAAGTAGATAATAAAAATGATGATGCGGTATCATTTTATAATAAAAAAGGTTTCGAAATAGTACGTTCATATAAACATGTAATGTATGGGGAAGAAATGGACTTAGCTTTAATGAAAAAAACCTTAAAATAATTTCAATAAAGGATTAGTGAATGGAGAGGAGGACTAAATTGACATTTACAACATATGCTACTCAGAAATTACCCGAAGAAAAAGTGTTTAAGGATCCGATTCATAGATATATTCACGTTAAAGACCAAGTGATTTGGGATTTGATAAAGACAAAGGAATTCCAGCGTTTGAGAAGAATTAAGCAGGTAGGTACTTTATATTTATCATTTCATACGGCGGAACATAGTAGGTTTGGACACTCATTAGGTGTTTACGAGATAGTCCGCCGAATTATAGATGATTCATTTAATGGTCGTGAAGCATGGAATAATGATGATAGACCGCTCGCGCTATGTGCTGCTTTGTTACATGATTTGGGGCATGGTCCATTTTCACATAGCTTTGAAAAGATCTTTAATACAGATCATGAAGCTTTTACACAAGCGATTATTACTGGACCAACTGAAGTGAACGAAGTTTTAAGTCGTGTATCAGATGACTTTCCACAACAAGTTGCTGATGTAATCAACAAAACACATAAAAATAAACTCGTTATTTCTATGATTTCGTCGCAAATTGATGCGGACAGAATGGATTACTTACAGCGTGATGCCTACTTTACTGGTGTCTCATATGGTCAGTTCGATATGGAAAGAATCTTAAGATTAATGAGACCCTCTAAAGATGAAGTATTGATTAAAGAGAGCGGCATGCACGCCGTAGAGAACTTTATCATGAGCCGTTATCAAATGTATTGGCAGATTTATTTTCACCCAGTAAGTCGTGGTGGAGAGGTATTACTCAATAATTGTTTAAAGCGTGCAAAGCAATTATACGATGAAGGTTATCATTTTAAGATGGAACCGACAGATTTTATACCATTCTTTGAAGGCACTATGACAATTGAGCAATACATTGAATTAGATGAAGCGGTTGTAGTCTACTATTTGAAGGCATGGGTTCGAGAAGATGATGAAATACTGAGTGATTTATCACGTCGTTTTATAAATAGAGATTTATTTAAACATATGCCATTTGATGGTTCGATTATTACGATAACAGAGTTGACGGATTTATTTATTCAAGCTGATATCGATCCTAATTATTATTTTGTAAGTGAGTCATTTTCAGATTTACCATATGATTATGATCGTCCGGGTTCAAATAGGCAGCCAATTCATTTATTACGACGGAATGGCAAGATAAAGGAAATAAGCAGTCAGTCATTAGTCATTTCAAGTATCACAGGGATAAATAGAGAAGACTATAAATTATATTACCCTAAAGAACTCATCACAGAAATTGAAGACGATGATGTAAGAAATGCGATTATTGGTATTTTAAATGAATTGAACTAATGTGTGAATATTGCTGCTGCTTTGGTTGAGAAATAGGTCTTCGAGGTAGTAGAATACACTTGTAGAAATTACTTATGTATAATAAATAATTTGAATAATAGTAATGAAGGATAGGAGGTACTTTCTGGTGGCAGATAAAAAGGGCTTTAAATTTAACATTGTTAAGAATGATCCACTAGACGGTCATAAAGGTACGAATATTGGGTCCATTAGTTTAGATAATATAGCGCCAGTCTTTATTGATGTTGAGAATAAAGATGCTTTTATAGATATTGGCGGCATGCATGCACGAGCAAGTGTTGAAAAGGGTGTGAAATGGATTGATGATAAAGCTGCTGTAGAAGGTGATGAAGCGAAAGAATATTGGCTTTGTTGGGTAACTACAGAACGAGGAGAAAACGGCCCCTATTATGCAGGCTTGACGGCTTGTTATCTCTTAGTTAATAAATCAATTCGTCGAGGTTATAAAAGTATGCCAGAGCATGTCAATATGATGGATAAGTCAATGAAACGTCAAATCGAAATTGACCATATTGGTGAGGAAAATAAAGCGGTGCTTAAAGCATTTTTAATGGAACATGATCAGGATATGTGGAATAATTCAGATAAAGCGTTACATGAGGCTTTACAATAACATATTTAAATTTATCAGGAATCAAACTTTATATCGTTTGATTCCTTTTTTATATAGGTAACCATATACATCATAGTGGTAAAGGATAATTGACGTTGATAAAATGTCATACGAACTGTAACCGACAAATTAAATATGCTATAATAGTGTGTATTATTTTAAAAAGTAGGGTGAATCATCCGTTGGAAAACAATGTGAATATTCAGACGAAACAAGTCGTTAAACAACACGGGAACAAAGAAAAATTTTCCCATTCTACTCAAGGTTCATGGCAAAAAAGGAATGCAGAATTTATACGTTATAATGAACAAATTGATGAGGCACAAGTACAAGTCACAGTTAAGATAGAAGATAGTGGTGTTAAGATTATTCGCAAAGGTGATATCAAGATGAATCTCCATTTTGTTGAAGGTGAAGACACGATAACACTCTATGAAATCACTGGTGGTCGAATTCCACTAACTGTAAGAACGCATTCAATTATACAGTTTGTCACAGCAGATGGTGGTAAATTGAAGGTACATTATGATTTAATACAAGATGAAGAAAAAATGGGAACGTATCAATATGAAATAATATACAAGGAGATAGCGAAATGAATATCATTGAACAAGTGAAACAGACATTAATCGATGAAATTAATAATAGTATTCAAAAAGCGCAATTGGCGGACGCAGAGCAAATTCCAGAAATTAAAATAGAAATTCCTAAAGATAATAAAAATGGAGATTACTCATCGAATATCGCGATGGTACTGACTAAAATTGCGAAACGTAATCCTCGAGAAATTGCTCAAGCAATCGTAGATAATTTAGATACGACAGCAGCTAATGTTGAAAAAGTCGACATTGCAGGTCCTGGTTTTATTAACTTTTACTTAGATAATGCATATCTAACTGAAATTATTGTACAAGCCATCCAAAAAGGTGATGAATTTGGTTATACTGATACACCAAACGGTAAAAATGTCCTGTTAGAATATGTTTCTGCAAATCCTACAGGTGATTTACATATCGGACATGCACGTAATGCTGCTGTAGGTGATACATTAGCAAATATCTTAACTGCAGCTGGCTTTAATGTGACACGTGAATATTATATTAATGACGCAGGTAATCAAATTACAAATTTAGCGCGCTCAATTGAAGCACGTTACTTTGAAGCGTTAGGTGACAACACAGTCTCAATGCCTGAAGATGGTTACCATGGTAAAGATATCATCAATATTGGTAAAGATTTAGCTGAAAAGCAACCAGAACTTAAAGACTTGTCCCAAGATGAACGTATTAAGACCTTTAGACAATTAGGTGTAGATTATGAAATGACGAAGTTACGTAAGGATTTAGCAGACTTCAATACGCATTATGACAATTGGTTTAGTGAGACTTCACTTTATGAAAAAGGTGAAATCGATGCAGTGTTAGAGAAAATGACGGAACTTGGTTATACGTATGAAGAAGACGGTGCTACGTGGTTGCGTACAACAGATTTTAAAGATGATAAAGATCGTGTGTTAATTAAAAAAGATGGCAATTATACTTATTTCTTACCAGATATTGCTTATCATTTTGACAAGATTGAGCGTGGAAATGATATTTTAATTAACTTATTCGGTGCTGATCACCATGGTTATATTAATCGTTTGAAAGCCTCACTAGAAACATTTGGTGTTGATAGTAACCGATTAGAAATTCAAATTATGCAAATGGTTCGTTTAATGCAAGATGGTGAAGAAGTTAAGATGAGTAAACGTACAGGTAATGCAATTACTTTACGTGAAATTATGGATGAAGTCGGAGTCGATGCTGCGAGATACTTCTTAACAATGCGTAGTCCAGATACTCATTTCGACTTTGATATGGAATTAGCAAAGCAAGAATCCCAAGATAATCCAGTTTATTATGCACAATACGCTCATGCTAGAATTTGTTCAATATTGAAACAAGCAGCAGAAAGAGGCATTACGCCATCGACAGATGTGAACTTCAAATTGATCAATAATGAAAAGGCATTTGAACTATTGAAGAAAGTAGCTGAATTTGAATCAGCAATTCAAAGTGCAGCAGAGCAACGTGCGCCACATCGTATTACAAATTATATTCAAGATTTGGCAGCACATTTCCATAGATTCTATAACGCTGAAAAGGTATTAACTGACGATACTGAAAAGACAAAAGCGCATATAGCACTTATTGATGCAGTTAAGATAACATTGCATAATGCATTGAACTTAGTTGGTGTTACTGCACCTGAATCAATGTAATGAAATTATAAATCAATTCTTTTAATGAAGAGCACAGAGTGCGCGAAACTTTGGTTCATCAATGGATATGAGTATCTATTGAGTGAACTTCAAATGAGTTCGTGGCACTCTTTTTGTTTGGAGGGAAAATCATTGCTAGAGGTTAATCAGTTATATCGAATATTGTTACAACATATGGGTCCTCAAAATTGGTGGCCAGCAGATTCGAAAATCGAAATCATCTTAGGTGCAATTTTAGTACAAAATACGAATTGGAGAAATGCGGCTTATGCACTAGAAAGTTTAACTGAAAATACGGAATTGGAACCCCATCAGATATTAAATACCAAGTTAGAAGACTTGCAATTATTGATTAAATCGAGCGGCTTTTATAAGGCTAAGGCACAAACAATTTTAACAATATTGACTTGGTTAAATCGCTTTGACTTTGATTATGCAGGCATTCAAGCACATTATGGTAAACAACTGAGAAAGTCTCTACTTGAATTGAAAGGTATAGGTGAAGAAACAGCTGATGTACTAATGGTGTATGTCTTTGATGGTATTGAGTTTATACCAGATAGTTATACACGTAGAATATTTAGCAAGTTGGGTTATAGTGGAACAGAACGATATCACAAATTAAAACAGAAAATAGATTTACCTCAGGACTTTACGAACCAAGATGCCAATGAATTACACGCACTATTAGATAATTTTGGTAAAGCATATTTCAATAGTAAAAATAATGGCGATTTTCAATTTTTAGAAAAATATTTTGTCAAATAATATTATAAAATAGTGATATTTTTGATAAAATTAAAGCAAAATATTAATTAGGAGCACAATCATGAACAAGTCTATTAAATTTATTTCTCTTGTTGCTATATTTGTTGTCTTGTTAACGGCTTGTAGTACAGGTCAAAATGAAACAGAACATGCAGAAAAAGCAAAATATAACAGAATTATTTCTTTGATGCCAAGTAATACTGAAACGCTTTACGAACTTGGTTTAGGTAAAAAGGTTATCGGTGTATCTACTGTAGATGACTACCCAAAGGCAGTAAAAGATAAAAAACAATTCGACGCTATGAAGTTAAACAAAGAGGCGTTATTAAAGGCTAACCCTGACTTGATTCTAGCGCATGAATCACAGAAATCTACTGCTGGTGATGTATTGAAATCACTGTCAAAGAGCGGTGTTAAAGTTGTTTATGTTAAAGACGCACAATCAATATCTGAAATGTATGATACCTTCAAACAAATCGGGAAAGTAACCGGAAAAGAGAAGCAAGCAAATGTATTGGTAAAGGAAACGAAGCAAAATATTAAAAAGATTAAAGATTCTGTACCAAAGGATGCTAAATCACAAAAAGTCTTTATGGAAGTTTCGTCAGAACCTGAGATTTATACATCAGGAAATCATACGTTCTTCAATGATATGCTAAAAACACTACATGCGAAAAATAGTTTTGAGGATGTAAATGGTTGGCAAAAGGTTAGTAAAGAAGACATAATTAAAAAGAATCCAGATATAATGATTTCAACAATGGGAGAAACAGAAAAAACTTATGCCAAACAGGTGAAACAACGAGGCGGTTTTGATAAGATTAACGCAGTGAAAAATGATAAATTAAAGGCGGTCAATGGAGACGAAATTTCTAGACCGGGGCCACGTTTAGACGATGGTTTAAAGGAATTGAAAGAAGCAATCTACAATAAATAATATATTTGATACAGTAGTTTCTGAGTTGTAATTTGGAAACTGCTGTATTTTTTATAATTCATCAATTGAACATTATTATCGATATTAAGCGTGTGCTTTATCTATTTATCAACATCATAGAAACGATTATTTATAGTCTTGGTTAACTGAAAATGGATCTTGTGGTTGCAATCAAAAAATGATATTTATAATTAATCATAGAGATAAATAACAACAGATGATAAGGTTAATTTGATAAAACAAACTGAAAGCGTGGCAACAATTATGAAATATTATAAAATTGTGATGATATGGATGTTTATGTTATGTCTCACTATCACACTGAGTTTGTTGTGGGGCTTAACCTCAATTAACCATAGTCTTACACAAACGATTTTATTAGAAGTTCGGATACCTAGAATGTTAGAAGCTGTTCTTGCAGGTATAGGCTTAACAATCGCAGGACATATGTTCCAAACGTTATTAAATAACCCACTTGCGGATAGTTATACGTTAGGTTTAGCAAGTGGTGCAACATTGGGGTCAGGTTTCGCAGTGGCGTTAGGAATGTCATTGATTTGGATACCTTTAATGTCAATAATCAGTAGTTTAATAACATTAGCAATCGTACTTAGCTTAACGGCCGTAATGTCGCGAGGATATCCGGTACGCACATTAATATTATCGGGTATTATGATTGGAGCATTGTTTAATGCATTACTGTATTTATTAATTGAATTTAACCCTAAAAAGTTAAATAGCATTGTCAATTATATGTTCGGTGGCTTTGCATCGGCAGAATATTATAAAGTAATCTATATTGCTATTGTTTTGGTGATAGCTATTAGTATATTATTAAGTATGATTTCAAGTATAAAAATATTACAACTAGGAGAGTTGAGGGCGCAATCACTTGGTTTACATGTACGTTTAGTAACATATAGTGTATTGATTCTCGCTTCAATTGTGACTGCCGTTATTGTGGCATATGTTGGTGTGATAGGCTTTATTGGTATGGTCATTCCCCAACTAGTGCGTCGCCATTATAAACAGTTTAATTTAGGACAACATTTTATGTTAAACATGCTAATTGGTGGCACGGTTATGGTTATTGCCGATTGGCTAGGGAGTATTGTTATTAATCCTTATCAAATACCAGCTAGTATTGTCCTTGCATTACTTGGTATTCCAGTGTTGTTTTACATTATGGTAACTGAGCCACGCTTGAACGAGTAATTATGTGAAAATGGGGTACTTGGCAAACAAAAAGATAATTAATTAAATGAATGATCAATTTTATGAAATGTTTGAATTAAAGAGGGTATGAAAATGGACTTAACAGAAATAAAAGCAATCGTATTTGATTTGGAAGGGACACTCTTAGATAGAAAAAAATCAAGAGATAAATTTATAGAAGAACAATATGAACGATTTCATGATTATCTCGTACGCATTCAACTTGCCGATTTTCGTAAAAAATTTATCGAACTGGATGATGACGAAGACCATGATAAGCCAGAGCTTTATAAGGCATTAATTAAAGACTTTCATGTCGACCGACTCACTTGGAAAGATTTGTTTAATGACTTTGAAATGCACTTCTATCGTTATGTATTTCCATATTATGATACGTTGTATACGTTAGAAAAATTATCGAATTATGGTTATTTAACTGGAGTCATTGCAAATGGAAAGTCAAAAATTAAACAATTTAGACTCCATGCCTTAGGTATTGAGGATGCAATAAACTATTTGACGACCTCAGAGACAGTAGGTTATAGAAAGCCACATCCTAAAATTTTTGAAAGTATATTAGAACAGTTAGGTACAAAGCCTGAAGAAACCATGTATGTAGGCGATGATCCTTTAAATGATGTTGCACCAGCTCGTGCTATGGGTATGGTCAGTGTATGGTTTAAAGAAGAAGATGCAGAGTTAGAACCTTTACCTGAAGAAGTTGACTATACAATTACGACATTAGAAGAATTATTGTCTATTTTGCCTATTGGAAAGAAGGGGAATTAGAAAATGAAATTATTTAAAACAAATGATGGTGTAGCATTAAACTATAGTTCTAGTGGTGAAGGTAAAGTCTTTGTGATGTTGCATACATCATTTGATAATTTATCTGTGTTTCATCCGATTGAAGATAAATTTAATTCAGATTATCAAGTCATTTTAGTAGATTTACGTGGTCATGGCTATTCAGATAAACCATTAGACATTGCTTTTACAGATTATATTGAAGATATTAAAGCATTATTAGATTATTTATATGTGGATCAATGCGCGTTGATAGGACACGAGATGGGAGCGTCGATTGCGGTTGGGTTTGCAGCCGAGCATCCAGAAATGGTTAGTGCATTAACTTTAGTTAATCCAACATTACTCAATGATATGGATCCATCAGAACGTTTATTTAAAAAATACGCCTATAAGATTCGCAGTTGGGATAAAGATGAACAACAAAAATTCTTTGCAAAGCATTTATATCATTCAAAATTTAAAGTTAAAAAGTTTTTAAAGCAAGTTGAAAATACCAATGATATGGCTACAAAAGCAGAATTATCAGCAGTACGACGTTCATTTAATGATAATAATATTATGTATTATTTAGATAAAATGGATGTCCCGACACAAATAATAGTCGGCAAACACGGTGAAAGAACGACGGTACTCGAAGCTAAAGAGGTTAGTGACATGATTGCAGGTTCTCTGTTTGAAGTATTTGCTGAATCAGGTCTTTATCCATTCATTGAGGAGAAAGCTAAATTTATAGCTGAGGTAAAATCATTTGTAAAAAAGAATTACCATTGTGTGAGATAAATGATACGATAGGTGTAGAATGTAGTGTTTTCTAGTGCTTCCGAATTACAAAAATAATTTCTCTGTAATAATATTGTAACATTACTGTTAATTTAGTAATGTTTATAGTACAATAAAAATACGGAAAACGTAATAAAGGAGAGAAATGCTATGAAAAAGATATTAATAGCGGCATTAGTTTCAGGTTTGGCGTTTTCTGGGGTAAGTGCAGGAAGTGCGTCAGCAGCTTCTGGTAACACTATCCAAAATGTTAAACAATTACAACAAGGAGATACAACTTTAGAAGGTGCTAAACTAGGTGACTCAATTCAAACTGTATTAAAGAACAATAGCAAACCGATTTATTCACATAGTACTGACAATAAAGAACATTATTACGAGTTCAAACTTGATGATGGTGTATTAGTTGTAACAGCAAATGGTAAGAAGAATCAAGGTGAAATCACACGTATTTCAATGAGTTATAACGATACTTCTGGTCCAACATATAAAGCTGTAAAGAACGAAGTAAGTAGTAGTGCCATTACGCGTGAACATTACAATAATGTAACTGGTAACTTTGGATACGTTCAAGATAATGACGTATCTTACCAATTCAGTTCTTCATCTCCAAGTGATA
Source organism: Staphylococcus gallinarum (assembly GCF_000875895.1). Lineage (GTDB taxonomy): Bacteria > Bacillota > Bacilli > Staphylococcales > Staphylococcaceae > Staphylococcus > Staphylococcus gallinarum. Next base: position 173,259 of record NZ_JXCF01000003.1, read on the forward strand.
AGAACATTAAATTATATCGAATTGATATTAGTGAATAATATGTTTTAATGTTTAAAGTTATAGCATAACCGGCAAGTGTGTATTTAATGCTTGTCGGTTATTTAATTGTTAAAATGTATTAATATGAGAGATAATATATTAAAAGTGTATTAGAATAAACAAGCGTCATAGAAATATGAACTGTTAAGCAACTGTTAAAATTTACTAAAGGAGTATTTCATGCGAGTTAATGACAAAGTATTATTAGAAAACATAAATGATTACTTCACTCATAAAGGTCTATCTCCAAATCTCATTGACGATATCAAAGATAAATTAAAAAGGGATTTTCATAAATCAGAAGCTCAAGATCAAGATTATATTGAGTATAGAAGTAAGTCGCCAGCAGAAATTATCTTAACAATCCAACGAAATTTATTTACATTACAGTTAAATCCAATCGTATTTTTTATTGTGAATTTTATTTTACTTTCATACTTATATGATAAACATTATGTGACTTTCCAAGCTGCTTCAGGTTTATCCATCTTTTACTGTCTAGTCATCTTACCAATATCTATCTTTATTTATTTAAGAATTGGTTGGAAGAACTATCTATATAGCAATAAATTTGAACGGATAATAGGAATTGGTATAGCAGGTATTTCATTTTTCTTAGTTATTGTACATGCACTAGATTTAAACTTAGGTATTGTGGCAGTATCAATGTATGCCCACCAATTTATGTTTTTTGTAGGAATCATATTTAGTATTTGTGGTATATATTTTAGACGATTAGAATTTACTGGCATAGGCTTATTATTTTGTCAAAAAACCATTGATGCAATGATAAGTAGTGCAAGCATTGCACAAATAGCTTCAATAGTTATCTGGGTATTATTACTAATAGTAATTATTTATTATACGATACGTATATCATCTAGAAATTGAATTATCGTAAAGGTAAAGAAAGGCCTCTTTAAGGTGTCAGTGTATAAAGACACAAATAGCTTAAAGAGGCTTTTTTATGCACTTTAATAACTATCGAATTGTAGAAAAATACAATATTATTAATTGGAAATGTAGCGTAGAGCACAGCAAATTCGGGTATATTACATTTGTAAAGGGAGGTGACCCATGATGAAAAAAATAGAGACGAGTTTTAACACCGAGATTGCATACATCCGTGAGGGTCGTGGTTTTCCTGTTATCTTAATTCATGGACTAGATAGTAATATGGCATCATTGTATAGTCTGAAAGATGAATTGAAAGATAAATATGATGTCATTATTTATGATGTGAGAGGTCATGGCAAATCATCTAAACCAACTTCATTTCACTTAGATGATCATGTTGAGGATTTAAAATGTTTGATGGACAAGCTAGAAATAAATTCAGCGCATCTCATAGGGCATGATATGGGAGGCGTCATCGCCAAACAATTTACTAATAAATATGAATGCAAAGTTAGATCTTTGACATTAATAGCGTCTAATTTAATACAAAGTGTACATGGATTAAACAAATTAATGGTCGAACATCAAGACGAAATAGAAGGTTTTGATAAGTCAGAGGCTTTGATCATCTTATTCCCGTATTTATACAAAAAGCAAGAAAAAGCGAAAAAATGGTTTCAAAATCAATTGATTTATAGCAGGCAATCACCTGAAGCAAGTGCTATAGCTACAAGAGCTTTATTGAACTTCCCAGTACTAAATGAAGAAATTATTATTCAAAAAGTAAATGTACCAACTTTAATTGTTAATGGTATATATGATCCTTTAGTAGAAATGGAAAATTTTGAACAATATCGTGGGGCATTTAAATCATTAAAAACTTTCAAATTTGAACAATCTGGACATGCGCCGCACATAGAGGAACCTAACCATTTTCTAAATGTTTATTTAAATTTTGTTGGCTCGCTAGAATTTCAAAAATAAAGTCTTATTAACTTAATAATAGAAATAGTACTTACTTTTTAAAGTAAAAGTAAGAATGAATAATTAAAATAATTTGGTGTTAAATATAAAGAGGGCTAAACCATGTTGAATGGATTGGCCCTCTTTTAAATTTTGCGAAATATTTTGAGGGCATTCCTAAGGCATTCAAGATATCAATTGAAGCGCAAGATTGAATTAGTGTACTAGAGAAGTAAGGTAGTATTATAAATAAAAAACCAGTAAATGACTATAAAATCATTTACTGGTTTTTAGGGTTTAAGTCTGTAGCGATTTATACTTCGTTATCGTCGTTAGCTTCTTTAATACGTTGGTTTACACGTGATAATAATTCATTAATTTTTTTACGTTGTTTAGTGTTAACTAAAATTAAAACAGTTCTTTCATCGTGTTCGTTACGCTTTTTATCAAAATAATCTTCTTGTGATAAGTTTTTAACTGCTTTAACAACTTGTGGTTGTTTATAGTTTAAGTGATTGATAATATCTTTTAAATAATATTCTTCACTTTCATGCTCACTAATATATGTTAATACAGCGAATTCCTCGAAACTTACTGAGAATTCCTTCTTGATAATACCTTTTAATTTATCAGCATATGTTACCATTGCCAATAATTCAAAACAATCATTGATTTTTGTGATAGCCATCCTAATTTCCTCCCTAGTTTTAAATGCCCAATTTAGTATACATATTAAATTTGTTTTTGTATAATTATCTGTCTTAATTCAAAGTTAAATTCAAAGGGTTATCATAATTTATTGCTTTATTATATTTGGATAATATATAATAAACCCTCTTTTATTTAGTTTATTATAACTAAATAAAAATAGAAAGTAAACAAAAATCTGTTTAAGCGTTACATTAATGTTTTCTGTTATTAATACAATTATTTCCAAACCATTAGTGTAAATTAAATTTATTCTGTTATATTTCAATTTATCGTCATTTGATAAATTTGAAACAAAAATAATTTAAATTTTATAATGCTAATCAATTATAATGTACACATCTGAAATTTAGACCGCATTGTGCCAATAATTCAAAAGAAAAACCAATGAATTTACTATTGAAAAAGTTTATACATAATTTTTATTACCCATATTTCCTTAAATAATAACCCGTTTAATAAATTTTTTAATTCTTCGATTTATAACAAGTTGCTCATTACATATTGTTATTTTTTAAATTTTAATTATTATAATTAAGAAAATACCCTTTAATATGCTAACGCAAAGGAGGAGTTTTGGGAAGTAAATATATACTAAATTCCTAAAAATTTTATGTAATATAACCCTAAAAATATAAAAGTACAATTAATTTTGTGGAGGCTATTTCGATACCAAATAAGTGGTTTATAAATTGTGAACATATTTGATAAATATTTAGTTTATAAATATGTTCTGTTGCTATGTATATGTGGTTTAGTTCAAATGCCACAACTGAAGGTTAGTGGATATTAGACAAAATAAAGCAGCCTACAACACGATAATTTAATATGTGTTGTAGGCTGCTAGTTGTTTACATATGAGTAAGTATTAGAAAAGACGTAACAATATAATACCTATCATAATTGAGACAATACCAATAACTTTGCGAGGTGTTATTCTATTTTTATTTGTTCCAAGTAAGCCAAAGTGATCGATAATAATACCCATTAACATTTGACCGAGCATACCAATAATTGTAGTTAATGCTGCACCTAAATGGGGCATAAGTATGATATTCGTTGTTACAAAGATGACACCTAATGTACCGCCAATAAAATATAATGGTTTCAATTTACCTTGTTTATTGTCATATGTAGTTAATTTTAAGCTTCGGTTAAAGATTAGTGTAAGAATGAACAGTACAATAGTTCCAACTGTAAATGATACAAGGGCTGCCATTACTGAAGAGTGAATTTGTTGTCCTAGTGCGCTGTTAATTGCAGTTTGTATTGGGGGACAAAATCCAAAAATAAAGCCAACGATAATCCAAATATAAAATGTAGGATGTGTTTTACTTGTATTATTGGTATTCCGAACGTAGTTCATTAAAATAATTCCGAATATCAATAATATTACACCTAATACTTTAAATAGTGTGAAAGGTTCATGTTCTGCACCAAACCAACCAAATGTATCGATAAGGACACCCATTATGATTTGTCCTGCTACAGTCATCACAACAGTTAATGAAGCGCCTAACCGTGGTAATAAAACTAAGTTTCCAGTGAGGAAGATGACCCCTAACATACCACCCACATACCAAACATAACTTAGAGATTGATTATCGTAAAAAGCTAAAGTGAAAACGTGTGGATTCACAATAAGGTTGATAATAATTAAAAAGATTGTGCCAGTACCAAAAGAGATAGTAGATGCATAAAATGAAGATTTCGTGTAAATGCTGAGTCTTGAGTTAATAGAAGTTTGAAATGGGACCACCATTCCAGCTATAATTCCGACGATATATAAAAGAAACATAAAATCACTCTTTCTTATAAAGTTATCTTTATCATTATATAGCAAAGTAGTTAGATTTCATATCTTTATATTTCAGATAAGAATTATATAATTTATCACTACATTCATGTACACAATACAAAAAATGTTATAGAATGGCGTTAGTTATTTTTTATGTTTTAAACAACTGATAAATGTAAAGTTATCAATTAGTAAAGTAATGTAACCAAAAACTTCATATATTTATCATGATTGAGATTAGTGGAATTGGTGGAAAATTATATTGAAACAATTATCAATTATTCGTCTGTTAGACGAAGAAACATTTTTTGTTGATGCTGGTATTAATGACGGGATTAAGCAGCAACAATTTATAGAAGTACTAAATCCCAAACGCTCATATAAAAACTTAGCTCAAGTTATTGATGTTTTTGATCAGTATACGCTTTGTAAAAAACTAGGAAAGAAAAAAATCTTTTTTGGTGATACTGTTAGACTGAGACCTATAAATAATAATAGTGAAGCACCTGTAGATGAAAGTTTATAAAAATATAAATATGAATAGTTAAAAAAATATAGCGTAGTAAAAATTGCCGCATATGCATTAATATAGCACTGTTATATTTTTAGAATAAATAAGCCACTTTGATATGGAGGATACATTAAATATTCCTTTAGTCAAAGTGGTTTTTTATGGTTATAGCAAGGAAAGGTACCGATGAAAGAATCAATGGTGTTATGTTTTTATATAATTGAAGAACTAGGTACTTTATAGTTAAGTTATATAGCGTTCGGTAGCTGCTTTGTTAATAAAAAATGGCTAAGTAGTTTATCTTGTTCGTTCATTAATATATAACATCATATATTTCAATTTCTACTATATTAAATGTTGGGTTGATTATTAACAAGATTATGCATCCTACTTAGCCACTCATTACCTATAATATGCTATAACTTATTATATTTTTGTGTTGTATTGATAACGATTAATTATCAAAAATAACTTTAGTTGTTTTGTCGATGATATGTGCTGAAGCCACTTTAGTTGGGATACCTGCCTTAGGACGAAGTAAGTCCAAATCGAGTATCTTTTTCATGCCTTCTTTAACTGCAGATTCGTTAACAAAACGTTCGATATTAGGTAATTGAATCTTTATCGCTTTATTTACAGCGTCGTTAAATACCAATTCTAATGTTTGTGTCATTGCTTGTAACCTCCTTATTTAATTGCTTCTGTTTTAATAACTTCGAGTGAATCGAAACGTTCCCCAGTGATTTGTTCGATAATCGTTTTAAAGGCTAATAATTGTTCGTTCGTTGCAGCAGTATTTAAATTTGAAAAGTGCCGTTTAACAATCTTAGCTTTGCCATCTTTATCGTACAAAGTGCGTGCCATGTTTAGAGCTAATTGGTTTATATTGTTCATGGTTGTGAACCTCCTTTCACTCTATATATCGAACTGTCACAGGGAATTGGTCAAAATTTTTTTAAAAAATTAAGTAAAAAAACTTTAATGTTACTTAAATATCATATATCATTAAATATGAAACATTTATTAGTGATAGAGGTGGCTATATGAATCAAGTTGATCCGATAAGGGATATTAAAGAGATAAAGGCAATGTATGAAGTGTTAAAGCACAAATCAGATAGAGATTACTTACTATTTAAATTTGCAATCCATACAGGAATTAAACTATCGTCATTGTTAAATCTGAGTGTGGCAGATGTAAGAAGTGAGCAGGAGGATATAAAAATGTATTGGTTAGAAGACCATGCACCAAATATCCATATCCGTTTACCTGAAGTGCTTAGACGAGAATTATCGCACTATATTGAAACACATAATATACAAGATGATGAATTATTATTTCAATCTAATAGAACACTGAAAGGTTTATCGAGACAACAGGCGTATCGAATTATTCATGCAGCAGCAGATGAGTTGGGCATGTTGCATATTGGATTGACAACGCTACGAAAGACATTTGCTTATCATGCTTATCAATCAGGTATTTCTATTTCAATTATTCAAAAATATTTAGGTCATCAAACGACCTTTGAGACAATGAAATTTATCGGTATATCGACTAAGAAAAGCAATACCACGATCGCATTAACTTTATAAATAGAGATGAAGGAGGGACCGTATGAGTTTAGTTATTCTATTCAGTGTATTAATTGTGCTGATGATATTGTTGTTATTTACATACACGCACCAGAAGTTACAAAATGTATCTGGCACAATTGTAATGATAGCACCGATTGTTTCAGCATTATATTTTTTATGGCAAATTCCGAGTGTATTTGCTGGGCATTATGTAGCGATTAGGTTACCATGGTTGCCATCTTTAGATATCAATATTGACTTTAGATTAGATGGCTTAAGTCTATTCTTCAGTTTGTTAATATCACTAATTGGAGTGGCAGTATTTTATTATGCTACACGCTATATGTCTAAAGATCATGATGATTTACCCCGTTTTTATATATATTTATTATTATTCATGATTAGTATGTTGGGTGTAGTTACTGCAAATAATACTATTTTACTGTATGTATTTTGGGAATTAACAAGTGTTTCTTCATTCTTGCTTATCGCATATTGGTATGGTAACCGAGATAGTCAATTTGGCGCACTACAATCATTTATGATTACGGTGCTCGGTGGTTTGGCAATGCTGACAGGTTTCATAATGATATATACCGTTACGGGTTCAAATACCATTACTGACATAATTAATGATAGTCATAGCATTGCAAATAGTCCGTTATTTATACCGATTATTATTATGTTATTGATTGGGGCTTTTACAAAATCTGCGCAGTTTCCATTTCATATTTGGCTACCTAAAGCTATGGTAGCACCAACACCGGTGAGTGCATATCTACATTCTGCCACAATGGTTAAAGCAGGTATTTTCTTGCTATTTAGATTTACGCCTATTTTAGGATTAAGTGATTTTTATATTTATTGTGTAACATTTGTAGGATTAATCACCATGATTTTTGGTGCGATTAATGCTATACGTCAGTTCGACTTAAAGGGTATCTTGGCATATTCTACAATTAGTCAACTCGGTATGATTGTTTCAATGGTAGGTATTGGTGGGGGTGTTGTTCAACAGCCCACTGGCGAAATGGCAAAGGTATATAGTTTAGTGTTATTTGGCGCGTTATTTCACTTGATGAATCACGCATTGTACAAAGGCGCATTGTTTATGGGTGTAGGTATTATTGATCATGAGACAGGTACGCGTGATATACGAAAGCTTTCAGGTTTGCGTAAGGTATTACCAATTACACACGTAGTGATGTTAGTTTCGGCTTTAGCAATGGGAGGGATACCATTTTTAAATGGTTTCCTCAGTAAGGAAATGTTTTTTGAAGGGTTAGTTAGCGCACACGAATTAACTCAATTTAATATATGGCTCACATTATTGTTAGATGCAGTTGGTGTTGTGGCAAGTATATTTACTTTGATTTATGCGGTTTACATGATTAAAGAAGTGTTCTGGGGAGATTACTCCAAGGCTCAGTTACCTAAACAACATGTTCATGAGCCATTCTTATTTACAGTACCCTCATTAATTATGATGCTCTTATTGCCTATTATCTTTTTCGTACCAAATCTATTTGCGCACTACATTATATTACCTGCATTTAGAAATATTTCAATTGGTAGTAAAGCAGATCAATTGGCGCCACATATTTCTCAATGGCATGGTGTGAATTTGCCTTTAATTTTAAGCGTAATTGTATTTATAGTAGGTATTACAGCAGCATTGAAGATTGATTGGAAAAAGCACACACAGCAAATTAAAGCAACATCTATATCTGACATGTACCTAGGTACATATAAACAATTTGAATATTATTCAGGATATAGTATTCGCTCGTTGATGAACAATAGATTAAATCACTATATCACAATTACATTAATTATCTTTATTATGATTGTTACGTATGGCATTATTCAGGCAGGATTTCCTAAGGTACATCAAATTCATGTCAGTGAGTTTGGTCCATTAGAGGTTATTACACTTATCGTAGTTTTTGTACTAGGTATTGCTTTGACATTTATCAGGCAGCGACTAACGATGGTTATCCTAAATGGTATTATTGGTTATTGTGTAACGATATTCTTTATCTTAATGAAGGCACCAGATTTAGCGTTGACACAATTAGTGGTTGAGACGATTACTACAATTCTATTTATTGTGAGCTTTTCAAGGTTGCCTAACGTACCTAGAACGAAAGTTCATAAGAAGCGTGAAGCTGTCAAAATCGTCGTATCATTATTAATGGCGATTATTGTAGTTACATTAGTGTTTATTGCACAACAAAGTAACGCGATGCCTACGATTTCAACATTTTATCATGATGCGTATAAACTGACAGGTGGCAAAAATATTGTTAATGCTATACTTGGAGACTTTAGAGCGCTGGATACATTATTTGAAGGTCTCGTATTAATTATCGCTGGTTTAGGCATTTATACATTACTTAACTTTAAAGATCGGAGGGGACAAGATGAAAGAGAATGATGTGGTATTACGTACAGTCACGAAAATTGTAGTCTTTATCTTATTAACATTTGGGTTTTATCTGTTTTTAGCAGGTCATAATAATCCAGGTGGAGGCTTTATTGGTGGCTTGATTTTTAGTTCGGCATTCTTATTGATGTTCCTAGCGTTCGATGTTAAGCAAGTATTAGTATCATTGCCGATAGATTTTAGAATATTGATGATAATTGGTTCATTAGTGTCATTTACGATGGCGATTATACCCATGTTTTTTGGTAAACCGTTCCTTTACCAAGCTGAGGCATACGTGACGTTACCTATTTTAGGAGAGGTACATCTAACGACAATTACTGTATTTGAAGCGGGGATTGTGTTAGCAGTAGTCGGTGTTGTGGTCACTGTTATGTTATCTATTAGTGGTGGTCGCTCATGAATCTTATCTTACTATTAGTTATTGGCTTTTTAATATTTATTGGAACGTATATGATATTATCAGTCAATTTAATCAGAATTGTAATCGGAATTTCAATCTACACACATGCTGGTAACTTAATCATTATGAGTATGGGTAAATATGGCAAAGATATGGTAGAGCCGTTAATCGGTGATGGTAGTAAAGCGTTCGTCGATCCATTATTGCAAGCTATTGTGTTAACTGCCATAGTTATTGGCTTCGCGATGACAGCCTTTCTCTTAGTACTCGTGTATAGAACATATCGTGTAACGAAAGAAGATGAAATAGATGTACTGAGAGGAGATGATGACAACGATGAGTAATTTACTAATATTCCCATTATTGTTACCAGCTGTATGTGCATTATTACTGGTATTTATACGTACACAAAGTAGATTGTCACGCATTTTCTCAATTGGAACGATGGCATTAACGACAATTATTTCATTGATGTTGTTAATTTCAGTAATGGTACATGGCCCAATTAAATTAGATTTTGGTGGTTGGCAGGCCCCATTTGGTATTCAATTTGTTGGCGATTCATTAAGCTTATTAATGGTTACTGTTTCGAGCTTTGTTGTAACGCTTATTATGGCTTATGGATTTGGTAGAGCAGAAAAAAGAGCAATTCGTTATTACTTACCTAGTTTTATTTTATTTTTAACTGTTGGCGTTATCGGTTCTTTTCTAACTGCTGATTTATTTAATGTTTATGTGATGTTTGAAGTTATGCTGCTAGCATCCTTTGTATTGATAACACTTGGACAATCGGTTGAGCAATTACGTGCAGCAATTATATATGTCGTATTGAATATTATTGGCTCTTGGTTACTCTTAATTGGTATTGGTATGCTTTATAAGTTAACGGGGACATTAAATTTTGCGCTTGTTGCATCAAGATTGGAAACGATGAAAGATGAAAGTTCAATCGTTATTATTTCAATGGTATTTTTAGTTGCATTTGGTGCTAAGGCAGCATTGGTATTATTTATGTGGTTACCTAAGGCTTATGCAGTATTAAATACGGAACTTGCAGCATTGTTTGCTTCACTAATGACTAAGGTTGGGGCGTATGCGTTAATTCGTTTCTTTACGTTAATCTTCGATGAACATGAGTCGATTACGCATCCATTATTCGTATTTTTAGCGTGCATTACGATGATTATTGGTGCATTCGGTGTGTTGGCTTATAGAGATATTAAAAAGATAGCAGCATACCAAGTTATCTTATCAATTGGATTTATTATTTTTGGTTTAGGTACGCAGACCTTTGCAGGAGTGAATGGTGCAATATTTTATCTTGCAAATGATATTGTAGTTAAAACATTACTCTTCTTTATTATAGGTAGTCTTGTTTATATTACAGGTTATCGTCACTATAAATATTTAACAGGTTTAGCGAAGAAACAGCCATTCTTTGGTGTCGCGTTTATTGTTATGATATTAGCAATTGGTGGTGTGCCACCGTTTAGTGGTTTTCCAGGTAAATTGTTTATTTTTAAAGGTGCAATAGAAAATGGGAATTACATTGGTTTAACATTGATGATATTAACGAGTCTCATAGCTATGTTTAGCTTATTTAGAGTATTTTTTACAATGTATCTCGGTAACGATAAAACAGGTGAAGAAGTGGAATTTAAAGAGATTCCAGGTTATAGAAAGGGATTGATTGGCATATTAGTGGCCGTAGTGTTAGCTATGGGTATCGCGGCACCTGTGATTTTCCAAGTCACAGAAAATGCTACACATTTAAACATGGACGATGGTCATTACGAAAAATCAGTTAACCCTAACCTTAAAAAGGAGGTTGAAAAATGAGACAAGTCGTACTAAATATTGTTATCGCCTTTTTATGGGTACTATTTCAAGACGAAGAATCATTTAAGATTTCAACTTTCTTTGCAGGTTATCTCATTGGATTAATCGTTATATATATTTTACATCGCTTTTTCGGACAACAATTCTACTTGAGAAAAGTATGGGTTGCTATTAAATTTTTAGCAGTGTATTTATATCAATTAATCACATCGAGTATGACAACAATTAACTATATATTATTTAAAACAAAAGAAATGAATCCAGGTTTAGTTACGTACGAAACAAAGTTAGCTAGTGATTGGGAAGTTTCCTTCTTAACAATTCTAATTATCATTACACCTGGTTCCACGGTGATTAGAATTTCTAAGAAGAAACAAAAGTTCTTTATTCATGCGATAGATGTTTCTGAAAAAGAAAAGAAAAAATTATTAAAAAGTATCCAGCAGTACGAGGGGCTTATCTTGGAGGTGACAGAATGATCAATACACTTATAAACTTTTTTATAACGAGTTCACTTATTATATTTGGTATTGCACTGTTACTTACCTTATTCAGAATTATTAAGGGACCAACCACTGCAGATAGAGTTGTGGCATTTGATACGGCTAGTGCCATCTTGATGTCTGTAGTTGGTGTACTGAGTATTATATTTGGAACGTTTTCATTCTTAGATTCGATTTTACTTATAGCTATTATTTCATTTGTAAGCTCAGTCTCTATTTCTAGATTTATAGAAGGGGGTCATGTGTTTAATGCAAATAACAAGCGAAATTATTAACTTAATTGCCGCCTTTATGATGTTTCTAGGAAGTATTATCGCACTTATCAGTGCAATAGGTTTAATTAAGTTCCAAGATGTATTCTTACGTAGTCATGCTTCAACTAAAAGTTCAACATTGTCTGTACTCTTAACACTTGTTGGAGTCATTATATATTTTATCTCGTCACAAGGTTATCTCAGTGTTAGGATGATACTTGCACTTGTATTTATTAATTTGACTGCGCCAGTAGGTGGTCACTTAATCTCACGTGCGGCATATCGTACTGGAGCTTATATGTATAGGAAAAGTGATGCACCTAGGCAGTCGAGTATATTATTAAGTGGTAGTGAGAATAATACCTTTGAACAACTAAAAAAACGTGCAGAAGCACGAGAAGCAAAAAGACGTAAAACTTATGAACAGGAACATGATTTTTAATCATATAATGTGTGATTCACGAGAGACAGGGCTAAGCCATGATATTGGGCTAGCTCTGTTTTTTTACGTCTATATTTATATGAAATGGTCAATTTGAAATTTAGATACGGGTATTGAGCGCATGGTGTTTATTAACTGTGGATTATATTTAGGATAAAACGTTTAACAATATATTGATCGATACGCAGTTTATTTTATATATAGTTAAATAGTATTGTCATATATCTGAGTAAGTAGACTAATTTTAAAAGATTAAATCGCTTTGTAAAGGAAATATTACAAAATGAGTGCAATACATTTAAGCAATGAGCAAAAAAATGATAAAATAATATATATTTGTAATTGTGTTAATTTTGAAAATATTAATCACAAGGTGAATCAAGAAGCGCTTATTCATCGGTTATTAACTATGAATAATACATGTAATTAATTCACGGGAAAATTGATTTTATGTTTCAACCTCAACAATTATGAACAGTAAATCTCAAATAGAAAAGAGGTGAAACCTTGCAAATATTTGAAACGATACTTATCTTTTTAGCACTTGTTATCGCTAGTTCATTTGTACATACATTTCTTCCAAAGGTACCACTTGCCTTCATTCAAATCATTTTGGGAATGCTTTTATATGTCACACCGATACCAGTAGAATTTCAATTTGACACGGAACTGTTTATGGTTGCATTAATTGCACCATTGCTATTTGTGGAAGGGGTTAAGGTTTCAAGGGTGCACTTGAGACGTTATATTAAACCCGTACTGATGATGGCATTAGGTTTAGTAGTTACAACGGTAATCGTAGTAGGTTTATTTATCCACTGGATTTGGCCGGATCTACCTATGGCGGCAGCATTCGCACTAGCAGCCATCTTATGTCCTACTGATGCCGTAGCTGTACAAGCTATTACAAATGGGAAAGTCTTACCGAAGGGGTCTATGACAATTTTAGAAGGTGAATCTTTGTTAAATGATGCAGCGGGTATCATATCTTTTAAAATTGCTGTAGCAGCACTGGTTACGGGTGCATTTTCTGTTACTAATGCAATTGCTCAATTTTTAATTTCTTCCATTGGTGGATTTATTGTCGGAATCATTATCGGTGTTGCATTAGTACGATTTAGAGTTACACTTACACGACGTGGTATTGAAAATATTAACATGTTTACATTTATTCAACTCGTCACACCATTTGTAACTTATTTGGTTGCCGAAATGTTCCACGCTTCAGGCATTATTGCAGCAGTTGTAGCAGGTCTCGTTCATGGGTTTGAAAGAGATAGAATTGCACAAGCACGTACGCGTTTGCAAATGAGTTATAACCATACATGGAATATCCTAGGTTATGCATTAAATGGATTTGTGTTTACTATCTTAGGATTTTTAGTACCAGAAGTTGTCGGAAGAATTATAGAAAATGAACCGCATAACTTGGTATTTTTAATCGTGGTGACGTTCTTAGTCGCATTAGCGATTTATCTGTTTAGATTTTTATGGGTGTTCGTGTTATATCCTTATTTTTATTTACCAGTTAGTCCCTTCCAAAAAATGATTTCCTATAATCAAGATGAAGAAAAATCTACAGAAGCACCGCCTAAGCGTAGTATGTATGCCTTTATTATGACTTTATGTGGTGTACATGGAACAATTTCATTAGCAATCGCACTGACATTACCGTACATGTTGGCGAATCACCATTCATTTGCGTTTAGAGATGATTTATTATTTGTAGCATCTGGAATGGTCTTAATTAGTTTAATTGTGGCCCAATTGATATTGCCATTTGCAACGCCAAATGCGGAATCGCCGAAGATTAAAGGAATGAACTTTAAGCAGGCCCGTGTATTTATTTTAGAAAAGGTAATAGATAGTTTAAATCAAATGTCTACGGTGGATTCAAGCTTCCAGTATGGTAATGTAATCAAGGATTATCACGATAAACTTGCCTTTATTAGAACGGTAGAAAATGAAGATGAAAATACAAAAGAACTACAAAGATTACAAAAAATTGCATTCGACGTAGAGAATGAAACATTGAATGGGTTAGTAGAAAATGGAGACATCACTACCAATGTTTTAGACAACTATATGCGCTACTCAGAACGTACACAAGTTTATAAACAAGCTTCATTAATACAACGTATTAAAGTGGAGTTGAGAGCGATGATTTTAAAACGTCGAATCAAAAATAAAGTTAAAACGAATGCTGCATCATCATTATCAGTTGTAGACAATTTAAGAGAAATTTCTAATGTGATGAGAACAGTACATTATAGAGTCGTTAGTAGATTAGCAAAGGAAACGACAGAGGATAATAAATTAGAAGTAGGTATGGTATGTGATAGTTATTTACTACGAACTGATAACTTAACACCATCGAACTTCTTTAATCCTAAAAATGAAAACTCAATAACTAAAATTAAGTTAGTCGCTTTAAAGGAACAACGCCGAATTCTAAATCAATTGATTGAAGAAGAAGAAGTGAGTGAAGCGACAGCATTAAAAATTAGGGAAGCGATAAACTATGACGAAATGATCATCGTAGATAGTTTAACAGATTAATAATAAAAAGAGGCACGATTGACGCTTGTATAATGGTACGCACTTAGCTATCTATACATGACTACAATCCTGTCTCTTTTATTTTTATAGTTAAAATACATAAAAAAATGAAGCCTATCTACTCAATTAAATGAGATAGGCTTCAAGTGATTTTTTTCTAGGTGTATAACCTAGCTGCTACATGTCATAAATGGGGGGAGGAGCCTACCATTTATGATTTTTGGGAGATTATTTAAGGCTTGAATACCACCATACCGTAAGTTTTTAGGAGGGTAACGTACGGTATGGGACTATTCACCTCAATGAGGTTAATAGCCCAAATCTATGATTACTTCATGCTACCATGGATTGTTTCGATATTTTCTTTCATCATATTATAATAAGAATCACCTTTAGATCCTTTTTTACCGATAGAATCTGTGAATACTTCACCGTAGATATCGCGGCCAGTTTCTTCACTTAAGCTTTCCATACTCTTATGATCTACACTAGTTTCAACTAGTAAATGTTTAAGGTTATTCTTTCTTACGAAATCAATTGCTTGTTTCATTTGTTCAGGAGTACCTTGTTTCTCAGTGTTGATTTCCCAAATATAACCAGGTTTTATGTCATATTGTTGTGAGAAGTAATTGAATGCCCCTTCACTAGTAATCATATTTCTTTCTGCTTTAGGAATATCATTGAACTTTTCTTGGCTAGAATTTTTTAGTTCTGTAAGTTTATCGATATAGGCTTTACTATTTTTGCTGATTTCATCTTTGTGACCTTTATCGCGTTCTAACAATGTGTCTCTAATTGTTTCAACGTATTTGATACCGTTAGATAAGCTTAACCATGCATGAGGGTCTTGCTTTGATTCGTCTCCTTCTTTAGCGCCATGAAGATAGTTTGGTTTTACATTTTTTGATACTTTAATTACTTTGTCGTCGTCTAATGATTTATTAGCTTGTGAAAGTGCTTTTTTAAACCATCCATTACCAGTTTCTAAGTTCAAACCATTATAGAACACGACATCTGCATCTGTAAGTGCTTTAATGTCTTTAGGCTTTACTTCGTATTCATGAGGGTCTTGACCTACAGGTACAATACTATGTATTTCGACATCTTTACTTGCTGTATTTTTAACCATGTCATATAAAATTGAGTTAGTTGTTACGATTTTTAATTTTTCATTTGAACTTGTACCGCTTTTTCCATTGCCACACGCGGCTAGGAATAATAAGAAAATAAGAGCGATTGAAATTATTTTTTTCATACAGTTGTTCCTTCCCTTTTAAAGAAATTAAGTTTACTACCAATAAACACTAAAATATAAATAAAGAATGCACATAAAACAATCATTGCACCACTTGGCAAGTTATATACATAGCTGAAGTATAGTCCAACAATTGAACTGATTGTGCTGATACAGCTAGAAATAATCATCATAGTACGCAATTTTTTCGCTATTAAAAATGCTGCAGAGGCAGGAGTGATTAATAGTGCAACAACTAAGATAATACCAACTGTTTGAATGCTAGCAACTGTAACAAGAGACAGTAATAGCATTACAAAATAATGAATTAGTGTCGTATTTAACCCGCTCATTCTACTGAATGTAGGATCAAATGTAGAAACCATCAATGGTCGATAGAATGCAATGATGAGAATCATTACGATAATGCCGACGATGATAGTTGACCAGAACGTAGCATGTGTTACGGCAAGTATGTTACCAAATAAGATATGGTACAAATCTGTCGTACTATTGATGACGCTGATCAAAATGATACCTGTTGCTAGAAATGCAGTGAAACTTATACCGATTGCAGCATCAGGTTTAGTCTTACTACTCTTAGTGATGAATCCAATAAAGATACTGGCAATCATACCTGTGACTAAGGCACCTATAAACATAGGAATTTGGAAGAAGAATGATAGTGCTACGCCAGGTAGAACTGCGTGACTCATTGCATCACCCATAAGTGATAGTCCTCTTAAAACGATTAAACATCCCACAGTACCACAGACGATACCTACGACAATGGAAATGATTAAGGCATTTCTAAGGAACAAATAGTCAAATAAATGTTGAATAAAATCCATATCAGTTACGTCCTTTCTACTGTGTTACTTCGCTATCATCTTCAGCAGTAGCACTAAGGAATGTACGATTTAAATAATCGGGTTGCATTGCTGTGCTGCTATCTCCAAAATAGCGAAGTGTTTTATTTAATAGAATTACACGATCAAAGTATTCTTCAGCCTTAGATAGATCATGATGGACGATAAGTAACAACTTGCCTTCATCTTTCAACTGGCGTAATTGTGTCATAATGATTTGCTCACTATGAAAATCAATCCCAACAAATGGTTCGTCGAGTAAGTATAATTTACTTTCAGTCATCAGTGCACGGGCTACAAGTACACGTTGTAATTGACCACCACTTAAAGCAGATATTTGACGATGTCGCAATTCCTGTAGTTCCAAAGTTTGCAACAATTGGTTTAATCTCAAGCGCGTATCGCCGTTGACCCATTTAAACCAACCGATGTCTTTATAAGCTCCAGATAAGATAACATCTTCAACTTTGATTGGAAAATCTAAATCAATATGCGCTTTTTGAGGAATGTACGTAATGTCTTTAAGCGCACTTTGGACAGGACGTTCTTCTAAATTGGCTACACCAGTCGATTTGAATTCACCAATAATCGACTTCAATAACGATGATTTCCCTGCACCGTTTGGTCCCATAATGCCAATTATTTCCCCGGAGATAGGTATGTCTAAATCTATATTTTTTAACACACTTTTATTCCCTAAAGTAAGATTTAAATTTTGAATTTTTAACACGTTAGCCCTCCTTAAATAAAATTTTAGGTTAACCTAATTTATATTATAATATACTACGAACTTTTAGCGTGTCAAGTAGATTCGTGGTACAATAAAGTGAATGATTTGAGAGGTGAGAGAATGCTAACTGAAGAAAAAGAGGATTACTTAAAAGCAATTTTAACGCATGACGGCGACCGTTCATTCGTTTCAAATAAGACTTTGTCACAGTATTTAAACATTAAGCCACCTTCAGTCAGTGAGATGGTTAGCCGACTCGAAAAATCTGGTTATGTTACTACTAAACCATATAAAGGCGTCCAACTTTCTGAACAAGGTTTAACATATACTTTAGATATAATTAAAAGGCACCGATTACTAGAATTATTTTTAATTAAAGTGTTGCAGTATAATTGGGAAGAAGTGCACCAAGAAGCTGAGGTATTGGAGCATCGAGTATCACATTTATTTGTCGAACGATTAGACAAATTATTAGAATATCCGATTACTTGCCCACATGGCGGTGTCATTCCGAGAAATAATCAATATAAAGAACTATATACAAATAATTTGTTATCATTTGAGGCAGGGGACAAGGTAACGATTAAGCGTGTGAGAGATAGAACAGAACTTTTAGTATATCTAACGAGCAAAGATATACTGATCGATGAAGAGGTTTCAATAGTTAATAAAGATGATACGAATAAAGTAATTATTGTGCAGAAAGAAGATAATATTACGATATTGAGCTATGATAATGCCGAGCATATTTATGCTGAGAAATAAAGGATAGACTGTGAGGATATTACAAGCTGAGACGCTAGGTAAGTGGAGCAGATATTGTAGTGTTTATAGCTACATAATAATATAGATACTGATAGATTACAGATTACTGTACGACGAGATGCAAGTCATGCAGTGGTCTGTTTTTTAGTTTATAAAAAATGGGAATGCCAGTATGACTATAGGCAATAAAGACTCGATTGATGCAGTGTTTAAAAGGCATTGATCGAGTCTTTAAAGTGTCTATATGATATTAAAATGCTATCCATTAAATAAATAGTTTGTAATTAAAAGATAGACGACAAAAAGATTGATACCAATCCAAATTAAACTAAATATTACAGTTGGAATATGGGTTAAGTCTTTCAATGTACTACCATCCCAAGTTACGGAATGTCCAGAAAAAGTCAATCGAGCAATCGTCCATGATGATTGTAAGACTTCGCCTAATAAGACGGCGATAATAAAGTGATACGTAAAAGTAACGACATATGTCATCATGAGTTGATTATCACTATGAAATAAGCAATATAATACAATGATGAGCACTAAGATGATGAGTGTCGGTAATAATTTTCTAGATGTTAAAATAACAAAATAAATGAATATGACTAGATAAGCTGCTATAAATAAACTAGGGTAAGTCGATTTAATTGCTGCAAACCCGATAAGTAGCATTAAAGGAGGCATAATATAGCCACCGAATGTAGTGATTGCTTGACCAATACGACTTGTCGATTGAGTGATAGCATAACCTTGTTGCGAAGTTTCAGCGCGCTCTCTAGGTGAGGCGACGATGACTAAATCTTTAGCCTTACCATTACTCAATTTATTAAAAAGTATATGTCCAAATTCATGAGTTAGAACAGGGATATAATTTAAATATATATCTAAAAAGCGATTAAATGGTTTATGGCGATAGTTGTGTATGACAATATAAAGTAAAGCAACAACGATGACCGAAAATATATTCAATTGTATGGTGGAGCTGAAAAAATCATGTATATAAGTCATTAATACTACCTCGATTTTAAATTTCATTGATGCTACAAGTACTATAAAACTATGAATCAAAGGCTATCATGTCTTTGATGGGAAGACATAGATGAAATGGATAATTTATGTAAATGATTTATAGTTTAGAGTAACTATAAGATAAATTATATAGGATATCACAGGATAAAGGATACGGACTTTTGATGTATCTTTAACAATGGACGTATTATATTATAATATGTTGACTATAATGATTGTGTTAATATGACAGTAAAATAAGCATAAAGTAGAATGGAATCATGGAGATAGGAGAATTGAATAAATGAATGAAACTAAGCAAGTACGACGTATAAATGTATTGTCAGTATTTTTTGATAATGTAACTTTAGCTGATATGAAACAAAACATTATAAATTTTTTCGAAAAACAAACACAACACAATTTATTTATCGTTACAGCCAATCCTGAAATCGTAGATTATGCCCAACAAGACACTGAATATAGAGCATTGGTAAATTCTGCTGACTATGTTGTTGCGGATGGTACAGGTGTTGTTATGGCATCTAAATTATTACAAACCCCGTTAAAAGAAAGAGTCCCTGGTATTGAATTAATGGAAGTTTGTCTGAATATAGCAAATGAGCAACATCAGAAAGTATTTTTATTAGGTGCAGAAAATGAGGTTGTAAAAGCAGCATATGCAAGATTGAAAGCTCAGTTTCCTAACGTTAAATTTGATTTTCACCATGGATTCTTTGAACTGTCAGATAATAAGGTGGTAAAGCAAATTAAAGCATTTAATCCAGATTATATATTTGTTGGGATGGGATATCCACGTCAAGAGTCTTGGATTGAACAGCATGCTAATCAATTTGAACAGACTTTGCTTATGGGCGTAGGTGGATCGATTGAAGTATTTAGTGGTACTAAGAAACGTGCTCCGAAACTATTTAGAAAGTTAAATTTAGAGTGGGTTTATCGTGTGATTATAGATTGGAAGCGCATAGGCAGAACGAAAGCAATACCGAAATTTATTGTAAATGTTTTGAAAATGAAGTTTAAGCGTAAAAATGTTTAAAATAGATGTTATTTAGAAGGTGAATATTTAATCTTATCAAGAGTCTGAGTTATAAATGTTATGGAAAGAGTTATGTATTGTTGGTTCGCTTTCCTAGGGGACAGCTTCAGCCTGTAGTCTTCAGCTTGTCCTGTTCCCTCAGGAGTCTCACCAAAATACGTCCTAGAAAAATTGTGATGCTCCTCAAAAAAACACAGTACGGACTTCTTTTTAAATTTGTGTCGAAATATAACATCAATTATGAATTTAAGAATTGCTAAATACTTTATAAACTGGCTTTTTATTTAAAATTTGGTACTGTTGGTTCGCTTTCCTAGGGGACAGCTTCAGCCTGTAATCTTCAGCTTGTCCTGTTCCCTCAGGAGTCTCACCAAAATACGTCCAAAAAATTGTGATGCTACATAAAAAAACAGACATAAAATAACGTGTATGATATTTGTGGAAAGAGCTAATCCATCAAGGAATAGCTCTTTTATTTTGACGATTGGAATGTATTTCCGATACACATAAATTCATGAGTTTACTGTTGAATCGAAAACGACAGTTATGACGCTCAAAAATAAGACGCAACAATGCGCTTTAATTTAACAGCTTGTTACGTCTTATTTTTGTATTATTAAATTTTATTAGTTATTTTACTTCGAATCTTGATGCATCTAATTCTTCTCTGAATTGTTTTTGTTCTTTTTTAGAACGTTTTTTAAATCCACTTAAGAACTTTTCGTATTTCGGTAATACTTCATCGAGTTCACCATATTCTTTTAATTTTCCGCCTTCAATCCAAGCGATTTTAGTACAAAATTCACGTACTTGTTTCATATTGTGGCTGACAAAGAAAATTGTTTTGCCTTGTGCTTTATATTCATAAATTTTATCGAGACATTTTTGAGCGAATGTTTGGTCACCAACTGATAATGCTTCGTCAATAACTAAAATGTCCGGATTGGTTGTAATATTGATAGAAAAACCAAGTTTAGCTCTCATACCACTAGAATATTTTTTAACAGGTTGATAGATAAATTCGCCTAATTCACTAAATTCAATGACTTGTGGCGTTAGTGCTTTAATTTCTTTACGTGTGAAACCCATGCATAGCATTTTAAATTCAATGTTTTCAATGCCTGTTAATTGACCATTTAATCCTGCACTTATCGCAATAACACTGACATCGCCATTGCGCTCGATATGTCCTTCGGTAGGAGATAATGAACCACCAATCATATTGCTTAATGTAGACTTACCCGATCCATTTATGCCAACAAGTCCGATGACATCACCTTCATAAGCAGTGATAGATAAATCGTTAAGTGCGTAGAAAGTTTTATTTTTGTGAAAAGGTATGATAACATCCTTTAACCGTTCTTTATTGTTGCGATAAATACGGTACTCTTTAGTTACATTTTCAATGCTAACTGATACATTCATATTTTTACCTTCCTTATTTACAGTTACTTCAAGTATATTATATATTATATTGGTTGTTAAATTTATTAACCTATTGTAAAGTAAGTGAGTACTATTTTACTATTATTAGACTTATACAGTTGTTAAAGTTTACTTAATAATTGGCATAAAATCAACTATTAAGAAAAAAGAAATTAATGTTTTTTTATTTGTTTTAAAAATTACAATTGTATTTGTTATGAAGTTACTGCTGATTTGGCTAGCGTATAAAAAATTATACTATTAAAACTTAGCAAAGAAATTGTTATGATATTTATAAAAGTTTCGCAGTATATTGTTTAACCAAAGTGAAAAAGAAATACAATATTGTCAAATCGATTGAAAGTGTGGTTTATTTAAATGAATGCTGTGTGGGTTGTATTTAAAGAACATATTAAGAATTTTTATCTTATTCAAAGATTAGCCCAATTCCAATTGAAAATTTCAAACACGAATAATTATCTAGGTATGGCTTGGGAGTTAATCAACCCAGCTTTACAAATCATGGTTTATTGGTTTGTATTTGGTCTGGGTATCAGAAGTAATAGTGATGTTGATGGTGTGCCATTTATTTATTGGTTGCTTGTCGGTATTAGTATGTGGTTCTTTGTTAACCAAGGTGTGTTAGAAGGAACTAAAGCCATTGCTACAAAGTATAATCATGTTGCGAAGATGAATTTTCCGTTATCCATTATTCCGTCTTACATTGTTATGAGTAGATTTTATGGGCACCTTGCCTTATTGGTTGTAGTGATATTATTGTGTACGATATCTGGTTTTTATCCTACTATTTATACATTGCAATTATTATTATATGTGCCTTTTGCATTGATATTAACGACAACAATAGCACTTTTCACTTCAACGTTAGGTGTGTTAGTAAAGGATACACAACAAGCGATTCAAGCACTGATGCGAATGGTATTCTTTGCATCTTCAATTCTTATTGTGCCGCCTGAAGGTATTGTTAAACAGGTAATGCAATTGAATCCGATTTACTATCTTGCAGAAGCATATCGTTCTGCAGTGTTGCATAAAGAATGGTACTTTATTACGCACTGGGAATTAACGTTATATAATTTATTTATTATACTGTTCTTATTTATGATTGGTTCTATTTTGCATATGCGTTATAGAGATCACTTTGCAGACTTTATGTAAAATGACAAATAGACAATAAAAGTTGAATATAGTGAGTTCAATGGTCCTTTGATGGCAAGTAATGTCGTCAAAGGATTTTTCTATAAATTTTACTTTAAGATAGATATAATAAAAGGACTGAGGAAATATAATCCATTTGGCGGTGAATAATTTGAGGCAAGTGATAAAAGCACTATATATATTTATGACAAAATTTTTAAATATACTTTTCAGTAAGAAAAAGGTGAAACAACAAAGTATTGTTATTTTGATGACATTTCCAGAAGATATGTTACCCATTATTGAAGGGCTCAATCGAAAAGGGGATTATCAAATTACAGTAATTGGTAAGGATGTGCATAGAAAATATACCCAGCATTTGGAACATGTGACTTATGTGTTGGCAGGCAATAAACAGCTTTATAGACATTTGAAATATTTGAGTACAGCAAAGGTTATTATTATCGACACATACTATTTACTCATGGGTGGCTTTCTCAAGAAAGAAGGGCAAACAGTTATTCAAACTTGGCATGCTGCAGGAGCTTTAAAAAATTTCGGATTAACAGATCACCAAGTTGATTTGAATAATAACAAAATGGTTGAACAATATCGACAAGTTTATAATGCGACAGATAAATACATTGTTGGTGGTGAACCAATGGTAACATGCTTTAAAGAATCATTTGGAGCAACAGATGCACAGATGCTTAGAACAGGTTTGCCAAGATTAGTACCGTATCGTTCGGTTGATATTACACAACGACAACGAGAATTAAAAAAACAATATGGTATTAAAGGTAAAGTTGCACTATACGTGCCGACTTATCGAGAACATCACCAAGCGAATAGAACGATAGATATACATAAATTTGAAACTGCATTACCGAACTATACTTTATTTAGTAAATTGCACCCATCTATAGTCAATGAACAACATACAGAAATCAATTTACAATCTTTAATGATTATGGCTGATATCATTATTAGTGATTATAGCTCATTGGCAATTGAGGCAAGTTTATTGAATAAACCGACTATACTTTATGTTTATGATGAACAACAATATGAAACTGAGCGGGGGTTGAATACTTTTTATTATGAGATTCCCGACATGTATAAGGTATATAATGAAGGTGAATTGATTCAAAATATCAAAAAGTATGAAAGTGACTTACAACCGTTGTTTAAATCTTGGCATGAGTATAATGTGACACAAAGTTTAACGAAAGTTATAGAAACTATAGAAGAAATGGTGAAAGTATGAAAATTTCAATAATTATTCCAGTTTATAATGCAGCAAGTACAATTAGGCGTACAATTGCATCTATAGATACTAAACATGATTTTGAAGTGATTTGTGTTAATGATGGATCTACAGATGATACACAAGACGTACTGAAGCAATTGCAAAAGGAATATAAGCATATACAAGTGATTAATCAAGAGAATAAGGGTGCGGCTGCCAGTAGAAATGTCGGATTAACTAATATAAGTGGCGATGTATTTATGTTTATAGATGCGGATGATATATTCTTGCCAGGTAGAATAGATTTGATGGCTAACTGTTATCAGAAGGATAGCAATGTTGAAATTGTCATTGGTCAAATAGGACGAGGTGTATCTGGAGAGTGGAAGCCAGTACCGACGCATGAAGCGATGTGCAAGGATATGAAAGTAAATTTAGCTCAAAGTCCTGAAATTATGCAATCAATCGGACCAGGAGCAAAATTATTTAGTGCAGACTTTAAATCATTGCGCTTTGATGAGGATATTGTATTTTGTGAGGAGCATTCCTTTATTATTCAAGCCTATCGTAAGGCTAAGGATATTCAAGTGCTATCAGAAATTGTCTATGGTTATCATGAAGTCGAAGGATCGGTTACGCAACGTAGAGCAACAGAATTTCTTGCCTATATGTCTGATGCTAGGGAAGCTAGAGCTAGAGTAATGCCCTTGTTACCGTTGAGAAACCAACGTATCTATTATAGTTATCGAATGGACGAGTTAATTGTCAGTTATTTAATACAAGCATATCTAACTCAGAATAGTGAACTTAATCAAAGCTTATTAGATGTTGTAATCAATTATCTTGATGATATGCAAAGGACTGATTATTCTGGTGAAGCATTATTTAGAATTGTCAACGTAGTTGAACAGGGTAGTACAAAGTGGAATAAAGCATTGTATGAGCAGTGGAGATCAGCATTATTAAGATGTGGCATTGGTCGCCCAAATTATTTGAGATTTAAAGTTGAAGTATTACCGAAGCGTACAACATTTAGAGGAAAGCAAAAATTGAAACAATACCTAAATCGCTAAATTCTTCGAATATTCGTAAACTTAAGTTTGTTATGCTATAATTCTTAAAAATGTAAATTTAAATTTAATTTTATGTTAAGGAGATTAAGCGAATGAAACGTGTAATTACTTATGGAACATATGATTTGTTACATTACGGACATATAGAACTATTAAGAAGAGCGAGAGAAATGGGCGATTATCTAGTCGTGGCATTATCAACTGACGAATTTAACCGTGTGAAAAACAAGAAATCATATTATAATTTTGAACAACGAAAAATGATGTTAGAATCTATTCGTTATGTGGACCTTGTTATTCCTGAAAGTGGATGGGGTCAAAAGGAAATCGATGTTGACCGTTATGAAATTGATAAATTTGTAATGGGCCATGATTGGGAAGGCGAGTTTGACTTCTTGAAAGATAAATGTGAAGTGATTTATTTAAATCGTACTGAAGGTATTTCAACGACTAAAATTAAGAAAGAATTATATGGTGATTCAGCTAAATAATTTAAGCGAGATGTATATTAATGATACATGTGCTTGCTTTGATTCGTGCTGTTAATGTTGATTACTGAGTGTATCGATATTTTTTAATATTTGTCATAACATTCATTTAATGCTAACAAGTTAAAATACTTGTTGGCATATTTTTATGCACACTTTCTGTTGGTGGAGCTTTATCCAGTAGTCTACAGCTTGTACTATTCCTACAGAAGTCGACGTATAAAATAGCATAAAGATTAGGCAACTCATAAACTTACAGAACGATATGGATTAAATTCGGTGATCGTAATTTCTCTGCTTGAAGCATTGTGTGTGATAACTATATAGGGATAGGAAGATTTCAAGGCTAAGGAGCAACGCATACACTATGAAAGCGAGTAATACTTATAAAAATATGAAAAGCCACTGCAAAAGATGCATTTAATCTTCTACAGTGGCTTTACTATATGGCCAAGACTATTTTTCGATTGTAGTGATAGATTGTACTGTAATGCATAAATTATTAGTATGCTACAACAAGTTACAGCATTGTAGTTTAACTAAAGCAAAGATTATTTTTTAGATGATTTCTTTCGAATTGCTTCAATGATGAGATAAATCACAATTGCAATGGCTGCAATAATCAATAACATACCTAATAAAGTTAGAATTGGATGGTCATCCCATGTAGATTTAACAACAGTCGTAGCTTTGTGCACGAGTGGTTTGTTCACTTCTACAGAAGGTGGACCATATTTACTAGAAATAAATTCACGATCATATTCGATGTGTACCTTATCGTCCTTTACGACTATTTTATAATCATCTTTATCAAAATCTTTTGGTAAAACATCATAGAGGTCCTTTTCTACATAATATGTATGACCGTTAATTTTATGTTCGCCTTTAGATAGAATTTTTTCGTATTTGTACTGGTCGAACGACATGTTCATTAATGCATTACCCATCATATTACGTTGCTTTTCGCCACCTAATGATTTGTAATTACCAGCACCCATGATTGTTTGTACAATTCTAAAACCATTACGTTTCGTTGTTATAGTATGATTGTAGTCAGCTTGGTCACTTGAACCAGTTTTCAATCCATCGGTACCTTTTAAGCTCATATCAGCACCTTCAAGTGAATGGTTAAATGTATAATAGGTTACACCATGTTGGGTTGGTGCTAACTGTTTTGTAAAGTATAAAATTTTAGGTGTATCTTGAATCACACGTTGGGATAGAATGTCGTAGTCTTTTGCAGTCGAAGTAGAATTATCCTCATTTTTATACTTTTTAGGAGCAAAGTCTTTTAATTGTTTGTTTTCGGCACCAGTTGGGTTTACGAAATGTGTATCTTTCATGCCAATTTCTTTTGCTTTTTCATTCATTTTATCGGTGAAGTCTGAAGTGTTGTCAGAGACTTCATTAGCTAAAATAAGTGCAGCAGCATTACTTGAGTTTGAAACAGTAATTTGTAGTAATTCTTTGATTGTGTATGTTTCACCAGGATAAAGTTTAGTGTTACTCAACTCTGGAAGTGTAGACATACGATAGTGATCTTGCGTAATTTTCACTTTGTCCTTTAAAGAGAGATCACCTTTTTTTACTGCTTCAAGTGTTAGGTACATAGTCATCAGTTTAGTCATTGATGCTGGGTACCATTTCTGGTTTGCATTGTATTGATATA
Source organism: Staphylococcus gallinarum (assembly GCF_000875895.1). Taxonomy (GTDB): domain Bacteria; phylum Bacillota; class Bacilli; order Staphylococcales; family Staphylococcaceae; genus Staphylococcus; species Staphylococcus gallinarum. Next base: position 200,929 of record NZ_JXCF01000003.1, read on the forward strand.
AAATTTGTCCAGATTGAGCGATATTCATAGCACCTTCTGGCTGATAAGCGTCGGATACATTATAACCATATTGATTTGCCGCTTGAGTAGGTGTTACTGTTTCCGCATCGGCAAAAGGTGTTATAATTACGTTGACGCAAAATAAAGCGATAATTGTCAAAATTAATCTTTTAAACATAACATACCCTCTAACATATTCAGTTTTTTTAATAATAGACCTAGTTTAGCATATTGTATGTTGTTAGCAAAACTATTGCATTGCTAAAAATGGGGCGGAATATTGTTTTGCGCATGTTTTTATTAGAAAATTAATATCAATAAACACATATAATTTATCGCATGTATTTTTGCACTTTTAAAAATATATACATAACAAAATTTCAGAAGAGGTAGGAAAAATGAAACAAGAGAATCCATTGTTCTATTTATTCAAAAAGTTAACATGGCCTGTTGGATTAATTGTTATTGCCGTGTGTATATCATCTTTAGGGAGTATCACAGGACTTGTTGTTCCATTCTTTACAGGTAAACTTGTTGATAAGTTTTCATTTACAAACTTCAACTGGAACTTCCTAATTGCATTCGTCGGCATATTTATCTTGAACGCTCTGCTTAGTGGCATTGGGCTTTATTTACTAAGTAAGATAGGTGAGAAGATTATTTATGCGATACGCTCGCTATTGTGGCGTCATATTATTCATTTGAAAATGCCATTCTTTGACCAAAATGAAAGTGGTCAATTGATGAGTCGTTTAACAGATGATACGAAGGTGATTAATGAATTTATCTCGCAAAAGTTACCTAATTTATTACCATCCGTATTAACTATTATCGGTTCTTTAATCATGCTTTTTATTATGGATTGGAAAATGACGCTATTAACATTTATTACGATTCCTATTTTTGTAGCAATCATGATACCACTTGGTAAAATAATGCAAACTATTTCTAAGAAAACTCAGTCAGAAATTGCCAATTTTAGTGGTTTATTAGGTCGTGTATTAACAGAAATGAGATTGGTCAAGGTATCTAATACTGAGCGTGAAGAGTTAGATAACGCACATAAAAATCTAAAAGAAATATATTTTTTAGGTTTAAAGCAAGCGAAAATTACAGCAATTATTCAACCGATTACGGGTGTAATCATGTTATTAACGATTGCAGTTATCCTAGGCTTTGGTGCAATACGCATATCTACAGGAGCGATTACTGCAGGTACGTTGATTGCGATGATATTTTACGTGATTCAATTATCAACGCCATTGGTTAATTTATCTACGTTAGTAACTGATTATAAAAAGGCAATTGGTGCAAGTAGCAGAATTCATGAAATTATGGAAGAACCAATTGAAACAATTGAATTTAATGATCAATTGACGATTCCGGATGGTAACTTAACATTTGCGGATGTGAATTTTAAATATGGTGTAAAGCCCATCTTAAAGGATGTGTCATTTGAAATTCCATATAGTAAAGTGACAGCATTTGTTGGACCCTCAGGTTCAGGTAAAAGTACAATATTTAATATTATTGAGCGTATGTATGATATCGAACAAGGCGAAATTTCTTATGGAAGTACATCTATTTATGATTTATCATTGGCAGATTGGAGAGCAAAAATCGGTTATGTCATGCAGTCTAATTCTTTAATGAGTGGCACGATTAGAGATAATATCCTTTATGGTATAAATCGACAGGTGACTGACGAAGAATTGATACATTATGCGAAAATGGCAAATTGTCATGAGTTTATAGAACAGTTTGAAGATGGTTATGATACTTTGGTTGGTGAAAGAGGTTTGAAATTGTCTGGTGGTCAACGACAACGTATTGATATCGCAAGAAGCTTTGTGAAAAATCCTGACATATTACTATTAGATGAAGCAACTGCAAATTTAGACAGTGAAAGTGAAAGAAAGATACAAGAAGCATTAGAAGTATTGATGGAAAATAGAACAACCGTTGTGATTGCCCATAGATTATCGACAATCAAGAAGGCAGAACAAATCATCTTTTTAGATGGAGGAGTAGTTACGGGCAAAGGAACACATCAAGAACTTATGGCGACGCATGAGAAATATCAAGCATTTGTAAACACACAAAATTTAGCAGATTAAGATGAGAGAAAATACAAAATACAAAATATCTCACTAATATGAATGCGTTTTCATAACGTAAACCGAATATTAATGGGTGTTAGTAGTTGAATAGCACCAATAAATCGAACTTTAAAATTCTTATTTTCTATAAAGTACATACATGCTATAATTGTTTTGAATTATAAGGATGCAATGTAAATTAAAATGGCATTTATAATAAGTTATAGAGAGAATAAGATAATAAATGAGGTTAATGAAGGTGAACACACATAGTTACTGTACAAGATATGACTTCGTTCTTATCAAACTTATAGCTATAGGTGTTTACCTTTTATTTGTTTTACATAGCATGTGGTTTAAGGATTTACATCGTATCTTTATATAAAATTGAAATGGTAGGTGTATTATGTTTTTAGTTATTAACATAATTGGATTGTTCGTTTTCTTAGGCATAGCAGTCTTATTTTCTAGAAATAGAAAAAACATTCAATGGACATCAATTGGGATATTAGTACTATTAAATTTAGTGTTAGCATGGTTCTTTATTTATTTCCCTTGGGGAAGAGCAGGGGTTCAAGGATTAGCGAATGGTATTGCTTGGATGATTAATTCCGCGCATGCAGGGACTGGATTTGCCTTTGCAAGTTGGGTGAAACCTGGTGCAATGGATATGGCAGTGAGCGCACTGTTTCCAATTTTACTTGTAGTACCGTTATTTGATATTTTAATGTATTTAAATGTTTTGCCAAAGCTTATTGGAGCAATTGGTTGGGTTTTAGCGAAAATTACACGTCAACCTAAGTTTGAATCATTCTTTGGTATTGAGATGATGTTTTTAGGAAATACTGAAGCTTTAGCTGTATCAAATGAACAGTTAAAAAGAATGAATGAGACACGCGTATTAACAATTGCAATGATGTCTATGAGTTCTGTATCAGGAGCAATTGTTGGTGCTTATGTAACTATGGTACCGGGTGAATTAGTACTTACAGCCATTCCGTTAAATATTATTAATGCAATTATTGTAGCCTGTATTTTAAACCCGGTAAGTGTTGAAGAAAAAGAAGACATCATTTACAGCATTAAGAATAATGAAGTTGAACGTCAACCATTCTTCTCATTCTTAGGTGATTCCGTTTTGAATGCTGGAAAGTTAGTTCTAATCATTATTGCGTTTGTCATCAGTTTTGTAGCATTATCAGATTTATTAGATAGGTTAATTAATTTATTCACTGGAATTATTGGTGGATGGATTGGTGTGAAGGGTAGTTTTGGCTTAGACCAAATGCTTGGTACTGTAATGTATCCATTTGCCTTATTATTAGGTCTACCATTTGATGAAGCTTGGGTAGTTGCTCAACAAATGGCTAAGAAGATTGTGACAAATGAATTTGTAGTGATGGGTCAAATTAAAGATGTCGTTGCGTCATACTCTCCACATAGAAGAGCAGTTATTACGACGTTCTTAATTTCATTTGCCAACTTCTCAACAATCGGTATGATTGTTGGTACGTTAAAAGGAATAGTTGATCAAAAAACATCTGACTTTGTTTCTAAATACGTGCCGATGATGTTATTAGCAGGTATCTTAGTATCATTAATGACTGCAGGATTTGTAGGTCTATTTGCGTGGTAATGAATTAAATATTACATTTCTTAGACTAGGTGAAGTTACATTTCGCCTAGTCTATTTTTTTACAGTATAAAATTGATAATAAGATTAGAATGTTCTGATATATATTGGGATAAAAAAATAAAGCCAAGTGAATGAAGTGAGGAGACACATTCATCATTACTTGGCTTTTACGGGAAATGAATTAATTGTATATCAATAGTAAGGACTAGGTACTATTAATACACTCGAGCAAAAATTTGTTTTGTTTGTTACTATAAACAACACAAAGGAGATGGCTTCTTATTGGCTATCAATAAGAAGATAGATATTATTATAGCAAACAGAAGTGCATAAGTAAATCGAAAATTCAGAATTTTTAAAATTATGAATAAATAATTTTTACAAGTGCCGTCATTATGGCATTTTTTAGATGTTAATTTTAATAACTTTTTTTGGAGATAGTGTTGTGATGTGAAAGAATATTTGCTAACATTCAATTGATTGAACTAAATAAGAGGGGGTTATGTGGATGAATAAAACAGTACGTGATTTAATATTAATCGTTATCGGTTCGTTTATTTTTGCTGCTGGCGTCAATACCTTTATAATATCTGCGGATTTAGGTGAGGGAGGCGTAACCGGATTAGCGATCGTACTCTATTATGCCTTTCACATCTCGCCTGGTATTACAAACTTTGTCTTGAATGCGATTCTTATAGCGATTGGTTATAAATTTTTAAGTAAACGTAGCATGTATTTAACAATAGTGGCAACAGTGCTTATATCATTATTCTTGGAAGTAACGAAAAGTTGGGAAATTGAAACAGGCAATATCTTAGTCAATGCAGTATTTGGTGGAACGTGTGTTGGGCTTGGTATTGGTGTGATTGTACTTGCTGGTGGAACTACTGCAGGAACAACGATTCTTGCGCGTATTGCAAACAAGTATCTCGATGTCAGTACGCCATATGCGCTATTATTCTTTGACTTGATTGTTGTGGCGATTTCATTGTCTGTTATTCCGGTTGCGAGTGCATTAGTAACTGTAATTTCTTTATATATCGGTACTAAAGTAATGGATTACGTAATAGAAGGTTTAAATACGAAAAAAGCAATGACTATTATTTCTAGTAAACCAGATGAAATTGCTAAAGTGATTGATGAACAAGTAGGTCGTGGGCTAACTATTTTAAATGGTAGAGGTTATTTCTCTAGAGAAGATAAAGACGTTTTGTATGTAGTTATTACTAAGACGCAAGTGACGAAGGCAAAGCGATTAATTAAGAAGATTGATGATAATGCATTTTTAGTTATTCACGATGTACGTGATGTTTATGGTAATGGCTTTTTGATTGATGAACATTAATCGTTTTAAAGTAGTGTTTTAAAAATGAGACTTGTCTATGGATGGAAACAGCATCTAGCGACAAGTCTTTTTTTATTCTACTATGAAGTTTGATGATGATTGTCGGTAAAGATTTGACGACTGAACTTATCATGTAATGCTATTTAATTCATCTCGGTATCTACAAGCAATGGTAAAATTTCATAGTCAATAGAATTCAAAGATGATATAATATCACTTATGATAATGATTATCATTAACGTGATAATCGACAAAATTTGATAAATTACTGGTTAATATAAATAGAGACTTAAGCTTATTTTATAGGAAGAAGGGAACTTATGACTCGCTTAAATGGAGAACAAGTAACAATCGGTTATGGAGATAATGTTATCGTTAATAGTTTAGACGTGCAAATTCCAGATGGGAAGATTACATCGATTATTGGACCAAATGGTTGTGGGAAATCAACCTTACTAAAGGCACTATCTAGATTGTTACCTATTAAAGATGGTGAAATCAAGTTAGATGGGGAAAGCTTGCATGCACAATCAACCAAAGAGGTAGCTAAGAAGATTGCAATTTTACCTCAGTCACCGGAAGTCGCAGATGGTTTAACTGTTGGCGAATTAGTTTCTTATGGTCGTTTTCCACACCAAAAGGGCTTCGGACGTTTATCTGCAGAAGATAAAAAGGAAATCGATTGGGCAATGACGGTAACGGGAACGTATGACTTTAAACATCGTTCAATTAACGATTTAAGTGGTGGACAAAGACAACGTGTATGGATTGCTATGGCCTTAGCACAAAGAACAGATATTATATTTTTAGATGAACCTACAACTTACTTAGATATTTCACATCAATTAGAAATATTAGAGTTGATAACACGTTTGAATCAAGAACAAGGTTGTACAATTATTATGGTGTTACATGATATTAACCAAGCAGTTCGTTTTTCCGATCATTTAATTACAATGAAAGATGGAAATATTATTGCAGATGGCGACACAGAAAGTGTGTTGACGAAGGATATATTAGAACGCGTATTCAATATTGATGTTGAAATCAGCACAGATCCACGTACAGGTAAACCAATGCTTGTAACTTATGATTTGTGTAAGAAGAGCTATTCGCAAGTGTAGGAGTTAAATTATGTCGACAAATAGAAAAGGCAAGATGAACTTTCCGACAGTGCTGATTATCAGTATCTGTTTATTGGTGGCTGCATTGCTAGTCTCCATATTATTAGGTGATGCAAAGATTCACCTTTCAACGATAATTGATGCAATTTTCAACTATGATAAACATAATCAACAACATAACATTATTAGTGAAATTAGAATACCAAGAGATGTAGGAGCAATGCTGGTTGGTGTGGCATTAGCAACTTCAGGGGCAGTGATACAGGGTGTGACTAAAAACGGTTTAGCAGATCCAAGTTTAATTGGATTAAACTCAGGTGCTTCCTTTATGTTAGCGATGACGTTTGCATTTTATCCTTCAGCGCCCTTTTTAGTAATGATGTTTGCTGGTTTCCTTGGTGCATTAATGGGCGGATTTATAGTCTTAATGATCGGGAGATCGAGAAGTGATGGATTTAATCCAATGCGTATCATATTAGCTGGTGCAGCAGTAAGTGCTTTATTGACTGCATTAAGCCAAGGTGTAGCGCTATTGTTCCGTCTGAATCAGAGTTTGACATTTTGGAGTGCTGGTGGTGTTTCTGGAACGACTTGGCATCAACTTGTTTGGGCAGCGCCATTTATTATTATTGCTTTAACGATTATTATTGCAATGAGTAAACAGTTAACGATTCTTAATTTAGGTGAAACCTTGGCTAAAGGACTTGGACAAAATGTAAGTATGACACGTGGTATATCATTAGTATTATCGATGGTGTTAGCCGGTATTGCAGTTGCAATGGTGGGTCAAATTGCATTTGTTGGTTTAATGGTACCTCATATTGTTCGTTATTTGGTTGGTACTGACTATGCACGCGTGATACCATTAACGGCAATTGTTGGTGGCTTGCTCATGTTGGTCGCTGATACAGTAGCACGTATGTTAGGTGAGGCACCAGTTGGCGCTATTATTTCATTTATCGGCGTACCTTACTTTTTATATTTAGTTAAAAGAGGGGGCCGATTCTCATGATTGATCCAAAACTGAGATATAAACAGTGGGTTACAATGATTGTCTTGATCGTCTTGATACTATTAGCATGTGCTTGGAGTATGACATCTGGTGAATATAAGATGTCTGTAGGCACATTCTTTAAGACTTTGTTTGGACAAGGTGAGTATACAGACACCTTAATATTAATGGAATTTAGGTTGCCACGTATGCTTATCACTATTCTTGCTGGAGCAGCCTTAGCTATGAGCGGTGCTATCTTGCAAAGTGTTACACGCAATCCATTAGCAGAACCAGGGATACTGGGTATCAATGCAGGTAGTGGTTTTGTCATTGCCTTATTTATTGTAATTGGTCAGGTGAATGCTGAAAACTTTGTCTATGTGTTGCCAATTATTAGTATGATAGGCGGTATATTAACAGCAATTATTATATTTTCATTTAGTTATAACAGAGGTGAAGGTATTTCTCCGGCGAGCATGGTATTAGTTGGTGTCGGTATGGCAGCAGCTTTAAGTGGTGGTTCGTTAACATTGATGTCTACATTTGATAAAGATCAGTCTGAGTTTATGGCATCATGGTTTGCTGGTAATATTTGGGGCGATGAATGGACCTTTGTTATTGCTTTCTTACCATGGGTGATTATTCTGGTGCCATATCTATTATTTAAATCGAATGTCTTAAATTTATTAAATACACATCAACATATTGCGCAAGGTGTCGGAGTGAAAATAGGCAAAGAGCGTATTGTCCTACTGCTAGTGGCGGTTATATTGTCCTCTGCGGCAGTGTCTGTAGCTGGTGCTATTGGCTTTATTGGACTAATGGGTCCTCATATCGCCAAATCAATCGTCGGTCCTAGACATCAATTATTCTTGCCAATCTCCATATTGATTGGTGCTTTACTACTTGTTGTTTCGGATACGTTAGGTAAGGTGATACTACAGCCTTCAGGTATTCCAGCAGGTATTGTTGTAGCAATTATTGGGGCACCATATTTCTTATATTTAATGTATAAAACTAAATCAGTTTAAAGATGTGAATATTTAAGTGCATCATAGATGTTTTCCTACCACAACTTAGCAACACGCTAGGTTGTGGTATTTTTTTTATTAAAATTAAAACTAAATCATTGTTAAGCAATTAGAATAGAAAAATAGCCTGATGAATTATGTTAGCGTTTACAATTATGTGTGATGTATACTGTAAATGGATATATGGATATTATGAACAGGAGGCCACAAAAATGAAAAAACTAATTAAAGATAAAACTCAGTTCTTATCTGATATGCTTGACGGCATGTTAGAAGTAAATAAAAATATTGAGCTCATTGCCGATTCAGTCATTGTGAGAAAAGACAAGAAACAAGAAGGTGTTGCTATTGTTTCAGGCGGTGGCAGTGGACATGAACCTGCACATGCAGGATATGTGGCACAAGGTATGTTAGACGCTGCAGTGTGTGGTGAAGTCTTTACCTCTCCAACTCCAGATAAAATATTAAGTGCGATTAAAGCGGTTGATAATGGAGATGGCGTATTATTAGTAATTAAAAACTATGCCGGAGATGTCATGAACTTTGAAATGGCTCAAGAAATGGCCGAAATGGAAGATATCAAAGTTGCATCTATTGTAGTGAAAGATGATATTGCAGTTAGTGATGAGGATAAACAAAGAGGCGTTGCAGGTACCGTATTAGTTCATAAGTATGCAGGGTACCTTGCTGAACAAGGAGTCAAATTAGATGACATTAAAGCACGTTTGGACCAAGTATTACCAACTATTAAATCAATAGGCATGGCTGTTACAGCGCCAATGGTACCGACTACTGGGCAATATGGTTTCGATATCGCTGATGATGAAATAGAGATTGGCGTTGGGATTCATGGGGAAAAAGGATTGTCCAGGGAAAAAATGACCACAGTCGACCAAATCGTTGCTCGCCTTAGTGATGAATTGTTAAAGCAAGTAGACGCAAACCATTTAATCGTGATGGTAAATGGTATGGGTGGCACACCTTTATCTGAATTAAATATTGTAGCGAAGTATTTAGCTGAATATTTAAAAGGTAAAAATATCACAGTAGCACACTGGCTAGTTGGTGACTATATGACTGCATTAGATATGCAAGGTGTATCGTTGACCTTTGTACCTGTTAATGACGAATTATCGCAAGCTATTGTTGCAGAAACAAGTAGTAGTTATTTTAATTTGGTATAGATTAACTAAAGGAGTGTAATAATAATGGATGTCAAAGCGATGAAAGATAGATTACTTGAGTTAGTGTCTGTATTTGAGGACAAGGAAAGTGAACTTACTGAATTAGACAGAGCCATTGGTGATGGTGATCATGGTGTGAACATGGTTAGAGGATTCAAAGCTTTACCTGATCATATCGATGATAGTTCCATGCAAAATTTATTTAAATCTACGGGTATGACATTAATGTCAAATATAGGTGGTGCATCTGGACCGTTGTATGGATTTAGCTTTGTTAAAATGTCACAAGTAGTTGAAGATGACATAGATAATGAAAATGTTAAAGCGTTACTGCAGGCCTTTTCTGAAGCGATAGCCCAAAGAGGGAAAGTGAGTTTAAATGAGAAAACTATGTATGACGTGATAGAACGTGCTAATGAAGCGGTTCGAAATGGTGAAAAGGTTGATATGGAGAAATTACAATCCTTCGCAAATGCGACAAAGGATATTGAAGCAACAAAAGGGAGAGCGTCTTATTTCAAAGCTGACTCGGTTGGCTTTGTTGATCCAGGGGCACAAAGTAGCGTATATATATTGAATGCATTGATTGGAGAGGATTAATATGACATCAATAGTGATAGTGAGCCATAGTGAGGATATTGCAAATGGAACACAAGCCTTATTAGAGCAAATGGCTGGTGATGTTAATGTGATTGCACAAGGTGGCGCAGAAGGACGTATTGGTACATCTTATGACCAAATTCAAGAGATGATCAATGAATTATCGGATGATGCAATATGTTTTTATGATATTGGGTCAGCTGAAATGAATTTAGATTTGGCTATAGAAATGTATACAGGCGATTACCGTATTGAAAAGGTGGATGCGCCAATTGTAGAGGGTAGCTTTACTGCTGCCGTTAAATTGTCTGTGGGTGGATCCTATGATGAAACGCTTAATGAAATTAAACAGAACTTTTAATTTAAGAATATAAATGAAAAAGCGATTGATACAAGTGTTTAATAACAGTATAATGACGTTTTTAGAATAAATAGTCCTAAACAGTTTATTTTTATATGAATTAATTTTTGAAATATGATAAAATAAAAGCTAACTATAATTAGGAATCTGGATACTAGGAGGACATTGCCATGAAAGATTTAATCCAAAAGCATGTCTTAAACGGTGAGTTCGAGTCAGTCAAGCGATTAATGTCCCAGTCAGATTTTATGGAATTTGAAGAAGCTTATATTTCAAGTGCCCACGAAGTGGAAAGCGTCATGTTTTATACTTGTATCTTAGATATGATGAAAGAGGAAGAAACTGCTGAATTGCACGACTTAGCCTTTTTACTACTTGTTTATCCATTAAGTGAACTAGAAGGTGCACTTGACTCTGCCTTTTATCATGCGCAAACTTCCATAAAGCTCACTGAAGGCAAAGAAGTAAAGAGTTTATTGCAAATGTTATTATTACATGCAGTGCCTGAACCAGTCATTTCTGATAAGAAAGCTTTCGATGTAGCGCGTCAAATTCTTAAGTTAGATCCAGCTAATAGCGTTGCGCGTAATGTGCTAAAGGAAACTGCAAAACGTATGGATAACGTTGTTGTAGATTTCAATGAATTAAATCGATTTAAGGATGCTCATTAGAAACTAACAGATAAGAACGTCTGTTTTTTAAGCTATTATTAGATTTGAATAATAATTAAACCGAAATACTCATTTTATGATAGTGAGAATTTCGGTTTTTTTGTTGTTTAATCGGGAAAATAATTGATATGTAATTTTATTCTATATAAATGGTTATTAGAATACTTTGAACTTTAAATTATATTACTGTAAATAAAAAATGAATTGATTAACATTTTAAGAAAGTTTTTTTGTGTGTTGCAAAATATAGTTGATAAGGTATAATATCTCAATGTGTAAACAATTAGGAGGTTGTAATATACATGGGGTTGAATAAAGAAGCTGTAAAAATTGGTTTTGCTTATGTCGGAATCGTGGTAGGTGCTGGATTCTCGACTGGACAAGAAGTTATGCAATTCTTTACATCTTATGGTCTATGGTCGTATATTGGTGTCATCCTATCAGGTTTAATATTAGGTTTTATAGGCAGACAAGTAGCTAAAATAGGTAGTGCCTTTGATGCACAGAACCATGAATCGACGTTAGACTATTTATTTAGTGATATCTTTAGCAAGATTATCGATTATTTATTAATATTTTTCTTATTCGGTATATCTGTAACAATGATTGCAGGAGCCGGATCAACATTCCAAGAAAGTTTTGGGGTTCCAACATGGCTTGGTGCTTTAATTATGGTCATTGCGATTTATATAACACTACTAATGGATTTTAATAAAATTGTAAGAGCTTTAGGGGTTGTTACACCATTCTTAATTGTCTTTGTAGTTATAATCGCAATTTATTATTTATTTAATGGTAGTGTTGCACTTAATGAAGTAAATAGTACAGTACCAAAAACAAGTTTATGGAAAGCAATCATTTTCGGGATTAATTATGGTGGACTTGCTTTTGCAGTTGGATTTAGTACGATTGTGGCAATTGGTGGCGATGCATCGAAAAGGAAGGTAGCCGGTTCTGGTGCATTATTTGGTGGTGTGATTTATACAGTGTTATTAGCATTGATAAACTTTGCACTACAAGCAGAATATCCAAAAATCAAAAGTGCCTCAATTCCAACATTAACATTGGCAAACGATATTCATCCATGGATTGGTTTTGCTTTATCAATTATTATGTTAGCGGTAATGTATAATACAATTCTTGGGTTAATGTATTCATTTGCAGCTCGATTTACTGAACCATATAGTAAGAAATATCATATCTTTATTGTATTAATGGTACTTATTGCATTTGCTTTAAGTTTTGTAGGATTTACAAGTTTAATCAATTTCTTATATCCAGTAATGGGTATTATCGGACTTATAGTCGTTGTAGCTGTTTTGATTAAATACTATTTACGTAAAAATCAAAACAAAAAGCATATCGCTTAATTTAGTAAAAAATAATTATAAGTATTTAAAGAAATCTCAGCTTTTCAGTTTTGTGAAGGCTGAGGTTTTATCTTTTATCATTTTTCATATCATTTGCAATTACTATTGTCAAAATAACAATTATGATACAATGCTTCCGAAAGGAACGGTAACTATGAAGAAAAAACATAAATGGACTTTAATAACAATCATTGTGTTCATAGTGGTTGCGATCATTACTGGATTATTGCTTAAGCAACATTTTGACCGTCAACACACGAAAGAAGTTAAAGAAAAAGTACAAATCAACAATAAAAATGTCAATGCATTTACGAATATTACCTATAGTAAAGGGATTCCTAATAGTCGTCTAGATATACTGACGCCAACTGAATTAGATAGTGACAACAAATTACCGGTCATATTTTGGATGCATGGTGGAGGTTACATTGCAGGTGATAAGCAATACAAGAACCCGTTACTCTCTAAAATTGCAGAACAAGGATATATTGTAGTAAATATTAACTATGCATTAGCGCCAGATTCAAAATATCCAACACAATTGAAACAAATTGATCGAGCAGTTAGGTTTATTAAACATAATCAACATGAACTGCCAATTAATTTCGATCAAGTTGTATTTGGTGGTGATTCTGCTGGTGCACAGCTTTCTAGTCAATATACAGCAATACAAACGAATAAATCTTTAAGAGAAGATATGCATTTCAAACAACAGTTCAAACCTGATCAAATCAAAGCTGCAATCTTTTTCGGAGGCTTTTATGATATGAAGACGGTGCGACAAACTGAATTCCCAAGAATCCAACTATTTATGGAAAGTTACACAGGAAAGCGTAATTGGGAGCAACAGTTTAAATATATTAGTGAAATGTCGACAATTAACCAAGTGACCAAAGAATATCCGCCAACTTTTTTATCAGTAGGTGATGCGGACCCGTTCTATAGTCAAAATATTTCATTTTATAAAAAACTTAAATCTAAAGATGTCCCAGTAGATAAACTATTCTATGATGGTTCTCATCATTTGAGACATCAATACCAATTCCATTTAGATAAACCTGAATCTCAACAAAATATGAAAGATGTCTTAAGATTCTTAAGTAGAAATACTAATTCTTCAGGTGTCGAAACAAAATTAAATCCAGAAGATTCAAATCCAAATGGTGTTGAACTAAATCCCTATTAAATGAGCTGAAGAGTCCCATTGCAGTGGTATCTAGTATGGATAAGGCATATTAATAGGATGATGTAGTAATAACATATAAGAACTGCGTATTGTTTGCGACACACCTGAGGGAGTAGAATGAGTATCGAGACCGAGACTCGACACTGCCCCCTTAGGTATGCGAGTAATTACAATACGCAGTATTGATATCAATAACAAGCCCATCAAAGATCAAAAATCTTTGATGGGCTTAATGCTGTGTATTTATGTCCCAGACTGTTTCCTACGATGAGTCAAGGTATCATATTTAAAATAATTATTTTTGCTCATTGTTATATGTAAAGATACATATGTTTTGACCGAAATTAAATAACATTTATAATAGTTTATTCTTTAGTGATAGAGGTAGATTATAGTAATAGCTTTGCCAAGATATATTTATTGTAATAACGACCATCGATATAGAGTTTATCACGTAACTCACCTTCGATTTGATAATTGGCAGATTTGAATAATGAAACTGCTGTTTCATTTTCGGGAACGACTAATACTTCAATACGTCTGATATCATGGTTTAAAGACCAAGCTTCTACAGCGTTTATGAGTGATTGACCTAACCCCTTTTCACGGTAATGTCTAATTACGCCCATTGAGAATTTAGCTTCGTGGCGTGCACGCTCATAATCTTCTGTTGTCACAGTAGCAAAGCCGACGAGTTCACCATTGTTTTCGGCTACAAATATTGCGTTAGAGGGTGATGTGATAAAATGTTCTAAATTAGAAATAGCATCTGTAGTAGAAGGTGCATATTCGCCTGGGTTATAGATGAGGTAGTCTGACTCATCATAAATCGTGGTTAATAGTTTAATAAATGGGTCGATATCTTTTATACTAATTTCTCGGATTTGATGAACCATTCATTTCCACTCCTTGTTTGAATTTTACATATATTTAATCATAATATAATTTAACATCAAAATCATTATTTTACTAGACAATATTAATTTTTAATAAATCATTATAAAGGAAGTATGTTTTATGAAGCCTAATATATTACTAGCTGGTGCAACAGGTTATATAGGAAAGAACTTGGTGCCTCAAATAAAAAATGAAGCGCATTTATATACATTATCAAAGTATCCTAAGGAACAAGATTTACGAGATGTGCAGTGGTTAAAGAAAGATATTTTTAATTATAGTGATGTTGTAGACGCAATGGAAGGCATGGATATTGCTATCTTTTACTTAGATCCTACCAAACATTCTGCAAAGCTTACGAAGGCTAGTGCACGCGATATGAATTTATTGGCTGCAGATAATTTTGGCAGAGCGGCAGCAAAACAAAATATAAGCAAGATTATATATATTAGTGGGGGACGTTTTGACAATGAATCTATAGCAAGATTGAAAGCTTATGGTACGCCAGTTGAACAGACAGATAATATTGTGCCGAGACCTCATGTAGCAGTTGAACTACAAGTTTCGAAATATGATGATGTGCGCAGTGCCTTAAGTATGCAACAACCATTGAAGTTGACACTAGAACAACTTGTAAACTATTATTTTAATTGGTTGAATGAAACTAATGGAACATTGCTACACACAAAAATGGATCAAGATTACTATATTATATATATTAAAGATGCCAATAAGCCGTTGTTAGTCTTGAAGAAAGAACTGACAGATGATGATTTAATTACGTTATTTATTGTTGGTGGAAGATTGATGAATAAGAAGGTACAGAAACAAGGTAAACTTGAGTTTAGAAAATTAGCAGGTACTCAGACGGTAATGGTGCATTTATATGATTATATACCAAAATTAGTGTGGCCGATTTATTATATGGTTCAATCTCCGTTTCAAAGTTTGATGATGAGAGGATTTGAAATAGAGTGCCGTATTCGACATTTTAATCGTCGTATTCAATCAGGAGAAGATATTAAATATACCAAATAAGTTGGGAGATTATAATGTGGAAATATTATTAGTAGAAGATGATATGACATTATTTAATGAATTGAGTACAGAGTTGGAGCAGTGGGATTTTATAGTTAAGGGTGTCGATGATTTTGGCGATGTGTTGAGTTTATTTGAACAGATTAACCCTGCAATCGTGATTATGGATGTTAAGCTACCTAAATATGATGGTTTTTATTGGACGCGAAAGATTAGAGAAGTGTCTAATACACCAATATTGTTCTTGTCCTCTAGGGATAATCCTATGGATCAAGTGATGAGCATGGAATTAGGAGCAGATGATTTTGTACAAAAACCCTTTAATACCAGTATATTAATAGCTAAAATTCAAGCTATTTATCGACGTGTATATGAATTTAGTAAAGATGAGAAAAGAGTTATTCAATGGCAAAAGGCGACACTTGATTTAGCAAAGGATAGTATCAATAAGGATGATACAATTATTTATTTATCTAAAACCGAAATGATTATTTTAGAAATGCTAGTGAAAAAACAAGACCAAATCGTCAATAGAGATACAATTATCACAGCGCTATGGGATGATGAAGCGTTTGTAAGTGATAATACTCTGACAGTTAATGTGAACCGTTTACGTAAAAAATTAGCCGAGATTGATATGAAAGATGCGATTGAGACAAAAATTGGTAAAGGTTACATGGCACATGGAGCATCTTAAATGGTTTTTCTTATTTTTAAGAACACGTATTAGTTGGATTTTATGGATAATGTTGTTGCATCTAATTTTTCTAGGTATTGCGTATATTGACTATGATATAAGTGTGGGAAGCATTTATTATATTATTATTTTAAATTTAGGTTTAACTTCATTGTTCTTAGTATTTACATATGTGAAGGAAATTAAGTTTTTTATACATTTAAACGATAATATAGAGCCTGAAGAATTAAAGCATAAAGGACTTGCTGATACACCGTTCCAACAAAAAATGGTCGAATACTTATATAATCAAATCACAAGTCAAAAGTTAATTGTGACCAAGCAAAGAATGAAAATTCAATCTACAGAAGCTTCGTTGACAGATTTTGTTCATGATATTAAGACACCAGTTACAGCTATGAAATTGATGATTGAAAAAGAAGCGGACATGGATAAAAAACGTGCATTGTTGTTCGAATGGACTCGTATCAATGATATGTTAGACAAGCAATTGTATTTAACACGTATAGAATCACAAAATAATGATATGTATTTTGAATATGTCCCTTTGAAAAGACTGATTATAGAAGAGATTCAACTGACTCGTTATCTTAGCCAAGCTAAAGGTATTGGTTATGAATTAGATTTAGATGAAAGTCATCATGTTTATACTGATTCAAAATGGTGTAGAATGATGATTCGACAAATATTCTCAAATGCAATTAAGTATAGTGAAAATGGGACGATTTATGTAAAATCATCACTTATCAATGAACAAGTCCAAGTTCAAATTAAGGATGAAGGCCGTGGTATTAGTAAAAAGGATTTACCGCGAATTTTTGATAAAGGTTTCACCTCGACGAATTATAGAAATGAAACGACTTCCTCAGGTATTGGATTATATTTAGTGAATACAGTAAAACAAAATTTAGGTATTCAAGTTGAAGTGGTTTCTGATGAAGGTCATGGGACAGAAGTTACCTTTATTTTCCCAACACAAAATGAGTTAGTGAAAAGAATATCGGAATAATGATAAAGTTGAAGTAACGCCATATCGGTCACTTCAACTTTTATTTTTTTTGATACTAAATAATAATGACTGAATTAAGTTGAACGTTATGAGTTGAAAAAATGAAATAATTATGAAAATATAAGCGTGAAAGATGTTTTTTGATTAGATTACTTTAATAATCTAAAAATTAAAAATCTTGAAACGTCTTGTCAGTGTAGATGTGAACAACTTTATTAATTTTATGAAAATGTAATGTTAAGAATTTGTAAATCTAATTGTAGGATTGTAAATTTTATGCTATTTTCAATAAAGGACAAATAGAGAATTGTGAGATTTTTTAAAACGATTAGAGCAAAAATTCATTTACACTATTTTTACAAAACTGTTTGAAAAGTCAAAAAAATGAGTTTATTGTAAATCTGCGCATGCTCAGTTTGTCAGGAAGTAATTATTAATTTTTTAAATTTATTGAAGGTGATTGGTGACAGTCGCTGTAAATGGAGGATTTTTTGGATGTTAAACAAGAAAAAAGATAAGTTCATGGTGCAACTAGAGGAAATGGTATTCAACTTAGACCGAGCAGCAATTGAATTTGGGAAGATGGATTTTAATACACATTTAGACCTTAAAGCTTATTCAGATAATATTAAAACCTACGAATCTCATGGTGATGAGTTGATGCACCAAGTGATTTCAGATTTAAACCAAACTTTTATTACACCAATTGAACGTGAGGATATCCTCTCTTTATGTAACGCAATTGATGATGTATTAGATGCAATGGAAGAAACTTCAGCAATGTTTGAAATGTATTCAATCGAATACACAGATGAATATATGGCTGAATTTGTAGATAATATACAGAAGGCTGTTGCAGAAATGAAATTAGCAGTGGGCTTACTTGTTGATAAGAAATTATCACATATGCGTATACACTCTATTAACATTAAAGAATTTGAAACAAATTGTGATGGTATATTACGTCAATCAATTAAACACATATTTAATAGTGAAACAGATCCAATCACATTAATTAAAGTAAAAGATATATATGAAAGCATGGAAGAAATTGCTGATAAATGTCAGGCAGTAGCGAATAATTTTGAAACTATAATTATGAAAAATAGCTAAGGAGTCTTAATTTTATGGAATACATTATGATTATCACAGTAGCTATCGTTATTTTTTCACTTGCATTTGACTTTATCAATGGTTTCCATGATACAGCCAATGCTGTTGCTACTGCTGTTTCAACGCGTGCATTAACTCCTAGAACTGCGATTCTATTAGCAGCTGTTATGAACTTTATTGGTGCATTAACATTTACTGGAGTAGCGGGCACAATTACAAAAGATATTGTCGATCCATTTAAATTAGAAAATGGACTTGTCGTAGTTTTAGCGGCGATTATTTCTGCGATTCTTTGGAACTTGATTACTTGGTATTATGGAATTCCAAGTTCATCATCACATGCATTAATCGGTTCTATTGCAGGTGCAGCGATTGCATCTCAAGGTTCATTTGCCGTATTGCATTATCAAGGATTTACAAAAATAATCATCGTATTACTATTATCACCTGTAATTGCTTTTGCAGTAGGGTTTATTATTTATTCGATTGTTAAAGTCGTATTTAAAAATGCTAATCTTACAAAAGCAAATAGAAACTTTAGATTTTTCCAAATTTTCACAGCGTCATTACAATCATTTTCACATGGTACAAACGATGCGCAAAAATCAATGGGTATTATCACTTTAGCACTTATCGTAGCTAATGTTCAGCAAGGTACTAGTGTTGAGCCACAATTATGGGTAAAAGTTGCCTGTGCGACAGCGATGGGTCTTGGTACTGCAGTTGGTGGTTGGAAAATCATCAAAACAGTTGGTGGTAACATTATGAAAATTCGCCCAGCTAATGGGGCAGCAGCTGACTTATCATCAGCACTAACAATCTTTGTAGCATCATCACTACATTTCCCATTATCTACAACACATGTTGTATCATCATCTATTCTTGGTGTTGGTTCAGCAAACCGTATTAAAGGTGTTAAATGGAACACTGCGCAACGTATGATTATCACTTGGGTAATCACATTGCCAATTTCAGCGCTTGTAGCAGCAATTATTTATTATATCATTAATATTTTCTTGTAAATGGTTGAATGATAGTTTAAGACTATGAAATAGCCTATACTTAAAGAAGCAATCTGTGCTTATATCGCACAGATTGCTTCTTTTTTTGAAATTATATTCATGTTGGAAATGGTTATTAATCGTTCAATCTATAAATATAGACAATGCTTGTTCTCGACGATTATTCGTCTGAGTAGTTGTCTTACAAACACATGCAGCATTTTGTAGTTTAAATTATGACTATAGAACTATGAAATCTAAAGCGGTTCAATACATTTAATGAGGGAAGGCAACTATAGTCATATGATATCTATGGTCATTGTCGTATACTGTCAGAAATACGCTATATCTATATTCATTAGATGTAAGATTAAATCCATTCATAATGCATCATATAATAAATAAAAAACCGATATGCCTTTGGTGAGATTACCAAATGGCGTATCGGTTACTTTATTTAATCAATTAATGAATGTAATTGTAGCTTGATACTTCTGAAGCTGGGATAGTACGATAGTCAACTGTACCTGGAGGTGTATTATAATTCATTTCTGAAATTAAGATACTACCATCAGGGTTAACACGTTCAACATATGCTACGTGTCCTACAGCACCTGCATATGTTTGTAAAATAGAACCAGCACTTGGTGTATTGTTTACTGTATAACCATCAGCTGCGGCATTGTTTGCCCAGTGATCAGCGTTCCACCAGTATGTACTGATAGGTTGTCCAGTTTCAGCTCTGCGATTAAATACGTGCCAAGTACATTGTCCCCAGTCGTATAAGTTAGCATCGCTTGCTGTTGAACCTGTATTTGAAGTTGTAGTTGATCCCGTAGCTGTACCACCTGAACCGCCTACTCCTGTTCCTCCAGGAATTGTTAATGTTTGATTTGGTTGTATAATATAACTATTTAAGTTGTTTGCAGACATGATGTCTTCTACAGAAACACCATATTTACTTGCAATAATGTCTAATGACTCACCAGATTGTACTGTGTGTGTATTGCCACCTGCTGATTGTTGAGAAGTGTTAGAGTTACTGCTTTGACTTTGTGATCCACTTCCACCAATTTCAATAACTTGTCCCGGAAATACCATATTGTTATTGATATTATTATTTTGCTTAATTTCCTCTACAGAAACACCATATTGTTGTGAAATAGTCCAAAGTGACTCACCCGACTGTACTGTATGTTGTGTCGATGCTTCAGCGTCATGATTAGCTAAAAATGCTGCTGCTCCAGAAGCAGCGGTTACTGCAAATGCTAATTTTTTCAAAAGAACTCCTCCTCTGATACCTTATATATGTCCCGAAGTTATAAGAGCATATAGTTTATAGTAATAATCTAAATACAATTTCCATATTAACAAAAATCACAACCTTTGTGTCCGTTGTTATAAAGTTGTAATATTATTAACATTTTAAGGCAAATAATCCTATGCACGTTGAATACCCTTACAGCCGTATTTAAAACTAATAATATTGATTTAATGTAATAGTTAATTTTCACATTTGTAATATTAATTTATAAATCAATATGTAACAATAGGATTAACTGAAAGCAATTTTAATTATTAAAAAATAAGGTCAAAATTCATATACTTTATATGGTTTGCTGTTTAAAGATGTTATATTGATGTTTGTAGTGACTCATTTTAGTGAAAATGTATGTGAAGTAATATTTTTATCACAAGAATAAACAGTGAGATATCACGCATCAGTGAACCACGCAACTGAGTAGTTGTTAATTAGAGGAGTGAACAATATGGCTGAAACAGCACATAGCACAAAGAAGCAACACCGCCAATCTAATAACAAGTCACAAGCCCGAACATATGGCAAAGTATGGTTATTCTTTGTATATTATTGGATTATTTTTGGCATAGGTTGTTATTTTGGACAATATCTACCTTTAGAATGGCGTCGGCCATTATCTATTGTGTTACTTGTCTTAGTACTGATTACAGTTCTGTTTAACCGTGCGAGACGTTATGGTATCGTCATTTCTCATATATATGCAATTGTCGTAGGACTATTATCATACGCTACCTTTACTGCTTATTTACAAAATTTAGGACCAGAAGTTTTTTATAAAAATGTGATTCTTGCAATTGCAGCATTTATTGTATTTGGATTGATAGGATACTTCCTCATCGGCAATGCTGCGAGTATGGGTAAATATTTATTTGTCACTTTAATTGCATTAATTGTTGCTAGTTTAATAGGTATGTTTATACACAATCCTATATTTCACACAGTGATAACGGTAGTAGGTTTGTTATTGTTCCTATTATATACGTTGTATGACTTTAACCGTATGAAACGCGGACAGTTCTCACCGAGAGAAATGGGCTTTAATTTGTTTATCAATTTATTACACATTATTAAATATGTATTGAACTTAGCTAATAGATTTAAACGCTAAATGTCATAATTAAATAGGGCAACTTTGCCAAGATAAACACACACTTGATTAATAAAATATTAAGTGTGTGTTTGTTTGTAACGAGGCGTAAATAGATTAACTATGCGTGCATCTATGTTATAAATAGAAAATATTGTATAATATATCATGGTAGTTAAAGTATTTATCGAGAAAGTGAGATGACAGTATGGGACGTAAATGGAATAACATTAAAGAGAAAAAGGCCCAAAAAGATAAAAATACAAGTCGAATTTATGCGAAATTTGGTAAGGAAATCTATGTTGCAGCTAAATCTGGTGAACCAAATCCAGAGTCTAACCAAGCGTTACGTTTAACGTTAGAACGAGCTAAAACATATTCAGTACCTAATCATATTATTGATAGAGCAATTGAGAAAGCAAAGGGCGCTGGCGATGAAAACTTTGATGAATTGAGATATGAAGGTTTCGGTCCTAGTGGTTCAATGATTATTGTCGACGCGTTGACAAATAATGTAAATAGAACAGCATCAGATGTACGTTCTGCATTTGGTAAAAATGGCGGCAATATGGGTGTTTCTGGTTCAGTAGCTTACATGTTTGATCATACTGCTGTGTTTGGTATTGAAGGTAAATCTGTCGACGATACATTAGAATCATTAATGGAACAAGATGTTGATGTACGAGATGTGATTGATGAAGATGGTCTGACAATTGTTTATGCAGAACCTGATCAATTTGCTCAAGTACAAGATGCATTAAAAGCATTTGGTGTGGAAGAATTTAAAGTAGCTGAATTTGAAATGTTACCTCAAACAGATATTGAATTATCTGCAGAAGATCAAGCTACGTTTGAAGGTTTAATTGATGCGTTAGAAGACTTAGAAGACGTACAAAATGTTTTCCACAACGTGGATTTGAAATAATATGAAACATATAGTGAATAACTGGGTAAAACAACTAGAATTAACACCACATCCAGAGGGTGGTTATTATAAAGAAATAATTAAAGGAGAATGGGACGAAACAACATCTCGTGCAAGTTATTCGAGTATCTATTTCTTGTTAACCCATGATAATATTTCCCACTTTCATCGCATTGATGTAGATGAAATTTGGTATTACCATGCTGGAGATTCTTTGACTGTACACATGATTCAGCCAGACGGTACATATAAATATGTCACTATTGGTAATAACATTGATAAAGGTGATGTCTTACAGTATGTTGTACCAAAAGGAACGATATTTGCTTCGTCAATTGAAGGTGGACAAGGTTATGCTTTAGTAGGTTGTATGTGTCAGCCAGCCTTTGAATTTAATCACTTTGAAATGTTGAGTGTTGAAAGGCTTAATAAGGATTATCCACACTTAACTGAAATTAATAAAAGATATGCATTATCAGAATCTGAGATTAATCAATCATATTAACACATAAAAAAAGAATGTTATCACATGCGAATTGCGTGGTGTGATAACATTCTTTTTTATTATTTAGCTGTTCCAAATACTTCTTTGGCAATTTCTACTACATAAGCTAGCTTTTGCCATTGTTGTTCTTCAGTTAAATTATTTCCTTCTTCTGTAGAAGCAAAGCCACATTGTGGACTTAAACAAATTTGATCTAAATCTATATAAGCCTGTGCTTCTTCGATGCGTTTTAGTACGGTTGCTTTATCTTCTAAGTCACCTTTTTTCGAAGTGAACAATCCAAGTACAGCAGCCGATTGCTCTTTAGGGAAGAATCTTAATGGCTCAAAATCACCTGAACGTTCGTCATCATATTCTAGGAAGAAACCACCTAAGTTTTCCTTGAATAAATAAGGTGCGACGGGTTCATAACCACCAGAAATAGCCCATGTTGATTTATAATTACCGCGGCAAATGTGAGTAGTAATTAATAAATCTTCTGGTAAATCTTGTACTGCATCATTGACGACACGGTAAGCCAATTGTCTTGCTACTTCTTTTTCTTCTTCTGAACGATCTCTACCACGTGTCTTTTGAGTACCAGATGTTAAATTTGCCCAGTAAACATCATCCAATTGTATATAACGAGCACCCAATTCATAAAATTTAAGTAAACTATCATGATATGCTTTAGATACATCTTTTGCAAAATCTTCAATATCTGGGTATATATCTTCGTTTAAAATATTTGGATGGAAGAGTTGATTAGGACTTGGGATGGAAACTTTTGCTGTTGCGCGGCCATTTACTTTATCATGTAAAAATTTAAAATGTTCAAAATGAGGATGTTCAGCATTGAATGCTACTTTGTCTACTACTTTGACATTATGATTACGCGTTTCTACACCTTCGAAAGATAAACCTTTTTCAGAAGTATAACCTTCAACACCTGCTAAATTTTCTAAGAAGTCAAAATGCCACCAACTTCTGCGAAATTCACCATCTGTGATACTATGTAAACCTACTTCTAATTGCTTTTCGATAATATGTTCAATTTCTTCATCTTCGATTTGCTTTAATTTATTAGCATCGATGACGTTATTTTGATAATCAGCGCGGGCGTCTTTTAAACGTTGAGGGCGTAACAAACTGCCAACATGATCCGCTCTGAAAGGTCTATGTGTTATTGCCATGTCTCTATCTCCTTTTATTAAGAATTTTCAGAAAAATATAAATAAAATTTAACAGAATTCAAAAGTAATGTCAATTTCGCTTTTGGGCTATGAAATATAGTACAATAGTACTAAATAAATTGTGCAAAGTTATTTTGGACGTTGAAATGGCATAACAACAGATGACACATAGAAGTCAGTTATATATAATAATGACAAGGAGTTGATGGCAGTGAAAGTAAAATATATTGATAAGCGTCACTGGCGTCGCATCATTGATAGAGAGTATACAGAAGTTAAGGTGAATAATAATAAATACAAAGGGATTATCGGCTTAGTAACGATGAAAAAAGTACGTGAACCATTAGAGGTGAGCGTCGTTGGACAAAATATCGTCGTAGCTGATGATAATTATCAGTGGCTACAAATTTTACCTGAAAAGAAACGTTATAGTATCACAGTGATGTTAGATGACAAGGGCAATCCATTAGAGTATTACTTCGATATAAATATAAAAAATGTAACACAAAAAGGAAATGCTCGTACGATTGATTTATGTTTAGATGTGTTGGTGTTACCGAATGGTGAGTATGAATTGGTGGACGAAGATGATTTGCAACGTGCATTAGATCAAGGGCAAATTACTAGAAAGCAGTACCATGAAGCGTATGTTATTGCACATCAACTCATGATTAAGATAGATGAAGATTTCAAGACAATGCAAGATAAGATTATGTATTGCTATCATAAGATAAAGCATAAACCTAAAGCGAAAAAGCCATATAAACATCCCAAACATAAAAAGAATGAGCGTAACCACCATGGGCATAAACCAAAGCATGCAAAACATAAGCAACATCCTAATTATGTTTCAAACACACAAAATAAACAAATTGACTCAAAAGAGCAGAATTAAAGTTATTTACCCATTATAGCGGTATAGATTTAGAGATAATCACATTTAAATGCCTGTTGTATCAATAGCTAAGAATCTATCAAAAAGGATATGAATCATTATATCGGTATAGGTATAATCATGTTATAGTAATTATTATGGTTAAGAAACAAATAAGAGTATCAGAGACTCAAGTTAAACCATCGACACATTGCATATATAGTCAAATTAATGATAAATGCATTGATTATTAAATGGACAATAGAATGTCAGTTTTTTTGAGCATATAGGGGGATAATATGAAGATTGATGATTATCGCTTGTTAACTACTTTAGACGAAACGAAAACACTACGAAAAGCTGCTGAAATACTCTATATATCACAACCAGCGGTAACACAACGTTTGAAAACCATTGAAAATGCTTTTGGTGTGGAAATCTTTATACGTACGAAAAAGCAACTGATTACGACAACTGAAGGAACTATGATTATAGAACATGCTAGAGATATGTTAAATAGAGAAAGACTATTCCTCGATAAAATGCAAGCGCATATAGGCGAAGTGAATGGGACAATTTCAATAGGTTGTTCGTCGTTAATTGGTCAAACATTGTTACCAGAGGTTTTAAATTTATATACAAGACAATTTCCAAATGTAGAAATTCAAGTTCAAGTAGGATCAAGTGAACAAATAAAGGCGAATCATAGAGACTACCATGTAATCATTATTCGTGGTAACAAAATTATGAATTTAAGTAACACACATCTTTTTAACGATGAACATTACTTTATTCATCCAAAAAATCGCTTCGATGAAGTTGATAAATTACCATTTATTGAATTTCAGGCAGATCCGATTTATATTAATCAAATCAAAGAATGGTATAGTAGCCAAATTGGACAAGATTATCGTGCGATGATAACAGTGGATCAAGTCGCAACATGTAAAGAAATGCTACTCAACGGTGTAGGGGTAACGATTTTACCAGAGATTATGATGCGTCATTTAGACGAAGAGCAGTTTGAATTTAAACGCGTTAACATCGATGAGAAACCACTTATTAGATCGACTTATATGAGTTATGATGCAAGTATGTTGCAATTGCCTCAAGTGGATTCATTTATTAATTTAATGATGGAATATGTCGAATCATAAATAAAAAATAAGGCATGTAAATTCAATTATTCATGTGAATATAATTGGATGGATGTATTCAAACCTATTTTACAAAGAATTGAGGTTAAATCGATGTTTGGAGCATTACTACATATTAAAAATTATAAATTATTTGTGGTGAATATGATGTTGTTAGGTATGGGCATTGCAATAACAGTACCATACCTCATTTTATTTGCTACAAATGAATTAGGCATGACATCGTCACAGTATGGTTTATTATTGGCTTTAGCTGCGATAAGTCAATTTATAATGAATACGATTGTAGCGCGTTTTTCAGATACACATGATATTAACAGAAAATTAATTATAGTCTGTGCGCTATTTATGGGAGCAGTAAGTTTTTCTATTTATTTCTACATCCATGAAATATGGTTGTTTATCGCTATTTATGCAATATTCCAAGGTTGCTTTGCACCTGCAATGCCACAAATGTATGCATCAGCACGTGAATCTATTAATGCTTCTGCCTCTAGAGATAGAGCAAAGTTTGCTAATGCAGTATTACGTTCAATGTTTTCATTTGGATTTTTATTTGGGCCATTGATTGGAGCTTTATTATTGCAAATGAATGGTTATTCAGGCTTATTTGCAGGAACTATTTCGATTATTTTGTTCACACTCATATTGCAAGTATTTTTCTTTAAAGATATTAAAACCAAGAAAAGTGTTTCTGATGTTACACATGTGGAAGCGGAAGCGCCTAACATGTTACGTGATAAACGTTTATTCGTGCCATTTGCTGCCTTTATTTTATTACATATTGGACAGTGGATGTATACACTCAACATGCCATTATTTGTTACAAAGTATTTAAAGGAACCAGAAGGCTATGTAGGTGGACTTGCCAGCCTTTGTGCAGGATTAGAAGTACCATTTATGGTGTTGTTAGGTGTGTTGTCGGCAAAGTTAGCAACTAGAACATTATTGATGTTAGGTGGTTTGTTTGGAGGATTATTCTACTTTAGCATTGGTGTGTTTGATAGTTTAGTTATAATGTTTGTTGGTCAGGTATTCTTAGCAATCTTCTTAGCAATTTTATTGGGATTAGGTATTAGCTACTTCCAAGATATTTTACCTGACTTTCCGGGATATGCTTCCACGCTTTTTGCTAATGCCATGGTTATCGGGCAGTTGTGTGGTAATTTGCTCGGAGGTATTATGAGTCAATGGGTTGGCTTAGGAAATGTTTTCTTTGTATCAGCATTGTCTATATTTATTGGTATGGTACTCATTTTCTTTACTAAAGATCAAAAATTCACAGAAGAAAGTACGGTGAACTAGATTGTCTCTAATCTTATGGATACTAATTATTTTAGCATTTGTGGTGGCTTTTATTGGTTTGATTAAACCGATTATCCCATCAGTATTAGTTTTATGGATAGGGTTTTTAATTTATCAATTTGGTTTTCATAATCATCATTTAACATGGGTGTTCTATGTTTCAATGATATTATTTACGGTATTTATTTTATTGGCAGATTTCTTAATGAATAAATATTTTGTTAATAAATTTGGAGGTTCAAAGTTAAGTGAATATGCAGCTCTAGTTGGTGTGATTATTGGGTGCTTTGTATTTCCTCCATTTGGTATTATTATCATTCCTTTTGTAGCAGTATTAATAGTAGAATTAATTCAAGAACCTAACCTTTCACAAGCATTGAAGGCAAGCTTCGGCTCAGTTATTGCTTTCTTAGCAAGTTCAGTTGCGCAAGCAATTGTAATGCTTATCATGGTAATTTGGTTCTTTGTTGATGCTTTATTAATTAATTAAATCATTAGTGAGTAATCGAAAGAGTTAACAGAATGTAGTGTCGATATTTCAAATAATATTGGTGCTGCATGTGTTAACTCTATTTTATTTTTATTAACTTTAATCATTCAATATATATAGTTATGTCAAATTGTGTAATTAAAAATTTAATGAAAGCGTATTATTTATAAAAATTAATTAAATTTAAGCAACCCTCTTGTTTTCACTAAGCAATTTTTAGTATAATCACAAACATGTTTGAAAAAATTGAAAACGGAGGGAACCACATATGAAATATCCAGTAGCTATATGGATGCTTGCGATTGGTGCATTTGCGATAGGGATGTCAGAATTTGTAATTATGGGTTTGTTACCAAATATTGCACGTGATTTTGATGTAACAGTCAGTCAAGCAGGACAACTGATTACCGGCTATGCATTAGGTGTAGCGATTGGTGGTCCTATACTAGTAATGTTAACAATCAAATGGAATAGAAAGTATCTACTGCTCGTACTAATGGGAATATTTATTTTGGGAAATATTGCCGTTTCACTAAGTCCTAATTATGGCTTAATGATGACAAGTAGAATTATTACTTCTTTAGCACATGGTTCTTTCTTTGGGATTGGTTCTATTCTTGCAGCAAGTATGGTTAATCCTGAAAAACGTGCAAGTGCAATGGCACTTATGTTTATGGGATTGAGTTTAAGTAATATCTTAGGCGTGCCATTCGGTACATTAGTAGGACAAAATTTTGGTTGGCAAATGACCTTTATCATTATTTCAATTATTGGTGTACTTGCGTTAATAGGAATTATTATATTTGTTCCTATGCGTCGTGAAACTGTGAAATCTTCAGTACTCAAAGAATTAAAGATATTAAAAGAAAAGCGTTTGTGGTTAACGTTAGCAGTAACATTGTTTGGTTTTAGTAGCGTTTTTGCTTACTTCACATACATTTCTTCGACGTTAACAGATGTTTCACATGTACCGGAAAACTTGATTTCTTATTTATTAATCATTTTCGGGGTGGGTGTGACATTAGGTAATATTGTAGGTGGTAAACTTGCAGACTGGAATCTAAATAAAGCACTTAAAATTATCTTTGTTGTGTTTATTTTGTATTTCATTTTATTATATTTTGTACAGACAAGCGGTATTCTTATGGTAGCAGGTATTTTCTTCTTTGGTTTAATCGGCTTTAGTATGAGTCCATCTTTACAATTTAAGAGTACGTTAATTTCTAAAGATGCACCAACTTTAGCAAGTACTTTAAATCAATCTGCATTTAATTTAGGTAATGCATTAGGTGCCTTTATTGGTGGTGTTGTGGTTACAAACTTACCACTTGCATCATTAAGTTTAATTGCACCTATTTTAACTGTTATCGGTTTAATATTCTTATTTATCAGTATAGCTGTTGAACGTAAGGAAGATACACTAGTATCTCATTCATAGTTAAACGTTATTGTTTCATGTGTTTGATGTAGTATATGCCATATAAATAATGAATTTACTACTTGTGTTTAAAATAAAGTGTCTCAAGGACATACAATAAAGCACACAGATAAATTATCAATTTATCTGTGTGCTTTTTTAATATTTAAATATTACGTATTGTTGTCTCGCTTTCCTAGGGGACAGCTTCAGCCTGTAGTCTTCAGCTTGTCCTGTTCCCACAGGAGTCTCGCCAAAATACGTTTAAAGAATTATGATTTTACATTGAAATACTTTAGGGTACCCATATTGAATGTATAGTGTTTGTGTTGAGATATAAATCATCAAATGCACAAGATAACTTATCTATTATTTTTTCAATATTTCGTATTGTTGTCTCGCTTTCCTAGGGGACAGCTTCAGCCTGTAGTCTTCAGCTTGTCCTGTTCCCTCAGGAGTCTCGCCAAAATACGTTGTAAAGAATTATGATTTTACATTGAAATACTTTAAGGTACGTTAATTAAATATCTTTTGTTTATGTTTAAATCATAAAACACACAGTACTTCATTTATTATTTGTTGTCTCGCTTTCCTATTTGCCTTCTCGTTTTTGGTCTTCAACTGTCATTGCTTCTTTGGAGTCTCACCTATATACAATGTGTCTATGTGTAAAGTCAGATTAGTATACTATTGAAAGAAAAAGTTAAGATCCTCTCATTTAATAACCACTTATAAAATAAAATACCGAAATATTTTAAGTATAAAGACTGTAACATGACTCAGCTAGACTACCAAAGGTAACTTCAGTACGTATGTGATCAAATGTTATATCGCGTTAAGTTAATGAAATCGTTGAAATAAGGCCTGGAAATAAATTTGATGAATTCAAATGTTAGCATAGTTGTAAAACATATCACTCCAAATAATATTGAAATAGGCAATTTCTATATTATTTCAATAGAAATTGCCTGTTTATACAGATCCAAAACTTTATGTTTCAGACTCGTTATTTTATAAAAATGTGTTTTATAAGGAAGTAGTTGTTTCCTTTTTAATGAATTTGTGATCTATATACAAGGCAATGGGTAACACGATGAATGAGATAATGATAAATGTCCAATTACCAACAAAGATATAGGGTCCAAAAGCTAAGCTAGATTGTGGAATAAAAAATACATAAAATATTGCTGATAATAGGAGCAATATTACTATATATGTAATTATCCAAGTCCAATGTGATTTTGTAAAGCACTGCATCTGTACTGTTTTAAAAGCCATCCAAATAAACAAAAAGATGATGAAAATGCCAATGAGTATCATGATTGGGAATGTATATAAATATAGACGATTCGCGCCAATGAAGAAACCTATAAAGCCCTTTAAAAAACAAAAGATACCAAAAAATAATAATAGATGTTGAACGATGTATTTAAAAATATTGTACAGTGTTTCATTAGGCAATTTTTTTAACTCTTTTTTGGCATGTGCTTTTGGATCATGGTCAAAGAAATCCATAGCTAAAGTGCCATTATTTTCAGCTTTAAAAAGTTGATTTAAAATGCGATTCAACATTTTTTCAGAATCATGAGGATTCACACTTAAATCAGCACGTACATATGTCATATAATTTTCGAAAATTTCTCTATCCGTATTATTTAGGCGTAAAGATTTAACATTATTTTCGCGCATCAATTTTTCAGTAGATTTCATTTGAATTTCGCATTCCTTTTTATAAAATATTAATGATAGGCTTATTATGACGAATATAATAAGAGAAATCAATATAACTTTTTTATAGGGGGCTACATGCGATATATAACATACGAAGATAAGCATATTATTTCACAAATAGCACAGCTTCATGAAAGTGAACTTGAAAGGCAGAATCAAGATTATCAACAGACAACTTTGTCGGTCGCGTTACGCGAAGAGATGCTCTTAAATGGGTTATACCACGGAACGGATGTCCTAATTACACATATTGTAGATGATACATTAATAGGAGTGATTTGGGGACGCTATTTAAAGCATGAACAGAAGGTCCTCATTGAATTTCTATATGTCGCTTTGAGGTATAGACAACAAGGTATAGCATCAAAGTTGAAAGATGAAATAGAGCAATGGGCGATAGATCAAGGAGCTGAGGAAATACAAGGCACAGTTGATGCTCATAATATAATGATGCAACAGTTGAATCAACAAAAAGGTTACCAAGTGAGTAAAGTAATAATGACCAAAAAATTACCGTTAAATAATGAACACAACAAGGATAAATGATAAGATAATTGTGATAATGTATGAAAAAGGAGCTCCCAAATGAAAAAATGTTTAGCTTTAATATTAGCGTCTACTTTGGCGCTGACTGCATGTGGAAAAAGCGATGAGAAAGCAGCATTAGAGAAAGATGTTAAAAAGCTTGAAAAAGATAATAAATCTTTAAAAGAACAAAAAGAAAAATTACAAAAGCAACATGATAAACTAAAAGACAAGTCAAAAGATTTAGAAAAAGAAATTAACGCAGATACGTAACAAGCATAAGAAAAATATTAGAAATATAATGAGAGTAATTGTTTAAGAAAATTTCTAAAATCGAACGAAATAACTGCTCAGTATATAAATGATTCGTAAATCAAACATATGTGGTTTAATTAAATATACTATTATTTTGTTGTTTATTTCCTAGGAAATTATTGTAATATGGTTTTGCTACTTGTTATAATGGGTATCATTAATGATAAATGCAGTTTAGTATATGTGTATTAATTGAAAATATAAAAAAAGAATTGGCTTACTGGATAGTTATGTTGTTTTACATTTGTTTTATAGGGACATTTAAACTAAGGTTAAAACAAATGAATGATTATCCTATATAAGGAGAGAGGTAATTATTATGCATGAACAAGATTTTAATTTATTAGAAGGTCGATCAATAACGCTACCTGAATTAGGTAGAGAAATAGAAAATATTACTGGTAGACAAATAAAAGATTCTACAGGAGAAATCAAACGTGTTATCGCACATTTACCGAATTTTGAATCAGATACGGATACATTCGTAGCTACTTATCAATTGAATCATCAAAATGATTTCATTGATGCGACATTTACTGCTCCGAAAAGTGAGCGTAATCGTTTGAAAGAAATACCGGTTCACGTAGAATTAATTAGTTATATTTCAAGAGCTTAGTGAATTTTGATGTTAGGTGAGTAGCGCGCTATGATTAGTCATAACGCGTTACTTTTGTATAGGGAGTAATTAACCAGTATCGAGGTGTAACAAATGACAGTTTATATTGAAACTGAACGTTTAAGGTTACGTGACTGGGAGGAAAATGATCTACTGCTATTTCAACAAATGAATGCCAATCCGCAAGTTCGAAGATATTTTCCAAGTTTATTAAGTTACCAACGTTCAAAAAGCGATATGAATAAAATGAATAAAGCAATTAATCAAGAAGGTATTGGGCTATTTGCAGTGGAACTAAAGGAGACAAATGGCTGGCTTGGTTTTATTGGTGTAAATTACATAACAAGTGATAGTAAATATAAATTTGATGAATTGCCATTTTATGAAATTGGTTGGCGTTTAATACCTGAAGTGTGGGGCAATGGCTTTGCTACAGAAGGTGCAGAAGCAGTATTACAATATGCTAAACAAAAAGGAATATCTGAAGTATATGCATTTTCAACTGAAAATAATATACCATCACGTAAAGTTATGGAAAAGATTGGAATGACCTTTTATGATCATTTTGAGTATCCAGAATTGAGCCCTTATCATGAATTGAAATCGTGTGTACGATATCATATTAAGCTTACTTAATTTTATATTTTATTGTCGTTGGGAGATTCAACTATGGGCGCAACAATAATATATACACATATACCTTAAAGAAGTATCAATACAGTGGAAACAATTTAAAATCAAATGTTTTTAATAAGTTATTAATGAATAAATAATGCAACAGGCTGAGATATGTTTAGTTTAATATCTCAGCCTGTTATTTTGATGTTTATTGCGCTGTTAAACAAAGGATAGGAGTAAGAAATGAATGAATAAGTTTGTTACTGTAATTGAATAATCAATTGACTTAGTTGTTTTAATGCGTTGTCTATGTCTGATACATCTATATAGGAATATGAGAATCTGATAGCGCGATTGGCTTGTTCACTATAGATTTCACCTGGGTTGATCAATATGTGATGACTGATGGCTAAATCGAAAAGTGCTTTCATATCAATCGGATGATAGAGCTCAAACCAAATGTAAAACGAACCTTCAGGAATATGCCATGTTCCTAAATTTGAAAAATAACTTGTTAATGATTGTAAGAATTGGTCTCTTTTTATTAATAATTCATGCTTTAATTTTTGAATATGCCATTGGTGATACTGTGGATTTGTAAGCCATTGTGTAGCAATATATTGAGAAATTGAGCTTGCTCCATAATCATTTTGCATTTTTAAATCTGCTAAGTGTGAAACTACAGTTGATTTACCAATAATCCAACCTATTCTTAGTCCAGGGCTTACAGATTTTGATAGACTACCTAAATAAAGAATGTTGTCGTTATGATCTAGTGACTTTAATGGGCGTGGTCTAGGCCTATTAAAGTAGAGCTCGCCATATACGTCATCTTCAACAATTGGAATACCATGTAGTTGGCATTGGTGAACGATTTTTTTGCGTTCTTCTATACTATAGCTATGTTGTGTCGGATTATGACAGGTGGGGATAGTATAGAATAGACTATGTCTAAAACGTTGTGAATGATTAAATATATGATTGATATTACGTTTAATTGTTGAAATTGGTAGTGACTTTAATTCAGCATGTATATTGTGCCATGTTCGAATGGAATGAATATATGAAGGCGATTCAATAATGATATGTGATTGTGGTACCAGTAAACCATCAGCAATTAATTTCAATCCTTGTAATGCCCCTGAAGTAATGCATATTTGATCTACCGTGCAGTCAATTCCCCATTGTTTCACATGCTCGACAATAGCGCTTCTTAAACTCAAACTCCCTAACGGGTATTCATAATTTGATGTTAATGGAATATCATTACTCTGTGCTAGTATTTCTTTGAATTGTTGGTTAGGGATTAAACTTGGACTTAACTCTCCGGTACTGAGCCTATATAAATCTGAACGAAATTCTAATTCATTGATTCGTTGTATAAAATACTGATTATTTTTAGAAGTACTGTGACTCATATAAGTTTGCCATTGAATATTATCTTTGATATAAGTATTCCATTTGTTATCGGCAATAAATAATCCTTTTCTTGGTTTACTTTCAATAGTGCCATAGCTTTGTAATATATCCAAAGCTTGTATCACAGTTGAGCGATTCACTTGATACATTGTGGCTAGTTCACGTTGAGTTGGTAATTTCATACCAGCTTCAAGTGAGCCATTTTGAATTTGGAGAAGGATATCATCGATAATTTGTTGGTATTTTGCTTTTCCCATTAGCAAACGACTCCTCATGATTGGTTGGGTTATAAATTATGTCGTGGTTGGTCAAAATATTTGAATTTTATTATAGCATAATGATTATAGATTTATATTAATTCTTACGATTATGGGTTGTGCCATAGCATGTTAAGAGAAGCTAATTTGGAGGGACGTTCGTTGATAGAAGCTATTATACATGGATTTATTTTAGCGCTAGGCTTAATCCTACCATTAGGAGCACAGAATATTTTTATTTTTAACCAGGGTGCCAACTATAATGGTTTGAAAAGTGTCGCGCCAGTTATTATTGCGGCAGGGTGTTGTGATACGTTTCTTATACTATTAGCAGTATTAGGTGTGTCGCTAATCTTTTATTCGCTACCAATGTTACAAGTAATCATATATGTAATTGGGTTAGTATTTTTACTATATATGGCTTGGACATTATGGAATGAACAAGTTGGAAAGGTGTCTCAACAGTCGGCATTGTCAGTCAAAAAACAAATTACTTTTGCAATGTCAGTTTCTCTATTAAATCCACACGCTGTTATGGACACAGTAGGTGTAATAGGGACCAATGCAACACTGTATCATGGTGAGGATAAGGTGGCATTTACTATTGCTACTATATTGGTTTCATGGATATGGTTTGTCTTGCTTGCAATATTGGGAAAAACTTTACATCACATAGATAAGAGAGGCAAATGGATTGTAATACTTAATAAAATATCAAGTATTATTATCTTAGTTGTGGTATTTATTATTATTAAACAACTTATTCAATTATTTAAATAAGCGGTTAATGTTTGACGTGAAACTTTAATAATAAGGTTTAAAAGGCAAAACATTCACCAGACGGTAATATGATTTGAAAATATGTAATAAAAAATGCTATTCCTCTCATAACGTAGAGAAGAATAGCATTTTTATTGTATATGAAAACTATTACTTTAGGATGGAACAGAGTGCTTTGGTAAGCAATTAACAAAGATGAAAGTAAATATAATACGTTTTAATGATAGTGACAATTAGTCATATGTTCTAATACCTAATGGTTGGTAGGTATTAATTGTTTCAAATAGCTGTTCGGGCGTTTCGCACAATGGGGCCAGTGATTTATATTTATCATCGATAAAACCTTCCTCAATCATATGATGAATCATAGTATTTAATGGGTCATAGAAATGATTGATATTATAAATTGCGATTGGTTTTTCATGAATACCTATTTGTGCCCAACTATACATTTCGAAAAACTCTTCTAATGATCCAGCACCACCTGGAGCCATAACGAAGGCATCTGCAAGCTCTGCCATTTTATACTTTCGTTCATGCATTGAATCAACTAGTATAAGTTCTGTTAGTTTTTGACTAGTGATTTCTCGTTCATTTAACATGTTAGGCATAACACCGATAGCGCGTCCACCATGGTCTAACACACCATCTTGAATTGCGCCCATAATACCAACAGAACCAGCGCCAAACACAAGTTCATAGCCTTGTTCTGCCATACTTTTACCTAATTGATATGCTTCTTTCATATATGTTTCATTGTTTCCTTTACTTGCACCACAATAAACAGCAATGCGTTTCATATTCATATCCTCCTTTGTTTATAACAATTCTTGAATTAATGTTATAAATTTTGACTCAAAAACTTTAATATCTTGATTTGTAAAGGGAGCAGGTCCTTTTGTCCGACCGCCACTTTTTCGAAATTGTGCGCTGACATGGCGCTGTTCTAATAATGTATTAATATTTTGTGCATCATAACGAAATCCTTTGTGGTGGAGTACAGTATGTACCTTGTTGATTAGTAAACTGGCTAAACCATAGTCTTGTGTAATCACAATGTCATTTGATTTGGCGAGTTGCACAATACGATAATCAACGGCGTCTGGTCCATCATCAACATATTTAGTATCTACATGAGCAGGCTGTATTACAGTAGAAAAGTGACTAAAACTACGTACTATTATAACAAAAATGCCTGTCCCTTTGGTCAATTCAATAACTGAATTGGTTACAGGACAAGCATCTCCATCTATTATGACTCGTGTCATGAAATTATTTGCCTTTTTCTTCGTTGTTTTGTTTTACGACACTTTTTGCAACGTAGTTTTTATATTTTTT
Organism: Staphylococcus gallinarum; assembly: GCF_000875895.1. Classification (GTDB taxonomy): domain Bacteria; phylum Bacillota; class Bacilli; order Staphylococcales; family Staphylococcaceae; genus Staphylococcus; species Staphylococcus gallinarum. The sequence goes on from NZ_JXCF01000003.1 coordinate 238,137, forward strand.
AAATTCAGCTAATCTAGCTTTTTTATTCTGCTCTTGTTCTTTTTCTTCTTGTTTATGGCGTTTATCAATATTTTTTTGTAGAATTTTATCTAATTTATTGATATCTTTACGGTTATCTTTTTCTAACTTCTCGCCTTTTTTCTCTGTAGTAGCGTCAAGCTTTCCAGGTGTAAGACCAACTTTTTCCATATGTTTGTTGGCTTTTTTCATGTCTTTAATACGTTGCTTTTTGTTTTCTTCGCGTAATTTATCTTCTTGTTTATGACGCTTTTCGATGTTTTTTTGTAAAATTTTATCCATTTTACTAGCTTCTTTACGATTTTCTTTAGCTAATTTCTCGCCTTTTTTCTCGATATAAGCAGGGTCATGTTCTTTAGCAATACGCTTTAATTCACGTTTTTGATCTCTGTCATGTTTTTTCTCTACGACATAGTCTTTTGCAGTAGATGATTTATCAACAACTGCATCTTTAAATTGAACTGATTTACCTGCTACTGTTTTTGAAACACTTACAGTTTTATCTGTAGCCTTTTTAACATCTGGATGATCTTTTATTTTTTTTCGCTCAACAATTAGAGGTACTAAAAACACAGGAGCTACTGTGATGATTGTTTTGATTAATTGTTTTTTGTCCATACTCGTTGCCTCCATTTAATTTATACTATCTTCATATTACCCTATGATACATGAAAATAAACTGTAATTACAGTTTTATAAAAGGCTTATTAAAAATAAATAAATAGCGCGCTACGCATTTAAATCCTCGAGATATATGCTCTTGGTGCAAAAAAAGATTGGGCACATGCGACGCATGTGTCCAATCTTAAAGTATGTTGTAATTATGCATTTGTGATGCCTTGTCCAATACCAAAACCAAAGTAAAGAATTGCAATGATAATAACTAAAATAATTCGGTAAATTGCAAATGGAATCAGCTTTACTTTACTGATTAAGAATAGGAACGTCTTAATTGCGATTAAACCAACTATAAATGCAGCTAAGAAACCTAAAATATAGAATCCGATATCACTGATGTGAATATATTCCATATTTTTGACTAAAGATAGTGCACTTGCTGCTAGCATAACTGGGACAGCCATAATAAATGTAAAATCAGAGGCTGCTTTATGGTTCATCTTCATTAATACCCCAGTTGAAATTGTTGACCCTGATCTACTGAAACCTGGCCACATCGCTACAGCTTGTGATAAGCCAATGACAAAGGCTTGGAAGTAGTTGATTTGGTCTACAGTTTTAGGGTTAGTAACTTTTTTGCTATAGATGTCTGCAACTATCATGTAAATTGCACCTATAAACAACCCAATCATAACTGTTGGAACACTAAATAAATATTTTTCAATTACGTCATCAAATAATACGCCTAAAATACCTGCAGGAATCATACCTACTAAGATATGTAATAAATTCAAACGTTTAGGCTTTTGGCCAATACCGTCGATGGGTTCTGATTTATATTTACCAATGTGTAACATTTCAAAATAACGTTCTCTGAATACCCATGCACCGGCAAAAACAGAGCCGAGTTGAATTACAATTTTAAAAGTGAAAGCGGACTGAGAGCCGAGGAACTCACTTGATTTCAACCACATGTCATCAATTAATATCATATGACCTGTAGATGAAACAGGGGCAAATTCAGTTAAGCCTTCTACAATACCTAAGATAATACCTTTTATTAATTCAAGTATTAACATATTTTACCTACTTTCTGTCTTTTTGTTCAATAATATGGTGCTGTTCATTTTTTAATCATAGCATAACAAAAATATGATTTACCACATATATCTGTGAATTTAAGAGAAAGATTAAATTGTAGTAATATTCTATATATTGATGGGTATTTTAACTATTAATATTAAAAAATATAAATATGACAGAAATATGAAACCACCATAAATTTTCCACTAAAATTTAATGCGAATTAATTCAACTTTCATAGAATAAGTTTATAATATGTGACAGGTGATATTTTGTGAAAAGATTAACAAATATGGTTTTACAATATAAAATTTATCCAATACTAATGTTTATATTTAGTATTTTATTAGCAATTACGGTTGTAATACAGAATGTTTCAATCGCAGAAATATTGAATAGGTTACTGCTAAAAACAAATCAAGATGTCGTCGTCATAATCACGATTACATTATTTATATTATTAGCTAGAGCGACCTTCAATACATTAAATCAACTCATGGGTGATAGATTAGCTCAGGTTGTTAAATATGATCTGCGACAACAATTAATATCAAAACAATCTGTAGCACCAATTGGCGCACAATTAAATACATTAACTCAAAATATCGACGGAATAACATCGTTTTTTAATGGTTATTTGCCACAAGTATTTAAATCTATGATGATTCCAATCTTTATTATTGTGGCGATGTGCTTTATCCATTTAAATACTGCATTAATAATGATTGTTACCGCACCATTTATTCCTTTGTTTTACATCATTTTCGGTTTAAAAACGCGGGATGAATCTAAAGATAAAATGATGTATCTAAATCAATTTAGCCAACAATTTTTGAATAAGGTGAAGGGATTAATTACATTAAAACTGTTTAATAAAACATCAGTAACTGAACAAGAATTATATAATGAGAGTACAACTTTCAGAGATCTAACTATGAAAATATTAAAAAGTGCTTTTTTATCAGGTTTAATGTTGGAATTTATTAGTATGTTAGGTATCGGCTTAGTTGCATTAGAGGCTGGTTTAGGACTTATTCTATTTCATAATATTGATTTTAAGACAGCAGCGATAGCAATAATCTTAGCTCCTGAATTTTATAATGCAATCAAAGATTTAGGTCAATCCTTCCATACAGGAAAGCAGAGTGAAGGTGCCAGTGACGCAGTGTTTGAATTACTTGATCAATCTACTGTACCAGAGGAAAGACAATATAACGTCAATATCAATCAAATCCCACTTGTACAATTACGTAATGTTACTTATCGATACAAAGATGCGACACAAAATGCATTAAATAACATTAATCTTGATATCAATGAAGGTGATAATATTGCTTTAGTTGGGTCAAGCGGTGCAGGTAAATCAACATTAGCACAAGTTATCGCTCAACGATTTCGACCAATAGAGGGTAGTGTCTCCTTTAAATATAAAGATTTAAAGATTGGCTTTCTAAGTCAATCACCCTATATATTTAGTAGCTCAATTAAAGAAAATATTGCTATGTTTGATGATGTACCGGATGAGACAATTATTAAAGTGCTAGATGATGTAGGACTTAAGCAACAGGTTCTAGCATTGAAAAATGGTATTCATGCGGTGATAGGTGAAGGTGGAGAAATGTTATCAGGTGGACAAATGAGACGTATTGAACTTGCACGAATCTTATTACTGAGACCTGATTTATTGATCTTTGATGAGCCAGCGACGGGGCTTGATGTTAAGACAGAACATATTATTCAAGAGGTCTTGCTCACATCATTCCGGAAAACAACAATGATTACTATTGCACATCGTGCCCATACGATTAAAAATGCGAATAAATGTATTGAGATGAACAATGGTTGTGTGCAATCACAACGCACAACGCAACCTGTTCAATCATACAAGGATGGTGAAAGACGATGAAACCCCATATTAAATTTAAAGCAGATAGAGACTTAATACTTTCAATCGTCGTAGGTGTGGTAGGTAGTCTTGTAGCGCTAGGAATGTTCTTTTTAAGTGGATATATGGTTACCCAAAGTGCACTGGGGGCACCGTTATTTGCATTAATGGTACTCATTGTATCGGTGAAAATGTTTGGATTTTTACGTGCCATTGCGCGTTATATTGAACGTTTATTGTCACACCGGACTACATTTACAATGTTACGTAATGTAAGAGTTCAATTTTTTAAAAAATTGATTCCAGTGGTGCCAGATATTTATCGGAAATATAATTCAAGTGATTTAATTTCAAAAATGGTAGATCGGGTAGAAGCATTACAAAATATCTATCTAAGAGTGTATTATCCGCCTATTGTAATAGGTATAACAGCAATAGTTGCTGGAATTGTAATGATTTATTTTTCGTATATACATGCAATAATCATATGTTTAAGTATGCTATTAACATTACTAGTTATTCCATGGTTAAGTGGTAAACGTGCCCGTCAGTTGAAAATAAAGGTGGATCGTGAACAAAGTGCCTTACTCAGTACATTTTATGATTATAAAGAAGGTTATGAAGAACTCGTGCGATTCAACCAAGTAGACCAATTTAAAACGGGATTACTACAAAAGTTAACTACATTTAAACAGGCTCAGGCGAGAGAGCAAAATTTCTTGACGCTATATGAGTATAGTTTGAATATTGTCTCCATGATCGCATTATTTGGAACTTTAGCTTTAGGGGCCTTTCAAGTTCAGCACCACGAATTAGATGTCGTGTATTTGACGAGTATTGTTTTAATGATGTTAACGTTATTTGAACAAGCGATACCAATGAGTAATGTTGCCTACTATAAAGCAGATACGGATGAATCACTAGCGAGTTTAAATGAAGTGATTGCACACCCAGTTAAGCAAGGTACACATGCGTTAGACCAGTCTGAGCAACAACCTTTGCTTGAACTTGAAAATGTAGCCTTTAAATATTGGAATCAATCACAAAACGTGCTGGAAAATATAAATTTAACAATCCATGAAGGTGAACAAATAGCGGTAATAGGACCGTCTGGTTCTGGTAAGAGTACGCTACTACAATTGATGCTAGGACTTTATCAAAGTGAGACTGGACAACTGAAGCTAAAGGGACAAGACATAATTGAGGTCGAAGATCAGTCCAAATATCAATATATAAATGCATTATTACAAGCTCAACAATTATTTGACGGTACTGTCAGAGAAAATTTGTTTACGGACAAAGATGATAAGTCAATTCGACAAGTATTTAATGATTTAGGATTACAACATATTGAATTAGATAGAGAAATAACATTAAGTGGAAACACTTTATCTGGAGGAGAAATACAGAGATTAGGCTTAGCAAGATTATTGTTGAAACAGGCTACGTTATGGATATTAGATGAACCAACGACTGCATTAGATATTACGCATACAGATGCAATCATGGAAAAGATTCATACAGTGGCAGAAACATTAATCGTGGCTACGCATGATTTAAGATTGTTACCACACTTCGATAAAATTATTGTTATGATAGAAGGTCATATTGTAGAATCTGGAGATTATCATACACTGATAGCTAATAAAGGTTACTTATATCAAATGTTACAAATCAATAGAAATGAATAAAAAAAGAGGGCTCAAATACGTTTGTGTTTGAGCTCTCAATATTACAAAATTTATAATTTGATTGTTTGACTTTAACTTAAGAAAAAATTATTTTGCTTTTTCTTCAGTAAAAGCATTAATTACTTTACTTAATAGGCGATTTAATTCATCTGACTCATCTGAGCTTAATGACGATGCCACAGCGACGTCTTGGCATGCAGTGTCTAACTCAGGACGAATTTCTTCGCTCTTCTCAGTTAAGTGAATAAATACTTCTCTTTGGTCTACTTCAGAACGTTCACGCTTAATTAAATCAACCTGTTCCATTCTTTTAAGTAGTGGTGATACAGTACCTGTATCAAGTGCCAACTCTGTTACGACCTTTTTAACATTTACGGGTGACTCAGACCATAAAATTGTTAAAACTAAAAATTGTGGGTAAGTAAGTTTGTATTTCTTAAAGACATTGTTTGAGTAGTAGCGATTTACTTGTCTTTGAGCATTATACAAACTGAAACAAAGTTGTTCCTTTAAATTAAGTTCTTCAGACATAAAGTTCTCCTCCAGACATTCTATCCGTTTTGTTCTCTCTGTATCGGACTGAATCCGTCTAATGTTGTGCGATACTACCTCCTGAATACTTTTGTGCTTTGCCATGCTAAAATAAAACCTGTACAAAAATTCGGAAGTCTTTTAATATTGTATCAAATAAAGACCTAATTATATAAGTATTTAAACTCTTATGCAAACATTTATTGGAAATGAGTGATAATTTTGAAAAATATTAAAAATCGAAAAATTTCTATCACAATCTTAACGGGGTTTCTAGGTAGTGGGAAAACTACATTTTTAAATAAATATGTAAGTTACCTATTAAACAACCAAGAAAAGCCACAAGTTATTGTTAATGAATACGGGAATTTAGATGTTGATAGCTATGCGCTCGGTAATCAAGTAGAGGTCGCATCTATATTAAATGGTTGCGTATGCTGTGATTCGCAACTAGATTTAATAAAACAATTAAAACATTTTATTAACGAAAGTGCAATGCACCATATAATAATTGAAGCAACTGGCATTGCCCATCCCATAGAAATTATAGCTGCATGTCAAGATCCAGAAATTGCTGAATATACTGATGTGCCTACTGTTATCGGCTTAGTTGATGGGCCACAATTTTTAAAAAGAAAGTTGTATACAAATAATACAAAAGATTTAATGGAAGAACAGTTAAAAGTGTGTCACGCAATTATTGTTAACAAAATGGATTTAATTGACAATGAAGCAAAAGAAAATTTGAAAGTATTAAAAGAGTTAAATCCTCATGCTGCAATTACATACACAACATATACAGAATGTGATATTGAGGAACTACTTAATGAGGCAAATATTGCCACACCATCAATGACTGGAGTTAAATATGGACATCATCATGGTATTAATAGTTTAGTTTATACCTTTACTAGTCCGATTGATAGACAACTATTTTATCAATTTATTTTACGGTTGCCTGATAATGTTCTAAGATTAAAGGGATATGTTAAGTTTCGAGATGCACCGATGGATACTTATGAATTTCAATATGCAAATGGATTGCCAGATTACCATGTTATTGATGAGGCAATGGAATTAAAGATTGTATTAATTGGCGAACAACTTGACATCAATCGATTACGCAATAAATTAGACGGATTACAATTCACATAATTAAAAAGGTAGAGGTGTGGTGCAATTATGGAAAAAGTTAAAATTAATCAACACGTATCTTTCTCTAAACTCATACAAGGATTTTGGAGGGCGAAAGACTGGAATTGGACGGCGCAAGAATTAAATAGATATATCAACGAATTACATGATAGAGGAATCACTACAATGGATCATGCCGATATTTATGGCAATTATAGTTGTGAAGGTATCTTTGGAGAGGCGTTAAAGTTATCACCGCAATTGCGTGAACAGTTAGAAATAGTGTCGAAATGTGGCATTGTTTTGCCGACAGACCGCATACCAAATGCAGATGGTCATCGCTATGATCACAGTAGTCAACATATTAAACGTTCAGTTGAACGCTCTCTTCAAGAGTTGAACGTGGAATATTTAGATTCACTACTCATCCATAGGCCATCACCATTAATGGATCCTGAAGAAATTACAGACGCGTTAAAGGTGTTGGTTACGGAAGGTAAGGTCAAGTCCTTTGGTGTGTCGAACTTTAACAAATCTCAATATGATTTAATAAATCGTAGTTTGGTTTGCGACAAACTACATATTACTGTCAATCAATTGGAGGTTTCACCATATACCTTAGATGCGCTTGATGATGGTATTATCAACCATATGTTTAAAGATGATGTTAAAATAATGGCATGGAGTCCTATGGCTGGTGGTAAATTGTTTGATCCGAAAGACGAAAGGTCACAACGCATCATGACTGTAATAACACCATTAACAGAAAAATATAATGTATCTACAAATAGTATTATTGTGGCTTGGTTAAATAAGCATCCTGCATCTATTATGCCAGTATTAGGTACACATAATATTAATAGAATAGATGAAGCAATAGATGGCTTTGGATTAACATTGACGGATCAAGAATGGTTTGATATTTATACGGCATCTTTAGGACATGACATAGCGTAATTTATTTGTAAGAGGAGTAAAAGTAATGAATAACCAAAATGAAACACATCGTAGAAAGCAACTTAAATTTGAACGTAACTTTATTAATATTCCATTTTTAGCATTTGCATTAATTATTGCGATATTAAATCTAAGCTTTCCGGATATAAATATAATGATGACATTATTTGGATTATTTTTCTTATATAATGGCGGCATTTTGTTCGTATCATTTATAAAACATTATAAACGAACTACAATTTTGTCATTAATATTAACCATCTTATCATTAACATTATTCGGTTTATCACTTTATTTATACGCAGCAGCAAACAATTTAATATAATATTTTCTATTTTAGCTAGGCTAAGAATTGGGAATTATAATCATAAAATAGATAATACGATTATAGGGGGAAATGAATGGAAGTCTGGATTACACACTTTATGGAGAAATTTGGTTATTGGGGAATCGCGTTTCTAATCTTTTTAGAAAATGTGTTTCCACCAATTCCTTCAGAAATTATATTAACCTTTGGTGGATTTATGACTACGAAATCTGATTTGAGTTTTCTTGGCGTTACTATCACATCAACGATTGGCTCAGTGTTAGGTGCTATTGTATTATATGGTATCGGCGCTTGGATAGGTGAACGAAATCTATATCGTTTTGTTAATCGCTATGGGAAAATATTACGTGTAAAGACCCAAGATTTAGATAAAACAATTGGTTGGTTTGAAAAGTATGGCTATTGGACGATATTTTTCTGTCGTTTTGTACCATTATTAAGAAGTTTGATTTCAATTCCAGCAGGCTTAACAAGAATGAACATGCCATTATTTATTATTTTTACCACGATAGGTACTCTGATTTGGAATATTGTATTAATTTATTTAGGGCAAGCTGTCGGTGGTAATTGGCATACGATTGTACATTATATGGATATATATTCACGTATTATCTATATCATTTTAGCTATTCTAATCATTTTCGTTATTTGGAAATGGTTAAAACGTTCTAAAAAGAATAAGTAAAGCTGATAAACCTAGTTAACTAAAATGAATCACTATTTTATTTGTGCTGAGACAATATATTTATTTCTGATGTTATAATAAAGATAATAAATTAATGATTGAAGGGATATTATGGCAAATAGAAAGGTTTCAATTATAGGAGCAGGTAATACAGGAGCAACATTGGCGTTCATTATCGCACAGCAAGAACTTGCAGATGTTGTAATGATTGACCGACCACACAACGAAGGTCAAGTTAAAGGTAAAGCTTTAGACATTTTAGAAAGTAGTCCTGTTTATGGCTTTGATGTTGATGTGAAAGGCTCTATCGATTATGCAGATACTGCAGATTCTGACATCGTGGTAATTACTGCAGGGGTTCCACGAAAGCCTGGAATGAGTAGAGATGACTTAGTTCAAGTAAATGAATCCGTCATGCATGATGTTACAACAAATATTGTTAAATATTCACCTGATTGTACAATCATTGTCTTGACTAATCCGGTTGATGCGATGACATATTCAGTAATAAAGGCATCTGGGTTCCCTAAATCACGAGTGATTGGTCAATCTGGAATCTTAGATACAGCAAGATATCAGACATTTATTGCGGAGGCACTTAATGTATCTGTAAAGGATATTAGAGGCTTGGTCTTAGGTGGTCATGGTGACACAATGGTACCTTTAGTAGATTCAACAAATGTCAACGGCATACCTTTAAGTAAGATGTTGGATAGTGATACAATTAAAAAAATTGTTGAACGTACTAGAAAGGGAGGAGCAGAAATTGTTGAATTATTAGGCAATGGTTCAGCATATTATGCACCTGCTTCAGCAATTTATAGTATGATTGCGGCAATTTTAAAGGATCAAAAGAGATTATTACCAAGTATTGCACTATTAGAAGGTGAATATGGTTTTACTGATATTTGTTTAGGCGTTCCAACTATTTTAGGAGCAAATGGAATTGAACAAGTTGTCGAGTTACAATTATCAGAAGATGAACAACAACAATTGCAAATTTCAGCTGATTCGGTGACTGAAGTAAAACAATCATTAACAAATAAATAAAAGACTACTATTAATAATAGTTATTTATAAAGCGTTTGGAACATAAACACCCAGCATTAAGCCCATCAAAGAACAAAAATCTTTGATGGGCTTGTTATTTATATCAATATTCCGTATTGTTATTGCTTGTTTATCTTGGGGGGGCGAGCCTTGCTCTCGACATTCACCTTACGCCCTTAGGTGTCTCGCAAGCAATACGAAGTTCATATATGTTATTACATTTTAAATAAACAGATATAGACTGCTACATATTCGAAAAAGGTTAAGATATACATATATTTTAGTCTTAACTTGGCTTGTATTGGAACATCCCATTTATGATATCGGCGTTCATAGTAGAAGAGTTGTAAATAAAATAGACCAATACCAAGGGGAAAGCACATTAAGATAATACTTTTTTTGTAACTAAAGCCAATATCATGTAACAAATGACCAATGATAAGTTGAGCGATAATTAATACAATCACTAGGAGTATAATATTAAACGTCATTTGATAGCTCGCACTCCTTTCGCGAATGAAAATAATAAGACTTGTAGCACGACTAATAATAGAATAAAACCAAATGCATTTATATCAGTGCGTAATACGACCTCTTTAAATATTCGCATCGGTTCATTAATCAGATACACGGAATGTAATCTTAAAAAGCGACCGATAAATATCCCGAATCCATTTAAGAACATCATTATGACAATCAGCACATAATTTAACCATTTGTAATGTGTGAATCGTTCCATTTCTAAAAACATAATAGTTAAGAGGTATAGCGCAAATATGACTGCTGATACAAGAAAAGTAAAATACGCCCATTCAATTAGTATCAAGCCCTGATAAAAATTAAATGAAAATTGATTTAAATGTATTAGGTCTGTAACCATGTACAATGTGTTCGGGACCATCAATAAGAAAATAAGTGAAAAAATAATAAAAAGTGGCCATTCAAATTTAAATTTGGGTTTAAATAAATTGAGTAACAAACAAAGCTCAAATGGTACATAGGCTAGAAATAAGTTGAGTGTCATAAATTTATAAAAACTATTAAAGAATATAGATACAATCATTAAAATAAGAAAAACAGTTCTAGCAATATAACGTGCGCGCATATTCACACCTACCTTTTAATTATATTAAATAATAAATTTTAAAATATTTAACCTCGGGAGTATTGCACGTAATTCCCAGAGATAATAAAAAAATGTAGTTCCACATTTTTGAAATACAAATATACATAATACAAGTTGTAAAAATAAAAATCAATAATTGCTAATTTTTTGCAGTAGTAATGTAGAAATATAATTAAGGTTAATGTGCAATCGATTGTGTGATATTAATACGTGGTATAAGTGGTGTAAGTGTATAAAGCACTAAATATCAAAAATCTCATGTAAAGAAGAAAGAGCCTAGGACAATAGTATTGAATGTATTCAGAAAATCGTGTGCAGTAATTAATCTGTATATAGTTCTGCTAAACTCCAAGTTAAATAGCAACATAATTACTGTCGATGATCAAGTACATAACAATACACTTTGTCATAAGCTCTTGAGTTAATCGATATATGATTTTTTCTATAAATTGAGTAGGTTAAGACCTATTTCATCATTGAACTTTCGGTTAATATCTAAATTTGTCATTGTGATAACAATTTCTGCTGTAGCAGAAACAGTTGCTTTCGATAAGTGACCACTATAAGTTTCATATTTGTTCGTGCCAAACGTCGCATGTAGATGTGCAAACGGTTGATCATCAATATGTGAAATGTTACCTAATAAGCTTGTTAATTCTAAAGGCTCTTGTATCAGTTTTTTCTCATAAGTTTTAGTTTCTAGATTATAGAAGTTTAATTCGACTTCAGAACAAGCGCCAATACCGCTCACAGTTCCAAATTTTCCATTTTTGTCACGAGCGATATCCGTTACTGCTTCTACGATATCTTCTCCTTGTTCTAACACTAGTACGATTGTATTATTATCTTCTTGATATACCATTCTCAATCACCGTCCTATCACTCTTTACCCATTATTATATACTGTAATAACGCATATTTCATAATTTACAGTAAAAAATAAAATTCTTCTATTGTGTTTTATAGTCTATATGTTATAGAATGTTCTAATATTATGTTTGCGACAATTATATAGGGAATAGGGTATAAGGTATTTATAGTTTAAAAAATGTGAGTTAATAAAATTTTATCTTAATTAAAAATTATAGTCTTTATTTGTTAAATAGGTTAAACATCTGTGAACTTCAATTTGAAAATGTAAATCGTACTTACTCTATCCAAAGCAATAGAATGGAGGGAGCCATGTGAATAAGCAATTTGTAATTTTATATTTTAATATTTTTCTAGTCTTTTTAGGTATTGGCTTAATTGTACCGGTACTACCAGTTTATCTTAAAGACTTAGGGCTTAATGGTAGTGATCTTGGAGTGCTAGTAGCAGCATTTGCACTTGCTCAAATGGTCATATCGCCTTTTGGAGGGACGTTAGCAGATAAACTTGGTAAAAAGTTAATCATTTGTATTGGATTGGCACTATTTGCGATATCTGAATTTTTATTTGCGGTAAGTCATTCATTTAGTTTGCTAATTATTTCAAGAATATTAGGTGGATTTAGTGCAGGGATGGTTATGCCTGGTGTAACAGGTATGATTGCCGACATTTCACCAGGAAAAGACAAAGCCAAAAATTTTGGCTATATGTCTGCAATTATTAACTCTGGCTTTATTTTAGGACCTGGGCTAGGTGGATTTTTAGCAGAATTCTCACATAGATTACCATTCTTTGTTGCAGGTGGTAGTGGCTGTTTAGCCTTGGTATTATCTGTGATATTAATTAAAAATCCTAAGAATGAAACGCAAGATGGTTTTACAAAATATCAGCCAGAATTATTGTCTAAAATTAATTGGAAAGTGTTTATAACACCTATTGTTCTAACTTTGGTATTAGCATTTGGTCTATCAGCATTTGAGACATTGTTCCCGTTATATACTGCTGATAAAGCACATTATTCACCATTAGATATTTCATTTGCAATTACAGGTGGAGGCATCTTTGGTGCTATCTTCCAAGTATTTTTCTTCGATAAATTCATGAAATACTTTAAAGAATTGACATTTATCACATATGCACTGATATATTCAGCGTTAATTTTACTTGGATTGACTCTAGTGCATAGCTATTGGTCAATTATGATTATCAGTTTTGTTGTATTTATTGGTTTTGACATGATACGTCCAGCAATTACAAATTATTTTTCAAATATTGCAGCAGATCGTCAAGGATTTGCTGGTGGTCTCAACTCAACGTTTACAAGTATGGGGAACTTTATTGGTCCACTTGTAGCTGGAGGACTATATGATGTAAACTATGAATTTCCATTATATATGGCAGTATTGGTTATGCTATTAGGTATTTTTGTGATTTTTGTAGAAAAGTCTATCAGAAAGAAGTTTAATAAGGCTTAAAACTAAAAATGAACAATTAAACAATATGCTATTTAAATTATAGGCAGAGAATGATTAGGATAACTCAATTCTAATCATTCTCTTTTTTATTAGTTCAATTAGTCAATGAGTTCATAACGGTTTAAACACTGTTTTTATATGGGAGTAAAATGAGAAACAATTGCAGATATAGTAGAGATCAATAGCTGAATATTGGATTTAGTGGAGTGAAGTAAACATGACAATTGTATTAAATTGAATCATATTGCGTAATACTATTGTTACAGATATTACATTTGTTTTAAATTGTGGTCTATATAAGTTTTTTGTTAATTTTATGTGCTAATATGTAGAGAAATGTTAAAAGAAATGTGGGTATCTATATAAATGAGTATGAAAAATATAACTTTGGCTTTGTCAGCGATGGTATTAGCTAGTTGCTTAGTCTTGTTGTTATTTTTAGCAACACATCAAAATGCATTAGTTAAAGTGCATGAAAAGATTTCAAGTTATTCAGGTGTTGAAAGTGTGGTTGAAGCTAAAGATAAATCAAAGCAAGCACATAAACAAGATAAAGCGCAGAACGATAAGCATGAGGGAATTATTGAAGCATCAATGAAAAAGGATGAAAACGAAAAGCCGCATAACGCCAAGAATTTTGTTCCGATTGCACAGAATTCTACACATAACTTAGAAAATAATGCAGTTGGAAAAGCTAATTTACCTGAATTTAGTAAAGCCTTAGCTATTGCACAAAAAAAGGTGAATAACGATAATCATAGTAATAACCAATATAATGATTATGGTATAGATAGCACGTGTCAAGGTGTATACTATTATATTTTCACCTTTAAAAATGACAAGAATCCAGGATCTTATTATAGAGTCACTGTTAATACCCACAGTAATGCAGAAATCTTTGATAAATCATACCGAGTAACAGATAACCCATCACAAAATGCACCATGTATATCACCACAAGAATCTGAAGTCATAGCCCAAAAGTATGCAGCAGATCATTTAGGTGCGAATGCGAGCCTTAAACAAGTTAAGGAAGCTAAAGAGGGCATGTATTATACATTCATAGACTCTAAAACAGAAAATGAATGCAGAGTAGTTATTACTAAGGCGGGAGATGTTATTCAACAACCTGCACTAAAATAAACATCGAAACTGACTATACTACAGTCGCGTATGAATTGATTGTAGTCTAATAGTCAGTTATTTTTTTAGCGTTATTGATTTTTGAAATAAATTATAATAGGTAAAGCAAGCGATTAGCTAGTTTAATCATAATAAGAGGCGTACAATTGATTTAAAGAGAAGTAGATGAGGTGTATTTAACGTGAAATCCAAAAAAACAAATGCAATGCGGATGCTTGATCGTAATCATATAGACTATAAAGTTAACAACTATCCTGTTACTGAAGCACATATGGACGGTACTCGTGTAGCGCAACTCGTCGGAGTGAGTGTAGATGAGGTATTTAAGACCTTAGTATTAGAAAATGCACAACACGAGCATTTTGTATTTATCATTCCTGTTAATGCAACTTTAAATATGAAACTAGCAGCAAAGTCAGTAAAGGAAAAGAAACTTCATTTAATGCCACTTGATGATTTGAAGCGGGTGACTGGTTATGTGCGAGGTGGTTGTTCGCCAATAGGAATGAAAAAACTTTTCCCAACAGTCATAGATAGTCAGTCTGAACGATTAGACGCTGTTTATGTAAGTGGTGGTGAGAGAGGTACCCAAATTCAGATTAAAGTAACAGATTTAATAACACAAACTAAAGCACAAGTTACCTCAATTATTGAAAGTTAGCTGATTAACATTATATACAATGAAGTTACAGAGATGTATAAACGAGTAAAGTATTTGATCGTTTGTGCATCTTTTTTTGTTGTTTTCGAAATGAATGGGCAAAAAGTGACAAAAAGTTGAAAAATTTCAGAAATAATGATTGTTTTTGATTGTTTTTGATAAAATGTGATTGAAAAAAGAAAGCGGAAACATTATAATATCTTTGAGATGAGGTGAAATGATGATTACGGAAAAACGCCATGAGTTAATTTTGACTGAACTGTCAAAAAAAGACTTTCTAACGTTACAGGAATTGATTGATAGAACTGAATGTAGTGCTTCAACAATTAGAAGAGATTTATCTAAACTTCAGCAACTAGGTAAACTGAAAAGAGTTCATGGTGGCGCAACACTCAACCAATCATCTCTATTAGAACCTAATTTAGCAGATAAGCGCAGTACTAACCATAGAGAAAAGCAAGAAATAGGAAGATTAGCAGCACAGCAAATTGAAGATAATGATTGTATCTATTTAGATGCTGGTTCGACAACACTGGAAATGATTCCGTATATACAAGCGCAAGATATTATTGTTGTGACAAATGGTTTAACCCATGTTGAAGAGCTGTTAAAGCAAGGTATACGTACATTGATTATTGGTGGAGAAGTGAAATCTACGACATTTGCAACTGTCGGAGTTAGCGCGGTTGAAACACTGGATCGTTATCGCTTTGATAAGGCATTTCTCGGTATGAATGGTATTGATTTGAAATATGGATTGACGACTCCAGATGACCAAGAAGCCATTATTAAGAATAAAGCGATGGGCTTAGCAACACGAAATTTTGTGTTAGTAGACCATTCAAAATTTAACAAAGTGTATTTTGCACATGTGCCACTCTCTGATGAAGTGACATTAGTTACATCTAAGAAAGCAATAGAAGGTACGACGTTTCAATATTTTTCAGAAAAATACAATTTTATCGGGGGAACATTATGATTTACACAGTAACTTTTAACCCTTCTATCGATTATATAATGTTTGCACAAGGTTTCGAACTAGATGGTTTAAACCGTGCTACAGAAACATATAAATTTGCAGGAGGAAAGGGAATTAATGTATCAAGAGTATTAAAGACTTTAGACGTTTCGTCAACTGCATTAGGCTTTGCAGGAGGATTTCCTGGACAGTTTATCGAAGATACATTAGAGCAAGCAGATATTGCAACTCATTTTGTAAAGGTAGACGAGGATACCAGAATCAATGTGAAATTAAAGACTGGGAAAGAAACAGAAATTAATGCACCAGGACCTACTATTTCAGAGACTCAATTTTCAGATTTATTACAGCAAATAGAATCAACGACTCCCCAAGACACAGTTATCGTTGCGGGTAGCATTCCAAAAAGTGTACCAGCGGATGCTTATGAACAAATTGCAAAGATTACTAGTGAAACAGGTGCAAAGCTTGTAGTAGATGCTGAGAAAGATTTAGTAGAAAGTGTGTTGAAGTATAATCCGCTATTTATCAAGCCGAACAAAGATGAATTAGAGGTTATGTTTAATACAGAGATTACAACTGATAAACAAGTGATTAAGTATGCACATGAAATTTTAAATAAGGGTGCAGTGTCAGTCATTATTTCACTTGGTGGAGATGGAGCGATTTATGTTGATCGCAAACAAAGCTTTAAAGCTATTGTCCCAAATGGCCAAGTTATTAATACTGTTGGTTCAGGTGATAGCACAGTGGCAGGTATGGTTGCCGGTTTAGAAAATGGATTATCTGTGGGAGAAGCATTTAAACAAGCAGTATCAGCAGGGACTGCAACAGCGTTTAGCGAAGATTTAGCGACGCGTGATGCTATATCAGACATCCAGTCACAAGTTGAAATTAAGACACTAGATGGGAGTGTATAACTATGAGAATTACTGAGTTATTAACAAAAGACACGATAGCGATGGACCTTTCTTCAAACGATAAAAATGGAGTAATTGATGAATTAGTTAATCAATTAAACAAAGCTGGTAAATTAAATGATGTTACAGCCTTTAAAGAAGCAATTCATAATAGAGAATCACAAAGCACGACGGGAATTGGGGAAGGAATAGCAATACCGCACGCTAAGGTTGCAGCAGTGGACACACCAGCAATTGCGTTTGGGAAATCTAAAGCAGGTGTCGATTATCAAAGTTTAGATATGCAACCAGCGCATTTATTCTTTATGATTGCAGCACCGGAAGGCGGCGCACAAACGCATTTAGATGCATTAGCAAAATTATCAGGTATCTTAATGGATGAAGATGTTCGAAAGGATTTATTAAACGCATCATCTGAAAAAGAAGTATTGAATATTATTGATAGAGCTGATGATGAGGCAACCGAAGAAGAGGAAGCTTCAGAAGCAGCTGCAGCATCAGCAACAACATCTGCTGATAGCAATGAACCATATGTATTAGCTGTTACAGCATGTCCGACAGGTATCGCACATACGTATATGGCACGTGATGCATTGAAGAAACAAGCGGAAAAAATGGGCGTCAATATTAAAGTTGAAACAAATGGTTCAGGCGGAATTAAAAACCATCTAACAGCAGAAGATATTGAACGTGCTCAAGGAATTATCGTTGCGGCTGATGTTCATGTTGAAACGGATCGCTTCGATGGTAAAAATGTAATTGAAGTACCAGTTGCTGATGGTATCAAGCGACCTAAAGAGTTAATTGATATGGCTCAAGATACTTCAAGAACGCCATTTGTAGCAAGAGGAAATAGTAGTAAATCAGAAAGTTCGAATGAGAAACAAAGTGTCGGTAAGACAATTTATAAACACTTAATGAACGGTGTTTCTAATATGTTACCACTTGTTATTGCTGGTGGTATCTTGATGGCAATCGTCTTTTTATTTGGACCAAACTCATTTGATCCAAAAAGTTCAGAACATAATGCCTTTGCAGAGCAATTATGGAATATCGGTAAGAATAGTGCCTTTGCTTTAATTATTCCGATATTAGCTGGATATATCGCACGTAGTATTGCAGATAAACCAGGTTTCGCAGCAGGTTTAGTCGGTGGTATGCTAGCAGTTTCTGGTGATTCAGGATTTATTGGCGGTATTTTAGCAGGTTTCTTAGCAGGTTACTTAACACAAGGTATTAAAAAGGTGGTCAGTGGTTTACCACAAGCACTTGAAGGTTTAAAACCAACATTGATTTATCCAGTATTCTCTGTAGCAATTACTGGTTTACTAATGATCTATGTATTAAATCCACCAGCATCTTGGTTGAATAATTTATTACTTAATGGTTTACAAAGTTTATCAGGCACAAATATTATGTTACTAGGATTAGTTATTGGTGCAATGATGGCGATTGACATGGGTGGTCCTTTCAATAAGGCAGCATATGTATTCGCAACAGCGGCACTAACTGAAGGTAATGCGGCTCCAATTACAGCAGCAATGATTGGTGGTATGGTTCCTCCAATTGCTATTGCTACAGCAATGTTAATCTTTAAGAAGAAATTTACTAAAGAACAACGAGGTTCTATAGTACCAAACTATGTAATGGGTCTATCATTTATTACAGAGGGCGCGATTCCATTCGCAGCAGCTGACCCTATACGTGTTATTCCATCTATGATGGTTGGTTCAGGTGTTGCAGGTGCGATTGCACTTGGTTTAGGTTCTTCAATTCAAGCGCCACATGGTGGTATCTTCGTTATCGTTGGTACAGACTTTGGTCACGTATTACAATCGTTAATAGCAATTGTTATTGGTTCAATCGTTGCAGCGATTTTATATGGTATCTTGAAGCCTAAACTTGGAAAAGAAGAAATCCGTGCTTCAGAAGCAATGAATGAATAAGATGTGATATATTAAATTAATTCAGTAGAAAGGCGTTGCTAACGTATTTCTACTGAATTTTTTATTTTATATGAAATAAACTTAAGATTATAATATGGTAAATAATTTTGGTAAAATGGGAGAAAAGCGTCAGTGTGTGAAATGAGTAAAATAACGTAAAGAAGGTAGATAGGCATGGCAGAGTATGTAATTGAAAATGGTCGAATTTATACAGAGTATGAAACAATAGAAAAGGGTTATTTAATCATCAAAGCTGGTAAGATTGCCGGTGTAGGTAAAGGAAAATATGAAGGTGAACTGACTACATATGACGCACAAGGTCATCACGTATTACCAGGTTTTATTGATATTCATATTCACGGAGGATATGGTGAAGATGCAATGGATGCATCTGAAGACGGATTACAACATCTTGCAAAATCGTTATTATCTGAAGGAACAACGAGCTTTTTAGCAACGACAATGACACAATCAGATGATAATATTACGAAAGCTTTGAAAACAATTGTGAGCTATCAAAGTAAACATGATAAATACCAAGCAGCAGACATAGTTGGAATCCATCTAGAAGGGCCATTTATTTCTGAACATAAAGTAGGCGCACAGAATCCAGAATTTGTTCAACGACCTTCGATTGAAAAAGTACGACAATTTCAAAGCATTGCGAATGGTCAAATTAAAGTGATAACCTTTGCTCCTGAAGTGACTGGAGCCGAAGAAACATTAAATGCATTCCATGACAAAATTAAATTCTCAATAGGTCATACTGTTGCAACGTATGATGAGGTAAATAAAGCCGTATCACAAGGTGCTAAACATGTAACGCACTTATATAATGCTGGCACTGCATTTGAACATAGAGAGCCTGGTGTGTTTGGCGCTGCATGGACGAATGACGCATTGAGTACTGAACTGATTGTTGATGGTATTCATTCGCATCCTGCTGCTGTAAAGATTGCCTTTAAACAAAAAGGTAATGAGCAATTTTTCTTAATTACTGATGCTATGAGAGCTAAAGGAATGCCAGATGGTGAATATGATTTAGGTGGTCAAAATGTGCATGTACAAGGTGCTGAGGCAAGATTAGCTTCAGGAGCTTTAGCTGGCAGTATTTTAAAAATGAATGAAGGCCTAAATAATTTATTGAAATATACAGGCGAACCACTTGAGAAAGTTTGGCGTGTCACAAGTCTCAATCAAGCAATAGCATTAAATATTGATCATCAAAAAGGTAGCTTATCTGTGGGGAAAGATGCAGATATAGTTATTTTAGATGACGATCAACAAGTTTGTGCAACGATTAAAGAAGGTGAAATACACCAATTTGTTAAAAGATTATTTTAAAAGATAAAATAAAAAGAAAAATTAGAAAGTTGACTCAAACAAATTTTTGCGTTTAAATGTCTAGTTGAACAAATAAAATTTTGTAGTATAAATTAGATTGCAAGATTACATTATGATAAAATAAAGGAAATGCGTATTTTTAGGGAGGTGTTACAATGGGAAGGATTTAGTAATTAATTTAATAGTAGTACCAGATAAACAATTTTATGAACGGTCACCTATTGTGACACGAAATTTTGGAGGTGAATCCCTAGAAATAGGGAACTAATTGGAAACTGTGACCATAATGAACTTAGTTATATTTTTTCTTTTAATAGCATTGACGACGGTATTCGTCGGATCGGAGTTTGCACTTGTTAAAGTAAGAACGACAAGAATAGAACAACTTGCGTCAGAGGGCAATGGTAGCGCTCGAGTCGTGAAGAAGATGATTAAGAATTTAGACTATTATTTATCAGCATGTCAGTTAGGTATAACTGTTACATCTTTAGGACTTGGGTGGCTTGGTGAGCCGACATTTGATAAATTATTGCATCCATTGTTTGAATTGATTCACTTACCAGAGGCTTTGACTACAACCATTTCATTTATCGTAGCATTTATTGTAGTGACATATTTACATGTGGTACTTGGTGAATTGGCGCCTAAGACTTTGGCCATTCAATATACGGAGAAACTAGCTTTAATCTATGCTAGACCATTGTATTACTTTGGAACAGTAATGAAACCATTAATTTGGTTAATGAATGGATCAGCGAGAATGATTATTCGATTGTTTGGAGTTGATCCAGACGCTAATAACGATGCAATGTCTGAAGAAGAAATTAAAATCATAATAAACAACAGTTATAATGGCGGAGAAATTAATCAAACTGAGTTAGCTTATATGCAAAATATCTTCTCATTTGATGAACGCCACGCAAAGGATATCATGGTACCACGTACACAAATGATAACGTTAAATGAACCGTTTAATGTCGATGAATTATTAGAGACGATTAAAGAACATCAATTTACACGTTATCCTATTACTGAAGATGGTGATAAAGACCATGTGAAAGGCTTCGTAAATGTTAAAGAATTTTTAACAGAATATGCATCTGGTAAGCCAATTAAAGTAAGTAATTATATCCATGATTTACCAATGATTTCTGAAACAACACGTATCAGTGATGCTTTAATTCGTATGCAACGTGAGCATGTACATATGAGTCTTATTATTGATGAATATGGTGGTACAGCAGGTATTTTAACAATGGAAGATATATTAGAAGAAATTGTTGGTGAGATCCGAGACGAATTTGATGATGATGAAGTGAACGATGTAGTTAAATTAGCTGACAATAAATATCAAATTAATGGTCGAGTATTACTTGATGATTTAAATGATCAATTTGGTATTGAATTTGTTGATTCGGATGATATTGATACAATTGGTGGATGGTTACAAGCACACAATACCAATTTACAACAGAATGATTATGTCGATACTGAATACGATCGTTGGGTTATTTCAGAAATTGATAATCATCAAATCATTAGTGTTATATTAAAATATGAATTTAATGAAACACGTCCAACACCAGAGGATGAAGAAGACGAAGAAGAAAAAGATTAATTTTTGATTCTGAACTTGTCATAATTAATTAACCAGTTGAGCCTATGTAAAGGCTTAGCTGGTTTTTTTATGAGTTGATATTAGGATGAAAATCAATTATAAGCGCTGTTAGTATATTTTTATGGCGGTGTATATTAAAATGTAATGAACAATGATTTAAGTTATTGAAAGGGGATTTGCATCATGATTGAAGACGTTTATTATTTAAATAATAGTTACCCAATGCCTAAGGTTGGTCTCGGTGTATATAAAATTACAGAAGAAGAAATGGAGACATCTATTGAAGCGGCATTAGCAGCTGGTTATAGAGCATTTGATACTGCATATTTTTATAAAAATGAAATTGCACTTGGTAATGCACTCAAACATTCAGATATACCTCGCGAAGATTTATTTATTACTTCAAAATTATGGAATGATTATCAAGGTTATGATAAAACAATCGAATATTTTACCAAGTCTATTGAAAACCTTGGCACAGATTACTTAGATTTATTCCTTATTCATTGGCCATGTGAAGAAAATGATTTATTTATTGAAAGCTATAAAGCAATGGAAAAATTGTATGAACAAGGTTGGGTACGTGCGATTGGTGTTTGCAACTTCAAACAACACCATTTGGAAAGGTTGATGGAAGAGACAGATGTGGTACCAGCAGTTAATCAAATTGAAGTACATCCTTACTTTAACCAACAAGAGTTGCAAGATTTTTGTGACAAGCATGATATAGCAGTAACCGCATGGATGCCGTTGATGAGAAATCAAGGACTACTAGATAATCCAATAATTACTGATATTGCGAAACGATATGATAAGACACCAGCACAAATTGTGTTACGTTGGCACCTTGCACATAATAGACTCATTATTCCTAAGTCTAAAACACCAGACCGCATTAGAGAAAATATTGATATTTTTGATTTCAATTTGGAATTAACAGATATTGCTCAAATTGATAATTTAAATGTGAATGAAAGACAAGGTAAAGATCCTGATAAAGTAGCGATAGGCACTTTAAAATAACAGATTGGCAAATATAAGATATAACAAATGGAGTAGGGGCTAAATCTCCATTCGCAAAATAAGAGAGTTATTCCGTAAAGGATTAACTCTCTTTTATATTTAAACGCTATAATTATGAACGTATATCTTTGTCATAGCTTAAGATAAATAGATTTGAGTTTATAATTTCAAACGCATCATTTTTACCTATTGTGTCATTTTGTGTATGAATCGTTACAAATGACTGATTATTATAAAAGATTAAAACCAACACAAATTAAAGCAGAAGACCATAATGTAAAAAGGCATTAAAATAACATCAAAAATTATATAAGTATTCAGGCGAGACTCCTGAGGGAACAGGACAAGCTGAAGACAACAGGCTGAAGCTGTCCCCTAGGAAAGCGAGCCAATAATACGGAATACTGTAAATAATAAAATGAGTTAATGAGCGATTAGAATAAGTGCTTTTATGTATTAAATATAAAGTGAATTTGTTTTTATTATTAAAAAAGGGGAATAATTTAAAGACTTGAAACTAATTATAATTTTTATGCGTATTAGTTTTAGACTATTATATTATTGAATATATCAAACAAATGACGTCCATCCGTTATTAGATTTATAATGAAATCTAATCAAAAAAGCAATTATAATTTTAAAAAGATTAAGTTTTACACGTGAATATTAACGGAGTATAAAGATTGTGTAAATTCAAAGGATTAAGTTAGCATAAAGATGATTAATATTGATAAAGTAGGAATAGAAGTAACTGAAATGAAGGTGTTAAGGTATGCAAATAAGAGTAATTGTGCCTTGCTTTAATGAAGGTGAAGTAATATTAAAAACTTATCAACGTTTATCGGAGATATTATCAAAAGATAGTGCGCATCATCAATATGAATATGATTTATTATTTGTTGATGATGGAAGTAAAGATAAAACAATTAACTATATTCAAGAAGCAGCTACTAAAGATCAACACGTAAAATTCATCTCATTTAGTAGAAACTTCGGTAAAGAATCAGCTATGATAGCTGGTTATCAGCATAGTAAAGACTGTGATGCAGTAATTATGATAGATGCTGACTTGCAACATCCACCAGAATTAATCCCTAAAATGATTGAAGGCTACATGGATGGGTATGATCAAGTTGTAGCAAAAAGAGATAGAACAGGTGAAAAACAATCACGTAAAATTATGACACGCATTTATTACAAAGTAATCAATCGCTTTGTCGAAGACATTGAATTGGAAGATGGCGTTGGTGATTTTAGATTGTTAAGTCAACGTGCAGTTAATTCACTTACAGAGTTGGATGAATGCAATCGTTTCTCTAAAGGTTTATACGAGTGGATTGGTTATAATACTAAAGTGTTTACCTATGAAAATGTTGAAAGAGAAGATGGCGAGTCCAAATGGTCATTTGGTAAATTGTTAAATTATGGTATTGATGGATTGTTATCATTTAATACAAAACCACTGCGTGCAATGATTTATCTTGGATTATTTGTATTCTTTGTTAGTATACTTTACATTACATTTATTTTCGCAGGTATTATATTAAATGGAGTTAATACGCCAGGATACTTTTCAACTATAGCAGCTATATTACTACTTGGTGGTATTCAACTCATTTCTATAGGTGTTGTCGGTGAATATATTGGACGTATCTATTATGAAGTTAAAGCGCGACCTAAATATATAGTGCAAGCTTCTAATTTAAGTAATGATAAAGTGAAGTCGAATTTAAGTCATGATTTAGATTCAAATGTGACTACAGAGGATTTGAATAGCAATCATTTCAAATATAAGAGACACTATAGAAAAGATAAAGAGTTAGTTAATCATCGTTAATTTATAAAAAATTCAAAGTAAATAGTTCCACAATGATTATCCAGAGATAGTGATAATTATACTAAGTTGATTGCTTTGAATCATTTCAATAAAAGCTTCGTAATGTGCAGTAAATATACTGAGATTACGAAGCTTTTTATTATAAAAAAGCAGTCAAAATGTTTCATTTGATAACATTTTGACTGCAAACAATTTTAATTGGTTATATTATTTTGAATTTTTCTTACGTAGTCTACCTACTACAAATGATACAACTGCAACTAATATAATTGTACCGATTAACGCAGGGAAAATGGCGATGCCACCTAAATGCCAACCCCAATCTCCAAGTAGCCAACTACCTAGAGCAGAACCAACGATACCGGCAATAATATTACCTAAGATACCACCTGGAATATCTTTACCGACGATGCCACCAGCAATCCAACCGATTAAACCGCCGACGATAAGCATTAATATAAATCCCATAATATAACCTCCTTATAATTAATTTCTACGATATTAATAATTACCACAGTTTGAATTGGATTAATCACGTTTATGTAAAAATATATTTTGCCAAATAATAAAAGCGATAAAAATGGCATGGATTATAATAAACATGTACCAATAAGGTGTGAGTAATGTCATTAATGTAGTAGCAATAATCATTAGTATTTGTCCTACAAGAATCGGATGTTTAATACGATGTATAAATCCGAATTTCTCCTTTTCACTTGGTGAAAAGGTAGTATAAAATACGATGATTGCCCCGAACATAAATACTGTTGGTGCTAAATAAGGTACTGACATATAGTATGAATCATTACTTGTACTATACGTTAGGATTAACGAAGTGCTCAATATACTTGTAATAATAAAGGCAATGAATTTTTGTTGTGAAATTACATACGTATGTACCTTTCTATTTAAGTAAAGCTGTAAGATTGTCCATAATATCAATTGTATATTGGTATAAAGTGAAATGAAGTCATACTTGCCGACGATAATTAAATTGATAAAGCTAGAAATGGTTAATGCAATGAGTATAGAGCTAAACTTGAGTTGTTTATAATTCTGACGATATAAATCAATGCCGAGGATGACTAATACCGCAGCTATATTTATGATTATATTAATTAGCATGGTGCTCTCCTAACCTAGATACTTCACTGCAATATTATATCAATTAAGATAAATTTATTCATACGAAAACATGCAATGTCACGTGTTTAAAATCATTTATTCAAATGTTTTATTTTAGTATTATTTTTCAAATAAATTATATTTAATAATAAGCAGTGTAACTGTCCTATTAAATGATTAAGTAAGTTTTATTTATTATAGCATTTATTAAATACTTGTTAATCAGTTAATAAACGTAATGGTTGTTAAGCTTGAATGACAGGGTTTCAAATTCAATTTAATAATTGGCTTAACAGTAATTTATGATTTTATTTAATAATGCTAAATTTTATCATAAAAAAGTGATGCGTTGTTAGGACAAAGAGCATTATACAACGCATCACAGTAAAATCTCAATTTAAACACCTTTTTTATTACTCCAAAGTAGTGTGTGTAATTGAGGTAAAACATAAACATTATTCATATCGGGACTCGCCATAACACGATCAACCAAGGTTTCATATAATGTTAATAATCTTTCAGTATGTGATTCAACATATTCTCCATCTAAGTATGGATTACCAACTTGCAAATAAAATGGTATCTCTGGATAACGATGATGAATCATTTTAGCAAATTGATAGTCTTCATCATCGAATATAACAACCTTAAGGTTAAGTGTTTCTGGAACACATTTCGCTATTACGTCATCTAGTATAGGTAGATTAGGTTTCATTTTAGAACTTGGTGGTTTGGGACTAATTGTTAAGTCATCAATTTGTGTCATCCAAGGTTGGAATTTACTTCCTTGTGTTTCTAAAGCGCTTTGGATATTTTTACTGTCGAATAAATCAACTAAAGATTGAATCCCTTTAATCAATGCAGGATTACCTCCTGAAATAGTTACATGATTAAAGGAATCACCGGCGATTTCATATAATTTATCGTATATTTCTTCAGCTGTCATTAACTGAATATCTTCTTTTGCACTTCCGTCCCAAGTAAAGCTCGAATCACACCAACTACATCTATAATCACATCCAGCTGTTCTGACAAACATCGTCTTACGGCCGATAACACGACCTTCACCTTGAATGGTTGGACCAAAAATTTCTAGAACAGGTATCTTACTCATGTGAAGTCTCCTTAGGTCTAAAGACAACATAACTTGTTGGTGTTTCTCTTACATATACTTGTAAGCACTGTGGCTTATTCTGGCGTTCATCTAATGCACTTTGTACCATTTCATAAATTGTTTGTGCCACAACTTCAGTAGATGGACTCTTACCTGTAAATTGTGGTAGTTCATTTAGTAATTGATGATCAAATTGACCATGTACTATTTTTTTTAATTCACTAAAATTCACAAGAAATCCATTATGATCTAATGTATCCCCAGCAATCGTTAGGTTGACGAAATAAGTATGACCGTGTGTTCTCATACATTTTCCAGCATCTTCACTAGGAATGTAATGTGCTGCTGAAAAATTGAAATCTTTATTTAATTCAAATTGATAATCGTGTTGTACACTTGGATAATTTTGTTGGAACATATTATCGCGCTCCTTTTTCTTCTAAATATGCATTTAAACCGCGTGCACGTAAATGACAAGCCGGACACTTCCCACAACCTTCGCCGATGATGCCGTTGTAGCAGGTAAGTGTTTTTGTTCTTATATAATCCAGTACGCCTAAGTCATCGCTTAGGGCCCATGTTGCTTTTTTGTCTAGCCACATCAAAGGTGTGTGAATGACAAAGTCTTTATCCATTGAAAGTGACAGTGTTACATTCATAGATTTTATGAAACTATCTCTACAATCTGGATACCCTGAAAAATCCGTTTCACAAACACCCGTTATAATATGTTTAGCATTTGTTTGATAAGCTAATGCACCTGCAAATGAAAGAAACAATAAGTTTCTTGCAGGGACAAATGTATTAGGTACACCATCTTCTGTCTCTTCGATATCCATGTCATGTTGTGTTAATGCATTTGGAGTTAGCTGTGATAATAATGACATATCTAACAAGTGATGTTTGACGTTTTGTTCTTCAGCTATTTGTTGAGCTACTTTTATTTCTGTGTCGTGACGCTGTCCGTATTGAAAGGTTACGAGTTCAACTTCTGAGAAATGTTTCTTAGCCCAGAATAAACAGGTAGTACTGTCTTGACCACCGCTAAAGACGACAATGGCTTTATCATTATTTAATGTTTGTTGCGTCATAGTATTGTACACTCCTTATTAATTTCATACTAGCTTTTTAAATTGAAAATGACGCAAAAAAACGTCTGTCTCTATAAAAAGACAGACGTTTTTGAGTGTCTAGTTTTTTATAGAGGGTATCAGCTAGGAACCTCTTTGTATTCATTTATGCCGTGATATAGAATAATATATTTACGTTGTAAAATCAAGGTGATATTTGTGATAATAGGGTTAATATCATATTATAGAATATCTATTAAAAAGAGGTGAACGCATGATACTAATGATTGATAATAAAGATTCATTCACATACAACATTGTAGATTATATTAAGCAAATCTACAAAGATGGTGTTTGTGTTATAGATGTTACAGCGTTGTCGATTGCGAAGATACAACAAATTCAACCAAAAGGCATTGTGATTTCTCCGGGGCCGGGAACACCTGAGGATTATCCAATACTAACGGAAGTAATGGACGAATTTGCACAACAAGTGCCAATTTTAGGAGTGTGTTTGGGATTTCAACATATTATTACATACTATGGTGGCGACATTGTTAAAAGTTATCGCCCAATTCATGGTCATACGACAGTTATTGAGCATACTGGCGAAGGTATATTTAAGGACTTACCACAGTCATTTAAAGTAATGCGATATCATTCATTGATGGCACAACAAGATACAATGCCATCGCAATTAAAGGTTACTGCACGTAATGATGAAGCAATTATTATGGCAATTGAACATCAAAGGCTCCCTATATACGGCGTACAATACCACCCGGAATCCATATTAAGTGAATATGGCATTGAACAATTGAAATTATTTATAGAAATTATGGTGACAAAACATGCAAATCCAGTTTAATTATCGCTATTTAAAGGATGAAATAGAACATGAAACACATCAGTATAACTTTACAAATAGTATTGAGCAAAGGCTTGCCTATCAACTGCAAGATGTAGGTGAAGTGGTTAACTTTGCAGAGACTAAGCAAAAAATGGGGTATTATGTCGCATTATATTTATCATATGAAGCGGCAAGCTATTTTAATCCAGAAATGGCAACCGTCTCAATTTCTGAATGTAACCTTTATGCTGCGGCCTATGTTTTTGAAAGCTATGATATGACAGAACCTCCGAAATATGAAGGGCATAGTCAACGATGCAATTTTCAATTTCAATTAAGTCATACGACGATGATGGATCATATAAAGTCAGTTCAACAGGCAATAATTGAGGGGAATACGTATCAAGTAAATTACACAACACGTTTAATAGATGATATTCATTATCCGATTGCGGCATTATATGAAATATTATTAAAAGGAAATAATGGCTTTTATTCTGCTTTAATCGATACATCAGAACTGAAAGTAGCATCAATATCACCTGAATTATTCTTTCAGAGGGGGCCATTTAAAGACGATGAGGATGTTATCGTCAGTAAACCGATGAAGGGGACCATAGCGAGAGGTCGGACGCCTGAAGAAGATCGTCGAAATTTAGAAACATTGCGTCATTCAGCAAAGGATAAAGCTGAAAATGTAATGATAGTAGATTTATTACGTAATGATATAGGTAGAATTGCACAATCAGGATCAGTCCATGTCTATCAACTTTTTAATATAGAAGCATACACGACCGTTTATCAGATGACGACAATGGTGACGGGTAAAGTCAATCACACAATGTCACTAGTCAATGTATTAAAGGCACTATTTCCATGTGGCTCTATAACTGGAGCGCCCAAGCTAAATACGATGAAATATATCAAAGCATTAGAACAAACACCGCGTTATATTTATTGTGGCTCAATAGGTTTACTCTTACCGAATGGCAAGTCTATCTTTAATGTGCCTATAAGAACCATTCAATATATCAATGGTAAAGCGGTATATGGCGTTGGTGCTGGGATTACAATTGATTCAAATCCAGAATTAGAAATTCAAGAATTTAAAGATAAGACGCGTATATTGGAGAGATTATAATGCAATTATTTGAAACAATGAAGTTAGATAATGGAACAGTAAACAGGTTGAATTATCATATTAAAAGAATGCGTAGTGCATGTGAAAATCTCGATATTAAATTTCAACAACAAACATTTGAGGATATTATCAAAGAAGTTCGTTCAACTTATCATTATGGGACGTTCCGCTTAAAGGTCTTGGTTGATGAGCAAGGACAGATGGAACATGTCGTAGCTGATTTACCAAGTAAAAGTTATTTTACGGCACGACTAGTACAATTGAAATGGCCAACTAACAAAGATCAAGTCATTTATAAGACAACGCATCGCGACCATTTGGCACACGATCATTCGACAGATTTGATATTATTATATGATGCATCTGGCAAGTTATTAGAATTTGATATCGGTAATGTCATGATAAAGGAAGATGATCAATATTATACGCCGGAGTATAATGGGGATTTCTTGAAAGGTTGTATGCGAGAGGAACTCATTGAAGAAGGTAAATTAATAGAGCGAGATTATTCGATAGACGTGTTCAAGGATAAATTGATTCGTGGAGAGATTGAGGTTTTTCTGATAAATAGTTTAAGAGAGGTTGCCGAGGTTAGGTTTTATCTTTAAAATAAAGCTTAAGTACAACAGTGATACTTTATTACAAAGTAAATGACGATAAAATAATCGTTTCCACAATGAACTTTAAGTAATAACTTAGATTAATATGTCGTTGAGTAGGTACAGTTTAAATAAAAATAATGAGTTAGTGAGGCAAGATGGATGATATGGATTTGGGCAGTAGCGATTATCATTTTAGCGATGTTAACAAAGTTATGGACGAATCAATTATTAAAGCAACACGCGGTTATACGTGCGCAAATCATAGTTACTATATCTTGTATTGTCCAAATTATCTTTATTTACTTTTTTATGATTGAACTTATACATCACTTAGTTCAAGGATTGCGTGTATTCTACCATTAAGTAAGGTAACTATTTATGAGGTGAATTTATGAAGATTTATAGCCAGGGAGATCAGGCAATTGTGGTCTCTATAGAAAAAGAAGTCTCAAGAGATTTAACAGAAGATTTATTGGCGTTAAAGTCTTATTTATCAAGCAAAAACTTTTCTTTTATTACAGAAATTGTTCCAACAGAATCAGACATGATGATTTGTTATGATGCAAGAGACATGATTAAACATCATAATATTCGCTCGCCATTTCTGTATATGAAAGCATTGTTACAATCCATACAACTAGAAATTACACATGTCGATGAAGCGGCACCAGCTATAGAAATCCCTGTTATTTATGGTGGGCAATATGGTCCAGACTTAGAAGCTTTATTAAAATACTATAAATTAACAATGGATAAATTTGTTAAATTACATACGAAGCCTAATTACTTTGTGTCAATGATGGGCTACACGCCTGGTTTTCCTTATTTAACAGGTATGGAAAAACGTTTGTTTGTCAATCATACTGGTGATGAAAAGACCTTTATTCCTGCAGGATCAGTTATTATTGAAGGAAAAAAGTGTGGCATAACAACAACGGATACTTATGGTGACTGGTTGGTTGTTGGTTATACTCCGGTTGAGCTATTTAATCCTAACAAAGTTGATTTTGCTAAATTAAAGTTAGGAGATAATGTGCAATTCAAACCTGTTACAGAACAAGAACTTGACTTAGGAGGCTTTAAACCATGTCAATTATAATTGAAGATGCGGGGCTATTTTCAAGCTTTCAAGATTTTGGACGTCAAGGATATGAACATAATGGTGTTATACCGGGTGGCGCATTAGATCCATTAGCACATGAAATTGCAAATAGGCTCGTCGCAAATGATAAACGTGAAGCAACATTAGAAATGACTAATAATATGGCACGTATCCGCTTTACCGAACCAACACTTATTGCTTTAAGTGGTGGGAATTTTAAAGCTGCAACAGAGCATATGAAGGTATTGCCTAATAAATTATATTTAATGGAAAAAGGGGATGTACTTGCTTTTACGGAAACAAAGCGAACGTCTCGTGTCTATTTAGCAATCGGTGGTGGTTTTGAATTAGACGAATGGCTTGGTTCTACGTCTACAGACTTTAAATCTCAAATTGGTGGTTTTCATGGTCGCAAATTAAAAAAAGGCGACGAGATAAATATGAAACGTGATTATACAGAACGTCATCATAAACTATTTGAAAATCTTGAAGAACGCCGAGAAACAGACTGGGGTATAGATGGCTATGCATTATCATTTAACTATATGTCAGATGTAATTCATGTCATCAAAAATAAAGGTACAGAAGACTTTAAAAAGAATGCACTGAATCGTTTCACACTTGGTGAATATAAGGTCTCAAGTAAGGCAAATAGAGTTGGCATGCTCGTTGAAGGACCGTCTGTAAAAGCATATTATGAGGATATGCCAGCACATCAATCTGTCCAACGAGGCACAATTCAAGTAAAGCGTGACGGTACACCGATTATCCTACTCAATGATCATTATACGTTAGGGAGTTACCCCCAACTAGGAACAATTGCGAGCTATCATTTAACTAAATTAGGACAAAAACATCAAGGTACTAAATTAAAATTCCAATTTATAGATGTTGAAACTGCTGAGAAAAATCTTGTGAAATATTCTAACTGGCTAAACCAATTATTTCATGGCATTGAGTATAGAATGCAATTAGAAATGCTGAAATAGCAAAAAAAAGTGGAATTATATAACAATATGATATTCTTATCATGTTGCGTGCAGATATAGTTTGTACTCATTAATAATAATTGAGATAATACGGAAAGAAATCACGTTTGCTTTAACGTGATTTCTTTCGTTTTTAGTTTGAATTGACGGATGATTGTTTGATATTATTAAAAAAATATAAGAAATTTATACATATTATAATTGTTTCTTATTTTATATATAGGACTATAGTCTGATTAATATATCAGAGATAGTGCGTATAATTAAAACGTATCTTGTTCCTTAATAGATTGTTAATATGTCGTTAATAAGTCCTTAATAAAAGGATTTTTATAAGTTTATTCACCTCAAAAAGTGTGTTTTTACTTGAAATTTGACTTGAATTGCTTTATATTAATTAATTGAACTGTATACGTTTTGTTACAGTTGTATTACAAAAATAGGCAGAATGTAAATCTTGCCTTTACATAATTAAATTTGATAGCAAATTATTAATATTATGTGTTGGTACAATTGATAACTATGATATGCATATTGATATTAAAAACAATGAATTGAACTCAAATTTTAATTTAAAAAGAAGTAAAATCGCCAACATAACTGATGTGTTTCTTAATGACTTTAAAGCCTGAAGGATTGTATTTTTGCAAATAACGATTTAATGAATTACTAAGCAATATGATTATCGCAAACAGGACATCATTACAGTAACTTTGCCAATTTTTTCTAGGTATGGATAATAACCAGCCTATATTAATTTATAACGGGGGAAACAAACATGAGTTTACACAAAAAGAAATTGACTCTTTTTGCGTTTTTTATACTGACGGTGATTACTGTCACGTTAAAGACGTATTTTTCATATTATGTTGATTTTTCTTTAGGTGTTAAAGGATTAGTTCAAAACTTAATCTTATTAATGAATCCATACAGTTTAGTGGCTTTAATTTTAAGTGTCTTCTTATTCTTTAAAGGTAAGAAAGCTTTTTGGTTTATCTTTATTGGAGGCTTTATCTTAAGTTTCCTATTGTATGCTAACGTTGTGTATTTCAGATTCTTCTCTGACTTCTTAACGTTCAGTACGTTAAATCAAGTGGGTAACGTCGATTCGATGGGTGGAGCAGTAACAGCTTCATTTAAATGGTACGATTTCATTTATTTCCTTGATACGATTATTTACTTATTTATTTTAATCTTTAAACAAAAATGGATTGATAAACGCGTATTTAGCAAAAAATTTGTTCCAGTCATAATGGCAGCATCAGTCGCGTTATTCTTCTTAAACTTAGCATTTGCAGAATCTGATCGTCCACAATTGTTAACACGTACATTTGACCATAAATATTTAGTTAAATATTTAGGACCATATAACTTCACAGTGTATGATGGCGTAAAAACAATTCAAAACAAACAGCAAAAAGCGCTTGCAAACGAAGATGATTTAACAAAAGTGTTAAATTATACAAAGCAAAAGCAAGTCGAACCAAATAAAGAATATTTTGGTGCAGCTAAGAAGAAAAACATTATCAAAATTCACTTAGAAAGTTTCCAAACTTTCTTAATTAATAAAAAGGTTAACGGACAAGAGGTAACACCATTCTTAAATAAACTGTCAACTGGTAAAGAAGGATATAGATATTATCCAAACTTCTTCCATCAAACTGGCCAAGGTAAAACATCTGACGCTGAGTTTACAATGGATAACAGTTTATATGGTCTACCACAAGGGTCAGCTTATTCATTGAAAGGTGATAATACCTTCCAATCATTACCAGCTATCCTTGATCAACAACAAGGTTATACATCAAGCGTTATGCATGGTGACTACAAAACTTTCTGGAACCGTGATCAAGTGTACAAACACTTTGGTATCGATAAGTTCTATGATGCAACATACTTCGATATGTCACCAGATAATATCGAAAACCTTGGACTTAAAGATAAAGAGTTCTTTAAAGAATCAACTGATTACTTAGCAAAAGAAAAAGAGCCATTCTATACACATTTAATTACATTAACAAACCACTATCCATTTACGTTGTCATCTGAAGATGCAACAATAGATAGACCAAATACGGGTGATTCTACAGTTGATGGTTATATTCAAACTGCGAGATACTTAGATGAATCATTAGAACAATTTGTTAATGAATTGAAGAAAAAAGGTCTATATGACGATTCAGTTATCATGATCTATGGTGACCATTACGGTATCTCAGAAAACCATAATAAAGCCATGGAAAAACTATTAGGTGAAGACATTACTCCAGCTAAATTTACAGACTTAAACCGTACAGGTTTATGGTTGAAGATTCCTGGTAAAGAAGGTACAGTCGATAAGACATATGCTGGTCAAGTCGATGTAATGCCTACAATCTTACACTTAATGGGTATTGATACTAAGAATTACTTGATGATGGGTACAGACTTATTATCTAAAGATCATAATGATACAGTACCATTCAGAAATGGTGACTTTATTACTAAAGACTATAAATATGTTAATGGTAGAATTTATGATAATAAGACAAATGAACCTGTAACAAAAACACCGAAAGACTTTGAAAAACGTAAACAACAAGCTGAAAAAGACTTAGAAATGAGTGACAATGTCTTAAACGGTGACTTATTCAGATTCTATAAGAACCCTGATTTCGATAAAATAAATCCTTCTAAATATGAATATAAAACAGGTCCAAAAGGACAAGAAAAAAATTAGAAGAGACTTTAACTTTAATGTAAAAATAATGATCAATAGCAAGAAGGTAACGCTCGATGAAACAGAGCGTTACCTTTTTTTTTGTATTAAAAAACCTTACGCTATGCGCATGGTACAGTGTGATTTTATCGCTGTATTAAAAAATTGTATATCTAGTGCAAATACGCTAACTTCACAAGCGTTATGTTGCCTTATTTGTGCATACATGAGGAATCTATATATAAAACAAAAAAGCGTTTAATGACGATATGATATAAATGAACAATAAGTCACTAGGTATGATATGAGATTGATGCTTAGTCATCGCAAACAATATTACCGTAATGTCATCATTTATAAATCATATGCTAAACGCTTTGTTGTAAATCAGATATTAATAAGTAATGCTATCGTCCTTATCCAAGTGCAACGTCAAGAATCATCATTATGGTGAATCCTAACATTAGACTGAGTGTGGCAAGGTCGGTGTTATTACTAGCTTGTGAATCTGGGATTAATTCTTCAACAACAACAAATATCATCGCACCTGCAGCAAATGCCAATGCATACGGTAACATAGGTGTAATGACTAATACTGCAGCTGCACCAATTGTAGCAAATATTGGCTCTACAATTGCTGATGCTTGCCCATAGTTGAAAGCCTTCCATCGAGATGCCCCCGCTGCTCGAATAGGCATAGATAGTGCTGCCCCTTCAGGTATATTCTGTATACCTATACCTATAGCTAAACTTAATGCCCCTAATAATGTCGCTTGACCATTACCCGAAACAATACCACCGAAAGCAACACCAATTGAGAGGCCTTCGGGTATATTGTGTAACGTGATTGCTAAGACTAGTAAAGTATTCTTGTTGAGTTTCTTAGTGCCAACACCTTCATGGAACTGATTCTCATCGGATGTATTGGGATGGATATGAGGTATAACTAAATCTAAGGCACGAATAAATAGCCCACCCAATAAAAATCCGATAGCAGCTGGTAACCATGCAAATGAGGAGTCCTTACCATAATCGATGGCAGGTTGTAATAAAGACCAAAAACTTGCAGCAATCATAATCCCTGCGGCGAAACCCTGCATTGAGTTTAAAATCTTATCATTTACACGTTTAAATATGAATACGGCTGCAGCTCCTAGTGCTGTTAATAGCCAAGTGATAATTCCAGCTATTAGTGCTTGGATATAAGGAGGTAATGCTTGGAAAAATTCCGTCATAAGCTTGTCTCCTTTGTATCATTTGAACCCAAAAAGGTGTATAATGTATGGAACTGAAATTAATTTTAACAGAATTAACTATATTTATCGATATTTAAAAAGGATGTTGGATTATGGAAGCTTACAAAATAGAACATTTACATAAATCCTATGCCGATAAAGTTATCTTTGATGATTTACAACTCTCGATATCCAATGGTGAAAAAATTGGTCTCGTAGGTATTAATG
This sequence comes from Staphylococcus gallinarum, assembly GCF_000875895.1. Classification (GTDB taxonomy): domain Bacteria; phylum Bacillota; class Bacilli; order Staphylococcales; family Staphylococcaceae; genus Staphylococcus; species Staphylococcus gallinarum. Next base: position 275,213 of record NZ_JXCF01000003.1, read on the forward strand.
GTACTGGAAAGAGTACTTTATTAAAGGTAATAGCAGGTATAGACGAAGATTACGATGCAGAAATCACGCATCCCAACTCCTATCGCATCCGTTATTCTTCTCAAAAGCAAGAATTTGATGAAGATTTAACTGTTTTTGAGGCAGTATTAACTTCGGAGACAAAGACACTACAAGTCATACGTGATTATGAGTTTGCTGTGAATCAATATAGTGCAGAACAAACTGATGCACATTTTCAGAAAATGATGCAAGCTCAAGAAGCAATGGATGCCAATCAAGCTTGGGATTACAGTTCTGAAATCAAGACAATATTATCTAAGCTAGGCATTAATGATACGACGAAGCCTGTAAATCAATTATCAGGAGGCCAACAAAAGCGTGTCGGCCTCGCTAAAACATTAATCGAGCAACCTGATTTACTATTATTAGATGAACCTACCAACCATTTAGATTTTGAATCTATAAATTGGTTAATAAACTATGTGAAACAATATCCTCATACTGTTTTGTTTGTAACGCATGATCGTTATTTTCTAAATGAAGTTTCGTCCAGAATCATTGAATTAACACAAGGAAAATTAAAAACGTATCCAGGGAATTATGAGGCATATATTGAGCAAAGAGCTGAGAACGAAATCATTGAGCAAAAGCAACAAGCTAAGCAACGCTCACTGTATAAACAAGAATTAGCATGGATGCGTGCAGGAGTTAAGGCACGAACTACCAAACAACAAGCAAGGAAGAATAGATTTAGTGATTTAGAACAAGAAGTAAAGCAACAACAGCAACAAGATCAAGCTTCGCTCAACTTAGCGTATTCACGTTTAGGCAAGCAAGTGTTTGAATTAGAACAATTAACAAAACGTATTCTAGATAGAACATTGTTTGCAGATATTACGCAAATTATACAAAATGGTCAACAAATCGGTATTGTCGGACCTAACGGTGTCGGTAAAACAACGTTATTGAATATTTTAAGTGGTGAAGATAGTGCATTTGAAGGGACCTTAAAGGTTGGACAAACCGTCAAAGTCGCATACTTTAAACAGACAGAAGAGCGTTTAGACAGAGATATTCGTATGATTGACTATCTTAGAGAAGAAAGTGAAGTTGCAAAGGAAAAAGATGGAACATCAGTGTCAATTACGCAACTATTAGAGCGATTTTTATTCCCGAGTGCAACACATGGAAAGAAAGTCTATAAACTTTCTGGAGGAGAACAGAAACGTTTGTATTTATTGAAATTATTAGTACATCAACCGAACGTCCTATTACTCGACGAACCAACGAATGATTTAGATACTGAGACGTTAACGATATTGGAATCATATATCGATACATTTGGTGGTACAGTAATTACCGTCAGTCACGATAGATATTTCTTAAATAAAGTTGCTAAAGAGTTTTGGTATATTCATGATGGTATAATGGAGCGTATTATTGGTTCATTTGACGATTATGAAGCTTATAAAAAAGAACAAGATAAACAACGGGAAATAGAAAAACAACAACAAAAAGTGAAACCTCAGCCTACTCAAAAAAGGAAAAAAGGTTTGAGCTATAAAGAAAAACAAGAATACGAATTAATTATCGAGCGCATAGAAACGACTGAACAAAGGCTAGAAGAGATAGAAGAAGAAATGATAAATGCAAGTTCAGACTACGCAAAGATTAAAGCATTAAGTGAAGAGCAACAAGAACTAAATCAAACTTATGAAGATGATATTGCTAGATGGAGTGAACTTGAAGAACTAAAAGAACAATGAGGGATCTTATAACATGGAATCAACTTTATCGCATTATTTTGGTTATGACACGTTTCGTCCTGGCCAAAAGGAAATAATTTCAAAAGTAATGGATCAACGTAATGTATTAGGGGTGTTACCAACTGGTGGTGGTAAATCGATTTGTTATCAAGTGCCAGGTTTAATGCTAGGTGGTACGACAATTGTCATTAGTCCATTAATTTCATTAATGAAGGACCAAGTCGATCAATTGAAGGCTGCTGGTATTCGCGCAGCATATTTAAACAGTAGTTTAACGCAGAAAGAACAAAAGGCGATTGAAGCGCAATTGAAAAATGGTGACATACAGTTTCTTTATGTTGCTCCAGAACGTTTTAATAATGATTATTTTATGGCGTTATTACAACGTCTACCTATCCATTTAGTAGCATTTGATGAAGCACACTGTATTTCTAAATGGGGGCATGATTTTAGACCAAGTTATCAAGAAGTGATTCATAAGGTATTTGCTTTACCACAAGACTTTACAATTGTAGCTTTGACTGCAACTGCCACGACTGAAGTGCAAAAAGATATCATGGAAAGACTAAATATTAATAAACACGATGAAGTTAAAACAAGTACGAAACGTCGTAATTTAGTCTTTCAAGTCAACCCAACTTATCAACGCCAAAAATTTGTACTTGAATATGTGAAATCACATGCAAATGAAGCTGGCATTGTTTATTGTTCTACGCGTAAACAGGTTGAAGAGTTGCAAGAAGCATTAGAAGATCATGAAATCAGCAGTACGATTTATCATGCAGGGTTATCTAACAAAGACAGAGAAGCTGCGCAAAATGATTTCGTCTATGATCGTGTGCGTGTAGTAATTGCAACGAATGCATTTGGTATGGGGATTGATAAGTCGAATGTGCGTTTTGTGATACATTATAATATGCCAGGTGATTTAGAGTCATATTATCAAGAGGCAGGTCGTGCTGGCCGTGATGGTCTGAAAAGTGATTGTATCTTACTCTTTAGTGAACGCGATATCGGTTTGCATCAGTACTTCATTTCTGCTTCAAAAGCAGATGATGATTACAAAGATAAAATGGGTGAAAAACTAACAAAGATGATTCTTTATACAAAAACGAAGAAGTGTTTGGAAGCAACGTTAGTCCATTACTTTGAACCAAATGAAAAGCTAGAAGAGTGTGAGCAATGTAGTAATTGTACGCGAGAGAACAAGACGTATGACATGACTAATGAAGCAAAAATGATTGTAAGTTGTATCGCGAGAATGAAACAAAAAGAAAGCTATAGTGTTATTATTCAAGTTCTACGAGGTGAAGATACTGATTATATCCGTTATTGTGAATATAATAAATTATCTACACACGGCATAATGAAGCAATATACAACCTCAGATCTTAGTCATTTAATCGATGAACTTAGATTTAAGGGATATTTAAACGAACACGATGAAATTTTGACGTGTGATAATTCAGTCAAACAATTGTTGACGGATGAAGTGACAATCTTTACAACTCCATTTAAACGTAAATCGAAAGAAATTGTGAATATCAATACCGTCGAAGGTGTTGATCGTGCATTATTTGATGAATTGATTGCAGTCCGTAAGAAATTGAGTGAAGATTTGGATATTGCGCCGGTAAGTATTTTCTCAGATTATACCTTAGAAGAATTTGCAAAAAGAAAGCCAGAATCTAAACAAGATATGATCTCTATTGATGGTGTAGGAAGTTATAAATTAAAGCATTACTGTCCAATGTTCTTAGAGACTATTCAATCTTATAAAGCACAAATTTAAATTGACTATGCGGAAAATGCATATGTAGTGTTGATAACCATTGTACAACAATGGGCAATTTATAAATTATCTCAAAGTTAATTTTAACAACATGTCGAAATAAGTCTTGTATAGGCATTATTTTGATTGGTTATTAAAATTAACTTTATTTTTTGAGTATTAAATAGATTTTGTGGTATTTAATTTTGTAAGTGTGTATTTTTTTGGGATAAATTAATGATATTTACATATACATTTAATTAAAAGGGAATACGGACACTACAATTAATTGTATATTAGTGTATATAAAAGACTGAAGGTGACAATGTGATAGAATTTAAAGATGTTGTAAAGAAATATGGGGATAAGACGGCGGTCGATCATGTAAGTTTTAATATTAAAGAAGGAGAGTTTTTTGTCTTAATTGGTCCATCAGGTTGTGGCAAAACGACTACTCTGAAAATGATTAATCGATTGATTACTCTAACTGAAGGTTATATTTACTTTAAAGACAAACCAATAAGTGACTATCCTGTATATGAGATGCGCTGGGATATTGGTTATGTGTTACAGCAGATTGCACTGTTTCCACATATGACAATTAAAGAAAATATTGCCCAAGTACCACAGATGAAGAAGTGGAAAGAGCAAGATATTGAAACGCGAATCGATGAATTATTAAATATGGTTGGTTTAGATCCCACTGTATACAAAGAACGTAAACCTGATGAATTATCTGGTGGGCAACGACAACGTGTTGGGGTAGTAAGGGCGCTTGCTGCAGATCCACCCGTTATACTCATGGATGAGCCATTTAGTGCATTAGATCCGATTAGCAGAGAAAAACTACAAGATGATTTAATTCAACTCCAACAACAAATTAAGAAGACGATTGTTTTTGTCACACATGATATTGAAGAAGCAATGAAATTAGGTGACAGAATATGTTTATTGAATGAAGGTCATATTGAACAAATTGATACACCAGAGGGATTTGCTACAAGACCTAATAATGCATTTGTAGAACAATTTTTAGGCAATAAGGTACAACGCTCATTAAATGATGTGAAATTATCAGAGTTAACAGAACAGTTAACATTAATTAATGAGTCACAGGAAGTGCAGACGTATCCATTAGTAGACAGTGGTCAATTGGTCAAGGATGTATATTCGCATTTTGTTACACATGATGCAGTAATCATAGATGATAAAGCTAATGCCCAACGCTATTTGATGTACAGACAAGATGTGTTTAAATTGTTCGCTGAACCGAAAGGAGTGTCTTAGATGACTGAAATATTACAGACACTTTCAGATAGACGCGGTCAACTACTGACGACGATATTTGAACATATACAAATTTCATTTATTGCATTACTTATTGCGGCGTTAATTGGAGTACCCTTAGGTATTTTATTAACAAAAACTAAAAAACTATCTGAAATTGTTATGAATATCGCTGCGATACTCCAGACTATTCCATCATTAGCACTATTAGGATTAATGATTCCATTGTTTGGTATTGGTAAAGTGCCAGCCGTTATCGCACTTGTAGTTTATGCCTTACTACCTATTCTAAGAAATACATATACAGGTATAGCAGAAGTAGACCCTTCTCTTGTAGAAGCGGCAAAGGGTATTGGTATGAAACCAGGACGTAGACTAACAAAGGTCGAGTTACCTATTGCAATGCCAGTAATAATGGCTGGTATTAGAACTGCTATGGTATTGATTATTGGTACCGCTACGCTTGCTGCACTTATTGGAGCAGGGGGATTAGGGGATTTAATTCTATTAGGTATTGATAGAAATGATAGTTCACTTATTCTTATTGGTGCAATACCTGCTGCGTTGTTAGCGATATTATTTGATTTAGCCTTACGTTATATGCAAGGTTTATCATACAAAAAATTGATTATTTCATTAACAATTATCGTAATTGTATTATTATTAGTTATTATCGCACCTTTATTAGCTCAGAAGGGTGAAAAAGTAACGTTAGCTGGTAAATTAGGATCAGAACCATCAGTTATTACGAATATGTATAAGATATTGATAGAAAAAGAGACTGACGATACGGTAGAAGTTAAAGATGGCATGGGTAAGACATCATTCTTATTTAATGCCTTAAAGTCTGACGATATCGATGGTTATTTAGAATTTACTGGCACTGTGCTTGGAGAATTAACGAAAGAAGACTTAAAATCAAAACAAGAAGATAAAGTTTATCAACAAGCTAAAGATAGCTTAGAGAAAAAATACGATATGACCATGCTGAAACCTATGAAATACAATAATACTTATGCCTTAGCGGTTAAACGAGACTTTGCTAAAAAGCATAATATTAAAACAATTGGTGATTTAAATAAAGTAAGTGATCAAATTAAGCCAGGTTTTACCTTGGAATTTAATGATCGTTCAGATGGTTACCCTGCAGTAAAAAAAGCATATCATTTAGACATATCTAAACCGAAGACAATGGAGCCTAAATTACGTTATCAAGCAATCAAAAGTGGTGACATTAATTTAATAGATGCCTATTCAACGGACGCGGAATTAAAGCAATATGATATGGTTGTATTAAAAGATGATAAACATGTATTCCCACCATATCAAGGTGCACCGATGTTTAAAGAAAAGTACCTTAAAGAACATCCTGAAATTAAAAAACCATTAAATCAATTAGCTAATAAAATTTCTGATGAAGACATGCAACAAATGAATTATGATGTAACCGTGAAGAAAAAGGACCCATATCAAGTTGCAAAGGATTATTTGGAACGCGAACACATTTTAAAATAAATTGGAATAATAAGAGAGTTTTTATGTATTTTACATTTAAAACTCTCTTTTTGTATATCAGAGCATTTCTTCTGTCTAGGGGACACATTGATTTTCCCATCATATAAGGTTTATAATAGTTACTAAGTTTTGAAATTTCTGTAAAATTAAGGAGGACCGAAGCAACCATGAAAAAACAAATAGAACAATTATCAGCATATGAACCGGGGTTATCGCCTCGTGCATTAAAAGAGACTTACGGCATTGAAGGTGAATTATATAAATTAGCATCAAATGAAAATTTATATGGACCATCACCAAAGGTTAAAGAAGCAATTCAAAGTCATTTAGAAGAGTTGAATTTTTATCCGGAAACGGGTTCTCCAATGATTAAAGAAGCAATTAGTAAACATCTAAATGTCGAACCATCACGTATCCTGTTTGGAGCGGGTTTAGATGAAGTCATCCTGATGATTTCTCGTGCGATGTTGACTGCTGGTGATAAAATAGTGACAAGTGAAATGACATTTGGTCAGTATTATCACAACGCAGTAGTTGAAGCGGCAACAGTAGTACAAGTACCATTGAAAGATGGCTACTTTGATTTAAATGGAATACTTAATGAAATTGACGACGAAACAAAGTTAGTATGGCTATGTAATCCAAATAATCCGACTGGGACATATTTTACGCATGAAGAACTTAAAGGCTTCTTAGAACAAGTACCAAGTCATATTCCAGTAATTGTAGATGAAGCATATGTAGAATTTGTCACTGCACAAGATTTTCCTGATACTTTAGCATTACAGCAACAATTTAGCAATGCATTTTTATTACGTACATTTTCAAAAGCATATGGCTTAGCAGGCATGCGTATAGGCTATGTCGTTGCTGCACAAGAAGCGATAGAACAATGGAATATTATTCGCCCACCATTTAATGTGGGACGCTTATCAGAATACGCTGCACTAGCGGCGTTAGAAGATCAAGACTATTTAACGTTTATTCGTGAACGTAATGCGGAAGAACGAGAAAAATTCTTCGCAATTGATAAACGTGATGCATTCTTTGATAGCCAAACCAATTTCGTCTTTGTAAATACTTCCAAACCACATGAGTTATATGAAGCATTGTTAAATGTTGGTTGTATAACGCGAGAATTTCCAAATGGTGTAAGAATTACGATTGGCTTCCCAGAACAAAATGATAAAATGATTGAGGTACTAAAGGACTTTGAGTTATAAAATATAAATAAAAAATAGTCCAATTATGCTTTATGGTTGATACATTTATGATGATGTAGAAAACGTCCCATTTTACAAGATGTGGTAGGGATAGTAGCAAGGGAAAGATAGCTTAGTGATGTTTGAAATGAATGATGTTATTAAAAAGGGAGTAGAGTATTAAATGACACGACAATCTATTGCAATTGATATGGATGAAGTATTAGCAGATACAGTAGGTGCATTAATTGAAGACGTTAATAAACGAACGGATTTAGGCATTTCATATGATATGTTGGATGGTATGAAATTGCGACATGCAATGCCAGAACATGATGGACTACTGACTGAAATCCTTCGTGAACCAGGTTTCTTTAGGAAATTAGAGGTTATGGCTGATGCGCAAGCAGTTGTGAAGAAACTAACTGAGCATTATGATGTGTATATTGCGACAGCTGCGATGGATGTACCGACTTCTTTTCACGATAAATATGAATGGTTAAGGGAGTATTTTCCATTTTTAGATCCACAACAGTTTGTTTTTTGTGGTAGAAAAAATATTGTACATGCGGATTATTTAATTGATGATAATCCAAGGCAGTTGAGTATTTTTACAGGTAAGCCTATTATGTATACAGCGTCTCATAATATTAATGATGATCGTTTCACACGTGTTAATAATTGGCAAGATGTGGAAGCTTATTTCTTAGGAGATAAATCATATCAAATTTAGGTAGATTTATTCTATTGTTGAAAATATAGAGTAAATAATCTGCACTATAAATAGAAATAGCCATTAAATGAAGTTATTTTTGATTCATTTAATGGCTAATTTTTTTGTTTTTTAAGCGTATGTAAAGGGCAACGCTTTCCTAGGGGACAGCTTCAGCCTGTAGTCTTCAGCTTGTCCTGTTCCCTCAAGAGTCTCGCCCACACATACGCAAGTAAATAGTTTACTTCTATAACAATAAACAATTGAACAAAGTCATTATTTTTTCGATGGTTAAAGTGTGCTATCAGCGTATGACTATTTAGTAATAATAATAGCGATATTAACTACGATTCGATTTCTTCATCCGCTGTTGTATTGTTATTTGATACTGTATTATTTAGTGTTAGGATTTGAACAGTGTTTGGAATGATTTCTATCTCTAATGGTGTTTCTAATGCAATTTCACCATCGATATCTACTTTGACTACGGGGTCAGTAGTTATCGAAATCTTTTTGGCTAAAATGTGTTGAATACCTTCAGTCATATGATTCCAATTCATACTATCACGTTGTTTGAAAATATCATTTAAAACTCGAGTATTTTGTTCTTTAAATATAAATGAATTCAAATAACCGTCACTTGGAGATAAATCAGTTAATGGGATACGACTACCACCAATGAAAGGTCCATTTGCAACGACTAGCATAGACGTCTTACCATTTATTTCTTTATCGTCTACAGTGACTTTATAGTTAAAGTATTCAGGATTTAGCAAGGTCTTAACGGTCGAACCAACATAACTCAATTTACCAAATACATCTTTGTTACCGTTTTGAACGTTTTCGGCATTTTGTACAATTAAACCTAATCCGACAAAGTTTAATGCGTACTGGTTATTAATCTTCATTACATCATAGGGTTGCAACTCGGCCTCTATTAATTGTTGGCTAGCTGCTTTATGACGTGGACTTAGGTTTAGCGTTTTGACAAAGTCATTAAAGGTTCCACCAGGAATAATACCGATAGGGATATCGAGTTCACTATGCATGATTCCATTGATTAATTCATTGACCGTTCCGTCTCCACCCAATATAAAGACAATATCTACATCATCACTATATGACTTTGATTTGATTTTCTTACAATATTCAATAATATCGCCTTCATTTTCACTTAGTTGAATAGATAGGTGTTTACAAAATGTTGTCAATGCAGCAGTAACGTCACCTAATCCTCGATAAATATCTTTGATACCAGAATGTTCATGGTAAAATAAGACACCATGATTATATTTTTTGTTAGTCAATATATTCACCATACTTCTCTTTATTTATGTTTAGCAATACCTACTTATTTATTATACCTTTTATAACAATAAAAAAACTATGATGAACCATTCAGTTCACCATAGTTAAGTTTAACAATTATTTAATTCCTCGCATACCTTTAACAATCTTCGGTACAAAAGCTAAAATAATCACACTGACAATAATTGCTACAGCACCTAAGAATAAGAAATAGTTCTTATAACCAAGTGGCTCAATTAAGTGAACGAGTGATCCATTGATTGCTTGTGCACAGGCATTTGTTAATAACCATAAACTCATCATTTGTGCGTTAAATGCTTTTGGAGCTAACTTAACAGCAGCACTATTACCAGTAGGTGACAGACATAATTCACCAATAACACAGATAATATACGATAAGATGACCCAGTTAACACTAATATGTGAAGCGCCTGCAGAATGACCAATTAAACCAATCATAATATATGATGCCCCTGCTAAAAATGCTCCCAAGACAAATTTAGTTGGTAGACTTGGTTGACGTCGTGCCATTTTAGCCCAAATCATTGAAACCACTGGTGCTAATAGCACAATGAACAATGGGTTGATTGATTGGAATAATGCTGGACCAAAATCTGATTTCCATCCGAAGAGATTTAACTTCATATCACTGCTTTCAAATGCATATAAATTAAGTACGTTGGCACCTTGTTCTTGGATTGACCAGAAGAGGACACCAAGAATAAACAATGGAATAAATGCTATAACTCTTGAGCGTTCATCATCTGTCACATCTTTACTTCGAATCATAATCGTGAAGTAAATGATTGGTAATGCTACACCTAACACGAGTACTGCAGTACTGATAATGTTGAATGATAGGGTACCAGTCAAGCCAGTGATAATTAATACAGCAGCAATAATTATGATCGCAATAGTGAATAATATACCGTATTTCTTTTTCTCACTAGCGCTTAGTGGGTTTGATGCTTTCGTTCCAATTGTACCTAGATTCTTCTTGTTAAATAATACATACCATACTAATCCTAATGCCATACCGATTGCCGCGATTAAGAATCCACCATGGAAATTACCTGTACCAACGAAATGATTTAAAATTAATGGTGAGATTAATCCACCCATATTAACTGACATATAGAAGATAACGAAGCCCGCATCTAGTCTTACGTCATTTTCAGGGTAAAGTCTACCAACAATATTTGAAATATTTGGTTTCATTAGACCAGAACCTACAATGATGAAGAACATTGAGATAAATAATCCTATAATATCAAGTGGTAAACTTAAGAAGATATGACCAATAATGATTAATATACCACCGATTAGTGTTGCTGAACGTGTCCCCGTAACTCTGTCAGCAATCCAACCGCCTAGTACTGAAGTCATATAAATCAATGCACCATAAACTGCCATTACTGACTGTGCAGTGGCTTTGTCCATACCGAGACCGCCATCTTTAATAGCGAAATACATATAAAAAATGAGTAGTGCGCGCATGCCATAGTAGCTAAATCGTTCCCAAAATTCTACGAAAAATAATACGCCAAGTCCTTTTGGATGACCGAAAAAGCCTTTTTGTGGGATAGACTGCACGTCTTGCTCATGGGTTGTTGTTTGATTTTGCATAAAACATTCCCCGTCCTTTCTTGATCCCAATAAAAAAATGTATAAAAAAGATTTTACTCCTAATATTATTGAATTTCAATAATATTCTTAAAATAACAATATTCCGAATATTCGCATAATTAATTGATAGAATAGGATATCATAAAGATGTATAAAATATAATTATTGTAAAATAACACTTATAAAAAAGACATAAAAAACAGTGGTGCATAAATACACCACTGCATTAATATGATTCTATAGACTAATGTTAATAAACACCTTTCATAGCACGTTTAACAATAGGTGAAATAACTAACAATACAATACCGATAACAACTGCTACAAGTCCTGAATACATGAAATAATCACTTTGATTTATCTTTGTATATACCACTACGAGTTGTGAATTTAGTCCTTGTGCAGTAGCGTTACTTAGCATCCATAAGCTCATCATTCTAGCTGTAAACGCAATTGGTGCTAATTTAGTCGTTGTTGATAATCCAACAGGTGAGATACATAATTCGCCAATCGTGATTAAGAAGAAACTTAATACGAGCCATAATGGATTAACTAGTGATTGTCCAGATGCTAGCGGAATGATCATTACAAGATACGATAAACCAGCAACAATTACACCGTATGCAAATTTATGCACAGTTGGAGGATTATGCTTACCTAGTTTCAACCATAATGTAGCAAAGACAGGTGCTAATAAAACGATAAAGATAGGATTTAATGATTGTGCCCAAGATGCTGGGATAGAGAAATCAATTAAACCGCCTGTTAAGACAGACATTTCAAGTTGTGTTTTTTTGTCAGCAAAACTTGCCAAAACTGTAGAACCTTGTTCTTGAATCATCCAAAATGCAACTGACGTAATATAAAGTGGTATGTAACTGTAGATTCTAGAACGTTCTTCTTTGGTAACATCCTTACTTAATATCATATTCAAGAAAATGTAAATTGGTAAAACGATACCTAATATTGTTACTAATAAACTAAAGTTTTCTAATGATAATGCATTATTTAAATGTAGTACAAATAAATATAGTAAAAATAATACGATTACGACAAGTGTGATCAATACAAACTTTTTAATTTCCGGTTTAGTTAATGGGTTTGGTACATTGCGTCCCGCTAAACCTAAATTCTTTTTGCGTTTGATAGCATAGACAACTAAGCCACAGAACATCCCAATAGCTGCAGCTAAGAAACCAGCATGGAAACTCACTCTTGTTTGTAAATAACCAGTGATTAATGGTGCCAATAAACTACCTAAGTTAATCCCCATATAGAATAATGTAAAGGCAGCATCACGACGTACATCATTACGATCGTAAAGTTCACCAACTGTTGTGGAAATGTTTGGTTTTAATAGGCCTGTACCTGCTATGATTACGGCCAATGCAATCATTACCAAAGTTAGATTGTTTGGTAGTGACAATAAGATATGTCCGATCATAATTAAGAATCCACCATAGAAAACAGCATTTTGAGTGCCGGTAATTCTATCAGCAATCCAACCACCAATTACACCCGACATATAAATCAATGTTCCGTAGATGGAAACAATTTGCAGTGCGACTGCTTCATCTAAACCGAAACCACCTTTAGCAACGGTATAGTATAAATAATAGATTAATATGGCTTTCATACCATAGTAACTGAATCTCTCCCAAAATTCAGTGAAGAATAACGTGCTTAGTCCTTTTGGATGTCCGAAGAAACCTGTACGTGGTGTACTTTCCATAATTTCTTCGTGCGTATAATTAACCTTTCTCATAAATTCCCTCCCCAATTATAGTTGGATTAATTTTATACTGTTTTTATAAAAATGACAAGTGTATGTATTATTTGTACAATATTAAATGCTAAATGATTTGTTTGGACTTTTGTGCTGTTTATTTATTAAAAAAGTGACGAAAACAGATGTTTTCGTCACTGATGATGCTCTTTATAATTATAAGAAATGTTTAACGGTTGTCTATTTTTTCAGGGTAGAGGTCATGATTCATTAATCTGTGCTCTGCCATTTTTTCATATTTAGAATTAGGACGACCATAATTGGTATATGGATCAATTGAAATCCCACCACGTGGCGTGAATTTCCCCCATACTTCTATATAATGTGGATCCATTAACTCGATAAGATCATTCATTATTATATTCATACAGTCTTCATGGAAATCTCCATGATTTCTAAAGCTGAATAAGTAAAGTTTTAATGATTTAGATTCTACCATTTTAATATTAGGGATATAAGAGATATAAATCGTCGCAAAATCAGGTTGACCTGTGATCGGACATAAAGATGTAAATTCAGGACAGTTGAATTTAACGAAATAATCTCTACCTTGGTGTTTATTATCGAATGACTCGAGTACGTCTGGGCGGTAATCAAAATCATATTGATTATTTTGGTTACCTAATAGTGTAATATCTTGTAATTCATCTTTGTTGCGGCCTTCAGCCATATAAATCGCTCCTTTTAAGATATATTTTTAGCATTTATTTCTGTATGTCAATGGGTTGTCGGCGTGCTTTTTCAAACATGTAGTAACTAGATCCTATAATAATGATATAACCTAAAATTGCATATAGATCTGGTGACTCTCCAAAGAGAATAAAGCCAAATAATGCAGTAAATACAATGGATGCATAGGTGAATATCGAAATGTCTTTTGCTGGTGCAAAGCTATAGGCAAGTGTGATACCAATCTGACCAATGGCTGCAGCTAATCCGGCGCCTAATAAATAGAGACACTGTAACCACGACATAGGTTCAAATGTAAAAATCGTGAATGGAATTAACACGATGATTGAAAAGAATGAAAAGTAAAATACAATTGTATATGGTGCTTCTCTAGAACTTAGAGCGCGTACACATGTATAAGCTGCTGCGGCAAAAATACCAGAGAACAAACCACCGATAGCAGGAATCACTGACGAAGAGAACTCAGGTTTAACTACAAAGAGCATACCGAAGATCGCCACAATCATAGCTATAAATTGATAGTTGCGTACTTTTTCATTTAAGAATAATAAGCTAAGTAAAATAGTCCAAAATGGATTTAATTTCATCAATGTATCTGCGTCACTTAATATCATATGATCAATGGCATAAATATTAAGTAATACACCAATTAAACCAAAGGTTGATCTAGAGATAAGTAATGGCTGACTACTTAGTTTACCAAATAGAGGTTGCTTGTATTTAAATATGAAATAGAGAGGTATAAACATAGCTACTAAGTTTCTGGCTAATGACTTTTGAAATACAGGTAAATCGCCTGCTAAGCGAAAGAATACTGACATAAAGCTAAAGCCAATAGCAGAAATTAAAATAGCGATGATACCTTTAACTTTAGGATTCAATAGTATCGCCTCAATTTTAAAAATTTGACGTATCTATATTAGCATAAATATTTAAAACATGTATATATGGTTGAAATTAGGGAAGTAATATAATATCATATAAATACGAACAAACGTTCTCTTTTATCTTGGACTTTGTTCAAATTAAATTCTAGAAAAAGTAAAGCAAATTTTTTGAATATTTTATACAACATAATTGGCGCAATGTGCAAAACAACGGTATATAGCGCTTTGTATAACTTTTAGAAAAATCAAATAAAATGAACGGAATTTTAGTAAAAAAATTTTTTTAAAGTTAAGAGTTCAATTTAAAGTTGAATTGGTGCCATTTTCATTCCGTTTTCAAAATTTGTCCACAGTTTCCTAAAATAAAAAGGCTTTTAATCGTCTTCGGACTTATGTATAATGAAACACATAATATAGTATTAACGACAGAACCGAAACACTATATATTGTGTTTCGGTTTCAAGTCACTTTATATATAATAAACCAAATTTCAAGTAAAATCACACTGGTTTAGCCACTTAATCATGACAAATATAGTAGTAATACTTCAAAAATGTATTTTTGCATCACTATATGTAGATGACATGATCACTATATATTGTGTTTTTAAATAATATGATTTTCTATGGGGCATTACACGATTGAAATTAGGTGAATAGATTAGTGGAATAATATGATTTTCCATATTTAATGGATAGATCAAAGATAGAAAGTAGGTGTGCCGATGAAGGTTGTTTATTTTTCATTTTCCGGTAATGTGCGACGCTTTATTACCAGAGCAGAATTGAAGAATACGATGGAAATTACGCAGAATAATTGCACGGAAAGATTGGATGAACCGTTCATTATGGTCACTGGTACAATTGGTTTTGGTGAAATTCCACAACCTGTACAAGCATTTTTAGAGATTAATCATGATTTGATTAGAGCGGTAGCAGCAAGTGGTAATCGAAATTGGGGACAAAATTTCGCCAAAGCTGGACGCGCTATTTCGGAACAATATAACGTTCCATTATTAATGAAGTTTGAAGTTCAAGGCACAAAGGAAGACATTAGCGAATTTAAAGATAAGGTGGGGCATTTTAATGAAGATAATAGACGAGAAGAAATACAATCATATTGAATTAAATAACGAAGTTACCAAGCGTAAAGACAATGGTTTTTTCAATTTAGAAAAGGACCAAGAGGCGTTAACAGTATATTTAGAAGAAATCCAAGACAAGACAATTTACTTTGATAGTGAGCTAGAACGCCTACACTACCTCGTCGACAACGACTTCTATTTTGATGTTTTTGAAGTTTATTCAGAAGCAGATCTTCAAGAAATTACTGATTTTGCTAAGCAAATTGAATTCAATTTTGCAAGTTACATGTCAGCTAGTAAATTCTTTAAAGATTATGCATTAAAAACAAATGACAAGAGTCAATATCTAGAAGATTATAAACAGCACGTTGTAATTGTTGCACTTTATCTTGCTAATGGTCATAAGGCAACAGCTAAGCAATTTATCTCAGCTATGATTGAACAACGTTACCAACCGGCGACACCTACATTCTTAAATGCAGGACGTGCTCGTCGTGGTGAATTAGTATCATGTTTCTTATTAGAAGTAGATGATAGTTTAAATTCAATTAACTTTATCGATGCAACAGCTAAACAATTAAGTAAAATTGGTGGCGGTGTAGCGATTAATTTATCTAAATTACGTGCACGTGGTGAAGCGATTAAAGGCATTAAAGGTGTTGCAAAGGGTGTACTTCCAGTTGCTAAGTCATTAGAAGGTGGATTTAGCTACGCAGACCAATTAGGACAACGCCCAGGCGCTGGTGCTGTATATTTAAATATCTTCCACTATGATGTTGAAGAGTTTTTAGATACTAAGAAGGTTAATGCTGATGAAGATTTACGTTTATCTACGATTTCTACTGGTTTAATCGTACCTTCAAAGTTCTTTGATTTAGCTAAGGAAGGCAAGGATTTCCACATGTTTGCACCACATACAGTATATAAAGAGTATGGGGTAACTTTGGATGATATTGATTTAGAAGCTTATTATGATGAATTAGTAGCTAATCCAAACATTGATAAGAAGAAAAAAGATGCACGTGAAATGTTGAATATGATTGCTCAAACACAATTACAATCAGGTTATCCATATTTAATGTTTAAGGATAATGCGAATAAAGTACATGCTAACTCAGATATCGGCCAAATTAAAATGAGTAACTTGTGTACGGAAATCTTCCAATTACAAGAAACATCAATCATCAATGACTATGGTACAGAAGATGAAATTAAACGTGATATTTCATGTAACTTAGGTTCATTAAATATTGTGAATGTAATGGAATCAGGTAAATTTAAAGATTCTGTTCACACAGGTATGGATGCATTGACAGTGGTAAGTGACGAAGCAGATATTCAGAATGCACCTGGTGTTAAAAAAGCTAACAGTGAACTGCATTCAGTTGGACTAGGTGTTATGAACTTGCACGGTTATCTAGCTAAAAACAAAATTGGATATGAATCTGAAGAAGCGAAAGATTTTGCTAATATCTTCTTCATGATGATGAATTATTATTCAATAGAACGTTCAATGGAAATAGCTAAAGAGCGTCAAGAAACATATGTAGGTTTCGAAAAGTCGGACTATGCTAATGGAAAATATTTTGACTTCTATACGTCACAAACATTTGCACCACAATACGAGAAAGTACGTAAATTGTTTGATGGTTTAGAAATTCCAACACCTGAAGATTGGAAAGCATTGCAACAACAAGTTGAAACACATGGTTTATTCCATGCGTATCGTTTAGCAATTGCACCAACACAAAGTATTTCTTATGTACAAAATGCTACAAGCTCTGTTATGCCAATTGTTGATCAAATTGAGAGACGTACTTATGGTAATGCGGAAACATTTTATCCAATGCCATTCTTATCACCAGAAACAATGTGGTACTATAAATCAGCATTTAATACTGACCAAATGAAATTAATCGATTTAATTTCTACAATTCAAACACATGTGGATCAAGGTATCTCAACAATTCTATATGTGAATTCAGAAATATCTACACGTGAATTGTCTAGACTCTATGTCTATGCACATCATAAAGGATTAAAGTCTTTATACTACACTAGAAATAAATTATTAAGTGTTGAAGAATGTACAAGTTGCTCAATCTAGTTTTAGTGAAACACGACGAAAGTGATTATTAACGTAAGTGAACACAACAGTTTAATATTTACATCAATGAATAAGAAACCCATCGTTAACAGCGAATCGTAACTTTAATATTAGGGCGGTAAGAGGGTCTTAATATATTAACGATTTAGCTGTTAACTTTGTGTGCTTATGTTGTCACTGTAAATAATCGCTATTTAAATAAATTTATACTGGAATAGGAGACATTATCTAAATGAAAGCAGTCAATTGGAATACTCAAGAAGACATGACAAATATGTTTTGGCGACAAAATATTTCACAAATGTGGGTAGAAACGGAATTCAAAGTTTCTAAGGATATAGCAAGTTGGAAGACGTTAACAGATGCAGAAAAAAATGCTTTTAAAAAAGCGTTAGCTGGTTTAACTGGTTTGGATACACATCAAGCAGATGATGGTATGCCACTTATCATGTTACATACAACAGATTTACGTAAAAAAGCTGTATATTCTTTCATGGCAATGATGGAACAAATTCATGCTAAAAGTTATTCTCATATTTTTACGACATTACTTCCCTCAAGCGAAACAAACTACTTATTAGATAAATGGGTTATTGAAGAACCTCATTTAAAATATAAATCAGATAAAATTATCGAAAACTACCATAAATTATGGGGCAAAGAAGCTTCAATCTATGATCAATATATTGCACGTGTATCAAGTGTATTCTTAGAAACATTCTTATTCTACTCAGGTTTCTATTATCCTCTATATCTTGCTGGGCAAGGTAGAATGACAACGTCTGGTGAAATTATTCGTAAAATCTTACTTGATGAATCAATACATGGTGTGTTTACTGGAATGGATGCACAAAGTTTAAGAAACGAGTTATCAGAAAGTGAAAAGCAACAAGCTGATCAAGAAATGTATAAATTATTAGATGATTTATATAAAAATGAAGTGTCTTATACACATTCACTATATGATGAAATTGGTTTATCTGAAGATGTATTGAATTATGTTCGATACAACGGTAATAAAGCATTATCAAACCTTGGATTTGAACCATACTTTGAAGAAAGAGAGTTCAATCCAATTATCGAGAATGCTTTAGATACATCAACTAAAAACCATGATTTCTTCTCTGTTAAAGGTGACGGTTACACACTTGCATTGAATGTTGAAGCATTGACAGATGAAGATTTTATCTTTGAGGATTAATCTTTTTTGCTAAGTAATTAAATATATCAGTGATTATCGATGCATATTGTTATTGAAGTGGTGATGTGTTTAAGATAATTATTGTTATAGTAAAATATTAAGAAAAAAGCTTCGCTCTAAGTAGAGTGAAGCTTTTTTAGTTATTACTTCGTATTGTTGGCTTACTTTCTTAGAGGACAGATTCAGCCTATGGTCTTCAGTTTGTCCTGTTCCCTCGGGAGTCCGCCAAAACACTGTCACAAAAACTATAAAGGATAATCTAGAGAAATACTCTATAAAAAGCAGTATACAAAGATGCTAACCCCTTTAATTGTAAACTATATAAAAAGACTCGATTAGACTACACGTATTCTGTATTGTACAGGAAATAGGTTGTCTAATTTTTTGAATTCGCTTAACAGTGTGGAGTTACTGTATTCACTTGCTAAAGATAGTGACAATTATTATCTACTCTTGCAACAACTAATGTATAAATAAACCTAGCCACTTAATTTAAATATAATCAAATGAAAATAATAAATTAATATGTTTAGCTCTATAAATTATTTTAACAAATAAGTAAAATTTTCGATTGCTATTGAATTTAACTAGGAACGTGGTAAAATTTTTATATATACAGTGATAATGATTATCATAACCAATAAGAATTGGGAGCAATTAAATAGAAGGGATTTAGGGAAGGCATTATGAAATTTTTACTTAAAGGTACAGTGTTGTTTACTGTTTTAGTTATTTTAACCATCCTTTCTTTGTTTATAGGTGTCAGCAAAGTTTCGATAACTGATATTTTTCATTTAACAAATGAGCAAAAGAATATCATTGTTTCAAGTAGAATACCTAGGACAGTGAGTATTTTAATATCTGGAAGTACGTTAGCGCTTGCAGGTTTAATTATGCAACAAATGATGCAAAATAAATTTGTTTCTCCTACAACTGCAGGAACAATGGAGTGGGCGAAGTTAGGAATTTTGATATCATTGATTTTTTTCCCGCAAGAGAATATTTTAATTAAATTATCTTTTGCTGTCGTACTTAGTATTTTAGGTACTTTTATGTTTGTTAAATTAGTTCAATTTATACAATTTAAGGATGTCATTTTTATTCCGTTGTTAGGTATTATGCTCGGTGGTATAGTATCAAGTTTTTCAACTTTTATTGCGCTTAGAACAAATGCTGTTCAAAGTATTGGCAACTGGTTAAACGGCAATTTTGCAATTATAACAACAGGAAGGTATGAAATATTATACTTAAGCATTCCGCTACTGTTACTTACATATATCTTTGCAAATCATTTTACAATTGCAGGCATGGGGAAGGATTTTAGTAATAATTTAGGTGTGAATTATGAAAAAATAATCAACATCGGTTTATTTATTACTGCGACTATTACTGCATTAGTTGTTGTGACGGTTGGTACATTACCATTTTTGGGACTTATCGTTCCTAATATCGTTTCTATCTTTAGAGGGGATCATTTGAAAAATGCACTTCCACATACAGCAATGTTAGGAGCAATATTTGTGATGTTTTCAGATATTATTGGCAGAATTGTCGTCTATCCGTATGAAATCAATATTGGTTTAACGATTGGTGTATTCGGCACTGTTATATTCTTAATCTTGCTAATGAAAGGAAGACACCAACATGCAAATTAGTGCAAAGAATAAATTATTGATACTTATTGCTTTAACTGTGATTGTGGGCGTCATTTATTCAATCGTAGGCATTGATTTTGAAATTTTTCAATATCAATTCTCAAGTAGATTAAGGAAGTTAATCTTGATGATACTTGTCGGTGGAGCAATTGCTGCTTCAGTAGTCATCTTTCAAGCCATTACGACCAATCGGTTGTTAACACCCTCGATTATGGGGTTAGATGCGGTTTATATGTTTGTTAAGGTGCTGTTAGTTTTTGCTTTTGGTGTGCAATCTGTATTAGTTACGAATCTGTATCTCAATTTTATAATTACTTTGGTCGTCATGGTGGTATTTTCGTTACTACTTTTCCAAGGTATATTTAAAATTGGAGACGTTTCAGTTTATTTTATATTATTAGTAGGTGTGATTTTAGGGACATTTTTCAAAAGTATCACAGGATTTCTTGAATTAATTATTAATCCAGAGGACTATTTAGCGGTTCAAAGTGCGATGTTTGCTAATTTTGACGCATCAAATAGTAAGCTTGTCACCCTTTGTGGCATTATACTTATTGTCTTAATTATTGTCACTGTACTATTAATTCCATATCTAGACGTATTGTTATTAGGTAGAGATCAAGCCATTAATCTTGGTGTATCTTATAAAACATTAACACGATTACTGTTAATCCTTGTTGCTATTCTTGTATCAATTTCAACAGCACTTGTAGGACCAATTACATTTCTTGGTTTGTTAACAGTCAACTTAGCACATGAAATGATGAGAACGTATGAACATAAATATATTTTACCGGCAACAATCTGTATTAGTTGGTTGAGTTTATTTATTGCGCAAGCAGTAGTCGAAAATCTCTTTGAAGCGACAACACAAGTAAGTATTATTATCGATTTAATTGGTGGTAGTTACTTTATTTACTTATTAATTAAAAGGAGGAATGCAAATTGATACGTGTGTCAGGACTTAATAAAACAATTCAAGATAAGCCTATTTTAAAGAATATCAATGTTGATATCCAAAAAGGGAAGCTCACATCGATGATTGGACCAAATGGTGCTGGTAAGAGTACTTTATTAGGTGCGATTACACGATTGATGGACTTTGAAGAAGGACAGATAGAGATTGAAGGGCGTTCGATTAATGATTTTAAAAGTAATGAACTTGCCAAGAAACTATCTATTTTAAAGCAAAGTAATCATACAGAGTTGAATATTACTGTTGAACAGTTAGTTAACTTTGGTAGATTTCCGCATTGTAAGGGCCACTTGAAAAAGGAAGATAAGGATCAAGTTGAATATGCATTAGAATTACTTCAATTACAGGAAATTAGACATCGTTATCTTAAGACACTTTCAGGTGGACAACGACAACGTGCATATGTCGCAATGACAATTGCACAAGATACAGATTATATCTTGTTGGATGAACCATTAAACAACCTCGATATGAAGCACTCTGTTCAAATCATGCAAACGTTACGTCAACTTGCTAAAAAGTTGAATAAGACCATTGTCATTGTGATACATGATATTAATTTTGCATCTTGTTACTCAGATGACATTATCGCGTTAAAACATGGTGAATTAGTGAAAGCGAGTGATAAGGACGAAGTCATTCAAACGGATGTGTTACGACAACTTTATGATATGGATGTGAAAATCGAAGAAATACGTGGACAACGGATCTGTGTTTACTTCGATGAGTCTACAGAGGAAGAAGCACTGTCTTTAGTAGAATCCATTTAAATCTAAGATGTCTTTGTCCTAAACATTGAAGGGAGTGATGCAAACGTAGCGTTACTTTTAAAACGTGGGATAGATTGGGTATTAAACAAAAATTGGAGGAATGAAACACCATGAAAAAATATGCTTTAGTCTTAGTTATAGGTTTAATGTTTTTATTAGCAGCATGTGGTAATAGTGGGTCTGGATCTGATGATAAAAAATCAGAAAGCAAGGACACTAAAGATACAGTGAAAATTGAAAATAATTATAAAGCAAGTGGCGAAAAACGAGATGGTAGCGATGCTAAAACGGTAAAAGAAACTGTAGAAGTACCGAAGAATCCTAAAAAGGCTGTAGTTTTTGACTATGGAACTTTAGACACAATGAAAGAACTTGGCTTAGCAGACAAAGTTAAAGCTGTGCCTAAAGGTGAAGGTGGTAAATCATTACCAGATTTCTTAAGTGATTTTAAAGATGAAAAATACTTAAATACTGGTAGTCTGAAAGAAGTTAATTATGATAAAGTAGCTGCTGCTAAACCTGACGTTATATACATATCTGGTCGTACGGCTAATCAGAAAAACTTAGATGAATTTAAGAAAGCAGCACCAGATGCAAAAGTGGTTTATGTAGGTGTAGATAACAAAAATGAAGTTAATTCATTAAAAGAAAATGCTGAAAAACTTGGTAAAATTTACGATAAAGAAAGCGAAGTTAAATCTTTAAATAAAAAATTAGATGATAAAATCGCTGAAGTAAAAGATAAAACGAAAGACATGAAAGACGAAAAAGCAATGTTCTTACTAGTTAATGAAGGTGAATTATCTACTTATGGTGCTGGTGATCGTTTTGGTTCATTAATCTTCAATACAATGGGCTTCACTGCTGCTGATGATAATATTAAAGGAAGTACACACGGACAAAACGTAACAAATGAATATATTGCTGAGAAAAATCCAGCAATTATCTTTGCAATGGACCGCGGACAAGCAATCGGTGGTAAATCAACAGCGAAACAAGCTTTAGGCAATGATGTAATTAAAAATGTAGATGCAGTAAAACATAATAAAGTCTATGAACTAGATCCTAAATTATGGTACTTTGCAAGTGGTTCTACTACAACTGCCATTAAACAAATGGATGAAGTTGAAAAAGCATTAGACAAAAAATAATTAACATCTAGAGTGGGGAAATGTTAGTTAAAATGATGTAAATGCATTGTCTAGATATGAAATTCGTACTGTTAATAAAGTAACTGAATTTATTCTATACGTATCGAATTTGATTGTAGATAATCATAAGACCTAAAAGGTTGGGATTTAGATCCTAGAATGAAAGAGTCTGGAACATTAGTTTTCAGACTAAAATGAAATCGATAATTTTTACTGTGAAAATGTAAAAATTATCGATTTTTCTATTATTATCAAATTGATTATCACTTAGTGTTATTATTTTACTTATATTGATAGCTAATAATGCTAATCCGAGTTCATGTTTTATCCTTGTTATTTCTCGAAGTGACATGCGAGTAAATCCACAAATAGCCTTTAATAATACAAAAACAGCTTCTATCTCAATTTTATTTTGATTGTAGAATCTTTGTATTTCTGGTTCTAAAAGCTGTTGATTTATTTTAGTTTTGAAAGATTCCCAATTATAATTCCTCAAAACTTTTTTATTAGTCTCCGAATTATGTTTGCTATATCGGTTGGGGTGTGGACACCCTGAACAATCATCACATTCGTCTAATTTGAAACCTCTTTTAAAATCATAGTCATTATTTTTGTAGTAATTACATATAAGAACTTCGTATTGTTTGCGAGACACTTGAGTGAGTAGGGTGAGTGTCGACATCAAGGATTGAGCCATCCCCCTAGGTAAGCGAGCAATAACAATACTGAGTATCGATAACAATAACAAGCCCATCAAAAATCTTTACTGGGTTTAATGCTAGGTATTTATGTTCTAGATTCGTTACTGTACTTTGTATTATTGATAAGATCATTTGAATCTAGACATGAGAATGACAATGTTTATTTAGGTATTTTGCAACAAACATACGTAAATATAGTGTCTTTTAAATAACCTGGGATTAAAGTAGAATTGTGTTATTTTAGAAATGGAAAGGGTAAATGGTTTATAAACACTAAATTAAGGTGACGTTTCTAGCTTTAATGTTAAAAGGAAACTGAGTAATTACATTAGAACAGAGGTGCAATGATGATATTAGATAAAGTGAATCCTAATGATTTATATCCAACAGAAGAGCAAGGTCCTACTGTATTAGGGACGATTGAGTATAATATGCATGGTACTTCAGAATTCGAAGGTGCCTTTATTGCGACAAATGAGCGATTGATTTTAAATGTAGATATGAATGGTGAATTTTATTATAGAAGTATTGCTTATAATGAAATTGAACAGATTGAAGCACACGACGATAGTATTCAATTTGTCTTTAATGTGGGACCAATGCCAATAAAAGAACTACAAAAGGGTGATATCCAAACTTTTGTGGATTATGTTAAGTCACAAATGCCTTCATAAATAATTAAGAAGAATGAAATATTCATATTAAGAAACCAGACCTTTCCGGGATTTGAAAAGGTCTGGTTTTTATTATGCATTAAATAGCAAAGTAAAGATGATAGTGATATTTACAACGATTGTTAAAATGCGCATTACATTCTGGACAAGCCTCAATCATCATATATTCGTTAATTGTCATTTCGTGTTTACAAACACCACACAAAATTGCACGTTGATTAAATTCGTCTGATTCCCATCGCTTTATAGGATGTGATTCGCTTTCGTTATGGCATTTATAGCATGGATAGTATTTATCGCAACATTTAAATTTAATTGAAATAATGTCTAAAGGCGTTTGATAATGTGTGCATCTGCCTTCGCTATCTACCGTTGGACCATAAATATTAACCATTGTATCTGTCTCCTAACTAGTCTTGCGGATGCTCTCCGATAATTCGTACTTCTGGATGTAACTCCACATCGAATTTTTCTTTAACGACCTTTTGTACATAATGTATTAAATCTTCGTAGTCTGTGGCGGTACCTTTATCAACATTAACCATAAAGCCAGCATGCTTTGTTGAAACCTCAACTCCACCAATGCGATGACCTTGTAAGTCTGAATCTTGTATTAGTTTTCCTGCAAAGTGTCCAGGTGGGCGTTGGAATACACTACCACATGAAGGATATTCTAATGGTTGTTTTGTTTCTCGGCGTTCAGTTAAATCATCCATCTTCGATTGAATGTCTTCTTTATGACCCGGTTCAAGTGTAAAAGCAGCTTCCAAAACTACAAGGTGTTGTTTCTGAACAATACTATTTCGATAATCTAATTCTAATTCATGCTTAGTTAAGGTGATTAATTCTCCCTTTTCGTTTACACAAAGAGCATAATCAATACAATCCTTTACTTCGCCTCCATAGGCGCCCGCATTCATAAATACAGCACCACCAATAGAACCCGGAATGCCACATGCAAACTCTAAACCAGTTAAACTATAATCCCTTGCAGTGCGTGAAACATCAATGATTGCAGCACCACTTCCAGAAATAATAGCATCATCTGAAACTTCAATATAATCGAGTGAAAGTAAGCTGATAACAATCCCTCTTATGCCGCCTTCACGAATAATAATATTTGATCCATTACCTAAATAAGTAACAGGAATATCATTGGAATAAGCAAAGTGCACAATCGCTTGCACTTGTTGATGTGTGGTTGGTGATAAGTAGTAATCTGCTTGACCACCAGTTTCTGTATATGTATAGCGCTTTAAAGGTTCATCAATCTTTATTATATCTTTAGGTACAATTGCTTCTAATTCCTTTAAGATGTCATCTTTATGCAATGTATTGTACGTCCTTTCCTAGTGAATTCATTTATACATTATAGCAATATTTGTGGGTATTTGCTAAATAGTATGCTAGTTAATCACAAAACTTATACATCTATTAAAATTTGAGTTGATTATACCATGTCTGTATGAAAAGTGAACGTAAAAACCGATTCAAATTAATCTGTATGTATTTGCTTTAATAATTTAGAGAATAACTGTTGCTTTTGATTCTCATATGCACGAATTGTAGGTGCATGTTGAGCAATATTTTGTTTAGCATTTCCAAAAGTTTGCGCTGCTGATGGATTATTTTCTAAATACTTTGTACTTAATAAGTAATCATTATATAGCGTAGAATCCTTTTGGATAATATGTAGACGGGCGATTTGCTTTAAATCAATAAGGTTATTAAATTGAGCCATGACCACTTTCTTTTTATATGGATGATGTAAACGATAGAAGCCAGCATAATTCAGTCGTTTTTCATCTAAAGATGTTATGTCATGTAAATTATCTACTCCTACAAGAATGTCTAAGATAGGTTCGGTAGGATAATTAAAATGTTTCGTACCACCAATATGGTGCGTTGATTTTACGGGCGTATCTAAAAGGTTAAATAAAGTTGTACTAAGCGTTTCATACTGCTGTGCAAAATCAATGTTTTTATCCTCAATGATAAAATTTTGTACTTGAGAATACATTAAGTTGAGCGCTCCTTTTATTCTGATTTTATTCTTGTTAAACTGTAAATTCTGAAATAATATATCACATATCATTTTCAAGTTAAATAAGTTTCTGTATAATACGGAATAATAAGGAGTGCAGAAATGAAAAGAATACTTTGCATCGTTTTATTACTTAGTATATCAATCATATTGACGTCATGTAGTCATAAATGGTCTTCTGAATTTAGAGATTTTAACAAATCATTGAATGATGTTAAAAATAAAGGGAAGAATGTAGAAGAAGCAATGGACAGTATCCAACTTAAACGTTTGGATGATTTAAGTAAAACAGACACCACTGATAAGAATAAGCAAGAGTTTAATGATTTACAAAATAAAATAAATAGTAAGGTTATTCCTAAAATGGATGCATATGAAAAGGCAGCGAAACATTTACCTGCTAAATCTGCTGAAACCAAAGCGCTTAAATCTGAATACCTAGAGGTTGTTCAAGATAAGAAAAAAGCACTAAATCAAACAAAAAAGTTTGTCGATTTATATAATCAATCTATAAAGGCTAATGAAGACATATTAGATTATACGAAATTATTTGAGAAGAATCGTTCGCAGGTTGAGGCAAATATGAAAAAAGCTAAAAAAGCTGGCGCAACATCAGATGTGAAATATTTTGAGGAAAAATTAGAAGAAAATAATAAAGCATTAAAATCAACTGTAGATGATGGTTTTGATTCTTCGGATCCTCAAAAGGTAAAAAAATTAATTAACGATGATATTATGCCGCTGATTACTAAGGAAATTAGAGATTTAAATAAAACAGAAATCACTAGTGGTTACGTCAATGATGCGCGTAAAAATGCAATAGAAATGTACTATAGTTTACAAAATTATTATGAAACAAGAGAAGAAACGATAGAAATAAGTGAAAAAATAGAGAAAATGGATATCGATGCATTACCTAAAGAGGGGAAAGACCTAGAACGTTATGATAAAGCGTTTAACAAGAAGTATAAAAAAATTAAAGATAGTTAAAACGAGATAATATTTTTGATTAGTTATAAGAATTTAAATAAACGGTTAACAACAAAAAGGTAATTGTGTATAATTGGAAACGATGATATGTTAATATCGTGGCACTTTCACACAATTTGGAACTTATTGTGTGTTAAATATTTTTAGAGGTGAATAGAATGGCTATAAAGCTGAGTTCGATTGACCAGTTTGAACAAGTTATTGAAGAAAATAGTTATGTATTTGTACTGAAACATAGTGAAACTTGTCCTATTTCAGCAGATGCATTTGATCAATTTAACAAATTTTTATATGAACGAGATATGGATGGATACTATTTAGTCGTTCAACAAGAACGTGAATTATCTAACTATATTGAAGAGAAGACAAATGTAAAGCACGAATCGCCACAAGCATTTTACTTTGTGAAGGGACAAGCGGTTTGGAATGCAGATCACGAAAATATCAATGTAAGTTCTTTAGCAAATGCTGAAGAATAATAAACTTAAAAATTAGCACAAGCGCTTGTAGTATGTTTCTAATATGGAAACCTATCACAAGCGCTTATTTTATCTTTTAATGTGAAAAAAATGATAATGACATGTATAATGTAAAAATGAATGGGAAATTATAGCTTGCGATATGATAGTGCGCCAAATTATAGCACTTAAATTTTGTAGCTATATCATTTCGTGAGTGGGAAGCGTGCCACATGTGTATAAAAACAGCATGTAGTGACGACATTAAGTCGTTTGTGACTCACTAACTATTTTTGAATTGTACTATGTATTGAAATAAATAATGCTTAAATTAGTATATAGTAATTGTTGTTAATATAAATATTTTGAGGTGACAAGATGAAAGTATTAGTGGCGATGGATGAATTTAATGGTATTATTTCAAGTTACCAAGCGAATAGATATGTGGAAGAAGCGGTAGCGAGCCAGATTGAACGTGCAGATATCGTTCAAGTACCATTATTTAATGGTCGTCATGAGTTAATGGATTCTGTATTTTTATGGCAATCGGGAACGAAATACAGAATTATGACACATGATGCAGATATGAATAAAGTAGAAGCTGTTTATGGTATTACGGATAATGATGTAACTGTCATTGAAGGGAATTTATTTTTAAAAGGGACTAAACCAATCAATCAACGTACGAGTTATGGTTTAGGAGAGCTTATCGTAGATGCTTTGGAAAATCATGCTAAACATATCATTATTTCATTAGGTGGTATTGATAGTTTTGATGGTGGTGCGGGTATGTTGCAAGCACTAGGTATGAAGTTTTACGATGATGAAGCAAATGAAGTCGATGTCACTGAAGGAACGCGTGTATTGAAATATATTCGAAAAATAGACGCTTCTGGGTTACATCCACAACTTAAAGATGTCAGGTTACAATTGATGTCAGATTTTGACAGTAAATTGTATGGTAAGGAAAGTGAAATTATTCAACTTCACGAGCAATTAGGTCTTGAGCGAAACGATGCGGCAGAAATTGATAACTTGATTTGGTATTTAAGTGAAATATTTAAAAGTGAAATGAAACTCGCGCTTGGTCCTATTGCTAAAGGTGGTGCAGGTGGTGGTATTGCAGCTGTACTTCATGCTTTATATGATGCTGAGATTATGACTAGTCATGAGTTGGTTGACCAAATTACGCACTTGGAATCGCTGATAGCACAAGCTGATTTAGTAATATTTGGCGAGGGTGTAAGTGAAGAAGACCGTTTATTAGAAACGACGACGATTCGTATTGCGGAATTAGCGACGAAGCATCATAAACCATCAATTGCGATATGTGCGACTGACGATAAGTTTGATTTATTTGAATCAATGGGTGTTACATCTATGTTTAATACGTTTATTCAAATGCCAAAGTATTTTACTGATTTTAAAATGGGAATTCAAATCAGACATTATGCTGTTCAAGCTATTAAGCTATTAAAAACAGATTTTGATTCGACAAAATAAATTAGAATAAAGTTTATGTTATGTTCGTAGAATGCGATTAATTCAGCATATTATTAATAAATAGTATATGGATCCGGGACTTTAGTCTTTCAGACTAAAAAATAAAATCGATGATTTTTACTGTGAAATTGTAAAAATCATCGATTTTTCTGTCCATAATCTTTTACGACTAGCTACATTCTTTGTTTTCTCTATCGAATGTGATAAGTGATAATCATAATAACCTAACGATTGACCTGAATACTCCTAGATAAATTATTGTTCGTATGTGTTAACGACTTCTTGTACAATACCAATTATTACATCGATTGCCTTTTCCATAACATCAATTGAGGCATATTCATATGGGCCATGGAAGTTAGCACAACCAGTAAAAATATTAGGTGTTGGTAAGCCCATATACGAGAGTTGTGATCCATCTGTACCGCCACGTATAGGTTCTGTATTAGGCTCGATACCAAGATTTGCGAAAACACGTTTTGGGATATCAATAACGTGTGGGTTTTCGGCAATTTTTTCACCCATATTATAATATTGATCATTGATTTCTATTTCGATTGGATCATCTTGATAATGTGTGTTGATATCTTCTTTAATTTCGAGCAGACGTTTTTTACGTAATTCAAATTGTTCGCGATCATGATCTCGAATAATATATTGTAACGTTGTTTTCTCTACATCACCATTAAATTTCATCAAATGATAAAATCCTTCATAACCTTCTGTACGTTCAGGGACTTCTTGTTGTGGTAATAAGGCATTGAATTGTTGGCCGAGTAATATAGCATTAATAAGAGTGTTTTTGGCAGAACCAGGGTGTACGTTCACACCATGACATGTGATCTTCGCTTCTGCAGCATTAAAACTTTCATATTGTAATTCTCCATACTCACTACCATCCATCGTATAAGCGAAATCAGCATTGAAACGTTCCACATCAAATGCGTGAGGTCCCTTACCGATTTCTTCATCAGGAGTAAAGGCGATACGAATATCACCGTGTTTGATTTCTGGATGTTCAGTAAGGTATTTTACTGCTTCCATAATTTCCACAACACCAGCTTTATCATCTGCACCTAATAAAGATGTACCGTCAGTTATCATCAATGTATGTCCTTCGACTTGCTTTAAGCCAGGGAAGACATCTTGTGATAATTCACGTGTTGTATCGCCCAATTTAATAGTATTGCCATCATAATTTTCGATTATTTGTGGATTTACATTTGTAGCATTAAAATCTGGTGACGTATCAACATGTGCTAAAAAGCTTACGGTCGGTAAATCCGCTTCGACATTACTTGCTAAGGTTGCAAATAAATAACCATTGTCATCTAATTCAGTTTCTAAACCTAAATCTGTTAACTCTTGTTGTAATAAATTTAATAGATTCCACTGCTTTTCAGTAGATGGTGTTGTATTTGATTCAGGATCAGATTGTGTATCAATAATGACGTATTTTGTTAAACGATCGATTATATCTTTTTTCATAGTTAACACCTCTTAAGCTCTGTTGTTCATATTATAAGATTTTTTATATATCTTACCATTCATTTTACCAAAATATTGTTTGATGCGTGTATAGAGATAATAAATTATTTCAGCACATAATATTCCAAAGGCAATGGCACCTGAAATTAATGTCACTTCTAGGAATGTGTTAACTGCGTGTGTGTATTGATTACTGACTAAAAAGCGTGTCGCTTCATATGCTAATCCACCAGGCACAAGTGGGATGATACCTGGAACAATAAAGATAATGACAGGTCTCTTGTAACGTCGACTCATCACATGACTCATTAAGGCTAAGATAAAGCTACCTAAAAATGATGCCATAACTTTACCTAAATCTAAATCAACCGTTAATTTGTAAATAAACCATCCCATAGCGCCAACAAAACCACATGCTAACAATAAGCGTCGTGGTGCATTAAAGATAATAGAAAAAAGCATTGTAGCTAAATAACTAATAACAAATTGGAGAAGACAATATATCAAGACCATTTTACTGCTCCTTTCTTAAAATAGTAATAGGACAATTGCAACGCCTGCACCAATTGCAAAAGATGTGAGGGCAGCTTCGACGCCACGAGACATCCCGGCAAGTAACTCACCAGCCATTAAGTCACGAATGGCATTCGTAATTAATATTCCTGGTACTAATGGCATAACACCAGCAATAGTGATAATATCTTGGTTTTGTGCCCATCCTATATGTGTAAAAAATGCTGCAATTGTTATAACTACTGCGGCACTAATAAATTCTGAAAAGAACTTGATTTGAATAAAGCGTTGCACGAAGTCAAAGGTCAAGAAAGCACCGGCTCCTGCCAATATTGCATAAATAAAGTCATGCATAACGCCTCCAAACATAAAGAGAAAGAATCCACAAGCAATTGCTGCAGCAAAGAATTTTGTTATAGATGAAAATTGTAACGAAGCATGGTGTAAGTGAATGAGTTCTGACTTTGCTTCATCGATATCCAGTTGTTTGCTAGCAATTTTACGTGAGAGACTATTGGTTAATGCAATTTTCTCCAAATCCGTCGTACGCTCACGAATACGTATGAGTCGCGTATTAGTACGATTGTTTAGTGAAAATATAATAGCTGTGGAAGTGACAAAACTATATGTATCATCTAATCCATAACTTGCAGCAATACGATTCATCGTATCTTCTACGCGATAAGTTTCAGCGCCACTCTCCAATAATATTCTCCCAGCTATGAGTACTACATCGATAACTTTATCTTCATCAATGATTGTAATCGACTCTGACATAGATGATTCACCCCCATAATTGTAGTTTATAGAACAATTGAAAGTTTACAGTGTACAATTAGAACTTTCAATAGCAATGATTATTCCGTCATCATTTTTTAATATTTCTTATTAATTGAGAACGTAATAAATAGGCTAAAATATAAATAATTGTGCAATCACCATAAACTATTTGCTGTAATGTTACTAAAATAGGTGATGCTCTATTTTAAGTAATAATGTTAGTGTCATTTATTAGCTGGCTATTTTTAAAATGATGACAACTGTGTCTTATATCATATTATAAAGTCAACGACGCGCAATAAAAAAGATGATCACTGCGTTTAATACGTCAGTAATCATCTTATATAGATGTGTCCTAATGTTATTGAATAAAAGTAATAAGACTTGTTGCAATTAAATTTGAATAGTACGAACAGTACTACATGATTAAATAGGTTGTATTAAAGTTTTACAATAGGGTTAAACATGACTTGATTTCTGCCTTCATTCTTAGCCATGTGTAACATATCGTTTGCAACTTTAAAGACCTTTCGTTGTGACTTATAATCTTCTTGTGTTAAATAACCAACACCAATTGAGACAGACAATTTAATAACTTCTTTATTTGGTAAATGGAATGTGGATTGTTCTACGCCTGCACGTATACTTTCACCTAACTTTACACATTGATCCAAAGTATAGTCGTTTAAGACAATTGAAAATTCTTCGCCACCATTACGAAAAATATTAAATTGTTGAGGGACATAGTTTTTCAATAGCTGTGCTATTTGTCTAAGGACAGCATCACCAGATTGATGTGAATAAGTATCGTTAACATCTTTAAAGCCATCAATATCGATTAACAATAATCCTAGGCTTTCGTTATTTGTTTCGGCAATACGTGTCACTTCGTTTAAATGTCTATCAAATTCCTTTACATTGCCTAAGCCAGTTAAGTAATCTAGCTTATCTTCATTCTCATAGCGATTAACTAACGAGAAGAAATGCCACATATCTACAAAAGTAAATGAAGAGGCAATTGATAACACATAAGATAGCGGAATAAGATAAAGCACTTCTTTAAATTCATAATATGGACTTATTAACGACAATATTGCAAAAATAATTAAAGCAATCGCATTCAAAATTTGAATGGATATAATATCATTTTGCTTTAAAAATGGACCAACTGCGCCTACAATAATAGCTATGACTACAAGTATAACTGCAGCTATCACCGTATCATTGCCTAATAAGACATTAATCAATGCCACGATAATTGCTGATAACACAGTGTAGAAAGTGTTCGTAAAGCGTCCTAGAAATAAAATAGGAACAAATGTTAAGTACAACGAATATTCATTAAAGATCGTTACTGGATAGGCCGATAATAATAATGCAACAATTGTCATTAATACAGTTACATATTCTTTAGAAAACACCATGTTTCGATTTTCGGAATATTGTAATCGATGGAACAAATAGATTCCTGCTACAATAACTGAAATATTGTAAATAATTGCTTCGAACATTTTATTTTACGCTCCTTTTGAATAACCCTTAGTTATTGTAAGTGAAAACTTACATTTTGTCATCAATATGTAAACAGAAAGTTATAACAATCACTATAATTTCATGTTAAAATATTTGTTTGAGGAAATAACTAAATAATAATTCGCTTATTATATAAAAATATTAACTATTTTGTACATTTAGTAGTCATTATCTCATTACCATTTGTATATGTAAAAGCGAATCATGTATGATAGAGTTAAGTGATTTATAGAATATAATTTGCTCAATACATTATGCTGTTATAAATATATTATACGTTGAATACATAATGAACTAGTGAATTTATTATTATAAAGAATAACTCATTTACTAAAATTTAAATCTAAATAATTTTGAATTATTTTATTGAAGGTGAACTGATGTATACGTTATTATTAATCATTTTTTCAATGATTGTCAGTTTAATACTCACACCAATTATCATAAAGGTGTCCCATAAATTAGGTATTGTAGATAAACCTAATTTCAGAAAGATTCATACAAAACCTGTTTCTGTTCTTGGCGGAACTACAATCTTGTTATCTTTTTTATTAGGAATATGGTTAGGGCACCCAATTGAAACGGAAGTTAAACCTTTGGTTATTGGTGCAGTGTTAATGTATTTAGTAGGATTGATAGACGACATCTACGATTTGAAGCCGGTATTGAAATTGTTAGGTCAAATTATTGCAGCATTAGTAGTAGTATATTATGGTGTGACAATTGATTTTATTTCATTGCCAATTGGTCCGACCATTCATTTCGGAATCTTAGCTATTCCAATTACGGTGATTTGGATAGTCGCAATTACAAATGCGATTAATTTAATTGATGGTCTTGATGGTTTGGCATCAGGTGTTTCGATGATTGCATTAATTACAATAGGTTTTATAGCAATTTTGCAGGCAAATGTTTTTATTATTATGATTTGTAGTGTCTTAATTGGTTCACTGCTCGGATTTTTATGTTTTAATTTCCATCCTGCAAAAATATTCTTAGGAGATAGTGGTGCCTTGTTAATTGGATTTATAGTTGGGTTCTTGTCACTACTTGGTTTTAAAAATATTACATTTGTATCGCTATTCTTCCCAATTGTTATATTAGCAGTACCATTTATCGATACATTATTTGCGATGATTAGACGTGTGAAAAAGGGTCAACATATTATGCAAGCTGATAAATCGCACTTACATCACAAATTATTGAATTTAGGATACACGCATCGACAAACTGTCATGTTAATTTATTCGATAGCATTATTGTTCAGTTTGTCGAGTATCATCTTGTATCTATCTCAACCATGGGGTGTCTTGATGATGTTAATCTTGATACTGATAACAATAGAATTAATTGTAGAGTTTACGGGATTGATAGACGATGATTATAGACCATTATTGAAATTAATAGAAAATAAGGAAAAGCATGATTAATTGCTGATCAAATAAGACCTATTCGGCTAAGTCGAATAGGTCTTATTTTTAGCACTGTAGCAAGTTAAAATAGAATGAATATCTTTGAGTTTTTAATAAGAAATAAATTATTAAGTGTTTGTAATCGAGCTAATATAACTATAAGACTGGTTGAAAACGAGCAATGCCATCTGACGCTACTCTTTGAAATGTTTTCTCTTTAATAGACTACATGACGAAGGACAATATAAATATTAAAATTCGTCTATTTGTATACAAATAGACGAATTTGCTGATGTTGATTGTATGTCTAGTAAAGTATTGAGGCTACGCAGTTTCGATATCAAATGGTAAAAGTACGATATCATCCTGTGTTAAATCATAATTACCAGATGTATTGCGGTTTAAAAAGGCGATAAAGTCATCATAATCGGTAGCTACTACATCGATTTGATAACTCACCTTGTCTGTATAGACAGTATCTCTCAAGAAGAAGGGAGTCGTTTCAAGTTCATACTCAAATTTACCAGTTAAATCGTAACCAATACTGACCGTAGTTGGGATGGCTGGCCTTAATTGTACACGTCCTACATCATAAATCACATCTCTAACGGCACCACTATATGCGCGGATTAAACCGCCACCACCGAGTTTTATACCACCAAAATAGCGTGTAACCACAACACAGGCATTGTGTATGTCTAATTTTTTTAAGATTTCTAACATTGGTATACCTGCTGTACCACTTGGTTCACCGTCATCGTTGGCCTTTTGTATATTCATCTGATCACCAACGGTATAAGCTGAACAGTTGTGTGTCGCTTCTTTATGTTCTTTCTTGATATGTTCAATAAAGTCCTTTGCTTCTTGTTCGGAAGCAACAGGTTGAATATGTGCAATAAAACGTGATTTGTTAATTACATTCTCTATTGTATGTGCACGTTTAATTGTAATAATTGATTCTCCCAATATTTTGCCCTCCAATAAAAACGACGTAAATTATATATGTTATTTATTATACGTGTTAGTCAATTTATATATAGTATACACTGAAATGAAGCCTGTATTAAATGTTTAAAAATAAATTTTCTTTTAACTAAAAATAATGTATTATTGTTGTGAGTATAATGAAGGAGGATTATGATGAAGATTGCTGTTTTGACAGATTCTACAAGCTATCTATCACAAACATTAATTGATAAATATAATATAAGAGTTGCCCCTTTAAGTGTTACGTTTGATACTGGGGAAAATTTCGTTGAAAATGAATCTATTTCTAGATTAGAATTTTATGACAAGATGAAGACATCTAAAACTATACCAACAACAAGTCAACCTGCTATTGGTACTTTTATAGAGCATTTTGAAGCATTACGTGGAGAAGGGTATACCGACGTCATCTGTATCTTCTTATCATCTGGTATTAGTGGTTGTTATCAAACTGCTACACAAGCTGGTGAAATGATTGAAGGCATCAACGTACATACCTTTGATTCGAAGTTAGCAGCCATGATTGAAGGCAGTTACGTCTTGCGTGCTATCGAAATGGTTGAACAGGGAAATAAACCTGATCAGATTCTCGAAGAATTAAATCGCATGATTGATGTTACGGGGGCCATTCTGATGGTAGATGATCTGAAAAATTTACAAAAGAGTGGACGAATTACAGGTGCGCAAGCATGGATTGGTACAATGTTAAAAATGAAGCCTGTTCTAAAATTCGATGACGGTTTAATTGTTCCAGATGAAAAGGTAAGAACTAAAAAGCGTGCATTGAAAAAAATTATTGAAAAAGTAAATGAACATATTCAAGGCTTTGATGAAGTGACCTTACATGTTGTCGTGGGTGACATCGAAGAAGATGGTGAGTGGTTGTACAATGAAGTGCAAAAGACATTCCCACAACATAAAATTCACAAATCATATTTTGGACCTGTTGTCGCTGCACATTTAGGTTCTGGTGGCATAGCAGTAGGGTACGTTGGTAGAAATATTCGCTTAGATTAAGAACATATAGAGATAAAGACATGACATGCTTCGGTAATGTGATGTCTTTTTTTAATTAAAGGAGGTAGATTTAATATACATTATTATGGAAGGTTAGTAACAGATCGCAAGTTATTAACGACAGAAACGATTCATGAAGTAACTACAGGTGTATGTGACATTGGAGGTCAGTGGCATTGTAAACAATGTGAAACAACAGTTCAGCAACACTTTTATACGTATCGGTCGGATTGTCTAAATAAAGCAATTGTTTATTGTCGAAACTGTATTTCTCTTGGAAAAATGGATAGTCATCATCAAGTTTATATCACTGTAACAGGGCATAAAAAGAGTGAAGCAGCTTATGATTTACCTTTCAAGTTATCTCCCCAACAACATTATGCCTCTGCAGCAATTGTGACGGCATTAATGAAACGTCAAGCGCTATTACTATATGCTGTCACAGGTGCTGGTAAAACTGAAATGATATTTGAGGCGATTCATCAAGCAAGAAAACAAGGTTTAAATGTAGCTATCGTATCTCCACGTGTCGATGTGATAATTGAACTGCAAATCAGAATACGAGAGGCCTTTCACGATGAACAAATCGATGTGTTGTATCAAGGACAAAGGCAAAAATTCGATGGACATTTTGTTATTGCTACTGTGCATCAATTAATGCGCTTTAAAGGTCATTTCGACTTTATTGTTGTGGATGAGGTTGATGCATTTCCATTATCAATGGACCCTACACTGATGTCAGTCATTACTGCTGCTCAAAATGAAGATGGTAGTGCAGTTTATATGACTGCTACACCAACACCATGGTTAATCAAACAATTTGATAAATCACACATCATTAGATTGCCAGCGAGATTTCACCAATACCCCTTGCCAGTACCTATTTTTAAATACTTTCGAATTATCCCTCATAAAAAGCAATTTAAGTTTTTAAGTTTATTAACCCAACAAATACAAGCTAAACGGTATACACTTGTATTCTTTCATAATATTGAAATAATGGAATATATGTATCAAATTTATCACAAAGATATTGAAACGCTTACGACTGTACATAGTCAAGATCCATATCGGTTGGATAAAGTTGAGGCATTAAGAAGCGGACAATATCGTGTTGTATTTACAACGACAATTTTAGAGCGTGGATTCACGATGGCTAACTTAGATGTAATTGTTGTAGACAGTCATAAATTTTCAAGTAGTGCATTAATACAAATAGCTGGGCGGGTTGGTAGAAAAATGGCATCACCAACTGGTTTAGTCATGTTCTGTCATCAAGGTATTACATTTAAGATGATTAAAGCACGAAGTACAATTGTGCAGATGAATAAACTCGCACGTAAAAAGGGGTGGATTCATGATTAAATGCCTCCATTGTAGAGGTTATTTTACCGAACCATTAAATGCAGTTACATTGTTCAAACCAGCTACACTATTTTGTAAACAATGCACAAAACTTTGGGAAAAAGTGAAAATAAAAGATAATATAAAGCGTTGTTCGAGATGTTTAAAGTATTTAAGTACAGAAGAACAGACATGTTTAGACTGTAAATACTTAGAAAGCAATTATACGTTAATGGATCAATTATATTGTCAATTTCAATATGATGGCGTAATGAAGGATTTGATAAAGCGATATAAATTTGATAAAGATGTTGCCTTGTGTGAACAATTCGCATCAATGATGAACTTACCAAAGCAACACTATGATTTAATTATACCGATACCATCACCCAAGGAACGCGATTATCAAAGAACCTTTAATCCTATTAGGATGGTACTGTCACAAATGCGTATACAATATAAAGCAGTGCTTACGATGGATTATAGAGAGAAACAGGCGAATTTGCCAAAAAGTAATCGAATTAATGCGCGTAATCCATTCCATGTCATAGACGATATTGATTTAACTCATGCACAAGTATTGTTGGTAGATGATATTTATACGACTGGATTAACGGTGCATCAAGCTGCGGAAAAGCTTTTTATTAGAAAAATCA
Organism: Staphylococcus gallinarum; assembly: GCF_000875895.1. Taxonomy (GTDB): domain Bacteria; phylum Bacillota; class Bacilli; order Staphylococcales; family Staphylococcaceae; genus Staphylococcus; species Staphylococcus gallinarum. The sequence continues at coordinate 314,807 of NZ_JXCF01000003.1, forward strand.
GAAAATTCGATGTGTTTACGTTTGCACGGTAGCATAAACGTGGTATTATATGAGTAAGCAATATTACCAATATAGAGGTTTTAAAGGAGTCGATTACTATGATTAGATTTGAAATTCACGGAGAGAACCTCACTATTACTGATGCGATTCGCAACTATATTGAGGAGAAAATTGGTAAATTAGAACGCTATTTTAACGATGTGCCAAACGCAACTGCGCACGTTAAAGTAAAAACATATCAAAATTCAGCTACTAAGATTGAAGTAACTATTCCATTGAAAAATGTTACTTTGAGAGCTGAAGAACGCCACGATGATTTATACGCTGGCATTGATTTAATCAATAATAAACTTGAAAGACAAGTAAGAAAATATAAAACACGTGTTAACCGCAAAAAGCGTAATCGCGGTGAACAAGAAGTGTTCGCTTCACTACCAGAAGAAAATGAAGCTGAACAATTAGAAGCCGAGCCAATTGAAAATGATGGTGACGGTGATATCGAAATTATCCGTGCAAAGAACTTCAGTTTGAAACCTATGGATTCAGAAGAGGCAGTATTACAAATGGATCTTTTAGGGCATGATTTCTTTATTTTCACAGATCGTGAAACTGATGGAACTAGCATCGTATACAAACGAAAAGATGGGAAATATGGATTGATTGAAACTACTGATTAATCTTTGTACTTTCTATAAATGATTTGTACGCAGGGCGTTCATGATTATGTTAAATCGTGGACGCCCAATTTTTGTTATGTTACTATGAAATAATTTGAAAGTGAAATATAATAGTACATGCAAAGTTATATCAATGGGTAGTATTTAATTAAGGCAATACAATGATATTAATGAATTGACACATATATGTTAATAAAGTAGGAAATAGAGAGGTCTATAAGTGTAAATTTAGGCTTATAAATGATATCATAAATTGTTGTAAGCTAAGAGTTATTAAGCTAAAGGAGCGAACAAAATGGGTTTTTTATCAAAAATTGCAGATGGCAATAAAAAAGAAATAAAACGCCTTGGCAAATTAGCCGATAAAGTCCTTGCATTAGAAGAGGATATATCGATATTAACAGACGATGAAATTAAACAAAAAACGCAATCATATCAAGAAAGATTGCGTGATGAAGAGGACATTAAGAAACAAAATAAAATATTAGACGAAATTCTACCGGAAGCATTTGCATTAGTAAGAGAAGGTGCAAAGCGTGTCTTTAATATGAGTCCATATAAAGTTCAAGTTATGGGTGGTATCGCGATTCATAATGGTGATATCTCTGAAATGAGAACCGGTGAAGGTAAAACTTTAACAGCAACGATGCCAACCTACCTCAATGCGTTAACAGGTCGTGGGGTACACGTTATTACTGTCAATGAATATTTAGCAAGTAGTCAAAGTCAAGAAATGGCGGAATTGTATGAGTTCCTTGGTTTGACGGTTGGTTTGAACTTAAATAGTAAGTCTACCGAAGAAAAACGTGACGCTTATGCAAGTGATATCACTTATAGTACCAATAATGAACTTGGTTTCGATTATTTACGTGATAACATGGTGAATTATGCTGAAGAGCGTGTAATGAAACCTTTAAACTATGCCATCATTGATGAGGTAGACTCAATCTTAATCGATGAAGCACGTACGCCATTGATTATTTCTGGTGAAGCGGAAAAATCTACTTCATTATATACACAAGCTAACGTTTTCGCTAAGATGTTAAAAAATGAAGATGATTATAATTATGACGAAAAAACAAAGGCAGTTCAATTAACAGAACAAGGTATCGATAAAGCAGAGCGTATGTTCAAAATCGATAACCTCTATGATGTTAAAAACGTAGAAATCATTAGTCATATCAATACAGCATTGCGCGCACATGTGACACTGCAAAAAGACGTAGATTACATGGTAAATAACGGCGAAGTATTAATCGTCGATCAATTTACTGGACGTACAATGCCTGGTCGACGTTTCTCAGAAGGTCTGCACCAAGCCATTGAAGCTAAAGAAGGTGTGACGATTCAAAACGAATCCAAAACCATGGCCTCAATTACATTCCAAAACTACTTCAGAATGTACAATAAACTATCTGGTATGACAGGTACTGCTAAGACGGAAGAAGAAGAGTTCCGCAATATTTATAATATGACGGTAACACAAATTCCTACCAATAAACCTGTACAACGTCAAGATAAACCGGATTTAATTTATATTAGTCAAAAAGGTAAATTCGATGCAGTCGTTGAAGATGTCATTGAAAAGCACAAACAGGGTCAACCGGTACTATTAGGTACAGTAGCAGTTGAAACGAGTGAATATATTTCAGACTTATTAAAGAAAAAAGGTATTCGACACGATGTATTAAACGCTAAAAACCATGAACGAGAAGCAGAAATTGTAGCAGGCGCAGGTCAAAAGGGTGCTGTAACAATCGCTACAAACATGGCTGGTCGTGGTACGGATATTAAACTAGGCGATGGCGTTGAAGAACTTGGTGGTCTTGCTGTTATTGGTACCGAACGTCATGAGTCACGAAGAATTGATGATCAATTACGTGGACGTTCTGGTCGACAAGGTGACAAAGGTGATAGTCGTTTCTACTTATCACTACAAGATGAATTAATGGTGCGTTTCGGTTCTGAACGTTTACAAAATATGATGAACCGTTTAGGCATGGATGATTCAACACCAATAGAATCAAAAATGGTGTCACGTGCTGTAGAATCTGCCCAAAAACGTGTTGAAGGTAACAACTTTGATGCACGTAAACGTGTACTTGAATATGATGATGTATTACGTAAACAACGTGAAATTATCTATACAGAGCGTAATAGTATTATTGATAGTGATTCTAGTGGTGAATTAGTCGAAGCAATGATGCGTGCTACTTTAGAACGCAGTGTACGTTACTATGTAAATGACGAAGAGGACGAACCAGATTACGAACCATTTATCAACTATGTGGATGATGTATTCTTAAGCGAAGGTGCTTTGAAAGAATCAGAAATAAAAGGTAAAGATAATGATGATATCTTTGAAATTGTATGGGCAAAAGTCGAAGTTGCATTTAAAGATCAAAAGGAAAAAATAGGCAGTCAATTCGCAGAATTTGAGCGCATGATTCTATTAAGATCTATAGATGATCATTGGACAGACCATATCGATACAATGGATCAGTTGAGACAAGGTATTCATTTACGTTCTTATGCACAACAAAATCCATTACGTGATTATCAAAATGAAGGTCACCAATTATTTGATACAATGATGGAAACAATAGAAGAAGATGTAAGTAAATATATCTTGAAATCTGTCATTACTGTTGAAGATGATATTGAACGTGACAAAACGACTGATTTCGGTAAAGCTGAACACGTATCAGCAAATGCTGAAGATGGTAAAGAAAAGGTAAAGGCTCAACCTTACGTTAAAGATGAGCATATTGGTAGAAATGATCCTTGTCCTTGTGGCAGCGGTAAAAAATATAAAAACTGTCATGGCGCTTAGGTGATTTAAGCGTGACAGTATGAAACCGGAAGCATTGATTTGTGATTATCAACTTCCGGTTTTATTTTGAAAATGAGTGTGAGTTTAACATATAATAACCATGATGCTCGTATACTATTGAAACGGAGTGAACCATTTATGTAGCTTTAGTTAGCTTTTCTTCAATCAATTGTTATGTAATAGTAAGTAAATTTTCAATTATAATAGGAGCGATGTTTAGATGGAATTATCGGAAATAAAAAGAAATATAGAGAGTTATAATGAAAAATTAGAGCAACTTAGGGGGTCTCTTTGACTTAGAAGAAAAAGAGACGAATATTCAAGAATATGAAGAAATGATGGCTGATCCAACATTTTGGGACAATCAAGATAAAGCACAAGAAATAATTGATAAAAATAACGCTTTGAAAAGTATTGTTAATGCATATCGTGATCTAGAAGCACAAATTGAAGATATGGAAACGACAAGAGAATTATTACTTGAAGAAGAGGATGCAACGATGAAAGCTGATTTAGAAACGTCAGTCCAACAATTCAAAGATAATTTGGACCAATTTGAATTACAGCTCTTATTAGATGGACCATATGATGCAAACAATGCCATCGTCGAGTTACATCCAGGTGCTGGTGGTACAGAATCACAAGATTGGACAAACATGTTATTACGTATGTACCAACGTTATTGTGAACAACAAGGCTTTAAAGTAGAGATTATGGATTATTTACCAGGTGATGAAGCTGGAGTTAAAAGTGTGACATTTGCTGTGAAAGGTCACAATGCATATGGGTATTTAAAGGCTGAAAAGGGTGTACACAGATTAGTTCGTATTTCGCCATTTGACTCATCTGGAAGAAGGCATACGTCCTTTGCATCTTGTGATGTTATTCCTGAATTTAACAATGCGGATATTGAAATCGATATAAATCCAGACGATATCACAGTAGATACATTTAGAGCATCAGGTGCTGGTGGTCAACATATTAACAAAACAGAATCTGCAATTAGAATTACTCATCATCCGTCTGGAATTGTTGTTAACAACCAAAATGAACGCTCACAAATTAAGAACAGAGAAGCTGCCATGAAGACATTGAAATCTAAACTATATCAATTAAAATTAGAAGAGCAAGAACAAGAAATGGCAGAAATACGTGGTGAACAAAAAGAGATTGGCTGGGGTAGCCAGATTAGATCTTATGTGTTCCATCCATATGCAATGGTCAAAGATCATAGAACGAATGAAGAAACCGGTAAGACTGATGCGGTCATGGATGGTGAAATTGGGCCATTTATTGAAGCATACTTACGTAGTCAAATGGATCATTCATAATACAATAGTTTTATAAATCATTTTATGCCTTATATACAGTTGTGCATCTTGCAACTGGCTTATAAGGCATTTTTATTATATAGAGGTGGCATTGTTGTCAGCAATAGTACAATAATTTATGCAGAAATTGATATGATGTTCTAATTATATGCTTCTATCATCTAGTTATATTACATGAGCTTATATATGAAGGGTGCAATTTTAGTAATATTAAGCTAGTAAAGCTAGTTATACCATAGCTTTCTTAAGGGATTTTATTTTACTGCATATAGGACTAAATAACCATTGTATTACAGTCTGTTAACAGTTCAATAAGGCAAAAGATTTTGTGCTATATTAAATTTGTATAATAATAAGACAGCAAAGGAATGAACATAACAATGAAGAAAGGTTTAATAGTTACTGCATCGACGACGGCACTGTTTTTAGGTGTGAATCATATAGCGTCAGCGGAACAAATACATACAACATCTTCGGAGATGGAACTTACGCAAATTGCTGAAAGATTTGCTACCAATATCGATGAAATTAAGGCGCTAAACAATTTGGATGATAGTGTGACTTCTATTGCGACTGGAACAAAAGTGGTCGTGCCTGATCGTGATATCGTAGAAGTATTAAGTGGCGACACACTTACAAATATCGCCAATAAGCATGAGATATCATTAGATGACTTATTTAAATTGAATCCACAGATTACAGAAACGATTCATCCGGGGCAACTTATTGCTATATCGGAAGCAGGTTCAAAGCATTTATATAATGATGATAAAGCAAGCTGGGGGACACCAGATGCATTACAACAACCAACAGATGAAAGTGATTCGCAAATATTGACACCGAATTATCCTCAGAATGATGTGGCTCAACCAACTCAATTTTCTAACTATCAATCGTGGAATAATGATGTAAATAGTAATTATTCCAATGCTTATCAATATGACGCCAATCATTATTACAGTGGACAACAAAGTATTGGCCGTAGTGGTGGCACTAATTACTATGATAATGGTCAGTGTACAAGTTACGCATTTGATAGACGTAGTCAATTAGGTAAGCCTGTAAGCAATTTATGGGGTAATGCCAATCAATGGGCAAATGCAGCTAGACAAAGTGGTTATGAAGTTAATCATACGCCAGAAGTAGGGGCAATTATGCAAAGTACATCTGGTCCAAATGGACATGTTGGTGTGGTAGAACATAAAAATACCGATGGATCCATTGTTGTTTCTGAAATGAATTGGCAAGGCGTCGGACAGAAATCATATCGTACGATACAACAACCTAGTGCGTATAACTATATTCACTAGTAACAATTTAAAAATAATATCTAATATGAGATAAAGCCATACTGTTATATTACGGTGTGGCTTTATTTTAACGATAAAAATTTATATGAAATCTTAATAAACTGAAAAGATAGAAATTCTAAATTGCTAATTATTTGTTTAACAGCTATTTGATAAGACATTTTGATTGTTGAATGATATTATAAAAGCAAGTATAATCATTCATTAAATAAACTTAGGAGGCGATATCATGGGCGTACATCAATACTTTAAACGTTTATCTGATTTAGAAAAATTAATTCGATTACCAGGCCAATTCAAATACTTTGAACATAATGTTGCTGCACATTCATTTAAAGTAACTAAAATTGCTCAATATCTTGGAACTGTCGAAGAATATCATGGCAATGAAGTGAATTGGAAAAGTTTATATGAGAAAGCACTAAACCATGACTTTGCTGAAGTGTTTACAGGTGATATTAAGACACCAGTTAAATATGCGAGTGGAGAATTAAAAAAACTATTCTCACAGGTTGAAGAAGAAATGGTAGATCATTTTATTAACGAAGAAATTCCTGAAGCATACCAAGATATCTATCGTGAAAGGTTACAAGAAGGTAAGGATGATTCCTTAGAGGGTCAAATCTTATCGGTAGCAGATAAAATTGATTTATTATATGAAACATTTGGAGAAATACAAAAACGTAACCCGGAACCATTGTTTTTTGAAATTTATGAGATGTCTTTAGAAACAATTATGCAATTTGATCATTTAAGTTCCGTGCAAGATTTTATAGATAATATTATTCCAGAGATGTTAACTGAGAACTTTATTCCACGTGCCGAACTGAGAGAAACAACGATGACAATCCTAAATAATAGAAATGGGTGACATAGATGATTTGGTATATGCTTGCGGCATTTTTTCCATGCATATTAGTCGTACTATTTAGTGTGCTGACGAGAAATAAATGGGTCGGCACTATTTTGACACTCATCTTAATTGGGGCATCTGTTGCCAAAGGCTTTTTTCATAATGAATGGATCATATTTATTGATGTCGTGTCATTATTAGCGGGATATATTATTATCGATCAACTCGAATTTCATAAGCATGATGTTGATTAATGATAAGTTACAAGCAATCTAGTTGTAAAAATGACTTGTAAACTATAAAATAATTACCTTCTTAAAATAAATAAAGCAATAAATTAAGGCAAACATGGTAAGATACTATGTTTGTTTTTTGTTGTTTACACATGTTAAAATAACGAACAAACGTTTGTCTTTTTGTGCATAAATCTGTTAAAATATAGAATAAGGTTATACACTATACACAATAATTTACAATTTAGTAGACAAATCAATATTAAAGCATAGAACTTTGCGTTACATTTGTCACATAAGAAAATATATAGGAGGCGTGTGTCAACATGGAACACTATCCATTTAAACTACAATCCAATTTCGAGCCACAAGGTGATCAACCAGAAGCGATTAAAGAAATTGTCAAAGGTGTAAATGAAGGGAAACGTCATCAAACATTACTTGGTGCGACGGGAACTGGTAAGACATTTACGATGAGTAATGTTATCAAAGAAGTCGGCAAACCGACGTTAATCATAGCACACAATAAGACATTAGCAGGTCAATTATATAGTGAATTTAAGACATTTTTCCCTGAAAATAGAGTAGAGTATTTCGTAAGTTACTATGACTATTATCAGCCGGAAGCATATGTACCATCTACAGATACTTTCATTGAAAAGGATGCATCAATCAATGATGAAATTGATCAACTACGACATTCTGCTACAAGTGCTTTGTTTGAACGAGATGATGTCATCATAATTGCCAGTGTGAGCTGTATTTATGGTTTAGGTAATCCGGAAGAATATAGAGATTTAGTTGTAAGTGTACGTGTAGGTATGGAAATGGATAGAAGTGAGTTACTGAGAAAGTTAGTTGACGTCCAATATACTAGAAACGACATTGATTTCCGAAGAGGTACCTTTAGAGTACGCGGTGATGTTGTTGAAATTTTTCCTGCTTCTCGTGAGGAAATGTGTATTCGAGTTGAATTTTTCGGTGATGAGATTGATCGTATACGCGAAGTCAATTATTTAACTGGAGAAGTATTGAGAGAGCGCGAACATTTTGCAATTTTCCCGGCATCCCACTTCGTAACACGTGAGGAAAAGATGAAATCTGCAATACAAAGAATTGAAAATGAATTAGCAGAACGTTTGGAAGAATTGAGAGCGGAAAATAAACTACTAGAAGCGCAGCGGTTAGAGCAACGTACGAATTATGATTTAGAAATGATGCGAGAAATGGGCTTTTGTTCTGGTATAGAAAACTATTCCGTTCATTTAACATTGAGACCAATGGGCTCGACACCATATACCTTACTTGATTATTTTGGTGACGATTGGCTGGTTATGATTGATGAATCTCATGTGACATTGCCACAAATTCGTGGTATGTACAATGGTGACCGTGCACGAAAGCAAGTCTTAGTTGATCACGGATTCCGTTTGCCAAGTGCTCTGGATAACAGACCGCTTAAGTTTGAAGAATTTGAAGAAAAAACAAATCAGCTGGTCTACGTTTCTGCAACACCAGGACCTTATGAACTAGAGCACACAGACGAAATGGTACAACAAATTATTCGACCAACTGGCTTGCTTGATCCTAAGATTGAGGTCCGACCTACGGAAAATCAAATTGATGATTTACTTGGCGAAATTCAAGAACGAATAGACCGAAATGAACGTGTACTAGTTACGACATTGACGAAGAAAATGAGTGAAGACTTAACGACATATATGAAAGAAGCAGGAATTAAGGTTAACTACTTACATTCGGAAATAAAGACATTAGAACGAATTGAAATTATTAGAGATTTACGAATGGGTACCTATGATGTAATCGTCGGGATTAATTTGCTTAGAGAAGGTATAGATATACCAGAAGTATCACTTGTTGTAATTTTAGATGCTGATAAAGAAGGTTTCTTAAGATCAGAGCGTTCATTAGTTCAAACAATTGGACGTGCTGCGCGTAATAGTAAAGGTGAAGTAATCATGTATGGAGATAAAATTACGGATTCTATGAGATATGCGATTGATGAGACAGAACGTCGTCGTAATATTCAAATGGCATACAATGAAAAACATGGTATTACACCAACGACCATTAATAAACAAATCCATGACGTTATTAGCGCGACAGTAGAAAATGATGACACAAATGAAAAACAACAAACAGAAGTACCTAAGAAATTAACGAAGAAAGAACGCGAAAAAACAATTGCCAATATAGAAAAGGAAATGAAACAAGCCGCCAAAGATTTAGATTTCGAGAAGGCGACAGAATTGAGAGATATGTTATTTGAATTAAAAGCAGAAGGGTGAAGTATATGAAACAACCATCTATTGTAGTTAAAGGCGCTCGTGCCCATAATTTAAAAGATGTAGATATCGAAATACCTAAAGATAAGTTGATTGTGATGACAGGACTTTCAGGGTCCGGTAAATCGTCACTAGCGTTTGATACTATATATGCCGAAGGACAACGTCGCTATGTAGAGTCATTAAGTGCATATGCAAGACAATTTTTAGGTCAAATGGATAAACCCGATGTTGATACAATTGAAGGTTTATCACCTGCAATATCTATTGATCAGAAGACAACAAGTAAGAACCCACGTTCGACGGTAGCAACAGTTACAGAGATTTATGATTACATCCGTTTATTATATGCACGTGTAGGGAAACCAATATGCCCAAATCATGGCATTGAAATTGAATCACAAACAGTGCAACAGATGGTCGATCGTGTTATGGAGTTGGAAGACCGTACTAAAATTCAATTGTTAGCACCCGTCGTTTCTCATAGAAAGGGATCTCATGAGAAGTTGATTGATGATATTGGTAAGAAAGGTTATGTTCGTGTACGAGTAGATGGTGAAATTACTGATATTAATGAAGTGCCAGAATTAGATAAGAATAAAAATCATACTATCGAAGTCGTAGTCGACAGATTAGTTGTGAAAGATGGTATCGAAACACGTCTAGCAGACTCAATTGAGACAGGATTACAACTTGCAGATGGCAACCTCGTCGTAGATATTATCGATGGTGAGGAGTTAAAGTTCTCTGAAAATCACGCCTGTCCAATTTGTGGGTTTTCTATTGGAGAACTAGAGCCACGTATGTTTAGTTTTAACAGTCCCTTTGGAGCGTGTCCAACTTGTGATGGTTTAGGTCAAAAGTTAAAAGTAGACTTAGACTTAGTTGTTCCTGATCCAAACAAAACACTGAATGAAGGTGCAATCATCCCTTGGGAACCAACAAGTTCGGAATATTATCCAACATTGTTAAAACGTGTTTGCGAAGTCTTTAAAATAAATATGGATAAACCTTATAAAAAATTAACAGATAGACAAAAGGACATCATCTTATATGGTTCTAAAGGTAAGGAAATCGAATTTACCTTTAAACAACGTAATGGTCAAACACGTAAACGTACAATGGAGTTTGAGGGTGTAATTCCAAATATTAATCGTCGCTATCATGAGTCACCATCAGAACTAGTGAGAGAAATGATGAGTAAGTATATGACTGAGCTACCATGTGAAACATGTCATGGTAAACGATTGAGTAGAGAAGCGCTATCAGTTTATGTAGCAGGTCATAATATTGGTGAAATAGTAGAGAATTCTATTAAAAACGCATTACATTTATATCAACATATCGATTTATCAGAGCAAGATCAAAAAATTGCCGATCAAATCCTAAAGGAAATTATTTCGCGATTAGAATTTTTATATAATGTTGGGTTAGAATATTTAACTTTAAATCGAGCGTCAGGTTCACTATCTGGTGGAGAAGCGCAACGAATTCGTTTAGCCACACAGATTGGTTCTAGATTATCTGGAGTACTCTATGTACTCGATGAACCATCTATTGGATTGCATCAACGTGATAATGATCGCTTGATTAACACGTTAAAAGAAATGAGAGATTTAGGTAATACATTAATCGTTGTTGAACATGATGATGATACGATGAGAGCTGCTGATTATCTAGTGGACGTAGGACCTGGTGCCGGAGAACATGGTGGTCAAATTGTTGCAAGTGGCACACCAAAGCAAGTTATGAATAATAAAAAATCACTAACAGGTCAGTATTTAAGTGGTAAGAAACGTATTGAAGTACCAGAACAACGTCGTGAAGTTACTGACAGAAAGATAGAAGTTAAAGGTGCACGTAGCAATAACTTAAAGGGTGTAAACGTGTCATTTCCACTATCTACAATGACAGTAGTAACTGGTGTATCCGGTTCCGGTAAAAGTTCACTAGTTAATGAGGTATTATATAAATCATTAGCAAAAGAAATTAATAAATCTAAAGTTAAACCTGGTGATTGTGATGAGGTCACAGGTATTGATCAACTAGAACGAATTATTGATATTGATCAATCACCAATTGGTAGAACGCCAAGATCAAATCCAGCAACATATACTGGTGTGTTTGACAATATTCGAGATATATTTGCACAAACAAATGAAGCCAAGGTTCGTGGCTATTCTAAAGGACGCTTTAGCTTTAATGTTAAAGGTGGCCGTTGTGAAGCTTGTAAAGGCGATGGAATTATCAAAATCGAAATGCATTTCTTGCCAGATGTGTATGTTCCATGTGAAGTATGTGGCGGTACAAGATATAATCGTGAAACGTTAGAAGTAACTTATAAAGGGAAAAATATTGCTGATATCTTAGCGATGACTGCTGAAGATGCGACTAATTTCTTTGAAAATGTACCTAAAATACATCGTAAATTAAAAACATTAGTCGATGTTGGCCTAGGATATGTAACCTTAGGACAACCCGCAACGACATTATCAGGTGGAGAAGCGCAACGTGTTAAATTAGCTTCAGAATTACACAAACGTTCAACAGGTAAATCCATTTATATTTTAGATGAACCGACAACTGGTTTACATGTTGATGACATTAGTAGATTGCTTAAAGTATTGAATAAATTAGTAGAAAATGGTGATTCTGTCGTTATTATTGAACATAACTTGGATGTTATTAAAATGGCAGATCATATTATTGATTTAGGTCCTGAAGGTGGAGATGGTGGCGGTACAATTGTTGCCACAGGTACGCCTGAAGAGATTGCGAATGTTGAAGCAAGCTATACAGGTCGATACTTAAAGCCAGTATTAGAAAGAGATACAATCACATCTTAGTTCAACAATAGTAGCATATATCAGTGATATTAATTTATCGTGTATTCATATGAGGTCGATTGGATTATAATTATCCAATCGGCCTTTAATTATATTGAGCTATTAAATTTTGGTTCTATAATAAGTTAGACTGCTGATAAATTATTCGTAACAGTCGGAATCGACGAAGAACTTAAATTTAAAGGCGTGAGCTTTATGCTTTAATTTATTGGTTCAATACATAACGAATAGATTTCATTAAACTACTATAAAGCATTATAAGTTTAGGCTGAAATTTAGCGATAAAGCATGATTATAGAGACTTAATATCGTAATATCGCTAAACAGAAATGTAAGGTAGAATAGTATTGTATGAATTATTTTATTAACTACTACACTTTTTAATATGGATTATCAATGCTTTTTGATATGATAAATACATAGCGCAAATGTAGGAGAAATATTGATAGAGGTGAAGCTATGTTAACTACGAAAAGCTTAGTCGAACGCTTTGAACTTGAAATTATTGCAGGTGAAGCGGGTTTAAATAAGCAAATTAAAAATACTGATATTTCAAGACCTGGTTTAGAAATGGCAGGTTATTTTTCTCATTATGCCTCTGACCGTATTCAGTTATTGGGAACAACGGAATTATCTTTTTATAACTTGTTGCCAGATGAAGAGCGAAAGGGTAGAATGAGAAAGCTATGTCGCCCCGAAACACCAGCTATCATTGTAACGCGTGATTTAGAACCACCTGAAGAGTTGATACAAGCTGCAACTGAGCTTGAAACACCATTGATTACATCAACGATTGCGACAACACAATTAATGGGTCGTTTGACAACGTTTTTAGAACATGAATTAGCTAGAACGACTTCATTACATGGTGTGTTAGTTGACGTTTATGGCGTAGGTGTCTTAATTACTGGTGATTCTGGTATCGGTAAGAGTGAAACAGCATTAGAACTTGTTAAACGTGGTCATCGACTCGTTGCAGATGATAATGTCGAAATTCGAGAAGTGAGTAAAGACGAACTCATTGGTAAAGCGCCAAAGTTAATCGAACATTTACTTGAAATTAGAGGTTTAGGTATCATCAATGTAATGACGCTATTTGGTGCGGGATCAATTTTAACTGAAAAAAGGCTACGTTTAAATATTCATTTAGAAAATTGGCACAAAGATAAATTGTATGACCGTGTTGGTTTAAATGAGGAAAAGTTAAAAATCCTAGATAATGAAATCACGAAGAAGACGATTCCAGTCAGACCCGGACGTAACGTGGCCGTTATCATTGAAGTAGCAGCGATGAATTATCGTTTAAATATTATGGGTATCAACACTGCTGAAGAATTCAATGATCGTCTCAATGCTGAAATTATGAGAAATGGACACCACAGTGAGGAGAACTAATTGATGATGAGTTTAAATTATATTGATCCTATTGCATTTGAATTAGGACCAATTTCAGTACGTTGGTATGGCATAATTATCGCTACTGGTATATTACTTGGCTATTTTATTGCACAGGCTAGTGTGAAGCGAATTGGTCATGATAAAGATACGTTAGTAGATATTATTTTTTGGAGTGCTATTGTAGGATTTATCGTTGCACGTATTTACTTTGTAATATTTCAATGGCCATATTATGCACAGAATCCAATAGAAATCCCTATGATTTGGCATGGGGGTATCGCAATACACGGTGGTTTAATAGGCGGATTTATTACCGGTATCTTTGTGTGTAGACATAAGAATCTCAATCCATTTCAAATTGGTGATGTGATTGCACCAAGTATGATATTAGGTCAAGGTATAGGTCGTTGGGGTAACTTTATGAATCATGAAGCACATGGTGGTCCTGTTGCTAAGAGTTTCTTAGAGAACCTACATATACCAAATTTTATTATTGAGAATATGCATATAAATGGTAAGTACTATCATCCGACATTTTTATACGAATCACTTTGGGATATTATTGGTTTTATTGTGTTAATCTTTATTAGAAAGCATTTACGTGTTGGAGATACGTTGTGTCTCTATTTAATATGGTATTCGATCGGTAGATTTTTCGTTGAAGGATTACGTACGGATAGTCTTATGTTGACAGAACATATTAGAGTTGCACAAGTGATGTCCGTAGTACTTATTATCGTCGGTATCGTGATAATGGTAATACGTAGAGTGAAATATAAGGCGCCACAGTATAAAGCTGTCGGACCTTTAGCTTGGCCAACTAAAAAGGTGAAGTGATGATTGTTTATGCGTAAGTTAACAAAGTTGCCATCCAAGGGGTCTAATCCCCTTTGGCAAATGTATCGATATGTCAAAGCCGTTAAAGTATTTAAGCAAACGATAGTCATAGAACTATGTCGCTATATGCCAAACTTAAAGGTTAAGCGATGGATATATCAGCATATATTAAAGATGAAGATAGGTACGAATACAGCCTTTGCATTTAAGGTTGTTCCAGATATCATTAAGCCGGAACTTATTACTATTGGCAATAATTGTGTAATAGGCTACAATACAACTATTTTAACGCATGAATTTTTAGTTGATGAATATCGCACTGGACCAGTTCAGATTGGTGACAACACATTAATTGGTGCAAATGTTACAATTTTAGCTGGTGTGACGATAGGTAGTAATGTCAAAGTAGGTGCTGGAACGGTCGTTGCAAAGGATATTCCAGATTATGCTGTCGCATACGGCAATCCAATGCAAATTAAATAATGAAACATGTAACTAGGAGGTGAACATAGATGGCGCAAAACAATAAAGTGATACAAATGAAATTAGATAGTCATTTTTATAAGCGATTAGCTGAACAAAAATTTCAACATCAAGATTATAAAAAGGCTGCAGAATACTTCGAAAAAGTGCTTGATATGTCACCCCATGATTTTGAGAGCAAAGTAAAGTATGCAGAAAGTCTTGTGAAATTGGGATTAAGTAATAAAGCAGAACAGCTTTATTATGAAAGCATTGCACAAGATGAAGACGTTGCTGATAGTTATTACGAATTAAGTCAGTTAAATATTATAAAAAATGATCCTAATAAGGCCTTCTTATTTGGAATGAATTACGTTATTCTTGCTGAGGATGAAGATTATCAAGAAGAATTAGAAGAGATGTTCGAAGTATCTTATCATTCTCCAGAGAAAATAGAAATTGAGAGTCAATTATTTGCCATACAATTAATTTTCCAATATTTATTTTCACATGGACGTTTAGTAGATGCTCAGAAATATTTGTTAAGGCAAAGTGACACACTTCAAGCACATCGAGTACTACGTAATTTACTTGCAATGTGCTATTTATATCTCAATAAATATGATACGGCACGTGAAATGTTTGAACAATTACTAGCTGAAGATAACACCGATGTACACGCACTCTGCCATTACACGTTGTTACTGTACAATACAAATGATGTAGAAAAGTATGAACGCTATTTAAATTTATTGAATAAAGTCGCACCGATGAATGAAGATGAATCGTTTAAACTCGGTATCGTTCTTTGTTATTTAAAGCAATACGAAGCTTCGCAAAGTGTGCTCTTACCTCTATATAAAAAAGGCAAATTTCTTTCAATTCAAATGTATAATGCACTCAGTTTTAATTATTACCATTTAAATAATATTGAAGAAAGTAAATATTTTTGGTCAAAATTACAAGATATTGCACAAGTTGACGTTGGCTATGCACCGTGGGTCATTGCCGAAAGTAAAGTATATTTTGATGAACAAATTTTACCACTGTTAATGAATGATGATAATCACCATAGATTATATGGTATTTTTTTATTGAATCAATTAAGGGGTAAGGAAGTATTTATGACCGAAGAAATTTGGTCTGTATTAGAAACAATGAATGATTATGAGAAGTTATATCTAACTTATTTAATTCAAGATTTAAAATTAACTAAATTAGATTTCATTCACAAAGGCCTACTGATGATGTACAATGTGGAAGCATTAAAAAATAATGAAATGTTATTTATTATTTGGATTGACCAAGCAGAAGCAATTATTGCCGAACAATCAGATTTAACAGACGTAAATGCTTATGTTGCAGCTTATGTGTATATGCATTATAGAGCTTCTGAGCAAAAGGTCACAAAGCAACAAGTCTGTGACTGGTTTGAAATTTCTAATTATAAATTAAATAAAACCATAGATTATTTATTGAGCATATAAGTTTAATAAAATCAAGAAATCATATATAATGCGCATAATGAATTAATAAACAGGAGGCAATTTAAATGGCTGAACAAGTGGATTTTGATGTTGCAATTATTGGTGCTGGACCAGCAGGTATGACTGCAGCAGTTTATGCATCTCGTGCAAATTTAAGCACTGTTATGATAGAGCGTGGTATGCCAGGTGGACAAATGGCGAATACGGAAGAAGTTGAAAATTTCCCAGGTTTCGAAATGGTAACTGGACCAGATTTATCAACAAAAATGTTCGAACATGCTAAAAAATTTGGTGCAAAATACCAATATGGCGATATTAAATCAATTGAAGATAAAGGCGACTATAAAGTCATCAATTTAGGTAATAGCGAAATTACAGCACGTGCTGTTATTATTTCAACAGGTGCAGAATATAAGAAAATCGGTGTTCCTGGCGAACAAGAATTAGGTGGCCGCGGTGTAAGTTATTGTGCCGTATGTGATGGTGCATTTTTCAAAGGCAAAAAATTATTCGTTATCGGTGGCGGTGACTCAGCAGTTGAGGAAGGTACTTTCTTAACTAAATTTGCAGATAGTGTGACAATCGTTCACCGTAGAGATGAACTACGCGCACAAAAAATCTTACAAGATCGTGCATTTAAAAACGACAAAATTGACTTTATCTGGAGTCACACACTGAAAACAATCAATGAAAAAGATGGTAAAGTAGGGTCAGTAACATTAGAATCAACTAAAGATGGTGCTGAACAAACATTAGACGCAGACGGTGTGTTTGTTTATATCGGTATGAAACCACTAACTGCGCCATTTGAAAATTTAGGCATTACAAACGAAGTTGGATATATCGTAACAAATGAAGATATGAGTACAAGCATTCCTGGTGTTTATGCAGCAGGAGATGTTCGTGATAAAGGTTTACGTCAAATCGTTACTGCAACTGGCGACGGTAGTATTGCTGCACAAAGTGCCATTGCATATATCGAACACTTAATGGATACAATTGAAGCATAATTAATATAATTCGCAGTACACGAACAATAAAATAATAATTCAGTCATAGCTAGAATGTTTATCACATAGAATTAATGGTGAATATAACATTCTAGCTTTTTTACGTATGTATATAGAGATATGAAAGAGGTTAATAAAAAGTTTATTATTGTTATCTTTAAAGTTATTTGGGAAAAGAAATAGCATAAGATTTTTCACACAAAAACATATTATTTAAAAATGATAAGTACATAAAGACGAAGTTGTTAAAATGTGGTTTAATAATTAAGATAATAAACTATTACCTATGTGGTTTTTAATGTAAAATATAATATGATAGCATGATTAATATTAGTTGATTTTATACAACGACAATATGGTTGATAAGATTGTCATCTATAGTGAAGTGTAATAGAAAATATGTAACGGATGGTGTGAAGATATGCAACATGGAGAAAAGGAAACAATTAAAAGTGAATTATTGGTTGTAACAGGCTTATCAGGTGCTGGTAAATCAGTCGTTATACAAAGTTTAGAAGATATTGGATATTTTTGTGTTGATAATTTGCCACCCATTTTGTTACCAAAATTTGTTGAATTGATGGAACAGGGAAACCCATCATTACAAAAGGTTGCAATAGCAATTGATTTGAGAGGGAAAGAACTTTTTAAATCATTGATTCAAGAAATAGATCAAATAAAGAGCAATACTAATTTAATTGTCGATTTAATATTCTTAGAAGCTTCAAATGAAAAGCTAATTTCTCGATACAAAGAAACACGTAGAGCTCATCCATTAAATGAAAATGGTCAACGTTCACTCATAGAATCTATAGATGAAGAGCGTTATCTTTTAAATGAAATAAAAAGTTTAGCTAATTATACGATCGATACATCATACATGAAACCAAAAGAATTGCGTAAAAGAATTGAAGACTACTTTAATCGCAATGACATCGATACCTTTAATATCAGCGTGACAAGTTTCGGCTTTAAACATGGTATTCAAATGGATGCAGATTTAGTATTTGATGTACGTTTCCTACCTAATCCACATTACGTTGACGATCTAAGACCGCTTACTGGTGAAGATGAGCCTGTATACAATTATGTAATGAAATGGAAAGAGACAAATATCTTCTTTGAGAAATTAATGGATTTACTAAAATTTATGATTCCTGGTTATAAAAAGGAAGGGAAATCACAATTAGTTATCGCAATTGGTTGTACAGGTGGTCAACATAGGTCTGTTGCTTTAGCAAAGCGTATAGGAGCAGATTTGCAAGATAGCTTTGACTATAATGTCTATGTGCACCATCGTGATGCACATGTTGAAAGTGGCGTGAGAAATAAAAATGAGAAAAATTAAACTTGTACTCATCGGAGGTGGCACAGGTTTATCCGTACTAGCACGTGGCTTAAGAGATTACCAAATTGATATAACTACGATAGTAACTGTAGCTGATGATGGTGGTAGTACAGGTAAGATTAGAAATGAAATGGATATTCCTGCGCCTGGAGATATTCGAAATGTAATTTCAGCATTAAGCGAAACAGAAACAACGTTAAATCAACTATTTCAATATCGTTTTAAAGAGAATCAAGTCGAAGGACATGCATTGGGTAATTTGATTATTGCTGCTTTGACAAATATTACTGATGATTTTGGTCATGCGGTAAAGTTATTGAGTGAAATTTTAAATATAAAGGGTCGAGTGATTCCGTCTACGAATACCAGTGTACGTTTAAATGCAGTGATGGATGATGGTGAAGTTGTTTATGGTGAGTCAGAAATACCAAAAAAGAATAAAAGGATTAAGCGTGTATTTTTAGAGCCTGAAGACGTAGAGCCTATGGAAGAGGCGGTTAGGGCATTAGAAGATGCTGATTTAATTGTACTTGGTCCTGGTTCGCTGTATACGAGCGTGATTTCCAATCTATGTGTCAAAGGTATTAGTAAAGCTTTATTACAAAGTGAAGCACCAAAATTATATGTATCTAATGTGATGACACAACCTGGTGAAACAACAGGTTACACTGCAGAAGATCATGTTAATGCGATACATGAACACATTGGTGAAAGATGCATTGATTATGCAATTTGTGGGCCACAAACCTATAATGAAGAAGTGTTGAGACGTTACAGGGAGGAAAATGCTAAACCTGTACATTGCGATATTCAAGAAATGGAAAAATTAGGTATCAAAGTGATGACACACCCAGATTTAATTGAAATTTCAACTCAAAATTATGTACGACATAATTATGAAATTTTAGCTAAAATGATTTATGAAATCGCAATTAACGAAACAGAAACAATTGAATTTAATAGAGATGAAAAGACTAAATAAATTTTACTAAAGTGATTTAGTAAGGAAAGGACTGATAAACAATGAGCTTTGCATCCGATATGAAAAATGAACTCACGAGAATAGAAGTTGATGAAGCGAATGCAAAAGCAGAGCTCAGTGCACTTATTCGAATGAATGGTGCGCTCAGTCTTGCCAATCAGCAATTTGTCATAAATGTTCAAACAGAAAATGCCACGACGGCACGCCGTATTTATTCTTTAATTAAAAAGGTATTCGGTGTTGAAGTAGAACTACTTGTGAGAAAAAAAATGAAGCTAAAAAAGAATAACATTTATATTTGTCGTATCAAATCACAATCTAGAGAGATATTGAATGATTTAGGTATCTTAAAGGACGGCGTATTTACTAGAGAAATTGATGAGTCTATGATTCAAGATGATGAAATGAAACGCAGTTATTTAAGAGGGGCCTTTTTAGCAGGAGGATCTGTAAATAATCCAGAAACGTCTTCATATCATTTAGAAATTTTTTCATTATATGAAGATCATTCAGAAGGCTTAACACAATTAATGAATAATTATGAATTGAATGCGAAACATTTAGAACGTAAAAAGGGGAGCATTGCCTATTTAAAAGAAGCAGAAAAAATATCTGATTTCCTAAGCCTAATCGGAGGATTCCAAGCATTATTAAAATTTGAGGATGTCCGTATCGTCAGAGATATGAGAAATTCAGTAAATCGTTTAGTTAACTGTGAAACAGCTAATTTAAATAAAACTGTAAGTGCTGCAATGAAACAAGTTGAAAGCATACAGCTGATTGATGAGGAAATTGGGCTGGATAATTTGCCAGAAAGATTAAGAGAGATTGCTAAATTAAGAGTAGAACATCAAGATGTATCTTTAAAGGAATTAGGTGAAATGATGTCTACAGGTACGATTTCAAAATCAGGTGTGAATCACCGCTTAAGAAAATTAAACGAAATGGCTGATAAAATTCGAAGCGGAGAACCATTAGAATTGAAATAGTAGATATGTATGAAACTTTTAAAGAAATTATTATAAAATAACAACAGTATAAATTTAGAGTTCACTCATTAATAAGTGAACTCTTTTTTATTTAATCACTTATTTCAGAATATTCTAATAAATGTTAAGTTAAAAGATGGATATATGAAATCAATTTTGTGAAGGATGTGTTTTGTTTGAGCGTAAATACAGATTGGTTAAGTCTAGATAGAATTATATTTATTGGACGAACGTTTGATGAATATATGAAAATGTTTAATTTAAATGCGTCAGAATTAAAGGGGAAGAATATACTTGATTGTCCAGCAGGTGCATGTGCTTTTGGGTCTCAAATGAAATCGTCTTCAATAAATATTAAATCATGTGACATAGCTTATTATTTTGATAAACAATCATTATATAAGAAAGGGCAACAAGATATTGAACATGCGATAGAAAATATAGAGAAAGCAAAGCATCTTTATAATTGGACATATTTTAAGAATACACAAGAATTAAAAAATTCGCGCATCCAAGCATTAGAGAATTGTTATTCGGATATGGTCATTAATAAGGAAGATTATGTAGCCGCGAAGTTGCCTGTTCTGCCATTTGCAGATCATAGTTTTGATATTTTATTATCTGCACATTTTTTATTTATGTACGCTGACCAGTTAGATTATGAATTTCATCGTGCTTGCATTAATGAAATGCTTCGCGTGTCAAAGAATGAAATTAGAATTTTTCCTATAGTTGATTTAAAAGGTGAGCAATACCAATATCTATCTGAGATTTTGAGCTATATTTCAGATTTAGGTCATGAGACAGAACTGATTAAAGTTGATTATGAATTTCAAAAAAATGCGCATACTATGATGAAAATTACAATAAGAGGTAATGATAAAGTTGAGCTATAACATAACACAGAATTATAACCATAATAATTAGAAAATGAAATTGATAGTTTATGCTGTAAAAAGTTTACTATTATCAAACTGATATAAGTTGTGAAAGTCGGACTGATATTTTTGTTGAAAATAATTAAAAAAATAGCATTATAAAATCATATTAAAAAAGACAAAGTGATAATCATTAAGTTAACACTTTGTCTTATTGTTGCTTGCATGTTTAGGATAAGGTGTAGTTCAGAACGCACCTCTTAATACTGCCATTAGAAGTCGCGAAATGCGCAGTCAATCAATGAAATTAATGTGTATAAAAAACGTAAAAACTCACCTTTTGTGAAAAGTTGCAATTACTTTCTTAAAAAATGATCATCATTATGTGAACCATTATCTTCTTTGTAACGTTCCATTTTCATATGTAAATCATATTTATCTCGTAATGCAGCAATTTCTTTCATCATATCTGAAGCATGATGCTTATCCAATGCTTCTTGATTTATCCAACTATCTATCAGTAACACAGTTTCAGGATCTTCATAAGATAAGAAATAATCATATTTTAAATTACCAGGTTGCGCTTTAATTCTTGCTACAATTCCTTCATTAATCATAGCTTCGATAAAGCGTTTTGCGCTTCCATTTTTACCAGTATAATATAAATTTACAGTTAAACTCATTTTAAAAATCTCCTATCTAATATTATAGAATTAAATTGTTTCATGAGAATATAATTCTTTCGATATATGTATTATAGATTAACGCTAATTTAAATCAAACATGATGAATTACATACTTATTTTTATTAATTTCATATAAGCTTGATTATAATTTGTGGCTTTAGAAGTGATAATTATGATTATTTCATTAAATAATTTTTACGCACATATAATATGAAAGAATAAAATATAGCTTATGTTATAATTTTACAATTCTCGCCATATTAATTTTTTAATAAAATCTAATATTTTATTAAAGTTTTGAACAATTGTTTACCTGTGATATATAATTAGGGGAAATAGTTTATTAATAATAATATGTGGGGGAGATTGAAATAGAAAAGCTAATTTCAATTATTGTATCAGTCTATAATAAAGAAAAATTTATTGATAAATGTATTCAATCATTGATTGATTTAAATATTGATAAATCAAAAATAGAGGCAATATTTGTTGATGATGTTTCAACAGATAATTCATATGAAATTTTAAAGAGATATGAAACAAATTATGATTTTATACGTTGTATCCAATTAGAAGAAAATTCGGGTGGACCAGCTGAACCTAGAAATATTGGTATACAAGAATCTAAAGGAAAATATGTAACTGTATTAGATGCAGATGATTGGTTGGAGTCAGATGGATTCCCTAACTTAGTACATCAAATGGACGCACACGATTCTGATTTTGGATTTGGTCAATGTTTTAAACATAGAAATCATGAAATTGTAAAAGTTGCAAATTTTGCTTCGTATAAAATAGATAATGGACTTGTTCCTTATGAACTATATAAAATATTTAGAGCAATTGGTCCATGGGGAAAAGTTTTTAAACGTTCAACAGTAATTGATAATAATATTAAGTTTAAGAATTTAAAATATGCGGAAGATAAGTTATTTTATTCTGAATTGATGAGTAAATCTAAAAGTGCTTCAATGACAACGGATCATGTTTATCATGTGAATAGATATACCGACAATGAATCATTAGTAAAAGAGACGGATGATATTGAAAAAGCAAATTTAAATTTTGAAGTACTAACTGAATTAATCCAAATGGACTTGCCTAAATACGCAAAAGAACAAATTTTGTGTCGTATCATAGAAATGGATTTTATATCAAGATTCTTTATTAAAAAAGCATTCTTAAATTCTAATAATAAATCATTTTATTATGAAATGTTTGATAAAGTAGAAAACATGATTAAAAACGCAGGATACGAAATAGAACAATTATTAGAAAATGCAAGATATCGTAATGTCTATCTTGCGTACCATCATAACAGAGAAGATTTTGAAGATTATATTAGGTTTATGTTGTATAAGGCAAATTCACATAAATATATAAAAGGTGGTATTGTCCGCTATAAGTACCCGGAAAAATTTAATAATTTACCAGAATTAAAAGCAAAATGTGTTGGAATCCATAATGGTACGAGAATGATTAATGATAATTTATACGAAGTAATTGAGATATTTAAAGAAGAAAATTCAGTTATTAATTCCGTTGAACTAGTCAAAATAAATGATGAACGAATCTCTAAAAATATAGAATTCACATATGAACAAGGGTTTATTTATATTAAAAAAGAACATTTATATTTAGACGGTAATAATTTTAATATCATTATTCGCTTTAATAATTTTGAATCATCATTAGTTTACGCAAGTTATCCAAATGTTAGTGATAATAGTAAATTATATAGACAAAATGCTAAGACAGAATTCATTGTCTCAAAACAAGCTAAAAAGATAGTGGAACCTAAAAAGGTAGTGAAATCAAACGCTAAAAAATATTATCAATCAGCGCCTAAACGTATTGTTACAATAAAAAATACTAATATTTATAAGGATGTTGATTTTAAAGAAAAACTATATCCGATGCCCAAAGGGCAAATTGTTGAAATTAAAGGATTTGAAAAAAGTACTAAAAAAACACCAAGATTTATTACGAATGAAGGATTATATATATCAGCAAATAAAGACATTGTATTATCAGTGAGTTCAACAGATGAAAACATTAGTATAAAAGATAATGATTCAAAAACTAAAGTGACTGAAACAAAATCAGGTGTTTTATCTTCATTAAGAAGAAGTTTTTTAAACAAAAAAAATTAGCATAAAGATAATAAAATGAAATAGTTATTTTAAGGTTAGACTATCCAAAAAATACCTATCAATATTAAAAGTAAACGTCAACTTCTATCTGATACAACTAAAGAAGTTGGCGTTTTTATTTTGATAGTTTAAACTTTTAAAAATCTAATATTAGTTTAGTTTAATGTGTAGTTATTTTTACATGTATTTAAATGAAATGATATTTTATTATAATTAGTATTGATATAACATATCTTTTTATACTAAATATAAAATTTTGCAACGTTAAAAAATTTAATTTTAAAAATGCGTTGTATTTAAGGAATCTTGATATTATAATTATTTATGGTTTTAACGTTCAAAATATACTCAAAGAAAAAGAAAGTGGTGGGAAATATGAATTTCTCAATTTTAATTACTTATAAAAATAAAAAGGGTAATGAGAAATACATAGAGAGATGTTTAGAAAGTATTGCTGATCAAACATACAATGATTATGAAGTTATACTTGTTCATAACGACATTGAATATATAAGTGGATTAATTAAAGATAATACTTTAAATATCAAAACTATTGAGATGAAAGAAAGTGATGGAATCTCAAAATATAAGAATAAAGCAATTGAACATGCAACAGGAGAATTTTTAATATTTATAGATGCTGATGACTTTTTACATCCAAATGCTTTGATTTATGCTAAGCAAATGATTGAAGATAACGGATTAGAGAGAAATGTATTCAAATTCGGAATAAGTAAGACAAATTTAGATAAAACATCCACATTAAACACTAATAAAAGAGCTTTCTTTGATAATGAAGCATTAACTAAATTGGAAGAGATTTTCAAAGATGTAGATATAGAACTTAATAATCAACAAGTTAAAAGCTTTGTAAATGGTATGTTTGAGAAAGGTATAATCGGTCATAAATTCACGGATTATTCTCCTGGAAATTATTTTAAAAAATTAAATTATCAGTTTAGAGTACATAGCTACATAATACGCAAATCTTTCTTAATTCAGAATGATATTAAATTTGATAATGAGAACCTACTTTATAATGATATTCCGTTTTTATTAGAGCTTTATAATAAAACGCCATATATTATACAATCAAATACGAAACTGTATTATAAATTTATTCATAATGACCCTATAAATGCGCCTTCTCTAACACAAGAAGAACATGAGGATAGAATACTTCAAAGAGTTAGAGCTTTAAAAGAAGGTTTGCTTAAATGTATAGATCCTGAAATAGCTAAAAAAGTAAAAATTGAAGCAATGAGATATTACTTGTATAAAGTTATTAAAAGTGATTTGTTTACTGATTTTAGTAGTGAAATGTTTGAAATTTACCAACTCCTAAATGAAATTTTCAATTATCCATCTAATGAGATTAAATTAAGTAAGCGTCATTCTTTTGAAATAAATGCAATTAAAAATGGAAATCTAAAAAAAGCATTTATGCTAAGTAAGTCAAGAGTACTTGGTTATAAAACTTATCAATTTATGAAACCGAAAAATCAAAGATTTAGACAGAAAAAGGTGCAGAAAAATGTATTTACAAAACTCCCAATAAAAGAAAATACGATATTATACGAAAGTTTCTTGGGGAGAAACTATTCTGATAGTCCTAAAGCAATATTTAATTATCTTTTAGAGAATGATAAAGATAAATGGAATCATGTTTGGATTCTTAATGACAAAAACCTAGTTGAAAATGAACAAGAATTTAAAAATGAAAATGTAAAAATTATCAAACGTTTTGGGTGGCAATATTTCTACTATGTTACTGTTTCCAAATATTTCATCTTAAATATGAGACAACCTAAATGGTTGTATAAAAAAGCAGAACAAATAATACTATCAACTTGGCACGGTACGCCACTAAAACGTTTAGTGTTCGATATGGAAAATGTAACGTCAGCAAATAAAAATTATAAAAAAGATTTCTATAATCAATCTCGTAATTGGGATTATTTAATTGCTGCCAATAAGTATAGTGAACAAATATTTGAAAGTGCGTTTATGTATCCAAAGGAGAACATATTGACATATGGTTACCCTAGAAACGATATATTACACAATTACACTTCAGAGTATAAGCAGCACATTAAGGAAAAGTTGAATTTACCGACTTCTAAAAAAGTAATATTATATGCACCAACATGGAGAGACGATGAATTCCATTCAGCAGGTAATTATAAATTTAAACTTCAAATGGATCTTAACAGAATGCGTAAAGAATTTGGAGAAGAATATGTAATTGCATTAAGAATGCATTATTTCATTTCAGATAATATCGATTTAACTGGATTTGAAGACTTTGCTTATGATTTTTCTAAATATAACGATATCAATGATTTATATATTTCTAGTGATATTTTAATCACAGATTATTCATCAGTTTTCTTTGATTTTGCCAACTTAAGAAAGCCAATATTATTCTTCACATATGATATAGAAAAATATAAAAGTATGTTAAGAGGATTTTATATTGATGTGAACAACGATTTGCCAGGTCCTTTATTAAGAACAAATGATGAACTCATAGAGGCTATTAAACAAATTGATTTAACAGTTGAAAAATATAAAGAGAAATATGAAACATTTTATCAAAAATATTGTTATTTAGAAGATGGGAATGCAACAAAAAGAATTGTTGATAAAGTTATAAAATAGGGGGAGCTTATAATGAAACGATTTTTAATTACTATTTTAGTCATTTTGGGAGTAGTTTATTATAAAAATAGAGAAATAAATGCAATACATGAATTTTATGCTGTTGAAGATGAAGAATAAAGGCTATTTATTTATTTAAATTGCCGTTTTTATATAGGGGAGTAAAATCGACTATGGGATGTACGTTTAAATAGACTATGTTTGGTGTATAATTTCTACCAATGCTAAAGCAATTTTAAACTTATAAAAGTTGTTTTACTTTTAAAAGGTCCTTTGTATGCTAATAGCTAATCTGTTAAATTATTTTCTCACTTTTTAATAGTTTGGTTTATAAATTTTAGAATAATAACCAGTAAATGAGTTATATTGATATGCTCACTTCAAAAGTTGCGTTTTGTATGTATAATTTGAAGGGAACATATCATACTTTTACTGGTTATTTTATTTACGATAACATGTATTGTTGTCTTGTTTTCAGGGAATGTGTTTTGGTCTCGGTTTTTGATATGTGTTGCTTTCAGAAAGTACGCCTAAATACCATACAAAAATTCTGATTTTGCGAATGATATAATAAATAAATTACTTCTCTTAAATTGTTGATGTAATAATTTATTAAATGATAAAACTTATTTTCGAAATGGATCAATATATGCCACCAATTTTGCTACATGTTAACGCGTTAGGGACTGCTCTACAACTTTGAGCAAGGTGATTTATTTCCAAAACCTTTACGTGCAATTATTGAATCCCAAAAAGTCTCTGAAATATTGTAGAATATAGTATATTATTGATAGATAATATAAAAAGAACCCCATCATTATGGGGTTCTTTATCTTAAATTGTATGTAATTATGGGTTAGGTATCCCCTCGAAGGGAATCGAACCCCTATTCTAAGAACCGGAATCTTATGTGTTATCCATTACACTACGAGGGGTAAATATAACAATAATATTAGTTTACAAATGTTATTTGTAAGGGTCAACAAGAATGAAATAAAAATGGTTAAATATTTTGAGCTTTATTTTTTGACCATGTTTGACTTTTAGGTTAAAATAAGTTTATCAGTTAGAAATAAGGAGGCAATATTAATGAATTTAATACCTACAGTAATTGAAACTACAAACCGTGGGGAACGCGCTTATGACATTTACTCACGTTTATTAAAAGATCGTATTATCATGTTAGGTTCACAAATCGATGATAACGTAGCAAACTCTATCGTATCACAATTATTATTCCTACAAGCACAAGATGCTGAGAAAGATATTTATCTTTATATCAACTCACCAGGTGGAAGTGTGACTGCTGGTTTTGCTATTTATGATACAATCCAACATATCAAACCTGATGTTCAAACAATTTGTATTGGTATGGCAGCTTCAATGGGTTCATTCTTACTTGCTGCTGGTGCGAAAGGTAAACGTTATGTATTACCAAATGCAGAAGTAATGATTCACCAACCATTAGGTGGAGCGCAAGGTCAAGCAACTGAAATCGAAATTGCTGCTAACCATATTTTAAAAACACGTGCTAAATTAAATCAAATTTTAGCAGATCGTACTGGTCAATCAATTGAAAAAATTGAAAAAGATACTGATCGTGACAACTTCTTATCAGCTGAAGAAGCGAAAGAATACGGTTTAGTAGACCACGTTATGAATCCTGAAGATTAATTTTCAAAGGATACAATGAAATAAAGTCTCTAAGACATAAAGTTTTAGTACAATTATTAGAAGGCAATTTCTATTGAAATCATATAGAAGTTGCCTTTTTTATAATTTTGGGACACAATTTTGGCGGGCCTCCTGAGGGAGCAGGACAAGCTGAAGACTACAGGCTGAAGCTGTTCTTATAGGAAGGCGAGTCAACAAAACGTACTATGAATGAAAATCTAGTAGATAAGGTATTAAGTATTTAATGATTGATATACCAACATAAACAAGACAAATTGAATATAAGAATTGAATATACAGTAATTTAAAAGACATAAATAATTTCAACGTATTTTGGCGAGACTCCTGAGGGAGCAGGACAAGCTGAAGACTACAGGCTGAAGCTGTCCCCTAGGAAAGCGAGCCAACAATACGTAATTAAAACAAAAAAACACTCAGATAAATTGAATTCATTTATCTGAGCGCTATGTTTGTGGAATTTATGATTCAAACTTTTTATATGAATAAGGTTATGACTTATACTTTTTAAATATAAGTAGACTGGCAAAAACTGTGCAAATACTTCCTATTACAATGAAAAAACTAGAAACAATAATCATCGGTACAGAATTTTCAAATGCAAATATGCCATTAATAAATATAAGTATGCCTGCAATTAATAAAAGGATATGAGTAACACTATCTTGCTTCATGTATATCTCCTCTCATTATATTTAAATTAATGTACCAAATCTTCAAGTGCAATTTTCAAGTCAGGATATTTAAATTTAAAGTCTAGTGCTTGAAGTTTGTTTGGAATGACTTTTTGCGTATCTAAAACAACAGTGGACATTTGTCCTAGTACTAATCTCAAAGCTAGTGACGGCACCCATGTATAGTGAGGGCGATGAGTAATACGAGCTAATGTATAACCAAATAAGTTTTGACGTTCTACAATTGGCGCAGTGAAGTTAAATGCCCCTTTTGCATTTTCGTCATTGATTGTATATAGAACGGCTCTAACTAAATCATCGATATGAATCCATGAATACCATTGGCGGCCAGAACCTAGTTTGCCACCAACATAATAGTCGTAACTTTGTTTCATTAATGGTAATGCGCCACCTTTGTCTGATAACACCATACCAAATCTACCGATGACTACGCGTGAACCTAATGTTTCGAATTGTTTTGCGCGTCGTTCCCATTGATAGACGACCTCAGAAAGAAAGTCAAAAGGTAACGATTTATATAATTCTGTATAGGTACGGTTATAATCAGGTCTATAATACCCAACGGCACTTGCATTGAAAAATACGTCTGGGCGTTTTGTTCTTGATTTAAACAATTCATATAATGTTTGAGTTGCTTGAATACGACTTAACATAATTTGTTGTTTATGTTGCTTAGTCCATCTATGGTTAAGACTTGCACCAGCTAGATTTATCACAATATCTATATCTGGAACTTTACTTTCCCAATCAGATTCAGTCCAATTCACATAGGAAATTTTTGGGTGTGAATTGATTTTGTTTTGTCTTGTTAATACAGTAATATGCGCATCACTTTCCACGATTGCATCAATTAATTGACTGCCAACCATACCAGTGCCACCTGTGATTAAATACTGTTTCATCGTATCACCTCTAGAATAAATTGCATTTCATTTTAATTATTCATCTTCTTAGTTACTTTAAAATAGAAGGTCATAATTTTTTCAAAAATTGTTCATTAATATGTCATTAACTAACCTTTAGAAGCCTTTATATTCATATTGTATAAGTTATAATAAAAGTACCTTCAATAATAATTAATCTTTTCTTAATTATTCGAGTATACCCCATAATATACAATGAAGGTAAAATTTTGACTCCCTTTAGTATAGGTCTATACATTATAGTATAGACCTTTTTTATGTTATCTCAATTATTGTTGTAAAATTATCTTTTTGAATTTTGATAACTTTGAAAAATGAATTAATCATACTAAGAGAATAATACATAATCATTTATGGTTATAAAAATATAAAAAAGGTAATTAGAGTAATAGCTATAATAATCAGTAAAGCCAAAGTGATTGGTATTATTTTGTGATTAGACTTATCATTATCTGTTGATTCATATTCATCATTTTCTTTCATCATTTGTCGTATACCATGCTGCTTAAATTGTTGTGGATCGTTTGAATTTTTGAATAAATCACTATTTTCCACTTATTATGACACATCCTTACTCGAGCTATAATTTATTAAAAAACTTATGTTTTCATTTGTTTTATTGAAAGGGTGACTTCTTTTAACTTAAAATGGATTTACAATAAATAATAAGATATTTTGTGTTTTTATTCTACAATTGTAAATGTAATTTCAATATTAACTAGTGAAAAAAGTGGTAATAAGTTTTAATCAACTTTGAAATGTTGTAAAATATATTTTTGACAATAGTAAATTGTAATTTAACAGAGCTTACGATTAAATAGATATAAAATTAAAGTGAGGGAAGCATATGCCAAAGCATAATCAAAATAATGATTTTGATGGTCGTGGTAAAAAGAAGATGAGCTTGTTTGCCAAAATCGTTAGTGGGGTTATAGTATTCCTACTTTTATTCGGCCTTGTTTTCGCAATCTTTGCTTTTGTAGATCATTCTAATAGAGCGAATGAACGCTTAAGTGACCAAAAGCAAGAAGAAAAAGAAAAGAAAAAAGAGAAAACTAAGGAAGAAAAAAAGAAAAAAGACAAATCAACTGAAGAAACGCAACAAACAATGCAACAAACCCAGCAGACTCAGCAAACGCAACAAACGCAACAAACGCAACAAACGCAACAAACACAGCAACAGACCCAACAACCAGCAACAGTAGAACGTAATACTACACAAGAGCAGAAAACTAAGGAAAAACCTTCAACCGAAGAGAAGTCAACTGAAGAAAAGACTACTGAGGAACCATCAACTGAAGAGAAAACAACAGAAGAACCATCAACTGAAGAAAAGACTACTGAAGAGCCATCAACCGAAGAGAAAACAACAGAGCAACCATCAACACAGCAAAAAAAGACAACTGAACCAAAATCCACAGAACAACCATCAACACAACAAAAATCAACTCAGAATTCAGGTCAAGGATCATCTAGTTCAAGTAGCCAAGGTAATAACAGCTCAGAAAAGAGTAGCCAATCTTCAGATGAAGACTAACATATTAATTTAAAATAAGGCACGACACGATTGACGAGTGTGGTACATCTAATAGTAAGTATGCATAATCTCAACTTACTTAATAGGGGTACAACAATACTAAAGTTACGTGGCGTGTCTTTTTATATTTTCAATGGAAAAATCAAAAGAATAATTGTAAGAAATAAATTATAATTATTGGTAGTAGTATTAAAGTCAAACAACCGCCTAAACAACCGAAAGGACCACATCCAATTCTCGTACCATAATGATAATGGCGACTGTAGCCTTTGGCATCATGATTATTGTTGCTATGTCGATGATGTTTAAAATAGCTATCATCTTTATATTGACCATCACCAGGCGTTAAAACTTTAGGTTTTTCATTGCTGGACATAACACGACCCCCTTGTAAGTAAAGTTACTTTTAGTTTAACTTTTAAGCTCCCTCTAGGCAAAATAAAGGTAGCAAGTTATGAAATTTGACTTATGACTCGAATTATTACAATAATATAAATATAAAGTGCAATTTAATGATTAAGATTGTACATAAAAGGGTAATTTGTAAATTGTAAAGCCTATTAATAAATGAGTAACGAAATGTAAGTGTTATCATTGATTTTTAACGTTGTATTTCCCTTGCAATTTCGAATATATAGTAGTAGTATTGCAACTATAAAAGGTTATATTTTTTTGTCCCACCAGGGACGTAAAAAGTCAATCTATGGTTAGAACTTGACCCTTTAAATTGATAAGGAGGAGGATAGTAGTGAAAGACTTGATAAAAATTCAACAGAAGTTAGTTCCTGAAATTGTTGAAAAAATGTATCGGCGTTTTTCAATCCTCACTACTATCTCAAAGTATCAACCAGTAGGTCGACGTAGTTTAAGTGAATATATGGATTTAACTGAACGTGTGTTAAGGTCGGAAACAGATGCATTAAAGAAGCAAGAGCTTGTTAAAGTGAAACCAACAGGTATGGAGATTACTGACGAAGGAGAAGCAACGATTCGACAGTTGAATAGTTATTTCAATAGTTATTCGGATGATCATCATTTGGCTCAAGTAATCAAAGACGCATATGATATCAAAGATGTCTATGTAATACCTGGAGATTCTGATACAGATAAGACTGTTAAGATTGAATTATCGAGACAGGCAGGTCAACTTGTTGAAGATGTTCTCTATGAACAAGCGATTGTTGCCGTTACGGGTGGGTCAACGATGGCTTATGTAAGTGAAGCGATGCATGATCAACCATTTGATGTGTTTTTCGTGCCAGCGCGTGGGGGGTTAGGCGAAAATGTTGTTTATCAAGCCAATACAATTGCGGCAAGTATGGCGCAACAAACCGGCGGGGATTATACGACATTATACGTTCCTGATA
>NZ_JXCF01000030.1 GCF_000875895.1 Staphylococcus gallinarum
ATCTAAAAAAATATATCTCTCAATATCAAAATCATTTAAATGAATAATATCTTCACTGTTATATTTATGTTTGTTTTTTCTAATAGCATCTTTACTTTCGTGTGTTAAATATTTATAAACACTCTCGACACCATCTACAATTTCTATATGTGATAAGGCTTTATCTCCTAAAGCACGTTTTATTTTATTTCTCACACTTTCCTTTGTGACTGGATTTTTAGCGATATACAAAACGTGATAG
>NZ_JXCF01000031.1 GCF_000875895.1 Staphylococcus gallinarum
GTTTATAAATATTTAACACACGAAAGTAAAGATGCTATTAGAAAAAACAAACATAAATATAACAGTGAAGATATTATTCATTTAAATGATTTTGATATTGAGAGATATATTTTTTTAGATGAAAGTCAAAAGCGTACTTTGAAAAATGATTTATTAACTATAGTTAAAACTAAACATATCGTTAATGTAATTGATTTAATGTCATTTCTCGATATGTATGGAGAAGAATATGGAATTGATAATATGAATTATGTTCAAGATGTTATCACGTCCAATGCTAGTGCTTTTAGACTTTGGTTTGAAGGTAATTATCAATGTGGATATAGAGCCATATATTCAAAAACAATTAATCCGGAAACAGGGGAGATAAAGTAATGGATAAAGAAAGAATGGAACGAATATCCTGATTGATTTTGAACTTGAACTTGTGAAATAAAATTTATAACACGTGAGTGATCATAAATTTTATGAACATTAGCAACCACCATTTTTGGTTGCTGGGGTTTAGGTTTTGAACTTATGGACTGACTTGTTCAGTCCATTTTTTGTGCTTGCACAAAAACAGGTTTAAGCCTCGCAGAGCACACGTATTAACGACTTATTGCAAAATAAGTCTAGTGTGTTAGACTTAAATTATTAAATATCTATAAAACCTTAGTGCTGAGGAGTGATTTTTATATGTCGTATTCTATTATTCGAGTTGCAAAAGTTAAAACAGGAACAAATACAACAGGCATACAAAAACATGTTCAAAGAGAAAATAATAATTATGAAAATGAAGATATAGACCATAGTAAAACTTACTTAAATTATGATTTGGTAAATGCTAATAAACAGAATTTTAATAACTTG
>NZ_JXCF01000032.1 GCF_000875895.1 Staphylococcus gallinarum
CCTTCTCTATAGATGCTGGGATAACAGCTATAGGAACATTGCTACTCTTACATAACTGAATTAAATATTGAATACTATTCTCAGGAATATTAGAGTCTACAATCACACAATCTGCACATTTTATTATTTCTATTCTTTCATATAAATATTCAATACTTATAAAGTCATATATATCCATATCTGCAAAACCACACATCATTTCACCATTATAATTAATTACAGAAGTGAACATTCCTGTGTTTATATTATCTAAACTTTTTGTATATTTTAAATTGATATACTTATTAGCTTCTTTTAGAATATGATTTCCTTCTTTATCATTCCCCACTAAAGTTAAGAGGATAGGGTTTTGGTTGCTCAATCTACCGATATTATACGCTAAATTCCTGGCCACTCCTCCAGAGACGATTTTTGATGATACTGGATTTGAACTTTTATTAATCAACTCAGAACGTAAATATAATTGTTTATCTATATTTGCTGCACCAATGCAAACAATATTTTTAGTTTTTTTCATTAATTTTCTCCTTACTATCCTTCAACTTTATAAAACTTATTTATGAAAACATATATCACTAAAGGTATACATAATAAACCACTTACTATAAGTGCATAAAATCCACCCTGACTTTCAAGTAGTATACCTCCTAAAAAAAGCCCTATAGGTCTTGATGCAAAAACCATAGTTTTAAAAACACTATTAACACGCCCCAACTTATGTTCTGGGGTTTCCTTTTGTCTCAATGTAATTATTCCTATATTTATAATAGATTGAGCCATATAAGTCAGTCCTAAAAGTGGTATAAGTATAAAAACATAAGTGCTAAAAGGTAATGTTAATCTAAATATAGTATCTAAAAATAAAATAATTACAATTAGCTTTCCGAAATTACATACTTTCAAGAAAAAACCAGCAGATAACGAACCCATGAGCGCACCTAAAGATGAAATACCTAAAATCAAACCTAATACTTGAGATGATTGATTTAGATCTTCCTTAACAAACATAACTATGTAAATATAATAAGGTGAAATAATTAAGTTTGATAAAGTTATAACAACAGCCATTACCCTAATGGTGGTATTAGACAACAAGTAACTAAATCCAACTTTGATATCTTTCACTAATTTTTTGCCATTTAACTTTTCTTGTTTGAATAACTCTTTGATTTCGATTTTAATTAATACTAAGCTTAAAAATGATAATAAAAAAGTTATAGAATCTATAAAAATTAATAATGAATATCCTACATATGCGTAAAGTAAACCACCAATTATAGGACCCAAAAATTCAGAAATATTTTGGGTTGCATAAATATAACTGTTTGCACTTGCCAAATCTTCTTTTTTTACAATGTTTGGTATTATTGAGACCTCTGAAATACTATGAAATACCAGGCCAATACCCGAAATGATGGCAACAGCATAAATTTGAAAAATGCTTAACATACCAAAAAAACTCATTACTGGTATACTTAAATACGCAAAGAACCTAATTAAATCAGCATATTTCATTATTTTCTTCTTATTAAACCTGTCAATTAAAGCGCCTGCTGGCAAACCTAAAATTGCGTAAGGAATAAAACTTAGTGCAGAAACTACACCAACTTGAAATGCAGATCCAGTAACCTTTAAAATCATTAAAGGAAAAACAAACATAGTAAAAGCACTTCCCATGTTTGAAAGAGCTACACCTATTAAATAAATAGAAAAGTTTCTATTACGCAATACAGAATTATATGCCATTCTATCCCTCTTTCTCTTTATCAATTGACAAAACGCAACCTATTTATCGAAATATCGAAATTACTAACTAAAGCTATCTTAATAGTGTGTAAATCATTATCAAATTTTTCAGGTAATGGAACATTCACAATCAAAGGCTCATCACTTAAATTTCCTTCTTTATAAAATTTATGAACAGTTTCCCCATTTGCTTTATTTGTAATTTTACCTACGATATTACCCCAAGAAAAGATATTACTAGTTTGATGTAATTTGGGGGATATTACTATTGTTAATTCATTGTTATTTATTTTAGGTTGTGAATTAAACAAAAGCCTAGAAGTCTCATAAGCATGATTTTCTGCAAATCCACAATTATCGCAATCATAATAAATTCTAGACATTATATTAGGGTTAAAAGAGGATAAGTTATACTTATTTAAAAGTACGCCGCACCTTACACACTTTTGAGTAGATCTAATCCTTTCTTTAAAATAATTATTTGAAAAAATCGGTTCTATTTTATCTATAATATTGGAATTTGCTAATATAACCGATATATTCCTATACATATTTTTCATACATTCTTCAATTTTAATTTTGTAAAAAATTAAATCCTTTTCATTTACAATTCTTATATTAAACACTTTATTCGAATATTCATAAAATTTACTTATTAGAATATTTATATATCTAATATTAGTGTTTAAATTATGTAGATATGACTTTAATGAATTCTCGTCAGTTAATATTTCTTCAACTTTTTGACAAAAATAATCTATACTATATAAATGTTTTTGTAGAAATTTTACGTTTTGTATTAAATTTAATAATTGCTCTCTATATTTTTCATAGCATAATTCTTCTCCTAATTCTTGGTTTAATATTGCAAAATTTGAAGTTAATTTTACAATGCTATTCGATTTATTATTTTTATTTAAGTATATTTCCTTTTCTTTAAAATTCTTATTGATTATAGCTCTGTTAGCTCTTATAGTTGTTTTTTTAAAAGATCTAACTAATGGATCTCCAAAAAGTATATAAGGTAGTTTTTCATAATTGTCATTAGAAATCATATTAAAAATATTAACAATTTCTGGTAAAGATTTTCTGTCTTTTAATAAATCTCTGAAAATTTTCACTTCTTCTGAGCTAAAAGATTCTGGTGTGGTTGTACTTAATATATTAATTGGAAATCCATCAGATGCACTTAAAACAAGACTAAGATTTGATGGGTACAAGTCTCCACTCACAGAAAATCCGTTGCAAGATAAAAATACAAGACTTTTAGCTTGTATTTCATAGGCAGGCAAAAAATCATTTTTAGTAAATTGGGCTCGTTTACAATATTTATCATTACACCCATTAGGTATCTTCTTACCAGCAAAGTCCAGTTCTGAACTTGATGTTAAACCACAAAGAACTTTATGTTGTAAATTTGCATGAGCACCATCTCCATGAGCCACTATAGTTAATATATCATTGTCTTGTCTTAGCTTTTTATTTATTTGTTCTTTAGTAAAATTCTTTTTTTCCTCATTTAATGCATCTATAATAGAAATATTTTCATTAGATAATACTGGAGATATTAAAGATTTAGCCAAAGCAAATGATATAGATGGAATGTCATATCCTGTTATAACTCCCCATTCGATTGGTTCAGAAGTACTATATATAAAATTTTTAATAAGGTTCAATTTATGAGAATTAACTTTTTTCTTATCCATTATAAATAATATAGATTTAACCGTGTAATCTTTCGCTATTTCTTTTACGCTATGCCAATTATTAATAACTAACAAGTTCCTATTGGTTCTATTAGCATAGAATAAAGAAATATCTATAAGCTTTTTGTCAGCAGTAATTATTAAATCTAGTGAATTTTTTTCGGAATTATTTTCATTTTTAAGTTCATCAAAAGATTTAAAATAGCATGATTCATTTTTTTTATTTAACGGAACGCTTTCCTTATAATCAATTCCATAATGATTAAGTACTTTTTCCCATCTTTCTTTTTTATTTGGATTAATAGGAGCTATTATAGGTATTATATCTTCTTTCCAATTTTCTCTATATTCGTTTTCACTATATATCCAAGTATAATTTTTGGTATTAGTATTTATTTTACACACCCCTTTTAACGCTTAATTTGAATAATTTTTTCAGAATGATCACTAACTAGATTTGCTAATATTTTTCCTTTATAAAAAACATTATATTTTATAGTATAAATTAAAAATAAAAAGG
>NZ_JXCF01000033.1 GCF_000875895.1 Staphylococcus gallinarum
GAAAAACATCCCGAAGAATTTAAAAAGAATAGACTATTTAATAATTAACAAAAAAGAAGCTGAAGCTTTTTGGGATATCTCTTTGAATGTTAAAAGTGACTATGAAAAAATTAAACAAATCAGTAAAAATTCGGAAATAAAAAATATAATCGTTACTAATGGAAATAATGATATTTTTTATACAAATGGAGAATTAAGTATAAATAAAAATGTTCAACAAAGTTCAAATATAATTAATGACACAGGAGCAGGAGATACTTTTTCAGCATCTGTATTATTTTATTGGCTTGAAAATTACAATGTTGACAACTACTTAGAAAAAGCATTAAATAATGCTTTTTCCACAGTAAGTTCTGTATATAATATGCCCATGAACAATTAGAAACAACCTCATCTTAAGGAAATAACTTAAGGTGAGGTTGTTTCTAATTAATAGCCTAATGAATCGTCAGTTCGTACTATTTCATTTTCTACATGGCTTATAATATCGTCTTCCGAGGATTTTAAAATGTCCTCATCCGGTACATTGACCATAAATTAACCTCCTTTTCATTAAAATAAATTAAAGCTTTAAAATCACTCTTTAGTATATATTTACAGGAATAGTTAATTATATCAAGTATTTAATGTTTTTAATAATAATGAATTTTAATAGCGCACATGTAACAAAAAAGGGAGTACTAACAAAGGATTAAGGGTTCTGTTGCAAAGTTAATTTTATAATATAATTTTAACAAAAAAGGAGCGTTCTCTATGAATTATTTTAGATATAAGCAATTTAATAAAGATGTGATCACTGTAGCCGTAGGCTACTACCTAAGATACGCACTTAGTTATCGTGATATATCTGAAATATTAAGAGAACGTGGTGCTGATGTTCATCATTCAACGATTTACCGTTGGGTTCAAGAATATGCGCCTATTCTGTATCAAATTTGGAAGAAAAAGCATAAAAAAGCCTATTATAAATGGTGTGTTGATGAGACATACATCAAAATAAAAGGAAAATGGTGCTATTTATATCGTGCTATTGATGCAGATGGTCACACATTAGATATTTGGTTGCGTAAGAAAAGGGACAATCAATCAGCATATGCGTTTATTAAGCGACTTATTAAACAATTTGGTAAACCTCAAATGATAATTACAGATAAGGCACCTTCAACGAAGGTAGCAATGTCTAAATTGATTAAAAGGTTTAAACTTAATCCTAACTGTCATTGTACATCTAAATATCTTAATAACCTCATTGAACAAGATCACCGTCATATTAAAGCGAGAAAGACAAGGTATCAAAGTATCAATACGGCAAAGAATACTTTAAAAAGTATTGAATGTATTTACAGTCTATATAAAAAGAACCGTAGGTCTCTTCAGATCTACGGATTTTCGCCGTGCCATGAAATTAATCACATGTTGGCCAGTTAAGGGAATACTACCATGTTAAAATGATAATTAGTTATATTTTTTCTAACTTTGCAACAGAACCAAATTGCTTATATCTAAAATAATTCATAGAGAACGCTCCTTTTTTGTTAAAATTATATTATAAAATTAACTTTGCAACAGAACCTTATCTAGTATATTAGTTTTGCTTTCAGGAATTGCACTTTTGATTTATAGAATATTTCTTAATTAGATCATGCATTTATGCTGAGAAAACATATTGATGTTGAAACCTGGAAATACTTAAAAAGACCAAAATTAGTTAAAGGCTTCCAGGTCTCAACATCAATAAAGCAATCTAGACTCTTGTCTAGTAATCTTTAGAAGTTTTTTCATTAATTTTTCAAAATCAGTATCGCTAATATTTGGTTGAGTAAGCGTTATCAGGTTTCCATCTGGATTGTTTATTGTCGTTTCTTTAGCATTCCACGGTTGTTCTTCTAATTGGCTAACTATAAATTTTTCTGGAATATTTTATGTTTTTTCCTCTATGTTTTTTACTAAGATATTTAGGCATATTGATTTTCTAACTTCAAAATTAGCTAACTTATATTATAATTTATGCTTTTAGTTACGTGATAATAAGGTAAGAAAGGTGGTGGTTAATTATGAATATAAAAATGTCTAATAGTGAGAACGAAGAATTCTATGAATTGATTAAACAGTGTGATGATAGAGATGAATCATTTATTATAAATGACTCCAAAATCGATAAAGCTTCCGCTATAGTACGAAAAGATTTGAATAGTATTCAAGAAACATTATATCTTGAGTCAACAGGAGTTATAGAAAAAGTTAGGGAACGTGAAAAAGATAGTAGTGGTTATACTGATACTGATGAATTAGATTGGGAAAACCTTTAATGAGTAATTATATTATTTCTATTAAAAACTTAGCTACAATTTTAAATATTGTAAAAATATTAAAATAAGATTTCTAAATCACAAGTTAATCTTTTTAGGAATTATAGGAAGAAAGTAAATATCTTTTAAAAATATACTGTGTTAAATTAAATGTCAAAGAATACATTCAAAGGTATTGAATATATTTAATATATATAAGAAGAACCGCAAGCATTTCCAGGTCTATGGATTTTCACTGTGCTATGAAATGAGCTGTATATTGGTAAGTTAAAGAAATTTTGCCATGTCATAGTCATAATGATAATTAGTTATATATTTTTAACTTTGGGACAGAATCTATAATTTTAAAATTATAGATTGAAATTCATTTAGTGATAGTCAAAGTATAAAATATGATGTGATCAAATGTAGAAGACTTGTGACTTCTAGTATTATAATTTTATTAATTGGGTTTTGTGGTTTCAGTTTTAAATGTATTTGTAATAATTTAGGATAAACATAGTTAAATATAAAGCTAAGTATTTTATAAAAGAGTAGGTTATATGACTAAAACTTATAATAGAAAACATGTTAATAGTAAGGTTTTAACAGTACCAATTAAATTTATACAAAAGTTAAATACTAATGTAGGGTAAGAAATAGCATTTGTTATTAGTAATGTAAAAGTTAGATTTAGAAGCGGTTATATGGATATATTAAATAATATTCACTGAGGTAAGT
Organism: Staphylococcus gallinarum; assembly: GCF_000875895.1. Lineage (GTDB taxonomy): Bacteria > Bacillota > Bacilli > Staphylococcales > Staphylococcaceae > Staphylococcus > Staphylococcus gallinarum. The sequence goes on from NZ_JXCF01000033.1 coordinate 3,030, forward strand.
GATCAATATAAAATGTATTAAATGACATTTTCATAATAGAAGTTGAGGAAAGCAGAGATTAAACCAAAAAAAGGATTATATATAGAACTGATTTCTTAGTAAGGTGAAGCATCATATCCAACGTTCCTACCTTTTTATTCGGAGAGCTATGTTTGTGAATATTTTATACATACTGGCTCCGCTATGTTTTCAATCTTGCATTATATTTATATATTAGAGGTGTTAAATGTATTTATTTGTTCATATCATAGCATGTATCTTAGTAGGTTTTTGTATTGTTTTTGTCTTGAACAGCATATTAAAAATAAGGAGGCCTAGCTAAAACTGCAAATCTCCCAATATTGAACTGCCCCTCTGTCAAGGATATACCAAGGCTTTTAAAATTAAAGTTTTTGTTCCTCTTAAAGAACTCACTTTTTATAGTTTTCCATACACCTTCCATAGAAATATTATCTATACAACGTCTAGGGTCATACTCTATTAGTCATCTTTCTTTGCTCTAATATGTATTCAAATTGGCTAGAAGAATATTTATATACTCTATCACTTTGAGAGTAATACTTAGGCTTAGGTATTATTTTTACTAATTTATGAAATATATTGAATATTAGTTTATTAGTATTGGATATACTTATCTCATAAGAGATTATTTTATTATAGATTAAATCATATATGACATTTAAATACACTCTATTTCCAGTTTTTTTGATATTTGTTATCCATTTTTATTGACTTTACTTTCATAAAATTCACGATTCAAAAGTTTTTGTACCTTGATTTATGGTATGGAAGGGCCATAACGTTTTTTTCGTTGAATCGTAGATTTCAGATCCAATAATTTAAACATCTTAATAATCTTATTGAACAAGGTTACCATTATATTAAGGTTTGAAACAAAAGATATTAAAATATCAATACAATAAATATCAGGTTCAAAGGTGTTGAATATATTTACGAGTCATACAAAAAGAAACGTAGGCTTCTTCAGATATAAGGATTCTAGTTGTTTCATGAAACCAATCATATGTTTCAGTTAAAGGGTACTAACATGTTAAATTGATAATTAGATATACTTTTCTGACATTGCAAAACAACTAACAAAGGCACAACAATATAATAAAATTATTTTATTATTATATTTAAAATTAAATAATTATGCTTTTAAAAATATAGGTTTGAAGATCTTGATTTTAGTTTGCAAAAAAGAACTGAATAATTTATAATAAAAACCGTAAAAATGGTTCGCATAAGTGAACTTATATATTTTAAGATTTTATTATCTGTTTATATAGGAAAATACCTACGGTATTTAGGTACTCAAATATGGTATTGTTTATCATAATAAATAAAAGTATGAATAAAACATTATTTAGGATAAATGTGTACCTAATGGTATTTATAGGGCAAACTTGGTTGTTTGAATAATTTAGTAAATATGTACGAAAATAAGCATATAAGTAAACGTTTAAATAAACTAATAAATAATAAATATTAATAAATAAAGGAGAGATTACTATGGCTAGAACAAAAACACAGAAACAATTAACGATTGCTAAAACGAAAAGTGAAAACATCGTAGAGTGGTTTGTAAATGATGCGCATTGGAAAGTTTTGAGTGAAAATTTAGAACTAGGTAAAACAGCAATCTTTAAATATAAGAAGAATCTTAAAGAGATTAGTGATGTAGAAAGTGCGTTTGATGCACTAGCAGAAGTGTTCACATTAAAGCAGTTAAATACTGTTATATCGGTGTTTAATGACCATTTGGAACATCCAGAAAAGTATGAAAAACCTAGAAAGAAATCAGAGATCAATCTTGAAGAACAAGCAGATACAGTTAAAAAACATATGAAAGATATGAATATGGATTATTTAAGCTATAATAAGCAAATTGATAACGCTAAAAATGAGAAATTAGATGAAACAGCAGAAAAAGTAACTGAAAAATCGGTTGAAAGTCCGTCAGAAAGACCAAAAGAAGAGACGAAAGAAGAACTTTTAGCAAGACAATCTAGGGAAGCAAAAGAAGCTCGTAAAGAAATCGATGAATTGCCTAAGGGCAGCCCTGAGAGAGCGCAAAAAGAAGCTGAGTTTGAGCGTAGTAAAGCTAAGCGTATCAACGAATTTTGGGAAGCTCAAAAGAAAGAAGGAAAGGTCGGAGAAAGTAAGCCGAAGAAAAAGAATAATATTAATAAGTTGCTAGGCTTTGATAAGTAGAGAGGAGCGAGATGACGATGGCTAAAGTATGGCAATATACCATCAATATACCTCCGATGGGAACGCCAAGACCGAATCATCGGTTTGTAGAAGG
>NZ_JXCF01000034.1 GCF_000875895.1 Staphylococcus gallinarum
GATAAAGATATTCAAGCAGCAATCAAAGAAACCTCAAAATATTCGGTTAAGTCATCTGATTTTTTAACTGATGATGATGAAAGAAATCAAGAAATCGTGAATGATTTGGAAAAAGGTTTATATCGAAAACGTATGTTGAGTTATGGTGGTTTGCTTAAACAAAAACATAAAATTTTAAATTTAGACGATGCCGAAGATGGTAATTTAATTAATACAAGTGACGAAGATAAAACAACAGACGAAGAAGAAAAAGCACATTCAATTACTGCAATTTGGAATTTTGAAAAACAAAATTATTACTTAAAAGATTTGAAACGTTAGCTTAAAAGCTAGCGTTTTTTTATGTATTTTTGCCCCTGCGGGAACTATAGCGTTCAACCGGCATGGTTGCCCAGTTTTACTATGAAAATTTTAATTTGCATGTAGATGGGCAGTGTCTTAAAAATCAACACTGGATTTATTAGAAATTTATGTATGGTTTATCTGCAAAATAAAAATCATAAAGTTTAAGAAATTCGAAATCAGTATCAGAGATATTTTCCATTTTCATAATTTGAATTGTTTTTCTAATTCTTTGGTCGTTTGGAATATCACATAGATCAGAAATTTCTTGTGATGTTTTATCAAATACTAAAAATGTAAATTCAAAGTTTATTGTCATAAAGAACACCTCTTATTTGGCTCATATTTGCTTTTTAAAAGCTTCTGTAGGTTTTTAGGCATAAAACTATATGATTTACCCCTAAATCTTTAAAATGCCCCCTTAAAATTCAAAATAAAGGCATTTAGAATTTAAATATTTCTTGTGATAAAGTTTGCTAAAAAGGAGTGGTTTTATGACTGTTATGTGGTTATCGATTATAGGTATGTGGTTTTGTATTGGAATGGCATTTTTTGCTATCAAGGTTATTAAAAATAAAAATTAGACCACGCATTTATGCCGAGAAAATTTATTGATGTTGAGAAGAACCCTTAACTAAACTTGCAGACGAATGTCGGCATAGCGTGAGCTATTAAGCCGACCATTCGACAAGTTTTGGGATTGTTAAGGGTTCCGAGGCTCAACGTCAATAAAGCAATTGGAATAAAGCAACTTTGTTATTTATAATTATTTGATTGGAGGTGTGAATATGTTTTTTAAGTGTTCTATATGTGATGAAAAATTAAAGAGAGGTTATAAAACTTTAGCATGTGAGAATAACCATACTTTTGATATTGCAAAAGAGGGTTATTCGAATTTAATTTTAGGGCATAAAAAAAGTAAATACGATAAAAAATTGTTTATTGCTAGAAGAGAATTGAATGATAGTAGCAATTTGTATTCGATATTAATTTCAAAAATCATAGAAATTATTAAAAAATATGAGATTAAAACTAAAAATAATGTGATAGATGTTGGTACTGGTGAGGGTTATATTTTAAATGAAATTAGTAAAACATTTCTTGGTGAAAATGAATTCTTAGGTATAGACATTGCAAAAGAAGGTGTAAAAAAAGCAGCAAAATCATATAAAAATATAAATTGGTTGGTTGCTGATCTAGCTGATATACCAGTTATGAATGGGAATGTAGACTTTTTAATTAATGTGCTTAGCCCTTCTAATTATGATGAGTTTAAAAGAGTTCTAGATAAAGAGGGGAAATTGATAAAAATAATTCCTAATAGTGATTATTTAAAAGAAATAAGGAATATAGTCTTTAGTAATCATAAAAATAAGGATTATGATAATTCTGATGTTATAGATTTATTTGAAGCTAATTTTAATAAAATTGAAATGATAGATATTAGTTATAAGGTTAAATTAAATAAAGAAGAATTGAATAAATTACTTGATATGACGCCTTTAACGTGGAATTTAAGTAACGTAGAAAAAGAAGGAATAATTAAGAAAAACTTAAGTGAAATTACGATGAGTTTTAAGGTTTTGGTTGGTGGTTTTAAAACGAGTTGAAAACGAGTTTCTTCTTGTCTTGATACTATATAGAAATAACGTTCTTTTTTAAAAACATGATTTGTCGTTGATATGACAGTGTTTTTATGTATTTTTGGAGTTGAAAAGAAAATTTGACATGAAAAAACCCCAGTTATATTATTAAGGTGTCGAATCTTAAATAAAACTGGGGGCTTTTTATATGCAATATAATACTACTAAATATATTGACGAAAATCAAGATAACGAAACATTAAAAGATATGACGAAAAGTGGGAAGCAACGCCCATGGAGAGAAAAGAAAATTGATAATGTAAGTTATGCAGACATACTGGAAATTTTAAAAATTAAAAAGGCTTTTAACGTAAAACAATGTGGTAACGTCTTAGAGTTCAAGCCGACTGATGAAGGTTATTTGAAGTTACATAAGACATGGTTTTGTAAATCAAAATTATGTCCAGTTTGTAATTGGAGGCGTGCTATGAAAAATAGTTATCAAGCTCAAAGAGTGATTGAAGAAGTGGTTAAGGAAAAACCGAAAGCACGTTGGTTATTTCTAACACTTTCAACAAAAAATGCTATAGATGGGGATACTTTAGAACAAAGTTTGAAACACTTAACTGAATCATTTAGAAGATTATTTAAATATAAAAAAGTTAGTAAAAATTTAATTGGTTTTATGCGTTCAACAGAAGTAACAGTTAATAAAAATGACGGCAGTTATAATCAACACATGCATGTTTTGTTATGTGTTGAAAATAGTTATTTTAAGAATAAAGCTAATTATATAACTCAAGAAGAATGGGTTAGTTTATGGCAAAAAGCATTACAAGTGAATTATCGGCCAGTAGCAAATATTAAAGCGATCAAACCTAACCAAAAAGG
>NZ_JXCF01000035.1 GCF_000875895.1 Staphylococcus gallinarum
TGAAGATATAGTTGCGACCCAAGATAATACTGGCGTGGAAGCAGATAACCAACAAGTTGTGTCAGAAAAGGTTGATAGCAGTCAACAAAATGATACTGTATCACTTGAACAACTTCAAAGCGAATTACAATCTACAGATAGCTCACAGGATAATAGTAAAGATGAAGATTCTACTTCAACACTAAAAGCACTCAAAGACAGTGCAGTAGCTACTGTACCAAAACAAACACAACAAACAAGTGAACAAACAAATGAACAACCTACTAAAACAGCAAAACAAGGTCAATATAAGAATGATGATCCAATTATTTTAGTGCATGGTTTCAACGGTTTCACAGATGATATAAATCCACCAATCCTTTCACATTATTGGGGTGGAGATAAACTAAACATTAGACAAGACTTACAAGACAATGGTTATGAAACGTATGAAGCAAGTATTGGGGCGTTGAGTAGTAACTATGACAGAGCTGTTGAATTGTATTATTACATTAAAGGTGGAACAGTAGATTACGGTGCTGCTCACGCTGAAAAATATGGACACGAACGTTACGGAAAAACATATGAGGGTGTCTACAAAGATTGGCAACCAGGACAAAAAGTACATTTGGTAGCGCATAGTATGGGTGGTCAAACAGTTAGACAATTAGAAGAATTACTGCGCAATGGTAATCCAGAGGAAATTGCTTACCAGAAAGAACACGGTGGTGAAATTTCACCACTTTATCAAGGTGGCAATGATAATATGATTACTTCGATTACTACGCTTGGTACACCACATAATGGAACAGTTGCGTCAGATGAATTAGGTAATGAAGCATTTATTAGACAGGTTGTTTATGATTATGTGAAATTTAAAGGTAATACAGATTCACATTCTGATTTTGGTCTAAATCAATGGGGATTAAAACAAAAAGAGGGCGAATCTTATTTAGATTACGTTAAACGTGTACAAAATAGTAAATTATGGAAAACGCAAGACAATGGTTTATATGATTTAAGTACAGAAGGTGCTGCAAAATTAAATGCTAATACTTCTCTCAATCCAAATATTGTCTATAAAACATATACAGGTGAATCTACAAGACCGACATTATTTGGGCGTCAGAAATCTGATTTAAATATGTTCTTACCATTTACGCTTACTGGTAATATCATTGGTAAAACAGCTAATACGTCATGGAGAGAAAATGATGGACTTGTATCTGTTGTTTCATCTCAACATCCAAATAATCAAGCATATGTTGATGCTACTGATGAAATTCAAAAAGGTGTTTGGCAAGTAACACCAGTAAGACATGGTTGGGATCACGTTGACTTTGTTGGACAAGATGCTACTGACCCAACTCACGATAGCGTGGAATTACAACAATTCTGGCACGGTATCGCCGATGAATTAGTAAGAAGTGAACAATTAGACGCCTAAAATAACAAGTATAAATTAAGAAAGAGGGATTAACATGACTGGAGATATTTTCGAATTATTAGGTTCATTATTTAATGTACTTAAGACATTATTTTCATAATTATAATCAATAGGGTAGCTAATCACAGCTACCCTATTTTTATTGGGTATCTTCGTATTGTTGGCTCGCTTTCCTAGGGGGCAGCAGCTTGTCCTGTTCCCACAGGAGTCTCGCCAACATACTTTAAAATGATTTGTGATGTTTAATTACCATCTGCTTAAATTTTCTTACTAAATTTAACTTTATAGTGTTGCCATACCAATTATTAAATATTTGAAATATTATCTACTACCAATTTTATTCAATATCTAGTATTGTTGGCTCACTTTCATAGGGGGAGAGCTTCAGGCTGTAGTCTTCAGCTTGTCTTGTTCCATCAGGAGCCTCAGGAGTCTCGCCAACATACTCGTGGTATTAATCCGTATTATTTCAATAGAAATTGCCTGCTTATACTTGTCCGAAAACTTTATGTCTCAGACGCTTGCATAGTCGAAAAACAAAATGTTTCAGCTATTTAAGTATGATTAACTATAAATTATTTAGAGAAAGTTTCGATTAATTTTTTGATGATATCGATGATGAATTCCATTATTGTTTCACCCCTCTTTATCTTTGTTAACTTAAGTCTAATATAATTGAGTTTTATTGTGTTGCATACTTCTTAAGTTGTGATATTTTATGCGAAATTGAATAAAATTTACATTTTTTTACAGTTTTGAATTCAAAACTGTATTGTTCTAAATTTATTTAATAAAAAAACACATTAACTACAACCGTTGGAAGGCGATAGTTAATGTGTGATGTTGAAAGTATATTGATTATAAAGGTAATTATTCTGTTGTAGCACCTTTGGATGCAGAAGAGACAAGTTTAGCATATTTTGCTAGAGCGCCCTTAGTTGCTTTCAGTGGTGGTGCTTGCCATTTTTCGCGACGGCGCTTGAGTTCATCTTCGCTAACATCAAAGCTGATTTCTAATCGTTCGGCATCAATTGTAACGATGTCATTTTCTTCAAGTAATGCCATAGGTCCACCTACTTGAGACTCAGGTGCGGCATGGCCGATAACTAAGCCGTGGGAACCACCAGAAAATCTACCATCTGTAACCAATGCTACAGATTCGCCTAATCCTTTTCCTACTAATATTGATGAAGCAGATAACATTTCAGGCATACCAGGTGCTCCTTTTGGACCAGCATAACGAATGACGATAACATCTCCTTCATTAATTTGATTATTTAAGATTGCTTTCGTCGCAGCTGGTTCAGAATCGAATACACGAGCAGGACCTTTAATATATGTGACACTTAAACCAGAAATTTTTGCTACAGCGCCTTCAGGAGCAAGGTTACCCTTTAAAATAACAAGTGGACCGGTTGGATATTTTGGATTGTCGAAATCAATAATTGATTTATTGTCCGTTAATGGCTCTTGGTCAGCTAAATTTTCTGCTACTGTTTTACCTGTAACAGTCATACAATCACCGTGAATCAAGCCTTTGTCGTAAAGTAACTTCATTACAGCTGGGATACCGCCAACTTCATCTAAATGCGCCATTACATACTTTCCGCTAGGACGTAAGTCGGCAATATGTGGCACACGTTTACGAACCTTTTCGAAATCATCGAGTGTTAAATCAACATCTGCTGATTGTGCGATTGCAAGTAAGTGTAGAATTGCGTTGGTTGAGCCTCCTAACGCCATTACAATTGTTATAGCATTTTCGAATGCTTCTTTAGTCATGATATCTTTTGGATAGATTCCTTGCTCTAACAATCGGTAAACTGCTTTACCTGCAGCGCGACTGTCCTTTGCTTTATTTGCAGAAACAGCAGGATGCGAGGCACTTCCAGGTAAGCTCATACCCATCGCTTCAATCGCAGATGCCATTGTATTAGCAGTGAACATACCGCCGCAAGATCCAGCACCAGGACAAGCTGCACATTCTACTTTATGCAGTGCTGCATCGTCAATTTCTCCGTTATTATATTGTCCCACACCTTCAAATGCGGATACTGCATCTACATCTTTGCCATCTAATTTTCCAGGTAAAGTGGTGCCTCCGTAAACAAATACGGCTGGTAAATTCAAACGCGCAATGCCTATCATACAGCCAGGCATATTTTTATCGCAACCACCAATCGCAACTAAAGCATCTAAGTTTTCAGCGCTAATTACCGTTTCTATAGAATCTGCAATTATTTCACGACTTGGTAATGAAAAACGCATGCCATCTGTACCCATCGAGATACCGTCGGACACTGTAATTGTGTTGAAAATAAGTGCGGATGCATCCGATTCATTGACACCTTGCTTTGATGCGCGTGCTAACTTATCGATATGCATGTTACATGGTGTTACTTCACTCCATGTACTCGCAATGCCTATCATCGGTTTATTGAAATCTTCATCTTCGAAGCCTAATGCCCGTAAATATGAACGATTTGGCGTTCTACTAACACCTTCACTTATAGCTTTACTTCTAATACGTAAATCTTTATTTGCACTTTGTTCAGTCAAATAATTACCCCCCAGTAATGATTCGAGTTATATCTGCAAAAGTTTAATTATTTTTAAGATAAGTAAAAACATAATGCAAGTTGTTATACTTTCTATTGATGTTATACATTTCTTTACCCGTATCTGTTTTTATTAAAGGAAAATGAAAGAATCGATAGTAAAATTATTGGTTTTTATGATTGAATTTAAAGATGAAAATTAAATTGTGATAAAGATATTCGGAATTATATTACAAAATGCTATGAAATTAGTGTAATATTTTGAAATGAAACTTAGACAAAGTTAATCGTGGTGTATGTTTAGTGTGAATTTAGAATAATTCATCTTTGTAATAATAATGTCATATAAAATTTATACTAAAATACAATTTCTAGTTGTATAATTAAGTAGTGAAAAATTGTACACAAGATGAAAGAGATATATTGGGAGGTTTACAATTAGTGCGTAAAAAAATTCTTGCAACGGTAATTGGGAGTAGTGCGCTAGCTGCGGTTGCTACAACGTCAAACGCAGAAGCTGCTACAACTTATAAGGTGAAGAGCGGAGATTCACTTTGGTCAATAGCGAATAAGTTTAATATTTCAGTATCTAAATTGAAATCATTAAATAATTTATCTTCAAATGTTATATTCCCTAACCAAACATTAAAAGTTTCGGGGACTACAAGCTCAAGTACATCATCAACAAGTACTTCATCAGGAACTACATATACAGTGAAATCAGGGGATTCATTATCTGCAATTGCTGCAAAGTATGGTACAACATATCAAAAAATAATGAGTTTAAACAACTTATCAAACTATAACATATACCCAGGTCAGACATTAAAGATTTCAGGTAGTACGTCAACATCTACAGGAAGCACTGGTGGAACGAGTACAAGTGGTTCAACAACGTATTATACAGTAAAATCAGGAGACTCATTATCTGCAATTGCTGCAAAATATGGCACAACATATCAAAAAATAATGAGCTTAAATAACTTATCGAATTATAATATTTATCCAGGACAAAGATTGAAAGTTTCGGGTACAGCTACAAGCGGTTCATCAAGTTCAGGTTCGACATCAGGTTCAACTAGCTATAATACCCCTATATTCAACCATTCTAATTTGTATGATTGGGGTCAATGTACTTGGCACGTATTTAACAGAAGAGCAGAAATTGGTAAAGGTATTAGTACTTATTGGTGGAATGCAAATAATTGGGATACTGCTTCTGCTGCTGATGGTTACACAGTAGATCATAAAGCGACAGTTGGTTCAATATTACAATCAGATGCTGGATATTATGGTCATGTTGCTTTTGTAGAATCTAAAAATTCTGATGGCAGCATTACAGTTTCAGAAATGAATTACAGTGCTTCTCCAGGTATTAAAACGTATAGAACGATTCCTGCTTCACAAGTGAGCGCTTATAAGTATATTCATTAATTACTATATATTAAAGAAAGACTCCTAACTACTAGGTGAATGATGTATTCACTTAGTGCTAGGAGTCTTATTTATTGTTATGCTCACTCGAATACTTAGTTGTTTAGAGTTAAGATGTTTGCTTACGTAGAGATTTAATACGTCTAGCAGTTGTGAATAATGTGCTAGTTAAAGTAAATGCTGAAAATAGTTTAGCGAATTTCTTCGGTGATTTTAAGGCAGTATAAAAATCAAGTACAGCACTGACGCTCGAAATTGCCATGCTCGCATAAATTAATTTTTTATTTTTAGATTGATATGCATACCAATTAAATCCTTCGACAGCTACGCCAACAAAATTGACAGTATTAGAAATACGATTAAGTTTAGTTTTTTTAGCCATTCTAGAAGCCTCCATTGTTTGTATTAATAAGTATCGCTCAATATTATAGCATTTTTGCTATAAAATAAGTTTGATAATTAAGGTTATTTTAAAAAACTTGCTACGTGTGAATATTGAAGTATGATAACATAAGCTAGAATTGTTTAAAAATACTTTGTCTAATAAACCTAGGATGTATGAAGGAGTGTAAAGTGATGATTAGATGTGTGTGCTTAGTCATAGAACAGGATGACCAACTATTACTAGTGCAAGCTAGGCATCGTGAAAAATATTATTTTCCGGGAGGTAAGATCGACCCTGGAGAATTACATATTCAGGCATTGCAAAGAGAAATACAAGAGGAATTACAAATGACGCTTGCAGAAACTGATATAGAGTATATGACTACGATTATAGGTGATGCATATCCTCAGCCGAATACGCAAACAGAGTTGAACTTATTTAGACTTATAGCAGATGTAGATTGGGAGAAATTAAATCCTGCTCAAGAAATTACTGATATGCAATGGATTGATGTTTCGGCACGAGATCAAATTGCACCTGCAGTATTGAAATGGATTGATTATTCTAGAGGAAGCAACAATGTTGCAGCGGCACCAAGTGGCATTGCTTTAATACCGTATAATGAAGATTTATATGAAGCGGTTGAAGGTATAACATTAAAAGCTGAAGACAATCAATTTACAAAAACGCCTATAGAAAATATTAGACTTGCACAAATAGATTCAGAGCGACATCCAACCTTGGTTTTTAATGCGCAACAGCAATGTGTGGGGTTCTTTACGTTGCACGAAGGTGATGGTGTACGTCCGTATTCAAGCAATGTTGCTGAAAGCATCTTCTTTAGATCGTTTAGTATTGATGTAAGATATCGAGGTATGGGGTATGCCAAATGCATAATAGAAGAACTTGAAAGGTATGTACGTAGCTATTTCCCACATGTTAAATCTATTTATTTAACTGTTAATAATGATAATGAAATCGCTCGAAAATTATATGCTGCTTGTAATTATGAACACGAAGGTGACAGTTTATTAGAAGGGCGACCAGTCTATAATATGATGAAAAAAATAGTATAATTCGTTAAAGTGCGTCATGAAATCTAACACATAGTGTTATTTTACATGACGCATTTTTGCTATTGCTTTAATTTGGGGGTATGATGCATTGCAAAGGAGTGATGTAAATTGAATCTAAATGATACGCTGTTTTTATTCTTATGTACTTTATTGGTTTGGTTGATGACGCCTGGGTTGAGTTTGTTTTATGGTGGATTAGTCCAATCGAAAAATGTCTTGAATACTGTAATGCAAAGTATGTCGGCGATTGTTGTGGTGACTTTTGCTTGGATTATACTTGGCTTTAGTTTAGGGTTTGGTTCAGGAAATCGAATCCTAGGGGATGTTACATATTTAGGATTACAACATGTTGGCTTTAACACACAAGCAGATATTTCACCGCATATACCATTGGCATTATTTATGTTATTTCAATTAATGTTTTGTACGATTGCGGTATCCATATTGTCTGGGTCTATTGCTGAAAAGATGAAGTTTATTCCGTACTTAATATTTGTATTTTTATGGGTTATCTTAGTTTATAGTCCAGTTGCTCATTGGGTCTGGGGCGGCGGTTGGATTGATGAATTAGGTGCTATAGATTATGCAGGTGGTACAGTGGTTCATATTACATCAGGTGTATCTGGGTTGGTATTGGCGATTATGATAGGTGCAGGGAAAAACTTTGATAAACGTCCGCCACATAACCTAATCATTACACTGATAGGTGCCATTCTTGTTTGGGTCGGTTGGTATGGATTTAATGTAGGAAGTGCTTTGACATTTGATAGTATTGCGATGACATCGTTTGTGAATACGGTCATTGCTGCTAGTGCAGGTGCACTTGGCTGGTCTGTAATGGAGCATATCATGAAAAAGACAACAAGTTTAATTGGAATGTTATCAGGAATGTTAGCTGGTTTGGTAGCAATTACGCCAGCTGCAGGCTTCGTTGGCTATATGAGCGCAATTATTATCGCACTTATTGGAGGAATTTGTTGCTACTTTGCAATTAATTATATAAAGGTTAAATTGAAATATAATGACGCTTTAGATGCATTTGGCATTCATGGTATAGGCGGAGTGGTAGGCGCTATATTAACGGGCGTATTCCAATCACATAAAGTGAATGAAAGTGTGACTAATGGTTTGGCATTTGGTGGGGGAATTGAAACGGTGTGGGTACAAATTGTTGCAGTTGTCGTAACGATTATATTTAGTGGTGTACTCACATTTGTTATTGCAAAAGTAATCGGGCTATTTAGTGCTTTAGGAACAGATGAAGTGGAAGAAGCTCAAGGCTTGGATTATGTAGTTCATGGAGAGCGTGCATATTTTAGTGGTGAATTTGGAGAACGGGATTATTTCAGTGGAGAGTTGAATAAGTTTAATAGACGACCATAAATATATGAAATGTAAAAAGGGAATATTCTACCTAATGGACAGTATTACAACGAGCGCATTCAAATAAATACGGGAATCATAACGGGAGTATGGTGACGGAACAATACAAAATAATACAACATGAACAAAATCGTCTCTCGAGCATAAGGAATAAGCTAGAGAGACGATTTTTTATTATAATTAAGATTCACTTTCTTGCTCATGGCGTTGTTGCTGCTTGATTAATATTGCAGATAACCATGCAGTGATAGGAATGCTGATTGCAACAGCGATACCACCAAGTAAGATTGAAATAAATTCTTGAACAAAGATTTTTGAGTTGATGATATGTCCAAATGAATAATTTAGTTTGAAGAACCAAAAGAACAATGTCAGTTGTCCGCCAAAATATGCTAGATAAATTGTATTTGCTGATGTGGCTAATATTTCACGTCCTACACGCATACCAGAATGGAATAAATCGCTTTGACTGAGTGTAGGGTTCGCTCTATTCAACTCATACATTGGAGAACTAATAGTTATGGCTAAGTCGATAACAACTGCGATTACGGCAAGCACAATGGTAAATACCATAAATTTCACCATATCAATACCGATATTCATGGAAAAGATATAAGTTTCATCTTGTTGTTCGGTTGCGAAACCTTGCAAATGGCCAATAGCAACTGAAAGATAAATACCGATGATTAATATCACTGTAGTTAGGATCGTGGCATAGAATGCAGCCTTTGTTTTTGTATTGTAACTATTGAGTACAAATAAATTACAACAAGCGATAACGATACAGAAAACCAATGTAACGATATAAATGGGTGCGCCAAACATAATGATAATAATCGATAATAATAAAATGACAAAATTTAAAAATAATGTCAGATAAGATACGAGTCCTTTTTTACCGCCGAAAACCAACATCAAAATCAATAATATAATACCTAAAATTGTAGTGACACTCATTACTTCGCACCTCGCAGTTTAAACCATAATTGCATCAATACAATGGTTATTGGGATGGTCAAGACAATTCCAATTCCGCCTGTGATCGCTCTCGAAATTTCTAATGACCAGTTCATAGAAATTGTATAGGTAATCGTATTACCATTTTTTAAATAAATGAGGAGCATTGCTAAGCTGCCTGACAAATATGAAAATAATAGAATGTTTGTCATAGTGCCCATAATATCTTGCCCTATATTTCGGCCAGCCAATGCCCATCTAGTCATGCTGATATCAGGTGTTCGACGCAAGATTTCATGCATGCCACTTGCAATAGTAATGGCGACATCCATTACTGCTCCTAGAGAACCTATCAGAACTGAAGAAAGAAATACTTCTTTAGGTGGTAAGGTTAAAAAGCTCATTGTTTCAAATTTTAAGCCCTTGCCATCTGTCAGTTCGATAACTAACTGAGTAATGCCAATACAGATGAAAGTACCGAGCAAGGTGCTGACTATGGTGATTAAGGTTCGCCATTGCCATCCGGTAACCAGTAGTAATGTCAAAGTTGTAGATATAATAATGCCGATGCTTACTAATAAGAATAAACTGACATTAGGTGAATGATTGTGAATCATAATAGCTAAGATGACTACGCCAGAGTTGATTACTAAGGATACTAAAGATTGTAAACCAATCTTTCTACCAACAAGCAATACGGTTAACAAGAAGATGCCAGTAACTGCAACTGTGAGACTGTCGCGTTTCTTCTCAGTGATATAGGCATCGTTTGGATGTTTATCAATGTGCAATAGTACTTTATTATGTTTTGAAAATGCTTCGCTATCGGCTTGAGAAGCTATGTAAGTATTTTCAATGGTTGCTGTTTTACCTTCGAACTGTCCGTTTAAAATTTTAATCGTCAATAATTGCTTGTGTTTGATATCACGATTGTGATGTTCATCGGTTACTTTGGAAGTTGATTTGTTTTCCACTTTCGTAATTTCTCCAATTGTATTGTGGTAGAATTTATCATTTACAAAAGTAAATAGAAATAAGCCGATGAAAATGACACAAAACACTAAGATAACCCAGTTGAAGGGGTGTTTAAAAAATGAATTCATCTTCATAGTTGTATTCCAATCCTCTCTCTATAGACAATGTGATTATACGCCCGTAAAAAAATGAATTCAAAGATTTATATGTTTGATTAATCGTTATAATAATTTAATGATAGGTTGCACTTCTACTCAGCAATTGCTCGATCGTCGATTGCATCAGTTGTATATCATTCTTTCGATTATCTTTACGCATCACGCTACAAATTGTACGTTTAAGTTCGGTGTGATTCAATGGTATATCAACCCATTTGCTAGGGTTACGCTCTAAAAAATGATACGTCGCAGTGATAATATAACCACGTTCGTGATTTAATAAATATTGAGCGAGTTGCGGATGTGTTACAGTTCGGATTGGCTTTTCTACTATATTGCTTAATGTTTGTCTAATATTGTTTGGTAATGGATAAAATTCGTAAATTGATTTAGTTGAGAATTGAACTAACGGTGGATTGGTTGCCATTGTGATGGGGTCATCTTTAGGTGCGTAGATATGATAGTTCTCTTCGAACAATGGATTAGTCTTTAGGCGTTGATTCTGTTTGACGTCGTTAGTTAAATCCGTAAAGCCAATATCGATTTGATCTGTTAATAAGGAGCTAATGATTTCACCTTCTTCCATTAAGATTGGTTCGATAATGGATTCACTTTTATTCTCAAATGATTGAATTAATAAAGTTAATACTTGAGAGATATAACTTTCGACATAGCCAATACGAATTATATAGTGGTTTGAGCGTGACTGTTCGTGAAATAGGCGTTTTGTTTCATCTAATTGTTCAATAATTTTCGTGGCTTCTGAAAATAATTGTTTGCCAGAATCTGTGAGATAAATGTTACGACCTTCTCTTTTAAATAATGTAACTTGCAATTCTTCTTCTAACTGAGTAATTTGTCTACTAATTGCTGATTGCGCGATATCTAATTCAAGTGCTGCCTCAGATAAATGTTCACGTTTGGCAACTTCTATAAAGTACTTTAATTGCTTTATCTCCAATATTTAATCCCCCATTAATCAACTATTGTTCTATTAATTAGAATGATATCATCTAATTTATATATTGAACAGATTAATTTACTGCTATATAGTTTACTTACTTATTTAATATTCAGAATTTTCGTAAAAGAGGTGAACATCATGCTCGAATATAATAAAAAATTGGGCTTATATGATAGTCGTGAAGAACATGATGCATGTGGTATAGGATTTTATGCCAATATGGATAATAACAGAAATCATGATATCGTTGAAAAATCATTAGAAATGTTACGTAGACTAGATCATCGTGGCGGTGTTGGAGCTGACGGCGTTACAGGTGATGGGGCAGGTATTATGACTGAAGTGCCTTATGACTACTTTTCAAAATATACAGATTTAGAATTACCAGCAGAAGGTCATTACGCAGTAGGTATGTTTTTTGCTAAAGAAAAAATAGCCGGTTCTAATCATGAAGCACAATTTAATGCGCATTTTGAAGCGGAAGGTTTATCAGTAATTGGCTATAGAGATGTGCCTGTAGATGTGACGGCGATTGCACCACACGTTGCAGCAACAATGCCGCATATTCAACAAGTATTCGTTGCTTTAAATGATGTTTCACATGTAGAACGCATGCTTTTTTTAGCTCGTAAACAAATCGAAAATTATGCAAATCAACAAGATTTGGATTTATATTTTACTAGTTTGTCTAATAGAACAATTGTTTATAAAGGTTGGTTACGTTCAGACCAAATTAAAGCATTATACTTGGATTTAAATCATGAAGCTTATGTTTCTAAGTTAGGTTTGGTGCATTCTAGATTTAGTACTAATACATTTCCAAGTTGGAAACGTGCGCATCCAAATAGATTATTAATGCACAATGGTGAAATCAATACGATTAAGGGTAACGTCAATTGGATGAGAGCAAGACAAAACGAATTAATCGAAACTGTATTTGGTGCTGAAAAAGATAAAGTTAAAGAAATAGTTGATGAAGATGGTAGTGACTCTGCTATTGTAGATAATGCATTAGAATTCTTATCATTAGCTATGGAACCTGAACGTGCTGCTATGCTGATGATTCCAGAACCATGGTTATATAATAAGGCAAATGATGCGAATGTACGTGCATTTTATGAGTTCTATAGTTATTTAATGGAGCCTTGGGATGGACCGACGATGATTTCTTTCTGTAACGGGGATAAAATTGGTGCATTAACTGACCGAAATGGTTTGCGTCCAGGACGTTATACAATTACGAATGATAACTATATCGTCTTTTCATCAGAGGTTGGTGTAATTGATGTACCGGAGGAAGATGTTGCTTTTAAAGGTCAATTAAATCCAGGTAAGTTATTACTAGTAGACTTCAAAGAAAATAAAGTCGTTGAAAATAATGAACTTAAGGCACGTATTGCAGATGAATTGCCGTATGAAAGTTGGTTGGAGCAATTTTCCGTAGATTTAAAATTAGATCAAGTGAAATATGAAGCGTCTGATTGGACGGAAGAGACATTAACTAAATTACAAAAGCAATTTGTTTACACTAAGGAAGAAATGGACAAATACATGACCGAATTGGTAGAAAGTAAGAAAGATCCAATCGGTGCGATGGGCTACGATGTGCCGATAGCTGTGTTAAATGAAAAAGACGAAACGTTGTTTAACTATTTTAAACAACTCTTTGCACAGGTTACCAATCCACCAATTGATGCTTATCGTGAAAAAATAGTAACAAGTGAGTTGAGCTATCTTGGTAGTGAAGGTAATTTATTAGAGCCAAATGAAGATGTCTTGAACAGAATTCAACTGAAAAAACCTGTCATTACTGAAAGTCAATTAGCAACGATTGAAAATAGTAGATTTAATGTGAAACATTTATCTACTATATATAGTGAAGATCTTGAAACAGCATTGGAAAAATTAGGTGAACAAGCAATTCATGCTGTCCAAGAAGGTAATGAAATCTTGGTGCTAGACGATAGAGTACTTGCGTCTGAAGATGGCTACGCAATGCCTATGCTGTTAGCTCTTAGCCATATTCATCAGTTGTTAATAAGAGAAGGCTTACGTATGCGTACGAGTTTGGTTGCTTTATCAGGTGAAACAAGAGAAGTGCATCATGTTGCTTGCTTATTAGGTTATGGGGCAAATGCAGTCGTACCTTATTTAGCACAAAGAACGATAGAACAATTAGTGCTAAATAAACGTATCGATGGTGAAGTTGCTGAAAATGTGCAAGCTTATACGGATACATTATCTGAAGGTGTCATTAAAGTGATGGCTAAGATGGGTATATCAACAGTGCAAAGTTACCAAGGTGCTCAAATTTTTGAGGCTATTGGTTTATCTGATGAAGTAATAGATAAATACTTTACGGGAACACAATCTAAATTATCTGGTATTTCAATAGATATGATAGACCGTGAGAATAAAGCGAGACAAACGCCGAAAAGTGAATATATTGTATCAGGCAGTACATTCCAATGGCGTCAGCAAGGTCAACATCACGCGTTTAATCCGACTTCAATTCATTTATTACAACATGCTTGTCGCTCGAATGACTATGCAAAATTCAAGCAATTTTCAACTGAAGTAAATCATAAACGTACAGACCATATCCGACATTTAATGGAATTCAAGACACAAGAACCAATTGATATTAGTCAAGTAGAACCGGCAAGTGAGATTGTTAAGCGTTTCAACACTGGAGCGATGAGTTATGGTTCTATTTCGGAAGAAGCACACCAAACATTAGCAGAAGCTATGAATCGTATGGGTGGTAAGAGTAATAGTGGTGAAGGTGGGGAAAACCCAGAACGCTATACTATAGATGAAGAAGGTCGCGATCATTCAAGTGCCATCAAGCAAGTTGCATCAGGTAGATTCGGTGTTACAAGTGATTATTTACAACATGCAAAAGAAATACAAATCAAAGTAGCTCAAGGTGCGAAGCCAGGTGAAGGTGGACAGTTGCCAGGTACAAAGGTATATCCTTGGATTGCTGAAGTCAGAGGGTCAACACCTGGTATTGGTTTGATTTCACCACCACCACACCATGATATTTATTCAATAGAAGATTTGGCTCAGTTGATTCATGATTTGAAAAATGCGAATAAAGAAGCGAATATCACAGTGAAACTTGTTTCTAAAACGGGTGTCGGCACAATAGCTGCAGGTGTTGCAAAAGCCTACGCCGATAAAATTGTTATCAGTGGCTATGACGGTGGTACAGGTGCTTCACCTAAAACAAGTATTCAACATGCTGGGGTGCCATGGGAAATTGGTCTTGCTGAAACGCATCAGACTTTAATGATGAATGATTTAAGATCTAGAGTGAAAGTGGAAACAGACGGTAAATTACTGACTGGTAAAGATGTTGCTTATGCTTGTGCGCTTGGTGCAGAAGAATTTGGTTTCGCAACGGCACCACTTGTGGTGTTAGGTTGTATTATGATGCGCGTGTGCCATAAGGATACATGTCCAGTAGGTATAGCAACACAAAACCAAGACTTGCGTGCTTTGTATAATGGTCGTGCAGATCATGTCGTTAACTTTATGCACTTTATCGCTGAAGAGCTAAGAGAAATATTAGCAGAATTAGGTTTGAAATCAGTAGAAGAATTAATTGGTAGAACAGATTTGTTACAACGTACAGGCAACTTGGCTTCGCGTCGACCTAAAGCTGCGGCGATGGATGTTGAAGCATTATTGTATCAGCATGAAGGTGATCGCTTTAAGAAAATTGAACAAGATCATCATCTTGATGTCAGTCTAGACATGACGAGACTATATCCTGAAGCGCAAGAGGCAATTGAGCAAGGTGGCACATTTACAGGTGAATATGTATTAAATAATGAACAGCGTGACGTTGGTGTAATTACGGGCAGTGCAATAACAAGAGTGCATGGTACAGCAGGATTACCTGAGGATTCTATTTATGCTAAAACAACTGGCCATGCTGGTCAAAGTTTAGCGGCATATACACCAAAAGGCTTTACAGTGCATCATACTGGTGATGCCAATGACTATGTAGGTAAAGGCTTATCTGGCGGTAAAATTATTATCAATGCACCTAATAAACAACGCGAACAAGAAATTATAGCCGGAAATGTTTGTTTCTATGGTGCTTCTGAAGGTAAAGCATTTATCAATGGTAAAGCAGGAGAACGTTTCTGTATTCGTAATAGTGGTGTCCAAGCAGTTGTCGAAGGCATAGGAGATCATGGTTTAGAGTATATGACTGGTGGACGTATTGTGATCCTTGGTGATGTTGGTAAGAACTTTGGCCAAGGTATGAGTGGAGGCGTAAGTTATATCTTCCCATCAGACGTTAAACAGTTTAAGAAAGAACATAAGTTAGATACGCTTGATTTCGATGCTATTACGGTAAAGGAAGAACGCTCAGTATTAAAAGAGATGCTAGAAGCACATGTTAAATATACCGATAGTACCAAAGCGAAAGAGATATTAGCAGATTTTGATAATATTGCTGATAAAGTTGTAAAAGTGATACCTAAAGATTACAAATTAATGATGCAAAAAATAGATTTACAAAAACGTAATTCAAGTCAATTAGATGAAGCTTTATTAAAAGCATTTAATGACAAACGCACACATATTGAATCAGAACAACAATTGAGTGCCGTTTATTAATCGTAGAGGGGGGATTTATCATGGGTGAATTCAAAGGATTTATGAATTATGAAAAACAACAACTACATGAATTGTCACTAGTTGATCGTTTAAATAATCACGAAGCTTTTCAACAAAGATTTACCAATGAGGAAGCGGCTGAACAAGGGGCGCGCTGTATGGATTGTGGCACACCATTTTGTCAGACAGGTGAACCGTTTGGTAGAGAGACGATAGGTTGTCCTATTGGTAACTATATTCCTGAATGGAATGATCTCGTGTATAGACACGATTTTAAAACGGCATATGAACGTTTGAGCGAAACAAATAATTTTCCGGAATTTACAGGGCGTGTTTGTCCAGCTCCATGCGAGCAGTCATGTGTCATGAAGATTAATCGTGAATCTGTAGCTATTAAAGGTATTGAGAGAACAATTATTGATGAAGCTTATGAAAATGGATGGGTACAACCGACAATTCCGACTGAACGAAAAAATGAAACGGTCGCAATTGTTGGGAGTGGTCCAGCTGGTTTGACTGCTGCAGATGAGTTGAATAAATTAGGTTACAATGTAACTGTTTATGAACGTGCGCATGAAGCAGGTGGTCTATTGATGTATGGTATACCAAATATGAAATTGGATAAAGATGTGATTCGTCGTAGAATTAAAATTATGCAAGATTCAGGTATTGAGTTTGTAACTGATACGGAAATTGGTGTCGACATCAGTAGAGAGGAATTAAATGAACGTCACGATGCTATTATTCTTTGTACAGGATCGCAAAATGCAAGAGATTTACCATTAGAAGGACGTATGGGTCAAGGTATTCACTTTGCTATGGATTATTTGACTGAACAAATGCAAGTATTGAATGGTGAATTGAGTGAACCTACAATCACAGCTGAAGGCAAAAATGTTATTGTTATCGGTGCCGGTGATACAGGGGCAGACTGTGTTGCAACTGCATTACGTGAAAATTGCAAGTCAATTGTTCAATTTAACAAATACACAAAACAACCAGAAGAAATAGAATTTGATGAAAATACGTATTGGCCATTGGCAATGCCGGTATTTAAAATGGATTATGCACATAAAGAATATCAATCACGCTTTGGTTTTGAACCACGTGCATACGGTGTACAAACAATGCGTTATGATGTGGATCACATTGGAAATATTAAAGGTGTATATACTCAAATTTTAGAAGAAACGGATGAAGGCATGGTCGTTGTTGATGGGACAGAACGCCATTGGCCTGCTGACTTAGTATTATTATCTATTGGCTTTATTGGTACAGAAACAACAGTTCCTCATGCGTTTGATATTCAAACTGAACGTAATAAAATCGTTGCTGATAATAAAGATTTTAGAACGAATCAACCTCATATCTTTGCTGCTGGTGACGCAAGAAGAGGTCAAAGCCTTGTCGTATGGGCGATTCAAGAGGGTAGAGCTGTAGCGAATTCAGTTGATGAATATTTGAAAGAAAAAACACTGGTGTAACACAAAAAAATGTTTGACTTTTATGACGGGCTATAATATTATAATTATTGTGTTCGTTTGGAGGAATACCCAAGTCTGGCTGAAGGGATCGGTCTTGAAAACCGACAGGGGCTTAACGGCTCGCGGGGGTTCGAATCCCTCTTCCTCCGCCATTGTTTTTTAAAACCAAGACTAATAAATAGATTTGACCACCACTTAATATGTATTAAGTGGTGGTCTTTTTTGTCTGCAGTGAAAGATGTATAACAGGTTGAACGTGGCTATGAAACGAACTATCCATGTTAAAGCCATTACATTCTATAGTCGAAGATATCGTTAATCATATTATTTACATTTGAGTTTTTTATTAAGTGTCGTAAGCTTGATGGTTCCAGTTGCGCTTAAAAAGTGCTTATACATTATAAATTGTTATCGTTTTACAATAGGTTACTTTAAGAAGTAAAACATTTTCAAATGAAAGCCTTTACAAAACTTGTATAGACAAGTTATACTTTGGTTAATTACAAAATGTAAGGGAGTGGATCATCATGGCTGTGAAAAAGAAAGATGTAGAAGATATAGTCGAAGCGGTTGGGGGCAAAGAAAATTTGGACACAGCAACGCATTGTGTCACACGCTTAAGATTAGTCTTAAAAGATGATGATAAAGTGGATAAAGATAGATTGAGTAACAACGATTTAGTTAAAGGGCAGTTTAAGGCGGACAATCAATACCAAATTGTTATTGGTCCGGGAACTGTTGATGAAGTATATAAACAGTTTGTTGAAGTAACAGGTACGACTGAAGCTTCGAAGGAAGACGCAAAGTCAGCAGCAGCTAAAAAAAGGTAACCCGGTTCAAAGATTGATTAAATTGTTGGGAGATATCTTTATACCAATCTTGCCGGCAATCGTTACTGCAGGTTTGTTAATGGGAATAAACAACTTATTGACGATGAAGGGTTTGTTTGGTCCAAAACCATTAGTTGAACAATTTCCGCAACTTGGCGACTTTTCTAATATTATAAATGTGATTGCAAGCACAGCATTTATCTTCCTACCGGCACTTATTGGGTGGAGTAGTATGAGAGTGTTTGGTGGTAGTCAAATTCTAGGTTTGGTACTCGGATTAGTATTGATGAACCCGCAACTTGTGTCACAGTATGATATCGCTAAAGGTCATATACCAACTTGGCATATCTTCGGTTTAGAAATTAAACAATTGAATTATCAAGGACAAGTATTGCCGATACTGTTGGCTTCTTATGTATTAGCGCAGATTGAAAAGGGCTTAAATAAAGTAGTGCATGATTCTATTAAAATGCTAGTCGTTGGGCCTGTTGCATTATTAATAACAGGGTTCTTGTCATTTATCATTATTGGGCCGCTTGCATTATGGTTAGGAACTGGAATCACAAACGGTGTGACATTTGTTTTTGAACATGCAGGTTGGTTAGGCGGAGCGATTTATGGTCTGTTTTACGCGCCGCTAGTAATCACTGGTTTACATCATATGTTCTTGGCTGTTGATTTCCAATTGATGGGAAGCGAACTTGGAGGAACGTATTTATGGCCAATCCTTGCTATTTCGAATATCTGTCAAGGTTCTGCGGCATTTGGTGCATGGTATATTTATAAAAAAAGAAAAATGGGCAAGGAACAAGGTTTAGCAATGACTTCAGGTATATCTGGTTTCTTAGGAGTGACAGAACCAGCGATGTTTGGTGTGAACTTGCCATTAAAATATCCATTTATTGCATCTATCATTACATCAGGTGTATTGGGTGCGTTTATAGGCGCTAATAGAGTGCTAGGTAATGTAGGTGTCGGAGGTGTACCGGCAATTATTTCTATACAAAAAGAATATTGGTTAGTATATGGTATTTGTATCATTATAGCGATATGTGTACCATTTATACTTACAGTCTTTTTATCAAGATTTAGTAAAGAAGAAACGAAAGAACTTGTCGATGAATAGGGCGTGACAGCCAACAATTAAACTCGCTAAATGATATTAGCGAGTTTTTTTCAAATAATAACTTAAGGTGGTTTTAAATATGGAACAAAATGATTGGAGAAAATCAGTCGTCTATCAAATTTATCCGAAGTCTTTTAATGATACAACGGGTAGTGGTGAAGGAGATATTCAAGGCATTATAGAAAAGTTAGACTACTTACAATATTTAGGGGTCGATTATTTATGGCTAACGCCAGTGTATGAGTCTCCGATGAATGATAACGGATACGATATAAGTAATTACTATAAGATCAATGAGCGATTTGGGACAATTGAAGATTTAAAGTCACTCATTGCAAAAGCGCATCAACGTAACTTGAAAATCATGATGGATATTGTAATCAATCATACTTCTACAGATCACGAATGGTTTAAAAAAGCCTATGAAGATCAAGAAAGTCCATATAGAGATTATTATTTCTTTAGACGCTCTGCAGACAATAAACCGCCGACAAACTGGGAATCTAAATTTGGGGGAAATGCCTGGAAATATGATCCTAAAACAGAATCATACTATTTACATCTGTTCGATGTGACGCAAGCAGATTTAAATTGGGATAATCCGGAAGTAAGAAAGGCACTATATGACGTTATAAATTATTGGATAGACTTTGGTGTTGATGGCTTTAGATTTGATGTCATAAACTTAATTTCTAAAGGTGAATTTAAAGATTCGCAATATATTGGTAAGGAATTTTATACTGATGGACCGCGTGTACATGAATATTTACATGAAATGAACCAGCATACTTTCGGTAATCGAGAGATGATGACTGTCGGGGAAATGTCTTCTACAACTATTGAAGATTGTATTAAGTACTCTAACCCTGAACGTCAAGAATTGAGCAGTGTATTTAACTTCCATCACTTGAAAGTAGATTATGTAAATGGTGAAAAATGGACGAATGCAAAGTTAAACTTTCATAAATTGAAAGAAATTTTAATGGAGTGGCAACTTGGTATATATGATGGGAATGGTTGGAATGCTATATTCTGGTGCAATCATGATCAACCTAGAGTTGTTTCTAGATTTGGTGACGACTCGACACCGCACAATCATCAAGAAAGTGCCAAGATGCTAGCAACGGTCTTGCATATGTTACAAGGAACACCATATATTTATCAAGGTGAAGAAATTGGTATGACCGATCCTCATTTTAATGATATTAATCAATATAGAGATGTTGAGTCGCTAAACGCATATGATAATATGAAAGAACGTGGATTTGAAGAAAGTGAAATACTTGAAATATTAGGTCAAAAATCACGAGATAACTCTAGAACGCCAGTACAATGGTCAAATTTAGAAAATGCAGGATTTACAACTGGACAACCGTGGATTGATATCCCTGAAAATTATCGTAGCATTAATGTAGAAACTGCCATAAATGATGAGAATTCAGTGTTGCATACGTATAGAAAGTTAATACAATTAAGACATGAACACGACATTGTGACTTATGGCAGTATTGAGCCTTTGCATATGGAGCACGATAAACTATTTATTTATAAACGTCACTATAATGAAGAAACGTGGTTAATTATTGCTAATTTTTCTAAAGAATCATGTGAAATACCTGCAGATATCAATTTAGAAGGAGAAGTGATGATTACTAACGGTACAATAACTGGTAATCAGATTACCGGGTTTGGTTCTATTGTGATACAACAGTAATATTAAAAAAGGTAAGAGAGTGGACGACAATGGTACAGAAAAAATTTATTACGATATATGAAACGCTTCGTAAAGACATCTTGGAATCAAATTTAGTGTACGGTGCTCAATTACCGTCAGAGAATGAATTGGTAGAACAGTATCAATCATCACGAGAAACCGTACGTAAAGCACTGAATCTATTAGTACGTGATGGGATGATACAAAAAATTCGCGGCAAAGGATCTGTAGTGATATATCAAGGATTAACTGAATTTCCTTTTTCTGACCTTATTAGTTTTAGTGAAGTGCAACAGGGTTTAGGTTTACAACATGAAACGACTGTTGAAGTGCTGGAAAGTATAACAGCGAATGAGGTTCCTTATGTTAAGTCAGCTTTAGAAATTAGTGGTACGACGAGGTTGTGGCATTTAATTCGTACAAGAAGTATAAATAATCAAGTGAAAATTATTGATGAAGATTACTTTGTTAAAGATATTATTCCGGGCATTACTGAGTCGATTGCACAACAATCATTATATGCTTATATTGAAAATGAGTTGAATTTAGTTATAAGTTATTCGAATAAATCTATCACTTTTGAGCCGTTTGGAACATTAGAATACGATATATTCGGGGATGATGTTGCACCTTATACTGCAACAGTGAGAGGGATAGTTCATTTAGAGGATACAACTAAATTCCAGTATAATATCTCTAGACATTTAGCTACTGACTTTAAATTCAATGACTTTTCGAGAAGGCATTAAGCTGTAATGGATGTGTTTAATGCACTTCATATTAAATAAGAAAATAGTTGAAATAAAAATAATATAATGAATGAAAGCTTATACTTGCATTTCAGTGTCTGATTATAGTATGATATATTTTGCCGTGCTAGGTGGGGAGGTAGCGGTTCCCTGTACTCGAAATCCGCTTTATGCGAGACTTAATTCCTTTGCTGAGGCTGTGTTTTTGTGAAGCAGCCCGAAGCACGTAGTGTTTGAAGATTTCGGTCCTATGCAATATGAACCCATGAATCATGTCAGGTCCTGACGGAAGCAGCATTAAGTGGATCATCATATGTGCCGTAGGGTTGCCGAGATTTAGCTGTCGACTTCGGTAACGTTTATGATACACACTCGAAGCGAAGGTGCACGGCTTTAATTATTAATATAATGATTTACATATAGAGTGAGTGACTTGTCTTTTGATAGCAGTCGCTCTTTTTTTATATTAAAATATAATAAATAGTTTGTTATTATAAGGAATAGTTTGTGAATGAAGATTAAAGGTGTTATTGAAGCAATTTATTTATGGTATAGCTAAGAGGAGGCGCCAATGCAAATTTATTTGAGTTCTTTAACAGAAAATGATTATGACACGAGTTTACAGGCGATAAAGGCAGCGTTTGAAGATGTGGTTGAATCGAATCATGACGAACAAGAATTAGTAGTGAGATTAAGAGAAGCTCCAGAATATAATTATGAATTAGAAGTTGTCGCGAAAAATGAAAATGGAGACGTTGTAGGACATATAATGTTGTCAGAAGTGAAGATTGTAAGTGATGATACAACATATACTGCCTTAGCCCTTGCACCATTGTCTGTATTGCCAGAATATCGTAACAAAGGTTTGGGAAAAGCGTTGATTCAAGCAGTAGAGGAACGTGTAAAAGCATTAGACTATACAACGATTGTTGTGCTGGGCGACCCAAATTACTATGGTAAATTTGGGTATGAGGAAGCAAAAGATTACGACATTGATAGTCCTTTTGACGTACCATCCGAATACTTTATGGTGAAATTTTTGTGGGATCAACTTATAGATAGACCTGTAGGTACCGTGGTCTATCCTGAATCATTTAATTGATATTCACAATGCCGAAATAAAATGTATAATAACTGTTGAACGCTATTGGAGGTGCGAAAGTGAATTATCAAGCATTATATAGAATGTTTCGTCCGCAAAGCTTTGAAGATGTTGTCGGACAGGAACACGTAACAAAGACGTTGCGCAATGCGATATCAAAAAACAAACAATCGCATGCCTATATTTTTAGTGGGCCGAGAGGAACAGGAAAGACGAGTATCGCTAAAGTATTTGCGAAAGCGATTAATTGTTTAGAACGTTCTGATGGAGAGCCTTGCAATGAATGTGCGATTTGTAAAGGTATTACGCGAGGTACAAATTCAGATGTTATTGAAATTGATGCTGCGAGTAATAATGGTGTAGATGAAATAAGAAATATAAGAGATAAAGTTAAATATGCCCCTAGTGAATCAAAATTCAAAGTTTATATTATTGATGAAGTGCATATGTTAACTACAGGTGCATTTAATGCATTATTAAAAACATTAGAAGAGCCACCAGCACATGCAATATTTATCTTAGCGACAACAGAACCACATAAGATACCTCCAACAATTATTTCTAGGGCACAGCGATTTGATTTTAAAGCGATTGGGCATGATGAAATTGTTGAACGACTAAAATTTGTGGCACAATCACAATCTATAGAATATGATGATGCAGCGCTGGAATTTATTGCAAAAGCCTCTGAAGGTGGTATGAGGGATGCGTTGAGTATCATGGATCAAGCGATTGCATTCGGAGACGACCATCTTACATTGCAAGATGCACTGAATGTGACTGGGAGCGTAGATGCGAGTGCACTTAATGATTTGTTTAAAGAAATAGCAAGTGGAGATGTGAAGTCTGCATTTGCGACATACCATCAATTTGTTTCAGAAGGTAAAGAAGTCAATAGGTTGATTAATGATATGATTTACTTTGTGAGAGATACAATTATGAATAAGACTTCGAATCAAGAAGGCGCACATGACGCACTTTTACATTATGATTTAGATACATTGTATAAAATGATAGATGTTATAAATGACACGCTTGTATCAATTCGATTCAGTGTAAACCAGAATGTGCACTTTGAAGTACTATTGGTAAAAATTGCTGAAATGATAAAAGCACAACCAGAGCATGTACAAACAATTGCTACAACAAGTGTGGCAGCAGAACCCAACAATGATGTGTTACTGCAAAGAATGGAACAACTTGAAAATGAACTTAAAGCAATAAAGGCGCAAGGTGTATCCGTAAGTGGAGCACCACAACAGCAAACTAAAAGATCAGCGAATAGCAGGAATAACCAAAATAAGAATGCTTTTTCAATGCAACAGATAGCCAAAGTGTTAGACAAAGCTAATAAAGACGATATTAAATTGTTGAAAGATCACTGGAATGAAGTAGTGGATCACGCTAAAACAAATGATATGAAATCATTAGTTAGCTTATTGCAAAACTCAGAACCTGTTGCTGCGAGTGAAACGCATGTGCTAATTAAGTTAGAAGAGGAAATTCATTGCGAAATTGTAAATAAAGATGATGAAAAACGTACAAATATAGAAAATGTAGTATGTAAGATAATAGATAAGACGGTAAAAGTCGTAGGCGTACCTGCCGATCAATGGATGAGAGTGAGAACGGAATACATTCAAAATAGAAAAGGTACAAGTGTTGGTAATACTCAAGAAGGAAGCGAAGAACACAATACATCGCAGCAGAAGGAAAGTGAAACTGTAGACGTCGTTCAAAAAGCGAAAGACCTTTTCGGTGAAAGTACAGTGAATGTATTAGATGAAGAGTGATACATGACAATGATTAAAAAGGTATGTATAATAAAATAAAAGCAAATAATTAATGACTTTATATAGAAGATTTAAGGAGGATATATTATGCGCGGTGGCGGAAATATGCAACAAATGATGAAACAAATGCAAAAAATGCAAAAGAAAATGGGCGAAGAACAAGAAAAATTAAAAGAAGAAAAAGTACAAGGTACAGCTGGTGGCGGAATGGTAACAGTAACTGTTTCTGGTCATAAAGAAGTATTAGATGTAGAAATCAAAGAAGAAGCTGTAGATCCAGATGATATCGAAATGTTACAAGATCTTGTAATTGCTGCAACTAATGAAGCGATGAATAAAGCTGATGAACTTACACAAGAACGTTTAGGTAAGCATACGCAAGGCTTAAACATTCCAGGTATGTGATAATATGCATTATCCAGAACCAATTTCTAAACTCATTGATAGTTTCATGAAACTGCCAGGCATTGGACCGAAGACGGCTCAACGTCTGGCGTTTCATGTATTAGATATGAAAGAAGATGACGTAGTACAATTTGCTAAAGCCTTAGTTGATGTAAAGCGAGAGCTTAGTTATTGTAGTGTTTGTGGTCACATTACAGAAAATGATCCATGTTATATATGTGAAGATAAACATAGAGATCGTTCGGTTATTTGTGTGGTAGAAGATGATAAAGATGTTATTGCAATGGAGAAAATGCGAGAGTATAAAGGACTATATCATGTATTGCATGGTTCGATATCACCTATGGATGGCATTGGTCCAGAAGATATTAACATTCCATCATTAATAGAACGTTTAAAAAATGATGAAGTAAAAGAATTGATTCTAGCAATGAATCCTAACTTGGAAGGTGAATCGACAGCAATGTATATCTCTCGTCTAGTTAAACCGATTGGCATTACTGTTACTAGATTGGCGCAAGGTCTTTCAGTTGGGGGAGATTTAGAATATGCAGATGAGGTAACACTATCCAAAGCAATAATGGGAAGAACTGAAATGTAAGTAATAGTGTTAAGACAAGGTTACTAAACTAAAATAGAACTACCTTTATAGGTAGTTCTATTTTTTTATTAAGAAAGTTAAAAAAATGTAAAATAAATTAAAGTTTGTTTTATAGTGCGTTTTCTATAATTGTAGTGAGATTTAGAGGGATTAATGTATCATAATAAGAACTTGGGTGTGCAAAAAGGTTATAAAGTTCGTGTATTGAGTTGGAAAGATTTGTTAACAATAGAAATAGTGTAATTTTTAGCGTTGTTAAAGTGTTGATAAGCGTGTATAGTATTTACTTGTCGGACGAAGCAAACGACATAAACAAACAAAATGCTTTAAACAAACAAAAAAATTAATTTTAAAAAGTTGTTGACTTTTCGAGTTGAAACCTGTAAAATTAATTCTTGTGTTAAAGAAATGAACATTGAAAACTGAATCGCAATATGTCAACGTTAATTCCGAACACAACGATAATCGTTGGTTCAAAAAACGTGTTAATGATAACACAAATTAGTATTTTATGAGCTAATCAAACATCATAAATTTTTATGGAGAGTTTGATCCTGGCTCAGGATGAACGCTGGCGGCGTGCCTAATACATGCAAGTCGAGCGAACAGATAAGGAGCTTGCTCCTTTGACGTTAGCGGCGGACGGGTGAGTAA
>NZ_JXCF01000036.1 GCF_000875895.1 Staphylococcus gallinarum
AGAGGTAGATAAATAAAAAACGCCACTCTAAAAATAGAATGGCGTTCAAAATCTTTAAAGAAATGTTTTAAGTATATCTAATTTAATTATACCCACATTTATGCCGAGAAAACTTATTGGTTGGAATGGGCTATGTGTTAGCTAACTTGATTAGCGTGTTGGGTGGAGTTGATTTGGGATTAATCCCAATGAAACACCAACACAACAACACATAAAGCCCTGTTGGTTCCGACCAATAAGGAAATTGGAATAAAAAATAAATTGAGTTAATGGTTTAGGTTTTAGGGCTAACTTCACGAAGTGATCTGTTAGCCCTGTTTTTGTATTTTGCTTTAGAATTTATCAAATTTAGTTGGAAAATGGGGGGCTACTACGACCCCCCATTATTGAGCCCAGTGCCAACACTTCGCAATAATCATGGTTTAAACCTACTGGCACAAGGGATACAAGCATTTTAAAACGACCAACGTTTGTTGGCGATTTTTCCAACTTTTCAACAAAATGTTTCCAAAAGGCATATAAATGTTGCACTATAGACAAATATAATATACACTATTTTTAAGATGTTGGTAAAAGGAGAGATTAATATGGTTGTATCTGAAGAAAAGAAACGAGTAATGGTTTCTTTAACGAAAAAGCAAGTTGAGATATTGGATAATTTAGCAAAAGAAAAAGGTTTTTCAAAATCAACAATAATTGCGTTAGCACTAGAAGAATATAAGAAAGGAGAAAAATGAGCATAAAAAAAGAGCGCCTGTGGAAAGGATACGCTCTCTTGAATATATGCTTATATTTTCAAAGGTAATTATATAACATGACTAAAAAAATAACAAAGGCTAGAAACTTTACGTTTATTATTTATCCAGAAAGTATACCAGAAGATTGGGAACTATATTTAGAAAAACTTGATGTTCCAATGGCGATTAGTCCGTTACATGATAAAGACGAAACGGAACGTAAAATTGAAGATTTAACCGAAGATGAACAAGTAATTATAAATAACGG
>NZ_JXCF01000037.1 GCF_000875895.1 Staphylococcus gallinarum
AATTTTGCACTTCCCCTGATGTAGCTTGTTTTGAATAGATTTCTTGTTCTTTTTTACTCATAAAAAATCGACTCCTTAATTTTGTTTAAGAAGTCGCTCACCCAAATATATATCTTGAAGAATAAACTTAAATCGTTTAATATCTAGATATACAAATTAATAAAACATAATTCTTATATTTTATTACGATTTTGTCGTTCACAAACTTTGGTCAGGGCGTGAGCGACTTCTTTTTTTATTTTGTTATTAATATAACACTAACAAAAGGCTTGGTCTAATTAGTTCCTAATTAGATCAAGTCTTTTTTTATGCCTTAAATATTTTATCTTCGCTTTGATACTTACTTAAATACTCGTTATTAATCAACATAGAAATAGCCTGGGACTTACTTAAGCCCATTTGTTCTGCAATTTCTTCAAGTCTTTTCAAAGTATCTTCAGTTAAAGTTATACCTACTTTTGTACGAACCATTTTTACTCCCCATTTCTAACTATTAATAAGTTTATTTTATTCCATTTATACATACATGTCTAGAGATTTCTATACAATAACTCATAAAGTCCCTAAAATGTCCCCTAAATTCAACAAGGCTTAATCCCTTGAGAGAGTAAGGCTAAAG
>NZ_JXCF01000038.1 GCF_000875895.1 Staphylococcus gallinarum
TTTATTCCAATTGCTTTATTTACATTGAGCCTCTGTACCCTTAACAAACCCAAAACTTGTCGAATGGTCGGGCTAATAGCTCACGCTATGCCGACATTCGTCTGCAAGTTTAGTTAAGGGTACTTCTCAATATAAATAAATTTTCTCGGCATAAAAGCCTGATCATACTTTGTTTAATCATGGAATCTTGCTCTTATCCACTCATACAACCAAATAAATAGCCCTATAGCGAGTATATAAG
>NZ_JXCF01000039.1 GCF_000875895.1 Staphylococcus gallinarum
AAGATAAAAGGTCATGGAAAAATGATATAAGAATGGCAGTTGAAGAAACAAAGGATAACGCAGTAGACTTTGAAGAATTTAATACTTTGCTAAAAGAAAAAGGTGTTGAAATCACGAGAGAAACGAAAAACAACGTAACGTATAGACACATTGAAGAAGATAAAAAAGTACGTGGGAATAAGTTGGGCGATTCTTATGACAAAGGAGTGATTGAAAATGGCTTTGCAATCGAGAAATTCAG
>NZ_JXCF01000040.1 GCF_000875895.1 Staphylococcus gallinarum
ACGCTCAAGCCCTTTCTAAATTTATGAGTGTAGAGCCCCAAATAAGACTTTGGGATATTCTTCAAACAAAGTTTAAAGCTAAAGCACTTCAAGAAAAAGTTTATATTGAATATGACAAAGTGAAAGCAGATAGTTGGGATAGACGTAATATGCGTATTGAATTTAATCCAAACAAACTTACACGAGATGAAATGATTTGGTTAAAACAAAATATAATAAGCTACATGGAAGATGACGGTTT
>NZ_JXCF01000041.1 GCF_000875895.1 Staphylococcus gallinarum
AAATGAAAGATGTTTTTTTACTATATAGACTATTGAAATAGATCTATTTTAACCTTATTAAATCACATTAGTATTTTTATATCAGAAGTGTTTAAACATGGGTAGAGAAAAAGTGATATAAGGAATAATCTTCAACGTTACACCTAACTTTTAATAATTTAAAGTATTTAAGCAATCATAAATCAACAGAATAAAAATATTTTGTACAATATTTAAAGTATGTATGTGATAAAATGATAATGTGATTGAACGCTTTGTGTTGTTTAATTATTATAAAATACATAAAGCAAAAAATATTTAGAAATATCAATGAGTCCGCATTTAATTCATATTTTGAATTCAATCATAGTAGATTTTACAAAATTTAAGTTGGAAGATATTGTTTTATAAAAAAGAAGGAAGTTGAATTTAAACAATACTTAAAATGACCGTGACAAAAGTGAATTTAGGGACTATATCTGTCGACTAATGGATAATGTTGTTATAGAAGTTATATCTGTTATAATATCTATGAAATAAACTGTGTCAAAGGGGGAGTTATTTGAATATTTATATGGGGGTAGATGATTTAGCTAAACAGTTAAGTGTCTCGTCTTCAACAATAAAGAAATATTATTTGCTAATTGAGGAACGAGGGTACCTATTTCATCGAAACAAACAAGGGCATATTACATTTTCTCAAGATGATTTACGTTTGTTTAGAAATATTTTTGAAATCAAATCACAGCCTAAAACAACTGTTAATTCATCTATAGATCAAGCTTTGAAAAGTTTAAATAGAAGTAATTTCATAGATAACCAACCAGTGTTACCTGATGCAATTAATTTGAAAGAGGCTACAGAGATTTCTAAAAAGTTGTCATCTCTTTCTTTACATATTGAAAATCAAGAACAGACTATTAAGAAACAGAATGCTTTGATTAAACAGCAAGGAGAATTATTACATGAATTAGTAAAAATTAATCAACAAAACAAGGATCTTTTAGAGCAAGATAGTAATAAATTCTTATTAAAAGATAATTTGACTGAAAGTAATAAGATAAAAGAAAGATTAATTAGAATAGAAGAACAACTTCACAATTTAGGGAAAAGAAAATGGTGGAAATTTTGGTGATTAAAAAAACCACTTGTTTTATTCCCTGTAAATAAGTAAAGAGATTCAATAAGTAATGCGTACAATCAATTTTAATAAATGCGACGTTATTTTTATTAGTATAAATATAAGTAAGGAGAATGACTTAATGGTACAAATTAACGAAGTAAATGATTTTTTATATAATTTCTATAAATTCAATAAACAGATTACAAAAAATATAAATAATATACTGAAAAAATATGATATAACTTTGACCAATTACCTTGTCTTACTTGCATTGGACTATGAAAAAGAAACTAATATAAAATCACTTGCTAAATTATTAGATTTGGATACTGGAACGTTATCGCCTATTACTAAACGATTAGAGACAAAAGACTTAGTAATAAGAAATCGCAGTTCATCAGATGAACGGTCTATAGAAGTAAGATTAAGTACTGCAGGAAAAGAACTTGCGGATAATTTTGATAAAATTTCAACTGAAATCAAGGAGTGTTTAAAAATTAGTGAATATAATAACTATCTGAATCTTGTACAAGATTTAGATAGTAAATAATCAACCGATTTTTTGTAAAGTCAGAAAATAGTACCATAATATCTGGCACTGCTCCTCTTACTAAAAGATATCAATAAAAATACTATTTTCTAGTCTGCTAATTTCCTATACTTTATAGAAGATAAGTAGACTAGTTTTTTGCATTCTAGATTTATTATAGTTTTCAATGTAATTTCTACAATATCTATTGGTATTAGAGTTGGTTCTGTTGCAAATTCAGAAAAAATATAGCTAATCACCATTTTATCATGTCAATATTCTCCTAATTGACGAACATATGGCTAATTTCTTAGCGCGGCGAAAGTCCGTAGACCTGAAGAAACCTGCGGTTCTTTTTATATAGTTCATAAGTACATTTAATCCTTTTTATCGTATTCCTTGCCGTATTGATACTTCGGCATC
Organism: Staphylococcus gallinarum; assembly: GCF_000875895.1. Taxonomy (GTDB): domain Bacteria; phylum Bacillota; class Bacilli; order Staphylococcales; family Staphylococcaceae; genus Staphylococcus; species Staphylococcus gallinarum. Next base: position 2,055 of record NZ_JXCF01000041.1, read on the forward strand.
TCGTCTTTCTCATCTTAGTATGGCAGTGATTTTGTTCAATAAGATTATTAAGCTATTTAGATGTACAATGGTAGTCAGAATTAAAGTTAAAATCTTTAATCAATTTAGATATTTCCATCTTCGTTGGATGTGTCTGATCCGTAATTATCATTTGGGATTTGCCAAATTGTCTAATAAGACATTTAATAAACGTATATGCTGGATGATTATCTCGTTTCTTACGTAACCAAATATCTAATATATGACCACCTGCATTAATGGCACGATATAAATATCACCATTTTTCTTTTACATTGATGTATGCCTTATCAACACGCCATTTATAATAGACTTTTTATGCTTTTCTTCCAAATTTGATACAAAGTAGGAGCATATTCTTGAACTCAACTGTAGATTGTTGAATGATGAACATTTACATCACGTTCTCTTAATATCTCATATATTACTATAACTAAGTGCGTATCTTAAGTAATTAGTCAAGGGCTACAGTTATTAAGTCCTTAATTAAATTGTTTATATCTAAAACAGTCTATACATAGTGCTCCTTTTTATTAAAATCACACTATAAAATCAACTTTGCAACAGAACCTTTTTTGTAATTTACTACAGTAGTAAATTATGGCAATTTATTGACAATTGACATATTAATTTGCTAACCTACATTTGTGTAAACGCTTTCTAAAGGAGGTAAAATTATGGAAGCTCTCATCGGAAAATTTTTTGAATTATTACCACGCTTCATCGTTAATTTATTTATTTAAAATGCGTTGGGGTTTAAGAGTGTAATTTTGAATATTTTTAAGAGGTGTCTAAGATGGAGAAAAAACAAAATAAATACAGTATCAGAAAATTTAGTGTTGGTGCATCGTCAATCCTCATTGGAGCTTTAATATTTTTAGGGGCAGGAACTGCACAAGCTGCTGAAGAAGAAGGCCAACAACAAGTTGACGCTACACAATCTAAGCAAGAAGTGAATACTAATACTTCTTTATCAGACGAATCGAATCAAAATAATACGCAAGCTATAAACCAAGAAAACAGTAAAGATGCAACTACTGAGTCATCGTCACAAAAGGATGTACATAATGCACAAGATGTGGCTACAGAAAGTGATTTAACCACTAACGATGTAAATCCAAAATACAACGAACAAGATAAAGTAGATAGAACAAAAGATCAACAGGCAGAAGAAACAACGAAAGATACACAGGACCAAACAAAATCAACAGAATCACCAGTGGATCCAGAATATAACGAACAAGATAAGGTAGATACAGCAACAAAAGATCAACAGGCAGAAGGAACAACGAAAGATACACAAGAGCAAACTTCA
>NZ_JXCF01000042.1 GCF_000875895.1 Staphylococcus gallinarum
ACAAAGCGTAGGTAGTGAGTTTATTCCTACATTGTTGAAGATTACGCAAGATAAGGCAACATTCGCCAAACACTTAACAACTCAAAAAGAACATGCTAATGAAGTAAATAAACATTATTTTAATCAACAGATATTTAACTATTAAAAATCATATAGTATTTAGTATTCTGTTGCAAAGTCATAAATAGTATAGAGCAATAGACTAGATTTATACTACTTAAAGTAGACACGATTATTGTGTCTGCTTTTTCTCTTGCATAGATTGAATGTAAGCACTATAATTTAATAAGATCACAAAAGAGGTGGAACATTGAGTTTTTACGAATTTATTCAAATTTATTCAGATGATGACACACCTTTAGGAAACTTAGCTAGTTTTGTTAATCAAGAGGCAAATTTTCCAAAAGATGAAAAATCATATGATATAATTTTGAAATATTTTTGTGAATGCCGTATAGAGAATTGTAAAATTGAATATGTGAAAAGAGCACTTTCTATATATGTTGAACATTTTAATTCCTAAAGGTTCCACATCTTGAATGAGAGGCCGCCCCTTTTTAAGTGGTGGCTTATTGTATTTTGTTAATGGTTGTATCTACATATAATCAATTAGATATTTTATTGAATTTTAATAACATTTAAGCTTAAGTTTCTTATGTAATTATCTGTACACCTAAGAAAACGTGCTACATAACAACGAATGTAACCATCAGAATCGAAAGTTTTAATAGAGAGGAAATTGATGATGGTCGGTAAAAATATGTACTATAAACCTGTTGAAACTTCTAAAATTTGAGTAATCGCCAATGCAATGACTTTGTAAAATATATATTCTATATTAATATAATTTGATGCTGTATGTTTGAAATTATTATATTGAGTATTATCTCACTATCCTGCTTACAATATTTAACTAGGAGGTGTATACATGTCAGACGAAAGTAAATTGGAACAAACCAAAGGGAACCTCAAAGAAACATTTGGTAATGCTTTTGATTATGAAGAATTAGAGAAGGAAGGCAAAAGAGAAAAGTCTTCTAGCAAACTAAAAGAAGTTGCTGAAAATTCAAAAGATAAAGTAAATGCTTTTATTGATAACCTGAAAAAATAAAATATTTATGGCACTTGTCATAGCTAGAGTGGTTATCTTGAAAATTGTCTCTATAATAAATTGAGCTGAAGAGAGAATAATCGGTTCTGTTGCAAAGTAAAAAATATAGCTAGTAACTAATTTATCATGTCAGTGTTCGCTTAAATTGCTAGCATGATGCTAATTTAGTGGCATGGCGAAAATCCGTAGATCTGAAGAGATCTGCGGTTCTTTTTATATAGAACGTAAATACATTCAATACCTTTTAAAGTATTCTTTGGCGTATTGATACTTTGATACCTTTTCTTTCTTACTTTAATATGACGGTGATCTTGCTCAATGAAGTTATTCAGATATTTCGATGTACAATGACAGTCAGGTTTAAGTTTAAAAGCTTTAATTACTTTAGCCATTGCTACCTTCGTTGAAGGTGCCTGATCTGTAATTACCTTTTGAGGTTTACCAAATTGTTTAATGAGACGTTTGATAAACGCATATGCTGAATGATTATCTCGTTGCTTACGCAACCCAAATATCTAATGTATGTCCCTTTGCATCAATGGCACGATATAAATAGCTCCATTTTCCTTTTATTTCGATGTACGTCTCATCAATACGCCATTTGTAATAAGCTTTTTTATGCTTTTTCTTCCAAATTTGATATAAAATTGGGGCATATTCTTGAACCCAACGGTAGACCGTTGAATGATGAACGTTTACACCACGTTCCCTTAATATTTCAGATATCTTACGATAACTCAATACATATCTTAGATAGTAGCCAACGGCTACAGTGATAACATCCTTGTTAAATTGTTTATATCTGAAATAGTTCATACAGAAGACTCCTTTTTGTTAAAATTATACTATAAATTTAACTTTGCAACAGAACCCTGAATTTTAATAATGCCCCTTTTTATTATTATAAGGAGAACAGGTTGATTATATTCTAGTTATAACAGTTATAATCTTTCGTATTAGGCCTTTTACCATGTCTCCAGTATCTTACACAACATTTCACTGATACTAACATTATAATACTCACCCAAAATATTGAATTACTTTATTTACCTTCATTGGAGGTAACTGATCTATATATATATCATCTAAAATATCTATTTTTTCATAACTAAATGCTTAATGTATGGATCTCTGAATCAATAACTCGATACAAATAACACTCTTCTTCCTTTGTTTTTAATATAAAACTAACTTTCTTACAGAACAACATGATTCAACTGATCAGAAATCATCTGTAACTCAATTATTAGAAATGATATAATACAAAGGTCGTCGTTTACTTCTGTGCTGTATTTAGCATGGAAGGAGGTGAAATCATGTTCAGTACACTATTTGTAACTATTATAGCTCCTATCGTAGTAGGAGTTATACTCACATTATTTTGCCATTGGCTAAATAATCGTGAGAAATAATTTAGCGACGGCATATAGCTAATACACCAAAAGAGCCCGATAACTATTCACAGTAGTTATCGGGCTCGGTGTTTATCATGATAGTACACTATTTGTTGATTTCAGTATATCACCAAATGTATGGGAATGCAAAGTTGAAATTGTGAAATATAAAAGGAATGCGGGGTGAAAATGAGTGTTGTTACAAGCGGAAACGAAGAAGCAGTTATTGCTATTTTGAAATTTGCACATCTAAATTACTCAGAAGACTTAAAAAAGCGAGCTATACTTTAATGATTTTCAAAGATTTCATGAATTTGAACACAATGAAATAGAAGATAATCTAAAAGGAGTTATTTCAAACAAATTAGGAAATAAGCGAGCCGAATGATGAAGTAGAGTTGAAAGTATCGCAATTTAAATGTGTGATTAGGGTGTATATTAATTGTGGAGTGAAAATAAATGATTATAAGCTATGCAAGAGTACCTTCAATAGATAAAAATTTGGCAAGACAACTGGATAATTTAAAGACATTCGGTGTAGAGAAAATTTTTACAGAGAATCAATCAGGAAAATCAGTGAAAAATAGACCTGTATTTCAAGAAGCTCTTAATTTTGTAAGAATGGGAGATCGATTCGTTGTAGAGTGAATAGATCGTTTAGGACGTAACTATGATGAGATGATTATTTAAACTGTGAATTATTTAAAAGAAAAGATGTTCAGTTAATGATTACAAGCTTACCTATGATGAATGAAGTTATTAGTAATCCATTATTAGATAAGTTTATGAAAGATTTAATCATTCAAATTTTAGCCATGGTTTCAGAACAGGAAAGAAATGAAAGTAAACGTCGACAAGCTCAAGGAATTAAAGGTTGCGAAAGAGGTTAATATCACAAGACAGACAGTTTATAGAATAAAAAATAATAAGGGATTATGATATTAATATTGATAAATTGGTTTTCAATGCAAATGAGAGGATCTCACAGCGTCTCAAATTCCATAACATATTATTGAATTGAGATTTTAATAATTATAAAAAGAAAAAGAGTACGAGTTCGCAGTTTTCTATATAGTAATTGTTTTACTAATAAGGTGTTTTAAAATATTTACACTCATAAATGTCAAATGCTTTTTACATTTATGAGGTGTTATAATGAATTTAATTCCTTTTATTATTATTTTAATTTTTTCTTGTTTATGGACAGCTATAACTAACAAATATTTACCTTCAGAAACATTAGATAAACAAGGGCAGCAAGATCGATACGATGAAAGACAACGTAAAATGTTTATTGAAATACTTGCTAAAAGTTTTATTTGGATTGTATATTGTATGTTATTTATATTAGTGCTTAAATTTGCAGGTTTGTCACTAAGTATTGAAGGATCTTGGTTTTCTCAATATCCAGAAATTTTCTTTATAATTGTAGCACTATTTCTTATGCTGTTTAATTACTATACTACAAATAAAAAATATACATCTAAAGGTTAAATTAATAAAAAATAGAAGTAGAGAATATAGAAAACAAAAAGGAATTTCTCAAGAAACTTTAAGTAAAGAATTAAATGTGTCTAGACAAACTATTAATGCTATAGAGAACAATAAATATGATCCTACATTGATATTAGCATTTAAGTTGGCAAAATTGTTTGATACAACTGTTGATGAACTATTTTCTTAACCATTTATTTATCACAAAAAGAGAGTGCGAATTTGAACTTGACCCCCGTCAAGTAGACAGATAAAAAACAGAAATGTATTTTGGCTATCTTTATATCTATGATATGAGGGTAGCCATTTTTAATGTAATACGGTCTTTATTAAAAAACTCTATATATGAATCAATCGTTTCGATTGCTAAAGACTTATTATCGAATATATCATGCTTTTTTCCTCTAAATAACTCACTTTTTATAGTTCCACATACACCTTCCATAGGTCCATTATCTATACAGCGTCCAGGTCTTGACATGCTTTGTTTGGTTCTGTTGCAAAGTTAAATTTATAGTATGATTTTAGCAAAATGGAATCTTCCGTATGAACTATTTCAGATATAAACAATTTAACAAGGATGTTATCACTGTAGCCGTTGGCTACTATCTAAGATATGTATTGAGTTATCGTGAGATATCTGAAATATTAAGAGAACGTGGTGTAAACGTTCATCATTCAACGGTCTACCGTTGGGTTCAAGAATATGCCCCAAATTTATATCAAATTTGGAAGAAAAAGCATAAAAAAGCTTATTACAAATGGCGTATTGATGAGACGTACATCGAAATAAAAGGAAAATGGAGCTATTTATATCATGCCATTGATGCAAAGGGACATACATTAGATATTTGGGTTGCGTAAGCAACGAGATAATCATTCAGCATATGCGTTTATCAAACGTCTCATTAAACAATTTGGTAAACCTCAAAAGTAATTAAAGCTTTTAAACTTAAACCTGACTGTCATTGTACATCGAAATATCTGAATAACCTCATTGAACAAGATCACCGTCGTATTAAAGTAAGAAAGACAAGGTATTAAAGTATCAATACGGCAAAGAATACTTTAAAAGGTATTGAATGTATTTACGTTCTATATAAAAAGAACCAAAGGTCTCTTCAGATCTACGGATTTTCGCCATGCCACAAAATTAGCATCATGCTAGCAATTTAAGAGAACACTGACATGATAAATTAGTTACTAGCTATATTTTTTACTTTGCAACAGAACCATTTATATCCTCTTGAATCAATTTGGAAATTAATATCATTTAAATTCACTCCTTTTATCAATTATAATTAAAAAAGAATGTTATTACTATATAGCGACAAGACAAGCAAAAACATTGATTTTTCAACGATGCAAAAAACTTTTGGCAACAAACAATAATTAATGCAAAAAGCATTCTATAGATAAATCTTCTTAAATTAACTAAATTTAAAACAAGGAAGCGATAAAAATGGAGCTTAGTAAACAAATACAAAAATATAGAAAAGAACAAGAATTATCTCAAGAAGATTTGGCAGAAAAAATTCATGTAACAAGACATACAATATCTAATTGGGAAAGAAATAAAAACGTTCCAGACTTAAAGAGTTTAATTTTACTAAGTCAAATTTTTAACACTTCTTTAGACAATTTAGTTAAAGGAGATGTCGAATCTATGAAAAATCAAGTAAATAATAATCTTTTTAATAATTGGACTTGGATTATGGGAATAACTAGCATTTTAACTGCAATATCAGTAGGACCTTCTCTACACTTTTTAGGCAACTATGGTTATATCATAGTCATATTACTAGCTATAATTACAGTTTACAGTGCGATCAAAGTCAATAAATACAAAGAACAAAATAAACTATTTACTTATAAACAAATTTTAGATTATATGAATGGAAAACCCGTTAAAAAAATAAATAAAGATAAAACAAAACACAAAATAATCAATGCTATTATCAGCATTCTATACATCGGTGTATTCATAACAATATTTGTTATTAGTCTTAACTGGTTTAAATAATTATTGCTTTATTCCAATTATTTTATTGAAGTTGAGTCTCAGAATCCTTAACAATACCAAAACTTGTCGAATGGTTGGCTTAATAGCTCACGCTATACCGACATTCGTCTGCAAGTTTAGTTAAGGTTCTTTTCAACTTCAATAAAGTTTCTCGGCATAAATGCGTCATCAAACTAATAAAAGAATTGCATGCTGATCATAATCAAAGTTAATAAACAAGCAATCAACATAACATTTTGAGCTTTAGCTGTTCCTTTGTTTCCAAATTTATATTCTTTAATTACAAATAACCAAGAAAGAATTACTAAAATTCCTAAAATGCCCCCAATAATTTTCATTTTAAAAACTCCTTTTTTCCAAACTTTATCACAATAGCTATCACTTTACAGATCTATTTTCATTGTTATAATCTAGTTACATCCCGTAAGGGAGCACCTATGCGTTCTAAAAAGTATGCATGCAAAAACAAAATCGACTAAGGTCGATTTTTTATCTTAGTTTTAAGTAATCAGTGTTGAAGCCCAGATATAAAAATTAATACTGCATCGAAATTTAACTAGGGGTTTATGCCTAAAAACCTACACAAGCTTTTAAAACGCAAATATGAGCCAAATAAATATATTCTAAATCCCCAAACAAAAAATTTGAGCAAAACCAGTGTCGAATTTTTTAGACACTGTCCAGTTCCATGCAAATTAAAAAATCAACATGAAAATTTGGCAACCATACCGGTTGAACGCTATAGTTCCCACAGGGGGCAAAAATACATATAAAATGCTAGCTTAAAAGCTAACGTTTCTGTCTTTGTTTTATCTTCGTCATCGTCTACATTTAAGTTTTTATGTTTTTGTTTAAGCAAACCACCATAACCCAACATACGTTTTCGATATAAACTTTTTTCTAAATCATTTACGATTTCTTGATTTTTTCGTCATCATCAGTTAAAAAATCAGATGGCTTAACCGAATATTTCGATGTTTCTTTGATTGCCGTAAGATTATTTAAATTATTGATTAAAGATATTATGTTGTTTCATGTTTTGACGTCGCATATAAAGTGCTTGAGTTTCTTCTAGTTCAGCTTTAATGGATTGCATTAAATAACCTTGCATTGTTTCCACGGTTTCATTTTTTTGTAGCAGCATTGCTTTAAAACGTTTCAATACACTTACAATTTCAAACTCCACATCTTCTAAACGGTAATAGGTATCATGTACATTATTAAATGATTTTTTTCTTTGAGTAATACACTTTTAATAATCCGAATTTCTCTAATTTCAAATTTACGTAAATAGTCTTGAAGTTGTTGTGGCAATTCTTCGAGTACTTGGAACTTAAGTGCATCATTATTAAATTCAGTTTGTTGATGATTTGTATGATCCGAATGATTATTGTTTATTGAATTGTTATATGTATCATTCATATCATGCGTACCATTATTCTCAGTCTCTATATAATCAGTACTAGGTTCTGTTGCAAAGTTAAATTTATAGTATAATTTTAACTTTGCAACAGAACCGGTAAGAAGATATTACTTGTAGCAGGACATGGTAAAGGTGCGTACTCAAATGACCCAGGCGCAGTTGCTAACGGCTATAATGAACATGACTTCAATCGCAAAATATTATTCCTAGAGTTAAAAAATATCTTGAAAGTGTGGGACACACTGTGCTCTTATACGGTGGGAACTCTATGAACCAAGATCTATACCAAGATACAAGATATGGTCAACAAGTCAGGAACTATGCAGACTATGGTTTATATTGGGTGAAGAAAAATGTAAAACCTGATGTGATTGTAGAGTTTCATTTGGACGCAGCAAGTGGTGGGCATGTCATCATAAGTGATAAATAACCTGCTGACGATATAGACAAGGCGCTCTCTATTATATTAGGTAAAACAGTTGGTAAAATCAGAGGTGTGACACCCAGAAACGATTTACTTAACTCTAACGTGACAGGTCAACTCAACTTAAATTACCGATTAATTGAATTAGGATTTATCACAAGTAAAAAAGACGTGGATTATATCACTAAAAACTTAGATAGTTTTACAAAACGATTAGCAGAGGCGATTAACGGTAGACAAATTAATGCGCCTAAAAGTAAACCCGCACAAGCCAAGACAATATGGAACTGGGGCGGTACGTTTTACCCAAATACAACAATTAAAGTGAGAAAATCACCAGGTATTAATGGAACTATCGTAGAGTCAGGTTCATGGTTATATGGTAAAGATGATTGGATTAAATTTGATCAAGTAATTAAAAAAGACGGTTATTGGTGAATACGTTTTAAATACCAAGCACCAGGTTCAACTCAAAATGATTTTTATTGTGCAGTATGTAAAATCACAGATAAACAACAAAAAATAAAAAAAAGAGAAGTACTAGGGAAGTATTAAGTGGAAATAAATATTGTAAAATATAATGACTTTTGTTAAAATATTTTTCAGATTGAATTATTCAATTTAATCACCTGTTTTTTTCGTGATAATCTACCCAGATTACATTGATTTATCAGTAAGGGCGAGCTAGTCAAGGGGCTTGCCCTTTCATTTTTATTAAAATAAATATTGAAAAACGAAATATTATTTGTTACATTTTATATAGGGTGTATTACATCTTATTGTTATTATTTCTTTATAAGCAACAGTAATATCAATCTACAGTCAAGGGTAAGTACTTATGTACTTGCCCTATTTTTTATATATGGAAAGTTTAAAATACTGTACAAAAAGCATTGTTTATAATATATAATGTAATTAAAGGAGGGATTCCGATGGAAAATATAAGAAAGCGAACAAATGATTTTCGTAATGAATATAAAGAATTTAGTTTTAAAAATATTTTAGATGATTTGGAAAAGTCTATTGAATCATTTGGTATTAAAGTTCTATATAGCGATATGAGTACATTTGATTTTCCTGATTCGATCAGTGGTTATAGTCGGATTAATGAAATAGGAGTTCCGGAAATAGTTGTAAATGTCAATCACTCGAGTGGTAGAAGGCGATTTACTATGGCTCATGAATTAGGGCATATAGTTTTACATTGGGGTTGGCCGATGTATAAACCTAACAAAGAATATAGTATCTTATATAGAAATGAATACGATAATGCAAATACCCAATTGGAGAATGAAGCAAATGAATTTTCGGCACAATTATTAGCTCCTTTAGATGTATTAGAAAAAGTAATTCCAAAAGATATTTTTGATTACTCTAATTCGGAAATTGATAATTTATCTTATAAAGTAGCAAATGCTTTCAAAATCTCAAAACCTTTTGCATGGAAACAGTTGAATAAACTTAAGCAATTAAAGAGTGAGACTAGTCAATGAATAAAACAGATGTAGATTCTGCAACTTTTCAAAAATTACAAAATAAAATGAGCCAATCAGAAGTTGATAAGATTGATATAGATGCTCAAACTGCACATGATGATATTAAAGATTTCTATGATTATAAAAAGCATTTAAGAAAATCAGCCAAAAAACAAATTGATTTTAAAGATAATATTAGATGGATTTCGTTGATTATTTTTGGCTTAATTACTGCATTATTATCAATTAATTTGTTCATAATGTTATATATGCAAGGCCTTAAATATAAAGTAGGTCCGTTACCAATAAGTGTCCCACATTATGATACAAAATTAATTATTTTCTTTGCGTCTGCCACATTTGTAAATATATTTGGAATTATTGGATTCCTGTTAAGATATATATTTACCCCAACTAAAGATATTTTAAAGCACAATGAGGATTTATCTAAACAAAAAATGTAAAATTAATTCTATAGTCACTATTTACTAACACTAACCAACTGGTGGGTGTTTTATTTATATTTTAGATGGGGAATATATCCTTGTGGTAATTCCACGCCTTCCATTAAAAGTTATATATTAAGTGCAGCCGTTAATTCGGCTGTTTTTTATGTTTAAGACTTATTGAATTGGGTATAATCTATTTGTCCTGCTTACAATAATAAAAACGGAGGTGTTTAACATGGCAGATGAAGGCAAATTCGAACAAGCTAAAGGTAATTTGAAAGAGACAGCTGGCAATGCTTTTGGTAATGAAGAATTGGAAAAAGAAGGTAAACAAGATAAAGCTTCTGGTAAAGTAAAAGCAGCTGCTGAAAATGCAAAAGACAAAGTTAATGATTTTGTTGATAAATTCAAGAAATAAGAATTATATACTTAATGTACTTGTTATAAAAAGAGTAAGTTAAAGAGCTTGCTCTTTTTTATTTACATATACGAATACGCAAAAGCCCACCTAAATGAATAATATGCTCCCTTCAAAGTAGACACTTAAAAAAGTAAAACTTTGGAGGGAGTTTTTATTGTTTCTAAAAATAAATTTTCAGCTGAAACATATGTTAGAATCTTCAATCTCTATGATGAAGGGGTGAGCTTCCAAACCATTTTGTCTCAACTCAACATTAATATGGGCGTGAGAGACATAAAAGAAAAGTATCATATGTATAAAGCGAATGGTATCGAAGCATTAATTCCTCAAAAGCGTAATAACCGTTATAGTGAAGCATTTAAATCACAAATTATTTTTGAATATTTTAATCAAAGGCTGTCTTCCAGACAGTTAGCATACAAATATAATGTACGTCCAAGTAGAACTGTTAGAGATTGGATAAATAAGCACATCGAGGGTAAGGAAAATAGAAGTTATTCTATTAAATCTGAGGTGCCTATAATGAAATCTAGGAAAACAACGCTCGAAGAGCGTATCGAAATTGTGAAATTTGTAACGGATAAAGATAGAAGTTATCGAGAAGCTTCTGCAGCATTTCAAGTTTCTTATAATTAAGTTTATAGTTGGGTCCAAAAATATAAAAAATATGGCAAAGATGCCTTAAATGATTACAGAGGTAAAAAGAAACCGAACACACTAATGTCTAATGATGAAAAACAATTAGCCCATACAAAAGCCTCAGAAGCACAAATACGCTATTTAGAAATGGAAAATGGAATATTAAAAAAGCAAGAAATAGAAGAAAGGAAGTTGATAAACAAGGAATCAAGCAAAGATCATCATGTGAAGTAATTAAATCGTTACAACATAAATATTCCATAAAGCTATTATGTCAAAAAGTCAATATATCGCGTTCTAGTTATTATAAATGGCTGCATCGTTCGCCTACCACAAGAGATATCGCCAATAGCGTGCTTAAAAATGACATCGCAAATATTTATAAAAAATATGATGACATCTACGGGTATAGACATATCTATATATATATTCGACTACGTATGAAAATGTTAGTCAATCATAAACGTGTTTATAGGCTAATGAAATCATTGGGGTTGAAATCTATGATTCGATGAAAAAGAAAGCGTTATGTTTCGTGCATACCGCAAGTTAAGGCACAAAACCTTTTGAATCGCGAATTTAATGAAAGTAAAGCAAATAAAAAGTGGCTAACAGATATAACAGAATTCAAATTAAAAACTGGAAATAAAGTGTATTTAAGTGCCCTATATGATTTGGGTTCTAATAAAATCATCTCTCATGAGGTAAGTCCATCTAATAATAATGAACTTGTATTTAATACATTTAATAAGGCGATTAAAAAGAATAATACCAAAGGTATTATTCTGCACAGTGATAGAGGATATCAATATACTTCTAGACAATTCAAAAACATGTTAGAGCAAAGAGAGATGATTCAAAGTATGTCGCGTCCCGGACGTTATATAGATAAAGGTCTGTATGGGAAACTATAAAAAGTGAGTTGTTTAAGGGAAATAAAAACTTTAAGTTTGAAAGCTTTGATATAGCAAGACGAGCGCTTAATAATTACATTGAATTTTTTAATAAAGACCGTATTACGTTAAAAATGGCTACCCTCATATCGTAGATATGAAAATAGCCAAAATATATTTTTGTTTTTAAGTGTCTACTTGACGGGGTGCCATTCAGAATAGGTGGGTGTTTTTATTATTTGGGTCCCTAAAAATTAGTTTTATATGGTGTGTTATTAATAGGTAAAATAAAAAGAACTGCAGATCTCTTCAGATCTACGGATTTTCGCCATGCCACTAAATTAGCATCATGCTAGCAATTTAAGCGAACACTGACATGATAAATTAGTGGTTAGCTATATTTTTTACTTTGCAACAGAACCTTATCATTTAATATGAGTTTAGAATTAAAATAGTTTTTGGATCAAATGAAAATTCTTACCAGTATACAGGTAAATTATTTAAATATGGTAGTAATAATCTATAAACATATATTGCTAAAATTATTTCATAAATTGAAAGAGTTATAATTTATATGAGGAATGTTGCTTTAAACATATTACTTTAAAATAGTTTACAGAAAGAAAAATTTGAGATTTTAACTGATAGCCTAGGACTAAAACTTCAGTAATACACATTAATATGTTTATATTAATGTGATAAGAGGAATAACTAATTGTGGGAAGCCCACAAATTTTCTCAATTGATTACAGCAGCCGTTAATTTGGCTGCTTTTAGTATTCTTACTCTTACTAAGGAATTATGGTAATAAAATAATTTTGCCAAATAGAATTTTTATGTTATATTGCAATTACATGCAAAAATAAATAAAATAATAATATTATTATCTATTGCAATCACTCAAGCATGTCCCTGAGTGATTATTTAATTCAAAAACTAAGGATATAACCATTTTATATAACAAAGTATTTAATTTTTTTGCTTCTTAGTTCATGCGCAATATGATAATAATTTTGTATAATTGCATATCTATTAATATAGAGAGAAAAATTTACATACTTAGGAATAATAACCAAATATCAATGTAAATTATAGACAAAACTATTGAAACCTATTAAAATTAATTATATGTACTTGTCATAATATGTAAGAGAAACCCATACACTAAATCAATGATGGTTAGTGTATGGGGTTTCTCTTACATATTGCCATTTAAAATATTTACAGGGTAATTAATATTTTAAAATACGAATTAATACAGTCAATAGTTTTTGCGCCTAACGGCTTTTAATTAATTCATTGCCATCTTTTTTTAAATACTGTCTAAATTCTGCCTCCTTCTTTTTATGCTCTGCTTCCTCAGCTTCCGTCATTACCGGTTCACTTCTCTCTGCCTCACCTTCTAATAACCATTTTGGTGTACACTCTCGACTTTTTAAGCCGTGCTGCTTTTGATTGCCATTACGATTACCTCACTTTTTCGTATGCACTCGCTGCTCCGGCTCAAATACAAATTCTATATAGGCCATCTTTCCCCCCTTTTGTTGCTTTCACTTTATTGATATGTAAATTTGGAAACAAATGTCCCAATTCATTGATAATCGGCTTTAACACTCGCTTATTTATATCATTCATTTGATACGATTGAGGAATATCTAAACGTGCTCTAAAATCTTCAATTTTAAAATTCAAAAAGCCTGTATGTTTATATTGCTTTAATAAACGAAACATATTCTTAGAATAGCTCAATTTCAATGAAACAATCTCTTCCAACTCAAATTTTGTAAAGTCTGCTGTAATTGAATTCAAAATATGTATTAAACGCGGACTCGTTGATATTTCTAAATATTTTTCTGATTTATGTATTTTATAATGATTAAACAACACAAAGCGTTTATTATTTCGTTGATTATGATTATACTTACTTAAATTCTTCCAATCATTAAAAGTTAAGTGTAACGTTGAAGATTGTTACTCTTTCAGTTTATTACACATCCCAAAAAAGAGATCTAGCTCAACACTAGTAAAATTACGAAAAGGAACCAAATTCATTTCTATATATCACTTTTTCTCTACCCATGTTTAAACACTTCTGATATAAAAATACTAATGTGATTTAATAAGGTTAAAATAGATCTATTTCAATAGTCTATATAGTAAAAAAACATCTTTCATTT
>NZ_JXCF01000044.1 GCF_000875895.1 Staphylococcus gallinarum
AAATAATGTTTATTTACTTCATTAGCATGTTCTTTTTGAGTTGTTAAGTGTTTGGCGAATGTTGCCTTATCTTGCGTAATCTTCAACAATGTAGGAATAAACTCACTACCTACGCTTTGTTTACTAAATAAATTGGCTTTAGCAGTCAACACTTGATTATGAGCGATATCATTATAACCCATGATTAGCAATTCATATTCAAAAGCTTTATTTAGTGCACCCATAATTTCTTTACCTTCATTAATATCTAAATATAAATCACAACTTTGATACAAACGTTCAATTGTTTCAGCATCAACAGTTGAATAAAGTTTAACATTGGCATAGCTACTTAAATTCATTAACTTTGTAGACATTTCGGTAATTGCTGCAATGTGAAATGTAATATCTGGACATTTTTCTAAAAACAGCTCAATATTCAGCAATTGATCTGAATTCGTCATAATAAGTGCTTCCTTCGTATGTCTGTTCTTTTTCTTATACTTATACAGATAACCTGAAGGGATAATTTGTTTACGCTTAGTGTCAGCAAGTTGATTCGTAATCGTTTGATATTCATCTTGCTCAGGAATATGAATCATTATATTACGTTGTAGTTCATGATTTAATATCAGTTGCATATTACCTGGTATATTGCCGTGACTTTCTTCTTGCCAGAATAAAATATCATTTCCTGGTGTAGACAAATTATAAAGGACTGCAAACGATGTCGCTAGTGAATTAATAACAAAGTTTTGTGTTTCTAAATTTAAGGTCTGTAAATAAAACATAATAAATGCTACTTCTGAATCAAAGAAGTGCGATTTTCCTTTCCAATCTAAAACAATGTCCTTCGTTACGTAATTTTCATAGATGACATCCTTACCTGCTCGATCCATGTATTTTTTAAATATTGCTACGCCTCTTTTATCATAGACTGTTTGCGCAAATTTAATGCCATGTTTGGTATAGTGGTCTACAAATCGAATTTGACCATCTTCATCCAACCATTCTACACGGTTGACGATTCTCGCTTGATAATTAGGTTGGTAAAGTATGCGCCCTCTCACCTTCCCCATATCTTTAATCTCTGCATTGTCATTGGTGCCCTCAATAACCCAATAGGGAGGTACATTGATTTCATTAAAAAACTTTGGCTTATCTGCTGCAGTAATGTTGTTGTTAGCAAAGTATTGATATGGTGATGTCATTTGATCAGGTAAAAAACCACTATCATTTAATACTATAGTCTGATTATCATGTCCAGCTAACTGTAGTGTTTCATATAATCTCTCTGTTTTCAGGTCAAAATGTTCAAATAAATTAATCATGGAGCACCTCTTCCAATAGATTATTCCATTGTTGTTCTATATGTTTTGTCTTGAATGGTTTGGCGATTTTATATGATTCTTCGTGTGGTTTACGCAAATCTTTGTTGAAATAAGACACCATATGGTCTGCCAGACGTGAAACAATCGTATCTACACTATCTTCATTTAATGCAATAGGAATCAAATAACCATTCTTTTTGTCATTGATAAAGGTAGGATTACCATAATTTACATCAAATCCTAACATTCCTAAACCAGAGCCAACAGCTTCCATCAATGTCAATCCAAATCCTTCACTCGTTGAGGCAGACACAAATAAATCATATTGTTTATATATATCATCTAAGTTCACATGACCACGTAAACGGATATAATCCTCTGCTTTAGATGTTTCAATTATTTGTTGTATATTTCCTTTTTCTCCACCTTCACCATAAATATCAAATATTAAGTCAGGAATTTCTTGTTTCGCCTTAATCGCAGCACGTACAATCCAATCAACATGCTTCTCACTAGCTAGTCTAGATGCAGTAATCATCGTATAAGGTTTACGTTTCCTTTTCGGTCTCTTTAATGTGTCCAAACTACCTACAGGAATCGTTCTAACTCTCGGTACATAACTTGTATATTTTTTAAATTGTTGTGTTAACAAGTCATTTTGAATATCTGTAGCAGTTATAAAAAAATCTATATTTCGTGCATTTGAAAATTGATATTCATAATAATTATTCCATAGAATGTGTGTATCATTCATTATACTTTTACTAAAGTGTTCTGCATGAACTACGACACCAACTTTACTATCTCCTTTATTTTGCAAGACAGATTGACCAATTTGAGTCGCCCTATCCAAGATAACGATATCGTTACTTGTTAGTTGTAATTTTTGAATAAAATAAGCAACAAATTGTTCCTTACTATATAAAATTGCATCATTAAATACATAGACACTTGAGTCACCATCGATGTACTCACGATATGCTACGCTGCCATTTTCATTATAAAATTGACGCATATACAGCTTAGCTTTATTGTCAAAAGGCGCATAGTACTCGGAGAATGTACGCACATAACTATAAAAATCTTTGCGAATGAGCATACCATTGACAACGAATTCAGCGCGATCAACAATGTCGCTATCCTTATCTTTCAAATAACAAGTCACAAAGGTTTGTTTGTTATTTAATATTAATCGCTTAACCTTCCCTGTTGTTTCAATATGCGTGACATCGTTATCTAAATGGCGCTGAATATCATCTATCGTATACGTCGTCGGTGCTATTTTAATATCTGAAAAATATTGGTATAACCAAATAATTTCACTATCTAAAAACCCCATATTATGTGTTAATGTTTGAATATTCTCAGATTGAATAAAATCTAAAAATACAAATTTCATCTGATGCTTAGAATTTCTGAGCAATTTAGCACGATAAGCTTGTGCATATTCGACACCGCTACTCGCCCAACCAATTCCAAAGTTTATATTATAAATTGTCATTTCACTACACCTCATAATTATGGAAAATGTATGACCAAATCGCCATCTTCATCATAAGTGATAATACTTTGACAAAGATTTTTAATTATATTTCCCTTTATTTTATAATTCATTTGCTCAAACGATTCTAATGCAACTTTATGATATTCGAAAATGGCATTACGTTGGCCATTTTGTCTATTATTTACGCTTGCTTTAAGTTGTTGTAAATTATCTACTTGGTTAATCCAAGCACTATCTATCGCTTTTAAAATTGACTTCTGTACAAATCTAATGTAGAAATAATCATTTTTTAATTGGACTTTATTCTCTGCTAACTGATTTTGAAATTCTGTTAATAAAAAATCGATTACGTTATCGTGTTGCTTTAAGTTTAATTGTGATATATCACCTTCAAATTTAAAGCTAATATTGCTATAAATATACTCTGCTAGTTGTTCTTGTGTTAAATTATCTTGCCGCTTCGATACGTCATGTCGAAAAACATCCTTTGCTAGTTGCTCAAGATTAAAGTCCTCTACGCGTTGCATGTTCAGCACTTTATCACGTTCTTGATAAATCAAATCCCTTTGAACACTAATACTCTTTTCATATTCATTCGACATTTCACGCATCGTCATACCTTGCTCTTCAGATACACGTTGCGCCTTCGTTACGATTCTTTGTACTCTATGTTGAAACACACGACTATCAGATAAGCGTGATGTGTCCATAGATTGTAACCGTTTATTATCACTTAATTTATCTTCTCCCCAGCGTTGTACTAAATAATCATCGAGTGAAATATAAATTTGCGAAGTCCCTGGATCACCCTGACGTCCAGAACGTCCACGTAATTGTTTATCGACTCTGCTATTTTCCATATGTTCACTTATAATTACTGCCAAACCACCCAATTCGTGTACACCATTCGCAAGTTTAATATCAGTACCGCGACCTGCCATACTAGTAGCAACCGTTACAGCTGATAATTGCCCTGCTTCTGCAATCATTTGCGCTTCTTTCGCAACATTTTGCGCAATCAGTAAGTTATTCGGAATGTTCATTTGGAATAATTCTGTTGAAAATTGCTCCGCCACTTCTGCTGTGCGTGTAATCAATAATACAGGCCGCTTTGTTTCATGTATGGCAACCACATCCTCTAGAATAGCTCGGTTCTTCTCCTCTGCATTCAAAAATACTTTATCACCGTAATCTTTCCTTTGAATTGGTTTATCCGTAGGAATTTGAATCACGACCTTTGAATACAAATCAAAAAATTCTGATTCACCTAATTTTCCTGTTGCAGTCATACCTGAAAAACGTTCAAATTGCTTAAATAAATTTTGGAAAGTGATCGTAGCCATAACACTCAAATCATCTGAAATTTCCACATCTTCTTTAGCTTCTATCGCTTGATGAAGGCCAGATTGTAATTTCGTCCCCGGTAGCATACGTCCTGTAATACGGTCGATTAGGACGATTTCTCCATTTTGAATAAAGTAATCCAGATTACTATCAAATAGGAATTTAGCTCGTAAAGCTAAGTTAATATTGCGCACCAAATCGAAGTAACCTTCCTCATAAATATTCTCAACATCGAAATAATGATTCGCAGCTTGTATACCTTGCTCTGTTAACCAAATTTCCTTTTGAGATTTATTTATTTCTATATGTTCATCTTCCTCTAATGTTTCAACAAATGTCTTTACAATATGAAACAAATTAGATTGCACACGTGGTGCACCCGAAATGACAAGAGGTGTTTGCGCAGCGTCTAAGATAATAGAATCGACCTCATCAATAATTGCATAATTTAATTCTGGTAAAAACTTTCCACCCAAACTATCAGCTAAATTATCAATCAAATAGTCAAAGCCAATTCTGCCATTTGTGGTATATACAATATCGTGTTGGAACAACTGTTTCTTTTCATCTCTTTGATACTCATAATCAGGTATATCAACAAAGCCAAGAGACGCCGTTAAGCCTAACCATTCATACAATGGTTTCATTTCTAGATAGTCCCTTTTAGCTAAGTAATCATTAGTCGTAATTAAATATGCACCCTTTTTAGTCAGTGCATTTAAATACAGTGGCATCGTTGCCGTGAGCGTCTTTCCTTCACCAGTTTGCATTTCAGCGATATCACCTTCATGTAATGTTATCGCACCTAAGACTTGGACATCTTTAGGATACATA
>NZ_JXCF01000045.1 GCF_000875895.1 Staphylococcus gallinarum
ACATTATATTCATTGGTCTTACCTACTTATACTTCCTATGATTACAATAGTAACTATACCTTTTCTTATTAAAGTAATGGTACCTGGTAAATCAACAAAAAATACATTAGATATCGTAGGTATTGTTTTAATGTCTATAAGTATTATATGTTTTATGTTATTTACGACAAATTATAATTGGACTTTTTTAATACTCTTCACAATCTTTTTTGTGATTTTTATTAAACATATTTCAAGAGTT
>NZ_JXCF01000046.1 GCF_000875895.1 Staphylococcus gallinarum
ATTGGTGCAATGTTATTAGTGTTTATGCTTTTTGCTTTGATTATGACGATTGGCAGAGATTTTATGGGCTTTTTACATGTAGATGTATTACAGAATGCCATAGCAAGCAAAATAAAGGCTTCTGAGGGCTTTATTTCAGTTTTATGGTACATTGCTTATGGTTTACCTTATATACTCGCTATAGGGCTATTTATTTGGTTGTATGAGTGGATAAGAGCAAGATTCCATGATTAAACAAAGTATGATCAGGCTTTTATGCCGAGAAAATTTATTTATATTGAGAAGT
>NZ_JXCF01000047.1 GCF_000875895.1 Staphylococcus gallinarum
TAAACCTTTTTCCAAATCATTCACGATTTCTTGATTTCTTTCATCATCATCAGTTAAAAAATCAGATGACTTAACCGAATATTTTGAGGTTTCTTTGATTGCTGCTTGAATATCTTTATCACCTTTTTGGTTAGGTTTGATCGCTTTAATATTTGCTACTGGCCGATAATTCACTTGTAATGCTTTTTGCCATAAACTAACCCATTCTTCTTGAGTTATATAATTAGCTTTATTCTTAAAA
>NZ_JXCF01000048.1 GCF_000875895.1 Staphylococcus gallinarum
CCAGCCGATTCTGCATCATTTTTAATCTGTAGTAAACTTCCAAAAAAGCCTGATATAGCTGCGGTACAAGTTACAGGCAATAATAGAATTGGGTAACGTATCATATTAGGCATCATCATCTTCATAGCTCCTAATAAGATAGCAATTGGCACCCCTATTTTATTTACTTTCCAGGTTCCTACAACTAACATAATTGCACTAGACGTAACACCGATAGCTGCTGAACCAGCTGCTAAACCTGATATACCAATGGCCATAGAGATTGCAACTGTAGAAACAGGTGAAATGATAATAACTGAAAATAGTACAGATATAATAATAGACATAATCATTGGCTGTGTGTTGGTAACACTATTAACTATATTTCCTAACCCTGTTGTAATTAATTGTGTGTACGGTAACATTAACAAACCTAATAAACCAGGCAAAGCTCCAGCAATCAAAGGTAGTAAAATAATATTTAAACTTCCCAACCTATCTTTAACAATTAGTATAATTAAAATTGAGATTGATGCTGTTATCATCGTATTAATAAGATCTCCTATACCTGTAAGTACCCATTGTTCTTCTGAAATTATTGCTGCTCCAGATCCTATGAAAGCTGCTGTACCTGTAATAACAGATTGTATGGAAGATAACTTAAACTGTAGCGCAATCAATACACCTGTAATGACAGGAATTGTAAATTGAATGCCTTGTACGACAAATAATAGTTTTGTAAAAATATAGTTACTTTGACTTAAATAATTAAATAGACCACCTAGTATTGCGTTAGGTATTAAACCCACAACAATAGCTAATGCGACGCCATTCAATACATTAAATAAAAAGTTTTTAGGGGTTGTTTTTTTATTTTCTTCCATAAAAGCCTCCAATTAATAAAGTAATCAAAATATTAGTCTCTTAAGTATTTTAATACATTTTATGTGAAAATACTCATTTATTTTAGATGATATCTATATAATTTAGAGGAAAGAGAACATGGAATTGTAAAATAACAAAAATATAACTGTTATAACTGTTAAAACATTGTCTGTTTAATCACGATAATAAAAAAGGTGCTACTTAATGTAGCACCTTTTCTCTGATTTCATTAATATATGCTTAGAGCATAGCATTTAAAGTTCAATTTAATTTGGAGTCATATTAATATAAAGGATGGAGGTTATTAAACACCAATCGCTTTAAGTAATTCAGAAACTGCTCCTAAGATGTCTGGTGCAGCTTGTAAACCTTTATTTAATAAATCACCAATTACTGTTAAGAAATCCAAAATAATCTCTCCTTTAATTTAGTAATAAATATTATTAACTTTATCCAAATAATTTAGAAATTAGTTCAGCTAAGATTTGAACACCTTTGCCAACAATAGAAACAATTTGTGATGCATCCATGTAAAACACCCCTTTGTCTTTATGTTAATTATATAATAGTATATTAAACAATATAATTGTCTAAAATTTCTTAAGTGTCGAAAATGAATGCCTATCTGTAAGTTTAAAGATAAGTTTTAACAAATACGCAATATTATTGTTGCGTATTTGTAGTTTATGAAATTATATATAATATACTTTGAAATATGTATTAATAATAAATGAGACAAAATGACCCTAAGTTGAAAATGAAAGATGTTTTTTTACTATATAGACTATTGAAATAGATCTATTTTAACCTTATTAAATCACATTAGTATTTTTATATCAGAAGTGTTTAAACATGGGTAGAGAAAAAGTGATATA
>NZ_JXCF01000049.1 GCF_000875895.1 Staphylococcus gallinarum
CTTACAAGTGGTAAGTGAAAGAGGAGAAAGAGAAAATGAGGAAAGATGTGAGCGCTTGACTACATGTCAGAAAAGCTCCATAGCGCCGATGGTAGCAGACTTACGTTCCGCAAGAGTAGGGTAAGTGGAATATAAGAGCCAAAGCGCTTATATAAGTACCACTAAACTAAAAAGGTAGAAAATAGAAATCTTTAATACATAGATTAATAGATATGATGTCATAAAAACAACTGTAATAAGTGGTACTTTACAGGCAAGTAGAGACCGTAAGGTCTCTTTTTTTTATATCCAAGGAGTTTAACTTCTGAATCACACTGACAAGTAGAAAGCGTTTGAAGCTGATGAATTGAGCGAACGACGATTTGAACTTACAGGTGTTAAATCTGACTATATTTAAAGAGGTGCCTAATAGCATCTCTTTTTTATGTTAAAATACATGTTGATACTGTCGAAGAAATAATCATGTTATATATATATGATTATGAAAGGAGATATTATGTCTAAACCATTGAGCGATAAATTAGATGCGTTTTTGGATGAAGAAGCAATTTCATTACATGTTCCTGGTCATAAAAATATGACAATTGGTAATTTGGACCAACAATTGTCATTTAAAAAGGATATGACTGAAATTACTGGTTTAGATGACTTACATCATCCAGAAGAAATCATTTTGAAAAGTATGGAAACGATAAATAAGCATAAGGATTATACAGCTTATTTTTTAGTTAATGGTACTACATCTGGTATATTATCGGTAATTCAGGCGTTTTCAACATTGCCTGGGAAATACATTGTTGCAAGAGATGCGCACAAATCTGTATTTCATGGTCTTGATTTGGCGAATGCAACTGCAACTTTATTAGAAATGAAGTTAAGTGAAATGACGAATCAATATGTAGGTCCTAATGTGAAAGCGGAAATTAAAGATTTTGAAGATGGCAAACTAGGTATTTTCACATATCCTAATTATTATGGTGAATGTTTTGATGTTCAAACAATGATTAATCGCTTTAAAGAGAAGGAGATACCAGTATTAATTGATGAAGCACATGGTGCACATTTTGATTTGAACGGATTTCCAACTTCTTCTTTAAATATGGGAGCAGATTATGTCGTACAATCTTATCATAAGACATTACCGTCACTGACTATGGGGTCTGTTATTTTTATACATAAAAATGCACCATTAAAGGAAATGGTACTTAAATATATGACGTACTTTCAAACATCAAGTCCTTCATATTTAATAATGTCTAGTTTAGAATTAGCGCAGCGTTTCTATGAAAATTATGATAGTGATCAGTTCTACAGTAAGAGAGCCCAACTTGTGAAAAAAATTAAAGCAAAAGATATTGAAGTATTAGAAGTAGAGGATAACCTAAAATTAATAATCAGATGTCCTGGTTATACAGGATATGAATTACAACAGTTATTTGAGGAAAAAGGCATCTATGTTGAATTAGCAGATGCGTTTCAAACATTATTAGTATTACCTCTATGGCATAGTGAAGATAGATATCCATTTGATACATTGTTAAATAGAATAAATGAAATCAAGATAGAACGACGTGAACCTATTGAAACAACTAAGGTAGATATTCGTTTACAAAGTGGTACATATTATTCTGGAATTATTGAGAAGACACGCTGGATAGATATTGATAAAGCAGAAAATGAAATTCTAGGAAATGATATTGTTCCTTATCCACCTGGTATACCAGTGATGTTTAAGGGAGAAACAGTAACACAAAATATGATAAAATTAATGAATTATTGGTACGCTCAACATGTTAGGGTTGAAGGTATTAAAAAACATAAAATTGAAGTTAAGGATGAATAAGATGTCAGCATTTATTACTTTTGAAGGTCCAGAAGGATCAGGGAAAACCACAATTATGCAAGCAGTCGCAGATAAATTACAACAAGATTATAAAATTGTGATGACACGCGAACCCGGTGGTGTAAAAACAGGAGAGAAAATTCGTGAATTATTGTTGGATGGTGATGCGATGGATGAAAGAACAGAGGCATTGCTATTTGCTGCTTCAAGACGTGAACACCTCATTGGAAAGGTTATGCCAGCTTTAGAAAATGGAAATATTGTATTATGTGACCGCTACATTGATAGTTCTTTAGCATATCAAGGTTATGCAAGGGGTATAGGTATATCAGAAGTTAAATCCATTAATGAATTTGCTATCGACAATATGTACCCTGATGTAACGATTTACCTTGATGTCAGCGTGGAAGTAGGGAGACAGCGCATTGTTGAAAACCAGCGTGTTCAAAATAGACTTGATTTAGAAAGTGTAAATTTTCACGAAAAAGTGGTTGAAGGTTATAAAAAAATTATTCATAATGAGTCTGAACGTTTTATCATAATAGATGCCGAGAAAAGTATTGATGAGGTTGTGACCGATACTTATAATTCTATCATCAAATACTTAGAAAAATTATGATATAATATTGGGAAGAGGTGTTTACTATGAAAATGATAATTGCAATCGTACAAGATCAAGATAGTCAAGAGCTGTCAGATAAGCTTGTTAAACATAACTTTAGAGCAACAAAATTAGCAACGACAGGTGGTTTTTTACGTGCTGGTAATACAACATTCTTATCAGGTGTAGAGGACGACCGTGTAGACGAAATGTTAAAGGTAATCGATGACACTTGTGGTAACAGAGAACAACTCGTTTCACCAATTACGCCTATGGGTGGCAGTGCGGATTCTTATATTCCGTATCCAGTAGAAGTAGAAGTTGGAGGAGCAACAGTATTTGTAATGCCTGTTGAATCTTTCCATCAATTTTAACAATATGGTTGCTATATATAGTAACCATTCTAAGTGAGTGGAAATGAAAAGGTGTTGCTATCAAAGAACCTTTTTATATTAATCATTTACTTTGAGTGGCACTGTGTATAAGCAGCCTTTTTATATAAAGGAGTAACTTAAAGATGGATGAAAAAGCAAAACTGACGAAGGCATATCATTCAAATAAGTTGTCACATGCATATTTATTTGAGGGCGATGATGGCCAAACGATGAAACAAGTGGCGATTGATTTTGCGAAACTTATTTTATGTGATCAAGATGAACAATGTCAGTTAAAGGTATCTACGTTTAATCATCCTGATTTTATGTATATTTCCACTGAGGAAAATACGATAAAAAAAGAACAAGTCGAACAATTAATACATCATATGAATCAATTACCTATTGAAGGTAATTACAAAGTATACATTATTGAAGCCTTTGAGAAGTTAACTGTTCAAGGTGAAAACAGTATATTAAAATTTTTAGAAGAGCCTCCTGACAATACCATCGCAATTTTATTATCTACGAAGCCTGAACAAATATTAGATACCATCCATTCAAGGTGTCAGCATGTTTATTTTAAACCAATTGATAAGGTGAAATTTATAGATAGATTAGTTGAGCGAGAGATTTCTAGACCTATTGCGGAACTGATCAGTACATATACGACACAAATTGAGACGGCAGTTTTATTGAATGAAGAGTCAGATTTAGCTTCACTGCGCAAAAGTATAGTGAAGTGGTGTCAACTGTTGTTAACAAATCGTCCAATGGCGCTTATTGCAATTGTAGATTTGTTGAAACAAGCTAAGACCAGACGTTTACAGCTGGTAACATTAGCAGCTGTTAATGGTTTCTTTGAGGACGTCATGCATGCTAAAGTGGGCATTACTGATGATTTGATATTTCGTGATTTACAAGATGACATTCAAAATTATGCGCGTAAATTAACTTATAATCAAATTATTTTAATGTATGATCAAATTACAGAAGCACATAAGAAGTTAAATCAAAACGTGAATCCAACGTTAGTCTTTGAACAGATAGTAATAAAAGGGGTGAAATAAATAATGCAAAATGTAGTGGGAATTGAATTTCAAAAGTCAGGGAAAATGGAGTATTATTCACCTCAACAATTCGATTTGCGAGTAGGTAATTGGGTTGTTGTTGAATCAAAACGTGGCGTAGAAATGGGCAGAGTAAAATATGAGCCACTTGATGTTGCCGATGAGGATGTAACATTACCATTAAAAGAAATCATCCGTCTTGCTACAGATGAAGATATTGAAAAATATGAAAAAAATGAGCGTGATGCTGAAGTAGCATTTGAATTATGTAAAGATACAATTCAGCAACAAGCGTTAGATATGAGGCTTGTTAACTGTGAATATACATTAGATAAATCGAAAGTAATATTTAATTTTACGTCGGATGATAGAGTAGATTTTAGAAAGTTAGTAAAAGTTTTAGCTCAAAAATTAAAGACACGTATTGAATTAAGACAAATAGGTGTGAGAGATGAAGCGAAATTGTTAGGTGGCATAGGACCATGTGGGCGTTCATTATGCTGTTCTACATTTTTAGGTGATTTTGAACCAGTTTCTATTAAAATGGCTAAAGATCAAAATTTATCTTTAAATCCTACAAAAATTTCTGGCGCTTGTGGTCGTCTTATGTGTTGTTTGAAATATGAAAATGATTATTATGAAGAAGCGCGTGCGCAATTACCTGATGTAGGAGATCATATTGAAACGCCTGAAGGGAATGGAAAGGTTGTAGGCCTAAATATTCTAGATATTTCAATGCAAATTAAAGTAGAAGGTTTGGAACAACCCTTAGAATATAAAATGGAAGAATTAGAAGCGTTAAATTAGGAGGCTTTAACCAAGTTGAACCGAAGTGAAATATTTGAAAAACTTGCGCATTTAGAGTCGAACATTAATCAAATTAATAATGATATGGTTAACTTGAAACATTTGACTGTAGAATTAATTGAGGAAAATGTGGCACTGCAAGTTGAAAATGAAAATTTAAAGACATTAATTGATAAAGAAGAGGCGCCTAAAAAGGTTGAAAATAATAAAAAAGGACAACTAAAAAAGCCGCTTAGAAGTAAAGATAATTTAGCTATGTTATATAAAGAAGGTTTCCACATTTGTAATGGAGAACTATTTGGAAAGCATAGAAAAGGTGACGATTGTCTATTTTGTTTAGAAGTATTAAGTGAATAGTGAATTATAGTGTACTTATGAGTAAATCATAAATGGTGTTGAGGATGAGGTGTAGCGATAGGCTTAATGAGCATCGCCATCTTATCCTCTTTTTTGGGAGGTAGAATTTGATGTTGAACGATGGAGAGCGGTTAGATTGTTTAATAAAAGAAAATTTAAAAATTATACAAAATGATGATGTTTTTTCATTTTCTACAGATGCCTTGTTACTTGCACACTTTACAAAGGTTAAGAAAAATGATCAAATATTAGATATTTGCACAGGTAATGGTGTGATACCTTTATTACTATCTGATAAAGGCAATCAGCAAATAGCAGGTATAGAAATTCAAGAACAATTGGTTGATATGGCGAATAGAAGTATTGCGTTGAATCAACTTGATGAGCGTATTACCATGCATCATATGGATTTAAAGGATGCACATAAAGTTTTTAAACCTGCACAATATAGTCTGGTAACGTGTAATCCGCCTTATT
This sequence comes from Staphylococcus gallinarum, assembly GCF_000875895.1. GTDB lineage: Bacteria > Bacillota > Bacilli > Staphylococcales > Staphylococcaceae > Staphylococcus > Staphylococcus gallinarum. The sequence continues at coordinate 5,530 of NZ_JXCF01000049.1, forward strand.
TTAAAGTAAATCAACAACATCAACATCAAAAGGATGCACATAAAATAGCAAGGCATGAAATTATGTGTACGCTTGAAGATTGTTGTTTTGCAGCGAGGCATTTATTGAAACAAGGTGGTAGATTAGTAATGGTGCATCGTGCTGAAAGGTTGATGGATGTACTAAGTCAGATGCGAGCATTTCAAATTGAACCTAAGAAATTATATTTTATATATAGTAAAGAAGGAAAGTCTGCACATACGATAGTAATAGAAGGCAGAAAAGGTGGGAATCAAGGTTTAGAAATACAGCCCCCATTTTATATTTATCAACAAAATGGTACATATAGTGAAGAAATGAGAGAAATATATTATGGATAGACATTATATTTATATTGTTAAATGCAATGATGGTAGTTTATATACAGGATATGCCAAAAATGTTGAACAACGAGTTGCGAAACATAATAATGGACAAGGCGCGAAATATACAAAAATAAGGCGACCAGTAAAATTAGTTTATCAAGAAACCTTTGATAATAAATCCGATGCCTTAAAGCGAGAATATGAAATTAAAACTTATAGCAGAGCTAAAAAATTAAAACTAATAAGTGAGGAATAACAAATGGCGACATTATATTTAGTAGGTACTCCGATTGGGAATTTAGCAGATATTACGTATAGAGCCGTTGATACATTGAAAAATGTAGATTTAATTGCTTGTGAAGATACAAGAGTTACTAAAAAATTGTGTGCACATTATGATATTCAAACCCCATTGAAATCTTATCATGATCATAACAAAGAGCAACAGACAGCTTATTTAATTGAACAATTACAACAAGGTTTAAGTATTGCACTTGTATCGGATGCGGGGTTACCATTAATCAGTGATCCTGGTTATGAATTAGTAGTAGAAGCGCGACAACAACAATTGAGAGTAGAAACGGTTCCGGGCCCCAATGCAGGTTTAACGGCTCTAATGGCTAGCGGATTGCCGTCTTTTACTTATACATTTTTAGGATTTTTACCACGCAAAGAGAAACAGAAAATTGAAATTTTAGAGCAACGTATGTATGAAGATAGCACCTTAATAATATACGAATCGCCCCATAGAATTAAAGATACGTTAAAGGCAGTAGCTAAAATTGACGCGCAACGACGCGTATCAATTGGGAGAGAACTGACTAAGAAATTCGAACAAATTGTTACGGCAAGTGTAGATGAGTTAATTAGGCAATTTAATGCAGAGGAAATCACTGTGAAAGGTGAGTTTGTATTATTAATTGAAGGTGAAACGGCAAAAGATGATGATACGTGGTATGAAACAATGACTATAACTGAGCATGTCGATTATTATGTTAATCAAGGAATGAAGCCTAAAGCTGCGATCAAGCAAGTGGCAGAAACGAGAAATATGAAAACAGGTGATGTCTATAATACGTATCATGGCGTGTGACATAGGGAGCGTTGAGAAATTAAAATACACAAAGCTTGAGATGATGAGAATTTAAGTTAAATTGTTGATTTAATTTCATATTAAAACATGAAAAAATATGTTGAAAATCCCCATAAATAGCACGATTTATGGTAATGTAGATTAGATAGAGTTTATTTATCATATTTAATGAAACACTAATATTAGCTACGAAAACAACTACGATATGAAGAGTATTCTATCCGATGAAATTTAAGAAACTGATATGATAAATGTATTGAAAATTAACGTCAATTTCATTGAAATTAGAAATGAATTTAGATAATTTAAAAGTATAAGAATCTAGGAGGAACATTGATGGCGAAAGAAACATTTTATATCACTACACCAATATATTATCCAAGTGGGAATTTGCATATCGGCCATGCATATACTACTACTGCTGGTGATGTAATCGCACGTTATAAAAGAATGCAAGGCTATGATGTTCGTTATTTAACAGGTACGGATGAACATGGGCAAAAGATTCAAGAAAAAGCCCAAAAGGCTGGGAAAACAGAATTAGAATATTTAGATGAAATGATAGCGGGAATTAAAGATTTATGGAATAAATTAGAAATTTCGAACGATGATTTCATTCGTACAACAGAAACGCGTCATAAGGAAGTTGTACAACAAATTTTCGAACGATTATTAGCTCAAGGCGATATCTATTTAGGTGAATATGAAGGTTGGTATTCAGTTCCTGATGAAACATACTATACGGAAACACAATTGGTTGATCCTGTATACGAAAATGGAGAAATCGTAGGCGGTAAGAGCCCAGATTCAGGTCATGAAGTTGAATTAGTCAAAGAAGAAAGTTACTTCTTTAATTTATCAAAATATACAGATCGCTTATTAGCGTTCTATGACGAGAACCCTGATTTCATTCAACCACCATCACGAAAAAATGAAATGATTAATAACTTTATCAAACCAGGTCTAGAAGACTTAGCTGTTTCTAGAACGTCATTTGATTGGGGTATCCGAGTTAAGTCAAACCCAAAACATGTCGTTTATGTTTGGATTGATGCCTTAGTAAACTATATCTCATCTTTAGGTTATTTATCTGATGACGATAGCCTATTTAACAAATATTGGCCAGCTGATATTCATATTATGGCAAAGGAAATTGTACGTTTCCATTCTATTATATGGCCTATTTTATTAATGGCTTTAGATATTCCATTACCGAAAAAAGTATTTGCACATGGTTGGATCTTAATGAAAGACGGTAAAATGAGTAAGTCTAAAGGTAATGTAGTTGATCCAAACGTATTGATTGATAGATATGGTTTAGATGCAACACGTTATTATTTAATGCGTGAATTACCATTTGGTTCTGATGGCGTATTTACACCTGAAGGTTTTGTTGAACGTACGAATTATGATTTAGCTAATGATTTAGGTAATTTAGTAAATCGTACTATATCAATGATTAATAAATACTTTGATGGTGAATTACCTGCATATCAAGGTGCCAAACATGAATTAGATGAAGAAATGGAACAAATGGCTTTAGACACAGTTAAAACATTCCATGATAATATGGATGATTTACAATTCTCAGTTGCACTTTCAACGGTATGGAAATTAATTAGCCGTACGAATAAATATATTGATGAAACAACGCCATGGGTACTAGCTAAAGACGAAAGTCAAAAAGATATGTTAGGCAACGTGATGGCACACTTAGTGGAAAACATTCGAATCGCAGCTGTGTTGTTGAGACCATTCTTAACACATGCGCCGAAACAGATTTTTGAACAATTAAACATTAATTCTCCAGAATTACATGAACTTAGCAGTGTGGAACAATATGGTGCTTTACAGCAACCAATCGTGGTTATCGATAAACCACAACCAATATTCCCACGTTTAGAGAGCGATGTTGAAATAGATTATATTAAACAATCTATGCAACCACCAAAATCAGAAGAAACAGAAGAAGTGGAAGCAGCACCAAGTAAAGCGCAAATAGATATTAAGGATTTCGACAAAGTTGAAATTAAAGCGGCAACGATTATAGATGCTGAAAATGTTAAAAAATCAGATAAACTCTTGAAAATTCAAGTGGATTTAGATACCGAACAACGTCAAATTGTGTCTGGAATTGCACAATATTACCAACCAGAAGACATTATCGGTAAAAAAGTTGCGGTTGTTACAAACTTAAAACCAGCAAAATTAATGGGTAGAACATCTGAAGGTATGATATTATCAGCTGAAAAGGATGGCGTATTAACATTAGTAAGTTTGCCAAACGCTATTCCTAATGGTGCAGTCATTAAGTAATCATGAATTAAGGAGCGTCGTTAAATCATGTTAATCGATACACATGTTCATTTAAATGCAGAACAATACGATGAAGATTTAGAAGAAGTTATTCAACGCGCAAGAGATAATGGCGTCGATCGTATGTTTGTCGTTGGTTTTGATACACCAACGATTGAACGTACGATGGAATTAATTGATCAATATGACTTTATTTACGGTATTATTGGTTGGCATCCTGTTGACGCAATAGATTGTACAGAAGAACGTTTAGAATGGATAGAAAAATTGTCAGAACATCCGAAGATTATAGGTATAGGAGAAATGGGATTAGATTATCATTGGGATAAATCTCCTAAAGATGTACAACAGGATTTGTTTAGAAAGCAAATTGCTTTGGCAAAACGAGTACAGTTACCAATAATTATTCACAATAGAGAAGCAACACAAGACTGTGTAGACATTTTAAAGGAAGAGCATGCCGAAGAAGTAGGTGGCATCATGCACAGTTTCAGTGGTTCTCCAGAAATTGCTGATGAAGTGATTAACAAGTTGAATTTCTATGTATCACTCGGAGGTCCGGTGACATTTAAGAATGCTAAACAACCTAAAGAAGTTGCAAAGCATGTACCATTTGATAAATTACTCGTAGAAACAGATGCGCCCTTCCTATCCCCACATCCATACAGAGGGAAAAGAAATGAGCCAGAACGTGTAACGTTAGTCGCTGAGCAAATTGCTGAATTACGTGGTGTGAGTTATGATGAAGTTTGCCGTCAAACAACTGAAAATGCTGAAAGATTATTCAACTTAAAAGCATAAAGATATTACAAAAGATGTCGGTCTGAGTTAGGGCTTAGTTATGATTGAGAATACTAAGTAATTACCATAAATTCTGCCGACGTCTTTTTTATTTGCAAATGGACAAGTAAAGTGATGAAAGGTGAAGCTATAATTGAAGATTAATGAATTTATCGTAGTAGAAGGTAGAGATGATACCGAAAGAGTAAAAAGAGCGGTTGATTGTGATACGATAGAAACTAATGGCAGTGCAATAAATCAGCAAACATTAGATGTTATAGCACAAGCATATGAGACACGGGGTGTCATCGTATTAACTGATCCAGATTTCCCAGGAGATAAAATAAGAACGACGATTCAAAAGCATATTCCAGGTGTTAAACATGCATATATAGATAGAGAAAAGGCTAAAAGCAAACGTGGCAAAATTGGTGTAGAGCATGCACGTATTGAAGATATTAAAGAGGCTTTATTGAACGTAAGTACGCCTTTTGAAGAAGGTCACGAATCGATTGATAAGCATGTGTTGATTGATTTAGGTTTAATTATCGGACCAGACGCTAGGCGAAAGCGTGAAATATTAGGTAGAAGGTTGCATATTGGTCATTCAAATGGGAAGCAATTGCTCAATAAATTGAATGCATTTGGTTATACAGAACAAGATGTTCGAGACGCTTTAAACAATGAGAAAGGAAGTGAGTAATGGGTGAATCATAAAGATATTGCAACACCTTCACGTACAAAGGAATTATTGAATTATTATGGTTTTAGCTTTAAGAAAAGCTTAGGACAAAACTTTTTAATCGATGTCAACATTATTCACAATATCATTGATGCCAGTGATATTGACGAAGAAACAGGGGTTATTGAAATTGGACCGGGTATGGGTTCATTAACTGAGCAACTAGCCAAGCATGCTAAGCGTGTAATGGCATTTGAAATTGATCAACGATTGATACCTGTATTGGCAGATACATTATCCCCATATGACAACGTAACTGTTATAAATGAAGATATATTGAAAGCGGATATTGCGCGCTATGTTGAGACACATTTGGCAGATTGCAAGAAAATCATGGTAGTAGCTAACTTGCCATATTATATTACCACGCCAATCTTGTTAAATTTGATGCAACAATCATTACCGATTGATGGTTATGTCGTTATGATGCAAAAGGAAGTCGGAGAACGCTTAAATGCTAAGGTTGGTACAAAAGCTTATGGCTCATTATCTATTGTTGCTCAATACTACACCGAGACGAGTAATGTATTGACAGTGCCGAAGTCAGTATTTTTACCGCCACCTAATGTCGATTCGATTGTCGTCAAGCTAATGAAACGAGATGCACCACTTGTTACCATTGATAATGAAGAAAAATTCTTCCAAATGACAAAGGCTGCGTTTGGACAAAGACGAAAAACAATAAATAACAACTACCAAAGTTTATTTAAAAATGGAAAAGAACACAAACAGCTTATTGCTGAATGGTTAGAAGCGGGTGGAATAGATCCAAGAAGACGTGGAGAAACACTTTCAATTAAAGAATATGCAGATTTATATAATGAATTGAAAAATTTCTCAGAATTAGAATTTTAAATTATTGACAAGTAGCTTGCACCTTGCTAAAATTGATATTTTATTTGACAAAATAGCGCATTTTGTGTTATTATACAACTTGTAGCGAGGTGGAGCAATATGTCAAAATCTATTGGAGACATCAAAAATACTCTTGATTGTCAATTAGGAAACCGTATTGTACTAAAAGCGAATGGTGGTCGTAAGAAGACGATTGAACGAAGTGGTGTATTGAAAGAAACATACCCATCAGTTTTTATCGTTGAGCTTGATCAAGATAAACATAACTTTGAGCGTGTGTCTTATACATACACTGACGTTTTAACAGAAAACGTACAAGTTTCATTTGAAGAAGATAACCATCAAGAAGCAGTTGCGCACTAATTAAAAAGTAATAATGAGGTTGAGTTTGACTATATAGTCGGACTTTTTAATTTATACTTTAAATTTAATGAGATATAGAAGAGGGTATGTTGACGTTATCGACGTTAGCATACCTTTTTTGTTTGTCGTTGAATATGCTAAAATAGAACTAATTTTATGAATGAATTTCAGATATTGCGATATTGGTTTTCAATGAGCTGATTAGCGACTATGTTTAGCATAAAAATGATACTGATTTTATGAGATGTACAACATATTTCACTAAGTTTTAATAAAACTGACAAATCAATTCGTACAATATGTTAAAATCGTTGTATTACCATATCGTATTTGAAAGAGGGTGGACATATGATCTATGAAACAGCGCCAGCTAAGATAAACTTGACGCTAGACACACTCTTTAAACGAGATGATGGTTTTCATGAAGTTGAAATGATAATGACGACTATAGATTTAAATGATCGCTTGTCATTTGAGCTGCGACAAGACAATAAGATTGTTGTCGATGTTGAACAAACTTATGTTCCCTCTAATAGTAAAAATTTGGCATATAAAGCTGCAGAATTAATGAAGAAAACCTATAATTTACAACAAGGTATTACAATAACTATTGATAAAAATATACCGGTTTCGGCAGGATTAGCAGGTGGATCAACTGATGCTGCGGCAACAATGAGAGGGATGAATCGCCTCTATAAATTAAATAGGCCATTAGAAGAACTATGTGAGCTTGGTATTTCGATAGGAACAGATATCCCATTTTGTATTTATGGTAAAACCGCTCTATGCAAAGGTAAAGGAGAGAAAATCAACTTTCTAAACAAGCCGCCTTCTGCATGGGTCGTTGTTGCTAAACCTAATATTGGAATATCGTCACCAGATATATTTAAGAAATTAGATTTAAGTCATTTGCAAACTATCAATACGGAAGACTGCAAAACGGCTTTAAACACAGGGAATTATGAATTGTTATGCAGTAGCCTTTCAAATCAACTGGAACCTGTTTCGAGCAAGGTGTGTCCTGAAATTTTAAAAATAAAACGCAACATGCTAAAAAGTGGTGCAGATGGTGCAGTGATGAGTGGTAGTGGACCAACAGTTTATGGACTGACACAAAAGGAACGACAAGCAAGACATGTGTATAATGCAGTGAATGGCTGTTGTAATGAAGTGTATTTAGTAAGATTATTAGGATAGGAGAAGGGATGAGCTAAATGCGTTATAAAAGAAGTGAACGTATCGTTTATATGACTCAATATTTAATGAACAACCCCAATAAATTGATACCATTAACATATTTCGTACAAAAATTTAAACAAGCAAAATCTTCAATCAGTGAAGACGTGCAAATTATCAAGACTACTTTTCAAAAGGAAAAGTTAGGAACAGTTATTACAACAGCAGGTGCCAGTGGTGGAGTAACGTATAAGCCTAAAATGAGTAAAGCTGAAGCAAATGAAGTCATTGACGATATTATAGAAAGACTTCAAGAGAAGGATCGTTTATTACCAGGTGGATACTTGTTCTTATCTGACCTCATGGGGAATCCGTCATTATTAAACCGTGTAGGTAAATTAATTGCAACGCTATATATGGATGAAGAATTGGACGCTATTGTTACGATTGCGACAAAAGGTATATCGTTAGCCAACGCTGTGGCCAATGTACTAAATCTACCTGTTGTTGTTATTCGTAAAGATAATAAAGTGACAGAAGGCTCAACGGTATCGATTAATTACGTATCAGGATCTTCACGTAAAATTGAAACAATGGTATTGTCGAAACGCACATTGCCTGAAAATTCTAATGTACTCGTCGTTGATGATTTCATGAGAGCGGGTGGCTCTATTAATGGCGTGATGAATTTAATGAATGAGTTTAAAGCACATGTTAAAGGGGTATCGGTACTAGTAGAATCAAAAGAAGTTAAACAAAGATTGATTGAAGATTATACTTCCTTAGTTAGACTATCTGATGTAGACGAATACAATCAAGAATTTAAGGTAGAAACAGGCAACAGTTTAACTAAATTTTCTTAAAGGAGCGGTTACGGCATCATGAACACAATTAATACACAAAAGGCGCCTGAAGCATTGGGGCCATACTCACATGCAACTGAAATTAATGGTTTGGTATTTACATCAGGACAAATCCCATTAAATTTAAATGGTGAAATTGTCAGTGACGATGTTAAAGAACAGACTACACAAGTATTAGAAAATTTAAAAGTTGTATTAGATGAAGCTGGATCTGATTTAGATTCAGTCATTAAAGCTACAATTTTTATTGCTGATATGAATGAATTTCAAAATATAAATGAAGTTTATGGCAAGTACTTTGACACACATCAACCAGCGAGAAGCTGTGTTGAGGTAGCGAGATTACCTAAAGATGTTAAAGTAGAAATTGAATTAATAGCAAAAGTAAAATAAGGGAATATAATTTTTAATGCAATTGTTAAGCTTCTAACAAAGAGATACTAGGGGGGCTCACTACATGAAAGTGACAGATGTAAGACTTAGAAAAATACAAACAGATGGAAGAATGAAAGCACTTGTATCAATTACTTTAGATGAATCATTTGTCGTGCATGATTTACGTGTAATTGAAGGCAACACAGGTCTTTTCGTCGCAATGCCAAGTAAGCGTACACCAGATGGTGAATTCCGAGATATCGCGCATCCAATCAACTCAGAAATGAGACAAGAAATTCAAGATGCAGTGATGAAAGTATATGATGAAACGGATGAAGTCATTCCAGATAGGAATGCACAAGCTTCGTCTGAAGATTCAAATGAGGAAGCTTAATATTTAAAACAATTTGAGATGTGGTATAGTGATTAATATCATAAAAAAAGAAGGTGGAATTGTTCTTAATTGAACAATTCCACCTTCTTTTTTGTTACAACAGATAAATATTATTTTTGAAATAAATTATAAAATGTAAAGGTGACAAAAAATAAAAAATTAACAAGAAATATATTAATGAATGTATTTTTACTGTATTTACTTAGCTAATTTGAATAATTAGGCGACATAAATAGCTAGTAGTAGAAATTTTGAGAAATAAATGAATGCATATCAACATGAAAATGAACATGCTTTCATAAATTGGATAAAACGTTTTCCCAAATCATAAAAGATGACAATTTAACTGTGAAATATTTTTAATTTAGTGCAAGAAAAAGTGTCTATTATTTAATATCGATGCTTTGAGCCTTGAAAGTGGTACTAGCGTTAAATTATAATAATAAGGAAGTGTATATTTTAATGGAGGGTTAACATACATGCAAAGACATGCAATCGTACTCGCAGCCGGTAAGGGTACACGTATGAAATCAAAGAAATACAAAGTATTACATGAAGTTGCAGGTAAATCTATGATTGAACATGTTGTTGACAATGTAAGACAATCAGGAGTCGAACAACTTGTAACAATCGTTGGTCATGGCGCAGAAAGTGTCAAAGCAACGTTAGGTAATGATTCACTTTATAGCTTTCAAGAAGAACAATTAGGTACTGCACATGCAGTTAAAATGGCAAGTGAGCATTTGGAAGATAAACAAGGGACAACATTAGTCGTTTGTGGTGATACGCCATTAATCACACAACAAACATTGGAAGCACTCATAACTCATCATGAGACAAATCAAGCACAAGCTACAGTTCTATCTGCTACAGCATCAAATCCATTTGGTTATGGGCGTATAGTTAGAGATGCAAATAATCATTTGGTTAAAATCGTAGAACAAAAGGATGCTACCATAGAAGAACAGCAAATAAATGAGATTAGTTCTGGTATCTTTGCTTTTGATAATCAAACTTTATTTGACAAGCTAGCAAAAGTAAAAAATGATAATGCACAAGGTGAATACTATTTACCTGATGTATTGTCGCTTATTTTAGATGATCAAGGTGTGGTTGAAGTCCATCATACGAATGACTTTGATGAAATTATGGGTGTGAATGATCGCGTTATGTTAAGTGAAGCGGAGCAAGCTTTTCGTAAACGTATCAATACATTTCACATGCGTAATGGGGTAACAATCATCGACCCTGCAACGACTTATATTGGCGCGGATGTAATTATAGGAGAAGATACAATTATTGAACCAGGTGTAAAATTAGCTGGCAAGACTGTAATCGGTTCCGATGTAAGTATTGGTCAATATTCTGAAATAACGAATAGCCAAGTTGGAGCAAATGTAACTATTAAACAATCAGTTATTAACGAAGCAACGATTGCGGACGAAGTGACGATCGGTCCATTTGCACAATTGCGTCCAGGTGCTGATCTTGGGCACAAAGTTAAAGTCGGCAACTTTGTAGAAGTTAAGAAATCTGTAGTAAAAGAAGGTGCAAAACTGCCACACTTGAGCTATATCGGAGACGCAGAAATTGGTGCGCGTACCAATGTCGGTTGTGGTTCTATTACTGTGAACTATGACGGCGTCAACAAGTTTAAAACAATTATAGGCAATGATTCGTTCATCGGCTGTAATACAAACTTAGTGGCACCAGTTACATTAGGAGATCGCTCGTTTATTGCGGCGGGTTCCACAATTACGGACAATGTTCCGGAAGATAGTTTGGCTCTTGCAAGATCTAAACAAACGACAAAAGAAGGCTATCTAAAAAAATAAATGTGCATTGTTTAGAAAAAATGATGTAATCTGTTAAGTTTAAGATAACGTAATGTAAAAATACCAAAACTTGCAGACTCATGTTGAGAGAAAATTTAAATTTTGCCATATACGTAAATAAAACTAATTGAACGAATTAATTGGAGGACTATAAATGTTAAACAATGAGTATAAGAATTCTGCTTTGAAAATATTTTCTTTGAAAGGTAATGAACCGTTAGCCCAAGAAGTAGCAGATAAAGTTGGAATCGAACTAGGAAAATGTTCAGTGAAACGCTTTAGTGATGGTGAAATTCAAATTAATATCGAAGAAAGTATCCGTGGTTGCGATGTGTTTATCATTCAACCAACATCATATCCTGTTAACCTACATTTAATGGAATTACTTATTATGATAGATGCATGTAAACGTGCTTCTGCTGCAAATATCAATATTGTGGTACCATACTATGGCTACGCTAGACAAGATAGAAAAGCAAGAAGTCGTGAGCCAATTACTGCTAAGTTAGTTGCAAACTTAATTGAAACAGCTGGTGCAGATAGAATGATCGCACTTGATTTACATGCACCTCAAATTCAAGGTTTCTTCGATATGCCAATCGACCACTTAATGGGTGTTCCAATTTTGGCAGAACACTTTAAGAATGAAACAAATATTGATTTAGAAGAATGTGTTGTTGTATCTCCAGACCATGGTGGTGTAACAAGAGCACGTAAACTTGCAGACATCTTGAAAACACCAATTGCTATTATCGATAAACGTAGACCGAAGCCAAACGTAGCAGAAGTGATGAATATAGTTGGTGATATTCAAGGCAGAACAGCTATTATTATTGATGATATTATCGATACTGCTGGTACAATTACATTAGCTGCACAAGCGTTAAAAGACAAAGGTGCGAAGGAAGTTTATGCTTGTTGTACGCACCCTGTACTTTCTGGTCCTGCCAAAGAGCGTATTGAAAATTCAGCAATTAAAGAATTAGTTGTTACAAATTCTATTCAATTAGAAGATAGCCGCAAACCAAGTAACACAAAAGAATTATCTGTAGCTGGTTTATTAGCACAAGCAATTATTAGAGTTTACGAACGCGAATCAGTTAGTGTGCTATTTGACTAAATATTACAATAACGGTATAATAGTTCCGTTCGTGATTAGACGAACAAAATAAACACTTGCAAGCAACATGGCGTTGATGGGCAAGTGAGGGGCTCTATTTGATAGAGCAGATGATGAAAGGTGGAAAATGAATATGGCTTCATTAAAGTCAATTATTCGTCAAGGTAAGCAAACACGTGCAGACCTTAAAGCATTAAGAAATATCGGTAAAGTACCAGCTGTTGTTTACGGTTTCGGTACTAAAAACACTTCAGTTAAAGTTGATGAAGTTGAATTCATCAAAGTTATCCGTGAAGTTGGTCGTAACGGTGTTATCGAATTAGGCGTAGGTTCTAAAACTATCAAAGTTATGGTTTCAGACTACCAATTCGACCCACTTAAAAACCAAATCACTCACATCGATTTCTTAGCTATCAACATGAGCGAAGAACGTACTGTTGAAGTACCAGTACACTTAGTTGGTGAAGCAGCAGGCGCTAAAGAAGGCGGCGTTGTTGAACAACCATTATTCAACCTTGAAGTAACAGCTACTCCAGATAACATTCCTGAAGCTATCGAAGTAGATATTACAGAATTAGAAATCAACGACAGCTTAGCTGTTGAAGATATCAAAGTTTCTGGTGACTTCACAATTGAAAACGAAGCTACTGATTCAGTAGTTACTGTTGTTCCTCCAACTGAAGAACCAACAGAAGAAGAAATCGAAGCAATGGAAGGCGAATCAGAAACTGAAGAGCCAGCTGTTGTTGGTGAAGAAGACGAAGAAACAGAAGAAAAAGAAGAAGAATAATTCGAACTTTTATATTCTGAATAATCGTTGTCGTCTAGACATCATATTGAATATGGAAAAGCACCATGCTTAATACGTTAAGCAGGTGCTTTTTTATGTTATTATAGTGATTGATACTAGAAAAATGTAGAGTCTTTGCTTTACAAATGGCTACTTAATTGTTTGTATTTCAAAGGTATAGTAAAAATGGAGGTAACTTGATGAAGTGTATTGTAGGCTTAGGTAATATTGGGAAACGTTTTGAATTAACAAGACACAATATTGGCTTTGAAGTTATAGATTATCTTTTAGAACGTAATCAATTTACGCTAGATAAACAAAAGTTTAAAGGCGCGTATACAATTGAGCGCATCGCTGGTGAAAAGGTAATGTTTATTGAACCCTTAACATTAATGAATTTATCTGGTGAAGCGGTAGGACCATTAATGAAATATTATGATATCGACATAGATGACTTACTTGTGTTATATGATGATCTGGATTTACCACAAGGTGAGATACGCTTACGACAAAAGGGTAGTGCAGGTGGACATAATGGCATGAAGTCAATTATACAAGCCTTAGGCACTGATCAATTTAAACGTATTCGTATCGGTGTGGATCGCCCTTCAAATGGTATGGCAATTGTTGATTATGTATTACAAAGATTTTCAGACCAAGAAATGAAAACAATGAATAAAGTAATAGAACATTCTGCACGTGCAGTTGAAGCATTTATTGAAACATCTCGCTTTGATAACGTGATGAATGAATATAATGGTGAAGTAAATTGAAATCGATAATTACAGAATATATAAATGAAGACAAACGTTATCAAGAACTTAATGAAGTGTTCGGTAAGGAAAATGTCCTCGTTACCGGCTTATCTTCGGCTGCTAAAGCAACAATTATATCTGAGAAATATTTGAATAGCTCTAAGCAGTTATTAGTTGTTACAAATAACTTGTATCAAGCAGATAAGTTGGAAAATGACTTGTTACAATTTGTTGATGCAGAGCATATTTATAAATATCCATTGCAAGATATCATGACCGAAGAATTCTCAACACAAAGCCCTCAATTTATGAGTGAACGTGTACGTACATTAACGGCACTTGCTCAAGAAAAGAGAGGCTTATTTATCGTACCATTAAACGGATTGAAAAAATGGTTGACGCCTGTAGATATGTGGCAAGCACATCAAATGTCGCTCTCTGTAGGAGATGACATTGATATTGATGCGTTATTAAATAAACTAGTAAACATGGGCTATCGTAGGGAAAGTGTCGTGTCCCATATAGGAGAATTCTCATTACGCGGTGGTATTATCGATATTTATCCACTGATAGGTGACCCAGTAAGAATAGAACTCTTTGCTACTGAAATCGATTCAATTCGTGATTTTGACGTTGAGACACAACGTTCAGAGTCTAATTTAGAAAGTGTAGAAATCACAACTGCGAGTGACTATATCATTACTGATGAAGTGATTAGTCACACAAAGCAAAAGTTAAAAGAAGCCTATGAAATGACAAGGCCTAAAATAGACAAAGCAGTACGTAATGATTTGAAAGAAACATATGAAAGTTTCAAATTATTTGAAGACTCATTATTTGATCATCAAGTCTTACGACGATTGGTTGCGTTTATGTATGAGTCTCCTGCTACGATTATGGATTACTTCAAATCTGATGCAATTATAGCAGTTGATGAATTTAATAGAGTCAAAGAAACAGAGACGACATTAACGACAGAAGTAGATGAATTTATTCAAAATTTAATTGAAAGTGGTAAAGGATTTATCGGTCAAACTTTCTTAGCTTATGATGGTTTTGAAACATTGTTGAAGCGTCATCCAGTAACTTACTTTACGTTATTTACTGCAACGATGTCAGTGCCAATTCAAAGTATTATTAAGTTCTCGTGTAAACCAGTGCAACAATTTTATGGTCAGTACGATATTATGCGTTCAGAATTCCAGCGTTATATCAAAAATGACTATACTGTAGTGGTTTTAGCAGAAACAGAAGTGAAAAAAGAGCGAATTCAGTCAATGCTAAATGAAATGCATATTCCGACTTTTGTAGATACTGTGAGTGATAACCATCAAACGGGAAGCGCAATCATTACAGAAGGCAGCTTGTCTGAAGGCTTTGAATTACCATATATGCAACTTGTCGTTGTAACAGAGCGAGAATTGTTTAAATCCAAGCAAAAAAAGAAACCGAAGCAACAGAAAACGTTAACGAATGCAGAAAAAATCAAATCATATCAAGACCTAAAGGTCGGTGACTATATTGTCCATGTACACCATGGTGTTGGTCGTTATTTGGGTGTAGAAACACTTGAAGTTGCAGGTGTTCATAAGGACTATATCAAATTGCAATATAAGGGTACGGATCAACTCTTTGTACCTGTAGACCAAATGGATCAAGTTCAGAAATATGTTGCCTCAGAAGATAAATCACCTAAGTTAAATAAATTAGGTGGAACAGAATGGAAAAAAACAAAAGCCAAAGTACAACAAAGTGTTGAAGATATAGCTGATGAGCTTATCGAATTATATAAAGAACGTGAAATGTCTGTTGGTTATAAATACGGACCAGACACAGCAGAACAAAATGATTTTGAATTAGATTTCCCTTATGAGTTAACACCCGATCAAAGTAAATCAATCGATGAAATTAAAGGTGACATGGAAGTTGAAAAGCCAATGGATAGATTACTTTGTGGTGACGTAGGTTATGGTAAGACAGAAGTAGCAGTTCGTGCAGCGTTTAAAGCAGTAATGGAAGGTAAGCAAGTTGCATTTTTAGTACCTACGACTATTTTGGCGCAGCAACACTATGAAACATTGATAGAGCGTATGCAAGATTTTCCAGTCGAAATTCAATTAATCAGTAGATTTAGAACTACAAAGGAAATTAAAGAAACGAAAGAGGGATTGAAGTCTGGCTTTGTAGATATCGTAGTAGGTACACATAAACTACTAGGTAAGGATATCCATTATAAAGACTTAGGCTTGTTAATTGTCGATGAGGAACAGCGCTTTGGCGTTAGACATAAAGAACGTATCAAGACATTAAAGACTAATGTAGATGTTTTAACTTTAACGGCAACGCCAATTCCAAGAACCTTACACATGAGTATGTTAGGTGTTAGAGACTTATCGGTAATTGAGACACCACCTGAAAATCGCTTCCCTGTGCAAACATATGTCTTAGAACAAAATGCTAACTTTATTAAAGAAGCTTTAGAACGAGAGGTTTCTAGAGAAGGACAAGTATTCTATTTATACAATAAAGTGCAGTCTATATATGAGAAACGCGAACAATTACAGATGCTTATGCCGGACGCTAATATTGGAGTGGCCCATGGTCAGATGAGTGAACGTGATTTAGAAGAAACAATGTTAGGATTCATTAATCATGAATACGACATTCTTGTGACGACGACGATTATTGAAACAGGCGTAGATGTACCAAATGCTAATACATTAATCATAGAAGATGCTGATCGCTTTGGATTGAGCCAGTTATATCAATTGAGAGGTAGAGTTGGACGTTCTAGTCGTATAGGTTATGCGTACTTTTTACATCCTACGAATAAAGTTTTGACAGAGTCAGCAGAAGAGCGTTTGCAAGCAATTAAAGAGTTTACAGAACTAGGTTCTGGTTTCAAAATTGCAATGCGCGATTTAAATATTCGAGGCGCGGGTAATCTTCTAGGTAAACAACAGCACGGCTTTATTGATTCTGTCGGCTTTGACTTATACTCACAAATGTTAGAAGAAGCAGTAAATGAAAAACGAGGAATTACTGAAGAACAAGCAGATGCACCAGAAGTTGAAATAGAATTGAATATCGATGCGTATTTACCGGCAGAATATATTCAAAATGAACAAGCTAAGATAGAAATATATAAGAAATTACGTAAAATTGAGACCGAAGCACAATTAATGGACGTTAAAGATGAATTAATAGATCGCTTTAATGAATATCCGGTTGAAGTGGAACGTTTATTAGATATGATGGAAATTAAGGTTCATGCCCTACATGCTGGTGTTACATTGATCAAGGATACTGGCAAGCAAGTCGAAGTGTATATGTCTGAAAAGGGAACGACTGAAATCAATGGTGAGAGCCTATTTAAACATACACAACCACTTGGACGAGCGATGAAAGTAGGTGTCCAAGATGGTAAAATGAAGGTGACACTAAATAAAACTAAGACTTGGCTCGAAAATTTAAAATTCTTAGCTAAATGTATTGAAGAAAGTATGGAATTTGCTGATGAAGCAGAATAAGCAACATGAAACGCAACGTTCTGCATTTAATGGTGTTGTAGTTCTAACAGTAGCACTCATTATAGTCAAAGTGTTGAGTGCAATTTATCGCATACCTTATCAAAATATATTAGGTGATGAAGGTTTATATGCATATCAACAAATATATCCAATTGTTGCATTAGGCGTTATATTGACAATGAATGCCATTCCTAGTGCTGTGACTCAGACGTTTGGCTCATCAGGCAAGGATAAGCAATACACGAATGTATTGTTTGTCTTGCAAATTTTCAGCGGTATATTTTTTATTATGTTATTAATCAGTGCCAAATGGATAGCGATATTGATGGGAGATGTAAATTTAGCACCCATGTTGAGAGCAGCAAGCTTTAGTTATCTGTTTGTCGGTGTGTTAGGCGTGTTGAGAGGTTATTATCAAGCGCAACATGAGATGAATATACCAGCGATGTCACAAGTGATTGAGCAAGTTGTCCGGGTCGGTATTATTATGATTGCCGTATTGCTATACTTGTTGCAACATTGGTCAATCTATCAGTCAGGCATGTTAGCAATCGCAGGTTCGGCAGCTGGCTTTCTAGCATCGAGTTTATTTTTAATGCAGAAAAGACCTTTCAAAGTTGTGAAACGCAAAGCTGATATAGCGTGGAAACAGTTGACTATTGCGATTGTCGTTTTTGCTGTCAGTCAGTTAATCGTTATTGTTTGGCAAGTGGTGGATAGTTTTACTGTGCTGCATGCACTTATGCATACTGGTTTAGACTTTCAGGATGCTGCTACTCAAAAAGGAATCTATGATCGCGGTGCCTCGTTTATTCAAATGGGATTGATTGTGACTACGACGTTTAGCTTTGTACTCATTCCATTATTGACAGAAGCGATAAAGGAACAACAGCATGTGTTAATCAATCGCTATGCAAATGCATCGATAAAAATAACAGTCCTTATTAGTGTTGCTGCAGGTATCGGTTTGATAAATTTATTGCCATTAATGAATAGTGTGTTTTTTAAATATGACAGCTTAACCGGAACATTGGCTATATATATGTTGACGGTAATCTGTGTATCTTTGATCATGATAGATATTGCGTTATTACAAGTTAGACAAAAGGTGAAACCAGTGTTTATCGCATTTATAATTGGGATTATATGCAAAGTGTTGTTAAATATCCTATTAATTCCACAATTATTGATGTTAGGCGGTAGTGTAAGTACTGTACTCTCACTCATTGTATTTGTAATATTATTACATTACCAAGTATTAAAGCATTATAAATTTCAATCAATGACTCAATTTGTACTAAAGTTAATTGCAACAATGGTCTTGTTAACTGTAGCTGTACAATGTACATTATTTGTCATTTCTACTGATTCACGTATCGGTGGTCTCATCGAATTGCTAATTGCAGCGATGGTAGGAATTGGTGTCATTATATTGGCAATTGTGCAAATGCAATTGTTGAGCTATAGAGAGTTAAAACATTTGCCATTTGGAGATAAGCTTTATCATATGAAGAGAGGGAAACGTTAATGACACAACATATTACGATTGTAGGTCTAGGAAACTATGGTTTAGATGACTTGCCTTTAGGTATTTATAAATTTTTGAAAAATCAGCCTCGAGTATTTACTAGAACATTAGAACACCCAGTTATTGCATCTTTACAAGATGAAGGTATCGAATTTCAAGGTTTTGATGCTGTTTATGAAAATAATACAACTTTCGATGATGTTTACGATACAATTGTGAATCAATTGTTAGAAGCGAGTAAAAATGAAACGATTGTTTATACTGTGCCAGGGCATCCTAGAGTTGCGGAAACGACAACTTCTAAATTAGAAGCCTATGCAGCAACACATGATAATATTGAAGTAGAAATTTTAGGTGGGAAAAGTTTTATCGATGATATATTTGAAGCGGTAAAAATAGATCCAAACGACGGTTTTACTATGCTTGATGCTACTTCAATCAAGGCTAATCAATTAAATGGCCGTAATCATACACTCATTACGCAAGTATATAGCGCAATGGTTGCTGGCGATTTGAAAGTGACATTAATGGAACGTTATAAAGATGAACATATCGTATATATAGTAGATGGTGCAAAGGGGAATGAAGCGCAAGTTACTGCAGTGCCGCTTTACGAATTGGATCATGAAGAGGCACGATTTACAAACCTTACAAGTGTCTTTCTTCCTAGATTAACGCAAGATAGCGAATACTATAGTGACTTCTACTTTGCTACTGAAATTATTGAACAATTAGTAGATGATGAACACGGTTGTCCTTGGGATAAAGAACAAACGCATCAATCATTAAAGCGTTACTTATTGGAAGAAACATTTGAGTTGTTTGAAGCAATCGATAATGAAGATGATTGGCATATGATCGAAGAATTGGGCGACATTCTGTTGCAAGTACTACTACATGCAAGTATTGGTAAGAAGTATGGATATTTTGATATTAACGAAATCGTTGAGAGTTTATCGGCTAAAATGATTCGCAGACACCCACATATTTTTGCTGATGAAGAGGCCAATAACATAGAAGATTTAAAGCAAATTTGGTCAACAGCGAAATCAAAAGAGGGTAAAGTTGATAGAGTGAAGTTTGAAAAAGTATTTGCAGAGCATTTCTTGAAGATGTATGATAAAACCAAAAATAAGACACTTGATGAGGCAGCTTTAAAAAATATTTTAGAGCAAGGAGGAGACGAAATATGAGATTAGACAAATATCTCAAAGTATCTAGACTAGTTAAACGTAGAACACTGGCGAAAGAAATCAGTGACCAAGGACGCATAACTGTAAACGGTTCAGTTGCCAAAGCAGGTACTGACGTAAAGGAAACAGATGAATTAGTGATTCGTTTTGGTCAAAAAATAGTTACTGTCAAAGTAACAGGACTTAGTGAACATGCTACAAAAGAAAATGCAAAGGGCATGTATGAAATTATTAAAGAAGAAAAAGTCAGTGAAAATTAAAAAAGGTGGTGACAAGCGAATGAGTAAAAAGGTTGAACAAATAGGTAATACGTATACCTCTGCAGAAAATAGAAAAAAACAACAACAAAGAATGAGAAATCGCGTTGTGCGTAAACGTGTGACATTCTTTGGTGGCATATTGTTAGCTATTATCATCATTTTGT
Source organism: Staphylococcus gallinarum (assembly GCF_000875895.1). Lineage (GTDB taxonomy): Bacteria > Bacillota > Bacilli > Staphylococcales > Staphylococcaceae > Staphylococcus > Staphylococcus gallinarum. Next base: position 26,006 of record NZ_JXCF01000049.1, read on the forward strand.
CCATAATGCTTGTCACTCAAATTCAGAGTAACAATGACGATGCAGTAGAACGTCAACAAAAGGAACAAAAATACCAAAAGCAACAAGATGAAGAATTAGCGTTAAAAGAGAAATTAAATAATCTAAATGATAAAAGTTATATAGAAAAAATTGCACGCGATGATTATTATTTAAGTAATGATGGCGAAGTTGTATTTAAGTTGCCTGGGGATAAAAGCACAGGCCAAGAAAAATCGTCTAAAGAAGATAAATAAGAAAATTTATTTTTTTGAATCATAATACCATTGTTAAATTGTGTAAACAGGCATATAATAAAGTTAAAATCGAAACGAATCGGGAGGATTTATTTACACTATGTCAATCGAAGTAGGAAACAAGCTTAAAGGTAAAGTCACTGGAATTAAAAAGTTTGGCGCGTTTGTCGAACTTCCTGAAGGGAAAAGTGGCTTAGTTCACATAAGTGAGGTTGCGGATAATTACGTAGAAAACGTAGAAGATCATTTAACTGTCGGAGATGAAGTTGAAGTTAAAGTATTGTCAATCGCTGATGATGGAAAGATTAGTCTTTCAATTAAAAAAGCAAAAGATCGTCCTCGTAAACCTCAAAGTAAACCAAGTTATAAACAACCACAACAAAAAGCAGAAGATTTTGAGAAGAAATTAACTAACTTTTTGAAAGACAGTGAAGATAAGTTAACTTCTATTAAACGTCAAACAGAATCTAGACGTGGTGGAAAAGGCGCTAAGCGCTAATCGTTATAGAATATAAAGGCTGTTTCAAGGAAATATAGAAGGTTGTTGGAAATAAGCTTGTAAGATATAAATAAGTTTGTCGCTATCAATCAAAGACTGTTTTCTTATTTGAGGAAACAGTCTCTTTTTTATTGTATAGTTAATTGTACTGTAGGCGTAGTTTATTATTTATGTGAGTGAGGTGGAAAATGTGGAAGTGAATACAAATGCATGGCATAGTGATAGCCATATTGTGCTAGCGATTTCCACAGGCGTGGATAGTATGGTGTTATTACATCAACTGTTGACCAACTATCGTCAAACCTATCGCCAAATTACATGTTTACATGTTAATCACGGAATAAGAACAGCTGCTAAAACAGAACAGGCATTTATGCAACGTTATTGTAAGCAACATGGCGTTGACTTATTTGTGCATGAATTAGATTTATCCCATGTCATTGCAGCAGGTAATAGTATAGAAAATGAGGCACGTACATTGCGGTATGCATGGTTTGATCAAATGATGGAAGAACTTGAAGCGGATGTGTTACTTACTGCACATCACTTAGATGATCAGATTGAAACGATATTTTATCGGGTTATGACCGGTCGTTCTACGAGAAGTAAGTTGGGTATGGATGAATGTATTCTTAGAAAGAATTATGTACTTGCTAAACCCTTGTTAGCGGTATCTAAATCAGAAATCCGAACTTATCAGCATGAACAACACGTACCATTTTTTGAAGATGAAACAAATCAAGATAATCAATATGTCAGAAACGACATCCGTAATCGTTTATTGCCAGCAATAGATGAAAACAGACAATTGTCGACACAACAATTGCTGAAATTAAAAGCTTGGCATGATGAACAATTGAATGTAATACATCAAGAAGCAGATCACTTTATATTAAATAAGGTTAAAGCAGAGACAAACAATCATGAAATCCATTTTTCTAGAAGTGAATTTTTAAAATTGCGACATACTGTTAAAATAGTTGTATTAGATAAATTAATTGATAAATTAGCGTTAGAACAACCGATATCTGAAAAGATGTATGAATCATGGCTAACACAAATAGCAAGTAACCATGCACAATGCACATTATACACTACAGATAAATGGATAATTCATATCGCTTATGATAAATTTATCTTAATGGCTAATTATGAACAAGCGCTTTCTCAGATAAAGGTCAATCAACCAGGCACATATACTTTTAGTCGCTATAATATTGAAATTCAAGCTGACTTACCACAAGATGAATTTCCATTAACTATAAGAACAAGACAAGTTGGCGATAAATATGAATTGAATGGTAGCACTGGGCATAAAAAGGTGAGCAGGTTATTTATTGATGAGAAAATAATACAACGACAACGTGAAGAAATGCCTGTAATAGTTACTGCCGATGAAGAAATAATTGCAGTTGGGACTTTGTTTTTAAAGCAAAAATATAATGAATTAATATCAATAAGTAATATGGGAGAGGAATAACAATGCGTGATGATTTGAAAGAAATATTATTAAGTGAAGAAGATATTAACCAAATTTGTAAAGATTTGGGCGAACAAATTACAAAGGATTATCAAGGAAAGCCATTAGTTTGTATCGGAATATTGAAAGGGTCAGTCATGTTTATGGCAGACTTGATCAAACGAATTGATACACACTTGGCAATTGATTTTATGGATGTTTCAAGTTATCACGGTGGTACAGAATCGACAGGTGAAGTTCAAATTTTAAAAGATTTAGGTTCTTCAATAGAAAATAAAGATGTATTAATTATCGAAGATATCTTAGAAACAGGTACTACATTAAAGTCAATCACAGAATTATTGCAGTCACGACGCGTAAATTCATTAGAAATCGTGACGCTGTTAGATAAGCCTAACCGCCGTAAAGCAAATATCGAAGCTAAATATGTCGGTAAAAAAATTCCTGATGAATTTGTTGTTGGTTATGGTTTGGATTATGCTGAGCATTATAGAAACTTGCCATATATTGGTACACTAAAGCCTGAAGTTTACTCATAAGCATAAGCAACTAAATTTATTCAATTACAAAGTTATTGTATACTATAATTTCTAACCTAATAAAATTGTCTAATATTAATCAATTGAAAATTTATTAATATAAAACGGATTTTGGTTAATATATTACGACAATTGATACGATATAATATAAGTATTTTAAGTTAGTAGTTTTAGTTGGTGTTTATGGGGAAATAATTTAAAAATTAAACTAAAACAGCATGGATTGTAAACGACGCGCAAAAGTTGAAATACTAGCCTTTGGCAGACGCGTTATGTTACAATTTTTGTTAGTTTTATTATTGAAGTAGGAGGAAACGACGCATGCAGAAGGCCTTTCGTAATGTGCTAGTTATTGCAATCATTGGCGTTATTATATTCGGCTTGTTTTCGTGGCTCAACGGCAATGGAAATATGCCAAAGCAACTTACATATAACCAATTTGTAAAGCAGTTAGATAAAGGTGATCTTAAGACACTTGAAATCCAACCAGAACAAAATGTCTATATGGTAAGCGGTAAAACGAAAAAAGGTGAAGATTATTCTTCAACTATTTTATATAACAATGATAAAGAACTTGAAAAAATAACTGATAAAGCACAAAGTCAAGATGGATTGAAATTTACAGTTAAAGAAGAAGAAAAACAAAGCGTGTTTGTTAGTATTTTAACAACGCTCATTCCAGTATTAATAATTGCTCTTTTATTTATTTTCTTCCTTAGCCAAGCTCAAGGTGGCGGCGGCGGTGGCGGTCGTATGATGAACTTTGGTAAATCCAAAGCTAAAATGTACGACAGTCAGAAAAAACGTGTACGCTTCTCTGATGTAGCAGGTGCAGATGAAGAAAAACAAGAGTTAGTTGAAATTGTAGACTTCTTAAAAGATAATAAGCAATTTAAGCAAATGGGATCACGCATACCTAAAGGTGTGTTATTAGTTGGCCCTCCTGGTACAGGTAAAACATTACTTGCGCGAGCAGTAGCTGGTGAAGCTGGCACACCGTTCTTCTCAATTAGTGGTTCTGACTTTGTTGAGATGTTTGTCGGTGTCGGTGCGAGCCGTGTACGTGATTTATTTGAAAATGCTAAGAAAAATGCACCATGTATCATTTTCATTGATGAGATTGATGCAGTAGGTCGTCAACGTGGTGCTGGTGTTGGTGGGGGTCACGATGAACGTGAACAAACACTTAACCAATTACTTGTTGAAATGGATGGTTTCGGTGAGAATGAAGGTATCATAATGATTGCTGCAACTAACCGACCAGATATTCTTGACCCTGCATTATTACGTCCAGGTCGTTTTGACAGACAAATTCAAGTTGGACGTCCAGATGTTAAAGGTCGTGAAGCAATTCTTCATGTACATTCTAAGAATAAACCATTAGATGAGACAGTAGACTTGAAAGCCATTTCTCAAAGAACGCCAGGGTTCTCTGGTGCAGATTTAGAAAACTTACTTAATGAAGCGTCATTAATTGCAGTGCGTGAAGGTAAGAAGAAAATTGACATGCGTGATATTGAAGAAGCAACAGACCGTGTAATCGCTGGTCCTGCTAAGAAATCACGTGTTATTTCTAAGAAAGAACGTAATATTGTAGCTCATCATGAAGCTGGTCACACAATTATTGGTATGGTATTAGACGAAGCAGAAGTCGTGCATAAAGTTACAATCGTACCACGTGGTCAAGCTGGTGGTTATGCAATGATGTTACCTAAGCAAGATAGATTCTTGATGACTGAACCAGAATTATTAGATAAGATTTGTGGTCTGCTAGGTGGTCGTGTATCTGAGGATATTAACTTTAATGAAGTATCAACAGGTGCATCAAATGACTTTGAACGTGCAACGCAAATCGCACGTCAAATGGTTACTGAATATGGTATGAGTAAGAAACTTGGTCCAATTCAGTTCTCTAGTAGCAGTAATGGTCAAGTATTCCTTGGTAAAGATATGCAAGGTGAACCAGAATATTCTGGACAAATTGCTTATGAAATTGATAAAGAGGTACAACGTATCATCAAAGAACAATATGATCGTTGTAAAGATATCTTGCTAGAACACAAATCACAATTGAAGTTGATTGCTGAATCATTATTAACTGAAGAAACTTTAGTCGCTGAACAAATCCATTCATTATTCTACGATGGTGTATTACCTGAAGTAGATTATGACAGTGCTGAGGTAGTTAATAAAGAAGACTCTGAATTCAAAGACGGAAAATACGGTAAATCATATGAGGATGTTCGTAAAGAGCAATCATTAAATGATGTAAGTAAAGATAACCGTCAAGAAGATGAAGAAGACGATAATGAAGGTGATCGTGATACAACTGGACACGAACAATCACCAAATATCGACAAACCTAGCAATCCAAGTGATCCTAACGATCCAAGTAACAGAAATTAATGACTGAACAAAGACGTCTCTTTTTGCTATCATAGTGGATAGTAGAAAGAGGCGTTTTATTATTACTTGAAATAGAAAATATTTTGCGTAAACAAATATTTAGCATTTTTTAAGGTGAACCAGTAAAATAAATTGAACTAAAATATGAAATGAACACAATGTGTGCAATATCGCAATGACACATGAGCAAATAAAAGGAGAAATGATGTAATGACGAAAGATTATATTGTGAAAGCATTAGCTTTTGGAGGACAAATACGTGCGTATAGTGCGCTGACAACAGAAAGTGTGCAAGAAGCTCAAACGCGACATTATACATGGCCGACAGCTTCAGCTGCACTTGGTAGAACAATGACAGCTACATTAATGATGGGAGCAATGTTAAAAGGGAACCAAAAACTTACTGTAACAGTAGATGGCCAAGGGCCAATTGGTAAAATTATTGCTGATGCAGATGCCAAAGGAAATGTAAGAGGTTATGTAACAAACCCACAGACTCACTTTCCGCTAAATGATATCGGTAAACTAGATGTACGCAGAGCAGTAGGGACAGAAGGAGCGTTAACTGTAGTTAAAGATGTCGGCATGAAAGATTACTTTTCTGGATCTAGTCCAATTGTATCTGGAGAATTAGGTGAGGACTTCACTTATTATTTTGCTAAGAGTGAACAAACACCTTCCTCTGTTGGTCTAGGTGTACTCGTTAATCCTGATAATTCAATTAAAGCTGCTGGCGGCTTTATATTACAAGTAATGCCTGGTGCAGAAGATGCGACTATAACTAAATTAGAAGACGCGATTAATAATATGACACCAGTGTCTAAACTTATTGATCAAGGACTCACACCTGAAGAATTACTTTTTGAAATTTTAGGTGAAGAAAATGTACAAATATTAGAGAATGTACCAGCTCAATTCGAATGTAATTGCGGTCATGATAAATTTTTAACTGCAATTAAAGGTTTAGGTGAAGCAGAAATTATTAGTATGATTAACGAAGACCATGGTGCAGAAGCAGAATGTCATTTTTGTAGAACGAAGTATAATTTTACAGAAAATGAATTAGAAGCATTGCTAGAAAATAAAAATTAATTACTGTCATATAGGGCTTGGTAGGTTTTTAAAGTAAAGTGAAATAATAAAATTAAGGTTTCATAGTTGTATTTACAGAAAAATCTGATAAAATATATACTATATCCGATAAAAAAAGTATGCATTTGAACTTTTTAACGAAAAGGAGCTTTACTAATGACAAACAACAAACCAGTAAATAATATTGTAGAAGTTATCGGTAATACACCGGTAGTTAAATTAAACAACGTTGTAGATGAGAATTCAGCAGACGTTTATGTAAAACTTGAATATCAAAATCCAGGTGGATCAGTAAAAGATCGTATCGCATTAGCAATGATTGAAGAAGCTGAAAAAGCTGGCAAAATTAAACCAGGTGACACTATCGTTGAACCAACAAGTGGTAACACAGGAATCGGTTTAGCATTTGTATGTGCAGCAAAAGGTTATAAAGCAGTCTTTACAATGCCTGAGACAATGAGTCAAGAACGCCGCAACTTATTAAAAGCATATGGCGCTGAATTAGTGTTAACGCCAGGTTCAGAAGCAATGAAAGGTGCAATCAAGAAAGCCAAAGAACTTAAAGAAGAGTTTGGTTACTTTGAACCACAACAATTCGAGAACCCAGCAAATCCTCGTGTCCATGAATTAACAACTGGTCCTGAATTAGTTGAGCAATTTGAAGGTAAAACAATCGATGCATTCTTAGCGGGTGTAGGTACTGGCGGAACATTAAGTGGTGCTGGTAAAGTCTTAAAAGAAAAATATCCAGATATCAATTTAGTAGCTATTGAACCAGAAGATTCACCAGTATTAAGTGGTGGAGAACCTGGACCACATAAATTACAAGGTTTAGGCGCTGGTTTCGTACCTGACACATTAAACACAAATATCTATGACGAAATTATTAAAGTAGGTAATGAAATTGCTATGGAAACTTCACGTAAAGTTGCTAAAGAAGAAGGTATTTTAGGTGGTATTTCTTCAGGGGCAGCGATTTACGCAGCAATTCAAAAAGCCAAAGAATTAGGAAAAGGTAAAACAGTTGTTACTGTATTACCTAGTAACGGTGAACGTTACCTTTCAACACCGTTATATTCTTTCGAAGACTAGAATTAATTTAGGTGTAATTACCGGCCACATTGAGATGTGTGTGCCGGTTTTTTTGTGTGCTAATGCGCATAAGAGAATAGAAAATGAATATAAATTATATTTAAGACACCATACTTAAGTATTCGACACTGAAAAAATAGACAATAAACGTTATTATAGAAACGTACAAGATAAATATCGACTTTTAACAAATAGTAGTGAAAGGAAGTAATCAACTATGACACGGACAAAAATAATGGGTATATTAAATGTAACTCCAGACTCTTTCTCGGATGGTGGTAAATATAATACTGTAGAAAGTGCGGTACAAAGAGCAGAAGAAATGATAGCAGAAGGTGTTGATATCATAGATATAGGTGGTATATCCACACGTCCGGGTTATGAAGAAATCACTGTTGATGAAGAAATGCAACGCGTAATTCCTGTAGTGAAAGCATTAACTAAACTTGATGTGAAGCTCTCTGTTGATACATACCGTAGTGAAGTAGCGGAAGCAGTAATGGATTTAGGCGTTGAGATGATCAATGATCAATGGGCTGGTATTTATGATGAGCGTATATTTGATGTTGTGGCAAAGTATCATGGTGAGATTGTGTTGATGCATAATGGTGATGGTAATCGAACTGAACCTGTAATGGAAGAAATGTTGTTATATTTGTTAAAACAAGCTAATAAAGCAGAATTGAAAGGCATTCCTCAACATAAAATATGGATTGACCCGGGCATTGGTTTTGCTAAAACACGTATAGAAGAACGTGAAGTAATGTCGCGCTTAGATGAACTGGTAGCAACAGATTATCCGGTATTGCTTGCTACAAGTAGAAAAAGGTTTATTAAGGAAATGATAGGTACAGAAACGACGCCAACTGAACGAGATGAGGCGACAGCAGCAACTACAGCCTATGGTATAATGAAAGGCGTAAAAGCAGTTAGAGTGCACAATGTTCAGTTGAATGCACGTATTAGTCACAGTATGGATTACTTAAAGGAGAATGACGATGAGCGATACAATATTTCTGAACGGTCTTAAATTTTATGGTTATCATGGTGCATTACCTGCTGAAAATGAAATCGGACAAATTTTTATTGTAGATATTACTCTAAAGGTAGACTTGAAACCAGCTGGTGAATCAGATCAAGTAACGGATACAGTGCACTATGGTGAAGTATTTGAAGATGTAAAGGCTATCATGGAAGGGGAGCCTGTAAATTTATTAGAGCATCTAGCTGAACGTATTGCAAAACGTATAAATTCACACTATAATCGTGTAATGGAAACGAAAGTTAGAATCACTAAAGAGAATCCACCTATCCCTGGTCATTATGATGGTGTCGGGATTGAAATAGTGAGGGAGAATCGCTAATGATTAACGCGTATTTAGGTTTAGGTAGTAATGTAGGAGACAGAGCAGCGCAATTAGATGAGGCAATTCGTATTTTGAATGCGACTAATGGTATTACCGTTACTAAAGTCTCGCCAATATATGAAACAGAGCCAGTTGGTTATGTTGAGCAACCGCAATTTTTAAACCTTTGTTTAGAGATTCAAACTTCATTAACTGCACAAGCATTATTGCAAGTATGTATGGAAACAGAACAACAACTACATCGGGTTAGAGAAATCCATTGGGGACCTAGAACATTAGATGTTGATATTTTATTATACGGAAATCATATAATAGATGAAGCAGATTTAATCGTCCCACACCCACGTATGCTCGAACGTGCTTTCGTATTAATTCCTTTAAATGATATTGCGTCAGATGTTGTCGAACCAAATTCTAATGAGAAGATAGGGAATTTAGTGCATACAGACGATTCGGTTAAGTTGTATAAAAATTGAGCAGTTTTCAATTGAGGAATAAGTTGAAATTACTTTATTACATTCGCATCGTCTAGTAGAATTGAATGGTGAAAAGGTTGCGTTATAAAATGCGCAAAAATATCTAATAGCATTTTAATAGTGATTACGTTTTTGGTAAATTAAGTAAAATGCCCAACCAAGCTACAAGTGAATGATAATTGATACATTTCATGGATTTTAAATTGAAAGCAAAACAATAAAAAAGTAGAACAAGAAGCATAAAGGAGAGACAGTTATGTCAGAAGAAATGAATGACCAAATGCAGGTCCGCCGCCAAAAATTACAAGAATTATTCGATTTAGGTATTGATCCCTTTGGCCAAAAATTTGAACGTACTGCTATGGCAGAACCATTGCATACAGATTGGGATCAATTTTCTAAAGAAGAATTACAAGAAAAAGAAGACGATAGTCATGTTACGATTGCAGGCCGTTTAATGACAAAACGTGGTAAAGGTAAAGCTGGATTTGCGCATGTGCAAGATTTATCAGGTCAAATTCAAATTTATGTAAGAAAAGACCAAGTTGGAGAAGAACAGTTCGAATTATGGAACGCTGCTGACCTTGGAGATATCGTCGGTGTTGAAGGTGTTATGTTTAAAACAAACACTGGGGAATTATCAGTTAAAGCGAAATCATTTACGCTTTTAACTAAATCTCTACGCCCATTGCCAGATAAATTCCATGGCTTACAAGACATAGAACAACGTTATCGTCAACGCTATTTAGATTTAATTACAAATCAAGATAGTACACAAACTTTTATTAATCGTAGTAAAATTTTGCAAGAAATGCGTAACTATTTAAATAAAGAAGGATTCTTAGAAGTTGAAACACCAATGATGCATCAAATTGCTGGTGGTGCTGCTGCACGTCCATTCGTAACACATCATAACGCCCTAGATGCAACATTATATATGCGAATTGCGATTGAATTGCATCTTAAACGTTTAATTGTTGGTGGCCTTGAAAAAGTATATGAAATTGGACGTGTGTTCCGTAATGAAGGTGTATCAACTCGACATAATCCAGAATTTACAATGATTGAGTTATATGAAGCATATGCTGATTACCATGATATTATGGATTTAACAGAAAATATGATTAGACATATCTCTGAAAAAGTGTTGGGAACTGCTAAAGTTCAATACGGAGAAGAAACAATTGATTTAGAATCTAAATGGAGACGCGTGCATATGGCTGATGCAGTTAAAGATGCAACAGGCGTAGATTTCTTCGCAGTGAAAACAGACGAAGAGGCTAAAAACTTAGCTAAAGAGCACGGTGTTGAAATCACAGATAATATGAAATATGGTCACATTCTTAATGAATTCTTTGAACAAAAAGTAGAAGAAACATTAATACAACCAACATTCATCTACGGTCATCCAATCGAGATTTCGCCATTAGCGAAGAAAAATCCAGAAGATCCAAGATTTACTGATAGATTTGAATTATTCATCGTTGGTAGAGAACATGGTAATGCATTCACTGAATTGAATGACCCAATAGATCAAAGAGCGCGTTTTGAAGCTCAATTAGTAGAGAAAGAACAAGGTAATGATGAAGCACATGAAATGGATGAAGATTTCATCGAAGCATTAGAATACGGTATGCCTCCAACAGGTGGACTAGGTATTGGTATTGATAGATTAGTAATGCTATTAACTGACTCAGCATCTATCAGAGATGTATTATTATTCCCTTATATGAGACAGAAATAGAAAGTACAATAAAATTATAGAAACAATTAAAAGAGGTTGGCCGGAGTATATTTACCACGGTCAACCTTTTACTATTTAAAAAGTAATTAAGAAATATGATAAATAAGAACATTACATTTGAAAATTTCCAAGTTGATCCAGTAATAATTTGCGTAATAAGATACAAATAGGTAATATAAGACTAATAAAATAGAAAACTATACCAAAAAAGGTATGGCATATAGTGTATTCCTGTGATAAACTTATTCAAGTCGAGTTGAGATGACGAAGATAGTAATGACCGGTTGCAAATACAATGTTTTTTCTTTATAATAATTTTTTCGAAAAAGTATTGACTTGTAATCAGAAATGAAGTAATATAAAAAAGTCGTCAAAAACGACTGGTTGATATTGAAAGCTTTGTAAAGCGTTTGTAAATAAAATATCAACACAGTGTAAAATTGACCATTGCATTTATTAAATAAACAATGTATTATTGATTAAGTAAGTTAATTGTCTGGTGGCAATAGCAAAGAGGTCACACCTGTTCCCATGCCGAACACAGAAGTTAAGCTCTTTAGCGCCGATGGTAGTCGGACTTACGTTCCGCAAGAGTAGGACGTTGCCAGGCTTTATAACATAATGGAGGATTAGCTCAGCTGGGAGAGCATCTGCCTTACAAGCAGAGGGTCGGCGGTTCGAACCCGTCATCCTCCACCATTCAAATGAATAGCCGGCCTAGCTCAATTGGTAGAGCAACTGACTTGTAATCAGAGGGTCAGAGGTTCGAATCCTCTATGGCTCATCCAGTTTCACTTTGCAGAAGTAGTTCAGCGGTAGAATACAACCTTGCCAAGGTTGGGGTCGCGGGTTCGAATCCCGTCTTCTGCTCCATTGATTTTTGCCGGGGTGGCGGAACTGGCAGACGCACAGGACTTAAAATCCTGCGGTGAGAGATCACCGTACCGGTTCGATTCCGGTCCTCGGCACCATCTTTTTAAAATAGCGCCCGTAGCTCAACTGGATAGAGTGCTTGACTACGGATCAAGAGGTTATGGGTTCGACTCCTATCGGGCGCGCCATTTTAAAATTAATCACCACTTAAATATACGGGAAGTAGCTCAGCTTGGTAGAGCACTTGGTTTGGGACCAAGGGGTCGCAGGTTCGAATCCTGTCTTCCCGACTCTTTTGAAAAATGGGGGCTTAGCTCAGATGGGAGAGCGCCTGCTTTGCACGCAGGAGGTCAGCGGTTCGATCCCGCTAGTCTCCACCATATTTTTTAATTATTCAAATGAACATTGAAAACTGAATCGCAATATGTCAACGTTAATTCCGAACACAACGATAATCGTTGGTTCAAAAAACGTGTTAATGATAACACAAATTAGTATTTTATGAGCTAATCAAAC
>NZ_JXCF01000005.1 GCF_000875895.1 Staphylococcus gallinarum
TACCCTTTGTGCTCGTTCTTTTTCGGTTCTGTTTTGAGAACTCTACTTTCGAACTTTCCTTCCCTTAATTTGATATTGAATATTATTTTTATTATTTGATTGTTATTTCTATATTTCTCATATTCACTCTTTTTATTTATATTCTTGATGTTTATATTTTTATATATTCATGGTATATTAATAATTTAGCTTTTTTTAGGTTGTTGGTGGTTATTGGTTCTCATTTACGAACTACCTTCGGTTGATGGTTATAATATCTCCATTAATTCCTCTTAAACGTTGATTTGACGGCATAATAAAAACGCCATATATAAATACGGCGTTCGTTTTTTCGCTTATATTATCTTTTTCTATCTTCATGTCCGTGATAATTTTTCGGTTGACCACCTAGTTGATAAAACCTTTCGTACATATAACTTGATAGCTCTTGAAAGGTTGATTTTAAGCGGTTAAATGCGTTTCTAGTACCTATATATTCTCTGTTTTCTAGCAGCGCTCGTCGCGTATAGGCTACTTCTTTCGCAAATGCTACGTTTAAATCATAAGATTCTGACTGTCTATTTTTACTTTGAAAGTACTCTAAACCTGCGCTCTTAATAGGATTGAGCAAATCAAGAAGCGGCTCAGGATTAGGTCTTTTCCCTCGTTCTTCACCTATATCTGGCTTAGCATCCGTTAGTTCGTCTGCTTCTTTCGCAAACCCTGCATCCTCTAAGTCTCCGATGATATATTCAATCTCTTGTCTTACGTCTTCACCTTGTTCTAACGCCTGTCTATACGTCACGAAACTACTTATATACTCACTTCTAACACGCGATATCTGACTTATAATACTTTGTTTAACATCCTTATTCCCACTACCCATAGCTTCTACCAGTTCCATGAGTACATCGACCTCTTCTATGCTAATTCTCAGGCTCTTTAAGGTACGCCATACGCTGCTAATACTATCTGCATCTATTTTGCCCTCTAATTGCTCTCTAGCAAGCTTTAATCTGTTCAGAGATACATTGTTATCCTCATAACCATTTTCCTCTTCTATGACCTCTATATGCTCATCTATACGCTCGATCGCTCCATTGGCCACTGCTTTTACATCATCATCAACTTCGAACTCATCCGTATCTTGTTCTAACCTTTGTTGTATACGCCCAATTGTATGCGATAAATCACTATATTCTTTTCGCAATACATTCATGTACTCATAACGGTCTTCTAATGACCTTAAATACGGTTCCATTAGACCTTCCGCCTCGTCCATCATTGCCTCTATTTCTAAAAATTTATCTAAGTTTGATTTAGCCATTATTCAATCCCCCTAAGTATAATTTCTGTTCTCGGGTTATCCATTTCTTGAAATTTACCCATAGACACCATCGCAATGCGACTATCTTTAACATCTAAACCTTTAAAAATACTGTCTAATGCTGCTTTTAGTAAGTTATCAATATCTGGCGCTGTTGTTCTTGTAAGCTTTTTTAATCGTTTCTGACTTTTTGGTGCTTGTACATAAAACACGATTTCTGCTTTAACTCCTAAAGGCGTATTTAATACCTCGAAAAAAGTATCATCAAGTGCATTATCACGTTTTAATTGCGCCTGCACTGCATCTAAATACTCTACATAAGGTTGCGGGTAGTATGTGATTGTCTTTCC
>NZ_JXCF01000050.1 GCF_000875895.1 Staphylococcus gallinarum
AGGCCGGCGTGGCGGAATTGGCAGACGCGCGGGACTCAAAATCCCGTTCCTTCATTGGAGTGTCGGTTCGACCCCGACCGCCGGTATAACTAGGCTAACATTAGCCATCAACGGTAATAGAGAACCCCTTAACAAAGGGGTTCTTTTTTTATACATTGCTTTACTATAAATAAAATTCAAATATTTTGGTCACTTTATGGATATAAGAGCTATTTTATAATGCTTTAGTCTGATTTATTTTTATCACAACTCAGTTAATATAATAATTTGAGGTGACAGCTTATGATGAGAACATCTATGATAATCGGTTATTTTTTATTAATATTTATAATTGTGTTGTTATTTATATTTTTACTAGATGATAAATCTACAATCTATTATGGTAAGGTTGAAAATAATCAGGGCATTGTTAGTAATTTAGTTAGTGACAAAGGAGATATTATTGAGCATCTAAGAGTGTCTGATGATTTGCAAGAAAGTATGCATGTGGGCGATTATATTTCTGTTAAACTTTCGAATAAAAAGAACAATATAATTAATGAACAACTAGTTGATGACTCACAATTATCTTCGAAGATACTATATCGTTTAAATATATAATGTTGAAGTGAGATTTTTTTAAATCCTTTTAACTTCAATTGAAATCTATTTTAAATAATGCTGATCTACTCAAGTAGATCGGCATTTTATTTGTTGTATAGCTGGATTTTTCACATTAAATTAATCTTAAAAGTAAATATTGTGGTTTGATGTAAAATATAATATTATAAGTCTATTGTTATATTTGGAGGAAGAATATTAGATGGGAAAAAATATGTCAAAACAAACGAGTAATCATAGTGGAAAACAGTTTTTTAGTAATATATTACAGGCTGTAGGTACTGGTGTTGTTATTGCATTAATACCAAATGCCTTATTAGGTGAATTACTTAAATTCTTTAAAGAAGGTAATCAATTATTAGAAAGTATTTATCAACTCGTTGTATTAATACAGTCTTTTATGGCATTTATTATTGGTATTTTGGCAGCGCATCAATTCCGATTTAATGGTCCTGGAGCAGCTATGATAGGTGTTTCAGCAATGTTAGGTAGTGGTGCTGTTAAAGTTACTTCAAATGGTTTCGTTTTAAATGGTATAGGGGATATTATTAATACGATTTTAGTAGTTATTGTAGCGTGTTTTTTATATTTAATTTTACAAAATAAACTAGGATCACTAGAGATGTTGATACTCCCAGTTTTGATTCCTGTAATTAGTGGAGTTGTAGGACTTTATACATTAGGCTATGTTTCAAAGGTTACAAAGGGTATTGGCCATGTTGTTAGTACATTTACTGAATTTAATCCTTTGATTATGTCTATATTGATATGTGTTACTTATTCATTATTAATGGTTACACCAATTTCTGTTGTTGCTATTGCAACTGCGATAGGTTTATCTGGATTAGGTAGTGGAGCAGCAAATATGGGTATTGTAGCAGCATGTGTGACGTTTTTATTTGGATCATTGAGAGTAAATGCTGCCGGTGTAAATTTAGTACTAATCATCGGAGCAGCAAAAATGATGATTCCTGTTTACTTTAAACATTTAATCATTGCAATACCTTTAATCATAAACGGCGTTATAGGTGGTATTGTAGCTTACTTTATTGGAATAAAAGGAACACCTATGTCGGCAGGATTTGGATATACTGGTTTAGTAGGTCCGATAAATGCTTTTAATAGGATGTCTGGAGACCCAACAATGAATATTGTGTTATTAATCTTTGGATACTTAATAATTCCTTTTGTTTCAGCATTCTTTGTACATGAATTATGTAAAAAGTTTATTCATAGCTATACAGATGAAATATATAAATTTGAAATTCCTAAAAGTTAGTATTATAAGGTCTAATTTAATAAATTAGACCTTTTTTTATACACAAATATTGCATATTAACTCATTTTTATTTTATATAGGCTGTAGTTAGCGTTAATTAAAAATTAATATTGAATAATATTACGTTAATGTGTATAATAATAAATTATATAGAGAGGGGTTTAGAATATGAAACAACTAGGGAAGCTTATGTTAGTCTTTGTTGTATTCGTAAGCGCAATTTTTACCTACATAAATCCTGAGGCACAAGCAGCACAAGATGATCATTGGGAAAAAATTAAAAAGCGTGGAGAATTAAGAGTGGGGCTATCTGCAGACTATGCGCCATATGAATTTGAACATAATGTAAATGGCAAAAGTGAATATGCAGGAATTGATATAGAATTAGCAAAGAAAATAGCAAAAGATAATAATTTAAAATTAAAGATTGTAAATATGCAATTTGATAGTTTATTAGGTGCTATCAAAACAGGGAAAATTGATTTAATTATTTCTGGGATGACACCAACACCGGAGAGAAAGAAAGAATTGGATTTTTCTGATCCTTATATGTCAGTTACTCAAAAGATGATTATTAAAAAGTCAGAAGCTGATCATCTTAAAACGATAGATGATTTTGCTAATAAAAAGATAGGTGTGCAAAAGCAAACACAGCAAGAAACAATTGCTCAAAATGAAATTGAAAATGCGCAAGTACAATCATTAACAAGAGTACCTGAAGTTATCATGTCACTTAAAAGTGGGAAAGTTGATGGTATGGTAATCGAAGGACCAGTAGCTGAAGCTTATTTGAAACAGAATAATGATTTACAATTTGCTGATGGAGTCAAATTTAATGAAGGAACGAAGAATACAGCTATTGCAGTTCCAAAAAATTCACCAGTATTAATGAATAAATTAAATAGTTCAATAAAAGATGTTAAAGATAAAGGATTAATTGCAGATTATAAAGAAAAAGCAGCAGAAGCTATGAAAAAAGATGATGGGAACTTCATTACAAAATATGGTAGTTTCTTCCTAAAAGGGATTAAAAACACAATATTAATATCAATTGTAGGAGTGTTGTTAGGTACAGTATTTGGAGCAATGATTGCGTTGCTTAAATTGAGCAAAGTGAAACCATTAAGATGGTTAGCTTCTGCGTATATAGAATTTTTAAGAGGTACACCTTTATTAGTACAAGTATTTTTAGTGTATTTTGGTACTACTGCAGTATTAGGCTTAGATATTTCAGCTTTAATTTGTGGGATGATTGCGCTAGTGATTAACTGTTCAGCTTATATTGCAGAAATTATTAGAGCAGGTATCAATGCAGTTGATAAGGGACAAACTGAAGCAGCACGTAGTTTAGGGCTTAGTTACGGTCAAACAATGAAGTCCGTTATTTTACCTCAAGCGATAAAGAATATATTACCTGCATTAGGTAACGAATTTGTAACTGTTATTAAAGAATCATCAATTGTATCAGTAATTGGTGTTAGTGAGATTATGTTTAACGCACAAGTAGTTCAAGGTGCATCATTCGATCCTTTCACACCTTTAATTGTAGCAGCTATCTTATACTTTATACTTACGTTTACGTTATCTAGAGTAATGTATTTCTTCGAAGGGAGATTGAAAGTCAGTGATTAATATTAAAAACTTATATAAATCTTTTGGAAAAAACGAAGTATTAAAAGGTATTGATTTAACAATAGATAAAGGTGAAGTTGTAGCGATTATTGGTCCCTCTGGTAGTGGTAAAAGTACTTTGTTACGTTGTATGAATTTATTAGAGACACCAACGAGTGGAGATGTACTTTTTAAAGAAAATAAATTAAATAGTAAACATACAGAATTAGAAAAATTAAGACAACAAATGGGTATGGTGTTTCAAAACTTTAATTTATTTCCACATAAGAAGGTCATAGATAATATAATTTTAGCACCTAGTTTATTAAAAAAAGGTTCACAGGCCAATTTGAAACAGGAGGCACAAGCATTATTGAAAAAAGTTGGATTAGAAGATAAAGCAGATGCTTATCCAGCACAATTGTCAGGTGGACAGAAACAAAGGGTAGCTATTGCGAGAGCGTTGGCAATGAATCCAGAAGTATTATTATTTGATGAACCAACATCAGCCCTCGATCCAGAAGTAGTTGGTGATGTGTTGAAGGTTATGAAAGATCTAGCAAAAGAAGGCATGACTATGGTTGTTGTAACGCATGAGATGAACTTTGCAAGAGATGTCAGTGATAAAGTAGTCTTTATGGCTGATGGTGTCATCGTCGAATCAGGTAATCCACATGAAATATTTGAAAATCAGCAGCACGAACGAACTAAAAACTTTTTAGCGCGTGTTCTATAAGTTAAATAAAAAGTAGTTAATACACAGGTTTAATTCTAGACCAAGTATTAACTATTTTTTTATTATAAATTTTAATAAAGTGAGATTTATAGACGTTCAATTTGATACGATTATGTTAAAATGTAGGATGTATGTTTTGATGTGGGGTGTAAAAAATCGATTTAAAGCAATTAAAGCAAGATGTTATTGACTATGCACATTCAATTGGTATAGATAGTATAGGATTTACGACGGCAGATCCTTTTGATGAACTGAAACAAAAGCTTGTAGATTACCATGCTAAAGGTTATGCATCTGGGTTTGAAGAATCAGATATTAATTTAAGAACAGAACCAAAGTTAACGTTACCTACTGCAAGATCTATCATTGCGATTGCTGTTGGATATCCAAATAAATTAAAAGGTGCTCCAAAAAGTGTTCGAGGAGATCGAAGAGGTATGTTTGCACGAGCATCTTGGGGACAAGATTATCATTCTATTATGCGTAATAGGTTAGATAAATTATCGGAATATTTACAGTCAAGAGTGAAAGATGTAGAAATCAAATCAATGGTTGATACGGGTGTCTTATCTGATAGAGCAGTTGCAGAAAGAGCAGGCTTAGGTTACGTTGGTCGAAACGGCTTTGTTATTAATCCTGATTTGGGTACTTGGACTTATTTAGGAGAAATGTTAGTTAGTATTCCATTTGAACCTGATGATCCACTGCTAGACAGTTGTGGCGAATGTACGCTATGTGTTGATCGATGTCCTACTGGTGCACTTGTAGGAGATGGACAGCTGAATAGTCAAAAATGTATCAGCTTTTTGACTCAAACAAAAGGTTATTTGCAGGATGAATATCGTTATAAAATAGGTAATCGCTTATATGGTTGTGATACGTGCCAACAAGTTTGTCCTAGAAATAGAGGCATTAATACACAGCATGATGATATTGTGCTAGAACCAGAAATATTAAAGCCTAGACTTGTACCGTTATTGAAAATGAGTAATAAAGAATTTAATAATACTTATGGTCATCTAGCTGGAGCGTGGAGAGGTAAAAAACCAATACAAAGAAATGCAATTATTGCATTAGCACATTTTAAGGAAGAGTCTGCTATACCTGAATTACAAGATGTTGCGCTTGAGGATCCAAGACCAATGATTCGTGCAACGGCATATTGGGCGATTGGCCAAATACAAGGAGAACTAGCTAGACCTTTTATAGAAGCACATTATGACAAAGAAATTGAAGAAGTCCAACAAGAAATGATAAAAGGACTGGAAATGAGGAGCGAATAACAGAATGACAAATCATATTGTATTATTTCAACCAGAAATACCAGGTAATACAGGGAGTATTGCAAGAACTTGTGCTGGTACGTACACAAACTTACACTTAATTAAGCCATTGGGATTTAGTACAGACGATAAAATGCTAAAGCGTGCAGGGCTTGATTATTGGGATTCAGTCAATATTACTTATCATGAAAGTATTGAGGCATTTTTTGAGTCAACAGAAGGTACATACTATTTAATAACAAAGTTTGGCAAGAAGACGTATTCTGATTTTGACTTTACAGATATTGAAAAAGATCATTTCTTTATTTTTGGAAGAGAAACAACTGGTTTGCCCGATTGGGTTAAGGAAGAATACCATGAAACGGCGTTGCGTATTCCAATGAATGACAATATTAGATCATTAAATTTATCTAATACAGCTTCATTATTAATCTACGAAGCATTAAGACAACAAAATTTTCCTGATTTAATTTAATAATTTTAGTAAATGAATGAAAATATTGCTCGACATTTGTATAATAGACGTAAGACTTTGAAAATTTTTATAAATGAAATTTTTTGAAGGTATTCAAGGTTGTTTATGACTGTAACAACAAGGGTAATAAAAAATAATGCTAGAACGTGTCTGAATAGAATAAGAGGAGTGTAATTACTATGGCAATGAATTTTAAAATTTTAAAAAATGAAAACATTGTAGCTGAATATACAGCAGATATTTTAAGAAAGCAATTTAACAACAATCCTACAACAATTGCAGGTGTACACCTTTCTAAAGATAATTCACCAGTATTAGATGAATTGAAAAAGAATGTAGATAAACATGCAGTTGATTTTAGTCAAATTAATATTTTAGATTATGACAACAATAAATCATTTTATGAAGCTTTAGGCGTACCAGAAGGTCAAATTTATGAAGTATCTTTTAATGAGGATACAGAATCATTTATTGGTGACAAAATTAAAACGAAAGAAAACAAAGGTAAACTTATCACACAAGTATTATCTATTGATACAAATGGTAATTTAGATATTAGTGTTAGACAAGGTTTATTCTCTGCACGTGAAATTATTTTAGTAATAACAGGTAGTGAGAAGCAAGAATTAGTGCATAAACTATATGAAGAAAATGGTAAAACAAGTTTCGAACCTTCAGATTTAAAAGCACATAGAATGGTAAATGTCGTTTTAGATGAAGCGGCAGCTCAAGGTCTACCTGAGGATGTTAGACACTACTTTACTGCACGTTTTGCTTAAAAGTATAAATGGGTGATGGAAATGACCGACAAAAATAAATTTTCAAAAAAACTAGAACATCAAGCAGATAATGAAATGGTTGATGATTACGAAGATGTTGTTGAATTAGGAAAAGAAATGGAACAAATATCTGAACAAAATGATGAAGAGAAGTTAAATCAATCTCATGATTCAAAGGTGCGTTCAGATTTATCTGATGATGCTCATTAATTACTAGTTTAACTGATATTTTGTTAATAAAATGAACTAAATCCTACTAACTTTTATGTTGGTAGGATTTTTATTTGTTGGCTATGACCTCGTTCATTCCTAAAAAAGTTATGCAATGTTAAATTTGAATATGTTATGATTAGAGCAATTCGATTTATTATAAGGAGATACGTACTATGTTAAGTAAGTATTGGAAAGTTTTTATGATTAGTGCAGCCATTATAAGTTTAATTTCAATTAAAGGGTTTCCTATGGCAATAGGCGCACTATATTTACCAATATTATTCAAAATAATAAAGTTACAAATTAATTTATCAAAGGGATTAGTTGATCAAGTAAATGCTTCAACCTTTGTAAAAAGTAATCAAACTGGAGTCATTATTAGTGTGATATGTTGTATTTTAGTCACTGTGGTTTTATTTAAACCGCTGGGTTCATTTTATAACAGTTTAGATGGGATATTAGGCATGTTAGTCTTGATTAGTCCAGCAACGATGATTATAGGTGCAATATTGTTAATTCTTACTGCGATTGGTGTTATTCAAGCTGCAAAAGCGCATTTTAAAGATATACAAATAGTTAAAGATAGCGAATAAATAAACAGCGTTATTTACATATTCAAATGTAAATAGCGTTTTTTTTACAGTGAAATCTAGAATTTATAGTAGAGATTAAATGCAAATTAAAAGTTTATGAAAACGCTATATAATACGATTGCCCCAGTAAATTAAATAATGATATACTACAATTGAACATAGTAAAGATAAAGGGGAGAATTTGTAATGTCAGTAAGAATTGAACATGATACATTTGGTGAAATTGAAGTACCTGCAGATAAATACTGGGGTGCACAAACAGAAAGAAGTAAACGTAATTTCCCAGTAGGTAAAGAGCAAATGCCTATTGAAGTCGTATACGGATTTGCACAACTTAAAAGAGGTGCTGCTTTAGCAAATCACGAATTAGGAAAAATTTCTGATGCTAAAAAAGATGCAATCGTACATGCCTGCGATCGTATTTTAAACAAGGAATTAGATGAACATTTCCCTCTAGTTGTATGGCAAACGGGAAGTGGTACACAAAGCAATATGAACGTCAATGAAGTTGTAAGTTTTGTGGCTAATGCTTATTTAAAAGAGAATGGTAGCGATGAAACAATTCACCCAAATGATGATGTGAATAAATCACAAAGTTCTAATGATACATTTCCAACTGCAATGCATGTCGCATTGTATAATGAAGTTGAAACTAAATTAGAACCCGCTTTAAATAATTTGCGCAACACATTTAAAGAAAAAGAAGAAAAATTTAATGACATTATTAAAATTGGACGCACACATTTACAAGACGCTACACCTATTAGATTAGGACAAGAAATAAGTGGATGGCGTTATATGTTAGATAAATGTGAAACATTGTTAAGTGAGTCAAAAGCTCATATTTTAAATCTGGCAATTGGTGGTACAGCGGTAGGCACAGGGATCAATGCACACCCTGAGTTTGGTGATAAAGTTGCTAAATTCATTTCTGAAAATACAGGCTATCCATTTGTATCATCTGAAAATAAATTCCATGCGTTAACTGCTCATGATGAAGTTGTACAATTGCATGGTTCATTAAAAGCTTTAGCAACAGACTTAATGAAAATTGCTAATGATGTTAGATGGTTAGCATCAGGTCCAAGAGCTGGTTTAGCAGAAATTTCGATTCCAGAAAATGAACCAGGTTCATCAATTATGCCTGGTAAAGTGAACCCAACACAATGTGAAATGTTAACAATGGTATCTGTACAAGTTATGGGTAACGATACTGCAGTAGGTATTGCTAGTTCACAAGGGAACTTTGAATTAAATGTCTACAAACCAGTCATCTTACACAACACATTACAATCAATTTATTTATTAGCTGATGGTATGCAAACATTTAATGATAATTGTGCTATTGGTATTGAACCTATCGCAGAAAATATTGATAATTATTTAAATCAATCATTAATGTTAGTTACAGCATTAAATCCTCATATTGGTTATGAAAATGCTGCGAAGATTGCTAAAAAGGCACATAGAGAAGGTTTAACGTTAAAAGAATCAGCAATTCAATCTGGCTATGTAACAGAAGAACAATTTGAAGCATGGATAAAACCTGAAGATATGGTTGAACCAAAATAATAACATTATATAGTGTAAATTAAGCTATAACTTTACTAACTTAAAGTAAGAACATAAATAAGTATCGATGAATAATAGAGCAAATCCGAAAATTTGGATTTGCTCTAAATTTTTTGTACAAAAATAATCGACAATTTCTTTAGTGTGTTAATAGAAATTGTCGATTATTAATGTTTGAAAATTTATTCTACACAGTAATATTTGAATTTTTATAGGTAATAAATCAATTATAATTCATCATCTAAGCTAATAGAAATTTGTTCTTGTGTAAGTGGATGTGTAAATTCAATTTTGTAACTATTTAGTTGTAATTGTCTCAAAGTAGAGTCACCATATAATGGATCGCCGATTACTGGATGACCAATTTCAGCAAGATGAACACGAATTTGGTGTGTTCGCCCGGTATCTAGTTTTAATTCTAATTCACAAACGCCTTCTTTAACCATTTTAGAGCTTAAGATATGTGTGATAGCACGTTGCCCAGTTGGTGAAACACGACGTCGATTTGAATGAAATTTATCTTTACCAATAGGTTTATCTATCGTTTGTGGCTTAATTGGTAATAGACTGTGAACATTTGCTTTATAAATACGATTAATCTCATTTTCTTCCAACATGCGATCAAGAATTTTCTTCATTAATGGATTTTTAGCAACAATTAATAATCCTACTGTTTCTTGGTCCAATCTATGTATAGGCTCTACATAGTCACTTTTGATAGTATAAATAACATGATTCATCAATGTGTTACTTTCTTTTAAATCATTTGGATGTGTTTTAACACCTTTAGGTTTCATAACAATTGCAATATCATCATCCTCAAAATAGATTTGAGCAAAGCGATAACTAGGTACGTAATTACTCTTTTCTTCTGGTGTAGGAATATAAGCGATATCACCAGTTTGTACCTTAGTCATTAAGGTTGCTGCTTCACCATTTAGTGTTATTTCTTTTGACATATTTAAATTGTGCAAATCTTTTTTCGGTAAATGCAAACTTTGGAATATTTCTCTTAATGTTAATGCATTATATTTACTTGGGATTTCAAATTTCATAGTATCCTCCTCAATTTATCACTAATAATCATACCACATACGACTATTTAAAAATATTGATCTTTTCAATTTCTCAAAATCTATTAATTTAAACGCTATGCTTGTGTAAATTTCAAGTCATAGCATAAAATAGGTAATATAAGTGATTTCGTAAAAAGAGGAATGGTTAAATGGAAAAACCAACGAGATTGGCATTATTAAAGGAAATTGCAGAGTTTTTAAATGAAGAAACTGAAACATATACGATGCTAAATGGTGCGCTAAAGTCACTAATAAATGGTAGTGATTTTACTACTGGATGGATTTTCTTTATTGATGAATCAGGACAACATGAATTAGTTTCAGATATTGAATTACCGGGAGCGTTATCCAAACATAATTGCAAATATATGAAGGAAGGTTCATGTTGGTGTGTAAAAGCTTATCATAATAAGCGCTTAACTAAGGCTTCAAATATTATAAATTGCTCAAGAATTAATCTTGCGAATCATGCATACCATGAAGAAACCAATGGTATTACACATCATGCTACAGTGCCTTTAAGGTCAGGTGAAGAATTATTTGGATTATTAAATGTTGCAACACCACATACAAGTCATTATAGTGAGGAAGACTTGGAATTATTAGAATCTGTAGCTTTTCAAATTGGTTCTGCAATTAAGCGTATACTATTGACAGATCAAGAAAAAGAAGCGGCTAGAGTGAGTGAACGTAATAGATTAGCAAGAGATTTACACGATTCGGTAAATCAAATGTTATTCTCAGTAAAGTTAACAGCACATGCAGCTAATGAAATGAGTCAAGAATCTGTTTCAAAACAAGCTTTTAAAGTTATAGAAGAAACGAGTCAACAAGCTGTTAATGAGATGCGGGCATTAATTTGGCAATTAAAACCAGTTGGATTAGAACATGGATTAATTAACGCGTTGAAAAATTATAGTGATATATTACAAATTGATTTACAGGTCCATGTTGATGGTTTAATTAATTTACCTAATATGATTGAAGAAAATTTATATAGAATTATTCAAGAAGCAATAAACAATACTCAAAAGCATAGTAAGTCTAACATTGTAGAATTAATACTAAATCAACAAGGCGATTATATTGTTGTAACAGTGAAAGATAATGGTTGTGGCTTCGATGTACAATCCACAAATATATACCAGTCTCATGGAATAAGTAATATGAGACAGAGGGCCAAAGTAATTGATGGCAAATTAAATATTATTTCTGAACCCAAAGTAGGAACTACGATAGAAATCAATGTTCCTTTGACGAATGTGAAAGGAAGTTAGACATGTACCGTATAATATTAGTAGATGATCATCACATTGTAAGACAAGGATTAGAATTTTTACTGTCTACAGTTGAAGATATAGAAGTAATTGGTGGATTTTCTGATGGAAATACATTTTTTAAGTATCTGGAGGAAAATGAATTACCAGATCTAGTGTTGTTAGATTTGGTAATGCCTGAAATGAATGGTATTGAAATTACTGAAATTATGAAACAACAATATCCAGAAGTTAAAATTCTGGTATTGACGAGTTATGTAGATGATGAACATGTAATTTCAGCAATCGATAAAGGCGCAGATGGATATGAAATGAAAGATGTAGAACCAAAACAGCTAATTGAAACGATTAAAAGTGTTATAGCTGGAGAAAAAATAATTCATCCTCAAGCACAGAGTGTTATTGAATCAGTAAGGAAAAAACCACATTTTACAAATAAGTTATCAAACAGAGAGTCAGAAGTGTTGAAGGAAATGGTTAAAGGTAAAACAAATAAGGAAATTGCAGAAACCTTATTTGTTTCAGAAAAGACTGTAAAAACACATGTCAGTCATATATTTAGTAAATTAGAAGTAGGAGACCGAACACAGGCTGCCATTTATGCAATGCAAAATAATTTGATTTAAAGTACAAATTATACTTGTTAAAAATTGTTCTATATTTTATAAAAAATAATATTCAGTAAGTGAAAGCGAAAAAGTAGTAATCCATCAATGTTTATACGGATTACTACTTTTTGTTGGTTATTCGATTTAGTTTCCAATTACTTATTAGTAAGGAAATGAGATAAATAAAAATATTAATGCTTAAAATTTTTCACTATATTCTAGAGGATCAATTTCAGTTTTTCTGATACTAGACCCTTTTTCATATAGAAAAATAATCGAAATCATTAAAATTATAAGTGCAATAATTGCAAAATTTTTACCTAAATTAGTTAAGTTAAATATTGATAATAATACAATAATCGCAATAACTAAACAAAATAGTAAAAATGCTAAAATCATCAATGTTAATCCCATATTAGTTACTTCCTCTTAATTTTATAATTAAGATTATATAACTTTGCAAAACATATTGCATTTGAAAATTTGAAAATAGTATATAATTACTATTATTTTTTGTGGAATAATATACTGAATTCTATCATGCTGTTCAAACATTGATAGTAATAGGAATGGGTGTAATAGCATGATGTTAGTTTTAATTTTTAAATTATAGTGTTAGTAAATGAAAAATAGCAACATGCAATTTTATTTTTTTAATTTTCTGAAAAAATACTTTAATTTGTGTATATTTACTATATAATGAAGAGTAATAAAGCAAAGGGGATGTTGCTATGAAAACAAAAAATCTTTCATTAAGGATTGTTATTGCTTTGGTATTAGGTATCACTGCAGGATCAATTTTTAATATGTTTGAAGGTTCAGCATTTGTAACTAATATTGATAAGTACTTTTTTAATGTTATTGGACAAATCTTCTTGAATTTAATATTTATGTTAGTTGTCCCAGTCGTATTTGTTTCTATTGTATTAGGTGTAGTTGGAGTAGGGGATCCAAAGTTATTAGGTGGTATTGGATTAAAGACTATAACATTCTTTTTAACCACAACTGCGCTTGCAATTATTATTGGTATCGCACTTGCACTTATATTTAAACCAGGAGCAGGGAAGTCTGAATTATTGAAGAGTGATGATGTTTCAAGTTATCAACAAACATTAAATAAGCAAAATGAAGCACAAGATTCACCAGCAAAGCAAACTTTTGATCAAACATTAATTAATCTATTTCCAAAAAATCCAATTCAGGCCATGACTGATGGAAATATGTTGCAAATTATAACTTTTGCGATATTTATAGGTATAGGAATAATTATGGTAGGTTCTAAAGCTGATGCGGTTTACCGGCTATTTGATCAGACAAATGAAGTCTTGATGTTTATAATTACAATGATTATGAATTTATTTGCCCCAATTGGGACGTTTGGTTTGGTTGCTCATGCATTCACTGGTGCAGGTTTCGGTGCAATTCAACAACTCGGCATGTATTTCTTTATCGTGTTGTTAGCATTAGCAATTCATTTCTTTGTCGTTTATGGTGCAGCGGTAAAATTCCTTGGAAAGTATAGTCCTGCCAAGTTTTTTAAAGGTTTTATACCTGCTATTACACTTGGATTTAGTGCTTCAAGTTCGAATGCTGCCTTACCAGTTTCCATGAATTGTACGAAAAAGATGGGAGTTAGACCAGAAATCGCTTCATTTGTACAACCACTTGGAGCTACAATCAACATGGATGGTACCGCAATTATGCAAGGGGTCGCAACAATATTTATTGCACAAATTTCAGGTGCCAATTTAACATTCGGACAATTAATTACTGTTGTTATTGTGGCAGTAGTGGCATCAATTGGTACAGTCGGTGTACCAGGGGTGGGTTTAATTATGTTAGCGATGGTATTAAACGCAGTCGATTTAAACCCTGCTGCTATTGGTATAATATTAGGTATCGACAGACTGCTTGATATGACACGTACATCAGTAAATATAACTGGGGATGCAGCTTGTGCGCTAATCGTATCTAACTCTGAAGAAAAGAAACTAGCTAAAGTAAAAGGCGCTGCTAAACCATAATGTACTTTTGCTAGTAGCATATTAAGTTAACAATTGAAAGTATTTTAAAATGTTAGCCAAAAACAACAGCAAAGCTAACTATGAAACAAACTTGAAACAGACTATGATGTTAAAATATCATAGTCTGTTTTTATTTATAATTAAGAAAATTAAGAAATTCACGTTGAAATCTACCTTGATTAAACAGAGATATAAGTGGGTAGCGTAAAGTGAGGTGATGTACGATGTTTGAAAAATTATTAAGTTCTTTTGGCGTTAGTAACTTAAAGGTTGATACTAAAGTAAAAGGGGATAAATTTAATATACATGGCCAATTAACTGGAACAATATATATTAAAGGAGGGTCAACTGAAGAAGTGATTGATAAAATTGAACTGACTTTAATTGAGAAAATAGAGAATAGCGATGCTACGAGTGATTTTCAAATTTTAGAAAATGAGGTTGAACGGTTTGAAATTAAAGAGTTAATTAAAATAGGTGAAAAGGAAAACTATAAGCAATCATTTACCTTTAAAGTAAATACTAACGATTTAAAACATAATCCTAAAAAATTAGTGTTAAAAACACATGTCTATCTTGTGAGTTCAATAGATAATTATGATGAAGATGAAATAAAAGTTGTATATCGTTAGTTCAGTTTAAAAAATAGAAAAAGCGGCTTAATCCAGTAAATGAATTAAGTCGCTATTTTGTGTTTAGTTGTTTTAGTATAAATTTTTATATATCGTAATTTGTGATAAGTTGATGCCTTGAGCCAAAACACTTACATAAAATCAGCAAAATGGTCTCTATAACGCATGTGCAATAATGATCCTACAATAAACAAAATAAGTACTAACACTACATTGTAAATAGCGATATGCCAATGAGTCAGAAAGTACCATTCATGGTGTAATACAGCAGCTCTATAGCCTTCAGCTAAAAAGTAAATAGGATTAAATTGCATTACCTTTTCAACAATTACATTATTAGGTAAGTATAATATAGACGATACAAAGAAAATTATTCGCATCAGAGACTGCATAACCATTTGAGTATCTCTAATAAGTACTCCTAAAGTAGATGTAACTAATGCAATTGACATAGTCAATAATAAAGAAAATGGGACATAGAGTAATAACTGTAATGTATAAATACTAGGGTGATAACCTCCAAAGAAACATATCATCATTACCAATATTAGTAGGCCAAGATGTCCATAAAATCGACTGACTACGATATAACTAGGTATGATTGAAATAGGAAAATTCATTTTAGCAATATGATTGAACTTTGAAGCAATTGCTTTCGTTCCTTCCAATACACCTTGATTTACAAAGAACCACATACTAATACCAACTATTAGCCAATAAATAAACGGCACGCCTTCCATAAGACGATTACTTCTAAAGCCTAAACCAAAGACAAACCAATATACAGCGATTTGCATAGCCGGATTTATCAGTTCCCAAGCAATGCCTAAATAATTACTGTGATTAGATATACGTAATTGAAATTCTGCTAATCTTTTTATTAAGTAGACATTTTGAAAATGTTCTTTAAAAACAGTCCAAACTGCATTCATTGTTAAAAACTCACTTTCGTTTAACTTCATAAACAATTATATTATAAAAAATCAATAATTGAAATTAGAGTTCATTTTAGTTAACCATTTATATACAAATTTGCATCGTATTAACTAAGTGTATTTATAAATAAAAGGATAAACTTATAGTGATTAAGTTAATTAGTCATTAACTTTTTATATTGAGTAATAAAGTGCTGTGCATCTGATTTATTTATTTGTTTAAACCGCCATACATCATTTTCGTTATCTATAATAACCAATTTATGTAAAATAATGCCTCTTTGTAGTTGTATTTCATTAATTTCACTCAACAAGAATGTATCTTTAACTTCATTACCTTCAACCATTCCAGAAGCTTTAAACTTAATATGATCCGAATATAAAATTAATTCTCCAGGAATAGCTTGGGTCGTAAAAATTTGAAGTGCTACATAGATTGAAATAATTGGTTTATTCGTCATCATCACTTAATCAACTCCATTCTTTATTCAACATTATAATTTATTATGTAAGTAATGCAATGTAAAAATAATATATATTACGTCATTTATTTATAAAAATATAAAGACGTTCAAAGGTTGTTCCTATTAAAGTGTAAGATTATAATATGATTATTATATAAAAAGTGAAGGGGCATAAAGTGTGAAAAAACAACATATTCGTAATGAATTTAGTAATAAAGGACAACATAATTATGAAAAGCAAAGACATTCGAAAAACAGTAATTCCGTAACTAAATTAGTAATGATTATTCTTGCAAGTCTTTGTTTTTTTCTGATTGTAATTGGCATTTTATTTGGCGCATACCGGTTTGTAGCAGGTAGTTTAAATCATAATAATGAAGATACTAAGCATCATACTCCAAAGAGGAAAGTAGCATCACCAAAAATTGATGTACTTTCTCAAGATTTTCATGATAATTATATGAATCGTAATCATGTAAAAGGATATAAAGGCTTTGAAATAGGCGCAAGTAAAAAATCAATTGTAGCGAAATATGGTAAGGGTGAAAAAATAGGTAGAATAAATGATCAAAATGTATTGAAATATGGAAATTTAGGTGTGTCATATAAAGATAATAAAGTTGGACATATTTTTGTAATTCCTAAAGAGACAACGATTCAATCATTTATTAGTTACCACGGTCAAGCTACTAATATAAATAATTCCGGTATATATACATTTGACGACAATAAGCAAAATGATTTTATGATCAAAGTATATGTCGAAAATAATAAAATTAAAGGTATTGAAAATATTAAGGCAACAGATAATCAAGTAGATTTTAGTGATGGTGTTAAAAATGAATCAGAAGCAAAAGCTGTTGCAAAAAGAGTGTTAGGATTTAGAAATATTAATATTAATGTAGATTCGGTTAAAGATGATGGCTCTGTATATAAAGTGAAATATGGTAAAGAGGATGAAGCGGACCAAAATAGGGTCTTAACTATTAGGAAAACAGATGGTCTAACAACAGGTGACACAACTGCTAGTAATTAATAGTAGGTATATATTAACGTTAAATATAATTACATGTCTGTAATGGTGTATTCTATGAGTTATGACACGATAAAAATATGCTTTATTTTCTTTGTTATTGTTAAATAATTACAAAAAGGAAATAGAGTAGATATCAATAATTTTGATCAAAGTATTAGCTAAATATGGAAATATTAGTATTTAACATGTTTTTGTAATAAAGCTACTAGAGAACTTGTCAGTAAGTGAGTTTATATTAACTCATTTACTGACTTTTTTTATTAGACTTTGTATTGACTAGCAAGCATACCAAGGGCTAAGTCGAACCAAAGTATTGATACACATCCAATACTGAGAACTAATTCGAAGCAAGTGTAGAAATCTCATACTTTTGTTCCACAAAAATAAATTTTCTAAGATTGTAAAGCGCTCTTGAGTACGAAATGTTAAAGTACTCATAATTTTAATAACAATGAAAATTACGCTCCGTTGAGTAAAAACTAACGATATAATTTAAAGTTGTAACTTGGCAAGATAAATGGATGTAAATCAATGATTTAAAATAGTCAGGTGATGTAAAAACCTTATCAACACAATAAATTGCAGTGTGAGGAAATGTTACGCTCATTTATTTATGAAACGCTTATGTCAAAAAATATTACAATTTATGTTATATATATTCACACAAATTTTATTTTTACATATTTTTAATATATGATGTATTCAATAAAGATAAAATCTTTATTAATAGCTTTTTATAGTAAAAAAATACCTGTTTCAAAGATTAAGGGAGGTAGTTCTATGACAGTTATTAAATCTTGTCTCTTTTCATTATCGCAAAATAGTAATATAAATAAATTAGCCACTAAAATGGGACCAAAAATAGGAATTAAATCATTTATAGCTGGCACTACTTTAGATGAATTAGAAATGAATATTGTGCGCTTAAATAAACAAAATATAGCGGTAACTGTTGATAATCTAGGTGAATTTGTCTATTCAGAGTCAGAAGCTTACAATGCCACTTATCACATAATTAAAGTTATAGAAAGAATAAATGAGCAAAATTTAAATGCTCATATATCTTTAAAGTTAACACAAATTGGTTTAGATATTAATTCAGAAATTTGCAAACAAAATTTAATGCGCATTTTAGCAAAAGCCAATGAAGCACATATTTTTATAAATATTGATATGGAAGATTATGGTCATATTCAATCAAGCTGGCAAATAATTGATGACTGTGAGCAAGTTTTTAATAATTTTGGAACGGTAATTCAAGCCTCTCTACTAAGAGCAAAAAAGGATCGACGTGAACATAAGTATTTAAGACTAAGAATTGTAAAAGGTGCATATAAAGAAAGCGGAAAGGTTGCATATCAAACATCTAAGGAGATTGACATTAATTATTTAGAATTATGCAAATCACATCTACAAGATGGGAAATTTACCTCAATCGCTACGCATGATTATGATTTAATAACTAAGTTGATTCGATATATTGAACAAAATGAAATTTCTAAATCGAATTTTGAATTCCAAATGCTTTATGGATTTAGAACAAACCTGCAACAACAATTGGCACAACAAGGTTACCAAGTATGTGTATATATGCCTTATGGCAAGGACTGGTACGGTTATTTTATGAGGAGATTGGCTGAAAGACCACAAAACATTAATTTAGTAATAAAACAATCGCTCAGCAAATTTTGGTTAAAGGGAAGACTTTAGCGTTGGCTTTTACAGGGAAATTATTGGAAAGTTTTTCATAAATTAAAGAAAGTGGTGTAAACCATGTCAAATATATATTATACGGATAATGACACTAATAACTTAGATTATTGTTTAGCACCAAAAATATTAATGTATACGGACTATTACATTAATATGAGTACCAATGCTTTTAAATTATATATTTTTTTACATGATAGATTAAAAGTGAGTATTCAAAAAGGGCTTAAAAATAATAAAAATCAATACTACACCCACATGTCTATAGCAGAAGCTGAAGCACTATTTCACTGGTCAAAAGTAGAGTTTGAGCAGTTAAAGCAAGAATTAAAGTCATATAATTTATTATGTGAAGTACTTAGTGAGCATCACAAAGAAAACCTACTATATTTAAAAAAATGTAAATGTTCGCAATTAGAGCATAATAATTATGAAAAAATGTTAGTTCATTCAAATTAGTATTATTGACTTAACAATGCATGTTAAAAATAAGCAGTATTGATAATTTAGTAGTGTAGTGTTTATTAAATTATATGAAAGGGTCTTATTTTTTAATGCATCTTAAAGTAAAATTATCATTTTTAGATTGTATTGTGGCGTGACTCCTGAGGGGACAGGACAGAAGACTAGAGGCTGAAGCTGCTCCCCCTAGGAAAGCGAGCCAAAAACACGAAAACATTTAATAAAAAGCACTCAGATAAATTCATTCATCTGAGTGCTTTTTTTGGTCTTAAACTCCATAAACCGTTAAAATTTTAGATTCTGTAAAGTGTGACACTCAAATGAAATAGTATAGAAGACAAACTATTCTTGCGTACCATATGAACAAAAATAATAGACATATGAATCATGTTATAGGATATTAAAAATTAAAAACACTGAACAATTAAGGGTTAGTTTCTTTAACTAGCTATACCGAAACGATAGTGGACAAGTAAATATGGTCAAAAATAATAAAAACCAATTTTTATACATCATAGAAGTACTATATGCTCTTTCGACAAATAAAGAATATTATATTTATTTTAGTGAATTTGATTATTTTAATTAATATTTAATAGAGAACATTTGAATGAAAACGTTATATTCATCGTATACATTTATAAAAACAAAAAAATGTATTGGAAATAATTTGAGATAGTGATAATATGTTTTAGTGTCATTTTCCACATATGAAAATATATGTTTTTGATAAATTTTTGAATGATATAATTTTGATGGATATAAAACTTTAAATTTTGATGAAAGTCCTGAAAAATGATTTTATATTACATTTTATTTTAGTTGTGTTGAAATTAGGGAATATTTTAATTCATACTAAAATATTATATAAATTCTTTTAATAACGGGAATAAACATGTTATACATCGAAGTAACTGGGAAGTTATAAAAGTGAAATATAGATAATTAAAATTATGTCTCTTTGCAACTACGATATTTAAATTATTAAATATGAATAGGAGAGATGTTAATGGGGATACTATATAACGTAAAGAACTTATTAATTAAAAAGTTTGATTGTATAGATCTATATGATAAAGGTCATAAGATTGAAATTCTTTTTAAATATAAAAATTTCATCTTACCTAAGGAATCAGGTTTTGAGCTAAGAGTTCAAAATAAAAAGACTGCTGCTAAATTTCGAAAAGCTAAACTCAATCATTTAGTAATGGAAGTGGATAAAGCGGATTTAGTATTTCAAGAATATGAGCCTTTTTTGAAATTGAATTTATATTATAACAATGAAAAGTTATGGGTTAAGAATACTGTAGAAAATGAGTTATACCTTTCTTTAGATAACGTACTGTGTAAATTTAAAACGGGCAAAGATATGTTTATTAAAAAGGTCAATGAATCTCAACTATTTTTAAATAAATATGTTAAAAGTAGAGCATATATTGAAGGTTCCAATTTGATTTTTAATACGAGCAAAAATATTAATTTCAACCAATTACTGTTGGTAAAAGAATCAGATAATATTTTAATTGATATAAAACAGATTGGTGACGCTCAATTTACAATTCCAATTGAGAATATCGAATCCCTTGTTATGCAAGAATTTGATCGAGTATTTTTAATCAAAGATGACGTTGCCTATAGGGTTAAATTTAATGATGAATATGAGTTTAATTTATATCACTATCATATTCAAATAAATGATAGACAATTCTATGTGTATCACAAAATATTGAACGTTTCTAATATTGTTATTAACGAGGCGCCAAACAAGACTGGCTATATAGTTAAAATTAATAAAACTGAAACAGAACCGATAATTAAATTCGAAAATTTAGTTTTAATGAATAATGAAAATCATACAATTGAAACTTATCCGGTAAGAACATTTAATGATCATCTAACAGCGAAAATACCTTTTGAGACATTGACTGAAAATGCATCTAAAAAGAAACTATATATAGAAGGTATTGAAATTGATGGAGATACGGAACGAAGTGTAATTTATAGTATACGCGAACAATATGCTGATAGGGCCGTTTATCAATCAAATATTAGTATTAACAATCAGTATTACATTATGGAATTCTATTCTAAAAGAGGCATTGAATTATTATATAGGAAGCCTTTTTTCAAAAATGGAATAAACTATATTAAAAATGATAAAATCAATTTCTTCATTAAAGCGGATGATTTGTATTCACATTGTACATTTACGCTTACATTTGAAGATAGATACACGAATGATTGTGTTGAATATCAAATTGATGTTGGTGAGACTGAACTAAAATTAGATTATGAAGCAATAGATCAAATAGTGTCAAAATCAAAAACTGTTGTGGACTTATTTATTAATATAAAAGAAGAGGACACAATTGTAAGAAAAGAAAAAATACGATATAGAACCGTTAATTATAAGAAGGATGCATTTTTCTCGCAACATGTATTTGATTCAATAAATGAGAGGGTATTTTATTTAAGCACAATTACGCCATTCAAAAATATAAAATTAGAGAGATTTTCTATTACAAAAGAACAAATGAATGTTATGAATGCTGCTAAAAAAGATAATAATACTTGGTTGATTTCTGAAAGATTTGATACTGCTCAAGATAATGGCATTGTGTTCTTTAAATGGTTGCAGCAATATACGAATATTGACGCTTATTATGTAATAGATACGGAATCAGCAGATTATTCAAAAATAAAAGATTATGATAATGTTTTAGAGTTTGGTTCGTTGAAACACTTTGAAATTGCAAATAAAGCGAAGGTATTAATCTCAACACACGATTTAGAAAATGTACTTCCATATAAGCCTGCGAAAGGTTTTTATGGTTATGAGCATACATTGAAAGTATTTTTACAGCATGGTGTGTTAGGTCGTAAAAATGTTGAATATCATAAAGCATTCTATGATTTGCCATTTGATATGTTTAATGTAAGTAGTGAAAGTGAGAAGCAAGACGTTGTAGTGAATCAAATGGGATACGCTCCACAAAACGTATATGTGACAGGATTGTCGAGATTTGATGAACTACCAATTAACGAAGATAATCAACAAATTAAAAAGGTATTAATTATGCCGACATGGAGAGACTGGTTGAATAGTGATATTGCCTTTGAAAATAGTGAATATTTAGAGAGATATTTGAATTTAACAAAAAATAGAGATCTAAATCAATTAATTGAAAATAACAATATAGAAATTAATTTTTATCCACATTATAGAGCGCAGCATTATTTCAAATTATTCTTAACGAATAACCATATTAGAGTGAAATATGTAGAGTTGGGTGAACGTACGGTACAATCATTGTTAATTGAACATGACTTGCTAATTACCGACTATAGCAGTGTGAGCTTTGACTTTACTTATATGAATAAACCAGTAATATTCTATCATTTCGACGTTAAACGCTTCTTTAGAAAAGGAATTCTAAGACCGATTCATGAAACCTTCCTCGGAGATATTGTAAATGATGAGAAAAGTCTGGTGACTTTAATTAAATCATATGTTGAAGGAACAAATGATGTTAAACCGGTTAATAAGCAATCTATCTTTACAAATATTGACCAAAGCAATAATTTAAGAATTTATAAAAATATATTACAACGCTTAGAATCAGAAACGCAAGCTAATTTCAATAATAAAAATTGATATAGGATAAGACAGAACGAATTTAAACCAGCCTACTTAAAGCAATCGAGTGGGTTGGTTTTTATATTTCAAATAGTTTAATACATAATAGAAAATAAACGAAATATTTTAAGTATAAATGGTCGTTAAAATCTTCTTAATTAGTAAAAAAAGCGAGTTAAAGGGGAGTAATATTTATAAAAAGACTAATATATTGAAAGTGACCAATAACAAGTAATATAAAATTGTATGGATAATTATGCATATATGTATCAAACGAAATACAGATTTACAATAATATGATAGTGCTTAAACTTAGAAAATTTTTTTATATTATCAGGTTTTTTCAAATAGTTAAATATTAATTTTAACTAAAACAATATTATTACTAAAAAGAATGCGCTTTAAATCATTTAGTTGTCAATGTTTTTAATGTCGAAATTCATTTTAAATAAAAAAAGACCTCGCCAGACATTGATATTAATATCTAGCGAGATAGACAATTTATTATAAAACAGTGTCACAACTCATGTATTTATTCCAATTAATGAATAGTGAAATGCATAATTAAACAGTTGTGTTATATTTAATATTGTTAGAATGTAGATTTAAGCAAATACAATTGTTTTGTTACCTTCAGTGACAATAACTTTATGTTGTACATGTAACTCAACAGCTTGAGCTAAGACACGTGATTCTACATGACGGCCAATTTTACGTAAATCTTTAACATTATATCTGTGGTTAATTCGTGTAACATCTTGATCAATTATTGGCCCTTCATCTAAATCAGAAGTAACATAATGGCTTGTAGCACCAACAAGTTTCACACCACGTTCCCAAGCTTGTTTATAAGGGTTTGCCCCGATAAACGAAGGTAAGAATGAGTGGTGAATATTTATAATTTGATTTGGATAGTGACTAACAAAGTTATCTGTTAATATTTGCATGTATTTTGCTAAAATGATTAATTCTACTTCATGTTGCGCACATATATCTAAGATTTTTTGTTCAACTTCTTCCTTAGGTTGTGTGCTTGGTACATGGAAGAAAGGAATATTGAAAGCATCAGCAAAATGCTTATTATTTTCATGGTTACTTACAACACAAACGATTTCGGCAGGAATTTCACCACGTTGTACTCTTAATAATACTTCGTTAAAAGCATGGTCTTCTTTAGAAACAAATAATGCAATTTTTGTTTTTTTACTATTATCAAATAATTCAAATTCGATATTATTGTCTTGCAACTCTTGTTCTAAGGCTTGTTTCAATGTATCAACCTTTTCAAACTCAAATCTTAAATATAATTTACCTTCTGAATCTTGATCACTATCATATTCTGTAAAATGATCAAGGTGTAAAATATTTGAATTATGTTTAGCAATAATGTTGGTAATGAGTGACGTAATGCCGACTTTATCTGAACAAGTTGCTAATAATATGTATTTATCTTTCATTTATATGGACACCTCAAATTTTAAAAGTAATTCAAATTATAATGAAGATTCTGAATAAAGTAAATCAATATAATTGTATTTTGCAATTTTATAAGAAATTAATTTTTAACTGTACGAGACGTAGTGAATTAGGCTATAATAATTATGGTCTTTTTACTTCAAAAAAGTAAAAAGTAATCAGGATGCGATACTACATAATGAATTAATACGCTTTCACAATGCCTGTTGTCGCTTGTTAAGGCAATATAGGGAATAAGATTGATTATTTTGATAATTTCGCCAATAATTAAAAACAATGAAAATTTCATTTCACTCTTTTATTTTATTAAAATTTATATTAAGATGTAATTTGTGTTTCAAGAAGCGTGTATTTTTGCAATTTCTTGTGTCCGGATAAAATATTCTTTTATGAAAGGTAGATTAAAGTAATGGATAGACAGACTTTTACAGATTTAATTCAAACAAAATTTAAAATGGTTCGTATCGAAGCGGGTTATACGCAAGATACTATGGCTCAGACTATAGGTCTTTCAAAGAAGACATTAGTTCAAATAGAAAAAGAGAGAGTATTACCTAACTGGACAACATGTGTGTCAATTTGTGCATTATTTAGAGATTCAGATGTGCTAAATAGTACGTTTGGCTGTGATCCATTAGAAATGGTACAAACAATTTCTCGTAACCATTGTGCATATCCAAATCATTCAACTACAAGTGATATTTATTGGAATACTGTAGATACTCGAAATGGTTTTATTTTACAAAGTAACAAAGTTAGCGATATCTATCGTGTGCTTAATAAAGAAACGCAACCTATTTTTGGTACTTCAAAAATGAGAGAAGCGGAAACATATTTCGGTAGAATTTCTAAAGAAGAATTAATGCACGTATAAATGAATGCATTATAAAGTGATAGAAGAATCATTATTTATATGATTTAGTTTTAAAGAAAAGAAAGTGCTTAAATTATATTTGAATGATTTAGTCACTATATTATAAATTTGACCTAAACAGAGATTTAGGTCTTTTTTATTTTTATAAACAAATTAATAAACATAAAAAGGTGTTATGCTACACATTTAAGTATGGTATGTTATACAATGTGAAAATAGTTTTACGTATTAATAAGACTTATAAAGATAATATTTAAAGGAGTTTATGTAAATGCATGCATTTCTGATCATAATATTTATGATGGTTATAGGTGCGTTAATTGGTGGTGTAACAAATGTTATTGCAGTTCGAATGTTATTCCATCCTTTTAAAACATACTATATATTTAAAAAAAGAGTACCATTCACACCAGGTCTTATTCCTAAAAGACGTGGTGAAATCGCAGATAAAATAGGACAAGTTGTAGAG
This sequence comes from Staphylococcus gallinarum, assembly GCF_000875895.1. Lineage (GTDB taxonomy): Bacteria > Bacillota > Bacilli > Staphylococcales > Staphylococcaceae > Staphylococcus > Staphylococcus gallinarum. Next base: position 25,822 of record NZ_JXCF01000050.1, read on the forward strand.
GAGCATTTACTTACAGAATCAGTATTTAAATCAAAATTAAATGCACCGTCTTCTAAAGAAGCGATAGAGGCATTATTACTACAACAAATAGCTAAATTAAAACAAGATTCTACAACAATACAATATTTTGCAAATAAGTTAGACGTTGATGTCACTGACTATACAAACGATAAATTACAACAGTTAGTTCATACTAATTTGGATAAATTTTATTTAGAACATAAAGACCAACCAGTGAATATGATTTTGCCTGAAGAAATTGAACAAGCAATTGATGAAAAAGTTACGTTATTACCGGATTTATTATTTTCGAGGGCACGTGTTTATTTACAATCTGATAAAGGTGCAACAGATATTGCATCGATGTTAGATACATTTTTCCAAGAAAAGGGGAAAATCGTAGGGTTATTACAAATGTTTATGACGAAGGAAAGTATCGCTGAACGTATACAGCAAGAATTAATTAGATTGACACAGCATCCGAAAGCGAAGTCAATTGCAACTCAAGTGATTGATAGTGAATATCAGACGATGAAAACCAAACACCTATCTGAATTAGTGACTGCCACTCAATTTGATTCGTTTAAGCAGTCAGCAAGTGATTTAGCAGTAAGCTATCTAGCTATAGATGACAAAGCGCAACAACCATTACATCAATTAATGCCAAACTTTATATCTTTCTTAGAAAATAAAGTAGCAAAGAAATTAACAGATGTAATTATAGAAAATGCATCAGAACATCTTTCACCAATAATGAAAAAGATCAATTTAAGACAATTGGTAGAGGAACAAATCAACACATTCGATTTAGACTATATTGAAAAATTAATTATTGATATCGCCAATAAAGAATTAAAATTAATCATGTTTCTTGGTTTTTTATTGGGTGGTATTATTGGTCTATTACAAGGCGTAATTGCTATCTTTGTATAACATAATAAATTATGTTATTGTAATAGCGATGTGGTTTTAACACATAAACACAAAAGGAGTGAAGCAGAATGGCAGTAAATTTATACGATCATGCTAATCAATTAGAACAAGCTTTAAGAGAAAGTGATGAATACAAAGCAATTCAAAACGCTTATACTAAAGTTAAAGAAAATCAAGAATCAAAAGACTTATTCGATGAGTTCCGTGAAACTCAATTAAGCTTCCAACAAAAACAAATGCAAGGTGAAGAAATCGGTGAAGAAGAGCTACAAAAAGCACAAGAACAAGCTCAAAAAATCGAAAATGACTCTAATATTTCTGAATTAATGGCTGCTGAGCAAAACATGAGCCAAGTATTCCAAGAAATCAACCAAATCATCGTTAAACCTTTAGACGAAATCTACGCTGACTAATACAAAATTTTATCGTGGAAATGATTTGTGAAAGTTAACATATAGTTAATATTGTACAACTTTCAAGCTGTCGACAAAGTTTCAAACTTTGTCGACAGCTTTTTTTGTATTGAGTGATTTCATCAACAGTAAATGTAATATATTGTCATTACTTGTTTTATCGACTGATGCTTTACCATTGTGGTAAAATATATAGATACTAGGTGGTGACATGTGTGCTTTTTAATAAGCAAATTATTTTTGTTAAAATTAATTTTATAGCATAGCATACATAGCTACAAATACCTTTCTATAAAGGAGAACATATATCATATGGTTAAATTTATTCATTGTGCTGATTTACATCTAGATAGCCCTTTTAAATCTAGAAGTTATTTGAGTCAGTCTATATTTGAAGATATGCAAAATAGTGCTTATGAAAGCTTTAAAAAAATTATAGATTTAGCATTGAATGAAGAAGTTGATTTTCTAATTATTTCTGGTGATTTATTTGATCAAGAGAATCGTACATTGCGAGCAGAAGTATTTTTAAAAGAACAATTTAATAGATTAGCAAAAGAGCAAATTTTTGTATATATATGTCATGGAAACCACGATCCATTATCTGCAAATATTGGTACTGAATGGCCAGAAAATGTGTCGGTGTTTTCTGAAAATGTTGAAACATATCAAACTATTACTAAAAGTGGAGAAGAAATCTATTTACATGGTTTCAGTTACCAAAATGATGCCAGTTATGAAAATAAAATAGATGCTTATCCATCAAGTCAAGGTCAAAAAGGTATTCATATAGGTATCTTACATGGAACATACAGTAAGACAAATTCAAAAGATCGATATACGGAATTTAGATTAGAAGATTTAAATAGTAAGTTATATCATTATTGGGCACTCGGTCATATTCATGAAAGGCAAGCATTAAGTGATATGCCTCAAATTCATTATGCTGGTAATATTCAAGGTCGTCATTTTAAGGAACTTGGCGAGAAAGGCTGCTTACTAGTAGAAGGAGACAATTTAAAGCTAAACGTAACATTTGTACCTACTCAATTTATTCGTTTTGAAAAGGCAACAATAGAAACGGATAAAACCTCGAAGCAAGGTTTATTTGAAGTGATACAGGCCTTCAAGGAACAAGTAAGAAAGAATGGTAAATCAATTTATCAACTTACAGTAGAAATTACCACTGACCAATTTGTGTCTGAACAAGATTTAATTCAAGTTGAAGAAATGATTAGTGATTATGAAGAAAATGAACATAATTTTGTATTTATTGAAGACTTGACTATCCGCAACCAATTTGAAGATCAAAATACGTTAGTTAAAGAGTTTGCGCCAGAACTTATAGCAGACAATAGTGTTTTCGATCAAGCGATGAATGACTTATATTTAAACCCTAAAGCTTCTAAGTACCTTGAAAATTATAATGACTTTGATCGACGTCAGTTGATTGAACACGCTGAACAACTATTGAAGTCAGATATGAGGGGGGAATAAAATGAAAATCAAATCATTAGAAATTTATGGTTATGGTCGTTTTGTAGAGAGGAAAATTGATTTTGATGATCATTTTACGGAGATTTATGGTGAAAATGAAACTGGTAAGTCTACAATACAAGCCTTTATTCACTCAATACTATTCGGTTTCCCGACTAAAAAGGAAAATGAACCAAGATTAGAACCACGTATGGGCAATCAATATGGTGGAAAGTTAACCTTAATCCAAGATGATGGCTCACAAGTAGAGGTTGAACGTATTAAAGGTAGTGCAGTAGGCGATGTAAAGGTTTATTTACCAAATGGTATGATTAAAGATGAGGCATGGCTGAAAAAAGAGTTGAATTATATCTCTAAACGTACATATCAAGGCATATTTTCTTTTGATGTATTGGGCTTACAAGATATTCATAAGAAAATGGATGAAACACAGCTTCAAAATTATTTATTACAAGCAGGCGCTTTAGGTTCGACAGAATTCACAAGTATGCGTGAACTAGTGAATGAGAAGAAGGAATTGTTGTATAAGAAAAATGGTCGTAACCCTATAATTAATCAACAAATTGAGCAATTGAGAGAATTAGAAACTCAAATTAGAGAAGAAGAAGCAAAGCTAACAAACTATAAACGTTATGTCGATGATAAAGATAAGTCAGAACGCCGTTTGAATCATTTGAAACAAAATTTAACCCAATTATCTAAAATGCACGATCAAAAACAAAAAGAATTAGCTTTACATGAACAAACTCAAGAATGGAAAGCATTGGAAGCGGATTTAAATATAGAACCAATCCAATTTCCAGAACAAGGTATTGATCGATATGAAGCTGCTAAACTTCAAACACAAAACTTAAAAAGAGATATTGGTTTACGTGAAGAACGCTTAGCGCATTTAACAGCAGAAAACGACAAAATTAACTTACCAAAGCAAAGTGATATTGATTCATTTAATCATATTCAGCAACAAGAAAATGAAATAAAGCAAAAGGAATATGAATTAAAATCCTTAGAAAAAGACATTTCAGATAAAGAACGCGAAAAAACAGGTTTAAAATCAAATATTGGTTGGCAAGATGTACATCATCACGTTGATAGTTCTGAAGCAATGAAGAGTCATATTAGTAATCAAATTAAGCATAAACAAGAACAAACAGCTATTATTCAACAGTTAGAACGCAATATTGAAGAAAATAAAATAGATAAAGATACGAATAATGCAGAGATGGATGCATTAGAAAAGGATATTGTTCCTGAAGAAAACTTTGAGAAAAAGAAACAATATAATAAGCGTGTATTTGAATTACAAGAAAAAAATAATTTATATCAGAAAATGAAAGAAGCTTTTGATATTGAACAACGTGAAAATGAGAGGAAACAAAATCTATTCCGTATGAGTTTAATTATCTTAGCGGTTATAGGCATTGGATTAACTATATTTTCATTTGTATCAGCAAATATCATTTTCGGTGTTATATTTGCATTTTTATCTGTAATCTTTATAATTGGTATTTTTATGGTTAAATCAAAAGAAGTTGGACATAGTGAAACTTTTTCTAAAGAAATTGATGACCTACAACATAAAATTAAGCATTTAGAAGATAATTATGATTTAGACTTTGACTTAGATGATCAATATAGAGTTAGAGAACAATTACAAAATGCAATTAAGACTAAAGAGGCATTAGATAAAAAAGCAAACTATTTAACGACGAATTTAGAACAAGCTAAAAAACACTATCAAACTGCTGATAATAATATTAATAGTGTGAAAGCCGATTTATACCTTTCTGATAAAATGTCAGATGAATTAATCATAGATAGTATTGCAACAATGAATAAAGTAAAAGAACATGACACGCACATTATTGAGTTATCTGAACAGGCGCGTCAATTGAAAGAAGAAATTATAGCATTTTATAATCATGCAAAGGAAGTTACTAAAAATCAGTTTACTTATGTAAGTGATTTGTCATTATTTCACGATGTGAATCAGTGGTTGAAAGAAGAGACAAATAATGTTGATAAATGGAACCGCAATGATGAACAAATTAAATTATTACAAAGTGAACTTGGTCAATTACAAAAGCGTTTGACAGAAAATAATAATGTAATTAGTGAACTCTTTGGATTTGTAAATGTTCAAAATGAAGAGGACTACTATCAACACCATGTACAATATCAAACGTATCAACAACAAATGTCAAGATTTAATGATTTATCTAAATATCTTGAAAATCAAAATTATTCATATGATGTGAGTTCTAAATTGAGTGAGAAAACATTGGCTCAACTTCAAGAAGAGGATGAAACATTATCACGTCAAGTAGATGATTATAATGACCAATATTTAGAAATGCAGGCAGAAGTGAGTGACTTAAATGCTAAAATTACAGATATGGAGACCGATAAGACTTTAGCAGACTTACGTCATAAGTTCCACATTCTCAAAAATAAGGTTAATGATGAAGCCAAAGATTGGGCTAGCCTAAGTTACTTACAGTCATTAGTAGAAGGCCACATTAAGCAAATAAAAGATAAACGTTTGCCACAAGTGATAAATGAAGCAACAGATATTTTTAGTCATTTAACAAATGGTAATTATGTACAAGTAACTTATGCCAATGATGAATTAATGGTTAAACATTATAATGGACAAATGTATGAGCCTGTTGAATTGAGTCAGTCAACGAAAGAAATTTTATATATTGCATTAAGACTTAGTTTAATTAAGACGTTAAAACCATACTATCCATTTCCAATTATCATAGATGATGCATTTGTTCATTTTGATAAGCGCAGAAAGGAAATCATGATGAACTATTTAAGACAAATGCCGTCAAATTATCAAATGTTATACTTTACTTGTGTGAAAGATACAAGTGTGCCTTCAAAACAAATAATCACACTGAACAAATATGAGGAAGGCGGTAAATAATGAGAAATGTAGAGAAATTAAACCCAGGAGATGCTGTAGATCACTTTTTCTTAATTCACAAAGCGACACAGGGTGTTACTGCACAAGGGAAAGATTATATGACACTTTACTTGCAAGATAAAAGTGGTGATATAGAGGCGAAATTGTGGACAGTTACTAAGGATGATATGAAAATATTAGAACCAGAAAAAATTGTGCATGTACAAGGTGATGTCATTAATTATCGTGGTAGAAAGCAAATGAAGATCAATAAAATTCGTCTTGCAACATCTGAAGAAAACCTTAAACCACACGATTTTATTGATGGAGCACCATTATCGCCAGATGAAATACAAGATGAAATTGCTCACTTTATGTTAGAAATTGAAAATGCGAGTTTACAACGTATTACACGTCATTTAATCCGAAAGTATCAGGAGGCATTTTTCACATTTCCAGCTGCGAGTACGCATCATCATAATTTCTCTAGTGGTCTAAGCTATCACGTGTTAACAATGTTACGTGTGGCTAAGTCAATATGTGATATTTATCCGTTACTTAATCGTAGTTTGTTATACAGTTCGATTATCTTGCACGATTTAGGTAAAGTAAAAGAACTAAGTGGTCCAGTGGCTACTTCTTATACAGTAGAAGGGAATTTACTTGGGCATATTTCAATTGCGAGTGATGAAGTTGCAGAAGCAGCGAGAGAATTGAAAATTGATGGTGAAGAAGTTATGTTACTAAGACACATGATATTGGCCCACCATGGTAAAATGGAGTTCGGATCACCGAAATTACCACATTTAAAGGAAGCGGAAATATTATTCTTTATCGATAACATAGATGCTAAGATGAATATGTTTGAAAAAGCCTATAAAAAGACTGACAAAGGTCAATTTACTGAACGTATCTTTGGTTTAGAAGGCCGTCAATTTTATAATCCGAAGTCAATCGATTAATACAAAATCCCACTATAAACTGTGATTATTATAGATTATAGTGGGATTTTTATGTGCTTAAATAAGTTGTTGTAGAAGCGTTATAAGTCATTTAAACAGCGATTGTTACTTTTTTATTTATAAAATGCTGGCAATTTGTTAAACATTTCTCGTTGGGCATTTGTCATTACTTCATTATCGCTATAAATCGCTGTACCCTCTGCACGAACGATATTAAATGAATCAAAGCCCATTATTTCTTCAAACATCGCTTTTAAATAGTCATATGAAAATTCAAGTTTGGTATAACGATCATTATTAGTATAGACGGATCCACTCGCTTGTAATAATAAGCCTTTATAATTATCAGTCATTAATCCTACTGAACCATCAGAAGTATACTTGAATGTTTCTCGAGCAATTAAAATGTTGTCCATATAGTCCTTCAATTTTGAAGGTATATTAAAATTGTGCATAGGCATCACAATTACAATACGGTGATGCTCTTTAAATTGAGTAATTAATTCGGTCCAAATATTAAACAGTTGAGATTCAATGGTATCAAGTTTTTGATGATTATTTTGCTTTTCCCAAATGTTTAATAATTGTTGATTATCTAACTTAGGAATTACAGTTTCATATATATTTAAAGTAGTTATTTCTGTATCAGGGAAGTGTGTTGCGATTTCGTGCTTGAATAAATTTTGTAATTTAGCAGAATACGTATTCATATTATAGTAATTTGGATGTGCATTAATTAATAGTGTTTTCATTGTAATAGCTCCTTATTCATTTGATATACTTAGTATATTATTCAAAGGTGTCAGAATATGAAACCATTGAAAGGAGTATTTTATGAAAAAATCAGAACGTTTAAATATGGAGCTCATTTTTTTAAAAGATAAATCAAGCTTTCATTTAAAGGATCTTATGGTCGAATTTAATATTTCGAAAAGTACAGCGATAAGAGATATAAAAGCTTTAGAAGAAATGGGATTAGCATTGTATGTTGAAAATGGTCGATTCGGTGGTTATAAAATAATTTCTGAAAATTTATTGACTCCAATTTACTTCAATAATAATGAGATGTTGGCAATATTTTATGCATTAAAATCAATGAGCGCATTAACTACAACTCCTTTTGAAAAAACGTATGCTCAACTTAGTGAAAAATTGTCCGCAACAATATCGCCAAATTTAAGGGATGAAATTACTGAAACACTAAATTACATACATTTTCATACAGTTTCACCTGTGAAAAAAACAAAATATTTAGCTACGATATTAGAAGTTATCCAGAGTAATGATGTTGTAATGATACATTATTCCCAACATGAACCAATTATTTATGAACGTATACAGATTTATGAATTATTTTATAGAAGTGGTGTATGGTTTTTTAGTGGCATGGACTTGATTCGTGGTCAGTGGGGCATATATCGCTGTGATTATGTAGATATGCTTGAAAAAGTAGAAGATAATTTAGCTAAATATACACGCTCACAATTGTCTGATTTAGAAATTGACTATGAACAGAACTATCACGATATAAACTTTAAATGTGAATTAACAGCCTTTGGAGTGGAATTATTTTTAAAAAAGTCCTATCCTAATATGTCATTAGAATATATTGAGGACAAACCATTTATTGTTGGTGGATATAATGAAGGTGAACTACAGTACATGATTGATTATTTAATATCACTTGGTGAAAATGTTAAAATTCTATACCCTGAATCATTAAAAATAAATTATATGACGAAGTTGAAGGCGATATTGAATCAATATCAAAAATGATGATTTGGAGCTAGCTGATAATAATAGATGTGTAGAGCATGGTTGAAGGTACGTGAATTTTAAAAGGATAGTATGCTAATCTGTATACAGCTTAATTATATATTGTACATATCTGATTTATGTTAGATATCGCTATGTACTGATCTATAAATTGTTCAATTTTGTTGTATAGTATCAGACTAGGGCAGTGTGACGAAAAATAACTGTTCAGAAAAACAAAACGTCAATTTCTATTAGTAAAAGATAGAAATTGACGTTTATTTTGTAGTTAGAAGTAATTAAGTCACTGACTACATTAATGATTTTAATGATTTGATTTGTATTATATATATCATACGTATATATTTATTAAGTTGTCTTAGTGTCTACTATGTGTAGCATAAGCGTCTTGTCTAATGAACCAATAATTTCTTGATATAATACGTTATTGTCCAGTTGACATGCTAGAACCACTTTGTTGCATAGCTTGTTGTTGTTGCTGCTGTTGCTGCTGTTGTTTAATCTTATCTGGATCTAAGATTGAATCTTCAATAGCTTTTTTAATATCTCTGTCTTTGTAGTCAACTTTATATTCATCAAGTAATTCTTTGTATGCATCTGTTAGTAATTTAGGATTCTTTTGCACTTTTTGTTGGATTAATTGTGATTTAAGTTTTGATTTTTGTTTATCAAAGTCTGATTCTTTATCAGCTTTGATGATGTGGTAACCGTAATCTGTTTTAACGACTTTAGATACGTCGCCTTCTTTCAATTTAAATAATGCTTTTTCAAATGTGCTGTCCATTTGACCTTTGATTACGTAACCTAAGCTACCATCTTTTTTCGCAGATGATGTATCTTTTGATTCTTTCTTAGCAATTTCTCCGAATTTATCAGGATTTTTAGCAACTTCTTTTTGAATTTCTTCAGCTTTTGCTTTTGCTTTTTTATCTGAAAGGCCTTCTTTATCATCTTTGTTTTCTTTAACTTTGATTAAGATGTGTGAAGCTTTTTTAGTATTCTCTTTAATATCTTTGTCAGATATATCTACTTTGTCATTTAACAATGCCTTTTGATAAGCTTGTAATTTTTTCTGTTCTTTGTAGTCATCAAGTGTCATTTTTTGTTGTTTTAACATGCTTTCAAATTGGTCTTTACCGCCATATTGCTTCTGTTCTTTTTCAACTTCTTTATCAATATCTTTAGTATCAACTTTATCTTTGTATTTATCTGCCAATAATTTGTTTAACAAGATAGAGAATGAACTATTTGCGATTTGTTCGTCGCCTAATTTATTCATTACATCTTCGACTTTAACGTCGCCAGCTTTTGAAGAAATAATTGTATCATCTTTAGAATCTGTAGCACTATTACCACAAGCACTTAATAATAAGGCACTTGCCGTAATTGGAAGTAAAACTTTTTTAAATGATTTCATAGTTGGAAACTCCTTTTGTAATAATAACAACGTAAATATAACATATTATTGATTATACACCAATTAGAAACCCCGTTAATAAGACTATAGTACTAGGAGGAATTGCAATTTTGGAAGTAATTTAAATAAATGTACTAAAGTTAGTTAGAAGATATAGCATAGCGATAATTTGATAGTGTTTGCGTAATATTAATAAATAATAAATTGAGCAAAGTATTAATGACAATTAAAAAACAAAAAAAGCAACTTCTATATCCATGTAATAGAAGTTGCTTTGTAATTATGTTAACAGATAATTTGTTACATAAAATTGTTATTGTAAATTTTGATTCATTTCTACTTTATTTAAAATATTTATACCTGTTTGGTGCTCTTCGATAAATTTTCCTTCATTAGAAAAAAGAATTATTTTTAAATAAAGAAAATCCATCACTGAGTAACCCATATTTAAAGCGATGATAAACATGAGGTAATGACCATATTGTGGAAATAAAGCACTAATATATGCACAAATCGGTGTGATGACTAACACAGGTGTGATTAAATCAAAACAAAAATAATACTTATTCACAGGAGTGTTTACATAGGTATTATAAAATGGGACATACTTACCTCTAATTAATTTGTATTTTCGAAAGGATTTATAATACGGAAATAAAAAGGCTAAGTGAATGGCCTTATGAATTGGATATAAAAAAACGACGAAAATTAAAAATATTATAAAATATCGATCCGTTAACTTTGTATCTGAAAAGAAGTACAAAATTTCATAAGCAATTAAAAAAGTAATAATCGTTGTAACGATACTTAGAAATGCAATTCTAGGTAGTCCGAAACGTGCATTTATATCAATTTGACGAGAGCATAAATACATTTAAACACCATACTCCTTTTGATTAATAAGAACAGTTAATATACTTTCGTATTATCTAACTTAAAGTCTCAAACGTCAAGCTATAATTTCCTACAAATTACAAGCGAAAGGGTATTAATGTGTTCATAGAAAATTAGTGTTTAAAATTGAAATAAAAAAACTTACTCCATAGAGAATAGGAGTAAGTTGGATTTGATTTATAATAATAAAACGATGTAGCTTAGTATTCAATAAGAGTTATTTATCACTTTCAAATGTTTTGCTGATTTCTTCGCCACGATTTTGAAGGTTTTCAATGTGAGATTGCAGACGTTTAATATTAGGATCAATATCTGATTTAAAGTCACCAATCATTGTTTTTACTTCGTCGCCTATTGAGCTACCAAATTCTGTACTTTCAGATTTGATTTGAGCTACATAATTTACAATATCATTAATATTTTGTTTGATAGAATTAATTTCTCTGCTTACTTCTGATTCAGCGCCAGTTGGCTTTCTAGTTTGGGCGTTTAATTCAATCGACTCTTTTTTATCACGATTCATTAATGCAACACCTAGACCAGTTGCAACTCCAGCACTAATTCCTAATAAAATTTGAGCTGTTTTCATAAAAATTCTCCTCATTTCTAAATATCTCTTATTCATTAACATTTTTTATATACCCATTATACTATGTGGTAAGCATGTTTAGTTGAATTGAGCAGCGATTTCTTTTGCAATTTTTGCTTTTTGTTGATCATCGATACTATCTTCGTGTGTTGTCCATTTATAACCAAAACCATCAACATCGTTTTCATATCTTGGTAACAGGTGGAAATGAAGGTGGAAAACAGATTGATCGGCAAATTCACCGTTATTTTGTATAATATTTAGTCCATCAGGATTAAAAGCTTTCTTAATTGCATTTGCAACTTTTGGTAAAGCAACCCCAATATGTTTCATAGTTTCTTCATCTGTTTCAAAAATATTAGCAGAAACTTTTTTCGGAACTAATAATGTATGACCTTTAGTTACTTGTGAAATATCTAAAAAAGCATAAACATAATCATCTTCGTATACTTTATGGCTAGGAATATCGCCATTTATAATTTTACTAAAGATTGTTTCTGACATAAATCTTCACTCCTTCTATGATAGTTACTGACTATTATAGCATTAGTCGTTTCTTTCCGTCATTTATCATTGTAAATTTATGAAGAACACGCATTTTTTGATACAATATAATTTATGGAGGTGCCTCATGACAGTAAAAGTAGAAAATTTAACAGGCGGTTATGGTAAACGACCTGTTATTAAAAATATGAATTTTGAATTAAAAAAAGGTGAAATTGTAGGCTTAATTGGACTCAATGGTGCAGGAAAAAGTACAACTATCAAACATATGCTTGGATTGTTGACACCAATGGAAGGCGAATTAACGATTTCTGATATAAATATTAAAGAAGATGTAGAAACATATAGAAGGAAATTATCTTATATACCAGAATCGCCCGTTATTTATGAAGAATTGACTTTACAAGAACATATTTATATGACTGCTATGGCATATGATATAGATAAGGAAGAAGCGATGAAGCGTGCACTACCTTTATTAAAAACATTTCGCTTAGAAAACGAACTCAATATTTTTCCGAGTCATTTCTCAAAGGGCATGAAGCAAAAGGTGATGATTATTTGTGCCTTTATCGTCGATCCAGAGTTATATATCATTGATGAACCGTTTTTAGGTCTTGATCCACTTGGTATTCAATCAATGTTAGATTTAATGGTTGAAAAGAAAGAAGAAGGCAGAACTGTATTAATGAGTACGCATATTTTAGCTACAGCCGAGCGATATTGCGACCAATTTTTAATAATGGATAAAGGTGAACGTGTTGCGTTTGGAAATTTAGAAGAATTAAGAGCACAAACTGGATTACATGGAAAAACATTAGATGAAATATATATTCATGTTACACAGGGTGGACACGATAGATGACCACAAATGCGAAACAATTATTTATCCAACGCAAACGTGAAATAGCAAAAGAGAAGAGATATTATAATAAATTTATTTTTAATGGCCACTTCTCTGTATTTCTAGTTATTTTACTCGGTGCCTTTATTATGGGGTATGCTGGTTGGTTACAATCGATACCTAAACATATAAATTATGCCTTAATTGCTAGCGTAGTTATGGCTGTGATTTCAATTTTTCCAATTAGAACATTATTAAAAGACGCAGATCGATTATTCTTACTACCATTTGAAAAACACATGTCAGAATATATGAAACAAAGTATAAGTTATAGTTATTTTACTCGAATTGGGTTACAGATATTAATGATAGTGATATTGTTTCCATTATTCTATGTCTTAAATGGTCAAACATTTGGTTTTTACGTTATATTTGCAATCTTGGCATTATTATTACCTTTATTAGGCCTTGTATTAAAATGGTTATGGTATAAATATAAACTAGAAAGCTGGTCATTATATACCTTACTCCTGATTATATATACATCGAGTTATTATGTTGCTTTAGGAGTGAAAAGCATAGCAAGTATAGTAGCAGTATTTATCCTTATTGGGTTAGCCATTATTTTATACAAAAGTACAGATAAACATTTATTCCCTTGGGAAAAATTAATTAAAATAGAACAACAACATCACATGAATTATTATAAATTTGTAAATATGTTTACTGACGTCAAACATTTAAAAGAGACTGCGGTAAGACGAAGTTATTTAGATCCATTATTAACTACACCGAAACAGAAAAAGTTCAATGCACAGCATATGTATTTATATTTATTTACGCGCAGCTTTGCTAGGGGGAAGGATGCATTTCATATTATATTGCGTCTTGTAGTGATTGCAATTATATTAATCATTTGGTTACAACAACCAGTGGTAGCACTCATCATAGGTAGTTTGTTTATGTATATTATCTTACTGCAAATGGCACAATTCTATACACAACAAGCATATGGGCTTTGGCCTCAAGTATGGCCAGTTCCTGATAGTAAAGTGATTAGGGGATATGAGCAATTTTTAAATCGACTTATGTTCATTATAGGGATCATATTCCTAATCGTTTACTTTATTGTAAATCCTACTTATGGTTTTGCTGGGGTAATCTTTTTCCTAGTAGGCTGGCTTACAGTTAGAAATGTAGTGAAAAAATTAAAATATCAAGAAACACTTTTAAGAGACTAAAAAAAGTGGTTGCTACTCATTTTAAATGAATAGTAACCACTTTTTTTGATTTTTAAATATTAATTGTCATCAATCGGGAATAAATAACGCTCAAAGTAACTTGAATGTTGACCACTTGAACCGAAATATTGACTTAAAGCAAGTTTGTCAAAATTATCTTTAAATACATCAGATGCTTTAAAATCTTCATATGCTGTTCTACTTTCAAAACCGAAATAAATTTTGTAAGTTAGACCTTGTTCGGGTTTTAAAAAGCGATAGCTTCGATAACCAGCGTATTGGTTAAAATCTGTAGAAACATTTTCTAATTTTTTCTCTAATTGATATGCGTGATCATCAGATGTTGGAATAAATATCACTGAGAAGAAATGATCTTTATTTAATTCACCTTCTGATTTCAACACATCGTAAACTAATGGCTGTTTTAACACTGATTTGTCTTCTGTTTCTTCTATAATAACTGAAGAATCAGATGCTGAGAATTGTAATAAATTGTGATCAGGATTGTTAAGTCTAATTTGATTTAAATAACCAAATGTACCATATGATGCATAAACTTTCATGAGATTTTCCCCCTTGCTTTGTTTTACAATATATAATAGGAATAAAATGCTTTTTATATACTTCTATCTATTTTCCCAAATAATTATAAAATATGCTTAGATAACATTATAATAGATTTTCACTAGAAAACAATAGTCAAATGATTGAGACATATATGTAAGTTGATTTGAATTTTTTATGACATTTAAGCACAAAGAAATACGCAATATATGCCAATGTGGTATTATAGATAAGAATGATTATAATGTAGGAGGGCATTAAGGTGCATAACAAAAATAATACAATTTTAAATATGATAAATGGTGAAGATGTCACTCACACGCCAGTATGGTTTATGCGTCAGGCAGGAAGGTCACAGCCAGAATATAGAAAGTTAAAAGAAAAGTATTCACTATTCGAAATCACGCATCAACCAGAGTTATGTGCATACGTTACGCACTTACCTGTAGACAATTACAATACAGATGCTGCAGTGCTTTATAAAGATATCATGACACCGTTGCAACCCATTGGTGTAGATGTTGAAATCAAATCAGGTATCGGCCCTGTTATTCATAATCCTATTAAAAACATTCAAGATGTCGAAAAGTTAGGGATGATTGACCCAAAACGAGATGTACCATATGTATTAGATACAATTAAATTATTAACAGAAGAAAAATTAAATGTACCATTAATCGGATTTACTGGAGCGCCTTTTACACTTGCGAGTTATATGATAGAAGGAGGACCTTCTAAGAATTACAATTTCACAAAAGCGATGATGTATAGAGATGAAGCTACGTGGTTTGCTTTAATGGATCACCTTGTAGAAATGTCAATTAACTATGTATCTGCTCAAATAGAAGCAGGCGCTGAGTTAATTCAAGTTTTTGATTCTTGGGTTGGTGCATTAAATGTCCAAGACTATCGTTATTATATCAAACCAGCAATGAACAAATTAATTAGTGGCATAAAGGCGAAACATGATGTCCCTGTTATTCTATTCGGTGTTGGTGCAAGTCATTTAGTTAATGAATGGAATGATTTGCCTATCGATGTGTTGGGCTTGGATTGGAGAATGTCGATTAAAGAAGCAAATAATTTGAATATTAATAAGACGTTACAAGGTAATTTAGATCCTTCTATTTTATTAGCACCATGGGATGTAATAGAGGAAAGATTGAAACCGATACTAGATGAAGGTTTAAATCACGGTAAACATATATTTAATTTGGGACACGGTGTATTCCCACAAGTTGATCCTGAGACCTTGAAAAAGGTAACTCAGTTTGTTCACCAATATACACAAAGATAGTAAGGCATAAAATATAACGAGCAAGAAAGACAAGTAATTATGTCATGTCCATCTATAAAAACAATACAAAGGATGATATTAAAATGACAAAAAAAATAGGCTTATTAGTTATGGCGTACGGTACTCCATATCAAGAAAGTGATATTGAAGCTTATTACACTGATATTAGACATGGTAAAAAACCAACTGAAGCTGAGTTGCAAGACCTAAAAGATAGATATAAATTCATCGGTGGTTTATCACCATTAGCGGGAACTACAAATAATCAAGCAGAAGCATTATGTAAAGCATTAAATGAAGCATATTCAGATGTCGAATTTGAACTTTATATCGGATTGAAACATATTCATCCATTTATCGAAGATGCAGTAAAAGCGATGCATAACGATGGTATTACTGAAGCGGTTACAGTTGTTTTAGCGCCTCATTATTCAAGCTTTTCTGTAGGCTCTTATAATAAACGTGCAGTAGAAGCAGCAGAACAATATAATATAACTTTCAAACATGTTGAACATTATTATGAACAACCGAAATTTATTCAATACTGGACTCAAAAAATCAACGAAACTTTGACACAGATACCTTCAACTGAACATGAAGATACAGTGCTTGTAGTATCTGCACATAGTTTACCTAAAGGATTAATCGAAAGAAATAATGATCCATATCCACAAGAATTACATCATACTGCAGAATTATTGCAACAACATTCAAATATTATACATGTTGCTGAAGGTTGGCAATCTGAAGGTAATACTGGAACACCTTGGTTAGGACCTGATGTGCAAGACCTTACACGTGAATTGTATGATGAATATAAATACAAACACTTTATTTACACACCAGTTGGATTTGTGTGTGAACATTTAGAAGTACTATTTGATAATGATTATGAATGTAAGGTCGTCTGTGATGAATTAGGAGTAAATTATTATAGACCGACTATGCCAAATACAGACCCCTTATTTATAGGTGCAATCGTAGACGAAGTTAAAAATGTTTATTAAAGGAAGCGTGAAATACTGTGAGTAAAAATATTGCAATCATCGGTGCAGGTATCACTGGCTTGTCTAGTGCTTACTTTATTAAAAAGCAACACCCAGAATGTTCGGTGACAATTTATGAAGCATCGAATCGAGCAGGCGGTAAGATACAAACCTATAGAAAAGATGGATATACGATTGAATTGGGACCAGAATCGTATTTAGGCAGAAAGCAAATTATGACAGAAATTGCTGAAGAGATTGGATTAGGTGAGGATTTAATCACAAACCAAACAGGGCAATCATATATTTATGCTAAAAATAAACTATATCCAATTCCCGGTGGTTCAATACTTGGTATACCAACAGATATAAAGCCTTTTTTAAAGACAAAATTAATTTCTCCATTAGGTAAGTTACGTGCGGGTAAAGATTTAATTAAACCATCATTAAATATCGATAATGATATCTCTGTAGGTCAGTTTTTCCGTGAACGATTAGGCGATGAAATACTTGAAAATTTAATTGAACCATTGATGGGTGGCATATATGGTACAGATATTGATGATTTAAGTTTAATGAGTACCTTTCCTGAGTTTAAACAAAGAGAAGAACAATTTGGTAGCCTAATTAAAGGTATGAAATATGAAAAGGAACAACGTCAAAAACAGCGTCAATTATATCCAGGTGCACCAAAAGGTCAATTTAAACAATTTAGACATGGTTTAAGTTCATTTATTGAGCATTTAGTTGATTATGTTATTAAACAAGGTGTTGAAATAAAATATAATACGCCAGTATCAACAATACGTAAAAATCAAAAAAGTTATGACTTAGTTATAGATGACAATTCTACATTTAGTCATGATGGATTACTAATTACTACACCTCATGAAACATTTACAAAATGGTTTGAAAACGACCCAGTATTTGATTATTTTAAATCGATGGATTCGACTTCAGTGGCTACTGTTGTCTTGGCATTTGATCAGCAGAATATTGAAAACACTCATGACGGTACTGGATTCGTAATTGCGCGTACAAGTCAAACTGATATTACAGCTTGTACATGGACAACGAAGAAATGGCCTTTTACTACTCCGGATGGAAAAGTATTGATAAGGGCCTATATTGGTAAACCAGGTGATACAGTAGTTCAAGATCATACAGATGAAGAAATCGTATCGATTGTGAGACGTGATTTAAGTCAAATGATGAAATTTAAAGGTGATCCAGAATTTAGTATTGTAAATAGATTGCCAAAAAGTATGCCTCAATACAAAGTTGGCCATATAGATAAAATAAAAGACATTCAAACGCATGTGAAAAAAACTTATCCAAACCTACGAATTACAGGCGCTTCATTTGAAGCAGTCGGTTTACCTGACTGTATTAGACAAGGTAAAGATGCAGTTGAAGAATTATTCATAGATTTGAATTTATAAACAGACAGTCATTTCTACTCAATATTTAAAAGAGTTAGAAATGACTTTTTTAATTAAAAAATTTAAAAACATAAAGAAGATATGAGATAATAATAAAGTGATATACATATTAATATAGTAATAAAAAAGGATAAGATAGGCTTTAATTTAGTGATGCGGGGGACTTATAATGACAGATATAATAATAGTCCATTCAAAATATGGCGATGCAACAAATCATTGGTACGAATGGTTAGCCAATAATTTAATATTAGAGGGGTATAATGTGACTTTATTCAATATACCGGTAGAAGATCGAGAAAATATGAATACTTGGGTTAAGCGAATGGAAGAGCAAATACAAGTACAAAAATATGAAACATATTTTGTAACTCACGGATACGGAACATTGGCAGCACTAAAATATATTGAAAAGACAGCGATTGGCAAGGTTGAAGGGTTATTCAGTATTTCAGGTTTCAAAGAGGATGCCCATGATATAGATGAAAATATAGAGTTAGATGTATCTATTGATTATAAAGATGTTAAGTCTAAAGTAGAACAATTTTATGGATTATGTGCAGTCGATGATAAATATGTTAACTATCAAGAAACAAAACGTTTGATGGATACATTAGGTGGTAGCTGTAAAATTACGAGCCATGGGGGACATTTTTTAGAATCTGATGGCTTTGACACTTTTAATGCGTTACAAATGAAAATGCAAGCTATAATGACGAAATAAAGTATTAATAAATATGAATAATTTTATAATCTGAAAAGAAAAAGTAACTCATTTCAATATAATATATGACGAAAAATAGCTTTGAACTAAAATGTCATGTTCATTTAAAGCTAAAAAATTAGAAAAAAATAGGGTTTTAATCCTTATTTACCAATAATTTTTGTATAAATAAGGAACTAAAAGTAAAAATATATTGTTATGTTCCTTTTTTACACAAAATACTTTCTTGAAGTTGTTGACTATACGCCGAAAACTTTATATACTAATAAAGTCTTAAGAGATAGACGCGATGTCCAAACGACAATTATCGCATTTAATATTTAATAAGTTATTAAGTGATTGTAAATTATTTTTAAAAAAGTGTTGACATTAACTTAACAAACATGATATATTAATTGGGTAGGCGTTATAAATAATATTAACGCGGGATGGAGCAGTTCGGTAGCTCGTCGGGCTCATAACCCGAAGGTCGGTGGTTCAAATCCGCCTCCCGCAATTACATAGTTTTTGGTCCCGTAGTGTAGCGGTTAACACGCCTGCCTGTCACGCAGGAGATCGCGGGTTCGATTCCCGTCGGGACCGCCATTACATATTATGGTTCAGTAGCTCAGTTGGTAGAGCAATGGATTGAAGCTCCATGTGTCGGCAGTTCGACTCTGTCCTGAACCATTACTGATTTTTGTGGCGG
>NZ_JXCF01000051.1 GCF_000875895.1 Staphylococcus gallinarum
TTTAGTAACTCAAGAAATTGTTCCAGATGACTCAAATTATTGGTTAAAAAAACCAACAGAACGAGAATTTTATGATTGCTGTAATGAGTTTTGGAGTGTCTCAACGTATGTAGCAAAGGGGGTTTTTAGAAGAGAAATATTATTTGCTTTAGATCATTTCAATAATATTTTACGTCCTGAATTATTAAGAATGATTTCTTGGTATATTGGCTTTAATAGGGGTTTTGATTTTAGTTTAGGA
>NZ_JXCF01000052.1 GCF_000875895.1 Staphylococcus gallinarum
AAAAAAAAAGACTAATATTTTAAATCAAATGAATAAAAGCGTAAATATGATTATATAACCATTAGGAATCTATGAGTTACTGATATTTTTTAATCGATTATATTTGAAAAATAAGTAGGTTCATGCTTAAATGTAATTATGAAAATTACAATATAGGTGGTAATGATTAATTGAACTTAGATTTTAATATAGCAGTTCATGTATTAACTTTTTTAAGTAGACATGCTTCAGAGAGATTTAATAGCAATGAATTAGCTGAGAAAGTGTGTGTTAACCCCGTACAACTTAGAAATGTGATGGCCAAGTTGGTAAACCATGATTATGTTATTACACAAAAAGGGAAGTATGGCGGTTACTGCATTAATGGGGATATTTTAGATACACCCTTATCAGAACTCTTTCAACTATTTGTAACTAAGCAATCATTTGGAAGAGTTTATACAGGGTCTTTAGAGAGCGATTGTAAAATTTCAAATGAGATTCGTCATGTTATGTCGAGGTATCATCAAAAAGAATTTAATGTTTTAGAAGCATTTTATCGTAGCATTACCATTAGAGACATATTCAATGAAATTTTAATGGAGGATTATCATGAAAAAATATGACTTATTAATATTAGGCTTTGGAAAAGGTGGTAAAACACTTGCTAAAATAGCTGCATCAAACGGTAAAAAAGTAGCTGTGGTAGAACAATCTAAGCAAATGTATGGAGGAACTTGTATTAATATCGGTTGTATTCCATCAAAAACATTGGTACACGAGGGGTTAGTAAATAATTCATTTAAACAAGCGTTAGCGCGTAAGCAAGCAGTTGTTTCTGCGCTTAATCATAAAAACTATCATAATTTGGTAGATGATGAAAATATTTCTGTACTTGATTATAAAGCAAGGTTTAAATCTAATAAGGTAATCGAACTATTGAATAAGAAGGATGAAATTATAGATACAATAACTGCAAAATATATTGTCATTAATACAGGAGCAATCCCAATCATCCCCGATATTGATGGTGTAGAAAAATCAAAATTTTTATACGATTCTTCTGGCATAATGGATTTAAAAGAGCAACCTAAACGATTAGTTATTGTTGGTGGAGGTTATATTTCTTTAGAATTTGCATCCATTTTTGCAAATTTTGGCACTAAAGTTACTGTAATAGAATCACATAATCAGTTAATGCCACGAGAAGATGAAGAAGTTGTGACACATGTAGTTAAAGATCTTGAGGATAAAGGAGTTAAATTTGAATTTAACACTCAAACTTATGCTTTTGAAGATAGACATAATGACACCGTTGTGAAAACAAATAAAGGTCAATTCGAGGCAGATGCGGTATTACTTGCTACAGGTAGAAAACCTAATATAGATTTAAGTTTAGAAAATACAGATATAAAATTGGGAGAACAAGGGGAAATCAAAGTAAATAAATATTTGGAAACAGCAGTTGAGCATGTTTTCGCAATTGGTGATGTTAAAGGAGGCATGCAGTTTACTTACATTTCTTTAGACGATTTTAGAATTGTTAATGATCGAATATATGGATTAGGAAATCGTAGTACAGAAAACAGAGG
>NZ_JXCF01000053.1 GCF_000875895.1 Staphylococcus gallinarum
CCTTGTTTCGTTGATAGCATTCGTAAAGTTTGTTCTTGTTCTTTTAACCCTTCTTGCATTCTTTCATAAATTTCACTAAACATCTTATTGTGATTATTTATAATGATATTACTTATATTTCGTAATATAGATAAATTAGGTATTTTAAAAGTGCACATTAATTTCATCCCTTTATTTATATAGTGTGAAAATTATAGTAATTAATTCATAAAGATTTTGACATAAATGTTATTTTTCAATGTAACAAAAGTCATTTCTCAGCGTGTTTATATGCTATTTAGGTTTATAAAACATTAAAGGTTCATTATTTTCGCCTAAATTTCCTTTGTGTTTAAAGCCCATTTTTCTAAAATAGTTTTTCCCTTTACTATTCGTATCATATAGCCAAATCGGAAGTTTTGTTATTTTAGATAATTTTTTTAATTTATTTACAAAACTTTCACCATAACCTTTACTAAAAGAATTTAAGTTAATTAATTCCAACATATAGCCATGCTTGTTAAATAACTTTTTGATATATGGATTTTCATGTTCTTGATTAATAAAATCGGCACTAATTCTTATTCTTCCAACCATTTTAAAATCTTCACTAAAAATATCAAAAGAATTAAATTCATTAATATCTTTAGTAATGTAATAATCAGAAAAAATCTGAGTTATTTTAACATAATAATAAACAACTGTTTGGTCTGCCGTTACATATTCCGAGTTTTTATTATTAAAAATATCAATATTTAAATTGGGATCGTTTACAAATTTTTCCATTTGAGTATTTAATTTAACTGCTTCATTTTTAACCATATTTTTATAATCTTCAATTTCAAGATTGTTCCGTATTATTTCATGATGTTCTAAAATCTTTTTATTTATTTTTTTCAAAAATAAC
>NZ_JXCF01000054.1 GCF_000875895.1 Staphylococcus gallinarum
ATCCTTATCATGTAATGGAGATTCAACCCATTGTATATGTTCATCATCTAATATATCTCTCCAACCTTCAGAAACACTTTCTGGGTAAATTACAAACGTCCAATTTCTAGTTCTTACATTACCTTGTGATGCTTTATTCACCATGATATAATTACCTCCGAATACAAGTTTATGCTGCCATAGCCACATGGCAGTATTTTTTTATCTATTTTTATGTTTTTTATCAAAATCTTGCAAAGCC
>NZ_JXCF01000055.1 GCF_000875895.1 Staphylococcus gallinarum
GAATAGACCAAGCCTTTTGTTAGTGTTATATTAATATGCAAATAAAAAAACAAAAAAAGAAGTCGCTCACTCCCTGACCAAAGTTTGTGAATGCGACTTACCTTAAAGAAAAACAGTTGGGGTTTTTTTCTTAATTTTTGTATATCTAGATATTAAACGATATTGGTTTATTCTTCAAGATATATATTCGGGTGAGCGACTTCTTAAACAAAATAAGGAGTCGATTTTTTATGAGTAAAAA
>NZ_JXCF01000056.1 GCF_000875895.1 Staphylococcus gallinarum
TAATTGAAGCAAATGATACCCAAATACCATATCCTCACGAACTTTGGATTGCTTTATACATTCAAGTCATGATAAATAAGCAAAAGGAACAATAGTAAATACTTAGTTTAGAAAAAAGAGTGCGAATTCGTACCCTTTCCTTTTTCTTGTATAATTATTAAAAACTCAATTCAATAATATATTATGGGATTTGAGACACTGTGAGAGCCTCTCATTTGCATTGACAATCCACTTGTCAAGA
>NZ_JXCF01000057.1 GCF_000875895.1 Staphylococcus gallinarum
ATTAGAAGTACCACCATTTAGTGTTGAAGATGTTACGACAACAACAGGTCAAGATGATCAGTTTGTCATTCATCAAACAGTACCAACACGTAATGTAACGAAGCGTACAACATTGCCTAAAGAAATCACGTTAGGTGTGCAAGTACCAGAAGGCGTTAAACTTACGTTGAAAGAGAACACAACATCACTGTTTACAGCAGATAAGAGTGTGAGTACAGATAATCAATTAACGATTGTAACAGGTAAAAATGGTGTTAAAAATCCAGATTTACTAAAACAACAAACATACTACAACAAAATTTATGACTTACCAATTACTGCAAGTCATGATTTAACTTTAGCAGATATTGAAAACAACACAGAAAAATGGCAAAAACTTCAACAGTATTACGATAAAGATGAAGAAGTTTTAAAAGTGCCAATTACTTACACATTTAATAACAGTGTGCATAGTTCTGACAATTTACAAACAGATAAAAGCTTTGCGGTGATGAATGTTTCTGATGATATTAAAGAGAAACTACGAAACTTAAATAATACAGAACAATTGAATGGGGCAAAACAAGCTGTAGAAGAAGCAAAAACAGCAGATGGAAAAATGACAGGCATAGAGAAAGAAATTACCAATAGACATGTAATATCTAAGACAAATGGTATCAAGGTTTTACCAGAAGCTGGACAGGGATCTCAACCAACAACGTTGTTTGGCAGTCTTTTCGCTGGATTAGGAGCACTATTATTTTTCAGAAAGCGTAAAGAAGAAAAATTAAGTAAGTAATAATTTCAAATAAAAAAAGCGACAGGTCAATTACGATTCTGTCGCTTTTTATTACTAATTCCGAGTGCAAACTCTCTTTAAGGAAATGGTGTGAAATATTTTGGCAAACTATTTACTAAGATAAGTAGGCTAAGTTGTTAGAAACCACTAAAAACAAAGAAGCAGATGAAGTAGTGCAAAGAATTTTTACAATTTATTAAGATTAGATAATAAAAGTATGTTAAACACACACTTAAAAATACGACCTATATTACACAAAATATCCATACCGATAGAATGTGAGACTTAAAAAACTTCGTTCAAACACTTAATGGGTTCCACCCTGTTTTTTAGGACTTATATTCTATCCTGAAACTCTCAAAATCCAAATATCACAAATTTCTATAGTATAAGTAGATTTTATAAACTTAACCGTTTCATCTTTCATAAAATTTATAACAGATTCATCTATCGATATATACATAAATGTATTACCACTTCTTCTATAGTGCCTTTTCCATACTTCAACACATTGTTTTAGGTCAAAAGTTAACGTTAAAAATATATCAAAGTGATTATTTAATTTTGAAAGTATAAAACGTAATCAAAGAAAATTCACACTTATAAACATTATATAATATTGACTATCTTTAGATATAAAGTGTAAAATTGTGGACGGCGATATATTTTCAGTAGAATCTTAATAAATATATTGTAGAATACATTTGTAATGGGAGTCTTTTTATGACTAGAAAATCACGAGAATTTAAAAAGAGTTTTGGCGAAGAAAAAAATAGAGTAAAATTGTACAAATCCGGAAAAAACTGGGTTAAGGCAGGTGTCAAAGAAATTCAATTACTTAACATGTTAGGCCTTTCTTTATTAACGGATAAAGTTGATAAAGAGCAAAGTGACAAAGTGAGTGTTGGTGGTATCATTAAAGAGAATGCCCTTAGAACTACTGCAATTACAGGAGGTTTATTTACAGTTAATATGTTGCATGATCAACACGTATTAGCTGCATCTGAAATACCTGTCACATCAGAATTAACAGCAAATAGTCAAACAATAGGCGACCAGACATCGACAGTAATCGATCAAGTACAATCAGAAAGTATAGTATCAGAATCAGCAGAATCAGTAAATTCAGAAATACAAAGTATTTCTGAATCAACAAAAGTGTCTATTTCACTTTCTGAAAGTCTTTCGATTAGTCAATCAGAAAGCATAGAATCAGAATCAGCTAATGAAAGTACATCGGTACGTGAAGAGAAAGTATTATCAGAATCTAATGAAAAAGAAGGGGATAACACTTACTCAACTCAAGAGGATACTGCTGATTCTAGCACAACGATGTCAGTGACTAGCCAGACAGTTTCTGAAACAGATTCAAAAGATGTAACCTCTAATATAGCATCAAATACTTTGACAGCACCAAATTCTAGGGAAGTAGACTCTTTACTAAGTACTGGAATTACAGCAAATGATGGACTTAAAGCAGTCGCTGCTACTTATACTAATCGTGCTGGTTTTAGACTTGCTGATGACAGTACACTAAGATCTGCTGTTGATACTTCAGCAGGCACATTAACAAGTAGAGATGGGTATACTATTAGTCATGACACAATTGGTTCT
>NZ_JXCF01000058.1 GCF_000875895.1 Staphylococcus gallinarum
CTGCTTTTTTGTTGTATATGGCTTAATTTTTGGCTCTCACGCTCATATTCTTGCTTATGATATTCTGTTTTTTGCTTATATCGGTTTACCTGATCATGTTTAGCATTTGTAACTTGTCTTGATTGTCCTCGGTCCAAATCATACCCACGTTGATTAACATATTCGTTAAATCTATCTTGAAACGCTGTTAACGCCTTTTTATTCCCTACAACTTCTTTTGCACTTAATCTACCGTCATCAGTGATAGGGACA
>NZ_JXCF01000059.1 GCF_000875895.1 Staphylococcus gallinarum
AGCGGATGAGTTGTGGGTAGCGGAGAAATTCCAATCGAACCTGGAGATAGCTGGTTCTCTCCGAAATAGCTTTAGGGCTAGCCTCAAGTGATGATTATTGGAGGTAGAGCACTGTTTGGACGAGGGGCCCTTCTCGGGTTACCGAATTCAGACAAACTCCGAATGCCAATCAATTTAACTTGGGAGTCAGAACGCGGGTGATAAGGTCCGTGTTCGAAAGGGAAACAGCCCAGACCACCAG
>NZ_JXCF01000006.1 GCF_000875895.1 Staphylococcus gallinarum
GTTGTACCCTATACAGTCTTTTTAGACCCTCCATTGTCTAGAGTTGGATTAACTACTAAAGAGGCAAAAGCACAAGGATATAAAATTAAAGAAGGTACGTTACCTGTTAATCATATGCCAAGACATAAGATTAACAATGATGTAAGAGGGATATTTAAGGTTGTAATAGATGAAGCAACACACAAAATACTTGGTGCTACATTATATGGTATGCAATCCGAAGAACTTATTAATATCATTAAATTGGCAATAGATCAGGACTTAGATTATACCATTTTAAGAGATAGTATTTATACGCACCCGACCATGATTGAAAGTTTTAATGATTTATTCAATATTTGATAAATATATACAAAAAGTTGTTCTTAGCCATGGGAATTTAAATCACCTTAACTATTAAGGTGATTTTTTCTTATTTTACTTAATTGTTTAAAAATATTTGCTGAATATTTTTAAATTGTAACCCAGGTAGGTATGGAATTTGTTATAATAAATGGGACATTTAGAAAGTAGCTTATTAAAGTAATTTGAAATTGAAATTAGATGGGGGATTAGAAAAATTAATGCAAATAGGTGATACGGGTGACAACAACTAAATTGAGGATAATCTTGAACATATTTTATCTTTTTATTTCTATTATATTATTTATTATCCTTTACTTAACGAATAGCGCATTTTTCGAGAATATATGGGTGCTTATTTTATTATTTTTATATGTGATTACATTTAGAGTTTTTATTAATACGATTGCACCATATAAAAAATAATTTAAAGTATCTATTCATTGGCCTTAGAGAGGTTAGATAGTATCAATCTGAAAAACGAGGGATATATGTATACAAACGTACATTGATGTGTGTTATATTATACACACTAAAGAGTGTATGTGAGTGTGATTCGAATGCGTATATATGTGCTTTTGAATGTGAAATTTCCTAAACGATTGAGTAATATATAATTTGTAGATAATAAAAGAAAAATGAAACAGAGTAGTCGAGAAGATACGTATTAGTCGACAGTTAATAAGATAACTATTGTGCCTTTGGTAGTTAATAAAATACTACTTGTTATGGTAAATCTGTGATATTCATCTATAGGTTTTAGAAGTATAAAAAAGACGATAATACATCGTCTTTTTTGTTAATCTACTAGATAAGTAGGTTATTTTTATTTATGTAAATAATATTGTTATCATAGAAACTCCTGCAACTGCATTATTCAATACATGTACCATCATACTATCCTTTACATTTTTACGTCTATTGTATGCCATGTATAAGCAAAATCCTATAGTTACATACATTAAAAAGCTAATCCAATTGGTCGAAGCATGGAGTCCCCCAAATATGATAGAAGATATAATTAACGGTAACAGGAAGGTAGATTTTTTAAACAGCGTCTCTTTAAATATACCTCTAAATAGTAATTCTTCTAGATAGGGAGCTATGAAAATGATCATAATTAAGAAAAATAATAAACTGATTACTGATGAAATACTCAAATGTTGTAGTTGCTCTATTTGCTTCATTAATATTTTGTCGTTTTTTGATATACTATCATTATATGTGTTCTGCATAATTATAGTAAAAATACTTACGATTATACGTATAATAATAAACCACAAAATATTAATTAAAATATCTTTTAATTTAAACGGCTGGTTCATTTTTTCGTAGCTTCTTTTTTGATAAACCCATCGGAATAACCACATAATAAATATTGTCCAAATAATACCAATAACTACCATAATTATAAAAACCCATAAGTCTTTAGAATTTACTGCAGAATAAATAATTGCCCCGGCTAACATTGTTGGTGATGATACAATAATTATCAAGGCTATCAAGATTAAAATGTTAATGATACGATTACCTTTGGGTTCAATATGATGTATATGACTCATATGTCACGTCCTTTTCATTGAATTTACAATAAACATTAAATAATATATTGGACATATTGTCTACTATTATTAATAAATTAAGTCTTTAAAATATAAATTGATATGTTTTTTTATGATTAGATGGGAAATGAAATTAATCTTAATATATTATGTTTACTTATATGACAAGCAAGTCCTAGAAATTATATCGACATAATCGCGTTTTAGTTAGAAAAGAAATAGATACCGATTATTGGGTATCTTCATGTTTCCTTAAATCATTGATACTAGATAAATAGGATTGATAGTCATCTTTATGATAATTTTTTATATAGTCAAAAACCATCATATCTAAAAGTCGATTTAAATCCCTGCCCTCTTTTTCTGCTATTTGTTCGATCATAGTAAGCGTATACTCCCTTATATATTTATAGCGCTTACCTTGTTCTAAATTTTCAAAGTTATACAGTATTTCATTCATGTCATCTTTAGAATGGTTTTGTGATGTATTCGAATCTAAATTGACATTTTTAATTGATATATTAATGTTATTCATCTTCAAAATATTCCTCCTTAAAAGCTTTTAAATTTTGCAAGTCCCATTATGAAATCTATAAATTAGTAATGCAAATGTTTATGGAACTGAATGGTAAATTTTATATATAGTACTAAGTAGACATGTAGAATAATTAAATTGAGGTTAGATCATAATTCCCCATTATAAATTTGGTTGTGGTACGAATAATTACAAAATGTTTCTTGTGAAACATATGCGGTGAAGTTAGAAAGGTGATTTTTAAATAGTTGTAACAGTTATAACTGATAGGTTTTGGTAGCTGCTTCTTTAACGTAGCTTCAAATTGTCAATATATTGTTGGACTTTGAATTTATTTCACAAAAATATTTGATTACTAATATCCATTAAATATTTTTGTATTGAAGTAGGAACCAATCATATTTTGATGTGATTTCATGATTTAACCATTTCTTATTTTGCTTAAAATATGTGTTGGATTTTCAGGTTTAAATAAAAGAAAAGGGGTTATAAAGTAAATAGAAAGATATACCCGGTCTTTCTAAGCGATGTAAAAACGTTTCTAGAATTACACACTCGAAAGAGCAGTCACTATTTTAGTGACTGCTCTTTTTCTGAGAAAATTAAAATAAGTTGATAAATGTTGTTACAATAGGGACGCCTATTAAATCAATTAGAAAGGCACCAACAATAGGTACAACAAGATATGACTTAGGAGAAGGTCCAAATTTTTTAGTAATAACATCTAAGTTTGCCATTGCGTTTGGTGTTGCACCTAAGCCATGCCCTATAAAGCCACCAATCATTACTGCTGCATCATAATCTTTACCTAAAGCTCTGAAAACAATGAGAATAGAGAATAATATAATAAATATCACTTGAATTAAAACAATAATAATTAAAGGTAGCGCTAATTGATAGATTTCTGTTAATTGGATACTCATTAATGCAATAGATAAGAAGAGACTTAAAGAAATATCGCTAATTTTATCTACAAATTGCATATCTATAATACTTAATTTTCCGTATTCAGAAATATTACGTATAATAACTGCAACAAACATAGCCCCTACATAAATAGGAATATTAATCCCTGTTAAATGAGAGAAAGTGTTCCCTAAATAGGAACCAACAGCCATACAAACGGTTATAATAGTAAATTGTAAGAAAAATATTGTAGTAGGATTCATATGTTTCTGTAAATATTTATTAGATTTAACATTACCATAATCTACTGTTGGTTCTTCAGTATGTTTAGGTTTTAAATTGTATTTAGTTATTAAAAGTTTAACTATAGGACCACCAATTAATCCCCCAGCAACCAGGCCAAGTGTAGCGGCAGCTAAAGCTGCAGTTAATGCTGACTCAAAGCCCATATCATGAATGGTTTGACCATAAGCAGCTGCGTTACCATGACCACCTTCCATTGACATAGAACCTGCGGTTAGACCTAATAGCGGTGGTATATTTAATACTTTTGCCAGTGAAATACCAATGATATTTTGAAAAACTGCAAGGATACCGCAGAAGAAGAAATATATAATTAATATTTTTCCACCTAAGCGTAAAAGTTTTAATGAAGCACCTAGTCCAATCGTGGTAAAGAAAGCCAACATAAAGAAATTTTGGATAAACTCAGAATCTAACTTTATAGTTAGTACATGTGTGGATTGTAGAATCGCCACTAAAATTGAAAATAATAGTCCGCCAATCACAGGTGCTGGAATACAAAGTCTTTTCAGAATTGAGATATGATTGACAATATAAACGCCGATAAGGTACAACAAACTAGCAATTGCCAAAGTAGTAATAGGGTCTAATTTAAGCATTTTACGCCTCCTTTAAAATGAAATAGCAATTCTCAGTAGAGTTGTAAGCTCTATTATAATTGAGTCTTACCAAAAATATAATATCACCTTATTTGTCTTAAAGGAATAAGATAAAAGGAGAGCGTATAAAAATGTTTATGAGATCATTGTTTTAATTAATTTCCATTTTAAGAGGGGTTATCAAATTATTTTAGTAACGAAGAGGACACATAGTAGAAGACATGTACAGTCAGTATGAGCAAGTGTATTTTATCAATAAGTAGCTTTGTGTTTATAATAAGTAATATAATATATTGAGATTCATTTTTTTGAAGTTTATATAAATAAAAACCACCATACTTTTGGGAAATATGGTGGTTAGAAACTTATAATTGAGAACTAAACTTCAGAAGACTCAATGAGAGTATTTATACAATACACACATAGTGTATCTGTTTTTTACTATTTCTAATTAAATGATAGCATAGATAGATAGTATTTTCAAATGTTTGTTTAAATATTATAGTCGAGTATCAGTACAGCTGTTTTCTATAAATAATAGTAATCGTTTTTCGTTAATATGTATAAAGTAATTATGTGACCTTATATAAGGTCGTCAGTATCTTAGCTAAAATAGATCTTTGTCCTATTTTTTATTAACAAAGTGTATATAATGAATCCTACATGCTATTCATTGAACACGCAATCTTTTTATATACAACCACCTACGCATGGTAACTGGGTGGTATTTTACGTTGTGAAATAATGTTTACTACAATTTTATCTCTATTTTCCCCAAAAATAAATAGCCATAAGATTCGTCAAAGATCTATCTTTTTTCGAAACAGTCATGCTTAGCATGCTTGTTTATTTATTTAAACGATTCTACTTTATAAGATGTTAATAAATATATCGTGGAAGTAAAAGTTTTATATATTTAAAGAGTTTGCTTTTAAAGGTAATGCATTGGAATTGACTATTCCTGTAATTATGGGGGGAGGCAGCGTTTAATAAATTGTCATAGCATTAGTGACATATATTATGCTGCTTATAGGATTAATTTTTGGTACAATTTATTTTGCGAAAAGTTGGATATTTATGGGAATAAAATATGGTATGTTTGTTGAATTTATTATTGATTTTATAATCATTGCATTTGCATTATTTATATTTGTAAAAGTGCCCAGCACAGTTATGAAAAAAGAATCAGTTGGAGAGATAGGGGAAATACAGTATTACTCACTTAAATTCGAGACATATTAGGTAATGATAAGTAAGAGAATTGATTGTAGATTCTTTGCTTTAATATAGATTTTAATAAATTCCCTTACTATTTTAAGAAGTGAGGGAATTAGTTGCATGTCATAGCAGTTAAGTCATTAAAATTGAACTTATTGTAGTAAACAAAAAGAGTAAATCAATCGAAATATATTGAAAATTCAGATATATTTTAGTAAAATTAACATGTGAAGTTTAAACTTCACATGTTTGCTCTGTTTGGAGTATTGTATTTTTGACGAGAGTAAGTTCTTATCATTAGATTCATTCTTCTAGGGTCAAGTTGTTTCCACTTGGCTCATTTTTAATGGTTATTTTGATTAAAAAGACTATCAATAAAAGTAACACAAACGACGGAGAAAAATTTTCTTATAAAAAAGCATGACTTACAAATAAATAGCCCTTTTAAGAAATTTAATTTTGTCTGTTATAGATGATTTAATACACATATTTCATCTTTTTAAAAAATATATAGAAGAGAAATAGTCAGAAATGTTCAGATTACAAATACTTATTAAGTATTTGGTAATTTAAGGATATATATTAAATGAAATATGGATAGTCTCATGTGGTTATACTGTATTGCCACTCGTATCAAAGATAAGTTAGCTATAGAAGGTGTATTGAATAAATTTTAAACATGCACTTGAAAAACGCCATACATTTTATTATATTTAACATATGGAGTTTAAGTTCATATTGTATTTCCTTTATTTCCCTGTAGAAATTAAGCAGTAAATACTATCATTAGATTGTGTCTTGGACAGATAAGTAATTTTTACTTATCTGTCTTTTTTAATCATGATAAAGGATTTAAAGTAAATACATCAATTGTTCTAAGTACTAATGAAAATGAGGTTAGTAGTGGAATGAATTTTGGTGAGTGGCTATATTTGAGACTGTCGATGCATTAATTGGAATAATGATCTTTCACGTAGTATTAAAGTAAAAAAATAATAGTTTCACTGTCACGAAAGCCTTCAGAATTTTTAATTTGAGCAATTAAAATTAAAAAACACTATAGATTAACCTCTAAAAAGTATCATTAATAAGGCTAACAATCTATCTAAATAGTTGGTTTTATGCTTGAGTTGTGCCTTAGTCAAAGTTACATATTTAATTTTTATTTGTTTTAGTCCCTATGTCTTATCAATTTGTATCATTTCGATCATTTTGTCCAAATTCACTAAATATAAGTGGTTTTATAGGTTACTTTAGTTGCAAATATTATCGTTAACACAATGGTTATAACTGTTATATCTATGAGTAATGGCTTTACCTATGCCTAAGTATAAAAATGATATGCACTAATTTTATTGTAATGTCATAATAGTTATAAATGAAAAGTTATCTTTTATATAGTTTTAAAATCCAAAAAGTAAAACTTAAGGAGATTTAAAAGGCTAGATTAGCTATTTATTTTTCAAAAGTAATGTTATGAAATAAACTTTGAAATTGACCTCTACTATTATATTTTGACAATATGATATAAATATTTTGCTTACTAATCTTTATGTCTTGAGCTTTCATTTGTTTAGAAATACTTTCAATAGAAATGGGTTTGTTCTTCTTGGCTTGCTTATTAAAATAAGTGAGAATACTAAATATTCGCAACCTTTGCATAGGATTATAATGAAAGCCATCAAATATATTGTTCACTTTATACCCCCTCCTTTTAAAACGTTGCTAAAGATATTATTTATTAGAATTTAATTTTACAGCGTATATCGATATCTCACATTTAATTGTCTAATAAAAGTTTACAAAAGACAGACGTATGTCACGCCTGCCCGAATCATTACAAAATGAATATATAGGATATTAAATTGCCATCCTATTTTCACTTATACTATAATTTATGAAATTTGTATATAGTATCCTTTGATAATATAGTAAATTAGCAACCTAGTTCAGTATTTCATTTATAAGTTTACTATAATCCTATGAATCTGTTTATCTATGTGAACTTCTTCACAAAAGATAGGCTGAGTTTTCGCCCAATTACTAAGCACAGTGTACCCCTTTAATTTACTTTCTTCGGCTTTTATAGTGATCGTCTCATTTTTATTAATTTCTCTATGACATTTACTACATTTTAATTTTTTAATAAACATTATGCCTATCTCCGACTTATACTTTAATCATTAGAAAACGAAGGCCTTAATATTGTCATTGATATTACCGTTTATATTATTACTTGAGTGAATAGCTCCATTTCTCATTATCGGAAACATAAATTAGAATTATTTATTGTTTTAGACTTTTTGTGTTTTTCAATAATAATTTTACAAATATGATAAATGAGCACTAATATTCATTTGCATAATTATAGCTTGTAATACCAGTGATTATAAGGTGTATGGTTTTTAAATGTAATATACGAGTGATTACATTTAATGCTAATAATAATGATTTTTACCTCTGCTATTTAGTAAATGCTCTACTTTTGTGAAATGAATGTAAAGATAAAAACAAAAGAAGTAGTTATACAAAAATATATACAACTACTCCTTTTATACTACCTAAAGACTATAGTTATCATTAATGTTAATATTAGTGATGTTTTTTATCTTTGGGTATGGCGATAATCTGAAATTTTTCACTTACTAATAAATTGTTTTGTACATATTACAATAATTCTGAAAATATTTAAATATTATATGTCATTAAGAATTTGAGTTTCCATTTTATCTATACTGATAAGTCCTAATTTTATAGTGTATATTCCTAACAAAATGTACCTCTTTCAATATTCAATGTAGGTTGGGTGAAAATACTTGAAAAGCAACAAAATGTGGGAAATAAAGATTTCATATTTTATTCTTTGGCACTATGAACATATAGTTTTACTCGATTTCAATGCTAGACTTATAGTTGATTGATTGACTTAATCAATTCTTCTTTGATCTTATTAATAATACTTCGATAAGCTTCATTGTTATTTTCTAACTTTTTAATTTGAGTTAATTCTGAAGTTATATTTTGGGCATGAGACATTATTTTAGAAGTGATAGTTATCCAAGAACTTTCTTCGCTTATTTTTGAAACCATAGGAGAACTTTCCATATGCTTTGGTATGAAGTCCTCTTGTTTTTCTTCTGTTTTTATAGGTTTTAAGTCAGTAGTTTCGAGGCTGTCTTTTGTCTTACTCCATTGATGTAATCTCCCGTTTATATATGACTTACTACGGTGCTGTAAAATAATGTCTATATCGATGCCAGCATCTTTAAATATATCTTCGGGCTCCTTACCATTATTATATTCGGTCACGGCTTTTTGTTTGAACTCTGATGTGTAATGTATATTTTTATTAGTTACTCTAAAAATATATTTATTACTTTCTAATTTCTTTTTTTCTTCTTTTGTTATTGTTGGCATTTCTTTTCATTCTTCCTTTTTTCGCTTTTTTATTACTATAAATTTACAAGACAACAAAGTCAAAGAATGTTGATTATTATATAGTAAATGTATCGCACTAACGTTATTTCTAGTAAGGATGAGAATTTTTCAAAGTTGGTGTCAGATATCAAATAGTTTAATAATTAGGGAAGTATCATATTCATGATATATTAAAAAGAAACGAAATAAAGACT
This sequence comes from Staphylococcus gallinarum, assembly GCF_000875895.1. Taxonomy (GTDB): domain Bacteria; phylum Bacillota; class Bacilli; order Staphylococcales; family Staphylococcaceae; genus Staphylococcus; species Staphylococcus gallinarum. The sequence goes on from NZ_JXCF01000006.1 coordinate 9,098, forward strand.
GGAAAAGGTTGTATAATCACTTGTTTAGCCGTTAACTGTAACAAAAAGTCAGTGAATTAGCCTATTGAGACTTTTATGTTAATTGAACAGATAATCAATTATTAAATATATATGGTGCTATTGATAATGATTAGAGAAGCAATTTATATTAATATAATTTCAGTTATACTAGAAAAATCACATTTTATGATTATATGAGGTAAGAAATTTTGTTCACTTACGGTTTCGATAAAAGCTTTTAACATGCTTCTTTATTTTCTTTTTCTGTCATACATGCGACTTCCATAAAGGTATAATGGTGTGTAATTTTATTGAAATCAATTTATAATACACTTACTCATAAGATTAGCTATAATATCTATTATTTAGTATTAGTTTTCTTTATGATCCTTTATGAAAATTTTAGTCATTGCAATAGAAATCCAGCTTACAAGTAGAATGGGAAGTATTATAATGTTCATAAAGCTGATGTCTAACGTATTTGTTGATATTTGTAAATGTTTTAATTTTTCTAAAGTTTCTGAAGATGAAGTGAAAAATTGATAAAGTGTAAAAAATATAGTGGTCCATTGTATATAATATTCTAAAATCATTATAAGCATTTCATTATAATAACTTAATCTAATTATTAACTTAATAAAATGATAGTTGATAATACCTGCTAATAGAAGGGTGACAACTCCTAAAATAAATATACTATTCCCATCATGCATTAAATGAGCTAATAAATAATAAGTAATAATACATGATATAACAATAGATACAAAAGATGTAATAATCATAAATATTGCTGATATAAAAGCTTTTATAAATAATAATTTATCCTTGTTTTTTCCAGATAAGAAGCCTGTTAATAAAAATAATATTATAATTACAATAATGTTAATAATCGCCATGATATAACTCCAATATTAATTATTTAAACCATACCTTGTTATGTTTCTTGATAAACAATACGAAATGCAATAATAGAAACTTAATTCTTTTTATAAAGCTATATGTTAGCCATCATCTATGGATATATTTATTAAATAACCTACAACTGCATTTTCAAAAACCACGTCTATAACTTTCCTTTCGAAATCTAAAATACTAATCACTATAAAATACGCTATGATATTGTGGATATAAGTAGAATAAACATGATCTCTCTCATTAAATCAAATATATCTTATCTAATTTGTTTTATCGTGAATTTTTACATTACATTTTTTAATCTGAGTTTTGAGATTTAAATGGATTAATTTAATTATCAATAATTGTACATAATAAAATATAAAAATAAAAGAACGTCTTAAATTTAAGCCTAAAGTGTTGTTGGATATCTGAAAATTGTAGCATTAAATGTAAACTTATTTTTGTAATGAGTTTACATTTTTGTTTTAACATTTTATATTTGATAAGGAAGAAAAATTCGGAGGCTGTTATGAAGCTATTTATTACAAGTACAAATACTGATATAGGTAAAATGTATGCTACGACTTTTAAAACATTACAGAATAAGGGGGCTCCAGACTCAGAAATATTTTTTATGAATTTAATTTAGACTATCGAGATACATCCTTATATACATTTAAAGAAACAGTAATTTCAATGACTTTTTAGATGAATACTTTAAACAATTAATAGGAGGATTTTATGAAAAACAGTAAAAATCTAGCTGAAAAAGATTTATCATATATTTGGCACCCCTTTACTCAAATGGGTATTTACGCTCAACAAGAACCTATAATCATCGAAAAAGGCAAAGGCAGTTATATATTTGATACTTATGGTAATAGATATTTAGATGGCTATGCTTCTTTGTGGGTAAATGCTCATGGACATAACAACAAACAACTAAACAAAGCCATAAAGAAGCAACTTAAGTATATTTCACATTCAACCCTTTTAGGGTCTTCGAATGTACCATCTATAAAACTCGCAGAAAAATTGGTTAGTATCACACCTGACAGTTTAAAAAAGGTATTTTATTCAGACACTGGTAGTGCTTCTGTTGAAATAGCCATTAAAATAGCTTATCAATATTGGAAGAATATTGATAAAGAGAAGTACGCTCAAAAAAATAAATTTTTAACATTACATAATGGTTATCACGGGGATACATTAGGTGCAGTTAGTGTCGGAGGTATAGATAGTTTCCATAAGATTTTTAAGGATTTAATATTTGAAAATATTCAAATTGAAAGTCCTTCTCTCTATAAAAGTGATTATGATAATGAACAAGAAATGATGGATTCAATTTTGCAACAAATTGAAAGTATTCTATTACAGAGAAGTAATGAAATTGCAGGATTTGTGATTGAACCCTTGATTCAAGGTGCTACAGGTTTATTTGTACATCCACATGGTTTCTTAAAATCTGTTGAAACATTATGTAGAAAATACAATGTACTACTTATCTGCGATGAAGTAGCCGTTGGATTCGGTAGAACAGGCGAGATGTTTGCATGTAATCACGAAAATGTACAGCCGGATATAATGTGTTTAGGAAAAGCTATTACAGGAGGCTATCTGCCTTTAGCAGCTACTTTGACTTCCCCAAAAATTTATGAAGCATTTTTAAGTAATCAACATGCAGATAAAACATTTTTCCATGGACATACTTATACAGGAAACCAATTAGTATGTTCAGTAGCACTAGAAAATATTAAGCTCTTTGAGAGAAATAAACTTATACCACATATAAAAAAGACATCTGCTATATTAAAAAATAATTTAGAACGCCTTTTAACACATAAAAATGTAGGTGACGTAAGAGGTCGTGGACTTATGTTTGGTGTAGAGCTAGTAAAGGATAAAGTAACTAAGCAACCTTTAGATATTAAAGAAGTTGAAAAAATAGTTAGTGATTGTAAAAATGAAGGGTTAATGATAAGGAATTTAGAAAATGTTATCACATTTGTTCCCATTTTAAGTATGTCAAAGAAAGAAATAAGAAAAATGGTGCGTATTTTTGAAAATGTGTTGATAAATACATTAACTGAATAGGGCTAATTATACGTTTAGCCGAAAGTTATTATAAGGCGAATTTTGTAATACCTCTGTTTAATTGTGTAAAAAAAGAACCAGCGTATATATGAATATACGCTGGTTAGATACTTTTAATTGAGATTTTAAGCTTCAAAGTATTCTGTATTCTAATAAGACTATTAGAGCGATATGTTAAAAACATATCATTATTCCTATCATAAAAACAATTTAACATAAAAAAAAGATTTTATCAAATGTAATGTTTTTCTACATGATAATTCGGAGAATACGAGTAGAATAGGTGATGAAAATACAGAATTCATATAATATGATATAATGATAATAGGCTAATAGATTAGTCTAAATTGGTTTGTTTGTACTGTATAAACAAGATGTGTAAATTTTAGATACTCATCTTGTTTTTTTATCAGCAAAATGTTTATAATGAATTTACATGCGATTTAAGTAATACACAATCCTTTTATATACAGCCACCTATGCATGTCACTGGGTGGTATTTTGCATTATGAAATTAATTTTGATAAAATAAAAGTGTCTATTTTCTCCCAAAATAAATAGACGAAAAAACTCGGCAAAGATCTATCTTTTTTCCTATGCAGGCACAAGTCCCGTGTCTGCTTTTTGTATTTCAAACTTTTATTTAAAGCGTTATTTATAATTTAAAAACAAAGTATTTCCGACTTAAAATCATAAATAAAATTTGAGTCTATTAGAGTTATAAGGTTTATTCAGTTATAAGAAAATGATATTTTTGTTGGTACGTTACTGTTTGTATTAGTGAGCACGCACAAAAATAATGAAGTTGAAGTGAGTGTCAATACATATTAAAATGAGTTTATACAAAAGTATATTTATATGTATATTAGTGTGTATTACATCGCGTATTGAAATGCGCGCTATATTCACTATGTGCATCAATACATAGATGTTGAACTAGTGAATTTACTTATATTGTTTTTAGTTATCGATCTCACATAGAAAGGTAATTCATCGATGGTACCACTTTGTTCATAAAAACCTCCCACCATTCTTGATAGTGAGAGGTTCTGTGTATTTATTGCTAATTTCTTGTATCATTAATTGTAACATTATAATGATTGAATGTGCAAAATGAATCCTCTTAAAGATTATATTTCTGTTTAAGAAGATTGTTTTGAAGAACGAATTAAAAAGCTGTTTAGATTATCAATTAGTTTAACATTTATCACTATAGCCTAAGCCTCTTCTATTCTCTTAGAAGTCAAAAATGTATATCGTAGTTAAAGTTAGAATGAAAGTCATGACGAGTTTTGTTAGAATGAAAGTCATGACGAGTTTTGTTAGAATATTCAGAAAATACAAGTGTGATCGTAGACAGATCATATAATTTACATAACTTGTAAAAATAGATAATAGTAATCGAAAGGATATATTATCTATTGACTTAATTAATAATATATTTGTGATACTCACTTAAACTACGCTATATTAAAAAATATAAAATATATTGAAAATTCAGTCATATTTTAGTAAACTTAATATGTGAAGAAAAAACTTCACCTGTTTTCTCTATTTCTCTGTATAGAGTATTATATTTAAAAAAGAATAAATTCTTATCATTAGATCCATTCTTCTAGGGCCAGGTGTTTTTCACCTGGCCTCTTTAGGTGGTTACTCTTGTCAAATTAAGGGTAATAAATTTTAAGTATATACTTGAAATATTTTATACATTGTACTACATTCAATGTATGGAGTTAAGATGCTTCATATTGTATTTTCTTTTATTTCCCTGTAGAAATTAAGTAGCAAATTAATATTATCATTAAATTCTGTCTCAGATAGATAAGTAAGTTTACTTATCTATCTTTTTTTGGCTAAAAATATGGTATCAGTATTATATATTATATTGCCATTTATATTGATCATTATGATTGTTTTACTTTTTAGGCATTTAAAAACCCTCTAAAGGTTTTAATTACCTTAGAGGGAGGATATCATCATAAAGTACTTATTTTTGTTAGGAGTCTATTAGATTCCTAACCCTATAAATAGAAGCGAAATCATTAAAACTCATATTGCTAAAATAACACAATATTTTTGAAAAAGGAAGTACTTTTAGAAAAATATAAATAATAACTTGATGCAATCTCTAATTGAGATATTTCGGAAATGATGGAATATTTACAATAATTTTAATCGTTATAGTTGATAATTGGGGATTATGTAGTAGTTTAATATTTAGTAAATCAAATGCTCTCGTGAACCACTATCAATCGTTATCGAGAGCATTTTTTATCAATTTATATTAATTACTTGATATAGGTCCATACTATATTTCGAATAATGTTTATTATTTCTGGATAACAAATATATTTATAACAACACATGTTTACAAAGTCTATATAATAGTTTAATGACGGGAAGTATAGAATTTATTTTCCCAACTAATTACATGAAATAATTCTTGAAAGTGTCCTTTATTGTTATATTTCGATAATATTTTGATTACTAATTTTAATATCTTGATCTTTCATTTGTTTAGAAATACTTTCAATAGAAATGGGTTTGTTCTTTTTGGCTTGCTTATTAAAACAAGTGACAATACTAAATATTCGCAACCTTTGCATGGGATTATAATGAAAACCATCAAATATATTGTTCACTTTATGTCTCCTCCTTTTAAAACGTTGCTAAAGATATTATTTATCAAAATTTAATTTTACAGCGTATATCAATATAAGTATAGTATCAAAAATGTAATGCATGATTTAAATATAATAACTTGAAAATATCACGCCTTAAATGTAAACTTTTATTCTAAAAAGGTTAACGTTATGGGTTGTTAAGATGAAATAAATAGCGGAAAATCCATAAATATTAATCAATTTTGTATTTATAGAAAGCATAACTTGATAGGTGGAGTGAGGATGTATGAACTTAGCTAAAAGTATTTTACAAGGCAAAGAAGTAACTAAAGATACATTATTGAAAATATATGAAGATAGAGAAATTGACACATTAGATTTGTTAAATGAAGCATATACATTAAGGAAGCATTATTTTGGAAAAAAAGTAAAATTAAATATGATCCTAAATGCTAAAAGTGGTATATGTCCAGAGAATTGTGGTTATTGTGGACAATCTAGAGATATGAAACAAAAACAGAGGTACGCGCTTGTCCCTGAAGAACAAATCATTGAGGGAGCTAAAGTCGCTCACGATAATAATATAGGTACGTATTGTATCGTTATGAGTGGTCGGGGGCCCAGTAATAAAGAAATCGATCATATCAGTAAAGCTGTAGAAGAAATCAAGTTAAATCATCCTCAGCTGAAAATATGTGCTTGTCTTGGCTTGACTAATGATGAACAAGCTAAAAAGTTAAAAGCCTCAGGTATTGATAGATATAACCATAATATAAATACCAGTGAAAATTATCATAAAGAAGTTGTAACGACACATACTTATAAAGATAGAACAGATACTATAGAAATTATGAAAAAGCATAATATATCACCTTGTTCTGGAGTGATTTGTGGTATGGGAGAGTCAAGTCAAGATATTGTTGATATGGCATTTGCTTTAAAAGAAATAGATGCCGATAGTATTCCGATTAACTTTTTGCATCCTATTAAAGGTACTAAATTTGGTGAAATGGATGAACTAACACCTATGAAGTGCTTACGACTTATATCTATATTTAGGTTAGTCAATCCATCTAAAGAAATAAGGATTGCTGGAGGTAGAGAAATTAACTTACGCTCACTACAACCTTTAGCTTTGAAGGCAGCTAATTCGATTTTTGTGGGGGACTACTTAATAACAGGCGGACAGCCTAATAAACTGGATTATAAAATGATTGAAGATTTAGGTTTCGAAGTCGATTTTGGAAATAATGAAATGGCAGGAACACGAGAATGAATATACAAAGGCACTTAAAAAATTTACATCAGTCAGGCATGTATAGAGAACTTAAAGCTATTGAATCTGTGTGTGGTAAGTTCATATTTATAGATGGCCAAAGGTATATCAACTTTACATCTAATGACTATTTAGGATTAGGACAATTAGCCTTTAACGTTAAAGATTTTGAGCAATTCATGAAAAAGTATAGCCTGAATTTATCCAGTTCTAGATTAGTGAGTGGTAATTCAATTATATATGATCATTTAGAAGCTGAAATCAGTAGTTGGCTTCATTTTGAAAATTGTTTGATTTCTAATAGTGGTTATGACGCAAATTTAACAATATTTAATATTTTAAAAGATGAGAATGTGTTGATTTTTTCTGACGAAAAAAATCATGCCAGTATTATAGATGGTATTAAACTAAATGGATTAAGAAAGGTGATTTATAATCATTTAGACTATGATCATTTAGAAAGTATGTTGGGAATGTATGCAGCAAAAGATGTACAAAAAATAATAGTATCAGATAGTGTTTTTTCGACTAACGGTCATATCATAGATATGGATAGATTAGTCGCCTTAAAAAATAAATACGATGCTACGCTTTTGATTGATGCTTCTCATAGCTTAGGGTTGAACATATTCAAAGATTATCAAGATGTAGATGTCTTAACTGCTAGTTTATCAAAAGCTTGGGGCGCGCACGGTGGCGTTGTTCTATGTAATAGCGATGTGAAGGAGTTAATGGTGAATCAGGGGAGACCTGTCATTTACTCGAGTAGTTTACCTATATATAATTTATTTTTTATTAAAAAAGGTTTACATTATTTATCTAATAATTATGAAAGACAAGCAAATATAGCTTATCTAAGTAATTATTTTAATGAGTGTTTTAAAAAGCTTTTACCAAATCAACTATACTCTGTTTCTCCAATCAAGCATATTACTTTTGATCATTTAGATGTGGCCGAGGAAATATATCATAAGCTCTTAGATAACAATATATTTTTAAGTTACTTAAGATATCCAACAGTTCAAAAGCCAACATTAAGGATTTCGTTATCCTATTTTCATGACGAAGAAGATGTCGATAAACTTTTTACAATAATAAATCAATATTATAGAGGTGAATAGATGTATAGTATTAAGATGCGAGCAAGCAATAATGATATTCATATAAGTGGCGCTGAAACAATATGCGAATTTGAAGATTTAGAAAAAAATCTAAAAAAATTTTTTAAAAAAGGGTTCTATCATGAAAATGGAGCTATCGATTTTTTGAATTTAAAAATTGAAAAAATTACAGAGCCTATGCAAAAATTACAAGCTTTAACAATAAAGGAAAATAAAGATATTCGTATAAAAGACTTGGCCAATAAAAGTGGTGTTTCAGAAAAGGCTTTAGAACAGGGATTTATACATATTAAAAATGATGTGACTTATACTGGTGCCATTGTTCTATCTGCAAGAACAGGCGAACGATTAGATTTAACTGGCAACAGAGGTGTTAGAGTGACTAGTTTTGCATTTAAAAATGAAAAACAAAGTGAAAATATTTCAGAACGCGTAAAAGATGCCTTGGCAATAGCAACATCTATTAATTCATTTGAAGGTGTTAAAGGAGAGTTATGTGTATCTGATGACTTAAGTTATACTACGGGGTATTATGCCTCTTTTAACTTAGGTTATCATAGGATATTCAATATCAAAAGTGAGGGGACACGTATTGGTGGGAGAGTTATTTTTGTAGATGAAGATATAGACCTAAAAAAGTATATCGCATTTTTAGAACAACGACCCAAACAAATAATCTATTAAAAACAGGGGTGCTTACATTGTCATCAAAAGAAATCACACAGATTAGTTGTATCGCAGCAATACTTAGTATACTTGCAATAATCAAAATACCTTCTATTCTACCAGGGTTAGATTTTCAACTTTCCGCACCAGTATCACTTTTAATTTTAGCTATTTTTGGTATAAAAAAATATTTTGTTGGTGGTTTGTTATCTAGCTTTATTCTGTTTATATTAGGTATATTTAATCCTATAAATTTAATTATATCATTTAGCTTTAGGTTGGTAGCTATTTTAATTGTTTACTTTTTTAAAGTGAATATCTTCTCATTAGTGGTGGCAGCTATATTAGGTAGCACATTATCTAGAATTATGTTAGCGCAAATTTTAAATTTACCCATATTATTAGTGATTGTCAATGCAGTTCCAGGTATCATATCTACGATAATTATATTGATTCCGTTATATTTCAGTTTAATAAAAAATGATGTGATAAAAAGTATTAATACAGGCAGGAGTTAAGGTAATGAAAGAAAACAGTATTAAATTTGTACTTTTAACTATGATAACTTCATTACTCTTCATACTTGTATTTTTTATTAGTAAAATACTTCCTTTTACTGATTATGCAAATCATTTTTTATCACAATGCTTCGTAGTATGTATGATTATTATTTATATTAAACGGAAACATAGACTCGAGTTATTTCAATTTAATCTTACTAACTTTATATATGGTTTATGGTTAGGATCTTTTGTATTTATAATTATTATCCTTAATATAGTAACGCATCTAGAGATGATAAAATCAATTGACTTCACAGTTGCTACTATTTTTTTATTGTGTGCATATAATATCACTATTGGTGTATTTGAAGAGCTAATATATAGAGGTCTCATTTTTAATGCTTTTCTAGAAAATAACAGACCTATATATGCTGCATGGATGTCTTCTATCATATTTGGCATTGTGCACTTATTGAACTTAACTCATAATCCAGATTATGTTGGCGCAGTTACACAGGTTATATATGCTATATTTTTAGGTATGTTATTTGCAGCAATTTATTATGTTACTCAAAATTTATGGAGTGTGATTATATTACATAGTATGTTAGATATTTCTAGTGGCTTTTATGAAATAAAACATATAGGTGAAAATTTCAATCAGGGCACTACATCAATAACTTTATCATTTATAACAATCATAATATTATTGCCAATACTTTTTATAGGAATTAAGATTTTAAAAAATACAAATAGATGAGAATAGGTTGGATCATTCAAGTTATCCATAGAATATAAGCAATTAGAAGATATAATACTAAATGAATAACACATCTATATTATACTTTAGATATTATGGCTTAGAGATGTAATAGGCAAAATAAATATAAAGTCATGACAGTTATAATCAGATATCACTAAGTCTTTTCTTAGATTAGTGATACTTTAAGTTATAACTGTTGTGGCTTTTTTATACGCATTCCTCTTTCTCAGTATCTTTAAATTTTAGATGTTAAAAAGTACTATCTTCTGCTTTAATTTTTATAAATGTAAGGATTATTGAAATAAATAATATTAATTATGTTATTGTGGGGTAAAGTATTATAATTATAAAGTTAAAATTACTTTATTTACTTATTTATTGTTATAGTGAGTTACATTTTTAAATTAAGTATTATAGTTGATGCTTGTCAATGTTTTAGTTTGTAATGTTGCTTCACATTAAATGAAAGCGCTATCTTTAACTGTTTTTTCGAAAGTGCATGTACAATATTTTGATATTAAGACATTAAAACTTATTATACGAGGAGTTATGTATATGTTTAAACCAAAAAATTCATCTATGTCACCAAGATTTGTTGGCCCAAGGACATTTATGAGGTTACCATTTGAAAACACTTTAGATAATTTAGATTTTTTGATCATGGGCGTCCCATTTGATACAGGAGCATCAAATAGAACAGGCCAAAGGTATGGACCTCAAAGTATAAGAGACTTTTCAGTTTTGTTAAGACCTTATAATTTAGATCAGGAGATCAATATATTTGATTATTGTTCAGGTATAGACTATGGAGACGTTGATGTGATACCAGGCAATGTTTTGAAGACGTATGATAAAATCACTGAAAAATTAGAACCCATTTTAAATAGAGAGATAGTACCTATTTTGCTAGGAGGAGATCATTCAATTACATTAGGACATTTGCGTGCGTTTGCTAAAAAATATGGACCGATATCACTGATCCATTTTGATGCTCATAGTGATACATGGGATGATTATTTTTGGGAAAAATATGTCCATGGGACACCCTTTAGAAGAGCCGTAGAGGAAGGATTAGTTGATACATCTAAATCGATTCAAATAGGTATTAGAGGGCCATTATATGGTCCAGAAGATGTAAAAAATGCAAAAGATTTAGGTTATCAAGTGGTTACAATGAGAGAGGTACGTGACTTAGGAATTGAGAATGTAGCAAAAGTTATTCGTAAAAGGGTAGGAGATAACCCTGTTTTTATTTCATTTGATATTGATTTTTTAGATCCAGCATATGCGCCAGGAACTGGTACGCCCGAAGTTGGAGGTCCAACAAGTTTTGAAGCACTAGAGTATGTAAGAAGACTTAAAGGTCTGAATATTAAAGGTTTTGATTTGGTAGAAGTATTACCGACATATGATGCTAATGAAATAACCTCTATGGCTGCTGCTTCCATTATATTTGAGATGATAACATTAATTGCTTTAAATAAAAGAAGCAATTTATAATCATAGATTTATTTATATTCAAAGGGGTAGGGGAGTTTTATGAAGAATATAGATTTTATAATATTTATATTGTACTTTGGTGTTTTGATGTCAATTGGATTTTTAGGAGTAATGAAAGCGAAGTCGTCGAAAAAGTACATACTTGCGGACAGCAACTTAGGGGTATTTATGTTATTTGGATGTTTGACAGCTATATTTTTAGGTGGTTCTTCAACCATTGGCTCGTCTCAATTAGGATACGAAATTGGTTTTTCTGGATTTTGGTTTGTGTTTGCAATGGGAGTAGGCATTACCATTTTTGGTTTGTGCTTTTTAAATCGGATTTTGAACATGGAAGTTATTACTATCAGTGAGTTATTATCTAAATTGTATGGCTCAAAAGTTCGTATGATAGGTGCTATTGTTACAGCAATTTACACATTAATGATGAGTGTTACACAAGTTATTGCTATAGGTTCATTAGTATCGGTTATCTTCCATTGGAATATACATACAGCGATTCTTGTTGGTGGAAGTATTGTATTTATTTATACAATACTTGGAGGAATGTGGACATTATCTATTACTGATTTTATTCAGTTTGCTGTAATGACTGCAGGTATGTTTTTAATTATGTTGCCTATAAGTATACATAGTGTTGGTGGGGTAGATGAGTTGTTTAAAGCTTTACCATCAGGACATTTGGATTTTATGAATATTGGCATGAATGAAATATTTAATTATTTTGTGACATACACACTCGGTGTTATGGTCGGCCAAGATATATGGCAACGCTTTTTTACTGGAAAAACAAAAAGCATTGCTAGGGTCTCTGGCATTTTAGTAGGTGTGTATAGTGTATTGTATTCACTGGTTATGGTTACGATAGGTATGTGTGCATATGTTTTATTTCCTAATATTCAGAATACACAAAATGTTTTTATGCATATAGCTTTTGAAACGTTGCCCCCAGGTTTATTGGGGGTTGTGTTGGCAGCATTAGCAGCAGCAATTATGTCTACGGCTTCAGGGACATTACTTGCGTCATCTACCATTATTTCAAATGATATATTAAAGCCTATATGCTTTAAAGATATCGATGATACTAGTTTTTTAAAACTAACACGTTTAACTACTTTATGTTTAGCTATTATTACAATATTAATTGCAAGTTTGATCAAAGAAGTGCTTGTTGCTATTGATATTGCGTATGCTATTTTAACTGGAGGTATATTTATACCAGTAATATTAGGTTTATTTATTAAATGGATTACCAAAAGAGCAGCATTTTTTGCTATTTTAGTAAGTATATTTACTGTGTTTTTATGCCTAATTATTATTGGCCCGGGTTCAAATATAACAATTATTTATGCTATTATTTTAAATGCAGTGACTTTATTTGGCGTATCATATTATGATCATAATCTACAAAAGAAAAATGATTTTTGATTAAGTATAGACAATTTGATTAAAATGAAGGAGGATTATTGATGAAAGGATTAAATCGATATATTCATGACCTTGAAATTCCTGGTACACGTCAATTTTCAAATAAAGTTGATCAATATCCAAACAGTATTGATTTAACCTTAGGACAATCAGGTTTTGCGCCAGCTGACTATGTAAAAGCAGCAATGATTAAAGCAATACAAAATAATGAGTTGCGTTATACGCATAATAAAGGACTACTAGAGTTGAGAGAAGCAATTTCTGAATACACATTTACTAAATACCAAGTGTACTATAATCCTGAGAATGAAATATTAGTCACTAATGGCGGTTCCGAAGGTATTGATGATATATTAAGAACTGTATTGAATGAAGGAGATGAAGTGATTCTACCTGCTCCTACGTATTTAGGATACGAGCCCCTTATAAAATTAGCGGGCTGTGATGTCAAACTTATCGATACTCGAAATACGAATTTGAAACCTACAGCTTCTGCTATTAAACAAGCTATTAGCGAAAAGACAAAAGCAGTTATATTAAATTATCCGACTAATCCAACTGGGACAACACTAACGTATGATGATATCGCCTCTATTGTAAATGTACTTGAAGAGACAGGGATATACATTATTACTGATGAAATATATAGTGAAAATGTATATGAAGATAAACACCATTCGTTTATGGAATTTCCATCTATACGAAATCAGCTCTTTGTAGTCAATGGTCTTTCAAAATCTCATGCTTTGACAGGTGCAAGAGTAGGTTACGTACTATCTAC
>NZ_JXCF01000060.1 GCF_000875895.1 Staphylococcus gallinarum
TATGATGAAAACTATTTATCATGTAAATGTAGCGACAATAGGTAATAGTGTTATTTTTCCTGGAACCATGAGTGTTATTGTTTTTGGTTATTTTGGTGGTTTTTTAGTGGATAGAAAAGGGTCATTATTTGTTTTTATTTTAGGATCATTGTCTATCTCTATAAGTTTTTTAACTATTGCATTTTTTGTTGAGTTTAGTATGTGGTTGACTACTTTTATGTTTATATTTGTTATGGGCGGA
>NZ_JXCF01000061.1 GCF_000875895.1 Staphylococcus gallinarum
CCCAAATGACTTAAATCTTTGGCAATCGATTGTCGCGTTTCTTTGTCTAATTTTGGCGACACTAATCGACTGCCTTGTGCCTTTTTCTTAACGAAATTAGGCACTGTCATATTCAAAGTTTCTGCCGACTGTTTCAACTTTGAATATTCCTGTTCACTCACTCTGAAACTAATTTGTTTTGGCTCTTTGCGGTTGGGTTTACGGTTTCCCCCAACAGACAAATCGCTAGCCAAATTATCTTTATGTTCGTTCACAAGTCCCACCACCTTTCTGACGAAAAATATTCCTTTTCATAAATATAGCTTATAATATAATCTATATTTTCTCAAGTAATATAGTGGTTTGGCAAGCGTCGTATATTCTAGCCACTTCGTTCTGAATATACCGGCTTGCTGGGATTAATCCCAGACCCTTTATGTTTTTGCTAACGCAAAAAATGAGTGGCAAAATGCTAGCCACTCATAGTTCAAAACCAAATTCAAAATCAAAACAAAAGCAACCAAAAATGTGGTTGCTAATAAAATTAATTCTCATAATTATTACGAATAAAATTCTCAATATTTTTTTCGTAATTTGGATAGTTATAATTTCCTAAACAACTTACTTTATTTGAATAATATTTAAATAATTCACAACAAAGCTTAAAAGATTGGTATGTCTTTCTATATCCATTCATCTCAAAAGTAGCTAAAAGCATATTGAATTCTTTATCAGTTAAATATTTGTTTATAAACTTATAATTCTTTCCTAAACTAAAATCAAAACCCCTATTAAAGCCAATATACCAAGAAATCATTCTTAATAATTCAGGACGTAAAATATTATTGAAATGATCTAAAGCAAATAATATTTCTCTTCTAAAAAC
>NZ_JXCF01000062.1 GCF_000875895.1 Staphylococcus gallinarum
TGTCCCTATCACTGATGACGGTAGATTAAGTGCAAAAGAAGTTGTAGGGAATAAAAAGGCGTTAACAGCGTTTCAAGATAGATTTAACGAATATGTTAATCAACGTGGGTATGATTTGGAGCGAGGACAATCAAGACAAGTTACAAATGCTAAACATGATCAGGTAAGCCGATATAAGCAAAAAACAGAATACCATAAGCAAGAATATGAGCGTGAGAGCCAAAAATTAAGCCATATACAACAAAAAAGCAATGAGTTGATAGAACAATACCAAAAATCATTAGAAACGCTTAAAAAGCCTTTAAACGTCAAATATGAACATGAAACTGAAAAAGTAGG
>NZ_JXCF01000063.1 GCF_000875895.1 Staphylococcus gallinarum
AGAGATTAAATTCTTATATGATGAACAAAAACTCACGGGTGAAGAGATTGCTAAAAAAACAGGTGTAAGTCGTTCTACTGTATATAGGGTTATTAAAAAGAATTAATATTTTAAAAGAGGGGTTATTTTTGAAAAAAATAAATAAAAAGATTTTAGAACATCATGAAATAATACGGAACAATCTTGAAATTGAAGATTATAAAAATATGGTTAAAAATGAAGCAGTTAAATTAAATACTCA
>NZ_JXCF01000064.1 GCF_000875895.1 Staphylococcus gallinarum
TGGAGTCGCCTATCTCTCAGGCGTCAAGTTGACGTAGAGAGGAGGTGCTATTCATGTTAGATTCCTTGTTAAGTACATTATAACATCATAGTGGTTAGGAATGCAAAATTATAAATTAATACCTTTCTTAGATAATTCTTTTTGATAATGTTTAACATGCCCTCTTACTTTATATTACTTCTTTATATATACGGTATGAATTACAATATAGAATATTTATAAAACAATGATTAACTAATAA
>NZ_JXCF01000065.1 GCF_000875895.1 Staphylococcus gallinarum
TCATAAATTCAGACAGTTTGTGAGCATTGTTCTTATTAAGATTCCCAACAATTGTCATAGCATCAAAGTGTAATTTTGGTTCGGGGGTGTACATAATATGTCGGTTTAACCGGCTATTAGGGTATCCGGTTTTAGAAAAATTTGAGTTTTCCTTTTCCAAACTTTGTTTTGCCTGAATTTCTTCTGCTTTTTTACTCATAAAAAATCGACTCCTTATTTTGTTTAAGAAGTCGCTCACCCG
>NZ_JXCF01000066.1 GCF_000875895.1 Staphylococcus gallinarum
GCATAATGATAGAGGTTGTCAATATACCAGTATTCCTTATAAAACTATGTTAGATCAATTCGGCATCAAACAAAGCATGTCAAGACCTGGATGCTGTATAGATAATGGACCTATGGAAGGTGTATGGGGAACTCTAAAAAGTGAGTTATTTAGAGGAGAAAAGCATGCGATATTCGATAATAAGTCTTTAGCAATCGAAGCGATTGATTCATTTATAGAGTTTTTAATAAAGACCGTCTTA
>NZ_JXCF01000067.1 GCF_000875895.1 Staphylococcus gallinarum
AGCAGTATCACTAGGTTTAGGCGCTATGCAAATCGCAGGTGGTCTAAACTACCTATTTGATGTTCCAAATACTATCATGACTCAAGGTATAATTATACTTATTGTTACCATATTATTTTTAACAAGTGCATGGTCAGGTTTAAGCCGTGGTATCCAATATTTGAGTAACGCTAATATTGGTTTAGCCGGCATAATCTTATTGTTTGTTTTTATTGTAGGACCAACTGTTCTTATTTTAAATATGCTAACAAGTTCAACAGGTGAGTATTTAAACACGCTCTTATTTAACATGTTTGATACAGCACCATTAGATTCACAAAAAAATGAATGGATGAAATCATGGACGTTCTTCCAACTAGCTTGGTGGATTAGTTGGAGTCCATTTGTGGGTATATTCATTGCACGTGTATCTAAAGGACGCTCAATTAGAGAGTTCGTATCTGGAGTTCTGTTAGCCCCAGTACTTGTAAGTTTAGTTTGGTTTGCAGCATTTGGTGTTCTAGGTATCGAAACTGCGAAAAAAACACCTAAAATATTTGATATGCCTCCAGAAACTACATTATTTGGTGTGTTTAATGAGGTGCCATTAGGCTTTGTGTTATCCATTGTAACGTTGCTATTAATAGCAACATTCTTTATTACGTCAGCCGATTCAGCGACATTCGTATTAGGAATGCAAACAACATTTGGTTCATTAAACCCATCCGCAATAGTTAAAGTCATCTGGGGAATTGCACAAGCATTGATTGCATTTATTTTACTATTCTCAGGTGGAGATAATGGATTAAATGCGCTACAAAATATGGCAATCATGACTGCCTTACCATTCTCTATCATCGTGCTTTGTATGATGGTTAGTTTCTATAAAGATGCCAACCAAGAACGTAAGTTTTTAGGTTTAACATTATCACCTAACAAGCACAGACTCAAAGAATATATAAACTCACAATCTGAAGACTTTGAAAGTGAAATGATAAACAGAAGGAAAAATATTAAAAACGATTGATTCACAATAATCTTATATGCTAAATTTGAATTATTAGAAGTTTTCACAATTAATTCTTTCGAGGCTGAAACACATATGTGTTTCAGCCCCAATTATTATTTAGAAAAATATTAAAAATAGATCAATAAAAAGACTAGTATTTTTTGGTTCTAACTGTTTTTGACGACGTTTACACAAAAGATTTATAATGCTTTTTAAGTTGATAATTATTAGGGAGAACTAGAGACGCTTGTACCTTCACTCAAGGAAACAAGTGTCTTTTTTGTAGAAAGGGATAGTGTTATTATGAATGTTTATGTAGCTGAATTTTTAGGAACAGCAATACTCGTATTATTAGGAGGCGGCGTCTGTGCAAATGTTAATTTGAAACGTAATTTAGGGTATGGCGCTGACTGGATTGTAATTGCTGTAGGATGAGGACTAGATGTCTCTCGCTCACTTAAATCCAGCAGTTACCCTAGCATTTGCTATGAATCATTCATTAAGTTGGTCTATGGTGCCAGGTTATATAATTGTTCAAATGTTGGGAGGTATAGTCGGTGCGATACTTGTTTGGCTTGCCTATTTACCACATTGGGAAGCAACTAAAGAACCAGAAGTCAAACTTGGTGTGTTTTCTACAGCACCATCTATCCCCAACTATTTTGCTAATTTCATCACAGAAATTATTGGTACAGGCATTTTAACTTTAGGCCTGTTATTTATTGGTATGAAGAATATCGCAGATGGTTTAAACCCATTAATTGTTAGAGCTTTAAATAATCAATAATTTTTCTCGGTATAAATGCATGTTCTATTTTTTTATTTTTATCTTGATAATCATATTTTTCTGTCATCCTATCAAGATCATCATCTTTATAGAAAAATAAAAAGTAAGCAATAATTCCAATCGGAATACCAAAAAATGGTGTAGCAAAAGTACTAAATATTACACACATAAAAATTAACCAAAATAAATCTTCTAAAGACCATTTTTTATTTAATAAATCATTCACAATTTGTTTAATAGTCATAAAAAATAAAACACTCCTTAATTACAAAATTAAAATATTACTTTGTTCATTTTAAAAATATTCTCAATAATAAGATAAGAAGAAACTCGTTTCTAAAAAATCAAAAAGAGAGTGAAAACTGAACTGCCCCTCCCCCCGTCAAGTAGACAGATAAAAAACAAAAATGTATTTTGGCTATCTTCATATCTACGATATGAGGGTAGCCATTTTTAACGTAAGACGGTCTTTATTAAAAACTCTATAAATGAATCAATCGCTTCGATTGCTAAAGACTTATTATCGAATATCGCATGCTTTTCTCCTCTAAATAACTCACTTTTTAGAGTTCCCCATAC
>NZ_JXCF01000068.1 GCF_000875895.1 Staphylococcus gallinarum
GTTGTATTGGAAAACAAAAAGATTAAGTTATTAAGGGCGCACGGTGGATGCCTTGGCACTAGAAGCCGATGAAGGACGTTACTAACGACGATATGCTTTGGGGAGCTGTAAGTAAGCTTTGATCCAGAGATTTCCGAATGGGGAAACCCAGCACGAGTTATGTCGTGTTATCGATATGTGAATACATAGCATATCTGAAGGCAGACGCGGAGAACTGAAACATCTTAGTACCCGCAGGAAGAGAAAGAAAAATCGATTCCCTGAGTAGCGGCGAGCGAAACGGGAACAGCCCAAACCAACGAGCTTGCTTGTTGGGGTTGTAGGACACTCTATACGGAGTTACAAAGGAATAAATTAGACGAATCATTTGGAAAGATGAATCATAGAAGGTAATAATCCTGTAGTCGAAAGTTTATTCTCTCTTGAGTGGATCCTGAGTACGACGGAGCACGTGAAATTCCGTCGGAATCTGGGAGGACCATCTCCTA
>NZ_JXCF01000069.1 GCF_000875895.1 Staphylococcus gallinarum
GTACATAATATGTCGGTTTAACCGGCTATTAGAGTATCCGGTTTTAGAAAAATTTGAGTTTTCCTTTTCCAAACTTTGTTTTGCCTGAATTTCTTCTGCTTTTTTACTCATAAAAAATCGCCTCCTTATTTTGTTTAAGAAGTCGCTCACCCGAATATATATCTTGAAGAATAAACCAATATCGTTTAATATCTAGATATACAAAAATTAAGAAAAAAACACCAACTGTTTTTCTTTAAGG
>NZ_JXCF01000007.1 GCF_000875895.1 Staphylococcus gallinarum
GGTCGTAGGTTCGAGTCCTACCTGTGGAGCCATGGCCCCGTGGTCAAGCGGTTAAGACACCGCCCTTTCACGGCGGTAACACGGGTTCGAGTCCCGTCGGGGTCATATAAACAGAAGTGAAATATCGCTTCTGTTTTTTTAATACAATGAAATGGAGAGTTGTCCGAGTTGGCCGAAGGAGCACGCCTGGAAAGTGTGTAGGCGCCACAAGCGTCTCGAGGGTTCGAATCCCTCACTCTCCGTTAATTACATATTTTGAGCTTTCTTGAGGCACCGTAATCCTTGATATAATAGGGTTTCGGTGTTTTTACTTTATATAGACTTTCATAAATAATGTCAACGCCATGTCAAATTGGCGTAAAAAATAATAAAACTCATGTCAAAATTGAGGTTTCGTTGACATGAAATGCTTGTATCACATGTGGCGCAAGGCTTCCAGCGTTTTACTTTCCTCTTGTTTTTGACTTTCTTCTAATAAATGACTGTATGTTGATAGGGTAGTAGTTATATCTGCATGTCCTAATCGTTTTGAAATGTAATATATTGATATACCGTTATGAATTAACATAGAGCAATGTGTATGACGTATACTGTGTAACGTGTAATTACCTATCTTATTATTTAAACAGAAGCGCTGTAAGACTTTAGAAACTGCATTGTGTGTAATTAACGATGCACCAGTTCTGAATATATCTCCATCTAAATTAATAGGGAAGTCATTTAATACTTGTCTAACATGTTTTATATCTTCACGTGATATTTTAATCACACGATCTGATGTCACGTTTTTAGTACCTCTAATATGAACAGTTTCATTCTCTAAATTAAAATCTTTGTATCTCATTTTTTGTACTTCACTAAATCTAGCACCAGTTACAATAGCTAAATATATAAATAGGTAAGATAATTGATTTTGACTTTGTGCATATTCTTTTAATTTATAAAAATACTCTAATTGCATAAATTTATCTTCTTCTGGTTGTTCTTTAATGGCACCTTTAATATTAACCTTATAAGTAGGGTCTTTATAAATAATACCTTCGTGTAACGCATCTTGTATTGCTGAACGTAAACAGTAATTTAATTTCCTAACTGATTCGGTAGTTCTTGTGCTTGCGTATGAGTTAATTAATTCTTGATATTTTGTCTTAGTTAAATCTTTCAATGGCAGATTGCCAAGATGCTCTTCAAATACATTCTTCGCATTATAGTATGTTTGAACTGACTTACGTGTTAGGTAGGGCTCTTTGTGAATCTCTATCCACGAATTAAAGTATTTAACAAACGGTGTCTTATCATCTTGAGCAAATCCTTTGTTAGCTTTTTCAAAAGCTTCATTCATTGCTATAGTTGCATCTACTTTTTTGGTAAATCCAGATTTTCTATAACGTTTACCATTTAATACAAAGTCATATCTCCATTTATTACCTTGTTTCTTGACTGGCATAGTACATTCCTCCTAAAAAAGATAAAAATATATACCCATAGATAAAAACTATGGGATTGGTATTGTTTTATAGTTTTATGTTATAATTAAATAAAAAGTAGGTGAGATCTTGGATTTTAATATTATATTAGCGATAGTTGCGACAGGTTTACCTGGGCTTTTTTCATATTGGATACTTACTCAATTAGACATTGTGTTTTACAATAATAATCAAAATGCAGATAAATCTGTTTTACTAATTTCCTTATCCTTATTGAATGTATTTATTTCATTTATTTCTTTAAGTCTTCTAGGTATTAACATTAATAATATTTCTCCTATAAAATTAATCAATATTTTTATTGTTAGTTTAGTAATTGTTTGTCTTCTATCAATGTATATATATCCTTTTGTATTCAAGTGGTTACAAAAATACATGAATGACAAGAAAATTAAAACAGGATTATCTATTAAATCTAATTACAAAGTATTGCCTAGAGTTTTACATGAAAGACCTGCAAATAAAAACTACACTCAAGCGTATATTTTTGATTTTGAAAACAAACTTATACTTGAAGGGACGATTGGTAAATTTTCTTATACATCTCCAGAACTATCCTTAGAAAATGATATTGATGTTACAACAACATACGAACAAGCCGTTAATATCTATGATGAAACTAATAACTTCGAAAGAGATACATATATTGATTATGAAAGGAAAATAAAAATGATATTAATTCATTTCGATTAAGTGTCTTATTTTTTCTTGGGTGGTTTTGGCGCTTTGGCAGGTTTGCTTTGTAAACTTCCTGTTTCTTGGTTCCTAAATTCACCTTTACCAGGGGAAGCACCACCATGTTCTTCCCATTTTATTTGTTCTTTATTTGATTTATCATCACTCATTCATTTCACCACCTCTCAACGTCTAACAAGGTTAGGCGTTTTTATAATTTAGGATATATTTTATTAGCATAATCTTTAAATTTTTTTATTTTTTGTTCTTCTGAAATTTTATTGTTTAAATGCATTTGCTTTATAACTAGTAAAAATTCGATAAAATCATCATTTGGTGTTTTGCTATAACCAGGTTTGAAATAATCATTAAAATCCCATTTCATATGAATTCCTCCTATATTAACTAATAAACAAAGCTAAAATAAAACTTGCTATAAGTATTGGCATAACAATTAATAATTCTTTATTATTTTCTTCCATTATTTTCACTTCCTTTAAAAGATAAAAATATATAGTGCAGTAGTGAACTGACCATAAAAAATTATAATAATGATGAACTATTCTATATTATCTTTTAGCTTATTATCCATATCTTGTGCTACGAGATTAATAAGTTCATTAATTTCATCTTTTGTCATATCATCTGAAACAGTTACTTTTATGATTAAACCTAAATCAGTTTTTACATGGTATTTTGGTTTGTCGTCTTCGTATATTTTCCTTAATATTTGCATAGAATCACTCCTAAATAAGTTGATTCCCCACACATTTTTCTTTACACTATTTTTATATTAAAATGTTTGTAATAGCTTAAATTCATTCATATTATTGTTCTGTCTGTAATTTTAGATTCCATTACTCTTCGATGGCTTTCTTCCGACTTTTTGACCATTCCTTTAAAATCTTTACCCCTTAAATACTCTTTCATTTCTTCAACTTCTTCGTCAGAAAGTTCTTTTCCGCCAGTATTAATGTGAACATATCCAAACCCTTCATCATTTATTATCATAGTTAACCTCCTTAATAATATTGGATAAAAACATCCTATAATTTTCTAAACTTTTGGCATATTCATCTAATGTTATTTCAGAGTGGTACAATTTTTCTTTTAGATAAGATTTCCTACTTTCGTATAAATAGTTCAATTCTTTATCCTCCATTAAATTCCGCCTTTATTATTTGAATTTTGTATTCGTGAAAATAGCTGGAAAAGTTGGTTAAAAAAATCTTTGACTTGCTACCACTCTACCTACTATTTTAACTTCATCATTCAATCCATATACTTGTGGATAATGATTAGGATTGTTGGATTCAGGTATTAATATAATTTGATCTCCGTTATATCTAATGCGCTTTACAGTTGCATTGTAACCGTTAATCATAACAACACCTAATTGACCATTTTCAACAGTAGAATCTTTTTCAATCACTACAACATCGCCATCTTGAAATATTTTATCCATACTGTCGCCAGACACTTTAAGACCAAATTCCTCTTTATTAGAATCAATTTTATCAGTAGCAAAGTATATGTAATCAATTAAGTTTTCTTCTGAGTAGATAGGTAAACCAGCAGATATTTTAGAAACAACTGGAATTTTTTTAACTGGTAGTGTTTCAATTGAAGATTCTGCTTTAGGCTTTTCAATTCCCATTATATCTTCGGGTTTAATATCTAAACCTTTACAAATTTTGATGACGTTTTCTACTTTAGCGTTAAATATTCCTCTTTCTAAAATAGATCTAACTGTTGTATAAGCTAAACCAACTTCTTCTGAAAAAGCCTTCACACTACCTGATTTTATTTCCATTAGACGTTTTAAATCTTTTTCTTTAGTCATATTCGTTTACCTCATTTCTAATTTGTACCTATATAATATCATGCGAAAAATCGTATATCAAGTTAAAAACAAATAAAAAATATGAAATTTAGTATTGACTAGATACGAAAATTCGTATATATTGTAATTAAGCAATAGCTAAGGTTGCTAAAAATTTTAATCATAAGTACGAAAATTCGTATCAAAGGTGGGAGGTACTATGTTGTCGAACTTAGAAAGTGTCAGAAAACAAAAAAATGTATCTCTGGTAGATATCGCTGATTTATTAGAAGTAAGATATCAAACAGTTTCAGATAAGATTAACGGAATTTCAGATTTTAAGTTTGGAGAAGCGTTACTTATTAAAAACCAATTTTTTCCAGAGTACGAAATAGAATATCTTTTTTCGAGAGAAAAACAAGTAACTTAATAGGAGGAAATCAAATGCAAGAGCTACAAATTAAATCGAAAGTATCACAAATGTTTAATATTCAAGAAAAAGAAAATGGAGAAATTGCGATAAGTGGTCGCGAACTACATCAAGCGTTAGAAGTAGGAACGCGATATGATAAATGGTTTGACAGAATGATTGAATACGGTTTTGAGAACGGAGTTGATTACGTTTCTCAAGTTGAAAAAGTACATGGTCAAAAAAGGACACGTACTTATGAGCAAGTTAATCATATTCTAACATTAGACACTGCAAAAGAAATCGCAATGATTCAACGAAGTGAGCCTGGCAAACGAGCAAGACAATATTTCATACAAGTTGAAAAAGCATGGAATAGTCCAGAAATGATAATGCAACGTGCATTGAAAATCGCAAATAGCACGATTAACCAGTTAGAAACTCAGATTGAGAAGGACAAACCAAAAGTAATATTTGCTGACGCAGTAGCAACTACTAAAACTTCAATATTGGTTGGGGAGTTAGCAAAGATTATTAAGCAAAACGGTGTGAATATTGGACAACGTAGATTATTCGAATGGTTAAGACAGAATGGTTTCTTAATTAAACGTCAAGGTGTTGATTACAATATGCCAACGCAATATTCGATGGAACGTGAGCTTTTTGAAATAAAAGAAACATCAATCACGCATTCAGATGGTCATACATCTATTAGCAAAACACCTAAAGTTACTGGAAAAGGACAACAATATTTTATCAATAAATTTTTATCAGAGTAGGAGGAAACGGAATGAGTGATTTACAAAATGACCACTTGTTAAAAGTTAATAGATTATCTCGAGAAATATTAGATTATGTTATTTCTAAAAGTCAAACTTACGGAGATGCTAAAGAAAATTTAAACGACTTAAAAGTTGCAGCGAAATCACATTTTAAAACTGAACATTTAGTAACTATATATGAGCAAGCATTAATTAAATTAGAAGAAGAAATAAACGCCACTTTAATTAAAAAGTGACTCCCAAAAATTAAAATTGAATGGATTTAATAGATGAAGTCATAAACGCTTTATGGTCGTATCTATCATTTTGGATGAAAAACATATCAACAGAAGTATAAAAACCCATTACACCAACATGTATATGGTAAGTACCGATAGATTTTGGAGATTTATAATCGCCATTCCAATTATCTTCGTATACTACTTTAGAGTAAAAACCATTTTCATCGTCGTAATTAACGATGCCGGATATGACTGTTTCATCATAAATATCAATAGTAGAGCCATCTAAAAATTCTAGTGCGTAAATCTTTTTCATTTAATATCACCACCTTATAACTCAATTATACACGAAAGGAGTGATTGAGATGACACAACTTACAGTAACAATACCAGAACAGTATGTAGTGATTACAAGAGAAGAATACAACGATTTACTAAGCAAAGAAAAGCCGGTTTGGTGGTCAATGCAAGATCTAATAGACGAAACAGGATTCGAATATAAATGGTTGAAAGATAACATTTTAATGAATCCGAGATACATCAAAGAACTAAAACAATTTGTTTACTATCCTGATGGAGGCAAATGGGCTTTTAACAGAGAACCAATGCAAGAGTTCTTAAAAGAAAATTTTCAGGAAATATTTAACTAAAGGAGAAATAAACATGAGACATATTTTAGCATGGTCAACTGCAGTACTAAGCACAATGATTTTCTCGATGATAACTTTTGATTTTCATTACAGCGTAGTATTCGCAATCGCAAGCTACATCGGTAGTTACGCATTTTGGAACACATATTATGCAGAAAAAAAGACCGCTAAGCGCGCCAACGCTTAACAGTCCAACGATTAATTAAATATACAACTTAAATATACACGGATAGAGGTGTTTCGTCAATGACAAAAGAAACAGTGACATATTTAATCAGACACAGAGAAATGCCAATATACGTCACTAATAAGCCTAGTGATAGTAACCCTGAAATTAGCTACTCAACGCAGTTTAGTAGAGCAAGAGAGTTTAACGGTTTAGATGAAGTGACAATTGATATGTCATATCACATGGCGATTAAACATACACATATAGAAGAAGATAAATATGAGGAGTTAGATTATGAGTGAAAAAACATTATTTGAACAGTTAAACACAATTAACGTAACTGATCATGTTGAAAAGAAGAATGGCTTTAACTATCTAGCTTGGACACATGCACATGAGCAACTTAAAAATGTTGACCCAAATTATGAAATAAAGATACATGAGTATCCGCATCCTGATATTCCAAATGAGCAAGTGTTTGTACCTTATCTAGCAACTCCAGAAGGCTATTTCGTAAAAGTATCAATCACATTGAAAGGTGTGACTGAATCAGAATGGCTACCAGTATTAGATTTTAAAAATAAAGCATTATCTAAAGGCCAAGCTACTACGTTCGACATCAACAAAGCACAGAAAAGATGTTTCGTAAAAGCAGCAGCATTACACGGCTTAGGTCTATACATCTACAACGGTGAAGAATTACCGAATGCTAGTAGTGAAGATGCACAAGAGCTAGAAGATAAGATAGCTGAATTTGTACGCATATCACAAGAAAAAGGCAGAGACGCCACGCTAGAGAAAACAATGCGTTGGTTACGAATTGAAAATATTAATAAATTAAGTGGCAAAGATTTGGCAACAGCAAACGCAAAACTAGATGCAGGACTAAAACAATTAGATAAGGAGAATGAATAATTATGATAAACAGAGTTGTATTAGTAGGACGATTAACAAAAGACCCAGAATTTAGAACGACGCCATCTGGCATAAGTATTGCTAACTTCACCCTAGCTGTTAATAGAACATTTACAAACGCTCAAGGAGAGCGTGAAGCTGATTTTATAAACGTAGTTGTATTTAAAAATCAAGCTGAAAATGTAAATAACTACTTATCAAAAGGTAATTTGGCTGGCGTTGATGGTCGTATTCAGTCAAGAAGTTATGAAAATAATGAAGGTAAACGAGTGTTCGTTACTGAAGTTGTCGCAGACAGTGTTCAATTCTTAGAACCAAAAAACAACGGACAGGCAAACAACACCTCTAAAGTACAACAGACAGGCGCAAATAACCAACGTTCAAGCAATGATAACCCATTCAGTAATAACGACATAAACTTAGACAGTGATTCGTTACCGTTCTAAGAGGTGGTCATATGGCGGTAATAAAAAACTACATCCAACAAGATGACGGCACTATTACTGCTGTCATCGAGGGTGTGACACTTAATAACAAAGATTTCTTATTGCTAGACAATGGGCTTGAAGTTGAATGCGATGTAGTAGTCATTGACCCATATAAAATAACAGATAAGCAACGCCGAAAAATCTTTGCTCTTGTGAACGACATAGAAGCTCATACAGGCACTCCACAAGATTATATGAGAAATGTATTCCAAGAATATGTACGTGTTCTATATGGCTACGATGAGCGCATATCACTAGCTGATTGTTCTAGAAAAATAGCAAGTCAAATTATAGATGTAGCAATTGAATGGATATTCGAGAACAACATCCCGCTCAGATATAAAACAAGTGATCTAATCAAGAATGACAGAACGTTTTTATACATGGCTACTATCAAGAGAAAGTGCGTTATCTGCGGAAAACATGCAGAGCTAGCACATTATCAAGCGGTAGGTCGTGGACGCAACAGACGCAAGATAGAACATTTTAATAACAAAGTATTAGGACTATGTTCCTTTCATCATAAAGAGCAACACGACATGGGCATGGATAGTTTCAATAAGAAGTATCATCTTGAAAATTCATGGGTGGACGTTGACGAGAGATTAAACAAAATGCTGAAAGGAGTAAAAGTTGAATGAGCAAATTACTGATAGACGATTATCCAATACAAGTATTGCCAAAGTTAGCTGAAGAAATTGGATTAAATGAAGCAATAGTACTTCAACAAATGCATTATTGGTTAAATACAAGTAAACATCAACATAACGGTAAGAAATGGATATATAACTCTTACACTTCATGGCATGAACAATTCAAGTTTTGGAGTGAGCGTACAATAAAACGAATTATATATAACTTAGAGGGACAGGATTTGTTGCTAACTGGTAATTATAACAAGTACGCATTCGATAGAACGAAATGGTACACAATCAATTATGAGAAGTTAAATAACATAATGGCACAACCATCGGGACAAAATGACACGACACAAAGTGACAATGTGTCACGATTAGATAGTGACAATATGACCCAACCAATACCAGAGACTACACCAGAGACTTCTACAGAGACTACTAATAATAGCGCAACTAAAGTTACGCAAGAGCAATTTGAACAATGGTGGAATTTATATGATAAGAAACTAGATAAGAAGAAAGCATTTAGTTTATTTAAATCAGCATTAAAAAAACATGACTTTGAAAAAATTATGAATGGGACTAAAGATTATCTAAAAACAATTACTGATAAACAATTTCAAAAATACCCCAAAACATTTTTATCACAAGAAAGTTATATGAATGATTATAAACAAGAAAGAACTGTCAAAACCCAAAATGAAAACAACAACAGTTTATTTGACCAGTTAATGAATGAGGAGGGCTAGGCAAATGACTATGACTAAAAAACAAGCAGTCACAATACTTAGTCTCATTGATTCAGCCTTCAATATGAATTTTGCTAATGATGACTTAAAAACCAAATTATGGCTTGAACAACTAATGATGTATGCAGACTATGACAGAACACTACACAAAACAAAAAAGTACATTCGTGAACAGAAGTATAAACCATCATTATCGGAAGTTATGGATAGTAAGCCAACACTAGTTAATGAATCACTAATACCCGAAGAAGAAACGCACGAATACAGAATGAAACATGATCCTGAATATTCGAAGAATCGTGAGCAGTTAAAAAAGAAATGGCAAAAGATGAAAAGTGAGTGGATGAATGACGATGACTAATATAGATGTATTAAATACCGAAGAAGCAATCGTCTCTAATCTTATGCACCATCCATCTCTATTAGGGAAACTAAAGCTGAAACCTCAAATGTTTACGGATGAATATATTCAAGGCTTTATACAGTATGCGTTAGATACAGGAAAGATTGATGTAACTGACATCTACTACAAAAGCCGAGAAGATAAAACATTCATTTCTACAGACAGGCTAAGCAAGATATACAGTTCGAACGGTACAGACAAAATGTTCTTTATGCAAGACCAACTTAACTTGCTAGAAAGCTATGTACTAAGAGAATCGATAAGACATGCGTCAGAATATCAATCAATGCCTAGTAAGAGTAATTTTAAACATCTTATGGAGCAACTAAAGATATTGGATGATATGAAAATAGATAAAGAGAACCCAACAGATAATTACTTAATGGAAGTAATGGATAACATACTATCTGACAAGCCTAAAGATTTTATCAAAACAGGTATTAAATCAATTGATAACAAGATAATGGGGTTTGAAAAAAGTCAGTTGAATGTATTGGCTGGTCGTCCTAGTACCGGTAAAACAGCTCTAGCATTGAATATTATGTGGAATATCGTTTTAAAAGGTTATCCGACAACGTTTTTTAGTTTAGAAACTGGAGGAAATAATATCGTTGAACGTTTTGTATCTAGCATTACAAACATACCGCTGCACAAGGTCAAACAAGCTGACGGACTAAGCGACGATGACACAAGCAAGGTTATGGACGCTATAGACCAAATCAAAAAGCATGGCAATTTAAGAATTGAAGATACTGCACAAATTACGCCACAAGATATAAGAGAACGAGCAATGACGCAATCAGATAAACCACATGTAATATTTATCGACTATCTAACACTCATGCAATCTGACGTACAAATGAAAGACAGACGACTTGAAGTAGAAAAGATATCAAGAGATTTAAAAATCATTGCCAAAGAAACAGGTTGCGTCATTATAGCCCTATCTCAATTAAGTAGGGGTGTTGAATCTAGGAATAACAAACGTCCGATGATGAGTGATTTAAGAGAAGCAGGTGGCATAGAACAAGACGCTAATATGATTTTCCTACTTTATCGTGATGACTATTACGACCAATCAATGCAAGATCACGAAACCGGAAAATCTGATATAGAATTTAACGTTGCTAAAAACAAAGACGGTGAAACAGGAACAGTTGAGCTTGAATTTTACAAGAAATCACAGAGGTTTTACGGATGAATATAGCACAGTTTCAAACTCTACTAGGATATCTATACAGAGAGACATACAAGGACGATACAGTCATTCGAGCTAACTTGCTTGAATTAGGTTGGGCGACAGAGAGATTACTTAATAAAAGGCTTATAACGCCGTTTGACGCATACGACGATAACAAAGAATTGATATTCAATGAGATGGAGTGGTCAGACAGATGGACGAATATAGATTGGTAGATACCAAAGGCAAAGATGTTGGTTCAGTAAAGCCGTTAGGTGATGGTGAGAATATCGTTTGGTTTAAAAAAGACATGCTGCGAATGAATGATAACGAGCTAGAGAATTTTAAATCAGAACACAAACTAAACCGAATTGAAGAAACAAACATATTTGATTTCTTATAGGAGTGGCTGAATGAGTAAATACAATGCAAAGAAAGTTGAGTATAAAGGTATCACATTCGATAGCAAAGTTGAATGTGCATACTACAAGTACTTAGAACAACGATTAATTATAGATGGTTATGATTATATCGAATTGCAACCACGATATGAGTTGATTCCTAAACTTGGTAAACAACGTAAAGCTGAATATATTGCAGACTTTGCGTTGTGGAATGATGGAAAGTTAATTGAAGTTATAGATGTGAAAGGTATGGCCACTGAAACAGCTAAATTAAAGGCGAAGTTATTTAGATACAAATATCAAGATGTGAAATTAACTTGGATATGTAAAGCACCTAAGTACACAGGTAAAGACTGGATAACATATGAAGAATTGAACAAGGTGAGACGTGAGCGAAAGAAAGCTAAAGGGTGATGAACAATGAAAATGGAAACAATCACAATCCGTTATGACGCAACATTTGAAAGACAAGTAGAAATACCCGTGTATGATCATTACGAAAATCACAATATAGAAGAAGCAATCGATAGAGATATGGAATTGCATAAGAATGATTATCTAGACGGACAATTTATTGAATTTGACAAAGTAAAAATTATGGATTGGAGATATAGCTGATGGAAAATACGATGAGAATTAGAGATAAGGTATATGAGTTTCCAGATGAATATATGGAGCAAGCTAATCTAAATGGTATTAGTAAGTCTCAAATACGAAAACGACTTGAATATAATTGGACGGTAAAAGAGGCTTGCTATGTCCCTCAAGGTACGAAGTTAGACGATTATAGATTTATGGTGCAGGAACTAGAAAGAGAAGAACGAGAAAGAAATGCGTATGGCAATCTGTTGGAAGAAAAGCAGCAGAGTGAGCGTCCATGGCTATACGATGGTACACCTCAAAAACATGAACGTAGTAAATGGTGTGAGTACTTAATGAAAACAAGTATTTATCCGAAGGCGGTGCATTAAATGAAAATCAGAGACTTGAACAAAGGTGAATATATCATTGTGTATGACTTAGGTAAGAGCGAGCACAGTGGAGGGATAACAGTTGTAGGTAAAGTAATTGAATTAGAGTTTGATGACGATGATAAGAATAAGGCAGTGATTGATTCGGTCGGTAATCTATACACAGTTACAGATGAAAACTATTTTGATAATTGGCAAGATCATATGGAAAGTATTACTGAAAGTGTGAGTGGTGAAGAAAGATTGAGTGCTACTACAAAAGTAATATTGAACGACCAAAAGAAATCTAACGACGTACAACAACCTAAGCGTAACGACACAGTCAATCATCCATCACATTATAACTACGGTGATATAGAAGTCATAGATTTTATAGAGCAGGTAACACAACACTACAACGCTAACGTAGCTTATCACATTGGCAATGCGATTAAGTATTTAGCACGTTCCCCATACAAGAATGGCAAAGAAGATATTGCTAAGGCTAAATGGTACATCGAGCGTGCATTTGAGAATTGGGATGTGAAGTAGATGGATGCAGAACAATTACTAACGATTCATGCAGATGTTGTGGTTAAAAAGTTATTGCAACTAGCAGATAAGAGTTATAAGTCATTCCTTAAAGCAAGCAACACAAGTTATAACGCAGAAGTAGGAACAAGCAGATATTGGCAATCAGTAGCCAGCATGGAACTAGCACAATTTGAGTTTAGCGATTATATGAAACAACTTAAATTTATGGACGAGTATACACAGTGGAGTCAAAAACTGCATCAAGACAGATATAGGTTTGTTGAGAAGTATGACATTGTAATGGAGAAATATAAAATATCATGATCCTATCCAACACAGTAGATGTTAAATACAAAATAAACACAAACGGGATGAATTCCGTTGAAGTTGCAAGGATGTTAAAAGAAAACCGAGTAAACGGATTTCTAAAGTATGTGAATGAACATAGTGTGATTGTGGCAGTATCACGTGAGGATATTAAACGGAATCGTAGAGTAATGGAGGAGTTAAGGAATGAAAGACTACAAACGCCAACACATTATTAAACACGCTTTAGAAATGTATATACAACGTCCCAATGTTAGCGAGAAAGATTTAAAACAAGAAATGAAAGTTTTAGAAGAAGTTAAAAATAACATAGTTGTTATGAAAGATGAATACGGTATTAAGGAGATAGATCAATGAAAATCAAAACTAAGAAACAACTAAACTTACCACAGTTGATTGAATACGCGTGGGAGAACGGGATAAAAGGTGAAACATTCTATGCTCGTGAGACTGGAATGGAAAACGTGCATTTTAACACTTCGGGTCGTGCAGAATTTAGTAGTGTACATCAATTTAGTTCAGATGACTACTTCACAGTCGAAGTAGCGGATGAAATTACGGAAGATACTGTATTACCTAAATTAATAGAACGATGGAAACACGATGATAAGGGAGACGAAGCATCTCGTTATGTAGGACATGATGATAAGAGTATTAATAGAGTTTTATTTGCAAACCCCGAAAGCGTAGAGGTAACTCATTTTTACATTGAAAACGACGACAGAGAACTAGTGTTAATTTGGCGTGACGGAAAGCTGGTGGAGTAGATGATGTTATTGCAGATACACCCTGAAAAAAGAGAACCTTATTTTTACAAAGGTATGATTGGAAAACATGCAGTTTTTGGTACAAAAAATCCAGAAGAAGCAACAGAGTTAACCTTTCAAGAGTTTTGGGATGTTTGTGAATCAATAGATAACTTCTTGAGTTGCAGACCCATATTTATATTAGATTAAGGAGTGATGGCGAGTGGGATTAATAAATTTAGGTGAAACGATAGTTGCATTGAGAACTGAAGTAGACCGATTTAGAAGTGAACGTGACCAATACAAAGCAGAAAACGAAAGGTTAGAACGTGAGAATGAGAAATTAAAAGCTACTAATGAAAATCTAAATAATAGGGCGAGAAATATGGATTTGAATGGTCAAATCCAACACGACGAGTTAATGGCTTGTGATGGAGAAGTGAGGTATTGGAAACAATTATATACCGCCCTAACCGACCACATTCGCCAAAAAGCAGAAGCTAATCCTAGTGTAAGTCGATATATTGCGTTGGTTAACTACATTGATAGGTTGGAAAAGGGAGAGAGTTAAATGGAAAATAAAAACGTTAGAGAACTTGATGAAATGACTTACACCGAAATATTCGAACGCTATTCTGATGGTTTAGAAAGAATTAACAATCAATTCACAAATGAATTCATCAAAATTTCTAGACGATTTGTATATGAAATGTCATTAGCTGGATTACTTGTTGGTATTTGTATAGGTATTGTTGTAGGTCTATTTATATAAGGAGCGTGAGTATATGGCGTATGAGTATGAACATAGAAATATAAAGGCTAACGTGTATTCAGGATTAGCTACAAATGAATCAGTTGAAGAATTACAAGAAGTCTACGGCAAAGCAAAGGCGTGGGATACACTAAAAGAATTATTAATGAAAGAATATCCAGAAGTTGCACATTTAGCTCATGTATCTAACGGAGAAGGGGAACGAGGAGAAATAAGTAAACACGGAGAAGTATTAGAACATATGGACAAACTAGACGGCACAAACGAATTTAGCAACTTACTAAGCGATATGGAGGACGAGTAGATGGCTGAATCATTTGAACAAACATTAAGAAGATATAAAGAAGAACGTCACATGAATTTTATTAAACAAGGTGAAAAGTTTGAGGAAGGGCTTAACAATCTTGATATAAAAGTAGAAAAGATAGAAGTCACTAAAATTAGTTACCCTGTATTAATTAATAAAGAATATGTAGAAGAAAATAGATTATTAACACCTTATGTTTTAGCTAATGCCTACTTTGAAGATGAAGAATTAATTTTCAGTCCTAAACAATCAATTGAAAAAGATTTAGAAATTATAAAGTTAAAACAACGTATTAAAGAATTAGAAAGTGAGGACGAACAAAATGACTAACACACTTACAATAGATCAATTAAAAGAATTGCTACAAATACAAAAGAGTTTTGACGATAGAATACCAACACTCAATTTACAGGATAGCAAGATAGCATATGTGGTTGAGTTTTTTGAATGGTTTAACACGTTAGAAACATTTAAAAATTGGAAGAAGAAACCAGGAAAGCCACTTGATGTACAGTTAGATGAATTAGCAGATATGTTAGCGTTTGGGTTGAGTATTGCTAATCAAGTAGGAGTGACTGCTAAAGAGATAAAAGAAGTGATTGAATCAAGTTTTAAAAATAAAGAATTTCACAACATGTTCAATTTTAAAGATAAACAATTTGTACAAGATGCAGTTGTTGGTACGCCACAGATAGTATTCGAAGAAATTTATCCCAATCAATTGGCAATAGTTATTGTAATAGACATAGCTTATAACCTATATACTATCGACCAACTAATCGCAGCATACAAAAAGAAAATGGAGCGTAATCATGCAAGGCAAGATGGAACAGCAGATAAAGACAAAGGATACGTGTAAAGACATTGTAGAACGTGTGAAAGAGTTACTTAATAAGGAGTGAGTAGGAAATGAACAAAATACAAAGCAAACTGTTAGAAGATGGAAGAACATTTGAGTTTGAAAATGATGGCGAGGAACAAGCTTTATATATACCAACTGACAATGTTGAAATTGCAATTATTAAAACTAAGTTAGGTTATAGATTATCTATACCTAGTGACAAACCATTTGAACCACCAAAACATTTTATATATGCAACAGAAGATGAAGTTTTAAATAAACTAGGATATTAGGTAGGAGTGACACTATGACCCAATACCTAATCACTACATTCACAGACAGCATAGGTCACACGCACTCTCATGTGACTAAGGCTAAGGACAATCAGACGTTTACTGTGGTTGAGGCAGAGAGTAAGGAAGAGGCGGAACGTATATTTAATGAAAGAAAGGACGGTAAGTGAGATGGAAATAGACTTTTTAATTAATATATTGATATTGGCTTTCGGCGCTATGTGTATACATTATGTGATTCGAGCTAAAAATATTTCGGCTTACTTTATTGTCAACTTAATAGCAGTGATTTCTTTGACGTTAATAACTGTTAGGAAAATAGAGTTAGCATTACCTATGTTGATTATGATAGTTGCTTGGGAAATCAGAGATTTAAGAAAGGACAGTGAGTGAGATGGAAATAGGTAAATACTATTATGTTGTTGCGCATGAAGGAAGAATGTTTACAGGTGAGATTATAACTGTCTACGGAGATTATAAAAGTGAAAGCATACTACAAACATCAACAAATGTAGCTAAAGCGTTAATATTTGATGATTATAATGAAGCTTTGGAAACGGCTAAAGAATATAACTTGGAAGTTAAGAAGATTAGAACAGACATATTAGAATTGGGGAGTCGATGATATGACTAAATACATGTTAAAACAACCTGGTTACGTTGGAGATAGTATAAGAATGCCTGGCGAAACATTTGAGATTAAGAAGTTAAAGCATCCAATTCAACTAGAGGATATGTATAAGAAATTTAAATATATAGTTGTAGGTGAAGATGAGTTACTTACTACGGAGTCATTAAAAGCACGTTTTACCAAAGGCACATACAAATCCGAAACACCTAAACGCATATTCAAAACATTAATGATCATAGGACTATATGAACTAAGTAAATATATAACTGAGCAAGTAATCATCAGAGTACAAGCAAATGATGCAGTTGATGCTCCTAGAGATTTCAGTATATATGATCATATACATTTAAACGAGGTGAGTAAATAATGTGGATGATAGCAGCAATAGTATTGGCATTAATAGCACTTATATTAATCATATCAAACAAGGCAAAGAGTGATTTAATATCGACACTTAGATATGAGAACGCGCACTTGAAGAATTATATACAGGCATATATTGATAAGAAGTAACTGGAGGTATTGGATGAAACTAAGTAAACCAGACTTAAAGAAAGTAGAAGAGTTTTGGGAGAATTTAAATAATATGAAAGGGCAGTTAGCATATAGAAGATATGAACTGTTATACCAACCTACTGACACTAATATCGGGGGCGGGAAGAGTAACCTTATATCTAGTCCTATAGAACGTGAAGTCATTAAATTACATGAAGATGAGTTATACACTAATCTAAGCAAGACTATAACAGCTATAGAGGATATATATAGAAACGCTACACCAGAACAAAAAGAGATAGCTGATTATAGATACTGGGAGAAAGACATATTGATATATGAATGGGAAGACATAGCACAAGCATTAACAGAAAAGAGGAATGATGGGAAGATAATAAGCGTTTATTCAGTACTAAGATTAAGAAGAAAGATGATGGAAGAGACAGCTAAAAGAATAGGATATATTCACTTTGATTAAATCGCAATTCCGGGAACCTCCAATTGCGCAAAGAAATAATGTATATTTATATTATCAAATAGTAAGGATTAATTTGCTAGGCACATCACATTAAGTGGTGTGTCTTTTATTATGTCATAAACATAGGTGATCCATATGTATCTAGATTAAGGAGCTTAACTCTTATGATTGATTACAATGAATATAAAGAACGTAAACGTTTCTATAATAGTAAAGCATGGTCAGATGTTCGTTCATATGTATTGAAACGTGATAATTATGAATGTGAATGGTGTAAGTTAGAAGGAAAAGTGACTACAGATAACTTAGAGGTTGACCATATACAAGAATTACAAGATAGACCAGACCTTAAACTTGATACTGATAATTTACGTGTATTGTGTAAAGCATGTCACAACAAAAGACATACACGATTTCAGTATGGAGGAAATCAATTTAAACCTAAAGAAAATAAATGGTCAGATGAAAACTGGTAAATCCAATGCCCCCGGGTCAAAAGATTTATCAATTTTTTCAAAAGAGGGAGAACGGCGAGTGGGCTCGACTTTGTGAATTTTTCACAATTCTTCACATATAACCCGTACCCCCTCCCCCTATGTGCAGAAAGAGGTGATAAAGTGGAGTTTACAGAGGAACAAAGACGTGAACGTGAGAAACTGGTGAAAAAAGAGGAGAAAAGGCTTCTTGAAATATATAAAGACTTACCGAGTGAAAAGTTAAAAGTGGCCACTGGTTTAATTGTGCAAGCTGCAAGGTTACGTGTGATGCTTAACTATATGTGGGAAGACATACAGGAAAATGGCGAATATGATTTATTCCAGCAGTCAGATAAAGCTCCTCCATACGAACGTGAAAGACCCATTGCTAGGTTATACAATACACGTGACCAATCTTATCAGAGAGCTATTAAACAACTTTCTGATTTATTACCTAAGGAACAAAAGATTGAGGAAACGGATGAGCCCGTTGATGATTATGTATGATTAGAAACAAGTACGTTGATGAATATATCCAATTATGGAGAGATGGAAAGATAATTCTCAATCAAGAACGTATTGATTTAATAAAGTATTTGGAAGAAACAGTCTTAGTTAAAGATCATATTCATTTTGATGAAGATACTATAGAAAATTGTATCAAGTTTATTAACAAATGGTATTTTCCGGTTCAACTTTATCAAAAATTTGTAATAGCTTTTATATTCTTAATGGATGATGAACTTGAAACACCTTATTTTACTGAATTCGCATTATTCATGGGGCGTGGTGCTGGTAAGAATGGATTTATCAGTGCAATTAGTGATTTTATGACTACTCCAATACATGGAATTAAGAAATATGATATTTCAATTGTTGCGAATAGTGAAGACCAAGCAAAAACATCATTCAATGAGATATATGATTGTTTGTTAGAACACAAACGAAACAAAACAGGTGAAAGACCTAAAGCACCATATGAAGTTAGTAAAACAGAGATTAAAAATCGAGCTACAGGTTCAATTATCAAATACAACACATCTAATACGAAAACCAAAGATGGCGGACGTGAAGGATGTGTTATTTTTGATGAGATTGCTGTATATGAAACGGCAGATATGGTGAACGTAAAACGTGGTGGTCTTGGTAAAGTACCGCATGATAGAACGTTTTATATTTCTACTGACGGTTATGTTCGTGAAGGATTTATGGATAGTATGAAAGATAGAGTGTTAGAAGTATTGAAAGGTACAAATACTGATGACCGTATATTTCCTTTTTATTGTAAATTAGATGACCCTAAAGAAGTTGACGATGAATCAATGTGGGAAAAATCTAATCCGATGTTACATCCTCCTTTAACAGGATACGCAAGGAATCTAAAGCGTAAAATTAAAGAAGAATACAATGTTTTGCACATTAATCGTTCTAATAAACCTGAATTTATGACTAAACGAATGAATTTACCTGAAGTGGATGAAGAAAAAGTAGTTGCACCTTGGGATGAAATACTTGCTACCAATAAAATAATGCCAGAATTGGATAACAAAGCTTGTATTGGCGGTCTTGATTACGCTTTAGTACGAGATTTTGCGAGTGTAGGATTGTTATTCAGAGATAACGACACATATTATTGGAAAACTCATTCGTTTATACGCCGTGAATTTTTAGAAACTACACATCTTGAACCGCCTATAGAGAAATGGGCTAATGATGGTCTACTTACTATAGTCGATGATGATGTTATCGATATTTCGTACATTGTTAATTGGTTTTTACAACAACAACAAAAGTATAACTTAACTAAAGTTATATCAGATAACTTCAGAACTGACATTGTACGCAGACCATTTGAAGAAGCTGGTATACCTTTAGAAGTTATTAAGAATCCAACTGCTATACATGGCTTATTAGCGCCACGTATAGATACAATGTTTGCAAAAAAACAAATTGTTTTCGGGGATAATCCTTTAATGCGATGGTTCACAAATAATGTAGCAGTAAAAATGCAACCAGATGGAAGTAAGAAATACATCAAAAAGGATGAAGTAAGACGTAAAACAGATGGTTTTCATGCTATGTTACATGCGTTGTATAGAGCGGATGAAATATTGGAGTATGATCAACCGTTTATCATGGCAGATATTAGCTTTTAGGAGGTGATAAATTGAGTATATTCGATAGGATAATGGGACGTAATGAAGCAATTGAGTTTAGTTATGATTTTGAATTATTAAGAGAAACTTCACATAAAGCTTATATAAAACGTTGGGCTTTAGATACATGCATTAATCATATTGCTAGAACAATTAGTCAAACAAAATTCGAAATAATCGAGAATGGTAAAAAGGATTTTAATTCAACAACACATTATAAGTTAAATGTCCGTCCTAATACCGATGAAAGTGCTGCTACATTTTGGCAAAGGGTTATTAGGAAGTTGATTTATGACAACGAAGTTTTAATCGTTGTCACTGACACTAAAGACTTAATTATAGCTGATGATTTTTATAGAGACGAATACGCACTGTATGATGATATATTTGAGCATGTCATTGTAGGAGAATACGAATTCGAACGTACTTTTAAAATGAGTGATGTTATATATCTTGAATACAATAACGAATCAATAACTGAAATGTTATACGGATTATTTAGTGATTATGGCGATATATTTGGCCGATTAATCACAGCTAATTTAATGAATAATCAAATACGCGCAACTTTAAGTATGGATGCAAATACACCATTAACTAATGCTAGTAATGATGATATGCAAAAGTTTATAAATAAGGCGTATAAAGCTTTTGAAAGTAATGATATCGCTATTGTACCTGTACAAAAAGGTTATAAATATGAAGAACATACATCCAGTAACAGTGCTAAAACTTCATCACAAATTGATGATTTAGCTAAAGTACCTAACCAACTATTAAGTTACGTTGCGCGAAATCTTGGTATACCCGTTGGATTGATTAACGGAGAAACTGCAGATATAGAAGCGATGACAAATAACTACATGAAGTTTTGTATCAAACCTATCATTGAGAAGATCACAGATGAATTAAACGCAAAACTTTTCAGTGAACGCGGTTATAAAGAAGGTAAACGAATTAAAGCAATTTCAATAGACCAAAAAGGACCATTAGAAGTGAGTGAAGCAGTCGACAAACTCATTGTTAGTGGTTCTTTTAATAGAGATGAGATTCGTGAGCTCACAGGTTATGAACCTATAGGTAGTGAAGAAATGCAGAAATTTATAATCACTAAAAACTATCAAACTGTAGATGAAGAGACTACAGATAATGAAGGAGGTGATTTAAATGAGTAACAACGAGATAGATATTTATGGTTTTATCGATAATGTAACTGTTGAAGGAATGACCATCAGTCCACAAACCATAAAAGACCAATTGAAAGCTATGGGAGATGTCGATGAAATCATTGTGAATATAAACAGTAATGGTGGAGATGTATTTTCAGGCGTTGCTATTTATAACATGTTGAGACGACACAATGCACATATAACGATTAATATCGATGGATTAGCTGCTAGTATTGCTTCTGTTATAGCGATGGCTGGTGACACTGTGAATATGCCGGGCAACGCAATGATGATGGTTCATAATGCTTGGACTGAAATAGCAGGAGATTCTAACACGTTTAAAAAACAAGCCGATTCATTAGAACGTATTAATTCTGTTGTTTTTAATAGTTATGTTGATAAAAACCCTGATATAGATCATGCGCTTTTACGTCAATATATGGACGAAGAAACATGGTTTACAGCAAAAGATGCAAAAGAATTAGGGCTAATTGATAACATAACTAAAAGTACGCGTGTAGCTGCTGCTGCAACATCAGCAATGTTAGGAGGTGAAACGTTTATGAGCAAGTATCGTAATGAAGACCCAACACAACAAACGCAGGACCCTAAAAAACAAGGGGAACAAATCACTGTGGAAGATGTAATGGATAAACTAGATGAAATTTTATCTGAAGTCAAAAAAGGAAATGAACAAGGGAGCGGAGAAGGTAAGAAAGAAGAGCCTAACGAAGCACCTCAAAATAGTTTTGCAAGGCTATTTAATATGAATACAAAATAAAGGAGAATGAAATTATGCCTATTAATTTAGAGAACAAAGAAGGATTCGAGAATTCTCAAAAACTTTTACAAGAATTTTCAAATATGAATCCACAAGCAACAGACGAGGAAGTTAAAGCAAAATACACTGAATATATGAATGCATATAGTGAAGAACTTGCCAATGCAATTCGAAAAGATATTAAAAATGAAACTGGAGATACTGCAGTTCTAAATTCTCGAAATGTAAATCGTTTAACGAATGAAGAAAAGAAATTCTATAACGCATTAGTATCAGAAGATCATGTTAATACAGATACTAATTGGAAAGATGGGGAATTATTACCTGAAACTGTTGTCGACCGTATCTTTGAAGATATCGAAACTGACCACCCATTATTAAAACATATCAATATCGAACGTACTGGTTTAAGAACACGCGTTATTCGTTCAGTAACAGAAGGACAAGTAGTTTGGGGTAAAATCTTTGGAGAGATTCGTGGCCAATTAGAAGCTTCATTCTATGAACAAGATATTTCTCTAGGTAAAGCAACTGCTTTCGTAGTAGTACCTAAAGATTTAAAAGATGCAGGCGTGCAATGGGTAGACCGTTTTGTACGTGCGCAAATTAAAGAAGCTTTTGCCGTAGCTATTGAAAAAACAGCGATTCAAGGTGAAGGTAAAGCTAAAGACCAACCAGTCGGTTTATTAAATGAAATTAACCGTACAAATGGAGCTGTGTCAGCTAAGCCAAGCGCTGGGAAACTAACTTTAGAAACGCCTGAAATTGCTATTAAAGA
This sequence comes from Staphylococcus gallinarum, assembly GCF_000875895.1. GTDB lineage: Bacteria > Bacillota > Bacilli > Staphylococcales > Staphylococcaceae > Staphylococcus > Staphylococcus gallinarum. Next base: position 22,727 of record NZ_JXCF01000007.1, read on the forward strand.
AATTGGAAATATCATTAGTAATTTATCAATCAAAGAGTATTATGATAAAGATGGCAACGTTAAAAGAACAAAAGGCGCAAATGTTTTAAATAATGTTGTGATTGCTTTAAATCCAGTAGATTATATTTATACTGGTGTTGCTTTCATGCAAGTACACAATGGTGCATTTGTTAGCCCTATTCCGTTTAATGTAACGTTTGAACAAAGTGAATTCGTACCAAAAGGTAAAGCTGTTGCTTATGATAAATCACGTTATCATTTCTATGCAGGTAGCGAAGTTATTGTACGTGAATTTGACCAAACGCTTGCTTTAGAAGATATGGATTTATATACGGCGAAACAATACTTATATGCTGAACCTGATGATAATAAAACATCATTTGTTTATGACGTGGACTTTTCATCACATGGAGCGCCAACTGATACAGATGCAGGAACTGAAACACCCTAAAGCACCCCAAAACGTTGAAGTAAATGCAAATAGTAAATCTGCATCTATTTCAGCTGAATAGGGGGTTTTTAAATGATTGATTCTATTCATGTAGAAGAGTTTAAAAAGCGTAATAGAATATTCTATGAAATGGAAAACGAAAGAATAAGAATTGATTTGGAGCTTTCATATAATGATATCAAAGCAAAATGCGGTGATTTCAATATGGAAGAGTATAATCTTGGTCGTGAGTTAGTTTATGAACGTACAAGGTATGTTTTAAATGATAAATTAGAAGAATTTCACGATAACTTTTTATCTAGCATTGTTCAATTTCAAATTATGAATATGGAGGTATCGGATGATGACACAATCACATAGAAAAATCATAACTGGTGGCGATATGCGTACACCGGTTATTTTTTATATAGCAAAACCAAACGATGATTTTTTTCCTGGAGAAAATACTAGTGAAGTATATTATCAATGTTTTGCTAATGTTTATCCTCCTTCGCAGAAAGATTTGGACATGACAGATAATAAAGCAACAATTACTATGATTACTTGGTATTCGATGGAATATGAAATTCGAGATGATATGTATTTTGAAATAGATTTACCTAGATATAAAGGGAAAAAATTTAATATTATTCAAATTGATGACGACACAGATTTTCATTCAAATATAAAAATAATTGGCGAGTATATAAGTTAATGAGCGTAGAAATTAAAGGGACGCATAACATGCTACGTAAGATTAGAGAGCAATATGGAGAAGCGAAAATGTTAAAAGCGCAAGATGAAGCGTTAAAGCTAGGCTCTAAATATGTTGTAGGTGTTATGAAAGAGAATTTTGAAGTTTTTAAAGATACTGGTGAAAGTATAAATGAAATAAGTGTCACAAGTCCTTATTATATTTACGGTAAAGTTCGAATGGTCAAATTACATTGGGAAGGTTCTATGAATCGTTACGCTATTATTCATCTTAATGAATATGGCTCTGTAAAACATCCCAATCCTAGAGGTAAAGGTGCAATAGCGCGAACTATGTTTATGGCAGAAAAACCATATAAAAAAATTATTAAAGAAACGCTAGAAGGTGAATTATGATGTTTGATATGTTGAAAACTATACAAAAATACCTATTGAATAATGCAACAATTGCTCAATATTGTAAGGGTCGCATTCGAGCGTATTATTATGATGAAACTGCCGACACTTCAGGGCCGTATATATTGATTAGTCCATTAATTGCACCTCAACCATCGACATATGCAAGTGATACAAATTTATCGACTGAATATTTATATCAAATCGATGTACGTGGTCCTAACTACGATGTCGTAAAGTTGTTACAAGAGGAAATAAGAAAAACGTTATGGAATATTGGTTTTCGTCAACAAGATGGTACAGACCAATATGATCATGAAATTAAAATTTATATGGATGCCAGACGTTATAGAGGTAATCCATATACGATTGATAGTTTAAGACATATAGATAAAGATTTAATTGAATAGGCAAGCCTTTCGTATAAACGGAGGGCTATTTTTTATGCCTAAATTTAAGGAGGAAATGTAAATGGGTAGATATAATGCCAATACCGGATTAGGTGAATTTTATTATGCAGTATTATCTGAAACAGCAAATGGCGATTTAACAATAGGTGATATTAAAGTAGTGGATTATGTACAAGAAATGTCACTTGAATTCGGTGAAGAATTAGAAAAAGCATACGGTTCGAATAAGGTAGCTGAAATTGCTAAATCAGCAGGAGAAACTCAAGGAACATTCAAATTCCACAAACTTCCTATTGATGTTCAAAAAGATTTATTAGGATTAATCGAACATAAAGAAACAAGTAATGTATATGGTTTTGGTCAATCTTCCGGAATCACTTATACTGCTGTTGCTATTCCTAGAACTATGGAAGACGGTTCTAAAGAATGGTTTGGATTATCTAAAGGTGTGTTCACACGTCCTAATAAGGAAGGGCAAACTAAAGAAGATGGCGTAGAATTCGGTTCTGATGAAATTGAAGGTCAATTTATGGAACGTGAAGTAGGCGGCTTTGATGAAGATTTAGCAGTAATGATGGCCTACGACCAAAAAGGATCTACTGAAGGTAGAGATGCTATTTTTAAATCTATTTTCGGTAAAGTATCTAATGAACAAACTCCAGAGCAACCTGATACAAACGAACAGGTAACACCCTAACGAACCCCAAAATGTTGAGGTTACAGTGAATAGCAAGTCAGCTGTAATCTCTGCAGAATAGGGGCGTTCATAGTATTAATAAGGAGGAAATGAAATGGCAGATACATTAAAAGTTTATAAAGGTACTTATTTAGTAGGAAGTGCAGAAAGAGGTTCAGACGGAACAGCTAGTGTTACCATTAATGAATTAGAAGCTAATACCGATTATCCAGCAGGCACTTTCCAAGTGGCATTCGCTAACGATAACGGAGAATCAACTAAAGTAAAGGTGCCGGCGTTTAAAACTAATCCTATTAAAGTAACAGGAGTTACATTAGATAAAACAGAATTAGCGCTTAACGTTGGAGATTCGGCTACTTTACAAGCGACTGTCTCACCATCAACAGCAACAGATAAGACTTTATCTTATGCAACATCAGATAATGCAATTGCAACTGTTGATGAAAATGGTGTGGTAACAGCGGTAGCTGCAGGTACTGCTAACATTACAGTTACAACGAATGATGGTTCTAAGACAGCTACTTGTAATTTAACAGTTTCAGAAGCTACACCTGAAGAACCTCAGAATGTAAATGTGGACTCTAACGAAACAGATGCAGACGTAACAGCAGAATAATATTTAGGCGACTTCGGTCGCCTATTTTTGTATACAAAAATAATATAAATAATCGGTCGAATAGAAAACCCGATGAAAAAGGAGAAATAAAATTATGGCAAACGCATTAGTATTAAACATTAACGGTGAAGAGAAAAAGTTTTATAAACAAGGTGGTTTCACAGGTAAACAAGCTCGTAAGGGAACACGTTTATCTATGAGAATGAGCGCTTTAAGTACAAATCCTGAAGGTTTAACTATTGAGCAAACAGAAAAATTTGAAGAAACGTTGGATCAAATCGAGAAAATGATTGCAGAAGATTTATATAATAATCAATTCACAGTAGATGAATTGCAAGATGGCGTTGATGGTGACAAATACTTTGAAACAATTATCACTGAAGTTAGTGGAGCTAACGAAGACACGGGAAAGAAAAAATAGATGGTAGTTCACTAACAAAAGAAGATTTGACTTTCGAACGCATGTCTAAAAACGTAGACATTATTTACCAAGATTTATTAGAAGCTGGATGGAAGATGACAGATATAGATAACACAGAAATATTTGAACTCATAAGAATATTGCAGTTGAAAAATAAAAAAGAAAGCAAATCTAAAACTGTAGGAGCAAACGAGAGCTTAATTGGAGCGATAACTGGTAAAGATCCACGTAAATCCAGTTAAGCTCTTTTTTTATGAACTTTTGTAGAAAGGAGGATGTAAATGGCAGGTGATATAAAAGGATTCACTATAGATTTAGGGATTGATACCTCGGATATTGATAGAGGAATGGCTAATTTACAACGTAAATTAAAAACAGCTGACGCACAAATGAAAGCAAATTTATCAACTTTTGATAAAGCTGAAAAATCAGTAGATAAATACGGAACAGAACTTGAAGGTTTAAATAAAAAGCTTACACAACAAGGTCGTGTCAGTGAAGAATCACAGAAAAAATTGGATAAATTAAGAAATGCGCAAGAAAGCATGTCTGACAAACTTAAAGAATCGGCTGTGAACGCTCAAAATGCGAAAAAACGATATGATGATTTGAGTAATTCATATGAAAAGATGAATAATGAATTAAAAGAACATCAATCTAGTGTTAAGTCTGCACAAAATGCCCAAAAACAGATGCAAAATACTGTTACAGCATTGGGTGCTAAAATGAAAAACGCTAAAAGTTCTGTAGATGAATTAGAACAAGAATTCAAAGAGTTGAGTGAATCAGGAAAAGCATCTAAAACAGAATTAACTTCTTTAAGTAATCAATTATCTAAGGCCAAGGTTAACTATAACAACCTTTCTAAAGCAGTTGATAGTGCAAAGAAAGATTTAAATGAATCTAAAATAGCCACATCTAATGCAAAAAATGAATTACAAAAATTCAGTGACGCAAATAATGATGCTATGGTTAATGCTAAAACTGCAATGACTGAAGCTAAGAAAGAAGCAAATAATGCCGAAAAATCTTACGCTTCTTTGAATCGAGAAGTTGGCCAATTACCGGCTAAGTTAGATAAAGCAGAAAAAGAAGTTTATGAAAATGCATTAGCTTATAATGTTTTGCAAAACAGAATTAATGAAACTAATGATGAATTATCGAAGTTACAACGCAAACAAACAATCATTGGTGGCATTGGCGTAGCAGCTGCTGCAATGGGTCAACGTTGGGAAGAAGTTAACGCTAAAATCAATAAAATTGGTAATAGTTTTAGAAATGTTGGTTATGTTGTCAGAGGGATTGCTATGGGTGGATTGATTGCGAACATTTCCGCTATTATTCCGGTTGCTGGTAGTGCAGTAAGTGCCATTGCTGGTATTGGTGGTGCTGCAACTGCAGCTGCTGGTGGCGCTATTGGTTTGGGTGGCGCATATGGAACTGCATTAGGTGGTGTTATGGCATTCACAGGCCAAGCAACAACAGCACTAAAAATGTTAGAAGACGGAGAAATACGTGTTACTAATGAAGTCAGAAACTACAAAAATGTATTAAGTGGCTTACAAAACCAATGGAAAGATCTAGTCAAAGCAAATCAGGCTGCAATTTTCAACACAATGGCTAACGGTATTAATATTGCAAGAATTGCTTTAACACAATTGACACCTTTCATTACACAGACTACTAACAAGATTGCTAGTGCATCTAAAGAAATGCGTAACTGGGTTACCTCTTCAGAAAATGCGCAAAATGCCTTCAAACTTATTAATAATATAGGACCTCCTATATTCCAAAATTTACTCAATGCAGCAATGCGTGTTGGTAATGGTATAACTCACATGTTTACAGAATTTGGACCACTATTCACATGGACTGGTAAAGGTATTGAAAGTCTAGCTAATAAATTCAATGCATGGGCAAATAGCACTAGTACTGATAAAGGAATTGCTCAGTTTATAGAGTATACTAAAACGAATTTACCTGTTGTAGGACAAATATTTGGTAATGTATTCAACGGTATAATCAGTCTTTTTCAAGCTTTTAGTGGTCATTCTCAAACAGTAATGCAGGGTATGGCAGGAGTAACTAAAACATTTAAAGATTGGGCAGCTAATTTATCTTCTACTGAAGGATTCAAAAACTTTATAGCTTATTTAAATCAAAACGGCCCTAAAGTTTGGCAGTTATTAAAAAACATTGGCAACATTATTGTTGGTTTAGTTAAAGGTATGGCTCCAGTTGGTTCGGTAGTGCTTAGTATTACAACTGCTATTACTGGATTTATTGCTAAGGGTGCGACAGCTAATAACACAATGGGGATGATGACAGGTATTTTAACTGCTGTAGGTGGCACATTAGCAGCTATAATTCCTATATGGGGTGTTTATAGAACTGTAATGGGTAGTGTAACTATAGCCACTGGTATAGCAAGAGCAGCAACAACTGTATATCGTGGTGTTATGAGTGCTGCACAAACTGCAACCATAGCATATATGTATGCTACTAAAGGATTAACTGTTGCTCAAATGGGGCAAGCAGTTAAGTCAAAAGTCGCTGCAGCAGCAACAGTGGTGTGGACAGGAGTTACAAAAGCAGCAACTATAGCAACCAAAGGTTTAGGTCTAGCTATTAAATTTATGACAGGTCCTATAGGATTAGTTATTACCGCAATTACTGCACTAGTAGCAGGTATCGTCTATTTATGGAAGAACAATGAAACTTTTCGTAATTTCGTGATTACTGCTTGGAATCAAATTAAAGCTACTGCCATATCAGTATTTGGTTTCTTAAAACCTTATATTATCGGTATTTGGAATGGTATCAAAAATGTAAGCATTGCAGTTTGGAATGGTTTGAAAACTGCAGCAATTGCAACGTGGAATGGCATTAAATTTGCTATACAAAATCCAATTCAAGCATTAAAAATTGTTTTATCTGCAATATGGAACGGTATAAAAGTAGCGGCATTATGGGTTTGGAACGCAATAAAATCAGGTGTTATAAAAATCGTTAAGCTTTGGATAGCTGCAATGAGATTATATATCACTTTGATTAAGACGGTCGTTACTACAGTTTTCAACGCAGTTAAGAATTTTTCAATTAGAGTTTGGACATCTTTAAAAAATGGAGTAGTTCGATTAGCTAAATTATTATATACAGGTGTGACTAATTATTTCAAACTTGTAAGGAAAGTCAATTCTGTAATTTTTAATGCAGTTAAGAATTTTGCACTAAAAATTTGGACTTCTATAAAAAATGGTGTTATTTCAAGAGCTAAGTCATTGTGGAATGGTGTTCGAAATACATTTAACACTTTGAGAAAAGGCGTATCCGCAATTTTTAATGGTGTAAAAAATATAGCTTATAAAGCATGGAGCTGGATTCGTAATAAAGTAGTTAATTATGCTAAATCTTTATGGAACGGTGTACGAAACACTTTTAATTCTTTAAGAAAAGGTGTTTCGAATATTTTTGGAAGTGTTAAAAATAATGCTATAAAAGTATGGAATACCATTAAAAATAAATTAACTGGAATTGCATCAAGTATTTGGAATTCTGTTAAGAAAACTTTTAATAACATGAAAAATGGTTTGAAAGGGATTATCGACAAAATCAAAGGTCATATCACCGGAATGGTAAATGCAGTTAAAAAAGGTCTGAATAAACTTATTGAAGGCGTTAACTGGGTTGGCGATAAGCTTGGAATGAAAAAGTTACCATCTATTAAGTTGCATACCGGTACTGACCATACTAATACTACAACTAATGTTGTGAAAAATGGTAAAATCGCTCGTGACACATTCGCTACTGTTGGCGATAAAGGTAAAGGTAACGGACCAGGCGGTTTCCGACATGAAATGATTCGTTATCCAAACGGTAAAACAGCTATTACACCTAATAGAGATACAACGGCTTATCTACCACAAGGATCAACTGTTTATAATGGTGCTCAAACTTATAGTGCGCTAAGTAGCAGTCCAGCTTTTTCAAATGGAACAATGCCTAAGTTTCATAATGGTACAAATAAAAAGAAACATTGGTACGAAAATGTTGCTGATAAAGTGACAAAAGGTGTATCTGATTTCGGTAAAGGAGCAGGGCAAAAATTCCATGGTGTAAAAGATAAAACATCAGAATTTTTAGAAGGTGCAAAAAGTGTCGTAGGTAAGGGTACTAAGTGGCTCGGCGATAAAGTCGGAGACGTTATGGATTGGGTAAGTAAACCTGGAAAGTTACTAAATAAAATTTTAGAAGGTTTCGGTGTAGACATGAAATCTTTTGGTATTCCTAAAGGCGCAAGCTTACCTTTTGATATGATGAAAGCGATGTTTAGCAAATTAAAACAAAGTGCTACTGATTTGTTGAAAAGCTGGTTAGAGGATGCTCAAGGTGGAGAAGGAGATGCCAGTTGGTTATTCAAACATCCAATATGGCAAAAATTCGGTAACTACACCGGCGGATTAAATTTTAACGGTGGTAAACACTACGGTATGGACTTTGGAATGCCAATAGGCACTAATGTTAAAGCAGTTGCAGGCGGTAAAGTTTCTAATGTATGGACTGATTACGGTGGCGGTAAGTCAGTAGAAGTTCAATTAGGAAAAAACATGTGGAATTGGTATATGCATTTGTCTAAACAATTAGTTAAAAAAGGGCAAAAGGTTAATGCTGGTGATTTAATTGGTAAATCAGGTGACACTGGTAATTTCGTACGAGGAGCACATTTACATTTCCAATTAATGAAAGGTGACCACCCGGGAAATGATACAGCTAAAGACCCGATGAGTTGGTTGAAAGGATTGACTGGTGGAGGTAAAAAAGCAGCTTCTAAATGGGCACCAGAAATTCGAAAAGCAGCCAAAAGAATGAAAGTTAATTTATCTAACAAAGAGTTACAGGGTATCATAGCTCAAATACAACGTGAATCTAATGGTGATGCTGGTGTAACTCAAGGTAACATCGGCGATATAAATAACTTGAGAGGAACACCAGCGCAAGGTTTATTACAATATGTACCTAGTACTTTCAAATCCTACGCAGTTAAAGGTCACGGAAACATTAAAAGCGGTTATGACCAATTACTTGCATTCTTTAACAACTCTAACTGGAAACGTGATTTACCTTACGGCAAAAGCGGTTGGGGTCCAACAGGACATAGACGTTTTGCTACAGGTGGATTAATAAAAAATTCTGGTTGGTATAATATTGCTGAAGCAGGCTATCCAGAATGGGTAATTCCTACTGATCCTAGTAGACGTAATGACGCTATGAAATTACTTGCTTTAGCAGCGCAAGATATTCAAGGCGGAAAATCTACCACAGGTAATAAAAGACCTAACAATTTAAAATCACCTAGTACGTCTAATGACGATTCTATGCTTAAAAAGGTTGTAGAACGCCAAGATGAACAAATTAATCAAATGCATCAAGCAATAAATTATTTAGCGCAGTTAGTTACTAGCAATCAAGATATAGTTAACAAACCTGTTCCGACCGAGGAAGGTATCAGTAAAAAACAGGGTCAGCGTTCTAAATTGATGGCGTTTAATATTGGAGGTAGTTTAAATTAATGAAACATGAAGTGAAAATTTTTAATGATGAATTCAATGTGAATTTAACTGATATACCTAAATTGAAATTTCTAGATTTTTCAGAAGAAGGAGTAGAGGTTAAAGCAAATACTAAGGAGATAAATGGCACAGATGGTGTAGTTATGGGACCGATTAATTTCGGTCCTTTTGATTTAGTTTTGAATTTTTCCTTTATTGGTCATGATATTGATGACTATAACTTAATGTTACAAAAACTTAGAAGATTACTTTTCAAAAGAGAAGCATTTTATATTTGGCATTCATTTATGCCTGGAAAAAAATACGCTGTCTATTGTACTGAAAATGCAATAGATTTTAAAACGCCTACTTTTGGTACATTTTCTATTAAATTTTCAGTAATAAAAGGTTATTCAGAATCATTAAGAGAAACTGATAAGTTTAGTTTATCAAGTGGTGAATGGCAATTTGAAACAGGTGTATTATCGGTAGATGATGTTAAATACAAACACAATACTACAGGATTTAAGATTTATAACGGTTCTACTGACACGATAGACCCACACATTCGACATAAATTTAGATTATTAATTAATATTGATGCGCCGAAAGGTTTTACACTCACTAACAATACAACGGGTGATGTTTTTAAATATAATAAGGCAATTAAAAAGAAACAAACATTAATATTAAATGGTGTTCATCCTACAATAGATAATAAACGCGTAGGATCGAATACAAATTGGCAATGGATTACATTAGTTCCAGGGTTCAATGAAATTGAAATTACTGGCGAAAATATTAGTAATCCCACGACACAATGGGTTTTCCCATTTATATATAGGTAGGTGAATGAATTGGACGCATTGATATTAAAAAATAGAAAAGGTACATTCGGTGAAATATTAACAGATTTTGATTTAGATTCTTTTAAATATGAATATGAAAAAAATAATGAGCGCTCAATTTCGTTTACTATATATAAAACAAATAACAATGCTGATATTTTTGAAAATGTTTTGAATGAAATGTTGCTTGAATGGAAAGGTCAAACGTATGTTATTAAATCCACATCTATAAAATATGATGGAAGTATCGTTACAAATGAAGTTGTGGCTAAACATATATTTATGGAGTTTCAAAATCACTATATTCAAAAGGATTTAGAAAATGAAGAACTGAATGGCGAAGAATCTACTGGTGATGAAACTAAAACTACTATGACATTAGAACAATATTTAGATTTTGGTTTTAAAGGTAACAAACTTGATTTCAGTTACGAAATTAAAGGCGATTTTAAAGACAGAAAGCCCGTAGAGGAACTTGGTAATAAAAATGGTATGGAATATATTACTGAAGGTGCAGATGTATTTGATTATATTTATTTTGCGGATAATAAAAAGATTTACTTTTATGATCAATCGACGTTTTATCAAATGTCAGATATGCCTTTAATCTACAAATATAATTCTAGTGAGGTACAAGCAACAACCACTACGACTGATGTTAAAACATATATTCAAGGCTATGGCCAAAAGAAAACCAAAACTGAAACTAAAAATTATAATCCTATTAAACCACCGGATTTAAAGTTTAATGGTAAGTTTTTCAAAGAAGGCACATGGCGAACACAAAATGTCGGTGATTCATACGAGAAAACATTTGAATGTAAGTGGGGAAATGAAACGCTAACTTGGACTCTCAAGAAACTATCAAGAGGTGGATTGTTAGATGTATATTTAGATGGCGAATTAATAAATAGATACAGTTGTTATAGTCACACCGCACGTTCTGAACAAATAGTTATTGCACGTAATTTAAGCAAAGGCTCACATACTTTCAAGGCTGTTCATAGAGGTGCAGACCCTAACGTTAAAGAATATAAAACAGCACCTACGATGTATGTAGGTACTGAAAAATCTACAGTGTTAAATATAACTGCTGTATTAAAAGGTTCTGATATGTATAAAGCCTATGCAGAATACAAATCACCTAATTATGAATTGTTTGGCCATTCAGAAGCGCCAACTCTGTTTGATGATACAGCATTAGATGAAGATGAATTACTGACAAATCTAAAAGCACAATTAAATGACCAACCTACAGTAGAGGTATCAACAAACTATTTAGGCAGTGTGGAAGATAAACATTACTTAGGTGATGGAGATATAAAAGAAAATCACATGATACATTTCATACACAAACCATTAGGTTTTAATATAGATTTAAAAGTAGTGAAATTAACCGTACCACATCCATTAACTAATGAATCAGTTGAAGTAGATTTCAGTAATTCTCCAACTGACATTATTAAAATACAACAAAATTTAAATAGAAATATTAAAAAAATGAATAATCTAACGCAGGGCGGCTCACTAGGTGAATCGTCTTTTTCTATGCCGAAATTAGCGTCAGATTCAATAGGGAGTGTGTTAGTTGATGGATAACCCTACAGAAATTAAATATCCATTTGATGATTATGGCGACCCTTACTATGCTGCAACACATTTTAAAGCGATTCAAAATATCGAAGATATATTAAAAGATTCTACAGATTGGATTGAATTTACGCCGTTAAGCGGAAAACCTAACACTGAATTTAAAGCAGAGGGTGACAATGGATTTAACTGTTCCTACAGAGAAATAAATGTTTTAGGCATTGTAAAAATAAAAAGTGTAAGAATTAATTTATCTAATGTACAAAATGGTATGACAATCGCTAATCTGCCAGAAAATTTTGTTTCTGAATCGCAATCTTGGCCAATTAGAACGCCAAACACTCATTTACCAGCCATCGTCTCATTACGACCAAATGGTAAATTAACACTTGTTTTCAATAAACAAGACACAGAGACATGGACAGAAACAGATTATATATATGGATCACACACATGGATAGAATAGAAAGGGTGATAGGAATATGAATTTACATTTAGATTATCCCATTGATATAGGTAGAGAATGGCGATATAAAACGATTGATAATTTCAAAATGCTAAGTAATTTCTATCAAGATATTACAAGTAATATGAAATATCATCGTACAGAAGAAAAACACGCACACCATGCAAGACAAATTGATTATGAAAATGTAAACGTAGAGACAATTATAAAATACTTGTTCTCTAGAGTGGATAATTTAGTTTTAGGCCACAATGGCGATGTAGTAAATGAAACTAAAGATAGTAGAGTAGCGGTCGATGGTACACCATTTAATGTATTGTCTGACCGTTTATTTTATGACTTTTCACGCATTGAGAAAAAACTTGATGAGAATTACGAGAAATTAAATAAAAAGATTGAACGTATTGTTAATGTGAACGATTACGGTGCAGACCCAACAGGAGAAACAAACTCTGATGAGGCATTTAAAAAAGCATTAGGTTCAGGTAATGTTCATGTTCATATGACTGCGGGAACATACAAAATTAAGAATGGTATTAAGTTGCCGAGTAGGTCTATTCTTTCGGGTGAAGGTAAAGGTATTACCATTATTAAACTTGCAGATGACGCACCGAGAGAAACATTGGCAGTCACAAATAAAGATATGGATGGTACAGCTGAATATATTGGAACAAAAGGTTATTCAGTGGACGGTAACAAAGCAAGATTTGATGAAAAGAATGTGAGTCAGGGTATTCAATTCAATCATCCAGCGCCTAGTGGTGGTTCGTTATCATCTAACGTTAGATTTGCAGGCGTTAAGTATGGTTATATCGAAGATATTAAATCCATTGATGCTTTATTACATGGTTTCGATATTACCTATGCTAGTGACGATTATTATTACGGTGGCGACGGCGCAAGAGTTAATGAGGAATTAGAAAGTAAGTTCATTCGTATTAATAATTGTGAATCAGTTGGTCATGGTGATGACGGCATCACAACGCATCATAGTAGATTTATCAATATCACGAATAACGTTTCACATGATCCTAAAAACTATCACGGTAATAGTAATGGTATTGAAATTGATGACGGCTCACAAAACGTTATGGTATCAAATAACATTACGTTTAATAACCAATGTGGTATTGAAATCAAAGCACATGAAACTTCATCCGCAGCATCCATGGTTGTGGTTGATGGACACATTTCACACAAAGATAACCGTTCATATGTAGCTAGACACATTGGTCATCATAGAGCAACAACTGACCCTAAATCTAAAACGGCAAAAGATGTCACGTTTTCAAATATTGTCTCACTATTTCCATATAAAAACGAAGTATATCCAGGTTGGACACCTAGAGCCCTTTCAATCAGTGCTTACACAAATGTATCGGTCAATAACTTTACTGCTATTGGTGATGGTACATTTGATTCAACTAGTCCGGCTATTGCAGTTCAGTTTATGGCAGAAAATGTTCAGTTGAACAATATCAATATCAGAGGTTTCAAAAATGCAATTGCCGACATCAAAATTTACGGTGGTGCAAACAGACCGAAAAAAGTTACATTCAGTAATATTAATATTCATCATTCATCTAACAATATCGGTATTGCCGGTGGTGCAGGCGTTTATGACACTAAAATTATTGGTGCAAATTTAATCGGTAACGGTACAGGTAATGCAATTGAAATGTATAACACTACTACGACAATTATCGGTGTACAACATGAAGGCTATACAAATGGTGCAGTATTGTTTAAACAAGTTTACAAAGATGTACCGACTGCAGTACGCGGGGGATTTATGGGTGGCTCGACAGGGTCAGGCGCATTATCAAGACGTTCTGCAGTAATCGCTACAACAGGTGATTCATATGCACATTCTGATCGTTCTTGGTTATTAGGTGCAGGTATGAACTCACATGCTTGGGGTTCGCGTTCCGGTATCATCAATTCGCTTGAATCTAAAACAACACAAGGTAAATATGGTCAATTGATTTTAAATAGTCGTGGTGTATTAACAGAAGATAATTATGTTACGGTATGGGGCTATAATGCCGATAGTATTTCAAAAGCTAACACTTCAGTAGAAATACGAAGTGTTTCAGGAAATATTAAGTCAAAAGGTACAATCCAAGCTGGACAAAACTTCGGTGACTATGCAGAGTATTTTGAATCCCAATCAGGTCAAGAAATACCGAATGGTTATATCGTCACTTTAGATGGTCGATATATTCGAAAGGCAAACTCAAATGATACACCTATTGGTGTTATTTCGGGCACTGCTGGTGTGGTATTAGGTGACCAAATGTTCCATCATAAAGACAAATATTTAAAAGATGAATTTGGTGTCACACTCACACAGTTAGAGAAAAAAGAATGGCACGATGACGAAGGTAATTGGTATGAAGAAGAAATTGAAGTGCCAATACCTAATCCAGACTTTAAAGAAAATGACGAAGAAGAATATTTATCACGTGCTGAACGACCAGAATGGAATGTGGTTGGACTTGTGGGTCAAGTATTTACGCGAATCGACAACACAGTGGGTGTGAATGATTATATCAAACCCAATAAAGGGATTGGCACTAAAGATAATAACAATGGTTTCTATCGTGTGTTAGAAATCACTACACCATTTGATACTGAAAAAGGTTACGGCGTTGCCGTTTGCTTAATTAAATAATAGGAGTGATACGATGACAAACGGAATAGACAAAAAAGCGTTATTCAAACTTGCATCTGAACCTTATTTAAAGCCAATCTCTGATTTAGGGTTTGGCTTTTATAATTTAGATGAAAATACCGCAATATTAAGGTTTCAATTATATAACGATAAGGGACCTTTACTAATCAGTAAAGAAAATTTAACTGCATATGCTTATTTTGAATCAACGAATGGTAGTGTATCAGATGTAATTGAATTAGAAATTGAAGATGAATTTCAAGGCATTGTCACGATCACGCTAGACAGTGCCTTTTTACATGCTTGCACAAACACAACGGTTACTGGTCAAGTTTATATCGGTGTGAATAATGTAGACGGTAATCCACAATACAACGAGGTTGCGGTGTTTAGAGAGTTTAAATTTGAAGTTGCAGACGCACTGATTAATAAAATTACTTCAACGACTAAAATTGAATATATTCGCATGTTTTCACAACTAAAACAACGAATCGAACAAGAAGTTAAAGATATCGAAGCAGCTATCGCTAACGGTGCCGATTATGTTGCAGAAATGAAAACAGTGTTACAACAAGGGAAAGATGCACTTAATAAGATTGTGGTTGATGGTAAAGCAGATATTAATACACTCATTACACAATCTAAATCAGATATAGATGAAACAGTTTCACAAAGTATTGAAGATATCACAACGTTATCAAATAATACGAAAACATCTATTCAAAATACTGCAGATACTGCGAATGAAAGTGTTAAAGCAACCAGTGACCAAGCTATCACACATGTTGATACAAAAGTGGCAGAGTTTAATAAAACGGTTGAAGATAATGGTTTCATTACACCAGAACAGTTAGACACTAATATTAATAATCTTAATTGGCAGAAATATAAGTTAACAAATGATGATGGTAGTTACCAGGTTATTGCAATAGGTGATAATTTAGATAACTTATACAATTTACCTGCAGGCAATTTCTATACAACATCTGTTCCAATTACTGGGGCTTCTTCTCAAGCTGGTTTTACGACTGTTGAGAAACGCGAAAATGTTGTTAGAAGAATTACGTTTAGACCATATAATTCTAAACAAATGTGGGTTAAACGTTTTTATAATGAATGGTCAGATTGGGAGAGGGTAGATAGTACATTAACTGACACAGGTTGGGTTGAATTTAATTTAATCAACGGTGCAGCTACTAACACAGAATATGGGGATAGAAACGGCTTTAAATGTGCATATAGAACGATTGTAAATGGTAGTGTCACAGAACGTTGTTTGAGAATCAACGGATCTAACATTGTACCAGGTCAAACAATCGCAAACTTACCAAGTGGCTTTTGTAAAAATGCCCAAACTTTCCCAGTTCGTATACCAACTAAATATGCAGGTGGCTACTTAGTTATCGAACCATCAGGTAACGTTAAATTCTATATCAATGGTGATTCTAGCGCGTGGATATCTACAGATTACGCTTACGGTGAAATGTCTTGGAAAGATTAGAGGGAGATGAGTTTATGAAAGTAGTTTATTTATATGATGGTACACCTTACCTTGCAGAGTTAAACAACGAAGGTGAATATGACTACCCTAAAGAAGCATGGACGGAAATTGCACCACCACCAGGAATATATGAACCGTTTTATTTTAATGGAAATGAATGGATTGGTAGTACAAAAGAAGAATGGGAAGCAAATAAGCCACCATATGAACCTACGGCAATTCAAATGCAGCTAGCACAAACACAAATGCAATTATCGAAAACAGTAGCACAAGTTCAAAAATCACAACAAGAATTAGCTAACTGTGTGTTGGAAGGTACAAAAAAGGATGAACGTATAAAAAAGTTAGAAGAGCAACAAGCACAATCTATGTTGGAAATCGCTAAATTGAAAGGGGAAATATAATATGTATCCATCATTCGAATCTATCAAATGGTTTTATGATATCAACTGTTATACAAACGAGGACATTGCAACATACGTTCAATTAGGTTGTATAACTAAAGAACAATACAAAGAAATAACTGGTGAAGATTACCCAGAACCTCAAGCATAAGCTCGGGGTTTTTATTTTGGAATAAGTAGGTGACAGAGTGAGTAGTGAAGGAAATCAAGATATTGAGCGTCGCGTCGGTATTTTGGAAGATAAAGACAGATATAACGACAAACGCTTAAGAAATATAGAAAACACAATGAAAGAAGATAGAAAAGAAATCAATGAGTCTATAGAAAAACTTCATAACTCATTAAAAGAAATTGAAAAAGGTCAACATACACAAGAAATAACTAATGTGAAAATGAATTACACATTAGATTCAATCAACCGAGAACGTGAAATTGAAAAGGAAAATCGAGAAGAAAATAAAAAGCAATTCCAACAACTTAAGTGGTTAATCATTGGGACTATTTTCTCCATACTTGGTTCTTTAATATGGACATCTATTAAGATGTTGGTCGGTTGGTAACTTTGAAAGGGGTGATTATAATGCTTAACTTCTTAAATGAAACGTTAGTTTTCGGTGCAAGTTTTTGGGAATGTTTTTGGTTCGGAAAATGTAAATAATTAAATTATAAAGGTCGGCGCATAGCGTCGGCTTTTTATTTTGGAGGTTAAATTATGAAAATGACAATCGGTGCAGCAGTAAGATTTATCGTATTAATTTTAGCAATTATTAACCAATGGTTAGCGACTAAAAACATCAGTCCTATACCAGTAGATGAAGATAGCATCAGTTCAATCTTATTAACTATCGTAGCGCTATATACAGCTTATAAAGATAATCCAGTGACTAAAGAAGGACATCAAGCAAATATTGAAATGAAACAAAAGAAACTCGATAAAAAGCAAGGGACAACACCAACAATAGACGCGACACAAGATAATCAAGATGGTGCAGTATTCCACGATGTTAAAGATAATGGAGGCATACAAAGATGACTATAACTAAGACTAAAAAAGAAGCAGTCGCGTATCTCAAGTCATTAGAAGGTAAATATTTAGATTATGATGGTTGGTGGGGAGCACAATGTTACGACCTAGCAAACTTTTATTGGTCACACATCAGTGGTAGAACATTACAGGGCGCACAAGCTAAGAATATACCGACAGATAATAATTTTGATGGCTTAGCCACTGTGTATGAAAATACGGTTGATTTCAAAGCACAGGAAGGCGATATTGTTGTATTCAACAGTAACTACGGTGCTGGTCATGGACATGTAGCTGTCGTGTTAAATGGGAATTATGATGGTAACTATATGCAATTTGTATCATTAGATAACAACTGGCAAGGTGGAGGATGGACTTCTGGACCTGAACAAGGTGGAAAAGGTTGGGAAACTGCAACAAGAGTTGTCCATAATTACGATTTCCCTATGTGGTTTATCCGTCCATTATACAAAGGAACAAAACCTAATAAACCATCTAAACAAAAACCTAAAAAATTAATATACAACCGTGATACAGTAGCAAGAGCAAGCATACTTGGTAAACGTGGATATAAACCTAAAGGTATTGTATTACACAATGATGCAGGTAGTGGAACAGCTATGAACTATCATGATCAATTAGTTAATGCGAGTGAACAACGTCTTGAAGCTGGTATTGCTCATAGTTATATCAGCGGCAATCGTGTATGGCAAGCTTTACCTGAAAGCTATATAGCTTGGCACGCTGGACAATCTTGGGCAAATAGAAATTTATATGGTATTGAAATTTGCCAATCTAAAAGTGCTAGTGATAAAGACTTTTTAGCAAATGAACAATCAGCATTCCAAGAAGCAGCCAGGATGTTAAAAAAATGGGGATTACCAGTGAATAGGGAAACTGTCAGATTGCATAATGAGTTTTCACCTACAGAATGTCCACACAGAAGTATGGAGCTACATGCGGGATATAAATCCTCTCAAAGAGCGCCGCAAAATATTGTTAATAAAACAAAAGACTATTTCATTAGTCAAATTAAAGCGTATTACAACGGTGAAATTCCAAAAGGTTCCACTGATAAAGGAAGTTCAAAACCAAGCTCTAAGGGTTCTACAAATGCTACAAACACGGATTGGAAACAAAACCAATACGGTACATGGTATAAAGCAGAGAGTGCAACATTTACGAATGGCAATCAACCAATTATCACAAGAGTTGGTTCTCCATTTACAACTGCACAATTCGGCTATAATTTCCAACCAGGCGGTTATGTGAATTATGATGAAGTTTGTTTACAAGACGGTCATGTGTGGGTTGGTTATAACTGGAACGGATACCGTTACTATTTACCAATAAGAACATGGAACGGAGCAAGTCCTCCAAATCATAAAAATGGTTTAGGTGATTTGTGGGGAGTAATTAGTTAGAATAAGCGTTGTACTATTTACTGAAGTGTAATACAATGTGTTGAGAAGGTACTTCAGACCTTCTCTCTATTTACCACTCTTCGGAGTGGTTTTTTATTTATAACATATAGAAATAAAATAAACTTTGTGATAATATACACATTGACCTTACTTTTATAGTGAGAGTAGGCACATGTCCCGTGTCTGCTCTTTTTTTATATTGAATAAAAATCAAAACTTTGATAATATATTTTTGTCTCTTTCCAGTAGAGACTGACTGACATTGCAATTTAAGTATAACGATCACCTCGTTAGACACTTAAACAGGCGCTACGGCGCCTTATTTTATTTTATCATTGTAAACGTTTACTAAATAAGATATAATTTATTTGCACGAAACATTTTAAATATTGTATGCTCACTCTTCGGAGTGTTTTTTTAACCCTTAACTATTTACAGGCAGTCGCTAATGTGGCTGTCTTTTTTATGCTATAATTAAATTAGATATCATACTACACAGGGTAAGCACTTATGTGCTTGCTATTTTTTAGTTTTATAGGCAAAAAAATGGGTAATATATATAATTACGGACAATTAAAGTTCGTGTCATTATACTCAAAGGCAATGCTTTTATGCTTGCCTTTATTGTTATTTTAAATTAAATTTGTTAAAATACAATTGTCTGTTTTCTCCCGAATTAAATAGACATTAAATCGGCAAAAATTCATTTTTAGGAAAGCAGGCATAAATTCTGTGTCTGCTTTTTATGTTTATATATTAAGTCAAACGGTTAAATAGTAATAGAAGAAAAGACCTATTTCTTTCCTTTTAGTTTTTTAATTGATAGATCACTTTTAACGGCCATTAATTTGGCTGTTTTTTTATGTTTATATGTTTATAAATAAAAATTGTGGGAAATAATATCGAGTAATACTATTGAGAGGAGAGAATAATATGGGCTTTATACTTATGATTATTATCGGAGGATTAATTGGATGGCTTGCAGGAGCTATTCTAGGGAAAGATATACCAGGTGGGATTATTGGTAACATCATTGCCGGTTTAATTGGTTCTGCAATCGGAAGTAAATTATTAGGCACATGGGGGCCTGTGTTAGGTGGCGTTCCAATTTTGCCAGCTTTAATTGGAGCTATCATTTTAATATTTGTAGTTTCATTTATCATGAAAGCAATTAGAAAATAAGGGGGACCACTCATTGAATTGAGTGGTTTTTCCTTATTAATGCATAATTAATAAGGAGGGGATTCCATGATAAATATAATTTCTGCTATTGGTTCTATCGGAACATTTATAATGGCATTGTTTTATTTTGTATCAGTTTCTGTTCAACTCTATCAAATGAAAATCGGGTTTATACCTGCATTAGGATTCAATCAAGTCTTATTAAAACTGGATAATAATAATAAGCTTTCAATGAGTAATATGGATGTAAAGGATTCCGATCATCAAGATTACTTAAAGTTATATAACTTAGGAGGCGGGGCAGCGAAGAAAATTACAATAGAATTGTTATTAAATAAAGAAAATGTTATTCAAGAAAAATTTGTTAACTTTTTGCCGAGTAAAGAAAGCTATTATTTGCCTATAAATAAAGAAGTGTTTGATGAATTTGAAAGTACAATTCAAAATAATGGTTATGAAACTAATTTGGGTATTAAACTATCCTATTATCACAATGTAAGTAGAAAGAAACAAATAATTTTACTCCATGGCAAATTAGATAATTTTAATACTTATGATGAAAAAGTTGTTTATGAATTACAATTTATAGAGAAATAAGATTTACGAAATGACCTAATTAAAGAAGCATCGATCTTATAATTCTATATTTCTACTATAGTGATAATTATTTAATATTTTTAAATGTTTATACATTGTTTAAAAAGGTATATTCATTATGCGTTATTAATTAACTATTTTCCCTTAATATGAGATTCCCCAAAACAACAGCTGATACGCGGTTGTTTTTTGCACATTTGCAAAATTCCTATTCTATATATATTAAGTAATAAATACTATTGTACTTTTTGTAAACGCAGAACAAAAGACAATATTAACATTAATTAATTAGCACTCACCAACTGGTGGGTGTTTTTGTTTACCCTTATGTTTATATGGGTAGATAAAGTCAGAGGTAAGTCAAAAACCTTTTAAACATATCTATGCAGCCGTTAATTCGGCTGTTTTTTTATGTTTATCTACTATACTAAAGGGTTGTATTATAATACAGGTTATTGCAATCTCCTGTATAATAGTTATTTCATGATAAGAAACCTTTATAGCAGCCATTAATTTGGTTGCTATTTTTATGTTTCAGATTTATTAAATTGGGTATAACTGTATTGTCCTGCTTACAATAACAAAAATGGAGGTGTTTAACATGGCAGATGAAAGTAAATTCGAACAAGCTAAAGGTAATTTGAAAGAGACAGCTGGAAATGCTTTTGGTAATGAAGAATTGGAAAAAGAAGGCAAGCAAGATAAAGCTTCTGGTAAAGTAAAAGAAGCTGCTGAAAACGCAAAAGACAAAGTTAATGACTTTGTTGATAAATTCAAGAAATAAGAATAATATACTTAATGTACTTGTCAAAAAAAGAGTGAGTATCACAAAGAGCTTACTCTTTTTTAATTTACATACGAGAACATTTGTTCTATTATATTCGTGAGGTGATTATAAATGGAACCAAATTTAGACTGGAATAAAGATTTCCAAGAATTCCAGGATATTTTGAATTCAGGAATACATCCCGAATGGTTATATAACGCAAAAGCAAATATGATACTCAACCCTGCATATACAGGACAAGGCAAACAATTTTTCTTTACTAAAGATATTATTAAAGCTAGTAAAATAGTTCCTTTTTATTAAATAGAACAATGAAAGAAGGTATATAACATTAGCAAACAATTTCAAAAAGAAAAACTGTGGAGTAGATATAAATACGAAGTTTTATGGCATGATCAAAGCGCCTATAATGATATTAGATTTTTGATGAATAATGATGTTGAATTTGAAATCATTCAACAAAAAATTCAATATTCTCTAAATAAGCAACCTTCTAAAGGATCAATAATAAATGCTTATTGCCATATGTGGGGATATTTTAAAAAAATAAGTACTGAACAAGAAAAGCAGTTATTTAAAAAACTAAAGACAGATTTTGAAAATCATATTATAACAGAAAAAGAATTAATTGATTTTATCAAAAAATTAGTCGATTTATATGAAGTCACTTATTTAAAACAATCTACTATTATAAATAAAGCCCACCCAAATGAATAGGTGGGTTGTTTTTACGCCAACGGCATGCCAATAAAATAGCGGAAACACTGGTGTTCTGGGGTTTATAGAATCCCTCACTCTCCGTACATAACCCTTGATGTGATAGGGTTTTAATAGGGCAAGTGTCAAATATGTGTCAAGAAAATAATTCTCTGACACGTTGACCTTGCTCTTTTTTATGTTCTTCCAATAAATGAGAATATGTGTTAAGCGTTATTGAAATGTTTGAGTGTCCTAATCGTTTGCTGATATATTCAATTGGTAACCCTTTAGAAACTTAATAAGATGTATGTGTGTGACTTAATGAATATGGGGTTACATTATCATCTTTTAATCCTATAACTTTCTTAGTATGTGAAAAAGACTTGTTAACCGCTGTATGACTTAATGAAAATAATTTGCCATCGATTCTACGAGGGAGATTAGATAGCTTAGAATTAATTAACATTATGTCTTTTTGATTCACTTCAACATCTCTATCTGAATTTTTAGTTTTCGTACCAGGCAAGTGAATTATCCCATTCCCTTTGTTTAGATCATCATAATTCATATTTATTGCATCGCTATATCTAGCCCCAGTAATTGATAATAGATATAAGAAAATATAGCTTTCTTCATCTCTGCTTTTAAAATAATCCAACATGTCTAAATAGTTTTTAATACTCATATATTTAAAGTGTTCATCTTTCGGTTTTACTGTCCCATTAATTGTTATATTAAAAGTTGGGTCTTTCTTTATATAACCATCATATACTGCCTCTCTTAAACAAGGTCCAATACAGCCATTTACTTTCCTAACTGTCTCATCAGAATAACCATTACCATATTTATTTAAAAACTTTTGGTATTCTATTCGCTTTATGTTTTTCAATAACATATTTTCTCCAAAATATTCAGTAAATAACTTTAAAGAACGTTCGTCCCAGTAATATTGTTTAGGTGATAGACTTTTTTTATTTTTCATAACTAACCAATCTTTATAATAGGTTGAGAACGTTTTATTATCCTCGATTATATTGCCATCTTCTAAATCTCTAATTAATTGCTGTGCTGCATTCGTTGCCTCAGCTTTAGTTTTAAAACCAGACTTACGCTTTTTACCAGATTTAAAACTAGGGTGCTTAACATCATATTGCCATGATGTTGATGTTTTATTTTTACGTTTTGTAACTGTAAATGTTGCCATAATTATCAATTCCTCCTAAAAAAGATAAAAATATATAGGGCAGTAGGGACTGCCCGTGTGGTTGTTTTGTCAATTTTTTTGAAATTAATCCATTCTACTCAATAATAAAAGAGCAAGTTTCCCAGTTGTTCTTGCGTCATTCAATGCTTGATGTGAATCACCTTCATCTAATTCGAAATAGTTTTTCAAAGTTTCAAGTTTATGATTTGGAGTTTCATTTATAAGTTTTCTCGACGAAGTTAAAGTATCAAATACTCGGAATTTCTCATGATTTATATTGAAATCATGTAAATTTTTTAGTAGAAACTTCATATCAAACGGAGCGTTATGAGCAACGATTGTTTTTTGTTCTATGTAACTCAATAACTCTTTTAGGTGATAAATTGACAGTTTTGGTTTATTTTCTAAAAATTCATTTGTAATACCCGTTTTTCTCATCACCGTCTTTCCTACTGGTTTATCTGGCTTGAAATACTGTGTATGTTCATTTACTATTATTCCATCTTTGAATTCAACAATTCCATATTGAATGATTTCATTGATGTCATACTTTAATCCTGTTGTTTCAAAATCAAGCACAACAAAGTCTTTTGTTAATTTTTTGATTTTTGTATAATTTAAATCTAAAGGTTTCTCATGAATTGTATTTTCAGCTATTTTACTTGTAATAACTTCTTCAGAAATTTCTTGATTTTGTGACTTATTAATAATTTGATTCTCTTCAAGTTCCTGAATATAATCTTCTTTCAGTTTTAATTTCATATTTAACATATCTATATTTTTCTGCATCTTTTTTGATTCAGTCTCTACTATTTTCTCTTCTACAATAACTTTAGGTTGTTTAGATTTCTCGTTTTCAAGATCTTTACTTTTTTTCTTTAATTCTTTTTTAACATCATTCAGTTCTTTTTTTAGATTATTGTTTTCATTACGGAATTCATACAGTTTACTTTCTGTATTATCTGCATTTCGTAGTTTGGACTTTTCAATCTCAAGACTATTATTTTTGTCATCTAATTCCTTTTTAATACTATCTAGTTGCTTTTTTAATTTATCGTTCTCTACTTGGAAATTGTTTAAGTTACTATTATTATCTTCTAATTGGTGTTTTTGTTTTTTGTGTTTATTAAGTTTAAATAAGCAAAATATTATTATAGAAATAAAAAAGATTAACAATAACAAATCAACAACACCCAAACCATTCTCAATTATAATTGAGATACCACCAATTAACATAAATGCTGAAAATACTATGAATCCCCAATATAAACCCTTTTTCATTCCACATTGCTCCCATTCTCTAAGTTTTTATATTCAAACACACGTAGGGGAGAAAATTGTATTAGATAATCTCCACATAGTGTGGATAAACCATATTTCATTTTATAATGCTCAATACTTTGTTGTACAAAACATTTAGTAACCTCAAAAAAAATAGCCATTTCATATAATGAGTGATAGCCTTGTTTGAATGTATCAATTGTTCTAATAAGAGAAACTAGTAACTCCTATGCTCTTTTGCGAGCAAAACTCTCGAATTCTATATTGTTAAATTGTATTTGAACTATAATATCTCTTAATGCAAATTCATGATGGATACTTCTTATGATATTACCACATTCATTATCAAAATGGGCATTAATTTTATATTGTTATGTAATTTTTCTTCAGTGATATCAGTTGGTAGCTAATTGTAAATGTTGTTAAAAAATATGGAGTAGGAAAGCTCAAATATAAAATAGGATATCTTGAAGTAGAGATAGAATCCAAAGGCGATAAAAAGGTATTAGTAACAAAGTATAGGAGAGCGGAAATTCTACTATGATAAATATTTTATATTCGACTAATGAATGATTTAAATTCTGTTTTTCAACTTCTAGTCTTATAGAGAGACCAGAGTCATTAGGATTATTAGAATGTTTTAATCCTGAATCTATATTTATATAGAAAACGATATCTTCTGTAATACTTTCGAATACTGTAAATGATATGTTAGGTTCATAAAAATAATTGTCTATCTCATTTAAGTCGCTTGCTTAATTATTTGATTTATTAATTTCATGAGAGAATACTACAAATTCATCATTAATAATTTTATTTTCATACGTAATTGTTAAATCGAAAATAACTGTTTTCAAATCATCTTCTACAATACTTTTTTTATGGTTTAGGCAAAAAGAAACATTGATACTTTCATAATTTAAATTTGTTGAAGTTGATCATAAAAAAAGAACTGTTTAGAAAGTTTTGGGATTATCTTAACTAATAGATCATATATAAAGACTGTATAACTTTATGTTTAAAAGATTGTATGGTATTAAAAAGTATATCATTTGTATATTTAAATATGGTATTATGTATAAGTTATTTTAACAATGAGGAGGTAAATGCTATGAAATCTCTGATAAAGAACCATTATAAAAATATTATTATATGTTTAATAGGAACATTTATAAATGCAATTGGAGTAAACGGCTTTTTATTAGGATCTGATTTAGGCGATGGTGGAACTGTTGGTATATCGTTAGCATTAAAATACTCACTTGGTTTTTCACCAGCATTAACATCATTAATTATAAATGTAATTCTAATTATAATTGGTTGGAAATATCTTAGTAAAACAGTTGCAATTTATACAGTTATTTCCAATACAGCACTATCATTATTTTTAGAATTAACGAAAAATGTTAATTTAGGTATTCATGATTTTGTTATTAATTCAGTATTTGGTGGAGCAATCATTGGTATAAGTGTTGGTTTTGTATTGTCTACAGGTAGTACAGTAGGTGGGCCAGCAGTAGTAGCTAGAATATTTAATAAATATTTTGGATTTAAAACGTCTAAGACTATTTTTTTATTAGATAGTCTAATTGTTTTGTCATTTTTAATTGTCTTGCCATTAAGAAATGTGTTATTTACGATTATAATGTTATTTATCACTGAAAGAGCAACGTCATTTATAATTGAAGGATTCAATCCTAAGAAGGCGGTAACTATAATTTCTGAAAAAAATGAAGTATTAGCAGATAAAATTAATAGTTTTACTGGGAGAGGAACTACTATTTTACCAAGTAAAGGCGGATACTCAAAAAATGAGTCAGGCATGCTTTATGTGGTTGTTCATCAATCACAAGTTACTAAAATAAAAAATTTAGTTTACCAAGAGGATGAAAAAGCATTTTTAGTTATACATGATGTTAGAGATGTACTAGGCAGCACATTTATAAATAATATTACATAAGGTGAAACGTTTATGATTAAGTTGATGTACCAATTGAAATTGATTTTAAAAATGGGTAATAACTGCAGTTAAAATTTTTCAAAACTCTTTTCATAAAAAAATCCTTGCTATTTTATCGATTGATTAGTCGATGAAATAGCAAGGATTTTTAAGTTTTAGAATGGATTTTAAGTTTATTACAAGAGATAACATTCTAAATCCATCTATAACTAATATGCTACGTTTAAATTCCTTTCTGGTCTAGCTATAGGTCTATATCGATTAATAGGAATTGGCCATGTAATATTTGTTATTGTTTAAATTGATAGTTAAAGAATGATATTATTTGATACTGTTGTTAATTATTTCTATATTGATCGTATACACCATTTTCAATTTTATTTTCTTCTTCTTGGATTTTTTCATAAACTTGATCAGCATTATCACCATCGTAATAACCATTTTCTATTGCATATTTTGTCTGCAATTCAGCTGATGAGAGTCCGCCATTATATTTTTTTCTTAGTGCATTATAATACTCATCTTCTGTTTGTGCTGCATTTATCTCAGCATTTACATCGTTAGTATTTTGAGTTTGTGTGCTAGAATTTTTGTTATTACTATTTTCTGTATTATTTACTTGTTGTTGTGTGGCATTAGTTTGTTGATTAGTTTCTTGTTGTGTTTGATCGTTCTGTTGGTTGTTATTATTTGCGACTTCTTGTGAATTAGTGTTTTGGCTTATATTATTTGAATTATCACTGTCTTTATTTGATAAGCTTTCTTTGTCGTCTGTCTGTTGTTCTTTTTTCTTATCCTCATCTGACTTTTTATTAGTTTTCGTATTGTTGTCTTTCTTTGTTTCTTTATTAGATGTTTTGGTTTCTTTATTATTTTCAGATGTTGTTTTCTCGTCATTGTTACATGCCGCTAATATTAAGAAACTTGATAGTAGTAATATTGATATTTGTTTCATAATTATCTCCTTATTTTTATGTAATAACAATCCAAAAATATTTTTAATATTATTAAGAAATCGACTTTCTAGTTTTTTTATTTAAATTACTAAGTATTTTACTATTATAAGTTTATTCAGCATCTCTATTGTCATATACTGATTCTTCTGTGCCGTTTTCAACTCTTAATGAACTTTCATATGCTGCGCTTGCTGGTCCTTCCATTACGTTACCTTGGGGGATAACTCCATTAGACACTGCGCTATTATATGCTTGGATTTTCTCTATTTCAGAATAATTACCATTAATAATTGTTTCTAAAGTATTTCTATCCGTAACATTTGAATTGTCGATATTTTGGCTTTGTGGTTGATTGGTTTGCGATTGTTCTGTTTGTGTTGTACTAGCTTGTTGTTCGTCTGTTGGTGTATTATTTTGAGTTTGATTCTGTTGATTTGTATTTTGGTCGTTATTTGTTTGTTGTTCAGAATTTTGATTTTCAGTGTTTGAAGTTTGCTCGTTATTGTTTTCTTTGTCTTTCTTTTTATCATTATTTTTCTTGTGTTCATTATTAGAAGATTTGTTATCATTAGTATCATCTAATTTACTTTCTTCTTTGTGCGCACATGCAGTTAGAAGTAAAAAACTTGCTAAAAATAAAAATGATAATTTTTTCATTTTATCTCACTCCTTATCGTTTTCGCGTTAAATTATTATTATTGTAGTACATATAAAATTATAACAAAAAAGTTTGGTACAATTGGTAATTATTTTTAATTTTAACCTAATTCTATAATTAAATCATTTTGTGTTAGCTGATATTGCATGTTCTTTTTAAATGAAACTGACATAATAGAGGATAGTTATTTATTCGTATTAATGCATTTATAGTTTGTTGGAAAGAGGGGGTAGTGTGATGTTACGTAAGGTATCTAAAACAATGGATATTCCGTTTGAGTTATTGTTAACTGCGGATCCTTCCATGCAGCAACTTAAAAAATGTTTGTCTGAAGGTTGTTGTTACGTATTAACTGAAAATAGTGATATTATAGGAAGTTTTATTATTAAATCATCATTAGATAGTTTAGAAATCACAAATATTGCTGTTGTGGAAAGTAAACAAAATCAAGGAGTAGGGAAATATCTAGTTGATGCGATTTGCAAAGCTGCTGAGCAAAGGGGTTATAGGTCGATAAATGTAGCAACAGGCAATTCAAGTATTGGGCAATTGGCTTTTTATCAAAAGGCTGGATTTCGAATTGTAGCAGTTGAAATGAATTATTTTACAAATAATTATGAAGAGCCGATTTACGAAAATGGCATATTATGTAGAGATTTAATAAGATTAGTTAAGAAATTATAAGCTAATTTTACATTCAAGCAGCTATTTTTAGCTTTAGGTTTAAAAAAACTTTCTATGAATAATATTGTATGCTAAATTATATATATCATCAAAACCATTCATTAGGGAGTTGCAATTATTAGATGAATAACAAGACTTTAAAGTATGTAAGTATACTCTCAAATATCATGGGTTGGATTGCAAGTATGGGGATTTTGGTTACTTTAATTTTAAATTTCTATTATGAAACAAGTGAGAATGTATTGTTCAACATTGGTTTTGAAGTAACGGGGACATCACTGTTATGTCTCACAATCTTTTTCGTATTGCTTATGATAAGTACCTTTGGATCGTATATAACTAAAAAGTTAATTTAGGTATAACAACCTTTTAAATAATTAAAAGACCAATTGGATTCAGTTGGTCTTTTTTGCATGTTTAATTATAAAATTTTAAGGATTTAGACATGATGAATGCGTGGATAAAATATGCTATAACTGTGATTTAATTAAATAAATCACTAAAATAAATACAATTATGGACAAAACAAAAAGGCTAATTGAAAAAATTTTCATTGTTAGATGTTGTTTTTTAAATGCTTCGATTTCAAAATGCTCCATTGAATTAAAATCTAAAGAATTTTTATATTGGTGCTGATTAATAAAACCATAACAACTGGTAATTAATAAAAATAGTGAAACACAACTCATAATGATGATGAAATAAACCATATAAATTCTCCTAACGTTCCGCAATTTAAATAATGATGTAAATATAGATAATGTATTAAGTTGCACCATGCATTGCTTATTACAAATTATTATAATTAATATATTGCGCTAAATCAAAATCATTGTCATATCTTTAAGAAGATTTTTTGTTAACTAAGTAATTGCCCCAAATAGCTTGTTTATGTACATGTATTAGAAGTATTTTAGTCGGAATGTATTTGTCTATACTAACAAATTGAATTACTTTTGATTTAAGAAATAACGATATTGTGTTTTTATAAAACTTTGAATGATTTAAGTATTTTTTGTAAAAAATAAACACTAGCCTATTGTATGATTAGCTAGTGTTTAAAATTTCAGTATTTTTACATTATTTATTTAAGTGATCAATGGCATATTGTGCTTCTTCTTCGGTGAATTTCTCGCCATAGCTAGATGTGAGTTGGTCATAGATAGCATCGTTAGACATATCTTGTGAATCTGCATAATCTTTTGCTTTTTTTACAGCATTTTCTTTGTAATTTGCTTTGAGATGATCAATAGCATACTGTGCGTCATTACTATTAAATTTTTCTCCGTAACTCGAAGTAAGCTGTTCGTATATACCTTGCTTAGACATATGCATCGTATCGGAATATGTTTTTGCTTTATTTAAAGCTGCTTTTTCCTGTCTTGTAGCATTGCTATCGTTTTCTATTTGGGCACCATCATCAGAAGAACCATTGTTGTTTACGACAACAGAAGAAAATATAGCAATGGCTATAATAGTTATAATAATTAGTAATAAACAACCGCCACATCCACCGAGGATACCCCATAACCATTTTCGGCTTTTTTTCTTATTCTGTTGCGCTTGATATGCTTCCCATTGTTGTTGGTGATGCGTATTGTCGTATTGTCTATTTTGGTCTGGATTTTGTTTGTGAGAGGGCAGTGTATCTTTATCTCCTGTCATAATATAATCTCCTTAATAATTTTATTTTTAAAATGCAGACAACATTTTAATCTTATAAATACATTGTACAACAATACAGTTTGGAGTATTACTGTTTTTTTAAAATAGTAATAATTAAATATTTGATATCAATAAGTAATGGGATTTTTAGAAATATCAATAGTCATGTAAATTAGTTGAAAATAGTAAATTTTATGTTGATTTAAATAATTAACAACAAGTGTATATCTAAATATGCTGTGTAATGAATATCAACGACAAAGCAAAAATTGAAACTGATACCCTGTTAATTAATATAAAACGCGTTATAATGAATGGTGAGATGGAGGAATGTTAGCGTGAAATTTTGGTTGGAACAACAAGCAGAAATAAATGGAGATGGATGTTTTTTAGATGATGGAGTAAATCAAGTTACCTTTAAGGATGCATATCAATATGTAACGAGACTGGGTTATGTGTTAGCCAAATACAATCCTAAGAGGGTGGGACTTTATATAGATAATACCATCAAATCAACTTTGTTAATCAATGCCTGTTGGGCGGCTGGTATTGAAGTTGCATTGTTGAATACGAGATTAACGCAACAAGAAATGATGGCTCAAATGTCTTCAATAAATGTTAAATATATTATTGCGACACATGAATTGTCATTATTGGACTTTAAAATTATACAGTTAGCAGAACTTGAGTCTAACATGTCAGATCAACAAATTGTACCTCACTTTTCATTAGAAAGTATTGCTTCTATTATGTTTACCTCTGGTACGACTGGACCTCAAAAAGCAGTACCACAAACATTTGCCAATCATTTTGCGAGTGCACTTAGTTGCAAGGAAAGTTTGGGGTTTGACGAACAAACGAAATGGTTGTCTGTGTTACCAATCTATCATATATCAGGGTTAAGTGTACTATTAAGAGCGATGATTTCAGGTTTTACTGTGCGTCTTGTACAAAAATTTGATGCTGCGCAAATGCTTGATATTATTGTGAACGAACGACCTACACATGTCTCATTAGTACCACAAACGTTGAAGTGGCTAATGGATAGTGGTTTGACCAAGCCGTTTAATATCAAGCGTATCTTATTAGGTGGTGCTAAATTATCTAGCGCATTAATTGAAGAGGCATTAGCTTATAATTTACCAATATATAATTCATTTGGCATGACAGAAACTTGTTCTCAATTTCTAACAGCGTCACCTGAAATGTTAAGTGAGCGATTTGATACTGTTGGAAAGCCAAGCTCTAATGTCGCAGTGAAAATTAAAGACCCAGATCATAATGGTCATGGTGAGCTACTAATTAAAGGTGGTAATGTGATGAAGGGGTATTTATATCCCCAAAATACTGCAGGTAGCTTTGATTCAGAAGGCTATTTTAAAACGGGTGATATTGCAGAAATTAATAGCGAAGGTTATGTAATGGTATATGATCGACGTAAGGATTTGATCATTAGTGGTGGTGAAAATATTTATCCATATCAAATAGAATCAATTGCCAAACAATATACAACAATAGAAGATGCATTATGTATCGGTATTAAAGATGATGTTTGGGGCGAGGTGCCATGTCTTTATTATGTGGCTCAAGAGGAGATTCAAGAACTTGATTTAAAAGATTACTTAGAACAACATTTAGCAAAATATAAAGTACCTAAAGTATATAGACGAGTTCAAGCATTGCCATATACATCTACTGGCAAATTGCAAAGAAATCAATTTAAATCATAGCTAGGAGTTTTCTTATGAAATTGATTGAGATGAAACTATTTGAATATCAAACACATTTTAAACATCCTGTGATAACACCCAAAGTCAAATTAGACTATAGAAAATCATTATTTGTGAGTCTAAAGATGAGTAATGGTAAAGCGTATTATGGTGAGTGCAATGCATTTGAAACAAACTGGTATGATGATGAAACAATATCAGACGTCTTATCTCAAGTTAAATATTGGTATAAAACTTATCAAGGACAGACCTTTGATTCAATGCAAACCGTTCAAGCATCCTTGGAAGGATTGGAAGGTTATCCTGCAACAAGAAGTATGTTAGTGATGGCGTTTTATCAAATGTTCTATAAACTAGAACAATTTAATGTGCCTTATGGTGCGACTGTGAGCGGTTTAACAGATAGTAATTTACTACAATTGAGAGAGACTGAGCCCCAAAGAGTTAAACTTAAATGGTCTGATAATATATTGAATGATGTTCAAAAGGTTCAAGCATTACCATTTAATTTACAGATAGCTATTGATGCTAACGAAAGTTTAACGGATAATGAACGAGATAAATTGCAGATTTTAAGTGAATCGGACATTCTTTATTTGGAGGAACCATTCGCAACGTTGGACCAATTAATGGCATATGACACTAATACGATTCCCACTGTAGCGATTGATGAAAAAGCGACATCGAAAGCAAATATAATAGATGCATTACATCGATATAATGTCGAGGTTATCATTGTCAAACCGTTTAGGTTAGGTGGTATTGATCGCGTAATCGAATTAATTGATGTTATTAAACAATATGGTGGTAAAGTGGTTATAGGTGGCATGTATGAATATGGATTAAGTCGCTATTTTACAGCGATGGTTGCTCAATGGGCAGATTTTCCAAGTGATATTACACCAGCTGGATATTACTTTGAGCAAGATGTGGTTGCAAATTCAGGCATATTAAAAGGAGGTTCTATTCAATTTGAACCTCCAACAGTACTGACATCAAGACTTAAACGTATATATTAATCTTTAGTTGACTTATTCTTCTTTAACGGAACTGGATCGAATCCGCCTTTATGCAGTGGATGGCATTTCAGTATGCGTTTGATTCCTAGCCATGTACCTTTAAATGGACCATAAACAACGATTGCTTCGCGTGTGTATTCAGAACAAGTAGGATAGAATCTACACGTTGCTGGTGTCAAGGGTGAAATATAATGTTGATAAATATAAATGAGTCCAAGGAAAATTTTTTTCATATAATTAGCCTCCAACTAAAATCATAGCATTGTTAGTTTAACATAGAAAGAGGAAGAGTGATGAGCGTGAAGTTTAAAGATAAAGAAAATGATAATGTATATTTAACGTATAAAGACGATTCAGATATTCCTGACGGTGAACACGTTCTAATCATTCCGAACTATCAAGGGAAATTATTATTCACACAACATAAAGTAAGAGGTATTGAATTTCCGGGAGGCAAGGTTGAACCTGGGGAAACCAGTTTAGTTGCTGCAAAAAGGGAATTGTTTGAAGAAACTGGTGGTGTTGGAGAAACATTTCATTATATTGCCCAATATTATGTAGAAAGAACTTGCGGTAAAAGATTTACTAAAGATGTGTTTATGGTCACCGTAGATGTCTTAGAGCAACAGTTAAATTATTATGAAACGCATGGCCCTTTATGCTTTAATGATGTTTCAGAAGTACCGAGCAACAAAAAGAGCTATTTATTGAAAGATGCAGCAATTTTACAATGCTTAGAAAGAGTGATGGAAATTGGCTTTTATAAATCATAAGCGCATGCCAGTCGAGAGTTTAGATCATATATTTGAAGAGGTTACGTACTTGGTTGATAATTTAAAGGTTCGTGGACTGATGATGCGACCAACACGTACTGTGAAACGCATAGTTATATATTTGCGCGGAGGTAAAGGACAGGTAGGGATGGTCCGTACAGGACGTTTGATGCAATTTTCTGATGCGCACACTTTAGTATTTGGTCCTTATTATCGTGGCAATAATGGTAGTGAAGGTAAAGATGAATTTTATGGCGGTGATTTGGATGATGTATGCGTTGCTGTTCGAATACTACATGACATGTATCCTGATGCACCAATACATATGGTTGGTTTTTCTAGGGGTGGCTTACAAGGTTTATTAACTTTCCAAGCATTGCCAGTTTCAAGCTTTATCATTTGGGGTGGCGTGTCGAATATACATTTAATGTATGAAGAACGTGTTGATTTAAGAGGAATGTTACGCAGAATGATTGGTCACCCAAAGAAAGATTATGCTGCTTATGCTAAGCGAGATGCATTGACATCAATAAACTCAGAGTGTCCGCCCATCTTCATTGTGCATGGTGGCAAGGATAAACAAGTAGGTATACATCAAGCATATCATTTAGAATGTAAATTGTCTGAAAGAAACGTGACATTTCGTACATTTTATCAAATGGATGAAGGTCATGTACCAAGACCGCCTGCAATTAAACATGCATTAAACGCTGTTAAGCAGTGGATGACGGATGTTGAAAATAATTGTATTCAGCAACACTACATTTAATATAATCGTCTTCTAAAATGAGTTGGAATATAATAGCCTGAATGTTTAAAAATATATTTATTTTTGTTAATTTATATAAAAAAAGACCGTGTGTTAGGCACACGGTCTTTTTTGGTATTATTTAAATCCACCATTTTTTGCTAGGTCAGATACTTCTTCACCAAACTTTTCAAAATTACGTTTGAAGCGGTCGATTAAATCTTGAGCTTGCGCTTTGTACTCATCTGATTTGCTCCAAGCGTTAATTGGGTTTAATAATGTTTGAGGTACATCTTCGACATGAATTGGAATATTTAATCCGAACATATCATCTTTAATGTATTCAGCATCTTTAAGTTTACCTGTAATGGCTTGGTTTACCATTTGTCTAGTGTAGTTTAAGCTGATTCTTCTACCAACACCATATTTACCACCAGTCCAACCAGTGTTTACGAGATAGACATCAACATCATGTTTATCGATTAGGTCTCCGAGTAAATCTGCATATACCTTTGCATTTAATGGCAAGAAAGGTGAGCCGAAGCATGTTGAGAATGATGGTTCAGGTTCTGTAACGCCACGTTCAGTACCTGCTAATTTAGCAGTGAACCCACTTAAGAAATGATACATTGCTTGATCTTTAGATAATTTGGAAATTGGAGGTAATACACCAAATGCATCTGCAGTTAAGAATATAATTGTATTAGGATGTGCAGCTTTTGATGGTGTTACAATGTTATCAATATGATTGATAGGGTATGCAGCACGTGTATTCTCTGTGTATTTATTATCATCGAAATCTACATCACCGTCTTCATCAACGACAACGTTTTCTAAAATTGTTCCATACTGGATAGCGTCGTAAATTTGTGGTTCCTTTTTATATGAAAGGTTAATTGCTTTTGCATAACAACCACCTTCAATATTGAAGATTCCGTTGTCATTCCATCCGTGCTCATCATCACCAATTAATTTACGTGTAGGATCTGCGGATAACGTTGTTTTACCTGTTCCTGAAAGACCGAAGAATAGTGCAACATCGCCTTTTTCGCCGACGTTAGCAGAGCAATGCATACTCATAATATTATCTTTCGGCAACAGGTAATTCATTACAGAGA
The DNA here is from genome assembly GCF_000875895.1 of Staphylococcus gallinarum. Taxonomy (GTDB): domain Bacteria; phylum Bacillota; class Bacilli; order Staphylococcales; family Staphylococcaceae; genus Staphylococcus; species Staphylococcus gallinarum. The sequence goes on from NZ_JXCF01000007.1 coordinate 58,952, forward strand.
AAATACCTTTTTTCATTTCACCTGCATATTCAGTACCACCGATTAAAATAACTTTGTGTTTAAATGAAGTAATGATAAATGTTTCAGAATTTGTACCATCTACTTCTGGATTAGCTTTAAAATGTGGCGCTGACACGATTGTGAAATTAGCTTTAATTTCTTGTGCTTCTTCTTTAGATTTTGGACGTATAAACATGTTTTGGGCGAATAAATTATGCCAAGCAAGTTCATTGATTACTGTTAACTTTAACTGTGATTCTTCGTCACTACCTGCATAACCATTAAAGACATAAAGTTCGTCCTTTTGATCTAGGTATTCAAGAACTTTGTCATATAATTTTAAAAATGTTTCCTCTTCGATAGGTTGGTTGATATTACCCCAATCGATAGAATCTCTATAAGATGGTTCTGTCACGATGAATTTGTCTTTAGGTGAACGTCCAGTATATTTACCAGTCTTTGCATTAATTGCTCCAAGTTCTGTTAATTCACCCTCACCATTATTTAAAATCTTGTTATACAATTGTGTTGTAGAAAGTTGGAATAATGATGACGTTTTGCCCAAAATGTTTTCGATTTTATTAGTGTATGTGTATGTATCTACAGCCATACTCAATCCCTCCAAAGTTATTTGTATTGTAAGCCTTTACAATTAAAAAGTATAACACATATGATTTATTAGTACACATCATTTTAAAGGGAATTTAAAATTTATATTAATAAATGTTAAATTGACATTATTACTTAACTTCGGTACTATAGTGATTAACGGATTCTCTTATCCTGAGAGGCGGAGGGACATGGACCCAATGAAGCCCAGCAACCTCTTCTTAATACGAAGAAAGGTGCCAAACCGTTTGCAGACAAATACCGTCTGAACGATAAGAGCGAATGGACGTATTAGGGCCTTCTCTCTATTTAATATAGTGAAAGGGCCCTTTTTTAATGAGCTCACAGTATAGAGAATATTCGTAATTTAAAACTAAAGGAGCAAATTATGACTTACAATAGAAGATTATTCACATCAGAATCTGTAACAGAAGGACATCCAGATAAAATTGCCGACCAAGTTTCAGATGCGATTTTAGATGAAATATTAAAGGATGACCCAAATGCACGTGTAGCTTGTGAAACGACAGTTACGACTGGTATGGCGTTAATTTCAGGTGAAATATCAACAACTACTTATGTTGATATTCCTAAGGTAGTAAGAGAGACAATTAAAGAGATTGGCTATACGCGTGCTAAATTTGGTTATGATAGTCAAACAATGGCAGTATTAACAGCGATAGACGAACAATCACCTGACATCGCTCAAGGTGTGGATACCGCATTAGAATATCGCGATGATTTATCTGAGGCTGAAATAGAGGCGACAGGTGCCGGAGACCAAGGCTTAATGTTTGGCTATGCAACAAATGAAACAGATACTTATATGCCGTTGCCAATTTTCTTATCTCATCAATTATCTAAACGTTTATCAGACGTAAGGAAGGATGGCATATTAGACTATCTTCGCCCAGATGGTAAAGTGCAAGTAACTGTTGAATATGATGAACATGATAAACCAAGCCGTATTGACACAATTGTAGTTTCTACGCAACATGCTGAAGATATTGAATTAGAACAAATTCAAAATGATATTAAAGAGCACGTTATTTATCCAACAGTTCAAAAAGATTTACTAGATGAACAAACAAAATTCTACATCAATCCTACTGGTCGATTTGTAATTGGTGGACCTCAAGGAGATGCGGGCTTAACAGGTCGTAAGATTATTGTAGATACGTATGGCGGATATGCACGCCATGGTGGTGGATGCTTTAGTGGTAAGGATCCTACAAAAGTTGACCGTTCAGCAGCATATGCAGCACGTTATGTAGCTAAGAACATTGTTGCAGCAGGATTATCTGATAAATGTGAAGTGCAACTTGCTTACGCAATTGGTGTTGCAGAGCCAGTTTCTATATCAATCGATACATTTGGTACAGGCAAAGTGAATGAAAGTGTGTTAGTTGAAGCGGTTAGAACTCACTTTGATTTAAGACCGGCAGGAATTATAAAAATGTTAGATTTAAAACATCCTATTTATAAACAAACTGCAGCATATGGTCATTTTGGTCGTACGGATGTGTTGTTACCATGGGAGAAACTTGATAAAGTCAACTTATTGAAAGATTCTGTACAAGCATAATAAATTGCCTTAAGTGTAGAGTTTACACTCGAATAAACAGATGATTTCCATTATAATAAAGTTACTGACACATAAAGGAGCGTTATTGTTATGAACTCATTGGGACCTTTAGAAATTGGTTTAATCGTGGCAATTATCGTAGCAATTATTTGTTTGATTTTATTTATTGCTGCTTTAAACAGTAAGAAGAAAGCACAGAAAAAGATTGAAGAACAATATCAATCTAAAGAACAAAAGTTAAAAGAAGCACACGAAGAAGAATTAGAAAAAGAAAGAATCGAAAATAAAAAGACTGTTACAAAACAAAAAGAAGAATATGATGCGACAGTCAATACTAAAGATAGAGAAATTGATGCACTGAAACTTTTCTCAAAAAATCATAGTGAGTATGTAACAGATATGAGATTGATTGGTATTCGGGAACGCTTAGTAAATGAAAAGCGAATTAGACCTGAAGATATGCATATTATGGCTAATATCTTTTTACCACGAAATGAATTTAGCGATGTGCAACATATCAGTCATTTAGTATTAACACGTACAGGGTTATATATAATCGATTCCCAATTGTTAAAAGGTCATGTCTATAATGGCATCAGTGCAAATCAATTCAAAGATCAACCAATGATTGAGCAAGTTTTCGATACATTAGATCTTGATAAGCAAAAGGCTCAAACATTAGTATTAGATCAAAATGATGATATGAAATCATTGAATTTTGTAAATTATACTGAGCATATTAATGATATTGAAAAGTTAGCAGGCGATATTCAAACAGAATTGAACTTGAAATTCACACCGACGACTATCTTGTACTTTAATCCGAAGAATGAAGGTGCTGTTACAATCACAAACTATGCACAAAGTTCAAATTCTAAAGTGCTTGTTGGTCCAGAACAATTGGATGAATTCTTTAATAAGTTTGTCTTCCATGGTCGTATTCAATACACTGTCGAAGATTTACAACGCATTATGGATGAAATCGAATCTTTTAATTAATATCTTTGCTAAAGTAACGTAATCAATTTTCTGAAATGAATAGAGTGGTTGGGACTTAAATCATCCATTCTCAAATAAAAGAGAGCTAATCCATTGTTGATTAGCTCTTTTTTTTTATATTTAAATTTGGTTCGTAATATATGTAGATAACAAAAAATAATAAATTCCGTGTAATTAATTGTAGCGTAGATAAATTTAATTTGAAGTTTTTGATTTAAAAATACATCATCATGTGGAGTATCTGGCGAGAGGCCTAAGTGAAAAATGCTAGGCAAAGACCAATGGTGAGATGACATGCTAGGAAAAAGAACTGAGAAAACTATGATAAATTAAAGTTTGGAAGTAGTAAATATGTGCAATACATATTAGTGATTAACGTAATAAATAGCTAATTTATTTGGTTATGAAGCTTTTTGATTTATATGACTTACGAAATTGTATATCATGTAAGATAAGTAAAGTAAAAAAGGGGATATGAACATTGGAAAATATTACGTTTTACAATGGCAATGAAATGCCGATACTTGGATTAGGTACATTTAGAGTAGATAATAGCGATCAATGTAAAGAAGCAGTAAAACATGCTATAGAGAGTGGATATCGCCATATTGATACAGCTATGATTTATGAAAATGAAGAAAAAGTTGGCGAAGGTATTGCTGAAGCGTTAGAATCTACTGGTATTGACCGAAGCGAACTATTTATTACTTCGAAGTTATGGTTAGCAGATTATGGTAGAGACAATGTTGCAGATGCTTATGCAACGAGTTTAAAAAAATTAGGATTAGACTATTTAGATTTGTATCTTATGCATTGGCCAGGTACTGATGAAGCGTTAATGATTGATACATGGCAAGGTATGGAAGATTTATATAAAGATAATAAAGTTAAAAATATCGGTGTTAGTAACTTTGAACCAAGTCATTTGGATGCACTATTAGCTCAAGTTTCAATTAAACCAGTGATTAATCAAGTTGAATTTCACCCATACTTACTGCAACAAAAATTAAGAAACTATCTAGAAGTTCAAAATATCCATGCTGAGTCATGGTCACCATTAATGAATGCACAAATCTTAGAAGATGAGACAGTGCAACAAGTTGCTACAGAAATTGGTAAAACACCAGCTCAAGTAGTTATTAGATGGAATATAGACCATGGTGTCGTTGTTATACCAAAATCTGTAACGCCATCTAGAATTGAAGAAAACTTAAATGTCTTTGACTTTAAATTGACTACAGAGCAAATTGAAAAATTAGACCAGTTAAATGAAGATAAACGTATTGGACCAAATCCATTAGAATTTACTGGCGAATAAACCATTTAAATTTAGAAATATTAATATTAAAAAGAACCTAGTAAATGCGTTTTTATAACAATTCATTTACTGGGTTCTTTATTTTGTCAATTAATATTGCTGATTACATTTATAAAATAATATACCCGATGAAACAGGCGGCGAATGAAACAACATATTGGAGTAAGGAATATCCAATAAAATGCCACAGATTTTGTTTATCTACTAACATCTTTACAAGTTCAGAAGATAAAGTAGAAAAAGTGGTTAATCCGCCTAGGACACCAATAATTAGCAATGGATGTATCCAAGATGTATGTATAGTCATTCCCATAATAAAGCCGATAAAGAAACTACCTATAATATTAACGAATGGCGTAGCAATTGGAAATGGGGAAGTGAATTTAGTAGCACAATAATTTGTAATAAAGCCTCTAATGACTGCTCCGATACCGCCACCTAACATTACAAATAAAATATTGATCATGCTATCTTCCCTCCAATTCGCACACCGATATAACAAACTATAATCCCAATGATATAACTCGTAATCGCATAAATAACTAATAATAAATAGTACTGGTGCGCTAACATAGATACTAATTCAAATTGGAAAGTAGAAAAGGTGGTAAAGGCTCCAATAAAGCCAGTAGTAATACCTTTTTTTAAATGTGCGTTATTGGCGAAATATTTTAGTGCTAAACTACCTAACAATCCCATTAAAAAAGAACCCATGATATTAGCTATGAAAGTACCGGTGGGAAAGCCACTATCAGGATTCATAAAAGAAAACCAATATCTTAAAAGTGCTCCAATTGAGCCACCAATAAAAATAAATAGATATTGCATCATTTATACGCTTCCTCTCAATAAAATAAAATACTACAAAAGTATTTTACCTTTTGTAGCATAATTTAGAAAATAATACCAAATGTTGAAAGCGAAGAAAGGATATGAATGATAATTACGATGAGTAATACAAACGGTAATATTTTACTCGCTTTTCTAATCCAATCTGATTTGTCTTGAGAATGTTTAATCGATTTATCTGCAAAAATAATAGAAATTATTAAAATAACAGCATTTATAATACTACAAACAAAAATTAGTTTAATTATAGAATTAAAGTGCATATTTAGAAGAGGATTTCTAGTATTAAAATAAAAACTGATAATAATCAATAAACTAGATAAATAAAAATAAAGTTTTGAACGTGCCATATTTACCTCCTAGTGCAATTCATCTAATAATGATACCATATTTTTACATAAAATTAACTAAATTTACAATTAAAAGAAAAAGCAAGATTTTTATTATGATGAAAATCTTACTATTGAGGCAAATTTACTACTGTAATTTGTAAAATTCTACTCTAAAAATTTTGACAATTTAAGCAAAAAATTAGAATTTCATGTTAAATGGTGGTATAAATGAGTTGAATGGTTAATAACCGTTATAAAAATAATTCTTTATAGAATTATTTATTTTAGTCAGGAGGAATTTTTAATGGCAAAATTAAATGTTGAAGTGTTTGCAGATGGTGCAGATATTGAAGAAATGAAAGCTGCTTATAAAAATAAACAAGTTGATGGTTTTACAACTAACCCTAGCTTAATGGCTAAGGCTGGCGTAACAGACTATAAAGCATTTGCTGAAGAAGCTGTACGTGAAATTCCAGATGCCTCTATTTCATTTGAAGTATTTGCAGATGACTTAGAAACTATGGAAAAAGAAGCTGAAATTTTAAAACAATATGGTGAAAACGTATTTGTTAAAATTCCAGTTGTAAACACAAAAGGTGAATCAACAATTTCTCTAATTAAAAAATTATCAGCAGACAATGTTCGTTTAAATGTAACTGCTGTTTATACTTTAGATCAAGTTAAAGAAATTACTGAAGCTGTTACTGAAGGTGTACCAACATATGTTTCAGTATTTGCTGGCCGTATTGCTGATACAGGTGTAGATCCATTACCATTAATGAAAGAATCAGCAGAAATTACGCATAGTAAAGATGGCGTTAAATTATTATGGGCAAGCTGTCGTGAAGTAATTAATGTTATTCAAGCTGATGAAGTTGGTGCTGATATTATTACTTGTCCAGCTGATGTAGTTAAAAAAGTTAACACAAACTTAGGTAGAGATATCGACGAATTATCTGTTGACACAGTTAAAGGCTTTGCAAAAGATATCCAATCTTCAGGTTTATCAATTTTATAATCAATATCCCCTATAAACTCAATGTTTATAGGGTTTTTTGTTCTTTTAAAAAATAAAAAGAGCAGAAAAAGGGCAGATGAGTCCGAATATATGACTAGCTTTGATACTTTGTAATAATATAGTGACCCCTTATAACATGATGCAATGTTATAAGGGTTCTTAATTGTAAAAATACATGCCATAAAATTAATTGATTTATTAGGTCGATTCATTAGCTATTGTGTGAATATTTATAAAAAATTCAAATTTATACTATGCAAGTTTATGAATTAATATATAATTAATCATTGTAGTTTTAATTTTTAAAACATTGTAGCTATTAGCGCGTGACATGCTAAAGGAGTATAAAAAATGAAAGTAAATATTTTTAAACAAAAAGTAAAAAAGCAATTGTGGTTTTTAAATAAGAAAGAGAAGCGAATATTAGATGAAGTATTACAAGCGAAGATAGACAGTGATGAATCTGGTGAATTAAATCGGCCAATCGCATTTTCAAATCAATTTTTAAAATCTTATATATTTAAGGAAAAGGTAACTTCAACGACACAATTATTTGTGATGTTAATTGGTATATTAGTTACATATATAGTGTTACTAGGTCTGTTTTTATTTGGCTTTTTAGCAAGTTTGTCTTCTGTTCAATACTTTATTAAACCAGAAGTACAGCTATCCACTGCAGTCGTTCTATTAACACTAGTAGGGTCAATACTATTAATCATTCTTTGTTTGTATGCAATAAAGCAAGTGACTGCTTACTTTACGAAGAAACTGCTTGAATATAAACATAATAAAGATTTATAAGAGTAATTAATATGAATGGTGGGAAAGTGAAATACTTTCTTGCCATTTTTTGTATACAAAAGTATATGGAATTGTAACTTCTATATATTTAGTATTTTCAAAATAAATGACTGTACCATATTGTAATGACTTTAATCCGGTTATAGCCATTGCATTGATATAGTATTGGATTGCTGAACGTTTCGTAGTTAAAGGGAATAAAATTGTTTCACTATTTATGTATAAAGGTAAGAATTTTCTAATGTTCAGAGTCTGTTTTGCTTTTTTAGTTTGCAAGGGGATGGATAATTGTTGTGTTTCGAAAAAGTAACGCAGTGTTTTGTCCATTGTAGCGGGATAGAGGAAATGGTGTGTTGAAAAGTGGCAGAGTGTAAGTATTTGTGCTGATATATATGTTTTAAAATACAATAATTTTATATTCATTTTCATGTTTTGATAACCTCTTTATTTGGTATAGTAAGATAAATATTTTATTTTGATACTTTTTTGATAGTTCTTTAATGTTGAAATAGAACAATTTAAAAATTTTGCTAATTCTTTTTGTTTGTATCCTGCTAATTTGAGCTTTAACCAATATTGTTCTTTACGGGACAAAGTGGTAAGAAAATGGTTGTAGCAAGTAAGTTGTTCTAGTGAACTTTCATGTATTTGACTATCGAGCGTAATCGTATTAAAGTCGATGGGTTCAGTTTTTTTAATTGAGCGGAATAGATCGATGAGGTAAAAGTTCAAGCGGGTAAATAGAAATGTTTTTAACGACATTTGTTGGTTGGGATTGTATTCTTGGATTAACTCCCACATGCGTATAAATAACAATTGTGCAAATTCATCATAATTGTACTTTATATGGTACTTATTTAACAATGTAGCTATAATATAATTATACTCTGTTAGTTTTGATTCAATCATTCAATTTTTACTCCAAAGTTATATATATAACAATTATTTCCGGATGGACATATTTTATAAATGAAAATAAAAATTTTCATTTGCTAAATATTAATAATAGGTGTTAAATAGTAGTCGTAGATAGTTAAATTTTAAGTTTAATGACACAAAAGCGTATTCAACTTAAAAATACTGCATTTTAAAGTATAATGTTAACTTCGGACTATATTCAGGAGGTTTATATGGATTACGCACATTTAAATTTAGAGCATTTTTTTGCTAAGCATAATGATTTAGATAGGATAAAAGATAAATCCGATTTTGTAATGATAAATAATGTTTCTAAAGAAATGAAATATCGAGATGGTGAGATTGAGGGAACAATTGATCTTAACCGATATTTTTATAAAAATAGATCACAAGCGATGAGTTTTATTATTATGGAATATAAAAGTCAAGAGTAATGAAATTAAAATTTCATTACTTTTTTTATGAATATGTAACAACCAATGTATAAAATTGTCTGTTCAACTATTTAGTGTTAAAATCTATTATCGGATAGCCTTAACTTATTTGTTTTTTGCACGATGATAGGGCTAAAATTTCAATTATTACCTATGAGGTGTGAACATGACGAAGCATAAAAAAGGGTCTTTGTTATCAATAATAGGATTATTGGTAGTTTTAGGCGTGGCTGCAGTCATTGTTTTTTCAATGATTTCAGATCAAATATTCTTTAAATCAGTTAATAAACAAGAAAGTGTTGAAAATCTAAAAGTGACTTTAGATAAAGCAGCTAAAAAGCAAATTGATAATTATACAAGTCAACAAGTGTCAAGCAAAGATAATAAGACTTGGAGAGATGCGTCTTCAACTGAAATAAAAGATGCCATGGATAGTAATAAATTTATAGATAGCGATACACAAAAATATCAATTTTTAGAATTAGATCGTTATCAAGGAATAGATAAAAACAGAATTAAACGTATGTTGTTTGATAATCCAACGCTATTAAAACATACGGATGCATTTATTAATGCAGCGAAAGAGAAACATGTAAATGAAGTATATTTGATTTCGCATGCACTTTTAGAAACAGGATCTGCTAAAAGTGAATTAGCAAGTGGCGTAGAAATTGATGGCAAGAAATATTATAACTTCTTTGGTGTCGGGGCATTGGATGAGGATCCGATTAAAACGGGTTCAGAATATGCTAAAAAACACGGTTGGGATACACCTGAAAAAGCGATTAGTGGTGGTGCCGACTTCATTCATAGTCATTTCTTATCTAACAAAGATCAAAATACTTTATATAGCATGAGATGGAATCCGAAAAATCCTGGTGAACATCAATATGCCACGGATATAAAATGGGCCGAAAGTAATGCTAGTATTATGGCCAATTTCTACAAAGATATGAAAACTGAAGGTAAATACTTTAAATATTTTGTTTATAAAGATGATGAAAAGCATAGAAAATAAGTGAATATATCATTATTAATGTATTATTAAAAGAGCCCTTAACTGATTGTAGTTATTCAGTTAAGGGCTTTTTTATATGTACGATTAAAAATTTGTAAAAGTATTATGGCGAGACTCCTGAGGGAACAGGACGAGTTGAAGACTATAGGCTGAGGCTGTCCCCTAGGAAAGCGAGCCGATAAAACGAGTTATTACAAAATAAATATCACAGTAAAAGTTTAAAAGTAAGTAGTCATTAAACTTAAAGATTTCTGTTTTAACACAAACACCTTAAATATAAAACAAAATGTATGATGAATAATTTTAAAGTAACAGTATGAAATTTGAGAAGTATTATGGCGAGACTCCTGAGGGAACAGGACGAGCTGAAGACTACAAGCTGAAGTTGTCCCCTAGGAAAGCGAGCCAACAATACAAAATGAAATTTAGTAAATATTAGCGTTTCTTTACAACTATAAAAAGCTATGAACAGTCTATCGGCATAGACATTTTCATAGCTAATCTGAATTTATTATTTTTGTTAACTTCAATCATTTGAATAGGGCGAATTAATTTTACTTAGCTTTGTTTTTTTGACTTAATAATATGAACATCATTAATGAAGAAACAAACACTTTTAACATAAACTTCATAAGTTCACTTCCTTTTTATATGCGTAACTTGCTTTTTTAGTTAGTGCCATCATCATAAGCGAAAAATTATTTTTTATCAAAATAATTGTGCTTCTTTAAAAAATCTTGTGCTACAATTGCTGGTTCTTTACCTTCACCGTCAGCTTCATAATTTAATTTTTGCATTTCTTTTGTGTTGATTTTGTTGTCTAATTTATTGATTGAGCGTTTAATTTCTGGATGCTTAGATAAAAGTTTATTAGGTGCAACTGCACTAGCATCGTATGGAGGGAAGAAATTTTTATCATCCCTTAGTACGACTAAATCATAAGCTGCAATTCTGCCATCAGTGGTATAACCCAGTGCAACATCTAATTTTTTGTTTTTGAGTGCATCATAGACCAAACCGATTTGCATCGGTTTTAAATTGTTAAATCCAAATCCATAGTGAACTTTAAATGGTTCGTAACCATCACCACCACGTTTTATCCACGTTGTATCCGTGCCCACCTTAACTTGATTTTTTACTTTTTCTAGATCTGATACTTTATGTAGATGATATTTTTGTGCTGTCTCTTTGGTAACCATAAAAGCGAATGTATTTTCAAAACCATAAGAATTAAAGAACGTTTGATCGAATTTTTTGTCGAAACCGTTTTGCGTAATGTGCATTGCTTTTTTAGAATCTGTAATAGGTTTTTGTTTTAAGACGCCAGTTAAATCAGTTCCAGTATAGCGTGTGCTTGATATATCTGCATCACCCTTTAGCAAAGCGTTATGTTGAATTGTTGCTGAACCTAAATTGTTAATAATTGAACCTTGAATTTTGCCTTTCGTATCGTGTTCGATTAAGTCTTTTAGCATATATGCCATAATTTGTGACTCACTCGTGGCAAGAGCTGATATTTTTACAGACTTGTTCGTTTGGCTACCACCTAAACCTGGTAAGTCGCAACCGGATACAAAAATAAGGCTACCTATACATAATAATAGAATATGCTTGATGAAATTCATGACTTTCCCCTTTAAATTTGAAATATCAAAAAATATAATTGTTATTATTTTAAGATTAACATATTTAATATAAAAGGGTAACTTAGCTTTTGAAGTATTAGTAATACATTAAAATGTTATTAGATCCGGTAGATTGTTATAATATATATAATTAATTGAATAGGTGGAGGGTAACTATGAGAATTGCAATAATAGGAATGGGAACTGCGGGTGTCACAGTACTAAAAGAATTGTCTAAATCAAGACGCTTTCAAGATATGCAAATTGATGCATATGATAATCCTATAAATATGGGGCAAGGTGTACCATTTCAAAATGATAGTGATCAATTACTTATCAACTTACCTGCCGAACAGATGTCGTTGAATTTAGATAATAAGCGTGAATTCTTTGATTGGTGTCAGGCGCAATCAAAATTTAAGTTTTCAAATCCTGAATATTTACCGAGATTTGTGTTTGGTCATTATATGAAGGCTTTTGTGGATAAAATTAATAATGCCAATGCTAATGTAACTCTCATAAAGGAAGAAGTTGCTGAAGTGTTCATTGAATCAAATATCGGTGAGACGGATGTGTTATATCATGTCTGTACATCAAATGATATGGAGCATTGCAAGACCTATGACATTGTCTTTTTAACGGTCGGAACATTATCATATCATGATCCATATCAATTAAAAGGAAAACCAGGTTATATTCACACACCATACCCAACTTACCATACATTAGACAATGTGAAAGATACTGATAATATCGCTATCATAGGAACTGGTTTAGCGAGTTTAGATGTTATTCGTTATGTTACCGAACATCACATCAATTTACCAATTACTGTAGCCAGTCGTAAAGGTGAATTACCAAGTGTTAGAGGTGAGATGCCAGAAATCACATTCCAATATTTAACCCCTAAAAAATTTAATGAACTAAAAGCAGAAAATTTTGGGAATGTACCATTGGATGATGCGATGGCACTATTTTTAAAAGAATGTGCCATTTATGAAATACCAGTGGAAACTTTGGTGCATCGAAAAGTTGGTAATCCTGTCGAAGATTTGAAATATGATCTAGAACATGCAGAAGACTTAGGTAAGTTTCAAAGTATACTTGAGTTAATAAAGGAAAATTTAAATTGGATTTGGAACAGTTTCAATAGGAATGATCAAAAGCGCTTCTTAGAACAATATCAACCCATATTGAAAGCAAATTCCAATCCAATGCCACCTAGAACAGCTAAATTATTGATTGAGCATATAGAAAATGAACAAATAAGAATTTATGATGGTTTAGAAAATATTGAATATAACAACCATCAGTTTAAATTGACATATGCAAATCATGGTGATGATTACTTTGATATAGTGATTAATGCCACAGGTTCTAAGACGCAACTTAAAGACCTTGATAGTGATGATCAACTTGTTATTAATTTAGAAAATAGGCAGGTCATACAAGCGCACCCATTAGGTGGTATTCAAATTGTAGCAGAAACCAACCAAGTCATAAGCCCTAGATATGGTACGTTACAAAATATGTTTGCATTAGGACAGCTTACTAATGGTATCAATCAATCTAGAAATGGTGTGACTATGATTGTAAGACAAGCGACTGGTATTATTCATAGATTGTTGGAAAATTAAATGCAAAGTACGTTATTACTATGTCATGTATTTTGATTTTAATGAATAAATATAAAAAGTATAATAATTTTTTTATAATTGCAAATGATGATGAAGTTGATTTGACGGGCTTTTTAATAGTTATAAAATGACGAAATTCAAAAAAATAAAGCCGACTTAAGTAATAAGAATTGTTATTTTTGAATTATTGTAGTATTATGTTCTTGTAACTTAATTAAAGTTGCTTGACTCAAACAGCAATTTACAATTTCATATATTCTTTCGGGGCAGGGTGAAATTCCCAACCGGCAGTAAATTAAGCCTGCGACCTGCATTTGTTTTCAAATGTGGCTGATCTAGTGAAAATCTAGAGCCGACAGTATAGTCTGGATGGGAGAAAGAATAACGTATAACTAATAAAAGGCACTAATGTAGTGTTTTATTTAGCATTCACTTATTTCTATTTTTGGATAAGTGTATTTAAATCTAAGTTTATAATGTTATAACGCATATATCCCACACCTGAAATGTACGATTTCAGGTGTTTTTTATTTTTTAGAGGTGATTAGCTTGAGTCAATATTTAAATTACGCAATTGAATTAGCGAAGATGGTAGATGGACAAACAGGATTAAATCCACCTGTCGGTTCTGTTGTAGTAAATGATGGACGCATCGTAGGTTTAGGTGCACATCTGAAGAAAGGCGATAAACACGCCGAAGTACAAGCCTTAGATATGGCACAAGATGCTGCAGAAGGTGGGACGATTTATATCTCACTAGAACCATGTACACACTATGGTTCGACGCCACCATGTGTTAATAAAATTATTGAGCATGGTTTGAAGAAAGTGGTGTATGCAGTGAAAGATACGACACTACCTTCAAATGGTGATGTAATTTTGAAAGAGGCAGGCATCGAAGTAGAATATAGACCTAATGAAGATGCTGCACTGCTATATAGAGATTTCTTTGAAGCTAAAAGGAAAGGTTTACCACAAGTTACTGTTAAAGTATCCTGCAGTTTAGATGGTAAACAAGCGACAGACTTTGGAGAAAGTAAATGGATTACAAATAAAGCAGTAAAGCAAGATGTCTTTAAATTACGTCATCAACATGACGCAGTAATAACAGGTAGAGGAACTTTAGAAGCGGATAATCCACAATACACAACACGTATTGAAAATGGTAAAGATCCTATTCGAGTCATTTTATCAAAAACTGGTGAGATAGATATGTCACTAGATATATTTAAAGATCCATCTACAGCAATTTGGATTTATACAGAAAATAAACAATTAGAAAGTAAACACGAGCAAATAACAGTTACGCAATTAGAACATTGCTCAATTGAAAATATATTAAAAGATTTGTATACAAGAGGTGTCGGTCGATTACTCGTTGAAGCAGGTCCGACCTTAACTACTACATTCTTACAAACAGAATTTATCAATGAACTTATCATATATTATGCCCCGAAATTAATAGGTGGTTCAGGTCACAATCAATTCTTCCACACAGAGCAAGTGGTTGATTTAGCTGATGTACCACAATTTGAAATTGTGAATTCCAATTTGCTTGAGCAAAATATTAAATTAGAATTGCGAAAGAAGTGAAATCAGTATGTTTACAGGTATCGTTGAAGAAGTAGGTACAATAAATAAAATATCGACACAACAATCTGTGGTTAATTTAACAATCGGCTGTAAAACGATATTGGCAGATATGCATATCGGCGATTCTATTAGTGTGAACGGCGCATGTTTAACAGTCGTTGGATTTGATGATCATTCATTTTCTGTACAAGTAATAAAAGGTACTGAAAATAAAACGTATTTAAATCAGTTAAACCAAGCACAAGAAGTTAATTTGGAAAGAGCTATGAGCGGACAAGGTCGTTTTGGTGGACATTTCGTGCTTGGTCACGTCGATGAAGTAGCAAAGATTACAAGAATACAAGCTTCAGATAATTCAAAAATAGTAACAATCAAACCCAATAACTCAAATTTAATTAAGCAAATGGTGCAACAAGGGTCTATTACGGTAGACGGTGTAAGTTTAACGATTTTTAAATTAAAGGATACGGAATTTGATATTCATCTTATTCCAGAAACTAGAAAATCGACGATACTGAATGATAAACGTGTTGGTGATCCAGTCCACATTGAAACAGATATGTTATTCAAATATGTTGAAAGAATAATGGAATCAACTGATTCAGGATTAACGTCTGACAAACTTAAAGCGTTTGGATTTTAGGAGGGCTATATATGAAATTAGATAAAATAGAGGATGCGCTACAAGCTTTAAAAGAAGGTAAAAGTGTAATAGTAGTAGATGATGAAAATAGAGAAAATGAAGGCGATCTTGTAGCAGTAACTGAATGGATGGATGATAATACGGTTAATTTTATGGCTACTTTTGGTAGAGGCTTAATATGTGCTCCCATAAGTAAACAAATAGCTGATAAATTGGAATTAGCACCAATGGTTAATCATAATTCAGATATTTATGGTACTCAATTTACCGTTAGTGTGGATCATGTTAATACAACGACGGGCATCAGTGCAGACGAAAGAATGATGACTGCAAGAGCTTTAATCGCAGAGAATGCTCAAGCAAATGACTTTAATAAACCGGGACATTTGTTCCCTTTAATTGCACAGGATAATGGTGTATTAGCAAGAAGAGGCCATACAGAAGCTTCTGTTGATTTAGCCAAATTAACAGGTGCCAAACCAGCGGCATTGATTTGTGAAATTATGAATGATGACGGGACTATGGCTAAGGGTGATGAACTTGAAGCATTTAAAGAAACGCATCAGTTGGTTATGATTTCTATTGAAGATTTAGAGCGTTATCGTAAAAATAATAATGATACTTCAATCGAAGCTAAGGCAAAAGTGAAAATGCCAACACAATTTGGCAACTTTGATATGTATGGCTTTACAACGAATCACAGTGATGAAGAACTTGTAGCAATTGTCAGTGGAGATATTAGAAAAACAGAAAATGTTCGTATTCACTCATCATGTGTCACAGGTGATATATTCCATAGCCAAAGATGTGATTGTGGTGAACAACTTGAGGCATCAATGAAATATATAAGTGAACACGGCGGTGTAATCTTGTATTTACCACAAGAAGGAAGAGGTATTGGATTAATTAATAAATTAAAAGCGTATGAATTAATTGAGCAAGGTTATGATACAGTAACAGCTAATATTGCTCTAGGTTTTGAAGAAGATTTAAGAGATTATGCCGATGCTGCACAAATTTTAAAATACTTTGGTATTGAGCAAGTCAATTTATTGAGCAATAACCCTAAGAAATTTGAAAGTTTACAAAACTATGGTGTTCAGATTGCACAAAGAATTGAGCTTGTTGTACCAACAAACAAATATAATCAAGATTATATGGATACAAAAAAAGTAAAAATGGGTCATTTAATATAGGAGGAAATTTGATATGAATTTTGAAGGTAAATTAATAGGTTCTGATTTAAAGGTAGCAGTAGTTGTAAGTAGGTTTAATGATTTTATTACAAATCGTTTGTTAGATGGTGCGAAAGATACACTCGTACGTCATGAAGTGGCAGCAGAGAATATTGATGTTGCTTATGTGCCAGGTGCATTTGAAATTCCGTTAGTTGCTAAAAAATTAGCACAAAAAAATGAATATGATGCAATTATTACTTTAGGTTGTGTTATTCGTGGTGCGACGACACATTACGATTATGTTTGTAATGAAGTGGCGAAGGGTGTTTCTAAAGCAAATGATGTATCGGATACACCAGTTATATTTGGTATTTTAACTACTGAAAATATTGAACAAGCAGTTGAACGTGCGGGTACAAAAGCAGGTAATAAAGGTTCAGAAGCTGCAGTTAGTGCAATTGAAATGGCAAACTTATTAAAATCTATTAATTAAGTTATAGCTTTTAATAAATGTCATTGTTCAATTGACTGTCAATTCAACTTTAAGGAAATAAAAAACAGTAATCTAGGCTATGACTTAGATTACTGTTTTTTTATTTTAATGGTTTAGACATTGTGAAGTACTTTCATAATGCATCATCCAAGTTTATTTATTGTAGTTACAAAATCACTTTAATACTGTGTTATTTTGAAGTGAACTTTTTGAAAAGTGCAATAGTTGCACCTAAAGCTGTTACACTTGCTGCAACAATACCAGCCTTTTTAAGCACTTCAGGTTTTGTAAATTCTTTGAACATTAAATTAAGGTTTTGTGGTCTTTCCGCTAAGCGTCTCATGAAATAACCAAACCAATCATCACCAAATGGTACATAAATACAGAAATTATAGCCATCTTTAGCGATTTCTTCAGCTAATTCAGTTCTAAATCCATATAACATTTGGAATTCATATCGATGTTTAGGTATATTATTATCCTTAATAAATTGTAAGATGTGAGTGATGACACGATCATCGTGCGTAGCAATTGATGTAACATTCTTAGCCGTCAATAATCTTTTCTTGATTAGACGTATGTAGTTTTCATCAATTTCCTCCTTGGTTTGGTAAGCAATATTATCAGCTTCTTTATAAGCCCCTTTAACCATTCTTAATCTAAGTTCTGGATATTTATCTACCAAAGCATCTGCTTTATATAAATATGCTTGAATAACAGTACCTACATTTTTAAATTCACCTTTTAAACGATCTAGCACTTGCGTGATATCGAATAAACTATCATACTTCTCAGTATCAATATTAATATGCATATTATTGAATTCATTGGCTTTCAATAATATTTCACGTAAATTACGATAAGCTAAATCAATATCAAATTCTGAACCTAATTGGCTCAGTTTAATAGACATATGGCCATTTAAATTATGATTATTAATCGCATACATCACTTCTAAGATTTGATCTTTTGCTTGTATCGCTTCGCCTTCGGTGTCCACAAATTCACCTAGGCAATCAACAGTAACTGTAATTCCTTTATCGTTTAAACGTTCAATTGTGTCTAACAAAGCAGGGATTGTGTTTCCTGCTACAACTTTATTCGCTCCTAACATGGGACCGATTTCTTTAGCTGCATTATTTAATAAAGTATTGTTAGATAGTCCTATAAAAAAATTTTTCACAATTGGCATATTAATTCCTCCCATTCTGCTAATAGCTTACCTTTCTATAATAGTGTAGCATGAATCAATTGTTAAAGAAATCGTTTACAATAAAATATATTACACTTTATATTTCATAGTACACTCATGTAATTGGTATAGAAGTGTTTTTATATATATAATGGCACAAAAATTAAATCATTCACGACAAACTACATGTTTAAAATGGAAATATCGTATACGATTTTGATACAATAAATGTAATGAATTAAATTTTTATATAGAAGGGGAAGTAGTAATTATGTGGAAATGGGAAACAGAAAATGAAGCTAAAGGCGTCATTGTGATCGCTCACAATATGCTAGAACATACAGGACGCTATGCATATGTTATTACCATGCTTCGCCGTAATGGATACCATGTGATTATGGGCGATTTACCAGGTCAAGGCCAAACTTCTCGTTCTAATAAAGGTCAAATTGAAAATTTTGACGTTTACCATGAGCATATACTTGAATGGATAAGAATCGCAAATGAATATAAGATTCCTACATATGTATTAGGTGTTGGATTAGGCGGCTTAATTATGTTGAATCTACTTGAAAAGGTCGACGTACCTATTGAAGGACTTATGTTAATTTCACCATTATTAGAATTTAAAAAAGGCAATAAAACACGTAAAGATAAAGTGATTTCAAACGTAGGGAAAATGGCCAAGGATAAACGCTTTAAAGTAGGTATAAAGGTTGAGGATTTAACACGTAATGAAGAGGTCATTGAAGAAACGATGAATGATCAATTGATGTTGCAAAAAGTTACATATAATTGGTACAAACAAATTACAGACATTATGAAAGAAACAGTGACACATTTAAAGGATATAGAATCTATACCTTTATTATTGATGTATGGTGATGCAGATAAGGTGGCAGATATCACTGCAATGAAACTAGTTAAAGATAAGGTCACAACCAATGAACTGTATTTTAAAGAATGGAAAGGTTTGTATCACGAGGTACACAATGAACCTGAACGTGATGAGGTAATGCGCTATATCTTAGCTTTCTTAAATAATAGTTCAAGTAATAATGGATTTGTAATTGATGATGAAAATGAACCTTCATAATGTGTCATGAATTAGTTATTTAGTTGAAAATTTATGATTGCTAGTTGGATTTTGAGTTGAAAGGTTATACGCCATATCTCAAGTTTTTGGTTTGGTTGATAATTTTCCCGCTCAAAATTAAAAAATACAAGTTGCTGTTGAGATACTCCGTTTAAAGTAGACACTGAAAAGTGAAGCCTTTGAAGGGAGTATTTTTATAATCTGCAATTCATTTAAAATGTAATACTTCTGAACTGTATGAATATATCAATAAAATATTGTGATTATTTTCACAAAAAATATTGCAAAAACTAAAATTGTTTGGTATATTTAATTTGTGAAAAAAATCACATAACAAACATAAATTAAATAAACTTTTGAATAGTATTTGAGGGAGGCAGTTTTAATATGGAAATGATTAAAGGAAACAAAGTTGTATTAGTTGGTGATGGAGCAGTTGGTTCTAGTTATGCATTTGCAATGGTTGCCCAAGGTATTGCTGATGAACTTGTTATTATAGATTTAGCGGAAGAGAAAGTGAAAGGTGATGTATTAGACTTAAATCACGGAGCACCTTATGGCGATTCCCCAGTTAATGTTAAAGCAGGACGATATAGTGATTGTAGCGATGCAGATTTAGTTGTTATAACAGCTGGTGCAGCACAAAAACCTGGTGAAACTAGACTAGATTTAGTTGAAAAAAATACTAAAATATTTAAATCTATCGTAAGTGAAATTATGGATTCTGGATTTGACGGTATATTTTTAATCGCAAGTAATCCAGTTGATGTATTAACTTATGTTACTCATAAAGTTTCTGGCTTACCTAAAGAACGTGTTATTGGTTCAGGAACAATCCTTGATACTGCACGTTTCAAATATGAATTAGCACAAGAATTTGGCGTATCTCCAAGTAGTGTTGAAGGTTCAATTATTGGAGAACATGGTGATTCAGAATTAGCTGTTTGGTCACAAACACGCATTGCAGGACAACCTTTATATAATATGTTAAAAGATGATCCTAGCAAACAACATAGAATTGATGAAATTTTCGTTAATACGCGTGATGCTGCTTATGATATTATCAAAGCTAAAGGTGCGACATACTACGGTATTGCAATGGGCTTATTACACATCACAAAAGCAATTTTGAAAAATCAAAATGTAGTTTTAACAGTATCTAGCTATTTAGAAGGTGAGTATGGACAAGACGATGTTTATATGGGTGTTCCTACATTAGTAAATAGAAATGGAGCAGTAAAAATATTTGAAACACCATTAAATGATGAAGAAATTAAATTATTTGAGCATTCTTCAAAAGTTTTGAAAGAAATGCAAAATAAAATCACGGATATAATTGCATAATTCATTGTTTATATTTAAACTGTAAATAAGATTAATTTTGTTTTAAAATCAAATATTTATAAAGAGTAGATTTACCACTCTTGGGGAATGTGATTTTACAAGTTAATCTAACATATATCATTTACTATGATTGGGGGAGTACTCTATGGGAAAGACACTTGCCGATAATGTTGATGGTGTATTGAGATTAGAATTAGTATTGCAAGACATCAATGATATCTTTAGCAAAGTTCAGAAGCAGTACAAAATGTCTAAAGAAGAAATCTTAATACTTCTTACTTTATGGAAAGAAGGATCAATGACTTTAAAGGAAATGGATGGTTTCGTTCAAATTAAATCATACAAACGTACAAGAACGTATAATGATTTAGTTGAAAAAGAGTGGATCTTAAAAGAAAGACCACAAAATGATGAACGTACAGTTATTATTCATTTCAATGAGAAATTGAAAGATCAAAGGGAAGATCTTTTGTCATTCTTTAAAGAAGAAATTGATTCAAAGTCATCAAGCATGCAAAACAGTCTTAAATCTATTTTAAATTTATAGGGAATGTTAAAGTAGGATGAATTATAACTTTTACTGTAACATTAAATGCGTGAAATAATTATATTTGCGTAAATAGAGATTGGGACATGAACTCCCAATCTCAAAGGTAAAGAGCTGATCTGTAATGGATTGGCTCTTTTTTTTAACTTTTACACTATAACACAATACACAAGACGGATTGTAGTTCAATGTGCGACCAATTATATAAAAGCAAAAAACGTTAATTTCTATATGTTCTAAATAGAAATTAACGTTTTTGTTAAAGCTGAGCGCTGTGTATGTGTACATGCTACCATATGAAATTCACAGTGTATCGATATATGACATTAATAAAGTCACTAACTTGACTGCTATAATTTTGATTAAGAAATTAAATTTATTTGCTTTAAATTTGTTATACGCCTTATTGTTTGAAGTGTTCGGTATTTATCTTTTTTCTATTGCGCATATAAAAGGTGGATTATTTTGTTGATTAATAAATTGATATTGTAATACATGGGCTTGTTCTTGGTCGATTTGTGTTAAATAGTCAAATAATGCATCCTTTTCGATTTTCCCTTCAGGATGTCCATGATAAATCACTAATATAATGATACCTTCTTTGGATAATATTTGAAAAATATCCTCAATAGCTGCAATCGTCGTTTGTGGTTTGGTAACAACTGATTTATCTCCTTTAGGTAGGTAGCCTAAATTGAAGATTGCTGCATCGATATGACCATAATCAGTAGGTGGTATATATGTTTGCACATGCTCATGGCCGTCTTGAATCAATGTTACATTATCAAGGTGTTTCGTACGTTCAAAGGTATTCTGAATTGCTGTTTTTTGTATATCAAATCCATAAACTTTACCATCAGGTACTTGCTCAGCTAAAAATAATGTATCATGACCATTACCACATGTAGCATCAATCACAATGCTTTCTGAATTAACATGACTGGTAATTAATGATTTGGCAAATGGTAAAATGCGTTCTACCTTCATGATTTTACAGTACTTTCAAAGTATTTACCTTGATAAGAATTTCTTCTTGCTAATTCATTATCAATTTCATTTAGTACTTCCCATTTATTGACACTCCACATAGGACCTACCATTAAATCTATCGGTCCATCTCCTGTAATTCTATGAACGATCATTTCTTGTGGGATGATTTCTAATTGGTCACATACCAAGTTTGTATATTCTTCTTGAGACATGAATTCTAACATACCCTTATCGTATTGTTTGACCATCGGTGTACCTTTTAACAAATGTAATAAATGTATTTTAATACCTTGAACGTCCATTTTTGCAACTTCTCGAGCTGTTTCCATCATCATATTGTAATCTTCGCCTGGTAAACCATTAATGATGTGTGTGCAAATGTTAATATTATGCTTTCTCAATTTTGCAACACCATCATGATACGTTTGCATATCATGAGCTCTGTTTATTAAATCAGATGTTTCTTGGTGTACGGTTTGTAATCCGAGTTCCACCCATAAATAAGTACGTTCGTTTAATTCTGCTAAATATTCAACCACGTCATCTGGTAAACAATCTGGACGTGTTGCTATAGATAAACCAACGACACCAGGTTCCTTTAATACTGCTTCGTATTTTTCGCGTAATACTTCAACAGGGGCATGTGTGTTTGTAAAAGCTTGGAAATAAGCTATATATTGACCTTCGTGCCATTTTTCATGCATGCGATCTTTAATTTGTTGGAATTGTACTTCTACTGGGTCTGCGCGATTCCCAGCAAAGTCACCACTACCTGCAGCTGAACAAAATGTGCAGCCACCATGTGCAACAGTGCCATCTCTATTAGGACAGTCGAATCCGCCATCGATTGCTACTTTAAATATTTTTTGTCCAAATTTATTTTTTAAGTGGTAATTCCATGTATGATATCTTTTGTTTTCAAATGCGTAAGGGAAAAATTGACCCATGAGACATTTTCCTTTCTAAATTCATTCTAGTTAAAGATTTTAACATATTTTAATGCTATAGTGTTTAGAGTGAAATGAGAAAATTTGAAAGAAAGGAGCCTTTTAAATGAAAATGCCTAAATCTGTTTGGTGGTTGGTAATTGGTATGGCATTGAATATAACTGGCTCAAGTTTCTTGTGGCCGTTAAATACAATATATATGAATGATGTTTTGCACAAAAGTTTAACAATGGCAGGATTAGTGTTAATGATTAATTCTATAGGTATGGTTGTGGGTAATTTACTAGGTGGTACATTATTTGATAAATTAGGCGGCTACCGCACGATTATATTAGGAACTATCATTTGCTTGATGAGTACGACGCTATTGAATTGTTTCCATGGTTGGCCTTGGTATGCAGTTTGGTTAGTTGCTTTAGGTTTTGGCGGTGGAATGATTGTGCCAGCAATTTATGCTATGGCTGGTGCTGTATGGCCCAATGGTGGTAGACAGACATTTAATGCAATTTATTTAGCTCAAAATTTAGGTGTTGCGATTGGTGCTGCATCAGGTGGATTTGTTGCTGAGTTGAGCTTCAACTATATATTTATTGCGAATTTACTGATGTATGTGTTATTTGCAATTGTAGCAATAACACAATTCAATATTAAAATAGATGTCAAAGTTAAATCACCAGAAGCATTAAAGTTATTTTCTAAGTCTTATAGATTGTACTTTAAAGCGTTGATTGCATTATGTGTCTTATTCGCTATTTGTTGGATTGCTTATATTCAATGGGAGAGTACAATTGCTTCCTTCACACAATCTTTAAATATTACGATGGGTCAATATAGTTTGTTGTGGACAGTAAATGGTATTTTGATATTAGTGGCACAACCTCTGATTTATCCATTTATTCGGCTGATGAAAGGTAATTTAAAGAGACAAATGTTTGTAGGTGTCTGTATTTTTATAGTTTCATTTTTTGTAACAAGCTTTGCAGAACAATTTTCAGTATTTATGATAGGAATGATAATTTTAACATTTGGAGAAATGTTTGTGTGGCCTGCAGTTCCAACGATTGCAAACAAATTGGCTCCAGAGGGTAAACAAGGTTCGTTTCAAGGTTATGTAAATTCAGCATCTACAATAGGAAAAGCGATTGGACCATTGTTAGGTGGCATGATTGTAGATATTTATGATATTCAAAAAATGTTTCTAATTATGATGTGCTTATTATTCATCGCTATAATTTGTATATTTATCTTAAGTCACTATTTGAATAAGATAAATGCTTCATAACTTAAAAGTTTAGTAATTACAATGAACAATGAATCAAGCGAATAAAGCTTTAAATACATTTTACTACTTGAAATAAAGTGTTATTTAAAATATTATTAGTAATGTATAGGAGTAGTAACTTAAATACTTATCATCAGAGAGCTAGGGGATGGTGAAACCTAGTGTTAAGTGTTAAGTGAACTTACCAGAACGTAAAGTGAATTGATAACATCTCAAACTATTAATTGAAACGAGTGCACAAGATTTGTGAAGCAGGGTGGTACCGCGGCTGATTTAATTTGTCGTCCCTTTGAATTAAATAATAGTTAGGGATGTTTTTTTATTGAATAGGAGGAAAAGTAGTGAATTACAATCATAATAAAATCGAAAAAAAATGGCAGGATTTTTGGGAAGAACATAAAACATTTAAAGCAAGTGATAATCTTGGACAAAAGAAATTCTATGCATTAGATATGTTCCCGTATCCATCAGGTGCAGGTTTGCATGTTGGACACCCAGAAGGATATACTGCTACAGATATTGTTTCTCGTTATAAACGAATGCAAGGCTACAATGTTTTACATCCGATGGGGTGGGATGCATTTGGGTTGCCTGCAGAACAATATGCATTGGATACAGGCAATGATCCTAGAGAATTTACTAAGCAAAATATAGCAACTTTCAAGCGTCAAATTAAAGAACTTGGTTTTAGTTATGATTGGGACAGAGAAGTAAACACAACGGATCCTCAATATTATAAATGGACGCAATGGATTTTTATTCAATTATATAATAAAGGGCTAGCATACGTAGATGAAGTAGCGGTTAACTGGTGTCCAGCATTGGGAACTGTATTATCGAATGAAGAGGTAATTGATGGGGTATCTGAACGAGGAGGACACCCAGTTTATAGAAGACCAATGAAACAATGGGTCTTAAAAATAACTGAATATGCTGATCGTCTACTAGAAGATTTAGATGATTTAGATTGGCCAGAATCATTAAAAGATATGCAAAGAAATTGGATTGGAAGATCTGAAGGTGCAAGTATTAACTTTGATGTTGAAAATAGTAATGCCCAAATCGAAGTATTTACCACACGTCCAGATACAACTTATGGTACAACATTCTTAGTGCTTAGTCCTGAACATGAGTTGGTTGACGAAATTACTACCGATGATAAAAAGGAAGCTATTAAGCAATACCAAGAAGAAGCGGCGAAAAAATCTGATTTAGAACGTACTGGTTTATCAAAAGAAAAATCAGGCGTCTTTACAGGGGCATATGCAATTAATCCTTTATCAGGTGAGAAGGCTCAAATTTGGATTGCAGATTATGTACTTTCAACTTATGGGACAGGTGCGGTTATGGCTGTACCAAGTGGTGACCAACGTGACTATGAATTTGCTAAAGCATTTGATTTACCGATTGTTGAAGTCATCGAAGGTGGCGATTTAACTAAAGAAGCTTATACTGGTGATGGACCACATATTAATTCAGGTGAGTTAAATGGTCTTTATAACGAAGCTGCCATTAAAAAAGCGATAGAGTTATTAGAAGAAAAAGGTGTTGGAACTAAAAAAGTCAATTACAAACTAAGAGATTGGTTGTTCAGTAGACAAAGATACTGGGGTGAACCAATTCCAGTTATTCATTGGGAAGATGGTTCAATGACTACTGTTCCTGAAGAAGAATTACCATTATTGTTACCAGAAACAGATGAAATCAAACCATCAGGAACAGGGGAGTCGCCATTAGCGAATATTGATGAGTTTGTAAACGTTGTTGATGAAGAGACAGGAATGAAGGGACGTCGCGAGACAAATACAATGCCACAATGGGCTGGTAGCTGTTGGTATTATTTGAGATATATTGATCCAGATAATGAAAAAATGCTTGCTGATCCTGAAAAGCTTAAGCACTGGCTGCCTGTTGATTTATATATTGGTGGAGTAGAACATGCAGTATTGCACTTATTATATGCAAGATTTTGGCATAAAGTATTGTTTGATTTAGGCGTTGTTCCAACAAAAGAGCCATTCCAAAAATTATACAACCAAGGTATGATTTTAGGTGAAGGTAACGAAAAAATGAGTAAGTCAAAAGGTAATGTAATTAATCCTGATGATATTGTACAATCACATGGTGCAGATACATTACGCCTATATGAAATGTTTATGGGACCACTAGATGCTGCAATTGCTTGGAGTGAAAATGGACTCGACGGTTCACGTAGATTCTTAGATCGTATTTGGAGACTCTTGGTAACAGAAGATGATACGCTAACTGACAAAGTAGTAGCTCAAAATAATAAATCATTAGACAAAACTTATCACCAAACTGTGAAAAAGGTAACCGAAGACTTTGATACATTGAACTTCAATACCGCAATAAGTCAGTTAATGGTATTTATTAATGATTGTTACAAAGCTAATGAAATCTATAAACCTTATATTGAAGGTTTCATAAAAATGTTAGCTCCAATTGCACCACATATTTCTGAAGAGCTTTGGGCGAAACTTGGACATGAGGAAACAATCACTTATCAACCATGGCCATCATTTGATGAAGCGATGTTAGTTGATGATGAAGTAGAGATTGTGATTCAAGTTAATGGTAAGGTGAGAGCTAAGCTTAAAATTGCCAAAGATGCTACAAAAGAAGAAATGGAACAACTTGCGTTAGAGAATGACGTAGTTAAATCAGAAATTGAAGGTAAAGACATCAAGAAAGTGATAGCAGTACCACAAAAGTTAGTGAATATAGTAGCGAAATAATTTTAGGAGGGTTCAACATGGAAACAATTACAGTTGATGAATTAAAGGAAAAGGTACTCAGTTCAGAACCAGTAAAAATAATTGATGTTAGAACTGATGAAGAAACAGCAATGGGTATTATTCCTGGTGCTGAAACAATTCCTATGAATGATATTCCTGACAATGTAAATCATTTTAACAGTGATGAAACATATTATATTATTTGTAAAGTTGGGGGTCGTAGTGCACAAGTTGTACATTATCTTGAACAACAGGGTGTCAATGCCGTTAACGTTGAAGGCGGCATGGATGCTTGGGGAGACGAAGGCCTTGAAAATAATAGTATTTAAATAAATATATTAAAAAAAGCACGTACATGAGTGAGTAATTTTAATACTCAAAGTACGTGCTTTTTTATATGATTTAGAAACTCAATGAGGCTTATAGGTTTATGAATTAGTAGTGATTTTTGTAATTTAACTACAATTTATATGATGTTAATCTATTGTTGTGGAAAATGAACCTGCATTTAAACCAGCTACATGTCCGGTAACTAATGCACTTGTAATATTGTAACCACCGGTATAACCATGTATATCAAGTACTTCTCCGCATAAAAATAATCCTGGGACTAACTTAGACATCATCGTTTTAGGTTGTATTTCCTTTAAACTCACGCCGCCGCCAGTTACAAATGCTTTATCAATGGGTAATGTTCCGTTAACTTTAAAGGTAAAGCCTTTAAATAATGCTACAAGCGTATTTATTTGCGTATTAGAAATATGATGTGCGGTTAAGTCTTCGTCAATTTCTGCGCAGTCAATCATAAATTGCAAATATCTTTCTTCTATTAAACCATGTAAACTATTTTTCACATATTTATCTGGTGCCGCATTCAATAATCCTCTAATTTCTTGTTCTAAAGCATCAGTTGTTAGTTGTGGGAAGGCATCGATTTGCATGTCTATGTCTTGTTTCTTTTGATTTTTTTGTTCTTTATAGACAAATTGGCTACATCTTAACGCAGCAGGGCCACTTATACCGAAATGGGTGAAAATCATATCCATTTGATGTGTAATTCTCTTCTTGCCATTTTTTTTAAGAACTGACACGCCAACATCTTTCAAACTTAATCCTTTTAATCTTTTATCTTTAATAAATGGCTCGGCAGAGGTGATTGGGACTTCAGTAGGGAATAGTTCGGTAATTGTATGGCCTAATGAAGTCGCAAATTTGTATCCGTCACCAGTTGAACCAGTTTGTGGGACGCTTGTACCGCCTGTAGCAATTATTAATGATTTACTTTGATATTCCTTTTGATTATTCAAAGTCACTTTAAATGAATCTGTTGAAGTATATTCCACTTTTTCAACTGTGGATTCCTCTTTCACCTCAACTTTGTTTTGGTGTAATGTTGTAACAAGTGTATCTACAACGTCTTGTGCTTTATTAGACACAGGAAACATCCTGCCGTGATCTTCTTCCTTTAGTTTGACACCGCGTGATTCGAAAAAAGCTATAATTGATTCATTATCAAAAATTGAAAAGGGACTATATAGAAACTTTCCGTTTCCAGGAATATTCTTGATAATTTCATCATAAGGTAAGCGGTTAGTCACATTACAACGTCCTCCGCCAGATATTTTTAATTTTCTACCTAAACCTTTTTTCTTTTCAAGCAGTAAAACACGTTCTCCATCAGCACTTGCAGCAGCTGCAGCCATTAGACCACTAGGTCCGCCACCTATAATGATTATTTGATACATTTTATTGCCTCCCTTTACTATATAGTGTTATTTTATATGAAGAAATATTATTTTACGATTAACACTTTAAACACATGTTTCCCACACGTTATATAACAACATTATATTTTAAAGGATAGATATTAAAAGGGCAAAGCTTTATTATTTAAATGGTTTAATAGGTTTTACATCATTTTAAAGATGATTAAATACATATAAGTTATTTGATTTATGCTTAACTTTAAGATTCATCATGCTTTCATTATATTTACTTTTGAAAAATAATTGTTAAAACGTTATGATAAAGTTTACGAGTGTAAAAATTAAATTTGAGATAGGAAGATCTGAATGAGTGAAAGTAAAGAATTAGTGCGGGGGACCTTCTTGATTACATTAAGTATTTTAATAACAAAAATACTGGGTGTAGTTTATATTATCCCGTTTTACGCAATTATAGGTGGCGAAGAAAAATTAGCACCTTTTAACTATGCGTATACTCCATATAATATTGCAATTGCAGTTGCAACTGCCGGCGTACCATTAGCGGCTTCGAAGTATGTCGCAAAATATAATGCGCTAGGTGCATATAAAGTCAGTCAGAAATTATACAAATCTAGTTTTATGGTAATGTCTATAACCGGTGTAATTGGTTTCTTATTACTTTATCTATTAGCACCAAGCATAGCGACGATTACATTAGCAAATGAATCAGGTGGCAAAGGTGCATGGACAGTTGCTGATATTACTTGGATTATTAGAATTATAAGTATGGTTGTAATCTTTATCCCGTTACTAGCTACGTGGCGAGGCGTCTTCCAAGGTTATAAATCTATGGGGCCAACAGCTGTATCGGAAGTGCTTGAACAAGTAGCTCGAATATTATTTATTTTAATAGGAAGTTATTTAGTATTAAATGTATTTAATGGATCAATTCTATCTGCGAATGCTGTTGCGACGTTTGCGGCGGCAGTAGGTGCAATAGCTGGTATCTTTACGCTTTGGTATTATTGGAGAAAAAGAAAACCACACATTTCAAAAATGGTAGCTAGTGATACAACAGGTATAAATGTTTCTTATGGTCGTATGTATAAAGAGATTATCTCTTATAGTATTCCGTTTGTAATTGTAAGTTTGAACTTCCCACTATTTAACTTAGTGGACCAATTTACGCATAATGCGGCATTGGGAGTAGCTGGTGTTCCAAACCAACTACACGACTATTTCTTCACAATATTAAACATGACAACGAATAAAATTGTAATGATACCAACATCATTAGCTTCTGGCTTTGCAGTAAGCTTAATTCCATTTATAACGAAGACTTATGCTGCAGGAGAAATTAATGAAATGCACCGTCAAATTAGAACATCGTTAGGTGTATTAATGTATATTACTGTTCCAGCTGCACTTGGAATCATGGCTTTGGCAGCTCCTTTATATACAGTGTTTTATAAATATAATGTCGATGGTAGTCACATGCTATTCTATTATGCGCCGGTAGCAATATTGATTTCTTTATTAGGTGTTACTGCATCAATGTTACAAGGTATAGATAAACAGAAATTAACTGTATTCATTATCTTAGCAGCAGTTGTTATCAAAGTTATTTTGAATACACCGCTAATTGTAGCTTTCCATTCAGCAGGTGCAATACTTAGTACAGCAATTGCATTATTATTTGCTGTATCATGTAATTTTGTTATTTTGAAAAAATATGCGAAATTCAACTTTAGTGAAACATGGCTACATTTTTCTAAAATATTCTTATATGGCTTAATTATGATGGTTGCTGTGGAAATTACATCATATATCTTACAGCTCTTTATTTCACAAGAACATAAAATCGGTGCATTAATTATTGTTATCATAAGTGTAGTTGTAGGTATGTTGATTTATGCTAGCTTCACTATGAAGAATAGATTGGCAGATGAATTCTTAGGTGATATTCCAAATAAAATTAGAAGGAAACTAGGCATTGCATCATGAGAATAGATAAATTTTTAAGTCATATGGGTGTTGGCACTAGAACAGAAGTAAAGCAATTATTAAAAAAAGGTGCTATTTCAGTTAATAATGAAGTTGAAAAATCACCGAAGACACAAATTCAGCCTAGTGAAGACCAAGTTAAGCTAAATGGTGAGCGTATTCAATATGTAGATAAAGTCTATTTATTACTGAATAAACCTAAAGGTTATATTTCAGCGGCCGTAGATGATCACCATAAAACAGTGATAGACTTAATAGATGATTATAAGTATCTTGACTTGTTTCCTGTAGGTAGATTGGATAAAGACACGGAAGGGTTATTGTTGATTACCAATGACGGTGATTTCAATCATCAATTGATGAGCCCAACCAAACATGTTTCTAAAACATATGAAGTGATTTCTCAAAAAACAATTACAAAAAATGATATAAAATTGTTTAAAACGGGTATTGAATTGAATGAAGGATTGACAAAGCCTGCTGAATTAAAGGTAGGCGAACAAGAGAAACAGTCTTTCGTAACAATTTATGAAGGTAAGTACCATCAAGTCAAACGTATGTTTCATGCAATTGACAATGAAGTGATTGAATTAAAGCGAATTAAAATCGGTGACTTAGCACTTGATGATGATTTAATTCAAGGGACTTATCGTCATTTAACTGAGCAAGATTTTAAACAATTAGGATTAAAATAAAAGAGGTGTTTTTCATGTCAAAATTACTACGTGCATTAATCGGAGTTGGAGGCGCTGCAGCTGCAGTGGTACTATCTAAAAAGGAAAACAGAGATAAATTAAAAAATGAATATAGTAAATATAAATCCAACCCAGAATCTTACAAGCAAAATGCTAAAGATATCGCTACACAAATCAGCTCAAAAGCAGGAGAAACTTTTAATGAAGTGAAGCAAGATCCGAAAG
Organism: Staphylococcus gallinarum; assembly: GCF_000875895.1. Classification (GTDB taxonomy): domain Bacteria; phylum Bacillota; class Bacilli; order Staphylococcales; family Staphylococcaceae; genus Staphylococcus; species Staphylococcus gallinarum. The sequence continues at coordinate 90,786 of NZ_JXCF01000007.1, forward strand.
GCTATGCTCAAAAGGTTAAACAAGATCCAAAAGGATTTGTTAATAGTCAAAAGGAACACTTCAAAGGTACAGCAGATAGCAATAAAGAAATTGAAGAAGCACGCTTTGCTGACGAAGGTGCAGCGGATCCTTCAAATAACTTACGTGTAGTTACTGAAGAAGAATTAAAAAATAATGGCAATAAAAAATCATAAGTAATAGTGTATACGAAAGTAGAGTAAAGAAGCTTTGAAATAGTATTTGGTACTCTATCATATGTATTAATAATGAGTGGTACGGTGTTTTGACTTTAAAACACCGTACCACTCATTTTTTTTATTTTTGGATTACAGTGACGAGGATTATAAGTAAAATACCAAGGTTTACTAAAGAAATAGTCAGTACGCGTGTGTCTGTTTAAGCAGTTATTGTTTTTATATATGATAAGAATATGGAGCACTGTTAATGCTCGTATACTGTGGAATGAGTTGAGCAACATTCTCAATATCCATAATATGACCAAGCGCCACATAAACCAATAATCTGATGCTAACGGTTATGCTTGAAACAATAAAGCTCATGTTGTTTAGTATTTTGTTGTGTTAAATCCAACTGAAGTGGATGATTCTTTAATAAGTATATATTACAGTTTGTATATAGTGAGGATGGTTAATAACCCTTTGGTTGATTATTTATATGTATACTATTTCTAATATAGATCATTTGTTAGTTTTTGATACAGAATGGATAAAGCATAACATTTCAGTAGTTTTACTGTTTTAGGTGAAATATAACAGATAAAATTTTGAAATAATATTGTCATCTCACTGTAGTTTATCCGTTACTTCATGTAAAATATAAAATATATTAGTTTGAAGAAGGAAGTTGATCACGAATGTGGAGAGAAAAAGTACAAGAATACGAAAATCAAATCATCGAAGATTTAAAGGGATTATTAGCTATTGAAAGTGTAAGAGATGACAGTAAATCCTCTACAGAGAACCCTGTAGGCCCAGGACCACGTCAGGCACTTGATTATATGTATAAAATTGCAGAACGAGATGGTTTTGGTACACATGATGTAGATCATATTGCAGGAAGAATTGAAGTTGGATCAGGCGAAGATGTATTTGGTATTTTATGTCATGTTGATGTTGTACCAGCTGGTGAAGGTTGGGATACAAATCCATTTGACCCTGTAGTGACAGAAGATAAAGTGATTGCTAGAGGAACGTTAGATGACAAAGGTCCTACAATTGCTGCTTACTATGCTGTAAAAATACTTAATGACATGAAAGTCAATTGGAAAAAAAGAATACATATCATAATAGGGACAGATGAAGAATCTGATTGGAAATGTACTGATCGTTACTTCAAAACTGAAGAAATGCCAGCGTTAGGTTTCGCTCCAGATGCGGAATTCCCAGCAATACATGGAGAAAAAGGGATAAGTACATTCGATGTGATACAAAATGAACAAGCAGAGGAACAAGACGAACCAGAATACGAATTACGTTCATTTACATCAGGTCAAAGATACAACATGGTTCCTGATGAAGCAGAAGCACATATTAATGTGAAAGAAAATATGACAGATGTGATTCAAAACTTTGAACAATTCCTTGTAGATAATCAATTAGAAGGCGAGAGTTCGGTTGATAGCGGTGTTTTAGTACTGAATGTACAGGGTAAAGCAGTACACGGTATGGATCCATCTATAGGTATTAATGCAGGGTTATATTTATTAAACTTCTTATCTCAACTCGATTTAGATAAATCAGCTGCTAATTTTGTAGATTTTAGTGAAAAGTATTTATTCAACTCACATTTCGGTGAAAAAATGGGAATGAAATATCATACTGAAATCATGGGTGATGTTACTACTAATATTGGGGTAATAGAATATAATAATACTAAAGGTGGGAAATTTGGTATTAATTTAAGATATCCTGAAGGGTTCGAATTTGATGAAGCGATGTCTAGGTTTACAAAAGAAATAGCGGAATTAGGCTTTTCTATCGAATTAGGTAAAAACCAAACACCTCATTATGTAGAAAAAGACGATCCATTCGTTCAAACATTAGTACAAGCATATAGAAACCAAACAGGTGATGAGTCTGAACCATATACTATTGGTGGTGGCACATACGCACGTAACCTTGATAAAGGTGTAGCATTTGGTGCGATGTTTGATGACTCTGAAGATTTAATGCATCAGAAAAACGAATATATTACAAAAAAACAATTATTTAATGCGACAAGTATTTATTTAGAATCATTGTATGCATTATGTGTGGAGGAATAACTATGACAAAAGTATTAATCAATGAAAAGCTTGTAGATGAACAAGAGGCAAATGTTCCGTATAACGACAGAGGTTATGTTTTTGGCGATGGTATTTATGAATATGTAAGAATTTATGATAACCATATTTTCACAGCACGCCCACACTTTGAAAGATTGTTAAGAAGTGCAAAAGAAATAGGCTTAGACTTAAAATATTCAGTTGAAGGATTAATTGAACTTGTTCAAGAATTAATCAATGCGAATGGCATAGTAAATGGTGGCGTTTATATTCAGGTTACTCGTGGTGCTGCGCCTCGTGACCATGCCTTCCCAACACCTTCAGTAGAAGCTAATGTAATGGCATTTACAAAGAATTATGGCCGTCCTTATAAAGAATTAGAGGAAGGTATCAATGCAGTGACTACCGAAGATATTCGTTGGTTAAGATGTGACATTAAGAGTTTAAACTTATTAGGAAATGTCTTAGCTAAAGAATTGGCAGTGAAGTACAATGCTAAAGAGGCAATTCAACATAGAGGAGACATTGTTACTGAAGGTTCTTCAAGTAATGTTTATGCGATAAAGGATGGAGAAATATACACACATCCAGTGAATAACTACATCTTAAATGGAATCACGCGTAAAGTGATAAAGCATATTGCAGAAGAACAAAATATTCCATTTAACGAAGAAACGTTTACATTAGACTTCTTAAAAAATGCTGATGAAGTCATTGTTTCTAGTACTTCAATCGAAGTAATGCCAGTAGTGAAACTAAATGGTGAATCTGTAGGTGATGGAAAAGTTGGTGCAATCACTAAAAAATTACAAGAAGGTTTCACACGCTATATAGATACAGTTAGTGGAGAATTTCAAGAAAATGGACAAAAAATATAACATAATTTAACGCCAAATTATGTTATAATGCTAACTGAGCCGAATTAAAATTCTATACGATTTATAGAAGTAAAAAGTCACTTTTTGTTTCTCATTTTTGGTTGAAATACATAGCCAAACAATATAAAATCTTTTATGAGACTTGAAATTTGAAAGTAGAAAATTTCATAAAAAAGATGGAGAAATTTAAAATTAAGTACTCTGTACCATGTTAATTTATGGTATGCTATACGGGTTGCTATAAATTAACATGATCAGTATGTACGAATTATAAAGTAAAAAGGAACTTGAACCAAAAGGGACAAGTGTGTCGATTCTTACGAAAACACATTAAAATTGGTTGAAGTTTATAATTTTGTGAATGAAATTATTATATGTGGCTCTTGAAATTTGTTTTTCTAGAGCCATTTTCTAATTGAAAGTGAGGTGAACGTGTTGGAGCAGTTTTATCAATTAGGATGGACGCTTGATTCAGCAGGTGGTGCATCTGGGGAAGCTTATATGGCCGAACAAGATGGACAGAAGTTATTTTTGAAAAGAAATTCAAATCCTTTTATAGCGGCATTATCTGCTGAAGGTATCGTACCAAAACTAGTGTGGACAAAACGTATCGAAACAGGTGAAGTTGTAACCGCACAACATTGGAAAAACGGTAGAGAACTTACTTTCGATGAAATGCATGAGGAACGTGTAGCGCAATTAATGAAAAAAATACACAATTCTAAAACATTACTAAATATGTTAAAACGTATGGAAATGGAGCCCATTACACCAGATATTATGTTGAATAAAATTAATGCCTCCTTATCTCGAGAAGTGCTAACACACCATGTTGTTAGAAAAGCGTTAACTTATTTAGAAGATCATTTACCTAGTTTAGATCCACGTTTCTTTACTGTTGTTCATGGTGATGTAAACCATAATAATTGGTTGTTATCTGATCATGATGAACTTTATCTAGTTGATTGGGAAGATGCGATGATAGCTGATCCTGCAATTGATTTAGGTATGCTGCTTTACAATTACGTTCCAGAAAGTAAATGGCCTCAATGGTTAGATGTTTATGGAGTGAAAGATTCATTAGATCTACAAAAACGTATGAAGTGGTATACAGCTATTCAAGCCATTGGAATGATACAGTGGTATGAAGAACAAAAACGTTATAAAGATATGAATATGTGGTTGAAATTCTTGAACGAAATGATGAATAACAATGCATTTATTTAAGGAGTTATCAATATGAGAATGCGTCATAAACCATGGGCAGAAGATTATCTTAAATCACATTCAGATATCGTTGATATAGACGGTAGTCGAGCTGGGCATATCCGAGAATGGTTTAATAATGACCAGCCAATCTACATTGAGGTAGGTTCTGGCATGGGACAATTTATTACAACACTCGCAGCTCAAAATCCAGAAATAAATTTTGTTTCGATGGAACGTGAGAAAAATGTGATGGTAAAAGTTTTGGATAAAGTACTAGAACAAAATTTATCAAATATAAAGTTAATTTGTAATGATGCCGTTGAATTAAATGAGTATTTTGTTGATGGTGAAGTTGATAGACTTTATCTAAATTTCTCTGATCCATGGCCAAAGAATCGACATGCCAAGCGAAGATTGACATACCATACCTATTTAGCACTATATAAACAAATCTTAAAGAAAGATGGCGAACTTCACTTTAAGACAGACAATAGAGGTTTATTTGCTTATAGTTTAGAAAGTATGTCGCAATTTGGTATGTATTTTACAAAGATTAATCTAAATCTCCATGAAGAAGATGTAGAAGGTAATATAGAAACTGAATATGAGCGAAAGTTTTCTGAAAAAGGATCGAGAATTTATCGTATGGAAGCTAAGTTTCACTCATAATATGTAAATTGGTAGGGCGCATATGCTCTATCAATTTTTTTATGTCGAAATTTAGGGTATACGATTAGAAACAATCATGATTGTATTAAACGAGGGTATTGTATTAGTATAAGGAGTGTTCAAGTTAATACATATCGATGGTTAGGAGGAAGTCTTTATGAGAATTGGCAAATTTAACGTACGTTATGTGAATGGAGGCATTACCAATATTGACGGTGGTGCAATGTTTGGCGTCGTGCCGAAAGCATTGTGGACAAAAAAATACGAGGTGAATGAGAAGAATCAAATTCCTTTACCTACACACCCTATTTTAATTCAAACTGAGGATAAAAACATCTTAATCGATACAGGTATCGGTGTAGGAAAGCTAACTGAAAAAGAACGTAGGAACTTTGGTGCTGAATATGAAAGTGATATAGATAGCGACTTAAAAGCACTGCATTTAACTAGAGCTGACATAGATATACTTATCTTAACTCATTTACACTTTGATCATGCCTCAGGGTTAACTGATAATGAAGGGAATGCTAGCTTTCCAAATGCTATCCATGTCTTTCAACAAGATGAGTGGCATGAGTTCCAAAGTCCTAATATAAGAAGTAAATCAACATATTGGCCAAAAAATAATGGTACATTTCAGAGAAATTTAATTCTTTTTGAAAAAGAATATGAAGTGTATCCAGGTATTACAGTTAGCCATACTGGTGGACATAGTTATGGCCACTCTATCATTACGATTGAAAGTGAAGGGGAAAAAGCGGTACATATGGGCGATATTTTTCCAACAACAGCCCATAAAAATCCATTATGGGTTACCGCTTATGATGATTATCCAATGGATTCAATCAGAGCGAAGGAGCGATTGATACCAAAATTTATCTATGAAGGGTATTGGTTCTTGTTCTATCATGACAATAATTATTTCGCAGTAAAATATGATAAAGATAGACCAAATGAGATACAAAGTTATCTGTCACGAAATTAAAAAATAGCTAAAGTAAGAGCGTTAAATCTAGATATAAAACACCATGTTCACATGTTGATGATCAACAGTTTCCCATTTTACAAAGTGTTTATACAATTGATTTAATATACCCACTAATCAAGTGTGGATATGCTCTTGCTTTAGCCTTTATTTTGTACATTCAATAATATCAATAATTTCTCCAGTCGAAGCATCTGCAAAGAAATCATAGTAAGTGATGTTGCCATTATGTTGTGTAGTAATACCACCTTGATATACAACTAATACTTTATCGCCATGATTATAATGAATGGTTTCATTTAATATGTATGAACCTACGACATTCATAAAATATGTTCTTACTTCCTTAATGACCTTTTCAGGATTAAGGTGTTGTTGATTTTTGCGACTATTAAATGCAAAACTTACTCCGACAATGGATGCAAGTAAAATAAATATTATGATGAATAAGTTTTTTTTATTCAACATGACAGAATCTACCCCCATTAAAGTCATATTAATAGTGTACCATATTGAAGATGATATAATAAATGTTAAGGAGTGAACGAAATTGAATATTGATCAACAAACAACAATAAGCAGAATTAAAACATTAACAGAATTGCATGGCGCACCAGGATTTGAGGATAACGTGAAAGATTATCTAATTTCTGCGATGGAACCTTATGTAGACGAATTTGTCTATAATCGTATGGGAGGGTTCTATGGTGTTAAACGCTCGAAAGTAGCAAACCCTAAACGTGTGATGGTAGCCGCACATATGGATGAAATTGGATTTATGATTACAAATATTTCAAAGCAAGGTATGATTCAGTTCACAAATTTAGGTGGTGTAGCTACTGATATTTGGCAAGGCCAACGTTTGAAAATAAAAACACGCAATAATGAAGAAATAACAGGTGTAGTTGCAAATATTCCTAAACATTTTAGAACCGGAAGTGAAGGGGCACCTAAAATTGAAGATTTAATGTTAGATATAGGTTGTGAAGATGATGCATCTGTTATAGCAAGAGGTGTTCAAATAGGGGACACTATTGTTCCTGATACACCACTTACACAGTTGTCTGATTATCGTTTTGCTAGCAAAGCATGGGATAATAGATATGGTTGTTTAATTGGGTTAGAATTATTAGAATTATTAAAAGATGAAACATTAGATTTTGATTTGTATGTTGGTGCAAATGTTCAAGAGGAAGTAGGTTTGCGCGGCGCACGTGCAGCTGCAGAATTAATTGATCCTGACGTAGCATTTGTAGTCGATTGTTCTCCTGCAAATGATATGAAAGGCAAGCAAAATTTGTCTGGAGAATTAGGTGGCGGCACATTAATTCGCATTAAAGACGGTACAATGTTATTGAAACCTAGCTTTAGAGACTATCTATTGGAAATCGCAAATGATCAAAAAATTAACCATCAATACTATATTTCACCTGGTGGAACAGATGGTGGTGAAATTCACAAAGCGAGAATAGGTATACCAACTGCTGTAATTGGAGTTTGTGCACGTTATATTCATAGTACAGACTCAGTGTTTGATATCAGAGATTACTTTGCCGCTAGACATTTGCTGTACGAAGCAACGAAACGACTTGATGATGACCAAATTCAAACTTTACAATATAAATAACTAGGAGAGATACTATGAAAACATTAGAAAATGAAACACAATTTAAAGAACTTAAGCAACAACAAACAGTATTTTTATTTACTGCAGACTGGTGTCCAGACTGTAAAGTTATTGAACCAGATTTACCACAACTAGAAGACAAATATCAAGAGTATAATTTTGTATCAGTGGATAGAGATAAATATTTAGATATTTGTATTGAACATGGTATTATGGGCATTCCAAGTTTCTTAGTTTATCGAGATGGCGAGCAAATTGGTAGCTATATTGGAAAAGAAAGAAAATCAATCGAACAAATCGATAGTTTTTTAGCGTCATTAAATTAAAAATTGAGTTAAAAAACCATAAACAGAATTTGAAAAATATATACCCTTAGAACGTACTTTTTTTCTGTTCCTAAGGGTATATTTATTGTAAACTGTAATAAGGCACGTAAATAGGAGTGTTAATTATGAATGTCTTTCAAATGAGAGATAAACTCAAAGAGCGATTAAACCATTTAGATGTAAAATTTAGTTTCAATCGCGATGAAGAAACGCTACGAATTTCTAGAACTGATAATAACCAAGGTGTTACAGTCAAACTTTCTACAATAGTAGCAAAGTATAAACAACAACAGGAAAATGTAGTAGATGAAATTGTCTACTATGTCGAAGAAGCAATTGAACAAATGAAAGAAAAGCAAGTAACTGATATAGAAAATATTCAAATTATGCCAGTACTTAGATCTCCAAGCTTTGATAAAAAAGATAAAAATGGTAATGCATTTGTGATTGAACCGCATACTGCAGAAACTAATATTTATTATGCTGTAGATTTAGGGAAATCTTATCGGTTAATTGATGAAAAGATGTTACAACAATTAAATCTTACAAAGCAACAATTAAAAGAAATGGCTTTATTTAATATACGTAAACTTGAAAATAAATATAAAACAGATGAAGTGAAAGGTAATATTTTTTATTTCGTAAATTCCAATGATGGATATGATGCGAGTAGAATTTTAAATACAAGTTTTCTAAATGATTTACAAAGTCAATGTGAAGGTGAAATGTTAGTAGCGGCACCACATCAAGATGTCTTGATTATTGCAGATATTCGTAATAAGACAGGATACGATGTAATGGCACATTTAACGATGGAGTTCTTCACTAAAGGATTAGTTCCTATCACTTCACTATCCTTTGGTTATGATCAAGGACATTTTGAACCTATATTTATCTTAGGTAAAAATAATAAACAAAAACGAGATCCTAATGTCATCCAAAGATTAGAAGCAACTAGAAAGCAATATGAAAATAAAGATAAGAAATAATTAAGGAGTTAAAAATCATGAATTTATTTTACAATAATGAAGCAGTCGGCGATGTCGCATTTTTACAAATTGAAGTTACTGAAGGGCCATTCGATTACGTAACAAAAGGTGATGTTGTAGAAATTAGAAATAACGATCAAGTTGTTGGATACAACATTTTTAATATTTCAAAAAAATCTCAAATAAGCGGAAACGGTCATATCAAGTTGACTGAAGCATTGGTTGCTGAGTTACAAACTGCAATTACAGATGCTGGCTTTGACTATAAATTAAATGCAGATTTTTCTCCTAAGTTTGTTGTAGGTTATGTAGAAACGAAAGAAAAACATCCAGACGCTGATAAATTAAGTGTACTAAAAGTGGATGTTGTTACAGAGCAATTACAAATTGTTTGTGGTGCACCGAATGTTGAAGCGGGACAGAAAGTTGTAGTTGCCAAAGTAGGTGCAGTTATGCCTAGCGGTATGGTAATTAAAGATGCAGAATTAAGAGGTGTAGCTTCAAGTGGTATGATTTGTTCAATGAAAGAATTAAATTTACCAAACGCACCTCAAGAAAAAGGAATAATGGTATTGTCTGATGACTACACAGTTGGTCAAGCATTTTTTGAAGAATAAGGAGGTAATGTATGAATGAGCTGGTTCGACAAGTTATTTGGAGAAGATAATGGTTCTAATGATGATTATCTCAATAAAAGAAGCCAACGACGTCAAAAAGCTAAGCAACAAGAAAAGCGTGAATCATTACTTCCACAAAACAATGACGTTTATGAAAGACCAAAGGGAAAATTTCGCTTTCCAGTAGACGGATTAGAGAGTGAACAAGCACACAAGGAACAAGTTGATTCCGAAGATAAACTTCATGAGACACAACAGAAGGACAGAACTCGAGGCGAAGATCAAGGCGAGCGTGTCAGTGTCAATCATCCACATCGAAGACGAAGAACTATGCACGAAAGTGCAAAAGCGCATACTACAAATGATGAAGTTAATTCTAACGTAGCGCACCAACATAGTAGTTACGAAGAAACGTCAAGAGAAAAGAAACAACATCATGGTAAAAGGATGCGAATTCAAACAGATGTTTTAAGAGCGAATACACATTCAAAGGCAAATCACCAAGCGCCTAAATATCATCAAAGTGAATTTAAAGCCAGTGAAGTGCCATCTGCAATCTTTGGAACTAAAAAACCGCGTCCTTTGCAAAATGGTGTGATTCCACCGACATCTAACGATACAGATGAAAGTGATAGCAAGATTGATAAGGTAAATACGGAGCAAAGTACACAGCACCGTAGTACAACATCATCCACATCAAAAGATACGCAACAAACAGTTTTTTATAATGATCAATATATAGATTCTAATGTATCTGATACTAAAAGTAATATTGAAAATAATGGTGAACATAAGTCAACTAATCAAGCGAATAAGTCACAAGAACAGTCTAAAGGACCAAAAAACAATACCATTAATATTGAAAACATTTATGCTTCTCAAATCGTTGAAGAGATACGTAAAGAACGTGAGAGAAAATTATTACAAAAATGTCAATTTAAAAAAGCATTACAACAAAAGAGACAACAAAATAATGATAATCATGAAGATAGTATTCAAAATGCAATTAATGAGATGTATGCAAAACAAGCTAAACATCATTTAGGTGAAAGTTCACTTGATGATTTGAATAGTTATGATGAATCTCAAAAAAATGGTGATTCAAGTTCAGAAGAGACGGGTTATAGTTCAGCTGAGTCAGATATTCAAAACGCTGAAAATCACTCAAATAATGAGTCTACAAGCTTGTTTAACTATGAAGAAATTGATTTGGATAATATTAGTGATGTACATACAGCTAACCAACCATATCAACAAATCGATGAAGTTACTGAAGATGATTTGAATAATACAGAAAATCATGATTCATATTTAACAAACAAAGATGATGAAGTAACAGAATCTATACAAGCTGCTGATCTGGAAGAGGATGATAGTGAGCAAAATTCTGGTATTGAGCATGCAACTAACCAAGACATTGCTACTTCGGCTTATAATGACTTAGATCAGAGCAAGCATCAAGCATTAGAAGATGAAATAGTTGATGCGCAATATCGTGAACTTGTAAATGAAAACGATAAAAACAGTGATGATAGTGATGAAATAGAGCATAATCAAGAATTAGCGACCCATGATCATGATGAACAATCTACAATGAATTCAGTTGTCGATGATACTGACTATGAACAAAATGCTCAATCATATCAAACATCAGAAGCAACTTCTGTAGCTTATAGTGAATTAGATTCATCTTCTACAAGTGAAGCAGCTGATGCTGATATAACTACTACAAGTGAATTGGATTCATCTAAGCATTTATCGCAACTTGATAGTCAAAGTGTTGCAAACCAAAATGCAGAATTATCTGAAACTACAAGTGAGTCGAACGGCCACAATAATGAAGTGAAATCGTCAGAAACAATTGACAATGTATCTGATAATCCTAGCAAGGTAGTAGATGATACTGAAGATGATTCTAAATCAAATGCAGCTGATGCTAATACACAACAAGAAAATGTTGGCACACAGCAAGCAGTATCGCATGTGGAACAAACGGATGACAATATCAAACAAAATAAACAAACATCAAATCAATCACAGCACAATGCACCACTCAGAAAAGGTGGTAAACCATTTAATGTTGTTATGACACCATCTGATAAAAAACGCATGATGGATGCGAAAAAATCAAGACAAAACTTGTCTACATCACGTATGAATCAACAGCAAAATGAGCAAACAGTAGAAACACAAATTACTACTGATAACGTATTAGAAACAAGCGAAGCCAATACACAATTTGAGACAGTTTCAAATTCAACCAGTGAAAATAATCAACACCAAGATATTAACTTGAACCAAAGCGATTCTACAGTATCAGAACCTACATTAGAACCTGAATCAGCTGAATCGTTAAGCGTTGAAAATCAAACACGAGACCATTCAATAGCTGAACAAACGGATGATAAATTGGAAACATCAGTCGATAATGAGGTGTTATCAGAATCTAATCAAGTGAATCAAGGAAATACTGAAATACCACCGTTACAACCAGAGTTCAATAAACATCCACAGGAAAGTGCTTCTAACACAGAACACCAAGATGATAATAATGAGAAACCAGTTATCAGAAGGGGACCAAATATTAAGTTACCGAGTCCTGTATTATTAGAGGAGCCAGAAGAACATGAAATAGATAATTCCTGGATTGAAGAAAAGAAGCAAGAATTGAATGAGGCTTTTTATTACTTTAATGTTCCAGCGGAAGTACAAAATGTTACAGAAGGTCCTAGTGTTACTCGTTTTGAATTGTCTGTTGAAAAAGGTGTGAAGGTTTCAAGAATTACTGCTCTACAAGATGATATCAAAATGGCATTAGCAGCTAAGGACATTAGAATTGAGGCACCAATTCCTGGAACGAGTCTTGTAGGTATAGAAGTACCAAACCAATCATCTACAAAAGTGAATTTGCGCTCAATTATAGATACACCGAAATTCAAAAATTCGGAATCAAAACTTACAGTTGCGATGGGTTATAGAATCAATAATGAACCATTATTGATGGACATTGCTAAGACGCCACATGCATTAATTGCAGGTGCAACAGGTTCAGGAAAATCAGTGTGTATTAATAGTATTTTAATGTCACTTTTATATAAAAATCATCCTGAAGAACTTAGATTGTTACTTATTGATCCGAAAATGGTAGAATTAGCACCATATAATGATTTACCTCATTTAGTTTCACCAGTTATAACAGATGTGAAGGCAGCAACACAAAGTCTAAAATGGGCTGTTGAGGAAATGGAACGTAGATATAAAGTATTTGCCAAATACCATGTGCGTAACATTACTGCCTTTAACAAAAAAGCAGCTTATGAAGATAGAATGCCGAAAATTGTTATTGTCATTGATGAGTTAGCAGATTTAATGATGATGGCCCCACAAGATGTAGAGCAATCAATTGCTAGAATTGCTCAAAAAGCACGTGCATGTGGAATTCATATGCTTGTAGCTACACAGCGACCATCTGTTAATGTAATTACTGGTTTAATTAAAGCTAATATACCAACTAGAATTGCATTTATGGTATCATCAAGCGTAGATTCTCGAACTATATTAGATAGTGGTGGCGCCGAAAGATTATTGGGTTACGGAGATATGCTTTATTTAGGTAGCGGTATGAATAAACCGATACGTGTTCAAGGCACATTCGTATCAGATGAAGAAATTGATGATGTCGTTGACTTTATCAAACAACAACGTGAACCTGAATATTTATTTGAAGAGAAAGAATTATTGAAGAAGACAGAAGCCCAACCACAAGATGATTTGTTCAATGATGTTTGTCGCTTTATGTTACAAGAAGGACATATTTCAACATCACTTATTCAACGACATTTCCAAATAGGTTATAATCGGGCAGCACGAATTATAGATCAGTTAGAACAATTAGGCTATGTTTCAGGAGCTAATGGTTCTAAACCAAGAGATGTATATATAACAGAAGCTGATTTAAACAACGATTAATTGAGAGAAAAATAAAAATTAATAAAAGAGGAGTGTTACAATGACACATTATCATTTTGTCGGCATCAAAGGTGCCGGTATGAGTTCATTAGCACAAATAATGCATGATCTTGGAAATGAAGTACAAGGCTCAGATATAAAAAATTATGTATTTACAGAAGTTGCATTAAAAAATAATGGCATAGAAATCTTACCTTTTGATGCAAAAAATATTAAAGAAGATATGATTGTCGTTCAAGGTAATGCATTTCCAGATACACATGAAGAAGTGGTAAGAGCACATGAATTGAAATTAGATGTAATTCGTTATCATGACTTTTTAGGTCATGTTATTAGCCAATATACGTCTGTTGCAGTAACAGGTGCTCATGGTAAAACATCAACTACAGGTTTACTATCACATGTAATGAATGGTGATAAGAAGACGTCATTCTTAATTGGTGATGGTACTGGTCTAGGTATTCCAGAAAGTGATTACTTTGCATTTGAAGCTTGTGAATACCGTAGACATTTCTTAAGCTATCATCCGGATTATGCCATCATGACAAACATTGATTTTGATCATCCTGACTATTTCAAAGATATCCATGATGTAATTGATGCTTTCCAAGAAATGGCACGTAATGTTAAAAAAGGTATTATCGCTTGGGGCGGAGATGAACATTTACGTGACATCAAAGCAGATGTACCAGTGTATTATTATGGCTTCTCAAAAGATGATAATGTTTATGCGGATAATGTTCAAATTAGTCCAAAAGGAACGCAATTTGATGTTTATGTAGAAAATAAATACTATGATACATTCTTGTCTCCACAATTTGGGGATCATAACATTCTAAATGCATTAGCAGTTATCACGATTAGCTATTTAGAAAATCTAAATGTAGCTAATATTAAAGAAGCACTTGAAACATTTGGTGGTGTGAAACGACGCTTTAATGAGACTAAAGTTGGGAATCAAGTTCTTGTTGATGATTATGCACACCATCCACGTGAAATCAGTGCAACGATTGAAACTGCTAGAAAAAAATATCCTGATAAAGAAGTTATTGCTGTGTTCCAACCACATACCTTCAGTAGAACTAAAGCATTTTTAGATGAATTTGCTGAATGTTTAAATACAGCAGATCATACATTTTTATGTGAAATTTTTGGTTCAATCAGAGAAAATAGTGGTAATTTAACTATACAAGATCTGATTGATAGAATTGATGGTGCAAAACTTATCGATGAAGAATCAGTGAATGCATTGGAACAATATAATAATGCAGTTATTTTATTCATGGGCGCTGGTGATATTCAAAAAATTCAACGCGCATACATGGAAAATGTTGGTGTAACTACCTCATTTTAATATGTTTATGTTAAAATGAGATGGGTAGTTATATTAAGTAACAACATATGTTTATTAGGAGGCGTTTTTAATGGAATGGATTTTACCTATAGCTGGAATTATCGCTGCGATCGCATTTCTTATACTAGTAATTGGTATCGTAGTTGTATTACTTTCAGTCAAGAAAAACTTAGATCATGTTGCTAAAACACTAGATGGTGTTGAAGGACAAATTCAAGGTATTACACGTGAGTCAACGGATTTACTTCACAAAGCAAACCGCTTAACTGAAGACATCCAAGGCAAATCAGATCGTTTGAACTCAGTGGTTGATGCCGTTAAAGGAATTGGTGACTCAGTACAAACTTTAAACGGTTCTGTAGACCGAGTTACAAACTCTATTACGCACAATATTTCTCAAAATGAAGATAAAATTTCTCAAGTTGTTCAATGGTCAAATGTAGCAATGGAAGTTGCTGATAAATGGCAAAACAGAAGAAATCGTAGAAATAGTGCAAGTTATAAAACAAGTGGAGTAGCAGACGATGCGAACTTCTCAAACGAAGGTAACCATAGCTATACTACACGAGTTGATAATAAATAATTCATATACTTAAACAAACAAATGCACTTAAATGAGGATTTAAACTTATTTAAGTGCATTTGTTATAGGGGGCTATCATTTATGAAGTATTACAATCGAGATAACTATGAAAGAAATTTAGAAAGTTACGAAGTGCCTGAATATTTTTCAAAAGGCAGTAGAAATGTCTTTGTCTATGGATTTATTGTAGGGGCAGTAATCGGCTCAGCTATAGGTCTAGTGACGTTAAGTAAACCACGTAATGACAAATATTCCGATAAACAATCTAAAGAAGACCAATTTAAATCTAGTATAATTAACCAAACAGAAGCAGATCAACGTGCTGCAGAGGAACAAGTAGCAGACATTCAAGCGTCGATTAATAACCAAGAAAGTGTATCAGCAGCCGAATTAGCGGCACAAAAGGATGCTATTAAAGAAGAAGTAGCAGAACATCATTTAGCAGATACTTCTCCAAATGCACAACAATCTCAACAAGATGTGAGTGCAACACAGAAGTCATCTGACGAAGAAAGCAATGTAGCAGAGTTAGAAACTAAACATATCGATGCTTCTAAGGAACCGAGCCAAAGTGAGGTTGCAGCCCAACAAGAAGCGATTAAAGATGAGACACAGAGTACGTCGGAAAATCATGCTTCAGCTTCATCACAATCTGAAACGAGTTCCGATCATAATGGCGCAAAAATTGCTGCAGCTACAGGTGGTACAGTTGCTGCAGCTGGAATCGCAAAAGCGGCAGCTGATAAAAATGATAAAATTGACAACGATGAGGAAACAGCTAATAGAACAGATGAATTAGTATCTGAAGACAAAAAATCAACATCCACTGAAGCACAAGAAACACCAAATTTAGTTACAGAAAGTAAATCTGAAACAACTCAATCAAATGGTACGACGAAAGCTAGTGCCGTTGCGGTTGGTACAGTAACTGCGGCAGGTTTAGCTTCAGCTGCTAAATCAAAACAAACTTTGATACAAAATGACACAAATGTTGCAGATAACACTGCTAATCTATTAACACCAGAAGGTATCAAAGGTAATAACAAAACGGAAGTTCCTAACTTAGTTACAGAAAGCAATGTTGAGACTTCTGTTGAATCAACTGATAAGGTAGATAATACAGCTGATAAAGGTAATAAAGCTGCAACTGCTACTTCAGCATCAAAACCTCATGATGCCGAACGAAGAGTGGAACAAGTACATGAAACTGTATCATTCAAAGATGGTATCATTACGCATGACAAAGCTGGTCAAAGTGGTAATAAATCAACATCAACATCTACAGCATCAAATCAAAGTGAAGAACAAGTTGATTATAATGAGGGTATTATTTCTCACGGAAGTGCTAAAGAACAAACAGATGAAGACGCTAATAATTCGACATATACGAAAAATCGTCCTCAAGCAAAAAAAGCTGAAAAGGCAAAAAGTAAAATAGCGAAACGAACATTTAATGATTAAATGTTAAATCAAATTATTGAATAATATATTGATTATACTGAGTAATTACGTTGATTATAGACAAGTTTTAACAGCATTAGATACGAAATTTTTAAAGTAATGACTCGCTTAGTATACTATTTTCTAGGCTGCTGATTCCCTGATTACAGACGGGAGTCAGCAGCTTTTTTTTAATAAAAATTAAAACGCATAAGAAATATACCGAAATTAACTACAGTGATAGGCAAGGACAAAATGGATTTTTATGTGATGACTTGTTGAATTGTAGAAGCGAATAATGAATTGTTCACATTACGGCTATGATTACAAATACGTTAATACATATCTGCTTTAAAACTGTATCGCGTTAAAGGTTTCAAAATAAATATTAACATTTTGTTATTAAATTAATAAATTTGATGAAAAGTGTAAAATATAACTAGTAACTGACTGAAAATTCAGTTATCATTAATGTTATTCACTTAAAAGTGAAAATTTTTTAAATAGTGACTTGAACTTATTGGTACTTATTGTTAGAATTACGTTTAACAAATATTTTATCGCTTTAAAGCAGAATAAAATATGCAGTTTAAAATTTTCATAGAGGTGACTTAAATGACAGATAAATTACAAGAATACAGAGACGAAATTGTTGAAATTAACGATGAAATTTTAAAGCTTTTATCTAAAAGAGGGAAATTGGCACAACAAATCGGTGAGGAGAAACGTAAACAAGGTACAATGGTTTATGATCCACAACGTGAAAAAGAAATGATTAATGTACTTTTAGATAAAAATGAAGGTCCATTTAACGATAATGTGATTAAGCAATTATTTAAAGAAATTTTTAAAGCCTCTACTGATTTACAAAAATCTGAAAATGAAAAACATTTATATGTTTCAAGAAAATTAAAACCAGAAGATACAATCGTCCAATTTGATAATGGTGGAATTATTGGAGATGGTAATAAATCATTTGTATTTGGTCCATGTTCTGTTGAATCACAAGAACAAGTCGATGCAGTAGCTGCAGAATTACAAGCGAGAGGCGAAAAATTCATCAGAGGTGGGGCATTTAAACCTCGTACTTCACCATATGATTTCCAAGGATTAGGTGTTGAAGGTTTAAAAATACTTAAAAATACAAAAGATAAATACGGCTTAAATGTAGTCAGTGAAATTGTAAATCCTGCAGATTTTGAAGTTGCCGATGAATACTTAGATGTATTCCAAATTGGTGCACGTAACATGCAAAACTTCGAACTTTTAAAAGAAGCAGGTCGCTCTAATAAACCAGTATTATTAAAACGTGGATTATCAGCAACAATTGAAGAATTTATTTATGCTGCTGAATACATTGCGTCACAAGGTAATAATAATATTATTTTATGCGAACGTGGTATCCGTACTTACGAAAAAGCAACTAGAAACACTTTAGATATTTCAGCGGTACCAATTTTGAAACAAGGTACACACTTACCAGTTATGGTCGATGTGACACACAGTACAGGTAGAAAAGATATCATGCTACCGACAGCTAAAGCAGGTTTAGCTGTGGGCGCAGATGGCATTATGGCTGAAGTTCATCCAGATCCAGCAGTAGCATTAAGTGATAGTGGTCAACAAATGGACTTGAACGAATTTGATAAATTCTACAATGAGCTTAAGCCATTAGCAGACATGTATAACAGTAAGCAATTAAAATAATCACCATGCAAAATATACATTAGATAATAATGTTATTTGTGTAATTAACGATACAGATTAAAATATCCCTATGTTGTTTCTAGTTTGAAACACATAGGGATATTTTCGTTAATTTAATTCTTAAATGTATTATTCTTAACAAGTATAAGGATATAAATGACTTGTTTAGTAGACTACTGCAGTTATGGCGAGTTATTACACTGTATAAAAATAAAATGTAATTATATATAATGACATAATTATGACATTCAAAACAAAATGATTTTCTATTTATAAAAAATGTGGTAAACTTTGAAAAGTTGTGAAAACAGAGTATAATAACAAATAAATCGCTTACAAGGAGGAAATTATGACAGTTACAATATATGATGTTGCAAGAGAAGCACGCGTTTCAATGGCAACCGTGTCACGTGTCGTTAACGGAAACCAAAATGTTAAACCTGAAACGAGAGACAAAGTGAACGAAGTTATAAAAAAATTAAATTATAGACCAAATGCAGTAGCACGTGGATTAGCGAGTAAACGTACTACAACAGTAGGCGTAATTATACCAGATATTTCTAATGTTTATTATTCTCAATTGGCAAGAGGATTAGAAGATATAGCGACAATGTATAAATATCATTCTATTATCTCAAATTCTGATAATGATCCAGTTAAGGAAAAGGAAATTTTTAACAATTTATTAAGTAAACAAGTAGATGGAATTATATTCCTAGGTGGTACAATCTCTGAGGAAATCAAAGATTTAATTAATAAATCTTCAGTTCCAGTAGTTGTATCGGGTACAAATGGTAAAGATGATGGCATTGCTTCTGTAAACATTGATTTTAAAGCAGCAGCCAAGGAAATTACTAGCCAGTTAATTACCAATGGTGCTAAGTCATTTGCTTTTGTTGGTGGAGATTATTCTAAGAAAGCACAAGAAGATGTGTTAGCAGGACTACAAGAAGTCTTATCTCAACATCAATTACAATTAGACAACGACTTAATCTTTAATGGTAATGAGACATACAAAGATGGTGTTCGTGCATTTGAATCATTAAAATCAGCTAAACCAGATGCGATTTTATCTATTAGTGATGAGCAAGCTATTGGTTTAGTACACTCAGCACAAGATGTTGGTGTTAGTGTACCAGAATCACTACAAATAGTAAGCTTCAATAATACGAGATTAGTTGAAATGGTTAGACCACAGTTATCTAGTGTTATTCAACCGTTATATGATATCGGGGCAGTAGGTATGAGACTATTAACTAAGTATATGAATGAAGAAGAAATAGAAGAGCCTAATGTTATCTTGCCGCACAGAATTGAATATAGAGGTACAACTAAGTAATCATTTAATATTACGACGTTAGACCGTTTCTTATATAAATAACCCCTTATTTTCACTGAAGTAATCATGTTAGAAAATAGTGTAATCTATCTTCTAATCTGTTGATTACCTTTTACCAATGAAGATAAGGGGGTATTTTTTATGTGGCAATTGGATTTGATTAATCATTGGCTAGGGAAGTGAATGATTAAATAAACCAACTCCGTACTTGTTGCGCACGTTTCATATTAATTTCACTAATTTCATCTTTTCTTGGAATAACTTGAAAATCTTCGCATTCATCTTGCCACGTATTTGGTAAGGTTATGGGCGCGTAATGTTGCCATTTTTTTATCCACGCTTCAGGCAAATTTCCTGTTAATGGACTTTCTCCTAAAAGAGCTAGAAATACATGTGTCCAAGCTCTTGGCACAACTTTCCAAATATTATAACCACCACCGCCAAACATAATAACCTTTCCATTGGTATATGTATCAGCTAATGATTTAATAATATAAGGAATTTGGTATAGTGCATCTAAGGTACAATGCATATGTGTCAATGGATCCAAATAATGTATGTCCACACCATGTACACTAATAATAATATCTGGATTAAATGATGCGACAACGGGTTCTATTGTTGCTTTAAATGTCTCTATAAATGATTCATCCTCTGTGTAGGGTTCCAATGGCATATTGACAGTATATCCGAATCCTTCTTCATTCCCACGCTCTGTGTAATGTCCTGAACCAGGGAATAAGAATTTTCCAGTTTCATGAATAGAATAAATTAAAGCTTGGTCATTCGTGTAAAAGCTCCATTGTGTACCATCGCCATGATGTGCATCTGTATCAATACAAA
The DNA here is from genome assembly GCF_000875895.1 of Staphylococcus gallinarum. GTDB lineage: Bacteria > Bacillota > Bacilli > Staphylococcales > Staphylococcaceae > Staphylococcus > Staphylococcus gallinarum. The sequence continues at coordinate 111,605 of NZ_JXCF01000007.1, forward strand.
GTACACGTTGATTATAATACTTCATTAAATACTTAATCGCTATAGCAACATCATTATAGATACAAAAGCCATTTGCTCTGCCAGGTAAACTATGATGTAATCCACCACCTAAATGACAGCCATTAGTTATTTGATTTGTCATAACTTGATCAACTAAATTTAATGCTCCACCTACAATTCTAGCGCTATGCTTATGCATCATGCGAAATTGTTGTGTATCATCACCATCAAGACCATATTTTTTAGCTTCACTATCACTTAGAATTCCGTGCGATGCATGTCGAATTGCTTGAATATAATCATAGCTATGAATAAGTGCGATTTCATCATCTGTAGCGATGCGTGGCTTGATAATATGAGAGGGTTTAAGGTAACCTAGCTCTGTTAATAACTCCGTCGTTAATTTAAGGCGCATTTGATTAAATGGATGGCTGTTACTAAAGCGATATTGCAATAAATCATTAGAATAGACATAGCCCGTAAGTTGTTGCTTATTATTCATAAATTTCTCCCCTTTAAAAGAAAAAGCGATTCATATATCTGATATCATCAAACGCTTGTAATTGATCAATTGAAATTCTTGAACCAATCCTAGCCATTAAACAATTAGCAGGGTGACTGGTAATCTCAGGATCATCTGTAGCAAAAATTTCTAGGCCCCCATATCCCATTAATTTTTGCATGAGTTTTTTATATTCATAAACGTCAAGTTTTGCATTTTTCAAATCCCAATGCCAATAATACTCAGTAGTTAATACAATATAATCTTCATATTCGTCACCAGCTAGGCTAATCTTAATCAATTCGCTACCTAAACGTAAATGTCGGTAAGGTAAACTGATTTCAATGGCACCGAGTTCAATGAGGTATTCTAAATTACCAGTTGACCATCTTTCTAGAGGATCAGGATAATGATATGTCACATAACCAACGATATGGTTGTCTAATCTCAAGACGAATATGCGACCTTCTGGTAACTCACTGATTTCCTTGACTGCCTCAAACTGTTCATCTGGTGAGCGGAAAGACTTCAAACCATTATCAAAGGTCATTTGATTTAGTTCACTGTGGGACACGGGACCTTCTATTACGAAATGGCCTTCATCTAAATTAAAATCTTTGTATTGATATGTTTTAATATGTTTCATTTTCTCACTCCAAACTACTTCATATGTTTAATATATCCCAATTCGTTTACTCATATTATATGTTAAAAAATAAAAAAATAACATAAAAATGTATTCGCTTACATCATATTATTTTGAAAATTCGGAAATTGTTCGATATAATATTTTTAAAGTAAACGATTTCATAAGGGGGATTTAAAATGAAAGTAGAAGTATATAAAGGGGATAACGGTAATTTTAACCTTCAGAATTATGAACAAACATATAATAACTTCGATTGGAAAGAAGTTGAAAAGGTATTTTCATGGTCAGAAACAGGTAAAGTTAATATGGCATATGAATGTATTGATAAACATGTGGATGAAGGAAAAGCGGATAAAATTGCATTAAATTATAAAGACGATAAGCGAAAAGAAAGCTATACGTTTAAAGAAATGCAGGAAAATAGTAATAAAGCAGCTAACGTATTAAAAGATAAAGCGCATGTAGAAAAAGGAGATCGTGTATTTATATTCATGCCTAGAACGCCAGAATTATATTTTGCGTTATTTGGTATTTTGAAAATTGGAGCAATCGTTGGACCATTGTTTGAAGCATTTATGGAAAAAGCAGTGTCTGATAGACTTGAAAACAGTGAAGCAAAAGTGATTGTTACTACTAATGCTTTATTACCAAGAATACCAAAAGATAAATTGCCTCATTTAGAAACAATCGTAGTTGTAGATGAAGAGGTTGATGCTGAACATGTTGATTTCAATAGTGAATTTGAAGCTGCAAGCGATACATTTGATATTGAATGGCTAACATTAGATGATGGCTTAATCTTACATTATACGTCAGGTTCAACAGGTCAACCCAAAGGTGTATTACATGCACAACGAGCAATGTTACAACACTATATTTCAGGTAAGTATGTATTAGATTTCCAAGAAGATGATATTTACTGGTGTACTGCCGATCCAGGATGGGTAACTGGTACATCATATGGTATCTTTAGTCCTTGGCTAAATGGAGTGACAAATTGTATTGCGGGTGGAAGATTTTCTCCTGAGGCTTGGTATGGGATGATTGAAGAATTTAAAGTGACGATTTGGTATACAGCACCGACAGCATTAAGAATGTTAATGAGTGCAGGTGATGATATTGTTAAGAAATATGACTTATCAAGCTTGAAGAGTATCTTATCAGTTGGAGAGCCTTTAAATCCTGAAGTAATCAAATGGGCAAAAGAAATTTATAATAAACGTGTGTTAGATACTTGGTGGATGACTGAGACAGGTGGACATATGATTGTTAACTATCCATCTATGGATTTAAAGTTAGGTTCCATGGGTAAACCACTGCCAGGCGTAGAAGCGGCAATTGTTGATGATCAAGGTAATGAGTTACCACCTAATCGTATGGGTAATTTAGCTATGAAAAAGGGATGGCCATCAATGATGGTATCAATTTGGAATAATCCTGAAAAATATGATTCTTACTTTATTGGCGATTGGTACGTTTCAGGTGATTCTGCATATCAAGATGAAGATGGGTATTTCTGGTTCCAAGGTCGAGTTGATGATGTCATTATGACTGCTGGAGAACGTGTTGGTCCATTTGAAGTGGAATCTAAATTAGTTGAACATGAAGCTGTTGCCGAAGCAGGTGTGATTGGAAAACCAGATCCAATAAGAGGTGAAATTATTAAAGCATTTGTCGCATTACGACCTGGATATGAACCGACAGATGAATTGAAGGAAGATATCCGTAAATTTGTTAAAGAAGGTTTGGCTGCGCATGCTGCACCTAGAGAAATTGACTTTAAGGATAAATTACCTAAAACGCGTTCAGGTAAAATAATGAGACGTGTATTAAAAGCCTGGGAGTTAGATTTACCAGAAGGTGATTTAAGTACAATGGAAGACTAAAGGCTAACCTGTAAAAAGAGTTTAATTATTAAATTTTTAAATACAATAAACGTGATGTGTGCTTTTGATAAGTAGTACATTGTTATCACAACTACGTTAGTCAAAAATCATCAATATACAACAATTGATTTTTCATATTTCTATATCAAAATGCATATTATTTTGTTATTACGACAAGAAAAATAATAATATAAATTAAACAAAAAGCGCCAATTTCTAACATAATTTTTAGAAATTGGTGTTTTTTTCATGTTAATCTTTGAATTTATTATAAATAGTTACTTTAAAATATAATCGTTAAACTTGATGAAATGAAGTGCTCTAAAATTAAGATATTACGAATTTAAGTTAAGATTATTAGTTCAATTAAAATATATTTCTACTGTGTTTCGGTTAGTTTTAAAAAAATATAAACATGCTATTTTATAATTTTATAGCGCACAAAATTGAAAGCGCTATCTATAATTGTCGACAATATTTCTTAAGTTGGTTAATATAAGTATATAAGGACTTAAATATACATCAGTTACTTTAATCAATGCACAAAAAGTGAAATTAATATTTAAAGGGGCGAATGAATTTGGCACATTTATCAGATTTAGAAATTGCTAATCAAGCAACATTACAACCTATAGGAGATATTGCTGATAAAGCAGGTATACCAAGCGATGCATTAGAACCATACGGTCACTATAAAGCGAAAATTGATATTAATAAAATTAGAAAGAATAAACAAAAAGGGAAGGTCGTATTGGTTACAGCAATGAGTCCAACACCTGCTGGGGAAGGGAAATCAACAGTTACAGTTGGATTAGCAGATGCATTTAACCAATTAAATAAAAATGTAATGGTTGCCTTAAGAGAGCCAGCTTTGGGGCCAACATTTGGTATTAAAGGTGGGGCTACTGGTGGTGGCTATGCTCAAGTATTACCTATGGAAGATATAAACTTACATTTTAATGGTGATTTCCATGCTATTACGACAGCTAACAATGCATTGTCAGCATTTATAGATAACCATTTACATCAAGGTAATGAATTAGGTATAGATCAGCGACGTATAGAATGGAAACGTGTACTTGATATGAATGATCGTGCTTTACGTAATGTTATTGTCGGATTAGGTGGCCCTACACAAGGTGTCCCACGTGAAGATGGTTTCAATATAACTGTAGCCTCTGAAATAATGGCTATCCTTTGTCTTGCTACTGATATCACAGATTTAAAGAATAAAATCAGTAAAATTACAATAGGATATACAAGAGAACGTCAGCCAGTAACAGTTGCAGATTTAAAGGTTGAAGGTGCACTTGCAATGATTTTAAAGGATGCGATTAAACCTAATCTCGTACAAACAATTGAAGGTACGCCAGCACTTGTCCATGGTGGTCCATTTGCTAATATTGCACATGGTTGTAACTCTATATTAGCTACAGAGACAGCACGTGACTTAGCAGATATCGTGGTGACTGAAGCTGGTTTTGGTTCAGATTTAGGAGCTGAAAAATTTATAGATATCAAAGCGCGTGAAGCAGGATTTGAACCAGAAGCAGTTGTTGTTGTAGCAACAATTCGTGCTATTAAGATGCATGGTGGCGTGGCGAAAGATAATTTAAAAGAAGAAAATATCGAAGCTTTACAACAAGGAATTGTGAACCTCGAAAGACATGTTAATAATGTTCGAAAATATGGTTTAGAACCAGTAGTTGCCTTGAATGCGTTTATACATGATACTGATCAAGAAATAGAATTTGTAAAAAATTGGGCACAGACAAATAATGTGAGATTGGCATTGACTGAAGTATGGGAAAAAGGTGGCAAAGGTGGTACAGATTTAGCGAAAGAAGTATTAGAAATCATTGATCAACCACAATCCTTTAAGCATTTATATGATTTAGAACAGCCATTAGAAGATAAAATAAAAACAATTGTTACAGAAATTTATGGCGGTGCGAAGGTTACATTTTCTGCAAAAGCAGAAAAGCAACTAAAACAATTCAAACAAAATGGTTGGGATCATTATCCAATTTGTATGGCGAAAACACAATATTCATTCTCTGATGATGCTACTCAACTAGGTGCGCCAGAAGGGTTTGAAATTACAATTCGTGAATTAGAAGCAAAAACAGGTGCTGGGTTTATTGTTGCGTTGACAGGTGCAATAATGACGATGCCAGGTTTACCAAAGCAACCTGCAGCACTGAATATGGATGTAACTGATGATGGACGTGCGGTAGGATTGCTCTAATAAAGATTAAAAGCGAGTCGTTCTTAATAGGCGACTCGCTTTATTTTGTTATGAGATGAGCTTTAATATCGAAATGTTCAGCTGCAGTAAATGTTTTTTTATCTATTTTACCTTCTACTAACATTCGCTTTAATACATAATGCTGTCTGTTTAGTCCAATTTGAATTTGTTGATCATTTTTTAAAGTGCCATCAATTTTGTATGGCGTATAGAAGTAAGGGCTTTGTAGCATACCAACTAAATAAGCTGCCTCAGCAACATTTAGGTTTGCAGAAGATTTACCAAAGACACTATACGAAGCAGAGGCTATTCCAGTAATATTGGCACCATGACTATCTCTACCAAATGGAACAATATTGAGATAAGTATAGAGAATTTCATCTTTGGTTAACACTTTTTCTGCACGCAATGCTAAGATTAATTCGTTTGCTTTACGACTGTATGTTTTTTCATTAGAGAGTACTTGATTTTTAACTAATTGTTGTGTGATGGTACTGCCACCTGTAGAATTGTCCATATTAAAGATATCTTGACCGATTGCCCGTAAAATTGCTTTCGGTAAAATGCCGTTATGCTTAAAATATAAACTATCCTCTGATGAGGTTAATGCTTTTATAATATTATGATTTACCTCATTGGGACCGACAATTAATGGATTTTGTGAATGACTATATTCATAAAGTATATGTTTACTATGATAATCGATATCTTCAGTTCCGTTAATCGTCAATAGTTCTGTACGTAATTTATTATCCGACATATGAATGGACTCTTGTGTTAAATGTTGGAAATAAAATACAAATATTGCCAACATAATAATAAAGGTACAAGTAAAAATACTAAACAGACCTATGAAAAAACGCTTTATTTTTTTGTAAATAGATTCAAAACGATTGAGTTGTGGTTGTGATGTAAGATAATGTTGACTCGTTTCATAGGTTTTGTATTTCATTTTGTACCTCCTTGTTATGCAATATTATAACATAATTTAACATATTGACTTTTAAAATAGAGTTAATTATAATTAGTATCAATTCGATATGGTTTTTGGATTTAGGACAAGTAGTATAAGGATACATCTTCAGAGAATTAGTGGTCGCTGCGAACTAATGTTGTACGTTATATGAATACACCTAATTAAGAATGTAATCCAAACGTTTAAGTTAATGAACGTATCATTAATAAAGTTGTTTGACTTAAGTATGGTGGTACCGTGCAATTGCGCCCTTACATTAATTTGTAAGGGCGTTTTTATTTTTATTTTTAACATGTACAAGTAGAAAACTATCTAAATTCTAAACCAATATCATAAATAAATAGGAGGTTGTTTAAATGGCAAATGCATTAATTGATGATTTAACTTGGAGAGGCTTAATCTATCAGCAAACAGATGAAAGTGGCATCGAAACGTTACTGAATAAGGAGCAAGTTACATTATATTGTGGAGCAGACCCAACGGCTGATAGTTTACACATCGGTCATTTACTACCTTTCTTAACATTACGCCGATTCCAAGAACATGGACACCGTCCACTTGTCCTTATTGGTGGCGGTACTGGTATGATTGGAGATCCATCTGGTAAATCTGAAGAAAGAACTTTACAAACAGAAGAACAAGTTGAATTAAATGTTGCAGGTATCAGCAAACAGATGCATAAAATATTTGAATTTGATACAGAGCAGGGAGCAAAATTAGTTAATAATAAAGATTGGCTCGGTCAAATCTCATTGATTGATTTCTTAAGAGATTATGGTAAACATGTGGGGGTTAACTACATGTTAGGTAAAGATTCAATTCAAACACGTTTAGAACATGGTATATCATATACTGAATTCACTTATACGATTTTGCAGGCCATTGATTTTGGTCATTTAAATCGAACTTATAACTGTAAAGTACAAGTTGGTGGATCTGATCAATGGGGAAATATTACTAGCGGAATAGAATTAATGCGTCGTATGTATGGCCAAACAGAAGCTTATGGTTTAACAATTCCATTAGTGGTAAAATCAGATGGTAAAAAATTCGGTAAGACAGAAGGCGGCGCAGTATGGTTAGACCCAGAGAAGACGAGCCCATATGAATTTTATCAATTCTGGATAAATACTACAGATGATGATGTTATCAAATTCTTGAAGTACTTCACATTCTTAACGCAAGAGGAAATTGAAAAATTAGAACAATCACTTGCAGAAGCACCTCATTTAAGAGAAGCTCAAAAAGCTTTAGCTGAAAATGTAACACGCTTTATTCATGGGCAAGATGCATTAAACGATGCAATTCGCATTTCACAAGCATTGTTCTCAGGTGATTTACAATCATTATCTGCAAAAGAATTAAAAGAAGGGTTTAAGGATGTACCACAGGTAACACTAAGCAACACTACAACAAATATTGTAGATGCGATAGTTGAAGCTGGTATTTCAAGCTCTAAACGTCAAGCACGTGAAGATGTTAATAATGGTGCAATCTATATTAATGGCATAAGACAGCAAGACACTGCGTATGAATTAACAGTAGCTGATAAAATAGAAAATGAATTTACAATTATTCGCCGTGGTAAAAAGAAATACTTTATGGTGAATTACCAATAATTTTTTAAACTTTAAAAGCGGTCAACCAATCGTCGATAGTATTGGTTGACCGCTTATTTGAATGGATAATTAATTTAATAACTGAATAATATTGAATGTGGTTAGTATTTATTCAAAAATACTTGATCCACTTTCACGATTGGATTCTGTATCATCTGAAGATTGAGTTGTTTGTGATTTTTGTTCTTTAAGTTTAACATCGATTGATTTTTCTTTACCGTCTCTTTCAATTGTTAATGTCACAGAATCGCCAGGTTTTTTATTTTGATATAAATAGGATCTGACATCGGTATCTTCTTTGACGGATTTATTATCAATAGCAGTGATAATATCTCCTTTTTTCAAACCATTGTCGTCATCAACTTTAGCGATATAGACACCTTCGGAACGTTTGGTGTTTAATTGTTCTTTGTATTGTTCCGGAATCTCGCTTAGGTTTAATAAGCCAATACCAATTGATGGGCGCTCTATTTTACCATTTTTAACTAATTCTTTGATCGTAACCTTAACTTCGTTACTAGGAATTGCAAAGCCAATACCTTCGACTTGTTCGTTAGCAATTTTCATCGAGTTGATACCGACTAAATTACCATTGATATCAACAAGTGCACCACCAGAGTTTCCAGGATTAATGGCAGCATCTGTTTGTAATACATTGACTTTGTTTGTGCCTGCTGATGTTTGTGTATCGATTGTACGCTCACTTGCAGAGATTATTCCAGAAGTGACTGAGTTTGCAAACTCTAAACCTAATGGATTCCCCATAGCAAATACACTATCTCCAGTTTTTACTTTTGAAGAATTAGCAAATTGAATCGCTTTTGTTCCCTTAACGTCATCAATTTTTAATACTGCTATATCTGTAAGTGCGTCTTTGCCGATTAATTTAGCGTCAACCTGCTTAGAGTTATGTAGTTGTACCTTGATATTGCTTGCGCCATCAATAACATGGTTATTAGTCACAATATAGGCAGAGCCATTACTTTTTTGATAGATTACACCAGAACCAACACCAGCTTCTTCTGATTTGGAAGACTTTCCTTTTAATAAATCATCAAGACTTTGAGCCTTTTGCATATTAATGACACCGACAATGGCGGGTGAAACGTCTGTTATCATTTGATTTACGGAATCATATTTGTCACTTTTACCATCTAAGGTATTTCCACCACGACTACTTGATGATTCTTGGACATTTGAACCGTCATCGTTTAATATTGTGCGGTCCATAAATTTACCTATCCCAAGAACAATGAGTGCACCTAAGACACCTGCGACAAGTGCCACGACAATGGTCTTAAACCAAGGGAATCTTGGTTTATTGTATGAACGTGGGTTCGATGCTTTATGATAAGAGCCGTTCGAATCTTGTTGCGTTTGTTTAAAAGTGTGTTCGCTTCTTGGGTTATTATCATTATTATTATCTGACATATGTTACCTCCAATCCATTCACATACTCTATTATGAAAGGTTTTGCAATGATTTGCTAGTAAATTCACTTCATACTTTAGACTGAATTACAAATTAGCTTGTACGTGTTTAAACTAAGTGATAAAATCAGTAGGTGATAAATAGCAAATAAAAAGTAGGTGGAGAAATGTATAAATTTATCAGTGGTCTCTTGAAATTAATTATTGTGAAATTAAGCAATAGTTTAGAAGTTCAAGGTCGTGAAAATATACCACAATTACATAGGTATGTCGTAACATGTACACATGAAAGTTATAACGAAGTCATTATGTTAGGCATGGCAATACATCCTAACCAAATCCATTACATGGCTAAAAAAGAGTTATTCAAGAATAAATGGTTTGGTAGATTTTTATCTTCATTAAATGCGTTTCCTGTAGATAGAGAAAACCCAGGACCGAGTACACTTAAAAAACCAATTAATTTATTAAAACAAAATAAAACAGTCGGTATATTTCCTACTGGCTCACGTAAAAAATATGCTGAAGGTGAACCATTAAAGCGTGGTGCAGTTACAATTGCGATGATGGCACAAGCACCTATCTTACCAGCAGCGTATATAGGTCCGAGTGAAATTAAAGGTTTGATTACTGGACAAGCGGTGATTAAGTTTGGTCAACCTATCGAAACAAAGCACTTACCAAAAGATATGAAACGTAATGAAAAATTAGACTATTTAACTACAGAATTAGAAAAAGCTACAAGACAATTACAGCAAGAGTTGGATGCATATGTAGCTAATAAATAAAAAATATTTTTATTAGCTAAAAAAATTGATAATAAAATCCGATAACTTAAAAATTTATGTTATTATATTACTGTACAATAACTATAAGTTGAACGTATATAAACACCATGTGGGCTAATTGTGCGCGTGGTGTTTATTTTTTTGAAATTTAAACTGAAATGGGGAATGAATATGTTTAGTTTCTTTCAACGCTTAGGTAGGTCATTGATGCTACCGGTAGCAGTATTACCTGCTGCTGCAATTATTGTGGGGATCGGTAATGCGCTTACTGCAATGGGACTGTTGCCAACAGTGGCGAAATTTTTCTCAAGCGCCGGTTCGACAATATTAGAGCAGTTAGGAATCTTGTTTGCAATAGGTGTTGCATTGGGAATGGCAAAGAAAAATGATGGTGCTGTCGCATTAGCTGCGGCTGTGGGCTTCTTCTTAACTACAGTTGTTTTGAGTCCTGAGAAATTGGCACCGTTATTAGGAGTAAAGCAATCTGCAGTTGATAGTGCATTTGAACAAATGAATAATCAAAACGTATTTATTGGATTGATTGTAGGTTTGATTGCTGCTTATACGTATAACAAATTTAGTAAAACAGAACTTCCAGCGGCTTTATCATTCTTTAGTGGTAAGCGTTTAGTTCCAATATTAACAGCATTCTTCAGTATTATACTAGCTGTGATAATGTTGTTCGTTTGGCCATTTATCTTCTCACTTATCGTAGCATTTGGAACATGGATTATTAACCTTGGACCATTTGGCGCATTCTTATATGGTTTCTTTAATAGATTATTAATCCCAACAGGATTACATCATGCATTGAATGCAGTATTTTGGTTTGACCTTGCAGGTATCAATGATATTGCCAAATTCCAAACAGGAGACGGTGCAGTACATGGTGTGACGGGTCGATACATGGCAGGTTTCTTCCCGGTAATGATGTTTGGTATTCCTGGTGCAGCGTTGGCAATGTATCATACAGCAGAATCAAAGCAAAAGAAACGTGTCTATGGTTTAATGTTAGCTGGATCTATTTCAGCATTCTTTGTAGGTGTAACAGAACCAATTGAATTTGCATTTATGTTTGTAGCGCCAATACTATTTGTCATTCATGCCTTTTTAACAGGTTTATCAATGTTTATTGCCGCTTTATTCCATTGGACTGCTGGATTTGCATTTAGTGCAGGTTTAATTGACTATGTGTTATCGTTAATTAATCCAGTGGCAAATCATCCATATATGTTAATTGTACAAGGCCTTGTATTCTTTGTATTGTATTATGTAATATTTAGATTTGCGATTAAGGTATTAAAATTAAATACACCTGGTAGAGGTGATAACTTATTGCCTGACCCTACATCAGACGAAGCAACAACAGGTGATGTTGAGCACAGCGATGACTCAAGTGAAACGAGTACTGTGACAACGAATAAGTATACTAAGATAGCAAGTGATATTCTGAGTGGTTTAGGTGGCAAAGAAAATATCATGACCTTAACCAATTGTGCTACTCGTTTACGTATGGAATTACATGATAATACTTTAGTCGATGAGACGAAAATTAAACATGCAGGTGCTGTAGGTGTGACTCAAAGTGGTAAACATAATACACAAGTCATCATCGGTACTCAAGTACAGCAAGTAGCTGATGAAATAGAATCACAATTAGAAAGTAAATAGTTATACAAAGTCTGACGTCAAATGAATGTTTATTTTGACGTCAGTTTTTTATTTTGAATTATTTAAAAAATTGATAATAATTAGTTAGAAGTTTAATCGTTCACTCATACGCATGCTTAATAGTTAATAGAATTATCCACATAGTCGACAAAATCAAAGCAAGATAGGTACTTTATGCTACATTAAAGTTGTTATAATTTTTATTTTTATAAGCTTTAATGAAAATGCACTCTGCTAAATTGCAAAGTATTCAAATTTCCATAAAAATTTGAATAAATTCAAGAAATACATTTGCGCTTTTTATATGTAAATAGTACGATATACTAGTATCAGAATTTTCTGATTAAAGGAGAGTAGGTAGGATGAAGTCGGTATTATTTGATGTAGATGGTGTATTTTTAAGTGAAGAAAGGTGTTTTGATGTATCAGCATTAACAGTTTATGAAATGTTGATGAGTAAAGATTACATAGGTTTAGATCCATCGGTACAATTTGAAGGATTAACTGATAGTCAAATCACTGAAATAAGAAATATTGTTTTTTACAATGATGAAATATTAACTAAATTAAAGTCGTTAGGACTTAACTCTAATTGGGATATGTTATTTATTGTTGTAGCGATTCATTTTATAAAATTGTGTCAGGGATTATCAAATGACCAGCTATCGGACGTATTAAACCCTAAACAATTTAATCAAAATACTTTGGCATTTGTCGGTGAACATATCTCAAATGTAACACTTGATTTTTCTGCACCTTTAGCATTTTTAGATGGTGTGAGTTCTGGAAAGGACAATATCTATAAATCATTAGTTACATATGCAAGTGAACATTTAAACACAACTGAAACGGAATTATTTGAATTGAAAAGTGCGTTTTGGACATTTGCACAAGAGATTTACCAAGAATGGTATTTAGGTTATAAATTATTTGAGGAAGTTGAAAAGAAACCAAAGCGTTCGAACTTTAAAAATGGCTATATATATGATGAAGTCGTATTAAGACCAGTTGCTGAAATTAAATCATTACTTGAAGATTTAAAAAATGCAGGCTATCATATTGCAATCGCAACAGGGAGACCACGAACTGAAACGATTGTTCCATTTGAAACACTTGGAATTAAAGCATTGTTTGAAGAACAACATATAGTTACAGCAAGTGAAGTGCTAATCGCTGAAGATCATTATCCAGATTTAAAGCCACTAGGAAAGCCTAATCCGTTTAGTTACTTAGCAACTTTAGAAGGTAATGAGTTAGACCGTTATAAACATTATGCTACAAATCAAGAGAATCGTGTAAATAAGGACGATGTATTTGTAGTAGGGGATTCCTTAGCGGATTTATTAAGTGCTAAAAAAATTGGTGCAACATTTATAGGACCACTGACTGGATTAAAAGGTCAAAATGCACGGGAAGAGTTAGAATCTTATGGTGCAGAATATATAGTTGATCATGTCGGAGAAATTAGAAATATTTTATTATAAATAATTACAATTACTAACAATGATTAACGATTAATATCTCATATTACATCCTTTATTGAAGGCGTTGCAATGCGTTCGATATAAAGGATGTTTTTTAATTTACAATTAATTTCACTTATTATAAGTGATGTATTGTTTAGAATTCATTTGGATAGACAATAAAGATTGAATAAAAAGCAGCCCTCAGAAAATCTGAGGGCTGTTAATCTAGTATTTATGAGCCAAATTTTTACAAAATATTATTTCTGTATGATTTGGTTTTTGACTTAAATATTATAATTCGTATCTTGTGGAATATCTAATTCAACGCTACGTACGTTATTGAAACCTTCAATTTGGAATAGGGCATCAATAACATCTTGGTTTACAGGGTGGTCAATAGATAATACCATTAATGCATTGCCACCTAAGTTTGTTCGACCAAGGTGCATCGATGCAATGTTAATATCAAACTCACCAAGAATTTGACCCGTACGCCCAACAATACCTGGTTTATCTGTATGATTGATAACAAGTTGGTGTTGTTCCGGTTTAAAGTCAACTGGATAATCATTAATTCGCACAATACGTGGGCCATAACCATTGAGTACAGTGGCACCAATTTTAATTTGTGTATCCTTATTGATTAAAGTTAACTCGATATAGTTACTGAAACCACGATGTTTGGTATTCTTTTCAATATTATATGAAACACCTTGTTCATTCAATAATACAAGCGCATTGATTAGGTTAACACGTTCACCTAAATCTTGACGTAAAACACCTGAAACAAGTGTACGTGTAATTAAGCTCGTATCATCAAGTGCTAAATCACCTTCGTATTTAATGTGCAATTCGCGAGGCGCTTTTTCTAATAATTGAATACCTACTTCACCTGTTAGTTTACTTAATTCTATATATGGTTTTAATTCTTCATTAATTTCATTGTAAGTCATTCTTGGCGCATTGATTGCATTCAATACATTACCATTTTCGAAAATATCGACAATTTCATTCGCTACTGAAACGGCAACTTTCTCTTGTGCTTCAACAGTTGAAGCACCTAAATGAGGTGTAACGACAACTTTATCATGTTTAACTAATGGTGATTCAGTTGCAGGCTCAGTTTCAAACACATCTAGTGCTGCTGCTTGAATTCTATCTTCGTTCAGTGCATTAAGTAATGCTTCTTCATCAATAATACCACCACGTGCCACATTAATAATTTGTAATGTTGGTTTGGCTTTAGCGAAGAATGCTTCTCCTACAATACCTTTAGTTTTAGGGGTAAGCGGTGTATGAACAGTTACGAAATCAGCTTGTTCAGCAATTTCGTCTACAGTAGCTCGAATAACATTGAGTTCTTTTGCTTTATCTTCAGAAAGATATGGATCAAAAGCTAAAATTTTCATGCCAAAACTTTGCGCACGTTTAGCAACACCTAAACCAATACGTCCAGCACCAACGACACCTAATACTTTATTGTATAATTCAGTACCGCGATATGTCTTACGATCCCATTTACCTTCTTTTAAAGACTTATGCGCTTGTGGAACATTTCTGGCCATTGATAAAATCATTGCCATAGAATGCTCTGTAGCAGAAATTGTATTACCATCTGGTGCATTAATAACGATAACACCATGCTTAGTAGCAGCATCGATATCAATATTATCGACACCAACACCAGCTCTTGCAATTACTTTTAGATTTGGCGCAGCAGCGATAACATCTGCAGTAACTTGCGTTTGGCTACGAACGATTAAACCTTCAAAGTCAGCTATTTTTTCAATTAACTCACTTTCGGAAAGTTCAGTATTTGTAACAACTTCAAAGTCTTTATGATCTGTTAAACTTTTTAAACCTTCAGGTGAAATAGGGTCAGATACTAAAATTTTATACATATGCTTTTACAACCTCCATATATTGAGTAATTGCTGTACCAATGTACGCTTCATTTCTAAATTCTGATACGATGATTTCAAGTGCAGAAACGACTTGTAAGATATCAAATGGTGAAATTTGACCCATATGGCCAATTCTTAAAATTTCACCTTTAAGATGGCCTTGTCCGCCAGCAATTGTTATAGAGAAGCGATTTTTAAGTTCATTTTTAATAAAGTTTAATTCATCTTTCGTCTTAGGCACAAATGCTGTAACAGTAGGTGACGCATAAGCATCTTCTACAAGTAAATCTAAATCTAATGCTTTAAGCGCTGCTCTTAATCCATCTCTAATAGCATAATGACGTGCGACAACTTGATCTAAACCTTCTTCTTCGATTAATTGAGCATATGCAGTTACACCTCTAAATAAAGCTACGTTAGGTGTGAACGGTGTTGAATTATCAGCTTGAGATTTTAAATATTTATTTAAATCTAAATAAAATCTAGGCGTAGTAACTTCTGCAAATCTTGCTTTGGCTCGATTGTTATAAGCTACAAATGCTAGACCAGGGGGTAACATGATTGCTTTTTGACTTCCTGAAATTAGGACATCAATTTGATCACGTTTTAAATCAACATCAACAGCGCCGATACAACTTACGCCATCTACAACGAAATAAATAGATTCATCAAAGTCTTTTAAGGCATGACCTAATTCATTTACTGGATGTAATACTGCAGTTGAAGTCTCACAATATTGACTGAATACAGCTGTAATATCTCTGTTTAAAGATTTTAAGAAGTCAATGAAATCTGGAACATTTACTGCTTTACCCCATTCAACTTCAAAAATATGTACGTTTTCATAATAAGTCTCTGCAATTTGTTTAAAGCGGTTACCAAAAGCACCAGATACAATAATTACGATATCGTCTTCTGGATTAGCTAAATTTAACATACTTGCTTCTAAAGAACTTGTACCACTTGATGTTAATATCATTACCTCATTTTCTGAACCAAAAACGGGTTTCAATGCTCGAAAAGCTTCTTCGGCAATTGTTTCAAAATCACTAGATCGATGGCCGACCATTGGTAATTGTGTTGCATGTAATATTTGGTCCGGTACAGGTGTTGGGCCGGGCGTTAATAACAAAGGATGATAGTATTTCATATTGTAATTCCCCCATTGAGTAAGATTTAATAAGTTTAGCAAATTTTCAGACAATATAAAAGTCTAAAAATTACAATTTTTTGAAAATTAACAAAATACAAAAGTAATGTAAGGGCATACATTGCTTTTGTATTCAATTTCTATATCGAAAATAAAAAAATTTAAATTATTTTATTTTAGGTTGTATTTTTACGTTAACGTTGCCGCGAATTGAATTCGAAATCATACAATTATTATCAGCAATTTTTAATAATTTATCTAATTTCTTTGCTAATTGTTCTTTTTGCGTAGATTTAACACTAATAATAGGGTAATGAGTTATTGTATCCATTTTAAATTTTGAATTTTCGAATAGGGCAGTCCCACTTGAAAATTGTTCGATTTCAATTGACTCAAAGCCTGCGCGTTCTAATACCGCAGCAAGTGAAATAATGTAACAAGATGCAGCAGCAGAAACTAGTAATTCGTCTGGATTTGTCCCTGTTCCGTTACCACCTAAGCCAGCAGGTATTGATATTTGTTCTGTTAATACATCTCCATTAAGATCACCAACAGACTCACGTCCACCTGACCAGTGAGTTGTGACGTTAAAATCATGCTTTACCATTATAATTGACCTCCAGTTTAAATGTGTTAATTTATAGTTTAGATTATAATATGAAATAAAGGAAGAGAGGCGCTTTACAATGACCGATCAAAAACCGAGAAGTTTGGATGACATTAAACTCATTGCGCATAGGGGATTATCGACGCAATACCCAGAAAATACGCGTATTGCATTTGAAGCAGCACTAGAATCAAATGAAGTGGATATATTAGAAATTGATATACATAAAACAATAGATGATCAATTAGTTGTGATTCATGATCCTTCCATCGATCGTACATCGAATGGTACGGCGAAAATAAAAAATAATACTTTAGAAGAATTACAACAATATGATTACGGTTTTTGGAAAGAAATCAAATATGCAAATCAAAAGTTGTTAGTATTAGATGATGTATTAGAACTTATTGCACGGTCATCCAAGGGGTTAATGATAGAAGTAAAGCAACCGCAACAATATCTTGATATTGAAAATATATTAATCAATAAATTGCAACAGTGGAATATAGACAGTAATAAAATATCGATACAGTCCTTTAATAAGAAGTTTATTAAAGCGCTCGCCGCTAAAGACGTGCCATATAAACTAGGGGTGTTGATTAATCGTAAGAAGCATTGGTACAAAAAGCCTCGATTTAAAAAGATTTCAGAATATGCTTCCTTTGTAAATGCACACCAATCTGTTGTGTCAAAACATTTTATCCATAAGGCGCATCGGTATGATTTAAATGTTTATGCATACACAGTAAATGATACCTATAAAGCTGAGAAACTTTTACGTTATCCACTTCAAGGTTTAGTTTCTGATAATCCTGAATTACTGTAAAATGAATTAAAGGTCTAAAACATATGATTATCGTAAGTGATAATCTAGTTTTAGACCTTTTTATAATTATTTGATATGTGATAAATCATTGTCGAAATGGTTGATCCAATTCTTTTTAAATAAGCCCATGATATAACAATCACTATATTCACCGCGTGTATAGAAGTGTTCTAATAATGTCCCTTCAATAGCAAAGTTTTGTGACTGATATATATGTACTGCTTTATCATTATTGATATCAACATATAAATATACCTTATGTAAATTTAATACTAAAAACGCGTAATCAATGGCCATTTTAAAGGCGCTTTTAGCATACCCCTTACCACTAAAGTCAGGATCAACAATAATTTGTATCTCACAATTACTATGAACAAAGTTGATTTCTACTAATTCAACAATACCTATGCGTGTATTATCGACTTCGATAATAAAACGTCTTTCTGATTCATCATGTAAATGTTTCTTGTACAATGATTGTAGTTCGCTTAAAGATTGGTAAGGTTCTTCAAACCAATATGACATAATAGAGTATTCATTATTTAAATGATGGACAAATTCTAAATCTGTTTCTTCTAATGCTCTAATAATCAAGCATATCACTCCTTTAATTATAGAATAAAGAAATGATTATAAAATGTAAAATGTTTAATAAAATAATTATATTATAGAATGTATGATTTGCAATGTGGTTGGTTGATTCTATAACAATATATTTAGTGAGAGAAGAAAGGGGAGCACAATGATTGATAAAAAAACCCAAGAACAAATGAATGCTCTTGGGTTTGCAAGATAAAAGAAATTATCTTGAGTAGTACTCAACGATAAGTTGTTCGTTGATTTCAGCAGGTAATTCACTACGTTCTGGAACGCGGATATATTTACCTTTTAAGTTGTCAGCATCAAATTCTAAGTAATCTGGTACAAAGTTATTGATTTCAACTGATTCAGCAATGATATCTAATTTTTGAGATTTTTCACGTACTGAAATTTCTTGACCTGGTTTTAATGTGTAAGATGGGATATCTACACGTTTACCGTCAACTTCAACGTGACCGTGGTTAACTAATTGACGTGCTTGACGACGAGTACGAGCTAAACCTAAAGCATATACAACTGCATCTAAACGAGCAGCTAATAATTGCATGAAGTTTTCACCGTGTACACCATGTTGTTTACCAGCAGTTTCGAATGTGTTACGGAATTGTCTTTCAGTCATTCCATATAAGTAACGTAATTTTTGTTTCTCACGTAATTGTAAACCATATTCTGATAATTTTTTACGTTGGTTAGGACCGTGTTGACCTGGTGCGTAAGGACGCTTTTCTAATTCTTTACCAGTACCACTTAATGAGATACCTAAACGACGAGATTTTTTCCAACTTGAACCTCTGAATCGAGCCATAATAAGACTCCTCCTTTTTCTTTTTTGTTGTTATGAAAAAACAAAAAAGAGTGTTGCATGCTTACTTGGATATATTGTTTTATGTGTCCTCGCCTTATAGCTACGGTTACACGGCACGCCCGCATCGGGAACAACATAGAGCCAACTAATATACAACTGCTATTTTCGTTTATTCACACAAAGTACATTTTAACACGCTATATCAATCTGTCAATAGTTAATCCTAGTTTAAACTAAATACTGAGCATGTTTGATTATGAAATTTGTTGTTCAATCACTTTGACAATCGCTTCTAATTCGGTTTGATCAGTTGTTGTAAATCGACCAATGATAGGTGCATCAATATCTAGTACACCAATCACTGTACCATCTTTGTGTATGGGTACTACCACTTCTGATTTACTGTTGGCATCACATGCAATATGACCAGGAAATGCATTAACATCTTCAACTAATTGTGATTTGTCTTCAGCAACTGCAGTGCCACATACGCCTTTGCCCACAGCAATATGGACACAAGCAGGATGACCTTGGAAAGGACCTAAGATGAGTTCACCATTTTCCATTAAATAGAAACCGACCCAGTTAATTTGGTCCAGATTATCATTTAACAATGCAGAGACATTACTGAGTATTGCAATGACATTTGATTCATCTTCAATTAAACTTGCAACTTGCTTTCTTAATAAACTATAATTTGTTTCTTTTACTTCGGTCATCTTTATTACCTCACTTTTTACTTTTCATTTAGTATAAAGACTGTTTTAATAGTAATCAATCAAATGATTTGGAAGGGTTTTATCAATCGGACTTATAAAATTTATAATATTGAGTTTGATTTGCTTATTAAAATAAAATAAATTCTTAACAATTCATCTATTTCTATTTTAATGAAGTGGGTAAGTACGTTATAATAGGTAGTGATAAAATAGGAGGAGAAGAACATATGGCGTTGTATATCATTTTAGCAATTATTGTTATAGTACTGATTATTATCGGTGTATTATTCTATATGCGTTCTAATAAAAGCCAAATGATTGAAAAGGCTGAAGAACGAAAGGCTGAGGTAGAAAAATTACCATACGATGAAAGTGTATCTCAGTTATCAAATTTAACATTAACAGGTGAAACAAAATCTACATATGATCGCCTAAACAAAACGTCAGAAGACAGCAAACAGCAATACTTGAAACCACTTGACGAAAAAATCCATAACGCAGAAGGTTTATTATATAAATTTAAATTTTCACAAGCTCAAACAGAAATAGATGAAGCGCATGAGTTAATGGATCAATACGAAGAGAATTATAAAAAAGTAACTGCTGATGTTGAACAAATTCAATCTGTACATAAACAAAACGACAAATTATATGAAGCATGCAAAGTGGATTATCGTGAGATGAAACGAGATGTTCTAGCAAACCGACACCAATTTGGAGAAGCAGCAGAACCGTTAGAACAAGAAATTGAATCATTTGTGCCTGAAATGGAACAGTATGAAGCTTTAAAGGAAGAAGGCAATTATAATCAAGCTCACGATCATATCAAATTATTAAATGAAGATATGAATTACTTGAAAAAGGACATGACTGAAATCCCTGACTTGATTAGGGAAGCTCAAAAAGAATTACCAGGTCAATTCCAAGATTTGAAATATGGCTGTAGAGACTTGAAAGTTGAAGGTTATGATCTTGATCACGTGAAGGTCGATAGTAATTTGCAAACTTTAAAAACGGAATTGAGTTTTGTTGAGCCTATGATTAGTCGTTTAGAACTGGATGACGCGAACGATAAGTTAAACAGTATTAATGATCGTTTAGACGAAATGTATGAATTGATTGAACATGAAGTGAAAGCGAAAAATGATGTAGAAGAAACAAAAGAAGTCATTACAGATAATTTATTTAGAGCAAAGGAAATGAATTATACATTACAAACTGAAATTGAATATGTACGTGAAAATTACTATATTAACGAAAGTGATGTTCAAAATGTACGACAGTTTGAAAATGAAATTCAGAATCTAATTTCTGTATATGATGAAATATTAAAGGAAATGTCAAAGACTGCTGTAAGATATAGTGAAGTTCAAGATAACTTGAAATACATTGAAGAACATGTTGAAGTTATTAATGACAAACAAGAAAAATTACAAAACCATCTTATTCAATTACGTGAAGATGAGGCTGAAGCCGAAGAAAATATCTTACGCGTCCAAAGTAAAAAAGAAGAAGTATATCGAAAGCTACTTGCATCTAATTTACCAAGTGTACCTGAAAGATTTATTATTATGAAAAATGAAATTGACTACGAAGTAAGAGAGGTCAATAAAAAGTTCAGTGTGCGTCCAATTCATGTGAAGCAGTTAAAGGATAAAGTAGCTAAAGTCGTATTACAAATGAATAAATTTGAAGACGAAGCTACAGATGTCTTGGTAAATGCAGTTTATGCAGAGAAATTAATCGAATATGGTAATCGTTACCGTAAAGATAATTCAGGCGTAGATAAGAGCTTGAATGAAGCAGAACGATTATTTAAAAATAATAGATATAAACGTTCAATTGAAATTTCAGAACAAGCTTTAGAAAGTGTTGAGCCTGGTGTTACAAAGCACATTGAGTCTCAAGTGACTGGTTAATTATTTTTAAATGTAGAACGGTAGATGAAAGACACGAAATGATTTTATTATTTCGTGTCTTTTCTTTTTTGGAAATACGAGTATAATGCTAAAAGGGTAAGTACATTTATAAATGTACTATTAAATATTAAGGAACTTTAAATCATTTAGGTAATGTTTAATTTGTAAGATAAATTATATTCTAGGTTATAAATATTACCAATTCCATGATAAGTAATAAATTAATTGAGGAGGATAACGTTGTGATATATCTTGATAATGCTGCTACGACCAAACCAAATCAAGATGTTTTAGATACATTTTTAAAGGTGAATCAATCGCTATATTTTAATCCTAATAGTCCACATCAGGCTGGTTTACAAGCAGAACAATTATTAAATCAAGCTAAGGCACAAATCAAATCATTGTTTAATTTAGATAATGAATTTGATATTATTTTTACAAGTGGCGCGACAGAATCAAATAATATTGCACTACAAGGTGTTGCACGTAAGAAAAAATTATTTGCAAATGAAATTATAACCTCGGTTTTGGAACATCCTTCAGTATTAGAAGTGGTCCGTGCTTTAGAAGAAGAAGGCTTTACGATTAAATATGTTGATGTTACTAAAGAAGGTCAAATAGACCTTAAACATTTACAGAGTTTAATGAATGATAAGGTAGGCTTAGTGACTTGTATGCATGTCAATAATATTATGGGACAAATACAACCAATTACAGAAATTGTAGATATTGTCAGTGCATATCCTAAAGCACATTTACATGTAGATGCAGTGCAAGCAGTCGGCAAAGTGCCGTTAATTTTTGATGGTGTGGATACTTTGAGTTTAAGTGGGCATAAGTTTAATGGTCTAAAAGGACAAGGTGTACTATTTGTTCGTAATAGACATGAAATCATACCTGTCATGCAAGGTGGAGGTCAGGAATATGGCTTGCGTAGTGGGACAGTTAATTTACCAGTCGATATTTCTATTGTTAAAGCCTTGAAATATGCTGTACAGCACACGCAATCATTAAATAGACAACTCAATCAATACAATGAACAGATCAAGGCTTATATACAGAACTTTCCCAATGTAATCATTAATTCACCAAGTGCAGCTGCACCACATATCATAAATATTGGGTTCCCAGGTGTTAAAGGTGAAGTATTAGTGAATGCCTTCTCAAAACACAATGTTATGTTATCAACAACAAGTGCATGTTCGTCTAAGAAATCAAGTTTAAATGAAGTACTATTGGCAATGGGTATACCAGCAATTCAAATCGAAGGAAGTATTCGAATATCATTAGGCGCTAATACGACAGACAATGATATTGAAACCTTTAAAGATAAATTTAAAGCAGTATATGAAGAAGTAAGGGAGTTGTTAAAATGATATATGATCATTTATTAGTAAGGTATGGCGAATTAACATTAAAAGGTGCAAATCGTAAGATGTTCGTCAATCAATTACGTTCAAATGTAAAGCGTTCATTAATGCCATTACAAGGGTATAAAGTGAAAGCTAATAGAGATAGAATGTATATCGAACTAGAAGAAGGTGCAGATATTAAAGAAATGAGTCAAAGGCTATCGAAAGTCTTTGGCATATATTCTATCAGTCCAGTCCTAAAAATAGACAAAACTATGGATGCTATTAAGGAGCAAGCAATTGAATTTGCTAAAGGATATAATGACGGTGACACTTTCAAGATTGACGTGAAACGTTCAGATAAACAATTTCCATATGATACTTATGAAATACAACGAGAAGTTGGTGGCGCTGTATTACAAGGGGCTGAACATGTATCTGTCAATGTTCGCAACCCAGACCATACGATAAAGGTAGAGGTACGCTTAGACGCAGTGTATATTTATGATGAAGTTATTCCAGGGGCGGGCGGCTTGCCTGTTGGCACTGGTGGAAAGACATTATTGATGTTATCTGGTGGTATTGATTCTCCGGTTGCAGGTATGGAAGTCATGCGCCGCGGTGTTACGATTGAAGCGATTCACTTTCATAGTCCGCCGTTTACAAGTGAGAAAGCAAAGGAAAAGGTTATTGAACTGACACGTATCTTATCTGCACATGTGGGTCCTATCAAATTGCATATTGTGCCATTCACCACATTACAGAAACAAGTAAATAAAGTGGTTCATGAACGTTATACAATGACGTCTACAAGACGAATGATGATGCGTGTTGCTGATAAATTAGTACATCAAATTGATGCTAATGCTATCGTAAATGGTGAGAATTTAGGGCAAGTCGCAAGTCAAACGTTAAAGAGTATGTATGCAATTAATCATGTCACTTCTACGCCTGTATTACGTCCATTGTTAACTTTGGATAAAGAAGAAATTGTTAAAAAGGCTAAAGCAATTGGCACTTATGACGTGTCAATTCAACCATTTGAAGATTGTTGCACGATTTTCACGCCAAAGAATCCTGTTACTGAACCTGATTTTGATAAAGTTGAAAAGTATGAAGATGGCTTTGATTTTGAACCACTTGTTCAAGAAGCGGTGGATGGTATTGAAACACTAACTATAACTAAAGATTATCAAAGTGATAAAGATACAGAAACACAAGCACTGGCAGACGATTTATTTTAATTCATGAAATATGTACGTCAAGCTTAGGTAGCTAAAGTGTAAACTGTTTTGAAATCATGAATATAAAGGGGTAATCAAATGTTAGAGTGGAATGTATCAATAGTAATTATAGTGATATTATTAGGATTTTTAGCAGCATTTATAGATGCTGTTGTGGGCGGTGGTGGACTGATTTCTATCCCTGCATTATTAGCAGTCGGAATGCAACCCTCAATGGCGTTGGGTACGAATAAATTAGCCAGTGCCTTTGGTTCGATGACGAGCGCATTTAGATTTTTGCGCTCTGGTAAAGTAGATTTAAAGATAGTTGCTAAACTGTTCCCGATTATTTTTGTCATGGCAATGATTGGGGCAAGTGTTGCTACATTTCTACCTGCTGAACTTTTAAAGCCGGTTGTAATTGTAGTGTTAACATTAGTGATGATATACACATTAGTGAAAAAGGACTGGGGCAGTGTACGAACATTTACGAAACTTAGTCTAGGTAAGGCCATTTTATTTGTTTCACTTATGTGTTTAATTGGTTTCTATGATGGTTTCCTCGGTGGAGGTACCGGTTCGTTTATGTTATTTGTTTTATTAATGTTTGGCTTTGATTTTTTAGGTGCAGCTGGTAATGCAAAAGTACTTAATTTTGCTTCGAACCTAGGTGCACTCATCTTGTTTATTTGTCTACATGAAGTTGATTATTTTTATGGTTTGATTATGGCAGTAAGCATGATTGCAGGGTCTTATGTTGGCGCACAATTTGCTATTAAAAAAGGTGTAGGCTATGTAAAAGGATTATTTATAGTTGTAACTGCCATTTTAATTATTAAAAATATTTATGATTATATTACACAAATGTCATAAGTTCTAATGATATCAATTCAATATAAATAGGGGATGGCCGCATCATTAACATGTATTGTTAATGATGCGGTCTTTGTTGTTAGTAGCACTGTTTATATGTATTAAATTATTTCAATTAACATAAAAAATCTTGTAAGATAGTTGGAGTTTGATGTTGCGTAAAATGAACGCATTAATCGTTATTCAATATGAGTTATTATATAATTGGGATAATGATAAAGTGACATTTATTTTGAAAAAATGAATGATTTGTATTATTTAAAGTAATTATAAACGATTTTAAATCAGGAAATTTTATTTCAAGACTATAAAAAGTTATAATGTAAAGGAAAGCACTTATTTATAGGAGGCGTACAAATGACGCAAATTACATTTAAACAAGAACCAATGACATTATCAGGCTCACAAGTAAACGAAGGAGATGTGGCTCCGGACTTTACAGTATTAGACAACGACTTAAATGCGGTGAATTTATCAACTTATGATGGCCAAAAGAAATTAATTAGTGTTGTGCCATCTATAGATACAGGTGTATGTGATCAACAAACACGTAAATTTAACGAAGAAGCAGCACAAGAAGAAGGTGTTGTATTAACGATTTCTGCTGATTTACCATTTGCACAAAAAAGATGGTGTGCAGCTAATGGTTTAGATAACGTAGTTACTTTAAGTGACCATAAAGATCTTTCATTTGGTAAAAATTATGGTGTAGTAATGGATGACTTACGTTTATTAGCACGTTCAGTATTCGTTTTAGATAAAGATAATAAAGTTGTTTATACTGAAATCGTTCCAGAAGGAACTGATTTCCCTGATTTCGAATCTGCATTAGCAGCATATAAAAACTTATAATTTAATAAATGTGTGATTGAAAAACTTTTAACTTAGTAACTGTAGTTTAACAATCAAACAGTATCATTGACATTATAAAGCATACTGTCCATAATTATTTGGTAATATGAGTTAGTTATTAACTTATTTCAAACGAATTATGGACAGTTTTTTTAGAAAGGACTATTAAATGGCACAAGAAGAAACAGTAACAATAATGGAAAAATTATTTAAAGCGCTTGACGAAAAGGCAAAATCATTAAATGAGGAAAATGGTCAAAGTTTTATTGAAAACTTAGGGCTAGCTATGGAAGATATATATAGAAATAATAGAGACCTTTTAGAACAGGCTACATTACAAGATCGTAGAAAGGCATTTCAATTTTCTTATCTAAGCTTACTACAACAAGAAGATATACAAGCGAACCACCAAATCACACCTGACTCTATTGGTTTGATTCTTGGATTTTTAGCACAACGTTTTTTAAAGAAAAATGAAGAAATGCACATCGCAGATATCGCAAGTGGAGCAGGTCATTTAAGTGCTTCAGTACATGAAGTGTTATCTGATCATTCATTAATGCATCATTTAGTTGAAGTAGATCCAGTATTATCAAGAGTGAGCGTTCACTTAGCTAATTTCTTAGAAATACCATTTGATGTTTACCCACAAGATGCAATTATGCCACTGCCTTTTGAAGATGCAGACGTCGTTATTGGGGATTTACCTATTGGTTATTATCCAGTTGATGATCGAAGCCAAGAAATGGCACTGGGCTTTAAAGAGGGGCATAGTTATTCTCATCATTTATTAATAGAACAAGCAGTAACTGCATTGAAACAATCAGGTTACGCTTTCTTAGTAGTACCGAGCAATATCTTTGAAGGTGATAATGTGAAACAGTTACAGAATTTCATTGCAACAGAAACAGAAATGCAAGCATTTTTAAATTTACCTGCAACATTGTTTAAAAATGAAAATGCACGTAAATCAATATTAGTGCTACAGAAGAAAGAAGCTCAAATCACGAAACCTGTAGAAGTATTGCTTGCCAATATACCTGACTTTAAAAACCCACAACAGTTCCAGGCATTTTTACAAGATTTGAATGCATGGATGGAGCAAAATCACCCTGAAAATTAAACTGTAATACTCTTGAATTCAACCTGTATTAATGATTAAATAGATATGGATATAAAAAACTTAATTAAAATTGGAGGCATTATGTTTATGTCAAAATTAGTTTTGGCCATTAACGCTGGTAGTTCATCATTGAAATTTCAACTTATTGAAATGCCGGACGAAAATCTTGTTACTAAAGGACTTATCGAAAGAATTGGTTTAAAGGACTCTATTTTTACTATTGAAGTCAATGGAGAAAAAATTACAGAAGTAAACGATATCGCGAATCATGAAGATGCCGTAAATATTATGTTAGAAAGCTTTAAAAAGCATGGTATTATCGACAGTATTTATGATATAGATGGTACAGGTCATCGTGTTGTACATGGTGGAGAGCTATTCCCTGAATCAGTATATGTTACTGATGAAGTAGAAAAGCAAATCGAATCATTAAGCGAATTGGCACCATTACACAACCCTGCAAACTTAATGGGAATTCGTGCTTTCCGTAAATTGTTACCAGAAATTCCACATGTTGCTGTATTTGATACTTCATTCCACCAAACTATGCCTGAAAAATCATTCCTTTATAGTTTGCCATATCAATATTATGAAGAATACGGCATTAGAAAATACGGTTTCCATGGTACGAGCCATAAATATGTATCTCAACGTGCAGCTGAAATACTAGGTAAACCATTAGAAGAATTGCGTATTATTTCTTGTCATATTGGGAACGGTGCATCAATTGCTGCTATCGATGGCGGGGAATCTGTAGATACATCAATGGGATTCACACCATTAGCAGGTGTAACTATGGGTACGCGTTCAGGTAATATCGACCCTGCTTTAATTCCATTTATTATGGAAAAAACAGGTAAGAGTGCTGAAGAAGTATTAAACACATTGAACAAAGAATCAGGATTACTTGGTATTTCTGGAACTTCTAGTGATTTGCGTGACATCATTGAAGAGTCTAAAGAAGGTAAAGAAAGAGCGCAACTTGCATTAGACGTATTTGCATCTCGAATTCATAAATATATTGGTTCATATGCGACACGTATGCATGGCGTAGATGTTATTGTCTTTACTGCAGGTGTCGGTGAAAATTCTGATCCAGTAAGAGCCAAAGTATTAGAAGGTTTGGAATTTATGGGAGTTTACTGGGACGCTAAGAAGAATGAAGGTATCCACGGTGAAGAAGGCTTTATCAACTATCCACATTCTCCAGTAAAAGTCATTGTAATTCCTACAAATGAAGAAGTTATGATTGCAAGAGATGTTGTTGAATTTGGTAACGTTAAATAATAGTTACCTAGAGAAAATTAATATGATAAACGCTTCATAACATATTAGTAGTCACTCTATATTGTCTATAGGGTGACTACTTTTTTGTGAAATTATAAATTTATCATAAATATTGAATTGTTAAAATTACACAATTAGTTTTATTTATCTTCTGGTTGAACTTCAAAAGCAATTAATTCAGTTTTTTGTGATTGATTAAAGTTATTATCTGTCACAAGTACTAGACTGTCATTGCCATTTGGTAATTGCTTGCCAAATGTCATACCTTCAATGTTGTCAATCTTACCAATGTCCTGTTCATTTAGGTTGGCAACTAGTTGTTTATGAACAGGTTTGATTTTTTTATCCTTAATTGAGTCCATATTTTTTATTTCAGTAGCATTTTTAGTGTCAAATTTATAAATACGTACATAATTATGGTATGCTCCGTCAGCTGATTGGACACTTGCACGTTCCAATGCTAAAAATTCATGATTATTAATCGCTAGCATTTCGGAAATGCCATTTTCTGCTGTCTTATTTGCACCAGGATTACCAGGTACAGCATCGAGAGGGTATGCATATTCTGATATTAACTCACCATTACGATTATATTGAGTAATTCGTGAAAACGATCCAGAACGTGTAGTTGATATTTGTCCGTCTTGTAGCAGTGAACCTTCCATTGAAGTCCAAATTGACTGCCCGTCTGTTGAAAATGTGCTGCCTTCTAGCGCAAGGTTATTTCTAAAGCCATGTTTATTATCTTTATCCATTTTTATATTGTTTGTAATAGGTATGTCAGCAAGAAACTGACCGGTTGAATCAGCTTCTCTTATAAAGGGGTTTAAGCCTAAGGAACGGTCACCCTCACTCGTATATAATATGTTTTGTGTTATTGGATCTATTCTAACTGATTCTATGTCTGCCACTGCCTGATTCTCTTGGTGTTGGTATTTATTTTTATTTGGATAGCTTGAACCATCAGGTTGTTTAAATGTATGTACATTAGTGAATTTTGTGTGCTTAAAGCCATGTTGATTATAATTAATTTTTGCTTCGTAAAATCTTGCCGGACTCTTTTCTGAACGGTCATCACTTGCTAGATACCAATTGTTGTTTTTAGCATCGTACGAGATACCTGATAAACCACCAACAGTTGTGCCTTTGTATGATTGATTGTGAGGTATGGTTGTTGTATCTATCCATTTCAAATGTTCAACTGAATGGTTTTGTTGAGATTGAGCATCTATGTATGTAGGGGAGTTTAGAGTTGTAATTGAGATCATACCAATTGTAATACTAGAAATGATTAATTTGTTTAAATTGCGCATGCGCTTCATCCTTTCATTTTTAAGTTAAATCTATCATAAAGTAGATTTATGAAGTGAACATGAAGATAATTTATCAATTGGATTAATATGATAATTTTCATATTAATGCAACTTCAGGTTTGAGAAATTTACAGTGTAGGTGACGTGAAATTTTTAGTTTGAATGTTAGCTTTTGAAATTAGTAGGGTGATTTAAGTTATATCTTTAATGAATAAAAAATCGACAACTTCTATGTGATATCAATAGAAATTGTCGATTTTCATTTGTCTAAGTAATTATAACTTAGGCATTTATCTAGAAAATATTTGAGATTATATTACTGCGCGTCTAATGACCAACAAAGTAATATACAATCAATATTAACGAGCTTGGTATTGTGATCTGAATTCATCAGTTGCTACTTGTGGTTGGAAGTCCTCTGGGATTTCTTCAGTTCTAACGACTAATACATCACAAGGTGAATGGCGAACAATTGCTTCAGATACAGATCCTACGATAAAACGTTCAACAGCATTGAGTCCTGATGTACCACACATAATTAAATCTGCATCTACATCAGCAGCTAATTTTTTAGGAATAATAGCTTTAGGTGAACCAAATTCTAAGCGTGTTTCCACATTTGCGACACCTGCGTTTGTAGCGACTTCCTTATAGCCGTTGAGAAGATCTTCGGAAAAGTTCTTAGATTTCTCAGTGAACTGTGCATCATATACTTCATATGATGAGTAAGTTCTAGAATCAATTACATTTACGACTGTTAGTTTCGCGTCGTTACGTTTTGCAACATCTACAGCTTTGTTAAATGCCCATTCAGCTTCATGTGATCCATCTACAGCAATTAAAATATTTTTATAAGTTAGCATCACAATTACCTCCTTAATTCTTCTTGGTTATAGTATACCACCATTTACAGAATATTAACACAATTTAAATGTTGTAAAACTTCCCTAAACTATGATTGCGCTTTCATAAGATACGCGTTACTATAAATTTGGAGGTGGATGTAATGATTATTGGTATTCCAAAAGAAATAAAAAATAATGAAAACAGGGTGAGTCTTTCACCAAGTGGTGTTCACGCTTTAGTTGAACAAGGACATACTGTAATAGTTGAACAATCTGCAGGTTTGGGGTCATATTTTGAAGATGTTGACTATACAGAAGCAGGGGCTAAAATTGTTAAGGAACCATCCGAAGTATGGGACGTAGATATGGTGATGAAAGTTAAAGAACCATTGGAAGAAGAATTCCAATTCTTTAAAGAGGGGCTAATTTTATTCACTTATTTACATTTGGCAAACGAAGAAAAATTAACAAGAGCGTTATTAGACAATAAAGTGGTAGGTATTGCGTATGAAACTGTGCAATTACCTGATCGCTCATTGCCACTATTGACACCAATGAGTGAAGTAGCGGGACGTATGTCAGCTCAAATTGGTGCAGAGTTCTTACAAAAATATAAAGGCGGTATGGGTATCTTATTAGGTGGCGTACCGGGTGTATCTAAAGGCCGTGTATCTATTATTGGTGGTGGACAAGCCGGAACAAATGCAGCTAAAATTGCATTAGGACTTGGTGCAGATGTTACAATTTTAGATGTAAATCCAAAACGTTTACAAGAAATTGATGATTTGTTTGATGGTAGAGTGCATACTATCATGTCAAATCCTTTAAATATAGAGAATTGTGTTAAAGATAGTGATTTAGTTATCGGAGCAGTATTAATACCAGGTGCAAAAGCACCAAACTTGGTAACTGAAGAAATGGTTAAAGGTATGAGAGACGGGGCTGTAATTGTTGACATTGCCATTGACCAAGGTGGTATTTTTGAAACTACGGATCATATTACTACACATGATGCGCCAACATATAAAAAACATGGTGTTGTCCATTATGCTGTGGCAAATATGCCAGGTGCAGTTCCAAGAACATCAACGATTGCATTAAATAATGCTACATTACCATATGCACAACAGCTTGCTGGTAAAGGTTATTTAAAGGCTCTACAAGATAACCCAGCATTGGCATTAGGTTTAAATACTATTAATGGACAGTTGACAAACAAAGGCGTGGCAGAGGCATTTGATATGTCATACAGTGCAATTGATGCAGCCTTAAAATAAGCTTTATAATAAATTGACATGGATTGATAATAAATAAACAGATCATCACTTAGAGGTTATATACAATCGTTAGTGATGACCTGTTTTTTTGTTGTTATGAGTTATTTTAAGACGTTTTGCAAATAGTTTATAGGATACCCTTAAACTATTTTAGTACCATGTACTTCTTGGAAGGGGAAAGCGTCGAGTAAAGATTGAACATTATCTTTCGTTACGCCTCCTCCAGGCATAATTTCAATTTTTCCGCCAGAATTGACGACTAATTTTCCTAAATGATTTAAATTATCGAAAATATTAGTTCCAGCAGGACCGCCATGAGTTAATAAACGTGTGAATCCTAAATCGATTAATTGGTGTAATGCTTTGATTTGACCTCGTTGGTGAATCTCATCGAAAGCCATATGACAAACTGATTGAACCGGTGCGGCAAGTTGCTTTAAAGTCTTCATTTGCCATTCATTAAGTGTGTAATCTTCTGTTAGACATCCAAATACAAAATAATCGACATTGAGTGACTTTAATGCTTTGATATCACGCTGCATAATTTCAATATCATATAGACTATAGACGAAATTACCACCACGTGGTCTAATCATCACTGCCAGTTCAACATGATTGAGATGGCAAATTTCAGCCGCAATTTCTATCATACCATAGCTTGGTGTTGTACCACCCACTGCTAAATTATCGCATAATTCAATACGGTTAGCGCCATTTGCAATAGCTTCTTCAACTTGTTGAATCGTTTCTACTACAGCTTCTTTAATCATTTTTCATATCCTGTTAAAATTTCATAACCGTCTTCTGTAACTAAGATATCATCTTCAATACGTACTCCTGCAACACCAGGTACATATACACCAGGCTCCACAGTGACTACCATACCAGCCTCGAATTGATTGTTGTTTGAACTAGATACATCTTGATATTCATGCTCCTCTAAGCCTAAACCATGTCCAAGTCTGTGAGGGAAATATTCGCCATAACCCGCTTCGCTTATAATATTTCTAGCAATTGCATCAACATCTTTAATCGTGACACCAGGTTTAATTGCGGCGATTGCTTCTAGTTCAGCCTTTAATACCACATCATAGATAGCTTGCGCTTCTTTACTTGGAGTTCCAAATTGGACTGTTCGTGTCATATCACTGCAATAATTATCATAAATGACACCTAAATCAAATAACACAAATTCATCCTGTTGAAGCTTACGATTTCCAGGTGTACCGTGTGGTGACGCTGCATGATCGCCGAATAGGACCATCGTATCGAAACTCATTTCATTTACACCATAACGCTTAATTTCATTTTCAATATGATTGACAACTTCACGCTCTGTAACACCTTCTGATAAGTATGCTACGCCAATTTCAATACACTTATCTGCAAGTTCACATGCTTTTTTAATTTTTGTGATTTCACTGTCATTTTTAACGTTGCGTAGTGCTTTGATTGTTTGATCAATATCACCAAATTGATTGACATTAAATGCATTAATTAATTCACGTTGACGGTGTACTGTTAAGTGATGTGCTTCGATTAGCAATTTATTATACGTTGCATGATGTTTATCTAAAGCATTTTCAGTATCTAAATAACCAATGATTTCACCTTCGAAAGGAGAGTTCTTTACTTCGTCAACTTCTAGTTGTGGGCAAAATAAAATTTGTTCACCATTATTCTTAATTAATAATGCTAATAAACGCTCATGAGGATCACTTAAATAGCCTGTAAAATAAAAAATATTCAATGGTGTGGTAATCCATGCTGCATCAGCTTGCTGTTGCTGTAATTCGGTTGTAATTTGTTCTAATTTCATAAATTAAATCATCCTCCTGTATTCATGCTCACTACAATTTTATGTTAGTTTCTTGTGGAATTCAAAACTTTAATGTTTTTTTCAGGAAAATCTACATTATATAGTGAGCATTTAGGTTAGACTTGTGTTATAAAAATACGTTCACGTGGTATAGTAATTTCAAATAGACAATTGGGAGGATTTAACTAATATGAAATTATCTTTTCATGGACAATCAACAATATATTTTGAAGCTAATGGTAAGAAGGTAATCGTTGACCCATTTATTACAGGAAACGAGCTTTCAGATTTAGATCCTAGTACGTTAGAGGTTGATTATATTATTTTAACGCATGGTCATGGTGATCATTTTGGTGACACTGTTGAACTAGCCAATAGAAATCATGCTACTGTTATTGGATCTGCTGAACTAGCTGATTATATTACTACAAATAAAAATGTGGAAAATGTCAGACCGATGAATATTGGTGGTAAAGCTGAATTTGAATTTGGTAGCGTGAAATTTGTACAAGCATTTCATAGTTCAAGTCTAACTGATGATAATGGAATACCAGTTTATTTAGGTATGCCAATGGGCGTAGTATTAGAAATTGAAGGTAAGACGATTTATCACACAGGTGATACAGGTCTATTTAGTGATATGAAATTAATTGCGGATCGTCATCCAGTAGATATTTGCTTCGTACCCATCGGTGATAATTTCACTATGGGTATCGACGATGCAAGTTATGCAATAAATGAATTTATTAAACCGAAAGTGACGGTTCCAATTCACTATAATACATTTGATTTAATCAAACAGGATCCAAACGAGTTTAAAGCAGCAGTCTCAGTTGGTGAAGTACAAATATTAGAACCTGGTGAAGCTGTAAAATTTTAATTAATTAATAAGTTATGGAGAAATCGTATATATACGATTTCTCCATAACTTATTTTTTGTGTCTAAAGAAAATAGAATATTATTCCTAAACGTTACTTAAACAATAATTTATGGTTAGTGGATTTTTTAAGTAATGGATATTATGTTTCGTTAAAGGGGTTGTATGTAAAGAGTTACCGTAACTGTGCTAACGTTGCAGAGAAGATTATTTATAATATGAGGTATGATCAACAAAAATAAAAAGCCTGAAGAACTTTGTAGAACTTCAGACTTTTTAATATTACTTTACAATGAGTACAGGGATGTTCGCTCGTTTAGCAACTTTATGGCTTACGCTACCCAAGACGAATTTTTTCTTATCTTCGGCTTTTCGGTTACTTAAGACGACGATTTCGTATTTACCGCTATTTGCGTGTTTGACTAATTCTTCCTTGGCATTACCACGTACAATAATTTCATCATAGTTTATGCCATAATCATCTAGGGCATTACGTGTACTTTCTAAACCTTCACTACGTTTTTCAACAAGTTTATCTAGATGTACACCAGATTTGATTGAAGTTTGTGCGTCTTGTTCGCTAATTGCATTTAAAATCGTTACAATAGTACCTTCGCCTGATAATTTTGAAACTTGTTCTAAAGCTTTTTCATTTTTAAGTGTTGTATCTACACCGAGTAAAATATTTTTGAACATTCGTTCATCCCTCCTTAAATAGTATTTTAATAAAAGACTAATCATAATTGCAATTAAATTATAATAATTTACATATAAATATGGCAAAATAGAATTTTAATGCCAACTTTACTCCAAAGGAGACTAAAATTTATTATAAATCACTATATTTTGAATTGTTACATCGCATTTTTATATATAAAAAGTTATAATATCAGAGAAACGGTTCAAAAATAAATGAGGTTATTCACATGACAAAACATGAACAAATATTATCTTATATTGAATCACTCGCTATCGGGCAGAAAATTTCTGTTCGTAAAATAGCAAAGGACTTAAATGTTTCGGAGGGGACTGCTTACCGTGCAATCAAAGACGCAGGACAACTAGGGCTGGTTGCAACGATTGATAGAGTAGGTACTGTACGTATTGAAAAGAAATCAAGAGAGCAAATCGAACAATTGACCTTTGGTGAAATAGTAAAGATAATTGATGGACAAGTATTAGGCGGGCGTAATGGATTAATAAAAACATTGTCAAAATTTGCAATCGGCGCGATGGAGATAGAGGATGTAATTAAGTACTTAAGTGCACATACCTTGCTTATTGTAGGTAATAGAAAGGATGTCCAGTTAGCAGCATTGGAAAGAGGAAGTGCCGTGTTGATAACTGGTGGATTTAGCACTTCGAATGAGATTATTAAATATGCTGACGAACATGATTTACCGATTATTTCTTCGAATTATGATACTTACTTAGTAGCAAATATTATCAATAGAGCTATGTATAACCAAATGATTCGTAAGGAAATTTTGGTCGTTGAAGATATTGTAAAGTCCGTACAAGGTGATACAGTTATATTTGATCATATGACTTTGGCTGATTATAAAGATAAAGCTAAGAAAACTGGTCATACTCGTTTTCCAGTGATTGATGAAGATTGGCGTTTAGTTGGTATCGTAACCAGTAAGGAAATTATTAAGATGGATGAACAAGATACGATTGCTAATTATATGACTAAATCACCAATCAATGTTCAATTGTCGACCACAGTTGCTAATTGTGCGCATATGATGATTTGGGAAGGTATCGAATTATTGCCTGTAACAACGGTAAGTAAAAAGTTGATAGGGGTTATTACGAGAAAAGATGTATTAACTGCAATGCAATTATTGAGCAGACAACCTCAAGTAGGGGAAACAATTAACGACCAAATTGCTAAGCACATTACCATTGGTGGAGAAGGCATACAAGTTCAGATAACACCTTTATTAACGAACCAATTTGGTACATTAAGTAAAGCTGTTTTTGTTGCAATTATTGAAGAAACAATTAGATATGAAATTCGAAAACTAAAAAAACTAGAAGTGATGATTGAGAGTTTGAATATTATATATATTAAAACAGTACAAATCGAATCAGAATTAACGGTACAATATGACATGTTAGATGTTGGTAGAAACTTCGCGAAGTTAGAAGTTAAGATGTCGAATGAAGGACAACAAGTTGCTAAAGCGATGATTATTTGCCAAATGATAGATTAATGCAGAAAAAATCCATTTTAGAAAAGGAAGAGAGAGAAATGACAACAGAATTTAATGAAATAATGAATAAAATACAAGAAAGTGACACTGTAATTATTCATAGACACGTTAGACCAGACCCTGATGCATACGGTTCGCAATTAGGTTTACAGTCTTACTTGAAGTTAAAGTTTCCAGAGAAAAATATTTATGCTGTTGGAGAAGCTGAACCATCATTAGACTTTATTGGTACGTTTGATACGTTAACAAATGAAGATTACCAAGGAGCATTAGTCATTGTTTGTGACACTGCAAATGCGCCACGTATTAGTGATACACGATTTGATTTAGGTCAGTACCTTATTAAAATTGATCACCATCCCGCAGTGGATCAATACGGTGACTTAAATTATGTTAATGATCAAGCATCTTCTACAAGTGAAATTATATTTGATTTTATAAATCATTTTAACGATATATCATTGATAGATGCCGCAACAGCTAGATTGCTATATTTAGGTATCGTAGGAGATACAGGACGTTTCTTATTTAATAATACAACGTCGCATACGCTAGAAGTAGCTAGTCACTTATTACAGTTTCCGTTTAGTCATAATGAAGAACTGAATAAATTAGGTGAAAAGGATCCAGCCTTATTGCCATTCCAAGGCTATGTTTTACAAAATTTCGATTTAAATGATAAAGGTTTTTGTAAGGTCATCATTACAAAAGAGGTACTAAAGCAATTTGATATTGCACCAAATGAAGCATCATTATTTGTCAATGCGATTGCTGACATTAAAGGCTTGAAAATTTGGGTGTTTGGTGTGGATGAAGGCTCTGAAATCAGATGTCGCATTCGCTCTAAAGGTATTGTAATCAATGATATTGCTAGCGACTTTGGAGGCGGTGGTCATCCAAATGCTTCTGGTGTATCAGTTGCTGATTGGGATCGATTTAATGAATTAGCCGACGCATTAAATAATAAATTATAACAGTTTAGGAGGTATTTGCTGATGGTTGCCCATTTAAATATTCACACAACTTACGACTTATTAAATTCTAGTTTGAGAATTAATGATGTGGTTACTAAAGCCGTTAAAGAGGGGTATTCTGCTTTAGCGATAACAGATACAAATGTATTATATGGTTTACCGCAATTTTATGATGCTTGTATTGCAGCAAATATCAAACCTATTTTTGGTATGACGATATATTTAACTGATGGTTTAACTTCATTAGAAACCGTTGTACTTGCGAAGAATGAACAAGGCCTGCAGAACCTTTACATGCTTTCTTCAGCCATTAAAATGAAAGATAAAGAAGAAACGCCAGTTGAATGGTTAAAGAAATATGCAGCGGATTTTATTATTATTTTAAAAAAAGTAGATGAAGCACATCAAAATATTGTGGAAACGCTAGTTGAATTTGAAAATGTTTATGTGAACCAAGAGAGCATAACAACATTTGAATTGCCAATTGTATGGGCGCAATCTTCGCGATATTTAAATAGAGAAGACAATGAAACTATAGCTGCGTTATCAGCAATCAAAAATAATACTAAAATTGATTTAGTTCATGCTGCGCCAGATTATAATGAACATTTATTCAATAATGAAGAAGTTTCATCATTAGAAATTGATAAGGATGTATGGCATCGAACACAAAAAATTGCAACACTTTGCACTGCAGAATTACAATATCATCAATCACTATTACCAAAATTCGCTACGCCGAATGGACAAAGTTCTAAAGCTTATTTATGGTCTATGCTATCAAGTCAATTAGATAAACTGACACTAAACGATAAGCAATCTGTTGAGTATCAACAAAGATTAAAGCATGAATATGATGTTATCACTGGTATGGGATTTGAAGATTATTTCTTAATCGTAAGTGATTTAATACACTTTGCTAAAGCGAATGATATCTTTGTAGGGCCTGGGCGTGGTTCTGCAGCAGGGTCATTAGTCAGTTATTTATTAAATATAACAACGATAGATCCAATTCAATATAACTTGCTATTTGAACGTTTTTTAAATCCTGAACGTGTGACAATGCCTGATATCGATATAGACTTTGAAGATACAAAAAGAGATGAAGTGATTCAATATGTACAAGATAAATATGGTCCACACCATGTGGCGGGTATCGTTACATTTGGACATTTATTAGCAAGAGCTGTGGCAAGAGATGTTGGTAGAATCATGGGCTTTGATGAAATAACATTAAATGAAATTTCTAAACTTATACCTCATAAACTTGGAATTACTTTGGATCAAGCATATGAAATACCTGAATTTAAAGCATTTGTACATAGAAATCATAGACATGAGCGTTGGTTTGACTTAAGTAAAAAGTTAGAAGGGCTTCCTCGACATACATCAACACATGCGGCGGGAATTATAATAAATGATCATCCCTTATATGAGTATGTACCACTTACTAATGGTGATAATGGTTTATTAACACAATGGACGATGACGGAAGCAGAGCGTATAGGCTTATTGAAAATAGATTTCCTCGGCTTGCGTAATTTATCTATCATTCATCAAATTGTGAATCAAGTGAAAAAAGACAAAAATATTACAATCAATATAGAAGATATCCCTTTTGATGATCCAAAGGTCTTTGAATTATTATCGCGAGGAGATACAACAGGTATATTCCAACTTGAGTCAGATGGTATACGTAATGTTTTGAAAAAATTACAACCAGAACATTTTGAAGATATTGTTGCAGTTACTTCACTTTATAGACCAGGTCCTATGGAAGAAATTCCAACTTATATATCTAGAAGACATAACCCAGAAAAGGTTATATATCTGCATAAAGATTTAGCTCCAATCTTACAAAAGACCTTTGGAGTTATTATCTATCAAGAACAAATCATGCAAATCGCTAGTACTTTTGCAAACTTTAATTATGGTGAAGCGGACATTTTAAGGCGTGCGATGAGTAAGAAAAATCGTGCAGTATTAGAAAAAGAACGTAAGCATTTCGTAGATGGTGCGCTGCAAAATGGCTATGATGAAAGTTTAAGTAAACAAATTTTTGATTTAATACTGAAATTTGCTGATTATGGTTTTGCACGTGCGCATGCGGTGAGTTACTCAAAAATTGCTTATATCATGAGTTATCTAAAAGTACATCATCCGAACTATTTCTATGCAAATATCTTAAGTAATACGATTGGGAGTGAAAAGAAAACAGCCCAAATTATCGATGAAGCCAAACAGCAAAATATTAATATACTAAGTCCAAATATCAATTATAGTCATTGGTTCTATAAAGCAACAACAAAAGGTATTTATTTATCTATTGGCGCGATTAAAGGCGTGGGATATCAAAGTGTGAAATTGATTGTCGATGAACGCCATGCTAATGGACAATTTAAAGATTTTTTTGATTTTGCAAGAAGAATTCCAAAGCGAATCAAGACAAGAAAGTTATTCGAAGCATTAATATTAGTTGGTGCTTTTGATGATTTAGGTAAAAATAGGGCGACGCTACTTCAATCAATTGATCAAGTTTTAGATGATGTATCTAATGTTGAACAAGATGGATTTATATTTGACGTGTTAACACCTAAAGCCTCCTATGCAGAAACAGAGGAACTCGAAGATCAAGTATTAAGTGATTATGAAAAGGAATACTTAGGATTTTACGTTTCCACCCACCCTGTTGAAAAGGCGTTTGAACAAAAACAATATTTAGGTATTTTTAAATTAAATAATGCTAGAGACAATCAGCCGATTTTTATACAAATTGATAGTAGTCGTAGAATACGTACTAAAAAGGGTCAAAATATGGCCTTTGTAGTCCTCAATGATGGCATCAATACGCTAGATGGTGTGATGTTTCCAGATACCTTTAAAAGGTTTGAAACCGACATAGCTGATGGTGCAACCTATGTAGTAAGAGGTAAATTCGAACAACGTAATAATAAACGCCAGTTAATTATTCAACATATTGAAAGTATTGAGCATTTTGAATCAGAGAAATTAAACCATGCACAACAAATAGTCATCAGGAATGTAAATGA
Source organism: Staphylococcus gallinarum (assembly GCF_000875895.1). Classification (GTDB taxonomy): domain Bacteria; phylum Bacillota; class Bacilli; order Staphylococcales; family Staphylococcaceae; genus Staphylococcus; species Staphylococcus gallinarum. Next base: position 152,458 of record NZ_JXCF01000007.1, read on the forward strand.
CCTTACGGATATTCAACAAATATTGTCTCAGACTGAACATAATCAGATACCGGTAAATTATTATGATGAATCGACAAAACAATTAAAAACAATTGGACATATTTCTATTGAAAACAACCAAATTGCACTGTTGTTGAAAAAGCTATCACCATGGGATATAAGAATAATTTAACTTTATTCACCCTTTAAACTATGGTATAGTTGACTGATGGTTGAGTAATATTGACCATCAGTTTTAATTTTTAAAAAATTAAAAAATCAAACGATTAAATAATAAATATCTATATGTTTTTATTACAATCAATAACCCGCCAAATTTTTTACGATTTGGTAACGATATCATTTGTAATTTGCGTTATAGTGTAATAAAAATATATATGACGAATCATTATATTAAATGAATGTAAAGGGGTAGATTCACGTGACATTAAGAGACGAAGCTTTACAAATGCATAGAGAAAATCAAGGTAAATTAGAAGTAGCACCTAAAGTTAAAGTTACAAATAAAGAAGAGTTGAGTTTAGCGTATTCACCAGGTGTAGCTGAACCATGTAAGGAAATACATGAGGACCCTCGTAAAGTATTTGAATATACTATGAAAGGAAATACTGTAGCAGTAGTAACTGACGGTACGGCTGTATTAGGTTTAGGTAACATTGGTGCAGAAGCAAGTATTCCAGTTATGGAAGGTAAAGCTGTACTATTCAAGAGCTTTTCAGGAATTGACGGTGTACCAATTGCTTTAAATACTACGGATACAGACGAAATAGTGAATACAGTGAAACTTTTAGAACCAAACTACGGCGGTATTAACTTAGAAGATATTTCAGCGCCACGTTGCTTTGAGATAGAAGAACGCCTTAAAAAAGAAACTAAAATCCCGGTATTCCACGATGATCAACATGGTACAGCTATCGTTACTGTCGCTGGTATGATTAACGCATTAAGAATAGTTGATAAAGATCTATCTGACATTAAAGTTGTATTAAATGGTGCAGGCGCAGCAGGCATTGCAATCGTTAAACTATTATATTCTTATGGCGTACGAGATATGATTATGTGCGATTCTAAAGGTGCGATCTATGAAGGTCGAGACTATGGTATGAATGATACTAAGGCTTATGTTGCTAAATGGACTAACAGAGATAAAAAAGATGGTAGCTTAAACGACATCATTCAAGATGCAGATGTATTTATTGGTGTTTCTGTGGCCGATTTATTAACAAAAGAAATGGTAGAATCTATGGCAGATGATCCAATTATCTTCGCAATGGCAAATCCTAATCCTGAGATTAAACCGGATATTGCTAAAGCAGCAGGTGCAAAAGTGATTGGAACAGGTCGTTCTGACTATCCAAACCAAATTAACAATGTATTAGCGTTCCCAGGTATTTTTAGAGGTGCTTTAGATGTAGAAGCAACACATATTAACGAAGAAATGAAACAAGCAGCCGTAGAAGCGATTGCTAATTTAATTGAGCCTGATGAATTGAATGCAGATTATTGTATTCCAGGACCGTTTGATAAACGCGTTGCACCGTCTGTTGCAAGAGAAGTTGCAAAAGCAGCAATGGAATCAGGTGTCGCAAGAGTTGATGTTGATCCTGAATCAATTTATGATAAGACAATGAAATTAACAGATTTAGATAAATAATAATCATAATTGCTTATTTCAAACGTATTAAATGGTTATATATGGGAAAGTAGCAATGGTTATGTGGAGGTTTACCAATGTTTAAAGATTTTTTCAATAGAAGTAGTAAAAAGAAAAAGTATGTAACTGTATCTGATTCAAAACAAAGTGACGTACCAGCAGGTATAATGACGAAATGTCCTAAATGTAAGAAAATCATGTATACTAAAGAATTGTCTGAAAATCTTAATGTTTGCTTTAACTGTGATCATCATATTGCATTGACAGCATATGAGCGAATTGAAGCAATTGCGGATGAAGGTACATTTGTAGAGTTTGATAAAGGCATGACCTCTGCAAACCCATTAGACTTTCCAAGCTACGAAGAAAAAATTCAAAAAGACCAACAAAAAACTGAACTCAATGAAGCTGTAGTAACTGGAACAGCTAAACTTGATGGTGTTGCTTATGGCGTTGCTGTTATGGATGCTCGCTTTAGAATGGGTAGCATGGGGTCAGTTGTTGGTGAAAAGATATGTAGAATTATTGAATATTGTACCGATAATCGACTTCCATTTATTTTATTTTCAGCAAGTGGTGGAGCCAGAATGCAGGAAGGTATTATCTCATTAATGCAAATGGGTAAGACTAGTGTGTCATTGAAACGACATGCCGATGCAGGTTTATTATATATTTCATATTTAACAAACCCAACTACTGGTGGTGTTTCTGCGAGCTTTGCATCTGTAGGTGATATTAATATCAGCGAACCTAAAGCATTGATTGGTTTTGCAGGCCGCCGTGTAATAGAACAAACAATAAATGAGAAGCTACCTGATGATTTCCAAACTGCTGAGTTCTTATTAGAACATGGGCAGTTAGACAAGGTTGTACATAGAAAAGAAATGAGACAAACATTGTCTAGTATTTTGAAACTGCATCAAGAGGTGAAAAAGAATGCTTGATTTTGAAAAGCCACTTTTTGAAATAAAAAATAAAATTGAATCATTAAAAGAATCACAAGAAAAAAACGATGTAGATTTGCAAGAGGAAATCGAAATGCTTGAAGCATCACTTGAACGTGAGACAGAGAAGGTCTATACAAATTTAAAACCTTGGGATCGAGTTCAATTAGCACGTCTACAAGAAAGACCGACAACACTGGATTATATTCCTTATATATTTGATTCATTTATAGAATTGCATGGGGATAGAAATTTCCGTGATGATCCAGCGATGATAGGTGGAATCGGTTATATCAACGATCAGCCTGTTACTGTTATTGGTCAACAACGAGGTAAAGATACTAAGGACAATATTTATAGAAACTTTGGGATGGCTCATCCAGAAGGTTATCGTAAAGCCTTGAGATTAATGAAACAAGCTGAAAAATTTAATCGCCCAATCTTTACTTTTATTGATACTAAGGGTGCTTATCCAGGAAAAGCTGCAGAAGAACGAGGACAAAGTGAGTCTATTGCTAGAAACTTAGTCGAAATGGCAGCACTTTCTGTACCTGTTATATCAATTGTTATCGGTGAAGGCGGAAGTGGTGGCGCACTCGGTTTAGGAATTTCAAATCGTGTGTTAATGCTTGAAAATAGTACATATTCAGTTATATCACCAGAAGGAGCATCTGCATTATTGTGGAAAGATAGTAATTTAGCAAAAATTGCTGCGGAAACAATGAAAATCACAGCTGATGATTTACATGAATTAAATATTGCAGACGAGGTCGTTAAAGAACCAATCGGTGGAGCGCATCAAGATGTAAAAGCTCAAGCATTGAATATTAAGGCTGCATTTGAAAAGCACCTTACTGAATTGACGGAATTGGATGAACAAGCACTTATAGAAGATCGATATCAGAAGTTTAGAAATATTGGTTCTTTTACTGAGTAAATACGACACAATGGGCTCGATGATTTGTTTAATCACAGATAATTTTGCCGAAAGTAATAAACAGAAATTTGGGACATAAAATTTAGAAAAATAGCATTCAGGTGATTGGATTCAATTTATCTGAATGCTTCTTTTTATTCCCTATTTCGTATTGTTGGCTCACCAAAATATTACGTATTGCATTATAATGCCATATTAAAATGATGTAAAAATGAGCAAATCAATTAATGAATTACTTATTAATTTTAAATATGCTGAATAATGTTCAATACTTATTATGATTGGCATTATTAAACTTAGATAACTGTTTAAAATACAGTACAAAAAGGTAGATACATATTAGGATTAAAAATTTGATAATAGTGAAAAATGAGCAAACGCTTTCTATAATGATTTCATTCTATACCTCGATTAAAAACGTTTACATTAGTCATAATGCCTTATTTTAATGGCACGTACCACAAATTTATGGTATTTTTAGAGTAAGAAATTCAAGTTAGAAAGGTATGTCGTCATGAAAAAAATTGCAGTGTTGACAAGTGGTGGAGATTCACCAGGTATGAATGCAGCGGTTAGAGCTGTCGTTCGTAAAGCGATTTACAATAACATTGAAGTTTATGGTGTTTACCAAGGTTACCAAGGGTTGTTGAACGATGAAATCGAGAAATTGGAACTTGGTTCAGTAGGTGATACAATCCAACGTGGTGGTACATTCTTGTATTCAGCAAGATGTCCTGAATTCAAAGAACCTGAAGTACGTAAAAAAGGTATAGAAAATTTACGTAAACGAGGTATTGAAGGGCTTGTAGTTATCGGCGGTGACGGAAGTTACAGAGGTGCTCAACGTATCAGTGAAGAATGCCAAGAAATTCAAACAATTGGTGTGCCTGGAACAATTGATAATGATATTAATGGTTCAGACTTTACAATTGGTTTTGATACTGCGCTAAACACTATTATCGAATGTGTTGATAAGATTCGTGACACAGCATCAAGTCACGCACGTACTTTCATCATAGAAGTCATGGGGCGAGACTGTGGAGATTTAGCTTTATGGGCTGGTTTATCTGTTGGTGCAGAAACAATTATAGTACCAGAAGTAGAAACTGACATCAAAGATGTTGCAGAAAAAATTGACCACGGTATTAAACGTGGTAAAAAACATTCAATCGTAATGGTAGCAGAAGGCTGTATGTCTGGTGAAGCTTGTGCGAAAGAATTAACGAAATATATTAACGTCGATGCACGTGTATCTGTACTAGGACATATTCAACGTGGTGGAAGCCCAAGTGGTGCTGACAGAGTGTTAGCTTCACGTATGGGAGGGTATGCAGTTGACTTATTATTACAAGGTAAATCTGCAGTCGGTGTAGGTATCCGTAATAATGTGTTAGTTGACACACCATTTGATGAAATATTCAAATCGAATGATCATGAATTTGATTATGAAACATTTGAATTAACAAATGAATTATCTATTTAAAAATACTGGGAGGCATTAATAATGAGAAAGACTAAAATTGTTTGTACTATAGGGCCAGCATCTGAATCAGAAGAAATGTTGGAGAAATTAATTAAAGCAGGAATGAACGTTGCACGCTTAAACTTTTCACATGGTGATCATGATGAGCATAAAGCACGTATTGATACAATCCGCAAAGTATCTAAAAAATTAGGTAAAACAGTAGCTATTTTATTAGATACTAAAGGCCCAGAAATTCGTACGCACAACATGAAAGATGGCGTGATTGAACTTGTAAAAGGTTCAGAAGTTATCGTAAGCATGACAGAAGTAGAAGGTACGCCTGAAAAATTCTCAGTAACTTATGACAACCTAATCAATGATGTTGAAGAAGGTTCATATATTTTATTAGATGATGGTTTAATCGAATTACAAGTTAAGAAAATTGACAAAGCAAATGGCGAAGTTCTATGTGACGTATTAAATACTGGAGAACTAAAAAATAAAAAAGGTGTTAACTTACCAGGTGTTAAAGTAAGTTTACCAGGTATCACAGATAAAGATGCAGATGACATTAACTTCGGTATCCGTGTTGGTGTTGACTTTATCGCTGCAAGTTTCGTTCGTCGACCAAGCGATGTGTTAGATATCCGTAAATTATTAGAAGCACAAAATAATACAAATATTAGTATTATTCCTAAAATCGAAAACCAAGAAGGTATTGATAATATTCAAGAAATCTTGGAAGTTGCAGACGGATTAATGGTTGCTCGTGGTGACATGGGTGTTGAAATTCCACCAGAATCAGTACCAATGGTTCAAAAAGATTTAATTAGACAATGTAATAAATTAGGTAAGCCTGTTATTACCGCAACTCAAATGTTAGATTCAATGCAACGTAATCCACGTGCGACACGTGCCGAAGCAAGTGACGTTGCCAATGCTATTTATGACGGTACAGACGCAGTTATGTTATCTGGTGAAACTGCTGCAGGACAATATCCAGAAGAAGCTGTTAAAACAATGAGAAACATTGCGGTTTCAGCTGAAGCAGCTCAAGATTATAAGAAATTATTATCTGACCGTACAAAATTAGTAGAGACTTCACTAGTTAATGCAATTGGTGTATCTGTTGCACATACTGCATTAAACTTAAGCGTTAAAGCAATTGTAGCTGCAACTGAAAGTGGTTCAACTGCACGCACAATTTCTAAATACCGTCCAAAATCAGATATTATTGCTGTTACGCCAAATGCAGAAACTGCACGCCAATGTGCTTTAGTATGGGGTATTCACCCAGTTGTTAAAGAAGGTCGTAAGACAACTGATGCACTATTAAACAATGCTGTTGCTACTGCTGTAGAAACAGAACGTGTTAAAAATGGTGATTTAATTATTATCACTGCGGGTGTACCTACAGGTGAACAAGGTACAACAAACATGATGAAATTACATCTAGTTGGTGACGAAATTGCTAAAGGACAAGGTGTTGGTAGAAATTCAGTAGTTGGTCATACATTAGTTGTTAATAATGCAAGTGAATTAGAAGGTAAAGACCTGTCAGATTCAATCATTGTAACTTCTTCTGTAGATGAAACATTGGTTCCTTATATTGAGAAAGCAATTGGTTTAATTACTGAAGAGAATGGTATTACTTCTCCAAGTGCTATCATCGGTTTAGAGAAAGGTATACCAACAGTAGTAGGCGTTGAAAATGCTACATCTGAAATTCAAAATGACGTATTAGTTACTGTAGATGCAAATCACGGTAAGATTTTTGAAGGATACGCTAACGTACTATAATTTCTGATTGACATAAATTAATAATTAGCGTCTGGGACATGAACACCCAGCATTAAGCCCATCATAGATTTTGATCTTTGATGGGCTTGTTATTTATATTAATATTCTGTATTGTTACTGCTCGCTCACCTAGGGGCTGGATCTAGATCGAACTAAGATCTCGACACGCATCCAACAATCTCAGATGTCTTGCAAGCCATATGCAGTTCTTACTTGTGAATACTACAAAAATAAGACGCTACCGTATGATTTAATAAACTTCATTAAACCAAATTAGCGAGTTACCTTATGTATAAAAATTATGATAGGTAGCAATTAACTATACCAGTGCAAACTGCAATGCTTATCCCTAAAAATGGTATCGCACAAATTGTTTTATTTTCTAGTGTAGTTATGTTTTGTATATGTGATAAGTATAATGACTCAATACAAATTGAAATTTTCCCAATATAAACAAAAAAATTGTTAAATAAAAAGAGAGCCATTCCATCACGGAATAGCTCTCTTTTATTGAGTTTGAGACAAAAACCTTCAAACTACTAAGTTAAATAACAATAATAACAAAGTTGCCCGCTAAATTTTTAAATACTCTAGAATCAATGCTTTAATGGCTATCTATGTATTTATGCAACTCGTAAATGGTTGTTATTGAGATTTTTCTACTTTTTTATATCTAAGATACATTAAACATAGAATAATGAACCAAATAGGTGTTAAGAACACCGCGATTCTAGTATCAGCATTTACAAATAATAGACAAAATACTAATACAAAGAATACTAATATCGCGTAGCCCATGTATTTACCACCAGGTAATTTGAAAGTGGCCTTTTTATGTGCTTCAGGATTACGACGATGATAATTAATATATGCCACAATGATTAATGCCCATACAACGATGAACAATACAGTTGATACCGTAGTGATGTATGTGAACACTAATGTAGCATTTGGAATAATATAATTTAGTAATGCTGCAATTAATAATAGTGCACATGATGCGAAAATCGCAATATGTGGAACACCGTTTTTATTAGTACTACTTAAAATAGGTGGCGCTTGATCTTTCTTTGAAAGTCCGAATAACATACGACTGTTTGAAAAGATACCACTATTACATGAAGATGCTGCAGCTGTTAATACTACAAAGTTAATAATACCAGCAGCAAATGGAATACCTATTAATGCAAACAATCTCACGAAAGGACTTTCTTCAGGATTAATTTGTGCCCAAGGAATGATAGACATAATTACTGCTAAAGCACCAACGTAGAATACTAATATACGTAAAGGTACACTGTTGATTGCTTTTGGTAAGGTAGTCTTAGGATCCTTTGTTTCCCCAGCGGTAACCCCTATAAGTTCGATTCCGACAAATGAGAAAAGTGCCATTTGGAATGACATAACAAAACCACTCATGCCTTTAGGGAAGATACCATTGTTGTATAGATTAGTTAGAGAAGCATGACCAAATTGTGTCTTATAAGCCATGATTATCATGATAGCACCAACAACAATTAACGCGATAATTGTAATAATTTTTATAATCGCAAACCAAAATTCTAATTCACCGAATAATTTGGCACTTAATAAATTTAAAGACATTAACACTAGTACGCAAAACAAAGCGCTTAACCAGTTTGGAACATTTGGGAACCAGAAACTGACGTATTTTGCTACGGCTGTTACCTCGGCCATACCTGTTATTATCCAACAAAGCCAATAAGTCCAACCTGTAACGAATCCGGCAAATGAACCTATGTATTCGTTAGTAACGTCGGCAAACGATTTGAAATTCGTATTTGCTACTAAAATTTCACCTAAACCTCTCATAAACATAAATAACATAAAACCAATGATGATATATGTTAGTAATATTGAAGGTCCGGTTAATGCAATAGTTTGCCCAGCTCCAAGGAATAGTCCAGTTCCTATTGCTCCCCCAATTGCAATAAGCTGAATGTGACGATTACTTAGTTCTCTTTGTAATTGATTTTTCCCCATATTAATAACTCCTTTATTTAGCTAACTATTATTATCCTATGCTATTAAAAATAAAACAACTATTTTTATAAACATTAAATGAAGCAGAAGTTTAAAAATACATTAATAATTTGTTATTAACCATGATAACGAATTAAAAAGTTATAAAAATTGATGTGTGTCAACTTACATATTAAAATGGATATATAACCATTTATAGGTTTTAGCAATTATAGGCATATAAATAAATGAATATTTCTTATGTTATGGAATTGAAGATGTTTTAAATCAATCCTAAGTTGTTCACAAAAATGACAGGATTGGATATAATGATTTGTGAAAGCCATTTCATAATGAAATAGAAAAGGGGAAATTTATATATGGCAGAGTTACAAAAAGGTTTAGAAGGGGTAATTGCAGCTGAGACTAAAGTGAGTTCTATTATTGATAGCCAACTTACATATGCTGGCTATGATATTGATGACTTAGCTCAAAATGCTGAATTTGAAGAAGTAATTTATTTATTATGGCATTATCGATTACCTAATAAAGAAGAATTACAAGAACTTAAAGATAAACTCTATGAGTATATGACTTTAAATCCGAGAGTTTATAATCATTTTAAAGAATATGCAACTGGCAATGTACACCCAATGACTGCTTTAAGAACTTCAGTATCATATATTGCACACTTCGATTCACATGCTGAAGACGAAGATGAGTCTCAAACAATGGAAAGAGCCGTACGTATACAAGCTAAAATCGCTTCGTTAGTAACAGCTTATGCTCGTGTGAGACAAGATAAAGAAATTGTTAAACCAAATAAAGATTTAAACTATGCTGGAAACTTCCTATATATGTTACGAGGGGAATTGCCAACTGATATTGAAATTGAAGCGTTTAATAAAGCGCTCGTATTACATGCTGACCATGAGTTAAATGCGTCAACATTTACTGCTAGATGTGCAGTATCTTCATTATCAGATATGTATTCAGGTATTGTTGCCGCTGTTGGCTCGTTAAAAGGCCCATTACATGGTGGTGCAAATGAGCGTGTAATGAGCATGTTATCTGAAGTGAAATCAATTGATGAGGTTGATGAGTACATAGATAACAAGATTAAAAATAAAGAAAAGGTAATGGGCTTTGGTCACCGTGTATATAAAGATGGAGATCCTAGAGCGAAATACCTGAAAGAAATGAGTAGAAAGATTACTTCAGAAACAGGACAAAGTCAATTGTTTGATATTTCAGTTAAAATTGCTGACAAAATGAAAAAAGAAAAAGGATTAATCGCTAATGTCGATTTCTTCAGTGCTACTGTTTATCATAGTATGAACATCGAACATGATTTATTCACACCTATTTTTGCGGTAAGTAGAACATCTGGTTGGATTGCACACATCCTAGAACAGTACAGAGATAATAGAATTATGCGTCCTAGAGCATCTTATATTGGTGAAACAAATAGAACTTATGAACCAATTGAAAATAGATAAATTCATAGTAATTAAGTAATTTGTTTTACTATTTATTTGCAACATTGGTTGTAATTTAGTTAGCATAGGATTCAATCACTAAATAATTAAAATTAACGGAGGTTTTACACATGGCAGGAGAAAAAGTAATTAAAACAAACGAAGGTTTAACAGTACCAAATAATCCAATTATTCCATTCATTATCGGTGACGGTATCGGACCAGATATCTGGAAAGCTGCAAGTCGTGTTATCGACGCTGCTGTTGAAAAGGCTTATAACGGTGAAAAGAAAATTGAATGGAAAGAAGTATTGGCAGGACAAAAGGCATATGATGAAACAGGCGAATGGTTGCCTCAAGAAACTTTAGATACAATCAGTGAATATCTAATAGCAATTAAAGGTCCTTTAACTACACCAATTGGTGGAGGTATTCGTTCATTAAATGTTGCTTTAAGACAAGAATTAGACTTGTTTACATGTTTACGTCCGGTACGTTGGTTCCAAGGAGTACCTTCTCCTGTTAAACGTCCTGAAGATACAGATATGGTAATCTTCCGTGAAAATACTGAAGATATTTATGCTGGTATTGAATTTAAAGAAGGTACACCAGAAGCGAAGAAATTAATCGATTTCTTACAAGACGAAATGGGTGCTAAAAATATTAGATTCCCTGAAACATCAGGTATTGGTGTGAAACCAGTTTCTAAAGAAGGTACAGAACGTTTAGTACGTGCTGCGATTCAATATGCATTAGATAATAACCGTAAATCAGTAACATTAGTGCATAAAGGTAATATCATGAAGTTTACTGAAGGTGCATTTAAACAATGGGGTTACGATTTAGCGCAAAATGAATTTGGTGATAAAGTGTTCACTTGGCAACAATATGACAAAATTGTTGAAGAAGAAGGTAAAGATAAAGCGAACGCTGCTCAAGAACAAGCTGAAAAAGATGGCAAAATTATCATCAAAGATTCAATTGCTGATATTTTCTTACAACAAATTCTTACACGTCCAGCAGATCACGACGTAGTAGCTACAATGAACTTGAATGGTGACTATGTATCAGATGCATTAGCAGCACAAGTTGGTGGTATTGGTATCGCACCTGGTGCAAATATTAACTATGAAACAGGACATGCAATCTTTGAAGCTACACATGGTACTGCTCCAAAGTATGCAGATTTAAATAAAGTAAACCCTTCTTCAGAAATCTTAAGTGCTACATTAATGTTAGAACACTTAGGTTGGCAAGAAGCTGCAGATAAGATTACTGCATCAATCGAAAAAACAATCGCTTCTAAAGTAGTTACTTATGACTTTGCTCGTTTAATGGATGGGGCTAAAGAGGTTTCTACTTCAGAATTTGGTGACGAATTAATTAAAAACTTATAATTTAAATAATGAGATTGGAGTATAATTAACTCTGTCTAAATGTAAAACGTCAATTTCTATTGTGAGATAGAAGTTGGCGTTTTTTTGAATATGGTTAGTTATTCCGTAGACTACAGCACATTATATTAACCCTTGTCTTGTTGAAGTGTACACTATGCTATTAGTTTGAAGGTAAAGTAACGTACCTATATAAATTTTTTAACTGATATATCATACCTTGAGCATTATAGTAGTCTAATTGTAATAACTATTTGAAACTATACGCTGGATAAGTGGTTATAGATGGTGCTATTTGAAAAGTGGGTACATTTATCTGGAATAAAATAATCAATTTTTAATGTTAAGGTTTTATGAAGATGATTTTAAGGAATAATAAAAGACAATAATCAAAAATAGCATAACAGAGAGTTTATATTATAATTATCTGAACTTTATACTAGCTTAATAATTTGCTAATATTAGCTCAATGTAAAGATTATGTAAATATCGTTAGAACTATGTTATTTTTATTTAAAATTAAGTTATAATCAACTTGTAAACATAAATTTGGAGGTACATTATGTCACAAAAAGTACTTGTAGTAGATGATGAACAATCTATTGTAACCTTGTTAAAATATAATTTAGAACAAGCAGGATACATAGTAGATGTTGCTTATGATGGTGAAGAAGCATTGGAAAAAGTTAACACTACAAACCCAGAGTTAGTCGTATTAGATGTCATGCTTCCAAAAAAAGATGGTATTGAAGTATGTAAAACAATAAGATCAGATAAAAATCTTGTGCCAATACTTATGTTAACGGCGAAAGATGATGAATTTGATAGAGTGTTAGGACTAGAACTTGGTGCAGATGATTATATGACAAAGCCATTCTCACCAAGAGAAGTAGTAGCGCGTGTAAAAGCTATTTTAAGACGCTCTGCAATGATTAACGAAGCGAAGACAGTAGAAAATGATGAATCTGACATTATCATTGGTTCTATTCGAATTAGACCGGAGTACTTTGAGGTATATAGAGATGACGTATTATTAGAATTAACCCCTAAAGAGTTTGAGCTATTATTGTATTTAATCGAAAGACAAGGACGTGTTATCACACGTGAACATATGCTGAACTCAGTTTGGAATTATGAATTTGCGGGTGATTCTCGAATTGTGGACGTACATATTAGTCATTTAAGAGATAAGTTAGAAGAAAATCCAAAGCAGCCTAAACTAATAAAAACAGTTCGTGGTTTAGGTTATAAATTGGAAAGACCTAAGGTATAATGTTGAAATTCCATCAGCGACTCTTATTTCTATTGTGTACGATTGTGATTCTAAGCTTTTTAGCTTTGGGTGCAATTATTTCACATGTTGTTTATAATACGGTTTCAAATAGCCAAAATGGAGATTTGGAACATCAAGCTCAACACTTATTAAGTTTGTACAACCAAGAAAAGAAATCTGAAATAGTTAATATTGCGAAAAATGAAAAATTAACTGTCGAAATAAAAGATGAAGATGGTGTACTTTTCACTACACAAAAAGGATTGAAGATTAATAAAGAAATCTTTAATGAAGCGAATCCATCCACTTTGATTTACGATAAAGTGGATAATGATCGTCGATTTACGTTCCATACGGATATTAAAGATAAACAGATTTATATTAGTGGTATTAATAATTATATTTTAGATTTGCAAATTAAGATTTGGAAATACATTGGTTTGATTGGCTTATTCGTATTAGTTATTATGTTTGCTGTTGTAAGAAGTATTAATCGTACATATATTAGGCCGATTAATGAAGTGACTTATGCAACCAATTTATTAGCTGAAGGCTATTATCATGTGCGTGTTCCAGAAAGTAATGTAAAAGAAACACGAGAGTTGTTTGTCACAACGAATGAATTGGCTCGTAAGTTACAACTGTTAAATCATAAGCAAAAATTACAGTCAAACAGATTGAAAACTACAGTGGAAAATATTCCAAGTTCAATTTTGATGATTGATAAATACGGTGAAATTGTCGTAGCTAACCGCGCTTATTATGAGGTGTTCACACCGGATGAAGCAGTAGAACATAAAAGTTATGGCGATTTTATTGATGGTAAAATTCAAAGCTTAATTACTGAGGCGTTTAGAGTTGAAAAGCCAGTATATGATCAAGTAGAACTAACTTTAAATCAAGTACATCAAAAATATTTTGATACTGCTTGTGTGCCGATATTATCGAAATCAAAAAAGCATCTCTATGGCATGGTGCTAGTACTACATGATATTACAAATCTGAAAAAATTAGAAAACTTACGCCGTGAATTTGTCGCAAATGTCTCTCATGAACTAAAGACACCAATTACATCAATTAAAGGATTTGCAGAAACTTTATTAGATGGCGCGATGAATGATAAACAAACATTAACTGATTTCTTAAATATTATTTCTAAAGAATCAGATCGTATCGAAACTTTAGTGTTTGATTTACTCGAGTTGTCACATGTAGAACAGCAGACAGAAATTGAAACAGAACCAGTTAGTCTTTCTGAAATTGCACAATCAACGATTCAAAATATGCAAACCATAGCAGAAGATAAAAATATATCCATTATTGATGAAATTGAACCAGATATCGTAATAGATGCTAACAAAGACAAGGTTTCTCAAGTGGCTATTAATCTTCTGTCTAATGCAATAAGTTATTCTTTAGATTCAAGTCAAGTCATTGTTAAAGTGTATAAAGACATGAATAAACGCATCTTAGAAGTGCAAGATTTTGGCATGGGAATAAGTGAGGAAGATCAGAAGCATATTTTTGAAAGGTTTTATAGAGTTGATAAAGCGAGAAGTAGAGATTCAGGTGGAACTGGCTTAGGTTTATCTATCACTAAACATATTATGGAAGCACACAATGGTAGAATTAATGTGTTTAGTAAGTTAAACGAAGGTTCTACGTTTAGAGTGACCTTTTTTGAAACAAATCAAGACCAATGATGACTGTATAATATCATCATTATTAAATAATTTGATTATAGCGCAGAAGTGATAACAACCACTGTCGCATGTATTTTAGGACTAATCTCATAAAAGATTAGTCCTTTTTATTATGATTATTAAATGGCGCATTTTGTTATGTTAAATTGCTGCGAATCAATACGGTTTAAGTCTGTATTTGTGATAAAATAGTAGGTAAATATGTGTTGGAGGTTAATATATTGAATAAACTAGTCTTAATAGATGGTAATAGTCTTAGCTTTAGGGCATTTTATGCGTTACCACTTTTACAAAATAAGGCAGGTATACACACCAATGCCGTATATGGTTTTGCGATGTTACTTGAGAAAATAATTAAAGAAGAACAACCTACACATTTCTTAGTGGCATTTGATGCTGGCAAGACGACATTTAGACATGAAACTTATGGAGAATACAAAGGCGGTCGTCAAAAGACCCCACCAGAATTAAGTGAGCAGTTTCCATATGTTCGACAGCTATTAGATGCTTATCAAATTAAGCGTTATGAGCTTGATAATTACGAAGCTGACGACATTATAGGAACTTTGAGTAAAGAGGCTGACCAATCAGGTTTTCAAACAATCATTGTTACTGGTGACCGAGATTTAACACAACTGGCAACGGATAATGTTACAATTTATTATACGAAAAAAGGCGTGACAGATGTAGATCACTATACACCAGAGTTTATTGCCGAAAAATATGACGGTTTAGTTCCAAACCAAATCATAGACATGAAAGGTTTAATGGGAGATACATCAGATAATATTCCTGGCGTTGCTGGCGTAGGTGAAAAAACAGCAATCAAGTTACTTAAGCAATTCTCTACTGTTGAGAATGTTTATGAACATATTGATAAAGTATCAGGTAAGAAATTAAAAGAAAAGCTAGAGAATAGTAAAGATGATGCAATTATGAGTAAGGCATTGGCTACGATTAATTGTGAGAGTCCTATAGAAGTGAAGGTTAGTGATACAAAGCTACCTGATGAATTAGATGAAACAGCCAAAGTAGAATTGTTCAAGAAATTAGAGTTTAAACAATTACTAGAACAAATTGATGTGGATAGCGATAATAGTAATGTCGAAGAAAAGGAAATTTCAGTAGTAGATCATTTTGATCAAATAGATTTTGCTACATTAGAGGAAGCGAATATTCATTTTGAACTTGATGGTACAAACTATTTGAAAGATGATATTTTGAAATTTGGATTTTATGATGGTTCACATCATGTAGTAATTGATGCAAATGACATAGATAAACATAAAGATCTCGTTCAATGGTTAGAAAATGGTCAAACTGCAAAAGTGGTTTATGATGCTAAAAAATCGTATATCACAGCGCATCGTTTAAATATCGATTTGAAAAATATTACATTTGACACAATGTTGGCAAGTTACATCATTGATCCATCGAGAACGATAGACGATGTGAATTCTGTCGTAACTCATTATGGTCAACACTATGTAAAAGAGAGTGTTGCTATTTATGGTAAAGGTAAGAAACGTTCGATACCAGAAGATGATGTGCTTAATCATTACATCGCTACCATTACTGAAGCAATTAACCAATCATATCCATTAATGCTTGAACAACTGACTGAGTATAATCAAGCAGAATTACTATTTGATTTAGAGTTACCATTGGCAGAAATTTTAAGTCAAATGGAAGAAATTGGTATTTATACCGATGTAAATGATTTACAAACGATGGAAAGCGAAATTCAAAGTAAATTAGATGAATTAATTCAAAATATTTATGATGCGGCAGGAGAATCATTTAATATCAATTCACCTAAGCAGTTAGGCGTAGTATTATTTGAAAATCTACATTTACCAGTTATTAAAAAAACAAAAACGGGTTATTCTACGGCTGTTGATGTATTGGAACAATTGAAGGGCGAACATCCTATCATCGAGTATATTTTAGAATATAGACAATTGGCTAAATTACAATCAACTTATGTTGAAGGATTACAGAAAGTAATTAGTAAAGATCAGCGCATTCATACAAGATTTAATCAAACCCTAGCTCAAACAGGTAGATTATCTTCAATTGATCCGAATTTACAAAATATTCCTGTACGCCTAGAAGAAGGTAGGAAAATTAGAAAAGCATTTAAATCTACAGATGAAAATAACGTTATATTTTCTGCGGATTATTCGCAAATTGAATTGCGTGTTTTAGCACATATCACACAAGATGAAAGTATGATGCAAGCATTCATCAATGATGAAGATATTCATACTGCAACAGCAATGAAAGTATTTAATGTGGAACCTAATGAGGTTGATGCTATGATGCGTCGACAGGCGAAAGCTGTAAACTTTGGTATAGTATATGGCATTAGTGATTATGGCTTAAGTCAAAGTTTAGGAATTACTAGAAAGCAAGCAAAGCAATTTATTGATGATTATTTAGATAGCTTTCCAGGCGTGAAACAATATATGGAAGATATTGTTAAAGATTGTAAAGCGAATGGTTATGTGGAAACACTATTGCATAGACGTCGTTATATTCCAGATATTACGAGCCGTAACTTTAATTTAAGAAGTTTCGCTGAACGTACAGCAATGAATACACCAATTCAAGGTAGTGCTGCTGATATTATTAAATTAGCGATGGTGAATTTTGCGAAAGCAATTGAAGATACAGATTTTCATGCGAAGTTATTATTGCAAGTACACGATGAATTAATCTTTGAAATTCCTGAAAATGAAGTATCAAAATTTGAGAAATTTATAGAAGATATTATGGATAATGCATTAGATTTAGATGTGCCATTGAAAGTAGAATCTAGTTATGGCAAGACGTGGTATGATGCAAAATAGAAAGTTGGTACAATAATGCCGGAATTACCAGAAGTTGAACACGTAAAAAGAGGAATTGAACCATTTGTTGTCGATCAGAAAATTGTAGGTGTACACTTTTCAAATAAAGTAAAAGAAGGTAAGGCAGCAAATAAAGAAACGATTATCAAAGGAATGGAATTAGATACGTTCCAAATGTTCACTCAACAATTTATAATTGAGAAGGTAGAACGCAGAAGTAAATATATTGTTTTCTATCTTAAAAAACAGCATGAGCATCGTATTTTAATCAGTCATTTAGGTATGGCTGGTGGATTCTTTGTTGTAGACAAAATAGAAGATATTACAAACACGAATTATAGAAAGCATTGGCATGTTGTGTTTAAATTAGCAAATGGCAAGTTGCTTGTGTATTCAGATATACGACGATTTGGAGAAATTAGAAATGTGGCCTCATTTGATGCCTATCCTTCATTTTTAGAAATAGCGCCTGAGCCATTTGAAGATGGTGCGTTAAGTCATTATTTGTCATGGTTTGATAAGAAACTGTATCAAAATAAACCAATTAAACAGATGATACTAGACCATAGAGTCATTTCAGGTTGTGGAAATATTTATGCTTGTGAAGCGTTATTTAGGGCTGGTATACATCCTGCTAGGTTATCAAAAGATTTAAAACATCAAGAGCGAGAAATGGTGTTTTATTATGTTCGAGAAGTCCTAGAAGTGGGTATAAAAAATGGAGGCACAAGCATATCAGATTACCTACATGCAGATGGTAGTAAAGGTACGATGCAACTACATTTAAATGTATATAAACAAAAGCAATGTAAAGTATGTGGTACTGATATAGAAACACAAGTTATCGCAACGAGAAACAGTCATTTTTGTCCGACATGCCAAAAGTAAAGGAAGAGTGAGTATTATGCCAAAAGTCATAGGATTAACTGGTGGTATTGCTACAGGTAAATCAACTGTATCTGAATTATTAACTATACATGGTTTTAAAATTGTCGACGCTGACGTTGCATCACGAAAGGCAGTAGAAAAAGGAACGACAGGTCTCGCTCAAATTCGTGAGCACTTTGGTGAGGAAGCGATTTTAGAGAATGGTGAGATGGATAGACAATATGTTGGAGAACTTATTTTTAATTATCCTGAAAAGAGATTAGAACTCAATGAAATCGTCCATCCAATCGTCCATGAAATTATGGAACAAGAAAAAGAGGCCTATTTAGAACAAGGTTATAATGTAATTATGGATATTCCATTACTTTATGAAAATGAATTGCAGGATACTGTCGATGAAGTTTGGTTGGTATATACATCTGAAAGTATACAAATCGAGCGTTTAATGGAACGTAATGATTTAAGTTTAGAGGATGCAAAAGCGCGTGTCTTAAGTCAAATTTCAATAGATAAAAAGCGTCGAATGGCAGATCATGTAATTGATAATAGAGATACCAAACTTGAATTAAAGCAAAATGTAGAAACATTATTGATTGAAGAGGGTTATATTGATAATGAAATAGAAGATGGACAGTAATTACTTTAGTCATATTAAATAGCATGTATGTAATTGTTATTATATAGGTGCTTAAGTTAATTTTTTTAGCATGTTTAACGAGGATAAAAACACTGATTTATTAAGGCGTTAGCTTCGAAATTTAACGTTTTGAAACGTAGCTAAGTTGTAACGCTTTTAACAATATATGCTAAATAATGAGAGTAACACATTGATACAAATAAAAAAAACGTCAATTCCTATGGCATAAGTTCATTAAATAGGAATTGACGTTTTTTTATCATTTAGTCTCATAAATTAAGATATATTTTGCATTAATAGCCTAATTATTACAGTATTTCGGGATAATAAAAGCTTTATATTACAGCATAAATAAAAAATTGGAATTTCTAAAAGAAAACGCTTTCTTATTCAAAGTTTTATGTTATACTATTTCCATAAAGTATAACACAAAGATGAGGGGTGCTTTTTAATGGCTACAAATATTGCAATTAACGGTATGGGCAGAATCGGAAGAATGGTATTAAGAATCGCATTAAAAAATAAGGACTTAAATGTGGTTGCAATTAATGCAAGTTACCCTCCGGAAACAATTGCTCACTTGATTAATTACGATACTACACATGGTGCATATGATTTAACTGTGGAACCAGTTGAAAATGGTATCAAAGTTGGTGATCATGAAATAACATTAGTTTCAGATAGAAATCCAGAAAATTTACCTTGGAAATCAATGAACATAGATATCGTAATAGAGGTTACTGGTAAATTTAATCATGGCGACAAAGCAGATGCACATATTAAAGCTGGGGCTAAAAAGGTATTATTAACAGGACCATCTAAAGGTGGAGACGTACAAATGATAGTTAAAGGCGTTAACGATGATCAATTGGATATCGATGCATATGATATCTTTAGTAATGCTTCATGTACTACAAATTGTATTGGTCCAGTTGCAAAGGTATTAAATGATCAGTTTGGTATCGAAAATGGCTTGATGACAACAGTACATGCGATTACAAACGATCAGAATAATATTGATAACCCTCATAAAGATTTGAGACGTGCAAGATCTTGCAATGAGAGTATCATACCAACTTCTACAGGTGCTGCGAAAGCATTAAAAGAAGTGTTGCCAGAATTAGAAGGTAAATTACATGGTATGGCCTTAAGAGTACCTACAAAAAATGTATCTTTAGTAGATTTAGTTGTAGATTTAGAGAAATCTGTTACAGTTGAAGAAGTTAACGAAGCATTCAAAGCACATACATTAGGTGGTGTGATTGATACAGAAGATGCACCATTAGTATCTATGGATTATAATACAAATCCACATTCTGCTATCATTGATACACAAAGTACGATGGTAATGGGTGATAAAAAGGTTAAAGTAATCGCTTGGTATGATAATGAATGGGGTTATTCTAATAGAGTTGTAGAAGTAGCGGCACAAATTGGTTCGTTAATTGCAAATCAGACATCTGCCGTGGTTAATTCTTAATATAAAATATAATAATCAATGTAGAGTAAACTATCTCTAATGAGTTAAAACGTCGATTTCTATTGTTAAAAATAGAGATTGGCGTTTTCTTAATTATGTGAAGTTGTTACTATTTAAGCGTATTTAGTATACCTCGGTCAGGAAAATGATAACACCATGTTGAATTGCAACAATAATATATTAACGTTTGAATCGTATTGTGATAAAATGACTTGCCAAATGAGATGGTCGAAATCATTACGCTTTTTCAATATTATATGGCGCATTTTTAATAGGAATCAAGAAAATGGGTGTAAATTATAAATTTTAATATAATAAAACAACTAAAAGTAAAGTGATTTCAGTTGAAGTGTTGCCATTCTTTTGTGGGACTCATATTTATAGTATAATGAAAATTAATCAAATTGAGAGGGTGATAAGACGATGAAATGCCCGAAATGTAATTCGACGCAATCACGTGTCGTCGACTCTAGACATGCTGATGAAGTTAATGCGATTCGTAGAAGAAGAGAATGTGAAAAGTGTGGGACACGTTTTACAACTTTTGAACATATAGAGAAGAGACCATTAATCGTCGTGAAAAAAGACGGAACAAGGGAACAATTTTTACGTGAGAAAATCTTAAACGGACTTGTGCGATCATGTGAGAAAAGACCTGTACGATATGAACAGTTAGAGGAAATTACAAATAATGTTGAATGGCAATTGCGTGATGCAGGTCAAGCTGAAATTTCTTCGCGAGAAATTGGGGAGTATGTAATGAACTTATTGATGCACGTGGATCAAGTATCTTATGTGAGATTTGCGTCTGTCTATAAAGAGTTTAAAGATGTCGATCAATTATTAGAATCGATGCAAGGTATTTTAGCAGAGAATAAACGGAGTGATTCTTAGATGGGATTACAGGCAAATGATTATGGATTGCGACCGCATGATAACTTTAATGTCATTCGTAATTTTGAAATCAATCACAGACATTTGCAAATACTAAATAGATTATTTACACCACTTATAGGTCCTGAGGCAATTGGTTTATACCATTATTTAAACCAATTTGTTGAGCAGTCAGCCGACACAATTGCTACACATTATATTATTATGAGTGAATTAAAGATTAATTTGCTAGAATTTCGAAAACAAATGGATTTGCTAGAAGGTATTGGGCTAATGAAATCCTTTGTAAAGCATGATGAACAACTTTCTTCATTTGTCTATCAATTGGTGCAACCACCATCTGCTAAACAATTTTTTAATGATCCAATGTTGTCAGTCTATCTTTACAGTGAAGTCAGTAAGCAGCGTTACCATCAATTAAAGCAGTATTTCGAAGCAGAACATACTGTAGCAATGCAACACTATCAAGAGGTCACGCGAACATTTACAGATGTATTTAAAGTACCTAATCATCAAGTTAAAGTGGATACGAGTAAAATTCCGAACGACCAACATTATAATGGCATCGAGCTTTCAGATGTAAAGTTTGATTTTGAGACATTATATGACCTATTGCAGACACATTTTATTAGTAAAAAGATTATCAATAAAGATGCAAAACAGTTAATCACACAGTTAGCTACTTTATATGGTTTGACACCAGAATCGATGAAACGCATTATCTTGAAATCGATTACTAGTGCCCAAGAACTTTCTTTTGAAGAGTTAAGAAAGCATGCTCGAACTTATTATTTAATTGAACATGAACAACAGTTACCTAAATTAAATAAAAAGGGTGACGCAGTTTCAAAATCTGCACCAACTCAACAAAGTGAACCAACTCAACAAAGTGCATCAACGGAAAGTAAACAACAACAATGGTTACAGCAACTAGAAGAAACGAGTCCGATTGACATGTTAGCTTCTTGGTCAGAATCTGAACCAACTGCACAACAAAAGTTTATGATTGAAGATTTAATTGAACGAGAAAAACTATCATTCGGTGTCATTAATGTATTACTTCAATATGTTATGTTAAAAGAAGATATGAAGTTGCCAAAGACTTACATTTTAGAAATAGCGTCCAATTGGAAGAAAAAAGGAATTAAGACTGCAGAGCAAGCATATCAACAAGCGATGAAAGTGAATAAGGCACAATCTGAACCACGTAATCATGCTCCAAAGTATAAACAACGTCAATTAGCGTCAAGAGAAATGACGCCAAAATGGTTATTAGAATCTAAGGATCAGGATGATCATCCTGCAACTGCAAACAATGAACCAGAAGAAGATGAAAAATTAAAGGCTGATAGAGAAGCCTTTCTTAAACATTTGAAACAACAATGGAAGGAGGAATAAGCTATGAAGTCTTTTAGTAATATAATGGGCGACTCTAATGATTTATCAAAGCGCATTGCTAAAATTAAAAAAGATGTAATAAATGATCCTGATGTAAAAGCTTTTTTAGAGTCAAATCAGAAGAATCTAACTAATGCTATGATTGATGAAGATTTAAATATTTTGCAAGAATATAAAGATCAACAAAAACATTATGATGGCCATGCATTTGAACAATGTCCGAACTTTGTAAAGGGGCATGTACCAGAGTTATATATTGAACATGGACATATAAAAATTAAATATTTGCCATGTCCATGTAAAATAAAGCATGATGAAGAACGATTCAACTCCCATCTAATTACTTCGCACCATATGCAACGCGATACTTTAAATGCTAAATTAGAAGATATTTATATGGATAAACGTGATAGATTGGACGTAGCTATGGCGGTAAATAAAGTGTGTGAACAAATCACCAATAAAGAGACGGGTGTTAAAGGACTTTATTTATATGGGCCATTTGGTACAGGCAAGTCATTTATAATGGGAGCAATCGCCAATCAGTTAAAGACTAAAAAAATTCCTTCAACTATCGTATACTTACCAGAATTCATTCGAACATTAAAGGGTGGATTTAAAGATGGTTCATTTGAAACTAAGTTATCACGTGTAAGAGAAGCGAATATCTTAATATTAGATGATATCGGTGCTGAGGAAATTACGCCGTGGGCACGTGATGAAGTGATTGGCCCATTGTTACATTATCGTATGGTACAAGAACTACCTACATTCTTCACATCTAACCTGAGCTTCAAAGAATTGGAACATCATCTTTCTGTGACCCGTGATGGTACAGAGCAAACTAAGGCGGCTAGAATATTAGAGCGTATTAAAGCATTGGCTACACCATACTATCTTGAAGGAAAAAATTATAGGAACGATTGAAATATTGAATAATTGTTGTATAATATAGATAAATCTAAATCAATATGAAATTGTCAAAGACATGATGGACCAGTGAATACTTTACAGAGAGCCAAGTGAGATGAGATTTTGGTAAGTATACTTGTTCATTACTACTTTGTAAATGGTGTGCTAAATCACATCCGGCTCAAGACCGTTATCTTAAGTAGAGTAGGCAAAGTTAACTTTAAGTTAGACGATGTCTTATTTTAGGGTGGTACCACGATGACCTCGTCCCTTTTGGGATGGGGTCTTTTTGTTTTTTTAGTAGTGTGTTTGACAGTTCATTATTGATGATAGTACATATGAAAAATAGGAGGGTAATTATGGAGCAAATTAATATAACATTTCCAGATGGCAATTCGAAGGTGTTTGATAAAGGCACAACAACTGAAGATATAGCACAATCTATTAGCCCTGGTTTACGTAAAAAAGCTGTTGCAGGTAAATTAAATGGACAATTGATTGATTTAACACGTCCAATTGAAACTGATGGGGAAATTGAAATCGTAACACCAGGTAGTGAAGAAGCATTAGAAGTGTTACGTCATTCGACAGCACATTTAATGGCACAAGCTTTAAAACGTCTGTATGGAGATGTTTGCTTTGGTGTAGGTCCAGTGATTGAGGGTGGATTCTACTATGACTTCGATATGGAAGAAAGTATATCATCTGATGACTTTGAAAAAATTGAAAAGACAATGAAACAAATAGTCAATGAAAATTATCCAATAGAACGTAAAGTGGTAACTAGAAATGAAGCAAAAGCATTCTTTAGTGATGACCCTTATAAACAAGAATTGATTGATGCAATACCTGAAGATGAAAATGTAAGATTATACTCTCAAGGTGAATTTACAGATCTTTGTCGAGGTGTACATGTTCCAACTACTGCGAAAATAAAAGAGTTTAAACTATTATCTACAGCTGGTGCATATTGGCGTGGTGATAGCAATAATAAAATGCTACAACGTATTTATGGTACTGCGTTCTTTGACAAAAAGGATTTAAAAGCACATTTACAAATGCTTGAAGAAAGAAAAGAACGTGATCACCGTAAAATTGGTAAGGAGTTAGAATTATTCTCTAATAACCAACTTGTTGGTGCGGGTCTACCTTTATGGTTGCCTAACGGTGCTACAATTCGCCGTGAAATCGAACGTTATATTGTCGATAAAGAGGTGAGCATGGGATATGATCACGTGTATACACCAGTTATGGCAAATGTTGATTTATATAAAACATCTGGTCACTGGGATCACTATCAAGATGATATGTTCCCAACAATGAAATTAGACGAAAATGAAGAAATGGTACTACGCCCTATGAACTGCCCGCATCATATGATGATCTATGCGAATAAACCACATTCATACCGTGAGTTGCCAATTCGTATTGCAGAGTTAGGTACAATGCATCGTTATGAAGCAAGTGGGGCAGTATCAGGATTGCAACGTGTTCGTGGTATGACTTTAAATGATGCGCATATTTTCGTACGTCCAGATCAAATTAAAGAAGAATTCAAACGCGTTGTTAATCTTATAATTGATGTTTATAATGATTTTGGTTTTGAAAATTATTCATTCCGATTAAGTTACCGCGATCCTGAAGATAAAGAAAAATACTTCGATGATGATGATATGTGGAACAAAGCTGAAAGCATGTTAAAAGAAGCGGCTGATGAATTAGAATTGGATTATGAAGAAGCAATCGGTGAAGCGGCGTTCTATGGTCCGAAATTAGACGTTCAAGTTCAAACTGCAATGGGTAAAGAAGAAACATTATCTACTGCACAACTCGATTTCTTATTACCTCAAAAATTCGATTTAACATATATCGGAAATGATGGTGAACAACATCGCCCAGTAGTTATACACCGAGGCGTAGTGTCAACAATGGAACGATTTGTTGCATTCTTGACTGAAGAAACTAAGGGTGCATATCCTACTTGGTTAGCACCTAAACAAGTAGCTATTATTCCAGTTAATGTTGATTTACATTATGATTATGCACGTCATATTCAAGATGAGTTGAAATCACAAGGCGTACGTGTAGACATTGATGATCGTAATGAAAAAATGGGCTATAAAATAAGAGAAGCTCAAATGCAAAAAATTCCTTATCAACTTGTTGTTGGTGATAAAGAAGTTGAAAACAATGAAGTAAATGTAAGGAAATATGGTTCTCAAGATCAAGAAACACTTGAAAAAGATGAATTCATTTGGAATCTTGTAGATGAGATTCGTTTGAAAAAACAAAGATAGTCTTGAAAGTCTTTACAAAATAATGTATATTACAAGTTAGTGAAATAAATAAAATTCATAAAATTTGAGTTAGAGGTTGCGTTTTTAATAAGTAAGCATTTTGATGTCGAATGGGTCATATGACGAATGTTGAAAGGTAAAATCGCCGAAACAGACTTTATCCATTTATACTGTTTGTTGGGTCAGTTATCGAAAGAGACTGAACTGTCACATATGTGATGTGCTACCTATATACATGCTATTATTAAATTGGTTGCATATCTATTAGGTATGCAACCTTTTTTTAGGCGTAAAACTATAAAGCATATGCTTCGGGAAAGAGCAAAATTATAGTGACTACTGATGTGGATAATCATAAGCTGTCAGTATGAGACAAACTATAAAGACACTGGCTAAAACATATAGAAAGTTAACCTCTAAGTTTACAAAGAAAGGAAGCTTCTATGGCAAAACAAAATAATCAGAATGATGGTATACAAAGGGGACTTAAAGACCGTCATATTTCAATGATAGCAATTGGAGGTTGTATCGGAACTGGGTTATTTATGACTTCAGGTGGTGCAATCCATGACGCTGGAGCTCTAGGTGCATTGCTCGCCTACGCTATAATCGGTGCAATGGTATTCTTCTTAATGACATCACTAGGTGAAATGGCTACTTATTTACCGGTATCTGGTTCATTTAGTACATATGCAACAAGATTTGTAGATCCTTCATTAGGATTTGCATTAGGATGGAACTATTGGTTTAACTGGGTAATAACAGTAGCGGCAGATGTTACAATAGCTGCACAAGTTATACAATATTGGAGTCCTTTAGCAGGCATTCCAGCGTGGTTGTGGAGTTGTTTATTCTTAATAATTATCTTTGGTTTAAATGCTTTATCAGTTCGAGTTTATGGAGAAAGTGAATATTGGTTTGCTTTGATTAAAGTCGTAACAGTTATTATCTTTATTGCGATTGGATTGTTAACGATTGTAGGTATCATGGGTGGCGAATTTGTTGGCTTTGATACATTTACAAAAGGAAATGGACCAATCTTAGGTGATGGTATTGGTGGAAGCTTATTATCTATATTAGGTGTATTCTTAGTTGCCGGATTCTCATTCCAAGGAACAGAATTGATTGGTATTACTGCAGGTGAATCTGAAAATCCAGAGCGTGCAGTACCTAAAGCGATAAAACAAGTATTCTGGAGAATATTATTATTTTACATCTTAGCGATATTTGTTATCGGTATGTTAATTCCATATGATAGCTCTGCGTTAATGGGTGGAGATGATAGTGTAGCTACATCACCATTTACATTAGTCTTTAAAAATGCTGGTTTAGCATTTGCAGCGTCATTTATGAATGCTGTCATCCTTACCTCAGTATTATCTGCAGGTAATTCTGGAATGTATGCATCAACACGTATGTTATATTCAATGAGTAAAGATAAACTAGCCTTTCCAATTTTTGGTAAAACTAACAAATACGGTGTACCGTATATTTCATTATTCGTAACTGCATTAATTGTAATCGGTATTTTCTTATTACAACATGTAAGTGGAGATGCTTATCAATATATCGTTGCAGCTAGTGGTATGACCGGTTTTATTGCATGGGTAGGTATTGCGATAAGCCACTATAGATTTAGAAAGGCATTTAACAAGCAAAATTATGATAAATCTAAGCTTAAATATACTGCTAAACTATTCCCATTTGGACCTATTTTTGCCGGTATATTATGTGTGATTGTTATCATTGGTCAAGACGTTGATTTCATCAAAACAGGTGACTTTGATTTAAATCGCTTTGTCATTACTTATATGGGAATACCAGTATTCTTAGTGTTCTTTATCTATCATAAATTACGCTATAAAACGAAGAAGATTCCTTTAGAACAAGTTGACTTGCGTCAAGATGTAAAAATGGATGAAATAAAATAATTTAATAAAACTGTTGACTTAGCCAATTAATGTTGATATGATAGGTAACGTTGAATACGAAACGAACCAAGAAGAAGCTCCCGCTTCTCACCTGTAGCGACGCTAATTGCAGTTGGCAGGTCTATATATACATGGATTGTCATGTGTAGAGAAGAGCGGGTATGTTATGTACTCGCTCTTTTTGCTTGGGATAATTTCGTAAAAATCTTGGAGGTGTCAACCATAGCAAAAGATCAAACTCAAGTTAACGAAAAGATTCGCGCAAAAGAATTACGTTTAATTGGCCAAGATGGAGAACAAATTGGCGTTAAAACGAAAAACGAAGCCCTTGAAATGGCTGATCGTGTTGGTTTAGATGTAGTCTTAATGGCTCCAAACGCTAAACCACCTGTTGCTAGAATTATGGATTACGGTAAGTATAAATTCGAACAACAGAAAAAAGAAAAAGAAATGAAGAAGAAACAAAAAACAATTAATCTTAAAGAAATTCGTTTGAGTCCAACAATTGAGGAACATGATTTCCAAACAAAATTGAAAAATGGTCGCAAATTTTTATCTAAAGGCGATAAATGTAAAGTTTCAATTCGTTTCAGAGGTCGTGCGATTACGCACAAAGAAATTGGTCAACGTGTTTTAGAGAAATTTGCAGATGAATGTAAAGATATCGCAACAGTTGAACAAAGACCAAAAATGGACGGGCGTCAAATGTTTATTACGCTTAGCCCATTAAACGAAAAATAATAAAGATATTACAGGAGGAAATGAATCATGCCTAAAATGAAAACACACCGTGGAGCAGCTAAACGTGTTAAAAGAACTGGTTCAGGTAAATTAAAACGTTCAAGAGCTTTCACATCTCACTTATTCGCAAACAAATCTACTAAGCAAAAACGTAAATTACGTAAAGCTTCATTAGTACACAAATCAGACATGAAACGTGTAAAACAATTATTATCTTATAAAAAATAATTGACGCAAAAAGTCAGAAGAACATATTAAGTACGAAGATATTTAGAGGAGGAATTTATTATGCCACGAGTTAAAGGTGGAACAGTAACAAGAGCTCGTCGTAAAAAGACGATTAAATTAGCTAAAGGTTACTTCGGTGCAAAACGCACATTATATAAAGTAGCAAAACAACAAGTAATGAAATCAGGTCAATATTCATTCCGTGACCGTCGTCAAAGAAAACGTGATTTCCGTAAATTATGGATTACTCGTATCAATGCGGCTGCACGTCAACATGACATGAGCTATTCAAGATTAATGAATGGTTTGAAAAAAGCTGAAATCGATGTTAACCGTAAAATGCTTTCTGAAATTGCTATTTCAGATGAAAAAGCTTTCGGTGAATTAGTAGCTAAAGCTAAAGAAGCTTTAAAATAATATTTCAAAATAAAGAGATGTACACCTTTGTACATCTCTTTATTTTATATTTATACTTAAAAGATGGTACATATATGTTGTGTTTAATAAACATTTTGATATATAGCGTTATCATTTGATAAAATGGCTGTAAAGTCAGATTCAAAGGAGTAAATTATGTCTAAGTTTGATGAAATGATAACAGTAGTACCAAGATCTACATTATTTAATGAAGAAAAAAATAAATTTAATGGTTTCTTGGATAAAAATTCAGTGAAAGGTCAAGAAATATTTGATACTTTGACTAAATATGAAGTGAAACGTCGCGGAGATATGGAGGAGGACCCTACATATAAACAACTCATTTCATATTGTATTTTGGAAAATGAGCGTGATGAAATTTTAGTTTACGAACGTTTGTCAGGTGGCGGTGAAGCTAGATTACACGGACAATCATCGATTGGTGTTGGTGGCCATATGAATGATGTTAAAGGTGCAGACTCAATTAATGAAGTGTTAAGAGTTAACGCACAAAGAGAACTAGAAGAAGAAGTTGGATTATCTGCTCAAAAATCTCAAAACTTAGCCTACATTGGCTTTATTAATGATGATACTAATGAAGTTGGAGAAGTACATATGGGCGTTGTGTTTAAAATTAATGTCAATAGTAGTGATGTTGAGGCAAAAGAGACCGATACTTTAAGAATAAAGTGGATGGATCAAGCAAAAATTGACAATTATGATGATTTTGAAACATGGAGTGCTTTAATATTACAAGCATTAAAGTAGAGGTGTATGGTTATGTCTGATATTATCCCTTTTCCGCAATCACAAAAAAAGTTAACACGAGACATCAAAGAATCTTTACACAATGGTCATTTCGATCATGCGTATGAATTGTTTGAGGATTATGAAAGACAATTTGAACTTGATGACGCTTTGGCATTATTGAAATGTTCCATGCTATATCAAATGAAACATTATTTAGAATTACGTGAAGAGGCTATCATTTTATTAAAGCAAGGCATAACAAAGTACGATGAATTAATGGTCTATTATATTAAAAGTTTAAGTGGTTTAGGACAATATTTTGAAGTGGTCGAAGTCATTGACCAAATTATTGATGAGGTCAATGATCATAGAACACGTATGGAGTTGTACCCTTTAAAGGAATATGCTCTCAGTCAACTAGAACAACATAATGAACGTGCGTCACAACAACTACAACAATTTGACGTATTGTCTGTGAGAGAACAGGTCAATACAGTGTTAACTTTAATAGATCATAATCAATATAATTATAAAAAAACGGTGGCAAATCTTATAGAAGCGTTACCGTTAGCACCTAATGTGATAAGCATTATGCTTGAATATTTACGTTTTGCAAGTTACAGTGAGCCAGTACAAATTAAGAAGTACGGGTTTGATTTATTACCGATTCCTAAAGATTTAGCAGGACTGGACCATACAGACATAAAGATACAAGTTATACCAGAAGTGCTCAATCGTTTAGAAGATGACGCTGCACAAATAACAGATGAAGCACATCACTTAATGAATAATCATGCGATTTTATTATACCCACTTGATATTCTTGAGTTTGCACCACTAGCAGTTTGGATAGAAGCATATGTAAACTATTTCAAATCGATGTTGGGGCTAGAGGAAATAGATGAATCAAACGAAGTTACCAAATTACTTGTATCCATCGATATACAGGAATAATTTAATTAAGTTTGTGTAATTTGGGTAAGTAAATATGGTAGTATTAAAAAATCGAATTAATTAAAATTTCAACATGCCAATTGTTTTGTATGTTCCGTGTTTGTGTAGAACATTGACGTATGCTATAATAATGGAGTTGAAAAAATAAAATAGGATAATCATGGAGGTTTTTATACATGACAGCAACTTGGGAAAAAAAGGAAGGTAACGAAGGTGTATTATCCGTTACAGTTCCAGCAGAAAAAGTAGACAATGCAATTGATAAGGCTTTTAAAAAAGTAGTTAAACAAATTAATGTACCTGGTTTCCGTAAAGGTAAAGTACCACGTCCAATCTTTGAACAACGCTTTGGCGTAGAAGCATTATATCAAGATGCAGTTGATATCTTATTACCAGAAGCTTACGGTGAAGCAATTGATGAAACTGGCATTAAACCAGTTGATCAACCTGAAATCAATGTTACTTCAATTGAAAAAGGTAAAGACATGACTTTCGAAGCTACTGTAGTAGTTGAGCCTGAAGTACAATTAGGTGACTACAAAGGATTAGAAATCGAAAAACAAAGTTCTGAATTAACAGACGAAGAAGTTCAAGAGTCTATCGATCACCAATTAGGCCACTTAGCTGAAATGGTCGTTAAAGAAGATGGTGCTGTTGAAGAAGGCGATACAGTAAACATCGACTTTGATGGTTATGTTGACGGTGAACAATTCGAAGGTGGACAAGCTGACGGTTACGATTTAGAAATCGGTTCAGGTTCATTTATCCCAGGATTCGAAGAACAATTAGTAGGTGTTAAAGCTGGTGAAGAGAAAGATGTAAACGTTACTTTCCCAGAAGAATATCACGCTGAAGAATTAGCTGGTAAAGAAGCTACATTCAAAACTAAAGTAAATGGAATTAAATTTAAAGATGTTCCAGAATTGACTGATGAAATTGCTAATGAGTTAGATGCTGAAGCGAACACAGTTGACGAGTACAAAGAAAATTTACGTAAACGTTTAGCTGAACAAAAAGCAACTGAAGCAGAAAATGCTCAAAAAGAAGAAGCGATTAACAAAGCTTCAAACAATGCAACAATCGATATTCCAGAAGCGATGATTAATACAGAATTAGATCGCATGGTTCAAGAATTTGGTCAACGTATGCAACAACAAGGTTTAAATCTTGAAACATACTTCCAAATCTCTGGTCAAGATGAATCACAATTAAGAGAACAAATGAAAGACGATGCTGAAGAGCGCGTTAAGACAAACTTAACATTAACAGCAATCGCTGATGCAGAAGAGGTTGAAGTAACTGATGCTGACATCGATAAAGAATTAGAAAAAATGAGTGAACAATTTAATATCTCAGTAGAAGATATTAAACAAACACTTGGTAGCACAGACATCGTTAAGAATGACGTGCGTATCCAAAAAGTTATCGATTTATTAGTTGATGAAGCAAAGTTAGTAGAACCATCTAAAGATGACACTGAAGCATAACTAAATATAAACTAAGCAAATTGTTTTGTGAATTATATGTTAGTTGTTTAATATAGTAATCCAGTAGCAGATGCATTCATTAATGTATCTGCTACAGTACTTTATGCAAAAAACTTGGAATTGTATAAGTTGCATATTAAAATACTATTTAGTATAGTCTTTAGGGAATAGGGGTGTAAATAGAATGTTTAAATTCAATGAAGGTGAAGAGAATTTAAAATGCTCTTTCTGTGGTAAAGATCAAGATCAAGTGAAAAAATTAGTCGCAGGAAGTGGCGTATATATATGTAATGAATGTATCGAGCTATGTTCTGAAATTGTAGAAGAAGAATTAGCTCAAGCTGAACCAGAAGGTTTAACTGAATTGCCAACACCTAAAGAAATTATGGATCAATTAAACGATTATGTTATTGGTCAAGAAAAGGCTAAGAAATCATTAGCAGTTGCAGTATATAATCATTACAAACGTATTCAACAGTTAGGTCCGAAAGATGATGAAGTTGAATTACAAAAGAGTAACGTTGCATTAATTGGACCTACTGGTAGTGGTAAAACGTTATTAGCACAAACGTTAGCTAAAACTTTAAATGTACCATTTGCTATTGCAGATGCTACAAGTCTGACTGAAGCAGGTTATGTTGGTGACGATGTAGAGAACATCTTACTACGATTAATACAAGCAGCGGACTTTGATGTAGATAAAGCTGAAAAAGGTATTATTTATGTCGATGAAATTGATAAAATAGCTAGAAAATCAGAAAACACATCTATTACTAGAGATGTTTCTGGTGAAGGTGTACAACAAGCATTGCTTAAAATCTTGGAAGGAACAACTGCTAGCGTTCCGCCACAAGGTGGACGTAAACATCCTAACCAAGAATTGATTCAAATTGATACGACGAATATTTTATTCGTACTTGGTGGCGCTTTTGATGGAATCGATGAAGTAATCAAACGTAGATTAGGCGAAAAGGTCATTGGTTTCTCAAGTAGTGAGGCATCTAAATACGATGAAGATGCAATTTTAGAACAAATTAGACCAGAAGACTTACAATCATATGGTCTAATACCAGAATTTATTGGTCGTGTGCCAATTGTGGCTAACTTAGAAACATTAGATGTAGATGCGTTAAATAATATTTTAACGCAACCTAAGAATGCATTAGTTAAACAATATACGAAGATGTTAGAATTAGATGATGTTGAGTTAGAATTTACTGAAGCAGCTCTAGCAGCAATCAGTAAGAAAGCAATTGAACGTAAGACTGGTGCTCGTGGTTTACGTTCTATTATCGAAGAAGCATTAATTGATATTATGTATGATGTACCTTCATCTGAAGGCGTTGCTAAGGTTGTAATCACTGATGAAACAATCACTGAAGAAAAAGAACCTGAGCTATATGATAAAGATGGTAATCTTATTAATAAAGAACAAACATCAGCTTAAATAGTGTTTATGTAAAGTCCTAAGTTGTTATCATATCAACTTAGGACTTTTTTTGTTTTATTGATTTGAAAGTCATTTGTATATATCGTGTTGCAAATTTAAAATTATTTTTAAGCTACAAATTACAAGGCCAGTAAATAGTCGTATTCATATAAGCAAAACTGTAATATAATAGAACAGTCAAATTAGTAGAAAAGAGGGTCGACAAAAATGAAGATAAATCCTAATGAAATAGAATTATTAATCAGCGCAGTAAAACCTGAACAATATCCAGAAACGGGTCTTACAGAAGTGGCGTTAAGTGGAAGATCTAACGTTGGTAAATCTACATTTATTAACAGTATGATAGGTAGAAAAAATATGGCACGTACCTCCCAACAACCTGGAAAAACTCAAACTTTAAATTTTTATAATATCGATAATCAACTTGTATTCGTCGATGTACCAGGATACGGTTATGCCAAAGTGAGCAAGAAACAACGTGAATCATTTGGTAAAATGATTGAACGCTATATTTCAGAAAGAGAATCTTTAAAGTTGGTCATACAACTTGTTGATTTAAGACATAACCCAACTGAAGATGATATCTTAATGTATAATTATCTTAAATATTATGAATTACCGACATTAATCGTTGCGACAAAGGAAGATAAAATTCCAAAGGGTAAAGTACAAAAACATTTAGCAAATATACAGCAAAAGTTAGAAATGGAACCAGAAGACGATATAATTAGTTATTCATCTGTGAAAAATAATAAGCAACAACAAATTTGGGATAAGATAGCACGTTATTTATAATCATTTAAAACTGTAATCAATTTAGATACGAAATTGTCTAATTTCGACTAAATTATGACAACAATTTGAATGTAAATTATAATTCTTCTAATTTAGTTAAGCAACATGCTTAACTACAGCAATAATTGTGTTATAATTTAGTTATTGTAATATGTATGGAGGGCGTTATAAATGCATTTAATTGCGGTAAGCATTAATCATCGTACAGCAGATGTAGCACTTAGAGAAAAAGTTGCTTTCAAAGATGATGCCATACGTTCAGCCAATGTTGATTTATTTGAGACAAAATCTATTTTAGAGAATGTTATTTTATCAACATGTAATCGTACAGAAGTATATGCAGTCGTAGATCAAATTCATACGGGTCGTTACTATATTCAACGCTTTTTAGCACGATCATTTGGATTTGATGTCGAAGAAATAAAGGAAATGACAGAAGTAAACGTGGGGGACGAAGCAGTAAATCATTTATTGCATGTCACTTCTGGTCTAGATTCTATTGTACTTGGTGAGACTCAAATTCTAGGACAAATAAGAGATGCATTCTTTATTGCCCAAGATGAAGAAACAACAGGTACGATTTTTAATCATCTTTTTAAACAAGCTATTACTTTTGCGAAAAAAGCACATAACGAAACTGATATAGCAGATAATGCAGTAAGTGTTTCTTATGCAGCAGTTGAACTTAGTAAGAAAGTATTTGGCAAAATCAACAATAAGCAAGCTTTAATCATTGGTGCAGGGGAAATGAGTGAGTTATCACTTCTAAATTTAATTGGTTCAGGAGTTACTGATATTACGATTGTGAATAGAACACTAAGTAAAGCACAAGATCTTGCAACGAAACATAATGTAAACTTTGAACCAATGTCATCATTACCAAAACTTTTAGCTAAAGTTGATATCGTTATTAGTTCTACTAGCTCTGAGAATTATATCATCACAAATGAAATGATACAGTCTATTGCGAATGAACGAAAAACTGACTCTTTAGTACTTATCGATATCGCAGTACCAAGAGACATTGAGCCAAACATAGATGCCATTCAAAGTATCTTTAATTATGATGTTGATGATTTGAAAGGATTAGTAGATGCTAATTTAAGAGAACGTCAAGATGCAGCTAACGAGATAATGCAACGTATACCATCTGAAATAGCTGCTCATAATGAATGGGTTAATATGTTAGGTGTTGTACCAGTTATTAGAGCTTTACGTGAGAAAGCAATGAATATTCAAGCTGAAACCATGGAAAGTATAGATAGAAAGTTACCAGGTCTTTCAGAGAGAGAACGTAAAGTCATCTCGAAGCATACAAAAAGCATCATCAATCAAATGTTAAAGGATCCAATTAAACAAGCTAAAGAATTGAGTAGTGATAGAAAAGGCAACGAAAAATTAGAGCTGTTTCAAAACATTTTTGACATAGAAGCTGAGGCTGGTTACGAACCACGTAAGAAAAAGAGTGAAGTGACTAATAGTCAAATTCTAAGTTTTGAATAAGCATATTCAAATGGTGATGATATGCAAGAAACTTTATTTATTAGGTTAAATGAACTTATATTAGTATTTTATTTAATCAGTATTGCTTGTTATTTTATCGACTTTGTTAAGAAACATTACATCGTAAGTAAAGTGGGGTTCGTTACTTTGGGGATTGTTTGGGTATTACAGACAATCTCTTTATCTTTTTATATAAACGCAACACAACATGTCCCGTTAAATAATATTTTTGATGTGTTATTTGCACTTGCTTGGTTAATCATTTCTATATCTATTGTCATCAGTGTGATAAAGCAAATTAATATATCGATTTTCTTATTTAATTTAATAGGATTTGTATTTATTGCAGTAAATACGTTCCAACCTATGCACTATCAAAGTTCAATTGGTCAAACGACTGTGATTAATGAACTGTTAGTCGTGCACATTGCATTGGCAACGATGAGTTATGCACTTTTTGCCTTTGCTTTTGTAAATTGTATTTTATATTTCATTCAATATAAAAATTTAAAGCAAAAGCGTTTTAACCAAAAGTATTTTAGAATAGCGAGTGTAGCAACTTTAGAACAAGTTGTTTTTTATAGTACATTAATAGGATTTTCGCTTATTATTTTAAGTATCATTTTAGGTGCACAATGGGGCTTTAACACGCTAGGTGTAAAGATATTAATTGATCCAAAGGTATTTTTATCTACGATTATAACCTTATTATATGGTGTTTATTTACTTTTTAGGGTAAGAAAAAAGATAGAGTCAATTAAACTCATTTACTTTAATGCAATATTATTCTGTCTAAGTATGATTAATTTATTTTTTGCTTCACATTTTTCAAGTATACATTAAATATCGAATTATATAAGCTATTCATGATTTAATGACATATAGTCATTGACACAAGGAGGCACATCATGCGTAAACTAGTCGTTGGTTCTCGTAGGAGTAAACTTGCTTTAACACAAAGCCAACAATTTATAGATAAATTAAAGGCCATTGATGAAAATTTAGAAATTGAAATCAAAGAAATCGTTACTAAAGGTGACCGAATTATCGATAAACAATTATCGAAGGTTGGCGGTAAAGGTTTATTCGTTAAGGAAATTCAAAATGAATTATTCGATCATTCAATAGATATGGCAATTCATTCACTTAAGGACGTTCCAAGTGTTATTCCTGAGGGCTTAACATTGGGGTGTATTCCAGACCGTGAAAATCCATACGATGCCTATATAGCAAAAAATCATGTTCCATTAGATGAGTTACCTGATAATAGTATTGTAGGAACGAGCTCATTAAGAAGAGGTGCGCAAATTCTAGCTAAGCATCCTAATTTACAAATAAAATGGATACGTGGAAATATCGACACACGTCTTAAGAAATTAGAAACAGAAGATTATGACGCCATTATTTTAGCAGCAGCAGGACTTAAACGTATGGGTTGGTCAGATGATATTGTAACTTCTTATCTAGACGAAGATACTTTGATTCCCGCAATAGGCCAAGGTGCATTAGGTATTGAATGTCGATCAGATGATCAAGAGTTACTTGATTTATTACAACAAGTACACAATGCAGATGTTGCAGATTGTGTTACTGCAGAGCGTACATTCTTAGCAGGAATGAATGGAAGTTGCCAAGTGCCAATTGGTGGTTATGCTACTAAAGGTTCTGATGGTTTGATTGAATTCACAGGATTAATTATGTCACCAG
Organism: Staphylococcus gallinarum; assembly: GCF_000875895.1. GTDB lineage: Bacteria > Bacillota > Bacilli > Staphylococcales > Staphylococcaceae > Staphylococcus > Staphylococcus gallinarum. Next base: position 190,410 of record NZ_JXCF01000007.1, read on the forward strand.
ATGGTAAGACACGTTATCAACATACAGAACAAGGTACAAATCCTGTAGAATTAGGTGAAAAGGTAACAGATGTATTGAATGCACAAGGTGCATATGAAATAATTAAGACATTAAACGAATCTGAATAAATCGTTTGAGGTGAAATCAATGAGACCAGTTATAGTTATGACACAAACTAGTAAATTTAAGAGAGAGGATGTATGTATACTACACAAACCATTAATTGATGTAGCGCCATTATCCTTTGATACTGAATTACTAGAAGTTAACTATGACTGGCTTATTTTTTCGTCTAAAAAAGCAGTGGAGTACTTTTTACCATATTTTACACAAACACACGTTAGCCATGTTGCAGTAATTGGTAAAAAGACTGCAGAATATTGCCAATCTAAAGGGATTCAAGTTGATTATTGCCCTAAAGATTATTCACAAGAAGGTTTTATTCAAGACTTCCAAGGTGAAAAACATAGTAAAATATTAATTCCTTCTAGCCAAGCTGCTAGGCCATACTTACAATATGCATTAGAAGATCAATCATTTTCAGTTCAGAAAATTGACTTATATCAGCCTATTCCACATACTGAAAATATAAATAATGTTATACAGCTTTTATCAAATAATGCAGTTGATGCAATTACATTTGCGAGCTCATCAGCAGTAGAATTTTTCTTTAATCAAGCCGGTGATATCGACTTTAATCATTATTATGTAATTGGAGATCAAACATTAGCAACAATTAATAAATTTGATATTCAAGCTACAAAAGCCAATATACAAACACTAGATTCACTAGTAAATAAAATCTTAGAAAGTTGGAAAGATAATGCAATTTGATAGACACAGAAGATTACGTAGTAGTAAGTCAATGAGAGATATCGTTCGTGAAACACACGTTCATAAAGAGGATTTAATATATCCGATATTTGTAGTAGAAAGAGATAACGTTAAGGAAGAAATCGTCTCAATGCCTGGTGTATATCAATTGAGCTTAAATTTAGTAGAAGAAGAAATTAAAGAAGCATATGAATTAGGTATTAGAGCCATTATGTTCTTTGGTGTACCCAATGAAAAGGACCATGTAGGTACAGGTGCATATGACCATAACGGAATTGTCCAAGAAGCAACACGCAAGGCTAAATCATTATATAGTGATTTACTTGTAGTAGCTGATACATGTCTATGTGAGTATACAGATCATGGTCACTGTGGTGTAATCAATGAACAGACAAAAGATGTGGATAATGATAAATCATTACCATTATTAGTGAAGACAGCAATTTCTCAAGTTGAAGCGGGCGCAGATATTATTGCACCAAGTAATATGATGGATGGATTTGTTGCTGCGATTCGTGAAGGATTAGATGCTGCTGGTTATCAAAATGTACCAATCATGAGTTATGGTATTAAATATGCATCAAGTTTCTTTGGACCATTTAGAGATGCTGCGGAATCAACACCACAATTCGGAGATCGTAAGACATATCAAATGGACCCAGCGAACCGAAGAGAGGCTATGCGAGAGCTTGAGAGTGATTTAGCTGAAGGTGCTGATATGATGATTGTCAAACCGGCATTAAGCTTTTTAGATATTATAAGAGACGTTAGAAATACAACGAATATTCCAGTAGTAGCTTACAATGTAAGTGGTGAATATAGTATGACGAAAGCTGCTGCATTAAACGGTTGGATAGATGAAAAGGCTGTCGTTATGGAACAAATGATTTCTATGAAACGTGCAGGTGCAGATATGATTGTCACTTACTTCTCAAAAGATATTTGTCGTTATCTAGACGAACAATAAGGAGGATAAATTAATGAGGTATACGAATTCTGAACAGGCGATGCAAAAAGCTGAAACATTGATGCCAGGTGGTGTCAATAGTCCAGTTAGAGCTTTCAAATCAGTAGATACACCAGCAATATTTATGGATCATGGTAAAGGATCAAAAATTTATGATATTGATGGAAATGAATATATAGATTATGTCTTAAGTTGGGGACCGCTTATTCTAGGTCACCAAAATAAACAAGTGATTGATAGTATTCATCAAGTGGTAGATAAAGGTACTAGTTTTGGTGCTTCAACATTACAAGAGAACAAACTAGCTGAGCTCGTTATCGAACGTGTTCCTTCTATTGAAAAGGTAAGAATGGTGTCATCAGGCACAGAAGCAACATTAGATACTTTACGTTTAGCACGTGGATATACTGGACGAAATAAAATTGTTAAATTTATAGGCTGTTATCATGGGCACAGTGATTCTTTATTAATCAAAGCTGGTTCAGGTGTGGCGACCTTAGGTTTACCTGATTCACCTGGTGTACCTGAAGGTATTGCAAAGAATACAATAACTGTACCTTATAATGATTTAGATGCAATTAAAGTGGCTTTTGAAGAGTTTGGTGACGATATTGCAGGCGTGATTGTGGAACCTGTTGCTGGAAATATGGGTGTTGTACCACCAGTAGAAGGTTTCTTACAAGGATTAAGAGATATCACGACTGAATATGGTTCTTTATTGATTTTTGACGAAGTCATGACAGGCTTTAGAGTTGGATATAACTGTGCACAAGGTTACTTTAATGTTACTCCGGACCTAACTTGTCTTGGTAAAGTAATAGGTGGCGGATTGCCAGTTGGTGCATTCGGTGGTAAAGCAGAAATAATGGATCAAATTGCGCCACTTGGTGATATTTATCAAGCTGGTACGCTTTCAGGTAATCCATTAGCGATGACAAGTGGCTATGAGACATTAAGTCAACTTACACCAGAATCATATGATTACTTCAATGAACTAGGAGATATACTGGAAACAGGTTTAAAAGAAGTATTCAGTAAACATAATGTACCTATCACAGTTAATCGTGCTGGTTCAATGATAGGGTATTTCTTAAACCCGGGGCCAGTGACTAACTTTGACGAAGCAAATAGTAGTGATTTAGAATTGTTTAGCCAAATGTATAGAGAAATGGCTAATGAAGGCGTATTTCTACCTCCATCACAATTTGAAGGTACATTCCTTTCAACTGCACACACCAAAGAAGATATTGAACAAACAATTAAAGCATTTGATACTGCATTAAGCAGAATTGTATAATTTTCAACAATGTGCCCGGACAACAGAAGCGTTGAACGGGCATTTTTTATTGCTTGAAATGACAAAGAAAATAACGAAAGTTGTGAAGTCATGAATAAACATTTAAGAAACAATTTAATTGTTTTGGGTTTAGCCATTATACTCAGTTTGCTATTGCATTCAGCACACATTTTACTACCGTTTATGTTTGGCCCGATTATAGCAAGTGTAATCTGTATCAGGTTCTTTCATTTAGATATCAAATGGCCATTTTGGCTTAGTCAAATTGGACTCATTCTATTAGGGGTACAAATTGGAAGCACATTTACTAAGAAAGTAATTTATGATATTAAAGACGATTGGTTAACAATTGTTTTAATTACCATTATGTTATTAGTCTTAGCATTAATAATTGCATATTTCTTTAAGAAAATTGCGAAAGTTAATACCGAGACAGCCATTTTAAGTGTAATACCTGGTGCATTAAGTCAAATGCTAGTCATGGCAGAAGAAGATAAAAAAGCAAATATCATGGTTGTTAGTTTAACACAAACGTCACGTATTATATTTGTCGTTGTATTGGTCCCATTTATTTCTTATTTTTTTAGAGACAGTGGTGGACATGCAGGTGCTGTTTCTACTGCTAGTCAGAAATTAACAGAAGCATTAAACTTACCTAATATAGCTTTATTAATTGTAGCTATTGCTGTTGTTTATTACTTAATGGGTAAAATCAACTTTCCAACTAGACAGTTACTTGCCCCAATTGTAGTATTAATTATTTGGAACATGATGACTGGAATAACATTTACATTAGATAATTACATCATTGCTGCTGCGCAAGTTATTTATATGATTAGAATTGGTGTTCAAATTGCTAATTTATTAAATCAAATGAAAGGTCGTATAGCAGTAGCTATCGCTTTTCAAAATGTAATGCTTATCCTATTAGCATTCGTAATGGTTTATATTATCTCGCTAGTGTCAGATCATTCTATAAATGAGTTGTTCCTAGGTGCTGCACCAGGTGGAATGAGTCAAATTGTGTTAGTAGCTATAGAGACTGGAGCCGATGTAGCCATGATATCTAGTTATCATATCTTTAGAATATTCTTTATATTATTTTTAATTGCACCTTTATTGAAGTATTATCTGCAATATAGAGCACATTCACGTACTAAAAATTAATTAATAATAATAACTCCTAATAACCATTCATTTTGTTATTAGGAGTTTGTTTTTAATTGTGATTGTTTCATGACATTTTATAGAAAAAAATACATTTTGTATTATATAAGTTGATTACATTAAAAACAGGATACACTATTAATCTGGGTGTAAATATACTCATGATATGTTATTTTTTACCGATATAATATTCCGACTTTTCTGACTGTTAAAAAATTTTTAAACGTTTCTAACAACACGCCTCACTGTAAGTAACCGCTTACGCATTGATTTTTATTGTAAAATCAACTGTTGACGTTTAGTTGATACATGCTAAAATGACTTCTTGTAAATAAAAGGAGTGTATATGTCATGAAGTTTAACAAGCATAAAATTAACACCGTAGACATAAATCAGGCAAAGAAAAGTGTATTTGCGACTGGTATCGGTAATGCTATGGAGTGGTTTGATTTTGCTTTATATTCATATTTAGCCGTAATTATAAGTAAAAACTTTTTCAGTCAAGTTGAAAATGATGAAATTAAACTTATATTTACATTTGCCACTTTTGCGATAGCGTTCTTATTACGTCCTGTCGGTGGCATTGTATTTGGGAAAATTGGGGACAAATATGGACGAAAAGTTGTACTAACATCGACCATCATTTTAATGGCGATTTCTACATTTATCATTGGTATTTTACCTACATATGATCAAATTGGAATATGGGCACCAATTATTTTATTATTAGCTCGTATAATGCAAGGTTTTTCAGTAGGTGGAGAATATGCAGGTGCAATGGTTTATATTGCAGAATCGTCACCTGATAACAAACGTATTAGATTGGGAAGTGGATTAGAATTAGGTACTTTATCTGGTTACATTTTTGCTTCGGTATTAATCACTATTATGTTTTGGTTGATTCCATCTGAAAGTATGCAATCTTGGGGTTGGCGTATCCCATTTTTCGTAAGTATTCCAATTGGTTTATTCGGTTTATACTTAAGATCACACTTAGAAGAATCGCCAATATTTGAAAATGACTTAGCAAATCATCAAGAAGATGAACCTGGTTTCTTACAAATCATTAAAGAAAATAAACGTGACATTTTATTATGTGTAGTATTTGTTGCTTTCTTCAATATTACAAACTATATGTTACTAGGATATATGCCTTCATACTTAGATGAAATTGTCGGCATAAAAGATACAATCAGTACACCGATTACAGCAGTTGTACTAATTATTATGTTACCATTTGCTATTATGTTTGGTCGCTTAGGCGATAAGAGTGGTAACAAGAAAATTATCAGCGTTGGTTTAATTTTAGGTATTGTCTTCTCTATCATTTCGTTCCAATTTTTAAATGGCGGAAATTTAGGTTTCTTATTTATTGGTTTATTAATGATTGGAATTGTCTTATCCGTATATGAAGGAACAATGCCAGGAACATTGCCAACATTATTCTTTACAAATGTGAGATATAGAACATTATCATGGACGTTTAATATCGCCGTTTCAATATTTGGTGGAACAACACCATTAGTTGCTTCTTGGTTAGTACATGTTACAAATAATAACTTAGCACCTGCGTTTTACTTATTAGCAGTAAGTATTATTGGTTTATTGGTTGTATTGTTCTTATTTAAAGATACATCAAAACAATCATTAAAAGGTTCTTATCCAACAGTTGCTACAGAGAAAGAATTTGAAATGGCCGTAGAAAATCCAAAAGATTCACTATGGTGGAAATCAGAAGTTAAATAATCAATATAGTTAATGTTTATCAAGAATTAAGTAGAGCAGACCTGAAATTTTATTTCGGGTCTGCTCTTTATTGTATACTTATTATATTGTAGAAACGGTTGTTACGTATCTTGTTTAATAGCTAAATTGATTATAGATATTTAGGGTTATTAGGGCATGATTGTAGATGTGCATTATACAAACCCGCAGCTTCAAGAAATGAAAATACAGTGACTGGTCCTAAAAACTTAAAGCCATAACGCTTTAAATCCTTAGATAATTGTCTTGCTCTATCGTCTACAGTAATACGATCAGAACTGTGTTTGTAGTTAAAATCAATAGGTTGATGATCCACATATGACCATAAGAAATCACTGAAATTACCAAATTCATTTTCTATTTTCAAAAAACCCTTAGCTTGCTCAACAATAGCTTCTAATTTTTTACGATGGTGAACGATATTTGGAAAGTCCATAAGGTTATCTATATCTTTAGATGTCATCTTTGATACGATTACTGGATCAAAGTTATGAAAAGCAGCTTCATATGCTTCTTTTTTCTTTAAAATAGTTAGCCATGATAAACCGGCATGTTGAGATTCAAGTGCTAACAATTTGAATAATGCATGACTATCGTATAGCGGTTGTCCCCATACTTCATCATGATATTGTATGTAAATTGGATCCTTTGTGCCAAAAGCGCATTCATTCATAAATTTTCCCCCTAGTGCATTGACTTATTGCTCTATCCATTATACTATAATTAAGGAAATAAATATTGTCTTTTGGGAAGAGTAAATAGAGTTAGATTTGACAGAGAGTACACGGTAAGCTGAAAGTGTATAGTTTAACTTATTGAAGGTAGCCCACATTGAACTTTTACTGAAATACGGCGTTTGTCGTTTGTAGATTAGGTTAAAGCGTGTTTGAGCGTTAATCATATAATGAGTGCATGGATTAAGTATAACTTGATTCATGAATTTAGGTGGTACCACGGAATATCCGTCCTATATTATTAGGGCGGATATTTTTTATTTTAAGGAGGATTTTATCAAATGGAAATGAAACCAAAATATAATCCGAGCGAAGTTGAGTCAGGACGATATGACCAATGGGTAAACAATGGATATTTTAAAGCTGCAGAAGATAATTCAAAGGAAACATATACAATCGTTATTCCACCACCAAATGTAACGGGTAAATTGCATTTAGGACATGCATGGGATACGACATTACAAGATATCATCACACGTATGAAACGCATGCAAGGTTACGATACACTGTATCTACCAGGAATGGACCACGCAGGTATTGCAACACAAGCTAAAGTTGAAGCGAAGTTAAATGAACAAGGTTTATCTAGACATGATTTAGGTAGAGAAAAATTCCTTGAAAAAGCTTGGGAATGGAAAGAAGAATACGCAAGCTTTATCCGTAACCAGTGGTCTAAATTAGGATTAGGTTTAGACTATAGTAGAGAAAGATTCACTTTAGATGAAGGTTTAAGTAAAGCTGTTAAAAAAGTATTCGTTGATATGTACAATAAAGGCTTAATTTATCGTGGCGAATATATTATCAATTGGGATCCAGTTGCACGTACTGCGTTATCTGACATCGAAGTAATCCACGAAGATGTACAAGGCAAATTCTATCACTTTAAATATCCATATTCCGATGGTGAAGGATACATTGAAATTGCTACAACAAGACCAGAAACAATGCTTGGTGATACAGCAATTGTTGTAAACCCGAATGATGATAGATATAAAGATGTTATCGGTAAAAAGGTCATCCTACCAATTATAGGTAAAGAATTACCAATATTAGCTGATGAATATGTTGATATTGATTTTGGTAGTGGCGCAATGAAAGTAACGCCTGCACACGATCCAAACGACTTCGAGATAGGTAACCGACATGATCTTGAACGCATAATTGTTATGGATGAATCTGGTAAAATGAACGATAAAGCTGGAAAATATGAAGGCATGGATCGTTTTGAATGTCGTGAACAATTAGTTAAAGATTTGGAAGCAGAAGGCTTAGTAATTAAAATTGAAGAGCATGAACATTCAGTAGGTCACTCTGAGCGTTCTGGTGCAGTTGTTGAACCTTATCTATCAACGCAATGGTTTGTAAAAATGAAACCTTTAGCTGAGCAAGCATTAAATAATCAAGATACTGATAATAGAATTGATTTTGTACCAGCACGTTTTGAAAAAACTTTTAACCGTTGGATGGAAGAAATCAGAGACTGGACGATCTCTAGACAATTATGGTGGGGACATCAAATTCCAGCATGGTATCATAATGAAACAGGTGAAATTTACGTAGGTGAAGAAGCTCCTGACAATCCAGAAGAATGGACACAAGATGCTGATGTATTAGATACATGGTTCTCAAGTGCTTTATGGCCATTTTCAACTTTAGGTTGGCCAGACGTTGATGCTGACGATTTCAAACGTTACTTCCCAACCAATGCATTGGTTACTGGGTATGATATTATCTTCTTCTGGGTCGCACGTATGATATTCCAAGGCTTAGAATTTACAGGTGAGAGACCATTTAATGATGTATTATTACATGGCTTGGTACGTGCTGAAGACGGCCGTAAGATGAGTAAATCATTAGGTAATGGCGTCGATCCAATGGATGTTATTGATGAATATGGTGCTGATAGCTTGAGATATTTCTTAGCGACAGGCTCATCACCTGGTCATGATTTACGTTATTCTACGGAAAAGGTTGAATCAGTTTGGAATTTCATCAATAAAATTTGGAATGCAGCAAGATTTAGTATCATGAATATAGGTGAATCATTTAATGTTGATGATGTTGATCTTTCAGGCAATTTATCATTAGCAGATAAATGGATCTTAACACGCTTAAACGAAACAATTGCCAATGTTACAGAACTTAGTGAAAAATATGAATTTGGTGAAGTTGGGCGTGCATTGTATAACTTTATTTGGGATGAATTCTGTGATTGGTATATTGAAATGAGTAAAATACCAATGAACGGTGAAGATGAAACTCAAAAACAAGTGACAAGATCAGTATTAACTTATGTATTAGATAATACAATGAGAATGCTACATCCATTTATGCCATTTGTTACTGAACAAATTTGGCAAAACTTACCACATCATGGTGAAACAATTGTCAATGCAGCATGGCCAACAGTTGACGAATCACTTATTTTTGACGACAGTAAAGAAACAATGCAACAACTTGTTGAAATTATCAAATCTGTAAGACAATCTAGATTAGAAGTAGATACACCGTTATCAAAGGCTATTCCAATCTTTATTCAAGCAAAAAATGAAAACACAAAGGAAACATTAGTCAATAACTCTAATTATATCGACAGATTCTGCCATCCAAGCGAACTAACGATTGAAACTTCAATTGAAATACCTGAAAAGGCAATTACATCGATTACAACAGCTGGTGAAGTTGTATTGCCGTTAGAAGGACTCATTGATATGGATAAAGAAATTGCTCGTTTAGAAAAAGAGCTAGATAAATGGCAAAAAGAATTAGATCGTGTAAATAACAAATTGGCAAATGAAAATTTCGTAAACAAAGCACCTGAGAAAGTAATCAATGAAGAACGAAATAAACAAACAACTTATCAAGAAAAATATGATGGTGTTAAGTTACGAATTAAACAATTAAAATCATAGGAGTCCTAAACATGAATTACCTTGACAGCTTATATTGGATACATGAACGAACTAAATTTGGTATCAAACCAGGCGTTAAACGTATGGAATGGATGCTAGAACGACTGAACAATCCACAATTTAATATAAATGGTATTCATGTTGGTGGGACAAATGGTAAAGGTTCTACAGTGGCTTATTTAAGATCAGCGTTAGTTGATAATGGATATGAAGTTGGAACCTTTACTTCACCATTTATTGAAACGTTCAATGAAAGAATTAGTTTGAATGGTGTTCCAATCAGCGATGACGAAATTGTTGAACTTGTTCAAAGGGTTAAACCTGTTAGTGAATTATTAGAAGTTGAGACGGATTTAGGAACGGCCACTGAATTCGAAATCATTACTACGATGATGTTTTTATACTTTGGCGAACTACATCCCGTCGATTTCGTAGTAATAGAAGCAGGGCTTGGAATAAAAAATGATTCAACAAATGTATTTAAACCAATATTATCAATTTTAACGAGTATCGGCTTGGACCACACGGACATTTTGGGTGACACATATGCAGATATTGCAAGAGATAAAGGTGCAATTGTTAAACCTGAAACACCTGTTATTTATGCCGTTAAGAATGAAGACGCATTGCATATTATTCGTGAATTGGTTGAACAGCAAAGTGCTGACGGTATTGAATTCGAAAGAGATATAAGTATTATTTCAGAAGACGAAGAATTTACTTACCGTTATAAAGACTATGAACTTGAAACATTGATGCTTAATATGTTAGGTGAACATCAAAAGGAAAATGCTGCACTTGCCATTACTGCTTTAATTGAATTAAATGAAGCGGGTATTGTTGATTTAGACTTTAACAAAATGATCGATGGTATAGAATCTGTAACTTGGACAGGTAGAATAGAACAGGTTAAAGAATCACCATTGATGATTGTTGATGGCGCACATAACAATGAAAGCATTGAAGCATTGATTGAAACGATTAGAAATTATTATCATAGAGATAAACTCGATGTATTGTTTGCCGCAACTAAAGGTAAGCCAATCACTTCTATGGTTGATCAATTGAAAGAAATCACAGATACTTTTTATGTTACGGACTTTGACTTTCACAAAGCGTTAGACAAACAAACAATTTTTGATGAAATTAAGGTAGATGATAAAGTATTAGTTGATGATTGTGTACGCTTTATTGAAAATTATGAAGGGGAAGGCCTGTTGATTACAGGTAGCCTTTACTTTATAAGTGAAGTTAAAGCAAAAGTGACATTTTAATTTTAAGTATTTAAAGCGAAATGCTAGTTTAAAGACTAAAATTTGTTCAAAACAAATAACTAAATAACTAGAGTCCAGAACATAACGTTTTTGGATATTTGAAAAATGGCAATTTCTATTTTAAATAATATAGGAATTGTCTTTTTCATTTTTAAAATTATGACTAGTTTGTTGCACTATTACTTTTCATATATTAAATATTATGAAAATAATGGCAGTTTAATTTTTGACTTTGTTTATAGCTCGAGTCGATATTTAAATCAAACGCAAATCACTGTATAAAGCCAAAGCTTTTGTTTAAATTAGGTTTTGAAATATACTTAGTTCAAAATGCTGACTATTTTTTTAAAAATAATTTTATTGTGAAACATAATTATTTGGAAGTATTTTGACGAGATGCTTAATGTAGCACTAACAGTCGATGACCGAGATAGAGAAATACTCTAAGGTAGTGAGCGAATAATTCAAAATATATATAAAGCACTCAGATAAATTGAAAACAACTATCTGAGTGCTTTTTTCTAGGAATCATGTATATGTTATTGTTGTTAAATTTGAAATAGACTATGTCGTTGCATCTTTGTATAATATCTTTCATTCTGTTAATCTTTGTAAGAAATTATCTATAAACAATTTGTTAAAATCATATAGGTCTATAAAGAAATTGTGTCCCGCATCACTAAAGACGGTATAACTTGATTTAGGAAATGACGTAAAGAAATCTACTTGATCTTGATAACCAACGACATTATCATATTTACCTAGTAATAAAGTGATAACAGTATTGTTGGCAATATTTATGTCATCTTCAAAGCTAAATTTGTAATATTTATCATTGTCTCTTCTAATATTATCCATAAACGGTTCGTCAGCGCTTTGATATCCAGGCACTATCGTATTTATATAATAATCCCACGTTTTTTGATTGATTCTTGTAGTCGTATCGAGGTAGTCAGCTAAATAATCACTTTCTTCTGGTAAATCAAAATGTTGATCAATGATCTGCTTTCCTTCTGGTATGCGTCTTTGTTTATCTTCTGCATAGACTACTGGACACGTTAAATATAATCCCGCAACTTTTTCCTGTAATTTATGTGCTAAGCCAATACTTAAATAACCACCATAAGAATGACCGATTAATGCTAAAGGCTCAGTTAAATTTAAAGCATCAATAAACTTCATTATGTACGCTAACATTTCATCAGAATTTGTAATATTAGGTGTGGATGGGGATTCGCCCATACCAGGCAAATCTAGGTAGATTCTTTGAAATTGTTGACTGTCCTGTAATAATGGTTCATAAATCTTATCCATACTATCAATGTTAAGTGCATTACCATGAATGAATAATAAAGGTCGACCTTCGCCATATATTTTATAGTTTAATGATATATCGTTTATTTTAATTTTCATCAAAGTCCCCCTTTAAAGTAGTTGATTATTAAGCATTATAGCACTTAGAAATAATTTGCAAAACAAAATAGGTTTTAATATTTTGAAAATTCAAAATATAACATCATTAAATTTGAATTAAAAAGAAATATCTATACAATAAGAGATACTTAAAATATATAGGTAGGTGCAAATATGAAGTCTATGGCAAAAATAACGGCACAAGGTGCTTATGTGCCTGAAAAGGTGTTGACTAACTCAGATTTTGAAAAAATAGTTGAAACTACAGATGAATGGATACAACAAAGGACTGGTATTATTGAACGTCGTATAACAGCTGATGATGAATACACGAGTGATTTAAGTTATAAGGCAGTGCTTGATCTACAACAACGTTATAATGTAGACCTTTCTGATGTTGATTTAATAATTAATGCAACGATGACACCAGATTATAAAACACCTAGTGTTGCTTCATATGTTCAAAGTAAATTAGGTCTAAAAAATTGTGGTGCGATTGATATTAATGCGGCATGTGCAGGATTTACATATGCATTAAACTTAGCAAATGGTATGATCACATCTGAACAAAATAAAAAGGTACTAGTCATTGGTGCAGAGTCATTATCTAAAGTTACAGATTATAGTGATAGAAGTACTTGTATTTTATTTGGAGATGGCGCAGGTGCATTTCTAGTTGAGTTTGATAGTGAAACATCAAGCTTTATAACTAGTAAATCAGGTTCCGATGGAGATAAAGCATTGAATCTATATTGCTCTGATTTATCACAAGAAATGTTTAATGAGTCGTTGGATAATCCAGAATACATTGTACAAAATGGTCGTGGTGTATATAAATGGGCTGTAGGTAATATACCTAACATAATTGAACAAACTATGATGCAGGCCAATTACAATATTAATCAGTTAAATTGGTTTGTGCCACATAGTGCAAATGCACGTATGATTGAATCGATTTGTAATCGTGCCAATATACCATTAGATAAGGCCTTAATGAGTTTACAATATTTTGGTAACACTTCTTCAGCAACCATACCCTTAGCTATTGATTTAGCTGTAAAACAAGAGAAAATTAAAAAAGATGATTTACTCTTATTAGTTGGTTTTGGTGGAGGTTTGTCTTACGCTTCAACATTAATAAAATGGACACTTTAACAAATAATAAATTTAGCTAGCTTATTCATTAACATAAAACGATATCTTATAATATGAGGAGAGATAATTGGCTGTTGTTGGACCAATTATCTCTTTTTTAAATGCTATTATATGCTTTCTTAAGAATTTCTTGTATATGTATAAAAACAAATTGTTTCGTTCTTTAAAATATAATTTACAAAAATGTAAACTAATTTTAAAAATGTCGTTTATTTTTTATAAATTAGGAAATAAAATATATAAAAACTAATTATGGCAACCTAAATTTATACTTTGTTTATTTATATAGATTAAATAAATATTATATAGTATTATATAATTAGTCGATGATAATAATTGATAATTGGGGAATTAGTTATAACTTGAGAAATTGTAAATTTTAAAGGGGAGTTTTTAACAGATGCGGATAAACATACTCGGATACAATATTTTCTCTAAAGGTGGCACATCGAGAAGTAATATAAACTTAATCAAAACCTTTTTAGAAAAAGGACATATAGTACAGTACTTTAACAGTCAACCATTTGAAGATAGTGATATAACAAGACTGATTATTCATGAAGATATAAGTTCAGCAAATTTCACAATATTTAGTAGTCAATATGAAGCTAAATTATCGACAGGGGACGTTTTAATCATTACGCGTGAAGATTTATTTAAATATTCACGAATTATAAAACAACATAATAAAGAAATTAAAATTGTAGGCGAGATACATGGCCCACTTGAATACATAAACGACGAAATTGATTTGGCATTAGATTCAATAGATTGTATCAGAGTGAGCACTGAATCAATAAAGAAAAAGTTTCAAGAAAAATATAATTATGATGCAGTATTTAATAAATATGTAAATGCACAACATATTGATATAAATTGTAAGCCTGCGAATACCAAGCGCAATTTGTTGATTAAGTCTCGTTTTGAAGATGGTATTAAAGATATTTCGTATGTTATAAAACTAATTAATTATATTAAGAAAAATACATATAAGACAGACATTCAATTATATATTGTTGGGTACGGACCATCTGAGAATTTATATAAAAATTTAGTAGCATACTATAACTTACAAGATAATGTGCATATTAATGAAAAGGAACCCCTAAATTATGTATATGTTTCAACATCTCCTTATGAAACATTAGGGTACTCTATATTGGAAACAATTGGAATTGGTAACCAAGCCTTGATATATGCAGGTAATGATAACGTATTAAAAGAAATATATGAAAAATATCATGGTATATCATTTTTAACCAAACATTTTCAAAAAGATAGTGAAAAGTTAATAGCTGTGTTAGATGGTAAGTATACGAAAGAGCAACGAAATGAAGATATAGAAAACTTGAAACTTGATTTTACTAATGAAAATTACGCAGATGATTACTTGAAAAAAATTAGCAAAATGAAGGTTAAACAGGCAAAAGAACATAAATTACCAATTTATAAATTTAAGAAAAAAAGAACTCATGTCAATAAAATACAAAAGTTAGATCGAAAGCGTGATTTGTATGAACAATTAAAGAAAACAGCGATGTTTAAATTATTATTAAATAATAATATCTTCTTTAATAGAATGAAAAAAATGTATAACTTTAGAAAAGAACGCTTAGAACGCAAGTTAATGGAAGGTATTGAACCAGATAGTAACAAAGTGTTCATTGAATCATTCCATGGTAATAACTTTAGTGGTGATCCTAAATTTTTAGCTTTAAAAATTAAAGAGCAATACAAAAATAAAAAAATCTATGTTAGTTCAGTTAATTCTTTAGTAGATATTGAAGTTAGAAATGCAGGTCTCATTCCGATTCGGTTCGGTAGTACAATTTATAAAAAAATTTTCCGATCATGTAAATATGTCTTTATGAATGGAAATTCCTTAGACAAAGTTTATAAACATAAAAATCAAGTTTTTATACAAACTTGGCATGGATTTCCATTAAAGAAAATGGTTAACGACTTAGGAGATAAGAAAGAAAAACAATTGCAACTTAACAAATTCATTCCACGTATGAAAAAATGGGACTATTTAATTACTGCCTCGAATTTAAACACATTATTATTAAAATCTGCCTTTAAATTAGAGAAAAATGAAAATTTAACAGTATTAGAATTAGGGTCTCCACGCAACGAATACTTGATTAATCACAATACGGAGATGGAATGGCTACGAATTCAACGCAAATATTTATTTACAAATGATAAAAATATAAAATATATCTTATATTGTCCTACTTGGAGACAAGGCGAGAGAGAGAGTCTAACGCAAATTGATTTAATTGAATTATTAAATCAACTACCAAAAAATTATAAAATTATTGTCAAACTTCATCCGAATGAAGCGCGATTAAGAAATAAATATAATGCATTAGATGCAAGGATACATTGTTTTTACAATGAGTTTGTAGATATCCAAGAGTTATATATTTTATGTGCTGCCATGATTACTGATTATTCATCGACAATTTTTGATTATGCACATTTAAATAAACCCATTTTCTTATTACAAGAAGATAATTCACAGTATAAGCAAGATGTTGGGTTTTATTTTGATATTAATGAAGTAGGCCGTTTTCCTGAAGCGGCATTAAATGAAACGAAATTAGCAACTCAGTTAACTCGTGTAGGTGCTATTGATTATAGTCAAATGATTAGTCGATTAATGAAAAATGATAAGTCTAACAGTTCGGAAAATATATTAAAATATATCTTCACGGATAATATTGAAAAAAGTGGGTAAATCATCATGATAGAAAATAAAATTTTCAATTTAAATGATAAGATACCATTTAAGAATCAAAAGCGTATTATGATAGACACAGGTGATGCTGAAAATTATATACAAAAAGCAAGAACTTCAGCTGAAATATATGGAAAATATATTGAATTACTTAAACAAGATTATATTTTGTATTTTCATGAACATACTGTTTCAAAGTTTTATAAGCGTACACACGTTGAAGCACTATTTCAGCGCAAAGATTTGATTAGGCATCATGATATTTTCTATACATTAGATGCGCCTCAAGGTAGAAAATGTAACAAATTCGAATCCGAGAAATTATTAGTATTATTTACATGCATGCCAAACGCACAGAATTACGATAGTTCATTAATACCAAAACGTATGTTTCCTAAATTCTTTGATGGTATTGAACGAAATTTAATGAAAAATATAAATACCATGCGTATCATGGATTTAAATGCATCTCATGGCTCGCATTATATCAATACTGTTAATAATGACACATTTGAAGATGATATAGTCAGTGCAATTCGTCAAGTACAGAAGGAACTAGATATTTCAGATGAAAACACTGTATTATATGGGGCTTCAAAAGGTGGTACGGGTGCATTGAATTATGGTGCAAGACTAGATTTAAAGTGTTTAGCAGTTGATCCGATTATTAGTACAGAAGAGTATAACGTGTCTGATGAACATTTTTTAAAACATATTAGAGAAGAAGATTTGAGTAATAAAATAAATCAATATTTGGCCAAGGGGAGTAATCAAAGTAAATATGTAATCAGTTCAGAGAATGTAGTATTTAACTTTGCAAAAGCTCAAGAAATAAAGGGTGATAATCTACAGTTAATTAATAAGAAAGACACACATATTACAGCTCACCCCGAGGTATCAAGAAATACCGTTCCAGAACAAATGACAATTTTAAATATGCTTTTTTCTGGAGAAACATTGATAAAATAATAAAAATGAGCGCCGCAGTGATAATGACTGAGGCGCTTTAGTTTAGTTGTAATTTAAGCAACAAGTAAGAGGTGTTAAAATGTTAGAAACTGATAGATTACTCATTGTAAAACCATCATTTCAGTATACGCAAGAACTATTTGAAATCCATTCCAATATTTCCAGTACATTATATACTCCAGCCGGTAAACATAATACAATTAATGATACTAAGTTAATGATAGAGTACTGGTTAGCAGATTGGAACAATTTTGGATACGGCTACTTTTTATTTTTAGATAAAGCTTCAAATGAATTGATTGGTAGTGGAGGTATTAAAAATATCCATTTAGATCAAAGTAAAGTACTCAATTTATATTATCGACTACATCCCGAATCAACGGGTTACGGATATGCTTATGAAGCAATGCAATCAATTATTGAATGGATATATAGTATAGTTTCAAAAGATTTAACAATGCTCATTAGAACAGATAAACACAATCATAAATCAATAAAATTAGCTGAAAAATTAGGATTTATCAATGATAAAAAATATGATGGTTATATAGCCAAAGATGATATTTTTTATTTTAGAGATAGATGAATATAGCATTTTATAACAAAATCCATAAAGTTTGTAGCGATATATTTAATAATGATATACAATATTAATATAAAGTTATTAAAATAACTGTAATAGAATGAATAGTATTATAGAATGCTTGGTTATTAAACTTTAGTAATATTATAAATTATCAATAAAAAAGTTGTTGATGATGTTCAACGACATAAAGAAAAGAAGGTATTAGCTTGAATAGCTATAGTTGGGCAAACTTATTTCCTGTATTATGTTTAATAATTACGATAATTATACTGATTGTAAATATCATTATTATTAAATATTTAAATCATTAAATGATGTATATTTTAGATATGCTATGGACTATTCAGTAGCTAGTTAATATCATTCTTCATTAATTTATAAAAGTTAAAACAATATTCAACTCTAGTATGATTTATGATACTTTCGATTGATAGCAAATAGTAGCTTAAATAAGCATTAATTATTTTAAAGGCAGAAAATGATAAGTAATAATAACTAAAATAATTAAAACAACAGAGAATAGTGCGCTAGGGAGTGAAATAATGAGCGTAACATCAATAATCATAATAGCCTTTATTTTGACAATTTTAATTAAAGTATTGAAAACTATTCTACACTTTTTAATTACTATTATTTTTGCTGTTTTCTACATATATTTTCTAGTGAAAGTTATGACTTGGTTAATCGTTAACTCAAGTTGATATTTACGAATTGATAGCAATTACAATGACATCTAACATTAGAGATTACAATAATAGGAGTTTTGAAGATGAAGAAAGTTATAGGTTCGATTACATGGATGGTTGTATTAGCTTTAGGAATGACACTATTTCTTGGGTTCCCCATTGGAACGATAATAGGGATAGTTTTAGGCGCAATGATCAGTAAAAAATTTACCAAAGAAACATAGGTTAGGGTGATTTAATGTATTATGAACAAAATAAAGTTCCGACCGAAAAAGAATTAAAGGAATTATATCATTCTGTAGGTTGGTTTAATTATTTAACAGATGAATTTACATTAACAACATTACTGAATCAATCAAGTTTCTTTATAACAGTTAAAGATAATGAACAATTAATAGGATTGGTACGTGTGATTACAGATGACATTTCAATTGTATATATCCAAGATTTAATTGTGTTACCTGCATATCAACGCCATGGTATTGGTAGTGAGTTATTGAATCAGGTATTGAATAGCTTTCAACATATAAGACAAATTGTATTATTAACGGATAATGAACAAACCAAAAGAAAATTTTATGAAAAATCAGGATTATTTGAAGTGTCGCAGAATAATTGTTTGGGTTTCATGAAATTAAATACAATTTAAATATTTCATAAGTCAGACCATCAATAACACACTTATTGAAGGTCTTTAATTTTTATAGTTACATTTAAACAATTTGGAGGTTAAATGATGAATGAACAAGTTTATGCATGGGTAAAAATAACTCGAGATATAATATTAAATCAATGTTCTCAATTGACTGTTGATGAGTTAAATAAGGAATTTAATATTGGATTAAAAAGCATTAAACACACATTAGTTCATATAGCAGGTTGTTATCATGCATGGTTAGGTTCTTTTATCCTTCGAAACACAGATACGCCATTATTTTCATTGCAGCAAATTAATGATTTGAATTTTGATGATATTCTCAGTTATTTTGAGCAAGCTGATACTTATGTAGATCAAATATTAAATTTTAGTCATCACGACTTATCAGAAATAGTTATGAAACAAGTACCTTGGAAACAAGATGACACATACCATGAAAATTCGGCATATCAATTATTTGTACATTCAGTAACACATGAGTTTCATCATAAAGGACAAATTGTGTCCATGTTACGTTTGTTAGGATATGAAGTGGAAAGTACGGATATTCTAAATATTAGATAGGGTTAACTAGTAAAGAAAGAAGGTTTATTATGGTTAAGAGAATAGAAGTTTTAGATTATATTGCAACTAAATATCAAATCGATCCTGATTATCCATGGAACAGATATAAAAATTATGCAGTGTGTAGACATAATAGTAATAATAAATGGTTTGTATTAATTATGGATGTTACAGCGGATAAAATCGGATTAAGTGTGGATAATAAGATAGATATATTAAATATAAAAGTTGAGCAAGCATTTATTGGTTCACTGAGACGCAAAAAAGGAGTTTATAAAGCCTATCACATGGATAAGTCAAATTGGGTATCAATTAACTTAAGTGAAATAGCTTCAATAGATGAAATTGCTAATTGGATTGACGATAGTTTCGATTTAACTTGTTAATGGTTGAGTAATTATAAAAATATTAAATATTTCTATATGTTTTGATGATATATTCAATAACTGAGAATTTTCTTAACCCAAGAAGGACAACATGCTATATTCAAAGTAGGGGGGAATAGCTTGTTGTATCAATTCATACTTTGTCCAATATTATTTAGTTTTTTATATCAACTGTGCCATATAGACTCGCTGTCATTTAAATATTTCAAATCAAGATCCCGTTGCGATTATTGTAATAAAGTATTAGACTTTTACTGTTTAATTCCGATAATAAGTTATATTTTATTAAGAGGTAAGTCGCGGTGCTGCAAACATCGATTGAGTTTAACATATATCATAGGAGAGTTACTCTCTCTGTCGCCATGCATTCTACTTACTTCCTCTCATTTGCCAATCACTTTAACTACTTATTTATTAAATTTCATTTTTCTATTAGTTTTGTCGATTTGTGATTACGACAATTACGCTATACCATTACATGTAGTTGTAATATATATCATTTGTGCCATTTTTCTTTGTGAAGGGCATTTCATAAACTTTTTGATTATATCTATTATTTTACATTGTTTATTCTTTATTTTTAAAAAAGCAATAGGGTATGGAGACATCTTAATATTTTCTCTGCTATCATTTATACTGCCATTTCAAGTGTTTTTTCTAACATTACAGTTAACTTTTATAATAGCAGGTATGCTAACGTTGATATTGATGATGCTTCAACGACGTAAGATTTATAAAGTGCCCTTGATTCCTTATATTTTACTTGGTTTTATTACTGCTAACTTAGTTCCTTCATTTTTCAAGATTTCCTCTATATTTTAATACTCAAATATTGTTTAATTGTGCGATTGATTTTAATGGTTTAATCCAGACATTTTTGCAAAAGTCTTTGCTTAACTCTGTGCTTAGTAATTACTACACCTGTATCTTTAAATCCTAATGATTTATAAAGTTTATAGGAAACATCGTTACATTCATTCACAACCAATGCAATATGATGCATATTTGGATAATTCCTTTTTATATACATATTTAAAGACTTTAAGCATGATTTTGCATACCCTTGTCTTAAATAGCGCTTGTCAGTGGAAAATGCTCTAAAAAAAATCGTTGAATGATTTTCAGTAGTAAAGTGTTGAGCATATTCACTTTCATATTGTAAAACAAAGAATGAAACAAGTTGTTTATTTTGATTGAAAGCCATGATACAGTGCAGATTGTTATTCGTTTTTGCCTTCTCTATATGATATAAAGGTGACTTTGGGAAGTGAATATGATCTTGTTGTAATTGAAAGTTTCGAATAATAGATAAATAGTTATTGTTATATTTGATTAACTGCATAAAAATCGCTCCTTAAGTAAAATGAAAAATGGTATTCAAGCTAATAATGTTGGAGAATAAATTGTATACTTTATAAATAGAGGGAAAATTCAGATAATACAAACACTAAAGCATCAGTTGTCTATGATGAACATGATTTTTAAAATATATTAATTATAACTATAAATGCATATAAATACAATGGACTATTTCAATATTTTAATGTTGGAGAATAAATTATAAATTTTGAAAGCGAATAAAGTACTTGTGTGAAGTAAAATGAATGATAAAGTAAAATGAGTATATGTTAATAAATAATGAAATGAGGTGTTATCGTGAGTGAACTAAATAGCATTGTACTATTTAAAGAAATCGACAGAGCTATTTCATCATTCAATGTACAGGAAATACATGAAGAATATTGGAATAAAGAATATGAAGCAATAAATTTATCTATAAATAAAATATCTATCAAAAGTCGCTTAGCAAAGAAAACACCTAAAAAGAGGGGCTATTTTCTAGCTTTATGGAAAAAAGCGCAAGAAAATATTAATGTGCCATATCATTATGAGGAATTTAAAGACTTGCTAATCGTAAATATATTAGATGAGCAGTATAAAGGCCAATTTGTATTTCCGAAAGCAGCATTGGAAAAACACAATGTGTTGTGTACCAATAAAGCCAAAGGTAAAATGGCATTTCGAGTTTATCCTTCATGGGAAGAAAATTTAAATACTTCAGCAACTAAAACACAAAAATGGCAATCTCCATATTTTATTGACTTAACACATAGCATAGATAAAGGTAAAGTGAATTATTTATACTTCGGTAGCAAGGAAAGTTAAGCCATTTTGTAATATTACTTATATTCTGAAAAAACTATTATTTAAATTTTCTGATATTTAATATAAAATAAATAATGTAAGTAAGTATGGGAAACTTACTTGCGTTAATTCTCAGACATTCTATTTATAAACATATCTGCATTCATAATTTTATCCATACCGTTTTATGATTAATGAAAAAATTTATGTTTAAAAGCTGTAAGTTACTCAGGCTTACAGCTTTTTTATGTCTTATTATATTGGAAAACTTATTAATCTATTTTATAATTAAATTGTGAAACTGATTAACAGATTAAATATTATATTTTGTGATAAGTGCAAATTTTTTTAATTGAGATAACACTTTTACTTAATAAAATTATTTGTAAAATCATACATATTTTTATTAAAAGAATAGGTGATATATATGACCATAATTGATATTAAAGAAAAATTGTTAAATAAGAAATGGGATATAACAGATTTAATTTTTCTATTGCTATTTATTGTATTGGCTTGTACTTTTCTGACACCAATTTTGGGTGTACCAATTGGTATTATTGTTTATTTATTGCTATTTTTAGATGATGAAAACGATATTACTGATGAGATTGAAACAATGAATCAACAAAAAGATAAAAAGGACTGAAAAAATTGACTCAATTAACTAAACTATTGGATGGAATGGCGTGGCTTTGTATGGCTTTACTCTTTTCTAAATATGCGATTCATTGGGCAAATTTGATGTTTGATTGGCATTTACGATGGTATTTCTTAGAGAATATACCATATTTAGCACTAATTCTATTTATCTTAATGTTTATATTTGCTATTCCTTCTGAAATGATAAAAGATAAGCAAAAAGAGAAAAATGATAATAGTTATGAAGCACTCAAAAATAAACTAGATCATGTAATCTGTGGAGATGAAAAAACAAAACAAGAAGCTAAAGAAAATCGAACAACACCAGAGGCAGTAAAAGCAGCAAGACATGCACAAAAAGCGAAACCCGAATAAAAATTTAGGGTTATTAATTGAGTAGCTAAAAAACAATGAAATCACATGTAAAATTAATTATGTATTTTGACATAAATCATAGTTTGGTAATGTTTAACAATAAACAAGGATATTATAAAGATAGGCAACTACTAGATTAATAAATCTTAGTAATTGCCTATTTCAGTGTTTATACTTATTTTCACGAACAGTATGTCATAAATATATTTTGATACTAATAACCTATTTTTTTAATTATTCAAGACTGCTAATAATCAGATCATTAATTTTTTGCATTCGCATTAAATGTTCTAATCCTTGTGTATGTCCGTGTCCAAGATAAATTAATCAGGTATTAGATAAAAGCTCCTACCTTGGAGCAGGGAAACATGAACATTTAGAATTTATCGTTGAATATGTTGTTTCTGGAAATTTGGGTATGATTTATAATTGGCTTGAGAACAATGAAACTATAGATGATACTGAAATAGCATCACTTTCATTAAAAATGGGAGTGAATAGTGGGTTACGATTATTAAAATAATTTGTGAGCATTAAAAAATATTAATTGTCGCACTTAAAAATGTTATGAATAAATAAAGAGTCTATTTATAACTTTTAAAAATTAATTGGAAATGACATATATTTATTATATAATTAAGTTAGGTTATTAACATATTGCATTTGTTTACGAAAATACAGGAGGTATTTGTATGTCACCCAAAATATTAATTGTACTTTTAATCATATTTTATCCAATTATAATTAAAAAGGCTAAAAGCCGACAAAATAGCACATTTTCTGACTTTCCAAACAAAAGAAATTAATTATTCACTCTTAAGTAATATAAAATAGAATATACATATTGATTTGGAATTGGAAATGGCTTTTCGAAGTGAAATGTCTGAAAATTATAAAAATAAGACCAAGTGAAAGACTTACTTCCTTATATGAATATGAAGAATCATAATATCTTTGCTTTTTATATTGTAGGAAGTTAATTTGCTTAATTCATATTGATTTGAATTTAATTTCATCAATGAGGTATTCTACAAGGGGTTTTAATCTTGAATAAACGTGTATTAAGTGGACTTAAAGTGGGGTTAACAGTGCTACTTTGTGTGATTCTAGTAGTACTAATTTTAAATTATATCGGTGTTGATATAGATCATAATAGGATATGGAACAACTTAGGAGATTTAGGTTTAATTAATATTTTTGTGAATAAGGAATTAAATGGTCTAATTATTTTAGGGCTTATTTTAATTATCTTATCCTTTGCATTTGGATACAATTATCCAAGTAACAAGAATTAATTATATAGGATAGTAATACTTATATTTGGTACATATGTAGTTTAAAGTTTCTTAAATGACAGGAGAATTAGCATCAATTTAAAATACAGATTATTAGAAGAAAAAGTTGCATCAATGATTGTATTAACGCATGCGCTTATTTGGATATTTATGCTCTTCTTTTTGCCAAATGATATCGTTATGCAAAAGAAGAGTGATAGTAGTATTTCATACATGCTACCAAAACAAATAGCAGCAATATTTTGTATAATCATCGCAATCATAGTTTACATATTATGTTTGTTACCTAAAGTGGAACACGGAAAAGTTACGAATAATTATCAAGACCACTTCGTCATTATTTCTATACAGATAATGATGCTCATCGTCAGTGTTTTTATAATTATAAATGCGCTGATACATTGATACATATTGTTTTATGTTGTGATGTATTTGGTTTTTTAGATAATATTTTTCAATTAAAGCAAATAATCATAAATGATTTTAAGGAATGAATCAAATGAAGATATTTTTATTTATATTAATATGTGGTGTACTTAGTTACTATAAATTGCAATCAAAGAAATCAAAATAACTTTACTTATGCATAAGGGAGGGGTTAGATGGTAAAGTATATTAGTTGGATCCCATATATGTTGATTTTATTGTTAGGTTTTTGTTACTCACACGGATTAATTACTGGTATTGCAATTTCAGTTGTGGTTGGATCTTTAATAGGAACAACTGTTGATATGGATAAAAAAAGAAAGTTGAGAAACGTTAAATAAGAGTAGGACTGTTTTTAAGTTAAATAAGAGTAGGACTATTTTTAACTTTTGTGAACTGTATTGATTTAATAAAATTATTTTAAACTGAGTTAATGAAATATTTGATGTAATAACAAATTTTGAAAGGCTTAATCACGACGATTAAGTCTTTTTTGTTATGCGATAATATAAAAACATAAACAATGTTTAAGAATAATTGAATCTGAGGAGTACGATTATTGGATCGTGAATATATATGTTTAAATGATTTAGAATATGAAGAATTGGTTTCTATTATGCGTTTTGCAGCAGTGTTTATTTATGCAGCTATTTTTTAGCTTAACAATATTTTTTGACCTATTAAACATACACTAATTAATATCATCCGTTTAACCTCCTAGGTGTTTGTTTTTTAAAACGCTTTTATATTAACCATTATAGTATAGATTCTATAAACATATAGTATATAATTTTAAATCAATGTTTTGCATAAATAGAATAGCGTTATTCATATTTTTAATGCATGAAATTTTAAATTAATAGTTATCTGAATTTAAAATAATCACTTTTACCACTGTGTTAAAAGTTTAAAAGTGATATTTCTCTCTTAAATTTGTTGTGCACTTGTTATAATTAGTTTATACAGCAATAAAATTTCACAATGTATTTATTTTATAATCGCGCGCTGTTAGGCATTTGATTTTCATCTCCTTTAATTTCTTCAAATTTATAATATTCCTCATAGAAAGATCGTACATCTATAATCAAATTTAAGCTTTTTATAATATCTAGTTTGTTTACACATCACTTCTATATATCATCTATTTTTCCTAATGGAGGTCTAATTATTTGAAACTTAATGAATTAGCTACTACACAAAAGCCTAGAGAACGCATGTTAAGTGCGGGGGCTGCTTACTTATCTCATGCAGAGTTACTGGCCATATTGATTAATACAGGAAGAAAGGGTGCGTCTAGTCTTGATATTGCCAATGAATTATTGAAATCGGTCAGTAATTTAAAGGAATTAAAGTCATTATCTATAAATGATTTGAAGAAAGTCAAAGGAATGGGTATTTATAAATCGCTGATATTAAAAGCGGCGTTCGAATTGGGAGAACGTATGCATTCGGGTAGTGTGGAAGAGAAGATTCAAATTAATTCACCTAAGGATGTTGCAAATTATATGATGGCGAAAATGGAACATTTAAAGCAAGAGCAATTTGTAGTACTGTTTCTAGATTCTAAAAATATCGTATTTAAGCAACAGGTGATTTTTATTGGTACCTTAAATTCATCAATAGTTCATCCGCGGGAAGTATTTTCTGAGGCAGTTAAGATTGCCGCTAATGCAATCATATTATTGCATAACCATCCTTCGGGGGATGTCACACCATCTCGTGAGGACTTAATTACGACTGAGCGTTTGCGTGAGTGTGGTGATATTATTGGTATCGATGTATTAGACCATTTAATTATTGGTGATCATTGTTATTTAAGTATGGTGGAAGCGGGTTACTTTGAGTAATTGATTTTTAATTTGAGTATTTTTATTTTTGATGCGTATTGTACAATTTTAATCGTTCCTCGCTTGTGATTTGAAGTTTTATTAAGAGGTTGTTTCATATGTAATTTTATTTACTGTTATTCAAATGTACGTATATATGATAAATCTTTCTCGTTATTAAAGATTAAGGTATACTTAAATTGAATTGTGAGGAGGATTGCAAATATGGGGATAATTTTAATCATAGGTTTATTGTTACCGATGATTTATGTAATGCAATTAACTAAAAATAAGCAACAAATTACTTGGAAAAAGACGAGTGTAGCTATTATATTAGCTGTCATAGGTAATTTAATCGTTACATTGATATATCAGATTATACAACAATCTGGTGTTAATATATGGTTGGCACTCGGTAGTTCTATTATAGTTGCCATTGTATGGGCATTACTCTTATGTGGGAGTTATGCAGCATATCAAATATTGTCAAATAGTATTAATAAATAGTGTTAAATATAGCTGTATATAAACCTTTTGTAAACAGTATATCTATAGTAATGGCATTAGTAGCACACATGTTTCAGTGTTTAGCATGAAGTTCAAGATGATATTAAGACTAATTTTGTTAGTATTTCTTTTTCACTAAACACATAACAACAATTTCAAAGAAAAATAGCGCTTAATTGACCATTGTCAAACTAAGCGCTAAAATTTTATTTTATGAAATTAAAATACATATTAAAGTTATCCATCAACCAAAGGATACCTTGATAGCCTAAGTATATACATAAGATGATGATACCGACATATATGATAAATCTTAGTAAGGATAATCCAACTCTAAATAGTAGAATTACTAAGAGCGCTAATAAAATAATTGAAATAAGACTCATAGATATATTCACTCCCTTTGTAACTTATTGTACTACATAATATATGCGTGTTGCATCGGTCTATAGTAAAGTTTTAAATACACCTATAGACTGATGTTTAAAGGTGTTAGATGGATTTATAATGTAAGTGTTGAAGTAGGAGGATGGTTCATGCGGTTTATATTTAGTCTGATAAAAAATATTATAGCTGTCATTGCAATAATTATAATTGTGTTTTTCGCATTGAAATATGCCCCTTTTTTAAAGGATCAAGAATGGAATCCTGTCCATAATAATAGACCTCCTATGAGTGAAAATGCACCACCTGAAGGTCAATTAAATGGTGGGCAAAGGTATACGTTAGAGGAGAATGATTTATTAAATAACGTGCCGCTTAGTCAAACTAAAAATATGTTTAATTGGATTAATAAAAAGGAATTTATGTCTGTATCTGGTATTGGCAGAATGGGATATAATGATAAATATTTAGCTGGTCAACGTGGTGACCAATTTATTATTTATAAATTTGGCTCTGATAGTATAAGAGTTTATAAAACAGAAATCGAGATGCAACAAGATTTAAATAAACTTGGACAACATATTGAGTTACGTCCACCGTCAAGTTTCGAGTAACACGTTTGAATTCTGTCATGAAATGCGTTAGCCTTATTATGAAAATAGTTAAAGGTTGGTGTATAAATTATGAGTGAACAATCTAAAGAAAAGAAAGCAGACGAACAAGCGAAAGCACAAAACTTGTTTGCACGTTGGCGTAAAGAGGAAACACTGTATAAAGAAGATGAAAAAGAAGAAAAAGCATCAGCTGAAACTGAAGATTCTGATGATAAAGCATAATTTCAAAATAAATTGATACGTCTCTATGGTTAGAGGCGTATTTTTTATGCTTAAAATTAAAAGTAGTCTTATTACAAGTCTATTGAATTTAGTCATGTTTTATATTGAATATTTCAGGGCACTATTTAATAGATATTGTTGTTTGAAATGTTATTTATTGTTTAATAGAAACTGGAATAAATTTTTATTCTACAATATTAGGGTTCGCGCTTTATTTCAGGCTATTTGTAATATAAAATGATATCAGAACATAAAATAGTAGGTTAATAGAGGTGTTTAGGTTGTCAAAGTTCTTTAAAAATAACAAAGCGATTGTTATTTTATGTGCAATCATAGTGTTTATAGCCTTGATTGGCGTATCTTTGCGCTCTCAATCGCAATCACCTGTAGAACAATATGTAGGTGATTCGGTCTCATTTGGGCAAAGAGTAGTAAGTTATCCTGTTCAATTTGTAACAGGATCTATTGGGAATTTGTTCTCTGGCAATAGTTCCGAGGAGCAAAGTAGTAAAATTAAGAAATTGGAAGCGGAGAACGAAAGGCTTGAAGGGGAGAATAAGAAATACAAAAAGGAATTAGATATTGATGATATTTCTAAATTTGATCCTATTTCAAGCACCGTTTTATCTAGGAATCCAGATCAATGGATGAATACCTTAGTTATCAATCAAGGTTCGAAAGATGGAATAGAAAAGAACATGGCTGTATTAACTTCTGAAGGTTTAGTAGGGCGCATCTCTAAAGTAAATCAATTTTCATCTCAGGTTGATTTGATATCCACGAACACACGATCTAACCGATTGTCTGTTAATATCCAACATAAAGGTAAAAATGTATTTGGACTCATAGACAATTATGATGAAAAAACAGACGAACTTGTGATTACGGATATCGATAATAAAGATAGTGTTAAAAAAGGAGATAAAGTAGTTACAAGTGGATTAGCTGATCAGCTTCCTAGCGGTATTTACATAGGTGAAGTGGAAAAAGTTCAAAAAGACGAATATGGTTTATCTAAAGAGGTCAA
Source organism: Staphylococcus gallinarum (assembly GCF_000875895.1). Lineage (GTDB taxonomy): Bacteria > Bacillota > Bacilli > Staphylococcales > Staphylococcaceae > Staphylococcus > Staphylococcus gallinarum. The sequence goes on from NZ_JXCF01000007.1 coordinate 219,982, forward strand.
AGTGAAAACTGCAGCAAATTTGACTGATTTAAATCATGTATACGTTGCTAAGAGAAATCCTTCCACAATACCAGATAATGAAAGCGGTGGTAATTAATGCGTTCACTGTATTACTTTCTAATTGGTATTGTGCTATTTTACATCGATACTGTAATCGGATTAGTAATTCCGATGCAAATTGGACAAAAGGATATTATTTTTGTTCCACATCTTACATTGATGTATATATTAATCATCTGTGTATACAGAAGTTTTAATGTTGCTATGATATTAGGTGCTGTACTCGGTTTGATTACGGATATTTATTTTGGAAGTTTCTATGGCTTGTATTTATTTGGTTATATATTACTCGTTGTGTTGATGGATTTTTTCTTTAGATCATTTTATCGAGACAAAGTCATGTTATTTATAGCTACTTGGGCTTCAATACTAGTGCTAGAAATTTATGTCGCTATCATATATGCAACTTTAGGATTGATACATTTTAATTTAGTGGATTTTGTATTATTTAGAATTTTACCAACATTATTATTAAACTTTTTATTATTATTAATTGTATTTCCATTAATTACAAAATTTTTGAGAAAAGTTCAAATCAAGATTGACAGTAAATAGTTGTGATGCTAAAATGCAGTAGTTGAGTAGTTTATAGCTACATACAACCGCTCAGATTCAGGTTCAAGTACAAGATTGTCACCTGTCTTTGGCGTGACTTAAATTATAGGAGGTGCAAAGTATGTTTGCTATTATTGAAACAGGTGGAAAACAAGTTAAAGTTGAAGAAGGTCAAGAAATCTTCGTTGAGAAATTAGAAGCAAATGAAGGAGATTCATTTACTTTTGATAAAGTCTTATTCGTAGGTGGAGACGCAGTTAAAGTTGGTGCGCCAACAGTTGAAGGTGCTACTGTTACTGCTACAGTTGAAAAACACGGTCGTGGTAAGAAAATCACTGTATTCACTTACAAACGTCGTAAAGACTCTAAACGTAAAAAAGGTCATCGTCAACCTTACACTAAATTAACAATCAACAAAATCAACGCATAATAATGATTTCAGTTGATGTTACACTGAATGATGCAGGTCAAGTTACTGACGTAGTTATGGATGGTCATGCTGATCATGGTGACTATGGTCACGATATTGTTTGTGCCGGAGCATCTGCAGTGCTATTTGGTAGTGTGAATGCTATTATGGGATTGACATCTGAGAAACCAGATATCAATTATAATGACGATGGCGGGCATTTTCATATTAGAAGTGTCGATACCAATAATGAACAAGCGCAATTAATTCTTCAAGCAATGTTAGTATCTTTACAAACAATTGAAGAGGAATATAAAGAAAACATTAGACTAAATTATAAGTGAGGTGCAACCAAATGTTAAAATTAAACTTACAATTCTTCGCATCTAAAAAAGGGGTAAGTTCTACAAAAAACGGACGTGACTCTGAATCAAAACGTTTAGGTGCTAAACGTGCTGACGGTCAATACGTTACTGGCGGTTCAATCTTATTCCGTCAACGTGGTACTAAAATCTACCCTGGTGAAAATGTAGGTCGTGGTGGCGACGATACATTATTCGCTAAAATCGACGGCGTTGTTAAATTCGAACGCAAAGGTCGCGACAAAAAACAAGTTTCTGTATACGCAGCAGCTGAGTAATTTTGTCAACGTTAACACCAGAAGTGATTACTTCTGGTGTTTATTTTTTGTCTTTATTTCTAGTTTTTTGAGATAATGCTATAATATATAAGAATTAAAAAAATAAAATGAATGAAAAAGAGGTGAAATCATGTTTGTCGATCAGGTTAAGATATCACTCAAAGCAGGTGATGGTGGTAACGGTATAACTGCATACCGTAGAGAGAAATATGTTCCGTTTGGTGGACCAGCAGGCGGTGACGGCGGTGATGGTGCTTCAATAATATTTGAGGTAGATGAAGGTTTAAGAACTTTATTAGATTTTAGATATCAAACGCATTTTAAAGCTAAACGTGGCGAAGGTGGCCAAAGTAGTAACATGCATGGTAAAAATGCTGAGCATTTAGTATTAAAGGTTCCACCTGGTACAATTGTTAAAAGTGTTGAAACTGAAGAAGTATTAGCGGATTTGGTAGAAGATGGTCAACAAGCTGTTGTGGCTAAAGGTGGCCGCGGCGGACGTGGTAATTCACGTTTCGCTTCTCCAAGAAACCCAGCACCGGACTTTAGTGAAAATGGTGAACCAGGTGAAGAGATCGAAGTAACGCTAGAGTTGAAATTATTAGCAGATGTCGGTTTAGTTGGATTTCCAAGTGTTGGTAAATCTACATTATTATCTATTGTGTCTAAAGCAAAACCGAAAATTGGTGCGTATCATTTCACAACGATTAAACCTAATTTAGGTGTAGTTTCTACAAAGGACCAAAGAAGCTTTGTATTAGCAGACTTACCAGGTTTAATTGAAGGTGCGGCTGAAGGTGTAGGCTTAGGTCATCAATTTTTAAAACACGTTGAACGTACAAAAGTAATTGTTCATATGATTGATATGAGTGGTTCAGAAGGGCGTGATCCTTTCGAAGACTACAAGGTCATTAATGACGAGCTGAAAGCATATGAACAACGTTTGGAAGATAGACCTCAAATTGTTGTGGCAAATAAAATGGATATGCCGGATGCTGAAGATAATTTACAATTGTTTAAAGAACAAGTCGATGATGACAGTGTGGAAATCATTGCAATTTCAACATTTACAAGAGAGAATATAGATCATTTATTATATGCTATCGCAGATAAACTAGAAGAAGTGAAAGATGTCGATTTCAATAAAGAAGACGAAGATTTAGGTGTTAACCGGGTATTATACAAACATACACCAAGTCAAGATAAGTTCACAATTACTAGAGATGATGATGCGGCATATGTTGTAAGTGGTAAAGCAATTGAACGTATGTTCAAGATGACTGATTTCAACAGTGATCCTGCAGTACGACGATTCGCACGTCAAATGAGGTCTATGGGAATCGATGATGCATTAAGAGCGCGTGGTTGTAAAAATGGCGATATCGTAAGAATTCTTGGTGGAGAATTTGAATTTATTGAATAGGAGTGCTTGAAATGGACGAAAAAGATTATAAAAAGTTTTATTTAATTAGGGAAGATGTGCTACCAGAATCGGTCGTGAAAACTCTTAAAATTAAAGATCTTTTAAAGAATGATCCTTCTATGTCCATTTTCGAAGCAGTTAAGAAATTCGATTTATCTAGAAGTGCTTTTTACAAATATCGAGATACTATTTTTCCAATTGATGAAAAAATGGAAGAAACGCGTGAGTTTACTTTGATATTATATGTAAATGATATTGTGGGGATGCTTGCGGGTGTATTGAATACGATTTCTCAATTGAGTTTGTCGGTGCTAACAATACACCAGAGTATTCCAATGGAAGGTAGAGCAACCATTACGCTCTCATTAGATGCAAAAGGTACAAATTTAGAAGTAGATGATGTTATTCAGGCATTGAATAAAGTTGATCAAGTTTCTAAAGTGGATTTAATTAGTATGACCATATAAGGAAGTGTAAATGTGTACGCATATATTAAAGGTATATTATCAGAATTGCACCCAACTCATGTTGTGTTAGAAACGGCGGGCATCGGTTATGAAATTCAAACACCTAATTCATATCGTTTTCAAAAATATTTAGAACAAGAAGTCATTATCCACACTTCTTTAATAGTTAGAGAAGATGCACAATTATTGTATGGATTTATGAATCAAGAAGAAAAGGATATGTTCTTAAGTCTAATCAAAGTAACAGGTATTGGACCTAAATCTGCATTGGCGATTCTTGCCAGTAGTTCTCCAAATGAGGTTAAAATTGCTATCGAAAATGAAAATGATGCATATTTAACTAAATTCCCAGGAATTGGTAAGAAAACTGCACGTCAGATTGTTTTAGACTTAAAAGGTAAAGTGCAAATTAACGATATTGATGAACGACAACAATTAGACTTAGGTGTAGAAGACGATAGTGCTTCACAAGTTATAAAGGAAGCTTTACTAGCACTTGAGGCACTTGGTTATTCTAAGCGTGAATTAACTAAAGTTGAGAAAGCTTTAAATAAAGATACATTTGAATCAGTGGATGAAGCAGTCAAACGTGGTTTACAGTTATTAGTTTCCTAGATATGAATTTATAAATTTAGAGGGGGGATAAATGTGGATGAAAGAATGGTAGATCAATCAATGCATGAAGATGAAACGTCATTTGAATATTCTTTAAGACCGACTAAACTAAGGCAGTATATAGGCCAATCAGCGATAAAGTCGAATTTAGAGGTGTTTATCAAGGCGGCAAAACTACGTCAGGAACCATTAGATCACGTATTGTTATTTGGTCCCCCTGGTTTAGGAAAAACAACTTTATCTCATATTATTGCAAATGAAATGGATGTAAATATTAGAACAGTTTCGGGACCTTCAATCGAGCGCCCTGGCGATTTAGCTGCAATATTATCAGGATTACAACCTGGCGATGTTTTATTTATTGATGAAATACATAGATTGAGCAGTGTTGTTGAAGAAGTATTATATCCTGCAATGGAGGATTTCTTTTTAGATATCGTAATCGGTAAAGGTGAAGAAGCAAGAAGCATTCGTATTGACTTACCACCATTTACATTAATTGGAGCTACAACAAGAGCAGGTAGCTTATCTGCACCCTTAAGAGATAGATTTGGCGTACATTTAAGATTAGAATATTATAAAGAAACTGAATTAAAGGAAATTATTATTCGAACTGCTGAAGTACTTGGAACTTCCATTGATGAAGAAAGTGCAATTGAATTGGCAAAGCGTAGTAGAGGTACACCGCGTGTTGCAAATAGATTGTTAAAACGAGTTCGTGATTTCCAGCAAGTGAATAATGATGAGATTATTCATATTGATACAACGAAGCATTCGCTTGAGTTATTGCAAGTTGATGATCAAGGATTAGATTATATTGACCATAAAATGATGAATTGTATTTTACAACAGTATAGTGGAGGTCCGGTTGGATTGGATACGATTGCTGTATCAATAGGTGAAGAACGAGTTACGATTGAAGATGTTTATGAGCCGTTTTTAATTCAAAAGGGCTTTATTGAAAGAACACCTAGAGGTCGTAAAGCAACGGCATATGCATATGAACATTTTGGAAAGAATGAAAAGAGGGACTAAGTTGGATATTGAAGCGTTTGATTACCATTTACCTGAGTCACTAATTGCTCAAACACCATTGAAAAATAGAGATGAGAGCAGACTTTTAGTGTTGGGTAAAGATTCTGGAGACATTGAACATAGACAATTTAAAAATGTGATTGAATACCTAAATGAAGGAGACACGTTAGTCTTAAATGACACGCGTGTAATGCCAGCAAGGTTATTTGGTTTGAAAGAAGATACTGGAGCCAAAGTTGAAATGCTTATGCTGACACAAATAGAAGGCAATGATTGGGAAGTATTATTGAAACCTGCAAAAAGAATTAAAGTAGGTAATAAGCTATCCTTTGGTGACGGGAAAATTGTTGCAGAGTGTATGGAAGAGCTTGACCAGGGTGGACGTATAATGCGATTGCATTATGAAGGTATATTGCAAGAACGTCTAGATGAACTTGGTGAAATGCCTCTACCGCCATATATCAAAGAACGTTTAGATGATCAGGAGCGTTATCAAACAGTTTATGCCAAAGAATCAGGGTCTGCAGCCGCACCAACAGCAGGATTACATTTTACAGATGACTTATTACAACAAATCAGAGATAAAGGTGTTAACATTGCCTTTGTTACACTACATGTAGGTCTTGGAACGTTTAGACCTGTTAGTGTGGATAATATAGATGATCACGAAATGCATAGTGAATATTATCAAATTAATCAAGAAACTGCAGACTTGTTGAATGCTACAAGAGCACAAGGTAAACGTATTATTTCAGTTGGAACAACGTCAACTAGAACATTGGAAACAATCATGCAGTCCAACGAATCGTTTGTTGCGCAAAGTGGTTGGACAGATATTTTTATTTATCCTGGTTTTGAATATAAGGCAATTGATGGATTAATTACTAACTTCCATTTGCCTAAATCAACGCTAGTGATGTTAGTATCTGCTTTTAGTTCACGTGATTATATTATTAATGCATATCAAAAAGCAGTTGAGTTAGAATATAGATTCTTTAGTTTTGGAGACGCAATGTTAATTATTTAAGGGAATTGAGAGGAGATTATTATGCCAGCAGTTACTTATGAACATATTAAGACTTGTAAGCAATCTGGTGCGAGATTGGGTATTGTTCACACACCGCATGGCTCTTTTGAAACACCAATGTTTATGCCAGTAGGAACAAAAGCAACGGTAAAAACAATGAGCCCTGAAGAGTTAAAGCAAATGGAAGCTAAAATCATCTTAGGAAACACATATCATTTGTGGTTACAACCAGGAAATGATATCATCAGAAAGAGTGGGGGCTTGCATCAGTTCATGAACTGGGATGGTCCGATACTGACTGATTCTGGTGGTTTCCAGGTGTTTAGTTTGAGTAATTTAAGAAATATTACTGAAAAGGGCGTTGAGTTTCGTCATCATACTAATGGTTCTAAGTTATTCTTAAGTCCAGAGAAGTCGATGGAAATTCAAAATGATTTAGGTTCAGATATTATGATGGCTTTTGATGAATGTCCACCAATGCCAGCTGAATACCAATATGTAAAGGATTCAATTGAACGAACAACAAGATGGGCTGAGAGATGTTTAAAGGCACATAAGAGACCTGAGGATCAAGCTTTATTTGGTATTATTCAAGGTGGGGAATACAAGGATTTAAGACAACAAAGTGCTGAGGAATTAGTTGCTTTGAATTTCCCTGGATATGCAATCGGTGGTTTGTCAGTTGGTGAACCGAAACCTGTTATGTATGATATGGTTGAGCATACAGAACAATTCATGCCTAAAGATAAACCGCGTTATTTAATGGGAGTAGGATCTCCGGATGCATTAATTGAATGTAGTATTCGCGGTATGGATATGTTTGATTGTGTGTTACCTACACGTATTGCACGAAATGGGACATGTATGACATCCGAAGGCCGATTAATTATCAAAAATGCTAAATACGCAGAAGATTTGCGACCACTTGATGAGAATTGCGACTGCTATACATGTAAGAATTATAGTAGAGCTTACATAAGACACTTAATCAAAGCAGAAGAAACTTTTGGTATCCGTCTTACTACTTATCATAATTTACATTTTCTGCTTAAATTAATGGAAAATATACGACAAGCTATTCGTGAAGATCGTCTTCTTGATTTTAAAGAAGAATTTTTTGAGCAGTATGGGCTTAATGTAGAGAACCCAAAAAACTTTTAAAGAGGAGCAATAAACTATGCAATTTACTTCATTGATATTACCAATTTTATTATTAGTATTAATGTGGTTCTTCTTAATCAGACCACAACAAAAGAAAGCCAAAGAGCATCGTGAAATGATTAGTCAAGTAACAACTGGTCAACACGTAACAACAATTGGCGGTATTAAAGGGACTGTACGTAGTGTAGATGAAACTACAGTAGTACTATCATTAAATAGTAATGGTACTGAAATTACTTTAGAGAAACCAGCAATTAAACAAGTGGATCCATCATAATTTGGATTATTTAGAACCGATGCCTGACATCGGTTCTTTTTTTATGATTTATAGCTAATCGTTTCGTAAGAGGGTATGGAAATAGATAAAGGTGTAAAGGGTTTGTTATATAAACGCTTACAATATGTTTTTTAATTTACAAATAGTTGAGTTGGTTTTTCCTATGGTTGTAATATGTTAAGATATATAAGGTCATACAGTTAGATTTCAAAGCTTTATAAGACTTGCAAACAAACGTTTTAATCAAGTATTCTTATAACATAAGCTAACAATGAGGTGTTTAAGTGAAAAAAGGTAGTAGAATAGTTGCATTCTTATTACTTGTAGTCCTTCTTTTTGCAGGAATGGGACTTACATATAAGAATGTAGTTAAAGATGTCAACCTTGGTTTAGACCTCCAAGGTGGTTTTGAAGTCTTATATCAAGTTAATCCTTTGCAAAAAGGTGACAAGATAGACGATAAAGCGGTAAAAGCAACCGCTAAGACACTAGAGAACCGTGTCAATGTTCTCGGGGTTTCAGAACCTAAAATACAGGTCGAAGATAAGAACAGAATTCGTGTTCAACTTGCTGGAATTAAGAATCAATCACAAGCAAGAGATATCTTATCATCACAAGCTAATTTAACGATTCGTGATGCTGACGACAATGTTAAATTAACAGGTAAAGATATTCAACAAGGTTCTGCTAAGCAAGAATTTAAACAAAATACGAACCAACCTGCAGTTACTTTCAAATTAAAAGATAGTGATAAATTTAGAAAAGTAACAGAAGAAATTTCTAAAAAAGATGAAAATGTAATGGTCGTATGGTTAGATCATCAAAAAGGAGATACGTATCATAAGGAAAAAGATAAAAAAGATCCTAAATACGTTTCTGCAGCATCAGTCGATAAACCTATCAACTCAGATAGTGTAGAAATTTCTGGTGGTTTTAACGGCGAAAAAGGTGTAGAAAAAGCAAAACAGATTTCAGAATTACTTAATGCAGGTTCTTTACCTGTTGATTTAAAAGAAATTTATTCTAATTCTGTTGGTGCCCAATTCGGCCAAGATGCACTAGATAAAACTGTACTTGCGGCATTTGTTGGTGTCGGTATTATTTATCTATTTATGTTAGGCTTCTATCGTTTGCCAGGTCTAGTAGCGGTTATCGCATTAACTGCTTATATCTATTTAACGCTTGTTGCGTTTAACTTTATTTCTGGTGTGTTAACACTACCAGGTTTAGCCGCACTAGTATTAGGTGTAGGTATGGCAGTCGATGCTAATATCATTATGTATGAACGGATAAAAGATGAGTTGAAGATAGGAAGGACGCTTAAACAGGCTTATAAACGAGCGAATAAAAGCTCATTCCTTACAATTGTCGATGCTCAGCTAACGACAGTAATTGCAGCGGCAGTGTTATTCTTCTTTGGTGAAAGTTCAGTTAAAGGTTTCGCAACAATGTTGCTATTAGGTATACTAATGATCTTTGTAACAGCTGTGTTCCTTTCTAGAGCACTCTTATCATTATTAGTATCATCTAACTTCTTTAAGAAATCTTATTGGTTATTTGGTGTTAAAAGGAAAGAAAGATATGATATTAACGACAGTAAAGATGTCCATGATTTAAAAACACCTTATGAAAAAATAGACTTTGTTAAATTAGCCAAACCATTAATATCTTTAAGTATATTAATATTAATTGTTGGGGCAATCATTCTATTTATCTTCCGATTAAATCTAGGAATTGATTTCACAAGTGGTACACGTGTTGACTTTGAATCTGATCATAAAGTATCAGACACGAAAATTGAAAAGACACTGGCAGCTAAGGATTTCAAACCTGATCAAGTTTCATTGGGAGAAAATGGTAAAAATGCTACTGTCCAATATAAGAAAGACTTATCTAAGGAAGATGTTTCAAAAATTAAAAACATCATACACAGTAACTATGGTCATGACCCAACTGTAAATACGGTTTCACCGGTTATCGGTCAAGAGTTGGCTAAAAATGCAATGTTAGCATTGCTATACGCTTCTATTGGTATAATTATTTATATTTCATTCCGATTTGAATGGAGAATGGGACTATCTTCAATCTTAGCATTGTTACATGATGCGTTTATGATAGTCGCAGTATTTAGTTTATTCCGTCTCGAAGTTGATATCACATTCATTGCTGCAGTGTTGACAATCGTTGGTTATTCTATAAACGACACTATTGTTACGTTTGACAGGGTACGTGAGAACTTACACAAAATAAAAGTAATCACAAAAACATCGCAGATTGATGATATTGTAAATAGATCGATTAGACAGACGATGACTCGCTCAATCAACACTGTATTAACAGTAGTTATTGTAGTGGTTGCATTATTATTATTTGGAGCACCAAGCATCTTCAACTTCTCATTAGCGTTACTTGTTGGTTTGATTATGGGTGTATTCTCATCTGTATTTATTGCAGTACCGTTATGGGGCATTATGAAGAAACGACAACTTAAGAAAACAGATAATCATAAATTAGTTGTATATAAAGAAAAGAAATCTAATGATGAAAAAATCTTAGTATAAAAGAATAAGTCAAAGTTTTTGAATATAGATTTTTAAGCTTGAAATGAAGAATCTTATTTGAATACGATATACTCCCTTCATAGTTGACACTTACAAATGTTGACTATGAAGGGAGTTTTTTTATCACTAAGTGAAATTGTATGTTACATAAAATGCAGTCGTTGAATTTTACCTAATATTAATATGTGAAATCAGAACTTTTACGAAGTGTGTAAATAAAGTGCATATCTCAATAATGTCATTCAATGGTCTATTGTTGAGCTGGTATTTCTATAGTTTGTCTTCAAAATGAAGTTCTATAAATATAATAAGTGTTAAAAACTGTTAAATATATTAACAAGTGAATTATCTAAGATTTATCTCTTATGGGCTTTTCTTTAATGATTTTATAATTGACAAGCTTCATTAAATGTAAGTACTTTTTATTTTGTTATTTCTTTTGTATAATTGCTTGTGGAAATGAGGGATAATCTTATGATTAAATCGAAGTATGCTTGGGATATTAAACATCCCGAATCAAAGATTACGGATGATATAGCATCAAAATATAAACTAACTCCAATTGTAAAAAAGATATTAGAAAGTAAAGGCCTTACAGATGCTAATACGATAGAATCACTTTTAAGTGATGATGGTGTGCTACATAATCCGATGGCAATGAGTGATATGCAAAAAGCAGTTGAACGTATCAATTTAGCTATCGATCAAAATCAAAAAATACTTGTATATGGGGACTATGATGCGGACGGTGTAACATCGACGACCATTTTAGTTACGGCATTAAGAGAGTTAGGTGCCCATGTAGGTTGGTATATACCTAATCGCTTTACAGAAGGTTACGGTCCTAATGAGATGGCCTTTAAAAATGCATACGACGAAGGTGTATCATTAATTATTACTGTAGATAATGGTATCCAAGGACATAAAGAAATTGAAATGATACAGGAATTAGGTGTTGATGTGATTGTAACAGATCACCATGAAATAGGTGAAACACTACCTAACGCTTTTGCAATTGTACATCCAATGCATCCTGATTTTGACTATCCATTTAAGTATTTATGTGGCGCGGGTGTAGCGTATAAATTAACTCAATCATTACTTGAACAACCTCCAGTGTCATTTTTAGGATTAGTGGCAATTGGTACAATCGCAGATTTAGTTTCATTAACCGATGAAAATAGAACTCTAGTTAAACAAGGTTTAAATGTATTAAATGATCATTGTCCACCTGCTATTAAGGCGCTTTTAAAGCAAGCTGACTATAACGATGAAATTAATGAAGAAACGATTGGATTTATTATTGGGCCTAGGTTGAATGCTGTAGGAAGATTGGAAGATGCAACTTTAGCTGCAGAATTATTAATGTGTGATAATGAAGAAGAAGCTGAATTTTATGCTGATCAGGTTGAATTTTTCAATCAAGAGCGAAAGGATATCGTAGCGCAAATTACAGAAGAAGCATTACAGGTTGCCGAAGAACAAGTGCAAAATGGCAATAAATTCTTAGTATTAGCACAAGCTGATTGGCATGAAGGTGTACTAGGTATTGTTGCTTCAAAAATAGTGGAAACCTATGCATTGCCAACTTTAATTCTAAATATTGATGAGGCACAACAACATGCTAAAGGATCTGCAAGAAGTATTGAACAAGTATCAATGTTTGAAATTTTGACTGAGCATGCATCGTTAATTGATAAATTTGGTGGACACCATATGGCTGCTGGAATGACGTTAGCAATCGAGAATGTAGAACCATTACGTCAAGCTCTTAATGCCTCTATGGCAGAAATTGAGCAAACGACATCATTAGAGCCACGAAAGCATGTAGATACAACTATTGAGGAATCTGAAATTACATTGAAAAACATTCAAGATATACAAAGGTTGAGACCGTTTGGTTCGGATTTTACCAGTCCGTGTTTTGAATTAGAAGATGTAATAGTGCAACAAGCAAAAGCGATTGGGCAAGATAAGAAACATTTGAAATTGACAATGGGTGAAGAGAAATTACAAGCTATATTTTGGCAAAATGGCCATTTAGTTCAAGAGCTTGGTGACGGGCAACCAATTAATGTGATTGGAACATTGCAAATTAATGAATGGAATGGCTTTCAATCACCACAATTTATGATTCAAGATTTGGCTAATAATAGTTTGCAAATTTTAGATTATAGAAGTAAAAGCAAAGTGAATCAATTTCAAGGTGATGAAGCAGATATTGCATATTTAGTCCATCAATCAAGTGACAAAGTTGCTGACAACTATTATGTTTATGGTGAAACGATAGAACAAGATTATAATAAATATGTCTTAAGAGATTTGCCGAAATCAATAAATCATTTAAAAAATACACTAAAAAGTATCAATGTTTCACAAATTTATCTTGTGTTAAATCATGAGCGTTCGGTATACTTTGAAGGTATGCCTAAAATGGAAACTTTTAAAAATTGCTTCAAAGCAATTGCATCGAAAGGGCAAATTAATTTAGCAAAAGATGGCATGCATCTATGTCAGTTTCTAAATGTTGAGCCAACAATGCTCAAGTTTATCTTGAAAGTTTTTATGGACTTGGACTTTATAAAAGATGAAAATGGTATAATATCTATGAATCAAACTTCAACTAAAAGGGAAATTGAATCAAGTAAATATTATCAAGGTAGACTCGATAGAATAGCAGTTGAAAAACTCATGCTTTATGAAGATTTTAGTAATCTTAAACAGTGGATTAAGGCAGAATTGAAAGATAATTAGGAGGAACTATGTATGGATTTAAAACAATATGTCTCTGAGGTTAAGGATTGGCCAAAACCAGGTGTAGACTTTAAAGATATTACAACGATTATGGATAATGGTGAGGCATATGGTTATGCTACCGATCAAATCGTAAACTATGCGAAAGAACGCAATGTTGATGTGGTAGTCGGTCCAGAAGCTCGTGGATTTATTATTGGATGTCCAGTAGCATATTCGATGGGGATTGGATTTGCTCCTGTACGTAAAGAAGGCAAATTACCAAGAGAAGTTATACGTTATGAATACGATTTAGAATATGGTTCGAATATTTTAACGATGCATAAAGATGCGATTAAACCAGGACAGCGTGTCTTAATAACAGATGATTTATTGGCAACTGGCGGCACAATTGAAGCAGCGATTAAACTTGTTGAACAATTAGGTGGTATCGTAGTAGGTATTGCATTTATCATCGAATTAAAATATTTAAATGGTATTGAAAAAATTAAGGATTACGATGTAATGAGCTTAATTTCATACGAAGACTAAATCATTTAAATAAAAGTCAGATGAAGACATTTAAGTATGTAAGTGTAGTCATTTGGCTTTTATTTTATAGCATTAAAACCTAAGTCATTTATTAGAATTTGACAGAATTTTTTGTGTTCTTGTTACACAGTAATTGTAATCGAGTTAAATTTTTAATACATTTTATTATTAGTAGTGGGAACTCATTTATTTATTTTAAAACATGTAGTATCATATAACTATTATTCGAATTTTGTATAAAATGAGTTAAAATACGATTGAATTAAACAGTTGCTATTAATAGCTCACAATGATAAATAAATTGACGTTAATTTAAAAAATAATCAAACGTGTGGGGGTGTCTAATGTGAATAATGAATATCCATATAGTGCTGACGAGGTATTATCCAAAGCAAAATCATATCTTTCAAAGGAAGACTATCAGTATGTATTAAAGAGTTATCATCTTGCTTATGAAGCACATGAAGGTCAATTTCGTAAAAATGGACTACCCTATATTATGCATCCTATTCAAGTGGCTGGTATCTTAACAGAAATGCATTTAGACGGACCTACGATTGTTGCAGGTTTTTTACATGACGTAATTGAAGATACGCCATATACATTTGATGATGTAAAAGGTATGTTTAATGAGGAAATTGCGGTTATCGTTGAGGGTGTAACCAAGTTAAAAAAAGTAAAATATCGTTCAAAAGAAGAACAACAGGCTGAAAACCATAGAAAACTGTTTATCGCTATTGCAAAAGATGTTCGTGTTATTTTAGTAAAATTAGCCGACAGATTACATAATATGAGAACACTTAAGGCAATGAAAAGAGAAAAACAAATCAGAATTTCTAAAGAAACTTTAGAAATTTATGCACCTTTAGCGCATCGTTTAGGTATCAATACGATTAAATGGGAATTAGAAGATACATCTTTAAGATATATTGATAGTGTGCAATATTTTAGAATCGTTAACCTCATGAAAAAGAAACGTAGTGAGCGTGAAGAATACATTCAAAATGCCATTGAAAACATTCAACAAGATATGTCATCTATGAATATACAAGGTGATATCAGTGGTAGACCAAAGCATATTTATAGCATATATCGAAAAATGGTTAAACAGAAAAAGCAATTTGATCAAATCTTTGATTTATTGGCAATAAGAGTGATTGTTAATTCTATCAATGATTGTTATGCCATTTTAGGTTTAGTACATACATTATGGAAACCCATGCCAGGCAGATTCAAGGATTATATTGCCATGCCAAAACAAAATATGTATCAATCATTACATACGACGGTAGTTGGTCCAAATGGAGACCCATTAGAAATTCAAATTCGTACATTTGAAATGCATGAAATTGCAGAACACGGGGTTGCAGCACATTGGGCTTATAAAGAAGGTAAAAAGGTTAATGAAAAGACACAAAGCTTTAATAAAAAATTAAATTGGTTAAAGGAATTAGCCGAGACTGATAATACAACTTCTGATGCTGAAGAGTTTATGGAAACGTTGAAATTTGATTTGCAAAGCGATAAAGTTTATGCCTTTACGCCTGAAAGTGATGTTATTGAGTTGCCATATGGTGCGGTGCCAATTGATTTTGCTTATGCAATTCATAGTGAAGTTGGAAACAAGATGATAGGTGCGAAAGTTAACGGAAAAATTGAACCAATTGATTATGTCTTACAAACCGGTGATATTGTTGAAATACGTACGAGTAAACATTCATATGGTCCAAGTCGTGACTGGTTGAAGATTGTTAAGTCATCTAGTGCCAAAAGTAAAATTCGAAGCTTCTTTAAAAAACAAGACCGTTCATCAAATATTGAAAAAGGTAAATTTATGATTGAGGCTGAAATCAAAGATCATGGATTTAGAGTAGATGATGTGTTGACTGATGACAATATCGAAATTGTTAATGATAAATATAACTTTGCTAATGAAGAGGACTTATTTGCAGCCGTAGGATTCGGAGGCGTAACTGCATTGCAAATTGTCAACAAATTGACAGAAAAGCAAAGAATATTAGAAAAGCAAAAAGCTTTAAATGAAGCACAAGAAATCACAAAGTCAGTTCCAATAAAGGATGATATAACTACTGATAGTGGTGTATATGTTGAAGGTATCGAAAATGTCTTGATCAAACTGTCAAAATGTTGTAATCCAATACCTGGAGATGATATTGTAGGTTATATCACTAAAGGACACGGTATCAAAGTACATAGAACAGATTGCCCGAATATAAAAAATGAACATGATCGTCTTATTCATGTTGAATGGGTACGTTCAAAGGATTCTACACAAAGATATCAAGTAGATTTAGAAGTTTCTGCATATGATCGCAACGGGCTTTTAAACGAAGTATTACAAGCTGTAAATTCAACGCAGAGTAATTTAGTTAAAGTTTCCGGACGTTCAGATGTAGATAAAAATGCCGTAATTAATATTAGTGTTATGGTTAAAAATGTGAACGAAGTATATCAAGTAGTTGAAAAAATAAAACAACTTGGTGATGTTTACACGGTTACAAGAGTTTGGAATTAGAGGTGCAACATACATGAAAATAGTGGTTCAAAGAGTAAAAGAAGCTTCAGTTTCTAATGGAACAATAGATAATCAGATTAAACAAGGTTATTGTTTATTAGTTGGTATTGGTAGCGAATCCACAGAAGCGGATATTGAAGCATTAGCTAAAAAAATCGTTAATGCAAGACTGTTTGAAGATGAGCAAGGTAAGCTGAATCTCAATATTCAGCAAATAGAAGGTGAGATCTTATCTATTTCTCAATTTACATTATATGCAGATGTGAGAAAGGGAAATAGACCAGGATTCTCACGTTCTATGCCACCAGAACAAGCAAATGAATTTTATGAAAAGTTTAATGACGCATTGCGTTCTTATGGAGTCAATGTATTGACGGGAGAATTTGGTACAGACATGCTCGTTAATATTGCCAATGATGGCCCTGTAACAATTATATATGAAAGTCAGGATGGCAAAATCATATGAAAAAATTCAATACTTGGTTAGAAAATAATAATCTCAGAAACATTCCCACACTAATTGTCGTAGTAGCATTTATTATCTTTATTTTTATGATCATTTCTTTCTTAAATCATAATAGTGAAGATGGCAGTACAATTTATGTTACAGAAGATGCGGAATTAAGAACTGGACCGAGCGCAATTTATCCAGTGATTGATCCAATTTACAAAGGACAAAACTTCCATAAAATTAATAAGTCAGGTAAGTGGATTCAGGTAGAATCCAGTAATGGTAAAGAGAAAGGTTGGGTAGCAGGTTGGCATACGAATTTAGATATTCAAGCAGATGCCAATCCGAATGCTAAACCTTTAAAAGATAAAACAATAGTACTTGACCCTGGTCACGGCGGTAGTGATCAGGGAGCTTCAAGTAATACAAAAAAGCATAGTAAGGAAAAAGTGTATACTTTAAAAACTGCAAAGGAATTAAAGGCCTTGTTAGAAAAGGAAGGCGCAGTAGTAAATATGACACGTGAATCCGATGTTTATGTAAGTCTTGACGATAGAAATATTAAAGGTGACGCATATATAAGCATACATAATGATTCTTTAAAATCATCAAAGGCTAATGGTAGTACCGTATATTGGTACAAAGATAACCAAGAAGCTTTAGCAGAAACAATCAGTGCAAGCTTGCAGAAGAGAGCTTTATTAACTAATAAAGGTGCAAGACAAGAGAATTTCCAAGTATTGAGACAAACCAATGTACCTGCCGTATTACTAGAATTAGGCTATATCAGCAACCCAACAGACGAAGATATGATTCAAGATCAACTTCATCGTCATATTGTGGAAAAAGCAGTCGTAGATGGACTGAAATCTTATTTCTCTCAATAAAAAAGGTTGCATATTGATAATAAAGTCGTTATTATTGAATATGAATTCTATATTAAAACCGTTATGATTCTTGAAATTACTAAATGAAAGAGGTAGCATTTTAACAAATGTGTAGAGACATAATTCGTGGCTGAAAGATTATGCTGAGTAACTTAGTAATATAACACAAGAAGAGGTGCTTTATTTTATAAAGTCGTGTAACGAACGTTATTTCGTTTTAAAGTGGGTCATAAGAAATTTATGGCCAATTAGGGTGGCAACACGGAGAACATCGTCCCTTGTATGACTATAATGTCATGCAAGGGACTTTTTTATTGTTAAAAAGGAGAGATTCTATGATAAATATACCTAGAGGTACTCAAGATATACTGCCAGAAGAAACAAAAAAATGGCGTTACATTGAAACTAAATTGGATGAATTGATGGAATTTTACAATTATCAAGAAATTAGAACACCAATTTTTGAAAGTACAGAATTATTTGCACGCGGTGTCGGTGGTTCTACAGATGTCGTTCAAAAGGAAATGTATACCTTTATTGATAAAGGTGATAGAAGTATGACACTTAGACCAGAAGGTACTGCCGCCGTGGTACGTTCATACATTGAAAATAAAATGCAAGGATTGCCAAACCAACCTGTAAAGTTATATTACAATGGGCCAATGTTCCGTTATGAAAGAAAGCAAAAGGGACGTTATCGCCAATTCACACAATTCGGGGTTGAAGCAATTGGTGCTGAAAATCCTGCAATGGATGCTGAAGTGTTGGCAATGGTGATGCACATTTATGAATCATTTGGTTTAAAACATTTAAAATTAGTCATCAATAGTATTGGTGATATCGATTCACGTAAAGAATACAATGAAGCTTTAGTTAAACACTTTGAGCCAGTCATCGACACTTTCTGTAGTGATTGTCAATCTAGATTGCATACAAATCCTATGAGAATTTTGGATTGTAAGGTAGATAGAGATAAAGAAGCGGTCAAATCAGCGCCAAGAATTACTGAATATTTAAATGAAACATCAAAAAATTACTTTGCTGAAGTGAAACAACATTTAGATGACTTAGAAATTCCTTACGTTGAAGATCCAAATCTTGTTAGAGGTCTTGATTATTATACGCACACAGCATTTGAGTTAATGATAGATAATCCAAATTTTGACGGAGCAATAACTACGTTATGTGGTGGTGGACGTTATAATGGATTGCTTGAATTGTTAGATGGTCCGAATCAAACTGGCATTGGATTTGCCTTGAGTATTGAGCGTTTATTAATGGCACTTGAAGAAGAAGGCATTGAATTAGACGTAGACAAAGACTTTGATTTGTTTATTGTAACTATGGGTGAACAAGCTGATCGATATGCGGTTAAATTATTAAATGATTTACGTAAGCAAGGTGTCCGTGCTGATAAAGATTATTTAAGTAGAAAAATTAAAGGTCAAATGAAACAAGCGGATCGTTTGAATGCAAATTATACTATTGTGGTTGGAGACCAAGAATTAGAAAACGACAAAATTAATGTAAAGAATATGCAAACAGGTGAATCTGAAGAAATTACATTATCTGAAATTGTTAATTATTTCAAAAAATAAGGAGAAGATGAAATGACTAAGCGTACAACATATTGCGGACTGATTACTGAAGCGCATTTAGAAGAAGAAGTAGTACTTAAAGGTTGGATACACAACCGTAGAGACTTAGGTGGCTTAATATTCGTAGACTTACGTGATAGAGAAGGATATGTACAAATTGTATTCAATCCGGATTTTTCAGAAGAAGCATTACATGTAGCGGAAACTGTAAGATCTGAGTACATTGTTGAAGTAAGAGGGGTAGTTAAAAAACGTGATCCTGAAACAGTAAACCCTAAAATTGCAACTGGACAAGTTGAGGTACAAGTATCTGATATTCAAATTATAAACAAATCAGAAACACCTCCATTTGCTTTAAATGAGGAAAATCAAAATGTTGATGAAAATATCCGTTTAAAATATAGATATTTAGATTTAAGAAGACAAGAATTAGCTCAAACATTTAAAATGCGTCACCAAACAACACGTTCAATTAGACAATATTTAGATCAGGCAGGATTTTATGATATTGAAACACCAGTCTTAACAAAATCTACGCCAGAAGGTGCGCGTGACTATTTAGTACCTTCACGTGTACACGAAGGTGAATTTTATGCTTTACCGCAATCACCACAAATATTTAAACAATTGTTAATGATTAGTGGATTTGATAAATACTATCAAATCGTTAAATGTTTCCGTGATGAGGATTTACGTGCAGATAGACAACCTGAATTTACACAAGTTGATATTGAAATGAGTTTCGTAGATCAAGAAGACGTAATGGATATGGGCGAAGAAATGTTACAGAATGTCGTAAAGGATGTTAAAAACATTGAAGTTCCACGACCATTCCCTAGAATGACTTATCATGAAGCAATGGAACGTTACGGTTCGGATAAACCAGACACGCGTTTTGATATGGAGTTAATCAATGTATCAGAATTAGGCGAAATCATGGATTTCAAAGTATTTAAAGATACAGTTAACAACAATGGTCAAGTTAAAGCAATAGTGGCTAAAGGTGCCTCTGACCATTATACAAGAAAAGATATTGACGCATTAACTGAATTTGTTGGAATTTATGGTGCTAAAGGATTGGCATGGGTTAAAGTTGTTGAAGACGGCTTGAACGGACCGATTGCTAAATTCTTTGAACAAGATCATGTTGCAAAATTACAAGAATTAACTGAAGCTGAAGCAGGAGATTTAGTATTATTTGTTGCTGATAAACCAAGTGTAGTAGCGCAAAGTTTAGGTGCTTTAAGACTTAAACTAGCAAAAGAATTAGAATTAATCGATGAAACTAAATTAAACTTCTTATGGGTAACAGATTGGCCATTATTAGAATATGATGAAGATACTAAGCGTTATGCAGCAGCACACCATCCATTTACTGCACCGAAACAAGAAGACATTGCAAAATTAGATACTGAACCAGAAAATGCACAAGCCAATGCTTATGACATTGTCTTAAATGGATATGAATTAGGTGGTGGTTCAATCAGAATTCACAATGGTGAATTACAAGAAAAAATGTTTGAAGTACTAGGATTCACACCAGAACAAGCTAGAGAACAATTTGGATTCTTAATTGATGCATTTAATTACGGAGCACCACCACATGGCGGAATCGCGCTTGGTTTAGACCGATTAGTTATGTTATTAACAGGTCGTACAAATTTACGTGACACAATTGCATTCCCTAAAACAGCATCCGCATCATGTTTATTAACAGATGCTCCAAGTGAAGTATCTGATAATCAACTTGAAGAATTATCACTACGTATCCGCCATTAATTAATAAGTTATTTATAAAAGTCTTTATTCTTGCTTATTTCGAATTATGTGGTATGATATGTCCATAAGATAGTCATCTGTAGTGTTCGTATGTTTGCTTTTTATTTGGGCCTAACACTCTTTGATCAGGGAGCCCAATAGGTTTTCTTGCAGCGCACACGCCTCTAAAGGAGGACTTGCAACACAAGAAACAGGGCACCCACCTGTTTAGAACAGGCCGAATGATCAAGCACTTTACAACTACGGCACAGACGGACTCTATCGGTACGCAAGACTTCGGTCTTGCGTATTTTTTTGTATTTTAATATTAATCTAAATTATAAATTGGGATGTTACTATTTTTGTAAATTGAAAAAAGTGGTAGCATGATATAATAAAAGTGAAGTAAAAGTTAAATTTTTAATGAGGAGTATGACAATGAAACATCAATTTTCACGTAATGAATTGGCCTATGGACAAGAAGGCCTAGATTTATTAAAGGATAAAACGGTCGTAGTATTAGGTGTAGGTGGCGTTGGTTCATTTGCAGCTGAAGCCTTAGCAAGAACAAATATAGGTCATATTATATTAATTGATAAAGATGATGTGGATATTACCAATGTAAATCGTCAACTACATGCTTTAACATCTACAATTGGTCAAAGTAAAGTGACGTTAATGGAAGAGCGTATCAAATTAATTAATCCAGAATGTAAAGTCACGCCACTTCACATGTTCTATACTGAGGAAACATATGAAGATTTATTTAATAATTATGATATCGATTATTTTGTTGATGCAAGTGATACAATTATTTATAAAGTTCACTTAATGAAAGAATGTCTAGCAAGAGGCATCAAAGTAATTTCAAGCATGGGAGCTGCCAATAAAACTGATCCGACGCGTTTCCAAATTGCTGACATTTCAAAAACACACATGGATCCAATGGCAAAAATTATCAGACAAAAATTGAAAAAAGCTGGTATTAAAAAGGGGATACCAGTAGTTTTCTCCGATGAAAGTCCTATCGTTATTAGAGAAGACGTCAAGGAAACTGTTGGTGATGCGAATGCCCCTACGAGAAAGGGACAAATGCCACCATCCTCTAACGCCTTCGTCCCTAGTGTCGTAGGGTTGATATGTGCAAGCTACGTTGTCAATGATATTTTAAAAGATATATCAGTTACGCGAATTAAAGATAGAAAGCAATAGTATAATTTATGTACAGTTAAAAAATACAGCAGATTAGAACAAAGTGGATTAGATTGTTCTTGTCTGCTGTTATTTTTATAAATATGTTATTTTAGTTTTTGTTGAGAGTCTAAAATATTGTCGTATATTGTTTTAAATTGTTGCTCGGTTTTAGAAGTAGTTTTAGGTTGATAATAGATACTATGCTTTAATTTGCTTGGCAAATACTGTTGAGGTACAAATCCGTTTTCATAACTATGTGGGTATTTATAGCCAATAGCTCGGCCTAATTCTTTTGCACCTGCGTAGTGACCATCCTTTAAATGGTCAGGTATTTGTCCTATTTTGCCTTTACGAATATCAGATAATGCCGCATCAATGGCTGTTATGCCAGAGTTAGATTTTGGAGAGAGACAGAGTTCAATAACAGCTTGGCTTAAGGGAATGCGTGCTTCTGGAAAGCCTAGCCTTTCTGCTGATTCAATGGCAGCTAAAGTACGTTGACCTGCACTTGGTGATGCCAACCCAATATCTTCATAAGCAATAACGAGTAATCTTCGAACTATTGTTGGTAAGTCTCCAGCTTCAATCAATCTAGCTAAATAATGTAAAGCAGCATTCACATCACTTCCACGAATTGATTTTTGAAAGGCGCTCATCACATCATAGTGCATATCTCCATCTTTATCACTAACAAATGCACCTTTTTGTAAACAATCCTTAGCATCTTGTAATGTAATAATGCGTTGCTTATTTTCGCTAACCTCAGAACTTAATACTGCCAATTCTAGCGCGTTAAGTGCACTTCTTACATCACCTTGACTTTGTGTAGAAAAATAAGTCATTGCCTCTGAATCTACTACTGGATGATATTGTGCTAAACCACGTTCACTATCTTCTAGTGCACGTGTTAATGAAAGTTTAATATCATCGTCATTTAATGGATATAATTCAAAAATTTGTGCTCTCGAACGAATGGCAGGATTGATGGCATGATATGGATTTGAAGTTGTGGCGCCAATGAGCACAATCTTTCCATTTTCTAAATGTGGCAATAAAAAATCTTGTTTCGCTTTGTCTAATCTATGAATTTCGTCTAATAACAGAATCACTTGACCTGACATTTTTGCTTCTTCCACAATAAGTTGCATATCTTTTTTAGTATTTGTAACAGCATTAAGCTGTCTAAATTTAAATTGTGTACTTCCTGAAATGGCTTTAGCGATACTTGTTTTGCCGATTCCAGGTGGACCATAAAATATCATAGAAGATAATCGTTTTGTTTCAACCATCCTTCTAATAATGCCTTTTGGACCAACTAAATGTTGTTGAGAAATTATTTCGTCAATATTATTAGGTCTCATTCTTGAAGCGAGGGGTTCGTTTGTCACAATCTTTCACACCTTTCTAATTCTATATTAACGTAAAAAATGATAGAATGTTAATATATAGTATTCGAATTAAGTGAGGTTATATAATGAAAATTTCAACAAAAGGAAGATATGGATTAACACTAATGATATCCTTAGCTAAAAAGCAAGGCCAAGGGTGTGTTTCTTTAAAATCTATCGCGGAAGAGAATAATTTAAGTGATTTGTATCTTGAACAATTGGTGGGTCCATTGAGAAACGCTGGATTAATTCGAAGTGTTCGTGGTGCTAAGGGTGGTTACCAACTTAGAGTATCAGCCGAAGAAATTACAGCGGGCGATATTATTCGTTTATTAGAAGGGCCAATTACATTTGTAGAAAGTATTGAATCTGAACCACCAGCACAAAAACAACTTTGGATTCGTATGAGAGATGCAGTAAGAGAAGTATTAGATAATACAACACTAAAATATTTAGCTGATTATAAAGAGACAAATAATTTAGATGGATATATGTTCTATATTTAATTAATATAATGATTTGATAACATTGTTGTCTTTTAATCGATTATAAAGTAGATGGTTTCTATAAATTCAGCCTTATAAATTATTTAGCGTCTTTAAAGATTTAATTATTATGTTTAATCAAATTTTAAAAGTGGTATATAACAAACATATACATCGCTAAGGAGGTTTTTTAAATGGCTGATGAAAGCAAAATTGAACAAGCCAAAGGTAATGTAAAAGAAACTGTCGGTAATGTTACTGACAATAAAGATTTAGAAAATGAAGGAAAAGACGACAAAAAATCTGGCAAAGCCAAAGAAGTCGTTGAAAATGCAAAACAAAAAGCAAACGAAGCTATTGATAAATTTAAAAAATAAAATTTATATAACTTTAGTTTAAATCCGAAAGGGGAACATTACCATGGCTGAGAATTTCTTAGATAAAGCGAAAGAAGCTGCAAAAACAGTTTCTGACAAATTAAAGGATTCAGATAATGAAAAGGCGAAACAAGCGTCTGAACAAATTGACAAATTCACTGGTGGCAGTGATGATAATAAAGATAAAGACAACGAAAAATAAAATAGCTATTATATTTTAAAACTGTCGACAATATTGTTTTGTCGACAGTTTTTTTGCCTTATATAGCTTAGTTTATACAAGTTAATAAATAAACCAGCACATTATATTTTTAGCAATGTGATGGTTGGTCATAGTTCTTATTTATTATCAGTGAAATGCGTGTCGATGATATTTTTAAGTTTTTTGTATGACTCTAATTGCGCATTTTGATCGTATACATAACTTATTGCCATTAGTTCATCTATTTCTCCATAAACCTCAATAAATGCTTCTAATTTTTGCTTTACTGTCTCTTCAGAACCAATTAAGGATTGATTTAATCTTTGTTGTGCCATTTCAAATTCTCTTGGTGTTAATAATCCTTTCAAATCATCAGTTGGTGGTTGTACAGGTTGCATTTTACCTCTAGTAATACTAACCATTACTTGTGCTTGAGTGGAAGCAAGGTAGTATGCTTGTTCATCTGTATCTGCAACTATTGCATTTAAACAAACAATCATATAAGGTTCTTGCAATACTTCTGATGGTTCGAATAATTCTTTATAAATTGACATTGCTTCTTTCATTTGTTGAGGGGCAAAATGTCCTGCAAATACATAGGGTAATCCTTTTCTTGCAGCTAAATGTGCAGAATCAGTAGAAGAACCTAAAATATAAAGAGGAACATTTTTATTCACTGCTGGGTATGCACGGACATATGACTGTTGGTTACTTGGTCCGAAATAAGTGGCTAACTGTTCTACCTCATCTGGAAATTCGTAAACGCCATTGTGTTGATCTCTTCTTAATGCACTTGCTGTCATCATATCAGTACCAGGTGCACGTCCCAATCCTAAATCAACACGGTTGGGAAAAACTGTTTCCATAGTACCAAATTGTTCAGCTACGATTAATGGCGCATGGTTTGGTAGCATGATACCTCCAGAACCAACTCTTATCTTAGATGTATGTTCTAAAGTGTGTTGTATTAATAATGCAGTTGCTGAGCTCACTAAATTAGGAGCATTATGGTGCTCAGCTATCCAGTATCGATCATAATCTAATGCTTCAAGGTTTTGCGCTAGTTTAACCATATCTTTAATAGCATCTTTGTCATCTTGACCTTCACGAATAGGCACTAAGTTTAGTGCAGAGAGTCTTACATCTTTCATTTTATTATTTCCTCCTCGGTGTTTCTAATATAAAGAAGTATAACAGTCGTTTTAAAACTTGCGTAAAATATTGCTCACTGTTATACTATATCCAAATTAAAACGTTAGGTGGCTTAAATTAGGACAATGGATAAAACTCATAAGATAAACAAATTAGAAACTAAAGCAAATATAAAATTATGGGATATGTCTATGTCTTAAACAGGCTCGTTATTATTAATAACAGAATAAGTAATGTAATTTTACTGTTGACATGTCATATCCATGAAAGTGGGGAATTGGTATGTCTTTTTATTTTACAGAAAAGCCATTTGAAAGGTTCGGCAAGACATTAATAGAAGAGGTTAATTTAAGTGTTGAACCAGGTGAACATATAGCAATTGTTGGTGATAACGGGGTAGGTAAATCAACATTACTCAATGCAATTTACAATAAATATAATGATTCAACGTATTTGATGGATCAAGAATTATCGAAGTATAAAAATGAAACGGCAATAAATTATATTATGTCGTGGTATCCAGAATTATTAGATATTAAACTTGCTATGCAAACTGATTATGAAAAAATTGGTGACTATATAGAACTTAATGGATATGAAATAGAAGAACAAATCATTTTACAAGCAAAGCAATTAAATTTAGAAGAGTCAGATTTAGATAAACAAATGGGGCAGTTAAGCGGCGGACAACAAACCAAAGTAGCATTAGTTCGAGCAATGATTTCAGAAAAAAATTTAATCTTGTTGGATGAACCAACAAATCACTTAGATAAACAAATGATTCATATTGTCGTGGATTATATAAAGCAAGCAAAGCAAAGTATATTATACGTGTCACATCATAGAGGATTTATCGACGAAACTGCAACGCACATTATTGAAATTACACCACAAGCTACAAGAAAATTTACTGGTAATTATAGTCAATATAAATCCATTATAGATGTTGAAAGAGAAACTCAAAAAAAGGTATACGAGAAAAAGCAAAAAGAAATAAAAGCTTTGGAAGCAACCGTAGATAGAGTTAAAAATTGGCATAAAACTGCGAATCAATCTGCAAGTGTTCGTAATCCGTTAGAGCAAAAGCGTTTGAGTAAATTAGCTCAAAAGGCAAAGGTTAAAGAATCACAAATAAATCAAAAACTTGAAAAGATTAAAGTCCAACAGCCTAAGTCGGATGATCGTCACTTCCATTTTGAGAATCAAGATGCGCTAAATAAAAAATATTTAATGCAATTATATGATTTTAGCATCACTATTGATGGTAAGAATATTTATCAAAATGCAAATTTCGAAATTAAAGATAATGAAAACATTATACTTACTGGCCCGAATGGTAGTGGCAAATCATTATTAATCTCAATTATCAAGCAGTCAATAATACCAGATGAGGGTGATATTTATATAACGCCTTCTCTAAAAATAGCTTATTTTGACCAAAAAAATGACAATTTAAATTATGACAGCACAGCATTAACAATGTTATTAAACATGGAGGGTATGGAACGTAGTCAAGCACAAACGATATTAGCGTCATTTGGATTTGATAACCAAAAAATAAACCTTCCAATTTCTCAATTATCTATGGGAGAGAAAAGTAGATTACAGTTTGTATTATTATATTTCTCAAATCCACATTTATTAATTCTCGACGAACCAACCAATTACTTCGATATTGCTACGCAAGATTTAATATTACAGATGCTAAAGCAATTTGCAGGACAAGTAATGATTGTGACGCATGATGAATACTTGAAATCTCAAATTACAGCGACACATTGGACAATTAAAGATAAAAAGTTAATGAATTTAACATTATCAGAGAAGCATTCACCCAATATGGTGGATGATACATTAAAATTATTAGATGATTATAAGTCGATAGATGAATTCGGACATTTTGAAACAGACAACTAGAAAATTTAATTAGATGGTGCTATCATTGGAACATTGATAAAAATTTAAGGAGTGTCAAACATGGAAGTATATGCAGACTACGCTGCAACAACCCCTGTAAAGCAGGAAGTAATCGATAAAATGATGGATATTTATACAGGTCATTATGGAAATCCTTCATCTATTCATAGTTTGGGACGAGATGCACGAAAGTATTTAGATGAATCACGTAGAAATGTAGCCAAGATACTTGGCGCTAAACCGAGTGAAGTTATATTTACAAGTGGTGCAACAGAATCTAATAATACTGCTATAAAGGGTATTGCATATCAGTTACGTGAGCAAGGGAATCATATTATTACGACAAAAATTGAACACCATTCTGTACTCCATGTATTTGAACAACTTGAGCACGAGGGATTTGATGTAACATATCTAGATGTGAATAAAGAGGGAATAGTACAATTAGATCAATTAAAGGAAGCATTGACGCCATCAACTATTCTCGTTTCTATAATGTTTGTAAATAATGAAGTGGGTACTGTTCAACCAATGTATGATATTGATGCAATTGTTGCAGAGTCTAATGCACTCCTCCATGTTGATACAGTTCAAGCAATTGGTCATCTAGATATCAAGTTTAATGAGTTTGATATTGCGGCTATGAGTATTACAGCACATAAATTCGGTGGTCCAAAGGGTGTGGGTGCATTATTACTAAAAGAAAACACACCAATTCAATATACACAATTAGGCGGTGACCAAGAAGCGAAAAGACGTGCTGGTACAGAAAATTTACCACAGATTGTAGGTTTTTCAGAGGCCTTAACATTAGCTGATACACAACGTGATACAAATAATGTGCATTTGTTGAATTTGAAAAACTTATTTTTAGTATCATTGCAAGAGCGGTCAATACCATTTGAATTTAATGGATCAATGACTGACTCGACAGGTCATATTATTAATTTATACTTCCCTTTTATTGATGTAGAAACATTACTTACATTATTAGATTTATCGAATATATATGTATCTTCTGGTTCCGCATGTACTGCTGGAACTACTACGCCATCGCATGTACTAGTAGCGATGTTTGATACAGATGAACGAGCGAAACATTCAGTGAGATTTAGTTTTAATGAATTGACTACAGAGCAAGAAGTTAAATATATAGCTACAGAAATCCATAAAATATACCATAAATTCAAGGAGGAAATTTAGTTGTCAAATAAAGATACACGAGTTGTAGTCGGCATGTCAGGTGGCGTGGATAGTTCCGTTACTGCTCACATATTAAAAGAACAAGGTTATGATGTCATCGGCATTTTTATGAAGAATTGGGACGATACAGACGAAAATGGTTATTGTACTGCTACAGAAGATTATAATGATGTTATAGCTGTATGTAATCAAATTGGTATACCGTATTACGCGGTGAATTTTGAACAGGAATATTGGGATAAAGTATTCACATACTTTTTAGATGAATATAAAAAAGGACGTACACCCAATCCAGATGTTATGTGTAATAAAGAAATCAAATTCAAAGCATTTTTAGAACATGCATTGAAATTAGGTGCCGATTATGTAGCTACAGGTCATTATGCTAGAATTCGCCGTCACGAAGATGGACATGTAGAAATGCTTCGCGGTGTTGATAACAACAAAGATCAAACTTACTTCTTAAATCAATTATCTCAAGAACAATTGTCTCATGTCATGTTCCCTATTGGAGATATTGATAAAAAAGAAGTACGTAAAATTGCTGAAGAAGCGGGGCTTGCAACAGCTAAGAAAAAAGATTCTACTGGAATTTGTTTTATTGGTGAACGTAATTTCAAAGAATTTTTATCGCAATATTTACCTGCACAAGCTGGCGAAATGCGTACGCTATCAGGTGAAAAGGTTGGTATGCATGCTGGATTAATGTATTATACGATTGGTCAACGTCATGGCTTAGGTATTGGTGGAGATGGAGATCCATGGTTTGTTGTGGGCAAAAATTTAGACGACAATATTTTATATGTTGAACAAGGATTCCATCATGATGCATTATACAGTGATTATCTTATTGCTTCAGATGCATCATTTATCAATGCGGTTGATTTAGAAAAAGGATTTGCTTGTACTGCAAAATTCAGATATCGTCAAAAGGATACACAGGTCTTTGTAAGAAAAGAAAGTGAAAATGCTATTCGTGTGACCTTTGATGAACCAGTAAGAGCCATTACACCTGGACAAGCCGTTGTCTTTTATGATGGTGATGTATGTTTAGGCGGCGCTACTATTGATGATGTATTTAAAGAATCAGGTCAGTTAAGTTATGTAGTTTAATATATCGAATAGATTGGCAATGATTTAATATCGCTAGTATACTATGTAGAAGATAGTTTCTAGCGATTTCTTTTTGGCAATGTAAATATATTTATGATGCCGCAATGTTATAATAAAATCTCAGAAATGAGGGTTACAATGGAGCAAGAACAAATTTATGAATTAATTAAAGAAGGAAAAATTGAAGAGGCCTTAGCTGCGTTATTTAACAATATTGAGCAAGATCCACAACAAGTTGAAAATTATATTAACGCAGGCATATTAATTGCTGAAGCAGGGGAAGTTGAAAAAGCAGAAAAATTCTTCCAAAAGGCGATTACAATTGATCCTGAAAATGGAGCTATCTACTACAATTTAGGTAATGTATACTACAATGAAAGTAGATTTAAAGAAGCAATCAAGCTTTATCAGCAAGCGTTAAAATATAACATCGATAAGGTAGATACAAATTATATGATTGGCATGTCTTTCAATCATTTAGAAGCTTTTAAAGAAGCAATGCCATTCTTAATGACAGCTGCAGAATTAGATGAACGTCAAGATGTTGAGGTTCAATTTCAGTATGGGTTAGTGTTGTGCCATTTAGAAATGTTTGATGCTGCAATCAAACAATTAGAGCATGTTGTTTCTGTAGAACCTACACATACGGATGCGTTATACAATTTAGGTTTGGCGACATATATGCAAACGGAAGATACATCAAAGGCTATTGCTTATTTTGAACAAGCAGTTGCCGTAAATCCAGAACATTTAATGAGTCAACATGCAATAAAGACATTTAAAGCTATTGCAGAGGAGGAGTAATTATGGAGGACCCTACATTATTTAATCAATCAATGATTAAAGGCACAGTAGATGCTATACTTTTTCAAAATAAAGAAAATTTCTACACCGTCTTAAAGGTCGATACGATTGAAACAAATGAAAATTTTGATTCGATGCCTACAATTGTAGGGTTCTTTCCAGATATTGCTGAAGGAGACGTATATACCTTTAAAGGTCAAATAGTGACGCACGCAAAGTATGGTAAGCAATTAAAAGCAGAAACATTTGAAAAGGAATTACCACAAACGAAAGAAGCGATAATTAGTTACTTGTCGAGTGATTTATTTAAAGGTATCGGAAAAAAAACAGCGCAAAGTATTGTTAATAAACTAGGCGAAAATGCAATCAATGATATATTGAATGATCCAACTATTCTAGAAAATGTGCCTGGTTTACCAAAAAAGAAACAAAAGCAAATAGCTGAACAAATTGCAAGTAATCAGGAAACAGAGCAAATCATTATCAGACTACATGATTTAGGCTTTGGTCCCAAATTAGCGATGTCTATTTATCAAGCTTATCTTGGTGAAACATTGACGATAGTTGAGCAAAAACCTTATCAACTCGTTTACGATGTTAAAGGAATAGGTTTTAATAAGGCGGATACTTTAGCAAGAAACGTTGGAATACAATTTAATGATCCTGAACGATTGAAAGCTGGTGTGCTTTATGTTCTAGAGGAAGAATGTATCAAACAAGGACATACATACTTGCCAACACAAACTGTGTTAGATATGACCAGTGACATGTTGTCGAATCAACCACAAGAAATAATTAACCACGAACAATTAGAAGAAGTCATGCAACAACTTGTAGATGCAGATAAGTTAATACGTCAAGACACTGAAGTTGCAATACCAAGTTTGTATTATTCTGAATTAAAAAGTGTCCAAAACTTGTATCGTAATTTTACTTATACTAACAAATTAAAGGAAATTGAACAGTCAGATCTATTGTTAGAGATAGGTGAAATTGAAACGAGAAATGATGTTAATTATGCTGAGTCACAACGAGAAGCGTTACAAACTGCAATTAATTCAAAGGTAATGCTGTTAACAGGTGGTCCAGGTACAGGTAAGACTACAGTAATTAAAGGTATTGTAGAATTATATGCTGAAATACATGGGTTATCTCTAGATTATGACGACTATAAAAATGATGATTATCCAGTTGTATTAGGTGCGCCAACTGGAAGGGCATCGAAACGTCTAGCAGATGCAACAGGACTTGAAGCTATGACGATTCATCGTTTGATAGGTTGGAATCAAGATACCCAACCTGAAGATATCTTGGATAACGAGATATCAGCCAAATTAATCATTATAGATGAAATGTCAATGGTTGATACGTGGCTATTTCACCAATTTATGAATGCTGTACCAATAGATGCACAAATTGTACTCGTAGGCGATGAAGACCAATTGCCATCAGTAGGACCAGGACAAGTATTTAAGGATTTAATTGACTCAAAAGTGGTGCCACGTGTGAATTTAACTGAAGTTTATCGCCAGCAAGATGGTTCAAGTATCATTGAATTAGCACATCGTATGAAATTAAACGAACCTATTGATATAAGCCAACGTTATCACGATCGTAACTTTATTAATTGTAGTACTGAACAAATTCCCACTGTAGTCGAAAAGGTTGTGGGCAGTGCAGTGAAGAAAGGCTATGACATGAGTGATATTCAAGTATTAGCGCCTATGTATAAAGGGTCAGCCGGTATTAAAAAGCTCAATACAGTGTTGCAATCTATACTTAATCCTAAACAAAAAGATTCTAGAGAAATAGAATTTGGTGATGTGATATTTCGTAAAGGAGATAAAGTATTGCAACTTGTGAATAGACCTAGCGATAATATTTTTAATGGTGATATTGGTGTTGTTGTAGGTATATTTTGGGCAAAGGAAAATGCCTTGAATAAAGACGTCTTAGTCGTTGATTTTGAAGGAAATGAAATTACATTTTCAAGACAAGATTTAATGGAGTTAACACATGCTTATTGTACTTCTATTCATAAGTCACAAGGGTCTGAATTTCCAATCGTCATTATGCCTATGGTCAAACAATACTTTAGAATGTTACAAAAGCCTATATTATATACTGGATTAACAAGAGCTAAACAGTCTCTTGTATTTTTAGGAGATCCACAAGCCTTTGAAATAGGATTGAACACACATGGACAAGTGCGTTTGACTCAACTTTGTTCATTTTTAAAGGATTATTTCAATAATGAAGAAGCGGATACAGAAGCACAACAAATAAATGAATATGTAGATGCCGATACGATTTTAACTGAAACAACAATGTTTAAAATTGACCCAATGATTAATATGGGCCAAATTTCGCCTTATGATTTTATAGAAGATTGACAATAAGGCGGAAAATAAATACAATATAACTAACGTTGCATAAAGATGAGTAAATTATGTTAAACCCTATAGAGATGTACTGGTTGCTGAGAAGTACAGTTAACATAATTGAACGCTACTTTATGTCAGTAAACATAAGAACTAATTGAGTGATAAGTGAGAATTGGTGGATTTTGATGATGTGATGCCATGTAGTCCGATTGATAACATGACTAAATATTATTAATTTACTAATTACTTATAACTAGGGTGGTACCGCGAAACGTTCGTCCCTTTTATGAGGATGGGCGTTTTTTATTTGCTGATTTATAGTATTACTGGAATTGTGCAGAACATGAGATGAGATGGAGGATATTTAAGGATGAAAAATCTAAAAGCAAGTGAAATTAGACAAAGTTTTATAGATTATTTTGTTGAAAAAGGACATATGGTTGAACCATCAGCACCTTTAGTACCAATTGATGATGATTCGCTATTATGGATTAATTCAGGAGTAGCGACTTTAAAAAAATATTTCGATGGCCGTGAAACACCTAAAAAACCAAGGATTGTAAATTCTCAAAAAGCAATTCGAACAAATGATATTGAAAATGTAGGTTTCACTGCAAGACACCATACATTCTTTGAAATGCTTGGTAATTTTTCAATTGGGGACTACTTTAAACGTGAAGCAATTACATTTGCTTGGGAATTTTTAACAAGTGATAAATGGATGGCAATGGAGCCAGAAAAACTATATGTCACGATTCATCCTGAAGATACGGAAGCTTATGAAATTTGGAATGAAGAGATTGGTTTAGAGGAAAGTCGAATCATTCGTATTGAAGGAAATTTCTGGGATATTGGTGAAGGTCCTTCAGGTCCTAATACTGAGATTTTTTATGATAGAGGAGAGCAATTTGGTGCTAATGACCCAGCAGAGGAAATGTATCCAGGTGGAGAAAATGAGCGTTATCTTGAAGTATGGAATTTAGTATTTAGTGAGTTCAATCATAACAAAGATCACTCATATACGCCGTTACCAAATAAAAATATTGATACGGGTATGGGATTAGAACGTATGGCATCAATAGCTCAAAATGTTCGCACGAATTATGAAACAGATTTGTTTATGCCAATTATTAATGAAGTTGAACAGATTTCAGGAAAAAAATATTTAGAAGTTGAAGCCAACGATGTAGCATTTAAAGTTATCGCTGACCATATTAGAACGATTGCCTTTGCCATTGCAGATGGTGCTTTGCCAGCAAATGAAGGTCGTGGATATGTATTACGACGTCTATTACGTCGTGCAGTGAGATTCAGTCAAACTTTAGATATCAATGAACCATTCATGTATCGTTTAGTGGATATTGTGGCTGAAATTATGGAACCGTATTATCCAAATGTTCTTGAAAAAGCTGATTTTATTAAACGTGTAATTAAATCTGAGGAAGAGCGTTTCCATGAAACATTAGAAGAAGGTTTAGCAATTTTAAATAATTTAGTTGCAAATGCAAAAGAAGGCAACCATCAGATAAGCGGTAAAGATGCATTTAAATTATATGATACTTATGGTTTCCCTATTGAACTAACTGAAGAAATTGCACTACAAGAACAATTGTCAGTAGATATGGAAACATTTGATGCAGAAATGCAACAACAAAGAGATAGAGCAAGACAAGCACGTCAAAACACGCAATCTATGCAAGTACAAAGTGAAGTATTGAAAAATATTACAACACAAAGTAACTTTGTCGGTTATGATGTAATGGAGCAAGCTACAACAATAACTGATATACTATTTGACGGTGCATTAGTTGAATCTGTAGAAGCAGGTCAAAGCATTCACTTTATTTTAGAGGAAACACCGTTTTATGCGGTAAGTGGTGGTCAAGTTGCTGATAAAGGTACAGTTGGCAACGAACACTTTGAAATAGCTGTAAACGAAGTAACAAAAACGCCAAATGGTCAAAATCTCCACAAAGGTGAAGTTCAATTTGGTCAAGTTACAAAAGGTAGTCCTGTAGAAGCTAAAGTAAATCAAAAAGCACGTTTAGCTATTGAGAAAAACCATAGCGCAACGCATTTATTACATGCTGCCTTGAAAGAAGTATTGGGAGATCATGTTAACCAAGCAGGTTCGTTAGTAGAAAGTGATCGACTACGCTTTGACTTTTCACATTTTGGACCAATGAATGATAATGAAATTGCTGAAGTTGAACGTCGAGTTAACGAAGAAATTTGGAATAGCATCAATGTAAACATTAAAGAAATGTCAATTTCAGATGCAAAAGCAATGGGTGCAATGGCTTTATTCGGAGAAAAATATGGAGACGTTGTTCGTGTAGTCGATATGTCACCGTATTCTATCGAATTATGTGGAGGAACACATGTTAACAATACATCAGAAATTGGGTTGTTTAAAATTGTTAGTGAGTCAGGTACTGGTGCTGGAGTTAGACGTATTGAAGCGTTGACTGGTAAAGGTGCGTTCCAATATTTAGAAGCAGTTCAAGAAAAATTCAATGCTGTTAAAGATCTTGTGAAAGTGAAATCTGACGATCAAGTGGTTGATAAAGTGCAGCAAATGCAAGTAGACGAAAAAGAACTAACGAAGCAATTAGAACAACGTAATAAAGAAATTACGTCACTAAAAATGGGTGATATCACAGATCAAGTTGAAGAAATTAATGGACTTAAGGTATTAGCTACAGAAGTTGAAGTTGCAAATGCAAAAGCTATTCGTGAAACGATGGATGATTTCAAATCGAAGTTACAAGATACGGTAATTATCTTAATTAGTAACGTTGATGGAAAGGTTTCTCTTATCGCCACTGTACCTAAAGAACTTACAGGAAAAATCAAAGCTGGTGATATTATTAAGAATATGGCTCCACAAGTTGGTGGTAAAGGTGGCGGTCGTCCAGATATGGCTCAAGGTGGCGGAACTGAACCTGAAAACATCACAGAATCATTACGTTTCATTAAAAATTATATTAAATCACTATAACTTAAAACCATTGTCATGTAGAATGTAACTAAAGTATAGAAATTATTTGCGCGATTTAAGGAGTGTTTAACAATGGAAAACTTTGATAAAACAATGAAATTCAATTATGATGAAATTCCTAAAGAAGATGTCAAAACAGTATTGCAAAATGTCTACAAAACGTTAGAAGAAAAAAACTATAATCCTGTAAATCAAATTGTAGGTTATCTCTTATCTGGAGATCCTGCCTATATTCCGCGTCACAATGAAGCTAGAAATCAAATCCGTCGTATAGATCGTGATGATATTATGGAAGAATTAGTTTCAAATTATTTAGCTGAGAATGATAAGTAAGCAATGCTAAAGCATAAAATAATAGGATTAGATGTAGGAAGTAAAACTGTTGGTATAGCAATAAGTGATTTAATGGGTTGGACAGCCCAAGGGTTAGATACACTCCAAATAGATGAAGCAAATGGCGATTTAGGTATAGCAGCATTAGTGAAAATAATAGAAAAAGAAAAAGTAGGCTCTGTTGTAATTGGATTGCCAAAGAATATGAATAATTCTATTGGATTTCGAGGTGAGGCTTCGTTACAATACAAGGAGCAACTACAAGAAGCATTGCCATCATTAGAGATTATTATGTGGGATGAACGATTGAGTACGATGGCCGCTGAACGTTCTTTACTAGAGGCAGATGTTTCAAGACAGAAAAGAAAAAAAGTAATAGACAAAATGGCAGCAGTATTCATCTTGCAAGGTTATTTAGATTCTATTCAATAATAAAGGAGCGTTATACAATGACAGAACATAATCATGATGCAGAATTACAAATTAACAACGAAGAGGAATTATTAACTTTATACGATGAAGAAGGTAATGAAGTCTTATACCGTAAAGTTTTAGAATTCTATCATCCAGAATTTAAGAAAGAGTATGTGATTCTTGCAGAAGAAGGCGCAGAATCTGATGACGATGATTTAGTAGAATTAATCCCAATGATTAATGAAGCTGATGAAAATGGTGACGGTGGTAAATTCTTACCAGTAGAAACAGATGAAGAATGGGATATGATTGAAGAAATCGTCAATACAGAAATGGATGATCATGACCACGATCATGAACACTAAATGATAATCTGATTTATTTTAGTCTGAACGATGATAATTAAATTAGTATGAGATTGGAAATCATCTTCCTACTCTCGAAAGCAAGCGAGTCAATCCTTAATTGGGTTGACTCTCTTTTTAATTGTAGAAACATAATGTGTTATACATTTTCCTATAACTGGTTGTTAAGTGTAACATTGGGGGGGAAGCATTTAGATTAAGGCGGTTATGTTATGTCAAAATATAACTAATATAGTTTAATTGTTTATTTTTCAAGAACTTTAAAACGCAAGATGAAAAACAAGGTTTGCATTAACTCAAAGTGGTAACACAAATAATCTATTAAAAGTCAGTTAATCAACATTCATTCAAACAATTTACACTTATAATATTCGTTACTTTATGGTAAAATATATAAAGTTAAATTTAAGTGGGAAATGATATATGCATGATTGTAATTGAATATTAAATGATGAAAATCAGTTTAATTGTTATTAAAAACAAACATGTTAATTTTGATGTCTTAAAGTAATCAATCAGTTTATAGGACTGATTTATTTTATTGAGAATTAAAGGGAATCATTTTGCCATAAAGGAAGTTATTACAATGGATAAAAATCAGTTGTATTTATTAGAATTACACAAACAAACTGATTCAAGAATAGAATCATTAAGATCTTATGCTGAACAGAATAATGTTCCAATCGTTGATCGTTTAACATTAGATATGATCAAACAATTAATTAGAATACATCAACCACAACAGATATTGGAAATTGGCACAGCAATTGGTTATAGCTCAATGCAATTTGCATCAGTCTCATCTGATATTCATGTTACAACAATAGAACGAGATGAAGCTATGTTGACACAAGCAAAGAACAACAGAACGACATTTGGTTTTAATACGCAAATAAGACAAATTGTGGGTAATGCATTGGAACAATTTGAACAGGTAAATGATAGAGTTTACGATATGATTTTTATCGATGCAGCTAAAGCTCAATCACAAAAATTCTTCGAACTTTATACACCATTACTAAAAGAAGGCGGTATGGTGATAACAGATAATGTGTTATATCATGGTTTCGTTGCAGATATTGACATAGTTAGAAATCGCAATGTACGTCAAATGGTTAAGAAAGTCCAGTCTTACAATGAATGGTTGATGAATAATGAAAATTACACTACAAACTTTTTAAATATCGATGATGGTTTAGCAATATCAATTAAAGGAGCTTCAAAATGACTGAATTATTAGTTACTCCAAAATCTGTAACACATATAAGTACGCTAATTGATAAGGGTGCAGATGCCTTTGTTATTGGTGAACAGAAATTTGGATTAAGACTTGCAGGTGAATTTAATAGAGCAGATATGGAAGAAGCTGTAAAGTTAATCCATAAACATGGAAAAAAAGCATATGCCGCAGTAAATGGTATCTTTCACAATTACCACTTAAACGCATTAGAATCATACATAGCATTTTTACATGAAATTCAAGTTGATAGAATTATCTTTGGTGATCCAGCAGTAGTTATGTATGTTAAAGCGCAACAGAATCCGATTCCGCTAAACTGGGACGCAGAAGCACTTGTAACGAACCATTTCCAATGTAATTATTGGGGACAAAAGGGTGCTAAACGTGCACAGCTTGCGAGAGAATTAAGCTTAGAAGAAATTTTAAATATTAAAGCAAATACTAACGTTGAGGTTGAAGTACAAGTTCATGGTATGACGTGTATGTTCCAATCTAAACGTATGTTATTAGGCAATTATTATACATTTCAAGAGCGTCAAATGAAAATTCAGAGAAATAAAGAGGCGAATGAACTCTTATTATATGATGAAGAACGAGATAACAAATATCCTGTATATGAAGATTACAATGGTACACATATTATGTCGCCAAATGATATTTGCTTGATTGAAGAATTAGATTCACTGTTAGCAGCAGGAATAGACTCGTTGAAAATTGATGGTGTTTTACAAACTGAAGCATATATTAACGTGTGTACTGAACAATATAGAGAAGCAATCGATTTATATCATGAAGATCCTGAGGCATATGAAGATGAGAAGTTTATGCTAGTTGATCCTATTGAGGCAATTCAACCGGAACATCGTCCATTTGACGAAGGATTCTTATTTAAACAAACGGTTTACTAAGGAGGGCTTAAGAATGAAAGTTTTAGAAAAAGAAAATGCACAACAACTACCTAAAATAAAAAAGCCTGAACTTCTTGCCCCGGCTGGAAATTTAGAAAAGTTAAAAATTGCGGTTCATTATGGTGCGGATGCGGTGTTTCTTGGTGGACAAGAATATGGCTTGAGATCAAATGCTGATAACTTTACGATGGAAGAAATCAAAGAGGGTGTTGAATTCGCGAATCGTTATGGAGCAAAAATCTATGTTACAACAAATATCATTGCACATGATGAAAATATTGAGGGGTTAGATGAATACCTCAGAGCACTTGAAAAAACAGGTGCAACTGGTATTATCGTGGCAGATCCATTAATTATTGAAACGTGTAAACGCGTTGCTCCAAAATTAGAAATTCATTTATCGACACAACAATCACTTTCGAACTATAAAGCGGTTGAATTTTGGAAAGAAGAAGGATTGGACCGTGTTGTGTTGGCTCGTGAAACAGGTGCCATGGAAATGCAAGAAATGAAAGACAAAGTTGACATTGAAATTGAGTCATTTATACATGGTGCAATGTGTATAGCTTATTCAGGTCGTTGTACATTAAGTAACCATATGACAGCACGTGATTCGAACCGTGGTGGTTGTTGTCAAAGTTGTCGTTGGGATTATGACTTGTTAGAGGTCGATGAAGATGGAGAATTAGATCTTTACTATGACGGTGAGGGTGAAGTTACACCATTTGCTATGAGTCCTAAAGATTTAAAGTTAATTGAATCTATACCTAATATGATGGATATTGGTGTTGACTCTTTAAAAATTGAAGGTAGAATGAAATCAATTCATTATATTGCGACAGTTGTGTCAGTATATAGAAAGGTTATTGACGCATATGCCGCAGATCCACAAAACTTTAAAATTAAACCTGAATGGTTAATTGAATTAGATAAATGTGCAAATAGAGACACTGCTTCAGCCTTTATTGAAGGGACACCTGGCTTTGAAGAACAAATGTTTGGTGAACAAGGTTCAAAGAAATCGCCATTTGATTTTTGTGGTTTAGTATTAGATTATGATGAAACAACACATATTGCTACGGTTCAACAACGCAATAATTTTAAACCGGGCCAAGAAATTGAATTCTTTGGTCCAGAAATCGAAACATTTAGACAAGTTGTTGATAAGATATACGATGAAGAGGGTAATGAACTTGATGCTGCACGTCATCCATTGCAAATCGTGCAAATTAAAGTAGATCATCCAATTTATCCGAACAACATGATGAGAAAGGAAATTGGATAATGAAAAGTACGACAATTATTGGTATTGCTGGTGGCTCAGGTTCAGGTAAAACATCTGTAACAAATGAAATTATGAAAAATTTAGAAGGTCATAGTGTTGCATTATTAGCGCAAGACTATTACTATAAAGACCAATCGCATTTAACATTTGAAGAACGTTTGGAAACAAATTACGACCATCCATTTGCTTTCGATAACGATTTGCTAATAGAAAATTTAAATGACTTGCGTAATGGTAAACAAATTGAAGTACCTACGTATGATTACACAAATCATACGAGAAGTGATGAAACGATTGCATTTGAGCCAAAAGATGTTATTATCGTAGAAGGTATCTTTGCATTGGAAAATAAAACATTAAGAGACTTAATGGATGTTAAGATTTATGTCGATACAGATGCAGACTTACGTATTTTAAGAAGACTTTTACGTGATACAGAAGAAAGAGGTCGTACGATGGAGTCTGTAATTAATCAATATTTAAATGTGGTTCGACCAATGCATAATCAATTTATTGAACCGACAAAGAGATATGCAGATATTATTATTCCAGAAGGTGGAAGTAATAAAGTAGCTATCGATATAATGACAACAAAGATTCAAACATTAGTAAGTAAACAATAGTATGTATATGTAAAGGAAGATGACACTATGGAAAATCAAAAACAATATCCAATGACTCAAGAAGGATTTGAGAAATTAGAACGTGAACTTGAAGAATTAAAAACAGTAAAACGTCCTGAAGTCGTTGAAAAAATTAAAGTAGCGCGTTCTTTCGGTGATTTATCTGAGAACTCTGAGTATGATGCTGCGAAAGACGAGCAAGGATTTATCGAACAAGATATCCAACGTGTTGAACATATGTTAAGAAATGCGTTAATCATCGAAGATACTGGTGACAATAATCAAGTACAACTTGGTAAAACAGTTACATTTATTGAATTACCAGGTGATGAAGAAGAAAGTTATCAAATCGTTGGATCTGCAGAGGCAGATGCATTTAAAGGTAAAATCTCTAATGAATCACCAATGGCTAAAAGTTTAATTGGTAAAAAATTAGAAGACGAAGTACGTGTACCATTACCAAATGGTGGAGAAATTAACGTTAAGATTGTCAATATCAAATAATTATAATCAAAATACTGTCTAAACTATTACTTATGTTGATAAAAGTATGAGCATAACCGGTCACTATTTGATTGTATAACATATAGTTTCAGAACAAGAACGACTCTAACATGTTTATAATGAATCTGGAACTTAAATACGTAGCATTAAGCCCATCAAAGGTCTAAAATCTTTGATGGGCTTATTATTTATTTCAATAATCTGTAATTTTATTGCTCACTTACCAAGGTGCTCGATCGAAATTGGTCTCGACACGTATACTACGCTCACAGTCATTCGCAAACAATATGAAGTTCTAAAATGTTATTACTAAAAAAGTAAGACATATACTTATAATTAAATACATTCCACTAAACTAAATTGACGAGGTGTCTTATGTATAAAAATTAGAATATGTCTCAATTCTCTCACCTATGGAAACAGAAAGGCTTATCATTAAAAACGATAGCGCACACATTGTAAAGAGCATTTAGTAGAAATTATTTCAGACAGTGAAGTCGACGAAGTGAACTATTCCTATGGTGTTTTTTCTTATTATCCTAAAATGATGTTAAAAATCATCTCTTTTACATATATATAAATCCAAGCGATTTTCTCCAGATGCAAAATCGAAAGTGCTTTAACTGATCGCATTCGAATGATAATGGTTAGCACAAAAACAAACTCCTGTTTATAGAACAATTAATCCTTTTAAAGTGAACTCAATTGAGCATGATGACATGACTAAAAAACAATTATATTTTTAGTTACATATTGAAGTATTCTCATATGACTAAAGTGCTATAAATTACAAAATTGAATTTTAGTAAATATGAATAGGTTATTTAAGGTGGGATTTTACACTTTGGCAAGAAATATCTATACGACAGCTGTGCGATTTGGTAAATTATTACTAATAATAAACTTTATTTTCTAAATTTTCTAAAAGTAAAGATTATTACAGGTTTAAGTTATATGATTAGGATAGGTTATTAACAATTATAATTTTTTGTAATTAAACATATAACTTAAATTGATGATATAATTAAAATGTTAAGCGTACAATTAAATATTTTACAAAAACGAATTGTTAATAACATAAAGGGGAGAATGTTTTTGGAATTTAAATTAATTAACGAGCAAACAATTATGATTTACTTTGAAAATCAAATTGATCCTAAAACGTTCGCAAAGGTACAACATGTGTCTCAATATATTAAGGATAAACAACTTCAGTCGATAACTGAGATAATACCTTCTTATAGAGCAATTATGTTATATGTTGATACTAATATTTCAACGTTGAACGAAGTATTAAATGACTTGGATTTGGAACAATTGGATATAAGTTCAATAAATGAGAAACAATTAAGAAATAAGACGATTCATTTACCTGTACTATATGGAGGGGAATATGGTCAGGATATTGAAGAAGTTGCAACTTACAATGATTTAACAACAGAAGAGGTTGTCAAAATACATAGCAGCAATAAATATTTAATTTATATGCTAGGTTTCATGCCAGGGTTCCCATTTTTAGGAGGCTTAGATGCTAAATTGCATACACCTAGACGCAAAGAGCCAAGGACAAAGATAGAAGCTGGTTCGGTAGGTATCGCAAATAATCAGACTGGATTATATCCGAAGCAATCACCTGGAGGTTGGCAAATTATTGGTCGAACACCTATCAATGTATTTGATATTAATCGTGAACCGATGTGTTTGTATGAAGCAGGAGATTCGATTCAATTTTATTCAATTGATAAAGACACTTATCAACAAATTGAACAGGAACAAACACAAGATGATTTTAATATTGAAAAGTGGGTGAAGTTTGATTATGAGCATTAAAATATTAAAACCAGGATTATTTAGTACCGTCCAAGATAAAGGTCGAGTAGGTTATCAGGATCAAGGATTTTCGTCTGCGGGTGCATTAGATGATAATGCACTTCGATTAGGTCAAGCGTTATTGAACCATGAAGGACCAGCAATTGAATATACAGTAATTGGACCTACCATAGAATTTTTAGCAGATAATGCTATTGTTATGACGGGAGCCCGTTTTAACGTTACCTTAAATAGCGACAATATTGATCAGAATACAGTCATTAACGTGAAAAAAGGTGATGTTTTAGAAATCGGTCAAGTAACGAAAGGTGCTCGAGGCTATTTAAATTTTGCTAATCCATTACAATTACCTAAAATCGCAGGTAGCTATTCGACACACACAAGAAGTCAAATTGGTGGTTATCAAGGTAGAACGTTAAAAAAAGATGACGTATTAACAACAGAAAAAGTGAAGAATTATACAACGCGCATTGGTCTAAGTGCAAATTACAATGAAGAGATATTCGACCAACAGATTATCCATATCGTTGAAGGGCCTCAGATCGATGCATTTTCAGAAACATCAATAAATGCGCTTACATCATCTGTATTTAAAATATCAGAGCAATCAGATCGTATGGGTTATAGACTACAAGGTGATAGTATTCCACCAATAGCGTCGGCCGATATTATTTCTGAACCTGTAGCACTGGGAAGTATCCAAGTGCCAAATGATGGTAATCCAATTATTTTACTTAATGATAAACAAACAGTAGGTGGATATACAAAAATTGCAACAGTTTGTGCCATGGATTTACAAGTTCTTGCACAAAAACAACCTGGATCTGAAATTCAATTTGAATGGATATCTGTTGAACAAGCAACTGAACAATTAAAAGAGAAAGAACATAAATTTCTTCAAGAGTTAACAAACATAGAGCAAAAACCAATATATGATTTGAAGCAATTAAGACCTACAGCTTCAAGAATTAAAAATTT
This sequence comes from Staphylococcus gallinarum, assembly GCF_000875895.1. Classification (GTDB taxonomy): domain Bacteria; phylum Bacillota; class Bacilli; order Staphylococcales; family Staphylococcaceae; genus Staphylococcus; species Staphylococcus gallinarum. The sequence continues at coordinate 264,427 of NZ_JXCF01000007.1, forward strand.
ATTAAAAGGGGAATAATGATGAATTTTGAAAAAATAGAGCAATTAATAAAACTTGTTAAAGATAATGACATGAAGAAATTTAAATATAAAGATTATGAGCAAGAAATTGAATTTGATTTTACAGACAATCAGATTAATCAAAGTGTGGGAAATGCGGCCACTCAACCGCAGAATTCAGATTCACAACAAAGTACAAATCAACAGCAAGCAGCATCAGATGAAAGCGTTGACTATGTGAAAGCACCGATGGTCGGTACATTTTTCTTACAAGATGAAAAAGAACTTACAAACCCTTTAGTCAATGTAGGAGATAAAATCAAGAAAGGCGATACAATTGGTTATATTGAAGCAATGAAAGTCCTAAATGAAGTGACTAGCGATGTAGAAGGTGTGGTTGATGAAATTCTAGTATCACACGGAACTAATGTCGAATATGATCAAGCCATTATCAAAGTAAAATAAATTTCTGAAAGGGGCGTTTGCATTGTATCGTTGTTTAATTGCAAACAGAGGTGAAATTGCTGTACGCATCATCCGTGCATGTAGAGAATTAGGAATCGAGACAGTTGCTATTTATGCCAAAGGGGATGAATCCAGTCTACATGTCAGCTTAGCTGATCAAGCAATTTGTATTGGAGAAGCAAATCCGTTAGATAGTTATTTAAATCAAGATCGAATTATTAGCGCTGCAGAAATAACCGGCGCAAATGCAATTCATCCAGGTTATGGATTTTTATCAGAAAGTCCGTCTTTCGCTAAAAAAGTTGAAGAAAATGATATCTATTTTATCGGACCAACATATAAAACAATGGAATTAATGGGTGATAAAATCACCGCAAGACAAACCGTTGATCAAGCTGGAGTACCTATCATTCCTGGTTCAACAGATGATGTGAAAACTGTTGAAGAAGTAAAACATATAGCTGAAGAAATTGGTTATCCACTTGTGCTTAAGGCAGCGAGTGGTGGTGGTGGTAAAGGTATTCGCATAGTAAAAGAAGCATCTGAACTACCAAAACTGTTTAAAGAAGCTAAAAGTGAAGGAAAAAAATACTTTGATGACGATCGTATCTATGTAGAGGCATTTATACCTGTTGCGAAACATGTTGAAGTACAAGTGCTAGGTGATGGTCAATTTAACTATATACATCTAGGAGAACGCGATTGTTCTGTTCAGCGAAAAAATCAAAAGTTAATTGAAGAATCGCCTTGTGCAGCATTAACTGAAGAAAAAAGAACTGCAATCTGTAACGATGCAGTAAAAGTTGCCAAAGCATCAAACTATCGTAGTGCGGGAACAATAGAATTTTTAGTGACCGAAGATAGTTATTATTTCATTGAAATGAACGCACGTATTCAAGTAGAACATACCGTTACAGAAATGCGTGCAAATAGAGACTTGTTGCAAGCACAACTTTACCTGATGCAACATAATGAGTTGCCATTTAATCAGTCTGAAGTGCAATTTGATGGGCACGTTATTGAAGCGCGTATTAATGCAGAGAACCCAGAAAAGCAATTCCAACCTTCACCAGGTAAAGTAAATGCATTACATTTACCACAAGGGTTTAACGTAAGAGTAGATAGTCTGTTATACCCAGGCTATACTGTGTCACCAAATTATGATTCATTGGTCGCGAAGGTAATTGTAAAGGCTGACAATCGTGACTTAGCAATTCATAAATTGAAAGTAACATTAGATGAAATGGTTATTGATGGATTTACAACTACAGCTGACTTTTTATATGGAGTTCTTTCATATCCGTTATATGCTGAAGGTGATGCAAGAGATGTTGATATAAAATTCTTAGATAGACATCAAATTATCAAGGGGGAATCATAATGCAAATCGACTTAAATTGTGATTTAGGAGAGGCATTTGGTAATTACTCATTCGGTGGAGATACAGATATTATACCGTTAATTACTTCTGCTAACATCGCTTGTGGATTTCATGCAGGTGATCAACACGTAATGAATGAAACGATTAAACTAGCTAAAGCAAATCATATTGGTATAGGTGCTCATCCAGGTTTACCTGACTTACAAGGCTTTGGCAGAAGAAATATGGATTTAACACCAGATGAAGTTTATGACGTCGTAGTGTATCAACTTGGTGCATTAAATGGGTTCTGTAAAATTCATGATGTGCAATTAAATCATGTTAAACCACATGGCGCATTATATCAAATGGGTGCTAGAAACAAAGAAATTGCTAATGCGATTGCCCAAGCAGTGTATGACTTTGATAAAACATTGATTTATGTAGGTTTGTCCAATACTTTATTGATTTCAGAAGCACAAGCAGTTGGATTGAAAACGGCTTCTGAAGTATTTGCTGACAGACGTTATGAAGATGATGGTCAGTTAGTAAGTAGGAAAGATAATGACGCATTGATAACAGATACTGAAGAGGCTATCAATCAAGTATTGAGAATGGTAACTGAGCAAAAAGTAATTACAAAGAACAAAAATGAAATAGACATACAAGCAGATACAATTTGTGTCCATGGGGATGGCGCACATGCATTGGAATTCGTATCTCAAATCAGAGAGCGTTTAACGAAAGAAGGTATTTCTATTACCAAAATAGGGGGATAAACAAAATGGGAGATAAATTAAAGCCGAAAGCAACAGAGGAAAGTTTCACAAAAAATCATAAAAGGTTACTGTTAGGATCCGTATTTTTAATGGCGACATCTGCAATAGGGCCCGCTTTCTTAACTCAAACTGCAGTTTTTACAGCACAATTCACTGCAAGTTTTGCATTCGCCATTTTATTATCAATACTAATTGATATTGGTGCTCAAATTAATATTTGGAGAATATTAGTTGTTACTGGAAAACGTGGTCAAGAAGTTGCCAACGAAATTTTAGGAGGCCTTGGCACTTTCATTTCAATATTAATTGGTATTGGAGGACTTGCCTTTAATATTGGGAATATTGCTGGAGCTGGTTTAGGATTAAATGCAATTTTTGGAATAGACGTTAAAATTGGTGCGGCAATCACAGCAGTACTATCAATTGCGATTTTCATTAGTAAAAGTGGACAAAAAATAATGGATGTTGTAACAATGTTCTTAGGTGTATTAATGATTGCTGTAGTAGCGTTTGTTATGTTTAAAGCAAACCCACCATATTTAGAAGCAGCAACACATATGGTAATGCCAGAGCAACCACTTGCATTAGTGTTACCAATTATTACCTTAGTTGGTGGTACTGTAGGTGGATACATTACCTTTGCTGGTGCACACAGAATCTTAGATTCAGGTGTAGAAGGAAAATCATTTTTGCCGTTTGTTAATAAAGCTGCAGTAGCAGGGATTTTAACAACTGGTGTATTAAGAACACTATTATTCTTAGCGGTATTAGGTGTTGTGGTAACAGGTGTAACTTTAAACTCTGAGAACCCACCAGCATCAGTATTTGAACATGTGTTAGGTCCGATTGGTAGAAACATATTCGGTATTGTATTATTTGCTGCCGCTATGTCATCAGTGATTGGCTCTGCTTATACAAGTGCAACATTCTTGAAAACTTTACACAAATCTGTAAATAATAAAACAAATATTATTGTTATCACGTTTATAGTTGTATCTACACTCGTATTCTTGTTCTTAGGTAAGCCCGTTACATTATTAATTGTAGCAGGTGCGTTAAATGGTTTAATCTTACCAATAACATTAGGAACAATCCTAATCGCAAGTAAACGTAAATCTATCGTTGGTGACTATAAACACCCAACTTGGATGCTCGTATTTGGTATTATTGCAGTCATTGTTACGATTGTAACAGGGGTGTTCTCACTGCAAGGTTTAACAGAATTATGGGGATCTTAAGATTTCTATAGTGCATTAGTTAATGTTGTTCAAAAATGTCCCCGTGATACACTCGTGATACTATTATTTTGAAATAAGATTTAAATTTAGAACTTATAGACTGTCGACATAAAACCTATGTTGACAGTTTTTTTATTATTGAAAATTTAGATTGTGCAAAAAATCGACTGTTTAATTACATTTATAATTAGCTCAAACATTTAACTATTTTATTTAATGTAGTATATTATAAAATGTATTGCTAAAATAGAATGTATTATATTTTATAGCTATGTTTTCAATAGTAAGGGATGTTTGAGATGGAAAGAATTATAGATTTTGTAATTGTACTTATTATTGGTATTGTACTCATATCATTAGTTTGTATGGCAATGGCAAGTGTGATGCCATTATTACGAATGACATGGCACAGTGTATATGAAACACCGAGAATGTCTTATGAGTTTCCTCGAAGATACTACTAATGTTAGGGAACTTTTAATGTTAAGTAATGTAATTTGAATGAATATTTGACCAGTTTGCAAAGATGGTCTATACTTTTTAAATTAATAAATTTTTCGAGGCAGATAAAAAATTGTTTTTATCTGTTTTTTACTGTAAAAAATAAATTCGATTATATTAATACTGTATGGAGATGAATGTGACTGAAATTGCATGAAATCAGCGGAAATATTGTATCTAAGATCGAGCTATGAATATAAATATGGTAGAATAGCAAAGGCTAGGATTTTAAGATGAGGTGAATTATAATGATAGGTATCATAGGTGCTATGGAAGAGGAAGTAGCAATCTTAAAAAATAAAATTAATGCATTAGAAGAAATAAAAATAGCGCATGTTATTTTTTATAAAGGACAATTAGAAGGTAAAGATATCGTTTTAACGCAAAGTGGAATTGGTAAAGTTAATGTTGCGATTTCTACAACGTTATTAATCGAACAGTTTAAACCCGATTTAATCATTAATACTGGTTCTGCAGGTGCATTAGACAAAGCGTTAAATGTTGGAGATGTCGTTGTAAGTGATCGTGTAATGTATCATGATGCAGATGCTAGAGCATTTGGATATGAATTGGGACAAATTCCACAAATGCCAGCAAGTTTCGATAGTGATAGTAATTTATTACAGAAGGCAACTGAGGCTATTAAAGAACAGCAATTAACTGCCAAGATTGGACTTATTGTCAGTGGTGATAGTTTTATTGGTACATTTGAACAACGTGCGACTATTAAGGAGAACTTTAAAGATGCATTGGCTGCAGAAATGGAAGCGACTGCAATAGCACAAACATGTTACCAGTTTAATTTACCATTTATTATCACGCGAGCGATTTCTGATTTAGCTGATGGAGATGCAGGTATTACTTTTGATGCATTTTTAGAAAAAGCAGCAATTTCATCAAGTGAAATTGTCGAACGTTTAATTAAATCTATATAAAAAGGTGAAAAGAAAATGGGTATGATAAAAAAATATTTTATGCCGAATGAATATGTACAATCAATATTCCAAATAGATATACAAAAACTTGCTGACTCAGGTATGAAAGGTATCATTACTGATTTAGATAACACACTTGTTGGTTGGGATGAAGCTGAACCAACAGATGCAGTTAAAAAATGGTTTAAAGATGTTAATGAAGCTGGTATGACGATTACAATAGTATCAAATAATAACGAACGTAGAGTAGCAAGCTTTTCAAAATCATTAGAAGTTGATTATATCTTTAAAGCTAGAAAACCTAGAGGTCGTGCTTTTAACCAAGCGGCACAATCAATGCAACTTGATCCTGCTGAAATTGTTGTTATTGGAGATCAAATGATGACTGATGTCTTTGGAGGAAATCGTCGAGGATTATTTACTATTATGGTAGTTCCGGTAAAACATACAGATGGTTTTATTACTAAATTCAACAGACTTGTCGAACGTCGTTTATTACAACATTTTAGAAAAAAAGGCTATATCACATGGGAGGAAAATTGATTGACTGAGACTGAATTATTAAAATGTATCGGTTGTGGTGCACCATTACAATCAGAAGATCCTGACGCACCTGGCTATGTACCAGAACATAATCTATTTCGCGAGGATGTTATATGTAAACGTTGCTTTAGATTGAAAAATTACAATGAAGTACAAGACGTGGGTTTAGACAGTGAGGACTTTTTAAATTTATTAAATGGTTTAGCTGATAAAAATGGCATAATTGTCAATGTGGTAGATGTATTTGACTTTGAAGGATCATTTATCAATGCTTTGAAAAGAATCGTAGGCAATAAGAAGATTATTTTAGCAGCTAATAAATTAGATTTATTACCAAAGCAAATTAATAAGCGTCGTGTTAAAGAATGGTTGAAAAAAACCGCAAGAAAATACGGCTTGGAAGCTGATGATGTTGTCCTTATTTCAGCGATGAAGAATGAAGGGATTGAAGAATTGTTAGAATCAATCAATAGTGTTCGTAAAAATGATGACGTTTATATCGTTGGAACGACAAATGTTGGGAAATCAACTTTGATTAATAAATTAATTGAACGTAGTGTAGGAGAAAAAGATGTCGTAACAACATCACGTTTCCCTGGTACAACTTTAGATATGATAGATATTCCATTAGATGAAACATCGTTCATGTTTGATACACCTGGTATTATTCAAGCGCATCAAATGACACACTTTGTGAGTGACAAAGAGCTTAAAACGATTATGCCGAAAAATGAAATTAAGCAGCGTGTTTATCAACTAAATGAAGATCAAACGTTATTCTTTGGTGGTTTAGCACGTATTGACTATGTAAGTGGTGGCAAACGTCCGTTAGTTTGTTATTTTTCAAATGAGTTAAATATACACAGAACCAAGACTGAAAAAGCAAATGAGCTATGGAAAAATCAAATTGGTTCATTATTAGCACCGCCGAATGATCCAAAGCAGTTTGATTTACAAAATATTAAAGCTGTACGTCTCGAAACGGGTAAAGAAAAGCGTGATGTGATGATTTCTGGACTTGGCTTTATCACAATTGATAAAGGTGCAAAGGTTATTGTCCGTGTACCTAAGAATGTTGATGTTATTTTAAGAAATTCAATTATGTAAGGGGGTAAATTATGAAATACGCGGTTATCGGAAATCCAATAGATCATTCATTATCACCTGCTATGCATAATGCGAATTTTGAAGCACTACATGATGAAGATGCATCTTATGAAGCAATTGATATACCCCAAGAAAAATTTCATTTAATTAAAGAAATAATAACTGAAAAGGGTATAGAAGCATTTAATGTTACAATTCCACATAAAGAAAATATCATTCCATATCTTGATGAAATTGATAGTCAATCTGAAACTGTAGGTGCAGTTAATACAGTCAAAATAGTGAATGATAAATGGATTGGTTATAACACTGATGGAATTGGGTATGTAACTGGATTAAAGCAAGTGTATCCCGATTTAGAGCATGCTTATATATTAATGCTTGGTGCTGGTGGTGCGAGTAAAGGAATTGCAAATGAACTAACTAAATATGTTCAACCAAAACTAACGGTTGCTAATAGAACGATGTCTCGATTTGATAATTGGAATTTAGATATAAATAAAATTTCACTGACTGATGCGGAATCTGCATTATCTGAATTTGACATTATTATAAATACGACCCCAGCGGGTATGAAAAGTAACAAAGAAATTCCAATAAATCTTGATAATTTAGCAGAACACACATTAGTAAGTGATATTGTTTATATTCCATTTAAAACACCGATATTAGAAAAAGCAGAAGAAAATGGCAATCCAATCCATAATGGTTTAGATATGTTTGTTTACCAAGGTGCTGAAAGTTTCAAGATTTGGACAGGAAAAATGCCTAATATTAAAGTTATGAAAGAAGCAGTATTAAAAAGGTTATAGAGGAGAATTTACAATGTTAACAGGTAAACAAAAAAGATTTTTAAGAAGTAAAGCTCATAATGTGGATCCAACTTTCCAAATAGGAAAATCTGGAATTAGTGACAATATGGTAACTCAAATAAAGGATACACTTGAAAATAGAGAATTGATTAAAATACATGTGTTACAAAATAATTTTGAAGATAAAAATGATTTGGCGCAGAGTTTAAGTGATGCAACTAAAAGTGAAATTGTACAAGTAATCGGGTCAATGATTGTATTATACAAAGAATCAACGGACAATAAACAAATTCAATTACCATAATGACAAAATCTATTGTAATCTACGGTGGGCAATTTAACCCGATTCATATAGCTCACATGGTTGTAGCTAGCGAAGTTAATCATGCGATAAAGCCAGATAAATTTATATTTTTACCAAGTTATATGTCGCCATTAAAAGTACAAGATGAATATTTAGATGCGAAATTTCGAGTTGAAATGATTAAGCGTACAATCGATGAACTCGGTTTCGGTGAAATATGTTTAGATGAAATAGAACGTAAAGGTCAAAGCTATACATTCGATACGATTTTGCAAATGTTGGAACGATATCCAACAGCAAAATTATATTTTGTAATAGGCACGGATCAGTATGATCAACTTGATAAATGGTATAGGATTGATGAACTAAAAGCCAAAATCACTTTTGTAATTGTTAATAGAGGCCAATCAACACAGGATGTTGAAGATGGTATGGTAGCAATTAATATTCCACGCATAGATATAAGTTCAACATTAATTAGGGAGAATGTGAAACGCAAGTACAATATTCAAGTACTTGTACCCTCAAGTGTAGAACATTATATACGAGAGGAAGGGTTATATGAAAATTGATCAAGCAATAGACATAGTAAAGGAAAAATTGCCGCAAAAGCGATTTGAGCATTCACTGAGAGTTGCAGAAACTGCTGTGAAACTAGCGGATATATATGACGGAGATAAAGATAAAGCAGAATTAGCAGGTATTTTACATGATTATTCAAAATATGATGATTTAGGTGAAATGTATCAAATCGTTACAAAATACAATCTAGATAGTAAATTATTAAGCTACGGTTCGGAAATTTTACACGGACCAGTATGCGCTGTTATTATGAAGGAAAAATATGGTGTATACGATGATGAAGTATTAAGTGCGATTGAATATCATACGACGGGTAGAGCACAAATGACAAAAACGGAAAAGCTTGTTTTTGTTGCTGATTACATTGAACCTGGACGTAAGACCCCAGGCGTTGAAGAAATTCGTGATTTAGCATACAATCAAGGTAGCTTAGATAAAACAATTTATGAAATATCTAAGCGCACTGTTATGTATTTGATTGGTAAAGATATCAATGTATTTGACGCGACGATTGCATGCTTGAATTATTACAATTATAGTGACGAAAGAGTAAAGGATGATTAAATGAATTCAGATCAATTATTAAACATTGCTGTCGAAGCAACTGAGAGTAAAAAAGCAGAAGATATAATTTCGTTGAAAATGCAAGGTATTAGTGATATGACGGATTACTTTGTAATATGCCATGGTAATAATGAACGACAAGTTCAATCAATTGCACGTGCTGTCAAAGAAGCGGCAAACGAGGCAGACATTGAAGTGAAACGTATGGAAGGTTTTAATGAAGCGAGATGGATTCTGATTGATTTAGCTGATGTTGTAATCCATGTATTCCATAAAGATGAAAGAGACTATTACAATATTGAGAAATTATATCAAGATGCACCGTTAGAAACATATGGACAGGCTGTTTATTAATTATGGTTCAATATGAAGAAATGAGTTTGTTCTATGATCAACTTACATTAGATCAACCCTATGATGCATGGTTAGATATTGTTCAAACGTATGCTAAAGATAACGCATCTATATTAGATATTGGTTGTGGAACAGGCAGTTTTACATCACTATTATCAACTTATAATGATGTCACGGGCATGGATTTAAGCGTTGATATGTTAGCGATGGCTTCACAAAAATCAACACATGTGAATTGGCTTGAAGGAGATATGACAGATTTTGATTTCAACAGACAATTTGACGTGATTACTATTTTTTGTGATTCATTAAATTATTTACAAGACCAAGATGATGTTATTGCTACATTTCAACATGTGAATAAGCATTTAATGGCTGATGGCGTGTTAATGTTTGATGTTCATACGACTCACAAAATGGATACACTTTTTAATAATCAGAGTTACATTGATGAGTCAGAAGATATTTATTTAGGATGGGAAGCTGTACAAGGTGAGGAAAAACATAGCGTATGGCATGATATGTCATTCTTTATTAAAAAAGAGAATGGACAATACGAACGCTTTAATGAATCACATTATCAAAGAACCTATTCTAAAAATGAATACATTGATATGCTAAAGCAAACTGGATTTACTAAGATAAAAACATTTGTAGACTTTGATATAAATAATAAAGATGATGAAAATGGGCACCGCTTGTTTTTTATTGTAAAAAAATAAAGTAAAAACACTCCTTGATACGTGTAATGTATTGAGGAGTGATTTTTTATGCTACCAATAATAGAACACATTAAATCGTTTGTATTAAAAAACCGCTATTTCTTAATTTGTATTTGTGTATTGTGCGTAATCATTATATTTTTATTATTGAGTAACTTTAATAATCAACAAGATATTGTTCAACATAAAGGAGATAACATTGAACATTTTGCAACAAATGATCTTCATAGCAATCAAACTAAAAGTTCAAATAAAGACAAATCAACTGATGCTAAACAAACTACGACTGTTTTTGTAGATTTAAAGGGTGCTGTTAAAAGACCGGATTTATATGAAATGAAAAGCACGGATCGGGTTAAGCAACTATTAGAAAAAGCAGGTGTTCAACGTGATGCTGATTTAAGTCAAATTAACCTTTCAGAAAAATTAGTAGATCAAAAGTTGATTTATATTCCCAAAAAAGGTGAAGTCTCACAACCTAATTTATCGAAATCACAAAATGAAAATAAAGTAAATAAGTCAACAAAAACTGACAATACAAAGATAAACTTAAATCTTGCTACGGAATCAGAATTACAAAACGTCCCTGGAATCGGTTCAAGTAAAGCTAAGGCTATTATTGAGTATAGAAATGAAAATGGTGCTTTTACTACAGTTGAAGATTTAAAGAAAGTAAATGGGATTGGCGTAAAAACATTTGAAAAGTTACGAGAATATTTTATCGTATAGATTTTTGTTGAAATCTGTCATAATAGAAATAAATCTATAATAAAATCGACATTGGAGGAAACATCATGGATCGCATAAAATGGGAAGAATATTTTATGGCACAAAGTCATTTATTAGCATTAAGGTCAACATGTGAACGTTTATCGGTTGGGGCAACAATTGTAAAGGATAATCGTATAATAGCAGGTGGGTATAATGGATCAGTGTCAGGAGAAGTACATTGTATAGATGAAGGTTGTCTTATTCAAGACGGACATTGTATTAGAACAATACATGCAGAAATGAACGCTTTACTTCAATGTGCGAAGCAGGGCGTTTCTACTGAAGATGCAACAATATATGTTACCCATTTCCCTTGTTTGAATTGCACAAAATCAATAATCCAAGCAGGAATTAAGACTATTTACTATGCGGAAGACTATCACAACCATGAATATGCATTAAAGCTATTAGATCAATCTGGTATTATTTATAAAAAAATTCCGTTTAATCAGCATCATGTAGCTCAATATTTAGTCAATAAATCATAATTTGATATATTATGCTATAGCGTATTTAGTTGGCGTATTATGGCTACATGTTAAGTTGATCTCGGTATTTCTATTTTTAATTTTATTGTTTATTGCTATTAATAAGAAGTTCAGCATTTTTAAAATAGTTATACTTATATTGATACCATTTGCTAGCTTTATTTTATTTTACAATCATTATGTACATAGCAAAGCCGAACATTACCAAATGTCCAATAAAAAACTAGAACATGACCAAGTCACTTTTCTTGGACATTTGTCACTTGATAATAAAAAAGTGACTGGTAAGTTACGCTATGACAACAAAGAATTTAAATTTTCATATTTTAATAACAGTGAAATAAATCCGATAAAATCAAATAGCATTGTGAACAAGACTTGTCGTATTAATGCAGAAATAAAGCCATTCAAGTATCACTTTTATAATAAAGCGCATATGCTTATTAAAAAAATCGACTTAGCAAGTTGTTATACTTCAAAGAACAATGTTGTGACCAGTTTGCTAGATAACCATAAATTATTTTTAGAACAGAGGTTATCTACATTACACTTTAAAAATACAGATCGTATTTTAGCATTAATTACTGGTGATACTACCATTATTAATGAACATTATTTAGAGAAATTGAAGGAAACTGGTATTTATCATTTATCTGCTGTTAGTGGTACACATATTGCTATTTTGATATTTGTCATAAGTTTTATGTTAAATCGATTGAAAATACCAATAATATTAATTAAAGTTACATTGATTGTTGTCTTGACTGGCTATTTATTTTATACAAATTTTATTCCAAGTGCGACGAGAGCAATACTGACAGCAATCATTGTAATTAGCCTTCCTAAGCGTGTTATTGACAACTCAATGGACATATTAGGGCTTGCTTTTATCGTATTATCAACGGTCAATCCTTCTTATATTTATAATATTGGCTTTCAGTTTTCATTTTTTATCTCATTTTTAATTTTATTTTCACTCCCTCTTTTAAAAAAATTATCTTTTTTAACTTCACTATTCACCTTGACCACCATTGCCCAACTTGGTGGGATGATCATCAGTATATTTAACTTTAACCAAATTCAATGGATTGGTTTAATTTCGAACTTAATTTTTGTTCCTTTCTATAGTTTTATTTTCTTTCCCTTTATAATACTCATATTTATAACACTTCATTTGCCTTTCCAATTTAATTTTATCTCCACTGTATTCAATGCAATAGTTATAGTCCATGATGTTATTTTAGACATATTTTATAAGTTAAATCGATTCAAATGGTATGTAGCTGATTTAAATGAAATTACTAAATTAATAGTTATTATACTAGTTTTGATGACTATAATACTGTTGGTCAATAAACGGTTTAAATATATTATCATTACACTAACTTTACTTTGTTTTATATTATCGACTATTCCATTCCAAAAAACAGACCAATTAACTATGTTAGATGTTGGTCAAGGTGATGCGATCCTTTTTGAAACATCTAAGAATAAAAATATATTAATTGATACAGGGGGGAATATTAATCAAGATCATTCAGAATATAATTATCAAATATCAAAATATAAAGTACTTCCAATATTTAAAAAAAGAGGAATATCCCAATTGGATTATGTTATTATTACACACCCACATTTAGACCATATGGGCGAGTTACCTTATTTGATAGAGACAATTAAAATAAAGCATATAATTATAGATAAAAAAAGTTTTACGCGTCAGCAGCTCTCGAAGTTGGAAATACAATGTCATCAGTATAAAATTCAGCTTTTAGATTTTCGTCAACACCCACAATTATTTTTTGGAGATGTATCTATTAATCTGATAGATACAATTATAGAAAATTCAGTTGATTTAAATGAGCACTCAATTATTACTTACATACGCGTTAATGGACATAGTATATTGCTAATGGGTGATGCAACGTCAAATAACGAAAGTATATTTTTGCAAAACTATAATATTTCAAATGTCGATATTTTGAAGATAGGTCATCATGGAAGTAAGACAAGTTCGACCACTGCTTTTATTGACAAGATACATCCTAAAGTGAGCTTGATTTCAGCAGGTAAAAATAATATGTATCATTTACCTAACAAAGAGGTGGTTGATAGATTGAATGCCATACATACAAATTTATTTCAGACCAGTGAATCAGGTAATGTCACAATAACGTTACATGATGAATTGAAAATTTATACTGATGTAATCAAATAAATATCACTAGTTAGTAGAAAATTGACATGATATAATATTGAAATGTGTAATGGATAAGAAAGGAAGCTATAAATGAGTGAAAATATCGTAACGATATATGGTGAAGTATCAGAATTAATAGAAAAGAAATCTGCCGAGTTAATTGACCAGTATTTACAGCAACCTAAAGATGATTTTAATTTCGTGAAATTCAACTTATATGAGACTGATTTATCAGCCATTATTGAAGAATCATTAACAATGCCTTTCTTTTCAGATAAAAAAGTAGTTCTTGTACAAAATGCTTACGTTTTTACTGGTGAAAAACCACCTAAAGATATGAGTCCGAATATTGAGCAATTAATCGAATTTATTGAAAAATATGACGGTGAAACATTAATCATTTTTGAGGTATATCAAGGGAAATTAGATGAACGAAAAAAATTAGTGAAAACGTTAAAGAAAAGTGCACAAATAAAAAAGATAGAGCAAATGTCAGAAGATGAAATTAAGCAATGGATAAAAAATGAATTGCATGAAAATTATAAAGACATAAAGCAAGATGCTTTAGATTTATTTATCGAGCTAACAGGTATTCAATTTAATATTGTTAAACAAGAAATTGGAAAATTAGTGCTGTTTTTAGAAGATAGGCCGACAATTAATAAACAAGATGTAGATCAAATAGTAAATAGAAGTTTGGAACAAAATGTATTTTTATTAACTGAATATATACAGAAGAATAATAAAGCCAAAGCGATACAATTAGTAAAAGATTTAATCGCTATGAAAGAAGAACCAATAAAGTTGTTAGCATTAATTACTAGCAATTATAGGTTGTTTTACCAAAGTAAGATTTTAAGTCAAAAAGGCTATAGTGGACAGCAAATTGCTAAAACGATATCTGTGCATCCATATAGAGTGAAACTTGCATTGAATCAAGCTAGACATTATCAGCTTGAAAGTTTATTAAATATTATGGATAGTTGTGCTGAAACAGATTACAAATTAAAGTCATCTTATATGGATAAACAACTAATATTAGAATTATTTATCTTATCTTTGTAGTGACGATTAAATCAGTAATCATTTAAATACGAAAATAATCTTGTTTAAAATAGAATATAAAAAAAGTTCAAGCCGAGGCTTGAACTTTTTATTATTTACCAGCTGTCATTAATGATGATTTGATACGAGCAGCTTTGTTTTTGTGGATTAAGTTGCTTTGTGCAGCTTTATCTACTTTTTTCAAAGCGAAACTTACTAAGTCAGCTTTGTTATCAGCGTTAGCTTCTGTAGCTGATTTAGCTCTCTTAACTGCTGTACGCATTTCATTTTTTTGAGAAATGTTACGCTCCTCAGCAGTGTGAGTTGTTTTAACACGTTTAATTGCAGATTTAATGTTTGGCATGTGTGTCACCTCCTAAAAGTGATCTTCGCTATCAAATTTAATTTGATTACAACAAGAAATATTTTATCAAAATGACGCAGTTTCTGCAATCATTTATTTAGCAAAGTGGATAAAATCCCTGTTTATAAATAAGTTAGCTACAAATATATACTTTGTAAGTCATATAATATATGCTATAAGTAAGTGACGCAAGACGTATTACAAATTAAAGAATAAGCTCTATACCTATATGAAGTTTGCAATTGTAAGCTAAAAACGTTATTATATCAAAGAATGTCATACATATTTACGGGCTAGAATTATGAAAGTGAGAAGGATAATACATGGATAAACAAGAACGTTTAGATAGACGTAAAAATATAAGAAACTTTTCTATTATCGCACATATCGACCATGGTAAATCTACGTTAGCTGATAGGATTTTAGAAAATACTAAATCGGTTGAAACAAGAGAAATGCAAGATCAATTGCTTGATTCAATGGATTTAGAAAGAGAACGTGGAATCACAATAAAATTAAATGCAGTTAGGTTAAAGTATGAGGCTAAAGATGGCGAAACTTATACCTTTCATCTGATTGACACACCAGGACACGTCGATTTCACATATGAAGTGTCAAGGTCATTAGCTGCTTGTGAAGGGGCTATTTTAGTAGTTGATTCGGCACAAGGTATCGAAGCTCAAACACTTGCTAACGTGTATTTAGCATTAGATAATGATTTGGAATTACTACCTGTAATCAATAAAATTGATTTGCCTGCAGCTGAGCCTGAAAGAGTTAAACAAGAATTAGAAGATGTCATTGGTATTGATAAAGATGAAGTCGTACTAGCTAGTGCAAAATCAAATATTGGCATTGAGGATATTTTAGAAAAAATTGTCGAGGTCATTCCACCGCCTGAAGGTGACCCTGAAGCGCCGTTGAAAGCATTGATTTTTGATTCGGAATATGACCCATATAGAGGCGTGATATCTTCTATCCGAGTTATGGAGGGTGTTGTAAAAGCTGGTGACCGCATTAAGATGATGGCTACTGGTAAAGAGTTTGAAGTAACAGAAGTAGGTATTAACACACCTAAACAACTGCCGGTTGAAGAATTGACAGTTGGAGATGTTGGTTATATTATTGCAAGCATTAAAAATGTGGACGATTCTCGTGTTGGTGATACGATTACACATGCAGAAAGACCAGCCGCTAATGCCTTACAAGGTTATAAAAAAATGAATCCAATGGTATTCTGCGGACTATTCCCAATCGATAACAAAGATTACAATGATTTACGTGAAGCTTTAGAAAAATTACAGCTTAATGATGCTTCATTAGAATTCGAACCTGAATCTTCACAAGCATTAGGTTTTGGTTATCGAACAGGATTTTTAGGTATGTTACACATGGAAATTATCCAAGAACGAATAGAACGTGAATTTGGAATTGAGTTAATTGCGACAGCACCATCTGTTATTTATCAATGTATAATGAAATCTGGTGAAGAGGTTGCAGTTGATAATCCTGCGCATATGCCTGAAAGAGATAAAATAGATAAAATTTATGAACCATTTGTTAGAGCTACAATGATGGTTCCAAATGATTATGTTGGTGCTGTTATGGAATTATGCCAACGTAAACGAGGACAATTTGTAAATATGGAATATATGGATGATATTCGTGTGAATATTATTTATGAAATCCCATTATCTGAAGTGGTATTTGATTTCTTTGACCAACTTAAATCTAATACAAAAGGGTATGCTTCTTTTGATTATGAATTTATTGATAACAAAGAGAGCAATTTAGTGAAAATGGATATTTTATTAAACGGTGATAAAGTTGATGCTTTAAGCTTTATTGTTCACAAAGACTTTGCCTATGAAAGAGGTAAGGCATTAGTTGAAAAATTAAAAACACTAATTCCACGACAACAGTTTGAAGTTCCTGTTCAAGCTGCAGTAGGTCAAAAAATTGTTGCACGAACTAATATTAAATCAATGGGTAAAAATGTACTCTCAAAATGTTACGGCGGCGACATCAGTCGTAAGAGAAAATTATTAGAAAAGCAAAAAGCCGGTAAAGCAAAAATGAAAGCAGTAGGTAACGTAGAAATACCTCAAGATGCATTTTTAGCTGTTCTTAAGATGGACGAAGATTAATAATAGATAGATTGGGGCCTTAAATCCAAACGATTTATGCCCCAGTTTTTTGTGTTCTTCACATAAGCTTGATAAATGAAAGAAGGTGAGCGCGTTATGGACGTTAAAAGTGCATATATTCACATTCCTTTTTGTGTGAGAATATGTACATATTGTGATTTCAATAAGTATTATATTCAAAATCAACCCGTTGATACGTATATTGATTGTTTAATCAAAGAAATGGAAAACAGTGAAGTGCGGGAATTAGAAACTGTTTTTGTTGGTGGTGGAACGCCAACGGCACTAAATATGCAACAATTAGATAGATTGTTAAAAGCAATAACTTCTATTTTTACAATAAAAGGGGAATTTAGCTTTGAAGCAAATCCGGATGAACTAACATTAGAAAAGGTGCAATTGCTAAAAGATTACGGCGTTAATAGGTTGTCGATGGGGGTTCAAACGTTCAAGCCAGAACTGCTAGACATTTTAGGTCGTACTCATAAGACAGAGGATATCTATCAATCTGTAGAAAATGCAAGGTCAGTTGGTATTGAATCAATAAGTTTAGATTTAATGTATCATCTACCAAAGCAAACTTTAGAAGATTTTAAAGATAGCTTAGAACGTGCACTTGCTATGGATATTGATCATATTTCTAGTTATGGATTGATTTTAGAGCCGAAAACTCAGTTTTATAACATGTATCGAAAAGGTCAATTACAGGTTCCGAATGAAGATATAGGTGAAGAAATGTATGAGTATCTATTAGAAAGAATGTCGAAATCAGAGATGCATCAATATGAGATTTCTAACTTTGGGAAACGTAATCATGAATCTGAACACAATAAAGTTTATTGGAAAAACGAGGGATACTATGGATTTGGTGCAGGGGCAAGTGGTTATGTCAATGGCGAACGCTATAACAATGTGAATCCTGTGAATCATTATATAAAAAAAATAGAAAATAATGAGCGTCCTTTATTAGATTCTACTTTTCCAACTCAAACTGAACAGATGGAAGAGGAAATGTTTTTAGGTTTAAGAATGAATAAAGGTGTTAGCAAACAAAGATTTAATGAAAAATTTGACCAACCTATAGAACAAGTCTATGGTCAAACGATTAAAGATTTAATTTCAAAAGATTTACTTTTTGAAAAGGATGGATATATAGCCATGACAGAGCGAGGTAAGGTCATTGGCAATACCGTTTTTGAGTCTTTTTTATTAAATGTATAAAAAATAATGCTTTAACATTGACTTACTTTGACCAATTTGATAAATTATAATTAGCACTTGAAACAAAAGAGTGCTAATGAGGTGAAAGCATGATTAGTGATAGACAATTAAGCATTCTTAATGCAATTGTTGAAGATTATGTTGATTTAGGACATCCAATTGGTTCAAAGACTTTGATAGAACGACACAAATTAAATGTAAGTCCTGCTACGATTAGAAATGAGATGAAATATCTAGAAGACTTACAGTTAATAGAAAAGACGCACAGTTCGTCTGGTCGTTCACCATCTGAGGTTGGGATAAGGTATTATGTGAATCAATTATTGCAACAAACATCTCATCAACAACAAACAAAAATCCAACGTTTAAACGAATTATTAGTTAGCAATCATTATGATATTTCATCAGCGTTAAGCGCATTTGCAGATGAATTGTCAGTTGCATCACAATATACAACGTTGGTAATGCGTCCAAATCATAAAAAAGATATTATTAATAATATTCACTTGATTCGTGCCAATGACTATTTGATTATTATGGTTGTTGTGTTTACATCAGGCCATGTTGAACATCTACATTTAGCATCTCAAGTTCCATTAACAAATGATGAGTTAACTAAAATTTCTAATTTTGTGAGTGAGAAGTATCAAGAATGGAACAAGACTGAATTTGAAAATGAATTAAATAGTTTTGTTAAGACAACGCTAGAAAAAGAATTTATTAAGGATATGCTAAATACAATAGAAGTTCATTTTGATGATCAAAGTAATGGCATTTTTATGGGTGGAAAGGTTAAACTAATTGATGCATTAAATGAATCAAATGTTTCGTCAATTCAACCTATCTTACAATATATCGAATCAAATAAAATCGCTCAATTACTTGATGATATGACCAATGCTTCAATAAATGTTAGAATCGGTCATGAAATTGAATCATCTTTGAGTGATATATCTATTGTCACAAGTGAATATCACATTGATGATAGATTGAAAGGGAAGATAGCAGTAATTGGACCGACAGCGATGAATTACCAAAATGTTATCAGATTGCTTAACACAATTTGGTGATTTTTTAAATATGTATTGGAGGGCAGACAATGACAGAAAAAAATGAATCAGTCTTTGATCAAACTGAGGAAAAAGACCAAACGACTAATGATGAACAGTCAGTGGAAAATGAATCAGTTAATCAAACTGATGAGTCAACAGAACAGGCACAAGAAAATCTGCAGGATGACAATACAGAAGATACGAATACAGATGTAGATCCTAAAGATGAAGAAATTCAACAATTGAAAAAAGATGTGCAAGAAAATGAAGAAAAATATTTAAGATTATATGCAGAATTCGAAAATTATAAACGTAGAATTCAAAAAGAAAATCAAACAATGAGAACTTATAAATCTCAAGATGTGCTAAACGATATTTTACCTACGTTGGATAATATCGAACGAGCATTACAAATAGATGGTGAAGATGAACAATTCAAAGCGCTGAAAAAAGGTGTAGAAATGGTTCATGAAAGTTTATTAAATGCTTTAAATAATAATGGTTTAGAAAAAATTGAAACAGAAGGTCAAGCATTTGATCCAAATGTACACCAAGCAGTAGTTCAAGATGATAATCCTGATTTTGAATCAGGGCAAATCACTCAAGAATTACAAAGTGGTTATAAATTGAAAGATAGAGTGTTAAGACCTTCAATGGTTAAAGTAAATCAATAATATTTGATGAAAATACCCAATTTTATAAACAAACAGGAGGAAATTTATTATGAGTAAAGTAATAGGTATCGACTTAGGTACAACAAATTCATGTGTTTCTATTTTAGAGGGTGACGAACCTAAAGTAATCCAAAATCCAGAAGGTGCTAGAACAACTCCATCAGTTGTAGCATTTAAAAATGGTGAGACACAAGTAGGTGAAGTTGCTAAGCGTCAAGCAATCACAAACCCTAACACTATTCAATCTATCAAACGTCATATGGGTACTGATTATAAAGTAGACGTAGAAGGTAAATCATATACACCACAAGAAATATCAGCTATGGTATTACAAAACCTTAAAAGTACAGCTGAAGATTATTTAGGTGAAAAAGTTGAAAAAGCAGTAATTACAGTTCCTGCATACTTTAATGATGGTGAACGTCAAGCGACTAAAGACGCTGGTAAAATTGCAGGTCTAGAAGTTGAGCGTATTATCAATGAACCAACAGCTGCAGCATTAGCTTATGGTTTAGATAAAACTGAAACTGATCAAAAAGTATTAGTATTTGACTTAGGTGGCGGTACTTTTGACGTATCTATCCTAGAATTAGGCGATGGCGTATTTGAAGTACTTTCAACTGCTGGTGACAATAAACTAGGTGGAGATGACTTTGACCAAGTTATCATTGATTATTTAGTATCTGAATTCAAAAAAGAAAATGGCGTAGATTTATCACAAGATAAAATGGCGTTACAACGTTTGAAAGACGCAGCTGAAAAAGCTAAAAAAGACTTATCAGGTGTATCTCAAACTCAAATTTCATTACCATTTATTTCAGCTGGTGAAAGTGGTCCATTACACTTAGAAATCAACTTAACTCGTTCTAAATTCGAAGAGTTAGCTGATTCATTAATTAAGCGTACAATGGAACCGACACGTCAAGCAATGAAAGATGCTGGCTTATCAAGCTCAGATATTGATGAAGTAATCTTAGTTGGTGGTTCTACAAGAATCCCAGCAGTACAAGAAGCAGTTAAAAAAGAAGTCGGAAAAGATCCGCACAAAGGTGTTAACCCAGACGAAGTAGTAGCAATGGGTGCTGCAATACAAGGTGGCGTTATCACTGGTGACGTTAAAGATGTTGTATTATTAGACGTTACACCATTATCATTAGGTATTGAAATTATGGGTGGACGTATGAATACACTTATCGAAAGAAATACAACAATACCAACATCTAAATCACAAGTTTACTCAACAGCTGCAGATAACCAACCAGCCGTTGATATCCACGTGCTACAAGGTGAAAGACCGATGGCATCAGATAATAAAACATTAGGTAGATTCCAATTAACGGACATTCCACCAGCTCCACGTGGCGTACCTCAAATCGAAGTTACATTTGATATCGATAAGAACGGTATCGTAAATGTTACTGCAAAAGATTTAGGTACAAATAAAGAACAAAATATTACAATTCAATCAAGTTCTTCACTTTCTGATGATGAAATCGATCGTATGGTTAAAGATGCTGAAGACAATGCAGAAGCAGACAAAAAACGTCGTGAAGAAAGTGATTTAAGAAACGAAGCAGATAGCTTAGTATTCCAAGTTGAAAAAACAATCACTGATTTAGGTGAAAATATCAGCGAAGAAGATAAAACAAATGCTGAAGAGAAAAAAGACGCATTGAAAACTGCTTTAGAAGGCGAAGATATTGAAGATATCAAAGCTAAAAAAGAAGAATTAGAAAAAGTAGTTCAAGAATTATCAGCAAAAGTTTATGAACAAGCTGCTCAAGCACAACAACAAGCTCAAGGTGAAAGCGCAAATGCTTCTAATGACAGTGATGTTGAAGATGCAGAATTCAAAGAAGTTAAAGATGACGAAGATAACAAAAAATAATATTAATCTTTAACACATTCTAGTGCATCATATTAACTAAATATGAGACAATTGCTTAGCCAAAATAAGTCAAAGTCAATTGAACATTGGCTTTGACTTTTTCTTTTTTGCTATAAGTGATTTAACTATAAAGTAAAAGGAGAGAGCATAGTGGCCAAAAGAGATTATTATGAAGTCTTAGGTGTTAGTAAAAGTGCTTCAAAAGATGAAATAAAAAAGGCTTATCGTAAACTATCTAAAAAATATCATCCTGATATTAATAAAGAAGAAGGTTCAGATGAGAAATTCAAAGAAATTTCTGAAGCTTATGAAGTCTTAAGTGATGAAAATAAACGTGCAAATTATGATCAATTTGGTCATGATGGTCCACAAGGTGGCTTTGGTGGCCAAGGATTTGGCGGTCAAGACTTCAGTGGCTTTGGTGGCGGCGGATTCGAAGATATCTTTAGTTCATTCTTCGGAGGCGGACGTCAACGTGATCCAAATGCACCTCGTAAAGGTGATGACCTTCAATATACAATGACTGTTACATTTGATGAAGCTGTCTTTGGTGCTGAAAAGGAAATCTCAATCCGCAAAGATGTAACATGTCACACATGTGACGGTGAAGGTGCGAAACCAGGTACAAATAAAAAAACATGTTCTTACTGTAATGGTGCTGGTCATGTATCAGTTGAACAAAACACAATCCTTGGTAGAGTGAGAACTGAAAAGGTTTGTCCAGTATGTAGTGGTTCAGGTCAAGAATTTGAAGAGCCTTGTCCAACATGTAATGGTAAAGGAACTGAAAATAAAAACGTGAAAATAAGCGTGAAAATTCCTGAAGGTGTAGACAATGAGCAACAAATTAGATTAGCAGGCGAAGGTGCACCGGGAGAAAATGGTGGACCACACGGTGATTTATATGTTGTGTTCAGAGTGAAACCATCAGAAATATTTGAACGTGACGGTGATGATATCTATCACTCTCTAAATGTTAGCTTTGCGCAAGCAGCATTAGGTGATGAAGTAAAAGTACCTACGTTAAATGGTCATGTTATGCTGACAATCCCTGCTGGTACTCAAACTGCAAAACAATTTAGATTAAAAGATAAAGGTGTTAAAAATGTGCACGGATATGGTCACGGGGATCTATTCGTAAATATCAATGTGGTGACACCTACAAAAATTAGTGAAAGACAAAAAGAATTGTTAAGAGAATTTGCAGAAATTAGTGGAGAAGAAATTGAAGAACAACCTTCTAATTTTAGAGATAAAGCTAAGAGATTCTTTAAAGGAGAATAATATATGAATTGGACCGAAATATCAATTACTGCAAATCATGAAGTGTCGCCTATAATAACAAATATTTTAGAAAATGCTGGATCTAACGGGGTAGTGATTGAAGATTCTAAAGATTTAAATCATGATTTTGAAGATAAATTTGGTGAAATCTATAATTTGAAAGCTGACGATTATCCTGAAAAGGGTGTTAGATTAAAAGCTTATTTTAATGATATTAAATTCACTGAAGCATTTAGAGAACAATTAATTGAAAAAATTACAGCGATAGAATCTTTAGATAAAGAACTCTTCAAATTTGAGGAACAATCACTACAAGAACAAGACTGGGAAAATGAATGGAAAAACTACTTCCACCCATTTCGTGCGTCTGAAAAGTTCACGATTGTTCCAAGCTGGGAGCAATATGATAAGGAAGACACTAACGAATTATGTATCGAGCTTGATCCAGGTATGGCGTTCGGTACGGGAGACCACCCAACGACAAGTATGTGTTTGAAAGCAATCGAACAATATGTATCTCCTGCGAATTCAGTAATTGATGTCGGTACTGGTTCTGGTATTCTCAGTATTGCAGCACATTTAATAGGTGCTAAGCGTATTAAGGCACTCGATGTCGATGATTTAGCAGTAAAAGTTGCTAAAGAAAATTTTGCAAAGAACAACTGTGAAAATTATATCGAAGCAATGCCTGGAAATTTATTGCATGATGAAACAGAAAAATTTGATATTGTAATCGCAAATATTTTAGCTCATATTATTGAAGAAATGATTGAAGATGCTTATAATACATTAAATGAAGATGGTTATTTCATTACTTCTGGTATAATTGAAGAAAAACATGAAGCTATCCTTGAACAAATGGAGCGTGTAGGTTTTAAAATTATTTCTATTGATCATGATAACAGTTGGGTATGTATCGTTGGTCAGAAAGTGAGCGAGTAATAATGCAGAGATACTTTATTAACCAAAACGCTGATGAAAATCAGCGTTTTTTTATTGAAGATAAAGGTGATATTCATCATATTGCAAATGTAATGCGTCATCAAGAAGGCAATCATATAATTGTGACATTTAATAATCAAAGTGCATATACTTGTAAGATTATTGCAATTAATATAGATTCTATTGAAGTTGAGAGAGTGGAAAAATTAAATATTGATACTGAGCTACCTCAAAAAATAACTATCTGTAGTGGGCTTATCAAAGCTGATAAATATGAATGGATGTTACAGAAAGCAACTGAATTAGGTGCCAATGACTTTATAGCTGTGGGTATGCAACGGTCAGTTGTCAAATTGACTGATAATAAAGTGGATAAGAAACTTGAACGTTGGCAAAAGATCATTAAAGAAGCAGCAGAGCAAAGCTATCGTCTAGTTATACCAGAAATACAGTATAAGTCGAATTTAAAACTAATATATGATATTATTAATGAATATGATTATGTACTGATTGCCTATGAAGATGCAGCAAAAGATGGGGAAGTTAGCAATTTTAAAAAGCTAGTGCAAAATTTCGAGTCTGGTGATCGTGTATTAGTCATTTTTGGACCAGAGGGCGGCCTTTCTACAGAAGAAGTACAATTGTTTGATACAAATGCTTCACAGATTGGGCTTGGTCCTAGAATTTTAAGAGCTGAAACAGCACCATTATATGTATTAAGTGCTGTAAGCTATCAAAAAGATTTGTTGGGGTGATATTTATGGCAACAGTTGCATTTCACACACTTGGTTGTAAAGTGAATCATTATGAAACTGAAGCGATTTGGCAATTATTTAAAGAAGCAAATTATGATAGAGTTGATTTCGAAACGAATGCGGATGTATTCGTTATCAATACTTGTACGGTTACCAATACAGGAGATAAGAAGAGTAGGCAGGTAATCAGACGTGCAATTAGACAAAATCCGGAAGCAGTGGTTTGTGTAACAGGTTGTTATGCACAAACATCACCTGCAGAAATCATGGATATTCCTGGTGTTGATATTGTTGTGGGGACACAGGATAGAACGAAATTAATCGGCTATATAGATGAATTTAAACAAGAGCGCCAACCAATTAATGGTGTTGGTAATATTATGAAAAATAGAACTTACGAAGAGTTAGAAGTACCATACTTTACTGATCGTACGCGTGCTTCACTTAAAATACAGGAAGGCTGTAATAATTTCTGTACGTTTTGTATTATTCCATGGGCAAGAGGATTAATGCGTTCTCGAGAACCTGAAAAAGTTATTGCTCAAGCAACACAACTTGTTGAATCTGGATATAAAGAAATTGTATTAACAGGTATTCATACTGGTGGATATGGACAAGACTTAAAGAATTATAATTTAGCACAACTATTACGCGATTTAGAAACAGTCGATGGTTTAGAAAGAATTAGAATTTCTTCAATAGAGGCAAGTCAATTGACTGATGAAGTCATTGAAGTTATTGCTAATTCAAATAAAGTGGTTAGACATTTACACATCCCTCTGCAATCTGGATCTGATACTGTTCTTAAACGTATGAGAAGAAAGTATACAATGGCACATTTTTCAGAGCGTTTAACACGCTTGCATGAAGTGTTACCCGGTTTAGCAGTCACTAGTGATGTCATTGTTGGTTTCCCTGGTGAAACAGAAGAAGAATTCCAAGAAACTTATGATTTCATAGTAGATCATCATTTTTCTGAGTTACATGTATTTCCATATTCACCAAGAATCGGAACACCTGCAGCAAGAATGGATGATCAAATTGATGAAGAAGTAAAAAATGAACGTGTACATCGTCTTATCAACTTAAGTGATCAACTTGCTAAAACTTATGCTTCTAAATTCGATCAGGATGTCTTGGAAGTAATACCTGAAGAGGTAGGAGACGAACCAAACACATTGGTAGGTTATGCTGATAATTACATGAAAATTCAATTTGCTGGTGATGAAACATTAATTGGTCAATTGGTTAAAGTAAAAGTAACAAAACCTGATTATCCAATAAATACAGGTGAATTATTACGTGTCGTTGAGCATGCTACAAATAAATCTGATCAAACAGTATTAGTCTAAGGTCTTTGAACAGCTTAAACTAAACAAAATATAGAATATAATTAATAAATGGCCGGCGTATCATTGTATGAAACGTTCGTGCCATTTTTAAAATGTTAAATAAATTTATGCAAGATTGAATGAGAGTGTTAACTATTCATTGAAAATAAATAAGCTTTATTTGATAGAACGCTGTTATAAAAGCCTTTATCATTATATTTTTGCTAATAATAGTTTATTTTTAATATGAAATCACAGATTGTGAAAAGTTGTTAAAAGCTTGATTTGACGCGGTTTTATTGTATATTTAGATTTAAAGTCTATAAAGGAGAAAATTTCCTAATTGACCACATTAATCAGATATATTATACTAACTTATACATGGTTTAATACCATGTAAATGATAATAAAGTTTCGTTGATATTTGGAGGGAGGGAAATACACATGTCTAAAACAGTAGTCAAAAATAACGAATCACTTGAAGATGCTTTACGTCGTTTCAAACGCTCAGTTTCTAAAAGCGGTACGATTCAAGAAGTACGTAAACGTGAATTTTACGAAAAACCAAGCGTAAAACGTAAAAAGAAATCAGAAGCTGCACGTAAACGTAAATTCAAATAATTAATTGTTTCGTTGACTCCCTCAACACCAACATTAATTATAAACAAAGCCTTAGCTGATAATTCAGCTAAGGCTTTTTAATTTGTAGAAATAAATATGCCATGCAATATAAAACGATTGTTTTAATTTGTAAAAAATGATAGAAATACTAGCAATGTAATCAATTTTCAAAATAAATAGGCAATTTTATAATTCTAATATCACTTAAATATTAGAGAAAATAAAATAAAACTAAATATTATGATACTATCCCTATAATCACATAATAATTTCATGTATAATTAAGAGGAGAGCGAGGTGATAGAGTGTTGTCTTCGAGTAGTTTACATACTAACTTTTTAACAGCTTTTGCTGGAAATGGTAATTGGATGAATCATTTGGCAGATTGGATAGTTAATCCAGTGATTGCACTTATTTTGACGTGTATCATTTTTATGGGTTTTCTATATCAACTGTATTCTAAACGGATTAACTTAATAGGTATATTAGCTACTTTAGCTTTACTTATCTTCTTTTTAGGTTTTTTCATAAAAGGAGATGTGAATTTCTATTCCGTTATATTGTTTGGAATTGGCGTACTATTTGTAATCATTGAGTTGTTCGTTGTAGGTGCAATTATAGGTATTATTGGTATAACGCTTATTGTCTTAAGTATTGTCACATTAGGTGATAATTTAATTTTTATGATTGCAAATGTTGTTGTTGCACTTATATTATCAATCATTGAATGGGTGGTACTTGTGAAAATATTCAAACGAAATATTCCATTTTTAGAAAAAGTTGTATTGAAAGATTCTACAAATGCAGAGGCTGGGTACACTTCACACGAAGATCGCTCTTATTTAGTTGGCCAAACTGCGACTACGTCAACTGATTTAAGACCAGCAGGTATTATTACATACAATAATGAACGTATTGATGCAGTTTCTGACGGATCATTTATTTTACGAAATAAGCAGGTCAAGATATTGGAAGTTGAAGGTACGCGTGTTGTTGTAAGAGAAATTGAATCATAAAGGAGAGAAACCATGATCGGATTATTAATTATTGCAGTCATAGTTATAATTGCTTTACTGTTATTATTCTCATTTGTTCCGGTTGGACTATGGATTTCAGCTATAGCCGCAGGAGTTAAAGTAGGAATCGGCACACTTGTCGGTATGAGATTACGAAGAGTATCACCAAGAAAGGTTATTGCACCATTAATTAAGGCGCATAAAGCTGGATTACAATTAACTACGAATCAACTTGAATCACACTATTTAGCTGGTGGTAATGTTGATAGAGTAGTAGATGCAAACATAGCAGCACAAAGAGCAGATATCAATTTACCATTTGAACGTGGTGCGGCAATCGATTTAGCTGGTAGAGATGTGCTTGAAGCAGTACAAATGTCAGTAAATCCAAAGGTAATTGAAACTCCATTTATTGCCGGTGTTGCTATGAATGGTATCGAAGTTAAGGCCAAAGCACGTATTACAGTTCGCGCTAACATTGCACGACTTGTCGGTGGTGCTGGTGAAGAAACAATTATTGCCCGTGTTGGTGAAGGTATAGTGTCGACTATTGGTTCAAGTGAACACCATACACAAGTGCTTGAAAATCCTGATAACATTTCTAAAACTGTATTAAGTAAAGGTTTGGATTCTGGTACAGCATTTGAAATCTTATCTATCGATATTGCAGATGTAGATATCAGTAAGAACATTGGTGCAGATTTACAAACAGAACAAGCATTAGCAGATAAAAATATTGCTCAAGCTAAAGCAGAAGAACGTCGTGCCATGGCGGTTGCACAAGAGCAAGAAATGAAAGCTAAAGTACAAGAAATGCGTTCTAAAGTTGTTGAAGCTGAAGCTGAGGTACCACTAGCAATGGCAGAAGCCTTACGTGAAGGTAATTTAGGTGTCAGAGATTACTATAATCTAAAAAATATTGAAGCAGATACTGGCATGAGAAATTCAATTAATAAACGAACAAATCAAGAAGATGACGAATCACCGGATAAATAATTTAGGGGTGGTTAAATGAGTATAGGTATTATCATTTTTGTTATTTCCGTTATTGTTACGATTATTAGTGCTATTAATGACAATAGTCATAAGGAAAGACAAAAGCAACAAAGACCAACCCATGGCCAACCACAAACCAAAAATGGACAACCGCAAAAGCGTGGTTTCCTTGAAGAGGTTGGAAAGGCCTTTAAAGAAATTGAAAAACAATTGAATGAAGAGCCGACGACAACAGGGCCTAGACCTCAACCTTCAAAACCATCGGAACCAAGTTCGGAAAAAATGGAAACACCACAACCAACAAGACCAACTACAGTATCATCTAATGAACAAAGTGAAACGGAAGCCGAGAAAGAGAAACGTACACAAAATCAAAAAGATGAACAGTTAAGAAAAGAATTAGAACAAACACTAATGGGTGATTTACAAGATGTTAAATCTGAATTAGATCGTGAGAATGAAAAGAAATTGCAGCGAACAGAACGTAAAGCACGCGCTATTATTGCTGATAAAAATTTATCTGAGCGAACAAAACGTTATCGCTTGAAGCAGTTGATTTACTCTCATAAAATGCAAAGTTCTAATGTAAATGGTCAATTTCGATTTGATAACGATGAAGTGGTAAATGGAATTATATGGTCAGAAATATTAGAAAAACCTAAACAATTATAAGTAAGTATAAGCTAGGAAATCAATCTTAAATTATATAGCCCTTAAATGTAGTTTTAGACTTCATTTGAGGGCTTCTTTATCTTTAAATTCAAGGTGAATTAGTATAAAAAATCAATAAATAAACTAACTAACGATAATCAGGCGAGATTTAAGCGAATTATGTTATTAAGAAATTATACTTGTAGTGAAAATATTGGTCTACATTAATACGTTTAAATAGATTAGTAAAAAACAACCTAAAGTACATTTGAAATGGCTAGCTGGTACTTAACAACAAGTGTTATTGACCTATGTTTACAAGTCGTTAAATTAATTATTGTTAAGTGATACAATGCATTTTATTAATGCTAATTATTAAAGCAAAATAAGTTGTTTTATATTTTATGATACCGTTGATACTGTAATATTAAATTAAATTTGTTAATATAACGTAAAGTTTCATACAAAGGTAAGCAATTTAAATCGCTTTGAAATGATATAAAGATAATTCATGATATAATTGAAATGTAATAATTAGGTTGAATAGATAGCTATATTACAATAGTTAAGATGATTTTTTGAAAAATTATTTTTGTATCTTAAAATCTAATAAGATAAAATAAGTGTAAACGACAATGTTTGAAAAGGAGCAACTATATGCCTGGAATTATTCAAATTGATGACATCAATGAAGCACAAGCACTCATTGGTAATAATGATGAACACCTTAAAGCAATTGAGGAAGGATTTGATGTCATTGTACATGCTCGAGGACAAGAAATTGCTGTGAGAGGTACACAAATTGAGCATGTAGAACAAGCTGAATCAGTACTAATTAATTTATTGAAAGTCATACAACAAGGTGTTTCAATTTCTTTGAAAGATGTCGAAGCAGCAATTAAAATGGCTAAAAAGGGTACGATTCAATACTTACTTGATTTATATGATGATGAAATTACTAAAGATGCATTCGGCAAGACAATTAGAGCCAAAACGATGGGGCAACGTCTATATGTTAATGCAATGCATCATAATGATTTAGTATTCGGTGTAGGACCAGCCGGAACAGGTAAAACATTTTTAGCAGTAGTTTATGCTGCTAAACAGTTAAGAAAAGGTAATGTGAAACGTATTGTTTTAACTAGACCTGCAGTTGAAGCAGGTGAATCTCTAGGTTTCTTACCAGGAGATTTAAAGGAGAAAGTCGATCCATACTTAAGACCATTATACGATGGCTTGAATACAGTACTTGGTAGAGAACAAACTGCAAGATTTATTGATAGAGGAATAATTGAAATTGCACCATTAGCATATATGCGAGGTCGTACATTGGATGATGCTTTCGTTATTTTAGATGAAGCACAAAACACGACACACGCACAGATGAAAATGTTTTTAACACGATTAGGATTCGGTTCGAAGATGGTAGTTACGGGAGATCATACACAAATCGACTTACCAAAAGGTGTTAAAAGTGGCTTGAAAGAAGCGATTAATAAGTTAAAAGATGTTAAAGGTTTAAGTATTCATCATTTAGATCAAAGTGATGTTGTACGTCACCCACTTGTCAGTAAAATTATTGATAAATACGAAGGAGATGAATAAATGTTTACGATTGATTTTAATGATCATACAGACTTAGTTAAAGATGAATGGTATGAGCAAATTGATAAATTGCTTACATTTGCAAAAGAGCAGGAACAAATTGAAGGTGAAGCTGAATTATCAGTTACATTTGTAGATAAAGATGAAATACAAGAAATTAATAAAACATATCGAGATAAAGATAAAGTTACAGATGTAATTTCATTTGCTTTAGAAGAAGATGAACCAGAAATAACGGGTCTTGATATGCCACGTGTATTAGGAGATATTATTATCTGTACTGATGTTGCAAATGAACAAGCGGAAAGCTATGGTCACTCATTCGAAAGAGAACTAGGCTTTTTAGCATTACATGGATTCTTACATTTATTAGGATATGATCATATGAATGAAACAGATGAGCAAGAGATGTTCGGAAGACAAGATCAAATACTTAATGCCTATGGATTAACAAGAGATTAATTGTATGAAAAGGTTTAAATACGCTTTTCAAGGTATGATGATACTATTCAAAAAAGATTCCAAGTTCTTAATGCATGTGTTAGTAGGTATTGTCACAATTATTTGTGGATGGTTCTTTCAGATATCTACACTAGATTGGCTGATGATTGTTATTGCAATTGGACTGGTACTTGCTTTTGAAGCAATCAATACAGCAGTTGAATATGTTGTAGATTTAGTAACTACTGAATATGATCCGTTAGCTAAACATGCAAAGGATGTCGCTGCATTTAGTGTGATGTTAGCATCCATTGTAGCATTAGTAATAGGTTTAGTTGTTTTTCTACCTTATTTGTTCTGAAAGTAGTGCAATTCTATAAAAATTGTTTATACTTAGAGAGCATACGTTTTATCTATCAAAACAATTGTAGTTGAATAGGGGAGAACATAAAATGGCATATCAACCACATTATTTTACAGAAGTTAGAGAAGCACAATCGAGAGCTTATGTACCATATAGTAAGTTTAAGGTAGGCGCATTTTTAAAAACCAAAGACGGACAGTCTTTTTACGGAGCCAATGTAGAAAATGCAGCGTATCCTATGACAATTTGTGCAGAAAGATCAAGTTTAGTATCAGCAATTTCACAAGGATATCGACCTGGTGATTTTGAGTCGATAACAATTACAGTAGATGCAGATGAACCATCCTCGCCATGTGGTGCTTGTCGACAAGTGTTGAAGGAACTATGTGATGATGACATGCCAGTGTATATGACGAATCAAACTGGTAAAGTGATAGAATCAACTGTGGAACAATTATTACCCTTAGGGTTTTCTGGAAAGGATTTAAATTAATGGCAGAACATAAATCAGGTTTTATATCAATAATTGGGAGACCAAATGTAGGCAAATCTACCTTTGTAAACCGTGTAATCGGACACAAAATTGCAATTATGTCTGACAAAGCACAAACGACAAGAAATAAAATTCAAGGTGTTATGACTCAAGATGACGCGCAAATCATCTTCTTAGATACGCCAGGGATTCATAAACCAAAGCATAAATTAGGAGATTATATGATGAGTGTAGCCAAAAACACACTATCTGAAATTGATGCAATTATGTTTATGGTTAACGTTAATGAGGATATTGGTCGCGGTGATGAGTATATCATGGATATGCTAAAATCTATCAAAACGCCAGTGTTTTTAGTGTTAAATAAGATTGATTTAGTACATCCAGATCAATTAATGCCAAGAATTGAACAATATAAACAATATATGGATTTTACTGAAATTGTCCCGATTTCAGCTTTAGAAGGTCTAAATGTTGAGCACTTCTTAGACGTATTGAAGTCTTATTTGCCAGCTGGACCAAAATATTATCCAGATGATCAAATTTCGGATCATCCTGAACAATTCGTAGTCGGAGAATTAATTCGTGAGAAGATTTTACATTTAACTAGTGAAGAAATTCCTCATGCAATCGGGGTGAATGTTGATCGAATGATAAAAGAAGATGAGGATCGAGTTAGAATCGAAGCGACTATTTATGTGGAACGTGATTCTCAAAAAGGTATTGTAATTGGTAAAGGCGGTAAGAAATTAAAAGAAGTAGGTAAACGTGCGCGACAAGATATTGAAAGATTACTCGGATCTAAAGTTTATTTAGAATTATGGGTTAAGGTCCAAAAAGATTGGCGCAATAAGGTGAACTTTATACGACAAATGGGCTATCTAGAAGATCAAGATTAAATTTGAGAGTCGGTGAGCTGCGATGTTACTCAAACAAAAAGGCATAATAATAAAGGCAGTGGATTATGGCGAATCCGATAAAATTATAACCATTTTAAATGAGCACGGTGCCAAGGTTCCATTGATGGTTAGAAAAGCAAAAAAGAGTAGAAGTGGACTACAAGCTAATACACAATTATTTGTGTACGGCTTGTTTATTTATTCTAAATGGAAAGGTATGGGTACATTAAGTACGGTTGACGTTATAGAACAAAACTATCATTTGAGGTTAGATATTTATGAAAGTAGCTTTGCTAGTTTATGTACCGAAGTCATCGATCGTTCCTTTGAATATGAAGAAGTTTCACAATATAGTTATGATTTGTTGCACTTTGTTTTAGAAAAGATTAAAGCAGGTGTATCTGCGCAATTAATGTCAGTTATTGTTTTATTAAAATACATGAGAAAGTTTGGATTTAATGCGATTTTTGACCGATGTGTAGTAACGAATGACCCAGACCAATCTAAATTAGTTGCATATAGTTTCAAATTTGATGGCGCGATATCAAATACTGTTATTGATCGTGATCCTCATGCTTTACAGGTATCTAATAAAACATTGTATTTATTGGATATTTTACAGAAATTACCATTTAAACAAATGAGTTCGTTAAGTATTCATGCTGAGGTAGTTGATGAAATGTCGACACTTGTCATACTACTGTATAAAGAATATGCAGGAATGTATTTTAAAAGTCAAAAATTAATCAACCAATTACATAGATTAGATCATCTATCATAATATACGGGTATTAATTACATTTGTAGCTACAGAATATGATTAAACTTTTTAAAATAAATAGTAATATAAAAACCGGTTAGTTACTGATAAGTTCAGCAACCAGCCGGTTATTTATTATATTAAATTAACTAAAATTTTGTTTTTTCAGCTAAGAAAGCTTCTAATTCAGAAATTGGCATACGTACTTGTTCCATTGTATCACGGTCACGTACTGTAACTTGTTGATCTTCTAAAGAATCGAAATCAAATGTTATACAATATGGTGTACCGATTTCATCTTGTCTACGGTAACGTTTACCGATAGATTGAGATTCATCAAAGTCAATTGAGAAAGTAGCACTTAAATTCTCGAATACTTTAATTGCTTCGCCTGATAATTTTTTACTTAATGGTAAAACTGCAGCTTTATAAGGTGCTAAAGCAGGGTGGAAACGTAATACTGTTCTTGCATCTTTACTTCCTTCTACACCTTCTTCTTCATATGCATCACATAAGAAAGCAAGTGTAACACGGTCAGCACCTAATGAAGGCTCGATACAGTATGGAATATATTTTTCGCCAGTTTCTTGATCGTGATATTGGAAATCTTCACCAGAATGTTCGCTATGTTTTTTCAAGTCGAAATCTGTACGGCTAGCGATACCCCATAGTTCACCCCAACCAAATGGGAAGCGATATTCGATATCTGTTGTTGCATTTGAATAGTGTGATAACTCATCTTCATCATGGTCACGTAAACGTGTATTTGCTTCACTTAATTTTAAATCTTTTAACCATTGGCTTGCGAATGTCTTCCAATAATTTTGCCATTCAATTTCTTCACCTGGTTTACAGAAGAATTCTAATTCCATTTGTTCGAATTCACGAGTTCTGAAGATGAAGTTACCTGGAGTGATTTCATTTCTAAATGATTTACCAATTTGTCCGATACCGAATGGTAGTTTTTTACGCATCGTACGTTGCACATTCTTATAGTTAACAAAGATACCTTGTGCTGTTTCAGGACGTAAAAATATTTCATTAGTTGAATCTTCAGTAACACCTTGGAAAGTCTTGAACATTAAATTGAATTGACGGATATCAGTCCAGTTTGCAGTACCACTGACTGGACAAACAATACCTTCTTCATCAATTATACGTTTCATTTCATCGAAGCTTAAACCATCAGCAACAAAGTTTTCGTCACCTTTTTCATTAGCCATATAATCTTCGATGATTTTATCTGCACGGTAACGGATTTTACTGTCTTTGTTATCAATCATTGGGTCATTAAAGTTACCCAAGTGACCTGAAGCTTCCCATGTTTTTGGATTCATAAGAATAGCAGCATCAATACCAACATTATATGGTGATTGAGTAATAAACTTTTGCCACCATGCTTTTTTCACATTATTTTTTAATTCGACACCTAGTGGACCGTAATCCCATGTGTTTGATAATCCACCATAAATGTCACTACCTGGAAAAACGAAACCTCTATGCTTCGCTAGTTGTACAATTGTTTCCATATCTTTTGCCATTTACAAAATACACTCCTTTTTTACATAAAAACGCCCCAAGACAAAGAAATAAGCCTACAGCTTAAATCCTTATCTTGGGACGAGTTAATCACTTTTAATCACATTAAAATAAATGTGTTCTTATACTAGATAATTGTTAACCCGCGGTTCCACCCAAATTAGTGTGTACACTCGCTTTTAACTATAATTTAATTGTAGCCATTAATCATTGTTAAGCTCTCACTATCCTTAACTCGCTTTAAATATAATTTTAATGTATTGCATGTTTATAAGCAAGTAAATAGATGTATTTGTAGCAATTAATAATAGTATGTATAATTAAGGAGAATGAATAAAGGGGTGAAGACCTATAGAACTGAGTAAGAGACAACAACAAATTGTTGAAATAGTGAAAAGTAACGGTCCAATTACAGGGGAGCATATCGCAGAGAGATTAAATTTAACAAGGGCAACTTTAAGACCTGACTTAGCTATATTAACAATGTCAGGAATCTTGGAAGCTAGACCAAGAGTAGGTTATTATTATTCTGGTAAACCAAAAAATAAATTAATTGCTGACGAATTAAAGCAATATATTGTAAAAGATTATGCATCTCATCCAGTAGTAGTGAAAAATGAGATGTCTATATATGATGCCATTTGTACTCTTTTTCTAGAAGATGTGAGTACATTATTTGTTATTAATAAAAATGGAGATTTCATAGGTGTATGTTCAAGAAAGGATCTACTTAGAGCATCTATGATAGGTGAAGATATTCATACTATGCCTGTAGATATTATCATGACACGTATGCCGAACCTTCATTTTGTATTAGAAGATGAACGTGTCATCCATGCAGCTAACTTAATGATTGAGAAGGAAATTGATTCTTTACCAATCGTAATGAAAAAAGATAACGGTAAATATGAAGTAAAAGGTAGAATTTCAAAAACAACTATAAATAAAATATTTGTATCATTATTTAATGAATAGGTGGTAGTAATCATGGAAAATATAAAGATAATTGTTGCATCTGATTCAGTAGGTGAAACAGCTGAACTCGTTGCTAGAGCATGTATTTCGCAATTTAATCCAAATCAATGCGACAGTGAAATACATAGGTATCCATATATAGAAGCATTGGAAAATGTTGATGAAGTTATTCAAGTTGCTCGAGATACAGAAGCAATAGTAGTATATACGTTAGTTAAACCAGAAATTAGAAAGTATATGGAAGCTAAATTAAAAGAATATGCAATTAAATCAGTTGATATTATGGGACCTTTGATGAATATCTTATTGGATAAAATCGATGAACAACCTTATTTTGAACCTGGTTTAGTACACAGATTAGATGAAGCATACTTTAAGAAAATTGATGCGATTGAATTCGCAGTTAAATATGACGATGGCAAGGATCCAAAAGGCTTACCAAAAGCAGATATAGTATTGTTAGGAATTTCGCGTACTTCAAAGACGCCTTTATCACAATATTTAGCACATAAGAGTTATAAAGTAATGAATATACCAATAGTCCCTGAAGTTACGCCACCAGATGACCTATTTCAAATAGATCCAGCTAAATGTATTGCTTTAAAGATAAGTGAAGAAAAGCTCAATAAAATACGTAAAGAGCGATTAAAGCAACTCGGATTAGGAGATAGTGCAAGATACGCAACAGAACAACGTATAGCAGAAGAATTGAATTATTTTCATGAATTAGTTGAGAGGATAGGCTGTCCAGTACTTGATGTTTCAGATAAAGCAATAGAAGAAACAGCAAATAATATAATCAGCATTATTGAGCAAAATAGTTTCAAAAATAATTAAAAACATTTATACTATTATAATTAATGTTTAATAGGTGATATATTTGCGAATTGATCAAGCAACAATAAATGAAATTAAAGATAAAACTGACATACTAGATTTAGTAAGTGAATATGTGAAATTAGAAAAGAGAGGACGCAATTACATTGGTTTGTGTCCTTTTCATGATGAAAAAACACCTTCCTTTACCGTTTCCGAAGATAAACAAATATGCCATTGTTTTGGTTGTAAAAAAGGTGGTAATGTCTTTCAATTCACACAAGAGATTAAAGGTCTTTCTTTTACCGAAGCTGTTAAAGAATTAGGCGAAAGGGTAAATATAAAGGTAGACACAGGTAGTTCAACCTATGAGGCTGCAGAAGGTCATCAAGTTGCGTCAGATGATTTGAAGATGATTGAAATGCACGAATTAATGCAAGAATATTATCATTATGCATTGAAGAAAACAGTCGAAGGTGAAGCGGCGCTTAATTATTTAAAGGAACGCGGGTTTACAGAGGATTTAATAGATAGTAGAAAAATAGGTTATGCACCGAACAATTCTCATTTTTGTCATGACTTTTTACAGAAGAAAGGTTACGATATACAACTTGCATATGAGGCTGGTTTATTATCAAGAAATGAAGAGAACTTCAGTTATTATGATAGATTTAGAGATAGAATTATGTTCCCGCTAACAAATGCTCAAGGGCGTACTGTTGGTTATTCAGGTAGAACATATACAAATCAAGAACCTAAATATTTAAACAGTCCAGAAACACCTATTTTCCAAAAGCGTAAATTGCTATATAACGTGGATAAGGCACGAAGAGCGATCAGAAAGATTGATGAGATTATATTATTAGAAGGATTTATGGATGTTATTAAATCTGATCAAGCTGGATTGAAACACGTTGTGGCAAGTATGGGTACTCAGATTTCTCAAGAGCATATCACATTTATCAAAAAACTAACGTCGAATGTAACTTTAATGTTTGATGGTGACTTTGCTGGTAGTGAAGCAACATTAAAAACAGGTCAAATGCTCTTACAACAAGGATTGAATGTCTTTGTAGTTCAATTACCTAAAGATATGGATCCTGATGAATACATTGGTAAACATGGGGCTGAAGCTTTTAATTATTATGTAGAGCATGAGAAGAAAGCATTTGTTCTGTACAAAGTTAATTTGCATCAAGCAGAAATCAACAATAATGACCTTGCATACGAACGATATTTAAAAGAAGTGACAATGGATATTTCTTATGTTAAATCAGTAATTCAACGTAAAAAGATATTGCAAGAAGTGTCAGAATTGTTTAAAGTTAGCATGGATAGTCTAATTAATGAAGTAGGACATCAACAAGACAATAGTCAGCCCCAATTTCACCAAGTACCGTCATTACCTCAATTTAATAATTTAACTAAACAGGAAAAGGCGGAACGGGCACTATTAAGACATTTTATGAACGATAAAGATGTTTTTCTTAATTATCATCAATCACTTCAAACTGAAGACTTTACAAATCAATTTTTTAAGCGTATATTTAATGTTTTACGTGAGTTTTACTCAGAAAATGATACGTTCAATATTAGTGATGTGTTACAATACGTCGATTCCAATGAAATTAAAGAAGCATTGATATCATTAGATAACTATATGATCAATGAAGAACCGTATGAGCATGAAATTGATGATTATTTAAACACTATAATATCTAATAGAAATGAAGAAACAATTGAATCACTTAATCATAAGCTCCGGGAGGCTTCTAAATTAGGTGATATGGAATTACAAAAATACTATTTAGAAAAGATTGTAAATTTCAATAAAAATAGAATGAGTTAAATCAAAAATGAATATATTTGTATATTAATGCTATTGACAACATGTATATTGAAGTATTATTCTAAATTAGTTTCATTAATTTTTGTCTTTATAATATTTTAATATCTAGTTGATATTATATTCGGGAGGCCATTTCATGTCTGGAAATAGAGTTAAAATAAAAAAACAAACCATTGATCCATCTTTAACAATAGAAGATGTAAAAAAACAATTAATTGAAAAAGGTAAAAAAGAAGGACATTTAAGT
The DNA here is from genome assembly GCF_000875895.1 of Staphylococcus gallinarum. GTDB lineage: Bacteria > Bacillota > Bacilli > Staphylococcales > Staphylococcaceae > Staphylococcus > Staphylococcus gallinarum. Next base: position 304,123 of record NZ_JXCF01000007.1, read on the forward strand.
CATGAAGAAATTGCTGAAAAAATGCAAAACTTCGAAATGGATTCAGACCAAATGGATGAATTCTTTGATCAATTAACTGACAATGATATTAGTTTAGTTAATGAAAAAGACAGTTCTGATACTGATGAAAAGTTAAATCCAAATGATTTAAGTGCCCCTCCAGGAGTTAAAATAAATGACCCAGTCCGTATGTATTTAAAAGAAATTGGACGTGTGAATCTTTTAAGTGCACAAGAAGAGATTGAATTGGCTAAAAAAATCGAACAAGGCGATGAAATTGCAAAATCTCGTTTAGCAGAAGCTAACTTACGTCTTGTAGTAAGTATTGCTAAAAGATATGTAGGCCGTGGTATGTTATTCCTTGATTTGATTCAAGAAGGAAACATGGGCTTAATTAAAGCAGTAGAAAAGTTCGACTTCAGCAAAGGGTTTAAATTCTCGACATATGCAACTTGGTGGATTCGTCAAGCGATTACACGTGCTATCGCCGACCAGGCAAGAACGATTCGTATTCCTGTGCACATGGTTGAGACAATCAACAAATTAATTCGCGTACAAAGACAATTATTACAAGATTTAGGCCGTGATCCAGCTCCTGAAGAAATTGGTGAAGAAATGGATTTACCACCTGAAAAAGTAAGAGAAATCCTTAAAATTGCTCAAGAACCAGTCTCTTTAGAAACGCCAATAGGTGAAGAAGATGACAGTCATTTAGGTGACTTCATTGAAGACCAAGAGGCGCAAAGTCCTTCTGATCATGCTGCTTATGAATTATTAAAAGAACAATTAGAAGATGTGTTAGATACATTGACTGACCGAGAAGAAAATGTATTACGACTACGTTTTGGTTTAGATGATGGTAGAACGCGTACATTAGAAGAAGTAGGTAAAGTCTTCGGTGTTACTCGAGAACGTATTCGTCAAATCGAGGCTAAAGCGCTTAGAAAATTAAGACATCCAAGTAGAAGTAAACGTTTGAAAGACTTTATGGACTAATTTTTCAGCTCTTTTGTACAAAGTACAAAAGAGCTTTTTACATATTATGTGAGGAGAAACAAGATGATTCCATTAAATCAAAGACTTAAGAATGTAAGTAAGTATATTATTGGAGATTTATTAGCAGATATTGGTTCTGATCATGCATATTTACCAATTTTTGCTATTGAAAATAACTTAACAAAACAGGCTATAGCTGGAGAGGTAATTAAAGGACCGTTTGAAGCTTCTCAAAGAAGTGTTGCTGAGCATCAACTTGGGAAAGTAATTGATATAAGATTAGGTGATGGTTTATCTGTATTAGAGGACTCAAATAACGTCACGACAGTGACAATCTGTGGCATGGGCGGACCTCTAATTGCTAAAATTTTAAATGAAGGTCAGTTCAAACTTAATAATAAACCACGTTTGGTGTTACAGAGTAATGTGCAATCTAGTGCAATCAGAAAGTTATTACCTAATTTAGGATATACAATTACCAATGAAGAAATTTTTGAAGAAAAAGGACATATATATGAAATAATTGTTGCAGATTTTAGTGAGCATCCAGGTACAATGACTGAGCAAGCATTAAAATTTGGCCCGGTATTATTGTTGAATAAAAATGAATACTTTTATAAAAAATGGCAACACGAAAAGGATGCATTATTAAAAATTAAAAGTAATTTGAATGAGCAACAACATGCAACTCGATTGGATGAGATTAATAAAGAAATTAATTTGATTAATGAGGTGTTATAAATGAAAATAAGTGATTTATTAAAGGTAATTAATAATCATGTACCATTTACAACAGCAGAGTCGTGGGACAATGTTGGTTTACTTATTGGTGATGAAAACGCTGAAATAACAAGTATTCTCACTGGACTGGATTGTACTGTTGATGTAGTTAATGAGGCTATTGAATTAGGCGCAAATACAATTATTTGTCATCATCCATTAATATTCAAAGGTTTAAAACAAATCAATGAACAAGATGGTTATGGAGCAATTATTCGTAAAATCATTCAAAATAACATTAATTTAATTGCTATGCATACAAATTTAGATGTTTATCCAAAAGGCGTAAATGCTATGTTAGGAGAAAAGTTAGGTTTACAAAATATGCGAATTTTAAACCCTGAAGTGATAACCTATTATAAGGTACAAGTTTTTATTCCTGAAGCAAATCTAACAGATTTTAAAAGTAAATTGAGTAAGTATGGTCTTGCTCAAGAAGGTGACTATGAATATTGTTTCTTTCAAAGTCAAGGAACTGGACAATTCAAACCAGTTAATGGTGCGAATCCTTATTTAGGTACGATGAATGAAATTGAATCAGTTAATGAAATGAAATTAGAATTTATGATTACAGAGCAGCAGCAACAGTTAGCAATAGATTTAATTAACCAATATCATCCATATGAAACCCCAGTATATGACTTAATTCAACTTACAAGAGAAGCTGATTATGGATTGGGCATGATTGGTAAACTTACTCAATCTTACAACGTGCCAGACTTTGTACAATATGTAAAAGAACAATTAAATATGCCGAGTGTACGCTTTATAGGCAATAACCACTCACATATTGAAACTGTAGCAATTATTGGTGGTTCAGGTATTGGATATGAATATTTAGCTGCTAGTAAAGGGGCAGATCTATTTATTACAGGAGATATTAAACATCACGATGCATTAGATGCGAAAATTGATGGCGTGAATTTACTTGATATTAACCATTATAGTGAATATGTTATGAAAGAGGGATTAAAAGCATTACTAATAAATTGGCTTGCAGAACAAGATCAAACAGTGAAAGTAAATGTATCCCAAATTAATACAGATCCGTTTACTTATTATTAAATAATGTCGATTTAATAAATAAGTTTAACTATAATTAGCTTGACGGTTATGGTATTTTCAATATTTATTTAATTTTGTTCAAAATTACTAACGAATGCTTTATAATAGAAAAGATGAAGATTTAAGGAGGCCAAGACATGGCGAATCACCCATTTGAAAATTTTAAGTTAGAACCAAGTCTGATTGATGCTGTGAAGGATTTGAATTTTGATCAACCAACTGAAATTCAAACAAGAGTAATTCCGAAGATAATAAAACAATCAAACTTGATAGGTCAATCGCAGACAGGTACTGGTAAATCACATGCCTTTTTACTACCTCTGTTGAATAATATAGACATTAATATAAATGAACCACAAGCGATTGTAGTAGCACCTACAAGAGAATTAGCTCAGCAACTATTTGACGTAGCGAGTCACTTAGCAAAGTTTAAAGATCAAGTGTCTGTTAAATTGTTTATTGGTGGTACTGATATCGAGAAAGATAAACAACGTGCTAAGAATCAACCACAATTAGTTATTGGGACACCTACACGTATTAATGATTTAGCAAAGCATGGTGACTTACATGTACATTTAGCGTCATATTTAGTTATCGATGAAGCAGATTTAATGATAGATTTAGGATTAATTGAAGAAGTAGATCATATTGCTACAAGATTAGACGAATCTGCACATATTGCAGTGTTTAGTGCGACGATTCCTAAATCATTACATCCATTTTTAAATAAATATTTAGAAAATCCTGAATTTGTTGAGATTGAACATACACAGAAAAATAAAAAGAATATTGAATTTTATCTAATTCCAACAAAAGGTGAAGATAAGGTAGAAAAAACATTACGTTTAATTGATATACTTAATCCATATTTAAGTATCGTCTTTTGTAATAGTAGAGAAAGTGCGGATGAGTTAGCTGCACAGTTAAATGCTTCTGGAATAAAAGTGGGTATGATTCACGGTGGTTTGACACCGAGAGAACGTAAACAACAAATGAAACGTATTCGTAATTTAGAATTTCAATATGTTATCGCGAGTGATTTGGCTTCGAGAGGTATTGATATTGAAGGCGTAAGCCATGTTATTAACTTCGATGTTCCAAATGATATTGATTTCTTTACACATAGAGTGGGTAGAACGGGTCGAGGTAATTATAAAGGTGTTGCCATAACACTATATAGTCCAAATGAAGAAGATAATATTAGTTTAATTGAACAGCAAGGTTATCATTTTGAAAATGTAGACATTAAAGATGGCGAACTTAAACCAATTAAGGCACATAATACACGTCAAACACGTAAGAATAAAGATGATCATTTAACAAATGAATTAAAGCATAAAGTTAAAAGAAATAAGAAAAAGGTTAAACCTGGTTATAAAAAGAAATTCAAACGTGATTTAGATCAATTAAAACAAAAAGAACGTAGACAACACAGTAAACAACAAAGAAGACAAGAAAGAAAAAATAGAAAGGGGTAATTCAACTTATGTTATTAGGCTCACATGTTTCTATGAATGGTAAAAAAATGTTACAAGGTTCAGCAGAAGAAGCGACTAAATTAGGTGAATCTACTTTCATGATTTATACAGGGGCTCCTCAGAATACACGTAGAAAGCCGATTGAAGAATTAAATATCGAAAAAGGCCATGAAGTGATGCGTGAAAATGGGTTGTCAAATATTGTAGTGCACGCACCTTATATAATCAACATTGCAAATACATTAAAACCTCATGTATTTGAGCTTGGAGTAGAGTTTTTACAAAGCGAGATCGAACGTACACAAGCTTTAGGTGCTAAGGATATTGTATTGCATCCAGGATCACATGTTGGCGAGGGAGCAGATGTTGGTATTAAGAAGATTATCGAAGGGTTAAATGAAGTACTTACCAATGATAATGATGTTCGAATCGCATTAGAAACGATGGCTGGGAAAGGTTCGGAAATTGGTCGTAGTTTTGAAGAAATCGCACGAATTATTGATGGTGTAAACCATAATGAAAGACTATCTGTATGCTTTGATACTTGTCATACCCATGATGCTGGCTATAATGTCAGAGAAGATTTCGATGGCGTTTTAAATGAATTTGATAAGATTATTGGTGTTGACCGCATTAAAGTTGTCCATGTGAATGACAGTAAAAATGATATTGGCGCACATAAAGATAGACATGAAAATATCGGTTTTGGTTATATTGGTTTCGATGCATTAAATTATGTAGTACATCATGAAACATTTAAAGATATTCCAAAAATTTTAGAAACACCATTTGTCGGTGAAGATAAAAAGAATAAACGACCACCATACAAACATGAAATTGAAATGTTGAAAAAACAACAATTTGATGCTGATTTAAAAAATAAAATAATGAGCGAATAAACAGATGAACTACTTTTAATTCTATTGTGTAGCGATTAGAAATATATATTTTTGACGCAATTACAACTGATTAAAGGTAGTTTATTTTAATTCGTAAACATTACTATTTACATAATGTTTTTCACGTTGTATAGTATAGAACGAGGTGAAAACATGTCTACTCCTGTATTTGAATTGAATAATATTGATTACTATTTTGACAATAAACATGTATTAGAAAACATTAATATAAAAATAAATCGCGGTGAATTTTTAGCCATTGTAGGTCCAAATGGTGCAGGAAAGTCAACTTTATTAAAGATTATCCTAGGCCTTTTACCTATTCAAAAAGGTAAAATTTATGTTGATGGTATAGATTATAATGGTAAACAATCTATGTTAAAAATTAGTTATGTATCGCAGAAAGCACAAGCATTTAAGTCTGGCTTTCCAGCAAGTGTTAAAGAGGTGGTCCTAAGCGGATTAACCAAAAGAAAAAAATTATTTCAGCGCTTTAACAAAGAAGATGAAAAAAAGGTTGCAACTGTATTACAGCGTTTGAATATATCAAACTTAATTGATAAAAATATTGCTGAATTATCTGGTGGACAACAACAGCGTGTATTAATTGCTCGTGCATTAATCAGTGAGCCATCAGTACTAATATTAGACGAACCAACAAATGGTATCGATGCTAAACATGTAAGTGAATTTTATGAAACATTACAACGATTAAAGCAAGAAGGCGTTACAATTATCTTGGTAACACATGATATTGGTGTTGTTGCTGATACCGCAACTGAGGTTGCTTGTTTAAACAAACACCTTCACTTCCATGGTTCAACTGAAGAGTTTAAATCTTTAGATGAGGTAGAAATTTCAAAAATTTATGGTCATCCTATACAATTCGTAGATCACCAACATAATAGGGAGTGTTGTTCATCATGATAGAAGCGTTATTAAACTTCGATTTTATGCGCTATTCACTATTAAGCGGATTGCTAATAGGGTTTATTGCACCATTAATCGGTGCATTCATTGTTGTGAAGCGTTTATCACTTATTGCAGACGCATTGAGTCATGTGACTTTAGGTGGTATATCCTTTGGTATGTTTATCATTACAATCGCTCCGGTGTTAACGTTTATAAATCCAATTTGGTTTGGTATATTATTTGCTGTTATTGGCGCTATACTAATCGAGAAACTTCGTACGTCTTATAGTAATTATCAGGAAATTGCTATTCCTATTATTATGAGTACTGGTATTGCCTTAAGTGCGATTTTTATATCTTTAGCAGACGGGTTTAATCAAGAGGTCGTTGGACTATTATTTGGTTCTATAAGTGCCGTTACGAAAAGCGATGTACTTACGATTGTTGCAATTGTAGTCATTGTACTAGTGTTCATCATCTCTTTTTATAAGGAAATGTTTATACTCGTTTTCGATGAAGAATATAGTAAAGTGATAGGGATTCCAAAATGGATACAGTTGATGTTTATTGTCATTGTAGCAATGGTTATCTCTGCATCGATGCGTGTCGTAGGTATATTATTAGTTAGTGCATTAATAACATTACCTGTAGCTATCTCTATACGCATCACAAAAGGATTTAAACAATTAATTATACTAAGTATTATCATTGGTGAATTATCAGTTGTAGGTGGGTTAATACTTGCATTTTATATTAATATCTCGCCGGGTGGAGTCATTGTTGTCTTACTTGTATTAATGCTTGCTTTAACAATGCTTATTCAAAAATTAAGAATAAATTCTATGAAAGGATCTGTTGAAAATGAAAACTGATGACGCAATTAGTATTTTAAAAAAGAATGGACATAAATATACAGATAAAAGAAGAGAAATGTTAGATATTTTTGTCAAAGAAGATAAATATATAAATGCTAAGCATATTCAACAAAAAATGGATTACACATATCCAGGTATTTCTTTTGATACAGTGTATAGAAACCTGCATTTATTTAAAGAATTAGGCATCGTTGAAAACACAGAATTAGACGGAGAAATGAAATTTAGAATTGCCTGTACAAATCATCATCACCATCATTTTATTTGTGAAGTATGTGGGGACACTAAAGTAATAGATTTTTGTCCAATAGATGAAGTTAAATCATTCTTACCAAACGTAGAAATTCATACACATAAATTGGAAGTGTATGGAATTTGTGAAGCTTGTAAGCAAGCGTAATAATTATAATTGGTGTAATTTGACATTTATTTCTTAGATATACAATCAAATGAACAATAAAACATAGGTCATTAGTATGAATTAGTTTGAATTTTGAAAATAGTTGGTTTATGATGTTTAAATATTCTCATTTTGAGATATACTTATATTGTAACTAAAGATGACAAACATCATGCTATGACATTTATATTTTACTTTTAAAAGCAAATTAATTGTTGTCATTTGTATAAGTTGTTATGCTTTATTTAAAGATTAATTAGGAGGATGATTATTTATGGCTTTTGAATTACCAAATTTACCTTATGGTTTCGACGCGTTGGAACCTAATATTGACAAAGAAACTATGGAAATCCACCATGGTAAACACCACAACACTTATGTAACTAAATTAAATGCTGCAGTTGAAGGTACTGATTTAGAATCTAAATCAATCGAAGAAATTGTTGCAAACTTAGACAGTGTACCAGAAAATATTCAAACAGCTGTTAGAAATAATGGTGGTGGACACTTAAACCACTCATTATTCTGGGAATTATTAACTCCTAACTCTGAAGAAAAAGGTACTGTAGTTGATAAAATTAAAGAACAATGGGGTTCTTTAGATGCATTTAAAGAAGAATTTGCAGATAAAGCTGCAGCACGCTTTGGTTCAGGTTGGGCATGGCTAGTTGTAAATAACGGTAACTTAGAAATCGTTACTACACCTAACCAAGACAACCCTATTACTGAAGGTAAAACACCTATCTTAGGTTTAGATGTATGGGAACATGCATATTACCTTAAATATCAAAACAAACGTCCAGATTATATCAGTGCTTTCTGGAATGTTGTTAACTGGGAAAAAGTTGACGAGTTATATAACGCTGCAAAATAATTTATGTATGCGCTAATGACGGCCTTTATAAAGGTCGTCATTTTTTTTAGTAAAATAATAGAAATAATCTTAAATTTCATATATCATTTATTATGAGAACTTTTGAATAGAGGTATGTTATTGTGTTAAAAAGATTAAAAGAAAAATCGAACGATGAAAAGATCATGAATGTCATGAACAAAAGAATTGGCTTTATATTTGGAGTTATTGTATTCATCTTCGCAATAATCGTATTAAGGTTGGGTTACTTGCAAATAGCACAAGGTTCTCATTATAAGCAACTCATTAAAAATAGTGAAAATTTAACTATTAATGAGGCTGTACCCAGAGGACGCATATTAGACAGAAACGGTAAAGTACTAGTAGATAATGCGTCGAAAAAAGCTATTACATATACGCGTGGCAGAAAGACTACACAAGCTGAGGTGTTAAAAACTGCTAAGTCTTTATCCGACTTAATCAAGATGGATACGGATAAGATTACCGACCGCGATAAGCAAGACTATTGGATACAAATCCATCCGAACAAAGCTAAGGATTTAATGAAGAACGAACAGCAAATGCTTGATGATGGTAGTATTTCTCAAGATGATTATGATGAAACTTTGTATAAAAAGATAGGAAAAAAACAAATGGATTCATTATCTAAAAAGGATTTACAAGTATTAGCAATTTATCGTCAAATGATGTCAGGGTCTGCACTTGATCCACAAACAATTAAAAATGATGATGTATCAAACAAAGAATACGCAGCAGTTTCACAAAAATTATCTGATTTACCTGGTGTGAATACTACGACTGATTGGGATCGTACATATCCATATAAAAACACGTTAAGAGGTGTGTTTGGAGATGTTTCTACAACTGAAGAAGGGATTCCTAAAGAATTAACCGAAAAATATTTAGCTAAAGGTTACTCTCGTAATGATCGCGTCGGAAAATCATACCTAGAATATCAATATGATGATATTTTAAGAGGCAAAAAGAAAGAAATGAAGTACACTACTGATAAGTCAGGGGATGTCATTGATTCTAAAGTGGTTAATCCTGGGTCACGTGGTGACGATTTAGTATTAAGTATCGATATTGATTTACAACGTAAAACTGAAAAGTATTTGGAGGAACAAATCCAAAAATTACGTAGTGAAGGTGCCAAAGATATGGACAATGCACTAATGGTTGTTCAAAATCCTAATAATGGTGATATCTTAGCTATGGCAGGTAAGCAAATTGATAAAAATGGTGATTTGACAGATTATGACATAGGAACATTTACATCACAATATGCTGTTGGTTCATCCGTTAAAGGTGGAACATTATTAGCAGGTTATCAGAATAATGCAATCAATGTTGGTGAAGAAATGGTCGATGAACCATTAAAATTTGCTGGCGGTCTATCTAAACATTCTTACTTCAACCAAGATGGTAAGGTAACGATTAATGATAAAGAAGCACTGATGCATTCATCTAACGTATACATGTTTAAAACAGCATTGAAGATGGCTGGTGCCCCTTATACACCTAATATGACACTACCTTCAGATATAACAACTGCAGGACAAAAATTACGTAAAGGTCTTAATCAGGTTGGACTAGGAGTTAAAACCGGAATTGATTTGCCAAATGAGACGAGTGGTCAAACCGAGCCTTTAACAAATAATCCTGGTAACTATCTTGATTTAGCAATTGGACAATATGATACGTACACACCATTACAGTTATCACAATACGTTTCTACAATTGGTAATAATGGCTATCGTATACAACCGCATATTGGTTTAGAAGTTAGAAAGGCAACAAACAAAGATTCATTAGGTCCAGTTAAATCTAAAATAAAAGGTACTGTGTTAAATAAAGTGAATAATAGCCAGAATGAACTTGACGAAGTAAAAGATGGTTTTTATATGGCATTTAACAAGCAAGAGGGTACTGGTTATCAAAGTTTCAAAAATACTGACGTACCATCAGCTGGTAAAACAGGTACTGCTGAAGTATTCCAAGACGGCAAACCTAGAGTAAATTCAACATATATTGGATACGCACCAGCTAATAACCCTAAACTTGCATTTTCTATCGTCTATACAAATCAACCTGTACCAGAGCCTTGGTTAAACGGTGGTGATTTAGGTAGAGATGTTATAAACTATTACTTCAAGAATAAGGATAAAGATTAAATTTATTACGATAAAATATATCTTAGACACTGTTATAATCGTCTTTAATAAAAAATAATACTTTTCAATTTTATAACTAAATGGTATGATAAATAGGTCGTATTTTGAAAAGGTAAGGAGGAATTAGCATGCGCGTAAACGTAACACTTGCTTGCACAGAATGTGGAGAAAGAAACTACATTACTAAAAAAAATAAACGTACTAATCCTGAACGTATTGAAATGAAAAAACACTGTGCTCGTGATAACAAACATACATTGCACCGTGAAACAAAATAATAATTATTTTAGACCAGATTCTATCTTTAGAATCTGGTATTTTTTTGTAAAATATGAATTTTATTCTTTTTAATAATTCACTTTAATGACATTATAATTCATTAACGTTATAATATTAACAGTATGTATTAGGGGAAGGTGTTCTAGTGAGTAAGAAAATATTACGCCATAGCAAATTAAGTACAATGAATGATTTCAAAACTAATGAAAACAAACCATCAATTGATAAAGAATTAGCCAAACGTTTATATGATACTGAGGAATATAAACAGGCCAAACGAGTTGGTATTGTTTTATCTATGGAACATGAAGTTGATACATATAATATAATTACAGATATGTTAAGAGATAATAAACACGTATTCGTACCCGAAACAGATTATATAAATAAAACAATGCATTTTAAGGCGCTATTAAATCTAGATAATATTGGTCCAGATGATAAAGGGATAAATCATGTCAAAGATGACACTGAAATTACTGATAATTTAGATTTACTTATCGTTCCAGGCGTAGTATTCAATCAGATGGGGTACCGAATCGGTTATGGCGGCGGTTATTTCGATAAATTTTTAAGTCGCAATAAGCAACAGACTATAAGTTTAATATATGATTTTCAACTGAGTAACTTTGAACCTGAAAACCATGACCAACCAGTTGAGAAATTAATAATTGCTACAACTAAATAACGGAGGCAAAAATGATTACTGAAAAGTATTTTTGGAAATGTATATATACTTGGGTGAAATATCTCGACTATCAAGTGATACATCAAAATACTGATGATAGCGAAATTTGGTTAGTCAATGAGAAAAAGTCATCAATTGTCGTTTTTAAATATGGAGCGAATTCTGCTCAAGAAGTACGATTCGATAAAAGTAGAATCCAAGATCATAAAGCAGATATTACTTCATTTTTAGGCTTTACACCAAATAAATATGAATTATATATTTTTACAGAAAAAACCTTTACCGATGAAAATCTAGATGAATATGAAGATACAAAATTTAGAGTTAAAATCATCAGAGATAATAAAGAAATTGATAAATTATTGCCAAATATAGCAATAAAAACAGTTTTTAATAGACAGAATAAACAAACTAAAACATTTTATAAAAATAGAGCTTTAAATACCAATCCAGTCGAAAAGCACATGGTTAAATTTTCACCTGTCACATACGCATTAATAGCGATTAATGTCATTATTTGGTTATTGATGTTTTTAATATTAAATCGATTTTCAGATTTTAAATTACTTGATGTTGGTGGATTAGTACACTTTAATGTGGTACATGGTGAATGGTATAGGTTGATTACCTCGATATTTTTACATTTTAATTTTGAACATATATTAATGAACATGTTGAGCTTATTTATATTTGGGAAAATTGTTGAGTCAATCGTCGGTCATTGGCGCATGCTTGCTATTTATATCATATCAGGTTTGTTTGGTAACTTTGCTTCTTTATCCTTTAATACAGATACTGTGTCCGTAGGTGCCAGTGGTGCAATTTTCGGTTTGATTGGTGCAATTTTCGCATTTATGTATATTAGCCAACGATTCGATCGTAAGGTAATAGGACAACTTCTGATAGTCCTAGTTATTTTAATTGGCTTGTCACTATTTATGCATAACGTCAATATTGTTGCACATATTGGAGGTTTTGTTGGGGGCGTATTAATCACATTAATAGGTTATTATTTCAAGGAAAATAGAACCCGTTTCTGGATATTATTAATTATAATATTAATTTTATTTATAGCTGCACAAATCAGAATATTTACTATAAAAGAAGATAATATTTATAACACAATTATCAAAAATGAAATGAAAGATAATAATTATAAAGAGGCAAAAGAAATGGTTCAACAAACAATCGAAAAGAAATATGCTGACGATGAAACATATTATTTAAAGGGACTCATTATTGCAACAATTGATTCTAAAGCAGAGGGTGTGGCAACATGGGAAAGAGGATTGAGTTATTTCCCTAACTCAGGTATTTTAAATTATGAATTAGCTATTGCTAATAGATCACTCGACGATAATGAAAAAGCATTGAAATACATTAAAAAAGCGCTTAAAATTGACCCATCAAATGATGATTACGTCAACTTACATAAAGAATTGAGTGATCAAGATGATGAATCATAATTTATCAACTTTTTATGATGTACAACAGCTATTGAAAAAATTTGGCTTCATTATTTACTTTAAAGATAAAAATGATATGTATGAAATGATGGAGCAGGAAATTCACTCTCTATTTCAATATAAATTAATATCTAAGGATGAATATTTGAAGTCTAGATTAATTATAAATCAGAGAAGGAATGAATAAATAGATGAAGAAGATTATATTAGCAGCAGATATTGGTGGAACTACTTGTAAACTAGGTATTTTTGACGAAAATTTAGATCGTATTTCTAAATGGTCAATTGATACGGATACAACTGATACTACAGGATATTTATTGTTGAAAAACATTTATGATTCATTCGTAGATGCAGTTGCAAAAACTGAATACAATTTTTCAGATGTGTTAGGTGTAGGAATAGGTGTCCCAGGACCTGTTAATTTTGAAACTGGAATTGTACATGGGGCAGTTAATCTCTATTGGCACGGTGATGTTAATGTGAGAGAAATTTTCCAACAATTTGTTGATTGTCCAGTGTATGTAGATAATGATGCAAATGTGGCTGCACTTGGTGAGAAACATAAAGGGGCTGGCCAGGGCGCCGACGATGTTGTGGCAATTACTTTAGGAACTGGATTAGGTGGAGGTATTATTTCAAATGGTGAAATCGTACATGGTCATAATGGTTCAGGTGCTGAAATTGGTCACTTTAGAGTAGATCATGATCAACGTTTCAAGTGTAATTGTGGCAAATCGGGTTGTATAGAAACTGTAGCATCTGCTACTGGTGTTGTTAATTTAGTTAACTTTTATTATCCTAAACTCACTTTCAAATCCTCAATCTTACAATTGATTAAAGACAATAAAGTTACAGCTAAAGCTGTGTTTGATGCTGCAAAAGCAGGTGACCAATTCTGTATATTCATTACTGAACGTGTTGCGAATTATATTGCTTATTTATGCAGTATTGTAAGTGTTACGAGTAATCCTAAATATATTGTTTTAGGTGGCGGTATGTCTACAGCCGGCTTGATATTGATTGAAAATATTAAGACTGAATATCATAATTTAACATTTTCTCCAGCTCAAGAAGGTACTGAAATTGTTCAAGCACAATTAGGAAATGATGCAGGCATCACAGGCGCTGCTGGATTGATTTATACTTATATTATTGAAAAGGAAGGTGTTAAATAATGGCTATTGTTGATGTTGTAGTAATCCCAGTAGGAACAGAAGGTCCAAGTGTAAGTAAATATATAGCTGAGATTCAATCTAAATTAAAAGAATATAAAGCAGCAGGTAAAATTGACTATCAATTAACACCAATGAATACTTTAATAGAGGGAGATTTAAAGGATTTATTAGAAGTTGTACAAGTCATCCATGAACTACCTTTTAACAAAGGCTTAGACCGAGTATGTACGAATATTAGAATTGATGACCGTCGTGATAAATCTAGAAAAATGGGTGACAAGGTAACCGCTGTTCAAAAGCATTTAAATGATGGAGGCAAATAAAATGAGAATTTCAAGTTTGACTTTAGGTCAAGTATCAACAAATTGTTATTTTATCGAAAGTGACCAACATACATTAATTGTTGATCCAGCAAGTGACAGTGATTTAATTTTTAAAAAACTTAATCAAATTAACAAACCTGTTAAAGCAATTTTATTAACACATGCACACTTTGATCATATAGCAGCATTAGACGATGTCCTTGCTAAATATGATGTTCCTGTATACATGCATAAGTCAGAATTTGATTTTCTAACAGATGTTAATAAAAATGGATCTGCAGCATTTAAACAATACGGTTTACCTTCAATAACAAGCAATGCACAACCCAAGTCACTTGAGGAAGGTGAATTCAATATTGATGATTTTAAATTTAATATATTGCATACACCTGGTCATTCTCCTGGTAGTTTGACATATGTTTTCGATGAGTTTGCAGTCGTAGGTGATACTTTATTTAATCAAGGTATTGGACGTACCGACTTATACAAAGGAGATTACGAAACACTCGTTGACTCTATTTTAGATAAGATTTTTGAATTAGATGATGACTTACCATTATTCCCAGGACATGGCGAATATACTACAGTTGCAGATGAACAATTAAACCCGTTTTTACACGGCTAAAAAATTAAATTAAATAAAGTAAAAAAGACACCTTCTACGTGTATATATGTAGGAGGTGTCTTTTTAATTGCAATTATTATTTAATAATATTTTAGGTAAAGCCCTAACAAGAAAAGCTTCAGATATTCATTTTATTCCTAGTGACAAAGAGGTGATATTGAAGTTCAGAATTAATGACCAATTTATATTTATTGAAACGATACATCAGACGTTATATCAAAAGTTACTGACTTTCATGAAATATCAAGCTGGTCTTGATGTAGCAAACCATAATACAGCTCAAAGTGGTAGATATCTATATAAATTTAAACAATTATATTATTTGAGGATTTCTACGCTCCCATTATCTTTAGGAAATGAAAGTTGTGTTATTCGTATTATTCCACAATTTTTTAGTGAACCTAAACGATCAAGTGAATTATTAGATTTATATGCTTCGGTAAAGAAAGGTTTTGGTTGTTCCGAAATCTTTGCAATTTTAAAATTTCCCAAATCTATTATAATGCTTGTTTATTTTTCGGAAATTTTTGGAGATTTAACACTCTATTTAAATAATGTTGAAGATTTTCTATTACGAAATTATAAAATCAAACTAAATTTCTATAAGACGGTACAATATCCATTAGTACTTTTAAGTTTTTTTATTATCATGATTATGATTTTAAATTACACGATAATTCCAGAATTTAAATCACTATATTTAAATATGGGTGTCGAACTTTCTGTCTTACAAATCATACTTACTTCAATTATCTTTAATTTACCTTTAATTTTATTGTTAATTGTAATAATAATTTCTCTGATTGTAATATTGTCTATTTGTTATTATCGATCGTGTTCAGTTGCGAAGAAAATACAATTTATAAGGAAACTACCAATTCTGAGAAAACTATTTATCAGGTATAAAACATATAGATTAGCTACAGAGTTTTCGTTGTTTTATAAAAATGGTATTTCTTTACAAAGTATTGTCGAAATTTATGCTAATCAAGAGAGTGATCCGTACCTTAATTACCTGTCAAATATCATTAATTTAGGTTTGCAAAAGGGGTTAAATTTGAGTGATGTTTTAAAAGAGACCGGCTGCTTCGAACCTGGATTAATTAAGTTTATAAAAGCTGGGGAAAAGGAGGGGAAATTAGAAATAGAATTAAAACTATACAGTGAAATCATTATTTCGAAAATAGAAAAGCAATTACAAACAATTATTAAGTTTATCCAGCCAATAATATTTATTATTCTAGCAGGATTGATTGTCATACTGTACTTGGTAATTATGTTACCTATGTTTGAACTAATGCAAACTATAAAATAGTTTAGGAGAGCGATAACCAATGTATAAACAACCGAAATTTAACTATAAAGATGCTTTCACTTTAATTGAAATGCTTTTAGTTTTATTAATCATAAGTTTATTACTTATATTAATCATTCCAAATATATCAAAACAATCTAAATCCATACAGGAAACAGGATGTGAAGCGCAATTAAAAATGGTAGATAGTCAAATTGAAGCTTTCGCATTAAAATATAATAAAAATCCAGACTCTATTGACGATTTAATTCAAAAAGGATATTTAAAAGAAAATCAAAAATATTGTAAATCTGGTGCAACAATTACTATAAATAATGGTGAAGCTATTGCCAACTAGCAGAGCTTTCACATTGTTAGAAATGCTACTTGTACTAAGTATTATAACTACTTTAATTATGATTCAATTTAAATTTATACCAATGGAACGATTAGATAGCATTAATGACGAAAACAAAATCAAAAACTTTATTATGAACTTAAATTATATTAAATCCATAGCAATTAAAGATAATCAACCCATAACTCTTCTTATAACACCAAACTCAACAGATATTGTTATTTTAGAGCAATATCATGAGACACGAAAACTTCAATTACCTCAAAATGGCTATATATATTATAGAACCAACCTCAAAACAATTACTTTTGAAAAAAACGGAAACACCAATAAGTTTGGAAGTATATTTATCAATTTAAATGAAACGGTTTATAGAATTATATTTCATTTAGAAAAGGGTAGAATTCGTTATGAAAAAGTATAATCTTCATTCATCACTCTTAATTGATGCACTTCTTTCATTATCAATAATCACTAGCTTATGTTTGTTTTATTTCCCGATGTTAAATCATATGTTACATCAACTAAATCACCAACAAAATCGAATCGAAATGAAGCGCATCCTTATGTCAACTTTAGTAAAGAATCCCAAAACGAATGGAAACAGTACATTTAATATTTATCGATATCAAATCACAGGCCTAAATGGTAAATATTGCATTATTGACAAGGAGAGTCATGATGAAATCTGTATATCTCAAAAAAATAAATAGTTTTACATATCTTGAGTTACTCTTTGTATTACTTGTTATTAGTATCATATGTGCACTGATACCTATTTTAATTAAATCCGTTTCAACATTTAATAAAATTGCTGATTTTGATGATGCGGAATTAATTTATCTAGCGAAGGATCTTACAGATGATCAAGTCGTACATAATGCAAAATATGTTTCAATAAATGATGTAGGAAATACTTTGACTTTAAAGCAAGGAAATCAGATTATTACGTATCGTTTTAGAAATAACAAATTAATTAAGACCGTTAACCATTCAGGTAATATAACGATGATAAACAATATTCGCAGTGTATATTTTCAAAAAGTTAACAACGATTTTATCAAGTTAAAACTTAAACTTTATATTAAGGGGGAATTGATTGAAAGACAAATTTATTTTTAGATTAAATGGTTATTTGTATCCTTTTGTAATGTGGATTTTTGTGCTATATTTAACTCTAATTAGCGCGTATTCAGCGCGGTTTATCATTCAGCTGAAAACGTTAAATAATATAGAAAGCTATTATGATAGACAATTAAATAGTTTTGACAAAAAGGGCGATACAATTGAAAACAAATAAAAAAGCACCACTTATCTTTATTGGCTTTATGGGTACAGGTAAAACTACATTAGGGGAGTATATCGCTTCAAACGATGGCTTGAATTATATTGACTTAGATGAGTATATTGTAAGCCAAGAGCAACGTTCTATCCCAGAAATTTTTGATAAAATAGGAGAAACAGGTTTTAGGAATTTGGAGTTTCTTTATTTACAACAATGTATAGAACAATATGATGTAATTTCAACTGGTGGGGGTATAGTCGAAGGACCTGATGCATTTAATCTATTGAAATCAAGACATAATGTAATTTGGCTAGATTGCGACTTAAATATTGTTTATGAAAGAATCAAAAATGATAGTAATCGGCCTAATGCAAATAATAAAAGTTTTTTTGAATTAAAAAGCTTGTATTCCTCAAGGGTTTCAAGATATAATGAAATCGCATTCACCAAATTGAATAGTAATCAGCCACTTCGAGAGTTATATCATATAATTCAAGAAATGGTTTTATGCGAATGACCAGTATTAGAGAGAATGAATTGTGAAAAATACAATTCATCGCCGAAGGTGCAAGTTTAACGAAACTCTCAGGCAAAAGGATAATATTGTGACGCATTCCTGGAGTGTTTTAACAGGGTAGACTTAATGTCTATCCTGTTTTTTTAATATAAAATTAGGGGGTTTCTTCATGTCAAACGAATTAAAGCAGACACCGTTATATCAGACTTTTGTAGATAGTGGTGCAAAAATTGTAGAATTTGGCGGATGGGCTATGCCTGTACAATTCTCAAGTATCAAAGAAGAACATAATGCAGTAAGGCATTCAGTAGGTTTATTTGATGTAAGTCATATGGGAGAAATTTTAATAAAAGGTTCTGATTCAAAGCAATTTGTACAATACCTACTTTCTAATGATATGGATACGTTAACTTCATCTAAAGCTTTGTACACAGCGTTGTGCAATGAAAATGGTGGAATTATTGACGATCTTATTATTTATCAACTTGCAGATCAAACTTATTTATTAGTCGTAAATGCAGGTAATACTGATAAAGATTTTGACTGGATTAATGCTCAAGCAACAGAATTTGATGTTTATGTAGAAAATGTTTCAAGTGAATATAGTCAGTTGGCTGTTCAAGGGCCTAAAGCACGTGAAATAGTTCAAGCTAACACAAATGTCGACATTTCTGAGATGAAGCCATTTGAATTTAAACAAAATGTAGAATTTTTCGAAAAATCAGTCATTCTTTCACAATCAGGATATACAGGTGAAGATGGTTTCGAAATATATTGTAAAGCAGAAGATGCCAAATATTTATGGGATAAACTTATCGGTTTAGATGTTGTTCCATGTGGTTTAGGAGCTCGTGATACATTAAGACTGGAAGCTGGATTACCGTTACATGGACAGGATTTAAGTGAGACTATTTCACCTTATGAAGCTGGAATCGCATTTGCTGCAAAACCGTTAATAGAGGCTGACTTTATTGGTAAATCAGTATTGAAAGATCAAAAAGAAAATGGTTCTGAACGTCGTGCAATTGGTTTGGAAATGATTGATAAAGGAATTCCAAGAACAGGTTATGTCATTTTTGATTTAGACGATAATGAAATTGGGGAAGTCACTTCTGGAACGCAATCACCTTCATCAGGTAAGTCTATAGGCTTAGGCTTAATTAAAAGAGAGCAATTTGAAATGGGTAAAGAAATACAAATTCAAGTACGAAAACGCAAAGTGAAAGCTAAAATTGTGAAAAAGAATCATATAACAAAATAATAAAGAGGTGTTAACGTGAGTCATCGATATATTCCTTTAACTGAACAAGACAAAAATGAAATGCTAAAAACGATTGGAGCAAGCTCAATTAAAGAATTATTTGGAGATGTTCCAGAAGATATTTTATTAAATAGAGAATTAGATATTGCTGACGGTGAAGATGAAACGATACTGTCAAAGCGTTTGAATCGAATTGCTAAGAAAAATATCACCAAAGAAACACATACATCATTCCTTGGCGCAGGTGTATACGATCATTATGCACCATCTGTAGTTGATGCGATGATATCAAGATCAGAATTTTATACTGCGTATACGCCTTATCAACCAGAAATTTCTCAAGGCGAATTACAAGCTATTTTTGAATTTCAAACACTTATCTGTGAATTGACAGATATGGATATTGCTAATTCATCTATGTATGATGGAATAACAAGTTTTGCTGAAGCATGCATTCTTGCTTTCAACCAAACAAAAAAGAATAAAATTGTTGTATCTAAAGGGATGCATTATCAAGCGTTACAAGTGTTAAAAACTTATGTAAAAACGCGTGAATCATTCGAAATAATAGAAGTTGATTTAGATGGTACGATTACCGACTTAACTAAATTAGAACAAGCAATTGATGATGATACAGCTGCCGTTGCAGTACAATATCCTAATTTTTATGGTTCAATCGAGGATTTAGAGCAAATTAAATCATTTATTAGTGATAAAAAAGCTTTATTTATAGTGTATGCGAATCCATTAGCATTAGGATTACTGACACCTCCAGGTACATTCGGTGCCGATATCGTAGTAGGTGATACACAGCCATTCGGAATCCCTGCACAATTTGGTGGACCTCATTGTGGTTTCTTTGCTACAACTAAAAAGTTAATGCGTAAAGTTCCTGGAAGATTAGTAGGTCAAACCGAAGATGCCAATGGTAATCGCGGATTTGTGTTAACGTTACAAGCACGAGAGCAACATATTCGACGTGATAAAGCGACTTCAAATATTTGTTCAAACCAAGCGCTTAATGCGTTAGCATCATCTATAAGTATGTCAGCATTAGGAAAGCAAGGTATATATGATATAGCAGTGCAAAATTTTGAAAATGCCAACTATGCCAAAGAACAATTTAAACAAGCTGGTTTTGAAGTATCTGAAGACACTTCATTTAATGAATTTACTGTGACCTTTGATAAACCAGTTAAAGATATTAATGATGCATTAGTTCAAGAAGGTATTATTGGTGGGTTTGATATGAGCGAAGTATCAAAAACATTAAGCAATGTAATGTTAGTTGCAGTTACAGAGCTTAGAACTAAAGCAGAAATCGATTTATTTGTTGAGAAAGCAGGTGAAATAAATGGTAGTAAGTAAATCAAGTCCATTAATTTTTGAACGTTCTAAAAAGGGACGTTATGCGTATTCATTACCTAAAAAAGAAATAAATACGGATGCAGTCAATCAATTATTAGATGATAAATTCATTCGTAAGAATAAAGCCGAGTTACCTGAAGTTTCTGAGCTTGATTTGGTAAGACATTATACTGAGCTTTCTAATAAAAATTTTGGTGTAGATTCAGGTTTCTATCCACTAGGATCATGTACAATGAAATATAATCCTAAAATTAATGAAAAGATTGCTAGAATTCCTGGTTTCGCTGAATCTCATCCATTACAAGATGAGTCACAAATTCAAGGTTCTTTGGAAATAATTCATAGTTTACAAGAAGAGCTTAAAGAAATTACTGGAATGGATGAAGTTACTTTACAACCTGCTGCAGGCGCACATGGTGAGTGGACAGCATTGATGATATTTAAAGCATATCATCAAAAAAATGGAGAATCTCATCGTGATGAAGTAATTGTTCCTGATTCTGCACATGGTACAAATCCTGCATCTGCTGCATTCGCAGGTTTTAAATCGGTAACGGTTAAATCAAATGAACGTGGCGAAGTTGATATTGAGGACTTGAAGCGAGTTGTAAATGAAAATACTGCAGCGATTATGCTGACTAACCCTAACACGTTAGGTATATTTGAAAAAAATATTATGGAAATTAGAAATATTGTACACGAAGCAGGCGGCTTATTATATTATGATGGTGCAAATTTAAATGCCATAATGGATAAAGTACGTCCAGGTGATATGGGCTTTGATGCAGTACACTTAAATTTACACAAAACCTTTACTGGTCCACACGGTGGTGGCGGTCCAGGATCTGGCCCTGTTGGTGTAAAAAAAGAATTGGCAAACTTTTTACCAAAGCCTATGGTGGTTAAGGAAAATGGCGTATATAAATATGATAATGATATTGAAGATTCAATTGGTAGAGTAAAACCATTTTACGGAAACTTTGGTATTTATTTACGTGCTTATACGTACATTCGATCTATGGGTAATAAAGGCTTAGAAGAGGTATCAGAAGCAGCAGTATTAAATGCCAACTATATTAAAGCTAGATTAAAAGAGCATTTTGAAATTCCATATCCACAATATTGTAAACATGAATTTGTGTTAAGTGGTTCAAAACAAAAAGAATTTGGTGTACGTACCTTAGATATGGCTAAAAGACTGTTAGACTTTGGTGTGCATCCTCCTACTATTTATTTCCCACTTAACGTAGATGAAGGTATGATGATTGAACCTACTGAAACAGAATCTAAAGAAACGTTAGATTATTTCTGTGATACGATGATTAAAATTGCTACAGAAGCAAAAGAAGATCCAGACAAAGTATTAGAAGCACCACATACAACAATTATAGATCGATTAGATGAAACAAAGGCAGCACGACAACCAATTTTAAAGTTCGAAGGATTACGAGCTGAGAAAGAATAAATATAGCCTAATTAAATATTAAGTCAAAAATTTATTATTAAATATGAGGACTAATTCATCACAGTGACTTGTTCTCATCAAGTATACATCTGACCAATGTCAACTTGATGGTGCATAGTTTAGCTGATGGATTAGTCTTTTTGGTTGTCCTGTGTAAAATTAGATAAATTATGTTTCTTTAGTTAATCTTATATTTTTATAGCGCACCGTCTATTTGCAACGTCTGGCAACACAAGTATATAAACATATGAGGTAAAATAAAAGGTTTGAAAAATTTTACAGTGATAAAAATATATAAATAAAAAACTGTCGACAAAACCAATGATTTCGTCGACAGTTTATAAAGCAACACTGTTATTTGTTAGCTATTTGATTATTTCTTAGATTTGATTTTTCCAGTCCATTTTTTGTAACCGCCTTTTAGCATATAAATGTCTTTATAACCATTTTTCTTTAAAGTTCTAGCGGCACGGTAACTCGAAATACCATTTGCATCACAAAGATAAATTGGTTGATCTACTCTTAAACCTTGATATCTCTGTTTAAACATAGTAATTGGTATGTTTCTCGCTCCGTTGATATGGCCATAATCATAATCTACTTTTTCCCTTACATCAATAACTTGAGCTTTGCGTAAACCTTTATGGAATTCATTTTGGTTTAATTCTGTGACTGCTCTTTTATTAAGAAGATAATTAATTAGCATATATGCTATTATAATAATTAAAACTGCTAACGCTATAAACCAAAAACTACTCATCTTGCATCCTCCCTAATTAACCGATATTATATATTATAAGACTGTTAGCACAATTTATCAAAATATTTTTACTAAGTTTTAGAAGGTGTTGCAAACATACTTATAAAATCATTGAAAACGATACCATACATGTATAATAATAACAATTTTTGATAGGAGTTTTTTAGAGTGACTGAAACATGGAATTTTATCAATACGGGAAGTAATGATCCATTTTATAATATGGCTTTAGATGAGGCGTTACTTAATTTTGTTTCAAGAGGAGAAATTGATCCAGTAATTCGTTTTTATACTTGGAATCCTGCAACGTTATCGGTGGGTTATTTTCAACGATTAACTAAAGAAATAGACATAGACAAAGTAAAAGAAAAAGGTTACGGCATGGTTCGCCGTCAAACTGGTGGTAGAGGTGTATTACATGATAAAGAGTTAACTTATAGTGTAATAGTTCCTGAATCGCATCCTGAAATGCCTTCAACAATAACTGAAGCTTACCGAGTTATTTCTGAAGGTTTATTACAAGGGTATAAAGAATTAGGTTTAGATGCTTATTTTGCTATCCCTCGTTCAAAAGAAGAGCGAGATAAATTAAAGCAACCTAGAAGTGCAGTTTGCTTTGATGCACCGAGTTGGTATGAACTTGTAGTAGAAGGACGGAAAATTGCTGGAAGCGCACAAGTTAGACAAAAAGGGGTTATTCTCCAACACGGTTCATTGCTTCAAGATGTTGATGTGGATGACTTGTTTGATATGTTTATATTTAAAAACGAGCGTTTAAAAGAAAAAATGAAGAAAGCTTTTCTAGATAAAGCTGTTGCTCTAAATGATATTTCTGATAAGAAAATCACTATAGCAGAAATGGAAGTAGCCTTTGAAAAAGGATTTAAAAAAGGTTTAAATGTTGATTTCAAACCTTTAACACTAACTGAAGCTCAACAAGCAGAAGTGAATGAATTAATAGAAAAATATAAATCAGACGATTGGAATTATCGAAAATAATAAAAGTAGTTAATACAAACTGCTTATGAAAATAGGGCTAATCTACTTTTGTAGATTAGCCCTGATTCTATTTGTAGAATTTAATTCGTTTAGAACAACAATTAATGATTATCCTATTTCTCAGTAAGTATTGTCTATTGTTATATTCTATATAGTTATGTTTCGTATACATACAAATAAATCGTTTACTTAGAAATTGCCATTGTTATAAAAATAAGGTGCCTCGTATAAAATAATTGTTACATCACTTTACACGGGGCACCTTTTAATTAATGTTACATGATATTATCAAATAAACCTTTAATTTTAATATACTATATTTCTAGTTTAGGAATTAACTCGATTATTTCTTTCTATTACGCTTTTTATATTTTCTTTGCGCTCGTTTATATTTCCTTTGATCCTCTGTTAAGAAAAAGAAATAATAAATAAGATATGCTATTCCAGCAAAAATTGCAATGCTAACCAACATTTTAACAAAGCTGAATATAAATGCGTCTAAATTCAGTACTAAACCAATGATTGCAATTGCAATTACTATATAAAATAATGCTTGTTTCAAATTGAACACTCCCAATAAATTCACTGCTTAACTACTTGTAATAGAAACAGAAGAAAGTAAATTTTGGCCTTTTACAATTTTCTTCTTGTCTTTAGTAGTATAACCTTCTCTAATTTCTGTCATCGCCTTACTTAAATCTTTATTTAAACGTTTAATATCTTTGTCTTTTGATTTATCTGAATCGCTCATGCTTTCCTTATCAATCTGTGTTGTATAATCACTATACGCACTATCAATTTGGTTATTTATATCCGTTAATTTAGATTCAATGTTCTTATTGCCTTTATTCTTTGTAACATCATCGTCAATTTGATTGTAATCATCGATACGTTTGGCAACATTTTTATAATATGTAGATGAGGCCTTTAAATTTGTTGCTTTTTTCTTATTTTCTTTAGCTTGTTTCATATTTTTCTTGTCTTTATTTAATGAAGCAATTTTTTGATTTTCTTTACTTATATTTTGCTTTAGCTCTTGAATATTGCTCTTCAATTTATGGTTATCATCTCTTAGTTTGGTTGTTTTTTCTTCTAACGGTCCTAAGTTTTGACTGCCACAACCAGCCAATAAACATGTTGCACTTATGATTGCCACAATTTTTTTCTTCATTCGTCTACTCCTAATTTAAAAACTATAAATTTGTATATTAATTATGCTATCATTTTAATGTATATAACGAAAATGTACAAATCAATTGATGAGGGGGATTTTAAATGTCAAGATTAACAAAACTTAATCAGTCACTTAAAGAAAAACATTTAGAAGCCGTAGTGATACTATCAGATTACAATAGACGCTATTTATCAGGCTTTACAGGGACAAGTGGTGCATTAATCATAACTGAATCCAAACAATTACTAATAACAGATTTTAGATATATTGAACAAGCTACTTCACAAGCACCTGATTTCACAATCATTAAGCAACAAGGTGCATTAATTGACGAAGTGAAGCAACAATTAGAACAATTAAATGTTCAAAACGTTGGATTCGAAGGGGATTTAGTAAGCTATGATACATATTTACAATTAAGTAAATCATATATCAGCTTAATAAGTATTTCAGGATTAGTTGAGCAAATTCGTGAAGTTAAAGACGAATCAGAAATTGCTATTATTCAAAAAGCTGCTGAAATAGTAGACCAGACATATGAATATGTTCTAGAAATAGCAAAAGCAGGTATGACCGAGCAAGAACTTAAAGCTAAGTTAGAAAGTAAAATGTTATCATTGGGAGCAGAAGGTCCTTCCTTCGATACAATCGTAGCTTCTGGTTATAGAGGCGCATTACCTCATGGTGTAGCAAGTGAAAAAGTCATTGAACAAGGAGAATTAATCACTTTAGATTTTGGTGCATATTATCAAGGATATGCTTCTGATATTACTCGTACATTTGCGATTGGTGAACCTGATCCAAAATTAAAGGAAATATATCAAATCGTGCTAGACGCTAACTTAAAAGCAGTAGCAGCAGCGAAACCTGGAATGAGTGGTAAAGCACTTGATGCGATTGCACGTGACTATATTACTGAACACGGTTATGGTGATGCCTTCGGTCATTCATTAGGTCATGGTATTGGTTTAGATGTTCATGAAGGCCCTAATTTATCAAGAAAATCTGAAAATGAATTAGTGCCTAATAACTGTGTTACAATAGAGCCAGGTATTTATATCGATGGATTAGGTGGCGTACGTATTGAAGATGACATTTTAATTACAGAAAATGGCTGTGAATACTTTACTAAATCCACAAAAAACCTTATTATTTTATAGAAGACCTTATAATTTAGGAGGAAACTGAATGATTTCGGTGAATGATTTTAAAACAGGCTTAACAATTTCAGTAGATAATGGTATTTGGAAAGTTATTGACTTCCAACATGTAAAACCAGGAAAAGGATCAGCATTCGTACGTTCTAAATTAAGAAATTTAAGAACTGGCGCAATTCAAGAGAAAACATTCAGAGCTGGTGAAAAAGTTGAACAAGCTATGATTGAAAACCGCCGCATGCAATACTTGTATGCTGATGGAGATTCACATGTATTTATGGATAACCAAACATTTGATCAAACTGAATTATCAGCAGATTACTTAGAATATGAATTGAAATTCTTAAAAGCTAACATGGAAGTTCAAATTCAAAGTTATGAAGGCGAAACAATTGGTGTTGAATTACCAAAAACTGTTGAGCTGTTAGTAACAGAAACTGAACCAGGTATTAAAGGTGATACTGCAACAGGTGCTACTAAATCTGCTACTGTTGAAACAGGTTATACTTTAAACGTTCCTTTATTCGTTAATGAAGGAGATACACTTGTGATTAATACAGGTGATGGTAGTTATATCTCAAGAGCGTAATACGCCTTGCTAAATAGTTACACATTTGATTTCATAACGAATGTATTCAAACCTTTCCAATACATAATGTTTTGGAAAGGTTTTTGATGTTTAGATTAAATTAAAATCATCACTTCTATTCTTTTAAATTAGCTAGGCTATAATTTTATTTTTTAACCATCATACATAATTAACGTTAACGCTTACTTAATATAAACCCATAATGTTATAAATAGTGCGCTATGAATAATATTCTGTTTATTATAGAAAGTATGTATATGCTTGAATTGAAGAAATCACTAAAGTAAAATAAAATAGGTAAATGATAACAATCTAAAGGAGTCAGTATTTATGAATTTTAAAGAAATAAAAGAATTGATTGAAATACTTGATCAATCAAGTTTGACTGAAATTAATATCGAAGACAAAGGTAATGTCGTAAATTTAAAAAAAGAAAAAGAAACTGAAATTATAACTCCTCAAATAGGTCAACAACCTGTACAACAAGTGGCACCTCAACAAAGTGTGGCTGCTGCACCGACAGCAAATACTAATACTGAAGATGCAAGTGCAACATCATCAGATGACAATTTAAAAACAATTAATGCACCAATGGTTGGTACATTCTATAAATCTCCTTCACCAGAAGAAAGTGCATATGTCCAAGTAGGTGATTCAGTTTCAAACGAAACTACTGTATGCATATTAGAAGCTATGAAATTATTCAATGAAATTCAAGCGGAAGTTTCTGGAGAAATTGCTGAAATACTAGTCGAAGACGGTCAAATGGTAGAGTATGGCCAACCGTTATTTAAGGTGAAATAATGAATAAGATTTTAATAGCAAATAGAGGAGAAATTGCAGTAAGAATCATTCGTGCTTGTCATGACTTAGGATTACAAACTGTGGCTATATATTCTGAAGGAGATAAAGACGCATTACATACTCAAATTGCTGATGAAGCATATTGCGTTGGGCCAACACAATCTAAAGATTCTTATTTAAATATTCCTAACATACTATCAATTGCAACATCTACAGGTTGTGATGCAATACATCCTGGTTATGGCTTTTTAGCTGAAAATGGTGACTTTGCTGAATTATGTGAAGCTTGTCAATTGAAATTTATTGGACCAAGCTATGAGTCTATTCAAAAAATGGGTATAAAAGACGTGGCGAAAGAAGAAATGAAACGTGCTGATGTACCGGTTGTTCCTGGTAGTGAAGGTTTAGTAGAAAATATTAAAGACGCTAAATCAATTGCAAACAAAATTGGATACCCTGTAATCATTAAAGCGACTGCCGGTGGTGGCGGTAAAGGCATTCGAGTTGCTCGTGATGAAAAAGAGTTAGAAACTGGCTTCAAAATGACTCAACAAGAGGCAGAGACTGCATTTGGTAACGGCGGACTATATTTAGAAAAGTTCATTGAAAACTTTAGACATATTGAGATTCAAGTCGTAGGTGATAGCTTTGGTAATGTCGTTCATCTTGGTGAAAGAGACTGTACAATCCAACGTAGAATGCAAAAATTAGTAGAAGAAGCACCATCTCCAATCTTATCCGATGAACAGAGAAAAGAAATGGGTAACGCAGCTGTAAGAGCTGCTAAGGCAGTTAAATATGAAAATGCCGGTACAATAGAATTTATCTATGATTTAAATACAAATGATTTCTATTTTATGGAAATGAACACACGTATTCAAGTTGAACACCCTGTTACTGAGATGGTTACAGGTGTAGATTTAGTTAAACTCCAACTTAAAATAGCGATGGGCGAACCATTACCGTTTAAACAAAAAGATATTAAGATAAATGGGCACGCTATAGAATTTAGAATCAATGCAGAAAACCCTTATAAAAACTTTATGCCATCACCAGGGAAAATCACTCAATATTTAGCACCAGGTGGATTCGGAGTAAGAATTGAATCTGCATGTTATACTAATTATACAATTCCTCCATATTATGATTCGATGGTCGCTAAGCTTATTGTGCACGAACCCACTAGAGATGAAGCAATTATGGCAGGTTTACGTTCATTAGGAGAATTCCTAGTATTAGGGATAGATACAACAATTCCATTCCATATACGCCTATTAAATAATGATATCTTTAGAAGTGGAGAATTTAATACTAAGTTTTTAGAAACTTATAATATTATGGATGAAGAAATTGAATAATTAGGAGGTATGTGACATGGTAAAGGTAACAGAAACATCACATTCCAACTTGGGTAGAATAGAAATTGCGCCAGAAGTATTAACTGTTATAGCAAGTATCGCTACATCCGAAGTGAAAGGGATTCGTGGACACTTTAAAGAATTGAAACAAACTAATATTGAACAAGTGAGTAAAAAGCAACTGCATAAAGGGATAAAAGTAGATGCTAGAGAAGACGGTATATTTATTGATGTATACTGTGCCTTAAGTTATGGAGTGAATATTTCAGAAACAGCTCGCCATATCCAACAAGCGATCTTCAACTCATTAACAACGATGACAACGATTGAACCAAGTCAAATCAATGTTCATATTACAAATATCGAACCCGAAAATTAAAATTTAATAAAACAAGAGCACAGTTAATCTCAATAGTTAAATTAGCGGAATGTATGATGTTCAAATTAGTATACATACTTTCTGCTAATTTATATTAAGAAAATGATGCTTGAAGGAGTTTAAAATGAGTCGAAAAGAATCAAGAACACAAGCCTTTCAAACTCTATTTCAACTTGAAATGATGAATACTGATTTATCTATTGATGAGGCAATCAGTTTTATCAAAGATGATAATCCCGATTTAGAATTTGAATTTATAAATTGGTTAGTTTCAGGTGTGAAAGATCACGAAAGTGTATTGGACCAACAGATACAACCGCATTTAAAAGATTGGAAATTAGAAAGATTACTTAAAACAGACAGAATTATTTTAAGAATGGCTACATTTGAACTATCTAACAGTTCAACACCAAAGAAAGTTATCATCAATGAAGCGGTCGAACTAGCGAAACAATTTAGTGATGATGAACATTATAAATTTATTAATGGTGTATTGAGCAATATTGAATAAAATGAGTGATATAAATGGCTGAATATTTAAGTATTACTGCGTTGACTAAGTATATCAAGTATAAATTTGATCAAGATCCTCACCTACAATCTGTGTTAATTAAAGGAGAGTTATCAAACTTTAAAAAACATAGTAGTGGGCACCTTTACTTTAATGTTAAAGATAACAATAGTTTAATTAATGCAATGATGTTTAAAGGGAATGCATCAAAGCTCGATTTTGAACCGAAAGAGGGCGACGAAGTATTAATAGAAGCTAGGGTTTCCGTTTTTGAAAAGCGAGGAAATTATCAAATTTATGTAAATAAAATGCAATTAGATGGTGTAGGTAACCTATATCAAAAATTAGAACAATTAAAGGAAAAACTTACTAAAGAAGGCTTTTTTAATCAAGAATATAAAAAGCCCATTCCAAAATATCCTAAGAAAATTGCAGTTCTGACTGCTGGTACAGGCGCTGCAATCAGAGATATTCACAGTACGATCAATAGTCGCTATCCGTTAGTTGAACAGATACAATTAAATACATTAGTTCAAGGTGCACAAGCAGAAAAGGACATCATAGATAAAATTCAACAAGCGGACCAATTGGGTGTGGATACGATTATCATTGGCCGTGGTGGAGGATCAATCGAAGACTTATGGAATTTTAATGAAGAAACGGTAGTTAAAGCAATTTTTGATTGTCAGACACCAATTATTTCAGCTGTTGGTCATGAAACTGATTTTACACTGAGTGATTTTGTAGCGGATGTTAGAGCTGCTACACCTACACAAGCGGCAGTGATTGCTACACCTGATCAATTTGAATTACGTCAGTACTTAACACAAACAAAGCTTTCACTCACACGATATATTAAACAACATATTCAACAACAGCAAAAATATTTGGATCATGTTTCATCTTATTATAAATTTAAAACACCAACATTATTGTATGATCAACAAATCCAAAAACGTGATGAGCTTGAAAGACAACTGAATTTAATTATTGATTTAAAACTAAAGCGTGAATCTCAATCACTACAGTTATTAGCTAATCGACTTAATTTAAAAAATTTCAAACAACATATTACAAGTGAGCAACAAAAGCTGAGTCAACAACATGATAAATTAAATAAACAAATTAATGCGCTACTTACGACATTCAAGAATGATTTAGGTAGAAAGTTAGAAAGCTTAAACAATTTAAGTCCGACAAACACGATGTTACGCGGTTATACAATTGTTAATAAAGATGATAGTGTTATCACCAGCACACAAGATTTATCTGCTGGTGATAATATTGAATTAACTATGAAAGATGGCGTAGTGGACGCACAAGTTAAGAAAGTTAGGTGTAAAGATGAGTAATGAAAATAATCAAAGTTTTGAAGATATGATGACTGAATTAGAAGGCATCGTGCAAAAGCTTGATAATGAAAATGTTTCTTTGGAAGATTCTTTAAGTTTATATCAAAGAGGTATGACATTATCTGCTAAATGTGATGAAACATTGAAAAATGCTGAACAAAAAGTAAATGATTTAATGTCTAACGAAAAGGATGTCGCTGAAAATGAATCCAAAGATGAATAATTTACAACTTGAAATCAATCAATTACTCTCAGAATCAATTCCAAATTCTGCTCTTAACACTAACTTGGAAGAAAGTATGCTATATTCATTAAATGCTGGTGGCAAACGCATAAGACCGGTAGTGTTGTTATTAACTTTAGAAATGCTTAGTGGCGATTACGAGAAGGGTATATCATCAGCAATTGGTCTGGAAATGATTCATACATATTCTTTAATTCACGATGATCTTCCACCAATGGATAATGATGATTATCGTAGAGGAAAGCCTACAAATCATAAAGTATATGGTGAGTGGAAAGCAATATTATCTGGTGATGCGCTGTTAACCAAGGCTTTCGAGCTTATTTCAAATGATCAAGCTTTAACAGACTTAACAAAGATTAAATTAATTCAACGTCTTTCTAATGCTAGTGGTCATCTTGGAATGGTTGGTGGCCAAACTTTGGATATGCAAAGCGAAGGTACACCAGTTGATTTAGAAACCTTGGAACAGATTCATAATGCTAAAACGGGTGCATTACTTAAATTTGCAGTCATGGCAGCAGTCGATATCGCGAATCCAAGTTCGGATGTAGCTAATAATTTAGAACTTTATAGTGAACACTTAGGTTTAATGTTCCAAATTAAAGATGATTTGCTCGATATTTATGGTGATGAAACTAAATTAGGTAAAAAAGTAGGCAGTGATCTTGCTAACGATAAGAGTACATATGTATCATTGTTAGGTAAAGAGGGTGCCGAAGAAAAATTAGCGTATCATACGCAAGCTGCTTATGATTGTTTAGCAAATTTACCCGATAATTATGATACAACACAACTAGATGCCATAATAAAATTATTTAACGACAGAGAATCATAATTATAAGCAATCACTCAAATTTACAATTGAAACAGTACCGCTTTGTGAATACATTAGATTTATTAGGACATACAAAAATATTATCTTTCGTTATTATATTTGTATGTTATAACTGGAGCAAATTTAAAAATGGTATTGTCTAAATTCCAACAAGTCATTAACAATCAATTGAATTCGGTATGAGCGGGAACATATATTTATAAAGCATAAACGTCAACTTCTATTATCTCATAATTGAAGTTGACGTTTTCTTTATTTAATTCATTGACGCATATATTCTGATTTTGCATAAATAACTTATAAACAATTTTATAATTATTCATTATGAAAGTTTATTTCATTCTATCCAATTACAATTAAATCAATCAAATTCATTTAATTACAATGATTATCTCGTCCAAATTTAGCGTGGTTATGGTGTTTAATTGGGTAAAATTACTAAATAACTTTAGTAGTCGTATTTCTATGCATGTGTTAAACTTGTTGTATAAATATTCGTTTACAGAGGTGTAAGTTATGGCTAAAAAATCAGTAAGACATATTAAAATACGTGAAATCATATCTAATGAAAAAATAGAAACTCAAGATGAATTAGTAAGACGCTTGAATGAATACGAACTCAACGTTACTCAAGCGACAGTATCTAGAGATATCAAAGAACTTCAACTTATTAAAGTCCCCACGCCAACAGGTCAATATGTTTATAGTTTGCCAAATGACAGAAAATATCACCCGTTAGAAAAGCTTGGCAGATATTTAATGGATTCATTTGTGAATATTGACGGAACAGGTAATTTATTAGTGTTAAAAACATTACCGGGTAACGCCCAATCAATTGGTGCCATATTAGATCAAATTGACTGGGATGAAGTGTTAGGTACAATTTGTGGTGACGATACATGTTTAATTATATGTAGAGATGAAGAAGCTGGTGAAACAATCAAGACACGTATCTTTAATTTACTATAATTTTAAGGAAGTGAGTAAACATGCTACAAACTTTATCAATAAAACAATTTGCAATTATTGATGAATTAGAGGTTCATTTTGGTGATGGGCTAACTGTTCTCAGTGGAGAAACAGGTTCAGGTAAATCAATTATAATTGATGCAATTGGACAACTTATTGGTATGCGTGCTTCTTCAGATTATGTAAGACATGGTGAAAAGAAAGCCATTATTGAAGGTATCTTTGACATAGACGATAGTAAAGAAGCATTGACTCTATTAAGTGAGTTGTCAATCGACAGTGATGAGGACTTTTTGTTAGTTAAAAGAGAAATATTTAGCTCAGGCAAAAGTATTTGTAGAATAAATAATCAAACAGTAACATTACAAGATTTGAGAAAAGTAATGCAAGAATTGCTTGATATCCATGGACAACATGAAACACAAGCATTATTGAAACAAAAATATCACTTACAACTTTTAGATAATTATGCTGAAGATACTTATGCGAAGTTGTTACAACAATATATTGATACGTTTGATCGATATCAAGCAAAGAAAAAGGAACTTGAAGAATTAGAAACAGCTGATCAAGCATTACTACAAAGGTTAGATTTGTTAAAATTTCAGCTAGATGAAATTAAAGAGGCACATTTGAAAGACGGCGAAGTAGAACAACTTGAAACAGACATTAAACGTATCCAAAACTCTGAAAATTTGAGTCTTGCTTTAAATAATGCTCATCTAACACTAACTGATGAACACGCAATAACTGATCGATTATATGAATTAAGTACACAATTAGAATCGATTGGGGAAATTTTACCGGATAAATATGATAAATTAAAGGATGAAGTAGATCAATTTTACTATACGCTTGAAGATGCTAAACACCAAATTTATGATGAATTAACAAACACAGAATTTGATGAACAATACTTAAACGAATTAGAATCTAGAATGAATTTATTAAACAGTTTAAAGCGCAAATACGGTAAAGATATTACTGAATTAATCATTTATCAAGAGAAATTAGAATTAGAAATTAATAAAATAGAAAACTACGAAGAAAGCACTTCACAATTACGTGAACAGATTAATGAATTATATCAACGTGTATTGGATTTAGGAGGCCAATTATCTAAAGAAAGACGTAAAGTGGCTCAACAACTAAGAAACCATATCGTTGATGAAATTCAAAATTTACAAATGAAAGATGCTAACTTAGAAATTTCCTTTAAGCCATTAGATAAACCTAATCGTGAAGGTATTGAATTTGTTGAATTTTTAATTAGTCCTAATAAGGGAGAACCTCTTAAAAGTTTAAATAAAATTGCTTCGGGTGGAGAACTATCAAGAATCATGCTGGCACTTAAGACAATATTTGTTAAGAGTAGAGGTCAAACAGCAATATTATTTGATGAAGTTGATTCAGGGGTTTCTGGCCAAGCAGCTCAAAAAATGGCAGAAAAGATGAGAGATTTAGCTCAACATATTCAAGTTATTTGTATCTCTCATTTACCACAAGTTGCAACAATGAGTGACTATCACTTATTAATAAGTAAAGCTTCAAACGACGATAGGACGACTACTCAGGTCAAAGAACTAACCGGTGATGAAAGAGTAGATGAAGTTGCACGTATGATTTCAGGTGCTAGTGTTACAGAACTTACACGTCAAAATGCTAAGGAAATGATTGAACAAAATCATGCTA
Organism: Staphylococcus gallinarum; assembly: GCF_000875895.1. GTDB lineage: Bacteria > Bacillota > Bacilli > Staphylococcales > Staphylococcaceae > Staphylococcus > Staphylococcus gallinarum. Next base: position 339,509 of record NZ_JXCF01000007.1, read on the forward strand.
CAAAGCAATAATTTATTATTGTTAAAAATTGTATTAAATCGTGCGATTAATAATAGAAGGGCGTTGATGTAATGCAATACAAACATTTAGTTGAGCCGAACCAAACATTAAACGGCAAGGTAGCAGTTTTATTTGCTAATGATGAAAAAATAATCTCTGTATTATTAACAGTGTTAGAACAAACAGATATAGAACTTTATTTATATGATATTGAAGATCCTACAGAGTTAATTCGGTCATACAACATTGATAGTACACTGATCAATAGAGTTCATATTTATCAATTCGATTCAGAACAAGCATTGTACAACACTTGTTCGAATGATTTGGCCCAAGGCAAAGTTACAGTGTTAATGAAAGGCAATATTGAAGATAGCAAGATGTTTTCATTTATTTTAAGCAATCGACAATTTATGGAAAACTATGGTTATTTAAGTCATGTAGTATGTTTAGATTTGCCACATTATCATAAACATCTAATGATGAGCGATGTGTATTTTAATGTTGCGCCTACGGTTGAAGAAAAGAAGCAAATAATTAAAAACTTGCAAAATTTTGCACAGGCAATTGGTTATAAACAACTAAAACTAGCATTATTATCTTCTGTTAATAATCCGAATAAAAAAATTTTTTCTGCTACCGAAGCCGAAAAAATAAAACTCACCTTTGAACGCATTGGCAACAATGATTTATTAATTGAAGGACCACTAACATTTGAAAATGCTACAGATATGGAAAGTGTTATAAAAAATAATCTTAAATCTGAAATTGCTGGTGATGTGGATGCTATTGTAGTCGCTAATAAGGATGTTGGAGATCCTTTATATAAAGCGCTCAAATTATTTGGTCAAGCACGAATTGCAAGTCTAATTATTGGTGCGAAGTTTCCAATTGTTTTTAGTGAAAGATCCGCATCCAAACAAAGTAAAATAGACTCACTGATATTAGCATTAAAAATTAATTCATAGACGAACTATTATCTCTTTGTAAATTTAATTAAAAGATATCAGAATAGGTTTTTAATTTTATAAACAGTTTATTTGATGTAAACTGTAATAGGAAGCAAATACAATGTTTGCTAAAATGGTCAATTATTGACCCGAAATTTTGTTATGTAACATGTTGACTATTCATGTTTTGGGACATTCTATGGTAAAGTATTAAGTGGCCATAAAATAAGTATCTTATAGATGCAATTCAAAATGCGGTTTTTTATAATATAAATTAGTAGCAGGTTATAAAAATCAGCGATTGGCATTAACCTTCTTAATATAAAGGAAACAATTTTATGTTCGTGATGAGAAATTATATATCGTTTATATGTTCTTTTTAAAATAACTTTCATACTTCAAAATTCATTTGAACTATGAAAGTTATATTAATTGGCACATCAAAATATATGACCACATAAACTCACACAGAAAGATAGAAAATTCGCTAAATATATTAGAGGTTTAATGTCGTATAATGATTCGCTAAATGGTATGTCATTATTTTAATGCACATATTAACGGCGAAAACATATAGTTAGGAGTTAAAATATGTCAGAACAACAATATGATGTAGTTATACTAGGCGGAGGTACAGCTGGTTATGTATCTGCAATTAGAGCTTCACAATTAGGTAAGAAAGTTGCACTTGTTGAACAGGCACTTTTGGGTGGTACATGCTTACACAAGGGGTGTATACCTACTAAAGCATTATTAAAATCAGCCGAAGTGATGCACACTATTACACATGCAAGTGAATATGGTGTTGATGTTGATGATTTTAAGTTGAATTTTTCACGCATTCAAGAGCGTAAAGCTGAGGTAGTAAATCAAATGTTTAACGGTGTAAATCATTTGATGAAGTATAATAACATCGATGTATTTAATGGTATAGGACGCATCTTAGGCCCATCTATCTTTTCACCACAAAGTGGTACGATTTCAGTAGAATTTGAAGATGGAGAATCAGAGCTAATTCCTAATAAAAATGTATTAATCTGTACTGGGTCAACACCAGTCTCATTACCATTCCTACCATTTGATCATGAAGTAGTACTTTCAAGTGATGATATATTAAAACTTGAACAATTACCTAATAAGTTAGCAATCATTGGTGGTGGCGTGATTGGATTGGAGTTTGCATCGATGATGACTGATTTCAATGTAGAAGTAACTGTAATTGAAGCAGGTGAGCGTATCCTTCCAACGGAGTCTAAGCATATCGCTAAATCATTGAAAAAGGAACTAACAGCTAGAGGTGTTCAGTTCTTTGAAAATACACATTTAACAGAGAATGATGTTAAGGTCATGGATAATCATATAGATATTACTATTAATGACAAGACATATACATATGATAAGTTATTGGTATCTATAGGTCGAAAACCGAATACAGATGATATTGGATTAAATAATACTAAAATCAAGCTATCTGAAAGTAACCATATTTTAGTAAATGACTTCCAACAAACTGAAGATAGCCATATCTATGCGGCTGGTGATTGTATCGGCAAACTACAATTGGCACACGTTGGGTCCAAAGAAGGTATAACAGCTATTGATCATATGTTTGAACAACAACCACTTCCCGTTGATTATATGACTATGCCAAAATGCGTTTACACCCAACCAGAAATAGCAAGTATAGGCATGCATTTAGATGAAGCAAAAGCGCAAAATATTAAGGCCCGTACTTATAAAGTGCCATTTAAAGCAATTGGAAAAGCCGTAATTGAGGACACAAACAATCAAAATGGCTTTTGCGAAGTAGTAATCGATCAAGATAATGATACCGTAATAGGTTTAAATATGATTGGACCACATGTTACTGAATTAATAAATGAAGTATCATTGTTCCAGTTTATGAATGGATCAACATTAGAACTAGGTTTAACAACACATGCACATCCGTCACTTTCAGAAGTGTTAATGGAACTAGGCTTGAAGGTTGAAAACAGATCGATTCACGTTTAATTAAGGAGGAAATAGCATGTTTGACTATAAATCAGTAGGTTTAGATAAAACAGACCTACAAACGATGTACAAATGGATGGATTTAGGACGTAAAATAGATGAACGTATGTGGCTATTAAATCGTGCTGGTAAGATACCATTCGTTATTAGTTGCCAAGGACAAGAAGCAGCTCAAATAGGGATGGCATATGCCATGCAAGAAGGGGATATTTCTTCACCTTACTATAGGGATTTAGCATTAGTAACATATTTAGGAATGACACCTTTAGAGTCTATGTTAGCTGCTTTTGGTAAAAAGGATGATATCAGTTCTGGTGGTAAACAAATGCCTTCTCATTTTAGTAAAAGAGAAAAAGGTATTCTATCACAAAGTTCACCTGTTGGTACGCAGATTATCCATGCTGTTGGGGCGGCATTATCCCTAAAAATGGATGGCAAATCAAATATTGCAATGACAACTGTAGGCGAAGGTAGTTCTAACCAAGGTGATTTCCACGAAGGCTTAAACTTTGCTGGTGTTCACAAATTACCTTTTATTTGTGTTATTGAAAATAATAAATATGCTATTTCTGTACCAGATTCATTACAATATGGTGCCGAAAAATTATCAGATCGTGCAATTGGGTATGGTATGCATGGTGAAACAGTAGATGGCAATGATCCTATTGCAATGTATAAAGCAATGAAAGAAGCACGTGAACGTGGTTTAAACGGTGGTGGTTCAACATTAATTGAAGCCATGTGTACACGTCTAACAGCACATTCTTCTGATGATGATGATAAATACCGTTCAAAAGAGGAAAGAGATGAACTTAAATCTTTAGATTGTAATATCAAATTTAAGGAATTCTTACTCGAAGAAGGCGTTATCGACAACAACTGGTTAGATGAAATCGAAAAAGAACATAAAGAAATTGTAAATAAAGCAACAAAAGAAGCTGAAAAAGCACCTTATCCATCGCCAGAAGAGACATATACACATGTTTATGAAGAAGGGAGCTTAAATAATGGCTAAATTATCATATCTAGAAGCGATTCATCAAGGTTTAGATCAAGCGATGGAAAGAGATAAAGATGTATTTGTATTAGGAGAAGATGTCGGTAAAAAAGGTGGCGTTTTCGGAGTCACTTTAGGCTTACAAGCAAAGTATGGCGAAGCACGTGTGCTTGATACACCTTTAGCTGAATCAAATATAGTAGGTACAAGTATTGGTGCATCAATGCTTGGAAAACGACCAGTTGCTGAAATTCAATTTGCCGAATATATTTTACCAGCAACGAATCAAATTATGAGTGAAGCCGCTAAAATGCGTTATCGCTCAAATAACGACTTCCATTGTCCTATCACGATACGTTCACCATTTGGCGGTGGAATTCACGGTGCATTATATCACTCTCAAAGTGTTGAATCTATATTTGCTTCTACACCAGGTTTAACAGTTGTTATACCTTCAACACCATATGATGCAAAAGGATTATTATTAGCTTCTATTGAAAGCAATGATCCAGTACTTTACTTTGAACATAAAAAAGCTTATCGACTATTAAAAGAAGAAGTACCAGAATCATATTACACTGTGCCTATCGGTAAGGCAGATGTTAAACGTCATGGTGACGATATTACAGTGTTCACTTACGGTTTATGTGTAAACTATTGTATCCAAGCAGCTGATATGTTAGAAGAAGAAGGCATTAATGTAGAAGTTGTCGATTTGCGTACAGTTTACCCATTAGATAAAAAAACAATTATTGAACGTGCAAAACTAACTGGTAAAATTTTATTAGTTACAGAGGATAATTTAGAAGGTAGTGTAATTTCAGAAGTTGCTGCGATTATTTCAGAAAATTGCTTATTTGATTTAGACGCACCGATTATGCGACTTGCTGGTCCAGATGTACCTTCAATGCCATTCGCACCAACACTCGAAGATGAGTTTATGATTAATCCAGATAAAATAAAAACAAAAATGCGTGAACTTGCAGAATTTTAAGGAGGCACAATCATGGAAATAAAAATGCCTAAACTGGGTGAAAGTGTACATGAAGGAACAATTGAACAATGGCTTGTTTCTGTAGGTGATACTGTAGAAGAATATGATCCACTTTGTGAAGTCATAACTGATAAAGTTACAGCAGAGGTACCATCTTCTTATTCCGGAACAATTAAAGAAATCTTAGTAGAAGAAGGCACGACAGTTCAAGTAGATGAAACAATTTGTATATTAACAACTGATGATGACTCCGAAGATACATCAGTAGACACGACAGCTACAGAAACTGTCCCTGACTCTAGTTCATCTACAGAATCAGAAACACCCGTTAATAGACAAGAACATCAAGAAAGAGATACTTCGAATGAAGAACAACCGAAAAATAACGGGCGTTATTCACCAGTTGTCTTTAAACTTGCTTCGGAAAATCAAATCGATTTATCACAAGTTGTCGGTACAGGTTTCGAAGGTCGAGTGACTAAAAAGGATATTCAAAAAGCAATTAAAGAAGGTGTAGGTAATAAACAAGAAACAGTAATTGCACCTAAAGATTCGCCAAAAGTCATTCAACAGGCAAAATACAATGAACCTTCACCAGGTTCTTCAATTCCTGTGAACGGCGTAAGGAAACAAATTGCTCAAAATATGGTCAACAGTGTCAATGAAATTCCTCATGCATGGATGATGGTTGAAGCAGACGCTACCAATTTAGTGAAAACTAGAAACTATCATAAGAACAGTTTTAAAGAGAGTGAAGGATACAACCTGACATTCTTTGCATTTTTTGTGAAAGCTGTTGCCGAAGGGCTTAAAGCTTATCCGTTATTAAATAGTAGCTGGCAAGATTCTGAAATTATAATGCATAAAGATATTAATATTTCAATTGCTGTGGCAGATGAAGATAAATTATATGTTCCAGTAATTAAAAATGCAGATGAAAAATCAATCAAAGGTATAGCCAGAGAAATAAACGACTTAGCTCAAAGAGCCAGAAATAAAAAATTACGTTCTGAAGATATGCAAGGTGGCACATTTACAGTAAACAATACAGGTACATTTGGTTCAGTTTCATCTATGGGTATTATTAATCATCCTCAAGCTGCAATTTTACAAATCGAATCTGTTATTAAAAAGCCTCTTGTTATTGATGATATGATTGCAATACGAAATATGGTTAACCTTTGTATCTCAATAGACCACCGTATTTTAGACGGATTACAAGCTGGTAGATTTATGAACTTTGTTAAATCACGTATAGAGCAATATTCTATTGAGCATACTAGTATTTACTAGAGTGTATGTAATATGAGTGTTATACATTTAAAGTAGTGAAGTATATTCATGATTAATAAATACACATTAAACAAAAACACTTTCGATAAATTTTCGAAAGTGTTTTTGTTATTTATAAAATTGAGTCCATTAAATATTTAATTGCAATATTTAGTGATGTGAAATTAAGTAACACAAAATTTTCGATATCAAGTTATTTCAATTGCGAAGATTATAGCAAAATTCACTAAAGTTATAAAATATTCAATTTTTAAAATACTATAAACACAGCTGTTGAACTATAATAGATATATATGTAGAATATAAGTACTTAATTTGAAATGAAAGGTGACGTTAAAAATGGATTTAAATTTTGATTTATATATGACAGATGTTGTTAATCAAGCAAGAAATGAAATTGAGGCAGCAGGTTATGAACAATTAACAACTGCTGAAGAGGTAGATAGTGTACTACAACAAGATGGTACAACATTAGTAATGGTGAACTCAGTGTGTGGATGTGCAGGTGGCATTGCTAGACCAGCAGCAGCACATGCACTACATTATGATAATTTACCTGATCGCTTGGTTACAGTATTTGCAGGTCAAGATAAAGAAGCTACACAACAAGCGAGAGATTATTTTGAAGGTTATGCTCCATCAAGTCCTTCATTCGCACTTATTAAAGATGGCAAAATCACTAAAATGGTAGAACGTCATCAAATTGAAGGTCATGAAGTAATGGACGTAATCAACCAATTACAATCTTTATTCGATACTTATTGCGAAGAGAAATAGAGGAATATTCATGTCACGTTTAAATCCATATCGAATCGGATTTAGAACGATTAAGACAGCGATTGGGATGGCACTTGGTATAATAATTGCTAAACTAATTGGGCTTGATAATTTTGCTTCAAGTGCTATATTAGTAGTCTTATGTATTAAACATACGAAGGTTCATTCGCTTCAAGCAATCGTGTCCCGTTTTGTATCTTGTTTTATGATTCTAATTCTTGGTTCAGTCATATTTAGTTTGTTAGGACAAAATGCAGTAGTATTAGGTTTAATTGTATTATTATTTATTCCTTTGACTGTGGTATTTAAAGTCCAAGAGGGTGTTGTGACAAGTTGTGTCATTTTATTACATGTTTTTAATGCCAAAACAATTGATGTGCATTTATTTGTTAACGAAATTCTGTTACTTATTGTAGGTTTAGGAATTGCCTTCTTAATGAATTTAATCATGCCAAGTCTGGATGGTACGTTAAAGCATTTCAAAAAGCAAATCGAAGATCAATACACTCAAATTTTTGAAACATTTAGTGAAAAGTGTAAAGTACCTAATCAAACATTAAATATCCCGTTTGATGATTTACAATTAACGATACAAAAAGCAAAATCAATCGCCTTTAGAGACGTCAAAAATCATTTTGTCAGAAATGAAAATTCTTACTATCACTATTTCGATATGCGAGAAGAACAATTAGATTTAATGCGTAGAATTGCATTAATGATTGAAAGTATTGAAATGAAAGATTGCTTACTGGATCAATTATCACAACTCTTAGCTGAAGTTGCGCACAATGTGAATAGTAATGATTATACGGCATTACGTTTACATTCACTTTATGAGATTAGGATAGAGTTAAATCAGTTGGATTTACCTACATCTAGAGAAATGTTTAGAACGCGCGCTAGTTTATTACAATTATTAAATGAATTAGAGGAATACTTAGTTGTAAAATCGCAGTTTGGTTCGTTAAAATACCACAATGGTACGAACACTGTCACTAACTAAATAATTAAATTTCATAACTATAAATAAATTACAAATTATTATTGTTACATTAAAAAGCCTCCACAACAGCGATCTCTATGAATAAATACGCTTATGGAGGCTTTTTATCGTGCTGATTTTTGTATAACTGCGAACTTGCTATCTTTAAAATTTATGATTTGATATATTACTTTATGATTTATTATCAAAAATGAAGAAAACAAAAACCATAAATAGCACAGTTTATAAAGGCTGTATTATTTATGGCTTTAATAATAAAAAATATATAAAACAGATAACGCTAATGATTAATTTACTAATGGTACGACACTAGTTAATATTAATGCAAGCACAACAGCAATTAGCATCACAATAATAATAACTCTTAACACTTTATTGTTACTCACTATAATTCCTCCAAATATATTGTATTAACTCATATTTTATCCAAATATACGAAATTCTACAATACTTAACAACTATATTATATGTACTTTTCAAAACCGAAAATGATACAAACAATCATATTTGTTTTGCAAACCGAAATAATTCGTTACACTTAACTATATAAATTATTAACATACATAAAAAATGTATTAAATGACAGGTAGGGGATATTTATGGTTAACGAACAAAGATTATTAGATACATTTTTAGAACTTGTTCAGACTAATTCTGAAAGTGGTAATGAAGGGCATATTCAAGCTCAATTAAAAGGTAAGTTTGAAGCACTAGGTTTATCAGTCGTTGAAGATCAAGCGAGTCAAAATCAAAACTTAGGCGCAAATAATCTGATTTGTACACTACCAAGCACAATCGACAATAAAGAAATTGATAAGGTGTACTTTACAAGTCATATGGATACTGTAGTCCCAGGTATAGACATTAAACCTCAAATAAAAGATGATGGCTATATCTATTCAGATGGTACTACCATTCTTGGAGCAGATGATAAAGCAGGATTAGCTGCAATTTTAGAAGCACTAGCTGTTATTCATGAAAATAAGCTACCTCATGGACAACTTCAATTTGTAATCACTGTGGGAGAGGAAATTGGATTAGAAGGAGCTAAAGCATTGCCTGCAGATTTATTAGATTCAAATTTTGGATACGCAGTGGATGCCAGTGCACCTGTTGGAACTACAGTTGTAGGTGCTCCAACACAAATGAAATTTGATGCGACGATTTATGGAAAAACTGCGCATGCTAGTGTACCTGACAAAGGAATAAGTGCAATTAACATTGCTGCTAAGGCAGTAAGTGACATGAAATTAGGTAGAATAGATGAAGTAACAACAGCTAATATTGGTCGATTTGAAGGTGGCTCTGCTACAAATATTGTTGCCGATAAAGTTACATTAAAAGCAGAGGCACGTTCTCATTCAGATGAACGCATTGCACAACAAATTGAGCATATGAAATCAGTAGTTGAAAATACCGTTAAACGTTATGGTACAAATGCTGATATAGAGATTACAAAAAGTTATCCAGGATTTAAAGTAGCTGAAGATGCTAAAGTAACAGAGATTGCTAAAGAAAGTGCAATTCAATTAGGATTAGCTGCAGATACAATCATTGCAGGCGGTGGCTCTGACGGGAATATTATTAATGGTTTAGGTATACCTACTGTGATATTAGGCGTTGGATATGAAAATATACACACAACATCAGAACGTATGCCAATAACTTCATTAAATCAATTGAGCCAGCAAATATTAAAAATTATAGAAATAGTTACAAATAACAAATAAATCTGAAAACTGATTTAGTGATTATTATATATGCTTTATGATACAATGAACTAGAAAACTTTGTAAAAGAGAGGTAAGTAAAATGGCACAACAAATTGGTGTAGTAGGTTTAGCAGTAATGGGTAAGAACCTTGCTTGGAATATTGAATCTCGTGGTTATAATGTTGCAGTATATAACCGTTCTTCTGAAAAGACAGACGAGATGGTTAAAGAATCTGAAGGCAAGAACATTCACCCAACATATTCAATTGAAGAATTTGTAAATTCATTAGAAAAACCCCGTAAAATTTTATTAATGGTTAAAGCTGGTCCTGCAACTGACAAGACAATCGACAGTTTATTACCATTATTAGATAATGATGATATCTTAATCGATGGTGGTAACACAAATTATCAAGATACTATCCGTCGTAATACAGCACTTGCAGAAAGTGGCGTAAACTTTATCGGAATGGGCGTATCTGGTGGAGAAGTCGGTGCCTTAACTGGACCTTCATTAATGCCAGGCGGTCAAAAGGAAGCATTTGATAAGGTTAGCGATATTTTAGAAGCAATTTCAGCAAAAGCCAAAGATGGCGCTTCATGTGTTGCATACATTGGACCAAACGGTGCAGGTCATTATGTGAAAATGGTACATAATGGTATCGAATATGCAGATATGCAATTAATCGCTGAAAGTTATGCTATGATGAAAGATTTACTTGGTATGTCACACGAAGAAATCGCTAAAACATTTAAAGATTGGAATGCTGGAGAACTTTCTAGTTATTTAATAGAAATTACTGGTGACATCTTTGGTAAATTAGATGATAAAGGTGACGGTCCTCTTGTTGAAAAGATTTTAGATACTGCTGGCCAAAAAGGTACAGGTAAATGGACTTCAATTAACGCTTTAGAATTAGGTATTCCATTAACAATTATTACGGAATCTGTATTTGCTCGCTTCATTTCTTCAATTAAAGAAGAACGAGTTAATGCATCTAAACAATTAAATGGTCCAGCTTCTCAATTTGATGGTGACAAAGAAGAATTCTTAGAAAAAATCCGTAAAGCTTTATATATGAGTAAGATTTGTTCATATGCACAAGGATTTGCACAAATGAGAAAAGCAAGTGATGATAATGAATGGAACCTTAAATTAGGCGACTTAGCTATGATTTGGAGAGAAGGTTGTATCATCCGTGCACAATTCTTACAAAAAATTAAAGATGCCTATGATAATGATGAATCATTACGTAACTTATTATTAGATCCATACTTCAAGGATATTGTTACAAATTATCAATCAGCATTACGTGACGTAGTTGCTACAGGTGTACAAAATGGTGTACCAACACCTGGTTTCTCAGCTAGTATTAACTATTATGATAGTTACCGCTCTGAAGATTTACCAGCAAATTTAATCCAAGCACAACGTGACTACTTCGGTGCGCACACTTACGAACGTAAAGACATTGAAGGTGTGTTCCATACACAATGGATTGAAGAATAAGCACTTTATTAATTTAATATACTGCGATGTTATTATAGAACATAATAAAGTAATTGAATAATTGTATTCATTAATAACTTTGCGGTATGAATAAATAAACGCCAATTCCTATTTAAAGCTAATAGGGATTGGCGTTTTAATTATTTTAAATGGAAATAATCAATTAATAATATACAAAATCAGTTATAAAATTTCATGTCATTGCGCAAACGTTTGCACAAATCTTTTGACATTGTTCACATAAATACAATAAAATAAGATTATACATGTAAGCGTTTTAATTGGGGATAGGAGTGTTGTGATGGCAACAATCAAAGATGTGGCTATAATGGCTAATGTTTCACCTTCAACAGTGTCTAGGGTTATCAAAGGTAATACTCGTATAAGTAAGGAAACTACTCAAAAAGTGCATGATTGTATGAGAGCATTAAATTATGTTCCTAATCAAATGGCACGCTCTTTAGTTACAAAGCGTTCTAAAACCATTGGTATTATACAAAAAAGTGGTGGTGATTCAATTAAACAGAACCCATTTTTACTCGATGTACTAACCGGTATACATCGTTATAGTGATAATCACGCTTATTTAACAATAGTGACTACAAGTACAACTGAGCAGGAATTAATGATAGAAGTCCAGCGTTTAATACAGTCACAATATATTGAAGGCTTTATCTTATTATATTCAAGAAAAAATGATGTAATTGAACAATTATTAATTGATAAACAATGTCCTTATGTAATAATAGGAAAGCCATTATCAAGTGAAAAAACTTTATATGTCGATAATGATAATATTGCTGCAGCTGAAGATTTAACACAGTATTTGGTTAATAAAGGACATGACAAGATTTTACTTTTAACTGAACAAAGTGATTATGAGGTCTTTAAGGATCGTATAAAAGGATATCGTCAAGTTATGTTTCATGAACATTTAACACCTCATGTTCATATAATAGACTTGGATCGAACTGCAATTAAATTAAGTTTAATCGAACTTTTTAAAATGCATGAATTCACTGCAATCATTACTACTGATACTATGCTCAATATGATGATTATTAGTGTTTTATATGAATTAAATATACGTATACCAGAAGATATTAAAACAGCAACATTTAATGATTCATTTCTAAATGCCTATGCATCTCCGCCACAAACAGCTGTTGACGTCCTCCCAGAACAATTAGGGCAAACAGCGGTACGGCTGTTAACGAACAAGCTAGAAAACGTTAATCGTTATCAATGTCAAAATATAATACCTACACGAATTGTACAACGTTATTCAACAAACTAATAAAAGGAGAATGTAAATGATGAAAAATTGGTGGAAAGAAGCAGTAGCTTATCAAGTATATCCAAGAAGCTTTAACGATTCAAATAATGATGGGATTGGTGATTTACAAGGTTTAATTGCCAAGTTAGATTATTTACAAGATTTAGGCATCGATGTTATTTGGCTAAGTCCAATGTATAAATCTCCAAATGATGATAATGGTTATGATATCAGTGATTATCATGAAATTATGGACGAATTTGGAACAATGGCAGATTTTGATGAATTACTCGCAGCCATACATCAACGTGGTATGAAATTAATCTTAGATTTGGTTGTAAATCACACTTCTGATGAGCATCCGTGGTTTATTGAATCTAAATCTAGCATAGATAATCCTAAAAGGGATTGGTATATATGGAAAGATGGTAAACCAGATGGTACAGAACCAAATAACTGGGAAAGTATCTTTAATGGTTCAACTTGGGAATATGATGACTCAACACAGCAATACTATTTTCACCTGTTTAGTAAAAAGCAACCTGATTTAAATTGGGAAAATAAAGAAGTACGCGATGCAGTATTTAAAATGATGAACTGGTGGTTTGATAAAGGCATAGATGGATTTAGAGTAGATGCCATTACACACATCAAGAAATCATTTGAAGCAGGTGATTTAACAGTGCCTGCTGGTAAAACGTATGCACCAGCTTTTGACGTTGATATGAATCAACCAGGTATACAATCGTGGTTACAAGAAATGAAAGAACAGTCTTTAGATAAATACGATATCATGACTGTTGGAGAAGCAAATGGTGTAGATCCAGATAATGCTGAACAATGGGTTGGAGAATCAGAAGGTAAATTTAATATGATTTTTCAATTTGAGCATTTAGGATTATGGAATACTGGCGATGTACAGTTTGATGTTTCTTCCTATAAGCAAGTACTATCGAATTGGCAGTACAAATTAGAAAATGTAGGTTGGAATGCTTTATTTATTGAAAATCACGATCAACCTCGACGTGTTTCCACTTGGGGAGATGATCAACAATATTGGTATGAATCGGCAACAAGTCATGCTGTTGTATATTTTTTACAGCAAGGGACGCCTTTTATTTACCAAGGACAAGAAATCGGTATGACCAATTATCCTTTTGAATCAATAGAAACATTTAACGATGTAGCTGTAGTAAATGAATATAATATTGTTAAATCACAAGGTGGTAACGTAGAAGAGCTACTACATAAACATAAAATGGAAAACAGAGACAACTCTAGAACACCAATGCAATGGGATGATTCTACCAATGCAGGCTTTTCTGAACATAAACCATGGTTTCCAGTCAATCCAAACTATACAACTATAAATGTTGAACAACAACAGCAAGATAAAGATTCCATATTAAATTTTTATAAGCAACTCATTCAATTAAAAAAATCTGATGAATTATTCACATATGGCCAGTTTAAACTGGTTGATGTAGATAACCCTGATGTTTTTGCTTATTCAAGAATTTATAATAATAAAAAAGTTATTGTCATTGGTAACTTAACTGATCAAACAACTTCTGTGACTTTAACGACTGATGTTACTGAATGGGAAGTGTTATTACATAATTATAAAGAACACAGCCTTAATTTTGCTCAGTTAAGACCTTACGAAGCATGTGTAATTGAAGTAAATTAATAAAGAAACATTTGCAGTTGAAACACAATACTAAAAATGCAGGCTAGACACAATAAATATGTCTTTGCCTGCATTTTATTTACGTATTCATACACATCACTAACCAAGGGCATAAATTTATCAGTTTGTTTAGGCTAACAGTTTAGAGTATTGTAAAGCAGCGGAAATAAATTAACAAATGATATAGCTATAATTTTGATTTGATTTTTAGTTTTAACAATTAGAATGTTTTAACACGCTACAACAAAGTTAATAAAATTCATTATCTTGATCTACTGGCATCCACAATTGAACCTTCGTAAATGGGTCATCAAAAGAAATATCAAAAGGATACACTTCAACATACAAACTATTAAATTCATAGGGTAGTGACATTTGCATTGTTGTTTCAATATAATGCCATGCCTCATTTACCACGTAGTCAATTTCACCTTGTAAGTTAAAGGTCGCATATTGACGAGATGGCAAAAACCGACTTTCCAAATGCGCTGGATATCGTTCACTAGGAACGCCTACAAAAATTTCCATACCATAATCTAATGGACAGTTCACGACATATAGTTCATGTGGCCCAACATCATTATATCTTTGTAATTCTTTAATGTGGCCTTCTACTAGTAAATCTTCTAAAAAATCAGGTACTTTATATGGATTTTCAAGCTCATTTGCCGGTATAAATTTAGCATAACCCACCAAGGATAGTTCTGGTGTATTCTCTAATCTATACGGATATGGCGCTTTATCAGTCGTTGTTAATTTAATATACAATCTCGGAACTAATTTTAATTCCTCACGCTTCGTATTCACTTGAATAGGGGATATACCGTGAAAGTCACTAAAATCATTAGCAAAAGCATTTGTATCGGTATAATGATATTTTTTAGCAATATCGACTAACCGAGCAGAACCATTTAGTAACTCTTTGGCTGCTACGGTCATTTTTCTCGCTTTTGAATATTCACTTGGCGACTGTCCTACAATCATCTTAAATGATTGATCTAGATGATATGGTGAAAGACCAACGTAATCACTAAGTTCTTGCAAATGAAAAGGCTCTAGCAAATGATCTTCAATATAAACAATTGCCTGTTGTATTTGCTTGATAACGTCCAAAAACTTTCACTCCTAATTCCCAATTAACTATTTGCACTTTCTTAAATCATTTGTTTATTCTTTTTAAATAAAACACATGTACTTTAATACTTATATTTTACATCATTATTTGTATACTTACATCTTAAAAATTTTAAATAGGGTAAAATGTAATTTAAAAGGACAGTTTATATAAACTTTCTCAATAGACTAAATCATAACACATTATATATTGAATAAAAAAGTAACAACCTATATGAAATTTTACATTAACATAATAGCTCCTAAAGCATATCCATGAATTTATGTAATATAAAAAAGCAGTTCAAACTTAAATAAATTTGAACTGCTTTTATTAACTCTATATCAATCCATTAATGGATATCGTCCCACCAATGGAAACCGTCTCTGCTTAACAATAAATCGCTTTCTAAAGGACCATTTGAACCAGATTTATAGTTAGGGAATTCCGGTTCATTTTGATTCCATTCTTCCTGAATTGCATCAACAAATTTCCATGTTGATTTTAATTCTTCCCAATGTGTGAAGTTTGTCGCATCACCATTTAAACAGTCAAACAATAAGTTTTCATAAGCATCAACTGTATTCATTTTATCTTGTGCACTCATTGCATATGATAATTGTACTGGTTCTGTTTCAATGCCTTGAACGTTTTTCTTAGCATTAAGATGTAGTGATACGCCTTCATTTGGTTGAATATTAATCACAAGTAAATTTGAGTCTAATTTTTTCTCAGTTTCATAATAAAGATTCATTGGTACTTCTTTAAATTCTACTACGACTTGAATTGTTTTACTCTTCATACGTTTACCTGTTCTAATATAGAATGGAACTCCTGCCCATCTGAAATTATCAATTGTTAATTTACCAGATACGAAAGTAGGTGTTGTAGAATCACTAGCAACGCGATCTTCGTCACGATAACGTTTAACATTTTGACCTTCAATTACACCTTCATCATATTGTCCACGGACAAAGTTATGGCGCACTTCTTCAGCTTCTAATTTACGTAATGATTTAAGTGCTTTGACTTTCTCTGCTCTAATATCAGCACTATTTAAACTGATCGGTGCCTCCATTGCAAGTAGCGCTACCATTTGTAGCATATGGTTTTGTACCATATCTTTGAGTGCACCACTAGATTCATAGTAGCCACCTCTATCTTCTACACCTAATACTTCAGAAGAAGTAACCTGTATATTTGAAATATACTTATTATTCCATAATGGCTCAAACATAGCGTTAGCAAATCTTAATACTTCTATATTTTGCACCATATCTTTACCTAAATAGTGGTCAATTCGATAAATCTCTTCTTCTTTAAATGAACGTCGTAATTGTTCATTTAGTTTTTCAGCTGACTCTAAGTCTGTACCAAATGGCTTTTCAATTACTAAGCGTTTAAAGCCTGAAGTGTCAGTCAAGCCTGAAGATTTTAAGTAATCAGAAATTACACCAAAGAAATTTGGTGCCATTGCAAGATAGAAGAGTCTGTTACCTTGTAAATTAAACTCATTATCCAAGTTATTACTTACTTCTAATAATGATTGGTAACTCGCTTCGTCACTTACATCGTGTTTATGATAAAAAACATGTTCCATAAACTTATCAAGATGTTTTGTATCTTTAACGTGTTCTTGAATTGACGATTTCACTTGACTACGGAAATCATCATTCGTTAATTCTCTTCTTCCAATTCCAATTATAGCAATTTGTTCATTTAAGTTATCTTGTTGGTACAAATGGAATAATGATGGAAATAATTTTCTGTGACTAAGATCACCAGTTGCTCCAAAGATAGTTATTAAGCATGGAATGTCTTTATTTCTAGTATTCAAGTTCAAAACCTCAATTCTTTTTATAAATCTGATTTCATTATAGAACAATAATTAACAATGTTCATACATTTTTGCTTAAAAGCATTCAAAAATTATTATATTTTTTTATCTTTTCTATGATAAAATGTGAACAAGAAGAGGAGGCATATGCATGGAAATAACATTTTTCGGCACAAGTGCAGGTCTACCAACGAAAGAAAGAAATACTCAAGCCATTGCACTAAATCTAGAACCATATTCAAATAATATTTGGCTATTTGATGTAGGTGAAGCTACACAACATCAAATACTTCACCATTCAATTAAATTAGGTAAGGTAGATCATATCTTTATAACGCATATGCATGGTGACCATATTTTCGGATTGCCTGGATTGCTATCCAGTCGTTCATTCCAAGGCGGAGAAGGACTACCACTTACTGTCGTAGGTCCAAAAGGAATTAAAGAATTTGTAGAGACGACATTACGATTATCAGAATCCAGATTAAACTATCCGATCACTTACATAGAAATTGAAAATCATCTTTCATACCAGCATAATGGATTCAATGTTGAAGCACATTTATTAAATCATGGTATTACTTCTTTTGGCTATAGAGTAGAAGCACCATCTACACAAGGGAAAATTGACGTTCAAGCCTTGAAATCAATTGGATTAGAACCAGGTCCAAAATATCAAGAAGTAAAAAATAATGAGACGTTTGAATATAATGGAAAGATTTATGATTCTAGTCAATTTAAAGGTGATGAAAAACAAGGACCTGTAGCTGCCATATTTGGAGATACAATGCCATGTAACAACGAGTTACTTATAGCACGTAATGCAAATGTTATGGTTCACGAAAGTACTTATATAGAAGGGGATAAAAATTTAGCCAATAATTATCATCATAGCCATATTGATGATGTCTTTGATTTAATTAAAGAGGCAAATGTGGAGTATAGTTTAATCACGCATATAAGTAATAGATACACACAAGAAGAAGTTGAATCAATTAGTGAATTATTAAAGACTAAAAGTGATACACCACCATTTAAATTTGTTAAAGACTTCGATACTTGGTCATTCTAATTCACAATAAGAATAATTGATTCAATCGTTATAGCATATTTAGCAAAACAAATATAATGCTTTACAATAAGATTAACTCAAGTAAAACAGACCCTAACTAGTAAAAAGCAATAGTTAAGGTCTGTTTTCTACTATAGGGAATTAAATGTCTTAGCGATCTTTAGCGATCTGTTCTTTAACTATCTATAATACATTTCTGAAATGATTCAATATGTACAGAATTGCTTTACAAAGATAATTTACTCGTCCAATTAACATTGATACATATGATGTGTCATTACTCAATATGTATTATTTATTATCGGCGAAGCACTGGACAGGGTAGTATAAGAGACAAAGTAACGATTCATCGCATTACATTAGGTAAACAAACTATAAATATATGGCTTCAATAGTGCAATTGATTACAATTGTAACAAGTTTTAAATACGGCATCAAAAGCTTTATTTTTATAATGATCATCACATATCAATACAAAATTATTGAATAAAAACAACCAACCAAAAAGTTTTCACTTTCGAGTTGGCTGCTATTAAGGAATATATCCCGATAGAATTATTTTTATTAAATCAATATTAAAATCGATTACTTAAAGATAAAGCAAATAAATAATAACTTGCTAACTTATCGATAGAATTGATGTAAGGATTAATCATCATCTTGATTTGATAGTTCTACACTTCTATCAACGGCAGCTCTTAAACAATCCTCAAATACACTTTCTAAGTCGTATTTAGATAACGCATTTAAACCTGCCTGTGTTGTACCACCTTTTGAAGTTATATTTTTTCGTAATTGTTCCATACTTAAATCAGAACGTTCAATCATTTTACTTGTCCCAATAATTAAGTTTCGAATAGATTCTTCGACTTGTGATTTCTCTAATCCAAGTCTAGTACCAGCTGTCACATATTGTTCAAATACATGGTATAAAAAGGCCGGTCCACTACCAGTAATCGCTGTTACTTGATGTAGATTATCTTCAGAAACTTCAATTGCTGAACCAAATGAGTTAATTAAATCATCAACTTCAGTTTTAGATTTTGGATCAAAATTATTTGAAAAACTGATACCTGTCACAGAATGACCAACATGTGCGTTCGTGTTTGGCATGATTCGAGCAACAGGGTTTTCTGTATTCAGTTGTTCTCTAATATAACTAATTGGTAAACCTGCCATAATTGAAATAAATTTATTACTATCAGTAACATATGGTTTAATTCGTTCTGCTAAATTATCAAAATCATATGGCTTTGTTCCTAAGAAAACATAATCCGCTTCCTTTAACAATGCTGCGTCATCATAACTATAATTGACACCTAATTCATCAGCATATGATTTCAGAGCATCCTCATTTGATCGATTTGTTAAATAAATATCGTTTGAGTCTATTACTTTTGAGTTAACGATTCCTGTAAAAATTGCATGAGCCATATTACCGGCACCATAAAATACAAGTTTCATGTAAAATTCCCACTTCCTCTTTGTTTTATGTAATCATATTAACATAGTTTAGAATTATGGCTAATCATTTAATTATAATAATGACAGAAAATATTATAATCATTTATACTATTTATAAAGACAAAAACAGGTAGGGATAAACGATGCAAGGGAAACATTTTATATTAACAGGAAGTACAAGCGGCTTAGGTAAAGCATTATTAAAAAAGTTATTAGCTAATGATATCAATGTAACTGTACTGGTTAGAAATCCCCAAAAATTAAATCAGTTTATCGCTCAATATCATACAGATCGATTATCAATCATACAATGTGATTTACAGTCTGAGAAAGAAATTTATCATATTACGCAAAGTCTTCAACAACAAAAAATTGATGGTTTAATTTATTGTTCTGGACTAGGTTATTTCAAATCAATTGAAGCACATCGAACTGAAGAAATGCTTGAGACATATCAGCTTAATATTATAAGTTTCAACATTTTGTTAGAAGTAATTAGACCATTTTTCAATAAATATCCAATCATCGTAGGCATAGGTAGTCAAGCTGCTTTTGTTACACAAGCTAATGCAGCACATTATGGTGCATCAAAAGCAGCATTTTATCAAACATTAAATGCCATTCGATTAGAACATCCCAATTACCATGTTTTAACGGTAAATACTGGACCAATCAATACACCATTTCACCAAAAAGCGGATCCTTCACTAAATTATGCGAAACGTTACAACAAAATCATGATAAATCCCGATAAACTAGCTGATCGCATATTTAAAGCTATGAAGTCAAAACGACAAGAAATCAATCAACCGCTGTGGATGTCATTTATGCTTAAACTGTACCAGCTTACACCAAGATTCATAGAAAAGCATTTCTCAAGTTTTTTTAAAAATAAAATATAACAATAATGTGTATTAAACATAACAAAAAAAGAGTTTATGCGTAGAAACTTATGCTGGATCGAACACAGTTATAAGTACATGACATAAACTCTTTTTTCTGTTTAATTAAGGTGTTGCGTGTATTCTAAATTTTTCACTCTACCTCGTGCAGCTTTTAAAGTTTCAAAGCCAATATCTTTCGCTAAATTATAATTTTTAATATTTTCGTCTAATTGTTCTATACTACTTGCACCAACAATAATTGAACCAAGTGACTGTTGTGAGGTCAAGTAATTAAAGGTTAAGGCAGTTAAATTACTTTCAATTTCTTTAATTGATGCAATTGTTTCGCCTAACTCTTGATAATTGTAATCAAAAATACCTTCAGCAAATTTCTTGTCTAATGCATTGTTACTATTAGCAGTCAATAGACCTTTGAAAACAGGGCCTCTAGCAAGTATCTTTACATTTTTGGCATGTATTGCATCAAGCAAAGATTCAACTCTATTATCAATTAAATTAAATTGATTCATAATCGTTTCTATATTACTGTGTTCCAAATAATAATTAATTACATTAGGTCTAATAGAAGAAATACCATAAGCACGAACTAGACCTTCTGATTTTAATTCTTCGAATGCACTAATCGTTTCATCTAGTGGATCATCAATAGTACCTCCATGCAATTGATAAAGATCTAGGTGGTCTAAACCTAATGATTTTAAAGATGATTTAATAGCATACTTAATGTGTTTTTTAGATGGATCCCAAAATGTTGAACCATCCTCTTTTAAATGATTACCTACTTTTGTTCCGATAACAATATCATCACGTTGTTGGTATTTTTTTAATGCTTTGCCAACGATTTGTTCATTTATACCTTTGTCATACATATCCGCAGTATCAAAATATGTAATACCATGTTCAATAGCTCTATCGATTATAGGTTCTGCCGTTTTATAATCTGTACCTAAACTCATACATCCTAGTCCTACTTCTGAAATTTCTAAACCACTTTTCAAGACATTTTTTTGCATGTTATTGCTCCTTTCGATACACTAAATCATAGAATATGGCGTGTTTATCAATTATATGCAAGTAGATTGATATCACTATTTATTGCTTTAGCTTGTTTGTTAATGCAATTGTATAGTGGTTATTCACAATTCAAATACAATTAACCGTACGAGCTACCGACTATATCTTAACAGGTAGATACTTAAAATAAAAGGAACGTGATTATAATGGAATTTTACGAGAGAACTATAGCGAAGGAACATATATATAACGGAAAAATTATTGATTTGGAAGTACATGATGTAGAACTCCCAGATGGTCAAACATCAAAAAGAGAATTAGTTTTTCATAATGGTGCAGTTGCTGTTTGTGCATTAACACCGGACAATGAAATTATATTAGTAAGGCAATTTCGTAAACCTGCTGAAAAAACAATGTTAGAAATCCCCGCCGGAAAACTTGAAAGTGGAGAAGATCGCATTGAAGCAGCTAAAAGAGAATTAGAAGAAGAAACAGGCTATATCGCTGATCATTTGCAACTCATATATGAAATGTATGGTTCACCTGGTTTTTCTAATGAGAAGTTATCTATTTACTTTGCTAAAGATTTGAAAAAAGGGCACATGAACCTTGATGATGATGAATTTATTGAATTAGATCGTGTTCACATTAATGAAATTTCTGACTTACTAAAAAGTGGATCTTTAGAGGATGCAAAAACAATTATTGCTTTACAACATATCTTGCTTAATTATAATGATTATAAATAAGGAATGAACAAACTTGCTAATTTTATCAATTACTGGTATTTTATATATGTATCATATTGTAAATTAAAATGATTATAATTATTAGTAGGGGAGTGAGGCTTCCGTGGAAGAACGATTAAATCGCGTGAAGCAACAATTACAACAATCATCATATAAATTAACTCCACAGCGAGAAGCAACATTAAGAGTGTTAATTGAAAACGAGAAAGATCATTTAAGCGCTGAAGATGTATACTTAAAAGTGAAAGACAAAGCACCTGAAATAGGTTTAGCTACTGTGTACAGAACATTAGAATTATTAGCAGAGCTAAAGGTTGTAGACAAAATTAATTTCGGGGATGGCGTTGCACGCTTTGATTTACGTAAAGAAGGTGCGAAACATTTTCATCATCATCTTGTATGTATGGAATGTGGGAAAGTTGAAGAAATAGAGGAAGATTTATTACCTGCAGTAGAAGAAAAAGTTGAAAGTGATTTTAACTTTAGAATTTTAGATCATCGTTTAACATTTCATGGCGTTTGTTCAGAATGCCAAGCTAAAGGTAAATAATGAATTTTCATCCTGTTTAATTTTAATGATAGGGGTGAGTCAATGAATACCATAATCGAAGAATATTTAAGGTTCATCCAATTAGAAAAAGGGCTTAGTACAAATACAATAGGCGCTTATAAACGTGACTTAACAAAATATGCAAATTATTTAGATGAAAACAAAATTACTCACATTGACTTTGTTGATAGACAGACCATCCAGCAATGTTTAGGTTCATTGCATGATGAAGGTGCATCTTCAAAGTCTTTAGCACGTTTTGTTTCAACTGTTCGCAGTTTTCACCAATTTGCACTGAGAGAAAAATATGCTGCTAAAGACCCTACAGTTTTAATTGAAACACCGAAATATGATAAAAAGTTACCTGACGTGTTGGAAATCAATGAAGTGATAGCTTTATTAGAGACACCTGATTTATCAAAAAATAATGGTTACCGTGATAGAACAATGTTGGAATTGTTATATGCAACGGGGATGAGGGTATCAGAATTAATTCATATAGAGTTAGATGATGTTAACTTAATTATGGGGTTTGTTAAGGTGTTCGGCAAAGGAAATAAAGAGCGTATTGTGCCGTTGGGTGAAGCGGTTATTGAATACTTAACTCATTATATTGAAAACATACGTCCACAACTATTAAAAAGAACAGTCACACCAGTATTGTTTTTAAATATGCATGGAAAACCATTATCAAGGCAAGCCATTTGGAAGATGATAAAGCAAAATGGTATTAAAGCCAATATTAATAAGACATTAACACCGCACACGCTGAGACATTCGTTTGCTACACACTTGCTTGAAAACGGTGCAGATTTACGAGCTGTACAAGAAATGTTAGGACACTCTGATATTTCTACAACGCAACTTTATACACATGTATCTAAATCACAAATCCGTAAAATGTATAACGAATTTCATCCACGTGCATAAACACAGATTAGTTTATCATTTAATGAACTAATCTGTGTTTTATTGTTTATAAGGTTATGTCATGTTGTGTATTTGATTAAAATATATTATGATTCTCGGTTAAAACGTCGTTCAATAAGTGCTTTATTTCGTGCATCAGTCACTTCTGTCCGATCTCTTTCTAAATGGTGATTTACGATATAACTATCATCAATGAGCGTTTCTCGAAAGTAAAAGTCTGTAAAAGTGGTTTGTATTGAATGGAGCATTTCATCTTGTAATGGTAAGTGTACCGGAAGAAATGGTTGATGTGTTTTTGCTGCTTGCTTTAAATGTTTTAATAATATGATGTATTGCTCAATATTCAAACCTAGCATTTGCCAGTCATGACTAGATTGTATAACATTCAATGCTCTGTCAAACGATGTTTTAGCTCCTTGAAAGTTGTTACGACGAAAATGATAACAACCTGTAGTTAATAAAATTAAACTGACGACCGCATCTTTTTTTGAAAAATGTGGGTTTTCTTTCCAAGCATCCTCTAGAATATCATGACATAGAAAATAATGTTGCTTGGTATGAAATTGATAATAAAATTGTTGTAGTGCTTTTTCCATATAAGAACCGCTCCAAATTTAAATGTTTGTTATAAACATGCTATAATATTTTAGTGAAATACGCACTTAACTTGCTATATGAGGTAGATAAAATGTATGAAGTAAAATTAGATGCTTTCAATGGACCATTGGATTTATTATTGCATCTTATTCAAAAATTCGAAATAGATATTTATGATATTCCAATGAAAGCATTAACAGAACAATACATGCAATATATTCACGCCATGAATTCATTAGAAATTAATGTTGCTAGTGAATATTTAGTGATGGCCTCTGAATTATTAATGATAAAAAGTAAAATGCTTTTACCACAGCCTGAAGCAGATGAATCATTAGAAGACGATCCGCGTGATGATTTAGTAGGTCGTTTAATTGAGTACCAAAATTATAAAGAATACACTGAATTGCTCAATGATAAAAAGGTAAATCGGGCTGCATTCTACTCTAAACACCCTACAGACTTATCACATTTAGAAACAAATGAATTAATGAGTTCGGATAACACCATTGATTTAACCGAACTGATAATTGCTTATCAAAAGGTCAAAAACCGTGTCGAATTTAACACACCAAAAACAGTCGAAATAAAGAAAGAAACCTTTACGATTCAACAAGCAACCACACAGGTTCATGAAAGACTGCAACAACAACAATCATTCAACTTCTTCAGTCTATTTAATTTCTCAGAACCAATTGAAATGGTAGTAACCCATTTCTTAGCAATATTGGAAATGTCTAAATCTGGTATAGTCAATATTGAACAACAAAAAAGTTTTGAAGATATCAACATATTAAGAGGAGTCAACTATGGCATTGGATAATCAAGGTATATTAGAAGCATTACTCTACACTGCTGGAGATGAAGGATTAGAAGAGAAGCAACTGCTTGAAATATTAGACATTTCACTAAGTGAGTTACAAACTTTAATTAATAACTACCACTCAGAAGGTCTTGTCATTCAACATTTCGGACAAACTTATGTATTAACAACGAAAAAAGAAGCAGCTGAATATATTGAAGCACTTGTAGAACATAAGTCTAATATGAAACTATCTCAAGCCGCAATGGAAGCACTATCCATAATCGCCTATAACCAACCACTCTCAAGAAGTGATATTGAAATGATTAGAGGTATTAATTCCGATGGTGCAGTTAAAACATTGATCGCAAGAGGTTTAATCGAAGCAAAAGACGAAAAAGATTCAAGAAGTCAGCAACTATATACAACCGAACTATTTTTAAATGTATTTGGAATTGAACATTTAGATGATTTACCGACTACTGATGAAGAGGACGAAGAAATCGAAGCATTTTTCAGTAATTTGGTAAATCAAAAAGGAGAAAATAATGAGTAAAGAATTAGAGAGATTACAAAAACGTATAGCTAACAGTGGTTATACATCAAGAAGAAAAGCTGAAACACTTATCAGTGAAGGTAAAGTTAAAGTAAATGGTGAAGTCGTAACGGAATTAGGTACGAAAGTGAAAAATTCAGATACAATTGAAGTAGAAGGTATTAAATTAGAGCAAGAAGACAAACTGTATATTTTATTCTACAAACCATCGCAAGTGATTACGAGTGTATCTGATGATAGAGGAAGAAAGGTAGTAACCGATTACTTCAAACAAATTGAAACAAGAATATATCCTGTTGGCAGATTAGATTATGATACATCAGGTTTACTGCTATTAACGAATGATGGTGAGTTTACAAATTTAATGACACACCCTAGATACAAGATCAAGAAAAAGTATGTTGCAAAATTAAAAGGTTACTTAATGCGAGAAGAGGTAAAAGCATTAGAGCAAGGTATTGAATTAGAGGATGGTAAAACACAACCTGCAATTGTAAAAGTAAAAAACCAAGATAAAGAAAAGAACTCAACTTTAGTTGAAATAACGATTACTGAAGGTAGAAATAGACAAGTTCGTCGTATGTTCGAACATTTTGGACATCAAGTTAGTAAATTACAACGAATTGAATTTGGTCCATTAAATTTGAAAGGGCTTAATGCAGGTGAAGGTCGTGTTTTAACTCCGCACGAAGTAAAAGTCATTCGTCAAATTGCTGAACACGGTAAATAAACTTTGAAATATTTTTGACAAAATAATTCGAATGAGAAAAAATTCACAAACTTTTCGTTCATTTGTACTTTTCAAAGTTAACCTATGCTATAATTGTGAATGTATTGGAAAGTAAGCAGTGTGGGAGGTACATACGTATGTCAAATGAAATTTTAATCGTAGATGATGAGGATCGAATTAGAAGATTACTTAAATTATATTTAGAAAGAGAATCTTTTGAAATACATGAAGCTAAAGACGGTAGTGAAGCGTATCATATGGCAATGGAACATGATTATGCATGTATATTACTAGATTTAATGTTGCCTGAAATGGATGGTATTGTTGTTGCTTCTAAACTAAGAGAGCATAAAGATACACCAATTATTATGTTAACAGCCAAAGGCGAAGAAACAAATCGTGTTGAAGGTTTTGAATCAGGTGCAGACGATTACATTGTTAAACCTTTTTCACCAAGAGAAGTTGTGTTACGTGTAAAAGCATTACTAAGAAGAACACAGGTCGCACATACAGAACAGAGCGAACCACATGCGCGTGATTTGATAGAATTTGATCATTTAGTTATCGACAATGATGCTCATAGAGTGCTTGCAGATGAGAGCCAAGTAAACTTAACACCTAAAGAGTATGAATTATTAATATTTTTAGCGAAAACACCTAATAAAGTATTTGATAGAGAACAACTGTTAAAAGAAGTGTGGCATTATGAGTTTTATGGAGACTTACGTACCGTAGATACTCATGTTAAACGCTTAAGAGAAAAGTTAAATCGCGTTTCTGAAGAGGCTGCTCAGATGATTCAAACTGTTTGGGGAGTAGGTTATAAGTTTGAAGTTAAATCAAATGATGAACCGACTCAATAATGTAGTCATAAAACTGTGGTTAACTATAATATTTATAGTAACGACAGTTTTAATTTTACTTAGCGCAGCCTTAATCACATTTATCCAATCATACTTCACACAGGAAACAGAAGATTCTTTACTCAAAGATGCTAAACGTATTAGTGAATTAGTAGCAAGCTCTGATAATAAAGCAACCGCGATTGAACACAGTCGTAAGTTGATTGAAGGCCCTGTTGGTCTCATTATAATGAATGATAAAAACAGTCAAAATAGTAAATATGGCAATACTAAACAAAAGATGTTAAATGAAATCAAACAAAATAAAGACTATGATGACGTATTTAATAAAGGAAAGAAAATTTCGGAACACGTTAATGTAAAAATTAATGATCAACAACATACTTATGTATTAATTGGATATCCTTCAAAGAATTTAAGCGATGTTAAACAAGATGAATACGGTGGTGTCTTTATTTATCAAGATTTAAAAACCATCGAAGATACTAATAATTTAATCACGGTTATTATTTTAATTATTGCCATTATTTTCTTAGCAATTACAACGATATTTGCTTTTTTCCTTTCTTCTCGTATTACGAAACCTCTAAGAAATCTACGGTCTCAAGCATTGAGAGTTTCAAAAGGACAATATGCGCAAGTTGAACCCGTAAATTCAAAGGATGAAATTGGAGAATTATCTCGTGCCTTTAATACGATGAGTTCTGAAATCCAACAACATATCGATGCACTGTCATCTTCTAAGAACATTAGGGATAGTTTAATCAACTCCATGGTTGAAGGTGTATTAGGATACAACGATAAGAAGGAAGTTATTTTATCTAACCAAATGGCTCAAAATACATTACAACTTTTAGATGAGTATTCATTAGAAAAGCTTGATGAACAAACAGAATTAACTTTTAAGAACAAACATACACAGTTTGAAGAATATGAAATTAATACTAGATATTTTGTAATCATTACTAGTTATATAGAGCAAATTCAACCAGATGGACGAAGTGGTATCGTGGCCATCATAAGAGATATGACCAATGAACATAATATTGATCAAATGAAGAAAGATTTTATAGCAAATGTTTCACATGAATTACGTACACCCATTTCTTTATTGCAAGGCTATACAGAATCAATCGTTGATGGGATTGTTACTGAACCTGAAGAGATCCATGAATCCTTGAGCATCGTCTTAGATGAGACGAAACGTTTAAACAGACTGGTTAATGAACTCTTAAATGTTGCTAGAATGGATGCAGAAGGGTTAAGTGTTGAACGAGAAATCCAACCTATTGATCCGTTGTTAAATAAGATGCAATTGAAATATCAACAACAAGCTGCAGACTTAGAACTAACCATGAAATTAAATCCAATTTCTAATGGAGCGCTCTGGTATTATGATTCTGATAGAATTGAACAAGTGCTTACGAATCTGATTGATAATGCATGTCGATATACAGAACCAGGAGATACAATAACCGTCGATATTGCGGAAAATGATCATGACAACTTGTTATATATTACCGATACAGGAACGGGTATTGCTCCCGAACATTTAGAGCAAGTCTTTGATCGTTTTTACAAAGTAGATGCAGCACGTAAAAGAGGTAAGCAAGGTACCGGACTTGGACTATTTATATGTCGAATGATTATCGATGAACATGAAGGTAAGATACTCGTAAAAAGTGAACTCGGTCAAGGTACAACATTTATTATTCGCTTACCGAAACCACCAACTAGAGATTAAAGGAATAAGTCATTGATGATTTTATGTGTAACGTCAAAAATGATTATAATAATCATCTAACTAAATAAGGTGAAGCGCCTCCGATTTATACAATTTAATGTGTAAGGCGGAGGTGTTTTTTGTGATTATAGCTTTAAAATAAAAATTGAAATCATTTTACATCGCTATTTAGTACTGTGTGTAAAATTTAATTTTATATTGCTGGTAAATTAGCACTAAATACTGTAAACAATATCATTGTCTTTATCTGAGTTATACGCTATGATATATTTATAAAATTTAAATGTTCATCTTCGGGGTAGGGTGTAATTCCCAACCGGCAGTAATATAAGCCTGCGACCTATTTATTGTTCAATAAATAGCTGATCTAGTGTGAATCTAGAGCCGACAGTATAGTCTGGATGGGAGAAGATGGAGGGTTAATTTGTTGTGCAATTAAATCCTCCTATTCTGAGTAAGATGAATGGAAGGAGATAATTGAATATGCAACAACAAACCAAACGTCTAATAACGATTAGTATGTTAAGTGCGGTAGCTTTTATATTAATGTTTATCAAGTTCCCGTTACCATTTTTACCACCATATCTAACATTAGACTTTAGTGATGTACCGGCACTTCTTGCAACATTTACATTAGGACCCATTGCTGGCATCATCGTTGAATTTATTAAAAATTTATTGAATTTTTTATTCAATGTAGGGGATCCAATAGGACCGTTGGCCAATTTTTTAGCAGCCACAAGTTTTATACTTACTGCGTTTTATGTTGCTAAAAATAAAAATAACGCTAAATCATTAGTTACTGGTTTAGCTGTAGCAACCTTAATAATGACATTAGTATTAAGCATTTTGAATTATTTTGTGTTGTTACCACTCTATGGCATGATTATGAATTTATCAGATGTTTTTGGTAATTTGAAAATAATTATAGTATCAGGTGTTATACCTTTCAATATTATTAAAGGTATTGTTATTTCAATTATATTTATCTTATTATACAAACGCTTGAATAGTGTTTTACCGAGATAACAAATTGCGCTAACATACACTAACGTATCAATAAATAGTGACAAATAAAATTTTGTTTTCATATAACAAAAGCGCATGTTTAAATTAACTTAAACATGCGCTTTTCCTATAATAAGGTTAAAATATAGTTCGTCACTTAAAATCTATTCAAATTTCAGTGCGTCCCCATCAAAAGATTCTTCTTCAATTTTAATTGAATCAGTAGGACATCCCTCTAATGCATCTTCCATATCTTCATATAATTCTTCAGGCACTTCAGCAGTACCTTGGTTGTCATCAAGTATTACAAAAGCAATACCTTCATCATCATAGTCATATATATCAGGGGCAGCAGCACCACAAGCACCACATGCAATGCAAGTATCCATATCGACAATAGTATATTTAGCCATTTTCTTCGCCTCCTTTGACAAAAATGCTACAATAAAATCACAATTAATATTGTAAGCACTGTACTTATTTTTTTCAATGTTTTCGTTTTAATTAATTAGGGGAGTAAACATGCAAAATTTATTTCATTTCATCCAACAAAATACACACCATTATAAAACCGAAAAAAGCATATATAATATTATCATAGGCAAAAAATCACATCAAACCTTTTTTGATGCATGTAGCCAACAATTACTATCATTATATCATAGCTTACCTAATATCCAGTATCCGTCATTCGAGCGATATTATAATCTGAGCCAATCAGAAATAGAAACAACATTAAACGTACGCGTACATCCAAGATATACATTTGATAGTCTCGTTAATACGTTTCAAGCAATACAATTATTAACACAAACGATTTCACAATTACAGCATAAGGATAGTCAATTTATCCCTCTCACTCAACAGCAAACTATACATAAACGTGTTAAATATGTATATAAATATCTTAAAGAGGCAAACCTCGAACAAGATTTTATTGCAGAACTTCATATGTTATTCGAAGCTATTCATAAAGAAAACCAAGGGACTTACATTCATTACTACTTACAAGGGTTTGAAGATAGCATGTACACTAGACAGCAAGTTAGTTTAATAGAAGGTTTGCCACAAGAATTATTATTTGAATTAGAATTAAACGATTTAGTTGTAATGATGTTTCAAATTGAAGATAATCAACGTTACCCTATTTTGCATCAGTTAATTGTGTTACCTACGCTATTACATAAAACAGATTTATCTTTTGAAGGCTTAAAAAAAGGACTAACTATGGATGATTTGGCACAACATCAACAAGTTAAAATTAATACAATTGAAGACCATGTCTTAGAATTGTTTATAAAGGGATATTTATCAAATTATAAAGCGTTTCTAAAGGATGATTTAAATTCTGATTTTCTAAATTATTATATACAGCATAAGGATGAAAGATTGCGGAACTATAAAGAACGATTCCCGTCATTAAGTTACTTTACAATCAAGCTTATCATTGTAGGCATAGAAAGAGGTGAGCTACATGCTGATTGACGAACTGAAACATTGGTTTGGATTTGAAACATTTAAGCCTGGACAAGAAGCAATTATTAAAAGCGTACTAAACCAACAAGATACATTAGGTATATTACCAACTGGTAGTGGTAAAAGTCTGTGTTATCAATTACCTACATATATTAAACAACAACCTACATTAATTATTTCACCACTTATTTCGTTAATGGATGACCAAGTTATGCAACTTAAAGCACATGGTGAACATAAAGTGAGTTGTATTCATTCTGGTATGGATGAAGATGAACGTTCAGCAAATATCAAAAATCTAAAGCAAAGTCGTTTTATCTTCTTAAGCCCTGAATTTATACTCCAACCCCATAATTTCAAACTCATTAAACATATTAACTTTGGTCTTATTGTTTTAGATGAAGCCCACTGTTTGTCAGAATGGGGCTATGATTTCAGACCACATTATGCACTTATAGGAAAAATCATTCAACAATTTACTAACGTTTCTATATTAGGATTAACAGCGACAGCACCACCACATCTATTATCTGATTTGAACCAAATGTTACGTACTCAATTCAATGTAGTTAAAACAAGTATGAATAGAGACAATATTTCACTACACCATCAAAATTTTGCAGATGATGAAGAAAAACTCAAATGGTTGCTGCCAACATTAGAACAATCTGGACCGACAATTATCTATGTTTCATCAAAAAAAGTCTGTTTATCATTAGCTCAAGAAATTTATCAACAAGGCTTTTTAACAGGTATTTATCACGGTGATCTATCCTATCAGGAACGGCAAACGGTTCAACATCAATTTCTTAATAACGATATTCCTATCATTGTTGCTACAAGTGCATTTGGAATGGGAATAAACAAAAAAGATATTCGTACAATCATTCACTTTCATCTTTCAACTAGTCCGTCGAATTATTTACAAGAGATTGGTCGTGCTGGGAGAGATGGCAAACAAAGTCAAGCCATCAGTTTATATCAACCAGATGATAGTTTCTTACTTGAAACACTGTTATTTACTGATATTATAACTAATGAAGATGTTAATGCATTTGAATTAGGTATGGATTTAATACCTTATAAAAAAGAAATTATTGAAATTTTAAGTAGTTATTATACATTTAATGAATTACGACATATATTTGAAAATACTTACCAACGTAAAAGAAATGGTTATATCAGAATGTTGGGTTATAAGAATTTAGATCAGTGTAGACGCGCATATCTTATGGAATTTTTTGGTGAATTTGTGAATAAACGACCTGAAAAATGTTGTGATAATGATGCTGATATTGAATTAATAAAAATATTTAATCGCAAAAAAGTAAAACGTAAAATTGATTATAATGAAAAATTAAAAAATTTGTTCAAATAGATAGACAATTACTTTACTTAACATTTTCAAACAAGCTATAATACAACTTATAATGACATAAATATTGTAGTTTTCTTAAAATAGGTATACATATTTACGTTTGATTAGGGTAAAACAGTATATACTTAATATATAAATAAAGGAAGGATGATGAATTTGTCTAACAACAACTTTAAAGATGATTTTGAGAAAAATCGTCAATCAATTGATCCAAATGAACACCTAGACAAAACAAATGAATCTGTTGACGCTTCTGTTGACAATGCAAAAGAAGAAGTATCCGACAAAAACAATGAGCAATTCCCTCCAAGAAATGCTCAAAGAAGACAACGTAGACGAGATACAGCAACAAATCAAAATAAAGGGGAACAATCTGATCAACAACAAGAGCAACAACTTGATCAAGAACAACACCTTAATGACCAAAACAAATCATCATCAGACTTTAACCAGTCACAAGATCATGATGATCATTCACGAGACAATAATATCTATCAAGAAACTTCTGATGAACAACATCGTAACAATCAATATGACAAATCAAATAACGACTTAAAGCAACAAGAAAATCATGACAGAAGTGACGTAAACACTCGTAAAGATGATACTGATTTATCACATCAAGATAAAGATGCAGCTGACAAGCGAACTGCAGATGATAAACATAATGGTAAAGGGTCTGCCATTGCTGGTGGCGCAGCAGCTGGTGCAGGTGCAGGTGCTTATGCTGCAAATAAACACAACAACGACAAGCATTCTTCGAAAGAACAGCATGTTGATGATCAAAATGATACTACAAATCGTGAGCAAGACGCTACACAGACAGGTGGTACTACTGCTGGTGCTGGCACAGGCTCATATGCTGCAAATAAGGATGATGCTGATAATAGAGTCAATGATCCAGAGCATAATAAAAATAACAAGGAACAACATGAGCAAAATGAATCAACCGATTCAAAAGATGGTTCCAAGAAAAAAGGCGCTGCTATTGCTGGTGGTGCTGCTGCAGCGGGCGCAGGTGCAGGTGCTTATGCTGCTAGCAAATCAAACAAAGATAAAAACGCAGAAAGTAACACTGCAGACAATAAATCAAACGAATCACAATCAAAAGAACAACATAATGAAGAAAAGAACAACGGTAAATCCAAGAAAAAAGGTGCCGCAGTTGCTGGTGGTGCTGCTGCAGCGGGTGCTGGTGGCGCCGCAGCAGCTTCAAAAGCAAGTGGTTCCGGTTCTAATGGAAATGGCGGAAACAATCATCAAAATAATAGTAATAATAACGATGATTACAAACGTAAAAAGAAAAAAGGCGGCTTATTAGGTAAATTATTACCAATTTTAGCAGCAATCTTAATTTTGGCGGCAATTGGTATTTTCGGTGGCATGGCCTTAACTGGAAATAATGATGATAAGAGTGCTAACGATGATAAAAAAGTAGCTGATAATAAAGACAAAGACGGAGATAAAGATAAAAAAGCTGATTCTGATAAAGATAAAGATAAGTCTAGCGATGACAAGTCTAAAAGTTCAGATGACAGTGAAAAATCATCTGGTGCGTCTGACGGCAGCGACTCTGACTCTGATCAAGCTACAAGTGATGCAGATTCATCTGACAACAGTAGTCAAAGCAGTAGTTCTGATCAAGCTACAAATGGTTCTGATTCTAGTGATCAAAGTGCTAGTGATAGTAACTCAAGTGGTGCAGCTACTGACCAAGGTCAATCTAGCTCTTCTAACAGCGATGATCAGTCAACAAGTGGCCAAAATAGTTCCCAAGATTCACAACAATCAACAAACACTTCAGGACAACGTACTCATGTTGTAAATGGTCAAAACTTATATAGAATTGCTATTCAATATTATGGTGAAGGAACACCTGAAAATGTCGAAAAAATAAGACAAGCTAACAACCTTTCAGGCAATGATATACACAATGGTCAACGTTTAGTAATTCCACAATAATAAAATTTTAAAGTGATACTAGCATTAATACACACGCTTTAAATAGGCGAGCTAATCTTATTCTTTGGATTAGCTCGCCTTAATTTATACATTGAAAATTTCCTGCTGCAATTAGTGACATTGGTATATGATTAACTACTTTAAGTTATTGTTTAAAAATATGTTTATCTTACAATTATATATTCTAAATTTAAATAGTTGATATATAGAAGTTTCAGTTTCTTTCATTTGGTTTTTTTATAACTACTGGTATAATATATGAGTGGTTAAAGGAGGACAATTACGTATGCAAACAGTCGAAAGTATCATCATAGGCGGAGGTCCTTGTGGACTAAGTGCCGCTATCGAACAAAAAAGAAAAGGTATCGAAACATTAGTTATTGAAAAAGGTAACGTCGTAAATGCAATTTACAATTATCCAACGCATCAAACATTCTTTTCATCAAGTGATAAATTAAGTATCGGAGACATTCCTTTTATTGTAGAAGACAGTAAACCTCATCGAAACCAAGCATTAGTATACTATAGAGAAGTTGTTAAACATCATCAATTGCGTATTAATGCTTTTGAAGAAGTCCTTACCGTTAAAAAGATTAATAATCGATTTACAATTACAACGACTAAAGATGTGTATCAATGTAGATTCTTAACAGTTGCTACAGGTTATTATGGACATCATAATACACTTGAAGTTGAAGGTGCAGAACTTTCAAAAGTTAAACATTATTTTAAAGAAGCGCACCCTTATTTTGATCAAAATGTGGTTATAATAGGAGGCAAAAACTCTGCAGTTGATGCGGCATTAGAACTTGAAAAAGCTGGTGCTAATGTTACAGTACTATATCGTGGTGAAGCTTATCCACAAGCAATAAAACCATGGATATTACCAAATTTTGAATCTTTAGTAAGAAATGAAAAAATCAATATGCACTTTAACGCTGAAGTTATAAAAATTAATGAAAACTCAATAGAATATAAGCAAGATGATCAAATATTCGAAATCCCTAATGATTATGTATTTGCGATGATTGGTTATCATCCAGATTATGACTTCTTAGAATCAATAGGGATTGAAATAAACACAAATGAATTTGGTACAGCACCCGTACACAATAAAGAAACCTACGAAACTAATGTAGAAAACTGCTATATTGCAGGTGTAATCGCTGCTGGTAATGATGCAAATACCATCTTTATTGAAAATGGAAAATACCACGGTGGCATAATTACACAAAGTATTTTAACTAAAAAGCAAACACCGCTTGAATCATAATAGATAGGACAATAAATATAAATAGATTCTGAGATGTAAAATCTTCGAACAAGTTTAAGAAGACAATTTCTATTGAAATAATATAGAAATTGTCTTTTTTATAATTATTAGAAGTAGTAGCACGATGATGTTGGTATTCATCAATATTCAGTTCCAAGGTTTGATAAAACAATTTCAATAATATATCATCAACTAACAATTAAGGGGATTCGTATTGTAGTTACCTTTGACAGTAAAGTTGAGTTGCAGTCTTTATACTTAAAATAGCTCATTTGTTTAGTTTAATTATAGTTAGTAAATGAACAAAAGGATCATTTTTGCCCATAGTATTTTAATATGAATTTATACACAGATACAAAGTATGTTAGCGTGACTCCTGAGGGAACAGGACAAGTTGAAGACTACAGGCTAAAGCTGTCCCCTAGGAAAGCGATTTAACAATATATAATATGAATGAAAATCTAGTAAATAAAATATTATAAATTTAATGATTGATATACCAACAAATACAAGACGAATTGAATAGAAGAATTTAAATGTATGATAATTTAATAGGCACAAATAATTTCAACGTATTTTGGCGAGATTCCTGAGGGAACAGGACAAGCTGAAGACTACAGGCTGAAGCTGTCCCCTAGGAAAGCGAGCCAATAATATATATAATCAAAAAAGCACTCAGATAAATTGAATTCAATCATCTGAGTGTTATTTTACCGAAATTCATATACAAGACTTTATTATTTATAAAACCTATTGATGAAATGCAATTTAAAGTCATACTTTTAATAGACTTATAAATTTGGACTATCAATCTATCAATCAAATCCACAAATTATAATTGAGATTCAAAATAATGATTTAATTCGTCACTATTTAAATTGTTGCTGAGTCCAACTAATAATTTTAATCTGGCTTTTGGTCCATTTAATCCATTAGAAAATATAACACCTTGACGTTCTAACGTTGCGCCACCACCTTCATATGCATAAATAGGGCCAACAATCCCATTAAATGAACGTGAAACAAGTACAATAGGAATACGTTGATTTAAACAAGCAGCTAAACCTTTTAAACAAGTAGGTGGTAAATTACCTTGACCTAAGGCTTCTATAATAATCCCATCAACCTTTTGTTTACTATAAAATTCTAAAACATCATTATTCATACCCATGTATGCTTTTACCAAAGGAATATTTAAATTTTGATCGATTTTATCTAATATCTGATGTTCGAAAGGTTTGTGATGAAATTGGACACTATTTTTAGTCACTACACCTAACGGTCCATGGTTTGGACTTTGGAAGGTATTCGTATTTGATGTATGTGTTTTAGTAACATTTCTAGCTGTGTGTATTTCATCATTAAATACCACCATAACTCCCATATTTGTGGATTCATCACTCGTCGCAACACGAATTGCCGATATAAAATTATACAAACCATCTGCACCAATTTCATTTGAGGAACGCATTGCACCTGTAATTGCAATCGGTTGGGAAATTTCTACTGTTAAATCTAATAAATAAGCAGTTTCTTCGAGTGTATCGGTACCATGAGTAATTACAAAACCATCATATTGATTTTCTTTAGCTGCTGATTCAATAATGTCCTTTAATTGCTCAACATAATGAATATCCATATGTGGTGATGGTACGTTAAATGGTGTAATTTCTGTTACGTCAGCATATGCTTTAATAATTTCTTGATGTGTTGAAATTGGATTCTTCTCATTAGTAACAACTTGATTTGATTCATCTTGCGACATGCTGATTGTGCCACCTGTATGTATGACAAGAAGTTTTTTCATGCGTGCATTCCTCCTATTAATATAATACATATTTATGATAAAATATTATTCATAAAACAACAAGGAAGGTTTTCTGAAATGAAACGAATAAATATCGCATTAGATGGTCCTGCAGCCGCAGGTAAAAGTACAATTGCAAAAATAGTTGCTGCAAAATTATCAATGATATATGTCGATACGGGAGCAATGTATCGTGCAATTACATATAAATATTTACAACAAAATAAAACAGAAGATTTTGAGACATTAATTGCAGGTTCTGAATTAGCTTTAACATACGACGAAGTGAAAGGACAACGTGTCATCTTAGATAATCAAGATGTTACAGACTACTTAAGAGAAAATGACGTTACGAATCATGTTTCATATGTAGCTTCAAAGGAACCGGTAAGAACGTTTGCAGTAAATAAACAACAAGAATTGGCAGCTAAAAAAGGTATCGTCATGGATGGAAGAGATATTGGTACTGTTGTATTACCTGATGCTGATTTAAAGGTATACATGATCGCTTCAGTTGAAGAACGTGCTATTCGTAGACAAAAAGATAATGAGGAAAGAGGCATTGAATCAACTGTCGAGCAACTTAGACAAGAAATTGCAGACCGAGATCATTATGATATGAATCGTGAAATCTCTCCACTTAAAAAAGCAGATGATGCGGTAACTTTAGATACTACTGGAAAGGATATTGAAACTGTAACTAATGAGATACTCGATATGGTTTCATCGTTGGCATAAAACTATTTCAGCTCATCTTATTAAAAGCAACGTAAAAATTGACTAAAAAAGTTATATATTATTTCGAATAGGGTATAACAAGGATGTACAATTTTTTATGATTTTATTACTACATATATTGGCATAAATGTAAAATAAAAGTAAAATTCATTAAATTTCAGTGAGTTTAAATCAAAATATTTTTACATTTATATAACAAAATGTATGGCATTCCTCTAAAAGAGTAGAATTTCTTGACAATTTTGACAGTTTATAAGATGTTATAAATATGTAGTGTAATAAGGAGGCAGACAAGATGACTGAAGAATTCAACGAATCAATGATCCACGATATTAAAGAAGGGGACAAGGTTACTGGCGAAGTTCTAGAAATAGAAGAAAAGCAAGTAATTGTTCATGTAAACGGTAGTAAGTTTAATGGCATTATCCCTATTAGTCAACTTTCTACTCATCACATTGATACACCTAGTGATGCTGTGAAAGTCGGTGACGAAATTGGTGCATACGTTACAAAAGTTGAGTATGACGAAGAGAATGAAACAGGTGCATATATACTATCAAAACGTCAACTTGAAACAGAGAAATCATATGAATTCCTGCAAGAACAGCTTGATAACAATGAGACAATTGAAGCCAAAGTAACAGAAGTAGTTAAAGGCGGATTAGTTGTGGATGTAGGACAACGAGGTTTCGTACCTGCTTCATTAATTTCAACTGATTTCATTGAAGATTTCTCTGATTTTGAAGGTCAAGTCTTAAAATTAAAGGTCGAGGAATTAGATCCTGCTAATAATCGCGTCATCCTTAGTAGAAAAGCTGTAGAAGAATTAGAAAATGCAGAGAAAAAGGACGCTTTATTATCTTCATTAAATGAAGGCGATGTTATCGATGGTAAAGTTGCTCGTTTAACTAACTTTGGTGCGTTTATCGACATTGGTGGCGTAGATGGTTTAGTACATGTTTCTGAGTTATCTCACGAACATGTTAAATCTCCTGAAGATGTCGTTTCAATTGGTGATGATGTTAAAGTAAAAGTAAAATCAATCGATAAAGATTCTGAAAGAATCTCATTATCAATTAAGGATACTTTACCTAGTCCGTTTGAATCTATCCAAGGAGAGTTTAGCGAAGGCGATGTTATCGATGGCAAAGTTATCAGATTAGCTGAATTTGGTGCTTTTGTTGAAATTAAACCAGGTGTACAAGGATTAGTACACATTTCTGAAATTAGCCACAAACACATCGGTACTCCGAGCGAAGTACTAGAACCTGGTCAAGAAGTTAAAGTGAAAGTACTTGGTGTGGATATAGATAACGAACGTATTTCATTATCTATCAAAGCAACATTGCCAAATGAAGAGTCTGATGATCACTCTCAAGAAAGCAGTAATGAAGAGACACAATCATACTTAGATAGTTCATCAGATGAGGATGATAATCCTACACTCGGTGATGTCTTTGGAGATAAATTGAAAGACTTTAAATTTTAATTTGACCCATATATACCAATTTAAATCTTGTCCTTATGATTTCATAGGACAAGATTATTTTTTATGTGCTTATATATACTGAAATGAAGCAACATATTCCGATTATCATTCAAGAGAGGCGATTGATTTAATATTTCTTTTGAATTAATTAAACCATGTGATAAAATTATAGAGATTATAAAAGAGAGGAAGTAAGTTATGACTAAACCTATAGTAGCGATTGTAGGAAGGCCCAATGTTGGTAAATCTACAATCTTTAATAGAGTTGTCGGTGAACGTGTATCTATTGTTGAGGATACACCCGGAGTAACTCGTGATAGAATTTATTCATCAGGCGAATGGTTAACACATGATTTCAATATTATTGATACTGGAGGTATTGAAATTGGTGATGCACCATTCCAAACACAAATAAAAGCACAAGCAGAAATAGCTATAGATGAAGCAGATGTCATCATCTTTATGGTAAATGTACGTGAAGGGTTAACTCAAAGTGATGAAATGGTTGCCCAAATGCTATATAAATCGAAAAAACCAGTCGTACTTGCGGTTAATAAAGTAGACAATCCTGAAATGCGTAATGAAATTTATGATTTTTATTCATTAGGATTCGGAGAACCATACCCTATTTCAGGTTCGCATGGCCTTGGCCTTGGGGATTTGTTAGATGAAGTTGTTAAGCATTTTAAAGACGAAGAACCTGAACCTTACGATGATGATACTATCCGTTTATCTATTATTGGTAGACCAAACGTTGGTAAATCTAGTTTAGTTAATGCCATTTTGGGTGAAGAACGCGTTATTGTATCTAACGTAGCTGGTACTACAAGAGATGCGGTTGATACAGAGTATAGTTATGATGGGCAAGATTATGTATTAATTGATACTGCTGGAATGCGTAAAAAGGGTAAAGTCTATGAAAATACTGAAAAATATTCTGTATTACGCGCATTAAAAGCGATCGAACGTTCAAATGTCATTTTAATCGTTATAGATGCTGAACAAGGTATTATCGAACAGGATAAACGTGTTGCGGGCTATGCTCATGAAGAAGGTAAAGCAATTGTTATCGTAGTCAATAAATGGGATACAGTTGATAAAGAAACGAATACAATGAAAGAATTTAAAGATGAAGTTCGTAAAGAATTCCAATTTTTAGATTATGCAGAAGTTGCATTTATTTCTGCAAAGGAAAAACTTAGATTAAAAACACTTTTCCCATACATTAGAGAAGCTAGTGAAAATCATAAAAAGCGTGTTCAAAGTTCAACTCTAAACGAAGTAATTACAGATGCCATTTCTATGAACCCAACACCTACAGATAAAGGGCGTCGATTAAATGTGTTCTATGCGACTCAAGTGGCAATTGAACCACCTACATTTGTAGTATTCGTTAATGATGTAGAATTAATGCACTTTTCTTATAAACGTTATTTAGAGAATCAAATCAGATCAGCATTTGGTTTTGAAGGAACACCTGTGCATATTATACCAAGAAAACGAAATTAATTAGACCGGAGGGGATACCATGTCAAACGTTACCGTATTTGGCACTGGAAGTTTTGGAACCGCACTTGCGAATGTCTTAGCAGAAAATGGACATCAAGTATTAATGTGGGGAAAAAATGAACAAACAATTAACGATATCAATGAACAACATAAAAATACAAAGTATTTAAATGATGCAATTTTAGATTCATCGATTAAAGCAACATTAGATATTGAAGAAGCAACACAATTTGCGGATATTTATTTAATGGCACTGCCTACAAAAGCAATGCGTGAAATTGCTAAAAAAATCGATAGCTTGCTAACAACTAAAAAAACATTTATACATGTGGCGAAAGGTATTGAAAATGACACCTTCAAACGTGTTTCAGAGATGTTAGAGGATTCAATTTCTCCTGAACACAATGCTGGCATCGGTGTACTATCTGGACCAAGTCACGCTGAAGAAGTTGTTATAAAACAACCAACAACTGTTGCCGCATCATCAAAGTCAAAAGAAGTTAGTTTGTTGACACAAGATTTATTCATGAATGAATATTTGCGTGTATATACAAACGACGATTTAGTTGGTGTTGAATTAGGTGGCGCATTAAAGAATATTATCGCTGTTGCTAGTGGTGTGATTACAGGCATGGGCTTTGGCGACAATGCTAAAGCAGCACTAATGACAAGAGGGCTGGCAGAAATAAGTCGTCTTGGTGAAAAGCTAGGTGCAGATCCACTTACTTTCTTAGGTCTTGGTGGCATTGGAGATTTAATCGTTACATGTACATCGACACA
This sequence comes from Staphylococcus gallinarum, assembly GCF_000875895.1. Lineage (GTDB taxonomy): Bacteria > Bacillota > Bacilli > Staphylococcales > Staphylococcaceae > Staphylococcus > Staphylococcus gallinarum. The sequence goes on from NZ_JXCF01000007.1 coordinate 382,071, forward strand.
TTCTCGTAACTTTACTTTAGGATACAAATTAGGTGAAGGTAAATCACTAGAAACAGCTTTAGATGAAATGAACATGGTTGTCGAAGGCGTTTATACGACGAAATCAGTTCATCATTTAGCTAAAAAGCATAATGTTGAAATGCCAATCACTGAAGCTTTATATCGTGTTTTATTTGAAAATACACCTGTATCAGAAAGTGTCAAAGACCTCATGGGACGCGGCAAAAAGTCCGAATAATAAAGTATTTTTACACTTTTAATTAAATTTATAACAATTTGTCATCAAAATCCCATTATTTCAACGTTTTTTGCGCATAAATCGTTGCAGTAGTGATTATCGTTGTGTTAAAGTCAAAGCATAATGATACAAAGTTATCATTATAGACCCTAGGGGAGGTGAATTCATAATGAACAAAACAGATTTAATCAATGCTGTAGCTGAACAAGCTGAATTAACTAAAAAAGAAGCAGGTTTAGCTGTTGATGCAGTATTCGAATCAATTCAATCATCACTTTCTAAAGGTGAAAAAGTACAATTAATTGGATTCGGTAACTTTGAGGTACGTGAACGTGCTGCACGTAAAGGCCGTAACCCTCAAACTGGTAAAGAAATTGATATCCCTGCAAGCAAAGTTCCAGCATTCAAAGCTGGTAAAGCTTTAAAAGACGCAGTTAAATAATTCTTTACTTTTACTTAAAGCCCTTTTAAAGGGGCTTTTTCTTTTTGTAATTTTTTCGATGACGCAATACATAAAAATTAAACAATAACTCTCATTTAAGTGATTTACATAAAATTAGGGATTTAAAAATTCCATAATCTTCAACAAACTGTCATTAACTGGTATATTTAACATTAAATATTAATAACTTTAATTATCGTTGATTTTATTTTTCATTATATAATGTTAATATGTATATTGATAATAACGTGAGGTGTGAACATGGAAACGACATTAAGCATATTAGAAAAACAAATTAGCAGCAGACTTAAAGGTGTAGACCATTATGAATCTATATATTTCAACCAAATATTAGGTCAAATACTTGATACATACGATATTCCTGAAGAAGCGAAATTAGCTTGCCTCACTATAGATACTGCAATGCGCCACTTAGATGAAGCCTATATAAAAGATACTTCAAAGAAATCTATTTTAATCGGTGATTTAATAAGTGCCCATTTTTATACATTATTAGCAAGTTTAAATAATCCAAGTTATCAAAAGGATATCAGTCGATCAATTGTGGAGGTAAATGAAATTAAATCATCTGTACACCAAGATGATTTAGATAAATCAGAAATGGGTTCTCACATACTAAAAGTAGAGAACATTTTTTTAATGATTACGTTGAAGCATTATGCCAATGAAGCAATTGATATACAAAGCATTAATGACAAACTATTAAGTCAACTCATTGAACAGAAACCTGCTTATTTAAAAAAATATACAGATAACGAAATTAAATTATTCATTCAAAATATTTAACAAAACTGAAATCAAATTTAAAAGAGGTAATAACTATGGCAGATAATAAAGTAAACAAGGAAAAAGTGCATAACGTTTTTCAAAATATATCAGGAAAATATGATCGATTAAATAACATCATCAGCTTTGAACAACATAAGACTTGGAGAAAGCATGTTATGAAAGAGATGAAAGTTAAACCGGGTTCAAAGGCCTTAGATGTTTGTTGTGGAACAGCTGATTGGACAATTTCACTTAGTAAGGCAGTAGGCCCAACAGGTGAAGTAACAGGTGTTGATTTCAGTGAAAATATGCTTGAAGTAGGGAAGACAAAAACGCAAGATATGGACAATATTAATTTAGTCCATGGTGACGCAATGAACTTGCCTTTCGAAGATAATGAATTCGATTACGTTACAATTGGGTTTGGTCTTAGAAATGTTCCCGATTATTTGGCAACGCTAAAGGAATTAAACCGCGTATTAAAACCAGGGGGAATGGTAGTGTGTCTCGAGACAAGCCAACCTACAACACCTGGATTCACACAGTTATATAAATTTTACTTTAAATTTATCATGCCTATTTTTGGTAAAATTTTTGCTAAATCCAAAGAGGAATATGAATGGCTTCAACAATCAACATTTGATTTCCCAGATAAAGAGAAATTAAAAAGACTATTTTCACAAGCTGGATTCAGTAACATAAAAGTACGTAGCTTTACAGGTGGCGTTGCAGCAATGCACCTTGGCTATAAATAAAATCGAATTAACCAAAGGTGATTAGCGTGTCAAAGTTAAACATGAACAACGAAATTAAAAAAGTAGAAAAAAGAATCGAACAAGCAATTATCAGCAAAGATCCGACACTAGAAGCTGCTGCCAAGCATTTATTCACATCAGGTGGAAAACGTGTTAGACCCGCATTCGCTATTTTAAGCGGACAATTTGGTGAAACAGAAAGCGAAGATGTGTATAGAGTAGCTGTCGCATTAGAATTAATTCACATGGCCACACTGGTTCATGACGATGTGATAGACAAGAGCGATCGTCGCCGTGGCCGTTTAACTATTTCTAAAAAATGGGATCAGAGTACTGCAATATTAACTGGCAATTTCTTACTTGCATTAGGCTTAGAATATATTTCGTATATAGAAGATAATCGGGTTCACAAAGTTATTTCACACTCTATTGTCGATGTTTGCAAAGGAGAATTATTCCAATTTCAAGACCAGTTTAACAGCAATCAAACTATTACTAATTATTTAAGACGTATCAATAGAAAAACTGCATTGCTTATCCAATTATCTACAGAAGTTGGCGCTATTGCTGCAGGTGCAGATATTAAAACAATCCACAATTTAAAAATGATTGGTCATTATATAGGTATGAGCTTTCAAATTGTAGATGATATTCTTGACTTTACTAGTACGGAGAAGCAATTAGGCAAACCTGTAGGAAGTGATTTAATGAATGGTCATCTTACATTGCCAGTACTGCTTGAAATGAAAGTTAACACTGAATTTAAAACACAAATTGCAGCGCTTAGCCCTGAGAGTAATAAAGCAGAATTTGAGGCATGTATCAATACAATACGTCAATCAAATGTGATACAAACTGCCCAAGAAATTAGTGATAAGTATCTCGATAAAGCTTTGAGTCTGATTGATGAACTTGAAAATGACAGTGCAAAACCATTATTTAAAAAGATTATTAAAAAAGTTGGAAAAAGAAATGTGTAAGTTATGTGAAAAACGTTGAAAGCGCTTTAATTACCTGTTAATATAGGAATGTATCAGATAAGTATATTTATTTGGATATATCTTATTGTGTATAACGAATTTTACACTTAAACAACAATACAGGGGGATTTACACAAGATGGAAAGAACTTTTTTAATGATTAAACCGGACGCGGTACAACGTAATTTAATTGGAGAAATTATTTCTCGTATAGAACAAAAGGGGTTAAAGATTGTGGGGGGTAAATTAATGACAGTGCCACAATCACTTGCTGAAGAACATTACTCTGAACATAAGAGCAAGCCTTTCTATAACAATTTAATTGAATTCATTACTTCTGCACCAGTATTTGCAATGGTTGTTGAAGCTGAAGATGCTGTACATATCTCGCGTCATATTATTGGCAAGACAAATCCATCTGAGGCAACTCCTGGTACGATTAGAGGAGATTTAGGTTTAACAGTTGGAAGAAACATTATTCATGGATCTGATTCTGTAGAATCTGCAAAGAAAGAGATTGCTTTGTGGTTCAAACCTGAAGAACTTAGCGATTATACTGAGACTCGCGAAACTTGGTTATATGAATAATACCATTTTACATATATTATAAAATTGAGACCCTTGAGATGAATTTCTTGAGGGTTTTATTTTTTATGCGCTTTTAACATTACGTTATATCACCTTTTTACACACACTATTACATTCTACGTATTTTCCGTTTAAATAATGACATAAATGCATGCTAAACACTTTATGCTATTTATAACTCTCTTTACAAGTGGTACACTAATTCAAATAGAAATGATAGAATTTTCTTAAGATTTAAGATTTGTAAATTTTTCTATTAATTTGCTTAAATGAATATGATAAGATATAGAACATATAACAATTTAAAGTACTAAAGAACGGAGTGGGTAAATAATGAGATATTTAACTTCTGGGGAATCGCATGGTCCACAGTTAACTGTAATAATTGAAGGTGTACCAGCGAATTTAGAAATTAATGTAGAAGATATAAATGAAGAGATGTTCAAGCGTCAAGGTGGCTATGGTAGAGGTCGACGTATGCAAATTGAAAAGGACACAATTGAAATCGTTTCAGGTGTCAGAAACGGCTATACATTAGGCAGCCCAATTACGCTTGTTGTTACTAACGATGATTTTACTCACTGGAAAAACATTATGGGTGCAGCACCAATAAGTGAAGAAGAACAAGATAACATGAAACGTGTTATTACAAAACCACGTCCAGGACATGCTGACCTTATTGGTGGTATGAAATATAATCATAGAGATCTAAGAAATGTATTAGAACGTTCATCTGCACGTGAAACAGCTGCACGTGTTGCTGTAGGTGCAGTAGCTAAAATTCTACTTAAACAATTAGACATAAACTTTTATAGTCGTGTAGTTGAAATTGGCGGTGTTAAAGATGATGCTGAATATGACATCCAAACAATTAAAGACAATATAGATAAAAATGATGTACGTGTTATCGATGATAGCGTAGCACAACAAATGAGAGATAAAATCGATGCAGCTAAAAAAGCCGGCGATACAATAGGTGGTATTGTTCAAACAGTAGTAGAAGGTGTACCAGTAGGCATTGGAAGTTATGTACATTATGATAGAAAGCTTGACGGAAGAATTGCACAAGGTGTAGTTAGTATTAATGCCTTTAAAGGTGTAAGCTTTGGTGAAGGTTTTAAATGTGCTGAGTTACCTGGTAGTGAAGTACAAGACGAAATTTTATATGACGCAGAACAAGGTTATTACAGAGGTTCTAACCATTTAGGTGGTTTCGAGGGCGGTATGTCCAATGGTATGCCAATTGTAGTGAGTGGCGTGATGAAGCCGATTCCTACTTTATATAAACCATTGAATTCTGTTGATATCAATACCAAAGAGCCATTTAAAGCGTCAATCGAACGTTCTGATAGTTGTGCAGTGCCTGCAGCAAGTGTCGTAATGGAAAATGTCGTAGCATTTGAATTGGCAAAGGCTGTATTAGAAGAGTTCCATTCAAATCATATCGACCAATTAAAGGAACAAATTGAAGCACAACGTCAAATTAATATTGAATATTAAGCAATATTAAAATATTAAATGTAATTAGGTGAAATCATGATATTAGAAACGACTTATAATTCTAACAACTATCCAATCATTGTAGAACATAACGCATTAGAACAATTACATCAATTTATACAAGGCTATAAAGATATCGTCTTAGTTGTTGATGCCACAGTAAATAATACATGGTCTTCTGCATTAGCATTTTTAACTTCTGAATATGATGCACATAAAGTGATAATACCTTCAGGAGAGTCAACTAAGTCATTAACCTTCTATGCAGAGACAATTGAGGCATTACTGAGCAGACAATTAACTCGTGATACATGTTTAATCGCTATAGGTGGTGGTGCTACTGGCGATTTTACTGGCTTTTTAGCAGCAACACTTTTACGTGGTGTAGATTTCATTCAAGTTCCAACGACTATTCTAGCTCATGATTCTAGTGTTGGTGGAAAGGTTGGTATTAATTCACAACATGGCAAAAATCTTATTGGTGCATTTTATAGACCGAAAGCTGTTATCTATGATCTGAATTTCTTATCAACATTACCATTTTCAGAAGTGCTAAGCGGCTATGCGGAAGTTTATAAACATGCCTTATTAAACAATGAGGCTGCAGTGCGCGAAATCGAACAGCAATATAGTGATGCCACTGAACTTAAGGCATTAGATGAAATTGAATACTACCTTTATAAAGGAATTGAAACTAAACTGAATATTATTTTACAGGATGAAAAGGAATCAAATGTACGAAAATATTTAAATTTAGGTCATACATTTGGTCATGCTGTTGAATATACCTTTAAAATACCTCATGGACATGCAGTGATGATAGGAATCATTTATCAATTTATTGTTAGTAATCAAGTTCTAAATCAAGATTTTGATATCGAACATTATATTCAATATTTACAAGACTTAAACTATCCTTTAGACATTATAAGTCAATTTGAATTTGATGCACTATACGCATTGATGTTAAAAGATAAAAAAAATAATCAACAAGGTGTACAAATGGTTCTGTTGGACGGTATTGGCAATCCAATCGTAAAGCATGTAGATAAGTCAATACTGCTTCAGTCTTTCGAATTATTAGTTGCGCACTTTAAAAAGTAGGAGGGCCACAGATGACAAACAATGAGACAATAGCAATTAATGGACCTTTAACTGGTGAAATAGAGGTCCCAGGCGATAAATCAATGACACATAGAGCGATAATGTTAGCTTCATTAGCTACTGGCAAATCAACAATTAACAAACCTTTGCTCGGAGAAGATTGTTTACGTACAGTTGAAATTTTCAAAAAACTAGGCGTTGATATCTCTGTATCCGATAATAAAATCGAAATCGATTCACCAGGCTATAAACATTTTAAAACACCGCACCAAGTGTTATATACAGGAAATTCAGGAACGACAACACGATTAGTTGCTGGACTATTATGTGGTTTAGGAATTGAAAGTGTGCTATCCGGTGATGAATCTATAGGCAAAAGACCTATGGATAGAATTCTCAAGCCATTAACTGCTATGGATGCCAACATAACTGCTATTGATAATAACTACACTCCATTAATCATCAAACCTGCACAAATTAAAGGAATCAATTACGAAATGGAAGTTGCCAGTGCCCAAGTCAAAAGTGCAATTTTGTTTGCAAGTTTATTCGCAGATGAACAGACAACTATTAAAGAATTAGGTACTACAAGAAATCATAGTGAAACAATGTTCGAACACTTTAATATTCCTGTTCAAACAAAGGACGACTATATCGAAATACCACCTAAAGGTATAGAGCATATTCAAGCAGCAGACTTTAATGTACCAGGTGATATATCATCTGCAGCTTACTTTATTGTTGCTGGGTTAATCACTCCTGATAGCGATATTACAATTCATAATGTTGGCATAAACTCGACCCGTTCAGGTATTATAGATATCGTGACTCAAATGGAAGGGAACATTACATTATTTAATCAAACAAATGGTGCTGAACCTACTGCTTCTATACGCGTGCAATATTCTCCCAATATGAAACCAATACATATAGAAGGGGACTTGGTACCTAGAGCAATTGATGAAATACCAATTATTGCACTTTTATGTACACAAGCGAATGGAACGAGTATCATTAAAGATGCAGAAGAATTAAAAGTGAAAGAAACTAACCGTATTGACACTACAGCAAACATGCTCAATTTATTAGGTTTTACATTGCAACCTACAAACGATGGAATGATTATTCATCCATCAGCATTAGAGCAAACTGCCACGGTAGATAGTTATACAGACCATAGAATCGGTATGATGTTAGCTATCGCTTCCCTTTTAACTTCAGAGTCATTAACGATTAACCAATTTGATGCAGTCAATGTATCTTTCCCAGGGTTTATGGACAAGTTAAAACAATTAGAAAATGAGGGATAAAAAGTATGGAAGACATCTATAAACTAATAGATGATATCAACTTACAAAAATTAGATAACTTAGACACTCGTGTAAATGAGGCATTGAGTTCACCGAATGATGACGCCTTATTTGTACTGGGAGAAACGTTATATAATTATGGACTAATGCCTCAAGGATTAGAAGTTTTTAGAACTTTATATCACAAGTATCCAGATGAAAGTGAACTTTTAATTTATTTTATTGAAGGATTAATGTCAGAAAATCAAACTGACGAAGCTTTAGAATATCTTAACGAAGTAGAATTATCTACTGAAAGGCTAATGCTAGAAGCAGATCTGTATCAACAATTAAATATGATTGAAGTAGCAATTGACAAATTAGTAGAAGCAATTGAGCTTGAACCAAATGATCCAATTATTCATTTTGCTTTAGCTGAGTTATTATATTTTGATGGCCAATATCTAAGAGCTGCATCGGAATATGAAACAGTATTAGAGACTGGCGAGTATGAAGTGAATACGATTAATTTATTCGCACGATTGGCAGATTGTAGTTTACAAAGTGGTAATTATAGCGATGCCATAAAAATGTTTGACGAAATGAACGAAGATGAAATGAATTCTGAAGATTATTTGAAAAAAGCAATCGCCTATGAAAAGAATGACTTAACACAAGAAGCCATTAAACTTGTAACAACTTTACTATCAAAAGACCCAGACTTTTTACAAGGTTATTTCTATTTACAGCAATTATATGAAAATGAACATAATCATGCTGACGCAATCGAAATTGGTAAAGAGGGATTGAGACTAAGTCAATTCTATAAAGAGTTAATGGTGTCAACTGGTAGCATTCAAATTGAACACGGTGATGCAAATGAAGGCGTTCAATTATTGATTCAAGCATTGGAAGTAGACAATGCTTATCAAGAACCATTGTTAATTCTTAGTGATTTGTACCGTTCAGAAGAAGATTACGAAAGTTTAATTGGACTTTTACAATATGTGGATGAAGAGGATTTAGATCCAGTATTTATGTGGCATCTCGCATTTGCGCTTGGACAGGAAGAACGTGATAAAGAGGCTCAACATTTCTTTGAATTAGCATATCCAACATTACAAAGTCAATCGGCATTCTTAAGTGATTATTACTACTATTTAATTGAAATTGGTAAAGTAGAACAGGCTAAATCAATATTAAATCAATTATTAGAGTTAGAGCCGAGTAATGAAACATGGCATGATGAGGCCGAAAGATTAACATCTTACTAGTCGAGGAAGGTGAGCTGTTTGGCTGACACATTGCAACAGATGAAATCATCTTTTATAGAATATATATTATTTCAATATCGCTTTAAGTCACGTATCAGCGTATGGGTGCTGAATTATTTAAAATCAGCACCAGATGTTTTGCAAAACATACATTTTGTAGATGAAATTATACCTACACATAATACATTAGAGATGTCGGTAGTTAATGCGAATAAAATTGCGATTCGTTTGATACTGAGTGACAAACAATTGATTAATAATGACGAAATATTTAATTATGTCGTGAAGTCGAAATTTGCATTCGATGTCAAATTACATTTTGAGGAAGAGGATGTTAGAGAACCTCGTTTAGACGAGCTGTTGCTTAATCAACTACTCAATTCACCATATTATGCATTATATATGCAAGATATCTATAGCATACCTCTAACCAAAAAAAGTGAACGCTCAATTATTCAGCATTTACAATCCAATATAGATTTGAGTTTGCAATTGCATGATCGACCGTTGTTCTATCAATTATCACAAATATTAAATACTTTTAAATCAAGAAATGTTAATTCAGGTTTGAGGGAATAAATCTATGAACATAACAACAATTTGGCAGCTATGTATCTACAATAAAATAATACTTTCTTTTTTATTAATCTGTAATGTCTTAGGCACAATATATGGTTATATTTGGTATGGTACACAATTACAAGCAACGAGTTGGCAATTCAAACCGTTTGTGCCTGATAGTCCAACCGCTTCGTTGTTTCTATGTATTGCGATTATAGGCTTTATGCTAGGTAAGCAATTACCTATCGTAGAAGCGCTCGCTTTTACAACATTAATAAAGTATGGCGTTTGGGCAGTAATCATGAATGTGATTATGTTTATACAGTATGATCATGTAACTGTAATTGGATGTATGTTGATACTCTCTCATGGCATTATGGCAATCCAAGCCTTACTATTTTATCCGAGAATGAAAGTAACTCTACTTGGCTTCTTAATCAGTATGATTTGGGTGTTTAATAACGATATAATTGATTATGTCTTTATGCAGTATCCTTTTTATGACTTTATTGCTAGACATATTGAAGGCGTGGCCTACTTAGCATTTACATTAAGTGTAATTCCACTCGTACTTTATTTATATTTAACCCGATTTAAAAAGACTAAATTATTTGACCTTCCTTAACGTTCACAGTAAAATATAACTAAAGGAGTGAGGATTTTTGTCTTTTATCTATATGATAGTTTACTTTGTTATCTTAATGGTACTCCCTCTATGGGCACAGCACAAAGTTAAATCGAATTATGAGAAATATTCACAAGTTAGATCAACAAGTGGCAAGACCGGACAAGAAGTTGCATTAGAAATACTACATGCGAATGGCATTTATGATGTAGATGTCGTCGAAGGGAATGGTTTCTTAACTGATCATTACGATCCTAGAAAGAAAGTTGTAGTATTATCACCTGCAAACTTTAGCCGTCCTTCGGTAGCGGGAACTGCGATTGCAGCACACGAAGTTGGTCATGCAATACAACATGCACAAGGCTATTTCTTCTTGAAATTCAGAACATCACTGGTACCTTTGGCAAATATTGGTAGTTCAATTGGATATTTAGCTGTTTTTGCTGGTATTATTTTAACTACTTTACACAGTACTTTAGGTTCCACAGCGTTATGGATTGGAATTGCGTTTATGTCATTTGCAGTGCTCTTCTCTATCGTAACACTACCGGTTGAATTCAATGCGAGTAGTCGAGCTATGAAACAAATACAGAGTTTAGATATTGTAAATGAAAAAGAATATAAACACGCTAAGAAAGTATTATCAGCGGCAGCTATGACTTATGTAGCTTCAACTGCAGTAGCGTTAGCAGAACTTGCACGTTTCATTCTAATCGCACGTTCAAGTGAATAATAAATAGTCGAGTTTGGAGCTTAAATGCCCATTCTCAAAAAAAAAGAGCTATTCCGTTATGGATTAGCTCTTTTTTTATGTTAAGACATCATATTTTCGAAATACCCTGTTGATATGGCTAAGGAAACTATGCCAGTGGAAAACTAACTTGTGTGCGAATTTCAGTAAATAGATCCTAATCATACAAACTATTGTACTTTAAATGATTAGTCCTTGAATATCCACGCATTTAGTGGTGAATATTCGCTGAATGATGTACCAGCTCCAATCTTTTCATGACCAGTTCTTACTAAACAAACATAAACAATTATTTAATATTATTAACTGATAAAATCATTCTCATACACGCTATAAATATGCTACAGAAAATGTCTAGATTGCAGGAATAATGCATGAATCATCATTTTAAGCTATACTATATTAGAAAACGTAAGATTGAGAGGGATCCTTTGATGAAAACAATGAATGAGATGCAAAATGAGGTTGATGAATATATTGGCCAATTCAAAACAGGATATTTTTCACCATTAGCAAATCTTGCACGCTTAACAGAAGAAGTAGGGGAGTTAGCTAGAGAAATTAATCATTATTATGGCGAAAAAAAGAAAAAAGATTCAGAAGCTGAAAATACAATTAAAGCAGAACTAGGCGACAATTTATTTGTCTTACTCTGTATTGCTAACTCTTTAGACATCGATATGTCAGAAAGCTTCGATGAAACGATGACAAAATTTAATACACGAGATAAAGATAGATTTGAACGTAAATAATATAGAGATTGTGGGGTGTAGCACACTATGAAAATAGGTATAACATGTTATCCATCTATGGGTGGATCAGGCATTATTGCTACAGAATTAGGTATTAAATTAGCGGAACGTGGTCATGAAATTCATTTTATAACATCAAATATTCCATTTAGAATACGCAAGCCTTTACCTAACATCACGTTCCATCAAGTAGAAGTCAACCAATACCCCGTCTTTCAGTATCCTCCTTATGATATAACGCTAAGTACAAAAATTGCAGAAGTTATCAACGAATACGATTTAGACTTATTACATATGCATTATGCAGTACCTCATGCCGTATGCGGTATATTGGCGAAACATATGTCGCATAAAAATATTAAAATTATGACGACATTACATGGGACAGATATTACAGTATTGGGTTACGATCATTCATTAAAAAATGCCATAAAATTTGGTATTGAAGAAAGTGATATTGTAACAAGTGTCAGTGAATCATTAGCACAACAAACACAGGATATTATTGAAACTGATAAAGATATCGTTCCGATTTATAATTTTGTTCGTGAAAATGAATTTCCAACTAAATCTGATGAACTATCAGAAAAAAGTAAGCACTTAAAAGCATGTTATGGTATAAAAGATAACGAAAAGGTATTCATCCATGTGTCTAACTTTAGAGCAGTCAAGCGTATCGATACAATTATTGAAACATTTGCAAAGGTACAACAAGAAATACCTTCTAAGTTATTATTATTGGGTGATGGCCCAGAATTAATGGACATGAAGCAAAAAGCTAAAGACTTAGCTGTTGAAGAACATGTATTATTCCTTGGTAAACAAGACTGGGTGAGTGAATTTTATCAGATAGCTGATTTAGTTTTATTACTGAGTGAAAAGGAAAGTTTTGGACTTACATTACTGGAAGCTATGAAATCTGGTGTGGTGCCAATTGGTTCTACAGCAGGAGGCATAAAGGAAGTCATTAAACATGAATCAACAGGTTATTTAGTTGATGTAGGAGATAGTGACTCAGCTAGTAAATATGCTAAAAAACTACTACTTGATGACAATTTATATAAAGAAATGCAAACGAAAATGTTAGCAGATGTGGAACAACGTTTTGCATCAGATTTAATTGCAGATCAATATGAGTATTATTATAGAAAAATGTTAGAGGGAAACAATGAATAAATCTATTTTTGAAGCAGCTCAACCTATATTAAATAACTTGATCACACATGATTATCAAGCATATTTCGTCGGTGGCTCTGTTCGAGATTATTTAATGCATAAAGAAATTCATGACATTGATATCACAACAAGTGCAACACCAGATGAAATTGAAGCAATTTTTGACAAAACAATTCCAATTGGTAGGGAACATGGCACTATTAATGTAGTTTATAAACATGAACAATATGAAATCACAACATTTAGAGCTGAAGGGGAATACGATGACCATCGTCGACCTAATGCAGTCTATTTCGTCCGAGATTTATATGAAGATGTAAAGCGACGTGATTTTACGATGAATGCAATCGCCATGGATACGCACTATCATATACTTGATTACTTTAATGGACAACAGGACATTGAAAATAAAATCATTCGTACAGTAGGTGATGCTGCCGAAAGATTTAACGAAGATGCATTGCGTATTATTAGAGGACTCAGATTTCAAGCACAACTTGGATTTATGCTGGAAGAATCAACTTATTTAGGAATGAAATCACACATTGCTAGTATTGAGCATCTTTCAATTGAGCGAATAATTGTTGAATTAAAAAAATTATTTACTGGAAAGTATATCACTCAAAGTTATAATAATTTAAAATCCTTAAATGCATTCAACTATATAACTTACTTTAATCAATTTGATTTTACAAAATTCCAAGTCAACCTACCTGTCGAGTTCACTTTACTAATTGCTGCTTTGAAAGTTCAACAACCTATGGTAGAGGCTTCTTTATCAATGTTAAAAATAAGTAATCAGGAAAAGAAAGCAATAACAAAATATGAACGGTTGATCCAAACTATTCCTAATATTTCAAGTAAAAATGATTTAAAATATTTTGTTTATGATTACGGCAAAGTAGATATTATTAATGTATTAAACCACTCTGAATTATTACACGATAATCAAATTATTGACCTGCAACCATTAATTGTTAATAGAGACACAATTAATGAAACTTATGCTCAACTACCGATAACTTCAAGAAAACAGATTGCAATTAATGGTAATGACATATTGACCACTTTAAATCAGCCTGGTGGCGCATGGTTAAAACCATTATTACGCGATATCGAATGCGCCATTATTCGTGGAGAAATAAACAATCAGAAGAATGAAATTTTAGAATGGGTGAAAACACATGTCAAAATATAGTAAAGATGTAATACAAATTTTATATCAACATCAGCCAGATTATATTTCTGGGCAGTTTATTGCCGAACAATTAGCGATTTCGCGTACGGCTGTCAAAAAAATTATTGATCAATTAAAATTAGAAGGCTGTGAAATTGAGTCCATAAATCATAGAGGTCATCGCTTAATACAACTCCCAGAAAAATGGTATAGTGGCATTGTACAACCAATTATTAAAGCACAAAATCTTTTTAATCATATTGAAGTAATAGAATCGACACCATCTACTCAGATATTAGCCAAACAAAAGCTTGTGGGTAACAGCGATACTTATTTAATCCTTAGCGATGAGCAAACAGAAGGAAAAGGTCGCTTTAACCGACCATGGGCGTCATCAAAAGGTAAAGGCCTATGGATGTCCATTGTTTTGCGTCCTAATGTACCATTTGATACTATAACTAAATTCAATTTGTTTATGGCTTTAGGTATTAGAGATGCAATTCAACAATTTTCTGAAAAAAGAGTAACTGTCAAATGGCCAAACGACATCTATATTGATGGTAAAAAGGTTTGTGGCTTTTTAACTGAAATGGTAGCTAATAGTGATGGCATAGAAGCAGTCATTTGTGGCATTGGAATCAACATGAATCAATCTCAAGCTGATTTCACTGGTGAATTAATTGAAAAGGCCACTAGTATTAGAATAAATTCAAATGATATAATCAATCGTTACTATTTTTTACAAGCATTAGTTAAGCATATAGAATACCGTTATAACCAATTTATTTCAGAACCATTTTCTACAATACGTGAGGAATATATTGATGCTTCTAATATTTGGAATAAGGAATTAAAATTCACGGAAAATGGTAATCAATTTTTAGGTAAAGCACTAGACATTGATAATGATGGCGTGCTAATCGTAATAGATAATGAAAATCAACAACATAAATTAATCAGTGCTGACATAGAGTTTTAAAGTCATAATTAAGCGAAAGGAGGAATACAGATGAATACACCTTGTTATGCAGTCGTTGATTTAGAAACGACAGGTAATCAATTAGACTATGATGAAATTATACAAATTGGCATTACGTTCGTTCGTGAGAATAAAATCATTGGCACCTATCATTCATTAATTAAAACTGATTTAGATATTCCTCCTTTTATTCAGGCATTGACCTCAATTGAAGACAAAATGCTAAATCAAGCTCCTTATTTTCATCAAATTGCCGAAGACATCTATAAACAATTAGATGGTTGTATATTTGTGGCACACAATGTCGCTTTTGATTTAAATTTCATTAAGAAGTCTTTTAAATCTTGTAATATAAAATATCGTCCTAAAAAAGTGCTGGATACATTAGAGTTGTTTAAAGTAGCATTTCCAACAGATAAGAGTTACCAACTTAGTGAATTAGCAGAAGCGCATGGTATTGCATTGGATAATGCACATAGAGCGGATGAAGATGCAGAAACAACGGCACAATTAATGATACTTGCCTTTGAAAAGTTCGAATCATTACCACTCGATACTTTAAAGCAACTATATTATTTAAGTAAAAACTTAAAGTATGACTTATATGACATTATCTTTGAAATGGTGCGCAATCATAACCAAGAGACATTAGATCAACATTATGAGCAATTCGAACAAATAATATATAAGAAGCAAACGGACTTTAAAGCACCTAAAGTTAATTTTGAAGGTACATTAAAAGATTTATATACAATGGTGACTGAGGAGTTAAACCTCACTTATAGACCGCAGCAATTATATCTAGCTGAAATTATCCTAGAACAATTAATGCATAGTGAAAAAGCAATGATCGAAGCTCCTTTAGGAAGCGGAAAGTCAATTGCCTACTTACTTGCAGCGATAATGTATAATATTGAGACTGGTAAACATGTAATGATTTCTACAAATACGAAATTATTACAAAATCAATTACTTATTAAAGATATCCCTGCTTTAAAAAAGGCATTGAATTTCAAAATAAATGCGTCATTAATTAAAAGTAAACGTGATTATATTGCTTTAGGATTGATAAGCCAAATACTTAAAGACGAATCGACAAATTACGAAGTAAATATATTGAAAATGCAGTTACTTATTTGGATAACAGAAACTGAAACTGGTGATATTCAAGAGCTTGATTTAAAAGGCGGACAGAAAATGTACTTCGAACAAAAGCTCGAAACCTATGTACCGGTGCGCAATGACATTCATTACTTTAATTTTATAAAGCGTAATGCCCAAAATATACAAATTGGTATTACTAATCATGCGCACTTAATAAATGCTTCGCATGATAATACAATTTATCAATTATTCGATGATTGTATTATAGATGAAGCACATCGTTTACCTGATTATGCTTTGAATCAAGTCACAAATGAGCTGAGTTACTCAGATATAAAATATCAACTAGGTCTAATCGGTAAAACAGAAAATGAAAAATTACTAAAAGCAATTGATACATTAGAACAACAGCGCATCTTAGAAAAACTTGATATTCCACCAATTGATGTATTTGGACTAAAAACAAATATAAATGAAATTCATGATTTAAATGAGCAACTTTTTAATACTATGTATGAATTGATCAAGCAAACTGATGTACACGATGACGAAATTCACAAAGTGCATTTTGTTTATCACTTTGATGTGTCTCCAATTTTGCAAGATTTACATGCCATTATTCATAAATTAAATATGACACTTGAGTTTTTCAATGGTATGAGCCACAAAACGATAAAATCTGTACGGAAGCAAATTCTATATATTAATGACCGCTTCAAAGATATTGAACATAGTTTAAAAAATAACCATACAAGTTATTTATCAATTAAAAATTTAAATCAAAAATCAACCATTCGCTTAAATGTAAAGGATTATGAAGTAAAGGATATATTAACAAAGCAAGTGTTGGATAAGTTCAATTCACTTACATTTATCTCAGGTACATTAACCTTTAATCATTCGTTTGAAAGCTTTAAACAATGGTTTAATAAAGATGCCAAATTCAATACTTTTGAAATTGATTCTACTATATCAAATCGTAAACAAACTACGGTATTTATACCAAACGATGTTTCATCTTATAACTATAAAAATATCAATGATTACGTTACATCTATTGTTAACTACGTTGTCGAATATACAACTAACGTTGAGTCCAAATGTTTAATCTTATTTACGAGTTATAAAATGATGCATATGGTACAAGAATTACTCAATGAGTTACCTGAATTTGAAGATTATGTTATTCTCACGCAACAACAAAATCAGAATTATAAAATTGTGCAACAATTTAATAGCTTTGATAAATCCATTTTGCTAGGGACAGGCACTTTTTTCGAAGGTTTCGATTTTCAATCAAACGGTATTAAATGTGTAATGATAGCAAAATTGCCATTTATGAATCAAAATAATACTAAGTATTGGTTAATGGATACTGAATTTGCATCGACCTTTAAAGATTATGTTTTACCAGATGCAGTAACTCGATTTCGTCAAGGGTTAGGTCGATTAATTCGTGGTGAACAAGATAAAGGTATTATCGTTTCATTCGATGATCGACTCGTGCGTAGTAATTATAAGCAATTTTTTGAGCAAGCATTAGAAAACTATAAACAAAACAAAGGCGACATAAAACAATTTTCAAGTTTATTGAAAAAAATAAAAAAAGATGAACATAACAAACCATAAAGTTAACACACGCAACTAGAACTGAGTTACGTATTTTGTTAAAATATATTAGGATAAATAAAAGTAGATTATGAATATTAGGAGACTGGTTATGAAAACAACGATTAAGCAAGCTAAACAATACCTTAACCAAGAAGTAACAATAGGCGCATGGTTAACAAATAAACGTTCAAGTGGGAAGATTGCTTTCTTACAATTAAGAGACGGCACTGGTTTTATGCAAGGTGTTGTAGTAAAAGCGGATGTTTCAGAAGATATATTCAAACTGGCTAAAGAGGTTACACAAGAATCTTCTTTATATGTTACAGGTACGATTACAGAAGATACACGCTCTGATTTGGGTTATGAAATGCAAGTGAAATCAATAGAAGTCATTGCAGAAGCACATGATTACCCAATTACACCGAAAAATCACGGTACTGAATTTTTAATGGACCATCGTCATTTATGGCTACGCTCTAAAAAGCAACATGCTGTTATGAAAATCAGAAACGAAATCATTCGTGCGACATATGAATTCTTCAATGATAATGGTTTCACAAAAATCGACCCACCAATTTTAACTGCAAGCGCACCAGAAGGAACAAGCGAATTGTTCCATACGAAATACTTTGATCAAGATGCATTTTTATCACAAAGTGGTCAATTATATATGGAAGCAGCAGCTATGGCACATGGTCGTGTATTCTCATTCGGTCCAACATTCAGAGCCGAAAAGTCTAAAACACGACGCCATTTAATTGAATTTTGGATGATTGAACCAGAGATGGCGTTTTGTGATCATATACAAAGTTTAGAAGTGCAAGAGCAATATGTTACACATGTCGTGAAATCTGTATTAAACAACTGTAAATTAGAATTAAATGCATTAGAAAGAGATACTTCAAAGCTTGAAAAGGTAACTACACCATTCCCACGTATCACATATGATGATGCTGTTGTTTTCTTAAAAGAACAAGGCTTTGATGATATTGAATGGGGCGAAGACTTTGGTGCACCTCATGAAACAGCTATTGCAAATCACTATGATTTACCAGTATTTATTACAAATTATCCGACTAAGATAAAGCCATTTTATATGCAGCCAAATCCTGACAATGAAGATACAGTATTATGCGCTGATTTAATTGCACCTGAGGGTTATGGTGAAATTATCGGTGGTTCTGAACGTATTAATGATTTAGCCTTATTAGAACAACGTATCAACGAATACGAATTAGACCCTGAAAGTTATAGTTACTACCTAGATTTACGTCGTTACGGTAGTGTACCTCATAGTGGTTTTGGATTAGGATTAGAAAGAACAGTTGCATGGTTATCAGGCGTTGAACATGTCCGTGAAACTTCGCCGTTCCCACGTTTATTAAATCGTTTATATCCATAAATAATGTGTTATTAATTTTCATTTTGCGTCCAGTCTCAAATTTTTGACTGGGCGCTTTTATAACAATTCTGGTTGATTGGAGTGATATATATGAACATTGAACAATTAAAATCAAGACCTGTTATAATACGAAAGGAATTATTAGACCATTATTCTGACATGGGGTTAAACGAGACTGAGCTAATTATTCTAATTAAACTTTTGCATAGTGCAGAAATTTCAAATAAACAACCGTCAATTGAAACTTTACAACAAGGTAGCACATTAGACTCAAGGGAGATTACTGCTATCATTCAACGTTTAATCCAATATGATTTACTAGAATTAAACGTTAGTAAAGATGAAGAAGGTAAATTTACCGAGTATATGAATCTTGATAAATTTTATACAAGGTTAAGTGAAATTATTGATTCAATAGAGGAAGAAGAGATAGCTGAAGATAATACTTTAGCATTTGAAAATGTCTTTAAAAATATAGAACAAACCTTTGGTAGGGCTTTGTCACCTTATGAAATAGAAACAATTAATCAATGGTTAGATGTTGACCATCATGAACTGTCGGTCATTCAAGCAGCATTAGACGAGGCCACAAGTCAAAATAAACTCAGCTTTAAATACATTGACCGTATCCTACTTAATTGGAAGAAAAACAATGTTAAAACCATTGAAGATTCTAAAAAAATAAGCCGTCAATTTAATCAACCTCAAATGAAACATACAGTACAAAAAGTACCTAAGTTTGACTGGCTAAATGGGGAGAATCCAGATGATCAGCAATAAAAAAGCACTAGAAATGGTAGATGTCATAGCAAACATGTTTCCAAATGCAGAATGCGAATTGGTTCATGACAATCCATTTGAACTTACAATCGCAGTCTTATTATCTGCTCAGACTACAGATATTTCTGTTAATAAATTAACTAAAAATTTATTTCAAAAATATAAGACACCAGAAGATTATTTAAATGTAGAACTAACAGAATTAGAAAATGATATAAAAACAATAGGCTTATATAGAAATAAAGCTAAAAACATTCAAAAGTTATGTCAATCACTGCTCGTTAAATTTGATGGTAAAATTCCTGAAACACACCAAGAACTAGAAAGTCTTGCCGGCGTCGGCAGAAAAACCGCAAATGTTGTAATGAGTGTTGCATTTGGAGAACCTTCATTAGCTGTAGATACACATGTTGAAAGGGTTTCTAAGCGTTTAGGGATTTGTCGCTGGAAAGATAATGTACGTCAAGTAGAAGATAAACTGTGCAAAGTTGTACCTCGTGAGCGTTGGAATAAAACGCATCACCAACTTATATTTTTCGGACGTTACCATTGCTTAGCTAGAAGTCCAAAATGTGATATTTGTCCATTATTTGAAGAATGCAGAGAAGGACAGAAACGATTTAAAGCAAGTTTGAAAGAAGCGTGATATTTATGATAGTAAAAGAGGATTTTATTGAACTGGAAAAGCAATTAGATATGTTTGCCAAAAATAAGCAATTAAAGAAACCTGAGGCCATTACTGCATTAGATAGCTATTTCGATTTACTTGTTGCGTATTTCAAACAAATTAATCAAATTGATCAAATTGAACTAAACCTATTGTCTTCGTATCCAGTTGTACCTATGAACTTTGAAGAGCGCTATACTTACATGATAGAGCGTAAGCATCATTTCATGGGTTATAGACAAATGAAAACACTAAAAACCGAACTTATTAAAATGAATGCCGCATATCAACTTAAGCTTAAAAGGGAACAGCAATAACAAAAATGACAGTGTTTTTAATGGCTATTACTTTTACAAATGAACCATATGCTAAGCATATGGTTTTTTTCTACAAGAAAAAACCCCCGAGTTCCTAAAATAGGAACTCGGGGGTTAAATTCATCTTATGATGATTTTCTAATATCAAATATTGCGTTCAAGTTGAATAGCTTAGTCAATGCATTACCACTAGAAGAATTGCTTCCAGAGCTTTGACTTGATTGAGAACTACTTGTTGAACCACTATTTGAAGTACTGCTATCAGAACTACTGCTTGATTCACTGCTACTAGAGCTTGATGAAGAACTACTACCTTGACCATTTGGTTTTTGGCTCGTTGTGTTATCATCTGGGTGTCCAGCTACAGATAAATCATCTTTATCACTGCCATTAACTGAATCTGGTTTAGTAAAGTCCTTACCATCTTTAGGCGAGATATCAGACATAACATCTTCTAATAGATATTGTGGGTATTCTTGTTCATCGTGACCGACGAATGAATTTACGCCACCTTGTTTAACTGATTTGAAGCCCATCCATACAGACATACTGTATTTAGGCGTGAAACCGTTAATCCAAACATCTTTCGCAGCATCATCTGGTAAGCCGTATTGTTGATAAGTTTGTTCACCATACGTACCTGTACCAGTTTTAGCGGCTAAGTTAACACCTGATACTCCATGACCATAAGCAGAACCATATGCTTCGAATGTACCTTTTAATACTTCCGCTAACATATACGCTGTATAGTCTTTCATCGCTTTATGACTCGTGTGTTCATATTTAATTGTTTCACCGTCTTGCTTAACGACTTTCTTAATAGAGTGTGCATTGTTATATTCTCCACCGTTAGCAACTGCAGCATATGCTGAAGCTAATTGAGTAGGTGAGAATTCTGATGCTGATCCACCTAATACTTCAGAAGGTCCGATATCACTTTGATAATCAAGTCCTACTTTTTTAGCAAATTTCTTAGGTGCATCATTGCCGGCATTTTCTTTAGTAGATTGCCAAGCTTTAAGTGCTGGAATGTTGAAACTTTCACGTAATGCATCATAAAGTTTCACTGTACCATGACTCTTTGTATCATAGTTTTTAAACGTTACACCATCGACTTGATATGAAGATTCATCTTGGATAGCGTGATTTGTTGTCCATTGCATATTTTCTATTGCAGGACCATATGCTAAGAATGGTTTCAGTGATGAACCAGTAGGGTGAGCATCTGTTGCTTGGTTACGATCTTGGATATCTCGATAATTTCTACCGCCAGAAATCGCAACTAAACCACCAGTTTCACTGTCAACAATTGAAGAACCAACTTGTTGGTCTTCGTTCTTATAATAACTACCATTATCTACACGGTCTTGTAAAGTTTGTTGAACGTTTTTATCCATGTTTGTATAAATCTTAATACCACTATTTAAAACAGACGCTAAATCTTTGTCTTTAAATTCTTTGTTGTTCATTAATTCTGATTTAACAAACGTTAAGTAAGAATCATATTCTTTGTTTGAATCATTTTCACTTACTTGTCGTTCTTTATTTGTTCGTTTTACTAAGTTATCTTGAAGAGAAGTTTTTTGTGCTTCTTCTTTTTGCTTCTTAGTAATTCTATGGTGGTATTCCATTAGATAAAGTACTGTATCTTTACGTGATTCCGCTTGTTTAGGATTGTCATAGATATTATAAGTGTTTGGCACCTGAGGTAGACCTGCTAAGTATGCTTCTTCTGCTAAATTTAAATCTTTCAAGTCTTTGTTGAAGTAATATTTAGCAGCAGCTTTCACACCGTAGACACCATCTGAATAATAAATCTTATTCAAGTACATTTGGAATATTTCATCTTTACTGTACTCTTGTTCTAAACGATATGATAAGTATGCCTCTTGAGCTTTACGAGCAATAGATTTTTGGTCAGTTAAGAATGAACGCTTAACAACTTGTTGTGTTAAAGTCGAAGCACCTTGTGATCCAAATCCACCTGTAAAGTTCTTCGCAACAGCACCAAATAGACGTTTATAGTCTAGTGCACCATGATCATAGAATCGATTATCCTCTGTAGCTAAAACAGCTTCTTTCATTTTGGTTGGTACTTTGTCTAAATCGACATGTTCTCTACGTTGACCATTGTCCAACGTTTTTACGAGATCACCATTTTTATCGTAAATTTTTGCTGGTATCGGATCTTGTAATTTAGATTCCGTAAATGCTGGTGCTTTCCAAGCATAATACGCAAATAGTAAAATACCGATTAATGCTAAAACGATAAAGGCAATGATAAGAAAGCCGAATATCTTAATAATCGTTCTCTTAATATTCCTATTCTTTTTTTGTTCGGACTCTCCATTACTATTGGATTGGGAAGTCCTTTTCTTCTCCGTCATACGCGGTCCTCACTTTCATCTAATATCAACTTATCAACTGCTTTGATGTAATTCAATCGTGGTTGATACTGATAAGGAATATAGTAACCATTTTTTCTAATTTCTTCAACCGTAATTGACTTTTTCACCTCACTCATATGTCTTTCCCAAAAATATTTGAATTTAACATAGGGAAGCAAATAAACTTCATCTAATGTTTTGAAGCGGATTAATAAAAAAACGATTCCATTTTGCTTATAACATGCATCCATATGTACAACTTGATGCTCATGCATATTATTTAAAGGAAACGACGTTTTATTTTTAGTTTCTTTTGCTTCAAAATCTAGATAACGGCCATTGTAAATGCCATTATAGTCAGTGGTTGAAGGTGTTCGGAAATAAGCTTCATTGATTACGGCTTTACTTCTCATGGGGTAGTGAACATTTACTATTTGTACGGGGGTAGGCTTTTTATGTATAACAGCCATGCCATGGTTTAAATAATAAGTGTTCGACAGTTCGATATCCTTTTCCAAGGACATACCTCTGCCACCATAGTCTATATTACTTGATTTGTTAGAAAAAGCGCGTCCGACTTGAGGCTTATTTCTATTAAATGGCTTTCCATTAGGATAATTCATTTTTTTCACCACTCTAATTTGGTTATGAAAAACCTTTTCCATTATAACTGACTTTGCTTTATTTTTCCAAACTATACTATAAGAAAGGATGTAAATTTAATTACAAAAATACATCATATATATTTTAACGTGCTTCTTTTAAATATACAATATTAGAAAATAGAGATTAATTTTAAGTATTTAAACTTTGACATCGCTTTAGAAATGACGCATCACGGCATTTGTGGTAAATTTGTTGTGTAGGAGGAAACCTCATGCAACAATTAATTACTCAGCTTTTAAATGAAGTGCAATACATGCAAGATAAATATGAGTTAGTAAAAGAAAGTAATACGGATTATGATTTTTATACAGAGGTCATACCATTCACAGAGAAAATTGATAAATCACTTTCTAAATTGCGTTCATTTGAGACTCAAATTCTATCATTACAATATATGAATAAAAGAAAGTTCGACCTACTTATTTCAAATATCGAGGCATTGTCTGTCGAGTGTCATTTTAAGCGTACAAGTAGGAAACTTTTCACTGAAAAAATTAAAGCAGTACAATATGATTTAGCTTATATACTGAGAAATGAGTGGAAATATGATTAAGACCATTTATGTAACAGGATATAAATCTTATGAATTGAATATATTCAAAGACGATGCGCCAGAAATCAATTATTTAAAGCAATTTATCAAACATAAATTAATTCAGTTGATTGAAGAAGGATTAGAGTGGGTATTAATACAAGGACAGATGGGTATAGAATTATGGACAGCAGAGGTAGTACTTGAATTAAAAACTACATTCCCGGAGTTAAAACTTGGTATTATAACTCCATTTTATGGGCATAGCGATAGATGGAATGAGCAAAATCAATTAAAGTATAATACAATCCAGCAACAAGCTGATTATGTAGATAGTGTGTTTCATTCATCATATGAAGGGCCTCATCAATTTAAACAAACAGATCGATTTATGCTAGATCATACCGATTTGACGCTGTTAATTTATGATGAGGAACAAGAAGCAAGCCCAAAATTCTTTAAGCAGATGTTAGTTGATTTTATGGAAGAAACAAACTATACTTGTGACATTGTTACGTTCGATGAATTAACTGAATTTATCAACGATTTACAGTGGTCTCAAGAACAAAGTTTTGAATGAGGTGGAAAAATAATGTCAGATGTTTCATTAAAATTATCAGCAAAAGATATTTATGAAAAGGATTTTGAAAAAACTATGACTCGTGGTTATAGAAGAGAAGAAGTAGATGCCTTCTTAGACGATATCATAGCAGATTATCAAAAAATGGCAGACTTAGATAGTGAAGTCGTTAAACTTTCAGAAGAAAATAATAAACTTAAAAAAGAACTTGAAGAGTTGAGATTACGTGTAGCAACATCGAGACCACAAGAAAATAAAAATTTCTCTTCAAACAATAGTAATGCAAGTAAGAGTGCCAACAATAGCGGTAATAATGTAGATATTTTAAAACGTATTTCTAATTTAGAAAAAGCTGTGTTTGGTAAATAAGGCAAAGCATAATTGTTAGAAATATATGCCCAAAGGTGGATAAGGTACTATCTACATAAAGACAAGTTTTAAATAAATTTAAAACTTGTCTTATTTTTATTTGTTTCAAAAGTTAAATAATGATATACTTTTAAAGATGGTGTTTCGGGTAATCGCTATAGCAATATAGAGGAAAGTCCATGCTCACACAATCTGAGATGATTGTAGTGTTCGTGCTTGACGAAACAATAAGTCAAGGCATTAAATTGACGGCAACGAAATAGCCTAAGTCTTCAAAGATATGGCTAGAATAGTTTGAAAGTGCCACAGTGACGTAGCTTTTATAGAAATATAAAGGGTGGAACGCGGTAAACCCCTCGAGTGAGCAATCCAAATTAGGTAGGAGCACTTTTTTAGCGGAATTCAACGTATAATTAAGGCATACCTTTTAAATTAAAGGTATGTAGACAGATGGTTACCACCTGCGTACGAGTGTTACTAGTACACGTTGGCAGTACAAAGGTACAAAACATGGCTTATAGAAATATCATCACTAGACCCAAGCTCTCCCATTTCGGAGAGCTTTTTTCATTGTTAAATGTAAAACTATCCATATTAATATTAGATATTTACAAAGTTCATAAACTTACAGCATATCTATTTAAATAAAGTTTTGATAAAATACTTACATAATCATAAAAGCGAAGGAGACAAACTATGTACCAATTATTAGCCGTATGTCCAATGGGATTGGAAGCAGTTGTTGCAAAAGAAATACAAGAACTCGGTTACGACACAACTGTAGAAAATGGCAGAATATATTTCGAAGGTGATGAAACTGCAATTGTTAAATGTAACCTATGGTTAAGAACTGCAGATAGAATCAAAATTGTAGTTGGTCAATTTAAAGCGACTACATTCGACGAACTATTTGAAAAAACAAAATCTTTACCATGGGAAGCCATTATTGAGCAAAATGGTAATTTCCCAGTGCAAGGCCGTAGTGTTAAGTCAACACTTTATAGTGTGCCAGATTGTCAAGCTATAGTTAAAAAAGCAATTGTAGAACGCTTAAAGCGAGCTTACGAGGAAAGAGGTTGGTTAAATGAAACAGGTGCAAAATATCCAGTTGAAGTTGCTATCCTTAAAGACGAAGCTTTATTAACGATTGATACTTCAGGTTCAGGTTTAAATAAACGTGGTTACCGTTTAGCACAAGGTGAAGCACCAATTAAAGAAACATTAGCTGCAAGCTTAATCCGTTTAGCAAACTGGACTGGTGATACACCATTAATCGATCCTTTCTGTGGTTCAGGTACAATTGCAATTGAAGCAAGTCTAATTGCTCAGAATATCGCTCCAGGATTCAACAGAGATTTTGTTTCTGAAACCTGGGATATCATGCCAGATAATTTATATAACGAAATGCGAGACGAAGCAGATCAACAAGCAAATTATGATAGAGAAATTGAAATTTATGCTTCAGATATTGATCCTGAAATGATTGAAATCGCAAAACGTAATGCTGAAGAAGTTGGTCTTGCTGACATTATCAATTTCAGCGTAAAAGATGTTAATACATTAACGATTGATACAAATGAACCTGTTGCGTTAATTGGTAACCCACCATATGGTGAACGTATCGGTGATCGTGATGAGGTAGAAAAAATGTATCGTTATATCGGTAAATTGTTACATCAACATGCACGTTTATCTGCGTACGTACTTACTAGTAATTCTGAATTTGAGCACTTAACTAATAGAAAAGCTACAAAACGTAGAAAGTTATTTAATGGTTATATCGAATGTACTTATTATCAATATTGGGGCCAACGCTAAATATAGAACAAACGTTCGATAACCGAAAAATGAGCACTTCATATTATAAAACACTTTAAAGGAGGTGCACGATTTGAATAGTGAATTTAAAAAAGGAGTCATTTTTGCATTCGGTGCCTATATCTTATGGGGAATATTGCCAATATATTGGGAATTAATTCAAAATATAGGTGCTTTTGAAATACTAGCCTTTAGAATCATCTTTTCAATGATATTTATGGTTTTTATCGTAATCATCAGTAACAAGACAGGGCCATTTATCAAAGACGTGCAACAATTAATAAAACAACCCATTCAACTGATCGCAATTATTGCTGCCGGATATGTCATAACTATCAATTGGGGTACATTTATCTGGGCAGTGACCAATGGACATGTACTACAATCTAGTTTAGGTTATTATATCAATCCTTTAGTCAGCATATTATTAGCTCTAATCTTTTTAAAGGAACGGTTTAATAAAGCTGAATGGTTGGCCATTGCATTAGCGGTCATAGGCGTATTATATATGACATTAAAAATGGGTGTTTTTCCTGGTATTTCATTATTACTAGCAGGTTCATTTGGCATCTATGGCTTGATTAAAAAACTCGTTCCACTTGATGCGATAAGTAGTATCACTATTGAATGTATTGTAACTGCGCCTGCAGGACTGATATATATTTGGTATGTTTGGCAACAAGGAGACTTGACTTTCGGTTACAATGTATCTTCATTCTGGTTACTATTATCTGGTGCAGTCACTGCAGTGCCACTTATTCTATTTTCAGCAGGAGCTAGACGTATTCCATTATCATTAACTGGATTTATACAATATATTGGACCTACGATCATGTTTGTACTCGGCGTCTTTTTATTTAATGAACCGTTCAATATTGATCAACTCATCACTTTCATTTTTATATGGATTGGCATTATCGTATATAGCATCTCACAATATTTCAAAATCAAAAAAGATAAAAATCCAATTATAAATTAACTTCATTTATGATTTATTAAATCTCTAATCACACTGACACCATATATTTTATGTTGCGGTATTGTGTTAGAGATTTTTTTATTTTATAGTCAAATTCATCAATTAGTGCAATAATAATCTATAATATAAAGATTTTTTTAAATTCTTATAATGTTTAAGTAAACATTGAGTTTATTGTTAGAATAAACGGGATAACTGTAGTATTGTGAGACATAAGCGAGGCAAAGTTAAATTAAACGTTAACCGTGATACAGCCTAAAACAAAGTATAAAAGTATACATCTATATATTAATTAATAACGATTTATAGGAGTGATTACATGACAAGAGTATTAATATTAGGTGCAAATGGTGCAGTTTCTAAAGCAGCTATTAATTCATTTTTAGAAAATACATCATATACCTTACGATTATTTTTAAGAGATGCTAACAGATTACCTGATTTTGCATCAGACCGTATTAGAGTTAGGGAAGGTGACGCGACGAACCTAGATGATGTGAGTCGTGCATTAGAAGATGTAGATATCGTATTCGCAAGTTTATCAGGAGAATTAGATAAAGAAGCGGAAACCATTGTAAAGGCAATGGAAGATAAAGAAGTCAAACGTTTGATATTTGTCACTGCGCTTGGTATTTATGATGAAGTGCCAGGAGAATTTGGTCAATGGATTAAAACACAAATTGGTGACCAATTGAGTACCTACAGAAAGGCAGCAGATATTATTGAAGCTTCTAATTTGGATTATACGATATTCCGACCTGCATGGTTAACTGAAAAAAATGAGATTGATTATGAAATCTCAACAAGGGCAGAACCATTTAAAGGTACAGAAGTGTCTAGAAAAAGTGTTGCTGCAGTTGCCGTTAATATCGCCAAAAATCCTGAACTATATTTTAAAGAAAACATTGGAATAAGCAAACCAAATACTGATAATCAAATCCCTAACATTTAGGATTCAACAATTAAGCTATATGTCTATTAGGGTAATCCAAATAATGTTATTTTATAAACCATCCGCTTCAAGGGTGGTTTTTTTATGATGCATTAGCACAATTTAATTCAGTAGCACCAATACACACTTAACAATGTAGAATTTAGAATACTTTCATCTTTGATTTTAGTCAGGTATTTTAATTAACTTACTTTTGACAATTGTTATTTTGTTATACAATAAGAATAATTACATATATGTAACAAAGGGGATAATATGATGTCTAACACTGAGCAACTAGATATTTTATATAAATTAAAAAAAGAAGTTGAAAAATCAAACAATGCACGACTCGTACATATCATTAATCAAGTAATTAAAAAAGTATACTTAGAACAATATACTGCTACTTTTGTTGGCCATTTCTCAGCAGGTAAGTCAACGTTAATTAATTTATTGTTTGAAGAAAATATATTACCGAGTTCACCTGTACCAACTACAAGTAATACCGCGATTGTTACTGTTACAGATGAAAATGGTATTATTGCCAATTTAAGTAATAAACAATATACGCAATTAGATAATTATGATGAAGTAAAGCAAATGAACCGTGAAAATTTCGATGTAGAATCTGTAGAGATAAAATATAATTCTCCTAAATTCAATAATGGATTTACCTTGCAAGATACACCAGGTGTTGATTCTAATGTCGCAACTCATCAATCAAGTACAGAAGAATTTATGTATACCAGCAATGTATTATTTTATACAGTAGACTATAATCACGTTCAATCCGCATTAAACTTCCAATTTATGAAACGACTAAACCAAGCCAATGTACCAGTTGTTTTTGTAATTAATCAAATTGATAAACATAACGAAGATGAAATATCATTTGATACCTTTAAATCTCGCGTAGAAAATTCCATTGCTGAATGGGAAATTAATTTGGATCGTATCTTCTATGTTTCAAAGTTCGAACACGAACACAATGAAATTGAAGCTTTATCAAGTTATCTTGTAGAAAAAGATAATCATAGAGAAACAATCAATGACTATGTGGAACGTATCGTCAAATTTATTACCGATGAGCAATTATCATATATACAATATGAAATAAATGATTTATTAGATAAATTGGATATTTATGAAGCGGATTTCGACCATGCTTATTTGAAATTTCAACAACATCGTGAGGTAAGCGAAGAAGCAAAGTTATTAAATAATCCCGATCGTTTATTTAATTATTTAGAACAAAAACGTAAAGATATATTAGAAAATGCTTATGTCATGACACACGACACACGTGAAACAATTCGACACTATTTAGAAAGTCGTACTAAGGATTTTAAAGTTGGAGGTATCTTCAACCGAAAAAATAAAACACTTGCCGAACAGAATGAAAGGCTCAATCTTGTGGTGCAACAACTACAAGAAAAAGTGAATCAAGAAATTCGTCAACCGCTTCGAAGCGATATGTCATTCTTAACTAGATTTATTAACTCTGCCGAAATTAATAATGATATTTTAAATCAACATTATGAAATCAAACCTGAACTGATTACTGATTTATATCAACAGCAAATTAGTATTAGCAATCAATATGTACTAACATTTTCAGATGATTTAATGAAAGCAATTAAAAAATATATAGTGAATGCTTCAAATCCATTATTTAAAAAGGCTATCCAACATTCTAAAGCGAATGATATAGGCATTGAAGAGGAAGATGATTATAACGATTACCAACGCTTTATGGACTTCAGAAATCTTAGAGAGTCATTGCAAACTGAAAATTATATGCACTATTACATCCATATCGACGATTCACTTGATAAACTGATCGATCGTACAGAAATAGATTATAGTCCTAAACATAACCAGGAAACGACTAAAACAACGTTAACACAACATCAAAATACTGAGATAGTCACAAATGATTATACTGAACAAATCCAAAAAGGGTTAAATTTAATTAATGATATTCCATTATTTGAACAAACTAAGAAAGATATTAATGAGACATTAAGACGCCTTGATAATAAAATAATAAAAATAGGTGTATTCGGAACGTTTAGTGCAGGTAAAAGTAGTTTGATTAACGCTTTACTTGGTGATCAATATTTAGTCAGTTCACCAAATCCAACTACTGCGGCAATGACTGAATTGTCATATGGTACTGAAAGTCAGATAACATTAAAGGAACCCGAACAGCTACTCAACGAATTAAATCAAGTGTTTGAAATAGAAAATAAATCTTTCGAGAGTATTACGGCATTTTTATCACAAAATATTTCAAAATTAACAGCTCATCTTGAAAAAAATAAATTAGCCTTTGTAAAAGCAGTTGAAAAACACTATACAATGTATCAAGATATGATTGATTCAGGCTTAGTTCACACGGTTGAACCTGAAGATATTAAAAAATGGAGTGCTGAAGATGAATATGCCACATTCGTTAATACTGTCCATCTTAAATTGCCTTTAGAATGGCTTAAAGATAAGATTATCGTCGATTCATTAGGTTTACATTCTAATAATCAACGACACACGAATGAAACTGAAAAAATACTTACATCATCTGATTTAATATTATATGTCAGCTATTTCAACCATTCCTTTACTGATAATGACAAACGTTTCATTGAACATATGAAAGACATGAATCAATTAAATGAAAACCAAGCATTTAAAATGATTATTAACGCAACTGATTTAGCAGAATCTGAAGAAGATTTGAATGCTGTAATTGAATATGTTGGCGATGCATTAGAACAAGTGAATATGAAATCGGATATATTTGCCGTTTCAAGCCGCGCAGCACTAAAATCAGGAGATACAGGAATTGATAAATTACGTGATAGCATTGTCCATTTTGCTCAGGTAGAATCAAAAGGCATATTACAAAAGCAAATGCTTGGTCAACTTGAACATATTTCAAACGCCTTCGACGATATGATTGAAGAATCCAAACATAATCAATCACAAATCGCTCAACGTAAAAAGAAATTAACTCAATATGATCAAACTCAAATCATTTCACAATCTTTACTACAACCAGCAGAACAACGAACTGCTAATGAGGTAGAGGACCAAATTTATCACTTGAGTGAACGTTTAAAAATTCAATTGCTTGATGAAGTCAAATCAGTTTATAATGGTCAAATGACTAAAAACAGTGATTTTTCAGCAGAAAAACGTATTTCAACAAAAACCTATTTAGATCAGATACATCAACGTTTATATTTAGAACAATCATTGCTAGTCGAAAGAATCAAAAAGTATTTTGTAGAACAATTATTAATGGAAATCGCACCATTAAAGCAGAAACTTGAACAAATCCACGTGTTTTTTGAACCAGACTTTAAAGATATTGATGAATCATTAAACGAACCATTACTTAAAATTGATTTAGATTCATTAGTTAAGGCATTACCAAAGTCACTGACGAAAAAGAATATTCTACAGCCGAAAACACAAAGCGAAATTCAAGAACAGATCAATACTACTACTATGGAATTCCTAAGTTCTGGTATTGCTGATTTAAGAAAAGCATTAAACGACATCGTTAGTTCACTACAATCACAAGTTGATCAACATTGTTATGCGATAGAAGCAGATTTACATCAGCAAATTAAATCGTTACTTGCTTTCGATTTAGATAATCAATTAATTCAGCAACTTGAAGAGACAAATAAAACATTACGAGAAATATTGAAAGTATAGAAAGGATTTATTTAATGACAAACAAAATATTACTCATTGATGGAATGGCGCTTTTATTCCGTCACTTTTATGCGACAAGTTTACACAATCAATTTATGCGTACTTCAACAGGTATGCCTACAAATGGTGTTCAAGGTTTTGTTAGACACGTGTTTACAGCGATTAACGAAATTGATCCATCTCATGTAGCAGTGTGTTGGGATATGGGGAAGGCAACGTTTCGAAATGAAATGTACGATGGATATAAACAAAATAGACCTGCGCCACCTGAAGAACTTATTCCACAATTTGATTTTGTTAAAGAAGTTTCAAACCAATTTGGTTTTGTAAATATAGGTGTCCAAAATTATGAAGCCGACGATGTAATCGGTACATTAGCACAAGCATATTCTGACGAACATCAAATTTATGTAATTACAGGCGATAGAGATATTTTACAGTGTATTAATCCTAACGTTGAAATATGGTTAACTAAAAAGGGCTTTAATATATATAATCGATACACACTAGATCGCTTCCAATCAGAATATGGTTTAGATCCAAAGCAATTGATCGATGTTAAAGCCTTTATGGGTGATACAGCAGATGGTTATCCTGGAGTTAAAGGTATCGGAGAAAAGACTGCCATTAAACTCATACAAAATCATGGTTCAGTAGAGTCCGTTATCCATGCATTAGATGAACTGACTCCTGGCCAACGTAAAAAAATAGAAACTGATATGGATAATTTAAAACTTTCAAAATCCCTTGCAGAAATTCATACTCAGGTACCTTTAAATGCTTCAAGCTTATTAAATGATATGAAATTTGCAACAGATATCACTAAAATTTTAAACATTTGTAATGAACACGAATTGTTCGTTTCAAGAAAATATTTAACAACTCACTTTAATTAACAATAAAATTAAAACACGTATCGTTCAGGTTTTTAATATTTACGATACGTGTTTTATTATGTTTATCAATATTGTAAATTAATGATTACTTCTTATTACCTTTAGTAAGTTTATACAAGGCATTTTGCGCATGATGGTTTGCTTCCTTATTTTGCACTCTTGGTATCCATTTGACAAATAATAAATCAAATTCATGTTCCATTTTAAGCACTTGTTTCAAATAAGGTTTAAATTTTTCATTTTTTACTTGTCCCTTATTTAAAGTATCTTCTATTAATTTAGAATCTGTATAAACCAAAGCAGTCTTTATATCTATTGCTTGCGCTTGTTCTAATGCAAATACTAATCCTGCCCATTCTGCAGTATGGTTATCCATTAACCCTAAATCAATGGTATAGTGATATCTTTGTTCTTCAGTAATGATGACCACAGCGCCTACACTTTGCCCTGGATTACCGGCTGTAGCTGCATCGAAAAATATTTTTGCCATAACTTCACCTACAAATTATATTTATTCTATCTTACCAAACGCTATGTTGTTATACTATATTTTTGAAACAAATTACTTGTTAATATACAACATGTTTCGTATTATAAATTACAAATAATAAACTTTACTAAAACACTCGGGATTAAGGAGAGGTTGTTTATGAAACAACTATATATAATTCACGGTTACCAAGCAAGCACAAATAGTCATTGGTTCCAATGGTTAGCAGACAAAATGGCAAAGTATGGCTATAAGACACAAATCGTCTATTTACCTAATAGTAAAAATCCAGATTTTAAACAATGGGAACAAGCATTAAAAGATAATTTAGGTAATAAACTTAATAGTCAAACTATAATTGTTGCTCATAGTCTAGGTGTTATTACTACCTTGAATTATTTATCAAAGCTAAATCAAATGCCAAAAATAAAAGGATTATTTTTAGTTTCAGGATTTATACAGACATTAAATAATATTCCAGAACTTGATAACTATATTCAACAATGTAAAGTGACGCCTGAAAATATACAAGTAAGCCATATTTATTCTATAGCTGCAAATCAAGATCCAGTTGTAAATATAAAATCATCTGAACAATTATCAAATGCATTCAACATAGATACTTATACAATTCAACATAACGGACACTTTTTAGGAAATGAAGGTTACGAAACATTTAGTGAATTATATGATTTGATATCTAAAACGCTGTGAAATGTCTAAATACTAATAAAGTGGTTAGGTTATATTAGAACTTCTTTATAAATGACTATGGAGCTTCAATTGATAAGTGACTAGTTGGTATAGAAAGGTCTGCTCACAGAATAAACTTAAGCATGTATATTATATTTTCGAAATCTTGGGCGGATTTTTACGGGATTATCACTTACTGAAGTCTACATGTTGATGTGGGGACCTTGGAAACCATGCCCAAATCATTTGAAAATTTTTACAAATAAAAAAGTGAACCTAAAGTCATTTTAGGCTCACTCAAAAATATACATTTCATTTATTAATTCAAAACATATTTAATATCCTTCATCTAATTTTTGTATCTTACCTTTACGATACATAGATTTCGCCCAGTATCCAAAAGGAACATTAAAGATTGTTGAAATTACCTTTAATAAATACGTTGTAATAAAGATTTCAAAGACAGCACCATTCGGCATTGAACCGATAAATGCAATCGTTACAAATAATGCAGTATCAATAATATTACTAATAATTGTACTACCATATGCCCTTACAATAAACGTTTTATCCGAACTAAAAACTTTTTTAATCATTGAAAAAATAAATACATCTAAATGTTGACCAATAATATAAGCAATGACTGATCCAAGTGCAATACGTGGCACGACATTAAAGATTGTAGCTAGTGCATGTTGAGACGTATCAATAGTAGACGGAATAAAATGAAGCGACATTTGCATCACAATAATCATCACTAAAGTAGAACTAAACCCAATCCATACAGCACGTTTTGCTACTTTCCGACCATAAATATCATTTAAAATATCCGTGGCCAAATAAATAGAAGCAAACATTACATTACCTAAAGTTGCTGAAATTGAAAATAAGTCAACTGTTTTAAGCACTTGAATATTAGCAATAATTGTACCAATTGCAATCCATGCAATTAAGCCTTGTTTGCCAAACATTCTATACATAATCACTAATAATAAAAACGTTACAACAAAGGTGAAAACACCAAATAATTCATTAAACAATTTAAAATCCTCCTAAATTTTGATGATGCGGGTGTTTAGAAACCGCTATTAAACAACTGATTTATTTTACCAAAATATTATAAAATTGCAACCCCCTGAAAATAATAAAAATATCTAATTTTTTCAACTTTAGCCAATACAGTTTTTATATTAAACAATTGTAGTTACAAATGATATAATACGAACAAGTGACCTATACTTAATAAAGATAATTACACATAACATATATCTTTGTTAATTTTCAAAAATAGGAGCGTGACAAATATTTTAACTTATTCAGAAAAAGAAGCGATTGATGCAATCGATTACCTCATGAACACTTATTGTAATCAATGCTTATTAAAGAGTCATAAGAGAAAAACAGAAGGTAAAACACAAGCACATCATTTTTGTATAAATGAATGTTCGATAGGCAAACAAATTAAACAATTAGGAAACGAATTACAATAAGGAGGCAGTTATATTGGATATCAAAGGAATAGAACAAACACCAAGCCCTAATACAATTAAGGTTGTTTTAAATGAAGCTAGAGAAGGTAATCAATCAAATACTTATAATGCTGTGAAAGAAGATCAACCAGCATTTATTAACGCACTGTTAGCAATTGAAGAGGTTACTTCAATTTTTTATGTCATGGATTTCTTAGCTATTAATAAAAGTGACGTATCTGACTGGGATACGATTATTCCTAAAATCACAGAAACTTTAGAAGAAGCGTAAAAAGGAGGTACCTTTATGGAAATAGTTCGCGTAGAACCTACACCAAGTCCTAATACCATGAAAATTGTGTTAAATGAAAAAAGGCAAGATAATAAATCTAATACGTATACTTCTATACAGGATGGACAACCTCATTTCATCAATGACATTTTAGCAATTGAAGGTGTCAAATCTATCTTCCATGTAATGGACTTTTTAGCTGTAGACAAGAAGCCAAAATTTGATTGGGAAGAAGTGTTACCTCAAGTTACAGCAACACTGAAAGAAGATGAAGCAGCAACTGCAAACGAAGCTGTTCCTGACGAACATTTCGGTGAAGTGAAAACAGAAGTATTAAAATTTAAAGGCATACCATATCAAATTAAGTTGACGACCAATACAGAAGAAAAAAGAAAGCAACTACCTGAAATCTTTGTTGACAGTATGTTAGCTGCTCAAAAAGATGAAGATAACATTGTCTTTTTAAGAAAATGGGAAGACTTAGGTGTCAGATATGGCGAATTAGATGAGGTTATGGCAGAGGTTTTTGAAGAAATTACTGCAGTTTACCCAGAATCGACCTTAAAACAACTAGTCGAGGAAGCACTAGCAACAGATGTGGTTATACCAGAAAAGTCATATCAGCATGTGACATTAGAAACTTATCAATCTGCAAAAGATTGGAAAGATAAGTTAAGAATGTTAAAATCATTTCCTACACCAACGAAAACAGATTTCCCATTATTAGGGGAAGCATTAAATGAGACTAAAATTCCATTGCGTCGTGAAGCAGTAGTACTTCTTGGTATGATTGAGGATGAAGCAGTATTACCTTATTTATATAAAGGATTAAATGATAAGAGTCCAGCTGTAAGGCGTACTGCGGGTGATTGCCTTAGTGATTTAGGATTTAAAAAGGCCTTGCCAGAAATGGAAAATGCACTTGATGATCCTCAAAAAATTGTCCGTTGGCGTGCTGCAATGTTTATATTTGACGAAGGAAATCAGGAGCAATTACCTGCTTTGAAGGCACATGCAAATGATCCAGCTTATGAGGTTAAATTACAAATAGAAATGGCAATATCTCGTATTGAAAATGGAGACGAAGCACTGGGTTCAGTGTGGAAACAAATCGCTAATCGAAATAAAAACAGTTAATTATAGGAGTTGTTATACATGAATGCATACGAAGCATATATGAATGAGCTAGCTACGCAAATGCGTACAGAATTGACGGGTAGAGATTTCAAAAGTTTAGAAAGTGCAGAAGCCGTTAAAGACTTTATGGGTAAAGTTAAAGAAGATGAAACAACATTTGTTGTTATTAATTCAACATGTGGCTGTGCTGCAGGTTTAGCTAGACCAGCAGCGGTAACTGTAGCTGAACAAAATGATAAAAAACCTACGCATAAAGTTACAGTATTTGCTGGACAAGATAAAGAGGCTACTGCCGAAATGAGAGATTATATTCAACAAGTACCTTCTAGTCCATCTTATGCATTATTTAAAGGGACAGAATTGAAGCATTTTATACCACGTGAACATATAGAAGGTAGAGATATCCAAGATATCTGTATGGATATTAAGGATGCTTTTGACGATTATTGTTAATTGTCGATCACATTATATTTTCTAGATTTATATTTTTAAAATAGACTAATTCGAACCAGTGCTTACAATTCAAATTTTCTATAATATGGATTGTGAACACTGGTTTTTAATATGTTAAGTCATAGTTCAAACCGTTTAGCAGTCAGTGTAAAATATATCAATTATTTTCTACACACGGCTTTAAAATATAATCATTTTCCAATATGATAAAGTTAACTAATATTAAAAGGAGAAGGAGTGCATTATTATGCAAAATACCTTTGATCAATCTTATCACGAATTATGCGAAGCGATATTAGAGATAGGTAAAGAAAAAGAAGACCGCACAAACACAGGAACAATTTCAAAATTTGGCCATCAGCTACGTTTTGATTTAACACAAGGGTTTCCACTATTAACTACAAAAAAAGTGTCGTTTAAATTAATTGCAACTGAACTGTTATGGTTTATTAAAGGCGATACAAATATTAAATACTTGTTACAATACAATAATAATATTTGGAATGAATGGGCTTTTGAAAATTATATCCAATCAAGTGATTACAATGGTCCGGATATGACTGATTTTGGTCATAGATCACAAACTGATTCAGAATTTAACGAACTTTATAAGGCTGAAATGCAAAAATTTAAGCAAGCCATTTTGACAGACGACGTATTTGCAGAAAAATATGGAAATCTTGGAAATGTATACGGAAAACAGTGGCGTGATTGGATAGATAAAGATGGTAATCATTTTGATCAATTAAAAACAGTGATTGATCAAATTAAACATAATCCTAACTCTAGAAGACACATTGTTTCAGCATGGAATCCAACAGAAATTGATACTATGGCTTTACCACCATGTCATACAATGTTTCAATTCTATGTACAAGACGGTAAATTAAGTTGTCAACTCTATCAACGAAGCGCAGATATATTCCTTGGTGTTCCATTTAACATAGCAAGCTATAGTTTATTAACACATTTAATTGCTAAAGAGTGTAATTTAGAAGTTGGAGAATTTATTCATACATTTGGTGATGCTCATATTTATTCAAATCATATCGACGCAATTGAGACACAGTTAGCTAGAGACAGCTATGCTCCACCACAATTAAAAATTAATAGCAATGCCTCTATTTTTGATATTGAATACGAAGACTTAGAAATTATAGATTATGAGTCTCATCCAGCAATTAAAGCACCAATTGCAGTATAAAACCGCTTTTTATTTAATAAATTGCACACTTTACTATATAATAATTGAGAGTTCATACAATTTTGAAAAATAGCTCACACAAAGGGAGGACCATCATGACACTTTCAATATTAGTGGCACATGATCAACAGAGGGTAATTGGCATTGACAATAAACTTCCTTGGCATTTGCCAAATGATTTAAAACACGTAAAATCTTTAACGACTCATAACACTTTAGTTATGGGTAGAGCAACGTTCGACTCGATTGGAAAGCCATTACCAAATAGACGTAACGTGGTATTAACTAGGAATAAAGCTTTCCATCATGAAGGTGTCGATGTGATACATTCTATTGATGAAATATTCGAATTACCAGGTCATGTATTTATCTTTGGTGGCCAAACATTATTTGAAGCATTAATTGATCAAGTTGACGATATGTATATCACAGTGATTGAAGATAAATTTAATGGCGATACCTTTTTCCCACCTTATACATTTAAAGAATGGGAAGTAGAATCAGCAGTAACAGGTGAATTAGATGAAAAGAACACTATTCCTCATACATTTTTACATTTAATTCGTAAGCAACATTAACAGGAGGAAATATATGAGTAAAAAGAAAATAGTGACGGACTCAACATCGGATCTTTCTCAAAAATATTTAACTGATAACGATATTAATGTTATTCCATTAAATCTAACGATAGATGGTGAATCATTTGCTGACCAAATTGATATTTCATCAGAAGCATTTATCGAAAAAATTGAAAATGATGCAGATGTTAAAACAAGTCAACCTGCAATTGGCAAATTTATCGATTTATATGATGAATTAGGTGCAGATGGTTCAGAAATCATTAGTATTCATATGACTTCTGGATTAAGTGGTACGTATCAAACTGCTTTGCAAGCAAGTCAAATGACTAAAAGTAATGTCACAGTTATCGATTCAAAATCCATATCCTATGGTTTAGGCTATCAAGTGCAACATGTAGTCAAATGGAATAATGAGGGACTTTCAACTACAGACATCGTTAACCAAATTAATGAATTACAAAAAGATATCAAGCTCTACGTTGTTATCGGTCAATTAAACCAATTAATTAAAGGTGGTCGCATCAGTAAGACAAAAGGTTTAATCGGTAATATGATGAAAATTAAACCCATAGGCACATTAGTTGATGGTAAAATAGAACTTATCCATAATTCACGTACACAAAATGCAAGCATTCAGTATTTGAAAAAGGAAATCACACAATTTATTGGAGATAAAAAAATTAAATCCATTGGAATTGCACATGCAAATATAATTGAATTCGTTGATAAAATCAAAAAACATTTCACTGAAGAATTTAATTTCACTCAATATGATACTAATGTTACAACGCCTGTGATTTCAACGCATACAGGACAAGGTGCAATCGGACTTGTCGTGCTTAGATCCTAAAAGCGAACTGTCGTAAATATTACAATTAAATCTTGTCTTAAATTAATATTCAATCAATTTTATAGCAAATTCCTTAAAATAGTGGTAATTTTATGACAAAATAGTATTAGGAGGGGTTTCATGGCTTATGCGACATTAGCAGGCGGTTGTTTTTGGTGTTTAGTAAAACCCTTCACCACATATCCAGGTATTGAAACAGTAGTTTCAGGGTATAGTGGTGGACATGTGGATCATCCTACTTACGAAAGTGTAAGTACAAATCAAACTGGACATGTAGAAACAGTTCAAATTACTTATGATCCAGAAGTAACTACATTCGAGAATATTCTTGATGTATATTTCAAAACATTTGATCCAACTGATAATGGCGGACAATTCTTTGACCGTGGCGAACATTATCAACCAGTCATCTTTTATCACGATGAACACCAAAAGCAAGCAGCAGAAGCAAAAATACAAGAATTGAACGAACAAGCAATCTTTGATAAACCAGTAATAACACCCATTAAACCGTATAAAAATTTCTATCCTGCCGAATCTTATCATCAAGATTATTATAAAAAGAACCCGCTACATTATGAGCAATATCAACGTGGTTCAGGAAGAAAAGCTTTTATAGAAAAACATTGGGGGAAACAAAATGATTAAAAAGTCAAAAAATGATTTAACTGAAATGGAATATCTTGTAACACAAGAAAATGGAACTGAACCACCTTTTCAAAATGAATATTGGAATCATTTTGAAAAAGGTATTTATGTTGATAAAATTTCAGGTAAGCCATTATTTACATCTGAAGAAAAATTTGAATCAGATTGTGGTTGGCCTAGTTTTTCTAAAGCATTGGATGACGATGAAATCATTGAATTAGTCGATAAATCCTTTGGCATGGTTCGAACTGAAGTGCGTTCAGAAGATGCAAATAGTCACCTTGGACATGTATTTAATGACGGTCCAACTGAAAGTGGTGGATTACGTTACTGCATTAATTCAGCAGCAGTACAATTTATTCCATTCGATAAATTAGAAGAATTAGGTTATGGAGATTTAATACCACATTTTGAAAAATAAGGAGCGAACAAGTTATGTTTAAAAAGTTATTTGGTAAAAACAAAGAAGTAAATAAAGATAGTGAAATTTTTGCACCACTTACTGGAGAATATGTAAAAATA
The DNA here is from genome assembly GCF_000875895.1 of Staphylococcus gallinarum. Classification (GTDB taxonomy): domain Bacteria; phylum Bacillota; class Bacilli; order Staphylococcales; family Staphylococcaceae; genus Staphylococcus; species Staphylococcus gallinarum. The sequence continues at coordinate 424,155 of NZ_JXCF01000007.1, forward strand.
GAAGACATTCCAGACCCTGTCTTCGCACAAAAAATGATGGGTGAAGGCTTTGGAATTAACCCAACTGAAGGTGAAGTTGTATCACCAATTGAGGGTAAAATTGATAACGTCTTCCCAACTAAACATGCTATCGGATTAAAAGCAGACAATGGTCTAGAATTATTAGTTCATATTGGTTTAGATACCGTACAATTAGACGGAGAAGGATTTGAAATTTTAGTTGAAAGTGGCGACACTGTAAATGTTGGTGACCCAATTCTTCGCTTCGACTTAAATTATATTAAAGAAAATGCAAAATCTGTTATTTCACCTATTATTATCACTAACTCTGATAATACTACATCTGTTTCAATTGCTGATGTGGCATCAGTTACTAAAGGTGAAACTAAAATTATTGATGTGACAATGAATTAATGAAAGACCATTCATTTTATCAATTTGTATTAACCGTACGTGGTCGTAATGATGAGAAAGGTAGATTAGCTGAAGAAATTTTTGATGATTTATCCTTTCCAAAGCACGAAAAAGACTTCCATTCTTTATCAGATTATATAGAAACACAAAGTACGTTCACTATTTCTATGTCTGTGTTTGATGATTTATATGAAGAATATACGGAATGGTTAAAATTTTAAATCACTTAATATTTGTCGATATATATATATATAAGTATATTAAAATATTAATGTGTCATATAAGATGCTGGGATTAATCGAATATGGTTCAATCCCAGCTATTTTTATTTTCATAAAAAATCTAATTGATAAATTGTACATAAGTATTAGGAAGTGATGAAATGTCGGATAATAAAGAAATTCAAGAGCAAGATCAACCAGTAGAACAACAACAAAAACGCGTAAGTTTCAAAAAAAGTAACCTGATTTTATTATTACTGACAACAATTATTTTGACGGTATTAATTACAGTATTTGCTACGATTGCAATTAGCCATTGGACGAGCGGACTAAATGGGCAACAACGTGCTGAAATGAAAAAAGTTCAACAAGTATATAAAATTTTAAATGACGAATATTATAAGAAAACAAATTCTGAAAAATTATCCGAAGCTGCAATAGATGGCATGGTTAAAGACCTAGACGACCCATATTCTGAATATATGACTAAAAAGGAAACAACATCATTTAATGAAGATGTTTCAGGTGATTTTGTCGGAATAGGTGCTGAAATGCAGAAGAAAAATAATAAAATTGAAATTACCAGTCCTATGAAAAGTTCTCCAGCTGAAAAAGCTGGTATTCGACCAAAAGATGTTGTGACAAAAGTTAATGGCAAGTCAGTAAAAGGCAAGCCTTTAGAAAGTATTGTAAAACAAGTAAGAGGAAAACAGGGAACAAAGGTCACTTTAACTATTGAAAGGGCCAATCAAGAACATGAAATTACGATAAAGAGAGATAAAATCCACGTTAAAAGTGTAGAATATAAAAAGCATAAAAACATCGGTGTGTTTACGATTAATAAATTCCAAAATAGTACATCTGGCGAACTCAAGTCGGCAATCATAAAAGCGCATAAAGATGGTGTGAGAAATATTGTGATTGATTTAAGAAATAATCCAGGTGGTTTATTAGACGAAGCTGTTAAAATGGCCAATATCTTTATTGATAAAGGGGATACTGTGGTCCAATTACAAAAAGGAAATCATAAAGAAAAAGTAACAGCACCTAATGATTCATTAAAAGAAGCTAAAGATATGCATGTCTCTATATTGGTAAATAAAGGTTCTGCAAGTGCTTCTGAAGTGTTTACTGGTGCTATGAAAGACTATAATAAGGCAAAGGTTTATGGTACAAAAACATTTGGTAAAGGTATTGTACAAACAACACACGAATTTAGTGATGGTTCATTATTAAAATTTACTAATATGAAATGGTTAACGCCTAAAGCGCACTACATTCATGGTAAAGGTATTAAACCCGATGTAAAAATTTCTGAACCAGCCTACCAATCTTTAAATGTAATTCCTAATAAAAAGGTTTATAAACTAAATGATACGGATAAAAATGTTAAGACCATGAAAATTGGTTTAACAGCATTAAGCTTTAAAGTTGATAATGAATCCGAAAAATTTGATAGTTCTTTAGCAACTGCAATTAAAGCATTCCAAAGTAAGAATGATTTAACTGTCACTGGAGAATTTGATAAAAAAACAAATGAAAAATTCACTCAAGAACTAGTTAATAAAGCTAATGGTGAAGATACTGTATTACAGAATTTATTGCAAAAATTAAATTAAATGTAAGAGGTGTTTTTAATGATTAGAGTTGCAACACTAAGAGACTTAAACAGTATTTTAACAATTGTTGAAGAAGCTAAAGCTGTTATGCAGCAAGATAACAATAATCAGTGGGATGAACACTATCCAGTCGAAAGTCATTTTGAAGAAGATATCAATAAAGAAACCTTATATGTATTAGAAGAAAATGATGAAATTTATGCATTTATTGTGGTCGACCAAAGTCAATCTGAGTGGTATGATAATTTAAAATGGCCTGTTAATAGAGAAGGTGCGTATGTTATCCATAGACTTGCAGCATCAGCAGAATATAAAGGTGCTGCAACTAAATTATTTGATTTTGCAGTCAACCTAGCTTTAGATCATGATATTCATGTCATGATTACCGATACCTTTGCACTTAATAAACGTGCACAAGGATTATTCGAAAAGTTCGGTTTCAATAAAGTTGGTGAAGCAAAAATTGATTACCATCCGTATAACAAAGGCGAACCATTTTATGCATATTATAAAAATTTAGAAGAATAGAGGTTTTATTATGTCGAAAATCGCTTTTACAGGAGGCGGCACAGTTGGGCATGTATCAGTAAATTTAAGCTTGATTCCAACTGCAATAGAAGAAGGCCATGAAGCATTTTATATTGGCTCTAAAACTGGTATTGAACGAGAAATGATCGAATCTCAATTACCTGAAGTACAATATCATGCGATTTCTAGTGGTAAATTACGTAGATATATATCTTGGGAGAATATTAAAGATGTGTTTAAAGTACTCAAGGGTATCATCGATGCACGTAAAGTGTTAAAGAAAGAACAACCTGATTTACTTTTTTCAAAAGGTGGATTTGTATCAGTACCAGTTGTCATTGCAGCTAAAAGCTTAAAAATTCCAACAATTATTCATGAATCTGATTTAACACCTGGCTTAGCCAACAAAATTTCGTTAAAATTTGCCAAAAAAATCTATACTACCTTTGAGGATACACTTCAGTACTTACCTCAAGACAAGGCAGATTTTGTTGGAGCTACTGTACGCGAAGACCTAAAATCTGGAGACAAAAAACGAGGTTATCAATTAACCCACTTTAATGAAAATAAAAAGGTCTTACTTGTAATGGGTGGTAGCTTAGGCAGTAAGAAATTAAATGAAATCATACGTCAAAATTTATCTGCTCTGCAAGAAACATATCAAATCATCCATTTGACTGGTAAAGGATTGCTAGATTCTTCATATAACGATAAAGATGGTTATGTACAATTTGAGTTCGTTAAAGATGATTTAACAGACTTACTGGCGATTACTGATACTGTAATCAGTCGAGCGGGTTCAAATGCAATTTATGAATTTTTAACGTTAAAAATTCCTATGTTACTCATTCCACTTGGTTTAGATCAATCGCGTGGAGATCAAATTGATAATGCAAAGAATTTTGAATCTAAGGGCTTTGGTAGAACAATTCCAGAAGATACATTAACTGAAGAAGACTTAATTAAACAACTGCAAGAAATTGAAGCAGATAGAACAACTATCATTGAGCAAATGAGCGTTTATAAAGAGAGCTTCACACGTTATGATTTATTCCACAAAATTTTACAAGATGCAAAATAAGAACTGGAGGTGTGTGCAATGAGTCGTTGGAAAAGAATATCCTTACTAATTATATTCACATTGATCTTTGGCATCATTGCATTCTTTCATGAATCCAGATTAGGCAAGTGGATTGATAATGAAGTTTATGAATTTATATATTCATCTGAAAGCTTTATTAGTACATCAATCTTCTTAGGATTTACCAAAGTTGGAGAAGTTTGGGCAATGGTCACATTATCCTTATTACTCGTGGCATATTTAATGCTAAAACGATTAAATATCGAAGCGCTATTCTTTGCAATTGCAATGAGTTTATCAAGTACTTTAAATCCATTGCTCAAAAATATATTCGATAGAGAGAGACCAACGCTATTAAGATTGATTGATATCTCAGGATTTAGCTTTCCAAGTGGTCATGCAATGGGAGCAACAGCATTTTTTGGAAGCTCGATTTATATTGTTAACAGAGTATTAAAAGGTAATTCCAAGGCATTTATGATAGGATTATGTGCTTTATTTATAATTATGATCTCATCGTCTCGTGTATATCTCGGTGTACATTATCCGACTGATATTATAGCTGGAATTATCGGTGGTGCATTTTGTGTAGTATTATCAACATTAATCCTAAGACATAAACTACAAATATAATAAGTTATAATTTTAAAAAGCAGTTAGATGAAAAAATCATCTAACTGCCTTTTTTGTGTCAAAATTTATTATAAAAGCCGATTTTACAAAGTAAAACCGGCTTTTATATTTCACGTCGTCTCGCAACGTTAGTCTTTTACGGGCATATAAAAGGGGATATTTATGAAAATGATTAATCCAACTAAGAACAAATATGTGTGGGGGGAATGTCTTATGTTTGGAATTGATAATCATTTTCAATTACATTATACAACACTGAGAATAATTGTCAATTAGAAATCGTAATTTTTTTAAATTCATTTAAAAACGCTTTCTGTAACACTAATTCAGTGATAAAAATGATTATAAATGATATTCATTCTCAATACAAATAATAAAGATTAAAATAACAAATTATCAACAATTTAAGATAATAACTTTCTACATGAATTATTTTCCTTTAATATATAGGTGAGGTGCGGAACTAATGACAAAAATTTTAATTGTAGAAGATGAACAAAATCTTGCTCGATTTATAGAACTTGAACTGGAGCATGAAAATTATACTGTAGATATTGAAAACGATGGAAAATTAGGTCTAGAAAAGGGATTAACAAACAATTATGACTTAATTCTATTAGATTTAATGTTACCTAATATCAACGGACTTGAAATATGTCGCCAAATCAGACAAAGCCAAACAACACCTATTATAATTATCACTGCAAAGAGTGATACATATGATAAAGTGGCAGGCCTCGATTATGGCGCTGATGATTATATCGTAAAGCCATTTGATATAGAGGAACTACTAGCAAGAATTAGAGCCATGTTGCGAAGACAACCTAAGAAAAACATCATTGACATAAAAGGGCTTATTATAGATAAAGATGCCTTTAAAGTTACTGTTGATGGTATGCCTTTAGACTTAACAAAAACTGAATATGATTTACTTTATTTGCTCGCTGAAAATAAGAACCATGTAATGCAACGCGAACAAATAATAACAGATGTGTGGGGATATGATAGTGAAGTCGAAACGAATGTAGTTGACGTTTATATTAGATATCTTAGAAATAAATTAAAACCATTTGGCAAAGATAAATATATTGAGACAGTACGTGGTGTCGGGTATGTGATAAGGCAATGAAACAACGTAAATTACGCACAAAGTGGATGATTATTACAACGACTATCACTTTTCTAACTATATTCTTTTTCAGCATCATAATCATATTTTTCTTAAGCAGTTCATTAAGACATAACGAACTTGATGAGGCAGAAAGAAGTTCTGAAGATATTCAAAAGCTATTTGATACTAAAAAGTTATCCGAAATCACACCATTAGATTTAAATGCAGCGCTAGGGAATTTTCAAAAAGTAATGTTATTTAACGAAGATGGCAAGAAAATAATAGAAACTTCTAACAGTCATTCCATCGATATTTCACCGAGATTGCAAAAAACGGATATTAATCATGTTATCGTAAAAAATGAACATAACAACGATTATCTTGTTATCACACGTCATATTGATATGCCAAATTTTAAAGGCTATAGTGTCGTCGTACACTCATTGGAAGACTATAATGCACTCGTAAGTTCACTGTACTTTTTAGCACTCATCTTTGGAGTGATTGCAACCTTTATCACTGCAATTATTAGTTACTTCTTTTCATCACAAATAACGAAACCACTCATATTAATGTCGAATAAGATGCAACAAATTCGACGAGACGGCTTCCAAGAGAAAGTAGAACTCACAACGAACTATGAAGAAACAGATAATTTAATAGTCACTTTTAATGCAATGATGTACCAATTAGAAGAATCATTTAATCAACAGCGTCAATTTGTAGAAGATGCTTCACACGAATTACGAACTCCTTTACAAATTATTCAAGGCCATTTGAATTTGATACAACGCTGGGGTAAGAAAGATGCAGCAATCTTAGAAGAATCACTTGATATTTCTTTAGAAGAAATGAACCGTATCACTAAATTAGTAGAAGAATTGTTATTACTTACTAAAGATAATACGAATACTAAATTCAAAGAATTAGAAAACGTGGAAATTAATCATGAAATATCATCCCGTATTAAATCATTAGAACAATTACACCAAGACTATACCTTTGAATTTGAACCATATGCGAAACCGATAAATATTAAAATTGATCGTTATCAATTGGAACAAGTATTAATTATATTTATCGATAACGCTATGAAATATGATCAAATTAATAAATATATTCATATTCAAACCAACCTTAAGAACAAACAAATTTCAATAGAAATTACTGACCATGGTGTCGGTATACCTAAGGAAGATATAGAATTTATATTTGATCGCTTTTATAGAGTAGATAAATCTCGTTCACGAAAATTAGGCGGTAATGGATTAGGATTATCCATTGCAAAAAAAATCATCGAACTAAATAATGGAACAATACAAGTTGAAAGTGAACTAGGGAAATATACCACTTTTAGAATAGTATTTTAACGTTTAGACAGACTACAACTATTAAATGTTCAAATTTTATATGTTACACTATTAAATATAAAATACAAAAAGCAGAACCATTTTAAATGAGGTTCTGCTTTTTTCATAGAACTAGGTTATTGGCACTTTAATTTGAATAAATTTAATGCTATTATTGTTGTGTAAGCGTTTCAACTATTTTGTGGAGGGTGTAAAATGAGCAACGAAAAACAGGTTTCCGAGGCACCTGTAAATTTCGGGGCAAATCTTGGATATGTTTTGGATTTATATGATATATATCTAAACGATCCTGCTTCAGTCCCTGAAGATTTGCAAGTCCTATTTAGTACAATTAAAGACGGTGAAGCAAACATCGCAACAAATACAACAAATCAATCACAATCGACTAAAGGCGACAGTACTATTAAACGTGTGATGCGCCTAATCGATAATATTCGCCAATATGGGCATTTATTGGCAGATATTTATCCAGTCAACAGACCAGCGAGAGAACATGTTCCAAAATTAAGTATAGAAGATTTTAATTTAGATCGTGAAACGCTTGAATCTATCTCAGCTGGTATCGTTTCTGAGCATTTTAAAGATATTTATGATAATGCTTATGAAGCAATCGTACGTATGGAAAAGCGATATAAAGGACCAATCGCTTTCGAATATACTCATATTAACAATAATAAAGAGCGCGTATGGTTGAAGAGACGAATCGAAACACCATACAAAGCCTTATTAAATGAAAATCAAAAAATTGAACTTTTTAAAAAATTAGCACATGTTGAAGGCTTTGAGAAATATCTACACAAGAACTTTGTTGGAGCAAAACGCTTTTCAATTGAAGGTGTAGACTCACTCGTTCCAATGCTTCAACAAACATTAAAGTTAGCCAGTGATGAAGGTATACAAAATATTCAAATCGGTATGGCACACCGAGGCAGACTAAATGTACTGACTCACGTACTTGAGAAACCATATGAAATGATGATTTCTGAATTTATGCATACTGACCCTATGAAGTTCCTACCTGAGGATGGAAGCCTTCAGCTTACTTCTGGTTGGTCAGGAGATGTGAAATACCATTTAGGTGGCGTAAAAACTACTCAATCTTATGGAATTGAACAACGTATTTCATTAGCAAATAACCCTAGTCACTTAGAAATCGTTTCACCAGTAGTGTTAGGTAAGACTAGAGCAGCACAAGATGATACGCATAAATCAGGTGCAGTTTCAACAGAGTTTAAAAAATCAATGCCAATTATCATTCATGGTGATGCAGCTTATCCTGGACAAGGCATAAACTTTGAAGCGATGAACTTAGGTAATTTAGATGGTTATTCTACGGGTGGTTCATTACACATCATCACAAATAACCGTATTGGCTTTACTACTGAACCACATGATGGTCGTTCAACAACATATTCTTCAGATGTTGCTAAAGGATATGATGTGCCAATCATGCATGTAAATGCAGATGATGTTGAAGCTACTATTGAAGCAATTGAAATTGCAATGGCATTCAGAAAGGAATTCCATAAAGACGTTGTTATTGACCTTGTTGGTTATCGTCGTTACGGGCATAACGAAATGGATGAACCATCTATAACAAACCCACTACAATACCATGAAATTCGTAAACATGATTCAGTAGATGTTCTTTACGGTAAACAACTCGTAAATGAAGGTATTATCACTGAAGATCAAATGAATCAAATTATCGACGATGTACAAAAAACATTACGTGCAGCACATGATAAAATTGATAAAAACGATAAAATGGACAATCCAGATATGCAAAAACCTGAAAGTCTAGCTGAACCTATCCAAACTAAGGATGAAGATGTCAGCTTAGAACGTTTGAAAGAAATCAATGATGCGATGTTAACTTATCCATCAGGTTTCAATGTTCTTAAAAAATTAAATAAAGTACTTGAAAAACGACAAGAACCATTTGAAAGTGAAGAAGGATTAGTTGATTGGGCACATGCTGAGCAATTAGCATTTGCAACAATTACGCAAAACGGAAATCCAATTCGTTTGACTGGTCAAGACAGTGAACGTGGTACATTTAGCCATCGTCATGCAGTTCTACACGATCCTGATACTGGGGAAGAATATGTGCCATTACACCATGTTCCTAACCAAAAAGCGACTTTCGAAGTACGAAATTCACCACTTTCAGAAGCAGCAGTCGTTGGTTTCGAATATGGATATAACGTGCAAAACAAAGCATGTATGACGATTTGGGAAGCTCAGTACGGAGATTTCTCTAATATGGCTCAAATGATATTCGATAACTTCTTATTCAGTGCTCGCGCTAAATGGGGAGAACGTTCAGGCTTAACATTGTTATTACCACATTCATTTGAAGGTCAAGGACCTGAACACTCATCTGCTCGTTTAGAGAGATTCTTACAACTTGCAGGCGAAAACAACACAACAGTTGTTAATTTATCTAGTTCTAGTAACTATTTCCATTTATTACGTGCACAAGCTGCTAATTTAGATTCTCAATCTATGAGACCTTTAGTAGTTATGTCACCTAAGAGCTTATTACGTAACAAGACGGTAGCGGATCCAATTAGCAAATTTACTACAGGAAAATTCGAACCAATTTTACCTGAGGAACATGATAAAAATACCGTGAAAAAAGTAATACTAGCTTCAGGAAAAATGTTTATCGATTTAAAAGAATACTTAGCAAAAAATCCAGATGAGTCTATTCTTTTAATCGCTGTAGAAAGATTGTATCCATTCCCAGTTTCAGAAATTGAAGCATTGTTGAATGAGTTACCAAATCTAGAAAATGTAGCCTGGGTACAAGAAGAACCTAAAAACCAAGGCGCTTGGTCATTTGTTTATCCATATTTAAAAGAACTTACAACAGACAAGTATGATTTAAGTTATCATGGTCGTATTCAACGTTCAGCTCCAGCTGAAGGTGACGGTGAAATACACAAACTCGTTCAAAATATGATACTAGAACAAAGTACAAAAATTAACTAGGGGGAAGTTAAGCATGCCAGAGGTAAAAGTTCCAGAATTAGCAGAATCAATCACAGAAGGTACCATTGCAGAATGGTTAAAACAAGTAGGCGATAGCGTTGAAAAAGGAGAAGCTATTGTCGAATTAGAAACAGATAAAGTGAACGTTGAAGTTGTTTCTGAAGAGGCAGGCGTAATCCAAGAACAATTAGCTAACGAAGGTGATACAGTTGAGGTAGGTCAAGCAATTGCTGTCGTTGGTGAAGGAAGTGGCAATGCAGATGGCGGCTCAACAAATGATGCGCCTAAACAAGAAGAAGCTAAACAAGAAACAAGTAATGAGAATGATAAATCAGATGATGAATCATCTAAACAAGATGCATCTTCATCTTCAGATAAAGACTCACACCAACGTGTCAATGCTACACCATCTGCGCGTAAATATGCCCGTGAAAAAGGCATTGATTTATCAGAAGTAGCACCACAATCAAATGATATTGTCCGTAAATCTCATGTAGACCAAAGTCAGTCAAATAATCAACAGGCATCACAACCTGCTGCAAAAGAAGAACCTAAAAAAGCACAACCACAAAATCCATCTAAACCTGTAATTAGAGAAAAAATGTCACGTCGTAAAAAAACTGCTGCTAAAAAATTATTAGAGGTTTCTAATAATACAGCTATGTTAACGACTTTCAATGAAATTGATATGACAAACGTAATGAATTTACGTAAACGTAAAAAAGAGCAATTCATTAAAGATCATGATGGAACAAAATTAGGTTTCATGTCATTCTTTACTAAAGCAGCTGTCGCAGCATTGAAAAAATACCCTGAAGTAAATGCTGAAATCGATGGAGACGATATGATTACTAAACAATTTTACGATATCGGTGTTGCTGTATCTACTGATGATGGCTTACTTGTACCATTTGTAAGAGATTGCGATAAGAAAAACTTCGCTGAAATTGAAAATGAAATTGCAAACCTAGCGAAAAAAGCACGTGATAAAAAATTAGGTTTAGATGATATGGTAAACGGATCATTTACAATTACTAACGGTGGTATCTTCGGTTCAATGATGTCAACACCAATCATCAATGGTAACCAAGCTGCAATTTTAGGTATGCATTCAATTATAACTCGCCCAATTGCAATAGATGCTGATACTATCGAAAATCGTCCAATGATGTACATTGCATTAAGTTACGATCACAGAATAATCGATGGTAAAGAGGCAGTAGGATTCTTAAAAACAATCAAAGATTTAATTGAAAATCCTGAAGATTTACTATTAGAATCTTAATCCACAACACAAAATAGTTTATAAACCCTAATACAACGGCGTTCAGCGTCGTTGTATTTTTTTACTTTTAAAGATTTAGGGTAATATGCCTTTAAACGTACCTCGATTAATTTAAGTAAACATAAAAATATTGAAATATAAAAAACACCTCCGTATGATTCATTTTAAATGTAGTCAACGAAAGTGTTTTATATATAATTCTAACAAATGTTTGAGATCAACTCACAGCTCATATAATCACTATATGAGCTTGTATAAAGTAAAGGGATATCTCCCCTCAATTAATCAATAATGTACCATCATATTAAACCTACATAGGCTTTCTGAATGATTTTCAAATATATGGAAGACATTGCCATTAAACTTTATTGAATCAAAGCTGTTAACGTTATAGCGTTCTCCATCTATCGTTAATGATAAATAACCATCATAGACTGTTATATAAACAGTACTGCTAGCGCCATATGGTGTTCCGTTCATAAATCCGTTACGCTCTAAACTAATCATTTTAGATTCGAATTTCTTGTGTATATCAAATGTAAAATATGGATATATTATATAGCCATCATCTGATGATTGTATGGTCTCCAATCGTTCAGCTGATATTTTCTTCACATGGTTTACATGTATTTCAGTTGTTAGATCTGCAAGTGACAACTTTAAACCGTGTGCTATCTTCCATAAAACTGTAAGAGAAGGAGTGGAATCATATCTTTCAATTTGTCCTAACATTGCTTTACTCACTCCAGAAATGGTTGACAAATATTCTAAAGAGTAACCATTTTGTTTTCGATAAAATTTTAAATTCTCTGCAACGATTTTATTGATATCCTCCATTAAACCCACACCTTTATATTCATTTTTCTGTATAAAATAATTAAATCTTTACATATGTTATAACATATTTTTAGACGTTATAACATTAATTGGTATAGGGGAGGGGTCAAGTTATTGTAATAACAGTACATTGTATCATATACTCGAAAACTAAACTTTGTGATAGTTATTGATATTTTTGATAAAAATACACTGTCATACATATAAGACGAATCGCATTTTTAATTTAACTTGCATTAAAATGTTTATAATAATCTCTTGGGCTACATCCATAAGCTGATTTGAATCTTCTATAAAAATTAGAATAATCTGTGAAACCACATAGATTTGCAACTTGTTGAGGACTTTCTCCTTTTTTTAACATATATTGCGCATTTTGCAGTCTTTTATGTAGCAAATACTTATAGGGTGGATATCCAACTAATTTTGTAAATTGTTCAGTTATTTTATATCTACTTACATAAAATTGTTGCTCTAAATCTTCTAAAGAAATAGGATGGGCAAAATTCACTTCCATATAATCTAATATTTGTCTAACAAGTTCTGAACTGTTCGTTTGGTATGGTTCCAACGTTCTATTATCTTCTGCAACTCTATTTAGAATAATAAAGAATTGTGTTAATAATGCATGTTCATTTAGCTTTTTCCCACTATAATTATGGTCCTGTTCCTTTAATAAACCTTGCCAGATATAATACAATTCTCTTTTTTGTATTTCTGTTAATTGTAAAAGACTTTTGAAATGTACTGAAGAAATATCAAAGCATTGTCCTAAGTCAAAATCTTCAGTAGATAATTTTTTTATCAAATCACGATTAAACCTTAAACCAATTCTCTCAGCATGACCGTCTAATTGCTCATTTAGTTTATGAAATTCATAGGGTGTGATAATTAATAAAGAACCAACATCTAATTGATATGTACGATCCTCTATTGTATAGATCATGTTGCCTGATAATGAAAAGAATATTTCGTAATGGTCATGATAATGTAGTTCATTACCAAAATGTCCATCACTTATTTTATGCCATGCCGCGTAAGAGCCATGACGATTTAAGGAAATGGTATCTAAGTTGAACATTATTTCATCTTTATATGACATTTAGAATTCCTCCTCAAATAACAATCTTTTCCTCTTTATTTACAATGTTCATAATTTTCTAAAAATATATACTTATATTATAACATTTTTATTGAAAGGATGAGTGACATGGTTAAACCACGTATAGGAGTACAAATGATGATGCTAAAAGAAAAGGTTAATGAAGAAGGTATATATAATGTCTTAAAAAAAGTACACGATCTTGGTTATAACAGTTTTGAAGTATCACAAATTGAAATGTCAGAACATAATGTTTCAGAAATGCAACGGGCAATCAATGATTTAGGTATTGAAATTTCAGCAATGTCTTGTGGTGTTGAAGATATTTCTGAAACAGAAAAATTCCCTGGAGATACATTACAAAACAATATAGAGAAAATCATTGCAGATTGTAAGGCAGTGAATTGCAATATTTTAAGAATAGGCATGTTACCAATAAATTATATGGGGTCTAAAGCAAAGGCACTTACATTTGCAAATAAATGTGAGTTTTATGCCAAACAACTAAAAGCTGAAGGTATTGATTTGTATTACCACGCTCATAATTTAGAATTCGTTAAATACGATGGCCATTATATGTTGGATTTAATGCGAGATAATACGACACTTCTTGGCTTCGAATTAGATATTCATTGGATATGGAGAGCTGGACTAGATCCTATTGCAGTACTGAAAAACTATAAAAATAGAATTCGTGCGATTCATTTAAAAGATTACAGAATTGGTGAAATTGATATGGATCAATATCCAGGAGAAGGTCATGAAAAGATTTATTTCATGCTTCATATGATTACTCAGTTTGCGGAACTTGGTGAAGGTAATCTACCATTACTGCAGATTATTCAAGCAGGTTTTGACAGTGGTAGCGAATATTTCTTCGTAGAACAAGATGCACTTTATGGTAAAGATGCTTATGATTGTTTAGTTACAAGCCGTGATTATTTATTGGCTAATGGCTACCGAGATTGGTTCTAAACCTCAAATTAACGACAATTTTGTAAGCGCTAACAATAGAAAGGTGAATAAAATGAATAAAATTAAAATATCAGGATTTTCTGATGAAATTGCTTCGGATTTTACAACACAATTGAAAACTGTTAAAGAGCTAGGAATGAATTATATTTCTTTGCGAGCAATTGATGGGCACAATATTAGTCAATTTACTGTCAATACGATTCAAGACCAAGTCATCCCAAAACTGGAACAATGGGGCATAGCAGTATCTTCCATTGGTTCACCAATTGGAAAGATCTATATTGATGATGAAGTATCTTTTCAACAACAATTAATAGAATTAGAGGAACTATGTAAAATCGCTAAATTATTAAATTGCGATTACATTAGAATATTCAGTTTTTATATACCAAAAGATAAAAATTTTGATAATTACAAAGTACAAGTAGTAGAAAAATTACAGCAATTTGCAGAAATTGCAGAATCGCATCATGTTACTTTATTACATGAAAATGAAAAAGATATTTTCGGTGATATTGGTCGTCGTTGTAAAACTATTTTAGACGAAGTAGCTTCGGATCATTTTAAAGCAATTTTTGATTTTGCTAACTTTGTGCAATGTGGTGAAGATCCGCAAAATTGCTATGATTTACTCTCTCAATATGTAGACTATATTCATATTAAAGATGCAGTATATAAAGACAATGTCAATGTCGTATGTGGTACTGGTGATGGTCAAATTGCAGCAATCTTAAAGCAGTTTTTCAATAATGGTTATTGTGGATTTTTAACATTAGAACCACATTTAGTTCTTTTCGATTCTATAAAAGATTTAGAGATTGAACATTCTACAGAAACTATTGAAAATGCTGCTGCACAAACTGGCGCAGAGGCATATCAAATACAATACAACGCATTATTAGAAATATTAAAAGAATTAGAAGAGGAGCATGCTTAATGGAAAAAGTACGTTTAGGAATCATAGGCTTTGGTGCACAGGGAAGTACTTATGCAGAATTTATCAATAGTGGCAAAGTTGAAAATCTCGTTATTGGTGGCATTTGTGATATTGATCCAGCAAAAAAAGTACAAGTTCAACAACTTTATCCAAATGTGCCATATTTTGATAGTTATCAATCATTAATCAAAAGTGGTGAAGTGGATGCAATAGTTACAACAGTACCACATTATCTACACACTGAAATTGGAAAATATGCCTTAACACATGAAGTTCATGCATTGTTAGAAAAGCCTGCTGATATTTACGCTTCTAAAGTACAAGAAATTACTGAGTTAGCACAAACTAAACCTCATTTAACATTTGGTATATTTTTCAATCAACGTACTAATCCGCTATATCAAAAGGTAAAATCACTTATCGATACTGGTGTAATTGGCAATATCCGTCGTACAAATTGGATCATTACTACTTGGTGGCGACCACAAGCGTATTACGATCAAAGCGCGTGGCGTGCAACATGGTCACAAGAAGGTGGCGGTGTATTAGTCAACCAAGCGCCGCACCAAATCGATTTATTACAATGGCTATGTGGTTTACCGAAAAAAGTATATTCAAACATTAAATATGGCTACCAAAGAAAACTCAACGTCGATGATGATGTTACAACGGTTCTAGATTATGGTAATGGAGCGACTGGTGTTTTTATGACTTGTACTCACGATGTGATAGGCACAGATCGTTTAGAAATAACTGGCGATAAAGGGAAGATACTTGTTGAAGATAGTTCTAAATTAACCTTGACACGTTTAAACGAATCAGAAACATCTATGAACAATAAAATGAATTGGTCTGAAGCACAAGAAATATTTAAAGGCAAAGCATTAGATGACATTTATAGTAGAGAAACATTTGAATTTAACAGTATTTGGGGAGAGCAACATATTAATGTACTTAACAACTTTGCAGCTAATATAATTGACGGAACACCTCTCATTGCTCCTGGAAGTGATGGTATTAATGGTGTAAATTTAGTTAATGCATTTTATTTATCCAGTTGGCTAGGTAGAGAAGTTACACTTCCAGTTGATTCACAACAGTTTGAACTCGAATTAAACAAACAAATCACAACTGAGAAAAACGAATAATAAATCTATTATAAACAAAGTCAAATGGAGTGAATGCTATGCTAAATATCGGTATTGTTGGCCTTGGCGATGTATCAAATATCCATATACAAGCCATTAATAATAATCCACATGCGCAAGTTATCGCTGTATGTGATAGTGATCAATCACTTAAACACAAAGTTCCGGAAGTTCCTTTTTATGAAAAGCTTCAAGATATGTTAAATTACGAAGATCTTGATTGTGTCCATATTTGTTTACCGCATTATTTGCATTTATTTGCTACAAGACAATGTGTGGAACAGGGGGTCCACGTACTTCAAGAGAAGCCCTTAGCACTTAATGCAAGGGAAGGCTCTGAATTATTAGAACTAGAAAAAGCATATCCACATATTAAAATTGGAATCTGCTTTCAAAATAGATACAATAAAACATTTCAAACATTACAAAAAATTGTAGAAAGCAATATATACGGTCCAATAAAAGGAATCAAAGCACTTGTCACATGGTCACGTCCAAATAGCTATTACACTGATAAACCGTGGCGTGGCCAGTTAAAACATTCTGGTGGAGGCGTATTAATTAATCAAGCAATTCATACATTAGATTTAATGCAACTTCTAGGTGGTTCAATGAATTCAATTCGCGGTAATACCACACAACTTTTAGATTACAATATTGAGGTTGAAGATACTGCTTCAGCAAATATTATTTTTAACAACAAGGCGCATGGTCTATTTTTCGCAACAAATGCTAGTATTTCGAATAGTAGTATTGAATTACAAGTTATCTTTGAAAATGAAAAGCTTACCATAAAAGATAATATACTGACACGAGTTAATTCAGACAATATTAAAGAACAAATCGCAGCAGATGATATCATGCCAGGTACAAAATCATATTATGGCCCCAGTCACGGAAAACTAATAGACCATTTTTATAACTGTATAGATTATAATTTAAATAATTATATTCATGTTGAGGATGCAATTACAGCCAATGTGATGATTGACGCCATAGTAAAATCATCACACACAAATCAAACTGTTATGTTAAATGAATAAATAAATTAAATATAAAATAAGTGAAATGAATTCATAAAAAAAGAGACAAATCCTATGTCGTTCTAATGCATTAGGGTTTGTCTTTTTAATTTAACTTCAAAATATAAAGCAATTATTTACATTACGTATATATCTTTTACTAAAAATAATTAACATAAAGCCTAATAGCTATCATTTATATTGATATTACACTCTAAATGATTGATTTTACTATTTAACTTTCATACAATTATTTTATGAAAAGAACTTTACAACATATTAGTTAATTTATTTATTTTATGCAATAACAAAGGTGGAATAATATGGACTATGCCATCAAGGCAACAAATATATCTAAATATTATAATAAAAAGAGAATTATTGAAAATTTATCCTTTAATATCCCTAAGAATGCAATAACTTTAATAAAAGGGCAAAATGGGGTTGGTAAAAGTATTACGCTAAAATTATTAACCCAATTAATTACACCAACATATGGAGATATTGACTGTTCGTACACGATAAGCTATGCACCAGATACCTTACCAAAAAACATTAAATTAACAGTAGCGTCATATCTAAACTACATTAGGAAACTACACGTCAATAAAAGAAACTATATCGACAATGAAGGTTTAAATCACTTAATGGAACGCTTTAATTTAACTGCGTTTCGCAATACACCTTTAACCGAATTATCAAAAGGTACATTGCAGAAAGTCAATATTATTCAGTGCTTACTGAACAATACTGATATATTAATCTTCGATGAACCATTCTCTGGATTAGATGAAGCAACCGAACAAACATTTATAAATTATTTATCTGAACTTGCGCATGATAAAACGATTATCCTAACTGCCCACAACCATATTATAGAAAATACTATAGTTACTCATGTACTTAATTTAAATACTAAACAATTCTATCAGGTACACGATAAGAAAAACATTGAGTTAAAACAAATATTAATTCCAAATCAGAAAACGACATTGCCGAATGAAATTCAGCAATATATCGCTGATCAAAAACAGAAAGAACACAACATTATTGCGCTTACAGCATTAAAAACGAATAGCAACCTTTTAATAAAGTCATTAATTGATCATAACTATGAAATCATAGAAGTAAAGGACCTATAACTATGCTCACAACTTTTATTAAATATGAACATTCAAAATTTATAAAATCTTATCTATACATAGCACCTGTATTCCTGTTCTTATTAAGCGTAGTAGGCATATACATTTATCGAAATATACCGATTTTATCCAGTTTCGCTTCGACAGCGATCATATTATTTATTATTTTAACTTGGATTACCATTATTAATTTCAATCATGATGGTACGAACGAACGTCATATTCTATATTGCCAATTACAAAGTCGAATAAGATATCTCAATAATAAGATATTGTATTTATTTATATTCAGTTGTCCATTAATTGTGTTATCACTGGTCTATCCAATAATAATTGGGGCATTTGATAAAGCACTGACTCTCAATTTGCTCATCATTGGACTTATTGTTCATTGTCTAATGAGTGTCTTTGGAATCTTACTAGGTACTTTTGTTACCAATACTATAATTAAGAGTAAGAAATATACCTGGCTGCTGACAACCTTAATTGTGGTTATCATCTTAACAAAGACTATGCTTATAGAAAGTTTACCATTATTAAAATGGATCTTATGGGTGTTCCCACCAATCAATCGTTTTATTAATTTATTAACATCTGATAATTTACAATTGACAAATTTTCAATTTCTAAGTGCTATATTATTAGCAATTGTCTATTGCATTTGTGCATATCTCATAATTAAATTACTTTTTCACAGAACATCTGACTTATAAATATAATAGCTATCTACATAAGTTGTCGGTAAAATAATCACTACATTAAAAAAGCGAGTTAACGTTGATGCATATACATCAACGTTAACTCGCTTTTTTATAATAATTAATCATTATATTTATATTGCTTTAAACTTATTTAAGCAATAAACAAAAACAATTCAATTAGTGCAATAATCAAAAATACTAGAAAGATTATTCCATAGATATTATTATTAGATTTTGCAGAACCTTTGGCTTTCTGTTTACTATTTAAGTTAGTTACGAAAGTGATTCCTGAGTAAACTGCAATTAACACTGTGATTGCAAAGATAATCCAAATTCCAGACATAAAATAACGCCCCTTCACTTTACTTTTACTTAAATTGAAGTTTTACCTAAAATTTATATTTTATGATATATACATTTTAATACATTTCAAGTCTATATCCAATGCCATTTAATTATAATTTTGTGAACGGTTGAGTAGAACGACAGTTCGTCATACAAATATACTGAAAAATGCGTTATAATAAGTTGAAAAGACAAAAATAGAGGGGTACATTAAATGAATGGTCTTAGAAGTGTTACAACAGGTACAAGCGATTTAGCGAAAACTAAAACATTATTTAAAGATATACTCGGACTGAATGTTGCAGAAAAAGGTCAGGCCCTTCGCTTTGGAGATGCTGAATTAAATTCTGGGACACGACTGCATTTTGTCGAAATACCAAACTATGATAACCGTAATAACCATATTGAAAATATTGGTCTTCGTATACCCAGTGATGAAGGACTGAATGAGTATCAAGAAATATTAACGAAACATCAAATTGCATACGAAGAAATTACAGATTTGAATGGTCATAAATACTTTAATTTTAAAGACGATAATCTTCAACCTTTTAATATATATTCAAATGAACATAACACTGGAGCACCACTCGGTATGCCTACATTTGAAAGTACAGTAAATCCGTTACATCAAATACAAGGGTTGGGTCCAGTTATAATCAGAGTTAATGAATTATTACTTACTCAATCGGTATTAACTGAGGTGTTCGGATTAATACATTTTGCTGAATATAAACCTTCAGCAACTGCAGATTATAAGGTTCAAGTATTTCAAATTGGTGATGGTGGACTAGGTGGCGAGTTACATGTTCATGCCTCTGATATCCCACTAGAATTACCTGAACACGGTATTGTAGAGCAAATAGAATTTGCTACAGAATCTAAATCACAATTTCAACATGCAATTGACCAATTAGAATCAATTGGTATCAAATATCAAAGTCTTGATCAAAATGGCGAAAGATCCATTAGAATTTCTGAGAATAGCGGTATCACATTTATCTTAACATTAGAAGGACAATAGAAAGGATTTTTAAAATGCTACACGAAACTTGGAAAGAACGTACACCAATTAAAAAGGTCGAAGTTACACATACAGATGCTCAAAAGTTTAAAGTATCGGATATGTTAACTGTTGGCAAAGTATATGATGTAATTAACGAAACAGAAGAATATTATCAAATTATTGATAATTCTGGGCTTGTTGGTGGCTATTACAAGACTTATTTTAAGGAAGTTTAAACAATATACACCGAAATCATATAATGTATTAATTAAACACTTATTCATTTATTTTCATCAAATTTAGACTAGAATTTGGAATGGCAAGCGTAATATTTAAAAGAAAATATTATGATTCACTTATTTTTAAGTAATGTGGGTTATAATATTTTTATTTGATATTACTTTCGGACACTTTTAATAGCAACCGAAACGATGCTTACTCATTTCAAATTCCGGTCTATTTTTAATGTGTCGATATAATAGAAAAGGTTAGATAAGAGGAGAATGACAATGGCAAATGCACAATATATAAACAAAGATGAAACTGTATTTAATGATGCAATCTCACTAATGGAATTAAACAAAAACTTATTATTAAAAGGACCAACAGGTTCAGGTAAAACGAAATTAGCTGAATCATTAAGTGAACATCTAAATAGACCAATGCATCAAATAAACTGTTCTGTAGATTTAGATGCCGAAAGTTTGTTAGGATTTAAAACAATACAAACAACGGATAACGGTTCGCAAGAAATTGTTTTTATAGATGGACCAGTGATTAAAGCTATGAAAGAAGGGCACTTACTCTATATTGATGAAATCAATATGGCCAAACCTGAAACATTACCTATATTAAATGGTGTACTAGATTATCGTAGAAAGTTGACGAACCCCTTCACAGGAGAAGTCGTAAACGCTGCTCCAGGTTTCAATGTAATTGCTGCTATTAATGAAGGATACATCGGTACGTTACCAATGAATGAAGCATTGAAGAACCGTTTTGTAGTAATTCAAGTAGATTATATTGACGGAGACATCTTAAGTGATGTTATTAAAAAACAAAGTCAATTACAAGATGAGATACTCATTCAAAGTATTATTAAATTCAATGAAGACTTACGTACAATGTCAAAACAAGGACAAATTTCAGAAGAAGCAGCAAGTATACGTGCATTATTAGACTTAAGTGATTTAGCTACAATCATGCCAATAAAAAGAGCAATTAAGAGAACGATAATTGATAAACTTGAAGATGAAAGAGAACAACAGGCGATAATCAATGCAGTAGAATTAAACTTTTAGTGAGGGATAATCATGAGTGATCGTTTTATTAAATTTAACGACGAGCAATTAGATGCGAAGCAAGTGATGATGCTTCAAGATTTAGCTCGATTACTTCTAAAAAATGAACAAACACAAGTAAAAATACAGAAATTCCCTTATTATGACCCGATTCAGAATATATTAATTACCAGTTCGTTTTGGTCACATAGAGAATCAGATATAGAAACAATGGGCTTAAAAACAGACGTACTACTTGCTGCATATGGATATAAATTAATGGATGAAACTGTTGTCCATGAGGTTATCCATAACGATGAGTTTGAGCATCCTAACTTTTTCCAACAACTTTTTAAGTTATTAGAGGATATGCGAGTATTAAATTTTATTATGTCAGAAAGACCTTCGACAACAAATGCCATACGAAAACGTAAAGCAATTCGTCTGAATTTTACACAAACACAAATCAATGTTTATAAGACTAAAACAACATTTACAGATTTATTATTTTTAAGTTTGGAAAAGTCATTTTTACAAGAGAACTTTTATGATTTACCGGATATTAATTCACAGATTGATGATGCAGTATTCGTAATGTATCAATATTTACCTAACTTTTTCCATAATTCAACATCTGAAGACAATATGTATTTAGCTGAGCGAATCATGTATCAAATCGATCACTTATTAAATGAAGATATGTTAAATGAATATTATCATTTACCTAAAAAGGTGTATGAAACAATGCATGAATTAAAATTTGAAGATTTAACACGTACAGACGCGAGCAATGTTGACGGTCAAAATCAAGAAAATGACAAAGATGCAGACATTGTAGCAGAAGAAATGGAATCTAATAACCAAGATAGCGCTTCAGAAGGTGGGGCATATCTAGAAATGGAATTACATGAAGGTGAAAATAGTGATGTCATGAGTGACAATGATACTGCTAGAGAAGGCGATCCATCAGATGATATGACAGATATGCAATCTAAAAAAGGTAAAGGTACTACTACTGAACGTGAAGATGAAGGCGGAGAAAACGTAGGAGTTAATCCAGCCTTTGCCTTAACAGGTATCAATGAAAATGTTGAAATTAAATGGAATAAACCTGATATCTTACCGGAATACCTAACGCAATATCAAACTGTTGAGTCACAAGTTCAATTTGAAACTAAGGACTTAATTCAAATCATAAAAAAGGCAATTGATCGTGAATCACAAGATGCAAGACATAATTTAACTAAAGGTAGATTACAAAAGAATTTACTTAATTGGTTTATCGATGATCAATATAAATTATTCTACAAAAAGCAAGATTTGAGTCAATCTTTCGATGCTACTTTCACATTATTAATAGATGCTTCTGCTAGCATGCAAGATAAAATGGAAGAAACGATAAAAGGTGTGGTGCTCTTTCATGAAACATTAAAATCTTTAAATGTGAAACATGAAATTCTGGCATTTAACGAAGATGCATTTGATGCTGATAACTTAAATCAACCTAATATTATTGATGAAATAATTAGCTATGATTACTCTACAAATCCTAAAGATGGACCAAGGATTATGGCACTTACGCCTCAAGATGATAACCGTGACGGCGTAGCTATCAGAATAGCGAGTGATCGTTTGTTACGTCGTTCGCATAATCAACGTTTCCTTATTGTTTTCTCTGATGGTGAACCATCTGCTTATAATTACAGTCAAGATGGTATTTTAGATACTTATGAAGCTGTGGAAACTGCGAGGAAAATGGGGTTAGAAGTCTTTAATGTATTTTTAAGTCAAGACACGATAACAGAGGACATTGAGCAGACGATTCACAATATTTATGGTCAATATGCTTTATTCGTTGAAGGCGTAGAAAATTTACCTAGTCATTTATCACCTTTACTAAAAAAACTACTCTTAAAATCCTTTTAAATGTTTAATAAATATTCGTCTATCTATTTAAATATTCAGAAATTTATATAGATAAATATTTTTAGACATGATAGAATAGGTAAGATTATTTTTAAATTTAGAAGGAGCAACAAAAATGAATAAAAATACTTGGATTATCGGTTTCACATTATTTGCCATGTTTTTTGGGGCAGGAAACCTAATCTTTCCACCTAGTTTAGGTCTAGATAGTGGGGAATACTTTTGGCCAGCTATCTTAGCATTTGCTTTAACAGGAATCGGTTTACCATTACTCGGTGTAATCGTAGGTGCATTAGATAAACAAGGCTATATTGGATCTTTAAATAAGATTTCTCCTAAGTTTTCTATTGTATTCTTAATTATTATTTATTTAACAATTGGACCGCTATTTGCAATACCACGTACAGCATCAACATCATTTGAAATGACAGTGACGCCAATTGCACACACAAATAGTAGTCTTGCATTATTTATATTTACAGTTATATATTTCTTAATTGTGTTATATCTATGTATTAATCCTAATAAAATGGTCGACAGAATCGGTTCTATTCTTACACCATTATTATTAATTACTATTTTAGCAATGATTGTAAAAGGATTTATGGATTATCACGGAAATCCTAGTAGCCAAGCAGCAGAAGGTTTCACATCAAACTTTACTGGTTTCTCACAAGGTTTTACAAATGGGTATTTAACAATGGATGCAATTGCGGCTATTGCATTCTCAATGATTGTAGTGAACGCAGTTAAAGCAACAGGCATTACTCATGCAAACAAAATCTTCAAACAAACTTTAATTGCAGGTTTAATTGCGGCTATTGCCTTATTATTTATATATGTTTCACTAGGCTTTATCGGTAACCATATGAATTTATCTTCAGGAAAAATTGCTAGCTTGAAAGCAAACGATCAAAATATCGGTACATACTTGCTAACAACAGTAGCTAGTATTGGATTTGGAACATTTGGTAAATATCTATTAGGTATTATTGTTGCACTTGCTTGTTTAACAACAGCTTGTGGGTTAGTAGTGGCAGTTGCAGAATACTTCCACAGAATTTTTCCTAAACTTTCATACAAAGCTTATGTTATCATCTTTACGATAATTAGTTTTATATTAGCAAACCAAGGATTAAATTCAGTAATTACAATGTCTGTACCAGTTCTAAGCATTGTATATCCGGTAGCAATTACTATAATTTTATTAATCTTATTGGCAAGATTAATACCTACAAAACCAATTGCACAACAAATACCAATTGCTATCGTTTCAATCATCTCAGTTTTAAGTGTTATCCATACACAGGGATGGTTAAAGCTTAATTTTATCGATAGTCTACCATTAAAACAGTACTCGTTAGAATGGTTCCCTATAGCAGTTATCTTCACTATTATCGGGTATATCGTAGCAGCATTTGTAAAAAAACAATCACCCATAGTGTATGAAAAAGAATAGAGATAGTATATACTAAAATTTTGATTTAAACATAGAAATAACAGTTAAATAAATAATTGTTATCATCATAATTAAATACAGTTATTTATGATTCTACTTCCTTTAAAGTGATGACATTTACAGTGCGTCTTTTAAAGGAAGTTTTTTTACTTATTAAACTAATGATACGTTCCTATTAGATATTTAAAAAGTATATGTGAATGTTAAACCATAATTCTTCGGAGAAGCATGTTGGCGAGATTTTAAAGGTAATAGGGGGATGTGAAGACTACAGGCTAAAGCTGCCCTCTAGAAAAGTATGCCAATAATACGAATAATATGAATAATAAGCCAACAGCTCAATTATTATTTATTTAATGATTTATTTGCCAACACTAACAAGACAAATTGAATACAAGAATTTAAGTGGATAGTAATTTAAAAGTCACAAATGTTTTTCTACGTATATTGGCGAGACTCCTGAGGGAACAGGACGGGCTGAAGACTACAGGCTGAGGCTGTCCCCTGGGAAAGCGAGCCAATAATACGAATAGTATGAAAAAAAGCACTCAGATAAATTCATTCATCTGAGTGCTTTTTTTCTGTAATATTTGTCCAAAGTACGATACTCTAATTATTATTTACCAAAACTAATTATGCTTTTGTCTCTTTAAATCAAGCAATTGGTGTTGTAATTCATTTTCTAAGTCAATAAGTTCAGTTTCAGCTTGTTGACGTTTTGTCCTACCTTGCTCTTGAATTTGCAACGTTTGCTCAATCGTTTCAATAATATCCTTTTGTGTGGTCTTCAATGTATCAATATCTACGACACCACGTTCATTTTCCGTCGCAGTATCAATCGCATTCCGTTTCAACAATTCAGAGTTTTTTAGCAATAAATCATTCGTCGTATCCGTTACCGCTTTCTGTGCTGAAACAGCATTACGTTGTCTCATTAATGTAAGCGCAATAGACATTTGATTCTTCCATAAGGGAATACTCGTCAATATAGAACTTTGTATTTTTTCAGCCAAAGCTTGATTGACATTTTGGATCATTCTAATTTGTGGTGCCGTTTGAATGGCAATTTGTCGAGAAAGTTGTAAGTCATATATACGCTTGTCCAATCTATCAACAAATTGTTCCATATCTGATGCCGCTTGAACATCCATTTGATTTCCGGTTGCTTTAGCTTTAGAAACCAATTGTGGAATCTCTTCCTGTTGAATTTGCTCTCTTCTCTGCTTTGCTGCTTCAATAAATAAAGACAATTCGTCGAAATAATCCTTGTTCATATCATATAATTCATCTAGCATGCCAACGTCTTGCTTTAAATTATTTTTATGTTTATCTAACTCAATTGAGATGCGATCAATCTGTGATCCTACTGATTGCATTTTAGAAAATATTTCGTTGACGGATGCCTTAGTACGTTTAAACAGTCTTTTAAACTTGGATTGATTTTCTGGATTTAATTCATCAGCATTTACAGATTTCAGTTTACTCATTAATCCATTTAATGATTCACCTACAGGGCCCACATCAGTTGTTCTCACTTCATTTAGAATTCGGTGTGAGAATTGTGACATTTTTTGTTGCGCTTCTGTACCATAATTTAATAAATCATCGTTATCCATCGGCTTTATTTTTTGACTT
Source organism: Staphylococcus gallinarum (assembly GCF_000875895.1). Classification (GTDB taxonomy): domain Bacteria; phylum Bacillota; class Bacilli; order Staphylococcales; family Staphylococcaceae; genus Staphylococcus; species Staphylococcus gallinarum. Next base: position 450,929 of record NZ_JXCF01000007.1, read on the forward strand.
AAATCATTTATTTTTTGTTGTTCTTCTGGTGAATATTGCTTAGCGTTATTAATTTTTTCAGATTGATCTTCCGTGCGTTCATCAATATATTTATCTAATGGATGTGAATTAATAAAATCATGTTCTCTATCCATCAATGTTCACTCCAGTCATCTATTTTGCTTCTTTCTATTTTGTTCCATTCTGTTCAATTCCATCTCTATATCTAACATATTATAATCTTCTTCATTTATCCGTTTTAAATCAGCTATTAATGTTCTTTTAACCTCGTCTAAAGTGATGCGTGTTTGTTCAAGTTTTTGCTTTTCAGCCTTAGATTTTTTGGGTGACTTTGCCAATCTAGTATAAGACTCAATTAAATTCAATGCATTATCGATATGTGAATAGAAGAAACTTTCTACTTTGAAAAATGATGCAGGTCGCTGCTTTACAGCAAAAAATATAGCACGAGAAATACGATATATATCATTTACCTGCCTAAAATCTTTAATACTTCTCACATTTACAAATGACTTTAATATTCTTCTATTTTTATCTTGAGCATTATTTAATTGGCTATTAACAAAATGATAGTCTCTGCGAGATAAGCCAATTTCATTTAAATATCTACGAGAAGTTAGACGTTGAGTAGGGAAATAAACTACAAAGAATGTTGCCGCTGAAATAAGTAAATCAAAGAACATATAGATGTCAAAAGCAAAAATACTAATGAACCATGCGATAACAGCAATCGGAAATGCAATAATTGTCCCTATAATTCGAGAAATATTATATCTCAATTGTCATCTTCCTTTATATTGTTCTGAATTTATTCCAAGAATGATTTATATCTGATTCTTCAATTATATAATCTTCAACATGCGAAGCAGGCGATGCACCTTGTGTTACAGCATCAATGAATTGTGCTAATGATTCTGCTTCGCCTTGAGCAAATATTTCAACATAATCACTTACATTTTCAACAGTACCGGCAATTCCATATTTGCGTGCTAATCTTTCTGTATAATAACGAAAGCCTACACCTTGAACTATGCCAAATACTTTAACATGCTTGCATTGCATATAATCACCTCTTAAACTTATTATACGCAATTTCACTCTACAAAACTAATAATTGAGTTTATTGTTGACTTGTCTATAGGCCAAAAGTATGAGACAGATAACTTGATTTTGTATATCAACTCGTTAGAATATTACACATAGGTATTTTTCTAAAACATATACTAGATATTTTGAAAACAAATCACATTGTTCGATACATAACTAGTGTGGGGAACTATCAAAGAACTATTAAAATAACGATAGAGCAAAGAGTATCATGTAAGTATTATAGTTGAATGTTTTACATATAAATTCAAATTGCTTTAACATGCTATGCGACATTGAAAGGGGAAAGCATTATGTGGACAGTTGCAAAAATTCGTGCTGATTACGAAGGCTGGTGGTTATTTAGTGACTGGACAGATCACATTATTGAGCAACATGACTTTAACACGTATGAAGAAATGATGACTTGTTATAAATCATTACTTAACAAAAGTAAAATTGATTACGATAATTATTTAGTAGGAAAGCACAATATTCATGCATTTTATAATAATTGTGAATTAGGATTTTGTAAGGATTGTGATGAAGATTTACAAATTTTTTATAGCTATATTGTATTAAACAATAATGAAGTATATTTTAATTTACCAAATATTTAATAAATTGTTTTTTCACATTTGTATTGCAATTATGTATACAATGCATTATACTCTTATTTAAGCAATAGTTTTATTCCATATTGCAAAGAATATTGTGTCAACAGAAGATAACTGTGAAATTGTATTTTTTGTAATATGCGAATAACGCATATTGAATGAATTTTAGTCTTGGAGGTTTCACAGTTATGAAACAAGGTACAGTAAAATGGTTTAACGCTGAAAAAGGTTTTGGTTTTATCGAAGTTGAAGGAGAAAACGACGTATTCGTACACTTCTCAGCTATTAACCAAGAAGGTTACAAATCATTAGAAGAAGGTCAATCAGTTGAATTTGAAGTAGTTGAAGGCGATCGCGGTCCTCAAGCTGCAAACGTTGCTAAACTATAATTATAAATTGAAATATTGACTATTTGTAAAGAACCTTGTTAAAGGTTCTTTTTTTGCATTATAATAAAACTTTTTAACAAGTAGCGTATAGATAAGTTAATAGACAATAATAAACATGTAACGTAAGTATCGTATGTATTTAATACTATCGTTACATGTTTTTCAGTATATCTTGTAGATTAATAGCTCTTATATATTCAACTTAAAGCACTAATTATCAAATAAAGATGTAATAGCAAATTTTATTATTCCGTAAAGATGCTACTTTAGATATTATGCTACTAATTATAAAGATATATTTCTTTCACTCATCTTAATTATCATTCTTAGCTATTTTACTTACGATTTATACTATCTTCACTATATTTTTCCCCAAATGCCTCCATCATGTCAATCACTGGTATTAAATCTCTTCCTTTATCTGTTAGACCATAAACAACTTTTGGGGGAACTTCGGGATATACAGTTCTTGATATAACCTTGTCATGTTCTAATTCTTTTAATTGCTTTGTTAATGATCCTTGAGAGATACTCACAAGCAATTTTTTAATTTCATTAAATCTTTTATCGCCTTCTTTCAAATACCAAAGAATGATATTTTTATATCTTCCTGACAACACATTTTGAGTATATGCTATCCCATGAATATCTCTATGTTCATCTATGAATGATTCGTCAAAACCATAATTACAAATTTTCACCATTTTAATACCTCCATACCGCAATAGTACAAATTTTAGTACTAAGTTAAAAATTATTGCCTTCTTTCAATATTGAATTTTGAATACTAATATACTATATATAATAAATTTAAAAAAGAGGGTTACTTATGAAATCACGTATTACAAACATATTGAATATAGAAAAACCTATTATACAAGGTCCTATGTCATGGCTAACTGATGCACAATTTGTAGCAGCAGTAAGCGAAGCAGGTGGATTAGGCTTTTTAGGACCCAATGGCGGATCGGCATTAATTACACGTTCTGTTACCGATACAATAGAGCGTTTTCGACAAGAAATTAAAAAAATTAAGCAACTCACAGATAAGCCATTTGGCGTACCATTAGTCATAAGTAGGGATATGGCTTATACAGAACAATTGGTTGAAGTAATTATTGAAGAGGGTGTTACTGTAGTACTTGCCAACGAGTATATAAAGGATAAATCACTATACCAAAAATTGAAATCACATCAAATTAAAATAATATATAGACCCTTAACACCAACAATTGAAAATGCTAAAGAGGCTGAGTCTTTTGGAGCAGATATTTACGTAGCAACAGGTTTTGATGAGGGTGGTACAGTTCCAGAACGCGTGATTGGTACTTTTTCAATTGTACCTATGATTGCCGATGCAATTGATATTCCTGTCGTTGCCGCTGGCGGTATTGGAGACTACAGAACAGTAAATGCTGCTTTTGCGTTAGGTGCAGAAGGCGTGTTTGCAGGTAGCTTGTTTATTGCTACATCAGAAAACCCAGCTGCTGAAAATGTTAAGCAAAAAATTGTCGATTCAAATGCTACAGATTTATTATTATTTAGAACTTTACCAGCATACTACAGATCGTTACCCGGAAAATTGGCAGAAGAATTAGTAGAAATGGATCGCCAAGGCTATTCAAATAGCGAATTGTCTCAGTATATGGGTGGGGGCGCTAACATGAAATTAGGTATGTTAGATGGTGATACTGAAAATGGATTTGTCTCAGTTGGCACAGGCATTTCTACTATTTCTGAAATCAAACCGGTAAAAAATATTATTAAAGATGTCATGAAGGATATTCAATAAGTTTATGCTGCTTAATAACATATAAAAACAAAACCACAATCTGATGTGTTGTAAGTTCTGTGAATATCATTCTATAGTTCAACATTCACTAACAAACAGCACTAACTTGATTGTGGTTTTGTTTATTTATCTTCTGAAATTTGTTTATTTGGTATCATTAATTATGAGTTGTCTTAATGATTGTCTTTTTATAACTTCTCTTGCTTTACCATCTTTCAAGAAGAATACAGATGGTTTTTGCATTTGGTTATAATTTGAAGCCATGGAATAATGATAGGCACCCGTTGATAAAATAGCGAGATAATCTCCACGTTTTACTGTATTTGGAAGTTGAGCATTTTTAATAATAATATCACCTGATTCACAAAGCTTACCGGCTAATGTGACTGTTTCATTCGCTTCATCATTGCGATTTACTAGCAACGCTTCATAACTCGCATCATAGAGTGCAGTACGGATATGATCACTCATGCCACCATCAATTGACACATATTTATTAACGCCTGGAATTTCTTTGATTGTTCCTACTTCGTATAAAGTAATTCCAGCTTCACCAACGATCGAACGACCGGGTTCAATACCAATCTCTGGAAGTGGATAATTGGTTTCTTCAGCTATCGTCTTAATAGCTTCTGTGATTTCTTTAATACCATCTTCAATAGGGAAACTCACATCGCCTTCAACATATCGAATACTGAAACCACCACCAAGATTAATTAGCTCTACATTAATATCATTGTCTTTCAACCAAGAAATCACTATTTTAGCTGTTTCAATCATCGCTTCTGTGCCTTCGATTTGTGAACCAACATGGAAGTGGACCCCTTTAAGGTTTAAGCGCTTTGATGCAAACACTTTTTTGACACCTTCTATAGCTAAACCATGTTTAATCGACAATCCAAATTTACTATCTTCTTGACCTGTTTGTATAAATTCATGTGTATGTGCTTCAACACCAGGATTCAAACGCAATACAACATTGACTGTTTCACTTGCATAACGATCAATCAAGTCAATTTCTTCTAATGAATCTATAACAATATAGCCAACTTTGCTTTCTAAGGCATATTGGATTTCATGCTTTGTTTTATTGTTACCATGAAAATGAATATGTTGTGGATCAAAACCAGCTTCCAACGCAGTATAGAGTTCACCTTCAGATACTACATCTAATTCTAAACCTTCCTCTTGCACAAGTTTAACCATTTGAATACAAGTAAACGCCTTTGAAGCATAAGAGATATTATATGTTAAACCACTTGCCTTAAATGCTTCATGATAGCGTCTCATTTGGTTTCTAATTTGTACTTCATCATATACTATAGTAGGGGTACCAAAGCTTTGTGCAATCGTCTTTAGACTTGTACCACCCATCGTTAATTCGCCGTTATTGTTGTATTCTACTACCATCTTTATCTATACTCCTTTATTAGTGAGTCATGATTCATTGCGCTGAGTTGCTCTGAATTAGCTCCCACACCTTTAAATGTATACTCATCTACGCGCATATCATTATTATATAGTATTACCTCATCTTGTGCATTTACTTCTGAATCCACTTCTACAAACATATGACTCATCATCAAAGCTCTAATTGGATATCTTTTACCGTTGATCATAGCTTCATGTTTCGCACGTGCCTTTAATATGCCATCACCATATCCCACATCAACGACTGCCAGTTTTGTATTGTTCTCAGTCGCTTCGTAGGCAAAGCTATACCCACAATAATCTCCTTGTTGTACTTCGCGAACTTGAATTACATTTCCTTTAACAGTTAATGACTGTTTAATCAATGATTCATCTAATGAACCATAAGGTCTTGAACCATATAAAGCAATACCAACACGTGCATGTGTATGATTTGGAAGCACACAACCTTCTCTATAATAGCTCGCACTATTTTGTGCATGTATCATTTCAAATTGATAGCCATCCTTTAATAGCGTTTCAACAACATTCAGCCATGCTGTTTTTTCAATATCATAGTCAGGAACATCAAATTCATCAGCATATCCAAAATGTGTCCATAATCCTGAAATATGCATTTTCAATGTATTTTCATTCTGTTCATGATGCTGCAAGACTTCCTTTATTTCATCAATTGTTTTCAAACCTGAACGATGCAATAAATTTTCGAATTCTAAATGTACATGAATATCATATAAATCTTCCACATGTTCATAATAATATTGAAGGGAAGGCAATGTCATATGAATTTGATGTTCTCTTAAAACATCAAACTCATATACTGCATTCATCAAGAATATGGTTGCTTCCGGTGCTATCTTTCTAATTCGTACAGCTTCCTTTAAAGAGGTCGTACTGAATGTGTTAATCCCAATTTGTAAAAATTGTTCTACCGCAAAGTTCAAGCCATAATGATAAGCATTATTTTTTACAACAGCCATAATATTATTGTTATTAACAACATTTGCGGCATTCTTTTTAAATTCTGCTGTTTCCACTGACCAAGTAGCAGTCATTTACGTCACACCTCACTGTAAGTTTTTAATAACTGTTCATAGTAATCTGCAACACGTATCAACATATATTCGTTAAAGTTTAATGTTGCTGTATGCAAACCTGTAATATAACCTTTAGATTCATCTCGTACACCGACAAATACAAAATAACTCGGTGCAAATTGACTATAAAAACTAAAGTCTTCACCAAATAAATAAGGCGTAGGTTTATCAATAATCTCAAAGTTTGCACTAGTTAGACCCTGTGTTACTTTGTGCTTTAATGTTGGATCATTATAAGTAGGGGGATATCCTTCTTCAAATTTAACCTCACAATCTACATCAAACAACAATTTAACACTTTCTGCGATTTTCTGCATTTGTTGTTTCACAATTTCTAAATCGTTTACATCATATGTTCTTATCGTACCTTCTAAATATCCATTACTAGGCACTGTGTTGATTGCTTCACCAGCTTCAAAGTGTCCCATATGTACAATATTACGTTTCAGACCATTTAAATGATATTGTTGAATTTGACCAACTTGAGTTAACACATGTTGCAAAGCTTCTCCACAAGAATGGCCTTGTTCTTTATCTGCTACATGACTTGATAATCCATTTAAGAAGAATCTGTACTCCGTAGCACTTGCAGTAATTTCTTCATCTCTAATAACAACTTTACCTTCATCTTCAAAAGGCATAACATGAATTCCAAATACTGCTTCTATATTATATGCTTCAAATGCACCCGCCTTGATAAGTCGATTCGCACCACCACCTGTTTCTTCAGCTGGCTGGAAAATAAATACGACATTATGTGGTAATTCACCATTTTCAGCTAATGCTTTGCAACGTTTTACAAACAGCATTAGCGCTGTAGTATGTCCATCATGGCCACATGCGTGCATAACATTATCTGTTGAACTTCTATAGTCAACGTCATTTTCCTCAAATATTGGTAGGGCGTCTATATCTGCACGATAAGCGATTGTACGATCACTGTTTCCCTCAAGAAACGCTATTATACCAGTTTCTAATGGACGTTTGTAAGTTATTCCCAGTTCATCTAAAAATGCAGCTATATACGTCGTTGTCTCATATTCATGAAGGCTTAATTCTGGATGTTGATGTAAATGTCTTCTATGTTTAGTAACGAATTCTAATTCATTCATTTAAGATCAGATCCTTTATTTATTATTATCAATTAAATTCTCATATTTAAGCAGTTTAAATATAACTATAAGTTGCAAATACATTATGTATATAAATTTTTAAAAAATGGAGGAAAAGAAATTGTAAGTTAAATTCGACAAGTGCATCGTCATTAACCAAAAGTATCTTTATCCTCCGATAATAATGGATAAAAACAACGTAAATCTCAGTTATTTTTCATCCAATTCAATTAGTAAATATTTTAATTATATTAGTCATTTAACTTTCTTAACGCTGATACGATTTCACGTTTAGAATCTTCAACTTCACTCGTTTGCTTAATAACTTTAGCTGGTGTACCCGCAACTACTGCTCCTGCTGGTACGTCTTGAGTAACGATAGCGCCAGCTGCTACAACTGCTCCTTCACCAACGCGTACGCCTTCGAGAATTACAGCATTAGCACCAATTAATACATTATCTTCAATTACAACAGGAGAGGCACTAGGTGGTTCGATGACACCTGCAAGAACTGAACCTGCGCCGACATGTACGTTTTTACCAGTCGTTGCTCGTCCTCCAAGCGTAGCATTCATATCAACCATTGTACCTTCACCAACAACTGCTCCGATGTTGATTGTTGCACCCATCATTACAACCGCTCCGTCTTCAATAATTGCTTGTTCTCTAATAAATGCTCCTGGTTCAATACGTGCATTTGTATTAGTTAAATCTTTCAATGGAATTGCAGAGTTACGACGATCCATTTCAATTTCTAATTCTGTAAATGCAGCTTGATGCTGCTCGTAAAATGATTTCCAATCATCCGCTTCACAGAAAATTACTTTTGAATCTTCTGAACCAAACACTTTAAATTCTTCTGGGAATGCTACATCATTAAAGTTTCCGTTTGCATAAACTTTAATAGGGGTTGTTTTCTTTGCGTCACTAATATATTGAATAATTTCTTCTGCCGTTAAATGTTGTACCATAATTTAATACGCTCCTTGAATTTTATAAGTTGTTAAATGTGTAATAACCATTTTCTTTGTTAACTAATTTCTCTGCAGCACCGATTGCACCATTGGCAAAAATATCTTTTGATTGTGCACGGTGTGTAATTTCAATTGTTTCATCTGTACCTGCAAATAATACATCATGTTGTCCTACGATTGTACCACCACGTACTGCATGAATACCAATTTCTTCTTGTGTTCGTTTTTCATTGTTTTCATGACGATCATATACCGGTGTTGATTGTGTTCTTAATTCTTTAATTACATCATATAATTTTACAAGTGTGCCACTTGGGGCATCTACCTTTTTATTGTGATGTGCTTCTGTTAATTCAATATCAAAATCTTCTAATAGTGGGACTGCTGCTTCCAAAATTTTAGTTAGGGCATGTACACCATAGCTCATATTTGCACTAAAGAATACAGGCATTTTTTTACTTAACAATTGCAATTTATCGATAATCTCTTCTTTTTCACCTGTAGTTGCTATAACTAATGGTAATTCGAAATCATCATCTAATAGTGGTAATAATAATTCTGGATTTGAAAAATCAATCGCTACATTTGCATCTTTTGCGTCAGATATTTTTTCAAAAGTAGGGTAGGGATATGACTTATCATTATTTCTCACAATAATACCACTGATTTCATGTCCTTTTTCTTCAGCTAATCTTGCTACACGCTCGTTCATCGCGCCGTAACCAATTAATAATATTTTCACACTAGTTCACCTGCTTTAAATTGTTCATATGCTGTTTCTAATTTCTGTCTATCATCATCTTGTAGCGTCACTAGTGGTAATCTTACTTCATAATTGCCAAAACCTTCCACTGTAGTTAACACTTTAATCGGTACTGGATTGACATCAACTGCCAATGCATCAAGTAAAGCTTTAACTGGTTTAAATTGCGCTTCAATATTTTCCCCTTGTTGTTTAGCGTCGTATAACGATTGGAAAGTTTTTGGTATAACGTTAGCTACTACAGAGATAACACCGTGACCACCTCTTTGATAATATTCTACAATATTATCGTCATTACCACTAAAGAGCGCAAATTCAGCTAAGTTTAAACGTGATTTTAAAGCTTCTAAATACTCAAAATCATTTGTGGCATCTTTTAAAGCAACAATATATTCATTTTCACTTAAAGTTTCTACTGTTTCAGGTTCAATTGTCATATTCGTACGAGAAGGGACGTTATATAATACAACTGGTAATTTGACTGCGTCAGCAATTGTGGTAAAGTGTTCGATTAAACCTCGCTGACTTGTTTTATTATAATAAGGTGTAATAAGCATAATAGCATCTGCACCTATTTCACGTGCTCTCACTGATGCTTGGATTGATTTTTGAGTATTGTTAGTCCCAGTTCCAGCAATTACAGGAACACGCCCATCAACATAATTCACTACTACTTCTAACACGTGTTCTTTTTCTTCATCTGTTAGTGTTGGATTTTCTGCAGTTGTTCCATTTACAACGATTGATTTCGCATCATTTTCTAATAAATATGCTAAATGTTTTCTTAAAGCATCGTAATCAACTTCATTATGTGTGAATGGTGTGGTTAGGGCTACACCAACGCCCTCAAAAATATGTGCCATCTTATTTAACTCCTTTCAGACTCATTACTTGCTCAAGAATTTGTACTGCGTTCAATGCTGCACCTTTCAATAAGTTGTCTGAAGTACACCAAACATGGAATGTATTATCTAAAGAATCATCTTTTCGGATTCGACCTACAAATATTTCATCTTTACCAGTAGAATGAATCGCTAACGGGTATTCATTTTTTTCTGGGTTATCGACTAATACGACACGTTCGTCCTGTTCAAATAATTGTTGAATCTCAGCAACAGACGTATCTTTGTTTAATGTCACACTCATGTGAACACTGTGACTATCTTGTACAGGAACACGTACACATGTCGCCGTTACTTTTAAATCATCATCTTTTAAGATTTTTCTTGTTTCATCGATCATTTTTTGTTCTTCTTTCGTATAACCGTCTTCTAAAAATACATCAATATGTGGTAATACGTTATTATAAATAGGGTGCGGATAAGCTTCTGGTTCTTTACCATTTGCGCCTTCAGCTAAATCTTGTTTACCCTTAACACCTGAACCAGAAACAGCTTGATATGTGGTATAAGCTACACGGTTTAAACCAAACGTTTCTTGTAAGACTTTTAAAGGAACTACAGATTGAATCGTTGAACAGTTTGGATTTGCAATAATCTTACGCTCTAACACTGGTTCATTAACTTCTGGAACGATAAGATCAATACCTTCCGTCATTCTCCATTGACTTGAATTATCGATAACGATTGCTCCTGCTTGTTCAAAAATAGGGGAGAAGTGTTCACTTGTGCTACCACCTGCACTCATTAATACATAGTCGTAGTGTTCATTTGCTGCTTCCTCTGTTAATTCTTGTACAGTATATGTGTTACCTTGGAATTCTACCTGTTGACCTGCTGAACGAGCTGATGAAAATAACACTAATTCATCATATTTAACGCCTTTTCTATCTAAAGTCTCTAACATGTTTCTTCCTACTAAACCTGTTGCACCTGCTACTGCTAATTTTGTCATAATTTATACACTCCATTTATAATTTAATTTTATAAAAATTTTAGAAAATTCAGATTTCAAAAGCTTTATATAAAGCATGTACCGCGCGCTCACCGTTATCTGCATCAATCACACTTGAAATACTAATTTCTGAAGTTGTAGTTTGGTAAAAAGGAATATCGTTTTCAATTAATGTAAGAAATGCTTTTGAAGCGACACCTGACATATCACGCATACCTGAACCGATTAATGAAATTTTGACATAGTCTTCATTAATTTTGAAGTCTAAAGCACTGTATTGTTCAGTCAATGATTCAAAAATATTAGTAATTTGTAATACATCTGTATCTTTTATAGTAAAGGACATTTGTAGTCCTTCCAAGTTAATAATTTGAGAAATCATATCAACATTAACAGACCCCGCTTCTAATTCATTAAACAATGCTGTTAACAAATTGTTATCGGGTAGGGGATAACTGATTGTTACATGCATCATATGTGTGTCTAAAGCAACGCCTGTTACCGCTTTTTTCTCCAATATCTCAGTTTGTGGCATAATCCATGTTCCTTTCACATTTGATAAAGTTCTTCCTAAATATAGTGGAATATTATAATTATTAGCGAGTTCAACACTTCTTGTTTCCAACACGCCAGCACCTAAAGCACTCATTTCCATCATCTCTTCATATGAAACATAATCCAAACGCCTTGCTTCTTTATATAACCTAGGATCTGTTGCATAAACGCCGTCTACATCCGTATAAATTTCACACGGTGTTTGATTGCTAGCTGCTAAAGCTACTGCAGTCGTATCTGAACCTCCACGACCAAGTGTTGTTATCTCCAAGTCGTCATTGACGCCTTGGAATCCAGCGACTACTAACACATCGTGATGGTTAAACGATTGATTAAACGTTTCGGGGTCAATTTCAGCAATTCTACTCTTCAGATGATGTCCGGTCGTTTTAATACCTGCTTGATAACCGGTCATCGCTCTTGCCGAAACACCGATATCATTCAATACCATCGAAAGGTAAGAAACAGTCTGTTGTTCACCCGTCGTAAGTAACAACGCTAATTCTTGATCCTTAGGCGTAGAAGTTAATGATGATACATTCGCCATTAACTCATCTGTGGTTTTACCCATTGCACTTACAACTACAATCAATTGTTCTCCTTGTTCCACTCTATTTTTTAACATTTCAGCTATGCTTTTAATTTTAGTAAAATCACTAACTGAAGAACCTCCAAATTTTAAAACACTTCTTTCCAATTTCTATATCCTCCTCAATGATAGGGGAGAATCACAGTAATATAAAAAAAGAACAAGTCCGGAGTTGCGAACCTGTTCATTAATATATACAAGTGATGCACTCCATTATTTAAAAATAATGACAGACTCTTAGCTCTTAACCATAAAGTCCAACGTGTTATAAGCTGCTATTATAACTGTTTCGGCATCTCACCCTTTCAAAATTAGCTGCTAGCAGACAGGTTCTACTAAAATTTACTAATGATTGATGCGCCTCATCAAAACTATTTAATTTTTGTTTATGATTCACATTATACATAGGGTTATATGTCATGTAAACTGCTTTCAACAAAGTTTTTCTAATTTACTGAAAAATTAAACTATATAATTTCCATTTAACTTTAATAGTGTATTATTTAACTAACTAATTAGAATTCTTCATAATTATCCGGATCTTGTCCTTTTAATCTACCATCTGGTTGTGTTAAATTATCAATTTTTTCTAGGTCTTCATCTGTTAATGCGAAATCAAACACATCTTTATTTTGTATTTGTCTGCTAATAGAAGTAGATTTTGGAATTGGAACGACGCCGTTTTGCACATGCCATCTTAAAATAATTTGCGGAATTGTTTTATTGTACTTTTCAGCAATCGTAGCAATATTTTCATCATTAATAACAGTTGATGCTCGTCCCAGTGGACTCCATGCTTCTGTAACAATACCTTTTTCTTTGTTGAATTGAATCATTTCTTTTTGATTAAAGTAAGGATGTAGTTCGATTTGGTTAACAGCAGGTAAGACACCTGTTTCACGTTCAAGTGTTTCAATATGTTCTTGTGTAAAGTTACACACACCGATAGATTTAATTAAACCTGCTTTTTGAGCATCGATTAATGCTTTCCAAGCTTCAACATATTTACCTTGTTTAGGATTAGGCCAATGAATTAAATATAAATCAATGTAATCTACATTCAAACGATAAATTGACTCTTGAATTGCTGTTAAAGCAGCATCATAGTCTTGATAACGTCCTGGTAATTTAGAAGTGATAATAATTTGATCTCGAGATACATGACTTATTTCTATCGCACGTCCAACTGTACCTTCATTTTCATAATTATAGGCAGTATCAAGTACTCTATAACCTTGATTAAGGGCATTTACTATAGCATGTACACCTTCAGATCCATTTAATTTGTATGTACCAAAACCAATTTGTGGCAATACTTGGCCATCAAGCAAATTCAAATTTTTCATAAACTTATTCCTCCTATTTACTTTGTCAATGTTGATTATATAACTCAACATTATCTATTTAAAATAATTTGCCTACACAAAGTAATATTAAAAGGGGAGACAAACAAAAAACGCAGTTATCAAATACATTAATTTGCACTGATAACTACGTTACTTACTAATTAAAATTATTTATTTAAAACGCCTGTTTCCTTTAAATATTCCTCATATGGAATTTCTTTAGAAACAGATCCTTCTGGATTTAAATCGATGACACGATTTGCAATCGTATTTATAAATTCAAAATCATATGATGTAAAGATAATTGAACCTTTAAATGATTTCAATCCATCATTCACCGCTGTAATACTTTCTAAATCTAAGTGGTTAGTAGGTTCATCAAGTAACAATACATTCGAACTTGATAGCATCATTTTACTTAACATACAACGCACTTTTTCTCCACCAGATAAAACATCTGCTTTTTTCTTAACTTCTTCACCACTAAACAACATACGTCCTAAGAAGCCACGTAAGAAAGTTTCAGTCTGTTCATCTTCAGGTGCATATTGACGCAACCAATCAACTAAGTTCATATTTACGCCTTCGAAGTATTCAGAATTATCTTTTGGTAAGTAACTACGTGATGTTGTTACACCCCATCTAACAGAACCTTCGTCTGGTTCCATTTCTCCAGCTAATATTTTCAGTAAAGTTGTCTTAGCAATTTCACTATCACCAATTAATACCGCTTTGTCATTTGGATCCATTGTAAATGAAATATTGTCTAATACTTTCACACCATCTACAGTTTTAGATAGGTTTTCCACAAACAATAAATCATTACCGATTTCACGTTCAGGTGTGAAGTTAACAAATGGATAACGACGTGAAGAAGGTTGAATATCTTCTAATTCTATTTTTTCTAATTGTTTCTTACGACTTGTAGCTTGTTTTGATTTTGATGCATTGGCAGAAAATCGTGCTACGAAATCTTGTAGTTCTTTGATTTTTTCTTCTTTTTTCTTATTTTGATCTTGTGCCATTTTCATAGCTAATTGGCTAGATTGATACCAAAAATCATAGTTACCAACGTAGACTTTAATTTTACCATAATCTAAATCTGCAATATGAGTACATACATTATTTAAAAAGTGTCTATCATGCGAAACAACGATAACTGTATTTTCAAAATTAATTAAGAAGTCTTCTAACCAGCTAATCGCAGGAATATCTAAGCCGTTTGTAGGCTCATCTAGTAATAACACATCTGGTTCACCAAATAAACTTTGCGCCAATAACACTTTTACTTTTTGATTATTTTCTAACTCAGACATCGTTTTATCTTGTAAATCTGCTGAAATACCTAGACCAGAAAGTAGTGTGCCTGCATCAGCTTCAGCATTCCAACCATCCATTTCAGCAAATTCACCTTCTAATTCCGCAGCGCGGATACCATCTTCATCGCTGAAATCTGGTTTCATATAAATTTCATCTTTTTCTTTCATCACTTGATATAAACGTTCATGTCCTTTAATAACAACATCTATTACACGTTCTTCTTCATATGCGAAATGATCCTGTTTCAAAATAGCTAAACGTTCATTTTTCCCTAAAGATACATGTCCTGTTTGAGCATCTAACTCACCAGATAAAATCTTTAAAAAAGTGGATTTCCCAGCACCATTTGCGCCAATTAAGCCATAACAATTGCCATCTGTAAATTTAATATTTACATCTTCAAATAATTTACGATCACCAAATCGTAAACTTACATCAGTAACTTGTAACATGTATTTACTCCTTTATTCGTTAATCTACCGGACAAATTATAACACAATTAACTTGGACTTTCGACCATTCTCGATGGAGTAATGCTTGTTTGTGTTATGCGTGTTATAATAATATAGAATAAATTTATGTACGAAGGAGAAAAGTATGGCCAGAGACGAAAAAGATATTGTAGGCTCAATTGAGTTTTTAGAAGTAATCGGTTTAGAAGGATCTACTTATAAATTAAAAGGACCTAACGGCGAAGAAGTAAAGCTCAATCAATCTGAAATTCAAGATGATGATGAATTAGAAATCGGTGAAGAATATAGTTTCTTCATTTATCCAAATAGATCAGGAGATTTATTTGCCACACAAAACATGCCTGATATTACGACAGATAAGTATGATTTTGTAAAAGTATTAAAAACAGACAGAGATGGTGCACATGTTGACGTAGGTTTACCTCGTGAAGTATTAGTACCATGGGAAGATTTACCAAAAGTTAAAACTGTCTGGCCGACACAAGGTGACGAATTACTCGTTACATTAAGAATCGATAGAGAGAAAAATATGTTTGCACGTTTAGCATCAGAGACAATCGTCGAAAAAATGTATACGCCTGTACACGATGAATCATTACAAAATAAAATAATAGAGGCAAGACCATACCGTTTATTAAGAATCGGTAGTTTCCTATTATCAAAAGAAGGGCATAAAATTTTCGTTCACGAATCAGAACGTAAAGCTGAACCTCGCTTAGGCGAAAATGTCGAGGTACGAATTATTGGTCACAATGACAATGGCGAACTTAATGGGTCATTTTTACCATTAGCCCATGAACGTTTAGATGATGATGGACAACATATCTTTGACTTATTAGTTGAATACGATGGAGAATTACCGTTTTGGGATAAATCTAGTCCAGAAGCGATAAAAGAGGTGTTCAATATGAGCAAGGGTGCATTTAAACGAGCAATCGGACATTTATATAAACAAAAAATAATTAACATTGAAACAGGAAAGATCTCTTTAACTAAAAAGGGATGGAGTAGGGTAGAAGACTAAACCCCGCCACAAAGAAGACAATATAATAGATAAATATTTATATTCCCAACCGAAATACACTACAAATTTGTAGTGTATTTCGGTTTTTTTATTAACATTTACTATTTTCAACGTAATCTCTGTAATATTGCACACACCTAAAAATGTATTAGAAACCGCTAAATGACAATGTTTTCAAGTACATTTAAACACCTGAAATATTTCAATTATAAATTTTGTAAATAACATCAACATTTTCTTAACATATCTTTTACATTAAACTCATTTGTAATTAATAAACGATGTGTAGTATAGGGATTGTAAGAACTACATATAAAACACATATGGGTTATTTATCTATTAGGAGGATGTTTCAATGAAAAATTGGCAATTAGTTGGTACTACAGTAATTGGCGCTTCACTTTTATTAGGTGCTTGTGGTGGCGGTAATAGCGGCTCAGGCGAAGGTAAAGGTAGCGGGGAAGTTAAAGGCGATGGTTCGTCAACAGTAGGCCCTATCATTGAAAAATTAAATGAAAAATTCGCAAAAGATAATAAAGATGTAACAGTATCTAACGGTACAGCTGGTACTGGTGGAGGATTTGAAAAATTCATTTCGGGAAATACTGATTTCTCAAATGCTTCAAGACCAATAAAAGATGAAGAAAAGAAAAAATTAGAAGATAAAGGCATCAAATATGATGAATTCAAAATTGCACAAGATGGTGTAACAATTGCAGTAAATAAAGAAAACGACTTTGTAAATGAATTAACTAAAGAACAGTTAAAAGAAATTTATTCTGGTAAAGCAAAAACATGGAAAGATGTTAACTCTAAATGGCCAGACAAAGAAATCAAAGCATTTTCACCTGACCAATCTCACGGAACTTATGACTTCTTCACAGAAGAAATTATGGACAAAGGTGATATTAAAGCAGAGAAAAATGCCGATACAAACGTAATTGTTTCATCTGTTGAGAAAAACAAACAAGGTGTTGGTTACTTCGGTTATAACTTCTATCAACAAAATAAAGATAAATTGAAAGAAGTTAAAATCAAGGATGACAACGGTAAGTTAACTGAACCAACTAAGAAAACAATCCAAGATGGTTCTTATGCATTAAGTAGACCATTATTCATCTACACAAACGAGAAGAAATTAAAAGATAACAAAGGATTCCAAGATTTCATGAAATTTGTCATCGATGACAAAGGTAAATCAGCTGAAGATGCAGGATTCGTCGCTTTACCTAAGAAAGACTACAAAGAACAAAAAGATAAATTAGATGACATCATTGGTAAAGAAAGTAAAAAAGAAGATAGCAAAAAAGAAGACAAATAAGTATTAAAACATATTTAAAGGTTGGGATTCTGGATTAGGGGTGACAAAGTGGTCTATGTGCCACTTTGTCAATCCAATTCCTTGTTCAATACATCTAATAATTATAGCGTGTGCTGTTATGTTTTTACTAACGCTTAAATTAACGGATGTGAACATCCCAGCCTTTATTCATATTTGGGAGTTTAATAGAAAGAAGGGAAATTTATGGCAAATCAGAACCTTTCAGTAAGTGAAATGATCGCTAAAAATAATGCTAATAAAAAAGGAATAAGCAATAAACTTGTTCCAATTATCTTGGGAATTATTGCATTGTTTTCAATCCTCACTACTGTCGGCATAATCGTAACATTACTAACTGAAACAATTACATTCTTCACACGAGTTCCAATTACCGATTTCTTATTCACTAAAGATTGGAATCCATTTTCTTCTAATCCAGAATATGGTATTTGGGCTTTAATCTTAGGAACGTTAAAAATTACCTTTATCGCTACGATTGTTGCAGTACCAATTGGTTTAGGAGCAGCATTATATTTAAGTGAATATGCATCGCAACGTTCTAAAAAAATCATTAAACCAATCTTAGAAATACTGTCAGGTATTCCAACTATTGTATTTGGTTTCTTTGCATTAACATTTGTAACACCGTTACTAAGATCAATTTTCCCAGAGTTGGGTAGTTTTAACTCAATTAGTCCTGGAATTGTCGTTGGTGTAATGATTATTCCACTCATTTCAAGTATGAGTGAAGATGCTATGTCATCTGTACCTAATAAAATGCGTGAAGGTGCATTAGGATTAGGGGCTACAAAATTTGAAGTTGCAACGAAGGTTGTATTACCGGCTGCCACTTCTGGTATCATGGCTTCAATTGTATTAGCAATCTCTCGTGCAATTGGAGAAACGATGATTGTATCACTTGCTGCAGGTAGTACACCAAATTCAACATTAGAGTTAACAGGTTCAATTCAGACAATGACTGGTTACATTGTTCAAGTTGCTACAGGTGATGCTACATTTGGTTCAGATATTTACTATAGTATCTACGCGGTTGGTTTCACATTGTTCTTGTTCACTCTTGTAATGAACTTAATATCTCAATGGATTACGAAACGCTTTAGAGAGGAGTATTAATATGGAACAAGTGAATAATAATTCAAAATCGTTAGTTAACCAAAATACAGTCGAGAAAAAACTATCTAGTCGATTAACAAAAAATAAAATTAATAAATGGGCATTTTTCGGTTGTACGATGATTGGATTACTCGTATTGGCCGTCCTATTAATAGATACACTAATCAAAGGTGCAGGTCATTTAACACCTTCATTCTTTACTAATTTTTCATCTTCTACTCCGTCAATGGCAGGGGTTAAAGGTGCATTGATTGGTACGATTTGGTTGATGATTACAATTATTCCTATCTCAATTATTTTAGGAGTTGGTACAGCAATTTACTTGGAAGAGTATGCAAAGGATAATGCATTCACAAACTTTATTAAAGTTTGTATCGCTAACCTTGCAGGTGTACCGTCAGTTGTATTCGGTTTACTTGGTTTAACAATTTTTGTAAGAGGTATGGGCGTTGAGGCTTTAGCATTAAGTAACTCAGTACTTGCTGCAGCATTAACAATGTCACTATTAATCTTGCCAGTAATTATCGTTGCCAGCCAAGAAGCTATTAGGTCCGTTCCAAATTCTGTTAGAGAAGCTTCTTATGGATTAGGTGGTAATAAATGGCAAACTATTCGCCGTGTTGTATTACCAGCTGCTATTCCTGGAATCTTAACTGGTTTTATCTTAGCGCTATCTCGTGCATTAGGTGAAACAGCACCGTTAATATTAATCGGTATACCAACCGTATTATTAAACTTACCGTCAAGCGTATTCGATCAATTCCAAGCACTACCAATGGCAATTTATAATTGGGCGAAATTACCTCAAGATGAGTTCCAAAATGTTGCTTCTGCAGGAATTATCGTCTTACTCATTATCTTATTATTAATGAATGCTATCGCTATATTCTTAAGAAATAAATACAGTAAAAAATATTAATCATAGAGAGACTAAAATGGGAAAATTGCAAAGCTTTATCAATATTTGCAAACAGTCTGAATAAAAGGAGTTTTAATTATGACTAAAAATGATATTATCGAAGAAAAATCAGCACTAGATGCTCACACAGATCACGACGCAACGCCTGTGACTACAATCGAAGCTGAAAAGAAAGACAATAAAATTCCAGATAGCGAAAAGAAAATCGTGTACTCAACTAAAAATTTAGATTTATGGTATGGTGAAAATCATGCACTAAAAAATATTAATCTAGATATTTTAGAGAATAATGTAACAGCAATTATCGGTCCATCAGGTTGTGGTAAATCAACTTATATCAAGACATTAAACAGAATGGTAGAACTTGTTCCAACTGTTAAAACAGCTGGTAAAATCGTATACCGTGATCAAAACATTTTTGACGAAAAGTATTCAGTTGAAAAATTAAGAACTAATGTCGGAATGGTATTCCAACAACCTAATCCATTTCCTAAATCAATTTATGACAATATCACTTATGGGCCAAAGATTCACGGTATCAAAAATAAAAAAGTACTTGATGAAATCGTAGAAAAATCACTTCGTGGTGCAGCAATTTGGGACGAACTAAAAGATCGTTTAGATACAAATGCTTATAGCTTATCAGGTGGACAGCAACAACGTGTTTGTATTGCCAGAACATTAGCTATTGAACCAGACGTAATTTTAATGGATGAACCAACATCTGCATTAGATCCGATTTCAACATTGAAAGTTGAAGAACTTGTTCAAGAGTTAAAAGAAAAATATTCAATCATCATCGTGACACACAATATGCAACAAGCAGCTCGTGTTTCTGATAAAACTGCCTTCTTCTTAAATGGTTATGTAAATGAATATGATGACACTGATAAAATCTTCTCAAATCCATCAGATAAACAAACAGAAGATTATATCTCAGGTCGTTTTGGTTAATATGCCTATGGCCGTAATTAGACATAAATATGAAGGTCAACTCGAAGACCTAATCAAAGATTTACGTCGCTTAGGTATACAAGTGTATCGCCATATCGAATTTGCATTAAACTCTTTAAGTGAAGAAGATAGAAATTACGCGAGACAAATTATTGAAAAAGATAAAGAAATAAATCAACAAGAAACCAATATAAATGAAAAGGTAATCATGTTAATTTCAAAGCAACAACCTATTGCTTCTGATTTGAGATTGATGATGGCTTCATTGAAAATTGCATCTGATTTAGAGCGAATAGGTGATAATGCTGCAAGTATCGCTGAAATCAGATTACGTGCCAAAATTATCGATAATTACGTGTTAACACGTTTAAATACGATGGGGAAATTAGCATTATTAATGCTTAAAGATTTAGACGATGCTGCAAAAAGTAATGATATCACCTTAATCAAAGAAATCATTGAACGAGACGATGATATAGACGACTTATATAAAAACATCGTTAATACAACTTATTTAATTGATAACGATCCATTTGTATCAGGTCAAGCCCATCTTGCTGCGAGACACTTAGAACGAATAGGTGATCATATTTGTAATGTTGCAGAAAACATATACTTTTTCATCACTGGAAATAGGTACGAATCCTATAATAAATAATTTAAACAATATCATCCAACTAATAGAATATAATATAATCAATAACCAAATTTGAAATTCATATAATTAATCCTATGAAATATAACCTAATAAAAAGCAAGTAAATGATTTTTTGTTCATTTACTTGCTTTTTTATTATAGAAAAAAACCATACGCAATGCGTATGGTTCAGTATTTACAAACCAGTAAATTGTAGCGCACTTGTTAGTGACGGGCACACATTAAGTCTATCTACGTATATTTTTATTTTATATCACTTTCGCAGTTAGTTAATTTATTGGTCAGTAGCTTCTATTTCATCGGTAAGTTGCTCTAATTCATTTACTAATTTACCTATATATTGAATTGTCGCTCTCAATGGTTGATCGGTAGTAATATCTATACCCGCAATGCTAGCTAAATCAGCAGGGGACTTACTTCCTCCAGCGCGTAAAGTATCTAACCATTGCTCGACTGCAATCTGTCCTTCATTTTGTATTCGTTGCGACATAACAGTACCAATTGTTAATCCTGCAGAATAAGTATAAGAATAGAGACCCATATAATAGTGTGGTTGTCTCATCCAAGTCAATTCAGCACCTTCAGTTAACTTCACACTATCACCAAAGAATTGACTATAAACATCTCTCATTATTTCATTAAGTTGTGGTGCTGTAAGTGATTCACCTGCATCAACTTTATTATATACTTCACGTTGATATGCAGCTTCTAATAAATGTGTAACCATATTATGATAGTATGTTCTTGAAACGATTGAACCAATAACCCAACGTTTAAATTTCGGATCATCACTATGTTCAAATAGATAGTTTGCCATCAACATTTCATTCATAGTTGATGGGGCTTCAACAAAATACATAGACGCTTCAGATTCTAAATAATTTTGTTGGTGTTGGGCTAATGTGAAATGGCCAGCATGACCTAATTCATGAGCTAATACAAATGTTTCAGTCATTTTACCGGTCCAAGAGATAAACACATATGAGTGTGATGCATATGGACTTGCACAATAGGCACCCGTTTCTTTACCTTTATTCTGGGCAAAATCAATCCAACGATCCTCATATGCAGTTTCTACCATATTAAGGTAATCTTTACCTAACACATTCAACGCACCATAGATATAGCGCTTTGAATCTTCAATTGAAATCTCAGGCTCAAATTCAGGATCTATTGAGACCTTTAAATCTTCGAATTTCATTACGTCTAGGCCATGAACACGTTTGAGTAACTTAGCATATTTTTGCATAATAGGAGCTAAATCGCTCATAATAACATCAATTTGTCGGTCAAACATATCACGTGTGACTTCTTGGTCTTGCAATAAATAGTCTATAACCGAGTCATAACCACGTAAATCAGCTTCAATTTTTTCCTGTTGAACCTTCATATTATAAGTTGCAGCAGTCGTATGCTGATATTTTTTCAACGCCTCACTAAAATGCTTAAAGCTCTTTGTTCTAAATGACTCATCCGGATTGTCTTCATATTCATTTTCAAATGTTGCATAGTCTAATGGATATGACTGACCATTGTGTTCAAAGGATTCAAAATCAATATCTAACATTTTAGTAATACCATATAATTCATAAGCGCCATCCAATGTAGGGGATAAACTCGCTAAAGTTTTTTCAACTTCAGGTGCTAATAGATAAGGTTGTCTATGCTTTAATTTAGTTAAATAATGAGGATATTTTGAAGTTGAAATAAGTTGAGCCAATTGATTACTATTAAGTTCTAAAATTTCTGATTCTACAAATGCTAACTCACTTGCAATCTTTCCATAACTTGTAGAAAATTTCGAACTTAATGTTTGAGCTGTAGGATTTGTCGTATCAACACTTAGTCTTAATTCAGCAAAATTTGCCATTTTGTCTAGATTTATCAGTATGTTTGCATATT
Source organism: Staphylococcus gallinarum (assembly GCF_000875895.1). Lineage (GTDB taxonomy): Bacteria > Bacillota > Bacilli > Staphylococcales > Staphylococcaceae > Staphylococcus > Staphylococcus gallinarum. The sequence goes on from NZ_JXCF01000007.1 coordinate 474,239, forward strand.
CATCTAATGCTGTTTCAATTAAATCTATGTCTGTTAAACGTCCACTGTAATTTTGATTAAACGCTTTAGCATCTGTTATGGTCTGTTCAATCATTTCATAAAATTGTTGATCTGATAAGAACAAATCTGTAGTGTCCCAAGTTTCATTTGTAGGGACATCATTTCTAAAAGGTAATGCTTTACCCATGTTAACAACTCCTTTATCACTACGTTATATCATACATATTTCATTATACATGAATTTAATGTTTAAAATACAATGCGAGGCATTAACCAATTCGAATCAGATTAAAGGAACATGTAAGGCATTTTATTTATATAGAAGATTTTAATTCAGAAAATATATTAAAAATTATATTTGACCTAATAAATTGAATATTTTAATATAAAATCATACTACTGAAGTCTGAACAGTTATGAATAAAGATATAGTATACTTATAGATAATAAAGAAAGTAGAACCTTTAAAAAATCAATCTAAGGAGTGCTCCAAATGACAATAATGGATATGCCTAATTTTTTATGGATTACAATTGGAGCTATGATAATATTAACTTTATTTTGTAATCTTGCTTTAAACAAATGGTTTGCACCTGCAATTATTACATTTATCGTCTTGGGTGTTGCAGCATTCTTAATTCCAAACTTCCAAGATATTACTTATGAACCACTACTTGGTTATGCAGCATTTCTAGCTATAGTCAGTTTGATTATTAGTTTTTTAATTTGGTATTTCACACGAGATTTTCGACGCAAACGTAAAGAGAAGAAAATGCAAAAAGCTATTGCTAAACGTGGGGGAATTCCAGAAGAACATATGGAAGATTATAAACACTATAGAAAGCGATAAATAATAAAAACTACGGTAATCCTTATTATTAGGGATTACCGTAGTTTTTTAGTATAATTATTTTTTGTATGCTTGTTGTATATTGTTTAATTGTTCGATTGTTAAATTGATGCCACCTTCACCAAAGAACCATGCATTCGATTCAAAAGGGGTTACATCATTTTGTTTGATAGCTTTCACATTTTTTATTACAGGATTTTTCAACGTCTGAGGAATATGCTGTTTATCTTGCTTTAAATCTTTTGTTCTATCAATAACAAAAATTTTATCAGGGTTAAGTTTTTCAAGATATTCATTTGAAACTAATATACCACTTGAATTTGCTTTCATTTTCGGATCAGCATGTTTGATGCCTAAATCTTTGTTTAAAAAGCCTCCAAATCTACCACTATCTGCAAATGCTTTAATTCCTTTATCATCTACATTTAAGAACAGTACACGATCATTGTTTATACTCTTTTTAGTTTCATTAACTTTATCATCTAATTTTGAAATTAATTTATCTGTCTGTTGCTCTTTATTAAAGATCTTCCCAATATTTTGTGTATTATGCTTAATAGATTTTATGTAATTATCATTATCTGGACTTACAAATACTATTTTGGCTTTAGGAGCAGCTTTTTTCATTTCATCTAGCGTCTTTGTATGTGCCTGTCTAAATGAAGCAAATATTACATCTGGTTTTGTTTTAGCTAAAGCATCATAATCTGGTTGACCTGGATTACCTAAATTTGTATATTTTTTATCTTTAAACTCATTCAAGCTCTTAGGTAAAAAAGATGCACCTTGACCTTTAGAAATTGCTACGATTTTATTTTGTAATTTCAATGATTTCATAATATCTAAAGCACCATAATCCATAACTGCAACACGTTTAGGATTTTCAGGAACTTTAATTTTTTCTGTTTTCATTTTCCCACGATTATGATCTTTATTTTTATCTTTAAATTCATAAGTTTGTTTAATACTAACTGTTTTTTGATCTTTTTCTGCTTTTTCATTTGAATTGGAACCACACGCTGCTAACATCACAGCAAAACATAAAACTACAAACAATATTTTCTTCATTACTTTATCCTCCTTATAATAGCTTTTATTATATCCTAATTGAAAAGTGTTATCAATTAGATTTTTAAAAACTTAGTTTTATACTATTACTTTGATTGCAGAATAATTCACTTTTTGCAGAAAATATGTAAAATCTAACAAACCAATGATAATAACTACATTAATAAGTACAAACTCACAATCATAGGAGATAAATGTATATCAAAAATTTAACTATTACTGAATGCAAAATAATAGTTAAATATAGGACAATCAATAAAATATACTTGCTTAAAGCAGGTTAACTTAGATGCTAGTGATTTATTATTCAAAATTTACAGGATTGTTCAAATACAAACATATGGAATTGAATAGCATTTTGACTTTAGAGAAAAATGTCTTAAAAGAATGAGCTTGAACAAGATTCTGATTAGAATTATCAACAATTTAAATAATATGAATAATTTTATTAGTTAAATGACTCGAATTTGAATTTATAAAATGTGATGAATTAGATTTATAAGCATTAGCAAGCTAAATTATATTTATTGGATTTAGTAACTGAAATCAAGTCTTAAATAATAACATAATTTCAACTATAGAAAGCAACCAATAATTAATGAACAGGATTATCTATAATTTTAAAAATTGAAATTTACTAATGAATGATATGATAGACGTTGATGCAAATTAACAGTACGATAGATGAAATAGGGTTATAATGCGCACTTTTCAATCACTGCACATAACTTCCTATAATATATATTATGTAAACTAAAAACAAAAATTCAAAGTAAGTCATATGAATCAATGACTTTAACTGTCCATTAGTTATATTTAATGTAATTTCATGTTTAATATATTAAACGTTTATAACTGCTCATACATGTTGCTTATTATTACTGAACGATTTATCGTCCTTATAAACTTACAACGATCTAATCCATATATTGCGAATTAACTCGCAATCTCAAAAATTTTACGCCACAACATTCTAATTTTTAAGATTTAATTATATCCATAATACTCAGACAACCAAATGCATTATTGCTCATCATGCTATATGTGATTCTATATTACATTCAACGTACAATGACACGTAAAATTAATTTCCGATGCTCAGAAATTGCAATCTCAGCGTCATAATATCGAACACGCAACATGCTGCTAGATACATTCTTATACGGCTGACATTTTTATGATATATAAATAACATGATGGAACAATCCTTAGTTAACTGGTTTTAAAATAAAAATTAACTACTATAGGTTTACATAACATATTTATGGTTATTTATATTTTATGGTTGCATTTACATTATATATGTTTATACTGTTATTATTATTAACTTAGGAGTGACTAAAATGAGTCAAAACAATCGAATCAAATGGCCAAGTTTAGTTGTTGGTGTGATTTTCCTGATTATAGCAGTTTTTATCATGAGTTTTCCTCAAGAAAATCTCTTCGTTATTACTTGGCTAATTGGACTATTATTTATAATCAATGGCTTTATGGAGCTTGTGATGAGCTTTAATATGAGGAAACATACAAATCAAAATTCAGTATTCATAATGCTAACTGCTGTTATTAATATTATTATCGGTATTGTCATTATGCTTAATATTGTTACGAGTACTACATTTATCATTTATCTATTTGCTGTTTGGTTTATTATTCATGCAGTTTTAGCTATATTTACAGTTACACAGCTCGAGAGATCTAATCGTTTATTACACACGATTTCTATTTTTATTAATATTTTAGAAATAATTTTGGGGATACTTTTATTATTTAACCCTATAATTGCAGCTGTGCTAGTATCATTTGTACTTGCGTTCGTATTTGTGATTATAGGTATCTCACAAATTATTATCGCATTATCATAATAAATTAATTTTAAAAACCACATTGTAAGACAAAAGCGTTTATTGAAATAAATGTATTTCAATAAACGCTTTTTTAAAGATAGTTCGGTAGTTATAATGACACTATTTCGTTAGCACATTTGTTAGAACTAATCATACGCAATAATCGAGCCATTTCATTGCAAAAACAAAAATTATAAAAATAAATTTTACTATAAAAATATTATAATGTAATGATATTGCAATATAATATTTCGATTGATATACTAAAAATGTGGAAGACATCGAGTATCAACAACTAAGATTATTCCACACAATTTAGTATACTTGTTATATTAGATTGCCATCCTAATATAACTAATATTTTCATTTAAAAATGAAAGACAGCAACCTGAATTTTGCTCATACATAATCAGGTTGCTGTTTTATTTTTGCTATTTTTTCACTTTTTTACGTACATTATTTAATGTATTAAACAGCCAATATTTCGTCTTCTTAATCGGCTTATAGAAGTCACCAATCAACTCTTCAATTTGTACATTAAAGCCTCGTTTAAATCTATATACACCGTAATCCTCACTATTTTCAGTGAAATCACCTGATAATCCATAGAAATTATAACGCGCATACCCATGTTCAAAACAATAATTCATCATAAACCAATGCATCATATAAGGTCCCATATATTGATTATATTTCGTTGATGATCCACCAGAGAAATAGTTAACTTCATAAGCATTTGCAAAGTAAACACCAGATGCTAGGTTTAATATCGAACCGTCTGTTTGACGTAATTCACTTGCTTGTAACAATTCTTTCTTGTCATGTTCAATTTGTTTATCTAGTTCAGCAATTTTCTTTAACTGCTTATCATTTTTATTTTCTTTTTGCATGATTTGATCTCTACGTGATTCCTTATCATTAATGGCTTCTTGAGTGCTATTAATATATTCATCTAAATCAATATACGCTAACGGCACCAATGCTTTGTCGCCATAATTATCAATAAAATTATAGAAATATTCATCTGTTTTCGATACAAATCCAGTACGTTCTTCTGTTTCTCTATATAAATCCAAGAATATACCGAACTCGTCACGTGATAACATACGTACCTTTACGCCATAATTAATCGCTTTATTAATATTACGCTTTCTTTGGCTATCAAATTGCTTTTTCAAACTAGCAGGCGTTTCATTTTCAAGGTTTAGTACACCGATCCATCTCACTTGGCTTGAAGTATCGTATTTTGTAGTGAAGCCATGATGCGTATAGCCATGTGATTTAAACAGATTAACCAATGCGTCATTTTCATTATATTCTGGTAAAGGATTAATATCTTTATCATAGACATTATAAATCCAATACGGATCCATTTTCACATATAAACAATTGTTTTGTTGTAAATATGTATCTAATTCACGTAAATAGAAATCCACTAAACCTAAATCGTTATAATCCATGACCGGACCACGGTTTGAATAATAAACATAGCTACCCATTGTGGGAATTTTAGAGAAAAGACTAGCAGCAATAACTTGATTATCGTCATCTTTTAAGCCTAATAATACAACTTGAAATCCATCTTCTTCTCTCGTCGCAATATTTTCTTTCACTTGAAAGTAATGACTTTCTAATGCTGGATTCTGTACAAAATTGTCATATTCTTTGACAGTTAACTCTGTAAATTTCATTCTAGCTTAGTTCCCTTCTATAATTTATGTTTACTTCTTTATATCTTTTAATTTTTTAAGTGCTGTATATATTTTATATGCTGGTTTATTAATTGGTTTGATAAAATCACCAACGTATTCAATTACATCTGCATTGAAACCTTTTTTAAATTTAACTACGCCTGCATCCTCTGCATCTTCTGTAAAGTCACCACTAATGCCATAAAAATTATAGCGGTCTATATTATTGTCTAATGCATAGTTTATCATAGTCCATTGCACTGCATAACTTCCAGCAAAATGTCTAAACTCATTTGATGTTCCACCGGCATAGTAGACAACTTCATAAGGGTTGATAATGAAGAATGCTGCAGATATTGGTAACTCATTACCATGTTGTTTTTGTAATGCTTTTGCTTCGTCAATTTTCTGTTGATTTGCAATAAGTTGTTTTTCTAAATTATCTCTTTTGTTATAAGCTTTTTTATTTTCTGGACGTTTTTCTATATCTTTTAAAGCTTTGTTGATATCTTTACTTAAAACTTCACGTTCAGCAGTAAGTTCTTCGATATATTCATCAAAATCCATATATGCCAACGGTACCAGCACACGATTTTTATAATATTTCAAACGATTATAATAGAAACTATCGTCTCTATCTTCGAAAGCTTTAGTTTCAGACGTATCTTCCATAAATGCTCTAAAGATTGGCAATTCATCTTCACCTAAGAAACGTACTTTAACACCATTTTTTTGAACTTTTTTAGTGTTTCGCTTACGTAAACCATCCATGTCTTTTAGGACATCCTTATCAGTCTTATCCTTTAACTCTAATACTGAGTGAAATCTTATTTGAACGACTGGATCAAAACCAGTTAAGAAACCTTGGTGTTTATAACCTAAATGCTTCATCTTATCGAAGATCCAATCATGCCCTGCATTCTCTAATACATCACCATCATGATTTCGATATTGGTAAGGTAAATATGGATCAACTCTTAAATAAAGCGCACGATGTTTCTTTACATATTTTGATAATTCATTAAAGAAGTAATGCACAAGTTCTTTATTTTCAAAATCTATTACCGGTCCACGGTTAGTATAAAAATATTTAAAGTATTTCATTACAGGTACAGCAGTTAATAAACATGCTGCAATAACTTCATTTTCATTATTTTTTATACCTACTAAATGTGTTTCTGTACCTTCTGCAATTTTTAATTCATAGTTCCCCACCATTTGAGTGAAATGGCTATTAGGCATACTATCTGTAAATGTCCCGAATTCTTTTGCAGTCAAATTAGTAAATTTCATTTTATATACTCCTAAATGTCTATGATTCTATTTCTAATATTATAATCTTCAATCTTTATTATTATACAATATTCATTTATAAAACAAAATCAATACCTATGTTCAACGATGTTGATTTAATGCATTTTATAACGTTTTCTTTAAATAAAATAATATTTTACACTTAATCACTATCTATTCTTTCAAAATGTATTAAAAATAAGAACTAGTTACCGTAAAGTACAAAAACTGGAAAACATAAAGTTCTCCAGTTTTATACTACTTAATACAGTAATTAAGCTTTGCTTCTATTTTAATTTATTTTAATGCATCACGCAAAGTTTTACCTATCTCAACACTAGATTGTGGGTTTTGACCAGTGATAAATTGTCCATCTGTTTCAACATGTTCAACAAAATTATCTTTAACAATAAATTTAGCCCCTTGATTCTCTAGCTCTGTTTGCGTCAAGAATGGCACTTTGTCGTCTAATCCCATTGCACGTTCTTCATCATCAGTAAATGATGTTAGCGTAACGCCTTGGACTAAAAAGTTGCCATCGTTATCTTTGGCACCGACAAATGCACTTGGACCGTGACATACAGATGAAATGACTTTGCCATCAGATTTAAAGTCAGCTAATATAGATGCTAATTTTTGATTGTGCGCATAGTCAAAAACTGTACCATGACCGCCCGGTAAATAGACAGCATCGTAATTTTGGACATCAACTGTTTCAATACTTGGCACATCTTTTATAGCATTAACAAAGTTATCATATTGAGTTAACTCATCATTTTGTGTTGAATTGGGATCTAATGGTACTGCTCCACCTTGAATAGACACAATATCTACATCAATGCCTGCTTCTGTTAAAATATTATATGGTTCACTAGCTTCTTCTAACCATAAACCTGTTGGTGTACCATCATCATATTGACTTCTGCTCGTTAATATAAATAAGACTTTTTTACTCAAAATAAGTCACCTCTTCATTAGTAATATGAGTAGTTTCTAAATCTTTATTTTAAACTCATTTCTTCCTTTAATATTTTACCCGTACTAAATAAAGAGTATGCATTTCTTACTACATTTATTTTAACTATCAAGTGCTTGACGAATTGAATTTAAATAATCTGTAGTTGTATCGTGGTTATCTTCGCTAAAACGTCTAACAATCTCACTACCGATAACGACACCATCAGAAGCTTCAATAATATCTTTTACATGATCAGGCGTTCTAATACCAAATCCTGCTACTACTGGTACACTCGAAATTTCTTTAATTTGCTTAATTTTTGACTTTAGTTGTGGATGAAACTTACCATTTTCCCCTGTAGTGGCATTCATGGTAACGGTATAGATAAAACCTTCTGCTTGTTTAGCAATTTGCTCAATTCGTTCTTCAGAAGTCGTCATAGCAATTAATGAAATGATATGAAGCTTACGTTGTGGATGGCGCTCCTTTAGTTGTTCTAATAATTCAAATGGCAAATCAGGTATTATTAATCCATACACGCCTGCATCTTCACATGCTGTAAAGAAAGCATCTTCTCCATAAAAATTTATTATATTATAATAAGTCATCAATACATAATCACTCTCAATTTCAGCTTGATGAGATTTTAATTCATCCAATATATATTGAATGTTTACACCTTCTTCAATCGCCTTGCTTCCTGCATCCATAATCACGGGTCCATCAGCAACAGGATCAGAGAATGGCACACCTACTTCTATAATATCTGCACCAGCAGCACTTAAAGTTTTCATATTTTCAATAAAACTTTTGTTTCCCATTATATAAGGAATAAATAGTTTACTCATTATTGTCACCGCCTTGTTGCATATAATTCCTTATCGTTTCCATATCTTTATCTCCACGTCCTGATACAGTAACTACAAGAATTTCATCTTTACTCATCTTTGGAGCTAATGATTCTACATAGCTTAGTGCATGGGCACTTTCAATAGCTGGTATAATACCTTCAGCCTTAGTAAATGAAACAAGTGCATCCATTGCTTGTTTATCACTCGCAGTTTCATAAGTCACACGCCCAATATCATGATAATATGAGTGTTCTGGTCCAACGCCTGGATAATCTAAACCAGCTGATATAGAGTGGGCTAACTGAATCTGGCCATGATCATCTTGTATTAAATACATTTTAGTACCATGTAATACCCCTTCTTTACCTTTGTTGATAGCTAACGCATGCTTATCACTATCAATACCTTCACCTGCAGCCTCTACACCATATAATTTCACAGCATCATTGATAAATGGATAAAATGTACCAATCGCATTAGATCCTCCGCCAACACACGCTACAACTGCATCGGGTAAACGCCCTTCCTTTTCAAGAATTTGCATTTTTATTTCTGATCCAATCACACTTTGAAAGTCTCTAACCATAGTTGGAAATGGATCAGGTCCTAAAGCTGATCCTAATAAATAATGCGTATCTTCTACATGACTGACCCAATATTGTAATGCTTTGTTGACAGCATCTGATAAAGTGCCTTGACCTTCAGTAACAGGTTCAACTTTGGCACCAAGTAATTCCATTCGAAAGACGTTTAAAGATTGTCGTTTTATGTCTTCTTCACCCATAAAGACTACGAGTTCCATATCAAACAATGCTGCAACAGTTGCACTCGCAACACCGTGTTGACCTGCTCCAGTTTCGGCAACTAATTTATTTTTCCCCATGCGTTTAGCCAATAACGCCTGCCCCAAAGCGTTGTTTATTTTATGCGCACCTGTATGATTTAAATCTTCTCTTTTTAAATAAATCTTTGCGCCACCAAGTTGTTCAGTATACGATGCTGCATATGTTAAAGGGGTACTACGGCCTACATAGTCCTTTAAATAGTTATCTAATTCTTGTTGAAAGGCTGGATCTGCTTGCGCCTCTTTATAAGCCTTTTTTAATTCTTGAATTGCAGGCATCAATGTTTCTGGTACATATTGACCACCATATGCTCCAAAAAATCCAAATTCATCTGCTTCTGTTTGTATTTTTTTAACCATTTTGTTGTACTCCTTTCACATATTCAATGATTTCATACATTTTCTCACTATCTTTAACCCCATCAGTTTCAATTCCACTTGCAATGTCATAACCCACATGATTCAAATTAAGTTGTTCGATTTTTTTTATATTTTCCAAATTAATACCACCAGCAATTAAAAATTCAATATCGGTTAATGATTTAAGTATCGACCAATCATAAACTTTTCCAGTGCCACCAAAATCTTCAGATGGTGTATCGATAATAAACAAATCAACACTTTGTTGATAATGAATAATAGATTGTTGCAATGTTGCTAAATCTTTTGCAGGTAATGCCTTTATAATTTTTAGTTGTGGTGCAATTTGCTTTATATAATTTATTGTGGCTAAAGTTTCATCTCCGTGTAATTGAATGGTTGTAATACCAGTATGCGTTATTAAGTCAGATATAGTAGTTTTGCTAGGGTTGACCACAATAACCACTTTCTCTTTATCGTCGGGAATGAGTTGGGTGAATTGATTAATGGTTTGTACATCTACAAAACGTTTACTCTTTGGATAATGTATAACACCAATTGCATCAATATTTAAATTTTTCGCCTTTTCAACATCATCTAATGTTTTAAAGCCACAGAATTTTAGTTTCATTATGACTTCACCTTATCTAATTTTAAGCTTGGCAAAAATTCATTTAATTTATCACTTTTCATCAAAGATTCTCCAATCAACAAGCCATCGATACCTGAATCAACAATATTTTCAACATCTTGTTTGTCATGAATACCACTTTCTGAAATATAGAAATATCCTGATTTTTTATCTTGTAATATTTCATTTGTATGCAGGACATCTGTAACAAAACGTCTTAAATCTCGATTATTCACTCCAATAATTTTAGGATCCAACTTATAAGCACGTGCTAATTCTTGTCTGTCATGAACTTCTATCAAGGCTTCTAGACCTAATGATGTTGCATAATCATATAAATCACGCAATGCTTCATCAGTAAGCACATTGACGATTAACAATATTATCGAAGCACCTGCTTGTTTGGCCACATCGATTTGTATGCGATCTACTACAAAATCTTTGCATAATACAGGTAAATTGGTTTCAACAGTTAACTCTTGTAGCCTTTCATAGCTTCCTGAAAAATAACGTTCATCAGTTAATACTGATACAGCATTCGCACCATATTGTTCATAATCCTTTACTTGTTGTGTTAAATTCCTCTCCGGTAATTTATCTAGAGACGGACTTTTCGACTTGATTTCTGCTATAACAGCTAAATCATTTGATTGTGCTAACTGTGACTCTAATGTAGGTTTATGGGAAACATCAATTTTTGATAATGATTCTAGTTTTTCTTCATAATATCCTACCTTTATCAGGTCCTTTTTATACTCTACGATTTCATCTAATATAGTCATACGTTTTGCCTCCCATTTTATTGTACTGTTCTAATGCTTTACCCTCATTAATCAATGTTTGCGCTTTTTCTACTCCATCTTTGATACTTTCAGCTTTCTCAGCAACGTAAAGTGCTATACCAGCGTTCAACACAACAACATCTCTTTTTGCTGTTTGATCGCTACCAGTCAAAATATTTTTTGTAATTTCTAAGTTATCTTGTGGACTGCCACCAACTAAGGCCTCATTGTTCGCACTTTGTAGTCCGACATCTGTTGCATTTAACGTATAATTGATCACGTCTCCTGTTTCAGTTACCTCATAAATAATATTGTCTCCTGAAAGCGTTGCTTCATCCATACCATTTGCACCATGCATTACGATTGCTCTTTTTCTCCCTAAATCTGCAAGGGTATGCGCAATTTTTTCTAATTTGGATGTTTCATAAACGCCCATCACTTGATAATCCAATTTAAATGGATTAATTAATGGACCAGTAATATTAAATATTGTTGGCGTACTAATTTGTTTTCTAACAGGTTGGATATGCTTCATAATTGGATACGTTTCTGTTGCACTTAAAAACACTAACCCTTTATCTTGAAGTTGTTCAGGTGTTTCCTCAACTGTTCTCGTCTTGATATTCATCGCATTTAATAGATCTGTACTTCCAGAGGCAGATGTTACGCTTTTATTTCCATGTTTAATTACAGGGACACCAGCGCTAGCAACTACAAATGAAACAGTAGTTGAGATGTTAAAGCTATTTGACTTATCTCCACCTGTACCACAAACGCACATACTATCGCTATAGGTAGGTTGTTGATCATACATTGAATGAATTAAACTTTTTGAAATATAAGTTAACTCATCTTGAGTAATTTCCTTTTCTGAAAATGTCTCTAATAATTTCACCTTTTCACTATCAGTTAAATCTGTGTTGATTAGACTGGAAATAAATTCATTCATATCTTCTTGATTTAATGGTTTATATTGATTTAACTTTGTTTGTAATTGCATTGTCTTTTGCCTCCCTTACTATTTCAATAAAGTTTTTGATTATTGTTTCACCATATTCTGTGGCAAATGATTCAGGGTGATACTGAATACCAAAATGTAATTCACTTTGATGTTCAAATGATTGAATACAATCCACGGTTTCTGCAGTTATTGTTAAACAATTAGGAAATGTTTTAGGATTACTAATCAACGAGTGATATCGCATTATTTCAGAATATTCTGGCATATTTTGATATAAAGGTGTATCTTTGATTACTTTCATTTGATCTGTTTTTCCGTGCTTAATGCTATCAGCTTGTATTACATCTCCACCATAATATGCTGTTAAAGCTTGCGAGCCTAAACAAACGCCTAATATTGGTTTATCTTTATAATGTTCAATGATTGTCATTAAATCCTTTGTATCTAACGGATGTCCAGGTCCTGGCGAAATTAATACACCGTCGACATTCAAATCATATATATCAGGATCATCTGGATATTTCACTATAACTTCTTCTTGTTTAGCAATCATATCTACTAAGTTATAAGTAAACGAATCATAATTATCAACTATAAGAATCATGGTGATACCTCCAATAAACTTTTAGCTTTCAATCTTGTTTCTTCATATTCTTTTTCTGGAATAGAATCATATACAACGCCACAACCTGCTTGTACATTAACATGTGTATCGTCTATCATCATTGTACGTATTGCTAAAGCAAAATCTAAATCATGATTACAATTGATATAACCTATACCTCCACTATAAATACCGCGTTTATGTGGTTGCGCTTCATAAATACGTTGAATTGCTCTTAACTTCGGTGCACCCGAAACTGTTCCAGTAGGTAATAAACTTGCAATGACTGACATCGGTGAGTAATCGTCGTTTAATTTACCCGTCACTTCACTGACAATATGAATAACGTGTTCATATCGCTCAATTGCCATTAGTTTTTCAATTTTTGAAGTTCCCGTCGTACTAATTCTATGAATATCATTTCTTCCTAAATCAACTAGCATACTGTGCTCGCTTAACTCTTTTTCATCATTTTTTAGTAATTTTTCATTTTCAATATCTTCAGCTTCATTCTTACCACGCTTAATTGTGCCTGCTATTGGATTTGTCACAACTGTATCACCTTTCACCTTAACAAAGCTTTCTGGTGAACTACCCACAACGATAGGCTCATCCATATTGAGATAATACATATATGGACTTGGATTTTGACGTTTTAAATTTTGATACAATTGATAAGCTAATTGCTTTAGATGATTGCCAAATTGATGACGATAACTATAAATAATAGAGGGTACGACTTGGAACATATCACCCTGCTGTATTAAAGACTTCATAGCACTAACCGTTTCTTCAAATTCTGACTGTGTCATATTAGCTTCAATCTGCTTATTACTTAAATCATGCGCTTTATATTCAGGATAAATCGTAATATGCTTTAATTCGTTAATTCTATCTTGAACACGCTGTTTCAATTCAGATTCTGCTTGATTTGAAAATAAATTAGTTGCGATAATAAACAATTGCTCTTTATAGTGGTCAAACACATAAACATCTTCTACCATATGAAATTTAGCATCATGCTGTGGATGATCTTCCAATTCAATTTGTTTTAAAACAGGAAACTCATGTCTAACTAAATCAAAACTACATGATCCTACAAACCCTGATATAAATGGTAGAGCTGCTAATTCACTATCATCGATTTCCGCTTTATAGTCGTTGACCAACACTTTCAATGCTTGATAAGGGTTATCATTAATTATTTTTTGTTGTTCATTCGTTACAACTTCTAAAGTTTCGTTATCTAATGTTACGGATCCATACGTATCAAATATCACAATGGAATAACGTCCCTTTAATTGTGATTGATCCGAACTTTCAAGGACAATTTTTTGCTTTCTTAATCTCGCTAATGCTTCCGGTGTTACTTCAGCATTTAATTTTTCATAATATATTTTCATTTCAACTTACCTCCTAATAAAAAAACAGCACCCTTAACTCAAATTATGTCAAGGACGCTGTCGCGCGGTACCACCTAAATTTAGTAGAAAAAAATCTCTACTCACTCTTAAGTTATTAAATTTTAAATCCAACAAAACCCAATTTCAGTTTATGTGAGTGTTAGTTTGCATCGACCACTAACTTTCTGAAACTACTCATTCATAACCTACTACATTTTGTTTTCCATAATTTTGAATATAAAAAGACACCACAATAACGCATTCTGTAAGGACGCGTTACCGTGGTGCCACCTTAGTTAACAATTTCATTTGTTCACTTAAAAAATATAATATTATACATTCAAAAGCCCAATTCACAATATATGCCGTGCTAATTTTCATCAACCATTAGCTTTCTGTGTACTACGAATCATATATGTTACTCATACTTTCAAATGGCAACCAAAGTTGCAAAAAGTAATTAACTAGAATAATACGAGCATCTCAGTTATTTGTCAACAGTAATCATCTTTTTTTTGAAAATTAATATCCTGTTATATATATTAAGCATCTACTAATTTAGTAAAAACTAACTTTGGATTGATCTTTATCTAATTTTATAATGACATTAGTATTGTCTCGTTCATGTTTACCATAATGTTCTTGTACTCCCGAAAATCTTGAATTACCTATTTTCTTCGTTGACAATTTACGATTAACATTAAGCATTCCCATATTTTCTAGGTCTTCTTTATATTCTTTCATATCATTTATTGATACACTAACTAAACTCGGTAGGTCAATCATTGTTTCTTGATGCTTTCCATTTTTCAGCGTAGTTTCAATATTAAACTTATGAAACTTTGGTTTTACATACTTTATTGTTCTTAAATCCTTTAATTCTTCATTGTATTTCTTATAATCTGAACTGCCCTTTTTTTCATAAGAAATCAATGATTTTAATGTATCTTCTCTAGAGCTATATTCTTTATCAAAGTTATGTTTATCCTGTTTCGCAGCCCATTTCACCACTTCTTTATCATCTTTTTTAGACAATTCTTTTAAGTTCGTTGTCGATTCTTCTAAATTATATCCTTTCATTTTGCCATCTTTAACTTGTATAATTTGAGTTATTTCATTATCTTTATTAATTTCTTTCGACGATTGATGAGATATGTATAAAATATGTTCCCCAGTTCCAAGTTTTGATAATGCTAATGGTTTACCTTCTTTTTTAGAACTAAAGCCACAACCTGCCAGTACAATTGTAAACATTAATAATATTCCTACAACTTTTTTCATCATTGTCTCCTTTTCTGTTATTAAATTTTATATTATTCGTCATCATTCATTCTAGGATGCATTTTCTTTACATCTCTTGAATATTTCAAACAATATAAATTTATATCTTTTAACTTTCTTACGTTTTAATTATATATTAAAATTGATTGTGTTAATACATTTTTTTGTGTTACTAAATTTTAATACGATAATAGATTTTCCAATTACATAAATTGATATTGTCAAACACAAAAACACCCCTAAAAGTGAGTTTTTGGTTCTACTTTCAGGAGTATTTATAAAGATATTAAATTGACTTATAAAGCTGTAAGACAATATGCCTTTAGTAATGCTGCAGTGGCATTTAATGAGTCGATGTGTGTTCTTTCAAGTGCGTGTGATGATTCTATACCAGCACCAAATAAACCATGTCGTACATCTGCACCAGCTTTGAGCGCTGCTGATGCATCGGAACTATAATATGGATAAATATCAATTTTATATGGTATTTTATTAATTTTGCAGAGGCTAACGAGTTGTTCCTTTAAGGCTTTATGATATGGTCCTGAACCGTCTTTAGCACAAATTGAAACTGTGTATTCGTCGGATGCTTGGCCATCGCCTAGCGCTCCCATATCTAAAGCAATATATTCAACAACTTTAGGTGATATTGATGCATTTGCACCATAACCAATTTCCTCATTATTAGAAATATAAAATTGTGTCGTTTGTGGTAATGTTAATTGATTATGTTTGATATCCTTCAATAATTCAATAATCATTGCAACACTTGCTTTATCATCTAAATGACGCGATTTAATAAATCCAGATTCTGTTATTTGTGTCCTAGGATCGAAACTGATAAAGTCACCGACCTCAATCCCTAAACTTTCTGTATCTGCTTTGCTCATTACCTTTTCATCTAAACGTACTTCCATATGTTCTATATCCCGTGGTAGTTGATGATTATCACGATATACATGTACACTCGTTTCATGCATACAGATTGTGCCACTATAGATTTGACCTGCTGCTGTTTCTATTTCACAGTATTCACCTTCGATCGCATTATAATGAAATCCTCCGATTAATGTTAAAGCTAATCGCCCATCTTCTTTGATTTCTTTTACCATTGCACCTAATGTATCAACATGTGCAGTTATACATTTATACTGTGCATCGTTTTGACCATTAACTGTGATTAATAATGCACCTTTGTTAGTGATTTCCGTATCAAAACCTAATTTCTGCGCGTGTTGTTGTACATACTCTATCGCACGTGTAGTATGGCCTGATGGACTATTAATCTCTGTAAGTTCTTTAATTGTTTTAAAAATAGCTTCCATATGTACTACCTCACTTATATTGATTTAATTAATAACTTGTAGTTATTTTTATTTCCGTTCTTATAATTATATATAATATACCTACAAAAAATAGTAAAACTTGAATAATTAGTGAACTTGGTGTTAACCACGTTGTGATATCCCAAAGTAACGCTAAGACGCCTAATACAACCCCTACTTTGTTTACCTGTTCTGAATATTTTAAAAACATTTGTTGTGCAAATTGCCAACTTTTATCATTTTTCAATGATTTAAAACTGCGATAGCCCATTAGTAAATTGGGTTTAGCTATTAAATTTTGCTGCACATTCTTCTTGAAATTTCGTATGATCAAATGATGCGCTACTATGAAAGTTAGCAAAAGCATATTGCTACATATCCTCCCTTAGATAAATTAACACAAAGATAGCCAACCCAAGTGATGATTTAATCTTGGGTTGGCATTTTATAAACTATATGTCTCGAATACTAAATGTTGAATGTTTATTAGTGCAATTTCAATAATCATATAAAAGTATCTATTAAACATGTATCATTCCAAATATAAATTACTTAAATATATGACTAAACTTGTTACCTTAATACATTCTTAAGTGTTTATTCGATTTAATCTTTTTGAATTTCTTCCACTGTTTCTTCAACTTCTTGGCGCGATATTTTCTCACGTCCATTTTTCATTGCTTTTAAACTTTTATATGCAAGCGCTAGAGGTAGTCGACAGAATAATAATATCGTCTTTTTATTGATATCCTTTTTATATTCATCTGCTTTAGCTAGATTTTCTTCAGCATATTTAAATAAATCATCACGCGTCCAACCATCTGGTTTAAAGCTCACACCACGTTCTTCTAAGTCTTCATCTTCATTACGCAAGATATTTACGGCTTGTAGACCTCGACCAAAGCCAATTGCTAAATCGCGGTCAGTCTTAACACCGGCACAAATGTCCCAAATTTCTGACAACATGACACCTACTAATCCAGCAACATAATATGTATAATCATCCAAATCTTCTCGTGTATGGATTTCCCAGTTTGCCTTAGCCCACTTCGCCATACCATATGCCATCTCACTCGTAGATGACTTAACAACTGTTAATGTCTTATCAGGACAAGCCTCCAACCAATCACCTAAACGACGGGTAACTTCAGGCATATCATCTAGAACAGGTTCTAAAATATTAAGATATTCGGTCTCATTAAATGGTTTCTTTAACAAATCACTGACTTGCATTAATAAATCATATTTCAAATCGTTATCGATTTCTTCATGATCTTCAATTTCATCAATTGCACGCATTACCAAATAAGCCGATGCAACTGTATGTTTGATTTCTTTATCTAAAAAAGTAATCGGTATATAGAATGTACGGCTCGTTTCTTTCAGAACTCGCATTGCATCCTTTGGGAAATTCTTTTCTGTCATTTTCTTGTTACCTCCCTTTTTTAAAATACTATCACATAATGGCAAAATAAAACATTATTCCAAGGCAAATTCAATTTATAGCCTTCAATTATCTATAAACAATAATTTATTCTATAATTTGCAATAAATAAGATTTGCAATATTAAAAAATTATCATTTATATTTTTTGTATTATCCTAGTGATCAATACCCTTTTTGAAAATCAACTTTATTATTGAGATGATTTTTATTTTCTATATTTTGCAATGTCTCATAAAAGCATGCAACTGCATCATCAATATCTGTCAACGCTGATATGTGTGGTGTGATAGTTATATCACTTCTATCCCACAGAACAGAATTGGTCGGTAAAGGTTCTTCATCCACAACATCTAATATAGCATGGCGAACAGTATTATTTTCTAGTGCTTGTATTAAGTCCTCAGTATTGACAACTTGTCCCCTGCCTACATTAATAAAGACTGCTTTATTAAACGTTTTAAAAATAGTGCTATTAAATAACTGATTTGTTTCTTGTGTTAAAGGCAACGTGCTAATTATGTAATCTGATTTTTCTACATATTGACTAGATTGTGCTACTGTTGTCACAGCTTTAAATTCACTTTTTTGCTCGCCACTATACGAAATACCGTATACTGTAATACCTAATAACGAAAAAATTTCCGCTATTTTCTTACCAATTTCCCCTGTTCCAAATAGAGTTACTGTAATTTCCTTTAATGGTTTAGGAGTGACAACAGACCATTGTTTATTTCTTTGCTGTTTCTCTAATATTTCGTGATGTTGTGCTTCTTTAAGCATGTAACTGAGACAATATTCTGCCATTTTTTGTCCGAAATCTGTTACTGTTCTCGTTAAAAGTGTTCCTGATTCAAACCAACCCTTTAATTGTAAATAATTATTTACACCAGCATTGAACGTATGTACCCACGAAACTTGCTGCGGTTGAAAGCTTTGGCTAGGGCTAAAACCTACATATACATCTGCCCATATTAAATCATTATTATCTATTTCCTGTAATTGCTTAAATAATAAATTATAATTTTTTAATTTTGGTAGATATTCATGAAATGCTGCTTGATAATCACCAGCTATTAATATATTTTGAATCTTCATTATTATTCTCCTTTGTTAACTGTACCAAATCATACCTTCTATAATTATACATTTAAATTTTTATTCTTCGTTAATATTCCCTTCACTGTATCGACTAAATATACTGATTGATGTTGCTTATTAATACTTGCTACTATACAATATTACTATTCTGAAAATTTTGATAGAGGTGATTCGCTTTATGAAACAAATTCTTTTCGTCGGATTAGGTTTAATTGGCGGAAGTTTAGCTAGCAATCTTCGATATTATCATGATGATATTGAAATTACGGCATTTGATGCTGATGCATCACAACTAGAAAAGGCACATTCTATCGGCATTATCGATTATAAATCTACAGATTATCAGGCTTGTGTCGAAAATGCAGATATTATTATTTATGCCACACCAGTTCAACAAACAATTAAATATCTTCAAGAATTACCTAACTATCATATCAAAAAGCATGTCATCGTTTCTGATACGGGTAGTACAAAATCTACAATACAGCAGTACGAAAGTTATTTATTAAAGCACGATATTCATTTAGTTGGTGGCCACCCTATGGCTGGAAGTCATAAATCGGGAGTTCTTAACGCAAAAAAACATTTATTCGAAAATGCATTCTATATTTTAGTACATAATGAATCAGCAAATGATGATGCATTTGAAATTATACAAGAGCTATTGAAAACAACTGATGCTAAATTTATTTCAACAACTGCTGAAGAGCATGATTTTGTTACTGGTATCGTGAGTCATGTACCACATATCATCGCATCTAGTTTAGTACATCTTAATGCTGAACACGTTAAAGATTCATCCTTAGTTAAAACATTGGCAGCTGGTGGTTTTAGAGATATTACTCGAATCGCTAGTAGTAACCCTGTCATGTGGCGTGACATCACATTAGAGAACAAAGACACAATTTTAAAGTTATTACGAGAATGGAAACATCAAATGGCTGATGTGATTGATTTAATAGAACATAATAACCCTAAAGACTTACATGATTTCTTTAATGACGCTAAAGTATATCGTGATGAATTACCCCTTAAATCACAAGGTGCGCTGTCTGTCGAGTATGATCTATATGTAGATATTCCGGATAAACCAGGTATGATTAGCAAAGTAACTCACATCTTAAGTTTACATAATATTTCTATAAGTAACCTTAGAATATTAGAAGTCCGTGAAGATATTTATGGAGCCTTGCGTATTAGTTTTAAAAACCCTGAAGATCGCAAACACGGTGCTGAAGTACTAAGTGATTTTGATACTTATTTCGACTAGATTTTCATTGCGATATTTTGTGTAATTTACATCAAAAACCCAACACTCCCATTTTTAGGGGAATGTTGGGTTTTGTTTTGTTCACTAATGGTTTTAAATCAATGCATCTATCTTCGCAATATTTTCTTCGGTTGTTGCCCAGCTCGTCACAAAGCGTATGATTGTATGTGTTGCATCATATTGTTCCCATATCGAAAATTTTATTTTTGTTTGTAGTTCTTTTAATTTATCGTTATGTACAATAAAAAATTGTTGGTTTGTTGATGAGTCTATATACAGTTGATAACCTTTGTTTACAAATGATGTTCTTAATTTTTGAGCCATTTTTATAGCATGTTGACTAATTTCAAAATACAAATTATCCGTGAACAATTCTAAAAATTGCACACCTAATAATCTACCCTTTGCTAATAGAGCGCCATGTTGCTTAATACGTGTTACAAAATGCTTTGGCATATTATTTGAAGTAAAGACAACCGCTTCACCACAAAGCGCCCCTATCTTTGTACCTCCAATATAAAAAACATCACTTAATTGTGCGATATCTGCTATTGTTACATCTGAGTAATCACTTGCCAATCCATAGCCTAACCGTGCACCGTCTATAAATAGTGGTATTTGATACGCTTTACAAACCGCAGATAGTTGTTCTAATTCTTGCTTTGAATACAATGTTCCATACTCAGTTGGAAATGAGATATAAACCATGCCTGGAAATACCATATGGTCATGGTTAGCATCGTTATAAAATACTTCTATATAGTCCTTTACTGATTCGGCGGATAACTTCCCGTTACTTGAAGGAAGCGTTAATACTTTTTTACCCGTAAATTCAATCGCTCCCGCTTCATGAGTACTGATATGTCCTGTATCTGCTGCAAGTACGCCTTGATATGGTTCTAACATAGTATCTATAACGATTTGATTAGTCTGTGTTCCACCTGTTAATAATTGTACTTCTGCTGTTGGTAAGCCTATCACTTCTTTAATACGTTCTTGAGCTTGCTTTGTATATGAATCAGTACCATAGCCTGACTCTTGAACCATATTAGTTTCAATCAGTCGCGCTAACACTTTTTCATGTGCACCTTCTAGATAGTCATTTTCAAATGAAATCATTTATGAGTCTCTCCTTCTATATCTGGACTAACCACTTGACCTAATATGTTTTCAATAGTTTCCATTGCTTCTTCTAATGCTTTAACTTCACCTGGTGAAATATCAGCGATTAACTTTTCCACCTTTTTATTTGATGCAGTTTCTACATATTCATTAAGCTTTTGCCCTTCTGCTGTTAGATAAATATGCAATTTTCTACTATCTTCTGAATCCTTTTCACGATATATATAGTCAGCAGTTAATAGTTTATCAAGAATCCTGCTTAAATAGCTTTTATCTATATCTAAATAGGTTGTTAATGTATTAGCTGTTATACCACTATTCCTACTAATTTCTCCTAATATTCTCATCTCTATCATAGAATAGTTTAAATTAAATACTTTCTTATCAAATATACCTAAGATTCTTGTATAGTAGCGATTAAACTTTCTTATTTTCTGTACACTCAAATTCAACACCTCATTAGTTTACTTTGTCAACTAATTGTAGCGTAGATTAATAAGTTGAGTTTGTCAACTATATAAAAGGTATGTGTTTGCTACATCTTATGTCCAGCCATTAATCCTAATCTTCCATTCTTTGTCCCTGCTGCAGTATACGATACAGCTCGAGACACTATGCCTCTACCATACTTTCTTTGTAATTCATCAATTGCTTTAGCTAAACGTTCCTTGCGCTTTCTTTCATATTCATCGATAAATAAATTCAGTTGTCTCTCCCTCTCGTTGACAAACTGTGTTAATGAGACGCTCAATGTACGATATAATGCTGAACGATCACATAATTTATCTGCAAAATGCTCAATAACTTGAAATATTTGATCATCTAGATTGGTCGGGTTATCCAAAGTATATTGTTTACTAATACCTCCTTCATCACTGTAACCAAATGAAAAATGGATAGTCTTTGCTAATTTATTCCTTGCTCTAACACGACTTGCTACATCCTCTATAAGTTCACGCATCACAACCTTTGTTTCTTCATATCGGTAATCTCTCATCAATATTTGGCTTTTACAAATAGAGGGATTCATCACTTCATACTTATCTCTCACTTTACTTTGATCTATACCATTCGCATGTAAATGTAAATCTACGCCGATAATACCTAAATCCCTCTTTAAGTATGGATATGGGTAGTTAGCTAAATCACCAATAGAGAAAATCCCTCTCTTATTTAATTTGGCTTCTGTACGCTTACTAATTCCCCAAAATTTACTCAATGGTTTAATTGGCCATAACTTTTGAGGAACATCATGATAACGCCACTCTGCTATCATTTTCGGACTATGTTTCGCTTCAATATCCATGGCTACCTTACTCAACAACATATTAGATCCGATACCAATACTACAATCAATCCCTGTCTCTTCCTTTATCTCATACTGTAATCTTTCACAAAATGAATGTAAGGTCGTGCTAAACCTATGATAGCTATCTGTAACATCCATGAAAAATTCATCCACGCTATATTGGTGCAAATCTTCAGGTGCAACATAACGTAAAGCAACCTTAGAGATTGCTATCGATACTTCTAAATATTTGCGCATACTTGGGTTAATAATATATATGTCATTTCTATGTGGTATTTCAAACAACCTAGATCCAGTCTTGATTCCCAATTCCTTTAAAGGTCCTGTAGCTGCTAATACAACAGAACCTTGACGTTTAGTATCAGCTACGACTGCAAGTTTAACTTCTTTTGGATCTAGTCCCTTCTGTATGCAAGACACACTTGCAAAAAAGCTCTTTTGATCTATACATAGCACATCTCTTTCTTCCACTAGATTATAATCATACATATCCATAATGAATGCCCCCTTCATAAAAATATTATATACGAACAAATGTTCTCTTTCAACAATTAACGAACAAACGTTCTGCTAGAATAAAATTTCTAACTTTTGGGAATTTTCATGCTATAATGAATGCGTCAATTATAGTTAAGTAGGAGGAATTGCAATGCCAATCGTCAATGTAAAATTATTAGAAGGTCGTTCAGATGAGCAACTCAAAGCACTTGTTTCTGAAGTAACTCAGGCAGTTGAAAAAACAACAGGTGCAAATAAAGAAGCAATCCAAGTAGTGATTGAAGAAATGAATCCTGCACATTACGGTGTTGCAGGCGTAAGAAAATCAGATCAATAAAGTATCTATGACTAAACATAACAATGGTAATACAATAAAGAAGCGCTCACTCCTAAAGTGAACGCTTCTTTATTATTATTTATTCATTTAAAAACTTTTTAACTTCTTCTTTGTTCTTAGCTTTATCAATTTGTAAAGCACTACCATCTGTTGGTGTCTGTAAATCTTGGTAAGTACCTTTAATTGGTAATGTAACAGAATCTATATTCTTATCACCACGAATACCAAAGTTTAACGCAGTTTGTATCAATGCTGAATCTGGCATATTGGTATTCAAATATCCTCTTAAAATACCAGCCACTTTTGGTAATTTAGGTAATGTATCTAGACTCACTAATTCCTTCTTCAGTGATTGCATAACTTGTTGTTGTCTTCTCACACGTCCAAAGTCACCTTCAGCGTCATGTCTAAATCGCGCATATCCTAATAACTCTTTACCATTTAGTCGATGATTACCTTTTTTTAGAGATACGCCGATATTTGCTGACATATCCTTTTCAACATCAATTGGGACACCATCAGGTTCAAGTTCATCAATCATTTTCTCAAATCCAGTAAAGTCTAAGATTGCGTAATATTCAGGATCAATATCTAAATTCTTCTTCAATGTCTGTCTCAGTAATTCAGGACCACCAATTGAATAAGCTGAATTTATTTTGTGTTGCCCACTACCTGGAATATCTGCATATATATCACGCATAACGGACATCATTTTCATTTTCTTATGAATATAATCATACTGCGCAATCATAATAGAGTCTGTTCGTGAAATACCACCTTGCTCTTTATCTGCACCCAGTACCATAATTGTAATCTTGCCATCATTTTTAGAAGCACCATTAAATTTATGTGCTTTGAGTGTCTTGCCATGGTCTTTGGCATAGTCTATTCCTGAATGATAACCATGTACACAATAGCCAATAATAATAGCTAGGATTACGACGAAAATCAAAATAATAAACGGAAACTTTCTAATTCTCTTCTTTTTTACTCTTCTCATAGAACTGTCGGTCGTTCTTTTTTCTGTAAATTCATTGTTGCTTTGTTTGTCTTCACTCATTAGTATCAACCTTATATCTTCAAAATTGCACATTTATGTACTATAATTAATATATACTAACTTATATAAAAAGTGTATAAAAATCAAGAAAAAACTTAATAAATGGTACTAAAGTCCAATACAGAAAGGATGTTAATCATGAATATAAACAAAGCATACTTCGCCGGAGGTTGCTTTTGGTGCATGGTCAAACCATTTGATACATTTGAAGGCATTGAAAAAGTAACCTCTGGTTATATGGGAGGTCATGTCGACAATCCAACATATGAACAAGTGAAGACTGGCGAAACTGGGCATCTAGAAACTGTTGAAATCGAATATGATGTCGCATTATTTTCGTATAATAAATTATTGGAAATATTCTTTTCTGTAATTGATCCAACAGATGCTGGTGGCCAATTCCAAGATAGAGGCGCACAATATCAGACAGCTATTTTCTATACAAATAATGATCAAAAGGAATTAGCTGAAGATTATGTAGAAAAGTTAAAGCATACAATCGATAAAGACAAAGCGATTGCCACACAAATCTTACCCGCTTCAGAATTCTATAAAGCTGAGGAAGAACATCAAGATTTTTATAAAAAGAATCCTGAACGCTATGCTAAGGAACAAGCTGATCGCAATCAATATAAAAATAGTAGTGATGTTTAGTCTGTTGTTGATATGGCATCAACACTCACAATTTGAATAAACTGTACTACAATCCATTCAAGTAATACCCAAAAACATGTGAAATACATAAGACACCTCGATAATTTGGTATATATTCTTATTAAATTATACGACTGTGGCTTATCCCTTTATCAAATAAGCGCACCGATTAAAATTTAATATTTCAATCGATGCGCTTTATTATTATAATCTAAAACGATTCTTTCTAAGATTTACTTTTGCTGTTTCATTTTCAATGGTATTTTATGCTTTTTAGCAACCTTTTTACCATCATAAAGTTTCATAACTGTTTTAATACTTTCTTCTCCCATTAAACTAGGTTGTTGTGCTACTGTTGCAAATAATTTTTTATTGTCTACTGATTTTAACGCATCTTCATTTCCATCAAAACCAATAACTTTAATATCTTTATTACCTATAGCCTCCACTGCTCCTAAAGCCATTTCATCATTTTGAGCAAAGACGGCTTTAATATCAGGATGCGCTTGGATAATATTTTGTGTGACATTCAACCCTTCCGTTCTGTTAAATTTCGCACTTTGTTTTGATACGACATCCAATGATTTATCAGCGATATTATGGAATCCTTTACCACGTTCTCTCGTCGCACTCGCACCAGGAATACCTTCTAATTCTGCCACTTTGGCATCTTTGCCTATTTCATCAACAATAAGCTGTGCACCCATCTCTCCACCTTTAACATTATCAGAAGCAATAAATGACGCTACTTTCCCTTTAGAAACTTCTCTATCTAAAGTAATTACTGGAATATTTTGGTCATTCGCAATTTGTATGCTACCTGAAATAGCGTCTGAATCAGTAGGATTTACTATTAAGTAGTCTACGTTTTGCTGAATTAAATCATCGATATCATTAGCTTGTTTTGCTGCATCATCTTGCGCATCCGCAAACTTGACCTTTACGCCTTGTCGTTTCGCTTCATCTTCTATACCTTGTTTAATTTTTACAAAGAAAGGATTATTCAAAGTAGAAATACTAACACCAATTACAATATCTGATTTCTTCTTATCCGATTTACTATTACTATTATTTTCTAAAGGGGATTCAAGCGAACAACCTGTTAAAAATAATAGTACAGCAATTAAACAAATAAAGATTTTCTTCATACTCTAAACCCCCTATTTATTCTTTCTATCAATCAACACTGCTATAATAATCACTACACCTTTAACAACTTGTTGGTAGAAAGATGATACACCAAGCAAATTCAAACCGTTATTTAACACACCGATAATCAATACACCAATAAGCGTACCGACAATTCGCCCCTTACCACCTGTTAGTGAAGTACCACCTAATACAACAGCGGCAATGGCATCTAATTCATATGACATACCTGCAGTCGGTTGAGCCGAATTAAGTCTCGATGTTAAAATCGATCCAGCAAGTGCAGACATTAGCCCTGCTAAACCGTAAATACACACTTTCAGTTTATTAACTTTTATACCTGAAATAAATGCAGCCTTCTCATTACCGCCCATAGCATAAGTCTGTCTACCAAATATCGTCTTATGCAGTATCACATAGAGAATAATAAAGGTAATGAACATCGTAATGGCAGGCACTGGAATACCAATAAAATAACCTCGTCCAAACAATTGGAATGCATAACTGCCGTTTAAATTCGTTATTGGATTACCATCTGTAATAACAAGCGTTACGCCTCGAAATACAGTCATTGTAGCCAAAGTTGCAATAAATGGTGCCATTTTCCCTAAAGTAATTAAGAATCCATTAATCGCACCTAAGACTGCTCCAAAAATGCATCCGATAATAATAGCGATAATACCATCAACACCAGAAACCATGAGAATTGCTACTAATGCACTAGATAAAGCTAAAGTGGAACCAACTGATAAATCTATTCCACCTGTTAAAATAACAAAGGTCATACCAAATGCAATTAACCCATTAATTGATACCTGTCTCAATAAGTTAAATAAATTGGATGGTTCCAAAAATGCACTGTTTAAAATACTAATAATAATAACGAGTAAGATTAATCCAATAAATGGAATTACTTTTTCTAAATAAGATAATGATATTTTAGATTGTTGCATCTAAATTCCCTCCAGTAGCTAACGTCATAATATGCTCTTCAGATAATTCATCTTTATTTAATATGCCTGCAATATGTCCCTCATGAACCACTGCTACTCGATCACTCATACCAATTACTTCAGGAAGCTCAGATGAAATCATAATAATCGACATACCGCGTTCAGTCAGTTCATTCATTAATTGATATATTTCTCTCTTAGCACCGACATCTATACCTCTTGTCGGCTCATCTAAAATTAACACTCTAGGTGCGGTTGCAATCCATTTAGCCAATACAACTTTCTGCTGATTTCCACCAGACAAATCTATGCAACTATTTTCTTTACGTCCTTTAATATTTAAGCGTTGAATCATTTGGTCAGTATATTGATCCATTGATGATTGTACTAATAAATTCGTCTTTGAAAAGCTTTTTAACGCAGGTAATGTCATATTCTCTACAATTGTATCTTGTAATACTAGACCTTCTTCTTTTCTATTTTCTGTAATAAAAGCTAATCCTTGCTTAATTGCTTGATTCGGATTGTTAATATGAAGCGGTTGTCCTGCTAATTCAACATGCATTTGACCTACATCCAAACCAAACAATACACGCATAATTTCGGAACGACCTGCTCCCATCAATCCACTAAATCCCAGAATTTCTCCTTTATTCAACTCAAAGTTCACATTTTCAATACCATGCGCTTTGCTATTCAAATTTTGCACAGTTAAAATCGTTTCACTTGCAGTAAAATTTCTATGCGGATATTGATGATCCAAATCTCTACCAATCATTGCTTTGATGATTTGATGCTGTGTTGTCTGTTCTGTTTGTGTCGTCAATATTGAACGGCCATCTCGCATGACAGTGATACGGTCTGACAACTCAAAAATTTCTTCCATTCTGTGCGAGATATACACAAATGATACGCCTTCACTTTTTAACTTATTGATTTGTTCAAATAACACTGTTATTTCACTATTTGTTAAAGCTGCCGTAGGTTCATCCATGATAATTATTTTGGCATCTTGCATTAACGCTTTACTTATTTCCAGCATTTGCTGCATACCTACAGATAAATTACTCGCTAATTCATTCAATTCAATTTTGAGGTTCAACTTTTCAAATAAAGCTAAGGCTTCTTTACGCATCGTTTTATTATCAATTAGACCGAAACGTTTCACCTTTTCCTTTCCTAAAAACAAATTCTCCAAAACTGTTAAATTAGGCCAAATATTTAATTCTTGTTGTATAAATGCAATCCCGTTTTCTTCAGCATCTTTAGTATTTTTGTACTGTACTTCGTGACCATTGTCATAAATTGTACCTTTATCTGCTTTATAAACCCCAGTTAAAATTTTCATTAAAGTACTTTTTCCAGCACCATTTTCACCCATAAGCGCATGGACTTCCGCTTCACGAATTTCTAGGTCAACGCCCATTAACACATCGTTTTGACCAAAAGATTTGTAAATCTGATTCATACCAATCATCATTTCACCTCCTAGAATATAACGCCACTTGTTAAGATTACATTGGCATATGGTGTCCCTTCGCCAGTTCTAATAATTGCTTTTACATCATGACTCAACATTTTTAATTCTTCATGGCTTACACTTTCAATGGTTAAATTAGTAGCCTTTAAATCTTCAAATAATTGATTATTATCATTTTCAATTTCAGTTGCTACCGTCATCCGTTCAATCTTCATATGCTCACTCACTATATTAAATACATCTAAAAAGGAGGGTTGTCCTAATGTGAGTGCGAGATCAATTTTGTGTACATGTTGTGGTACCGGTAAGCCACAATCCGCAATAATAATTTTGTCCGTGTGTCCCAAATCACTCAATACCTTTGAAATTTCACTATTTAACACACCTGTTTTATACATTTATAAACCCCTTTCTCCTATATGTAACCCGTTACATAAAATTCATTAATTTCTAGTGCTTTGTCTTTTTTTAATTATTAATTTAATTTGTTCACAATCCGCTTCATCAATATTTAATAATTTTGAAACTGCTGTGGTACCTAAACGATATGCTGACTGATCAACCGTAGTAATTTGTGGATATGTCATTTTAGAAAAAGGAATATTATCATATCCTACAATTTGAATCGCTTCTGGAACTTTATAATTTAATTGTTGAATCATTCCTAGCACTTGAATTGCTATCATATCGTTACTGCAAATAATAGAATCAATATATTGTGTCGTGAGTATGGTTTCGAATAATTTAGCATCTTGCAACGTTGAAACCGGACAATCTATAACCTTAATATTCACTTGTTCCAATACATGCTTTGCACCTTTATATCGTAATTTGAATGTTTCAATAGTAAGATCCTCATGCAATAACAATACATGCTGTGCGTCACCATTGATTACAATTTGTGCCTGCAGTTCACCGCCTCTATAGTGGTTCGTTGAAATGCCATTTTGTTCCTTATTTAATCTGTCTACAAAAACAACAGGAAGACTTTGTGTTGCTATCAATTCAGTAATTGAATGGTGATCGAATGCAGTAGAAATGATCCCAATACAATTATGAGAATTAAAGGTGTTAATATATCCTTTTGCTTTTTCTAATGAATTGTCACTATTACCAATTAAGACTTGAAATCCATGCTTTAAAGCAATATCTTCAACACCACGAGCAATTAACATAAAAAATGGATTGCTAATATCAGGTAACAGTAAACCAATTATTTTTGATTTCTTTTTAAATAACGTTCTTGCAGCTTCATTAGGTTTATAATTTAATTGCTTAATCGCTTGTTCAATTTGAAGCTTGGTATCTGCTTTAACATAACCGTTATTATTAATCACTCTAGAAACAGTTGCTACAGACACACCGGCTAATTGTGCAACTTCTTTAATTGTCGCCATAGTGTAGTCACTCCCACCAATATATGTAACCGTTTTCATAATAGCATATTTTTTCAAAATTGAATAGATGATGTATTATTTTCTGCATAAAATTTATAAAATCTATATCCAGTCAAAATTTTCTACTTTTTATAGTAAAAAAGACCATTACGCAAATAACGTAATGGTTCATCTTAAATATTTAATAAAATACAATACCAAACAATAAACCAAGTAAGACGATTGACCAAGATGGCCATTTAAAATACATTAACAAAACAAACATAATGCTCACCAAAGCAAAATCGATTTCTGATTGAATCGTTGTTTTCCAAATGGGATTGTAAAAAGCAGAAATTAAAATTCCGACTACCCCTGCACTAATTCCTTTTAAGAAGCCATTTGCATAGATATTATTAATAAGATTGTCCCAAAACGGTAAGACACCAAATAATAATAAGAAAGCAGGTAAAAATATAGCAATTGTGGCTAAAATACCTCCACCTATACCAGCAACTTCAGTACCGATAAATGACGCAAACGTAAACAGTGGTCCCGGTACTGCTTGAGTAGCACCATAACCAGTTAAAAATTGCTCTAAAGTTATAAGATTTTGAGGGACAAATTCACTTTTCAATAATGGTAAAACGACATGACCACCGCCAAATACAAATGCCCCCGCTCTATAGAAACTATCAAACATAGAAAGCCAGACGTTATTGGTTAACGTTCTAATATATGGTAATAGGAATAGTAAAAGAAAGAACAGAAATAGTGAAAGGTAACCCATACGTTTAGGTAAATAAAATAATTTGTTATGTGTTTGTTGATTATTTGATTTATTTCTCAAAAATATCAACCCATACATACCTACGCACATCAAAGAAAAAACTTGTATAAAAATATTCTCAATCAGCAGTGTCAAAGTTAAAGTAAATAATGCTAATGTAATAGTCGTTTTAGTAGTAGTAAGTTTTTTGCCCATACCAATAATTGCTTGCGCTACAATTGCAATAGCTACCAATTTTAACCCCTGAATCCATGTAAAATGTGTATTTTCATTAGCAAAAAATAACGAAAAAGCCATTAAAATAATTACTGAAGGTGTAGTAAATCCTAAAAACGAAATAATCCCACCTAGAATTCCACCTTTTATAGTTCCTATACCAATTCCCACTTGGCTGCTTGCCGGTCCTGGCAAAAATTGACATAAAGCCACAAGGTTTGAATATTCTTGCTCATTAAGCCATCGTTTCTTTTTAACATATGTGTCATAAAAATAACCCAAATGAGCAGTTGGACCCCCAAATGAAACAAAACCAAGTTTCAAAGCAATCCAAAAAATGTGAAAATATTTTTTCAATTTATTCTCCTCTATTCTCTTTATTATTTCAAAGGATGAATTTATCATAATAAATCAAGCAATTGAATTTCTTTATAATGTAGCAATAAAATCGTAACTTTAAACACCTAAGCCTACTTACTTAATTTTCGATCTATAAATCCAATACAACCATTTGAATTATTAATTTTTAATTATTGCAGGTAGTAACAAACGATAAGCACTACACAATCTCTATTTACGTGACAGAAGATAGTTTAAATTGAGTTTATAAACTTTATACACACTAGTCAAACCAATTTTTAAAACTTTACACTCTTTTTACAAAAATGTAAATTAACAATTTAAAATCAAATTGCATTAAAGAGAGTAGAATGTAATTTTTTATTTTGAAGAATAATTAAACTACTGTTGAAAGCGCTTACCTACGATGTTATATTATATACATACCTTCGGCAAAGGGGTAATGATCGTCATATAGAGTTAGAATTAAATGACTTTTCTAGTATTCAAGTTAGTTTATTAGTAGCTAATACTTCTCCAATCATTGGCTACACAAACCATTAAGCACTACACTTAAACTCCTAAAAGCTTAAAGTCATGGAATTTAAGCTACAAAAAGGCCAAATCTTTTAATTAAGATTTGGCCTTTTTGATGTTTTCTTGTATTTACTTTTAGTTACTTATCTGTCATCCATATTACTTTTTCTTTCTAATTACATGCATTACCTTTAACATACTAAGCCAAAGCGAATGGTGTTTACGATATACTAAAAATCTTGGTTCCCACTCTGGTTTAAATTTCTCTTTATATTTTCTTAATCCTTGGAATCTATATAGTCCATTGAAATGTTCAAATACTCTTCCAGCAATACGTTCTCCATAGAATGAAAATTGTACTTGTCCGACATTTGATAAAGTAGCCATTCCCATATTGAATTTACTATAGCCTTGTTCTTTTGCCCATAAAAGCATTTTTAAATATAAACCATCCATCAATGGTACATCAATATCTAGCTTCCAACGAATCAAATCTACAGATATCGTTTCATGCTCACATACCGGCATAATTGATGAAAATGCTATAACTTTATTATCATTATTTTTAATAATGGCTATTGGTGCCTGATTTAAATAAAAATTATCAAATTGTCCTACAGAAAAATGCATTTCATTTCTATCACCTAACCACTCATCACTCACTGCTTTAAGTTCAGCTAATAAACTATTAGAAAATGGCGGATATAGTACTTCAAAGATCAACCCACTATCATCTAACTTATTAAGTGTTGCACGCAAACCTCGCTTCTTTTTTCCTGAAGTAGAGAAATGATTCAAATCAATAACTGCTTCTTCACCTAATTTGAAAAACTGGTTTCCAAAATTATGGTATAGCGACATATATTTATCCGTTACTTGGTAGAAGATGACATCATAGCCGAAAAATTTTGCTTCCTTATAAAATGATTCCAATAATGTATTAAATGAAGTCGAGTTACCAATTGGATCACCCAGTACAATATAGGCATTATTTTTGTAACGATACATTACAAATGCATCTTGTTGTTCATTTATAAAGAACTTCTTATCTCCACTATACATTAAATGACTGAGGAAATGACCGCCATACTTAGCGATGATCTCTTCACAAATTTCAAGTGACTCATCCGTCCTTAAAACGCGGTAACGATGTTCAAACCACCAGACAATGAATCCAACAATAATTGCAACTAAAATAATAGTTATCCAAAAGTAATAGCGTAATATAGAGGTATCAATTTCCACATGATAAATATCTAAACTCGCAAATGCACTTGTTATGATAATGTGATTTAGAAATAGAATAATCGCACCTATCAACACACTTAAAAGCAACTTAGTAAATCTAAATGGGCGTTTGATTACTGTTGCTCGTCTATAAAATAGTACAAGCAGTATGATGATAATAATTAACCAACCTAATAATATAAATGAAGCATAAGTATATGCTGTTACACCGAAAATTAATATGGCTGAGATAATAGAAAACAATATTGCACGTTTTGATCCACAGTAAACACCAAACGTATTTAGTAACAACAATAGGCATGCACAAGTATGAACTGCCACAATTGTATAATATACATTATGGTTTGGTGCATATAATCCATCGTATATAATTGTCAGGTTATTTAAGAAGAACATTAAACTCGTAAACATTAATAGCACTGCAATTGAAAACGATGGTATTCTTGCCAATACGTCCTTTTGATATGAAGCTAGCAATGAAGACATATCCTTTACAGGAATACTGAGCCTTGAATCTTCCCAATAACGCTTTGCAGTATCTTTAAATTCAAAGGTTGAAAGAATCAACGCAATCAATAATGGGAATAAATAATATGCAAAACGATATAGCAGAACTGCTAATACGATTTTTTCTTCAGGAATACCTAACCCCTTCATGCCTAATAACACAACTAAATCAAATGAACCAAATCCACCAGGAATAAAACTGATGAGACCTGATAACGCAGCAATGATAAAGATGCCCATAAAGGTAGGAAATGCAATATGAATACCAACAATATATGCAGCAAAGTATAGTACTAATGCGGCAACAAACCATTCAATTGCCGATACGATAGTACAATATACCCCTAGATACTTTTCACTTTGCTGAACAGGTTTAAGAATTGTAACAACAATAAATATCGGTAAGAATAATGCAACGATATATAACAACCATCTTATCCATGGAAATGGACTAAAAATGTGCGAGACATCAAAAATATGTAATACAACCAAAATAGACAATAAACTTAGACCCGTTAACATGGATACTAAAACAATTGAAATAGTATGGACTAAAGCCTTTTTATCCTTAGTCGTATCTTTATAAAATAAAAATCTTACGCTAGCACCAATAAAGCCGCCAAAACCAATTACTGAATTAAGCGCATTTACAATATAACCAATACGAATTGTTCTTAAAATGGAAATACGCAAATTTAATGTCTTTGCTAAAATCACATCATATAAAGACATTACAACAATTGAAGCACCACCACTTAAAAACAATCCAACTAACCATAAACTATTAATTTTGCCAAATGCTTTTACAGTTTCCTTAAAATTAATATGGGCAAGTTCACGATACAATGTAAAAATCACAAAACTTAATAAAGCAACTGCAAATACAACCTTTAATACAGAGAGCAGTTTACTTCTTACTTCCTTAGACATTTTTTCACTTCATTTCTACGAGTTTCATATATTCATAAAAAATATACCACAATATAATTGTCAAAGAAATATAATTAAGCAATCATGAGCTAACAATAATGTCATATTTAATATTGATAAAATTGCTTTAATGCTTAAAAATATTTTTGTTTGTTTTATTGTTGTTATTTTGATTCATCGTTATCGTCATACTTATTATGGTTATATCATTTGTATTATCATATTCAACTTTAGTACTACCAATCAATTACGTTGATTTCCACATTTTAATTGAAATATTTTCCATATTAAAAAACCCGCAAATGAACTTTTAACATTCATTTGCGAGCTGATATCATTTTTTGACGAATATCTCAACATCGCCTATTCAAGCGAACTATTTATCTAGTTATACGACTATCTTATTAACGATTGACTTCTTCGTCTTTAATTTCATAATCTCCAGCATCATCACCATAATATTTATTATATCTACGCTTATAAAGATAGAATAAATGAGTAACTAATACCTTTAAGATTGCATAAGCTGGAATTCCAAGAATGACACCAACGACACCGAGTAAATTACCCGCACTTAATAAGATAAAGATAATTGTAAGTGGGTGAATTTTCAATGTTTTACCCATGATATTTGGTGAAATAAAGTGCCCTTCTATAAATTGTACTGCAGTCCATACCACAATTAACTTTAATAACATAATTGGCGAAGTGATTAAAGCAATTATAATTGCTGGTGAAATTGCAATCGTTGGACCAATATATGGTACGACACTTGTGACCGCGGCGATACAAGCAAGAATTAAACTATAATCCAATCCAATAATGCTATAACCAATAAATAATAAAATACCAATGCAAAATGACACGATAATTTGTCCTTGAATATAAGAACCAACTTGTTCACTCATTTTATCCAATAGATCATGAAAATCTTTTCTAAATTTTGGTGCCATTAAATTCGTTGAAAATTCTTTAAATTTGTGGCCATCCTTCAACATAAAGAATAATACAAATGGTGTTGTAGCAATAACGACACCGACATTTACTAATGCTTCTGCTACATTTTTCACTTTAGTACCAAAACCATTAAAGTAATCTGAAATCATTGATGGAATCTTCTTAGACAATGCATCAAGTTGGTCTTGAATTTGACTATAAGAATTAGATATCAACGAATATTTAGTAATCCGATCAATTAAACCATTTACTTTATCTACATAATGTGGAAAATTATGACCAAAACTTTTAATTTGAGTGCCAATTACAGGAATAAGTAAATTAATCGCCAATGATATAACACCGACAATTAGTAAAAATAGAATAATAACTCCCCATGCACGTCCAATATTATAACGTTCCATTAAATTAACTAAAGGATTAAGTAAATAGTACAAAATAATAGAAACGATAATTGGTGCAGCTATTGTATTAAATACAATAATAAATGGTTTAAAAATATAAGATACCTGGTCAAAAATAAAAATCGCAAATCCGACCAATATGAGTACAATGAGGCCAAAAATTAAATCTTTACCACCAAAAAATTTCATAAATCGTGTCTCTGGAAAACTTAACTTGAGCCGATCCTTTTTATTTTTTGATTCTTGTTGAGTATTTTGTTCTTGATTCATAACTTCACCATACCTTATTTTGATTCATAATAATGTCTTAATAAAATACATTTTAACCTAAGCTTTTATTTTGATAGTCACAAATAAATACTTTTATATTTAGTCTTAAAAAGTAACCTCAACTATCAAATATCGTAATTAAGACAATAAAATACGAAAAGTTAACATACCATCCTAATTTCAGTTCCATAGCATGTCAATAAATTTATAATAACATATCCACGTTGTTCTAAACATATATTTCCTCACATAATGTTTAGTACGTATTAATTTTAAAATTTATATACTTTTTGAAACGTAAGTAACAATTTGCTTTTGTGAATTTTTTATCTGAATTGTTTCTATTACTTGTAAAATAAGTAAGGTTATAGCATAAACATCAATTTTCACAAGCTATTTCTAGTACCTAAATAGGTGCCGACTCCTGTGGGAATAGCACTTGCCGAAGACTACAGGCTGAGGCTGGGCCCACGGAAAGCGTGCATCAATTTTATTTACTAATATAAAATGTTAATCAACTGTTACATTTCTTTATACAAAATAGTATAATCCTAATTTGAA
Source organism: Staphylococcus gallinarum (assembly GCF_000875895.1). Classification (GTDB taxonomy): domain Bacteria; phylum Bacillota; class Bacilli; order Staphylococcales; family Staphylococcaceae; genus Staphylococcus; species Staphylococcus gallinarum. Next base: position 511,499 of record NZ_JXCF01000007.1, read on the forward strand.
TTACTTATTCACCAAAATGACACAAGCTATTTCTAGTACCCAATTAGGTGCCGACTCCTGTGGGAATAGCACTTGCCGAAGACTACAGGCTGAGGCTGGGCCCACGGAAAGCGTGCATCTATTTTATTTACTAATAATAAAAAAATTGACCTACACCTAGCACATGTCCCCAAAATAAAAACTGACCACAAAGCCAAAGGTCTGTAGACAGTTTTTAAAAATTAGAAACATCCTTATTAAATTTATTTTTTATTTGCCATAAAATGATATACATGTAACGTAAGATAAGTAATTTCCGCTTCATATATTTCAACCTTTAACTCTTGCTGTAACATCTTCATAATTTTGAGCGCAATATTATAACACAATGGATATTGCTCCTTTAATAACGCTTCAAACGCACCATTATGTTGTAAATTCTCACCACTACTCAACCTCTTTATTAAAAATTGAATATGTCGAATAAACCGTTGATATTGAACCGAATTTTTATCAATATCACTTTTCAAATCATGCTCTAATATAAAAATACTTTTATTAATAAGTCGATTAATTGATTTAATTTCTTCAAGAGATACCGTTTCAGTATTTGAAGCTATGTGTAATGCGATAAATCCTATTTCATCTTCTGGAAAATTCACATCCAACACATGATTTAATTTATAAATCACCTTTTCCGCTATCGAATAAGCTGTTTGGTATAATTGCTTTGTTTCAGCTACAAAAGGATTATTTATAACTTGACCTTGTTTCAAGCGTTTATAAGCAAAAATAATATGATCCGTAACAGAGACCACGAGTTGTTGATTATCAATTGTCAATTCCGAACTCGTTATAATATTAACAGCATCGATAACTGCTTGTATAAGTTGATCATCTGCATATTCAATAATAGATTTGTAGTATTCTTGTTGCGATTTCTGATCTAGTACATAAACCTTTTCAATAGATTGATTATTATGAATAGTCATGCCAGCTTTTTTATTAAACCCTATCCCTTTAGCAATCAACACGTACTCATGCATATCTTTTGTGCAAATGATAACATTATTATTTAAAACTTTAGTAACTAAGTAATCATTCATATTGTTCATCCTTATTTATATGTCAGTAAAATTATATATTGAAACTAAAAAAATTGGAAGTAATAGATCGCCTTCATTCATAAAAAAGCACGTATAAAATATATTTATCACTGCCTAATGTGCAATAACAACAACGATGATTAAATTATTGGTTCCTTCATCTTAAATAGAGTACAGTAACAATTATAATCATAAAGCATACATAGTATATTTTGAATAATAGTCCAAGCTATTTTATACAACACATACCTCCATTAAATATTACACAAAGCTGACTAAACAAATTAACAACAACACAACTAAATTTTATAAAAAAAGACAATTGCTATATTGACCACTAGCAATTGTCTTTCTACGTTAGACTATAACAGTACTAACATAAATATTTAACTGTTATTTTATTTTTTCATGCCCCAACTTTCAATACCAAATAAATTAATTTCCAACTCTTCTGGTCTAAACACTGGCTTTCTACCAGCTTTACGTTGTTTCTGATAATCATTCATTACTGCAAATGCAATATTGGATAATCCTATAATTGCAACTAAGTTAACAATGGCCATTAAGCCCATGAATAAATCAGCTGTACTCCATACAACATCCGTTTTTGCTACTGCTCCAATAAATACTAAAACAACGACAAGACATCTAAAAATAAATAAGATAACTTTATTTTTTGATAAAAACTCAATATTTGATTGACCATAGTAATAATTTCCTACAACAGATGAGAATGCAAATAAAGCAATTGCCACCGTTAAGAATATACCACCAATGCTACCAATGTGTTCATTGAGTGCTGACTGTGTTACGGCTACACCCTGTGGTGCATCTTCACCGAACTTCAATCCAGAATATAATAAGATCATAATTGCTGTTGACGTACAAACAAGCATTGTATCAAAGAATACACCTAATGATTGAATTAAACCTTGTTTCACTGGGTGAGGTGCAGCCGCTGTTGCTGCTGCGTTAGGGGCAGAACCCATACCTGCTTCGTTTGAGAACAAACCACGTTTTACACCTTGTAAAATTGTAGCACCAATTGTACCACCTGTTACTTGTTCTAGACCAAATGCACTTTTAATAATCGTTGTAATCATTGGAATGATTTGATCGAAATTTAATATTAAGATTACAATAACTGTAAAGATGTAAAGTATTGCCATAATTGGAACGATAACAGATGACATCGTAGCAATACTTCTTACACCACCAAAGATTATAACAGCCGTTAAAATTGCTAATATAATACCTGTAATGACTGGACTCACATTGTACTGTGTTTTTAATGATTCTGCTATTGTATTAGATTGAACTGTATTAAATACGAAAGCAAATGTAACTGTAATCAATACCGCAAATACAATACCCAACCATTTTTGATTTAGTCCTTTTGTTATGTAATAAGCTGGTCCACCACGGAAACCACCATCTTCGTCAGGCACTTTATATACCTGTGCTAATGTTGCTTCAATAAAGGCACTTGCTGCACCAATGAAGGCGATAATCCACATCCAAAACACTGCGCCAGGTCCACCTAAAACAATCGCTGTAGCCACACCTGCTATATTACCGGTACCAACACGAGAAGCTGCACTAATTGCAAATGCTTGGAATGGTGCGATACCTTTCTTGCCATTATCTAAAGTTTCAGGTTTCTCACCAATGGCACGAAACATTTCAGGAATCCATCTCAACTGAACAAACTTAGACCCAATTGTAAAGAAAATACCGGCAGTTATCAGTAACCCAATTAGGTACTGAGACCAAATCAAATCATTACCGACTTGGACGAAATCTTTAAACCAATCCGGAATTAAACCATCAAAATCTCTCACTTTTATCCCTCAAATCTACTATTTAAAATTCATAATAAAATCAAGAGATTTATAGTATTATCACAAGCCGTATTATCTCTTTTAAAAGCGATAATATACTTGCAAAGTTAATAGACAATAAATAGAATCGAATCATTCCATTTGATATCTATAACTAACCATAAATCTCTTGGGTTCAATTATATTGCATATGTCATTATTTTATCATTCTATAGAAGAATTTACTAACAATTTTTTTAATTTTATTTTAAATCTAATCCTTCGACCTCACCGAAGTCGGTAACATCTACGATAAAACTACCATTCGTATATTGTTCAGATAAATGAATATCTGAAATTAACCCTGTTTCTTGATCTTTAGAAGAATAAATCGTGTAGTTCTTATCTTCAGGGTTCACTACTTTAGCAGCAACGATACGATGTGGCGCCTTTTTAAGTTCTTTCAATAACGTAATACCGCGTTGTGCACGTTTAGCTTCTTGTAATATCTTGAAGCTTATTCGTTTTAATGATCCACGTTGTGTTGCCATTAGAATAGTATTTGGTTCAGAAATAATTTGTGTTAACACAACGAAATCTTCATTTTTCAAGTTGATTGATTTCACGCCAGCTGCTCTGAGCCCAGTATCTGACAACTCTTCACTACTGTATGTTAATGACATACCTTTATTGGTAATCACTGTCAGTAACTGTGTTTTAGAAATACGCATTACGTCAATAATTTCATCATTATCCTTTAACTTCATAGCAACTAAAGGTTTATTATAGCGCGACGTTTTAAACATAGACACATTGCTTTTCTTAATCATGCCATTTTTAGTAGCTAAAATATAATACGCTTCAGGTTTAAAATCACTTTCACCATAAATATCAATAACATATTCGCCTTCATCGATTGGAACAATTTGCGATACATGTTGGCCTAAGTCTTTCCATTTAATGTCAGCTAGTTTATGAACCGGAATAAATAAATATCGTCCTTTGTTTGTAAATACTAAGACCGTATCAAGTGTATTCATTTCTTGTTGTTTTAACAATGCGTCTCCATCTTTAACACCAATCTCATCTATACCACTTGCGTTGAAACTACGTAAAGATGTACGTTTAATGTAGCCATGCTTCGTAATACTCATTACTACAGTCTCACTAGGAATCATCACTTCTTTATCAATCTTAATTTCTGTAATTTCAGCTTCAATTTTAGAAAGACGTTCTTGTTTAAAACGTTTGCGAATATCTGTTAGCTCTTCTTTAATAACTGTTAATAATGCATCATGATTATCTAAAATATTTTTCAGTTTATCAATTAATGCCTTTAACTCATCATGTTCATCCTGAAGTTGTACAATATCGGTATTGGTCAATCTATACAATTGTAATGTAACGATTGCTTCAGCTTGTGCTTCAGTAAAAGCATATTTATCAACTAAGTTTTCCTTCGCATCCTTTTTATTTTTAGAATTACGAATTAATTGAATCACTTCATCTAATATTGATAAAGCTTTCATTAAACCTTCTACAATATGCATACGGCTTTCAGCATGATCTAATTCAAAGCGTGTACGTTTTGTCACCACATCAATTTGATGATTTAAATAACTATCAATAATTTCACGAATGCCCATTAACTTAGGTCTGCCTTCACTTATTGCAACCATATTAAAGTTATAAGCAACTTGAAGATCAGTATTTTTGTATAAATAGTTAGCTACAGCTTCACTATTTACATCTTTCTTCAATTCAATTGCAATACGTAAACCCGTTCTATCTGTTTCATCACGTACCTCAACAATGCCATCTACTTTTTTGTCGGCACGTAATTCATCCATTTTCTTAACCAATGCACTCTTATTCACTTCATAAGGTATTTCAGTAACAATTAATTCTTTACGTCCATTTCTAAGTTCTTCAACATCAACTTTAGAACGGACAATGATTTTACCTTTACCAGATTCATATGCCTTTTTAATTCCATCAATCCCTTGAATAATGCCACCTGTTGGGAAGTCTGGACCTTTAACATATTTCATTAACTGGCTTACTGTAATATCTGGATTATCAATATACTTTAATGTCGCTTGAATGACTTCACCCAAATTATGAGGTGGTATATCCGTCGCGTAACCAGATGAAATACCAGTACTGCCGTTAATCAACAAATTCGGTAATCTTGCAGGTAACACCATTGGTTCCATCGTTGTATCATCATAGTTCGGCATAAATGGTACGGTTTCTTTATTAATGTCTCTAAGTAATTCCTCAGAAATACGACTCAACTTAGCCTCAGTATAACGCATTGCTGCTGCTGGATCATTGTCGATACTACCATTATTACCTTGCATTTCTATTAATACATGGCGTAATTTCCAATCTTGGCTCAATCGCACCATTGCATCGTAAACGGATGTGTCACCATGCGGGTGAAATTGTCCAATTACGTCACCGACCGTCTTGGCACTTTTTCGGAAATTTTTATCAAATGTATTTCCGCTTGAAAACATTGCATATAAAATACGTCTTTGAACAGGTTTGAGTCCATCTCTTACGTCTGGCAAAGCACGCTCTTGAATGATGTATTTACTATATCTACCAAATCGATCTCCAATAACATCTTCAAGTGATAAATCTTGGATTATTTCACTCAATTTACTTCCTCCTCATTAGGATTTTCCTGTTCTAAAATTTGAATTTCATTATTATCTAATATACTTTGATCTTCTTGAAGTCCAAATTCAACATGCTTTTCAATCCATTCACGACGTGGCGCAACTTTATCACCCATCAACGTTGTCACACGTTTAGATGAACGTAATTCATCGTCCACTTGCACTCTGATCAAAGTTCTTGTTTCAGGATTCATTGTTGTTTCCCAAAGTTGATCGGCATTCATTTCACCAAGACCTTTGTATCGTTGTAACATAAATCCTTTACCAAGTTTCTTTTGTAGCTTTTCTAATTCTTCATCCGTCCATGCATATTCAACTTTCTTCGAAGCGCCTTTACCTTTTTCCAATTTATATAATGGAGGTAATGCAATAAATACTCTCCCCGCTTCAACTAACGGTTTCATATATTTAAAGAAGAAAGTAAGTAATAATACCTGAATATGCGCACCATCTGTATCGGCATCAGTCATAATAATAACGCGATTGTAATTGCTATCCTCAATCTTAAATTCATTTCCTACACCTGCGCCTATGGTATGAATGATCGTATTAATCTCTTCATTTTTGAAAATATCTTCCAGTCTAGCTTTTTCTGTATTTATCACTTTACCTCTTAATGGTAAGATAGCTTGGTATTTTCGATCTCTACCTAATTTTGCAGATCCACCAGCAGAATCACCCTCAACTAAATACAGTTCTTTTTTCTCAGTATTTTTACTTTGGGCCGGCGTTAGTTTCCCAGATAACAACGTGTCTTTACGTTTATTTTTCTTTCCTGAACGTGCATCTTCTCTTGCTTTACGTGCAGCTTCACGAGCTTGTTGTGCCTTAACAGCCTTCTTAACTAACGCTTTAGAAAGTTGCCCTTTTTCCTCAAGGTAGTATGGTAGTTTTTCTGCCACAACTGAATCAACGGCACTTCTAGCTTCATTTGTACCTAATTTAGACTTTGTTTGTCCTTCGAATTGGAGCAGTTCTTCAGGTATTCGAATTGAAATAATTGCTGTTAAACCTTCTCGAATGTCATTACCATCTAAATTCTTATCCTTTGCTTTCAATTCATTAATTCGACGTGCATATTCATTAAACACACGTGTCATTGCAGTCTTGAAACCAACTTCATGTGTACCTCCGTCTTTAGTACGCACATTATTAACAAAGCTCAATATACTCTCTGAATATTGATCGTTGTATTGAAACGCAACTTCAACTTCAATATTATTTGCTGTACCACTAAATAATGCCACGTCATGTAATATTTCTTTTCCCTCATTAACGTATGCAACAAATTCTTTAATACCTTCTTCATAGTGATAAACATCTTCACGTTCTTTACCAGCGCGTAAATCTTTAAGTTGTATTTTTAAATTCTTAAGTAAAAATGCTGATTCCTGTAAACGTTCACTTAATGTTTCGTAATTAAATGACGTTGATGTTTTAAATATCTCTCCGTCGGGTTTAAAGGTTACTTTCGTACCTGTTTTTTTAGTCTTGCCCTTTTTCACTAATCCTGATGCGGGTATACCACCATTTTTAAAACTTTGTTGATAGATCATACCATCTCGATGAATTTCAACCTCTAACCATTCACTCAATGCATTTACTACTGACGCACCTACACCATGTAAACCACCAGAAGTTTTGTATCCACCTTGTCCAAATTTACCACCTGCATGAAGTACAGTGAAGATAACTTCAACAGTTGGTTTACCTGATGCGTGAATTCCTGTTGGCATACCTCGTCCATTATCCTCAATTGTAATACTCTCATCTTTGTTTATTGTAACTGCGATTTCATTTCCAAAACCGTTTAATACTTCATCGACGGAATTATCGACAACTTCATACACCAAATGATGTAAACCACGTTTATCGGTAGAACCAATATACATCCCAGGTCTTTTTCTAACGGCCTCTAATCCCTCAAGAACCTGTATGGAATCATCCGAGTAATTATTTTGTTTATTCATTGCCAATCGTTTCGCCCTCCTACAAACGTACGTTCGTTATTAAAACTATACAATAGTTATTTTTATATAAATCTAGATAAAATGCAAGCACCAAATGAATATTTAAATGTTTATTCATTTCTTTTTAATTTTTATTCGTCTAAAGGTCCTCTTATGTGATAAAATGTTTTTAATGTCATTAAAGGATGTGTAATTGAATATGATGATAATAATCATGTTAATACTAAGTTACCTTATTGGTGCTTTTCCAAGTGGCTATGTAATAGGGAAATTATTTTTCAAAAAAGATATTAGACAATTTGGTAGTGGTAACACTGGCGCGACAAATAGCTTTAGAGTATTAGGAAAGCCAGCTGGATTTTTAGTTACTTTCTTAGATATTTTCAAAGGATTTATTGTCGTTTTCTTTCCTTTATGGTTACCTGTACACGCAGATGGTGCAATTAGCACATTCTTCACAAACGGTCTAATTGTTGGAGCATTTGCAATTCTAGGCCATGTTTATCCGGTATACTTAGGATTTAAAGGTGGCAAAGCAGTAGCTACAAGTGCTGGTGTGATACTTGGTATCAATCCTGTCTTATTATTAATATTAGCAGCAATTTTCTTTGGAATCTTGTATTTAACAAAGTATGTATCGCTATCAAGTATCATTGCATCAATTTGTTGTGTCATTGGCGCGCTAGTCATTAGAGACTACATCTTGTTTGTGGTTAGTATCGGCGTTGGAGTATTACTTATAATCAGACACCGTTCAAATATTGTTAGAATATTTAAAGGCGAAGAACCTAAGATTAAATGGATGTAACTATTACAAAAACCACGTTACAATTAAAAAGGGAATAAATTTTTATCAGAGCTGAAGGTATAATTATCTTCAGTTTTTTTATTATATTAACCCTTATGTCTTAACATCTTTTTCTACATTATTCTATTATACTATTTATATAGGTCATTAGCATGATTTTTAGTAAAATTAGCTAAAACAAAGCGTTTATTAGAAAATTAATCGAAAAATTATGTTATACTGCTTTTAACATTATCCAAATTGGGTAATGAATATAATACTAATTTAAAAATTAGTAACTAATTGTCATAAGTGAACCACTTGTGAACCGAAAGGAGACTTTAATTATGGGTATAGAACTTTCAGACAATGCTGTATCTTGGTTTAAAGAAGAACTAGATTTACCAGAAGATGATAAAGTCTTACAATTCTTCGTTCGTTATGGTGGAGAATTCCAGTTGAAACAAGGATTTAGTCCTGCATTTAGTGTTGATCGTAAAAATGACTTAGAGATTGGATATGAAAATAATTACCAAGGTTTAAATGTCGTAATTGCAGAAAAAGACTTATGGTATTTCCAAGATGACAATTTATTCATCGATGTGAATGATGGCATTGATGAAATCTCATATTCTAAACAATAAGTAATGATGATATTTGAGTTGAATTCTAAATCATGTTGATGTTAAGTTGAGTTCAACAATATTTATAATCTACTTTCATTGAGTTCAAACGTCATTGCAACACTCATTCAAGTATACATTTTAATGCAAATTATTTTGCAATTTATATAAAAGATGGTCGCTCATATTATGATGAACGGCCATCTTTTAAATTATTATATTATGTTGGTCATGTTCGCTGTTTAATTCAAATCAAATCTCAAGTGATTCTCCCGCTTTATTTCGGCCTTCTATACTTTGATATGTATTATGCCAATCTGGGAATGCTTTATCTAAACGGACTGGTTTAAAATCTGACTTTGTAATACACGTCAATACAGTTGATCCCGTCGTTGCTAATTCCCCTGCTTCATTATATATTTCATACCGATACTTTGAACGCAATCTTGTATATTTTTCAACCCAGGTTTTGATTTTCACCTTTTCAGGATAAGTAATTGACTTAATATACTTGATTTCAATATCTGTAACAGGAGAGATTACACCTGAATCTTCCATTTCTTTATAACTAAACCCTAACTTACTAATATAATCCGTACGCGCAACTTCAAACCATGTCGGATAATTCCCATGATAAATCACACCCATTTGATCCGTTTCTTGGTAGCGTGATTCTATTTCAGTTATACTATAAATCATTTCTCGATATCCTCTTTTCAATTGTTCATATATGACAATGGTAACATAAACAAGCTGTACTAGCATATTGCTAATACAGCTTGATACAAATCATTTTCACTCACTAATTATTCATTATTGAGCTAATTTATTTCTCAATACTAATTGTAAGATACCACCGTTACGGTAATAATCTAATTCTACATTTGAATCGAAACGAGCAATTGCTTCGAATTCAATTACTTTGCCATTTTCTTTCTTAGCTTGAACTTTAACTAAGTCATGTGGTTTTACATCTTCGTTAACATCAACTGAAATAATTTCAGTACCATCAATACCTAAACTATCTGCAGATTCGCCTTCTTGGAATTGTAAAGGTAATACACCCATCATTACTAAGTTAGAACGGTGAATTCTTTCATAACTTTGTGCAATTACTGTTTTAACACCTAATAAATTAGTACCTTTTGCTGCCCAGTCACGTGAAGAACCCATACCGTAGTCATTACCTGCTAATACAACTAATCCAGTACCATCTTCACGGTATTTCATTGCTGCATCAAAGATAGACATTTGTTCACCAGTTGGCCAATATGTTGTATATCCACCTTCTGTACCTGGTGCTAATTGGTTTTTAATTCGAATGTTTGCAAAAGTACCACGTACCATTACTTCATGGTTACCACGACGAGAACCATAAGAGTTAAATTCACGAATTGGTACATTATGCTCTAATAAATATTTACCTGCCGGCGTATCTTTACCGATAGCACCTGCTGGAGAAATATGGTCAGTTGTTACTGAATCACCAAATTTACCCATTACACGTAATTGATTTAATGGTTCAATTTTACCTGGCTCTTTTGATAAGTTTTGGAAGAATGATGGATTTTGAATATATGTTGATTCAGGATCAAAGTCATATAATGGTTTATCAGTAACATCAATTTCATTCCACATTTCGTTATTGTTATAAACCGTTTCATATTCTTCTTTAAATAAAGCTGGAGTAACAACACTATCTACAGTGTCAGCAACCTCTTTAATTGTTGGCCAGATATCATTAAGATATACATCTTCTCCATCTTTACCTTTACCAAGTGGTTCATTTTGTAAATCAATATCTACTGTACCAGCTAACGCATAGGCAACAACTAATTGTGGAGATGCTAAATAGTTAGCTTTTACTAATGGATGGATACGTCCTTCAAAGTTACGGTTACCAGAAAGTACTGAAGTAACAAGTAAATCTTCGTCAGCAATTGCTTTTTCAATTTCTTCAAGCAATGGACCAGAGTTACCGATACATGTTGTACAACCATAACCTACTAAATTGAAACCTAATTCATCTAAGTATGTTTGTAAACCAGCATCTCTTAAATAACCTGTTACAACCTTAGAACCTGGCGCCAATGAAGTTTTTACATATTCAGGTACTTTTAAGCCTTTTTCGATTGCTTTCTTGGCAACGAGACCTGCACCTAACATAACGTAAGGGTTTGATGTATTCGTACACGATGTGATTGCAGCAATCGCAATGTCACCTGTTTTCATTTCTGAAGTCGAACCATCTTTAAAGTTAATAGTTGCTTTCTTATCAAATTCACTTTCATCGAATCCATGACCTTGGTTACCAGCTGGAGCAGTAACTGATTTTTCGAATTCTTTCTTCATGTCGCTTAAGAAAATTAAATCTTGTGGACGTTTAGGACCTGATAATGAAGCTTCAACAGTTGATAAATCTAATTCAACTACATCTGTATATTCAGGTTCATCTTTATCTACAGTAAAGAACATACTATTTTCTTCTAAATATTTTTTAACTAAATCGATTTGATCGTCTGCACGACCTGTTAATCTTAAATATTTTAATGCTTCCTCATCAACTGGGAAGAAACCACAAGTCGCACCATACTCAGGTGCCATATTTGCAATTGTTGCACGGTCAGCTAAAGGTAAATGTTGTACCCCTGGTCCGAAGAATTCAACAAATTTACCAACTACACCTTTTTTACGTAATTCTTGAGTAACACGTAATGCTAAGTCAGTTGCAGTTGAACCTTGTGGTAATGCATTTGAAAGTCTAACCCCAACTACTTCTGGAATTGGGAAATATGATGGTTGACCAAGCATACCTGCTTCGGCTTCAATACCACCTACACCCCATCCTAATACGCCTAGACCGTTAATCATTGTCGTATGTGAGTCAGTACCCACTAATGTGTCTGGGAATGTAACTGTTTCGCCATCAACTTCACGAGCATGTACAACATTTGCCAAGTACTCTAAGTTAACTTGGTGTACGATACCTGTTGCTGGTGGTACGGCGCTATAGTTATTAAACGCTTTCGTAGCCCAATTTAAGAATTGGTAACGTTCATAGTTACGTTCAAATTCTAATTTCATATTTCGTTCTAATGCATCTGGGTTGGCATAACTATCTACTTGTACTGAGTGGTCGATAACTAAATCAACTGGTACTTCTGGATTAATTTTGTTTAAATCTCCACCTACGTCATTCATCGCTTTACGTAATGAAGCCAAGTCAACAACAGCAGGAACACCTGTGAAGTCTTGTAAGATAACACGAGATGGCTTAAATGGAACTTCACCATCAGCACCTTCTGTAAATTCAGATAATGCTTTAATGTGTTCATCTGTAATAACAAATCCGTCTTCTTGTCTCAATACTGATTCTAATAATACTCTAATTGAATATGGCAATTTCGATACTTTAGTAAAACCTTGTTCTTCTAAAGTGTTCAAATCATAATACGTGTACGTTTTACCATTAAGGTCAAACGTCTTTTTAGCTTGTTGCTTAATATTTGAAGCCATATAAATCCCCCCTGAAAGTTTTTATTAATATATGCCGTTACTTAAATTGTATAATTATATGTAATTTAAAACAACTGGATAAAGTTAGAAAACCTCATAATTTAGTTTTGAATTTTCAATCAGTATGTATAAGTTATGCTTATGTTAAAACGTTGGTGTAATAAGTTATTTTTATCAATTGAGAATCATTATCATTTTTCTTCAGAAGCTTTGTCCTTGTTTAATTTTATTAGTATGTATATTAAAAATTAAAATCCCCCATTTAAAAGGTTATAAATGCGTAACAATTAATGCCCGCTATTTATAACCTTTTAAAATGAGGGAAAATTAAATTAATATAAATTATTGTTCAGATTTTTCTTGTTCTCTAATAGAGCTACGACGATGTATAATATCGTCTTCAAAATCATCTTGTTGATGTTGAACATATTCTTGAAGACGGTGTTTATTAGGTGTCAACGTCAATCCTAAGAATTTACGTTCTTTATTTGCATCCTTATAGAATGAAATCATCATCATAATTACTACAAAGGAGAATGGCAAGGCACTTATAATAGCAGCACTTTGAATTGCGTTTAATGCTTTAGCACCGTCGCCACCACCAGCGAATAGTAGTACAAATGCAATAAGTGATTGTGCAATTCCCCAAGTCACTTTTACAACATTAGAAGGCTCTAACGAACCATAAGTTGTTTGCATACCTAGTACAAATGTTGCTGAATCGGCTGATGTGATAAAGAATGATGCTATTAATACTAATGCAATAATAGATAATACCATTCCCAATGGAATATGATTAAACACACCAAACAATTGTGTTTCAGCAGTCATCTTGAATAATTCAGGGTGTTTCTTACCAGTTTCAATACCTAATACCCCAAACACACTGAACCAAACAAAACTTACTAATGCTGGCACTAATAATACACCAGCAATAAATTCTCTTATTGAACGTCCTTTTGATACACGTGCTATGAATATACCTACGAATGGGCTCCAGCTTAACCACCAACCCCAATAGTAAAGTGTCCAGCTAGACATCCATTCACGTTTTTGTGGATTTTGTGCAGCTGTATCAAATGTATTTAATAAGAATGAATTCAATAAGCTACCTGTTGAACTTGTCATCATATTCAAAATAAGTACAGTTGGTCCTATAATTAATACAGCAATCATTAAGATTGCACCTAACGAAATATTTAAATTACTTAAATATTGAATACCTTTACTTAGTCCTGACCAAGCACTCATTATAAATAAAATTGTTACAACAACAATAATAATCGCTTGAACCCAAACATTATTTGGAATTCCAAATAAGTAGTTAAGTCCACCATTGATTTGTAGTGCACCCATTCCTAAAGATACGGCAACACCGACAACCGTTGCAAATACGGCTAATACATCAATGATTGTCCCAATTGGACCTTCTACTTTGTTCCCTAATAAAGGACGCAATGTTCTTGAAATAAGTCCTGCCTCACCTTTTCTAAACTGAGCATATGCTAAGGCTAAGGCAACTACACCATAAATAGCCCATGCATGGAATCCCCAGTGGAAGAATGTAGAACGCAATGCTTCAGTGTAAGCTGCTGTTGTTTTTGGATCTGCATTTGGTGGTGATGCAAAGTCTGCCATAGGTTCAGCAGCACCATAGAATACAAGACCAATTCCCATCCCAGCACTGAATAACATCGCAAACCAAGATACAGTGTTGAATTCTGGTTTATCATTTGGCTTTCCTAATTTCAATTTCCCGATTGGGCTGAAAATTAAGAAGATACAAAAGAAGACGATAAACGTTGTAAGAATTAAGTAGTACCAACCAAGTTTTTCAGTTATCCATAGTTTAATATTGTTCGTAATTGTATCAAACTGTTCTGGTAAAATCGCACCAATAAGTACAACAATTGCGACAATTATAGCACTATAGATAAAAACCGGAGAAATCTTCCTACCATTTGCATGTTTTTCAGAAGAATTCATAAATAATTACTCCCTTTCTAGTCATATTTAATTGCAAAAACTAATGTAGAATTTTAAACAACATAATAAATCCACATTAGTTTCATCATTTATTAGAATAACAAACACATGTATTATTATCAAATTCAACTAAAAAAAGTATGTTCTATTTTAAATTTATCTTGTATAATAATTTTTATGTTTTAAAAAATAAGTGAGGTTAATAAAATGTTAAAAGAATTTAAAGAGTTTGCTTTAAAAGGAAATGTACTAGATTTAGCAGTTGCCGTAGTTATGGGGGCAGCATTCAATAAAATCGTTACCGCTTTAGTTACATACATTATTATGCCATTAATTGGTTTGATCTTTGGTACAGTTGATTTTGCTAAAAGTTGGTCATTCATGGGTATTAAATACGGTATGTTCGTTCAATCTATCATCGACTTCATTATTATTGCTTTTGCTTTATTCATTTTCGTGAAAATTGCAAACACATTGATGAGAAAAGAAGAAGAGGAAGAAATCGAAGAAAACACAGTATTGCTTACTGAAATCCGTGATTTATTACGTGAAAAAAATTAATTTATATTTTGCTACTACATAGACTTCTTATAAATGTGAAACTTATGTACAAGTCTAGAGCAATGTTTCTAGCAAACACCCCAGTAAATGCTAAGGCGCATTTACTGGGGTGTTTTATTTATAAAATAAGCAAACCATTGGTGAGCATTACAAAAGGTTCGCCACGTTTCAATATTAATTTAATTTTATGATAATTATTATTGTTGTTTAAATTTTGTAATACTTTGATAATTGTCTGATTGCACTTCTAATATGAGTGGAATACGTTGCTTCAATTCACTAACATGCGAAATAATTCCAACCATACGCCCCGTTGATTTCAAACTCATTAAAGTATCAAGTGCTGTTTCTAATGTTTCTTGATCCAAAGTACCAAAACCTTCATCTACAAACATTGATTCTAACGTAATACCACCGGATTCTTCTTGAACAACTTCACTTAATCCAAGCGCTAGTGCTAATGATGCCTGGAATGTTTCTCCACCAGATAATGAAGTTATGTGTCTAGTTTGATTTGAATACGTATCAAACACTTCAATTTCTAAACCACTATAACCTTTCGATACTTGTTGCCTTCTGGATAGTCGATAACGTTGGCCTGTCATTAGTGATAGACGCTGATTTGCTTGCGCTAAAATTCTTTCCAAATAATGAATGAGTACATAATTCTCTAAAGTTAATTTCAAATTATTTTGCCCAGATAATATTTCAGATAGTTGGAATATTTCTTGTTGCTCTTTTAATTCTTCTTCTAATTGGTTTATAATCTTTTCAATTTCATTGATTTTCTGTGCATTAAATTCCATTTTATATTCATGTTTACTCAATTCACTTGCAACCAAATCAAACTTTTGCTGCTCATTTTCATATTGTTCACGAAGACGATCTATATCTTGCAATTCTTTATCACGAGTCAAAGAGCTAAACTCTGCAATTGCTAATTCTAAAGTTTGTTTAGCTTTATTATATTGTTCAATTTCAACCTCTAATTGTTCTTTTTCAGGTATTTTGGATATCTTTTCTTGCACTTCATTGAACGTTGAAAAACCTAACTTTGCCATTTCTTCATTGATTTTGTTATCTAATGTATTAATCTCATCATTTAATTCATTCACACTTTGTTGCATGTAGGATTTATTATTAGTTTCTAATGTTAAATTCGTCTTGTCTTGTTGGATACTTGATTCTAAATCTTTAACACGCACATCATGTGCATTTACACTATCTAAATTTTCTTTATAGATTGTTACAAAATCTTCCACATTATTATATTGTGTCGTTACTTCGAAATCATTAATTGCAATTTCATGTGTTTCAACTTGATGTTTAATGGATTTTTGCTCTAATTCTAAATGATGCAAACGTTCTTGTGCTTTTGATAGTTGCTCTTGAAGTTGTTCAATTTGTTTATTTTCTTCTACTAATGCAACTTTATCTTGTTGTTTTACAAACAATTCTTGCTCTAAAGATTTATAATCCGTATCCTCTAATACAGCTTTATCATATTTGCTCAATTGCTCCTCTATGGCATTTAAATCACTTTCTAACTTTATTCGTAATTCAATTTGTTGTGATTTTTCTTGCTCAATATCAGCTAACCTCTGATGTCTGTTTGTTAATTCATCAAAATCAATATGTTGCTCTAGACTGTCTACCTCTTTACCACAAACCGGACACGTATCACCAGATTGAACGGCAGCTTGAATAGTCGCAATAAGCTCTTGTTTATTATTTAAATCTAAATTCGTTTTGTCGATTTGTTGTAATGCTTGTTCCAGTTCTTTAATTTCACTTTGTTTTTCCATCAATTGTTGCGCATAACTTTCTTTTTTAGCAACTAATCTATCGTATTCTAATTTATGCATTTCATTATTCTTTAATTCCTTTATTTTCATATTAAGTTCAAATATTGATGTAGATATAGTATCTACCTTTGCATAATTCGGTTTACGATGATTCAATTGTTCAATTAAAGTTGCAACTTCTTCTTGTTTAAGTTGATGTTGTTCAATTTTGCGTTCCAGTGCCACTGTCGTTTCCGTTAACTGAGTATATGCTTGTTGGTATTTGTCTTTCTTTTCATAAAACAAACTACATTTTTCTAAAAATTTTCTTTTACTATCTATTTCAGGTTGACCTTTCTTATAATTAGATAAATCGTCTTGTTGTTTATCTAAACGGTCTTGTATTTTAGCAATCAACATTGATTTATCATCGATATTTTTAAATAATTGTTCTTTTTTACTATGTTGTTTTTCTTGTGATTCAATTAAATTAACTAGTGGCTTTACTTCATTTAAATCATTTAATAATTGTGTTTTTTCCGAAATATCTTGTTGCCTCTGCTTAAGATTTTCTAATTCTTGTTGTTTTTGATCTAACATAGCTAGATCTTTTTCTAATTTTAAATTTAACTCTAAATTGTCCTTAATTGTACGAACTGCTGATTCCTGCTTAGCTTTATTCTCTATAAGTCCTTGTTGTATTGACTGGCCTTTTTCAGTAAATTCAGGAAGCGCTTCAAGTACTCTATTTGTTTGTCTTGAGCTAATTAATTTATATTGATTCAATAGATCGTCTTCAAATGCATTAATATCTTGCCAATTATTTTCCAAACTATTATATCGTTTCTCAATTAAAGTTCGAACTTCTGAGACCTCATCTATCAATCTTTTTTGAATTTGTTCAAAGCGTTCACTGTTAAAAAGTGTCCTTAAAATTGATTGCTTTTCTTTACTTCTAGAAAGTAAGAATCGCTTAAATTCACCTTGAGGTAAAATAAATAACTGTCTAAACTGTTCAGCATTCACACCTAACAATTCTTTAATAAAATTATTCCCTTGGATAATCTTACTTTCTCTCAATGAATATACATCATCTTCTAACTGATAGACAGCTAATTGACCAAGGGTTTTATTTTTATTACCTTCTTTGACAAATGCGCCTTGTCTCACTATTTTAAACTTTGCTTCCTTCAATTTAAATTCAAATTCTACAGACATGGGTGACTTACCATCTGCAAAGTGACTTCTTAAATCGCCTTCTTGTCTATCATTTGTTGATGCCTCACCAAATAAAGCATATACCATAGCATCAAAGATCATTGTCTTACCGGAACCAGTCTTTCCACTAATTAAAAACAATTGATTGTTACGAACATTATCAAAATCAATGGTTTCTTGCAAAAAAGGACCGAAATTATTTAATTTTAATGTCAATGGTCTCATTTTGTCGAACCCCCTTCAAGCATGTCATTTAATACTGCTTCAAGTTTAGTATTTTGTGTTTCAGTTAATCCTTCATCAGTTATATATTCATAAAATCGAGAGATGATTTCCTCATCATTTAACTTTTGTATCTCTTCATTTCTTTCATAAAGCGGCGTATTGAAGTCAAACGTTTCATTCGTTAATGCTAAAGTGTTAGGGTAAACCTGTTTTAAATGCATCATCGGATCATTTACATGAGACATGTGCTTTAATTTAAAATGTAAATAATTATCTTTATTATTAACATTTAACCTTTCTTGTATAGCATCTTCATAATCACCACTTACTACTTCTAACTTTCTTAATGGCTGCATTTTTATAAATTGTTCCTTTACAATTGCACCGTCAATAATTTCAAGACACTTATAACCTTTAGGTTGATTCACCTCTGAAAATGAATATTGTAATAATGAACCGCTATAACTTATATAATCCGATTCAATACTAAAAGGATGATGTAAATGTCCTAACAACACTCTATCAAATTGCTTAAAGCTATCAGCCTCAACAGATTCAACCGTTCCAATAGTTAAAGGACGTTCTGACTCAGAACGTAAACCACCTTGAACTGTTAAATGACCAATTAAAATATTTAGTTTCTCTTTATTTAGTGATTGATTTATGTAGGATAATGATTTTGCTAAGCATTGTTGATGAGTTTCCAGACTATCTTCATCAAAGAATTGCTGCACTTCGTTAACTGTTGCAAATGGCAAAGTATAAAAATCAACATTAGCTATAGTAATTGGTTTATTGATATCATCTAAACTTGTTCGTATAAATAAATTTGATTTTTCAAACCAAGTTGACCCATAATGCAAACGTTCTTTACTATCATGATTACCACTTATCATAATAACTGCGATCCCCATATCCAAATTAAGTCGTCTAATCGTATGTTCCAATAGCAATATCGCTTCTTTATTCGGATAGCTTGTATCATATAAATCGCCCGCTATAACGATGACATCAGGTTGCTGCTGCTCCATTTCATCGATAAATTGCTCTAATATATATGCTTGATCCTCTAATAATGATTTGCCATTGATTATTCTGCCAAGATGCCAGTCAGCAGTATGTATAATCTTCATATTTACACCCCTTATAAGAACGTTTGTTCGTATATATCATAATATATTTTGAAAGCTATCGCAAGTCTATAAAAAAACCGTTTATCCACGAGATAAACGGCATACGAACTATTGAATTAGTGTTTGTTTAACTTTCCTATATTTATATAACATCGCTAAGCGCCATGGAACTATCATACAAAAAGCTAATAAGAAAAACATACCTGCAATTTCACCTGGATCAATCTTATTACTAATAAATATCTTAATTAATGTACGAACCAATAACAATGATATAAGTATAATTGGGAAAGCCTTAGAACGTTTCATATATATTTCACTACCATGTGTTTCAAATCTAGAAGTCCACATCAATATCGTAGAAAATACTACGCCCAACACAATACATTCAATAATTTCTAATCCTGTCAGTCTAAAATAGGGCACTACATACATTAATGCTCCTGTAGCCATAAAAAATGGCGGTAATATAATTTTCTTTTCATTTACTGGAAATTGTTGAGCTTTCATTCTGATTATAATCACAGCAATTCCCATCAAAAATGCAAATAAAATAGAAAAGATTAAATATAACACGTTGACACCTTCTTTAAGTTTATACAAGATGATTTATTACTTGGTCAGTATATCATTAAATTTTGATTTTATCAGTTGTTTTATCTCAATTCAAAATTCTGTCATATTCCAAATAGTTTAAAATACCCATTAATTTTCTATATAAATAACTTAAGACTCATTTTCAGCACGAAAAAAACAAACCAAATGCATTTTATAAGCACTTGGTTTGCAATAAGTGTAAGTCCATTCAGACTTAAATCGCTTTTATCTACAATGCTTGTTTATTGTCACAAGCAGAGTATGCGTTATTCAATGTAAATCTTAAATAATTCATATCATGAATTTGCATAGCATTGTGATATTTCTTGAATGCTTGCTCATCAGGAAAGTTAATGTGCACATTGGCAAGACGGTCTAATACTTCCTTATCTTCCATTTCATAGGCATCTTTCACTTATTACTACCTCCCTTATGTTTAAACATTATAGCAAAAAGATTTTCTGAATCAAAATATTTTCTGAATATTTAAAAAACATTTCCAAATTGGCATACAATAATTTCAAACTATTCCTATAGATTATTGTTTGAAGATGATAAATGCATTAAAAACGTTTCAAATGATAAACGTGATAACATTTCAGATTTTCCATAAAACAATTTGTTTATAACATATTAAAATGATTGTGCTTATTGTTGTTACATTTATACTTTCTGTCATAAGTACATAATATATAGCTTTTATTAAGTATTCATTTATAAGTCAATTAATGATAAATGTGAACTATGTACAACCTATCTATACATTTAGGACATGAAGATATACTGACAACAGCGAACATCTACGGACATTTATACCTAAACAGTGAAATTGAAGTTTCTGCATTATTAGATAACGAATAAAGAGAAAATTATTCAGAATAAAAATAAAACCTGCCACAACCCTGCCACGGACAAAAAAAGGGCTGATAACTACTTTGAGTAAGTAGCTGTCAGCCCTTTAATGACGCGCTATTTCTTTTTCTTCATAGCGTCTTCTTGATTTTTATTCATCATTGTCATCATTTGATTTATTTTCTTTTGAGATGGTTTTTGACCCATTTGCATCATCATCATACGTAGCATTTCTTCATTAATTGGTGGGTTCTTTTTAAGATAATCCATCATATATTTTCTTGCAAGGAAAAATCCACCCACTAAACCAAGTATAAGTGCTAACACGATTAATAAAATTGCTAACCAAGTTACCATTGTTTCACCCACTTTCCTATCCTAATGCATTTTACTAAAATTAGTACTCTATTTCAAGAGAACCTGAATTTTATAATTGCCCTAACCTAAAGTATTATATCAATTACAGAATCAATTTGTAAACATGGGATAAGCATCTCTAATAACTAAAAAGTGGTATGGGACAATAGCTCCCATACCACTTAGTGTTAACTGTCAAATTTAGTAATTATTAAAGTGATTGAACTTGGTTAAGAACATTTTCTTTAGTGAAGCCATATTTTTCAACTACTAAATCTCCAGGGGCACTTGCACCAAAGCCATCAATACCAATGACTTTACCTTCAGTACCTACATATTTATGCCAACCAAGAGAAGAGCCCATTTCAATTGCAACACGTTTAGTGATTGCTGCTGGTAATACTGACTCTTTATATTCAGCTGATTGTTGATCAAATGCATTCCAGTTTGGCATAGAAACAACACGTACACCTTTACCTTGTGCTTCTAAATCTTTAGCAGCTTCGATAGCTAAGTTTACTTCTGAACCAGTTGCTAATAATAAATATTCTGCGTCTTTGTCAGACTCAAATACTACATAACCACCTTTACGTACACCTTCTTCAACTGTTTCTTTAGGAAGGTCCATAGCAGTAAGGTTTTGACGAGTCAATACTAATGAAGTTGGTGTGCCTTCTGATTCTAATGCTACTTCCCAAGCAACACGTGTTTCATTACCATCAGCTGGACGAATCACGTTCATGTTAGGAATCGCACGTAAACCTGCTAATTGTTCAATTGGTTCATGTGTTGGACCATCTTCACCTACAGCAATTGAATCATGTGTAAAGATGAATGTTGAATTTAAGCCCATGATTGATGATAATCTTAATGCTGGTTTCAAGTAGTCACTAAATACGAAGAACGTTGCACCGTATGGATGTAATCCACCATGCGCTGCCATACCATTAACTGCAGCACCCATTGCAAATTCACGTACACCGAACCAAATATTTTTACCTTCTGGTGTTTCTTTGTTAAAGTCACTTGCATCTTTAACATTAGATTTGTTTGAACCAGCTAAATCGGCTGAACCACCAAAGAATGAAGGTACTGATTTACTAATTGCTTGAATAACTTCACCAGAATCAGCACGTGACGCACCACTGTGTCCAGCTTCAAATTCAGGTAACGCTTCTTTGTAGTCCACTGGTAACTTACCACTAATAGCTAATTTGAATTCTTCAGCTAATTCTGGATATTTAGAAGTATAGTCTTCAACTAGTTTTTCCCAAGCTTCTTCTTTTTCGTTTGCACGTTTTAACATACTTTGTTGGAATATTTCATAAACTTCTTGAGGTACGTTGAAACGTTGTTCTGGGTCTAAGCCATATTGTTCGAAAGTTAATTTTCTTTCATCTTCACCTAAAGGTGCACCGTGCACACCATGTGTTGCTTGTTTATTAGGTGAACCATAACCAATAATTGTTTTTATTTCAATAATAGTAGGAACATCTTGTGCTTTAGCTTCTTCGATAGCTTTATCAATTGCATCGATGTCATTGCCTTCTTTAACTAAGATATGTTTCCAACCATATGCTTCAAATCTACCTTTAACATCTTCAGAGAAAGCCTTGTTTAAATCTCCATCTAATGAGATATCATTTGAATCATATAATACTATTAATTTATCTAATTGATTGTGACCTGCTAATGAAGCAGCTTCATGTGAAATACCTTCCATTAAATCTCCATCTGAAGCAAGTACATAAGTATAATGATCAACAACTTTAGCATCTTCTTTATTAAACTTACCTGCTAGATGTTTCTCAGCCATTGCAAAACCTACTGACATTGCAAACCCTTGTCCAAGTGGGCCAGTTGTTACTTCTACACCATCAGTATGTCTATATTCTGGATGACCTGGTGTTTTTGAACCCCATTGTCTAAATTGTTTTAATTCTTCCAATTCTAAACTACCAGAAACATGTAATAAACTATAAAGTAAAGCTGAGCCATGACCGGCTGATAATACAAATCGATCTCTGTCAAAGAAATCTTTTGATTGGGGATTAAAGTTTAAATGACGAGTCCAAAGCGTATATGCCATTGGTGCTGCGCCCATTGGTAAACCTGGGTGACCTGAGTTTGCTTGTTCAACTGCGTCGATACTCAAAGCTCTAATTGTATCTATCGCTAATTGATCTTTTTGATTATTCATCTTAAAATGACTTCCTTTCTTCTAGCTAGTTTAATTCTTATTATACATGATTTAACAGAAAATTAACAAAAAATTGAATTGCTATTTGTCTTGATTATTTTTTGAATCTAAAATATTTTTTACTTTTTCTGGAGTAACGTCATTACCTTCAGGGTCAATTACTCGTGTGCTTTCTAATTGTTGTTTAAATTTCTCTCTAAATGAGTCTAAGTATGCTTTTCTTAGCTTGGATTGTTCTTTAGCTTCGGCTTGAGTTAAGCCTTCTGTCTTTTTCTTCTTTGCAAGCTCATTAATTCTATCCAAGTCTACGCCATCAATGTTTCCCATAATAAACCTCCGTTATCATTAATATAAAAGAATATAACAAAAAAATAAGCGAAACTAAATAGTTTCGCTTATTTTATCCCATTTATTCTATTAACTTGTTCATCCCAAATAAATTGATTAGTTTACGGCAGCTATAAGTGGTGTAACTTGATGTTCGCTTTGTTCGCTGTCTCGATGATCACTTTGTGCTTTTTCTTTATCTTGATTAATATTTTCAGTAACATTATGATCAGTCATTTCGTACGTTTGTTCTGTCCCATCACTATGATGTGCCGTTAATATAAATATAGTACATAATAACATTGTAGCAACTAATACCATTAGATACGTCTTAACTTGCGATTTATATAATTTAATCATAATTTCCACTCCTAGAACATTCGTTTGTATTAACAATTTATCAGAACATCTGTTCTTAGTCAATAGCAAAACGAACAAACGTTTGTAAAAATTGTTAGCCCATGCTATAATGTAACTAAATTAAAGCTAGGGAGTGCCTAAATTATGAGAGAATTAACGAAACGACAAAATGAAATTTTTGAATATATCAAGCAAACTGTTCAATCAAAAGGCTATCCTCCAAGTGTTAGAGAGATTGGTGAAGCTGTAGGCCTTGCTTCTAGTTCTACAGTGCATGGACACCTATCACGACTTGAAGAAAAGGGCTATATTAAGCGAGACCCAACGAAGCCAAGAGCAATTGAAATAGTAAGTGAATCTATTGGCGAACCTGTGAACATGGAAGAAACAATTCATGTTCCCGTTATAGGTAAAGTTACAGCAGGTATTCCAATAACTGCTGTAGAAAATGTCGAAGAATATTTTCCACTTCCAGAGCATTTTACTTCTACTCATAATAGTGATATCTTCATTTTAAATGTCGTTGGAGATAGTATGATTGAAGCAGGTATATTAGATGGAGACAAAGTAATTGTTCGTAGCCAAACTATTGCAGAAAACGGTGATATTATCGTTGCTATGACCGAAGAAAATGAAGCAACTGTCAAACGTTTCTATAAAGAAAAAGCGCGTTATCGTTTACAACCTGAGAACAGTTCTATGGATCCAATATATTTAGAACAAGTTTCTGTGTTAGGTAAAGTGGTCGGTCTTTTCCGTGAAATGTAGATAGATATAACTTTTATTGGTTACAGTTATATATCAATAAAAATAAGAGGTTAAGCATAATGCTTAACCTCTTATTTTTCGTCTTTTTTCTCTAAGACTTCTTTAATTTTTTCTAGTATATCATCTGTTTTATCTGTTTTTTTTGTTGTCATAACTAACTCATCCTCTACAAGTTAAAGGATACCCTTTAAACAAGAAAATCAAACATTACCCTGTATAATTTTCTGTCCAATATGGTTGTCTATTATTATTAAATTCAACACCTACGCCAAGTGTATTGAAGTCTCGTTTCAGAATATTTTTCCGATGACCGAGTGAATTCATTAGTCCTTGATGCGCATTTATACTGCTCGTTTGGCCATATGCTAAGTTTTCTCCTGCTGCACTAAAATCATGTCCATCTGCTTCTAATCGATCAAATGGTGAATTACCTTCCAAGTCAGTATGATCAAAATAATTCTTATTAGCCATATCTTCACTATGCTTTCTCGCTGTATCAGAAATGCTTTCAGAATATTTTAGTGTCGGCAGTTCATGTTGTACTCTTTCAGCATTTACCAAATCAAAATTTTGTAGTTCAAAGCTGTGTGCTAATTCATCTGACGGCGCTCCATATTGTTGCTGCAATCGTGATTCCATTCTCTCACTCACTTGCAATATGGCAGTTAAATTATTATCACTATGTTTATCATAAAAAGCTGTTGTATATATTTGATCATCATGGAAAGTATCATACTCGTCATCTTTAATTTCATAATTTGTATGACCTTTTCTAATTTCAGTTATCGGCGTTCCTAATCTATCACGAACAGTAGATTTTGGTGTTCCATATTTTATTTTGCTTTTTGATGAGATTACGTTTTGATTGCTATACAATCCGTTTACTTTATTATCAATATAACTTACCATTACAAACGATCTATAGTCATCAGAATAGTAAGTGTACCATTTTGTACCATATTCATTAGTGGTTATACGTTTGGGTTTCCCTAACTTTTCAGTAACAGTAGACTTATCCATATTCATTTGAATATTATTTACTGCAAAAGCTTGTTTGCTAGGTACTTTTAATGGCTTATTTGATGTCGTTGTTCCTGAAGTCCAACTGGCTACTTTAGACTTAAATTGTTGTTCAAATCCAACGACCGGCTTAAATTCTTTAACAGGTATCACTAATACAATTAATAATATAACAACGATATATCCTATTAATTTTCTAATTTTTTACACCTACTATAGTTTAGTCGCGATCTCCATTGAAAATTGAATTACGTACGATTACATAATCTACTTTTCTTAATGAATTAATATCTTTACCACCTGCATAAGAGATTGAACTTTGTAAGTCTTGTTGCATTTCTATAAGTGTATCGAGTAATGCACCTTTATGTTCAACAAACATTTTCTTACCTTCAACGTTTTTATGTTCACCTTTTTGGAATTCAGATGCACTACCAAAATATTCTTTATACAACTTGCCATCTAACTCAACCGTTTCACCTGGTGATTCTTCATGTGCAGCAAATAATGAACCTATCATTACCATTGAAGCACCAAATCTCATTGATTTTGCAATATCTCCATGAGTTCTAATACCACCATCTGCTATGATTGGTTTTCTAGCTGCTTTACTGCATTGATTTAAAGCTGCAAGTTGCCATCCGCCAGTACCAAATCCAGTTTTGATTTTAGTTATACATACTCTACCTGGACCAATACCAACTTTAGTAGCATCTGCTCCTGCATTCTCTAATTCACGAACACCTTCTGGCGTACCAACGTTACCAGCAATTACAAATGACTGAGGAATATGTGCTTTAATATGTTTTATCATTTTAATCACTGATTCTGAGTGACCGTGTGCAATATCGATTGTAATATATTCAGGAATAATTTCTTCGCTAGCTAATTGCTTTACAAAATCAAATTCGCCGGCTTTTACACCAACAGAAATTGATGCAAATAGTTGCTGTTCATGCATTCTTTTAATAAATGGAATACGTGCAGCTTCATCAAAACGATGCATAATATAGAAATAATCATTTTTAGCAAACCATTCTGCTAATGATTCATTCATGACTGTTTGCATATTTGCAGGTACAACAGGTAATTTAAAACTTCTTGGACCAAATTCAATCGTTGTGTCACATTCTGAACGACTTTCTACAATACATTTATTTGGTATAAGTTGGATATCTTCATAATCGAATATTTTCATAATAAAACAAACCCCTAACATTTTTTATATAACACTTGTATATTGGTAAGATTTTTATAACTATTCCATTCTATTACAACGTAAAATCTATTACATTTTACTTAATTCCCGAACAATAACTATTTATTCATCTTTACCATTAGATAATATACAATGTTTTATACTAAATGTAAATGGACTATAGTCGGAGTTTGAAAATTACCAACTTGATTTCTTCACACCAGGTATTTGACCTTTATATGCATGCTCTCTAAATGCAATACGAGACATCTCAAATTTTCTATAAACGCCTCTTGGTCGACCTGTCACTTTACAACGTCTTGTTAAACGCGTCGGTGAACTATCTCTGGGTAATTTACGCAATGCTTCATAGTCACCTTTCGCTTTCAACTCTTTTCTTAACTCAAAATATTTATTTACAAGTTCTTCTCGCTTTTGCTCTTTTACTATTTTAGATTTTTTTGCCATTTTATCTCTACCTTTCTCTTTAAATCGTAATCATTACGTTTTATATCGTAACATATTCTTTTATTTACGCAAATCATTTATTTTATTTTTGTTGAAAAAATTATCTTTAAAGTTAGAGATATGACATCATATCGTATATCTTCTATAATTAATGTAGTCCTTTATAACAACATTAAATTTGAAATCGTCATAAATGTATGCTAGAATTTTAAAACGTAACAATTCCTATTAAGAAAGAGGTGTTTATTTTGCGCGTAAATATTACTTTAGCTTGTACAGAATGTGGAGATCGTAACTATATCACCACTAAAAACAAACGTACGAATCCAGAGCGTATTGAACTTAAAAAATACAGCCCAAGATTAAATAAATATACTGTACACCGCGAAACTAAATAACATTCTGTTGTTAAAATTACTTTTTTAAATACGACAAATTAAAAAAGAAGTCACACATGTTAAACATGCGTGACTTCTTTTTAGTTTATATAGTAACAAACTAGTCTGCCACTTCTAAATCAACATCATTAATATCAATACCTAACGCATTCGCTACACCTTTACCATACTCTGTATCAGCTTTGTAGCAATGACGGATGTGACGGTGTTGAACTTCTAATGTTGTACCCTGCATCTCATTGGCAGTATTTTCAAAAATGCGTTGTTGTTGCTCTTTTGATTGTAATCTAAACAATCTACCTGGTTGTTCGAAGTAATTATCATCATCTTCGCGATAATTATATTCATAAGCTTCACCTTCGACTTCTAGGCCAGGTTTTTTAAATTCAGGTTGATCCTCAAAACTTCCATCACTATTAGGATAATAGTGTGTTCCTCCACCTTGGTTATTATCTAAGATACGCATTTGACCATCTCGGCTGAATGGGCAAATATTTTCAACTCCAACACCTTTTGGTTGGTTTACTGGTATTTGCCAGTGATTGACGCCAAGTCTATAACGTTGAGCATCACCATAAGAGAATATACGACCTTGTAACATTTTATCTGGAGAAAAATCTATACCAGGAACAATATTTGTCGGTGCAAATGCTGCTTGTTCTACATCTTGGAAGTAATTATCTGGGTTACGATTTAACTCAAACTCACCAACTTCTATAAGTGGATAATCACCTTTATACCATACTTTTGTTAAATCAAAAGGATTGTCTTTATGATTTTTCGCTTGTTCTTCAGTCATTACTTGAATATACATTTTCCATTTTGGGAAGTTTTTGTTTTCAATTGCTTCAAACAAGTCACGTTGAGATGATTCTCTATCATCAGCAATGATTTTCGCCGCTTCATCTGGTTGTAAGTTTTCAATACCTTGTTGCGTTCTATGGTGGAATTTAACCCACACACGTTCTCCTTTATCATTATACATTGAATACGTATGTGAACCGAAACCATGCATATGTCTATAGCCGTTTGGAATACCACGGTCAGTCATTAAAATTGTTACTTGATGTAACGCTTCAGGTAATGATGTCCAGAAATCCCAGTTATTTTGCGCACTACGCATATTTGTTCTTGGATCTCTTTTTACAGCATGATTTAAGCTCGCAAATAATTTAGGATCTCTAAAGAAGAATACCGGAGTATTGTTACCTACTAAGTCCCAGTTACCTTCATCTGTGTAAAATTTTAACGCAAATCCTCGAATATCTCTTTCAGCATCCGCTGCGCCACGTTCCCCTGCAACAGTTGAAAAACGCGCGAACATCTCTGTTTGCTTGCCTACTTCTGAAAAAATACTAGCAGATGTATATTGCGTAATATCATTTGTTACTGTAAAAGTACCAAACGCACCAGAACCTTTAGCATGCATTCGTCGTTCCGGAATTACTTCTCTGTCAAAATGAGCCATTTGTTCTAAAAAATACCAATCTTGCATCAACAATGGTCCTCGAGGTCCAGCAGTCATACTATTTTCTCTATCTGAAACCGGTGCACCAAAAAGACTAGTTAAATTTCTTTTATTGCTCATAATGTTTCCCCCTCACAAATAGTAAATAATAATTATTATTATCTAGCACTAATTTTAAAGTATACACATACGAAAAGCAATTATGTTACTTCTTATAATATGAAATATTTCTGAATATTTAAAATTTTATTGCTCCAACTCTCAAAAAATGCATTGATTGTAGTCATTAAAAGCATTAAAATGTAAGGTATATAAATTTTTATAGATTATAGGAGATTTTAATATGGGACAAAACAATATGAAACGTGGTCTCAACTCTCGACATATTTCAATGATTGCAATAGGTGGTGCGATTGGCACTGGACTCTTTGTCGCTACAGGTAATGTTGTATCACAAGCTGGTCCAGGCGGCGCGATTCTAGCTTATTTAATCATTGGTATCATGCTATATTTCTTAATGTCTTCAATCGGAGAACTAGCTACATTTTATCCTGTATCAGGATCATTTAGTTCTTACGCTACACGATTTGTAGACAGTTCCCTCGGCTTTACAATGGGATGGTTATATTGGGTGATGTGGGTATTAGTAACGAGTGTTGACATCATTATTGCATCAAGCGTATTAGATTATTGGGAAGTATTTCACTTTTTCAGCCCTGTTACTTGGAGTATTTTGTTTCTTTGTTTACTATTTGTACTGAATATTTTTACAGTAAAAGCATTTGGTGAAACAGAATTTTGGTTATCTTTAATTAAAGTACTTACAATTATCATCTTTATAGTAATAGGTGTACTAACAATATTTGGCATTTTAGGTGGTAAATATTATGGGTTTGAACATTATACAACAGGTGAAGCGCCATTTGTCGGTGGCATTTCAGGTTTCTTAGCCGTGTTACTCATCGCTGGTTTTTCAGTTGGTGGTACTGAGATGGTAGCTGTAACTGCAGGTGAATCATCGAATCCGCATAAGTCAATGCCAAAAGCTATTAGACAAGTATTCTGGAGAATATTGCTATTTTACGTTTTATCTATTGCTGTTATTGCCGCAATTATTCCTTACAGTGATCCTCTACTATTAAACAAACATGAATCTGTGACTCAAAGTCCATTCACAATAGTATTTGATCGTGTAGGTATTGCTTTTGCTGCATCTGTGATCAATGCAGTTATCCTAACATCGTTACTGTCTGCTGCAAATTCTGGAATATATACAACAAGTCGTATGTTATTTTCAATGGCAGAAGATAAACAAGCACCGAAGTTTTTTGCAAAATTAAACAAAACGACGAAACTACCTATTATTTCTATTTGTACAACATTTGTAATCGTGTTAGTAGTAATTGTATTAGCGCAATTTAAATCAGATATTGTCTTCTCACTGCTCAATATTATCGGTTCATTAGTTATCGTAATATGGGCATCAAGTATTGTCGCTCAAATCAGATTACGTTCTGCAATAAAAAAACAAAACAAACGTGCAGAAGATGTATTACCATATAAAGCAGCGTTATATCCATTAGGACCAATCATTGTAATAATTGCATTGCTATTCCTATTTTTCGGAAATTCCTTTGGCGCTTTAATGGCAGGCGATTATGGCTCTGTTATACGAAACATTGCACCAATCATTATTCTAGCAATTGTTTATTTATCACATAAAGTAATTAGAAAAACAAAAATAGTGAAACTAGAAGACGTTGAATTAAATACAACTAAAGAACATTAATTGTATTTGTCAATTCAACAAATAACTGTAAAATGTAATAGCGATGAAGCCATCTATTAGTATAGGCAGCTTCATCGCTATTTTTAGTATTCTTAATATTTATTTACTAATACAAAATTCAATGCAATTTTATTAAAGAAAAACCATAATATATTACTTTCAAACTATTTTAGAAAAAACAAAATGCGTTTTCGTATGACCGAAATATTGTAGTTTATCTATAAAAGCTTCTACATCTTTCATTGTCTTAAAATGTGCCTTAAATAAAAAGCAACTTTCCCCTGATATTCTGTAACAGAATTCAACATTTGATTGATCAGAAATATACTTCTTAAAATCACTATATAAATTATTCTTAATAATAATATCTATAAAAACATCGATTTCGAATCCAAGTAAAGTATAGTTAATGTCGATAGTATATTTATTAATGATACCTAAGTCTTTCAATTTAATAATTCGTTCTCGTACTGAAGGTGTTGATAAATTAACATCATTACTTATTTTATTCAACGAAGTTTTACTATCATTTTTCAAAATTTGTATTATTTTTACATTTGTTAAGTCCATAGTGAAATCTCCTTAATTTTTATGGATATTATTAATATATACAATAAATAAGTCATACAATCAATAAATATAATAATATAAAATAAGCCTATCAAATCAAGGGGGCTTAAAATGACTATTATAAAAGAATCTAATTTTGGTGATACACCTTTTCAAAAGCTACTAGGACATAATTTATCACTATTGAATCAATGGAATAACCTTAGTAATACTTTGTCAGGTAGTGAACAGCTATCACAAAATTTAAAAGAAGAATTAAGAAAGATGTTAGCACAAAATCATGGTTGCAACTATTGCAAATCAAAAGGAAAACCCAATCTCCAGTTTTCTGATCAAAAATCACTTATATGCATTGGATTTACAGATGTTTATATAAAATCAGGAACCAATATACCAAAACAAGTAATCAAAGTATTACAAAGTACATTAACAGACAAAGAAATTAGTGAACTAATTGCATTTATTACTTTTACAACTTGCCAACAACATTTTGGTGCTATCATGCAGTTAGAAGCATAATAGCTTTCACCACTCCCAAAACTATACTTGATTTTTATATCAGAGTAACTGTTGAAAAATCACTACTACATTTATATTTTTTAGTCGACTAACTATAAATTCAATGTTAAATCTTTAAATTATCAATGCTTACCACATAAGAGTTGAATATTTTCAGTGCTTAAAAAGTATAGTATAATATAATTAACAATATTGGTTATATTGAGGTGAAAACTATGATTGGGCAAACAAATTTATTTGATGATATTTTAGAAACTGAAGAGCGTTTCGTTATTGTTGTGCAATCACTTGAAGAAAAGAATAATCAATTGCTTAAACGAACTTTAAGAGAGTATGGTAGCTTAGAACATTCACAAATGGAAAGTCTTTTTGAACATCTTAAAGATGTCTTTTTAGAAGAATCGTTTGAGGATAATCAATCTGCATTCTCTATCACAGTATATACAAATTTAGATTATGCTGCGGATAATGTGTATGCACATGTTAAAAGGCATAGAGGCAAACACGAGTGGACACATACAGCAAAATAATTCTTTCACTTCAGAAATTATCTATCAGAGTTAACTTACTCTGATAGTTTTTTATATTTGCATTTGCTGCTATCTTAGTATCATCAATAAATATTGAGTTATCAGCTGTGTTCAGAAATTAATAAAAAGTGACTTGATCAATCCATTTGTAGAGTAAACTGAGGCATGTTTTAATTTTTATAGATAAGCTGCTATATTAATTTAATTTAGTGGAATTTATTAAATTATAAGTAAGTGTCTTATTTTTTGTAGTAATAACATATATATGAACTTCGAATTGTTTGCGAGACGCCTAAGGGTGTAGGATGAGTGTCGAGACCAAGGCTCGACCCATCCCCCTAGGAAAGCGAGCAATATTGATATAAATTACAAGCCCATCAAAGACCAAAAATCTTTGATGGGCTTAGTGCTAGGTATTTATGTCATAGACACTTTTGTATTATATATATCAATCTAATCAAGAATCAAGCAATGCTTTTAAAGCGTGAGGAATACCATCCTCGCCATTACTTAAAGTAATTTCGTCAGCAACTGCTTTAACTGCTTCATTAGCATTACCCATTGCTACTGCATGCCCGACGACGTTAAGCATTGATATATCATTTGAGCTATCACCAAATGCAATAACTTCAGACAAGTCAATATTGAGCTTTTCACAAAATGCAGCTAATGCATTTCCTTTGGAAACATCTCTAGCCATAAATTCTAAAAAGTACGGCTTACTCGTTGTTACGTCTACTTCCTCATTAAAATGACCAGCTAATTCAATGTTTAAACTTGTAATATTCGGAACATAATCTACACCCATTACTTTAGGTACATCAGCTTGAATATATGCTTTGATATCATCGACCCGTTTCATCGGCAAACCTGTCAATTCAGACTCTATATTCATATATTCGTGGTCACCTTCATATATAATAAATCCTTCATGATATGTTAAAACAAACAATTTGTGTTCTCTACAGAAATCAACAATTGCATCAAAATCTGCCTTAGTTACACTCTTACTCACTTCAACATGTTCATCTTTAACAGCAATTGTCTTACCACCATTATAGCTTATTACATAACTATCATATTGATCTAACTTGAGTTGCTTTGCAACAGGTAGCATCCCTTCTGTAGGACGTCCTGAAGCCAAGACAACATGATATCCTTGCTGCTGAATGTCAATTAAATAACGTTCAGTTTCTGGACTAACCTCATTATCTGGATTCATTAAAGTGTCATCCATGTCCATAACAATCATCTTATATTTACTCATGTTTGTATCTCCTTTCAACACCTTAACATTATACTACAATAATTTAACGGCGTTGGTACAGAATTTTCGACACAACTCCACTTTCATTAATTGTCACTAACTCCGATCGACAATCCATAAATGTTCCTTTAAGTTCTCTAACGAGTTCACCACTCCGTTCTGGGGCAACTAATGTTAATACGGTTGGACCTGCACCACTGATTACAGTCGCATAGGCGTTATGTTGTTTCGCAATCGCTTTAATTTCTTTAAACTCAGGTATTAAATGTTGTCTGAATGGTTCATGAAAACCATCTTGTTCCATCATTTTTCCTGCCAACTCATAGTTATGTTGTATCAATGCACTAATCATTGTGTTACTAATCGCACTATTTTGAACTGCCTTTTTATGTGAAAATGTTTCCGGTAATGTATTTCTTGAATCATCTGTACGTAGTTCATAAGATGGAATCGTAATAATGATATCCACACGTGGTGGATCAATATATGATACATCTGTCACCTTTGTCTCAGGATTAAAGTAACCTAATACCAAGCCTCCGTAGATTGTTGGTGCCACATTATCAGGATGACCTTCGATTTCAGTAGCTAATTGTAGTAATTCATATTTTGATAATTCAATATCACCAAAATAATTAGCAATATATAATGCGCCAACTAATGCTGATGCAGAACTCCCTAAACCTCTTGCTAAAGGGATTTCACTTCGCATTTCTATATCTAAACCAGGTAATTTAACATCATATTTGCGTGCAACTCTTTGAGCAATTTGATAAATATAATGTCTATTGTCTGTTGGCAAATCTTCTACATTTGGTCCGACGTGATTAAACGTCCACACATCGCTGTCGTTCTTCTTTACATCTAAATATAAAAATTTATTTAATGCCATACCTATAGAATCAAAACCGACACCTAAATTAGCTGTAGATGCCGGTATTTTCAAATGCAACATGTCACTCATGTTAGAGCGCTCCTTTGATATAATCTAAGATGCTTTCTCTATCGTTAGGCAACGGTTTGATTGGATTATCCAATAATGAAATTGCAGTGTCTGGATCTTTCAGACCATTACCAGTTAATACAGCAACCACCTTTTTACCTTGTGGTAACTTGCCAGCACGGTGTAATTTTATCAAACCTGCTATAGAGGCATTACTTGCCGGTTCACTAAAGACACCTTCTTTACTTGCCATCAATTGATATGCTTCTAAAATTTCTTCGTCTGTTACGCTATCAATTAGACCATCTGATTCACTTAAAGCATTATTAGCTTTGTCCCAGCTTGCTGGGTTACCAATTCTAATAGCCGTAGCTACTGTATCTGGATTCTTAACCACTTTGTTCTGTACAATTGGTGATGCACCTTCAGCTTGGAATCCAAACATATGAGGTAATTGTGTTTGATTTTTATCGTGATACTCTTTGAACCCTTTCCAATATGCTGTAATATTACCTGCATTACCAACAGGAATGGACAAGATATCAGGAGCTTCTCCTCCTAATTGTTGAATGACTTCAAAGGCGCTTGTTTTTTGACCTTCGATTCTATATGGATTTACAGAGTTTACTAAGGCAAT
Organism: Staphylococcus gallinarum; assembly: GCF_000875895.1. Taxonomy (GTDB): domain Bacteria; phylum Bacillota; class Bacilli; order Staphylococcales; family Staphylococcaceae; genus Staphylococcus; species Staphylococcus gallinarum. The sequence goes on from NZ_JXCF01000007.1 coordinate 547,162, forward strand.
TTCACCGTTTTCCGCTACTTCCTTAACAATCTCTAATGCTTCATCAAAGTTACCTTCGATAGAAACAATTTCAGCACCATACATCACGGCTTGAGATAATTTACCAAGCGCAATTTTACCTTCAGGTATTACGACAATTGCCTTCAACCCTGCACGAGCAGCATATGCTGCAGCAGATGCAGAAGTATTACCTGTCGACGCACAGATAACAATTTTCTTACCTTCTTCTTTAGCTTTGGCCATCGCCATTACCATACCTCTGTCTTTAAAAGAGCCCGTTGGATTAGCTCCTTCGTATTTTACATGTAATTCAATGCCTAACATTTCAGATAAATTTTCACAATAAATTAAAGGTGTATGTCCTTCATTTAAAGTTAATTGTGGTGTATTTTCATTTACAGGTAAAAACGCTTCAAATTCCTTCACTAAACCTTGCCATTTTTCCATTTCTATTAAACCCCTTCTACTGGATAAATTTTATTTACAACATATCCTGCCTCTGTAATTGCCGATTCAGGAGACTCATCTAAGCCTACTACAATCAAACCAACCGTTCTGGCATCTCTTTCAGTAACGGCTAATGATTTATGGAAAGGTAACTCCGCTTTAATTAAAGCTTCAACCTTACTCGGTTCCTCACCATCTGTCTGAATGACAACATAATAACTTTCTTTTTCTTTAAATGATACTGTATCATCGCTATCCATTAATTCTTTCGTTTGTTCCGTCTTCAATTCAAAATGTGGTGGTAATGTATGCAGATTGGACTCAAAATGCAAGGTAACGTTAAGCAAGTCACTCACAACTGCACTTCCAGTTGCTAAACTACCAGCTCCCTTACCATAAAACATCGTCTCTCCAACAGCATCACCAATAACATAAATTGCGTTGAATTCATCTTCAACTGCAGATAATTGGTGTGCAGTACTAATAAGTGTTGGTGCTACTGAAGCATTAACTTTACCTTGCTCATAAGTACCTTTACCAATTAATTTAATCTTATAACCTAGTGCTTCTGCTGCCTTAATATCAGCAAGTTCAACATCGCTAATACCGTGTCTATCAACATCTGATAAATTAATCACTTGGTTAAAAGTTAAATAAGAAGTAATGACTACCTTTCTTGCGGCATCTACACCTTCCACGTCATCTGTAGGATCTGCTTCGGCAAACCCTAATCTTTGCGCTTCATCCAACGCATCTTCAAACGATGTATTCTCACGCGTCATCTTACTTAAAATAAAGTTAGATGTTCCATTTAAAATACCCATAAATTTAGTTATATTATTTGCATTCAAACCATTATTAATCGCATTAACGATTGGAATACCGCCTGCAACACTTGCTTCATATTTTAATGCTACGTCATTTTCTTGTGCTAAATCTTCTAACACATTTAAATGCACAGCTAATAAGTCTTTATTGGCAGTAATAACATGCTTTTTCTGACTTAATGCACGTTTTAACCAATCTACTGTCGGTTCAACGCCACCCATAACCTCAACGATAATGTCTATAGAGTCATCATTTAAAATTTCATCTACATCTTCTGTTAGATGATAATTCGATACGTTAATGGGTCTCGATCTAGATTTATCACGAACTAAGATATGTCTAATGTTGATATCTTTGTCCATTGTTTCTTTAATTTGTTCTCTATTTTCTTCAATTATTTTCACTACACCTGAACCTACAGTACCTAAACCGAGCAGGGCTACATTTAATTCCTTCATCATTTCATTCCTCCGATTGTTCATTCAAAAAATACAATTGTACAGTTGAAAAATACTAGAATATGGTATAGTATAAATTCATTCATTATTTTTGTAAAGGTTGAAAATAAAAACCGTATATCTATACTATCACTCTCGTGATAAAAACTAAACAAAATTTTCTGATTTTTTAGAAAGGTTGTAGCTCATTATGAAAGTAGCGAAATTTGGAGGAAGTTCTGTTTCAAATGCAGAACAAATAAAGAAAGTATTAAATATAGTAAACTCTGACTCAGACAGAAAGATTATCGTCGTTTCAGCACCCGGAAAAAGACATGCAGACGATGTAAAAACAACGGATTTACTAATTCGACTTTACGAAAAGGTTATTGCCGGATTAGATTATCAAGCAAAGAAAGAAGAAATTATTCAGCGTTATGCTGATATTATTTTAGAACTTGAAATGACAGATTCACTGTTATCAACAATTGATGAAACTTTAGAAACATATATTGCCACATTAAAGGAAAAACCTGCTCGTTTATTAGATGCGTTACTTTCATGTGGTGAGAACTTTAATGCCCAACTCATAGCTGAATATAACAATAGCCAAGGTATACCAACACGTTATGTATCACCTGGTGAAGCGGGTATTACTGTCACAGATTTACCTCAGAATGCTCAAATTTTAGATCAATCTTATGAAGCACTCTATAGCCTTAGAGAATACGATGAAAAATTAATTGTTCCAGGTTTCTTTGGTATTTCTCGTCAAGGTTATGTTGTGACCTTCCCACGTGGTGGATCTGATATCACTGGTGCAATCGTTGCTCGTGGTGTTCGTGCTGACTTATATGAAAACTTCACAGATGTTTCAGGTATTTTTAGAGCTAATCCAACAATAGTAAAAAATCCAGAAGTGATTGATGAGATTACTTACCGTGAAATGCGTGAATTATCTTATGCAGGATTTGGTGTGTTCCACGATGAAGCATTACAACCATTACACAAAGACCGCATACCAGTGGTAATTAAAAACACAAATCGTCCAGATGATACAGGTACTTATATTCGTCATGACCGAGAAATCAATTCTTCAAATATAGTCAGTGGCATTAGTTGTGACAAAGACTTTACAGTGTTGAATATTAAGAAATATTTAATGAACAGACAAATCGGTTTTACTCGAAAAATATTAGGCGTACTTGAAGATTATGGAATTTCATTTGACCACATGCCTTCTGGAATTGATAGTATTAGTATTATTATGCGCTCAAAAGAGATACAAAACAGAGAAGAACAAGTATTAAATGATATTAGAGAAAAATGTGATGTCGATGAATTAAACGTCGAACACAATCTTGCAATTCTTATGATTGTTGGCGAAGGCATGCACCGTATTGTAGGTACTGCCAATACAATTACACATGCACTTGCTGAAGCAAATATAAACTTAAAAATGATGAACCAAGGTGCTTCTGAAATTTCAATTATGTTTGGAATCGATGTTGCTGATGCTGAAAAAGCAGTTAAGTCAACATATGAGTATTGCTATAATGGCGAATATCTAAAGGTATAAAAAACAAACCCACAAATCACTTTGTTCAACTGTTACGTTGACCTACTTGTGATTTGTGGGTTTTACATTGCTGATTTCTCTGAAATTAGAGCTTGGTTGATACGTTCATCACCAACTACTAATCTCAACATTACAAATTGATAATAGCTTAAAGAATCTATCACACTTTTATAGTTAGGAATTTGTTGGTAATCTATTGGATCCAATAATTCATACATTAAGACAATTTCCGGTTTAATGTAATCGACATCCCATTTAATCGAATGGAAGTAGATATTTTTTTCAGGTAGCCTAATATTATGATTCCATCTAAACATCCATTCGTCATTTTCAACATCATATACAATCACAGTCATAATTAAATCATCTGCTTTATAAATGTTGGCATGCGTTACCTCTGCAAATTCTATTTCAGTATAATTCGTTGTCGATGTATGGTCATCATATAACTTAACAGTATAAGTTTCTGGGATATGCTTTAACACTTCTGCCAAATACTTTCTTTCAACACTGATATCTACCTTACAGCATAGGTTGAATTCATCTCTCATAAAAAGCTGCTTTGCAACTTCTCCGTTATATTTAATTAAATTGCCAACTTTACTATTTATTTGGCTTACCAATGCTTTTACGTGTTTGTCCAAACAGGCACCTCCTCTTGAAGTAAGCGTTTCCATTGAAATACATTATATAATTTGTCTAGTTATTTTTCAATGCATTCTACTTCAAATATAATAAACTCATATATTTTTTTAAAATTGACCAATTTTTATATAGCGATGCCCAGGCGTATGATCTAAAAATTGTGGTCTATTAATAACAAAACTATACTCACTATTTTGCTTAAGTACACGTTGTAATTCAGCAATTTCTGTTATATCTTGATATAAATCTTCTTCATAAATATAAGGAACACGTAGAAAGTAATAATTAATTTTATATTTTGAATAAGAATCAATAACATCTGTTCCTGTAATGATATGAAAAGCACTATTAACAGTACCATTCGGTAATATAATATTAAAATCCGTATATTTAGATACATATTTGATAATATCAGTTGAATAAGTAATAACTGATATTTTTTTATTAGAAAAATATAATTGGTCTATTATTTTAAATGATACGGGATGATTATCAAACGCAATTATATCGTTATGATTTATACGTTCAACTAGTTCGTTTAGATAGCTTTTCAATGCACTCAAAAAATAATCCCCCAAAATTAATAATTTCACACATACTTTATTATATCTATTTATACAACTTTGTGTAAACTAAACGCTTATTAAAATTCAGTACTATTTATCCAGAAATGCGTTGAACCTCTCATTAAATATATTTTTGTACTATATGTTACATTCCCTTTTAATTATTGCATATTTTAGCAACTGCTAAAAAACATTATTCTACTACTTAAACATCGAACTAGGTCTACCAAAAATAATATATGCTACTAAAACTATAAACTATATGTTTCTATTCATTGCATAAACCAAACGCTGCTATGCGAAACTACTTAAATCCAATTACAAATCATATAAAATCATGTAATAATAGTTAAAATACTATAAAAAGTCATTCATTTTATAAATTCTCCATTAAATTATCGTTTAATTTAAGTTAAATCCATGAATACCATTGATAAACAACTGTTAATACGAATATAATCTATATATAGCTACAGTTTAACAGGTCGAATTTGTACAACAGTGTATAAAAGAGTAAAATAAACTGTAATTTCAAATATTAATAAAGATTAGGATGATAATCATGCTACTAACATTCATTTTACTTGTAATTGTTATTTTGCTCATTATTGTGATGATTATAAATCAAAAAAATATGCAACAAAAATTAGAAACTGAAAAGTATTCTAAAGAACAATTAGTAACTAAAATTAGTTCTGTTACTCGTGAAAATACTCAGTTAAAAAATCAAATGTTGCACTTTGATGGTAATAATGATTCGAACCATCACGGCTTAAGAAAGGCAAAACAAAACTTGAAAGATATTCTTGAACAATACAAAACAGCCGGTACTATCAAAGCCTATGATATTATCGCCACTGGTAATCTTGCCGTTAAACACCCTTTATTCGAATATGCGAGAGCATTTGATTATATCGTGATCACTGACAAAGGCGTGTTCAACATTAATGTGAAAAACTGGAAACAAAAAACGTTTTATCACTTTGATATTGATTCTGAAACAGAGATTTCAACTAATAATGAATCCTCAGTACATCAAACTGTGGGACGCTATATTGCACAACAATATCATAGTCAATTTAACACGACACGTACAGGTTCATACACTTTTATAGAACGTGTAAAAAATAATTCTGTAATTTACGACTTTTATAGTTATGATCCTTTTGAACAAACTGCAAAGAATACAAAGGAATTAGAAGCTAGAATTGCAGAGAGATTAAATCATCATATTAAAAACATTGGTTTAGTTTACTTTACAGATGGAAGTGTAAATATTATAGATGGACCTAATGTAAGAGAAGATTATACTGAAACAGTTTCATCTAAATCTTCATTAAAAGACGTCATCGGTGATACACTTAGCAATGCAAGCGAGTCCATTACTAAAGAGCAATATGACAAATTAGTCGAACGTTTTCATTAATTAATATAAAAACGAGTTATAATCACAACAGTTTAAAGTTGTTGTTTTATAACTCGTTTTTTTGTGTTTCATTTAAAATAATTAATACATATTTCAGTACACCTTGTCTATTCAAAGGAAATTTATGATGACGTTTCAAAATGATGCTATGTTTTTTCCACTAAGTAGATAATCTAACTCCAAATATTTAATTTATCTTGTTTAGCTTGATGTTCAGCTTGCTTAAAAACATTTCTATATTTGCCATTAGGCGAAAAATATTTTTCACGAGCCAAGCCTTTTTTCACTAATTCTTCATTAAACATTGTCTTTTTATCTAACCAAACATAGGCTAATTTTCGTCCGTATTGGTCTTCTGGCTCTTTATCATATTCTAAATAGACATCCTTGTTCGTTAAGTGCTTCTTTGAATAATCCGAAGCTTCTTTACCATATGGTTGGACCGGTGTATTTGGTTTAACTGTTTCCGGTGTATCTATTCCAATTAGTCGAATTTTAATATTCTGTTCTTGCTCATTACTACCTACCAATGTATCTCCATCTACTACTCGATCGACATGTACTTTTTCAGTTTTACTTGGACCAGAAGTTGTGTCTGAACCACTATTTTGAAATGGACCACTGTGATTAATAAATTGGAAAAATAAAACACCGATAACAATGACTATCGCAATAATACCGGTTAATGCTTTTGTTGATTTCATAGTTGCACCCACTTCTTAAACTTTGTCCAAATCATCATATATAATTTATTCAATAGCGTCAAGAATCATTTTTATTATCTAAGGTGACTTTTAGAAATTCACCCCACTTGAAAGGAAATATTTCACAATTATATTAACAAAGTTATTTATTTAATTTAACTCAATGTCTATAACATGCTATAATACCCATGTTAGGAGTGAACGTATTTGAGTATGTTTAAAGAAAATATGATTTCTACAATCGCCATCATTGTAGCGATAATCATCGGACTTGTCTTACAATTTCAATTTGACTTACCTCCACTTGTTGCGGCTGTATTAGCAATTTTTATGGGCATTTTTGTAGGGTTTATTATCGTAATTATTCAAGGCATTGTGAATAAACGCAATAAAAAGTAAATACACAACTATAAAACATAACACGAGTCTAGGACGTAAATTCTAGAAATAAAGCATTCAGATGATTTAATTCATCTGAGTGCTTCTTTTTTAATTTAAAATAATATATTGCTCACTTCCCTAGCGAGCTAGTTCGATCTCGGTCTCTTCACGCATCATACTCCCTCATGTGTCTCGTAAAAATACGTCGCATCCATATGGCCATTTGTAAATTATTTAATACATCTTAAGAAGTGAATTTAACATGGGCGATTATGTATATAATCATTAACATGACACAAGCAAACATAAACTAGGGTAATCTTCAGTGATTATGACCACAAACGCTATATCTAGATATATTGATGATCTCATTGAGACAATCCTTGAAGATGAATTCGATTCATATTCACTGTATGATAGCTTTATTCATTCATTGCTTTATAATATTTAAAAATTCTCCCCAAATAATACCTAAACTGCACCCAAATCGTTCAATAAAATAAAAGTGGGTGCAAAAAAAGCAACCCTAATATTCATAAAGAATAACAGGATTGCTTATATACCTAGTGTTATACCCCTTTGTCTAGCACCTAGTATTGTTTAATATATTGTTCTCTTTCCCATTCAGATACTTGTGTTCTGTAGTAATCCCACTCGATAGATTTAGAATTAATAAATTGGTTATAAATGTGATTACCTAAAGCATCTTTAATTGGTTGATTTTCTTTCATTGCTTTAATTGCAGTGTATAATGTTGATGGTAAATCTTGAATACCTACTGCTTCACGTTCCTCACGATTCATTTCGTAGATATTTTGGTTAACTGGTTCTGGTACTTCTAATTTGTTTTCAATACCATCTAAACCAGCTTTTAAGATTGCAGCTAAAGCTAAGTATGGGTTCGCAGCTGGGTCAACTGAGCGTACTTCAACACGTGTAGATAAACCACGAGAAGATGGTACACGGATTAATGGTGAACGGTTTTTACCACTCCATGCAATGTAACATGGTGCTTCATAACCTGGCACTAAACGCTTATAAGAGTTAACTAATGGGTTACATACGCCAGTGAAACCACGTGCATTTTTAAGGATACCTGCAACAAAGTGGAATGCATCTTTTGTCATTTGCATATCACCATTAGGATCGTAGAATGCATTTTCTTTACCTTTAAATAAAGATACGTTAAAGTGCATACCGCTACCGTTTACACCAAATAATGGTTTTGGCATGAATGTTGCATGTAAGTTATGTTGGCGAGCAATTGTTTTTACAACAAGTTTAAATGTTTGGATATTATCACATGCTGTAATTGCATCAGCATATTTAAAGTCAATTTCATGTTGTCCTGGAGCAACTTCATGGTGACTTGCTTCGATATCAAAGCCCATGTCTTCTAATTCTAATACGATATCACGACGACAGTTCTCACCTAAATCAGTAGGTGCAAGGTCGAAGTATCCACCATCATCATTTAATTCTAATGTTGGTTCACCTTTTTCATCTAATTTGAATAAGAAGAATTCTGGTTCTGGCCCTAAATTAATATCTGTAAAGCCTAATTCTTCCATGTCTTTTAATACACGTTTCAAGTTAGCACGTGGGTCACCTTCGAATGGTGTACCGTCTGTTTTATATACATCACAAATTAGTCGAGCTACTTTACCTTGACCTGCAGTCCATGGGAAGATTACCCAAGTGTCTAAGTCAGGATATAAATACATATCTGATTCTTCGATACGTACGAAACCTTCGATTGAAGATCCGTCAAACATCATCTCGTTATCTAATACTTTTTCTAATTGACTAACAGGTACTTCAACGTTTTTGATTACACCTAAAATATCTGTGAATTGTAAACGTAAGTATCTTACATTTTCTTCCTTGGCAAACTTATGAATGTCTTCTTTAGTAAATGAACGTTTTGGCATTGTTAATGTCCTCCAGTAAAATTATTTGATAAAACGTGATAAATCCCCACGGTTTATCGGAATTGCTTCTCGTTGTGGTTTCTGTGTAGCATCAACTATCATTTGTTTTCTAGTTTCTTGTTCTTCATCAGAAAGGTGTGCTTGATCATCATGAATAATTTGTTTGATCCCTTTAATATTGAAGCCTTTTTCTATAAGACTTTTAATTTCAAGCAATCGTTCCAAATCATTCAATGAAAATAATCGCTTATTTCCTTCCGTACGTTGCGGTTTAATCAGTTCATGTGTTTCATAATAACGAATTTGTCTTGCGGTTAACTCGCTCAACTTCGTAACAACACTCATAGAGAAGACAGGCATATTACGTCGTAAAGTATCATTTGACTTCAATCCAATCACCTCTATTTTTGAACTTGTTATTAATTTAGCACAATTATCAGACAAATACAAAGATATGTCAGGTTTTCTTACATGATGTGCTAAACCCCGAAATGAATGGGTTTATGTACATCCATTAATCTATTGTTAATCATTTTTCCGAATATTCTTTAAAATTATTTTGGATTTTTTAAATACAACACTAAAAAAAACGCTAAATGATTTCTTTCAATGAATCATTTAACGTCTTGTATGATTAATATAATTTAAATTAATTGATTAGCTTTTAATGATTGTGCAGCTCGTGTAACTGCTAATTTAACATGTTCATATGTTAATCCACCTTGAACATAGGCTTCGTATGGCGGTCTGATTGGTCCGTCTGCAGATAATTCAATAGAAGATCCTTGTATAAAGGTCCCCGCAGCCATAATTACATCATCTTCATAGCCAGGCATATAAGCAGGTTCAGGACTAAAGTGTGCATTGATTGGAGATGCGTGTTGGATGCTTTGGCAAAACTGTATCATTTGTTCTTTTGTATCAAATTCGACAGTTTGAATTAAATCTGTTCTAGGTTCGTGAAAGGCAGGTTTTGTACGCATATTTAACTTTTCTAGTAATAAACTAGTAAACAATGCGCCTTTTAAACTTTGACTCACTACATGAGGTGCTAAAAAGAAACCTTGATACATTTCTTGTAATGAATACAGCGAAGCGCCTGCCTCTTTACCTATACCTGGAGCAGTTAAACGATAGCCACAACGCTCAATTAAATCCTTTCGACCAGCAATATAACCACCGATTTTAGCAAGTCCACCACCTGGATTTTTAATTAAAGAACCCGCTATTAAATCTGCACCACATTCAATTGGTTCCTTTAATTCTACAAACTCACCATAGCAGTTATCTACAAATATAATAATATCAGGATGCGCGGATTTAATGGCTGAAATTGCACGTTCTATTGTAGCTAGATTAATGGATGGTCTTTGATCATATCCCTTAGAACGTTGGATAGCAACAACTTTAGTGTTCGGCTTAATTGCATGTAATACATGATCAATATCAATTTCATTTCCCTTTAAATCAACTTTGTTATAACTTACTCCATGCTCTTGTAAGCTTTCGATGCCATTGCCATTGATGCCAATGACTTCTAATAAAGTGTCATATGGATTACCGGTAATATATAATAACTCATCTCCATATTTCAATGTACTTTGTAAGGCCAAAGTAATGGCATGGGTACCGGAAATGATTTGAGGTCTTACCAAAGCGTCTTCGGCTTTAAAAGCATGTGCATAAATTTCTTCTAAATGATCTCTACCTATATCATCATATCCATAGCCAGTTGTGCCTTGCAAGTCACTTTCAGATGCTTTGACCGCATGAAAGGCATCTAAGACTTTCTCTTGGTTTAAATATGCTGTTTTTTCTATTTCTGTAAAATACGGCTTTAACGTAGATTCCACTTCATCTATCAATTGTGTCATATCGTTCATTTATAATTACTTCCTTTATTCTTTTTTATAACCTTTAATCTCATATTTAGCAGTGTCTTCATTAAAGTTCAATTCAGTTACCAGTGTGTGTTGTTTCAGAAAGTACAAACGATGGGCATCTGTACTAGCAACATGTTCCTCATAATAACTAAGTATCTGCTTAATTTGATCAAATAATAATTGTTTAACAGCGTCAATATCATTGGAATATTGAGTTGATACATAAACGGAGGGTAAATTGGTTGTCGGTGCGATATCATGATTTAGATCTCTTTTATTAAATATAATAGCTTGTGGAATATGAGCCATATCTAAATCATCTACAATTTGATTCACAGTATCCATTTGACCACGATATTCTGGATGACTACTATCTACAACATGTAATAATAAATCGGCATCTTTCGCTTCTTCTAAAGTTGATTTAAATGCTGCAATCAGTGTAGTTGGTAGCTTTTGAATAAAGCCCACTGTATCTGAAATAATTAAATTAAAACCGTTATTAATCTTTATTTGTCGTGTCTTAGGATCTAGTGTAGCGAATAATAAGTCTTTCTCATAAGTAGATTCATGTGCTAATTTATTAAACCACGAAGACTTTCCAGCATTGGTATATCCAACTAAAGCAACTTGAAATACTGCGTTCTGTTCACGTTTATTTCTATAGCGTTCCCGATGTTCAACTACAGTATTTAATTGATGTTTGATTTCATTCATACGTGTTCTAATATGACGTCTGTCCATTTCTAATTTTGTTTCACCAGGACCTCTTGTCCCAATTCCACCGCCCAATCTAGACAAACTACGGCCATGCCCTTGTAATCTAGGCATTAAATAATCCAACTGAGCTAATTCTACCTGTAGCTTACCTTCCTTGCTACGGGCTCTTAATGCAAATATCTCTAAAATCAATTGCGTTCGATCAATAATTTTCACATTAAGTTGACCATTTAATGATTTCGATTGCGCAGTAGTTAATTCATCATTTGTTACAACCACATCTATATCATGGAATTCTACATAATCTTTAATTTCTTCTAGTTTACCTTTACCAACATAGTATTTATGATCGAAATGTTGTTTATTTTGAGTAAATTGCGCTTGAACATCGAGTTGACATGTCTCAGATAAAGATGCTAATTCCTCCATCGTTGACGTAAAATTAAATTCATCATCTGTTTGAGCATGTACACCAACTAACACGGCAGTTTCTAATTGTTCTTCTGTCTTGTGTAACGATTGCTGTGTCATTACATGCACCTCTTTTCAAAGTTTTCTTTGCTATTCTATCATAGTGTGTATATAAAGACTATAGAGACAAATTGTGTTAAATTAAAACTAAGAGGTGAATAAATATGACGATTTACGATATAGAAGTACAAAAACCAAACGGCGAATCATATAAATTAGCAGATTATAAAGGCAAAGTAATGTTAATTGTAAACACTGCCAGTGAATGTGGATTTACGCCTCAATTTGAAGGTCTTGAAGCGTTGTATCAGAAGTACAACGATCAACCATTTGAAGTTCTTGGCTTTCCATGCAATCAATTTGGCGGACAAGAACCAGGCACAGGTGAAGAAGCAACACAATTTTGCAAAATCAACTATGGTGTTTCTTTCCCAATGCATGAAAAATTAGATGTTAAAGGTGAAAATCAACACCCATTATTTAAATATTTAACATCTGAACAGAATGGTTTTTTTAATGAAAAAATCAAATGGAATTTCACTAAGTTTTTAGTGGATAAAGAAGGTAATGTGGTTAAGCGATTTTCACCACAAAAGAAGCCAGACCAAATTGAGTCTGATATCGAAGCTTTATTATAAATTAAATAATCATTTGAGCAACACATCTCAAGCTAAGCATCGACAATTGCTATTTCATATAAAGCATAGTCGATGTTTTTTTATGTTTTAGAGAAATGTGTTTTATCAATGCTGTAGCAGTCAATGTGCAATAGATCCGTTACTTAGTTCAATTTAATTATATAATCACTGTTCGTTTATCGATATTTATTCCAACATTGGTATTTCACGTAAGCGCAACACATTGGCATACATATACAGCGACAAAAAACTGCCGACAAGTTATTACTTTACCGACAGTTTAAAAGCTTATTCATTATGTATTGGATTTAATCCCTACATCATCTATTGATAGATAACATCGGTCCAATCGGTTAAATCATTAAAAACTACTCTTCTGAATCATCAATTGTGAATGTACTAATTGCATGTTTGTATATCATATGTTCTTTACCTTGAGATAATAAACATACAAGATATTTATCAAAATCAACAATCGTACCTTTCATTTGGAATCCATTTACTAAAAAAACAATAACTTTTGTTTCTTCAGCTTTAAATTGCCCTAGGAATTTGTCTTGGATGTTTTCTGTTGTATTCATGTTATGTACTCCTTTTATTTATTTGGGCTGAAACCTTTCGTAACATTGATGAAAGTGTGAGTGCTTCTTTGTCTAACCAGATGACATCTAGTTTATTTTTAAACCATGTCATTTGCCGCTTAGCATAATTTCTTGAGTGTTGCTTTAATTTTTCCGTAGCTAATTCTATCGTCATTTCATTATGTATGACTGGTACAATCTCTTTATAACCAATCGCTTGCATGCTTTGACATGATTCGTATCCCTGTTCGACAAGATACTTCACCTCATCTATTAACCCGCGTTCCAACATTATATCAACTCGGTTATTAATTCTATTATATAATGTTTGACGCGACATTTCTATCCCTAGTAATAATGTATCATAATTTTCTGTATATTGCGCATTTTTCTTACGTGAACTTAAAAGTTTTTTTGTTTTTTGGTAATATTCAATCGCTCTAACTACTCTTTTTCTATTATTTGGATGTATAGCTATAGCAGATTCAGGATCAAATTCAGCTAAGTAGTCATGTAGTGCTTCATTTGACAGTGGCTCTATACTTGCCATTTTTTCTTGTACACACTTGTTATCTGTTTCTGAAATTGTTTCTTCATCTTCAAATGCATAGTTATGAATCAATGATTGAATATATAATCCCGTTCCCCCTGCGATAATTGGAGTCTTGCCACGTTCTGTAATTTCTGTAATTAATTTTTCAGCTCTGCTTTTAAACTCATATGCTGAAAATGCTTCATCTGGATTTAATATGTCTATCATATGATGTGGGATGCCTTCCATTTCATCGCTTGATATTTTAGCAGTCCCGATATCCATATGTCTGTACACTTGCATTGAATCACCGCTAATAATTTCACCATTAAATTGCTTTGCCAATTCAATACTAAATTCAGTCTTACCAACTGCTGTTGGACCGACTAAAACGATGATAAATGGTTTAGTATTTACCACTAATATTCACTCTCTCTTTTTATTTTACTTTGTATTGTCATACTTTTTCAAAATCTGCTTTTCAATCCATTCATACATATGTTGCCATGTTTGTGTATAACCTTCTTCAAATAAAATTTCATTTCTCTTGAATTTATACAATTGGACTGTCACATGATTTAATCCGCCCTTTTTATAATATTTTCCTAACTGACGAATGCCTTCTCCGCAATTACCTAATGCATCCTCTTTGCCTGAGATTAATAACACTGGTAAATTTTGATTCATTTGCTTAATATTTTTTATTTTACTCGTGCGTCTTGCTTGTCGCATTGTATCATAAATTATTTGATTTGATACTAAATAGCCTGCATTAGGATCGTTATTATATGCTTCAACTTCTGAATCTGTACTTGAAATCCAATCAAATTCTGTTTGTTGCGCATCGATTTTCTTATTGAATGTACGATTCATTAAATTGTTTAACCACTTCAATTTACGTCGTTTACCACAAATAATCGTGATTAATTTTAATAATGAGGATAATAATAAACCCATCCCCTTATTATGCTGCAATGTTCCCGTTAGGATGAGCCCTTGTAATGATAAAGGGTATTTTTCGGAAAATACACGAGCCACAATCGATCCCATTGAATGACCAATAACAATATAAGGTATATTATTATAATTTGTACAAACAGTCTGAGCAATTTCATAAGCATCTTCTGCAAGCTGTTCAATTGAATCAAAATGTCCACGCTCATTATCTGCAATATTTATACCATGACCTCTATGGTTATGTCTGAGCACATCATAACCTTGTTGATTTAAAGAAGCGACTAAGCGGTCATATCTATCCATATAATCTGCCATACCATGAAACAAATGTATTACACCTATTGTTTGTTGCTTAGCTTTATCTAATTTCACATCAATCATTTTCCCGTCAGAAACTGTGATTTTAAATTCTTTTAAATTCATAATCTGCCTCCAAACCATGAAAGTTTTAAAATAGTCTTTACTAAATAATATACCCTCTTACGAAACCACTATCAAATAGCAAACAACATTATTATCATATTATATTTTGAGCATATCTACTTATAAGCTTTATTTAATTTACATAATTTTTTTATAATCAACTCATATCTACAGCTATACAATTTATTATTTTCACTGTAGTTTAGAACAACACCAGCCTTTACTTTCGCAAATGATGATTTATAAATGAAAAACCATTAACGCATTTATCATAAATAACACAAGAGACCTACCAGAATTTCTATAATTCTGATAGGTCTCTCTTTAACTCAGTTATAAAACAATAGTGCTTTTATAAGAATGATAATACTTTATTATTCTTTTTCAGCTGGTTGTTCATTACCTGTTTGTGCTTCTTCTAAAGCAACATTCAATTCTTTAGTATAAAGTTGTTGTTGAACAGTAGAATAACCTAATAATCCAGCCATTACACTTATCACTTGGTCTTTATAATTAATAACGTCATCAATTTTGAAGTAAAGTTTACCAGTACGACGTACAAAGAAGTCAGTTGGACGATAAACCATTTCATTTTGAATTGAGTAGATTAACTCAGTATAAATATCTAATGGTAAACCTGATTCTTGGTATTGTGCTGTTTGTGCAATTTTAAATAATTCTTCAGCATTTGAACCGTATTTTGAAGCAAAGTGACGTGCAGTTGCTTCATCAATTTGGTAAGCTTTTGCTTCTTCTACCTTTTGATTAATAAAGTTTTCGAAGTTTTGACTACCACCAACATCTCCACCTGAGATTGTTAAGTTTTTAGTTGCACAAGGTTTGAATTTCAAACCATATTCTGATTTCAAGCGTTTTGATAATAAGTCTACAATTTCAAGTGCCATGTGACGGTAACCAGTTAATTTACCACCAGCAATTGTTAATAGACCAGATTTACCTTCCCAAACTTCATCTTTTCTTGAAATTTCAGAAGGGTCTTTGCCTTCTTCTAAAATTAATGGACGAATACCTGCCCATGATGATTCAATATCTTCATCTTTAACATCTACATCTGGGAACATGTAGTTAATCGCATCGATTAAGTAATCTCTATCTTCTTGTGTTGCAAGTGGTGTTGTTTTGTCATTGTTGTAGAAAGTATCTGTAGTTCCTACATATGCTTTACCTTCACGTGGAATAGCAAAAATCATACGACCGTCTTTTTCAGTGTCGAAATACACTGCTTGACCTAATGGGAATTTAGATTGATCAATAACAATGTGTACACCTTTAGTTAAACGTAATTGTTTGTTATTTCTAGCGTAATCACCACTACGTACTTCATCAACCCATGGACCACTCGCATTAATCACTTTTTTAGCTTTAATTGGGTAAGTTTCACCAGTGATTTGATCCTCAACATGAATTCCATTTACTTTTTCATTTGAGTCATAAGTGAAGTGTACAGATTTTGTATGATTAATAACTGTAGCACCTTTTTCAACGGCACGTTTCATAACTTCAATTGTTAAACGCGCATCATCTGTTCTATATTCAACATATGTACCGCCACCTTTAAGACCATCTTTTTTAACAAGTGGTTCTTTTTCAAGTGTTTGTTTAGAATTTAACATTTTTTTACGTTCTGATTTTTTTACGCCTGCTAAAGTATCATACATTGTTAAACCGATTGAAGTTGTGAACTTACCGAATGTGCCACCTTTGTGCATTGGTAATAACATACGTTCTGGAGTTGTAACGTGTGGACCATTTTCATAAACGATAGCACGTTCACGACCAGTTTCAGCAACAACGCCTACTTGTAATTGTTTTAAATAACGTAAACCACCATGTACTAATTTAGTTGAACGTGAGCTTGTACCTTGTGCAAAGTCTTGCATTTCAACAAGAGCTACTTTCATACCTCTTTCACTTGCGTCTAATGCTATACCTGCTCCTGTGATTCCGCCACCAATGATGACTACATCATAAGAGTCATTTTTTAAATCTTTTGTAATCTGTTCTCTTTTCAATGTTGATAAACTCATAAACCTAGCGCCTCCTATAGATAATAAAAAAAGAGAGACCTATCCCATACATATATAAATTGTACGAACAGAATCTCTCATTTCTCATCTTGATATTATTAACTTACCCACATTGTAGCATAAATAACTACAATACGTCTAATTTTTTATTCTTCATCTAATTTAAATACTTGAGTAGCTTCTACTGCTTTTTTCCAACCTTTGTAAAGTTTTTCTCTTTCTTTTTCTTCCATGTCTGGTTTGAATTCTTTTTCAAGTTTCCAACGATTTGCAATTTCGTCTTTACTATCCCAGAAACCTACAGCAAGTCCAGCTAGATAAGCAGCACCAAGTGCAGTTGTTTCATTAATTTCAGGACGTTCAACACCTACATTAAGTAAGTCAGATTGGAATTGCATGATGAAGTTATTTTTAACTGCGCCACCATCAACACGTAAATTGTTAACTTCTATATCTGAATCTTTTTCCATAGCTTCTAAAACATCACGTGTTTGATAGCAAAGAGATTCTAAAGTCGCACGAATAAAATGTTCTTTTTCAGTACCGCGTGTTAAACCAAAGATTGCACCACGTGCATCTGCATCCCAGTATGGTGTACCTAGACCAACGAATGCTGGTACTACATAGACACCTTCTGATGACTCTACACGTTCAGCATAGTTTTCTGATTGAGGTGCAGAATTTATCATTCTCAAACCATCTCTCAACCATTGAATTGCTGAACCAGAAACAAAGATTGATCCTTCTAAAGCATAATTCACCTTGCCATCTAAGCCATAAGCAATCGTTGTTAACAAACCACTTTCAGAAGCTACAGCTTCTTCACCTGTGTTCATTAACATGAAACCACCAGTTCCGTAAGTATTTTTTACATCACCACGGTTAAAGCAAGCTTGACCGAATAGTGCTGCTTGTTGGTCACCTGCAATACCAGCGATTGGAACTTCTTGACCGAAGAAGTGGTAATCAATTGTATTGGCATAAACATCACTTGAAGCTTTAACATCAGGTAACATTGATTCAGGAATTTCAAGAATTTCTAGCAATTCTTTATCCCATTCTAAATCATGAATATTATAAATTAATGTTCTGCTCGCATTTGTGTAATCTGTGATATGTGCTTTTCCACCAGATAATTTCCATACTAACCAAGAATCGATTGTACCGAATAATAAATCACCATTCTCTGCTTTATCTCTAGCACCTTCAACGTTATCTAAAATCCATTTCACTTTAGTTCCTGCAAAGTAAGGATCTAATAATAATCCAGTTTTCTCTCTGAATTTGCTTTCTAAACCTTGTTCTTTTAATTCTTGACAAATACCTTGCGTTTGACGTGATTGCCAAACGATAGCGTGGTACACAGGGCGACCAGTATTTTTATCCCAAACAACTGTCGTTTCACGTTGGTTGGTAATACCAATACCAGCAATTTGATCTGCGCCAACATTTTGTTCGTTTAATACCTCTGCCATTACAGCTAATACAGATGTCCAAATCTCGTTAGCATCGTGTTCAACCCAACCAGACTTAGGAAAATGTTGTTTGAATTCTCTTTGTGCAACACCTTTAATTTCTCCATCTTTATTGAATAGAATTGCGCGTGAACTTGTAGTTCCTTGGTCAATTGATAAAATATATTTTTCCATAATGTAACGCTCCCTTGTTAATCTTTATTGTTGTCTGAATATATGCTAAATATGTTTATGACTTCATCTCAAAGTTACACATTATTACCCAATACCCACAACGGTTTAGCTCAAACTTTTAAAAATTTGCAACATAAGACCTGTCTATATCAATAAATATAAACAGGACAAATTTAAAACTTTTAATAAATAGATTCAATGCCTTTTGCATCTTTACCTTTATTTAATACTAGTCCAAGAACAATTGTAACAATTAATAAGACAATTGCAACAACAGACATCGCATCAAAAGCACCTTTATAGAATAATCTATAAATAACAGCACCCATCATACCACCAGTAATAGGACCAAGAACTGGTACAATTGCATATCCCCAATTTGATTTTCCTTTACCGGCAATTGGTAAAATTGCGTGCGCAATACGTGGACCTAGGTCACGAGCAGGGTTGATCGCATAACCTGTAGGACCACCTAAACTTAAACCGATAGCAATGATTAAGCCACCAACGATTAAAGGATTTAAACCGTCAGCTATTTTGTTCATACCAATATATAATAATGCTAAAGTTAAGATTGCTGTTCCGATAATTTCACTGATAAAGTTTGCTAAATAGTTCTTAATTGCAGGAGCAGTAGAAAATACGCCTAATTTAGCTCCTTTATCCTCTGTAACTTTCCAATGTGCTAAATAAGTTAACCAAACTAAAACGCCACCAAAAATACCACCTAGAATTTGACAAATGATATAACCTGGTACCATAGACCAACTTAATGCGCCATCCATGGCAAATGCAAGTGTTACTGCTGGATTTAAGTGTGCACCAGAAATATTTCCAACTGCATAAGCACCCATCGTTACCGCAAGCCCCCAACCTGCAGCAATGACGATCCAATCAGCACCATTACCATTACTTCGCTTTAAGTTAACGTTTGCACAAACGCCACCCCCAAACAAGATTAGTATTGCTGTTCCCAAAAATTCAGCAAAATATACATTCATTGAGATTCCTCCTAAAAAAGACAAAGAGACTTCTACAATAGTTTCCAGTTGTGAACCACCGGTCTAAGTACTGTAGAAATCTCCCATCTCTGTTCTAATTATTAACTTAACTTTATATTACACTTATTTTGTAAGCGTTGTCAACTAAATTTTGTAACTAATTTGACACAATTAGTTACGGGATACAGTAGACTCCAATAATTTAAATATTTTGTTTTTGCAATCGATTTCACCATACAATCCATAAGGTAGTATCATTTTCGGTTCATTATGGCCAAATGATAAATTGTATAAAATTGGAATATCTTGATTATTACTTTGTTTGATTCGTTTAATAAATGCATTTTTATAACATTCATAATTGCGATTGAGATATGGTTTACCTATTATAATTCCTTCAATGGCTGCAAGCACCTCATCGGTAAGTATTACGTTTATTGCTTTAGTTATCATTTCAAGTGACGGCACTATTTCAGATGTTTCAAGAAATAAAATTGTACCCCTTAGTCGTTCTACAATTGGGTAAATATCGTCATTAACCACTTTTAATAAAGTTTCTAAATTACCACCAAATAATTTACCTCTTGCTGTGCCTTTACCGTTTAACACTTCATAATTATGATTCGGCATTATCCCCCTTCTCATTTTGCCCTTAGCACTTCCCCAATCACCACTGTTCGTTCTAATGTATTTTGCTGGATAAATATTGTGTGAATCATGCGTTTCAAACCAACAGTGTTTGATATGTTGAATTGTATATTCATCCATCGTTCCATTTTCGGCAAAGTCTGTTAGAAGTGCTGGACCGTAATAACTCACTATACCCATTTTATAGAATAATAAATGCAGTGAAGTTGTATCAGAATAACCACTAAATATTTTAGGATATTTTTTAATATTTTGACTATTAATAAATGGAATTATCGTATGTGCATCATCCCCACCAATACAATTAATAATACCTTTGATTTCAGGATCAACCAATGCCTCATTTAAATCTGCAGCTCGGGCTTCAGGATGTTCTTTTAAATATCGACTACCTTTCAGTGCATTAGGCATCACTTTAACTTGCAAGCCAAATATTTGTTTTAAGTTATTTATACCCTGTAAGGTTCTCAAAATATATTGATGATCACCCGCTATACCTGATGACAATGAGACAATTGCAACCGTATCACCTGATTTAAGTCGTGATGGTTTAATCATATAATCACCTCCACTTTTAATTTAATTACTAATTTAAAAACGGTTATAGCGATAATAATTGCATAATTACAATATTATTGCTATAACCGTCAACTTAATTCTTATATAATTTTTTTAATATATCTATAACTACCATAAATCTCTATCACTCGTAGTAATATATTTAGCACCGTGCTCCACTGCAACATTAACCTCATCTACATCGTTAATTAATCCACCCGCAATGACTTGTGTATTCGTTTCTTCGTTAATAATTTGAATTGCTTTGGTGGCAACTCCAGGTAATACCTCAACATAATCAGGTTCAACACGCTTAATCAAATCAATACTTCTCGATAATGCTTGACTATCTAGTATAAACACTCTAAATACAGTTGTAGTATTTAATGCTTTGGCCTTATTAATTACCTTTGTCTTGGTAGATACAATACCTTTCGGATGATAATGCTGGATTAAATATTCACATGCAAATTCATCATGACTCATACCTTTTATTAAATCAATGTGGATATAAGTTTCAATTTTATTCTTTTTCAATAGATCCATAATACTCTTCAAATGACCAATATGTGTATCTAACAATACACATTCTTTATAATCTGTTTTTGTCAGCTTTTCTAAGTCTTTCATCGAACGAATTGCTGGTAAAATATGTGGTTTCAAGCCACTAACCTCCTACATAATCCTTTTGAATAATCGTTCTATTTCATAGTTTGAAAAATTAATAATAATCGGGCGTCCATGAGGACAAGTAAATGGATCTTCCGTTTCTCTAAGTTGGTTAACTAAATCTGCCATTTCATTATTTTTTAAGTAATGATTTGCTTTGATTGATTTTTTACAACTCATCATGATGGCTGCTTCTTCACGTATTTTTTTCACTGAAACTGTTTTATGCTCTAATACATATTCAATCATATCTTTTATAATTTCTTCTGCTTCTTCTGGTGGGAACCAAACAGGATAACTATCAACAATATAATCATGGCCTCCGAAAGGTTCAAGGTGGACGCCTACTTTCTCTAGTTCATCTTTATGTTGATCAATAATCATTAGTTCATCTTTTGAAAAATGGAAAGTTAATGGAATCAGTAAGTTTTGAACTTCATTTGTCACTTCTCCAATTTTATCTCTAAAGTATTCGTATTTAATACGTTCTTGTGCAGCATGTTGATCTATCATAAACATACCATTTTCATTTTGAGCAATAATATATGTCCCATGTACCTGACCAACAATTTCCATGTATGGAACACGACGACTTGGTGTCTCACTAACACTCCCTTTTATATCCTGTTGTTCTTCAGCAGTTGTAGTACTTTCTCTATATGTTTGCTGTTCTGTGTCTGAATAATCAACAGCTTTCTCCTCATCTGTATTATCCATTGCATTGAGCACATCTCTTTGACTTCGAATATAATCTGAATCTACGATATCTTCAGCATGATTATAACTGTCATACTGAGCATAACCTGATTGATACTGTTGCTGTCCAATCATTGAATCATTATTGTGCGTAGAATATAAATCATCTTTTGTTATTGCTTGCTCACCATGTTCAATATTTGCTGTACTCTGTTGATCTACAATTGATTCGTCTGGGTGTGATTGGGTGTATTTTTCATTGCCACTGACATTCGTAGTAGACTGTGGATCGTTTGTAAGATGGCGCTGTTGTCTTTGTTCAAAATCCATTTTTTGTTGTTCAAACTGACTTAATACCTTATTTTTTTTAGTGAATTTCGTCATATCGTTTTTCGGTATTAAAATGCGATCCTTAAATGCCTCTTGTATCTTTTCAACAATGAGTGCATACAATTGATCCTCTTTAGATAATCTTACCTCTAATTTTGTCGGATGCACGTTAACATCAACTAAAATAGGATCCATTTCAATGTTAATGTAACAGATAGGATAACGGCCAATTGTTAAAAGCGTGTGATATCCTTCTACAATTGCTTTATTTAATAAAAAATTCTTTATATACCTTCCGTTTATAAAAATGGAAATATAGTGTTTATTACTTCTAGAATGTTCTGGTTTAGCTACAAATCCTTCAATATGATAATCACTCGTATCCCCGGTAATTTGAACCAAATCTTTGGCAACTTTCATACCATATATTTCAGCCATGACTTCATTTGTTCTTCCAGAACCATTGGTTTTAATAATCGTCTTGCCGTCTGATACTAATGAAATTCTAATATCAGGGTGACTCATTGCCATTCTATTAACAATATCAGTAATTTTACCTAGCTCTGTATATAAACTTTTAATATATTTTAAACGTGCCGGCGTATTATAGAAAAGTGATTCAACTAAAATATCAGTACCTCGTTTTGCTTTTGCAGGTTTCTGTTCTAAGATGGCTCCATTTTCAACATAAATTTCCTGACCTTCTGCATTATCAGTACATGATTTTAATGTTACTTTCGCAACAGAGGATATACTCGCTAATGCCTCACCTCTAAATCCTAATGTACGTATATGGAATAAATCTTCATCGTCGTCTAATTTACTCGTAGCATGACGATGAAATACTAAATCGAAATCATCTGCCTCAATACCAGTACCATTGTCTACTACTCGAATTGAAGCGACTCCAGATTGCTCAACTTCAATATTGATTTCAGTCGCTTGGGCATCGATTGCATTTTCAAGTAATTCCTTTACAACAGAACCTGGTCGTTCTACCACTTCTCCGGCTGCAATTTTATTTGCTAACGATGTCTGTAATTCCTTAATTTTACCCATTTGACTTCACCTCTACTTTAACTGTTTTTGTAATTCACTTAGTTTAACTAAAGCGTCAATAGGCGTCATATTTGATAAGTTTAGTGCTTTTATCTCTTGTTCAATCTCACTTTGTTCAACTGGTGCATCAAATAGTTCAAATGCCGCCTGTTCAAATTGTTGTGTGGCATCAGCTTTATTATCTCTCGCTATGTCATCCTCTGGGTGTTGATTCGACACATTTGTTTCGAAAATAGCGTGAGATTGATCTGATGACACAGTTTCTTCCATTAAATCTTGATTTGTCGCATCATCTGCGCTATGTGAAGATTCATCTAACACTTCCACCTTATTCACTACAACTTGGTTATCGTGCAGTTGGTCACTTTTTTCAAATGCATCTAAAATAACTTGCGCCCTAGAAATTACTGCATCTGGTAGATTAGCCAATTTAGCAACTTGAATACCATAACTATCGTCTACAGCACCTTCTTTTACTTTATGTAAGAAGATTAACTCACCTTTATATTCATTGGCAGCTACATGCACATTTTTCAAACAAGGTAAAGTTTGATCAAGCGCAGTTAATTCATGATAATGCGTCGAGAATAATGTTTTTGCGTGTGAGGTATTTGCCACATATTCAATCATTGCTTGTGCTAATGCTAAACCATCATAAGTTGATGTTCCACGACCAATTTCATCAAAAATAATTAAACTATCTGCTGTTGCATGAGCTAAAGCTTTTTGTGCTTCTAACATTTCTACCATAAAGGTACTTTTCCCAGAAACCAAATCATCTGCTGCACCAATTCGAGTAAATATTTGGTCGAAAATAGGTAGTACAGCTTGATCACAAGGTACATAAGCACCCATTTGTGCCATTATACTTATAATTGCTACTTGTCGCATATAGGTCGATTTACCGGACATATTTGGCCCAGTAATTAAATATATATACGCCGCTTCATTTAATTCACAATCATTTGGTACATAATCATTATAATCCATAACACGTTCCACAACTGGATGACGTGAATTTGTTAATTCAAGCGTCTTATCTTTACTAAAGTGCGGTCGAGTATAGTTATATTTTTGGGCAATTTCTGCAAAGCTTTGGAGACAATCAATTTCTGAAATGATTTTAGCTTGACGTTGTAATCTTTCAGTATAACGTTTCACTTGTTCTCTTAATTGCACAAATAATTGATACTCTAATTCAATTGCTTTATCTTCTGCCCCTAGAATAATATCTTCTTTTTCTTTCAATTCGTCAGTAATAAAACGCTCTGCATTAGATAATGTTTGTTTGCGTTGATAGCCGAAAGCATTAGGATCAAAACCTTGTAAATTGGCACGTGTAATTTCTATGAAATAACCAAAAACTTTATTGAAACTTATTTTTAGTGATTTAATTCCAGTACGTTGTCTTTCTTTAGTTTGTAATTCAGCTAACCATGTTTTTCCATTTTTTGACGCTGATTGATAACTATCTAAATCTTGATTAAAACCTGCTTTAAATAACCCACCATCTTTGATAGAAATAGGTGGTTCTTCTACAAGACTATCTTCGAGTAATGCCAGTAATTCATCTAGTGGTTCTAAAGCTTGGAATTGTGTGGCTAAGTTATCATTTAAACCAGTTATTAATGTTTTGATATTAGGTATTTCAGAAATAGAATGTTTGAGTTGAATTAAATCACGTGCATTGACATTACCATAGCTCACGCGGCCTACTAATCGTTCTATATCATAGACTTGATTCAAATAATTTCTGAGTGTATCACGTTCGATAAAATGATTGATAAATTGTTCAACGATATTCAATCTATTTTCAATGTTTTGTTGATGAATTAAAGGTCTATCTATCCATTGCTTTAATCTTCGTGCTCCCATTGGCGTCTTTGTTTCATCCATTAACCATAGTAACGTTCCTTTTTTGGAT
Source organism: Staphylococcus gallinarum (assembly GCF_000875895.1). Classification (GTDB taxonomy): domain Bacteria; phylum Bacillota; class Bacilli; order Staphylococcales; family Staphylococcaceae; genus Staphylococcus; species Staphylococcus gallinarum. The sequence goes on from NZ_JXCF01000007.1 coordinate 572,893, forward strand.
TTCAATCTAATGCTTTCTGTTAACTCAAGGTTTCTTTTAGCATAAAAATCCATTTTCATAAAATCTACGGCTTCATACTTAATGACTGTCTCAATATGGGATAAATCTCTTTTTTGTGTATGGTGAATATAGTCTAGCAATAACTGTGTAGCATTAAACAAATGTCGTTCTGTCATTTCATTAACAGCATACTGTGCATCAGAAATTGCTTCTCTTAATGTAATTGTTTCCGTCGTCAAGCTGATTTGGCGACGTAATTCTGGATCCAGTTTTTGATTTACAACAATCTCATTAGGATTAATAGTCGTAATTTCATTGATTAATGTTGCTTCGTCTTCAAAGTGTGTAACTTTTAGTTCCCCAGTTGAAACATCACAATAGCTTAATGCATAGATGCCTTCTAATTTAATAAAGCTCAAAATATAATTATTTTGCTTTTCATCTACCCCGCCTTGATCCATAACCGTACCGGGCGTCACGATGCGTACTACATCACGATGAACCATGCCCTTTGTCTGCTTAGGATCTTCCATTTGTTCACAAATAGCGACTTTATAACCATTATTTATTAAAGTTTCGATATAACCATCAGCAGAATGATATGGTACACCACACATTGGAATCGGATTCTCTTTTTTAGCATCGCGTTTAGTTAATGTTATTTCTAATACTCTAGACGCTTCTTTTGCGTCTTCAAAGAACATTTCATAGAAATCGCCTAATCTAAAAAATAATAAACAATCTTGATATTCAGATTTTATTTTTAAATATTGTTGCATCATTGGCGTTTGGTTCGTCATATTGTTACTTCACTATCCTTCTACAAATTCTTTTGTTTGTTCATTTTATCGTTATACGCATAAAACACTTCACATTGTTCAACTATAGAACTAAATATGAATGTCAGTACAATTGCGTTTACTCACTTGTGGACAATAGCTATATATGATTTTTAGCTATATTCCTAACGTACTTTATTTATCCTTTTAACTCTTAAATTTTAACATAACTTTTATTACTACGCTCATTTAATAAAAAATGGTTGCATCCACATAATTATAAAATTTTAAATTATGGCTTTCCAGCTATGAAATATAAAAAAGATTGAGATAAAATAACTTTTATGCCCACTTCAAGCGTCCAAAAATACAGATACTTAAAGTGAAAAACACAGTTATTTTAAATCTCAATCTTAGTTAATCTTTATTGAAAAATTTCTTTAATATCCCTTTTTTCTTTAAAATCATTAAAATGATATAACTGATAATTGCACCAATTATACTAGATACTAAAAACATAAGCATCAATGGTTTAACTGCAAAATCAGCAAATCCTAAAATAGCTGCTAGTGGAATACACATTACACTACCAATGATTCCAGTACCAATTACTTCACCCACCGCAGCCATAAAGATATGTTTACGATAATGATAAAAGGCACTAGCAAGCAATACACCAACCATACTTCCAGGAAAGGCAAAGAAACTACCTGTACCAAAAATAATGCGAATTACTGATGAAATAAAGGCTTGTGCTAAACCAAACCATGGTCCTACTAATACTGCACATAACACGTTTACTAAATGTTGTATTGGCGCTGCCTTTACTGGTCCCAAAGGAATGACAATAATACTACTTAATACGACATTGAGCGCAATTAATATAGCAGTTAACGTCAATTTTTGTGTCTTCATTCATCGCTCCCCTTTCCTGAAAAATACAATTACGTATTGTTATTATCTTCATTATGTTCATTTAGTCGATCTGACATTGTACTGATTAACATTTGTAGTAAATCATTCGCCTCTGCTTGAGACTCTTTAAATTCTTCAACAATTGGTAAAATGTTAATATTTTGTTCAATTTCTTGAATCTTTCCTTCAGATTGTTTCAATGCTTCCGTCTTTCCATAATTTTGTAAATTGACAGATTGTTTTTGATTCTTTTTTAAATCTTTCATTTTCTGTTCAATTTGTTTATTATTATGAATTTGTTGTTCTACACGATGATATTCCTTTACGATATCTAAGTCTTTAATATGCTCACTTATTCTATCAGCTTCAGCTAAAATTTCATCTTTATTATACATTAAGGTGTCACCACAGCTTTTCCACTTTCACGAATAAATGTACCATTCAATGAATACTGCTTCGCTTCATCGATTTGAACTTCAACTATTTTACCTATCATGTCCTTTGGCGCTTTAAAGTTAACTAATTTATTCTTAGCAGTATAACCTGCTAATACAGTATCATCCTTTTTACTTGCACCTTCGCACAATACCTCTACTGTTTGGCCTTCATATGGTTTCATTGCCGCTTCAGAATACTGTGATACTTTCTGATTTAAACGTTGTAGTCTATCTTTCTTTACATCCATCGGTACATTATCTTGCATTTTAGCAGCTGGTGTACCATCCCTTTGTGAATAAATATAAGTATACGCGTGCTCAAATTCAACTTCATCATATAAGGTTAATGTTTCTTCAAATTGAGCTTCTGTTTCGTTTGGATAACCCACAATAATATCTGTAGTTAATGCTACATTTGGTATCTGTGTTTTAATTCTATCGACTAAATCTAAATAACTTTCACGTGTGTATTTACGTCCCATTATTTTCAACACTGCATTATTTCCTGATTGCACTGGTAAATGAATATGTGGCACGATGTTACCACCATTTGCAATAACTTCAATCATACGATCTGTAAAATCCCACGGATGACTCGTAGTAAATCTTACTCGTGGAATATCAATACGTGAAATATCCTCTAGTAAATCCCCTAATCCATATTCTAAGCCATCAATGTCCTTACCATATGAGTTTACATTCTGACCTAGTAGCGTGATTTCTTGATAACCTTCTCGTGCAAGACCACGTACTTCTTCGATAATATCTTCGGGTCTTCTACTACGCTCTTTACCTCGCGTAAATGGCACGATACAATATGTACAAAATTTATCACAGCCATACATGATATTAACCCATGCCTTAATATTACCTTCACGTACTTTCGGTAGATTTTCAATGACATCGCCTTCTTTAGACCATACTTCTACTACCATTGCTTTCGATAAATATGCTTCCTCTAATATTTCAGGTAAGCGATGAATATTATGTGTACCAAAAATCATATCTACATTTTGATATGACTTCAATATTTTATTCACTACTGATTCTTCTTGTGACATACAGCCACAAACACCAATTACCGTTTCAGGCTTTTCCTTTTTCAAATGCTTTAAGTTTCCAATTTCGCTAAACACTCTGTTTTCAGCATTTTCACGAATGGCACAAGTATTTATTAAAATCACATCTGCTTTATTAATATCTTCGATTGGTTTATAACCCAATGCCTCTAAAATACCCGCCATAACCTCTGTATCATGTGCATTCATTTGGCAACCATATGTTTTAATCAAGAATGTCTTTCCTTGACCCATATTGCGATATTTTTCATCTATTTGAAAGTCTCTATTATAATTAATTTCTTCTTTCCCACGTTTACGTGCCTCTTTTAAACTTGGCGGCTGATATACATGCTCGAAATACTTACTATAGTCTTTAGCTTTTTTATCACGTTCAGCTAAAATATCTATCGAAGTACTTTTTCTTTGTTCTTCATTCACTTTACAAAATCCTCTCTATATCATATAAACTAAGAACAAAATTAAAATTAACCAACAATGCTACTCATTGCATTACCGTTCTAAGTTCAATATATAATCATCTCTTCATTATATTAAATTTAGCACTAAAGTGCAAAATGACGTTTAAGATAATAAACCGATCCAACAACATTAAGTTGAACCGGCAAAGCACTATAATTCATCATATTTACCAGTTAAAGTTTCAATCGTTATACCTTCTGGAACATGATAAAATTTAACCTGACAAATGGTGCTAGGTACTTCTAATTCGACCATACGTTCATTTAACTTTTGTATTAAAATGAGGCACTCATTCATCTCGCCTTGTACTGTTGTTTCTAAAGGTCCTACACGATATGCTAACCCAGAATCATCAATCACTTTAATCGCTTCATCAACATATGGAATCACGTCTTCACCGTTTGGTGTCTTTGGAATAATTTGAACGCTCATTAATGTATCATGCATATCTATCACTAGCCCTTCATTCGGAATATCAATTCATTTCATTTTAACAAATTATTCATCAAATAAATAGTAATCGTTAGCTTTTTCAACTGACATATTCACAGTATACATTTGAATGATGGTACTTAACTTACTTTACAACGTGTCAACGCGTTATGTATTGCCTCCGAGAATTGATACATCAAATCATCCCAATTATTTTTATCTTCACGAGCTGATAAAGTGAATTTACGATTTTTAAACAGGCTTTTTCTCAATGCAACTGTCAATTCAAGTTGCACGCCTGCCTCCCGCTTACAACAGTTAACAAAGTTATCTCTATGGAATCCAGATATATGACTTGGTGCATCTTTCACTATAATATTAATGTCTGCTAATTCATTTTTGATGGACGCAATTAATTCTAGGTCACGTCCACCAATATAAACTTCTGACTTATCGCCCATGCAACCATGTATTGAAACTGCAAATTGACTATCCTCAATCATTTGATGTAATTTTGGTTCGTCAAAGTGACGCGAAGTTACATGTAATTCATGGTTTTTGTTTTTTCTAACACCTTTAAATGTGTAATATTTATAATCACCTAAATCACTTAGGCAATCAGCCAATTCTGAAGTACCACGTTCGATTGCCCCTCCATGCACTGCAGTTATAATAACTGGTTTTGTTGCCTCTCTTGTTACGATATCCCAATCATCACCTTGCTTAGTTTTGGTTAATAATTCTCCCATACTCCTATATTTATCTACCATCATATACTCCTTATTTTAATTTCCATATTTATTAAAAAAAGCTGATATAACACAGTATCTTTGACACTTGAATTATATCAGCTATAAAAATATTTAAAAGTCCTTCGATTACACAAATTGTTTCGTTAATTCATTAAATTGAGTTTCATCCAAATGAATATCTTGTTTTGCTAATGCTTCATTAGACATTTCATCAATTTGAGACTCAAATGATGGCGTATCTGTGTCTTGATAGACAATACCCTTAACTAGTGAATTGTATTCTAGCACCTTTTGTGTTGCCATCGTTTTATCTGTAAAATCATATCCATCTATGTCTGCGATATCAGTTAAGTTTTCCTTAAACCAATCATATGTGTTCACTTTATTATAAGTTACGCATGGTGAGAAAACATTCACAAATGAAAAGCCATCATGATTTATTGCATCTTCAATCATTTTCGTCAGAGCTTTAATATCACTAGAGAAACCTTGGGCAACAAATGTAGCTCCAGATGACAAAGCAAGTTCTAATGGTGCTACATTTTGTTCTATATTCCCTTTTGGTGTTGATTTCGTGACAAAGCCTTGCGCTGAAGATGGCGATGTTTGGCCTTTAGTCAGACCATAAATTTGATTATCCATTACAATATATGTCATATTCATATTTCTACGTAAGGCATGTATTGTGTGTCCCATACCGATGGCGTAACCGTCTCCATCACCACCTGAAGCGATAACTGTTAAATCTTTATTAGCCATTTTAACACCTTGTGCAAGCGGTAAGGCTCTACCATGAATTCCATGCACACCATAGGAATTAATGTAGCCTGATAAGCGTCCAGAACAACCTATACCAGTGATAATAGCTACTTCTTCAGGCTCCAAGCCTACATTAGCTGCTGCCTTTTGAATAGCAGCTTGAACAGAGAAATCTCCACATCCCGGACACCAATTGGGTTTAACATTATTTCTGAAATCTTTAAATGTTGCCACTTACACCAACTCCTTTAACTCTTCGGCAATTTCTAATCCTTTTTGTTCTATTTCTTTAGGTAAAAATGGCGTGCCATCATATTTAGTCTGATTAATTAATTTATCACCTAAATTTACATTCATTTTTATAATATTTGCTAGTTGGCCTTGGTAATTATGTTCAACTACTACAACTTTCGACACTTTATCTATTTCTTGCTGTAGTGTTTCTTTAGGGAATGGATGTAATTGTCTAATTTGAACATGATTCACTTTTACACCTTGTTCTTCTAGTCTATCCTTACCTTCTTGAATGGCACCTTTAGTTGAGATAAATCCAATATATAATATATCTGCAGTATCATGAACAACATCCGCTTCAACGGGCTCATTAATTAATAAATGTTCAACTTTGCGCATACGCTTATCCATTTGTTGATTACGATTATCTGCTGCTTCACTTGGCTTACCTTCTTCATTGTGTTCAACACCAGTCACATGATGTATACCACCTTTAACTCCTGGTAACGGTCTTGGTGATACACCTGATTCCGTAAGTGCATAACGCTTGAAATAAGATTTGTCATCTTCTTCTCTTTCAATATCAGACTGGACAATTGCGCCACGTTTAATCTCAATGCGATTATAGTCCAATTGATCGACAGTTTGTTTACCTAAAGATAATTGTAAATCACTTAATACAATAACTGGACATTGGTACATCTCGGCTAAATTAAAGGCCTCCATAGTTAGGTAAAATGCATCTTCAGCATCTGTAGGTGCTACAACAATCTTAGGTATATCGCCATGTGTACCATAAATCATCTGCATTAAGTCTGATTGCTCTTGCTTCGTTGGCAAACCAGTTGAAGGTCCTCCACGTTGTGTATTAATCACAACAAATGGCGTTTCTGTCATTCCAGAAAGACCAATTGCTTCCATCATCAACGACAGTCCAGGTCCAGCACTTGCCGTAAATGCACGTACTCCCGCATAGTTTGAACCGATAGCCATATTTGCTGCTGCAATCTCATCCTCTGTTTGTACTACAGTTCCGCCTACTTTTGGTAAATTCTCAATCATATACTCCATAATTTCAGAAGCAGGTGTGATTGGATATGCAGCCATAAATCTAGATCCAGCTGATAATGCGCCTAAACCTATTGCATCATTACCAATCATATATAAATGAGGATTATGGTTTGTAGGTTCTAATACAAAGTCTCCAGTGATATGTTCAAGTTGTTCGCTCATCAATCGATAGCCTTCTTTTAAGGCTTCAATATTCATTTCAACTACTTTTTCACCTTTTTTCGTAAACATGTTCGTGATTAAACTCTCGAAATCACTTAATTCTAAATCCATAACTGCACACGTTGCACCTATCGCAACCATATTTTTCATTAGAGCCGTACCTAATTCCTTTGCAGTTGCAGTTAATGGTAAATCTATCATCTCAGCTTTGCAATCTTCAGGCTTTTGTGGTTTCGCCTTACTATCAGCGATAATGACACTATCAGATCTCATCTCATGGTGATTTAATTCAATCGTTTCTTGATCAAATGCAACTAATATATCTAAATCGTCACTAATTGCATGTACAGGTGTTGTTGATACTCTTATTTTATTATTTGTGTGGCCGCCTTTAATTCTACTTGAAAAATGACGATAGCCATATAAGTAGTATCCTTTACGGTTCATAGCAGTAGCGAAGATTTCCCCAGTCGATTCTATACCTTCACCTTGTTGACCGCCCACTTTCCATGATACTTGTGATTTCATATCATCTTGCCTCCTAGTGGTATTAATAATTCATCTTTCATCATATCAAAATGAACCACCCTTTTACTATGTAAAGAGTGGAACATTTTAAAAATCATACTAATGGACGATAGCTTAAAAAGGGTGATCATCATTAATTAATACGCGTTCAATATGTGTCGTTTTACCTTCTTTATTTAAGTCGATAATAACACCAGACAACACACTTCTACCTTCATCAGGTACAACATGTCGTTGTGGCAGACTCGTTAAAAATCGATTAATCACTTCAGCACGATTAATTCCTAAAATGCCATCATAATACCCTGTCATTCCAACATCGGTAATGTATCCTGTACCTCCAGGCAAAATTCTCTCGTCAGAAGTCTGTATATGTGTATGTGTACCAACAACTGCACTTGCTCTGTTATCTAAATACCAGCCCATAGCATTTTTCTCAGATGTTGTTTCTGCATGAAAATCTACAAAGATATAATCTGTTTCTTGTTTCGCTTGTGCAATTAATTCATCTGCTTTGGTAAACGGATCATCAATATCTTGCATAAATGCACGACCTTGTAAGTTAATTATTGCTAATTTCAACTCATTTATTTGAATGAATCGCATACCGACACCGGGTGCTGCATCCGGGAAGTTAGCTGGGCGTACCATGCGCTTAGCATCATCTATAAAATCATAAATTTGTCTTTGACCATAGGTGTGATTACCCATTGTCATGAAATCTACGCCTTCTCTTAATAGTTCTTTATAAATTTTCTCGGTTAAACCTTTTCCGTGTGCAGCATTTTCTGCATTCACTATTGTAACCGTTGGGCGATGTGTTTGCTTTAACTTCGGTAAATATGTTTTAATAGCATCTCTTCCTACCTTACCAACAATATCCCCAATAAAAAGTATTCTCATTAACAGTTCATCCTCTCTTACTGATAGTTTAATGTAATTTTTTTATTATGAAAAGTGAATGTGAAAAATATATTCAATTTTCTAAGTTTTAAAGTGATATGACGTGGTAAATAATGTACTGTAACATTAATTTAACTAGATATAGGAGTTGTAATTTATAAATGTCAATAAATATTGATCCACAAAAATTTGCTGACTTAGTAGTTACAGCAAATCCATCAAAAAGTGACAATCCAGAAGATATCGCTAAAGACAGTTTAGAACTCTATGTAAATGCCTATCGATTAGCCGAAAGACATTCTAACATTTCAACAAACTGTTACGACACAGCTGAAGTTTTAAAAGAAATTAAAGCAGCAGATTTAGAATTAACTTAGTACTTATTAATTGCTAATTGAAGATAATTTATTTATATCCAAGCTATACTTCAACAATAAAAGCTATCCTCAAATATTTGAGGATAGCTTTTATTGTTTTCATAACTACTAACATTATAAAAAGTTAAAGCCTATCCAAAATCATGGATAGGCTTTAACTAAGTTCTAGAATTCATTAAATATCTAGAACGTTATTTTGCATATTCAATTGCTCTAGTCTCTCGAACAACTGTCACTTTTATATGACCAGGATATTGAAGTTCATCTTCAATTTGGTTTTTAATATCTCTTGCTAAGCGGTGTGATTTTAAGTCGTCGATAGTATCTGGTGATACAATAACTCGAATCTCTCTACCAGCTTGGATAGCAAATGCTTTTTCAACACCATCATAACTTTCTGATAATGTTTCAAGTCTTTCTAATCTTCTTATATAATTTTCTAATGTCTCTTTACGAGCTCCAGGTCTAGCGGCAGATAATGCATCCGCTGCTGCAACCAAAATAGAAATTATTGAAGTAGGTTCAACATCACCATGGTGGGAATGAATTGCATTAATAACTGTTTCACTTTCAGCATATTTCTTAGCTAATTCAACTCCTATTTCAACATGGCTACCTTCAGCTTCATGGTCAATCGCTTTACCAACGTCATGAAGTAGACCAGCACGTTTAGCTAATGTAACATCTTCACCCAATTCTGCTGCTAGCATACCTGCTAAATGAGCAACTTCAACTGAATGTTTTAGTACATTTTGTCCATAGCTTGTACGATACTGTAAACGACCTAAGATTTTTACTAAATCTGGATGCATATTATGTACATTTATTTCAAATGTAGCTTGTTCCCCAGCATCTCTAATAATATCGTCTACTTCTTTTCGAGCTTTATCTACCATATCTTCAATTCTTCCAGGATGGATACGTCCATCTGAAACAAGATTTACTAATGCTGTTCTAGCAATTTCACGTCTAATTGGGTCAAAACCAGAAAGTATAACTGCCTCTGGCGTGTCATCTATAATTAAGTCAATACCAGTTAACGTTTCTAACGTTCTGATATTCCTTCCTTCACGACCAATGATTCGACCTTTCATTTCATCATTCGGTAAATTAACAACTGATACTGTTGACTCGGAAGTATGTTCCGCAGCTAAACGTTGAACAGTTGTTGCTAATAATTCTTTAGCATTTTTATCGACTGCTTCTTTTGCTTCTTTCTCTTTTTCCTTAACAAGTATTGCAATATCTTGTGACAATTCATCTTCTACTCTTTGAAGTTGTTCTTGTGCTGCTTCTTCTTGAGAGAGACCAGAGATGCGTTCTAATTCTTGTTCATGCTTATTTATTAACGTTTGAACACTACTCTCTTTTGCATCTACTTGTTGTTGTCTTTCTTCAAGTTTAGATTCTTTTTGCTCTAAAATCTCATCTTTTTTGTCTAATAGATCAGATTTTCGCTCTAAGTTTTCTTCTTTTTGAAGAAGTCGGGCTTCTTGCCTTTGAAGATCACCACGTCTTTCACGAAGTTCATTTTCACTTTGTTCTTTTAAGATTTGATTTTCTTCTTTAGCTTCAAGGAGCTTTTCCTTCTTGATATTATCTGCTTCTTTTTTACCTTGTTCGACAATATCTTCGGCAGTTTGTCTTGCTTGTAATTGCTTTTGATGCAATAAATTACGGGCTATAATATACCCTACAACAACTCCGAGAATAATACCTAGCAAAACGAGTAGGAGGCCTAATAAATTCACACAAACACCCCCTTTTTTCTAGGATTTTGCTCTGTATATCAAATTCAATATGATTATATGAAGTTATATAAGAATCATACAATGTAATTGTACGGTTTAAAGACAAGAAGTGTCAAGGTTTCCACCTACATAAATTCAATATTAGAGACCTCTCTTTTACACTTTATTTACTATAGGTGTTGATAACACACGATTCGCCTTATTTTATGGAAAATCAGAATAAAATTTTTCACATAAATTTAAATTATTATTTTACTACTTTCAGTATAATTAGTACCGTATTCAAACGTTAGACACTCAATTTGAAAGCTTTTTATAAAAATATCCCGAGATTAGATATCTGCTAATCTCGGGATATGACACGTGCTTTAAAAATATTTGCATGTATGCACTAAGTTCAACTTATTCATCTTCAAATAGTGAAGTTGGTTGTTCTTCTTCACTCTCTTCGACATCACCATCAAATATACCTAAAGTTTCACGTAACTTTTGATTGATTTCATTCTTAACTGCTGGATTTTCCATAAGGTAAGTCTTAACATTTTCTTTACCTTGCCCCATGCGTTCTCCATTATATGAATACCAAGCACCTGATTTATCAACGATTTCGTTCTCAACGCCTAAGTCGATTAATTCACCTTCTTTAGAAATACCTTTACCATACATAATATCAACTTCTGCAATTCTGAAAGGTGGTGCTACTTTGTTCTTAACAACTTTAATCTTAGTTCTATTACCAACAATTTCTTGACCTTGTTTCAATTGTTCTGCACGTCTAACTTCTAAACGAACTGAACTATAGAATTTCAGTGCTCTTCCACCAGGTGTAGTTTCAGGGTTACCAAACATAACGCCGACCTTTTCACGAATCTGGTTGATGAAAATTGCCGTCGTATTTGATTTAGAAATGGCACCTGACAATTTACGTAACGCTTGTGACATAAGTCGTGCTTGTAAACCGACATGCGTGTCACCCATTTCTCCTTCTATCTCTGCTTTAGGTGTTAAAGCGGCTACCGAATCGACAACTACAATATCTACTGCACCACTACGAACGAATGCTTCTGCAATTTCTAGCCCTTGTTCACCATGGTCCGGTTGTGATAAGTATAAATTTTGGATATCTACTCCTAATGCTTCAGCATACACTGGATCTAGCGCATGTTCTGCATCGATAAATGCAGCTACACCACCATTTTTTTGTACTTCAGCAATAGCATGCAATGCTACAGTAGTCTTACCAGAACTTTCTGGTCCATATATTTCTACAATTCTACCTTTAGGGTAACCACCTACTCCTAAAGCATTATCTAATGTGACTGAGCCACTTGAAACACTTGAAACTTTACGTGCTTTATTGTCACCAAGTTTCATTACTGCGCCTTTACCAAATGACTTCTCCATATTTTTAATTACTGTATCTAAAGCTTTTTGACGATCGTTATCCAATGCTGGACCTCCTAAATGAGTTTTGTCTCTGAAAATTATCTTACCCATACTATACATGTATTTTTATTTTAGTGCAAGCATTTTGCGAATATTTGTTCGCTAAAAATACTGTTCGTTTTGTCTAATATAGAACACACGTACTGTTCAAAAACAAAGATAAATATTGATTTATTGGGATTTTAAACGATTTAACAATCTAATTAATACATAATTTTGTGTTCGGTGTTTAAGTAAATTGCGTTGTTGTATCATTTTAAAATGTTGTACAGACAATTTGCCTTCCTTAAGAACGCCTAAATACACCGTATCTTTATTATATAGTAATGATATTGCAACTTCAGATTTATATAAATCCTTTACAATATTCGTTGAAATTGATAATTGTCTCTTTATATCCAAGTCATTACTTATAAATTGGTTATTATGTGGCAACATGCCTAATAAGCGATCTTCTTGGTCAAAATCTTTTAAACGAGAATATAAATCTCCATCAGTAACACCATCATATATCGCAAATGTACGTTCGATATTTTGCATCAATGCTTGTTCTAACTTAATATCGTCAGAACCATAATAGAAATCACCAATTCTCTTTAGAATCTCTGTTTTAATTGGATCAATCAAAGCTTTACAGTTTTCAACTGTTTCACCATTTGCAGTTAGTCTGATATTCACTTCATGAGTACCTGCTAAAGGTGCTATTGTAGGATTTGTTTGATTATCGATTAAATCTAATAATTCTGTTTCAACTTTAGATTCACCGATACCAGCGAAACGCAGTAATTCTGAGAAGATAATTTGTTCGCCATCTAATAAATATGGCAATAGTTCATTTTTAGCCATAGGTTGCATTTCTTTTGGTGGCCCAGGGAGTAGAATCACTTTCTTATCCTTATGTCTAACTAACATACCTGGCGCCATGCCAAATTTATTTTCTAACACTTCTGCCCCTTCTATTACAAGTGCTTGTTGACGATTATTAGGCGTCATTTCAACGTTTTGCTTGATAAAATACTGTTCAATATCTTCTAAAGCAGCACTATCTGTTACTAATTCACGACCAAGCACCTCCGCTACTGTATGCTTTGTCAAATCATCCTTTGTAGGACCTAAACCACCAGTTAGAATCACTGCATCATTGTTGTCTAGTGCTGTATTGAATACACGTTTTAAACGTTCTGGGTTATCACCAATAACTGCATGTTCCACCACACTGTGACCAATCCCATTTAATAATTGTGATAGATATTGACCATTGGTATTAGCAATTTGTCCTAATAATAATTCAGAACCCACTGCGATTATTGATATATTCAAGAAAACTCCTCCTTCATACAAGCTACACTATATTTAACATAGTTAAATTATAAAACGAAGTACAAGCAAAAACGAAATATTTCGTTTTTAATTGATAAAAAAGTATGGTTAGTCTTTTCAAATCAAAAAAAGTCAGATGATTTATCTGACTTTAGTAACTTTTAAATGCTTTCGACAGCATTTTGACATTATTTAGCTTTAAACACATCTCTACCTTTATAGAAATATTCAATTCCAGATAAGATTGTAAAGAATACACCGATATATAATAATGTTTGACCTAGTGAAAAACCAATCCAATTTGCAAGTGGATCGCCTAATAATATCCAAACAATTGCTACCATTGTAACGGCCGTTTTGATTTTTCCTAATTGTCCAGCAGCACTGACAAATCCTTGCTCAATTTGCAATAATCTTAAACCTGTGACTGCAAATTCACGTGCAATGATGATAATTGCTACAACCGAGTTTGTTAAATCAATTTGTACCAATGCTATTAATGCGCTCGACACTAGTAATTTATCTGCTAATGGGTCTAGAAATTTACCCATATTGGTAACTAACTCCCACTTTCTAGCAAGATAACCATCTACAAAGTCACTCAACGATGCAATGATAAAAATAACACCACTAATCAATAATTCAATTCTAATATCATTTCCACCGATAAAAGAAACTTTACCAAAACCAAAATCTGCTAATGCAAATACCATAAACACTGGAATTAGTATAACTCTAAAAACGGTTATCCAATTCGGTATATTCATATAAAATGCCTCATTTCTATTTATAACTTAAATTCATCTACAAGAATAATACTGCTAATACCCACAGTATAGCTGTAACAATAACTATAAAACTAACGACTACAGCAAGTTGTAGTGGTTCTTTATCTTTACTTCTATATGTTGGTTTATGCTCACCTGAAAAAGCCGCAATGACTTGATCCAAATCATAATCCGCATTGGGAATTTCTTCTTTGTGTGCTTCAATAAGTTGATCCGAATCGATATTCACTGCCTTAGCATACTTTATAATAAAGCCTTCAGCATAGTTTTGATTTTTCAGTGAAGCAAAATCATTATTTTCAATCAATGTCAGTGTTTTTCTTTTAATTTGTGTACGAGACTCTAATTCATTTAATGTCATACCTAAACGCTCTCGGCGACCTTTTAAAGTTTGACCTATTGAATTCAAAGTTGTAAAGCCTCCTTTAATAAAATGTAATTAATTTGATTATTCAAAAAAGCCAAAACCACCACCAAAACCATCATCGCTAAAGTCTAAATTGTTTTTACTTTTAACTGTTTGTTTTTTCATTTCTTCATAATGGATTTCTTGATTTTTATTTTCTCTTAATTCAATAATATAATCAAAATCTTTCATTTCGTAATCACTTGTTTCAACAAATAAATCTGGATGCTCAACTACCTTAATAGCCGGCAAACTCATTACTTCCTTCACAAGATCCTGGTGCTTTTGACTTGATTCACGTGCTGTAACTGCACCGTCAATAATATAGACATGGTCTGAGTCATATTCACCTTTAATCAACGAACTTCTCACAGTTTGCTTGATTAAAGTAGAACTGATAAACAACCATCTTTTATGTGCACAGACACTTGCTGCAACGATAGATTCTGTCTTTCCTACCCTTGGCATACCCCTTATACCAATTAATTTATGACCATCTTCTTTAAATAATTCAGCCATAAAATCGACAAGTAACCCTAAGTCTTCACGTTCAAAACGAAATGTCTTCTTGTCATCGGCATCTTGCTCTATGTATCTACCATGACGGACAGCTAAACGATCACGCAGTTCTGGCTTTCTCAATTTAGTAATCGAAATATCATCAATTTCCATTACAATGTTTTCAAAGCGATTTACCTTTTCTAAACTATCAGTCTTGATAAGTAAACCACGTCTACTTTCTTCAATACCGTTTATAGTGACAATACTAATCCCCATCATACCAAGTAAACTTGAAATATCACCTAATAATCCAGCACGGTTCATTGTTATCTCATATTCTAAATACCATTCTTTTCTAGTAGCGACTGCCATGAAATAAACACCCCTTCGTTTCAAAACAACAGTTATTATTTATAATAGCTTTGATAAAAATAAACGTCTAGTAGAAACAATAAATTAAAATTTATTATAAATATAGAGCTATTCATTTGTTACTTTATCATTTATTGTAATCACATTATAGCACTGAATGTACATGAGTTGGATTGTTTTTTCAACAGTATTTAAATTTATAAATACCAAGCTCCATTGACTTTTTGAACAGTACCCGTGATGCTCTTGGCATAAGGATGACAAAGATAACTACATGTATGCGCAATTTCTTGAGGGTCAATCAAACGCTGTTGTGGCAATGATTCAACCATTTCTGTTAATGTATCATCATCAAATACTTGTGTCATGCGCCCACTGACAAAGCCAGGTGCAATCGCATTAACTGTAACAGTGCTTAAGGCCAATTCTTGACTCAGCGCTTTAACAAAACCGATTTGTCCAGCTTTCATTGCGGAATACACCGATTCTAAACTCGCACCAGTTTCACCCCAAATGGATGAGACTACAACAATGCGACCGTTTATACTTTGTCTCAATTGATCAATAAAGTATCGACAAATACGCATGAGTTGACGAAGATGTAACGTATAACTTTCATCAATCATCGCATCTGTCATATCTTGTAACATACCGTATAAAGCTTGCCCACTGGTGTATATCAAACAGTCTAAATTTTGAACAAAATAAAAATATTTATCTAAATTGTCTACTTTACTTAAATCACATTGTACAAATTGTACTGCTTGTCCTTGATAGTGCTCTTGTAATGATGATAAATCAGCTTGATTGTAGTGAACAATAACTTCATAGCCATCAGACAATAGGCGTTCGGTAATCGCTGTACCAATTGACCCAGAGCCACCAATCACTAATGCTTTCATGTATTATTTCATCTCCAGTCGACTGTCGACCATCTGTTCTAGATTCAGACAAGTCTCCGCTGTTTCATTCACACTTTCCAAAGTAATACTTTCTACTATGTCTAATAAATCAAATAGACTGACACCTTCAAAGTGAAGTTTTGTATATTGATTTGCTATATACTCTGGAGAATTTAATCCTGAAATAAATTCTCCTATAAATTGTTTCTTCAATAATTCAAATGCATCATTATCCTCAATATTACCTAACTTATGCTCTAATTCGGTAAGTAATAATGCTTTTAATTCATCTGGTTTTTGTGTTGCACTTGTCACGATAGAGAAACTGTATGTAGGTTCAAGTACAAATTGATATCCAAATGTCTCGTCAATTAAATCTTGATTGAGTAACGTTTGATAAAAATCTGTCTCTTCACCGAATACCATCTCGAAAAAGAGTGTCATTTCAAGGTCACGACGTACGTATGTCTCTGATGGTTCATTCTGTGGAACCTTATTTTTAAATCCAAGCATTAGTCGTGGTGATTGTAATTTCATTGTCTCAGTTACAACCGATTCACTTACTTTCTCTTGTTCAATCAGAGGATCTCTCACTATTTCAGGTTGATACTCTTTATCTCTCATATCCTCATGTTCAGCTACGACACGATAAATATGCTCAGGATCTACATCTCCAACAACGAATAGCACCATATTTGACGGATGATAAAATGTTTCATAGCAAAGATATAAATCATCTTTAGTAATTTGATAAATACTTTCAACACTACCTGCAATATCGACACGAATTGGATGTGTTTGATACATTGCTTTTAGCGTGTTAAACATTACTTTATATCCTGGCTGTTCTTGATACATTTTAATTTCTTCAGCAATAATACCTTTTTCCTTATCAACAGTTTCCTTTGTAAAGTAAGGTGTCTCTACCATAGTCAATAATCGTTTAATATTGCGATCCACGTTATCAGTCGCACTAAACAAGTAACTTGTACGGTCGAAACTCGTAAAGGCATTAACTTGTGCATTATCTTCTGCAAATGCAGTAAACAAATCTTCTTCTTCATTTTCAAATAATTTATGTTCTAAAAAGTGCGCCACACCGTCTGGTACTGTTACATATGTATCACTGCCATGAGGCTTAAACTTATTATCTAACGATCCAAATTGAGTAGTATATGTGACAAAGGTCTTTTGGAATCCTGCTTTTGGAATAATAAATACCTTCAAACCATTTTCTAATTCTGCTTCAAAGACCCGCTCATCTATTTGATCATAGTATGTTTCCTTCACGATTCACTACCTCCTTTCGTCAATATATATATCGTATCGAGCACTGTTGCTTGTGCAACCTTGATGACATCTTCTCTTGTAACATGCTCTATTCCTTCAATATACATATCTTCGGTTAAATCCTCATTTAATAAAATATTATTATTTAAAATCTCAATAATACTCTTTGCTCTATCTTGTGACTCTTGTCTTTGTGAAACGATAACCTTTTTGGCTAATGCCAATTTACTATCATCAAATTGACCTGCTTGGATTTTATTAAATTCTTCAATAATGGTATCTTTTGCAACTTCATATTTATCACTCGAAACACCACTTAATACAAACATATATCCATTTTTACCATCAATTTGAGAATGAATCGAATACGCTAAACTTTGTTTTTCACGGACTTCATTGAAAAGTACTGAAGAAGGGTCGCCTCCAAACATAATGTTAAATACAACCACTGCAAAATAATCTGCTTCTCCATATACTGTTGGCAGTTTAAAGCCCATATTTAACTTAGCTTGGTCTACGTCATCTTCTTCAAGGATTGTCTGAGGCAACTCATGATTCGTTAACATTGGTGTCACAGTAGTAAGTTCAAATGGTACTGTTTGAATATTAAAATATGTGTCTATTTGAGATTTTACTGTTGTTTCATCCACATTACCGACTACATAAACGGCACAAAAGTCGTCAGATAACATAGATTGATATGTATGGTATAAGGTTTCCGGTGTTATGTTGTTAATATATGAAACTTGACCAGTTGCAAGATGTCTGTATGGGTGATCTCCAAACATATGCTTTAATAAATTTAAAAATGATATCTGTGATTTATTATCGACCATAGCTTCTAATTTCTTGGCTAATAATGTTTTTTCTTGTGCTACAAAGTTCTCATTGAACTGATTGTCATTTACGAGAGGATTCCAAACAATTTCCTTTAGTAGTTGTAATCCCTTTTCAAAAAGAGGTGTTTGATCCTTTAAGTAACGTTCATTTACGAGTTCTAAAGATATGGTAATTACATGTTTATCTTTAAATTTTGTAACGAAACTATTAACATATGCACCATATAAATTAGACAAATGACGATTAAAGTCTTTATCCGTCGGCCATTTTTTAGTTGCTCTCACTAATAATTTACTTAGTACTGACCTTGCTGTCATGGTTTCATTATCTAGTGGTGCCATAAACTTTAACGTAATGGTGGTTGTCTTAAATTTAGACGTTGGCATTACTTTGATATGTAAATCATTTTGTTGTGTGTTTTTATTCAAATTGTCATGCCTCACTTTCATAATTTTGTTATTATAATCTATTTCTAACCGTTTTGAATTTAACTAAACTACTTTTGAAATAATTAAAAGAATAAAATATTGGTTTTTCATCTTGATCATAGTGCACGAGCTTTAATAACATTAAACCTTCATGTGGTGATGCATCTAATACATCCGAAATATGCGGTTCATAACTTATCGACTCTATTTCTGTTTCAGCATATGCTATCTTTGTCGATGAATTGAGTTCGATGGCTTCTAATAATGACTCATTACTATTTTGATATTGAGCACAAGTTAGTAGTCGTGTCGGCACCTTGTCTAAACAGTAAACAACTGGTTGTTTATCTGCCGTTCGAATACGTTCGATGATTGTGACATAATCCTTTTCAGGTAAATTTAAAGTTGTCGCATCTAACGAAGTTGAAGGCTTTTCATCAAAACTAATGAATTCTGTTCCAGGTTCATAACCCTTTGCTCGAATCATTTTACTGATACTAACTAACTCACCTAATGGATAAAGGAATGGGTGCTGTGATTTAACACTCGCACCTTCCTCTAAATTATTTGATAACACTTGTTCAGTAATGAGTTCATCAATAGCATCATAAACATCGTCTGTTTTCACATTTAGCTTTCTTGCTATAGCAAGGTGACTTGGTAACTGCTCACCATATTGAAAATCACCTGATTTAATTTGCTGTATTAACCATTCTTTGACTTTATAAACTGAAGTAAGTTCCATATTTACACCTCATCACTATCTAAATCCACAAGAATTTGTCTAGGTTTACTACCTTTTTGTGGTCCGATTACTTGATTACGCTCTAAATCATCCATCAATCTAGAAGCTCTGTTATATCCGATTCTAAACTGTCTCTGTAGTAACGATGTACTTGCCTTTTGTTGTTCTAAAACGAATAAATATGCTTCATCGTAAAGTGCATCCTCACTCTTCATATCAGCTTTATCCACTGGCGCATCAGGTTCCATTTCTTTAACATAATTCGCCTTTTGTTGTTCTACAACATAGTTAACGACTTCTTGTACTTCTTGATCACTTAAGAAAGCACCTTGTACACGTGTTCTCGTTGACCCACCATTGGCTACATATAACATATCCCCTTTTCCGAGAAGTTTGTCAGCACCGCCACTATCAATAATCGTTCTTGAATCGGTTTGTGAGCTCACTGCAAATGCAATTCGAGTTGGTATATTATTCTTGATCAACCCTGTGATGACATCAACCGAAGGACGTTGAGTCGCAATAATTAGATGTATACCAGCAGCACGGGCCATCTGTGTGATACGTTGAATTGCATTTTCCACTTCTTTACCTGCTACCATCATTAAATCCGCTAATTCATCTACTATAACGACAATATATGGCAACTCTGACTGCTTTTCATCTAATTCTTTATTCTGTTTACGAATCATTTCATTATAGCCTTCAATATTTCTTGTTGAACTGTGCTGGAATAAATCGTAACGACGTTCCATTTCAGCCACAACCTTTTCTAATGCTTGAGATGCCTTATGAGGATTAGTAACTACTGGAATTAATAGATGTGGTATGCCATTATATACATTTAATTCTACCATTTTTGGATCAATTAACATAAGTTTTACTTCGTGGGGTTTCGCGTTAAGTAAGATACTTGTAATAATGCCATTGATACATACTGATTTACCACTACCTGTCGAACCTGCAACTAATAAATGTGGCATTTTATTTAATTCAACTGTTATCGGACTTCCAGAAATATCTCTTCCTAATCCAACTTCCAATTTGTTTTTGGCAGGGAATTTTTCATCTAATACTTCTTTTAGAGATACAAGTGAAATCTTATCATTAGGAACCTCAATACCCACAGCAGAACGTCCAGGTATAGGGGCTTCAATACGTACATCCTTTGCTGCTAATGCAAGGGCAATATCATTATGCAAATTAACGATTTTACTTACCTTTACACCTTGAGCTGGCTGAATTTCGTATTGTGTTACTGCTGGCCCAATCTTGATTTGAGTGACTCTAGCATCAACTCCAAAGTTTTTCAATGTTGTTTCTAGTAATTGACCTTTTTTCTGTACTTCCGCTTTTGAAGTTGATTGTTGCTTTGCAGGATGATTCAACAATGTTAATGGTGGTATTTTATATGCTTCATTTTCTACTTCTCCTGCTTCAGAAATCGAACCGCTATTGTCCGAAGTATTATCATGGTCACTTTCATGATCCGAATGAACATCTTCATGTGATTGATTTTCTGAGTTCTGTACTCCTGATTGATCACTTTGATTATTATCTTGATCAAATACACGTTTTGAGCGTTTCTTCGTTCTGCTCAATGTACTTGTTTCATCACTTTCACTATGACCATAGATTGGAATATCTGCTTGATTCGATGCTGACTCTGAATCTTGTACTTCAGGGAAGTTACTTACGTCTTTCATTGGTTCTTCTAATTCCAACTGTTTTTCTTGCTCAGCTTTTCTTTCTGCTTTCACTCTAGCTTTTGCGTCTTTTTTAATTTTATTTTGTTTTCTTTTTTCATGCATATTGGCAGATGCGTCTTTACTTTTACTTTTCAATTGTTCAAACATCATTTTAGAAACATCTCTGTGCTTTTGCTTTAACAATAAAATAATACTTGAAGCAATAAGTAATAATGTAATGATTATCACGCCGACTATTGAAATTAATGGGTTAAATAATGCTAATAAATAATGACCAATTAACCCTCCCCCAAAATTAGGGAAATGTGTATGTTCATATGATTTATATACAAACGATAATACTGGCTCTCGTTGCGCCTTAGTGTGATTTGTAAAATAAAAAATGATGTGCATTAAGAATAGCAAGGCGAATTGTAACACTACAGCGCCTACTGTTCTTCTAGTTTTAGGTAATGCTTTATAATATGTCATATACACCGTAGCAATTAATACTAATATATAAGTAAGAAATCGACTAGTTCCAAATAAATAATTAAAGAAACTGTCTATCATCGTTCCTACAATACCTAATTGAAAGGCTCCTAATCCTACTAATATAAAGATTGCAATAGCTAAAATATATCTTAACGGACTATCTGTCTGTTTCTTTTTCTGGCGACTTTTATTATTTCTAGTATTTGTTGATTTTTTCTTAGTTGTCGTTCTCTTTTTCGTTTGTGCCAAATTTCACACCTTCTTTTCAACTCTAATTTCGTCTATTTATGTAAGTTTGAATATGATATGTATTACTTTAAAACTCATACATATCTAACAGTACCTTTTCTCCATTCTATAACTCAAAACATTAACTTATTACATCAATATGATAACACAAAAGAGGCAAAGACTTATTCCGCTTCTGCTAGCTTTAAAGGTTGCGTCTTATTAATCATGGATTCATATTAAATCACAACTAATGACAGCAATCGACTTTTAAAATGTTAACCTAAGCGTTTGTCTTAACCTCTTTGTTTTGTTCAATTCTATTAAATTTCAGAAATAACTGGAATAATCATTGGACGACGTTTTGTATTTTCGAATAACAGTTTACTAATTTGGTCTCTCATGTTTTGTTTGATATCAGACCATTCTATTCTTTTCTCTTGTAAACCTAATTCTACAATCTCTCTTACTTTTTCTTCAGCTTCATTCAATAGCGCTTCGCTTTCTCGCACATAAACAAAGCCTCGAGATTGGATTTCAGGACCAGCTGCAATTCGTCTATTCTTAGGATCAAGTGTTACTACAGCGATAAAGATACCATCTTCAGCTAAGAGATGACGGTCACGTAACACGATATTACCTACATCACCGACACCAATTCCGTCAATCAATACATTACCAGAATTGACTTTTTCATTTAGAATCATTTCTTCACCATTGAAGTTAACAACATCGCCTTTTTCAACTAAGAAAATCTTTTCAGGTTGAACGCCTGCCTCATTAGCTAATTTAGCATGTGCAATTTGCATTTTAAACTCGCCATTAACTGGTAAGAAATACTCTGGTTTCATAATGTTAATCATCATTTTTAATTCTTCCATACATCCATGACTTGATGCATGTATCTTTTTATTATTTGGAATAATTTCTGCACCAGCTCGCACTAATTCATTAAGTGTATTTCCTACAATGACTTCCATATTTGCAGATGCCGTAATTGCCAAGAACACTGAATCTCCTGGTTCAATATTCATTATTTTATGCTTCTTCAATGCCATTTGATTTAATGCTTCCACAGGTTCACCTTGCATACCAGTAGCAATTATAATCACTTCGTTTTTAGGGTAGTTTTCAACTTCATTAATAGGTATTAATAAGTCTTTAGGTATATCGAAATAACCCATTTTACGTGCAATATTAAATGAACTTTCTAGAGAACGTCCCAAGAAAGAAACCTTTCTATTTAATTTGCTTGCAATGTTCAACACTTGTTGAATTCTAATAAAGTTTGATGCATAACACGAAACAATTAAACGTCCTTTAACTTTAGTAAATGCATCATACATATGAGATTCAATTACATTTTCAGGCGTATTATAACCTGGCTTCTCAGCTTCAGTAGAATCACTAATCAATGCAAATACACCTGATTCTCCAATTTCCGTCATTTTCTTTAAGTCTGGTGCATAATGTCCGTGTAAACTTTGGTCGAATTTAAATTCACCCGTATAAACAATTGCACCGTATGATGTATGAATACAAACGCCTAAACTATCTGGGATACTGTGTGTCGTGTTGAAAAACGTTATGTTTACACCTTTGAAACGCATGATAGATTCATTGTTTACAGTGTAATATCTAACTTTCTTGTTGACATTTCTTGCCTTCATATTCTCTTTGACTAAGCCGATCGTTAACTTCGAACCGTATACAGGTGCATCAACTTGTTCAAGCACATATGTAACTGCACCAATCGCATGCTCATGTCCATGTGTTAAGAAGATCCCTTTCAACTTGTCTTTATTTTCAATTACGTATTGAATGTCAGGAATTACTATATCTACGCCCAGCATTTCATCCTCTGGGAACATCAATCCTGCATCTAACATAAACATCTCATCGTCTACTTCAACGATATACATATTTTTCGCTATTTCTCCGACTCCGCCAAGAGGAATAATACGAATGTTATTATTATTTTTCTTTATTAAACTCAAAATGTTACCTCCTATTTGAATATCCCCGACCATATATAAACTCATAATTTATTATAAGTTAAAACAAGCTTGATGTACACTATTAAAGTAAGGTTTACATGCTTTAACACTAACTAGAATATATCAACTGATATCATTTTGAGTAACGTGTACCTACAGATTTTATGACATAGTACAATTTAATTAGACATGTTGTGATGTCATTCTTTCGCTAAAAAAAAAAAGAAACCAGCTTTATTGATTAGAAACATAATCAAACGGATTTCCCGTCAACTATATTCCTAATCACAACTAGTTTCAAAATCATGCTAATATTTAAGCTTAAGATTCTTCTGATAACAATGCTTTATGTGAAGCATTGACACGACCTTGCTTATCAATTTCTGTTACTTTAATTTTAAATGTGTCTCCAACTTTCAAGACATCTTCCACTTTATCGATACGTTCATTCGCAATTTGAGAAATATGAACTAATGCATCTTTACCAGGGAACAATTCTACAAACGCACCATATTTTTCAATACGCTTAACTTTGCCGTCATAGACTTGGCCAACTTCAGCTTCACGTGTAATATCTTCAATAATACTACGTGCTTTGTCGATTGCTTCCTTATCTACAGCACCGATGACGATTGAGCCATCTTGTTCAATATCAAGTTTTACTCCTGTTGCATCGATGATTTCATTGATCTTCTTACCACCAGGACCGATGACATCTCTGATTTTTTCTGGCTTAATTTGCATTGTAACCACTTTAGGTGCATACATGCTTAACTCATTGCGTGGTGTGTCAATAGTTTGTAGCATATGATCCAAGATTGCTAAGCGACCTTCTTTTGCTTGTGCCAATGCTTCTTGAATAATTTCTTTAGTTAAACCATCAATTTTAATGTCCATTTGAATAGCCGTAATACCTTCAGCAGTTCCTGCAACTTTAAAGTCCATATCGCCTAAAGCATCTTCCATACCTTGGATATCTGTCAAAATAGTATAACTATCTTCACGAGTTACAAGTCCCATAGCAATACCAGCTACCGGCGCTTTGATTGGTACACCAGCATCCATTAATGCAAGCGTTGACCCACAAATTGAAGCTTGTGAAGAAGAACCATTTGATTCTAACACTTCACTTACCACACGTACTGTATATGGGAAATCTTGTGTATCAGGTATAATGTGACTTAATGCACGTTCACCTAATGCGCCGTGACCAATTTCACGACGTCCTGGAGAACGAACAGGACCTGTTTCACCAACTGAATAGTTAGGGAAGTTATAGTGGTGCATAAAGCGTTTTTGTTCTTCTTCTCCTAAACCATCAAGTATTTGATATTCACTTAATGAACCTAATGTAACGACAGATAACGCTTGAGTTTGACCTCTTGTAAATAGACCTGAACCGTGCGTTCTTGGCAATAAACCAACCTCTGAATCAAGCGGTCTAATTTCATCCGTTTTACGACCATCTGGACGAATTTTTTCGTCAGCAATCAAACGTCTTACTTCTTCTTTTACAAGATCATTCAAAATACTGTATACTTCTTTAATTAATGTTTCATTCTCTGGATCTGCTTCATCGATAAATTCACTTGCAACTTTTTCTTTCAATGCATCTAAATTGATGTCACGTTGCTGCTTATCAAAAGTTAACACAGTATCCTTCAATCCGTTAGCCTCAGTTAATTGTTTTACTTGTTCGATGAGTGATTCATCTTTTTCAACAGGTACAAATGCTTTCTTTTCAGGTTGAATATGATTAACGATTTCTTGTTGGAAATCAACTAGACGTTGGATCTCCTTGTGACCAAAGAAGATTGCTTCTAACATTTCTTCTTCAGTTATTTCGCTCGCGCCCGCTTCAACCATGTTTACTGCATCTTTATGACCAGCAACTTCTAAATCTAATCTAGAGATTTCCTTTTGTTCAACTGTTGGATTAATAATGTATTCTCCATCAATATAGCCTACGTTGACACCTGCGATAGGTCCTTGGAAAGGAATGTCAGATACACTTAATGCCATTGATGAACCTATCATTGCAGCCATTTCAGGTGAACAATCTGGATCCGCACTTAATACAGTATTCATAATTTGCACATCATATTTATAACCTTTCGGAAATAATGGACGTATCGGTCTATCGATCAAACGTGCTGTTAGTGTAGCTTCATCACTTGGACGACCCTCACGTTTCTTAAATCCACCTGGTATTTTACCTGCTGCATACATTTTTTCTTCATAATTTACCATAAGTGGGAAGAAGTCACCATCACGTGGTTCCTTTGATGCTACTGCTGTAGAAAGTACTACAGTATCGCCATAACGAACAAGCACTGCGCCATTCGCTTGTTTGGCAAGTTGTCCTGTTTCAATCGTTAAAGAACGATTAGCCCACTCAGTCTTGAAAACTTTTTTCTCTTGAGACATTACGAATCTCCTCTCATATTTCTAATAAGTCTATCATATCATTTCTACTATAAATTTAATATTAGTATCTTATTTTAGATTATCATTATATTAATTATAAAAAAGGGAAAGGACCTTTAAGGTTCTTTCCCTATCAATAAACGTCAAAAGATTAACGACGGATACCTAATGATTTAATTAATTCACGGTAACGTTGAATATCTTTGTTACGTAAATAGTTAAGTAAGTGTCTACGACGACCTACCATTTTTAATAAACCACGACGTGAATGGTGGTCTTTTTTGTGTGTACGTAAGTGATCGTTTAATGCACTAATTTCCGCAGTTAATACAGCGATTTGAACTTCTGGTGAACCAGTGTCAGCTTCGTGTGTGCGGTATTCTTTAATTAATTCATTTTTTCTTTCTTGTGAAATTGCCATTGTCAATTTCCTCCTTTTATTGTTATACGCCTCAATCCGAGCTAATCGTCGGAGTTTCGAACTAGCCAAGATAAAGGTGCTTTAATGTGCTCTACACATTAGACTTAAATATTATATGATATATCGTCTCCAAAATCAACCGCTAATAAGTATTTCGCTTTTTCTTTATCTTTGTTCATCTGTTCCACAAGAGGATCGATACCATCAAATTTGATCTCAGGGCGTAAAAAATGATGCCAAAATACAGTTACTCTTTCTCCGTATATACCATCGTTGAAATCAAAGATGTTAACTTCAATAACCACTTGTGCTACAGATGGATCATGAAATGTAGGTTTAACGCCTACATTGGCTACACCACGATATACTTTATGATCCGACCCAATTTCCATGCTTACTGCATAGACACCATTTTTAGGCAAGACGTAATCATCACTCGGTTGAACATTAGCAGTTGGGAACCCAATTGTTCTACCACGCTTTTCACCTTGTACGACTGTCCCTTTAATTCGAAAACGATAGCCTAATTCTTCATTTGCTTTTTGTAAATCACCGGATTTTAAAGCCTTGCGAATTGCTGTTGTGGAAATTTTCTCAGATTCAATTTCTTGTTTACTCACAGTGGTTGTATTAAATTCTGACATTTCATCTAAAATTAACATATTCCCTTTTCCAAATTTACCAAAAGTAAAATCAAATCCGGCAACAACTTCTTTAACATGATTTTTGATAATATAATCTTCTATAAAGGATTCGGCAGTAACATCTGCGAATTTTGATGAAAAATTAATTACGATACAGTAATCAATACCAAATGTTTCAAGAATTTCAACTTTATCTTGAATTGGTGTTAAATAATCTGTACGTTTTAACTCTGGATTAAGTACAACTGATGGATGAGGGTCAAATGTCATTACAGCCTTTTTCAAATTTTTCTCTTCAGCTATTTGTGATAATGTATCGAAGACCTTTGCATGTCCCTTATGCATGCCATCAAAAAAGCCAAAAGCCATTGCAACATCTTCTTGTATATATTGTTTTTCTTGAATTGGATGTGCTACTTCAATCACTTTCATGTCTATTCTCCTTTAGTTAAAGACCTTTTTAGGTTTTATTTCATCTTGCTTTTCAGGATGTGGTTCATAAATTGCTAATACCTTTTTATCAGTCGCATTAATCATTGCAACCTGATTCGCTATTTCTACATCAAACAGTCGCTTATTAAATTTTTGACCATTCAAAATCTTCTGTTGCATAGTAGCTTCAGTAATAACAATTTGCTGTAAACCTTTTAACCCATATTCTATAGGAAATAATTTATCTTGTAACGTCTCTTGCTCAACTAATTGAGCAATTTCATGCAATTTATAACTATCTTTTAATGCAAAGCCACCACTATCAACTCTAGTCAATTGAGACATATGTGCTGGTATATTGACTTCCTTTCCAATATCAGTCGCAAGCGTTCTAATATATGTACCTTTCCCACAAGTCACAAAGATATCAAATTGACATCCACCTTGGTCAAAGGTCAAATCCGAAGTACGCTGTATATCCTTAATATTCACTGTACGTTCTGGTCTTTCAACTTCAATATTTTTACGGGCATATTCGTATAACTTCTTACCATTAACTTTGACAGAAGAATACATAGGTGGGATTTGCTTAATTTCACCATGAAATCGCTGTAATACGTCATCTATTATACTTGTATTAATATCAGAAGTTGTAACCTCAGCAACCGCTAATGTTTCACCTGTTTGATCTTCTGTTGTTGTACTTTTACCAAGATACACTGTTGCTTGATATGATTTTCCCATATCCATAATATAGTCACTGACCTTTGTCGCATTGCCGATACATACTGGTAATACCCCAGCTACTTCCGGGTCTAATGTTCCAGTATGACCTACTTTTTTTGTTTTTAATATTTTCCTTAATTTAAATACGACATCGTGACTTGTTAAACCACGCTCTTTATAAACAGGTAAAATACCGTTATACATTTATTTCGCCACCTTCAATATTACATAATACAATCATCATATATTCTAACATGTAACAGCTTTTTGTAGAGCATAAAAAAACTGAAACAAAATTACATTTCAATTTTGCTTCAGTAGTATTTACTATTTATCTTTTTTATGCAAGTCTTGAATCATTCTCTCTATTTTATTACCATAATCAATCGACTCATCGTATTCAAAGTTTAACTCTGGAACAATTCGTAATCGCATTCGTGATCCTAATTCAGATTTTATAAAGCCTTTAGCTTTTTCTAGTCCTTTGAATGTATCGTCGATTTCACGTTTGCTACCAAGCACCGTAAGATATACAGTTGCAATAGATAAATCATTTGTTAATTGCACATCAGTTATAGTTAAAAACCCAATTCTTGGATCTTTGACTTTGTTGTTAGCAATATCCATTATCTCTTGTTTCATTTGCTCTCCAACACGTTCTGCTCTCATATTCATATTCATTTCACCTCACAACGGTTTGTTTATTTTGTAATTGGCGTCATCCTTACTTAGCGATTATATGATAGTTTATTTCATAACGTCAAACAAATATTATCACTTTATAAATTCAGATTGACAAATAACAGATATCAATTTAAGTTGCGCGGAATTATAAAGTGCGAAATTATTTTAACAGTTAGGCATGATTTTTATTCCTAACTGTTAATTTTTGAAACGAATATGAAATAAAATGTTATTTGTTACATTTTATATTGCCTGAACGTTTAGTTTTTATGCCTAAGTGTTTATTTTATATCACTTTTTGTTACAGAGTAGCTTGCCTTTTACATAATAAATTTATAATAAAAAAGTGTTACGCATTATATATAACAAATGGTATAATGTAAAACTAATGAACATTTTAAATGCTTATTACAAAAATTATTAGGAGCGTGCAATTTGGAAAAACCTGAACGTTTATTATATATCTACACACGTTTTTTAAATGGCAAAACATTAAATAAAGAAGCGCTAGCAGAGGCATTAAATGTTAATTTACGTACCATCCAACGAGATATCAGTGATTTAAATCACTTTATATATGAAGATGCTGAATGGCAAGGTTTAGGTGGTACGATTATTTATGATAAAAACATCGAACAACACCGTTTAAAAATTGATAAATATAAATTTGAAAGTAATCGATTATTAAATCTAGTGTTTAGAATGAAAACATTGACACCTATCATTCATGAAGATACCTATAACCTAATTAGAGGATTAAATGCCAACATTAATATGGCTGAAAAAATGCTTTCTAATAAATTATTAAATCAATTTAAACTCAACAAAGTAAAAGTTGAGTCTCAACTCATTTTCAAAATTCAAATTGCTATTGAAAACTATGAATTTATTTCTTTATCAATCAATAATCAACAGCAAATAAAGGTCATACCCATTTATACACGCTATTATGATAGACATCATTGGTTTACTTATTATTATCACGGAGAAATCACCTGTGTGAATTTAGCTAATGTTAGAGACGTTACTCCTTTAAATGATCAATTCCATTTAGATATTATTAATAAAATAGAACCTGTCAAACTGCACTTTAGTACTTCTATTTGGAATGAGATACATAAACAATTTATAGTGGCACATACACAAAATGTTGAAAATGGCGTCATTGCTAACATTATAATTTCACAACAAGAATGTTTACAACTTGCTTATAAATATGCCAGTGAAATAACTATTTTAAAACCTCAAATTTATGTTGATGCCTTCAAAACTAAATTAAAACAGCTATTCAATAAATACCATTAATTTTCAAGCAATCTGTCCTAATTAACATTCTGACCACTTTTTTATTTTTTTAACAAAAATGAAACCCCTAAGCGTTAGCATTTTCATCCAACATTAGGGGTATATACTTAAAGTTATTGTTGTTGTAGTGTGCGTTGTAAATTGCGAATACGTTTATTAAAATCTGACGCCCCACCTTCACGTGCTTCTTTTTGTTGTCTATTCCATCTATAGTATTCAGGCTTGGTGAGTTCTTCTTTTTTACGTAAGCGCAATTTATGCTCTTTATAGCTTAATAGATTACCTGTCGTTATTCTTCTATTTTGTTTAGATGCCAAAACAAATAAGTTTTCCTTGATATAAGTACAAAGTTTTTCATCAGTAAAGTTTTTGAAAATAGAAATAAATAATTCTTCTTCACTGCAAATATATATTCTCTCTTTACTATCCTCTATCATTTTCAACAGCAAATTAAAATTTTCCCTTTGAGACGGTAATATATGGTTTAATGTTAAAAAATCACGTGGTATACCTGCACTATGGCCAGCTTGATAAGGAAAGAAATTCAATACCATGACTCTGTTCGGGTCAATATTAAATTGCTTCAACATAGACGAATTACTGTATAGAAATTTTACAAACCATCTATGCTTATCAATATAAGGTAGGAATAGTTTTTCATTATTGAACGTTAACTTACCTTGGATATCTAAGACAATACGCTTTCTATATTCTATAGCCGTATCATCAGAAAGATTAGTATTATAACTATTAAAATCTTTTTCAGGATGCTTTTTTAATATAACGATATCTGCTTTCTCAGGATTGCCGAAAAATGGTCTGGCCATCGCCGGATTAATTAAATTTTCATTCGAAATTACTTTTCTTCTATCTTTATTAATTGAAATTATACCATTTGCAAAGTCTATCATCTTTTTGAACCTTGGTATTTCAGCAAAATCTTCACCGAAATGCTGCTTTAAATATAATAAATCTTGTGGATGTATGAAGGCTGTTCGATCATTATTTTCGATAATTTGATTTAACGTATGGTCATCATACACGGCATCATATTGTTCTAAATATTGTTGCCAAAATTCATTGATTTCATTTAAATATCTGCTCATATGGTATAACCTCCTCTTAATAGTATTATAAATAAGTAACTGGACAGTAAGTGTCCGTCTTATAAAAAAAAGTAAATTTTCTATATATAAATTAACTAATCTTTGCCTATTAATACGAAAACGATTAATATTTTATCATATCTTTATTTTTCAATCATCTCTAACTATAATTTTCCTAATCAATATAGTTTATAAATATTCATTATATATACTTACTTTGCTATAAAAATGGTCTGGTTTATTATTAATATTATTTAGAAAACTTCATATGCATCTCCAGTAACAATGCCGAAATATGATGTGCTAAAAATAATGTGACTTGTATTTTGATTAATTAATATAGGAAGTATAAATGAGTAATATTAATAAAGTGATTCAATATTGTTAAAGATAGAAACTTTTGAAGAATAATACAGATAATAAAATAAATTTAAGAATGATTAAAGAAATTTAAAATGCAGATTCTTTGAAGGTTAACTTATTTGAGATAGAAAAATCGTCTTCCGTAAAACTAATGATTAAATCATTTATTTTTATTCATAGTAATTTTATAAGTGTATTATACCTTTTGTGATATCCATGAAAGGTATAGCTCATATTATTAATTAATAGTTATTACATGAATTCCGAAATAAAAACCGTTAATAAATAAATGATTTTATAATTTTTACTAAATAAATTTTATAATAAATATAATTATATCATCTAGTTATATCTTTAGTACAGTAAAGTGAGTTTTGCAGCTAGAAAAAGATCATTTGACAATGGTAATGGTATCGCCCTTTTATTGCTTAATTTATTGAACTCGTATTGTTGGCGAGACTCCTGAGGGAACAGGACATGCTGAAGACTACAGGCTGAAGCTGGCCCCTAGGAACGCGAGCCAACAATACGATTATAAAACAAAAAAAGTAGTAATCCATTTCTCTTAAATGGATTACTACTTATCTATTTAATCATATATTTTTATAAATCTAAAAATCACTCAATTATCTTTTAATTTCAACCATTTCAAAGGCCTCGATAATATCGCCTTCTTTAAGGTCATTATACTTTTCAATTGTAATACCACATTCGTAACCTTGTGCAACTTCTTTTGCGTCATCTTTAAAACGTTTCAATGTATCCAATTCACCTTCAAATTGTACGAT
Organism: Staphylococcus gallinarum; assembly: GCF_000875895.1. GTDB lineage: Bacteria > Bacillota > Bacilli > Staphylococcales > Staphylococcaceae > Staphylococcus > Staphylococcus gallinarum. Next base: position 605,876 of record NZ_JXCF01000007.1, read on the forward strand.
ACCGTCTCTAATCACGCGCACACCAGCATTACGAGTTATTTTACCATCTATAACATAACTACCTGCGATAGTACCAACTTTAGACACTTTAAATGTTTGTCTAACTTCTGCTTGTCCGATAACTTGTTCTTCGTATTCAGGATCAAGCATACCTTTCATAGCTGATTCAATTTCTTCGATAACGTTATAAATAACACGGTGTAAACGCATATCTACACCTTCAGCTTCTGCTGCACGTTTTGCACCAGTATCAGGTCTCACATTAAAACCAATGATAATACCATTTGATGCATTAGCTAATGTTACATCTGATTCATTGATTGCACCAACTGCAGTGTGAATTATACGTACATTTACACCTTCAACATCAATCTTCATTAATGACGCTGCCAATGCTTCAACAGAACCTTGAACATCACCTTTAATAATCACATTTAAGTCTTTCATTTCACCTTGTTTCATTTGTTCAAACAAGTTATCTAATGAAACGCTTTTACTCTCTTGACGTTGTTGTAACACATTAGATTCGTGGCGTGCTTCGCCTATTCTACGTGCTTGTTTTTCATCTTTAAATACAACGAATCTATCCCCAGCTTGAGGAACATCGTTGATACCAGTAATTTCAACAGGTGTAGATGGACCAGCAGTCTTAATGCGTTGACCTAAGTCATTAACCATTGCACGAATTCTACCATACGTATTACCTACAACGACTGGATCACCAACGTTTAGTGTACCGTTTTGTACTAATAATGACGCAGCTGGACCTCTAGATTTATCTAATTCAGCTTCAATAACTGTACCCACAGCACGTTGACTAGGATTTGCTTTTAATTCTTGTACTTCAGAAGTCAAGACAATCATTTCTAATAAATCATCGATACCTTCTCCACTTAAAGCAGAAAGTGGTACAAAGATTGTATCGCCACCCCAGTCTTCTGGAATTAAACCATATTCAGTTAATTCTTGCATAACGCGGTCTGGGTTTGAAGTTGGTTTGTCAATCTTATTCACAGCTACGATTGTTGGTACATCTGCTTCTTTAGCATGATTAATGGCTTCGATTGTTTGTGGCATAACACCATCATCTGCTGCAACAACTAAGATAGTAATATCTGTAACTTGTGCTCCACGCGCACGCATAGTTGTAAATGCTGCGTGACCAGGTGTGTCTAAGAATGTAATCTTCTTACCATCATTGACGATTTGATAAGCACCGATATGTTGTGTAATTCCACCTGCTTCACCAGCAGTTACTTTTGTATTTCTTATAGAATCTAATAATGTTGTTTTACCGTGGTCTACGTGACCCATAATAGTGACAACAGCTGGTCTTTCGACTGCTTGTTCATCTTCAGATGGATCATCGAAGTATACAGATAAATCCTCTTCATCTATCACAACTTCTTTTTCAATTTCAACGCCATAATCATCAACGATTAATTCTAATGTTTCATCGTCTAATGATTGGTTGATATTTGCCATGATTCCCAATAAGAATAACTTTTTAATGATACCTGATGAATCAACATTTAATTTGTCTGCTAATTCACCAACTGTAATTCCATCTTGATAAGTAATTTTTGAAGGAGTTTCTTTAGGTTCTTCTTGTTTTGGTTGTTTCTTGTTATTTTTGTTGTTACCTTTATTATTCTTGTTGTTGCCTTTATTATTTTTCTTGTTGTTATTTTTAGGTGCTGGTTTTTGATTTGATTTTGGTTGTGATTTCTTTGAATCAGTTGATTGGCTTGCTTTGAATTTTTTATCTAATTCTTTAATTTGATCAGCTTCCAAAGCTTGCATATGATTTGAAACCTCAACGTTCATTTTCTTTAATTCATCTATAATGTCTTTACTTTTTATATTTAACTCTTTTGCATATTCGTAAATTCTTTGTTTACTCATATAGTCACTCCTTACTATATTCATCTATCATTGACAATAATTTCTTAGCAAAACCTTGATCGGTAATTCCTATGTTGACTCTTTCTGATTTTCCTAATGCTTGTCCTAGTTCAACTCGTGAAGCAAAAATGCGCATAGGCACACGATTGCTGTCGCATTTATTCTTAATCACCTTTGTAGTGTTTTCAGAAGCATCTGATGCGACAATCACGAATTTTAATTTGTTCTTTTTCAAGTCATTTAAAATAACTGATTCACCTGTTTTAACTTTTCCAGCACGCATTGCTAAACCTAAAAAATTTATTATTTGGTCTTTGTTCATTTAGGAATCTCTTCGCGATATATAAGTCGTATAATTTCTTTATAAACTGGATCTAAAGTTTCTGCATCGGCTTTGAAATATTTTTCTAGGATACCTTTTTCTTGTGCTTGTTCAACTGATTTAACATCTTTAGATACATATGCACCGCGACCCTGTTTCTTGCCAGTTGCATCAGCAAATATTTCGCCTTCTTTGTTAATTACTACACGAATCATGTCATTTTTAGGAAACATCTCATTCGAAAGTATACATTTACGCATTGGAATTTTTTTCTTTTTCATAAAGCGATCACTCCAATTAATTATTCAGCGTCTTTATCTGTTTCTGAATTTTCTGGTGCTTCAATTATTTCAGAAATTGATTCTTCCAATTCAATGTCTTCTGTATCCTCAACTGGTTGTGCTTTTGTTTCAGCTACTGGATAAACACCTGCTTCTCTAGCATCTGATTCTGATTTAATATCGATCTTCCAACCTGTTAATTTTGCAGCTAATCTAGCATTTTGACCACGTTTACCAATTGCTAATGATAATTGGTAATCAGGTACAACAACAACAGTTGATTGATTTTCTTCATCAACGATAACTTGTAATACTTGTGAAGGACTTAAAGCATTTTTCACGAATACTTTCGGGTCTTCATCCCATTGAACGATGTCTATTTTTTCTCCACCAAGTTCTTCTACAACCGCTTCAACACGAGCACCCTTTGAACCCACACATGCGCCAACTGCATCGATGTCTGGATTATCAGAATGCACACTAATTTTAGAACGGTCGCCTGCTTCACGTGCAACTGATTTGACAATAACTGTGCCATCGAAGATTTCTGGTACTTCTTGTTCAAACAAACGTTTTAACAAACCTGGATGACTTCGTGATACATAAATTTGTGGCCCTTTCGTTGTTTGTTCCACTTTATTAACATAAACACGAATTCTTTCATTTGGAATATAACTTTCATTAGGGCTTCTTTCAGCTTCAGATAACACAGCTTCTGTACGTCCTAAATTTACATAAACATAACGATGATCTACTCTATCGATAAGTCCAGTAACAATATCGTCTTCTTTGTCGATAAATTCATCGTATAAAATTTCGCGTTCAGCATCACGTAAACGTTGCATTACTGCTTGTTTCGCAGCTTGTGCGCCCACACGGCCAAAGTCACTTGGTGTAACATCCTCTTCATAAATATCACCGACTTCGTAAGCTGGGTTCTTAACCAATGCAGTACTTAAATCGATTTCGTCTCTATCATCAAAGACTTCTTCTACTACATCTTTACGTGCAATCACTTTAAATGTGCCTTGGTCCATATTTAATTCAACACGAACGCTTCTCGCACTATCATAATTTTTCTTATAAGCAGTAATTAAAGCTGCTTCAATTGCGTCGATTAATACTTCTCTAGGGATTTTTTTTTCTTTTTCTAAATATTCAGTAGCTAATAATAGTTCATTACTTGACACGATTTATCCTCCTAATCACGTTAAATCATTACAGCATGACGTGCTTTAGCGATTTTACTTCTTGGAATTTTAACTTGTTTCTTTTTAGATTTTTCCTTTACTTCCATAACAATAGTTTCATCATCAACTGATTGTAAAATACCTAGCCATTCCTTTTCGCCTTCAATAGGTGCATATAAAGAAACAAATACCGGTTTAGAAATAGCGTTTTGATAATCTTTTTCTTTTTTGATTGGTCTTTCAGCACCAGGTGATGCCACATCAAGATAATACATTTCTTGAATAGGATCTTCTTGGTCCATTACTTCACTAATCTTTTCAGATGCTAATGCACAGTCATTCAAGTCCACGCCACCATCTTTATCGATTGAAACTCTTAAGAAATGGTCTTTTCCTTCTTTAGTAAACTCAACTTCAACTAATTCAAAATTTAAGTCGTCAAGCACTGGTTGAATAATTGCTTCAACTTGCTCAGTTATTTTACTCATGCTGACCTCCTTTTTTGGCAAATAGAAAAGAGCGGGTATTATGCCCACTCTTTCTGCCTGAGTCTAATTTTTTAAGCACTATTATTATATCATATGTTATTCATGTAGACAAATAACTACATAATCACAATCCCGTGATGACAATATGACATGGCATTTGTGTTAAATTTAGACGCTTTATTTACTTTTACATAATTATTCAATTCTTTTACTTTTGAAAAAGTGGACACAACATTATGTTAAGTGATTCCTGCTTACATATCAAATATAGATAATTGCGCTTTATCGGGTAAATTTGGTAAAGAACCCAATTCATCTAGGTAATCAATAACTTTTTGTGATAATCCGGCCTTTTTGTTTAAATCTTCTTTAGATAAAAATGGTCCTTCATCTCTAGCTTCCACAATTCTTTGAGCAACGTTTTCACCTAAGCCTGGAACCGAAATGAATGGTGGAATTAATGTGTCACCTTCAATAATAAATTCAAATGCTTTACTTTTCTCTAAACTGATTGGTTGCATTCTATAGCCTCTTTGTGCCATTTCATTCATTATTTCTAATACAGTTAAGGTATCTTTTTCCTTTTTAGCTAAATCCATATAACGTGAATACATATCTTTAACAGTGTTACGGATGCTAACTTTATCTTTAATCATTGTTATTAAATCAAAGTCTGACGCTCTCACTGTAAAGTAACTTGCATAATAATACAATGGGTGATGTACTTTAAAGTATGCTATACGAACAGCCATCAAAACATATGCAGCAGCATGTGCTTTCGGGAACATGTATTTAATCTTTCTACATGAATCTAAATACCAATCTGGCACTTCATTATCCACCATAGCTTCAACCATATCATCTGTTAGACCCTTACCTTTTCGGACAAATTCCATAGTCTTGAAGGCAAGCGACGGCTCTAAGCCGTTATACATTAGATAAACCATAATATCGTCACGACAACAGATAACACTAGATAAATCACATGTGCCTGAGCGTATTAAGTCTTGTGCATTACCTAACCATACATCCGTACCATGGGACAGACCTGAAATTCTTACTAATTCTGAAAAACTAGTCGGCTTCGTGTCCTCAAGCATTTGTCGAACAAATCCAGTACCAAATTCTGGCACCCCGAATGTTCCCGTCTTACACAGAATATCATCAGCAGTTACACCTAAAGGATCTGGTGAGCTAAATATTCCCATCGTTTCTTTATCATCAACTGGAATCGTCTTAGGATCAATACCAGATAAATCTTGAAGCATTCTTATCATTGTAGGATCATCGTGTCCAAGGATATCAAGTTTCAATACATTATCATGAATAGAATGGAAATCAAAGTGCGTCGTCATCCATGATGATGATTGATCATCTGCTGGGAATTGAACCGGTGTAAAGTCATAAATATCCATATAATCTGGTACAACAATAATACCACCTGGATGTTGCCCAGTTGTCCTTTTAACACCTGTACAACCTTTAACTAATCGGTCTACTTCGGCGCCTCGTTTGTGAATTCCTTGGTCGTTTAAATAACCTTTTACAAATCCGAAGGCAGTTTTTTCAGCAACAGTACCAATTGTACCTGCACGGAATACTTTATCTTCACCAAATAATACTTTGGTATAATTGTGTGCTTCTGGTTGATATTCACCACTAAAGTTCAAGTCAATATCAGGTACTTTATCACCTTTAAATCCTAAGAACGTTTCGAAAGGTATGTCTTGTCCCTCTTTAATTAAATCACAATCACAGTGTGGACATTTTTTATCCGGTAAATCAAACCCTGAACCTACAGAACCATCATCAAAGAATTCACTTTCCTTACATTGAGGGCAAATATAGTGTGGCGGCAATGGATTTACTTCTGTAATTTCGGTCATTGTCGCAACAAAACTAGATCCAACCGAACCACGTGAACCAACTAAATAACCGTCATCTAATGATTTTTTTACCAAGCGTTGCGAAATCAAATAAATTACTGCGAAACCATTACCGATAATACTTGCCAATTCTTTTTCGAGCCTATCAATAACAATTTGTGGTAGGTCTTCACCGTAAAGTTTTTTAGCATTAGAATAACTTAGTTCACGTATTTCTTCATTGGCTCCATCCATACGTGGTGTATATAATTCATCTTTAATCGGAACTACACGTTCGATACGATCAGCTAATTCATTCGTATTTTTCACAACAATCTCATATGCTGTCTCTTCACCTAGGAAATGTAGTTCATCGAGCATTTCATCTGTTGTTCTAAAATGTGCTTCAGGTAACGTAGATCGATTTAGTGGATTCCCAGGCTGTGATGCAATCAATATTTTTCGAGCAATACTATCATGTTCAAATAGATAATGCGCATTGCCTGTAGCGATGACTGGAATTTGGTTTGTTTGACCTGCTTGTAATAAACGTTGATAAATTTCGTGTAGCGTTTCGTTGTCTCTAACCAATTCTCTATCAATTAAATCTTGGTACAATGCTGGTGGTTGTACTTCAATAAAATCATAATATTTCGCAATTCTCTCTACTTGAGATTGATCCTTTTGCATTACCGCAGTAAATACTTCACCTTCGTCACAAGCAGAACCAACAAGTATTCCTTCACGATATTCGTCTAGCAAAGAACGTGGAATTCTTGGCGTTCTATAGTAATAATGGACCAATGATTCACTAACGATTTTAAAGAGATTTTTCAAACCTTGTTGGTTTTGTACAATAAGTGTTACATGGTTTGGTCGCGCTCTTTTATATGCATCTTCATTGGAGAGTGACTGATTAATATCTTTATGGTTATTAACACCTAATTCCTCTAATTGCTTTAACATTTTAATGAAGATATATGCCGTTGCTTCTGTATCATAAATGGCTCTATGGTGTTGTGTCAGTTCAACGCCATACTTTTTAGCCAAGAAATTCAAGCCATGTTTACCATATTCTGTATTAATCGTACGTGATAACTCTAAGGTATCAATTACACCATTAGTTGATTCACCTAAACCAACATGTTCATATCCTGTATCAATGAAGCCCATATCAAATGAAGCGTTATGAGCTACAAATATTGCATCTCCAACCCATGCTTTAAATTCTGTGAGTACTTCTTCAATTTCAGGTGCATCTATTAACATATCATCCGTAATATGCGTTAGATTGATAATTGTTTCTGATAATCTTTCATGTGGATTACTGAAACGTTCAAATTTATCAATAATTTCGCCATCTTTGACTTTAACTGCAGCAAGTTCAATGATTTTATCATATTGGTTTGATAGCCCTGTTGTTTCCACGTCAAATACAACATATGTAGCAGATTTCAAGTCACAATCAAATGGTTTATAAGCAATAGGAACACCGTCGTCAACGAGCATGCCTTCCATACCATAAATCATTTTAATGCCGTTTTTTTCTGCGGCATTATGAGCGTCTGGAAATGCTTGAACAACATTATGATCTGTTACAGCAATTGCTTTATGTCCCCATTTTGCAGCTTGCTCTACATATGCAGAGATATTAGGAATACCATCCATTTGGCTCATTGATGTATGTAAATGGAATTCAACTCTTTTATCCTCAGCTTTATCTTGCTTTGGATTCTTTTTAATTTCTTCAATATCCGACATCATCATCACTAGATCACGTACGAATGTATCCTCTTCAATTCTTCCTTGTGCACGAACCCATTTTCCGACACTCAATGCTTTAAAATGATCTAAATCATCTTTATTTTTACGTGTAAACATTTTTAGTACTAATGAATCTGTGTAGTCAGTTACCTTTAGTTCTACGATATGACGACCACTCTTCAATTCTTTTAAGTTAATATCAAAGATAACACCTTCAACAGCTACTTTGAATTCTTCTTCGACTATTGATTCTATAGAACGAACATTTTCAATTTGAATTGGTTTACCAATTTGACATTTCGTTACATTACTTTCATTGTTGTCTTGTTGTTTTGCCTTTTCAGCTTTCATTTTTTCTAATTTTTCTGTTGCTTCACGCGCACTTTGCTCATCTTCTTGTTGAATATGTGCCTCGAGTGAAGCCAAATCATCTTCAGTACCAACACTATCTGTTTCAAAGATAATACCGCTGATATCAAAACCACATTGCTGATACGCTTTAATCAAACTACCGTTACATGCCTTATCAAAATGGTTACGCTCAACATCATTTTGACACATGACCTTCAAGACATCACCAGACATAATCAATTTCTTTTGCTTCAATTGTCCTTTAACTTTTGGTGATAACTTAGTTTGATCAATACAATAACTAAAATATTTAATCGCATACTCATCTTGATTTGCTTTATTTTGAATAGTAAAGTTACAACTTACTTTAGCTATAGATTTAAATTCTTCTTGAATGGCATTAATAAATAATAAATAGTTTTCTATAGATAAAAAGTACGGGAATGTAATTTGAAATATCCAAGAACGATCTGCCGTCGATACATCAACTCGATTTAATTCACTTTGCTCAAGAAATTCTGAATCTAACTGATTCGCAATCTTAATTTGATCAGCTAAGACTTTGAATTTTTCCTGATTTGTCATTGCCATGACGATTACCACCTTACTTTGTATTACACTGTTTTTATTTTTCTCTCAATGACGGTGTATGTATTTTTTATCATTCTCTATATTATAACGCATTTACCTATATTTCTAATATATAAATGCATCACTTTTAAAAATTCCCACAATTCATAAAAGTGGCGCAATGCATAGTATGAAACATAGTAATTCATAGAAAAGAGAGTGGAATCGAAATCTCTGGGTATATCAGATTTCTTAGTCCACTCCCTATTATGCATTTCTTGTGTTGAGCTAATCATAAATTAGCGTCTCAATTCAGATCTGTACGCTCATTTCTATGCCTTATAACAATTTGATTTATTATATGTTTTAAAATCTAATGCTATTTAATCGTGCATATTATTTCTAATTTCTCTATCATATAAACGGTTAAATTGACTTATTAAAATGCCAAATAATTTAATTAAAGTTTCGTATATAAATCATTCACATAATTAATTAAATCATTCACATGTATCTCTTCGCTTTCACCATTGTCTCTACGTTTAACTTCAACAATACCTTCGGCAGCATTTTTACCGACAACGACTCTAATTGGTAATCCAATTAAATCTGCGTCGTTAAATTTAACACCTGCGCGTTCTTTACGATCATCATACAACACGTCGAAATGTTCAGCTAATTGTGTATATAAATCATCACCTAATTCACGCTGATCATCTTTCTTTGGATTAATCGTAATCAAATGTAAATCAAATGGAGTAACTGATTTTGGCCAAATAATACCATTTTCGTCGTTATTTTGTTCAACGATAGCACTTAACGTTCTTGATACACCAATACCATAACAACCCATTAATAATGGTTTTGCTTTACCTTGATTATCTAAAAACGTAGCATTCATTGACTCTGAATACTTGGTACCTAATTTAAAGACTTGTCCTACCTCAATACCTTCTGCGAATTTAGCAGCACCAGATCCGTCCGCTAATGCTTCACCTTCTAATATAAATCTGAAATCTCCAAAAGCAGTAACATTAAAGTCACGATCTAAATTTGCATTCAATAGGTGGTAACCATCTTCGTTTGCACCAACAACAATATTATTTAAATCTTGGATATAGTTATCTGCGTAAACTTTAATTTCTTTATCAGTAACTGGTCCTAATGAACCTGGTTTTGCCCCCAATAAATTAACAATTTCAGCTTCTGTAGCTAATTCAATATTGTCTGTCTCAAAATAAGCCTTTAATTTAATATCATTAATTTCATGGTGACCACGTACCAAGACCATGATAAATTCACCATCAACTTTAAATACCATAGATTTAGTAATTTCATCTAATGGTTTCTCAAGAAAGTCTGCCAACTCTTTTGCTGTATGAATGTTTGGCGTTTCAATTTTTGATAACGGTTGAATTTCATCATGTTTTTCATTTGGTACATAAACAACTTCAGCTTTTTCAATATTTGCGGCATAGTCACTTTGTTCACTATAGACAATCGTATCTTCACCGATTTCACTTAATGCCATAAATTCATGTGTATGACTACCACCAATTGCACCAGAGTCAGCCACTACTGGACGTGCATTGATACCAACACGTTTAAATATACGACCATAAGCATCATACATATCATTATATGATTCATCTAAAGATGCTTCATCTGCATGGAATGAATATGCATCTTTCATGATAAATTCACGTCCACGTAATAATCCAAAGCGTGGGCGCTTTTCGTCTCTAAATTTCGATTGAATTTGGAATAACGTCAATGGTAATTGCTTATAAGATTTCAATTCATCTCTAACAATTGATGTAACAACTTCTTCGTGTGTTGGACCTAATGCAAATCCTCGTCCATTACGATCTTGTAAACGCATAAGTTCAGGACCGTATGCATCCCAGCGTCCAGACTCTTCCCAAAGTTCTGCTTGTTGTAATGCAGGCATTAAGATTTCCACTGCATCGATACGTTCCATTTCTTCTCGAACAATACTTTCTATATTATTTAATACTCTTGCTGCTAGTGGTAAATAGCTATAAATACCACTTGTACTTTGTTTAATTAACCCCGCTTTTAATAATAAACGATGGCTTAGTGCTTCAGCACCAGAAGGAACTTCTTTCATCGTTGGTATAAATACTTTTGATTGTCTCATTACTTTGTTTGCTCCTCTCTAATCTACATTATAAGAAATAGCGTTGGATATCATTCCAAGTCACTAAGACCATAATTATCAATACAAATACCGCACCAATTGCAATAATTGTTGTTTCTGCCTTTTTATTAACTGGCTTTCTAAAAATTGCTTCGTAAATTACAAATAAAATTCGGCCACCATCAAGTGCAGGAATAGGTAGTAAATTCATTAAACCTAAGTTAACACTCAATAATGCAGTCCACGAAATTAAATTTATAATACCAGTTTTTACAACTGAATCCACATTGTGATATATACCCACAGGACCATTTAACATATCAAATGAAAATTGACCCGTGAAAATACTGGCAATCATACTTAAAATTGCAGTAAAGATTAATTTACCTGCAAATATTGTTCTTTCAATACCAGAGACAATTGGTTTAAATAGCGAATGTTCGGTTCCAGGTTGATAGCCAAGTATATATTTTGTCTCAGACTGTGTTTTCGTCATTTTTTGTTCTACTTTTTTAGGCTTAACTTCAACCGATTTCTCTTTCCCATCGCGTTCTACCGTAACCTTTGTTTTCTGATCTTTCACATTGGCCATCGCTTTATCTATATCATCTTTATTTTTGATATCATAGTTGGCTATTTTAGTGATTTTATCACCAGATTGTAACCCTGCTTGTTGGGCAGGTGTATGATCAAAAACTTTATCTATACTATTTGTAGGCGTACCTTGATAATAAGCCAGTCCGATAAAAATAACTAAAGTAAGTAAAAAATTAAATAATGGACCTGCAAATAAAGTTAAAAACTTTTGGTAAGGCTTTTTATATGTGAATTGACGATCTTTAGGTGCAATTTGAATCAAGCTACCATTTTCCACAAAGAAAGCTTTTTTAGCGATTTGATAATGGTGACGTTCTTGATCATGAGCTGTGACACCTTCAATGTATAAGCCTTCACTAAAATCACATTGCTTTACTTCAATTGCTTCGATTTGTTGGAATTTATGTTGATCGTCTAATATGATATGCGTTATTTCGTTATTATCATTCACTTTGATTTTAACATGCATTCCAGGTTGTACAGGTGATTCTTCTAAACCATCACCCGCCATTCGAACATAACCACCAACTGGCAATAGTCGAATTGTATATAACGTTTCATTCTTTCTGAAACTAAATATTTTGGGACCCATACCAATAGCAAATTCGGGGCACATAATTCCTGCTCTTTTGGCAAAGAACATATGTCCATATTCATGAACGGAAACCAGTACACCAAATACGATGATAAAAGATATTATTGTTACTAGAAAACTCAATTCAATACACCTCATATTTTTCGATATAAATTAATTATTGTGACGTTGTTACCATCTTTAAACATTTAATTACATATTATTGTTTCTTAAGCATTACTCAAGATTATAAAAGTATAACACAACTCTACTTTACGTTACACATAACTATACCAATTCGATATGATCTAATTTTTAACATAGATTTTCTAACCTTGTGAAAAGGAGTTAAGAAACAATTTCACCTAATTACTTAGAAATTAGGATCCATTATTCATTAACTCCTGTAAAAGATATATCTATTTTACGTGTAAATCTATAATTTAAACTTACATTTGAATAAGGAAAATATTTAATAATGGTAATACAAACATAAAGCTATCAAATCTATCGAGAATACCACCGTGACCAGGTAAAATTCGGCCGGAATCTTTCACACCAAAGTGACGTTTAAATCCAGATTCAACTAAATCACCTAACTGACCAAACATACTTAGTATCACTGTAAGAATTAATAATAACCATGTCGCAATATCAAAGTCCACAAACATAATCATAATTAATGGAACAATTAAACTACAAATCAAACCACCAATAAAACCTTCGATTGTCTTATTAGGACTAATTACAGGCCACAGCTTATGTTTACCCATTAGGCGACCAAAGATATATGCTCCTGTATCAGTTAACCATACCACTAAAAAGGCAAATAATATGTAATGTATACCTTCTGATCGTGTTTCATATAAGTACATAAATCCAATACCAACATATGCAATTGACATTAAACAGAAGGCTGCGTCCATAAAACTAAATCTATTTTTCGACAATACTGTATAACTTAATAGAATGAAACTCATTGCAATTAATGATTTAAGTTGTAAATCATTAACCCATGTACCAGCATCTTGTGGCAACATAATAATAAGCACACCTAATGCACTTATTATACCTGGAATTGATAAGAACTTAATCATATTCATATTTAGCAATTCTTTTAAACCGATAAAAGCAAGTAAATATGAAAATAAAATTAAACTAAATCCACCTTTTAATAAAATTGGAAGGAAAATGATCAGCGCAATAATTGCTGTTAAAGTTCTAACTTTCATACTTTTCTCCTAACTATCTATAACCCCGCCAAATCGACGTTGGCGTGATTGATAAATTTTAATACAATTTATTAACTCTTCTTTGTCGAAGTCGGGCCACAATTTTTCATTGAAAATAAATTCACTATATGATGCTTGCCAAATTAGGAAATTACTAATTCTTTGCTCTCCTGAAGTTCTAATTAGCAATTCCGGATCTGGATAACGATGTGTCATTAGGTGTTTTTCTATCATTGCTTCATTAATCGAATCACTTGTAAGTCCCTCATTAGATAATTCATCGAATATTGTTTTCATACTCTGCACAATTTCTGCACGACCGCCATAGTTCAATGCAAAGATTAAACGTAAGCCGGTGTTGTCTTTCGTTTCTTCAATCGCTTTATTGATAGCTTTTAATGTTGAATCTGGCAAGTGTTCCATAAAACCAATTGTTTCAACTTTTACATTTTTTTCAATCAATTCTGGTAAAAATGTTTTCAAGAAATTAACAGGTAAATTCATGATATAGTTAACTTCACTTTTAGGTCTAGACCAATTTTCTGTAGAAAACGCATATAACGTTAAGTATTTAATACCTAAATCACTAGCTTCTCTAGTAATTTCTTTAACTGTTTGCATACCTTGATAATGACCCTTGATGCGAGGTAACTTTCTTTTTTTTGCCCATCGACCATTTCCGTCCATTATGATTGCAACATGTTCTGGTATATTATGTAAGTCTATTTCAGAATTTAATTGCTGTGATTGTTTCTTTTTCTGTTTATTTAACTTTTTAAACATGGTATTTCCTCCGAGCTTGCGTCTCTCTGTTTATTATAATAGGTTCACGATACATTTATCTACCATTTTATCATAATAGATAAGCACGTTGAATAAACAAATAAAAAAACTGTACCAAAGTCCTATTTGATACAGTTCAGATAAAATTATGCATTGCTATAATAATTATGATGACATGCTTACGCAATATGCTCATAACTTAGAATAAATGCATTCTTACCATGTTTATACTGACATTATATCTTTTTCTTTTTCGTCTAATAGTTCATCTACTTGTTTAATAGAATCGTCAGTTAACTTTTGAACATCCTCTGTTTGAGATCTTAAATCATCCTCAGTGATGTCGCCATCTTTTTGTTGTTTTTTAAGTTCGTCATTAGAATCACGGCGAACATTTCTAATTGCAACTTTAGCATTTTCACCGATTTTTTTAACGTCTTTAACTAATTCTTTACGACGCTCCTCAGTTAATGCTGGTACACTAATACGAATTACTTCACCATCACTTGAAGGATTAACACCAAGATTTGCAGCATTAATTGCTTTTTCAATATCAGCAACAGAAGACTTGTCATATGGAGAAATCACTAATAAACGTGCTTCTGGCACATTGATGCTTGCTAATTGTTGAACTGGTGTAGGTGCACCATAATAATCAACTGTTACTCCGTTTAATAAATTAGAATTGGCTCTACCTGCACTGATATTAGCTAATTCTCTTGATAGATTATCAATAGATTTTTTCATTTTTGACTTTGTGTCTTGAAGAATGTCACTCATTGTCATACACTCCTAATTATTTTGTAATTAAAGTTCCTATTTTTTCGCCCATTACAGCACGTTTAATATTACCTTCTTCTGTAATTGAAAATACATTTAATGGAATATTATTATCCATACAGAATGATGATGCTGTTGAGTCCATTACTTGTAAACCTTCTTGTAACATTTGAATATGAGTAAGGTGTTCATATTTGACCGCGCTTGAATCTACTTTAGGATCTGCAGAATAAACGCCATCAACGTTATTTTTACCCATCAAGATAACATCAGCTTCAACTTCCGCTGCACGTAAAGCTGCAGTTGTGTCAGTAGAAAAGTATGGATTACCTATTCCAGCTGCGAAAATTACAACACGTTTTTTCTCTAAATGTCTGATTGCACGGCGTCGAATGTATGGTTCTGCTACTTGTTTCATTTCAATTGAAGTTAAAACGCGCGTATCACATTCTAGTTGCTCTAAACTGTCTTGTAATGCTAATGCATTCATTACAGTAGCTAACATACCCATATAATCCGCTGTACCACGATCCATACCGAGGTCACTACCTGTCTTACCTCTCCAAATATTGCCGCCACCAACGATGACTGCAATTTCGCAATCCATCTTAGCAACTTCTGCCACTTGTTCAGCAACACTTTTTATAATGATTGGATTAATTCCAAAACCATCCTCACCTGCTAGTGCTTCGCCACTTAATTTTAAAACAACACGTTTGTATTTAGAAGTTTGAGCCATTGTCTTATCCTCTCTATTGTAAAAATATGTAATTGATACAAGTAAAGAAGACACAATAGGTCTTCCAATACAAAAGTAAATCTTTCATATGGAGCACAAAAGGTGTCTTCTTTCTTGTTCAAGCTATGAAAAATTATTTCATTTGTCCTTTAACTTCGTCAGCAAAGTTTTCTTCGCGTTTTTCCATTCCTTCGCCTACTTCATAACGTACGAAGTCAACAAGTTTTCCACCTTTAGATTTTAAGAAAGCTTCAACTGTTTGATCAGGATCTTTTACAAAGTTTTGGTCAACTGCACAAATTTCTTGTAAATATTTACGTAAACGACCTTCTACCATTTTTTCAACGATATTTTCTGGTTTACCTTCATTTAATGCTTGTTGTTTTAATACTTCTCTTTCGTGAGCAATTTCATCTTCACTTACTTGTTCAGATGAAACATATTTAGGATTGATTGCCGCAATGTGCATTGCTACATCTTTTGCTGCTTCAGCATCAGTAGAACCTTCTACTACTGTTAATACACCGATACGTCCACCCATGTGTAAGTATGAACCGAATGAATCGTTGTCAGTTTTTGTTCTCACAGCAAAACGACGAATGCTTAATTTCTCACCGATTGTAGAAATTGCTTCTTTCATACGTTGGTCTACTGTTTCACCACTTGGTAAAGTAGTTTCTAATAATGCTTCAACTGAATCAGCTTTAGATTCTAATACTTGGATAGCAATTTCTTTAACTAAGTTTTGGAAACCTTCGTTACGTGCAACGAAGTCAGTTTCTGAGTTGATTTCAACAATTGCTGCTTCGTTTCCTTTCTCCTCAACATGTACTAGACCTTCTGCTGCAATACGATCAGATTTTTTAGCTGCTTTTGCAATACCTTTTTCACGTAGGTAGTCAACTGCTTTATCAATATCTCCATCAGTTTCTGTTAACGCTTTTTTACAGTCCATCATACCAGCGCCAGTTTTTTCACGTAATTCTTTTACAAGTTTAGCTGAAATTGCCATTTCATATTCCTCCATTATTAATGAATTTTAATAAATTTATCTTAAAAAAAGGTGATAAGCCTATTTATCTTATCACCCATTTTACATTATTCTTAGTTTGATTCAACAGAAGTGTCTTCTTCAGTTGTTTCTGCTTCAGTAGCTTCTTTAGATTCTTCTAAATCAATGTTTTGTTCAGCTGCTACTTCTTCATTTGATACACCTTGTTGACCTTCTAAGATTGCATCTGCCATTTTACCAGTTAATAACTTAACGGCACGGATAGCATCATCGTTAGCAGGGATAACGTAATCAATTTCATCAGGATCACAGTTAGTATCCACGATACCTACGATTGGGATGTTTAATTTACGTGCTTCAGCAATTGCGTTGCGCTCTTTACGAGGATCAACAACGAATAATGCTTGAGGCATTGATTTCATATCACGAATTCCGCCTAAGAATTTAATTAAACGGTCATATTCTTTTTTAAGTTCTACAACTTCTTTTTTAGGTAATACTTCGAATAGGCCATCTTCTTCCATTTTTTCAATTTCAGAGATACGTTTAATACGTTTAGAGATTGTTTTATAGTTAGTTAAGATTCCACCCAACCATCTTTGGTTAACGTAGAATTGACCAGAACGCTCAGCTTCAGCTTTAACTGATTCTTGAGCTTGTTTCTTCGTACCAACGAATAAAACTTTACCGCCATCTTCAGAAATTTGTTTGATGAAGTTATAAGCTTCTTCTACTTTTTTCACTGTTTTTTGTAAGTCGATAATGTAAATACCGTTTCTCTCAGTGAAGATATATCTTTTCATTTTTGGGTTCCAACGGCGTGTTTGGTGACCGAAGTGAACACCTGCTTCTAGCAATTGTTTCATTGAAATTACTGCCATGATTAAATTCCTCCTATTGGTTTTCTACCTCCATAAAAAGCTCATACAAACACGATAATGAATTATCGCACCGTTTATACTTTCACTTCTTATGTGTGTATTGGCTTTATAGCCGTGAATAAATATATCACATTTGTATTTATAAAGCAACTATTTCATTAGTTGAATTATGACATAAAAAAAGAACGTGTTATAACAATGAACGAAATTTATAACACGCGTTCAACCTAGTCAATTCTCACGTTCTTTTTTTATATACAACATTAAATTCTTTTTATTTAAAACGATCTAATTCGTCTAAGAACTTATCTTTTTTAACTTTAATGAAAGTACCTTTCATACCGAGTGAACGTGACTCTATAACGCCCGCACTTTCTAATTTACGTAATGCATTAACAATAACTGATCTTGTAATGCCAACACGATCTGCAACTTTAGAAGCAATAAGTAGGCCTTCTTTTCCGCCTAACTCTTCAAAAATATGCTCGATTGCTTCACTTTCAGAATATGATAATGAGTTGATAGCCATGCTAATTGCAGCTTTATCTCGAGCTTCTTTTTCAACTTCATTATGCTTTTCTCTTAAAATTTCCATACCGATTACTGTTGCAGCATATTCACCTAATACTAGGTCATTTTCAGAGAAATCATCTTGAACTCTACCTAATACTAAAGTACCTAAACGTTCCCCACCACCTAGAATTGGGAAGATTGTCGTACGACTATCAGTAAATAGATCTTTATTTTCAGGTGGGAATACTGTGAGTACATTTTCAATGTCAATATTAGATTGTGTTTCCTTTACGTCCATTAATTGGTCTGTATACTCACTTGGGATATGACGATTTTCAAGCATTTGAATAATACGTTCATTTTTTAATAATTCGTTTAAGCTTGATCCTAAAATTTTCCCTTTTCTTGAAACGATAAATACATTTGTTACCGTTACACTACTAATCGTTTGCGCCATATCTTTGAAATCAACGGCAATTCCTTTATGCTTTTGCAAAAGTGTGTTTAATTCTCTAGTTTTCGATAATAAGCTCATATTCTTACTCCTTTGTAATTTATATTATAAAATAAATGCACTTAAATCTTTATTTGTTGAGATTGTTTTCAATTTATCATCGACATATTGTGGTGTAATATCAACCACAGCATTCGGCATATTTGGTGCTTCAAACGATAAATCTTCAAGCATTTTCTCTAAAATCGTGTGTAGTCGACGTGCACCGATATTATCCGTATCTTGATTGACTTGGAATGCAATTTCAGCTAAACGCTGAATCGCTTCGTCAGTAAAGTTCACCGTCACATCTTCTGTTTGTAACAATGCTTCATATTGTTTGATAAGTGATAATTTAGGCTCTGTTAATATGCTAACAAAATCTTCTACTGAAAGACTTTCTAATTCAACACGAATTGGAAAACGACCTTGCAACTCAGGAATTAAATCACTTGGCTTAGCAACATGGAATGCACCAGCACCAATAAACAGCATATGTTCCGTACTTACAGTACCATATTTCGTTTGAATCATGCTACCTTCAAGAATTGGTAAGATATCTCTTTGAACGCCTTGTCTTGACACATCTTGACCAGAATTTTGATTATTTGTGGCAACTTTGTCTATTTCATCAATAAAGATAATGCCCATTTGTTCTGCTAGTTCAATTGCTTCTTGGTTTGCTGATTCTTGATCGATCAATTCATCTGCAAATTCATCTGCTAATATTTTTCTCGCAGTTTTTACTGGCACTTCTCGCTCTACCTTTTTCTTAGGCAATAATTGGTTCATCATATCTTGCATTTGTTGATTTTGGTTTGTACCTAACATACCCATAGCTCCTGGGTCTTGCTCAACTTTAATGCGAACTTTTTCCTCTTCTAGTTGCCCATTTAATAATTGTTGTTTGATTTCAGAGCGTTTAGTTTTAATTTCTTCAGTTGGGGCTTCTTCCTCTTCGTCACTATTCTGTCCGAAGTTAGGCATTGCCCCTCCAAATAATGATTCCAACGGGTTGTTATTTTGGTTCGCTTTTTTCTTCATACTAGGTACTAACAACTTAACCAGTTTTTCGTTTGCTTTCTCTCTAGCTTCATCTTCAACAAGTAATTTTTTTTGTTCCTTTACTAAACGTACTGCTACATCAACTAAATCTCTAACCATGCTTTCAACATCACGACCAACGTAGCCTACTTCTGTAAATTTAGTAGCTTCCACTTTGATGAAAGGCGCACCTACAATTTTTGCCATTCTTCTAGCAATTTCTGTCTTCCCAACACCTGTTGGACCAATCATTAAAATATTTTTAGGTGCAATCTCTTGCTTTTCTTCTTCAGAGAGCAAGCTTCTGCGATATCTATTTCTAAGCGCAACTGCGACTTTACGTTTTGCATCTTCTTGTCCGACAATATATTCATTCAGACTTGAAACGATATCTTTTGGTGTTAGTTTAATACCATTCGTGTCCATATCTGTATAACCTCCATTTATGCATAATAATTAAAAAACAATAATTAAATGCCTTATCGCTATACAAGCAATTGCTTATACTTTATCCGATTTCAAATATTTTATACATTTTTATTACTATATTTAAACTATTCTGTCATTCTAATTTATAATTCCTCGACGATAATATGATCATTGGTAAACACACAAATGTCAGAAGCAACTTTCAGACTTTCATATGCCATTTCCTTTGCAGATAAATGTGTTGCATGGCGTTTCAGTGCTCTTCCTGCGCTCAATGCATAATTACCACCTGAACCAATTGCAATTAAGTCATCATCTGGTGCAATGACTTCCCCTGTTCCACTTACAACTAGTAATGATTCTTGATCCATAACGATAAGCATCGCTTCAAGTTGACGTAATTGTTTATCGCCTCTCCATTCTTGAGCTAGCTCTACAGCAGCTCTTTCCAAATTACCTCCAAATTGTTGAAGCTTTGTTTCAAATTTTTCAAATAAAGTGAAGGCATCCGCAACGCTTCCTGCAAAACCAGCTAACACTTTATCGTTGTATAAACGTCGCACTTTTCTAGCAGTATTTTTCATAATTACTTGTTCCCCAAGTGTTACCTGACCATCACCTGCCATCGCAGAATGACCATTATGTTTCACAGCATATATAGTTGTTGCATGTATAGATGTACTCATAATTTAATTCTCCTTTTTTGCACGTGGATGTGCATTTAAATAAACTTTTCTCAACTGATCATTTGTCACATGTGTATAGCGACCTGTAGTCGAAAGATTTACATGCCCTAACAGTGATTGAACTGTTCTTAAATCGGCGCCTTGATTTAACATATGCGTTGCAAATGTATGCCGCAATTTATGAGGGTGAATTTCTGTCACGCCTGCCGTTCGTTTGACAACATCATTCAACACATAACGAACGCCACGCTCTGTTATAGGCGCACCGCTCATATTTACTAACAAATAATTGTGATTTGCATTTACCTTAGGTTTATAGCTTTCTAAATATCGTTCAATACTTTGTTTACAAAATTCGCCAAAAGGAATAAATCTTTCCTTACTGCCTTTCCCTAACACCTTAACTCCGGGTAAATTCATATCTAAGTCAGACATTTGAATATTAACTAATTCCGACACCCTTATGCCAGTTGCATATAACAGTTCTAAGATTACACGATCTCGCAATCCTTTTTTGGCATCCCTTTCAACTGTATCAAATAGCGCATCCATTTCCGCTTCATAGAAAAAATGTGGTAAGTATTGTTCCTTTTTTGGATGTACGAGCTGTACGAACGGATTAGTTACTTGATCATCTTGAGTCATCCAATATTCGTAAAAACTTCTCAGCGTAGAAATTTTACGGGAAACTGTCGTTCTTTTCAAGCCTTTTGAATATAAAAAACTCAAATAATTTCTTGCATCCTTATATTCAAAGGTTGCTAAATTTAAATATTCTTGAGATAAAAATGCATTAAACTGTTCTAAGTCATCGTGATATGACTTTAAAGTATGTTCTGAAAATTGTCTCTCAACTTTCAACATATACAGGTATGCTGTTTGGATTTCTTCCAATAAAAACCCCTCCATCAATAAGTATTCTAGCATATTGTGGAAGGGGACTGCGAAAAATAACTATTAAGTTGTGGTAAATTTTCTAAATTTTCGGAAACAAACGTTGTAAATTTATTATTATAAGGTTTGTTTGTAATTATCTAAGAATGATAATGCTCTATTAGCTAACTTTTCGTAACGTTCTTTTTTATCTTTAATTCTATTTTCAAGAGATGGCAATAAACCAAAGTTAGCATTCATAGGTTGGAAATTCTTTTCATTTTTAGCATGAGAAATATAATATGCCATACTACCAATCATAGTTTCTCTTGGGAAAATAACTTCGCCTTTACCTTGTAATTTATGAGCTAAGTTAATACCTGCTACAAGTCCACTTGCAGCACTTTCAACATAACCTTCAACACCTGTCATTTGCCCTGCAAAATAAAGTGATTCTCTTCCTTTTAATTCATAAGTCTCTGTTAAAACGTCAGGTGAATTAATAAAGGTATTTCTATGCATAACACCGTATCTTACGATATCTACATTTTCTAAACCAGGCATAAGACGTATCACGTCTTTTTGGGCACCCCATTTTAAATGCGTTTGAAAACCTACAATATTATATAGCGTACCAGCTGCATCATCTTGACGTAATTGTACTACAGCAAATGGACGTTTCCCTGTCTTTGGATCTTCTAGTCCAACTGGTTTCATTGGTCCGAATAATAACGTTTTTCTACCTCGTTCTGCCATCACTTCAAATGGCATACAACCTTCAAAATATTTTTCCTTTTCAAATTCATTAACTGGAGCAACTTCAGCTGCCAATACCGCTTCATAAAATCTATCAAATTCTTCTTCTGTCATTGGACAATTAAGGTATGCCGCCTCTCCTTTATCATAACGTGATTTTAAATAGACTTTATTCATATCGATACTATCTTTTTCGATTATCGGTGCTGCTGCATCATAGAAATAAAGTTGATCTTTACCAGTAACATCTACAATTTCTTGTGCTAGATTACTCGTAGTTAGTGGTCCAGTAGCAATAATTGTGTAGCCATCAGGTATACCATCAACCTCTTCATTCAATACAGTCACATTAGGATGATTTTTTAAAGTTTCTGTAACATAACCTGCAAAGTCATGTCTATCAACCGCTAATGCACCACCTGCAGGTACTCGCGCTTTATCGGCAGCACTGATGATTAACGAATCTAATCTTCTCATCTCTTCCTTTAAAACGCCCACAGCATTTGTTAAGGCATTACCTCGCAGTGAATTGGAACAAACTAATTCTGCAAATTTATCCGTGTGATGTGCAGGTGTTTGTTTAACCGGTCTCATCTCTATTAAATTCACTTTAATACCTCTTTGTGCGAGTTGGTATGCTGCCTCTGATCCTGCTAACCCTGCTCCAACTACATTTACCGTTTGAGTCATGATAAATCCTCCAATACATTAAAATAGCAACTACGACACGTATATCATATATTATAAAAACTGATTACCACTTTTTAAAATATGTGCCGTAAGTTGCTGTTATTATAATTTTTATTTTGCGCTAATAAGGCGCTATTATGAACATACTAATTTAATTACTTTTACTTTTGTTCTTCTTCTTTGTAATCACAGTTTGAGCAGACAACCTGACTCTTTCTACCTTGTTTCTTCTCAACAAGATAGTGTTCACATTTTGGACATGCACGTCCAACTGGTTTATCCCAACTTATGAAGTCACATTCTGGATATTTAGAACAACCATAAAACAGTCTGTTTTTCTTAGACTTTCTTTCCACGACGTCCCCTTCATTACATTTTGGGCATTTCACGCCGATTGACTTAATGATTGCTTTGGTATTACGACAATCTGGGAAATTTGAACACGCCATAAATTTACCATAACGTCCCATTTTAATTACCATTGGTGAACCGCATACTTCACAATCTTCACCAGCAGGCTCATCTTTAATTTCTATTTTTTCCATTTCTTCTTCTGCACGTTCAACATCTTGTTTAAAGCTATTGTAAAAATCAGATATAACCTTTTTCCATGCAATGTCACCTTCTGCTACTTTATCAAGTAAAGTTTCCATGTTTACAGTGAAATCGACATCAATAATTTCAGGGAAATAATCTTTGACTTGTTCATGCACAATTTCACCTAATTCAGTTGGTACAAATCGCTTACTTTCATTTTTGACGTAATTTCTTTTTTGAATTGTGTCAATTGTTGGTGCATATGTGGATGGTCTACCTATTTTTAATTCTTCTAATGTTTTAACAAGACGTGCTTCAGTATAACGTGGTGGTGGTTGGGTAAAATGTTGAGAAGGTTCAATATTTGTTGCTGTTACTTTCTCACCTTCATCAATATTCGGCAATTTATTTTCTTTACCATTCTCTTCGTCATCTTTAGCTTCGACATATAATGTCATAAAACCTTTGAACTTAATCGTCTGTCCATTAGCTCTGAACTTAATATTATTTTGTGTTAAATCCAAAGCTACTGTATCTAAAATGGCAGGTGCCATTTGACTAGCTACAAACCTTTCCCATATCAATTTATATAATCTGTGTTGATCACGCGTTAAATAATCTTTCATATCTGCTGGCGTTCTCAAAGTGCTCGAAGGTCTGATTGCCTCATGGGCATCTTGGTCGCCTTGACCTTTAGCTTTTCTATTAGATGTGTAATCATTTCCATATTTTTCTTGAATGTAACCTTTTGCTTCAGCTTTGGCTTGGTCTGAAATTCTTGTGGAGTCTGTTCTCATATATGTGATTAAACCAACAGTACCCTGTCTCTTCAGATCGATACCTTCATATAGTTGTTGTGCTAACATCATTGTTTTACGAGCTTTAAAGTTTAATTTACGCGCGGCTTCTTGTTGTAGCGTCGATGTTGTAAATGGATTTGCTGGATATCTCGTTTTTTCCTTTTTCGTGACTTTAGTAACCTCAAATTGATCACCATCTAATTCCTTAGTAATCACTTCTACGTCATCTTTGTTAGTCAATTTATAAGGTTTATTTTTATAATGTAAGAATTTCGCATTGAATTTAGATTTCTTATATCTGAACTCACCTTCAATTTTCCAGTATTCTTCTGGTTTGAAGTTTCGAATTTCATTTTCACGATCAATAACAAGTCTTAATGCAACTGATTGTACACGACCAGCTGACAAACCTTTTTTCACCTTTTTCCATAATACCGGCGAAATATTATATCCTACTAATCTATCTAATACACGTCTAGCTTGTTGTGCATCAACTAAATCCATTTCTATGCCTCTTGGATGTTTAAAACTATCTTTCACAGCATCTTTTGTTATTTCATTAAATACTACTCTATTTTCTTTTGAATCTTCTAAATTTAAAATGTTCGCTAAATGCCAAGCAATTGCTTCACCCTCACGGTCAGGGTCACTCGCTAAAAAGACTTTCTTTGCTTTTTTAGCATGCTTTTTTAATTCCTTTACAACAGGACCTTTGCCGCGTATCGTTATATATTTTGGTTCATAATCATTATCATAATCTACACCCATTTGGCTTCGTGGCAAGTCTCTAACATGCCCCATTGATGCGATTACTTTGTATTTTTTACCTAAATATTTTTCAATGGTTTTAGCTTTTGCAGGCGATTCAACTATGACTAAATTTTCTGCCAAAGTAGTTACCCCCTTGCATTTCTTAATTACAAAGATAAATGATAAACGGTGTATTTTGTTTTTGTCAATGTTTTTAATTATAGAGTTACAATTTTAAAACCTTGACCTGTTCAAATTACATCATCTATACACTCTTTTTGTGATTGAATTATTTACTCAGGTTAAACTGTACTACACTTTTACTGTTTTGAGAAATTTAAATATAATCTTCTATAATATCCATTGCATTAATCACAATTTTTGCGCCTTCCTGTGCACTTAATAAATTCCCTTTAACCATTGGATCAAATATACTTCCAGGTAATATATAGACATTTCTATTTTGCTCTAATGCAAATTGTGTTGTAATTAATGTGCCACTACGCTCCATAGACTCTGTAATCAAGACACCTTTAGATATACCGCTAATAATTCTGTTACGTTGAGGAAAGTAATATTTTTTTGGTGGATCATCAGGTAAATATTCGCTTATGACAATGCCATTTTGTTCTATGTATTGACGGACTTGTGCAGTTTCCTTTGGATAATGATGATTATGACCAAACCCTAAAACAGCAATAGTTGGCATTTGCCAATACATCGCACATTGATGCGCATAACAATCAGCACCCTTTGCTAATCCAGAAACAATACAAAAACGATGAGCTTGTAATGACTGAAATAACATATCTAGTGCTTGATAGGAGTATTGAGTTGCATGTCTTGAACCAATTACGGCTAATGTATGTGGAAGAGATAGTAAGTCCGTACGTCCTCTGTAGAATAATATTAATGGAGGTTGATAAATTTCGCGAAGTATAGAAGGATAGTGACATTGGTCAATACTAACAAAATGCGTTTGACTATTGTTCAAAGTTGTTAGTATTTGTGTAATTGTTTCAGTCTGAAATTTCTGCGAGATAGTCGCTGAATGAGTGATCTTTGACATAGATAAGAATCGGGATAGTAATTGATGTTGATCATTGAACGGAGCAGTTAGAAAATGAGGAAATAATTTACATAAATTGTAGATTTGTATTGTCGATAAACCTGCAAACCTTAGCTTTAAGTATAGATAACTACGTTTCATAGTTCCCTCCTTATACTTAAAATTATATACCAAGAATGTACAAATTCAATTTACAGTTTTATGTCTTATAAGTTGAAAATTTAATCTGATTTTAAAAAGTAATTTTAAATCATTTGTAAATCGACTAATCATTTACAAACAACAATTATCTCAGAGAAAACATAGTAAAAAAATCAGTTTCTACTATTATAATAGGAGAATTGTAAATTTTAGGCACTTAAAATAGCACAAACCCCGACATACTTCGGAATTTGTGCTTATTTAGTGCATTATTAAATTATTTAACTGTTAATAATTCATCATAAATGCCAGCTTCTTTTGCTGCTTCGATTAAAGTCGTACCAATTTCAGATGGTGTGTCTGCTGTTTTAACACCACAGCTATTGAGTGTTTTAATCTTTTCATCGGCAGTACCTTTACCACCAGAAATGATAGCACCAGCATGACCCATACGCTTACCTGGAGGCGCAGTTTGTCCACCTACGAAACCAACAACAGGTTTAGTCATATTAGCTTTAATCCACTCTGCAGCTTCTTCTTCCGCAGTACCACCGATTTCACCAATCATAACTACAGCTTTAGTTTCATCGTCTTCATTGAACGCTTTTAGGACATCGATAAAGTTTGTGCCGTTAACAGGGTCACCACCGATACCTACTGCAGTTGTTTGGCCAATACCCTCTTCAGTTAATTGGTGTACAGCTTCATAAGTTAGTGTACCTGAACGTGATACCACACCTACATGACCTTTTTTGTGAATGTAACCTGGCATGATACCAATTTTACACTCATCAGCAGTAATAACACCTGGGCAGTTAGGTCCTACAACACGTGTTTTCTTGCCTTCAGAATAACGTTTCACTTTAATCATATCCACAACTGGAATATGCTCTGTAATACAAATAGCTAAGTCTAGCTCCGCTTCGATACATTCTAAAATAGCATCTGCAGCAAATGGTGCTGGTACATAAATTACAGAAACGTTCGCACCTGTTTCTGCTTTTGCTTCTTCAACTGTATTAAATACTGGTACACCTTCTACAACTTGTCCACCTTTACCTGGCGTTACCCCTGCAACAATTTGTGTACCATATTCAAGCATTTGTTTTGTATGGAAAAGGGCAGTTGACCCTGTAATACCTTGTACAATTACTTTTGTATTTTTATCAATAAATACGCTCATCTTAGTGCTCCCATCCTTTCCTTACGCTTCTTTTACAAGTTTTACGATTTTTTGTGCGCCTTCTGCCATAGTTGCAGCTGGTTCAATTGCTAAACCTGAATCTTTAAGAATTTGTTTACCTCTTTCAACGTTTGTACCTTCTAAACGTACTACAAGTGGTAATGTAAGTTCTACTTCTTTAACTGCTGCAACAATACCTTCGGCAATAATGTCACATTTCATAATGCCACCGAAGATGTTTACAAAGATACCTTTAACATTTTCATCACCTAAGATGATTTTAAATGCTTCAGTAACCTTTTCTTTAGTTGCGCCGCCTCCTACGTCTAAGAAGTTAGCAGGATTTCCTCCAAAATGATTAATTGTATCCATAGTAGCCATTGCTAAACCAGCACCATTTACCATACAACCGATATCTCCATCTAAAGCGATGTAAGATAAATCATATTTAGAAGCTTCGATTTCTTTTGGATCTTCCTCTTCTAAGTCACGTAATTCTTGGATGTCTTTATGTCTAAATAATGCATTATCGTCAAAGTTGATTTTCGCATCCAATGCTAAGACTTCACCGTCACCAGTTGTTACTAATGGGTTGATTTCAACAATAGAACAGTCTTTTTCAATAAATACATTATAAAGCGAGATTAAAAACTTAGCTGCTTTATTAATTGATTCTTTAGGAATATTAATGTTAAATGCAATTCTTCTTGCTTGATATGGTGCTAAACCAACAACTGGATCAATTGTTTCTTTGAAAATCTTTTCAGGTGTTTTAGCAGCCACTTCTTCAATTTCAGTACCGCCTTCTTCAGAAGCCATCAAAGTGACCCTATCAGTTGCGCGGTCAATTACAAAACCTACATAATATTCTTTTTGAATATCGCAGCCTTCTTCTATGTAAAGGCGTTTAATTTCTTTCCCTTCTGGGCCAGTTTGATGCGTTACTAAAGTTTTACCTAGCAATTCATTTGCATAAGTTTCAACTTCAGAAAGTGATTTTGCAATTTTTACTCCGCCTGCTTTACCTCTACCCCCGGCGTGAATTTGTGCTTTAACCACATACACATCAGATTGTAATTCTTTTGCCTTTTCTACTGCCTCTTCAGCAGTAAATGCTACACGTCCTTCTGGGACAGCAACGCCCATAGAACGAAAAATTGCTTTACCTTGATACTCGTGGATATTCATTCTCCATCCTCCTGTTTCTTAGGTTAAGTTCATAATCAATTATAAGAAATGAAAGCGCTATTGTAAACTGATTTAGCACACTTCTTTTAATTAATTTATAAAATTGATTAATTGAAATGTGATTTAATTGGTTCAAATGATTTTCTGTGTTCACTGATAATGCCGTACTTCTTAATTCCATCAAGATGTTGTTGTGTACCATAACCTGCATTTTTTTCAAAACCGTAAACATTATATTTTTTTGAAAGTTGTTTCATATATTGATCTCTATGTTCTTTGGCCAACACACTAGCAGCAGCGATTGAAATACTTTTAGCATCTCCTTTAATAATAGAGGTTTGTGGGATATCAATGTCTAATGCCATGGCATCAATCAATAAATGGTCAGGTCGTACATCAAGTGCAGCAATAGCTCTTAGCATAGCCAATTTAGTAGCCTCGTAAATATTAAATGTGTCGATCTCTTCAACAGAAGCAGAGCCATATGCATAAGCATATACTTTAGACTTTAATTCTGTTTCTAACTCATTGCGTTTTTTGGCAGAAAGTTGCTTTGAATCATTTAAACCCGTAAATTGATGGTCTTTATTTAAGATAACAGCACAGGCAACAACTGGTCCCGCTAAAGGTCCCCTGCCTACCTCATCAATACCACAAATGAGTGCTTCACTATTCTGTTTTAAAATATCATTTTCATAGCTAGACATTTCAACATATTTATCTAACAGTGCTTGTTCTTTTTCTAATTGTTTAATTCTTCGTTTTATAGCATTTTGAACACCTTTACGCTCATCTTGATAATAAGATTGTTCTTGTATAGACGTAATAGATTGTTGATTTTTAAGTAAATTGGTAATTTCAGCAATAGTTTGTTTTATCATAATGACCTATACATCCATTTCTTTAAATATATCAAATGTATAGGTTCCAATTTTAGCGTTACGTACTTCATGTATAATCAAATCGATTACAGCTTCATAATCTATTTCATTACCACGTCTTAGTAATCCTCTTCTTCTACCAATTGCATCAAACCATTCTAATATTTCAGCATCTTTATCTACATCTACATTATAATGTTTAGTTAGCCCTTCAAAATCATGTTCCTTTAGAAATTCAAGACCATATATTGCTACTTCATCTAAATGGACAATACTATCCTTTATCGCACCTGTTATACTTAATTTTTTTCCTACAAGTTGATCTTCAAACTTCGGCCAAAGAATACCCGGTGTATCTAGCAATTGTAATGCATTTCCTACTTTAATCCATTGTTGTTGTTTAGTAACACCTGGTGTGTTACCCGTTTTAGCAATAGATTTATTAGCTAATTTATTGATTAGTGTCGATTTTCCTACGTTTGGTATGCCGACTATCATTGCTCTGATAGCTCGTGGTTTTAGTCCCTTTGCTTTTTCTCTTTCAAACTTTTCTTTTGTCGCTTTGATGGCTACCTGCTCTACTAATTTCAAGCCTTTACCATGTTTAGCATCAATTGCTATAGGATAATATCCTTTCGATTTAAAATACGACTCCCATTTTTCTAATTCTTTAAGGTTTGCCATATCTTTCTTATTTAAGATAACAACACGTGGTTTTTGTTGAATGACTTCATCTATCATAGGATTTCTTGAACTATATGGAATTCGAGCATCAACAAGTTCGAATACAACATCCACTTTTTTAAGTTGTTCTGATACCTCTCTTTTAGCCTTAGCCATATGTCCTGGATACCATTGAATTACCATAATTATCACCTTTCTCAATTTGAAAACTTCATTAATTTCAAACATATCATTTAATGTTCATACTTTAGCTTATATTTATTTTTAAATAGACTATAAAATAATAACATGTACATGCACGCTTTAAAATGAATGACAGTATCTAAATTCATTATTAATCTTAATTTTACAATATAATTGAGTTATATACCTTATAAATCTATAAATACATAAGTTATTGAGATTTACTTACGAATTGATTGGGGTATAGCTAAAAATATATAGTATTATTAATTAAACAGTAAAATATATTTTATGTATTCAATGCTTATTATCATCGAGATTTACTTGAATCATAAATTACTTACTAAACATCGCTATAGGAGATAAAAAATGCGGCGCAAATTGTTATACATCATTTTGTTTATTAGCTTGGCTTTGATCGGTCATAGTTACATATTATATAGATTCATCGTCAATGGAGTCTTATTTACAGGCCCAAATGATGGCATGGAACAAATGGTACCGATACAGATGTTTTTATATGAAAACTGGAGCAACGGTAACTGGTTTTATTCTTCAAAATTCGGCTTAGGCGGAGATTTTTTCACAGATTTAAGTTATTACTTTTCAACCAATATTATATTTATACTTAATACTTTGGTCGTAGCACTGATTAAACTCGTTATTCCACTGCAGACAGAATCTGTTATGTTTTGGATAACCAATGATTTAATTGTATCTATTCTTAAATCGAGTTTAGCCATGTTAGCAACGTTTCTGTTTATGAAATATATTGCGCTTAATCGTAACATAGCAGTATTAACAGCGTTTGTATTTGTCATTTCTCCTTTATATTTTCGTTTCACGGTTTACTGGCCATTTTTTAGTGATATCTTCATTTTGTTACCACTGTTATTATGGTCTATTGAACGTATCTTAAAAAGGAAACAGTTTGGCTGGTTTATCGTCATTGTGACATTATCCTTAGTTAATAATTTCTATTTTGCTTACTATCAGTTACTTACTGGTTTAATTTATTTTTCTATTAGAATTATTTTTCGTCATCAACACGATATTTTATCAAGAAAAAGTACAATCAAATGTATTATCATTGCCGCATTATTGGCATTAGGAAACAGTTTATTCTTCTTTTTTCATGGAGTTCAAAGTTATTTAAATAATAGACGTATACCTTTTACAGGTACAGTCGACTGGTTTGAACATTTTGATCAAAACACGAATGTATTGTTTGATAATTATCTCATTGTAATTCTTTTTGTAACATTACAAGCTTTACTTACTTTCAAACTGTATAAACATTATTACTTTAAGTTATTTGCTTGTCTTACCATCGTATGTATCGCAGCTAATTTTTTACCATTTGTCGACCAATTATTTAATGGTTTTTCTGCACCACAAAAACGTTGGCATTACTTATTAGCATTTAATTCTGCAACAATAATTGGTTTATATGTTAAGTATTTTCGAACTTTAACAATTAAAAGCTATATTTTTCCATCAATTATAGCGTTAGCATGTATTTTTATAAGTAGTTGGTATTATCAAGAAGTCGTAGCATGGCTTTATTTTACACCTGTCGTAACGATAATTGGTCTACTTATTTTATTAGTGAAAGAGCCAGCAATCCGTGTTAAATTTACAAATTTCTATATCATCGCAGTAATGATTTTAGCTGTTTTAGTCAGCTTTGTATTTACTAGAAATCAAATATATTTTGAAGATCACGTTAACAGAGCTAACCGTTTTTATGCTACTTCTAGTCTCTATGATTCTCAGTTGCAACAACAACTTGTTAAAGCAATGAACGCGAGTAAAAAGGCAGATGAACGTATAGATTGGCGTGTAAACGAACAAGATAATACACCGATGTATCAACATTTTAAAGGTATGAGTGTGTACTCTAGTATTTTTGATCATAATATTCTAGATTACTATTACGACGATTTACAAATCAATCTAAAGAACGAATCTGTTAGTCGTTATCAATCAACGAATGGACGACAAAATGTTGCGAGTTTATTTTCAGAACGATTTTTAATGTTAAAATCATATCAATCTAATGTGCCGTATTATTTTAAAAAGATAAAATCACGAGGCCAATATCAAATATATGAAAACACCTTAAACTTACCGACCGTTAGAGTGACAAACAAAGTATATCGAGCTGAAGGTTTATACAACCCTATTGATCGAGAACACGCAATGTTAGATGGTATTGTAATATCTCATAAAGGTGAAAACTATCCTCAAAAAGCTAAAAACCTTTTGAATTCAACGACAATGAGTCATAAAAACATAAAATTAAGGCAAAATCATAGGATACAACTTACTAAAGCAACTGGTTCGCTACAATTAAAAATACCTAAAAATATCAGACAACAATATAAAGATTTTTACTTATCATTAATAGTTAAACGCGGCAATCCAGACAGTAATTATCTCGTAAATGTAAATGATTATATCAATAACCGCTTGTACAATAATTCTACATATCGTACAGGTGTCGATCATCAATTATACAGAGCGACACCCGACAAAAATGGAAATATTAATATCACCTTGAGTCCAAGGGGGAATTATCAATTTCAATTAAAAGGATTGTATGGAGAGAATTATCAACATCTTAAAAAAGCATATAATGTTAAAAAAAATCATGGTTCATATAAAGATATTAAAAATGGTGTAAAGGTTAAATTACAGCCTCACAAAAAGGGTATTGCAACTATAAACATTCCATATAGAGAAGGCATGTCTGCTTATATCAATGGACACAAAGTAACACCCTTTAAAGTGAATTACATGATGACAGGCGTTAAAGTGCCTAAACATTGTGATGAAATCATTATTAAATATCGCCCAAAATGGTGGTATAGTATGATTTTTATTTCTATAATAACAATTGTTATGAGCTTTATTTGGGTGAAAAAGATTAAAAAATGATTATATTTTTGGCAGAAGGAGTTAGTTGGAGATGAGGTTTATCCATGTTTAGCAAGCTTTGGAACAAAAAACATACCAGATTTGCATGTATATTTGCTATGGGGTTGATTGTTGCATTATTTACGTTCGCCCCTTACATCTATCGTTTTTTCTCACAAGGCATTGTGTTTAGTGGTTCAGGCGATGGTTATAGACAAATGATGCCATTTCAAATGTATTTATATGAACATTTTACAAAATTCAAAAGTTTCTATGACCATTCATTTGGTTTAGGTGGTGACTATGTTAAAGGGTTATCTTACTATTACGCTACATCACCCTTTACCTTAATTAATTTCATAATCATTTGGTTATGCGATTTTGTCTTTAAAATTAATCCACATCACATTGAATTTTGGGCATATAATCAGTTGATTGTTTCGTATTTTAAAGCTGCAATTACATTTGTTTGTGCGTTTTATTTTTTTAGATACTTAAAATTTAAATTTAATCATACATTAGTTGCTGCCTTTTTATATGCAGCTTCTACAGTTGTCATTCACTTTAATTTCACTTGGTCATATTATGGAGATTTATTAATTTTTTTACCCTTATCATTATTAGCAATTGAAAGATTCTTTAAAGAAAAGAAAATAGGTTTATTTATTATTGCAATTAGCCTAACGTTATTTTCTAATTTTTACTTTAGTTATTATGAAGCAATCATTTTAATGAGTTATTATATTTATCGATGTCTATTTCCACATCCTTTAGATAAAGTGACCATCAAACAAAAGCTATGGATTATACCAATTGCAGTAATACTTAGCACTTTAGTAGGTATATGGGGATTTTATACTGGTGTTTCATCATTTCTTGCTAATGACCGAGTCAGTAACCCATATTTTAAAATACCTTTATTTACTGATTTTGCACGACAAAAACATTTTTTCTCATATGGTTTTTACATAACTGTATCACTACTTGCACTTATAGCATTGTTATCATTCAAATTATATAAGCATTATTATTATAGGTTATTTGCAATCGCGACTTGGATTATGTTGTTAGGTTCATTAACACCCTACTTTGACAGTATGTTCAATGGATTCTCAACACCAGAACGTCGTTGGATTTATATTTTCGCACTAACAACCGCAGGATTAATTGCCTTATTTATCCGTTATCTGAATGAAGTAACATTTAAATCTTTCGTTACCTCTAGCATTGTACCGTTGCTGATAATGACGACTAGCTTATATTTCAAACAAAATTTACATATCACTTGGATGTTGATATGTTTAATATTAATTGTACTAATCGCTATACTTTTAAAGTATAGACATTTACTACACAACAAATATAGTTTTTGGATAATTGCCATATTATTAGTAATTCAGCAAGCTGTTATCTTAACTAACGATCATCATAATAATGTTAAAAGTTATGAATCAACCTTGGACGCCATGTCTGCATCTAAATACAAGAGTCCTACCTTAACTAAAAAAATAAATAAAATTAATAAAAATCACCAAGATGATCCACTTAGTAGAATAGATTATATGTCTAAATATGGATTAAATTCACCTATGTTATACCACTATAATGGTATCTCACTATACTCAAGTATCTTTGATGGATCAATATTGAACTACTATGATAAAACGATGCAAATTAATATGCCTATAGATAAAAACAGTACTTACCGTTTATTGTCCAACCGAGCAAATTTAATGGCACTTTGGAACGTTAACGATCGCATACGTCGTCCTAATGATTTAAACATTCCGTATGGGTTTAAGATACAAGATACAATTTACCATTCGAAAAATGAGCCTTTTATTCATTCAACAAATCAGATTAACTATCCAAGTGCACATTTCACTGATAAAATCTATCGCAATTCAGAGCTAAAGACACCCATCGACAAGGAACACGCTATGTTAAATGGAGTCGTGTTCTCAGATTCTAATCAAAAAGCAAACAGTCATATTACACCAAGTAAAAACCTATTGCCAGAAACAACTCATAATTTACGGAATGCCTATCGAAGTGGACATAATAAAATAACTGTCACTGAAAATAATGGCGGTATGACATACCAATTTCCAAAAGAAATCAGCGACAAATATCAAGATATGTATTTAGAAATGGATGTAGAACTATTAACACCAAGCAAAAGACATTATGTAGGTGTAAATGAATATGCACAACAACGTAACGAACTAAACTATAAATATCGTCGCTTTGTAACACCTGTAACTATGCGAGTTAAAGCCGATCAAGACTTGAAAATAAGAATGCCTAAAGGTACATATCGACTCAATGTAAAGGGCATATATGGTGAAGATTATCGTACCTTAAAGCGTGCGACGCGTTCATTAGATAAAGTGGCTGTAAAACAAACACGAAACGGCTACACGATACGACATAACACAAATAAAGATGGATATGTAGTACTACCTATTGCATATAGTAAAGGCATGCAGGCCAAATCAGGATCACAAGCGTTACCAGTCAAAAAAGGTAATGGGATTATGACCGTTATACCAGTTAACAAAGGTCAATCAACTATTAAATTAACCTATACGCCTCCACACACAATGCTATTAATAATACTTAGTATACTTGGCATTATACTTAGCATCATTTTTACTAAAATAGTATCAAAATTGAAATAAACATTTTTTGATAATTATATCGAAACAGATTAAGAGATACTTTATATTTTTTATTTAACAGACATCATCATGTAATTTAGTGCTTTTGCTTAAATTACATGATGATGTCTTTGATTTTATAGTATTTTAGCGAGACGCAGTGGAAGAACAGGTCAAATTGAAAACTATAGGCGTAATCTGCTCCCTAGGTGAACAAATTGACCATACAAAGTATTAAATAAAAATAGAGGAATCTTATACAATAACTTGTACAAGATTCCTCTATATTTTCAAGTGATACCCAATTTGGCACACCTTTTTTATTTCTTATTTGCTGATTAACGAATTTCTTTAATTCTAGCAGCTTTACCACGTAATTCACGTAAGTAGTATAATTTAGCACGACGTACTTTACCGCGACGTTTAACTTCGATTTTTTCAATCTTTGGAGTGTGTAATGGGAATGTACGTTCCACACCAACACCTGAAGAAATTTTACGTACAGTGAAAGTTTCTGAGATACCTCCACCACGGCGCTTAATTACAACACCTTCGAATACTTGGATACGCTCACGAGTACCTTCAATGATACGTACGTGTACACGTAAAGTGTCACCTGGACGGAACGTTGGTAAATCTGTGCGTAATTGTGATTGTGTTACTGCTTCGATTAATTTGTGATTACTCATTATTTATTCTCTCCTTCAACCTATGTTCTTGCCTCGACAAAATATAGCAGCGGATCATAGTGATTTTTCGTGTATTGCACACTTAAAATATATTAGCATATCGCTAATCATTTTTCAATTGCTTTTTATATCTTTCAATAATCTCGCGGTCTTTATCTGTTAACTGATAGCTTTCAAGTAAATCCGGTCGTTTTTCGTAGGTTCTAATTAGTTTTTGTTCATGACGCCACGCATCAATATGCGCATGATTTCCAGAAACTAACACGTCAGGTACGCCTAATCCTTTATAGTCTCGAGGTCGTGTGTATTGTGGAAACTCTAATAAGCCATCTTGAAATGAATCATCCTCATGTGATTGTTGATTTCCTAACACGCCTGGTATCAATCGTACAATAGCATCAGTCATGACCATTGCTGGCAATTCACCACCAGTAAGCACATAGTCACCCATAGAAATTTCATCCGTCACTAAATGTTGCCGTATACGTTCATCATACCCTTCATAGTGACCACAAATAAATACAAGATGCTCCGCTTCGCTTAATTCTTGCGCGATATCTTGGTTAAACGGACGACCTTGAGGACACATTAAAACCACACGTGTGTCTGGGGTCTTATCAATACTTTCCATTGCATTGAATACAGGTTCAGGTTTCAATACCATGCCTTGACCACCACCAAATGGATAGTCATCAACTTGACCATGTTTATTTTCAGCAAAATTTCTAAAGTTTACAGTATTTACCTGTAACACTGATTTCTCTTGAGCACGTTTTAAAATCGAATGACTCAAAACGCCCTCAAACATTTCTGGAAAAAGTGTTAAAAAATCTATTTTCATTAATCTAACAATCCTTCCATTGGTGTTATTGTGATACTTCTACCTTCCACATCGACATCTTTAACCACATCAGCAATATACGGAATAAGATATTCTTTATTACCTTTAACAACCCAAACATCGTTAGCACCAGTTTCAAATATTTCTGTCACACGTCCAATTGCAGTTCCTTCATCATCAAATACAGTACAACCTATTATATCTGAATAGAAATATTCATGTTCGGCTAATTCTATCTCATCATGATCACGTTCTTGTAATAATGTTGCACCCTTTAAATATTCTATATCATTAATATTATTAATTCCTTCAAACTTAAGCATATGCAAGCCTTTATGCATTCTGTGGCTACTAATCTTAAACGTTTCTGCTTCTTTACCCTCAGCTTGAA
Source organism: Staphylococcus gallinarum (assembly GCF_000875895.1). GTDB lineage: Bacteria > Bacillota > Bacilli > Staphylococcales > Staphylococcaceae > Staphylococcus > Staphylococcus gallinarum. The sequence goes on from NZ_JXCF01000007.1 coordinate 643,771, forward strand.
TTATTACAGATTCTCCCGGTTGGAATCGAGTATCTGTAAAATCAGAATGTGATTTAATCTTAATTTCACCTTTAACACCATGTGTGTTTACAAATTTACCAATTTCAACTTTCATTATTTTTCCTCCGTCATCATTACAACTATCTTCATAGGTAATGAAACTAAATAAAATTCGTAATCCATTATAACATGGATTGAGATAGCTGTAATACGTTATCGTATAGAAGTAGTGTTTACTAAAATAAATAAAAATTATTCAAGTAACTCGAACAACTAATACAGTATTTCTTATTAGCAAGCCGCTAATTTCAGGCAATAAGTATTTTATTTCTAAGCTTAATATTACGGCTTAAATCACCCTATTTACCGTTTAGCCTTCAAATTCAATATTGACCAATAAAAAAAGATGATTTCTACTTTAGATAAAAGTAAAAATCATCTTCTAGACTATGTTATAACCTTCTAGTTCTAACATATTTAAAATAAATCAATACGTTCGATTTATTATTATTTTTGTTCGTCGAATTTTTTCAAGATACCTTCTCTTGATAAGATGTTACGTACAGTATCAGTTGGTTTTGCACCTTGTGATAACCATTTTAATGCTAATTCTTCGTCGATTTTAACTTCTGGTGCATTTACATTGTTAGGGTTGTAAGTACCGATTTGTTCGATGTTACGACCGTCACGTGGCGCACGAGCATCAGCTGCTACAATACGATAGAATGGATTTCTTTTTGAACCTAAACGTGTTAAACGTAATTTAACTGCCATTTATATTCTCTCCTTTATGTTCTTAATATTTTTATTTTCTACAAGAAATAATATTAACAGTTCTGTAGTACTTTGTAAAGAGTTTTTTCTTTACCAATATTGAATCTATATTTTTAAACTGTGACTTTTAGTCATACACCTGATTTGTATTTAAATTTAAACTTTTGCACAACTTGACATGGTTTATTAAAAGCTATACATTGAAGTTAAATTAAATAACGCATGCACTAGGGGTGTTTTTTAAAACTGAGATGAGCAAAACTCAAACCCTTCGAACCTGATCTAGCTAAGACTAGCGTAGGAAAGTGTTACCAATATGATAATGAAACTGATAGTCTTTTTTGACGTATTCATATACTTTTTGATACACAACTTTCCTAGAGAGGGTTGTGTATTTTTTTATTTAATAAATCAATGATGAGGTGAATATATGACTAAAACAATTTTAATCACAGGTAGTAGCAGAGGGTTAGGTGCAACGATAGCAAGAACATTAGCTACACAAGGTCATAATGTAATTATAAATTATTTTAAAAGTAAAGACTTAGCTAAACAACTCGTACGTGAAATTGGTGAATCACAGGCTATCGCTTTACCAGCAGATATTACTGATAGAAACCAAGTTGATGAAATGATTGCACATGCAACAGAACATTTTGGGCAAATAGATGCGGTGGTAAATAATGCGCTTGTAGGATTTAAATTTGATCCCACTGCACAAAAAGCATTTATAGACTTAAGTTGGGATGACTATCAACAACAACTCGACGGCACGTTAAAAGGAGCATTCAATGTGACTCAAGCAGTCATTAAACAATTTATCACAAGAAAAACAGGAACAATTGTTTCGATTGGTACAAACCTTTATCAAAATCCAGTCGTACCTTACCATGAATATACCACTGCAAAAGCAGGTTTAATAGGATTCACACGAAATATCGCCGCTGAATTAGGTCAATATGGTATTAATGCAAATGTTGTATCTGGTGGTTTACTAAAGACGACTGACGCAAGTGCAGTGACGACACAAGAAGTATTTGATCTTATTGCTCAAACCACGCCATTAAGACAAGTCACATCACCTCAAGATGTAGCAAATATGGTAAGCTACCTCATTTCTGATCAAGCTAAAGGGATAACCGGTCAGAACTTTACAGTTGATGGTGGATTAACAATGAATTAAGAAATGGAGGATGAATCATCTTATGACACAAACTCGTCAACTTAACATCGGTGTACTAATTTATGGATGCGGTCATCATCAAGCGGCTTGGCGTATGAGCAATTCAAGTGTTGAACGTATAGGAGATATCTCGTATTATCAATCATTAGCTCAAATTGCAGAACGTGGATTATTTGATGCGATATTTTTTGCAGATAATCAATCTTTTCCAGCACAATCACCAAGTGATATGCCCGCATTTTGGTTTGACCCTTTGGTCAATTTAGCTGCAATAGCCCAAGTTACGCAACACGTTGGCTTAGTTGCAACGATTTCCAGTACCTTTGCTAATCCATATACAGCAGCTAGACAACTCTTAAGTATTGATCATATGAGTAACGGACGTGCAGGTTGGAACTTAGTAACATCTATGACTGATTTAGAAGCAGCAAACCACAGTATGGAGCGTCTACCAGATCATGATACGCGCTATGAAAAAGCAGACGAATTCGCTCAAGTCATGAATCCGTTATTAGATTCGTGGACAACGGCAGATTTCTTACATAATAAAGCAGAAAATACTTTAATCAACGCTGATGCAATTCAGCCAATTCATTTTAAAGGTCATTATTTCGATGTTCAAGGACCACTAACGACACCTGGAAGTCCTCAAGGCAAACCCATTGCAATGCAAGCTGGTGCCTCAGATCAAGGTATCACACTAGCAACTAAGTATGCAGATGCTGTCTATGCAGTCGCTTGGAACCTAAAGCAAGCTACAGCATTTCGCCAAAAATTAAATAACAAATTAACATCGGTTGGAAAACCAACGAACAGCTTAAAGGTGTATCCAGGTTTAGTTACCTATGTCGGAGAAACTTATGCTGAAGCTTACGCCAAAAAACGTCAATTGGACGAGTCCTTAGCCATTGATACAGCATTAAATCAATTAAAGTTCTTTATTCGCCAAGATTGTCATAGTTGGGATTTAGACGAACCTATTCCACCATTACCACCTGTAGAGAACTTTACAGGACCCAAAGGTCGTTACCAAACTGTACTAGAAATTATCAATGATAAAAATCCTACACTGCGTGAATTATTGGGTTACCTTAGCGCTGGTGGCGGACATTTAACGTTGATAGGTACACCTACTCAAATCGTTGACGAAATGGAAAAATGGTTTAATGCTAGTGTTGCAGACGGTTTTAACTTAATGCCACCGGTGTTCCCTAATAGTTTAGAAGATTTCGTTGATTATATCGTACCTGAATTACAAAAACGAGGACTTTATCGCATTGAATATGAAGGGACTACATTTAGAGAAAATCTTGGACTTTTGTAAAAATATTTCTGTAACTTTAACACATTGAAATACAATGCATTCAATTAGTATAATTAACTATGATTACATGTAGTAGCATTACAATAACAAGTGTACTATTGTTCTTGATAACCATTAGTTTATTACTCACATTAATAGTAATAATTCCATAGATAAATCAGCAATATGAATACAAAACATAAATAAAAAACCCCTTCAAAGTTATCAAATCATTGATTACCTTGAAGGGATTTCTCTTTTTCAAATTAATAGTAATATTGCAGAATTAGGTTAGTGGATTCAACTATCATCAAGCACTAACATTGTTTATCGCACTTTATTGATTGTTAAACGGTTAAATATCTTCTAGGACTAAACTACTAAGCAAATTGAATTAGAATGGTAAGTTCATACCATTTAACATATTCTCCATTTGCTTACGTTTACCTTTTTTACCTTTTCCGCCACCAGAAAATTGTTTCATCATTTTCTTCATATCATTAAATTGTTTCATCAATCTGTTCACTTCTTGTACTGAACGTCCTGAACCTTTAGCAATACGTTTCTTACGTGATACATTTAAACTATCTGGATCATTACGTTCAGCCGGTGTCATAGATTGAATAATCGCTTTAATATGGTCGATCTGTTTCTCATCCATATTTAAGTTATTGATACCTTTCATCTTGTTCATTCCAGGAATCATTTTCATAATATCATCAAGCGGACCCAGGTTTTTGACTTGGTCTAATTGTTCCAAGAAATCCTCAAGCGTAAATGATGAAGTGCGCATTTTCTTCTCAAGATCCTTAGCTTTATCAGCATCGACATCTTGTTGAGCCTTTTCAATTAAACTTAGCACATCACCCATACCAAGTATTCTTGAAGCCATTCTTTCCGGATGGAATGGTTCCAATCCATCTAATTTTTCACTCATACCCACAAATTTAATAGGTTTTTGAGTTACAGAACGAATTGAGAGTGCTGCCCCACCACGTGTATCACCATCTAATTTAGTCAGTGTTACGCCTGTTAATTCAAGTTGCTCATCAAATGATTGCGCTACATTTACTGCGTCTTGACCTGTCATGGCATCCACAACTAACATAATTTCATTCGGTTTCGTAATTTCTTTAACATCTGTTAATTCTTGCATTAACGCTTCATCAACGTGTAAACGTCCAGCTGTATCAATAATTACAAAATCCAAATGCTCTGCTTTAGCATGTTGAATTGCATTTTCGACAATTTGTTGTGGTTTAACTTGATCTCCTTCACTATAAACAGGAATATCAATTTGCTTACCAACGGTTTGCAATTGGTCAATTGCTGCAGGTCTATAGATATCAGCTGCTACGAGCAATGGTTTTTTATTATATTTCTTTCGCATTAATAACGCTAACTTACCAGCTGTAGTTGTTTTCCCTGCACCTTGTAAACCTACCATCATAACTACTGTTGGTGGTTTATTTGCCATTGTTATCGTTGAGTTTTCCCCACCCATCAATTGAGTCAGTTCCTCTTGTACGATTTTGATTACTTGTTGACCAGGTGTTAATGACTTCATTACATCTGATCCTAAAGCTCTATCTGATACAGTTTTGATAAATTCCTTAACAACTTTAAAGTTAACATCGGCTTCTAATAACGCCAATCGCACTTCTCGCATCATAACCTTAATATCGGCTTCAGTTACTTTACCTTTGCCTCGAATCTTTTGCATTGTGTCTTGCAAGCGATCGGATAATCCTTCAAATGCCATATCAAATACCCTCCTTTTTGCTTTATATTAATTTATGCTTATTCTAAATCTTCCAAAGCTTGTATATATTGTTTAATCTTCTCAGAATCATTTACATTTAATTTCATCTGTTCATATATTTCTTGTCTTAATTCAAAATTTTTATATAAACCTAACTTTGTCTCATAATCTTCAACTAGGTCGCCAGTTCTTCTAATATTATCATACACTGCTTGTCGACTCACATCAAACGTATCAGCAATTTCACTCAACGAATAATCTTGCAAATAAAATAATTCGAGATAATTGCGTTGCTTCTTTGTTAATAGTGCTTGATAAAAATCAAACAAGTAATTCATTCTAATCGTTTTAATTAAATCATTATTTTGGCTCATCTGATCGACCTTCTACTGAACCAGTGTTAAGTTGATCAGACGTCAACTCACTATCCCCATCTTCAGACACTTCTACATTTTGTTCAATCATATCTGCAAATAAACCGTAAACATAACTTTCTGGGTTAAATGGTTGTAAATCATCTAATTTTTCACCTAATCCAACATATTTAACAGGTATGTGGAGCTCATTTCTAATCGCTAAGACAATACCACCTTTAGCAGTTCCGTCAAGTTTCGTTAGCACAATACCTGTCACGTTTGTAACTTCTTTGAATGATTTAGCTTGTGAAAGTGCGTTTTGACCTGTCGTTGCATCTAAGCACAACAAGACTTCATGAGGAGCATCAGGTACTGCACGACCAATGACACGTTTAACTTTTTCAAGCTCATTCATTAGGTTGGATTTATTTTGTAAACGTCCAGCTGTATCACAGATTAAGATATCGACACCCTTACTTTTGGCTGCATTAATTGCATCATACATCACTGCAGCAGGATCTGAACCTTCACTTTGGCTCGTCACTTCTACACCAACACGCTCTCCCCAAACCTTAAGTTGCTCTATTGCACCTGCTCTAAACGTATCACCTGCGGCTAGCATTACCTTTTTACCTTCAGCTTGATATCGATGTGCTAATTTACCAATTGTTGTTGTTTTACCAACACCATTGACACCAACCATTAAGATGACATTCAATCTACCATCTTCTAGATTCATGACTTCTGAATGTTCATCGTCTTGATGATAAATTTCAACAATTTTTTCAACGATAACTTCACGTAAATCTTCAGTTTCAGTGATATTTCTACGCTTTGCTTCATCGCGTAATTCTTCAACTAATTGCATTACAGTATTAAATCCGACATCTGCCGTAATTAACATTTCTTCTAATGCTTCAAAGAAGTCTTCATCTACTTTACGGTAACGCGCGATTAAGTTGTTAAGTTGTGCTTGGAAATTTTCACGAGATTTTTCTAAACCAGCTCTAAACTTAGCACCTAATTGCTGTGCTTCTATTTCTTCAAAGTCTTCAATCGAAATCAAACCATCTTCATCAAAGTCTGCTTCTTTTAACTTTTTCGGTTTCTTCTTTTCCTTTTGCTCAACTTGTTCAGCAACCTCTGAATCTTCTTGAGGCTGTCCGTCTGATTCTAATTGTTCTAATTCTTCTTGTTGCTTTGGTTCTTCACTTGAACCCGAAAATTTATCCTTTAATCGTTTGAAAAAGCTCATGCTTGTTCCTCCTCCATGACTTTATCTATCGTATTTAAATTCACGCTTACCAATTTAGAAACACCTGATTCTTGCATTGTAACACCATATAAGCAATCTGAATATTCCATCGTTCCTTTTCTATGCGTTATAACTATAAACTGTGTTTGATCTGATAAGTCTTTCAAATATTGCGCATAGCGAATAACGTTTGCCTCATCCAAAGCTGCTTCTACTTCATCTAATATTACAAATGGCGCTGAGCGTACTTGTAAGATAGCGAATAATAAGGCAATTGCACTTAGAGCACGTTCTCCACCACTAAGTAACGAGAGATGTTGTAATTTTTTACCAGGGGGCTGTACGATTATATCTACACCTGCAGTTAAATAATCATCATCTGTCAGACGCAATTCTGCTTGGCCGCCACCAAATAATGACTTGAAGACCTCAGCAAAATAACCTTGTACTGCATGGAATGTTTCTTTAAAGCGGTCTTTAACTTCCTGGTCCATCTCTTCTATTATTTGTTCTAGTGTCGTTTTAGCTGCTCTTAAATCTGTACGTTGCTCGTTTAAGAAGGTATATCTAGAGTTTATTTCTTCAAATTGTTCAATTGCATTTAAATTGACTGGTCCAAGTTCCTCAATTGACATTTTAGTTAGTTTCACCTTTTTACGAAGCGCTTCAATATCATCATCTAATTCATATAGTTCACTCGCACGTTCATAAGTTAAATGGTATGTTTCGCTTAAATGATCAATCGCATGATTAATTAGGACATCTAAACGTGACTGTTCAGATTTAATATCTTGATACCTGTTTTCTATCGATAAAATATCTTGGTTTGCTTCACTCAATTTTTGATCAGTTGTTTCAATCGTTTCATTTAACTCCAAACGTTTTTGCTTTAATGTTTCAAGTTGTTCAGTTAATTGTGCTTTGGTTTCTTTACTGTCTGTAATTTTTGTTTGAATATTGTTAAATGCCGTTTCACCTGTAACTTCATCTGAATTGAACAATTCGATTTGTTCGTCTAAACGTTGTTGTTGCTCTGAAACTTGTTGTAGTTGTTGTTTTAATTTAGCATCCGTTTGCTTTTGCGTGTTTAAACGCTCTTTGACAACGGCTAAATCTGATTTCTTTTGATGTAATTGTTGTTGTATTTGATTTGAGCTTTCCTTTCCTTCTTTGGAAAGTTTTGTAAAAACATTTATATCATTTTCTAGTTTACCTAATAAATCTTTGATTTCTTGCAAACGCTGTTTTTTATCATTTAAGGTTTGCTTACTCGTCTCACTTTGATAACCATCGTTTTTCTCAAATTGAAATTCCTCATGTTCATCTTTTAAATGCGCTTCATTTTTACGTAGTCTATCCAATTCTAATTCATAACTATGAACTTTTTGTTTAACAGTATTATATTGTTGACCTATATCAAAATATCGCTCACTGTGTTTATCTGAGTCATCTTTAATTGCTTGATATTGTTGCTCAAATTCAACAGTTTGACGTTGATAATCTTCAAGTTGTGCGCGCATTGTAGCAAGTTCATCCTTTTGAGATAGGATACTTTTAGTCTTACGATCACCGCCACCAGTCATAGAACCACCTGGATTAACAATATCTCCATCTAATGTCACAATTCTCGTACGATAACGAATTGTTCTTGCTAAATCATTTGCATGTTTCAATTCTTTAACAATAATTGTATTGCCAAGTAAATTCTGGACAACATTTTGATAAGCATCACTAGTTGATACTGCTTGAGATGCTATATTGACAAATCCTTCAGCTTTTTGTGCTGCAGATAAAATTTCTTGGCTAAGTTGTCTCGGTTGAATGACATTTAACGGCAAGAAAGTCGCACGACCCAGTCCATGTTGCTTTAAATATTGAATTGCTTGTCGTCCATCCTTTTCAGTTTCTACAATAACATGTTGTAATGATGCACCTAATGCTGTTTCAATTGCCTTAGTTAAATCAGATGGTACTTGTACTACTTCCGCAACCGCACCATGAATACCAGAAAGTTTGTCCTTCTTCGCTTTTAAAATATGTTTTACACCATTGAAAAAGTAACTATAATCTTCTTGTTGTGTTGCCAAACTATCAATTCGAGATTTTAATTTTTCATTATAGCGATATGCTTGATGTAATTTGTCTTCATATGTTGTTTGTTGTTGTTTCAGTTGCGTCAATTTACGTTCACATTGAGCAGATTCAGTTTCTAATTCCTTTAATTCCTTTTGCGCACCTTTATATTGTTCTTCTACTGCATTTATTTCTGCTTGTATCGACTTTAATTGTTCAAATGCTTCAATTAATCTTGAATCTAACCTAGATTGTTTAGATTCATTTTCTTGAATTGTATGTTCTAAAAATCGAATATCATTGTTTACATCTGATTGTTCAGACATCAATTGATAATATTCGTCTTTAATTTGTTCTAGTTTTTCATCATGTTGTTCATCAGATACGTATAATTGTGATTCTAATAATTGTATCGTCTCGTTTAATTCCTTTTGTTGCGCTTTCAATTGACTCAGTTGTGTCTTGGCCTCATGTTGTTCTGCTTCTAGTTGTTCTTTCTGACTTTCTAAACTTGCTTGTTCTTCTTCAAAACGAGCATTCGTTTCTGATTGATTTTTTTTGCGTTCTTCAAGTAAATTGAGTTGGCCAGAATACTTTTCAACATCTTCTGTCGCTTTAACTAATTGATAATTTAGTGACTCCACTGTATCATCAAGCTGCTGTCTTTCAGATTTAAATTTATTTAAAGCATTAGTATGTTGTACTTTTTCAGCATCTTTTGCTTCTTGTTGACTTTTAAGTTGATTTAAATTGTCATCTAATTCATGAATATTTTTATTATAGTTTGCAATATCATGCACCGTTACAAGAACATCACTACGTTCCATTTCTTGAGAAAGATGCTTATATTCTTTAGCTATCGCCGCTTCTTCTCTTAATGGTTCAACTCTACCTTCTAAATCATATAAAATATCTTCCACTCTAGATAAATTGTCTTCAGTTTGATTTAGTTTCTGCATCGAAGCTGCTTTACGCTTTTTATATTTTAATACACCAGCAGACTCTTCTAATATTTGCCTTCTATCTACTGGCTTAGCATTTAATATTTCATCCACTCTACCTTGTGAGATAATACTAAACGCTTCTTTTCCTAATCCTGAGTCTAAAAATAAATCCGTAATATCCTTTAATCTAGCGCGGTCATTATTCAAATAATATTCACTTTCACCACTGCGGTACAATCTGCGCGTAACTACAACATCTGTGGCATCAATTTGTAATTTACCAGCACTATTATCAAGCTTCAATTTTACTTCCGCATAATTTTGAGCCTTTCGATGTTCAGCTCCTGAGAAAATGATATCTTCCATCTTCGCCCCGCGTAACGACTTTGCAGATTGCTCTCCTAGCACCCACTTAATCGCATCGGTTATATTACTTTTCCCACTACCGTTAGGCCCTACTATCGCTGTAACACCCTCATCAAATTGTACGTTTGTGTGTTCAGCAAACGACTTAAACCCAACAGCATCTATTGATTTCAAATATACCATGCTATTCTCCTTAAAAAATTACATTGCATTGATTAAATAAACAATGTATTGATTATTCCAAACTGCTTTAATAACAAAGCTATTTAACTTTATTCTTTAATGATTTATAAGCACGTTCTGCTGCTTTTTGTTCTGATTCCTTTTTGGTTTTACCTTTACCTTCAGCTACTGCTGTTCCTTCTAGGATTACTTCTGAAGTAAATAAGCGGTGATGTGCTGGACCCTCTTCATTTATTAATCTATAAGTTACATCACCCTTATTTTGACGATGTACATACTCTTGAAATTGTGTTTTAAAGTCTACCACGCCTTCAAGTTCATCATCTTCAACAAACGGGAAGATTGTCTTTTCTGCAAATTTCCATACAGATGGCAAACCTTGATCTAGATATAACGCACCTACAAAAGCTTCGAAAGCATCAGACACGAGCGACGGTCTCGTACGACCACCCGTTTTTTCTTCACCTTTACCTAATAGAATTAAATCATTTAAGTGAATTTTTTTCGCAAATATTACAAGTGAGGGCTCACAAACAATTGTTGCACGCATCTTTGTTAAATTACCTTCTGGCAATTCTGGGTATTTATCGAACAAATAACGTGAAACCGTCAATTCTAATACCGCATCTCCTAAAAATTCTAATCTTTCATTGTGATCTAAACGATTCATATTAAAATCATTTATAAAACTAGAGTGAGAAAATGCTTGTTGATATAAATCAATTTGATTAAAATTCAAATCTAATTCTTGCATTTTTTCAGCAAACCTCGTTTGGAATGCTTGAACCATTTCCTTTTTTTTATAATTGGTCAATCTCTTTCCTCCTCAGATTTAGAGCTAATCTATTATATACCCTTACATTTTACGTGATTTGTACATAAAACTAAAGAGAAAACTGTTTTAAAAAAACGATAGTAAAACAGCCAACAACACGTCGGGTATTTTACATTGATATTCTCTAAAAATAACAATCGTTGTACTTTTTTAACAATAAAAAATCTGAGCCGTATCTTATAACGACTCAGATATGTGTTTATTATTTTTCAATGCTATTAATAAATTTAACTGCATCACCAACAGTGTTGATTTTTTCAGCTTCTTCATCAGGAATTTCAGTACCAAACTCGTCTTCTAATTCCATAACTAATTCAGCGATATCAAGTGAGTCAGCGCCTAAATCATCTTTGAAAGATGCTTCTTCAGTTACCTTTTCAGCGTCAACTCCTAATCGGTCAACGATGATATCTTTTACTTTGTCAAAGTTTTCCACGTCGATTCACCTCCTTCTAAAAGTTTACTTATAGACTTTTTTATTTTCCCATTTTATCGATTGAAATACAAGTAGTATTTCAACGCTCCAAATGGGAAGTGAATAAATTTACAAGTTAATTCACAATCATCATGCAAAAGTGTAATTAAAATTACAACTTTTTTATAACATTTTTATAAATCGGCCTTTTATTTCAACCATTGACAATTCAATGGTTTTATTCCATAAACATGCCACCATTAACATGAATTGTTTGGCCTGTGATGTATTTTGCCTTATCTGAAGCTAAGAACGCAACAGTATTGGCAATATCTTTATCTTCACCAAAACGTGCTAATGGAATTTGATCTAACATTTGCTCTTTAAGCTCATCACTTAATGCATCCGTCATATCAGAAACAATGAAACCTGGTGCAACTGCGTTTACTGTGATACTTCTAGAAGCTAGTTCGCGGGCAACAGATTTCGTCATACCAATAACGCCAGCTTTTGTTGCTACGTAATTTGTTTGACCTGGATTACCAACGGCACCTACCACACTTGATAAGTTGATAATGGCACCACTTCTTTGTCTAAGCATTTGTGGTGTTACCTTTTGAATACAGTTAAATACACCTTTTAAATTTGTATCAATAACGTCGTCCCATTCTTGTTCCTTCATTCTCATAAGTAAGTTGTCACGTGTAATACCAGCATTGTTGACTAGTACGTCCACTGAGCCAAATTGACTTACAACTTCTTTAATCATTGCTTTAACTTCATCACCATTGGCAACGTTGGCTTGTATCGCAAAACTGTCTACACCTTTTGCTTTAATTTCTTCGACTACTGCGTCAGCTTTGTCTTTACTGCCCGCATAGTTCACGGCTACATTGTATCCTTCATCAGCCAATTGTAGTGCAATACTTCGACCTATACCTCTTGATGCTCCTGTTACTAATGCGCTTTTAGTCATTTTCATTCCACCCTTTTACGTCTTCTAATGTTTGAATTGAAGTTACTTTTACATCTCTGTTTATTTTTTTTATTAAACCTGATAATACTTTACCCGGTCCGATTTCTATAAAATGATCAACGCCTTGTGCAATCAACCATTCAGTCGATTCAATAAATTGAACTGGAGAATATAATTGTTTAATCATATTGGCTTTAATGATATTAGCATCAGTTTCTCCTTGTGCATGTACATTTTGAACCACTGGAAACTGTGCATCGTGCCATTCAAATTGATCTACATATTGTGCAAAGTCATCTTCAATCACTTGCATCATTGAAGAATGAAATGGCCCAGAAACTGCTAGAGGTAATACACGTTTCGCACCTCTAGATTTCCCTTCTGCTACTAATTGATCAATTAACGTTTTATGACCTGAAACCACAATTTGACCTGGCGAATTGATATTAGCAGGTTCAATAACTTCATCAGCTGTTGACAAATCTTTACAAATTGCGTTTACTTCATCAAAATCTAAACCAAGCACAGCTGCCATACTACCAACACCATCTGGAAAGGCTGCTGCCATCAATTGACCACGTTTGCGCACAATTTTCACAGCATCTTCAAATTTTAATACGCCGCTTGCAACTAAACTCACATATTCGCCTAAACTATGACCCATTGTATAGTCTGCATCAATATTTTCCAAAGCACTCAGCAAAGCTGAACTATGTGTTAATAATGCAGGTTGTGTATTTTCAGTTTGACCCAGTTTCTCATCTGAATCTGTAAACATTGTTTCTAATAAGTCAAAATCCACAGCAGATTGTGCTTCATTTAATATTGCAGTTGCCGCTTCGTTCTCATTGTATAAATCACTTGCCATTCCGACCTTTTGTGATCCTTGACCCGGAAAAATTATAGCTGTTTTACTCATTTTCTGCACCTACCGTTTCTTTCATTGTTTGAACAATTCGTTGTTCACCAGCAATTTTTGCTTGTTTGATAGCAGAATAAAATGCCTTTGCACTAGAACTACCATGTGCTTTTACGACTGTACCATTTAAACCTAACAAGACCGAACCACCATATTCTGCATAGTCCATTTTAGTCATTAACTGATTTAAATCTTTACGTAAAATTAAAGCAGCCATTTTATTTTTAAAACTACTTAACAATGTAGATTTAAACATTTTTCCTATAGATTTAGCAACACCTTCGAGATTTTTAAGAATCATGTTACCTGTATAACCATCAGTTACTACTACGTCTGCTACATCTTGCATTAAGCCTTTCGCTTCTACATTTCCCGCAAACTTAAATACTTGTTGCTCAGCCATCAATCCGTAAGCTTTTTTTGTTAAACTATTACCTTTTGCAGCTTCAGTTCCAATATTTAACAATCCAACTGAAGGATGTTCAATGCCACGAATCTTTTGCGCATAGATATGTCCTAATTGTGCATATTGTAATAAATGCTCTGGTTTAGCTTCCGCATTCGCACCAACATCCATAAACACAAATCCTTTACCTGAAATTGTAGGTAATGTTACTACCAATGCTGGTCGTTCTACACCTTTAATTCGCCCAACAATAAACAAACCTGCAGACATGAGCGCACCAGTGTTACCTGCAGATACGCACCCTTCTGCTTCACCTGATTTAACAGCTTCTGCCATTTTTACCATTGAACTATCTTTTTTACGTTTGATTGCGCGTACTGGCTCATCTTCCATAGTAATTTCTTCTGTACAATGTCTCACTTCAACTCTTTCATGTTGAATTGTACACTGAGCTTCATCACCGAATAAAATGATTTCTAAATCACTAAAATCATTTACCGCTTTTTTTACGGCATCTAAAACGATTTGTGGTGCATCATCTCCACCCATCATATCAATAGCTAATTTAACCATCTTGCTCATCCTCACTTATATAATACATTTTAAATGTACCCTTAAATACCAATGCATCTTTTACATATGAATTTACTTGTATTATAAAGTACTTACTTGTACTTTCAATTACGTGTGCTTCTGCACGTACTGTATCATTTAATTTTACTGTTTTTAAAAATTCTACATTACTTTCTTTCGTCAACACACTTGATTTATGTATAAGTGCCACACAAAGCGAATTTGCTTGTGCAAATAATACATGACCACGTGCAATTTGGTTTCTGGTAAATACTGAATCCTCGTCAATATCAATAATAGAAGTTGCTTCACGATTTGGTTGGACATTAATGACGTCCCCAATAATTTCACTGCCGTCGATTGAACGGATACGGTCGTGATTTTTCCTAGCAACTGTCTTGATTCTCTTTCGCAATTCCGGAATATTCAAGTATGTACGGTCCAACCTGATTGTTTGAATACTCACTGAAAACAACGTACTCAAATCCAAATCAGTAATAAAGGGATTTTTTTCTATTTCTTTTTTTATAGCTTCGCGTCGTTCTTGTTTTTTTAACTTCATTTTGCTCAACCCCTACTTTTTAGTACCAAGTCTTAAACATTCCTCACATATCATAACACTTTCTATTTGTTCTACTCAACAAATATCATTATTATCTTTAATTATTTTTCACAATTACTTTTTTAGTAAAGTAGCAAGTAAATAAATTTAGTAACTTAATATTTTTTTCTAAATGATATAGCCATTTTTAACAATAGAAAAATTACAAATTTATTAATCTTTAATTATTTTTAAAATAGTTATTGATTTTAACTAATATTAATTGCATAATGATAAGCAATTCATAAATAAAATATTAATTTGCTTTTTAATAATTTCGGAGGTATTTAAATGAAAAAATTTTTACTCGCAACATTGGCATCGAGTGCAACGATTGCATTGTTAAGTAATACCGTTGACGCTAAAGAGACATCAGCAAGGCAAACGATAACTGAAAGTCAATTAAAGCATCTAGATGATATAAACGTTACAAGCAACCAAGATATTGAAAAATTACTGCAAGATAATGCACAAAAATTAATTCAGAATAAAACGAAAGCTAAAGACGAGAGTTATGTTCGTTCTGCATTTGATCAGTATCATGTCGTCAAGAAAGAAGCTGATCAATCAGGTTCAACACACTATACGCTAGAACCAAATAAAGACAACGTAACAGCGTCTGATAGCCGAATTAAAGTACATGTAAATAACGATAATAAAGTTACTTTAATTAATGGTAATTTAGATAAGCCAAAAATCGAAACAACGAATAAAGTTCAATTATCTAAAAACGATGCAGAAGATAAAGCTCTCTCAGCCTTAGGGATCGATAAAAATAAAATTAGTAATATTAAAGGATATCCTGTTATTAGTGATAATAAACTTGATATTAATAGTGATAAGAAAAAACTTGTTTACGATGTTGAGATTAACTACATACACCCTAAACTTGCACATTGGAAAGTCCAAATTGACGCAAATACAGGTGACGTAATTCGAAAACAAAACTTAATCGAACATGCTAGTGCTACAGGTAAAGGTACAGGCGTAAATGGCGATGTGAAATCACCTTTAAATATTACAAACACACTAGGTAAATATACCTTACACGATACATCTCAAGATACTGAAATCGAAACGCGTTCAGCAAATAGTACTGAATCATTATCATTACCAATTATCAATGGTTCAACTAATTTCAATAAAGATAATCAAAAAGCTGGTGTCGATGCACATTATTACGCTAATTCAGTCTATCACTATTACTTAGACAAGTTTAATCGCAAAAGTTTAGATAATAATAATAAAAAAATTGATTCTGTAGTACATTATGGAAAGCAATATAATAATGCCGCATGGACTGGTCAATATATGGTTTATGGTGATGGAGATGGCAAACAATTTGCACCTCTATCAGGTGCTAAAGATGTAGTAGCTCATGAATTAACACACGCAGTAACTGAAAATACTGCAGCACTTGAATATCATGACCAACCTGGAGCTTTAAATGAATCATTCTCAGATGTCTTTGGCTATTTCAATGATCCTGATAATTGGTTGATGGGAGAAGATGTGTATACACCAGGTAAAGATGGCGACGGATTACGTAGTCTATCAAATCCAGAGAAATATAATCAACCTGCTAATATGGCTGATTATTATAAAGGCACAGACGATGAAGGCGGCGTACATATCAATAGTGGTATCCCTAATAAAGCTGCTTATCTAACTATAAAATCAATTGGCAAATCAAAAGCAGAACAAATTTACTATTTAGCATTAACACAATACCTAACACCTAAATCACAATTCACTGATGCAAAAGCCTCATTAAAAGCGGCTGCAAATCAATTATATGGTGATAATAGTACTGAAACACAAGCAATTGAAAAAGCTTGGAATGATGTAGGCGTTACAGACTAGTAACTGACAATTTGAAACATATTTTCTAATTTAAAAATGCCACGCCCAAAGATTGAATTAATCTTTGGGCGTGGCTATATTTATATTCCTCTATTGCACTTATTTATTCACATCATAATTTCGATTAAGCACATGTTTAGCATATCCATTACATACTAAATCACTACTAGTCAAAGCTCATATATAATAGATTATCTTGAATAAATGTCCTTAATCGCTCATATTGCGGTTCAAAGAACGCACCAGATTGGATTAACTCAGCAGCTTCATCCCTTGCAACTTCAAGCATTTTATAATCTTCAACTACATTGGCTACGAGGAAATCAGGCAGTCCACTTTGCTTTACACCAAAGAAATCACCAGGACCACGCATTTCTAGGTCTCTCTCACTCAATTCAAAGCCATCTGTCGTTTGAGTCATGATATTCATTCTTTCAATTCCTGTTTCAGTTTTCGGAGAAGCAATTAACACACAATAACTTTGATGTTCACTTCTACCAACACGACCACGCAACTGATGTAATGTAGACAACCCAAAACGATCAGCATCATAGATCATCATAAACGTAGCATTGGGTACATTGACTCCTACTTCGACAACAGTAGTTGATACTAAAATATCAATCTCATGATTACTAAATCGTTGCATCACTTCATCCTTATCATCAGATGATAACTTACCATGTAAGAGCCCTACTTTTCCTTCACCATAATATTGTTCTAATGATTCATATAGTGCTACTACGTTTTGTACGTCTTCTAAATGCTCAGAACTTTCAATCAAAGGACAAATGACATAGGCTTGTCGCCCTTTTCTTAATTCAGCTGTCATTTGATTTAACACACTGTCATACGCTTCATGCTTAGACCATGAGGTAATAATTGGCTTTCTTCCTTTTGGTAACTGCTTTATTGAGGATACATCCATTTCTCCAAAGACAGATATTGCCAATGTTCTAGGTATTGGTGTGGCAGTCATAAAGAGTACATTAGTCATCGCACCCTTTTCTCTTAATAATTGTCGCTGATTCACACCAAAGCGATGTTGTTCATCCGTAATTACCAAACCAATATTATGAAATATAACATCATCCTGTATTAATGCATGTGTCCCTATAATACAATCGATTTCATTATTTTCAAGTTGTTCTAAAAGTAGTTTTCTTTTTTTCCCCTTTACCGATCCAGTAAGCAGTGCTACATTCATGCGATCACCAAATATTTCAACTAAACTTTCAGCGTGTTGTTCTGCTAAAATTTCAGTTGGCACCATCAATGCAGACTGATAACCCGCTGTTTTTAAAGCATACATACAAATAGCTGCAACCACTGTTTTACCTGATCCAACGTCTCCTTGTAGTAAACGGTGCATGCGTAATGGTGCCTTTAAGTCTCTGAAAATTTCATTCACACTATTTTTCTGAGCATCCGTTAATTCAAATGGTAAATCTTTAATGAATTGTTTGACTAATTCAATATCATAATCTACTTCGATTGCTTCATCTGATGTTTTTTCAATTCGATTCAACCACTGCATTCTCAATTCAAACATAAATAACTCAGTAAAGGCATATGTACGCCTTGCTTTAAGCAATGATTGTTTATCAGGAGCAAAATGCAACGCATGTAATGTATCATTTAATGTTTCTAATTTATATTTTGCCCTTAACTCATCTGATAGCCACTCATGAATTGTAACTTCACCCAAAACCTGTCGAATCATTTCTCTTAAAGGTTTCTGTTTGATACCTTCTTTTATTCGATATACCGGTTCAAATTGAGTCTCTGATTCACTACTTTGAGTAAAAAACATCCGCATTCCATTGATTTCTTGTTTACTACGGTTCCATTTACCTTTTACTGTAACCATACCGTGCAATTCTATTTTTTTCTTTAAATACGGTTGATTAAAAAAAGTACACTTAACCGCAATATGATTTACCATAATATGCACAGTCAATTTAGATTTATTTCTACCAAAAAAAGCGACAGTAGGCGTTGAATAAACTTCACCCACTACTGTCACTGTCGCCTGATCTTCCGCCTGATTTAAATCTATTACAGTATTATCATCATAGCGTGTCGGTAAATATAATACTAAATCTTCTACCGTATAAATATTCAATTCATTTAGTACAGCCAAACGTTTAGGTCCTAAACCCTTTATCTGTGCTAAAGGGAAAGGACTATCTATTAAGTTGATTTTCGACATTTTAATCACCAAATATTTCTTGTTTTAATCGTTGGCCTGTAGGTGTACCTGCTAGACCTCCTCTTCCAGTTTCACGCAGAGCAGATGGCATCGTTTGGCCAATCTTATACATTGCTTCAATAACTTCATCCGTAGGTATTCTTGAAGTCACGCCAGCTAATGCCATATCGGCAGACACGATTGCATTTGAAGCGCCAGCGGCATTTCTTTTTACACATGGCACTTCAACTAAACCTGCAACTGGATCACATACTAAACCTAGCATATTTTTCAAACAAATTGCAAAGGCTTCGGCAGATTGTTGTGGCGTTCCACCTGCTAATTCAACTGTTGCACCAGCCGCCATTGCAGCTGCAGAACCTACTTCAGCTTGACAACCACCAGCAGCCCCTGAAATGGATGCATTATTAGCTACGACAAAGCCGAATGCACCAGAAGTTAATAAGAAATTTAACATATCCTTTCTACTAGGTTCTAGACGAGGTTTTAAACCAAATAATACACCTGGTACAACTCCCGCAGAACCTGCAGTAGGCGTTGCACAAATTTTCCCCATAGCTGCGTTAACTTCGTTAGTTGCAACTGCTTTACTTACAGCATCTAATAACGTTGGCCCTGCCAATGACTTACCTGATTTAATGTACTCTTGTAATAAGACTGCATCTCCACCAGTTAATCCTGTTGTAGAGGTTACACCTTTTAGTCCTTCTTCTAAGGCATTTTCCATTGTTTGTAAATTTTTATCCATATGAGCATATATTTCTGCTTCTGATAATCCTGTAACTTCCATCTCTTGCTCTAACATAATTTCGTGAATTTTTTTATTTTGTGATTCACATAATGCAATTAATTCTTCCACACTTTTAAACATGTAATAACCTCCATCATGCGTCTCCCATGAGTGAAACCGTCACTACACCATCGACGTTTTTAATTTTTTCTATTATTTCATCGTTAATCGCATCATCTAACTCGCAAGTCATTAATGCTTGGTCTCCTTTTTCTTTTCTTGAAACTTGCATACTACCAACATTAATACTTGAATCTCCTAAGATATTTGCTACACGTCCGATTGTTCCAAAAGTATCCTTATGGAATACTAACAATGCAGGATAATTACCGCTAATAGCAATGTTAAATCCATTGATAGCTACAACTTCAATTTTACCTCCACCTATTGAGACACCTTCAACCGAAATTTCCTTTTCACTATCTCTCATATTAATAATCGCCGTATTTGGATGCGATCTTTCTTCAGCCATCTCAATAAAGTTAACCTTGACACCCATTTCTTCAGCCGTTTCTAAACTTGTCCGTATTCTATCATCATCTGTATCATAGCCAAGCAAACCACCGACTAATGCTACATCTGTACCATGGCCTCTATATGTTTCCATAAATGAACCATATAAATAGATATCTACTTGCTTAGGTAGATAATTAAATAAATCACGCGCTACAAGTCCGATTCTAACCGCGCCTGCTGTATGAGAAGAAGATGGGCCGACCATTGTAGGACCGATAATATCAAAGACTGTTTTATACTTCATAATTTATACCCCACTCTTATTTTTAATGTTTCTAATGTGTTGCGCTTACATTTTTGAACGTTGCTATTATTATAACAACTTACTAATCGTTTATAAACCAATTCCGGTTGTAATAATCACTTAAAAACTAAAGCATATTATAGCGCACAATTAATTGTGCACTTATAAGCAAAGCCAATAGTTAATAATAATGGAATTTACTTTTGCAATCAATATGCTAACACATAAAAATATACGCAATTAGATTAATACATCTAACTACGTATATTATGTACCTTACTTTTTAATAGTCTACCTTCACTATTCTACCGAAAATAAATATGGATAAACGGGTTGATCTCCTTGATGAACATCAAGTTCAACATCTTCATAATTTGCTTCTACCCATGATACAATCGCTTCTGTTTCTGATTGATTCGCCTCCGCACCAACTATAAGTGTGACAATTTCACTATCTTCAGCAATCATCGTTTCTAATAAACTTTGCGCTGCATCAATTAACACTGGGTTGCTAGTTACAATTTTATCCTCAATCAAGCCCATAAATTCATCTTTCTTAATTTCAATGCCGTCTATTTTTGTATCACGTACAGCATATGTAATTGCACCCGATGATACCACACTAAGTGTTTCGTTCATACGCGCTTTATTATCTGACAATGAATCTGCTTCATCATAATTGAATAAAGCCGCAATACCTTGAGGTATCGATTTACTTGGTACGACTACCGCTTCAGCATCTACAATGCTAGCTGCTTGTTCGCTCGCCATCATTATATTTTTATTATTTGGTAATATAATTGCACGTTTACATTTAGATTGTTCAATTACTTTAACAATGTCCTCTGTTGATGGATTCATCGTTTGACCACCACTTATAACATGCGTTGCGCCCATTGATTTAAATAACTCAGAAATACCATCACCCATTGAGATGGTAATCACTGCCGTTTCGACTTCATGTGATGCAGTGTTGTTTGATGAATTGCTCTCTTCTTTTTTAACAACTTCTCGATGTTGTTCACGCATATTTTCCACTTTAAGCTTTATCAATTCACCATATTGTTGACCGTAATTGAATACATCACCAGGTTTTTCAGTGTGTACATGAACCTTAACAATTTCATCATCATTAATTACGAGTAAAGAATCTCCAAATGCACTCATGTCATTTCTAAATTGTTGTTCATCGAATGCTTTTTTATCTTTACCAAAGCGTACCATCATTTCTGTACAATAGCCGAATTCAATATCCTCTGTATTAATTACACCATGAAAATCATGTGCTTCATTGACTAATGTGTCTTTATCTAATTTTGTAACTTGTGCATCTATTGTTTCGCCTTTTAATGCACTTAAAAAGCCTTCATAAACAAGTACTAAACCTTTACCACCACTATCTACTACACCTACTTCTTTAAGTACAGGTAATAGATTCGGTGTATTTTCCAAAGATTTTTCGGCTTCTGCTACGATAAATGACAATAATTCTATACAATCCGTTGTTTCTGTAACTTTTGCTTGAGCTGCTGCTCCTGCATCTCTTGCCACTGTCAAGATTGTGCCTTCAACTGGCTTTAATATCGCTTTATATGCAGTATCTACCCCTGCTTGAAAGCTATCTGCTAATTGTTGTGCATTAATCACTTCTAAGTCTTCTAGCTGTTTACAAAATCCTCTGAAAATCTGAGATAAAATAACACCAGAATTACCTCTTGCCCCCATAAGTAATCCTTTAGAAAAAGTTTTACCTAATTCTCCTATATGTTGAGATAAATTTTGCTCTACT
Source organism: Staphylococcus gallinarum (assembly GCF_000875895.1). GTDB lineage: Bacteria > Bacillota > Bacilli > Staphylococcales > Staphylococcaceae > Staphylococcus > Staphylococcus gallinarum. The sequence goes on from NZ_JXCF01000007.1 coordinate 666,109, forward strand.
GCTTCTCTACCTGATGTCATTGTTAAATTCATATTCGTCCCTGTATCACCGTCTGGTACTGGGTAAACATTTAATGAATCAACTAAATCCGCATGATTTGATAAATTTTGCGCTCCTTGAATTATCATTTCAGCAAATAATTTACCATTAATTTCGCTAACCATTGTACGTTATCCTCCTAGTTTTTCACGCCATTATTCACTCGTACACCTTGTACAAATATATTAATTGAGTTTACTTTTACTTTTAATGTTTGTTCTACTGTATATTTTATTGTTGATTGTAAATTGCTTGCGACTTCAGAGATTTTTGTTCCGAAACTCACAATGATATACATATCTATATTTACTAAACCATTTTCTTCCTTAACAATAATTCCCTTTGCATAATTATCGTATCCTAAAATTTCTGCTATGCCATCTCTAACTTGTTGTCTAGAAGCCATGCCTACAATCCCATAACATTCTACTGCTTTACTGCCTACGACCGAAGCTATTACCTCATTTGAAATGTCTATACTACCATAATCATTCGTGATCTCTAATGTCATCTTTATAGGCCTCCTAGTAATTTGTTATTAAATCATATTTAATTTGCTTCTGATGATAATTTATTATATTTATCCACATTGTACAATTATAGCATAAATTGATTTTAACAAAAGCATTACTGTTATAAAACAGTAATTTTTTTCATGAAAATATTGCTATATAAAAATATCTATGGTACATTATTTGAGTATGTAGTAGATACGTGTATTTATATTTATTAAAGGAGGTACTTTCATGGGCAAACAATGTTTCGTAACAGGTCGTAAAGCTTCAACTGGAAACAATCGTTCACACGCTTTAAATTCTTCTAAAAGAAGATGGAATGCTAACCTTCAAAAAGTTAGAATTCTTGTAGACGGAAAACCTAAAAAAGTTTGGGTTTCTGCACGTGCTTTAAAATCTGGTAAAGTAACTAGAGTTTAATAAATATAATGCACGAAAAAGACCAGTCCTTATGTGGAGGATTGGTCTTTTTTTATTTATTTTATTGTAAAGTTATGACTTATCTCTACTACGAATCACTAATACATTGCCTTTAAAAATCTCAATCTTTCCAAAATCATCAGCTATTTCATTAGAAATCGTTAATGTAGAGCCCTTTAACAAAGTTTCATGATCTAAATTATATTTGAAATGAGTTAGTGAAATTTCAGTTGGTACTGTTGTTGGTACAAATGAGATATATGGTAACGTTGGATTGCGCTTTACAAAATGTTGCCCCGCCGACAAATAGCGAATCTCATTGCAGTCATCAATTAACGCTATTGTTAAGTCTTGCATTTCAAATTCAGGCTTTTCTAAAATTTGGATTGCACCTAAAAAATGATCTAATCTGCCACCCGTGGCACCATATATTTCAATTTCCCTATAACCATAGGCTATTGCTTGTTCCACACCCAATGCTAAATCCGTATCATCCTTTTCCGGATTCAACGGATTAAGTGTGATTTGCCGTTCAATCAAAGCACGTTCATCCTCATTTATAGAATCAAAGTCTCCTACCGCAAATTGTGGTGTGATCTTATGTTCAATTAATACTAATGTTCCACGATCTATCCCTATCCATCGCTCATTAGACTTTCTCTTTAAAATATCAATTGGTAAATTTCTATCCCCACAAAGCAAGTTGACTTTCATCTTTATCAACCTTTCAACAATTTAGTAACTTGTTTATAATCATCTTGTTTAAAGAAATAAGAGCCAGCAACTAGCATCGTTGCGCCATGTTCAATTACATTTTTAACGGTTTCATTATTTATACCACCATCTACTTCTATATCAAAATCGAGTTCCATTCTATCTTTAATAGAAGTTAATTGATCTAATTTTTCGATGCTATCACTGATAAAGCTTTGTCCTCCAAACCCAGGATTTACAGTCATCACTAAGACATAATCTACCATTCTAATAACTGGCAATATTGCATCTACAGGTGTGCCAGGGTTTAATACCACACCTGCCTTTATATTTTGCGATTTGATTTGTTCAATCACTCTATGAATATGCGGCGTTGCTTCTACATGTACAGAAATCATGTCTGCACCATGTTGTGCAAATAAATCAACATATTTCTCAGGTTCCTCTATCATTAAATGCACATCAATAGGTAATTTTGTCCCTTTTCTGACCGCATCCAAAATAGGAAGACCAATCGATATATTTGGTACAAATCGCCCATCCATAACATCGAAATGTACACCATCGACGCCTGCTGCTTCTAAATCCTTTAATTCTTGTTGTAAATTTAAAAAATCTGTTGATAATAAAGATGGATATAATTTTGCCACTAGTATCTTTCCTTTCTATTTGCTATCTCATTGAATAGTTGTACATAATGATCATATCTAAATTGTGCAATATTACCCAATTCAACTTCGGATTTTACCTGACATTTCGGTTCCTTGATATGATTACAATTTCTAAATTTGCACTGTTCACCGAATTCATTTATCTCTAAGAAATAATGTTTTACTTCGTCTTTTTGTATATGATCAAAATCCAATGCACTAAATCCAGGGGTATCAGCTATAAAGCCATTTGACCTTTCATATAATTCAACATGTCGCGTTGTATGTCTTCCTCGATTCAGTGATTTAGATATATGTTGTGTCTCTAATTCTAATTCTGGAAAATAATGATTGAGTAATGTCGATTTTCCAACTCCAGATTGTCCACTTAACACAGCTAATCCTGAACCCCATGCTTGAAACACATCATTAACATCGTCGTTAACACCTATAAATTGTGTTTTATAACCTATTGCTTCGTAAATAGCTAGATTCTGTTTAATCTGACTCGCAATAGTGTCAGTAGTTAAATCCTTTTTCGTTACTAAAATACGCGGACGCAAATGATATGAATGTGCAATAACTAAAAATCGATCTAATAATTGTGTTGAAAAATCGGGCTCCACCGCACTCATAACAATAATGAGATGATCAATATTACTTACAGGTGGCCTCTTCAATTCATTCTTTCTATCATGAACGTGGTGAATATAGCCTTCAGTTACATTCTCCACTTCAAAATCTACGACATCACCAACAATAGGCGAAAATTTATTTTTCCTAAATAATCCACGCGGCTTTGTATCATATAGTTCTCCATCTACATCTACACGATAAACGCCACTAATTGATTTTATGATGCGACCTGTCTTCACTTAGGCACCCCTCTTTTAAATACTATTACTTTATATATTATAGCAAAGCAAATTCATTTTAAATATGAATAAAGCATCTTTATAGAAAATTCATACATTTCTTTTTTAGTATGCTAAGAATTTAATCGTAAAAATTGACTATAATCATAGATTGATTACAAAAAGCATTCTCATATGGTACAACTTTCGAACTATATCACTACACAATTATACAAATACTTTAATAACTTTGTATTATCACACTAAACCATGAGCCTATTTTCATATAATTAAATACTGCTTTGAAATCACTATGACAATGAGACATATTAAACATTTTTATCTCAATAAATAACAAAAGCACCTAGAATAGTTTGATATTGAAACCAAACTGTTCTAGGTGCTTTATTTAAAGGCGATTTATATTCTAAAAATCATAAGGAATATCTTTATCTGCAACTATTTTATTATCAACACGAATTGTGTAACCTGCAGTCTTTCCTTTTTCAATCGTCATCGGAATTTTAACTGTCTTGTTATCTTTAATCTTGAAAGTTTGTGCAGCCGAAGTACCTGGATTGTCTTTATCTCTGATATATACTTTAACTTCTTGTGCTTTATCATCCTTACCTGAATATGGCACTTGATATGTCTCTGTATATTCTTTTGTTGCCTCTTCGTCTTTATCCTCAGATTTATCTTTGTCATCGCCCTTATCTTGATCATCATCTTTATCATCTGCTTTAGGAGCACCAGAAGATACTGTAAAGGCAATCGTAGAACCTTCATCTACTTCTTCAGCTTTTGGAGATTGACTAATAACATTACCTTTTTTAATCTTATCGTGTTCTTGTTCTTCATTGACTACAACTTTAAAGCCTTTACTTTCTAAAGCTGATTTTGCAGATTTAAATGATTTTTTCTCATAATTAGGAACATAAACTTGTTTCACACCTAATGATTCTATTAGTTGTATGCCACTATCTTTAATCTTCACTTTATCGCCAGGATTAATATTTTGATCTTCTATTAAACCTTTAGCAGTATTATTTTTAGTATAGCGCGTATCTACTTTCACATCATCGATACCCAGTTTTTTCAAACGATCAAGTGCTTCATCTTTAGAAACACCATACAAACTTGGCATTTCAACCATTTTCGGGCCTTTTGATAAAATGAGATCAACTTTACTATTTTGTTCAAGTCGTTCGCCCTTTTCCGGGTTTGTTTTAATGATTTTATTTTCTGGATATTTATCACTATATTCACGTGAAATCTTTCCTAGTTCTAGCTTATTGTCATTAAGTATTTTCTCTGCTTGCTTTTCTGTTTTGCCCGATAAATCTGGCGTTTCAAGATATTTATTGCCAAACATCCCCATTGCCATAAACCCAAACAAGCCAAATAGTAATAATACGAGTATCCCTGCATAGATAATCTTTTTACGTTTTGAGCGCTTTTTTGCCGGGACTGCATAAAATGGTTCTTCACTCGATTGAAACGCTTGCTGATTGACAATTGGAATTTGCATTGTTTGCTTTAAATTCTTATTTTTGTCTTCTTTTGTTTTGTTCGCCAACTCCGTTTTATCAATTGCGATGGTTTTCGTATTTGTTTCATCAGATTGATATGTCGGTTCTGATTGTCTTGACGAAGATAATGCTGTGTCTAAATCTGCTTCCATTTCATTTACAGTTTGGTAGCGATCTCGTTTATCCTTTTCAGTAGCTTTTAAGACAACGTTGCTCAAGGATTGTGGCACCTCTGAACGTTGTTCTGTAGCATTCGGCATAGGATCTTGAATGTGTTTAATTGCTATACCAACTGCAGTTTCTCCTGAAAATGGTGGTTTTCCGACTAACATTTCATACAAGACTACACCTATAGAATAAATATCTGTGCCATTATCCGTCATTTCTCCACGTGCTTGTTCAGGAGAAAGGTATTGAACCGTACCTAAAACATGATTGGTTTGTGTCATCGTGGTTTCACTTAACGCTTTAGCGATACCAAAATCAAGTATTTTCAATGTTAGATCATCAGTGACAAGAATATTTTGTGGTTTAATATCCCTGTGCACAATCTGAGTTTCATGTGCATGTTTAATTCCATCAATAATCTGCTTTGTAAATGAAATAACCGTTTGTAAATCAAGCGGTTTATGCTGTTGAATATACTCTGCCAAAGTAGGACCTTTAATATATTCCATTACTAAAAAGAAATTTTCATCATTTTCTGTTACATCAAAAACGTTAACAATATTATTATGCGATAACTGACTTAAGTTATGTACTTCACGCTCAAAACGCTTGATCGTCGCTTCCTTTTCCCCAGGAGGAATTCGAATTGCTTTAATCGCAACATTTCGGTCGAGTATTGAATCTTCAGCAAGATAGACTGTACTCATTCCTCCACCACCAAGCTTCTTAATCACTTTGTAGCGTTCATTTATTAAGTTGCCTATCATACTTTATCTCCTTCAATCTCAGCCAATATTACACTAACATTATCATTAGAATCATTAGCTAAAGCTAAGTTAATTAAATTCTGTCCATGTTGCTCTAAGTTATGATCTGTCATCAATTCTTCTTGGATTGCTTGATTCAAGGTGAAATCAGTCAATCCGTCAGAATTTAACAATAGATAGTCAAAGAACTTCGTTTTTTTAACAAAGACATCAGGTGTCACTAATTTATCCGTTCCCATAACCTTAGTAATAATATTTCGTTGTGGATGGTGAAATGCTTCTTCTGGAGTGATTTGTCCCATCATCACTAAGTGATTAACAAAGGAATGGTCATTTGTTATTTGTTCAATTTCTCTACTGTTGACCAAATATGCTCTGGAATCTCCAACATTGGCCACAACGATAAAATGATCAAAAACCAATGCACAAACACATGTAGTTCCCATACCTTTGTATTCAGGATTTTCTACTGATTGTCGATACAAGTCACGATTGATTGCTTTCAAAGTAGTTCTCAACCATGTTTCAGCTTGCTCCTCTTCTATTAGGTTTTCAGCTTCAAAGCGACGTTTTAACTCATCTGTTACAAATTGACTCGCAACTTCCCCTGCTAAATGACCGCCCATACCATCACATAACACTAATAATTGTTGCTCAGTTTGATTGTAAAAAACGCCACCTGCATCTTCATTTTTATCACGATATCTTCCCATGTCAGTAAAAAAATGTGCTTTTAGCATGTCACTACCTCGTTTCTACTTTTCGTTCCTTTGCTCTAAGTTGCCCACAAGCAGCATCAATGTCTGCACCTTGTTCACGGCGAATCGTTGCATTAATACCTAATCGTTTTAATTCTTTTTCAAATTTAAAGATATCTTCTTTTGGTGTTTTAACGTAATTTCTTTCTGGCACGTGGTTTACAGGTATTAAATTGACGTGACAGTTTAACTTCTGAATTAAATGCGCTAACTCTCTCGCATGCTCCACCTGATCATTAACGCCTCCAAATAAACCATACTCAAATGTTACACGTCTATTTGTTTTTTCTTGATAATATTTAATTGCTTCCATCAGTTTTTCAACATTATAAGCTCTATTAATCGGCATTAATTGTGAACGAATTTCATCTTTAGCGCCATGTAAACTCACTGCAAAATTAATTTGTATATCTTCTTCTGCAAAATCATAAATACGTGGAATAATTCCTGAAGTAGACACGGTAATATGGCGTGCGCCAATATTTAAACCATTATCATGATTCACTATTTTCAAGAAATCCATCATTTCATCGTAGTTTTCAAACGGTTCACCGATACCCATGATAACGATTTGAGAAACACGTTCATCTGTTTCATCTAATGCCTTTTGAACAGTTAGTACCTGTGAAACGATTTCTCCAGCTTCAAGGTTACGCTTTAGACCCCCAAGTGTAGACGCACAGAATGTACATCCAATTCGACAACCTACTTGTGTTGTAACACATACAGAGTTCCCATATTCATGACGCATCAACACTGTTTCAATTGTGTAGCCATCTTGTAATTCGAAGAGGAATTTTATTGTACCATCTCGACTTTCTTGTTTAACAACAGTTGTAAGTGTCGTCATTGCAAAGTTATCTTTTAAAATTTCTCTTAATTCTTTTGATAAATTTGTCATTTCATCAATACTATTTACACGTTTTTCATATAACCATTCAAAAATTTGTTTCGCTCTAAACTTTTGTTGACCATGGTCTTGTAACCAATTTTGCATTTCGTCATATCTTAATGAATAAATGGATTGCTTTTCAAAATTGGGAAGAAACTTATTCTTTTTCTTCTTCTCTGCAGTAATCATATATTAATTTTCCTTTCTTTTAATCCTAGTTATGAAAAAGCCATCTGAGTTAAAGTCTTGAGGTAATATTTGCATGGTTTTTACTTTTTCGCCAGTTATTGGATGTTCAAATCCATCAAATTCAAAGTCTTTATTTTCTTTTAAAAATGTATAAATTACATTTTCATTTTCTAATTGTTCTATTGTACACGTAGAGTAAACTAAAGTTCCACCTGGTTTCAAATTATGTTTAACATTATTCAAAATCTCCAACTGAATCTCTACTAAAGCATTGATTCCGTTTTGCGATTGTTCATATTTAATTTCAGGTTTATGTCTTAAAACACCCAAACCACTACATGGTGCATCAACTAAAATCTTATCATACACTTTATCATATTTTTCAGTCGCATCATGTTGAAAAGCAGAAATGTTAGATAATCGTAATTTTCTAATATTAAAATCAATCAAGTCAATTTTATGTTCGTGGATATCTGTGGCATCTACATGACCCGTTTGATTTAAAACTTCTGCGATATGACATGCTTTTCCACCTGGTGCACTACACGCATCAAGCACCATATCACCTTCATTGATATCCATGAGTTCCGCAACAAACATTGAACTCTTATCTTGGATAGATACTAGACCATCTTTAAACATACGTGATTCAATAATCGGTTTTCCACTTACATGTAAACAAATATCTAAATCTCTATCTTGTTCAACAATATAGTCATCATCAACTAAGCGTCTTATCGCATCATCTATTGAAATTCTTGTTAAATTTACTCGTACAGTCTGACCTACTTTTGTTAAATAAGAGGCAGCAATCGCTTCTGTTTTTTCTATACCAAAATGTGTTGTCCAGTGATCGACTAACCATTTAGGCAAGCTATATTGCAAGGCAATACGTTTCTTATCATCAGCAATTTCACTAAAATCAGGTAACTCGCTGCGCATTACATTTCGTAATATACCATTAACAACGTTACCATTATGTGGTCCACCTTTGTATTTTGCAATATTTACGGCTTCATTTATTATGGCATGTTCAGGTATCTTGTCTAAGTATACATATTGATAAATACTCATCCATAGTAATTGTCTGACCCAACCTTTTAATTTTGTTTGGACAAATGGTTTCAAGATATAATCTAAGGTATATTTTCTCTTCAATGTCCCATATACCAATTCAGTCAATAAGCCTTTATCCGCTCTAGTCAACTCATATTCAGATAAAACCTCATTGATAACAATATTACTATATGCTTTATCATTTAATATGTCTTGCAATGTCTCAAATGCTAAGCTTCTTACATTTATTTCAGATGTCATGTTAATACCTTCCCGACTAATGATGTTTGAACACCACTTAAATAGTTAGCAGCTAGCATACGTTTTTTTCCTGATACTTGGATATCAGTTAAAGCAATCGCATCATTTGATCCTGTAGCTACAATTATTGCTTTTTTAGTTGTTTCTATAATTGAACCTGGCTCGCCTGATTTCCCTTTTTCAATATGAGCGGCAAATACCTTCAAATTACCATCTTCAAATTGTGTATAGGCAACAGGCCATGGAGATAAACCTCGAATGTGATTGTAAATCGTTTCAGCAGATGCAGTCCAATCAATTTTCTCATCTTCTCTACTAATATTCGATGCGAATGTTGCTTTATTATCATCTTGTGGAATACTATCATTTGTACCATTTATAATAGAAGGCAATGTCTCTTTTAGTAAATCTGCACCTAAAAAGCTCAACTTATCATGCATTGTTCCAACATTATCTTGTGATTCAATTTCAATTTCACTCTGTGAAATAATATTACCAGCATCTAACTTTTTCACCATATACATAATTGTAATTCCTGTTGTTGGTTCACCATCAATTATAGCTTGATGTATCGGTGCACCACCTCGATATTTAGGTAATAAAGATGCATGTACATTGATAGCTCCAAGTTTAGGCGCCTTTAATAAAGACTCAGGTAATAATTGTCCGAATGCAGCTGTGACAATTAAATCTGCATTTAGGTCAATTAGAGTTTGTAAATCTTCAGAGTCTGATAATTTTTCTGGTTGATACACTGGGATACCATGTTGTACAGCAACTTCCTTAACCGGTGGTGGTGTTAGTTTACGCTTTCTTCCTACAGGTCGATCAGGCTGTGTTACAACCGCTATCACGTTATGTTCCGCAATTAACATTTCCAATACCTTTGTTGAAAAATCAGGTGTACCCATAAATATAATTTTACTCATTGTCAAAAAACGCCTCCACTTCAGCTTCAGATAATATTTTTTCTGCCTTATCCGTAAATAACTTACCTTCAAAATGATCAACCATATGGAGTATCATTCGAGCCACATCATCATATGCAGTCATTTCAACTTCATTACCTTGTTTATCGTTAGCCTTTATCACGATCATCTTGCTTCTTGTCACATTTCCATAAACATTAGGTAGACTTACAGAGCCCTCTAAATCCGTCACTTGTTCATTTGATTCATTAATTATTACTGGATTAATTAATTGCAATAAACCATCGATTTCCATATCTATAATCGCTACTTGTTGGTCAATACCAATTTGAGGTGCACAAAGTGCCGAAGCTTCCAAATCATACATTGTATCTTCCAAATCTAGTAACAATTGTTCTAATTCTGAATCAAAAGTTGTAACTGGTGCTATTTGTTTCTTTAAAATAGGATGTTGGTCACTAACAAGTCGTTTAATCGTCATCGAATCGGCTCCTTATAAAAATTCATCAAACTATTATAACTTATTTTAACTAAAAATGCATTACGCATATTCTAAACACGCAATAAATTCAATAACAATCTGCACGTTATTATTACTATTTTTTCTACGAACTATTGTCAAGTCATCATCTCATTAGTCAATCATACAAGCGAACATGTATTGTTTTATTTTTAAAAATAACTAAAGCTCGTCAGATTGAATTCTGACGAGCTTCATTATGTAGTATTAAATTCTACAGATTATTTTCATTTTTATTATCATACAGATAAGCGTTTAATCTGATTACCTTCAGCATCAAAATTTTCTAATGTTAACCAGTCTTCCATTATCATTTTGAGTGTTGGCCATTCAACATCTAACATGGATAGCCACACGGTATTTCTATTTCTATTTTTATAAATGACATGATTTCTAAAGGTACCTTCATATTTAAAGCCTAAACGTTGTGCTGCTTTAATAGATGGTTGGTTAAGCGAATCACATTTCCATTCATATCTCCGGTACCCTAACGTTTCAAATATATAGCCTGCCAATAAATAATGGACCTCTGTTGCAATTCTAGTTCTTTTCATCTTATTGGAAAAATGGACATGTCCCACTTCAATCGAAGCATTTTTTGGATTAATACGTAATAACGATAATAAACCAAGTGCTTCATTCGTATTATGGTCGACAATTGCAAAGAAATATGGATCTGTTGAGGCAATACGTTGTTCAATATATGCTTGAAACTGTGTATAATTTTGAGGTTGCTCATCTGGTAAATATGTCCAATTCGGTAAATCTTCTGGTGTGCTGAAATGATCAAATAAATCATCTACATGTTTCATGTCTAATTTTTCCAATCTACTATACTGTCCAGTTAAAGTTTGTACATTTGGAAATTCAGGCATATTAAATTCACGTAAAGCCTCACCAATTGGTTGGTCAAATTCATTATAATTCATTTACTTATCTTTCCCCTTTTTCTTTAGGTTCAAGTAATATAGCAAAATTCAAACGAAGTCATCTCCGTTTTATATAACGCTTGATTTATAAGGAAAACTATAACCATTCGTTACCTAAACACTAAAATTAGTTCCTATAATCATTCCACCTTTAACTGTAAAGCGAAATATAAAAATAGGCAATTATTTTTGTGTTAGATCAGATCGTCTGTCGTAGTATTAAAAAATTCAGCTAAAATTTGTACTTCTTCGTTTCCTAATTTAACCTTCTTAGTCTCAATTTGTTTAATGACTTCAGGACTTAATTTGGTATTATATAATGATGCTAAACGATTCGATAATTCTTCAATACTTAATCCAATCGCTTCTCTATTACTAAGTAAACTCATAAGCACAGCCCCTCATACATATTATTTGATTGAAAATCAGTTAACATATTTATGACGTTTAATTCATTTAATATCTAAAAACCACCTTAAAAAATATGAATACAATTTATATTGTTCTCGTTAATATTTAATATAACTGTAATTACAAATAAATGCAAACTAAAATTTGATATTTTTTTTATAAATTCATAAGAAAGTTGACTTAATCCTTATAATTTTAGTCGGTTTTATTTATTTTAAAATGTATTAAAATAAATAGCAAGGTTAATTAGAAATTATTTTAAGATTTTATTACCCTCATTTTAAAATACGAGAAACAATAAAAAACAACTCACTTTTATTAAATCATTAAAGTGAGTTGTTTAAACTTAATTATATTTAATTTTCTTAAACAGTATTATCTAATAGTGATTTAGTGGATTAACTAATCATTAATTAATAATTGTAGCGTTTTTATTACTCCACTCTCATCATTATTTTTTGCAATTAAATTAGCTTGTGCTTTTAATTCCGGGTATGCGTTATCCATTGCGACTTTATATTTCGCAGCTTTAAATAGGTCAATATCATTTAATCCATCTCCAAAAGCAATCGTTTCTGAAATTTCGATGCCTAAATGTTCTTGAATTTTATTTATAGTTGTTCCTTTATTGATTCCTTGCTTCGTAATATCAATCCAACTATCTTCTGAAGCAATGATATATACATTCTCATAACCTTTCGCAAGTAGTTGTGCAGTATATTTACATTTTTGTTGTGCATCATGTACTGTAATCTTTAAAAAATCATCTTTAATTTCTTCAAAACTTTCAATAAGGGTAACATTATGATAAGAACCACGAACAATTTGTAATTCGGAAGCATTCAAGTTATTTAATACAAATGCCGTCTCATCCGTACAGGCGATAATTGTCTGTGTTTCATCTATATGTCTTAAATCATCTATTATCTTTTTCCCTAAACGATTCTCGATTGCAGCTTTATATAGTACTTGCTTGTTATATTTAATTTTAGTTGCGCTATCACCAATAATATATACATCATTCGTGTGTTCACCTATTAACGCCTCAACCCTTTCACACTGTTTTCCCGTACAAAAAACAAATTTAATATCTTTTTCTGTCATTTGATTTTTGAGCAGGTGAAAACTTTCCCTATCAAAGGTACCTTCATTATTAAGAAATGTGCCATCCATATCGGTAACGACGAGCTTTAAATTCATAGAACCCCTCCAACAATTAAATAGTTACAATTTTATTATACCGGTATAATAATCTGAACTCAAACTATTTTTTTCTTTTATGAGTGTTCTAATAAAAAAGACCTAACCCTAAGTTGCACATCTTTGATATGTTTCCATAGGTTAGATCCTCTATTACCATAATTTATTTTAATTATTTCAAGTCTTTCTGTAAGTCGGCAGTTGAATGAACTGTCTGTCCTTTTTTCTGGCCTTTTTATATTTTCGTTAACTCTCAAACCCCTTATAACTACTGACAACAAAGCATTTATAACACTAAATTACATCATCATATTAGGATTTATGTCAATTTTTAAAGACAACTTTTCTTTAATATATTGGTCATGATAATAATCATCTAAATATTTTAAGGCATTATGCAAAGCAATTTCACTTTTATATTTTACTAATATTTGAAAGCGATATTCGTTATTGATACGAGCTAAGGCCGCTGGAGATGGTCCAAGGACAAATGCTTTTTCTGACAAATGTTGTAATAAAATCTGATGAATATGTTTTGATGCTTCCATTACTTTTTTCATATCCTTATGCGCAATCGTAAAATTAATTAAGAAAAAGTAAGGCGGATATTTTCCTAACTTTCTATAGTTCATTTCCTTTTCAAAAAAGGCCTGATAATCATTCGCTTGTACGTCTTTAATTGCATAATGATCTGGATTATAAGTCTGAATAATGACTTGTCCTTCTTTCTCATGTCTGCCTGCACGACCAGAAACTTGTGTCAACAATTGATACGTCCGTTCACTAGCTCTGAAATCTGGCAGATTTAACATTGTATCAGCATTTAATACACCTACCAAGGTTATATTGGGATAGTCTAAACCTTTGGCTATCATTTGTGTCCCAAGTAAGATATCTCCATTACCAGCTTCAAAATCATTTAATAGTTTTTCATGTGCCCCTTTACGTGAAGTTGTATCGACATCCATTCTAATAATCCGGGCATCATTAAAGGTATCTTGTAATAATTCCTCTACACGTTGTGTACCTGTACCAACTTGTCTAATATGTTCACTTTCACAACTCGGACAAATATGAGGTGCTGCTTCTTGATGTCCACAATAATGACATTTCAATTGATCCGTAGATTTATGATAAGTCAATGAAATATCACAATTCGGACATTGTGGCACATGACCACAATCCCTACATAACATAAACGAAGCATAACCACGTCGATTCAAAAACAATACAATTTGTTCATTGCGATCTAATCTTAACTGGATTGCTTCTTTAAGTTCTGTAGAGAACATCGAACGATTTCCAGAACTCAATTCTTCTCTCATATCTACAATATTTATTTCTGGCATAGCCTGTTGATTTACTCTATTCGGTAGTGAAAGTAGTTTATAGACATCTTTTTCAGCACGGGCAAAGCTCTCTAAACTAGGTGTTGCACTGCCTAAGACAAGTGGACATTGATGATATTGACTTCGCCATTCAGCGATATCACGTGCATGATATCTCGGATAGTCTTCTTGTTTATAAGAGGATTCATGTTCTTCATCAATAATGATCATCCCCAGTGATTTAAATGGCGCAAAAACGCTAGATCTCGCCCCTACACTTACACTTGCCTTACCGTCTCTAATCTTTTGCCATTCATCGTAACGTTCACCCTTTGACAAACCAGAATGAAGTACGGCTACCTCATCACCAAATCTACGCTTAAATCGCAATACCATTTGAGGTGTTAACGCAATTTCAGGAACAAGCATCATTGCTTGCTTTCCTGATTGTAATACCTGTTCTATTGTTTGAAGGTATACTTCTGTCTTGCCCGATCCAGTTACGCCATGTAACAAGAATGTTCGTTGCGTTCCAGATTCAATAGTTTTGGAGATGGCATCATATGCCGCTTGTTGATCTTGAGTTAGTTGTTGCTTCTTATCTTGTTCGAACACATTTGTTTCAAATGGATTACGTTCTACAATAGTTTCGAACTTTTCAATGTATCCTTTACGTACTAAAGTATCTACACTTGATTTCGAAAATCCCATCGCTTCAATATCTCTTAGTAGTACGATATGTTGACGTTCATCTGCAAGATAAGCGTATAGTTCATATTGTTTCTTAGATTTTTCTAAAGTATTAAGAACGTGATCAATATCAATATTTTCGACGATACGAAGTGCTTTTTGCTTTTTCTTTTTCAAACTTTGCGATAATTCCGTGTGCTCTTGTATTACACCTTTTCTTAATAATGGCAATAATTTATCTAAATCACCATTTGCTTGTGCTGCCTTATATAAATATTGGCCGCCATCATTAAATTGTTGCTTTAAGTGTTCTGGCAATTCATTTATTCTGTCTTCATTAACAATAAAATATTTTGTATATTTTGCCTTTATCGCACTCGGTAACATGACCTCGAGCATCGAAATTCGCTTCGTTACAAAATAAGTATTAAACCAATCCGTCAACTCTATTAACTCTGGTGTTAATTCTGGCGTAATATCTTGGATTTCCTTTATTTCTTTTAACTTTGATATATCTATATCGTTATCTGGCTGTTCAGTAATTGCCATAATATAACCTTGTATTGTTCTAGGACCAAATGGTACTACAACACGCATACCAATTTGAATCATCGATTGCATTCTAGAAGGCACGAGATAATCAAAGGTGAAATCTACACTTTTAGAAGGTATATCAACGATTACTTTTGCTATCATGTTACTGCCACCTTGTCTCTAAACTGTCAATTATATGTTCTGCAAGGATAACCTTTTTCTCCTTACCTAAACTTAATGCATCGCCATCTTTAAAATACATCGTATAGTCATTATCATCTGAACTAAACCCTATTGTACGGTCTCCAACGTTATTTGCAATGATGACATCAGCATTTTTATGTTGCAATTTCTTTTGAGCATATGCTTCTATATTCTGTGTTTCTGCTGCAAATCCAACTAAATATTGATGTGCTTTGTGTTCACCTAAATACTTTAATATATCTTGAGTACGCTTAAATGTTACTGATAAGGTACCATCTTGCTTTTTCAATTTATGTTCTAGTGGATCTGCAGGAGTATAATCCGAAACTGCCGCTGCTTTAAACACAATATCTTGAGCACCATAACGCGTTTTTACTGCCTGAAACATATCTTCCGCACTTTGGACAGAAACAAATGTAATACCTTCTGGTGGCGTTAAATGCGTAGGTCCTGATACCAATGTCACCTTAGCACCACGTTTAGCTAATGATTCAGCTAAAGCGTAACCAATTTTACCGGAAGAACGATTAGAGAGATACCTTACAGGATCTAATTCTTCAATAGTAGGCCCAGCTGTGATGAGCGCATGCTTTCCATTAAAACTACTGTCAGCCAAACTATTGTCAATTAGTGTCTCATCAAAGAACATATTTAAACGCTCAACAATTTGCAATGGTTCTTCCATACGACCTTTTGCAACATAACCACATGCTAAAAAGCCCTCGCCAGGCTCTAAAAATTGATAACCATCTGCACGTAAAATAGACATATTATGCTGGGTTCTTTTATTTTCATACATATGCACATTCATTGCTGGTGCTACAAATTTAGGCGTTTCTGTAGCTAACAATGTAGATGTTACC
This sequence comes from Staphylococcus gallinarum, assembly GCF_000875895.1. Taxonomy (GTDB): domain Bacteria; phylum Bacillota; class Bacilli; order Staphylococcales; family Staphylococcaceae; genus Staphylococcus; species Staphylococcus gallinarum. The sequence goes on from NZ_JXCF01000007.1 coordinate 682,532, forward strand.
ATGTCATCAGCAATACCATGCGCAAGCTTTGCAATTGTGTTAGCCGTAGCTGGTGCTACAACAATTGCGTCTGCCCAATCACCTAAAGCAACATGTTGGATTTCCTCTGGATTTTGTTCAATAAATGTACTGGTATATACTGGGTTTCTACCGATAGCTTGAAAGGCCAAAGGAGTGACAAATTCTTGGGCATGGTCTGTCAACATCACCCTAACATCATAATTTGCTTGAGTTAATTTACTCGTTAAGTCAATTGCTTTATATGCTGCGATACCGCCAGTTACAGCAAGTAATATTCGTTTCATTACAACGTTCCTCCAACTTATATAAAAATTGTTCATCCATGCCTATCAAATACTTAAAACTAACTGTATTGATTTACATTGCACACATGCTCAGTTCATTACTCCATATTATACACAAATTATGGTTTAAATAAAAAAAGCACACCTTGATGCCACATGGTGTACTTTAAAAATATACAATCAATCGTTTAAAAAGCTTGTATATACGTTATTATATTCATGAATAATTTAGAAAGTGATTATTTAAATGTACCATCTGGGAAAACATCCCCATTGGCAATTTCTTCTAATGCTTTACCTACTGGTTTTTTCGCACTATATTTTTCTAATAATGATGATTCAGGATGCTCATCAATTTCACGAGCACGTTTTGCAGCTGTTGTTGCAATTAAATATTTAGAATTAATCTTTGCAGTTAATTGGTTTAATGGTGGGTGTAACATTATTTTTTTGCCTCCAATATCATTTTTCTATATTTCGCTTCAATGCGTTCACGTTTCAAATGTTCAGCGTCAACGATAGATTGAATACGTTGCTTTGCTAATTCAACCTCATCATTCACTACAACATAATCATACAAATTCATCATTTCTACTTCTTTACGTGCTTCTTTAACACGACTTTGAATCTTCTCATCTGATTCAGTACCGCGTCCTACTAATCTTTCACGTAAATGGTCTAAACTAGGTGGAGCAAGAAAAATAAATAATGCATCCGGGAATTTTTTACGCACTTGCTTAGCGCCTTCTACTTCAATCTCTAAAAATACATCGTGGCCTTCATCCATCGTATCTTTAACATATTGCACAGGTGTCCCATAATAGTTGCCTACATATTCAGCATATTCTATAAATTGATCTTCTTTAATCAAGGCTTCAAATTCTGACTTTGATTTGAAGAAGTAATCAACACCATCAACTTCTCCCTCACGCATATTACGTGTTGTCATTGAAATAGAATATTTATAAGATGTGGATGGATCATCAAATATTTTCTTTCTAACTGTACCTTTACCTACACCTGAAGGTCCAGATAGTACTATCAATAAACCTTTCTCATTGTCCATGACTTACGACCTCTCTAAGCTATACTTCTATTATTAACACATAATACCATATAAACCAATCCGTTGTATAGCATACTTTGCCACAAACTTCGCCCATGACCAATTCTTTTTGCCATGTTACAATATACTGAATGAATAAAAATAAGGTGGCTGATAACAATGGCATATGATGGTTTATTTACAAGAAAAATGGTGGAATCATTACAATTTCTTGTAGATGGTAGAATCCACAAAATTAACCAACCTGAAAACGACACAATTATCATTGTCGTTCGCCAAAATAGAAAGAATCATCAACTATTACTTTCTATCCATCCAAGCTTTACTAGAATGCATCTCACACATAAAAAATACGACAATCCATTTGACCCACCTATGTTTGCTCGCGTATTTCGTAAACATCTTGAGGGCGGATTTATCAAAGCAATTCGACAAATAGGTAATGACCGTCGTGTAGAAATAGATGTTCAAAGTAAAGATGAAATTGGAGATACTATAAATAGAACAATCATTTTAGAAATAATGGGTAAACACAGTAATTTAATCTTAGTAGACGATACTCGAAAAATAATTGAAGGTTTTAAACACTTAACACCAAATACAAACCAATTCCGTACAGTAATGCCTGGTTTCAAATATGAAACACCTCCCACTCAAAATAAAATCAATCCTTATGATATGAGTGGTCAAGAGGTCTTGAAATACATTGATTTCAATAGTGGTAAAATTGCTAGACAATTATTAAATCATTTTGAAGGTTTTAGTCCACTCATCACTAATGAAATTGTAGATCGACGTCAATTTATGACTGCCGAAACTTTACCAGCAGCTTTTGATGAAGTTATCGCACAAACTAAATTACCAGCAACACCTGTTTTTCATAAGAATCATGAAACTGGTAAAGAAGATTTTTACTTCATGAAATTAAATCAATTTTATGACGATGTGAGTGAATATGAAACAATACATGACTTATTAGATCGTTATTATGATGCTCGAGGAGAACGAGAACGCGTTAAACAGCGCGCTAATGATTTAGTGAAATTTGTGCAGCAACAATTAAATAAATATCATAATAAATTAAATAAACTTTATGATGAACAAGAAGGTACTAAAGAGAAAGACGAACAACAATTATATGGTGAATTAATTACTGCGAATATTTATCGAATAAAGCAGGGTGATGCTACAGTTACGGCATTAAACTATTATACTGGTGAAGATGTTACAATACCTCTAAATCCAACTAAGGCACCTGCAGTGAATGCACAATATTATTACAAACAATATAACAAATTAAAAACTCGTGAACATGAATTAAAACATCAAATAGAACTCACACAAGAAAACATTTCATATTTTGAAAGTATCGATCAACAATTAAGTCATATTTCTGTAAATGAAATTGATGATATTCGCGATGAATTAGCTGAACAAGGTTTTATGAAGCAACGTAAACAAAGTAAAAAGAAGAAAAAGCAAACCATAGAACTGCAAACCTATACTTCATCTGCTGGAGATACTATTCACGTAGGTAAAAACAATAAACAAAATGATTATTTAACGAATAAGAAGGCAGCCAAGAACCATATTTGGTTCCATACAAAAGACATCCCTGGTTCACATGTCGTTATCCTAAACGATAAACCATCCGAAGAAACAATTAAAGAAGCGGCAATGTTAGCTGGTTATTTCTCAAAAGCTGGTAATTCAGGACAAATTCCTGTAGATTATACTGAAATTAAAAATGTGCATAAGCCTTCAGGTAGTAAACCCGGTTTCGTCACATATGATAATCAAAAAACATTATATGTTACGCCTGATTATGACCATATTCAAAGTATGAAAGTTAACTAAATATTGTTTAAAAGATTTATGATTATAACGCACCATATATAAAACCAATAAAAATGCGTGCCAATTTTATTTATCTAACTAAAATTGGCACGCATAAAATTTAAAGCCTTTAAGTGAACGCTCTATTTCGTTTCACTTAAAGGCTTTTCATATAGCAATTTGTCAATTTTATAATATCGATTATCCAGTCAATTAGACATAGCCTTAGCTCATTATAAAATATTGGGTAAACACAAAATAGTACCATTTATACTATCGACTATTGCTAATCATTAACTAAATCAATAGGCATTTGTGTTTAATCACTTCAAATATCAATTTGTTTTAGCCGTTATACATCAATAATTTCAATCGTATTATGCTTTACGATAATTAACAGAAAAATTAATATGTTATTTATTCTGGTAATGCAAGCTGAAAATTAACCCCAAATTGATCTTGTACCCAAGCAAATTCTCTAAATGGTGGCATAGAGGTCTTTGGCATAAGTATCGCACCTCCACTTTTCAAACCGTTAAACAATCGCTCCATTTCCATAGCATTTTCAACAGTTACATAAAGGGACATAGCTGGGTTCATATCTACATCTACACCGTTCACATTATCGATAGCCATAAAAATTTGATCCTTCAATCTAAATATCGCATGTTGAACTTTTCCTGTTGGTGCATTATCACTTTCAGTATATTTAACTAGTGATAAAATTTCAGCATCTTCAAACAAATTAACATATAAATCAATTGCTTTTTCTGCTTGGCCATTAAACATTAAGAATGTCGTAATTTTTGGTATTGCCATAATGTTTGCCTCCTCATTTAATTTACATAAATCGTATTATCGCATTATTATTCTATAAAAAAATGCATTTACCATCTGTAAATATTGCCGTTTTTAAGAAAGATTCATAAAGCCATTACCTAATACATCTCGCACATCATGAATCACTAAGAATGCATTTTCATCCTCTTCATTAATAAGTTTTTTCACTCTCGTCACCTGAGATTGGGGTACGACGACATAAAGCATGCTAGTTTCATTTTTACCATAACCACCTTTACCATTCAATAATGTTGAACCTCTACCGGTAAATTGGTTAATTCTATCACTAATAATTTCATTTTTTGCCGAAATCACAGTAACAGCTTTTTTCGGATTAAATCCTTCTATTACAAAAGATGTTGCTCGTTCCGTCACAAATAACATAATAATCGTAAATAAGACATTCGTTAACGGTAATACAAATAAGAATGAAAGCACAACTAAACCATCTAATACAAATATTGCTTGTGATGTTTTAATATCTAAGTATTTATTTAACATCTTAGCAACAACAGATGTACCACCAATCACTCCTCCTGACGCAATAACTAATCCAATGCCAACGCCAACAAGCACACCACCAAATGTAGCATTAACAACAAAATGATGCACACCTGTATTCCAACTTTCCGTTAAATCTAGAAAAATTGAAATTGCAGTATTAGAAATTAATGTATATACTGCTGTTCTTAAACTTAAAAATTTCCAACCAACTAAAATGACGATTGTATTAATAATTAGAGAAGATACTGCCGGAGAAAAACCAAAGCTATACTTTAGTGCTAAGGAAATCCCAACTGTACCCCCATCTCCCAAATTGGAACCTAAAATGAAACAATTCACGGCAATCGCACTAATAAATGATCCAATTAAACATACGAAGATATTCTTAGTATGATCTTTCAATAATTGACGTAACAATTGCATAGACTTCCCCCTTTTTACTGTTACTTGTTAATATGCCCATAATTTATAAAAATATGTATTCACTACCTAAAGATATCGATGAATGGAAAATACTATCAACATCATAATAATATAAAACTTACTTTAGGCATATGCTACTAGTTTTGTTTGCGAGACTCCTAAGGGAACAGGACAAGCTGAAGACTACAGGCTGAAGCTGTCCCCTAGGAAAGCGAGCAATTACAAAACTACAAGATACACTAGAAGTCTACCATTTACTATGGTGTATAAATCAAAATTCATCACAGTATATGAAAATAACTTGTGTTTGTAATCAACAGGCATATGATACTAGTTTTGTTTGCGAGACTCCTGAGGGAACAGGACAAGCTGAAGACTACAGGCTGAAGCTGTCCCCTAGGAAAGCAAGCAATTACAAAACTACAAGATACACCAAAAATAAAACCTAACTCATGTGTAGATTTGTGTATGCTGACCACTTTAACGTTACTAGAATAATGCTAATACGCATATACAGCGATTAATATTTTGACTTTATATTCAAAGCAGTTAAAATAAATATAAACTAACTTGGAGGAATGATTCATGACTTTTTATATAATTCCCTTACTTGTAGCAGCTTTAGTCTTACTTATAGGTTACCTCATTATTAAAATTATGATCCGTTAAACACATCACAATTTCATCTTAGACAAATCGATAGAACTCATATTCATCGATTTGTCTTTTTTTAATTAAATATCTTTAAACCAATTTACATACTACCTCACAATATGAAACACATCATATCATTTCTAACAGTAACCAGATTAACCTTCTAACTACACCCATCTCACATACAAATCAAAAAACCGACAAAGACTAAAGCTTTGCCGGCAATTTAACTTAATATAATTATGATTCAAAAACACTAAAGTACTAATAATTCAAAACTAAATATTAAAGTTTACCCTTTTCTTTAATACTTGACTTACACTTTTTATAAATATTCTTCTCTGATGACTTAGAAAGTAATTCATTTTCTTCATCATCATATTGTTGATTTCTATAATCTTCGTCTTTTTTTAAAAATTTATTTAAGTGTGCAAAATGATTATATGCATCATTCGGGTCCTTTGTCATAACATCCCCTCCGACTATATATTATGACAAGTTATCTCTCCATTCAACTAATGTCTCTATTTCAGATTCAGAAATTTCACCTTTTTCATTTGCCACTTCTATAAGTTCATTATAATCACTTAAAGTATAGAACGGTATACCCGCTGCCTCAAATTGTTCATCTGCTTTTTTCAAACCATAAGTGAAAATTGCCACAACACCAATCACCTCTGCACCCGCTTCTTTAAGTGCATCGACGGCAGTAATTGATGATCCACCAGTTGAAATTAAATCTTCTACCACGACTACTTTTTTACCTTCACTCTGTGCACCTTCGATTTGGTTTTGTTTACCATGACTTTTGCTCTTAGAACGTACATAATTCATTGGTAAATTCAATGTTTCAGAAATATATGCTGCATGTGGTATACCAGCAGTTGCTGTGCCAGATATAACTTCAACTTCACCAAATTGAGTTTGAATAAGTTCTACTAAACCATCTCTGATTTCTCTTCTAACTGAAGGGTAACCTAATGTCACTCTGTTATCACAATAAATCGGTGACTTAATACCTGAACTCCATGTGAATGGATCATTTGGCGATAGTGATACTGCTTCTATTTCTAGTAATGATTGAGCGATTTGTTTTGCCATATTTAACCTAACCAACTTTCTTTAATTTTATGATAGCTTTCTACTGGATTGTCACTTTGAGTGATCGGACGGCCTACAACAATATGTGTTGAACCGAGTGCCTTTGCTTCTTGTGGTGTTGTGATACGTTTTTGATCATCTGTACTCGTATTTAATGGTCTAATTCCTGGTGTTACTTTTAAGAATGATTCACCTAATTCTGTTGCTAATAATGATGCCTCTAATGGAGAACAAACTACACCATCTAACCCTGATTCTTTTGCTAGTGTTGCATAATTCAATACTGCATCTTCGATAGAAGTTTGTATGTTTTGTTCTTGTTGTAACATTGTTTCTGTCGTTGAAGTAAGTTGCGTTACAGCAATTATTTTAATATCTTTATTATATTTTCGTATACCTTCAACAGCACGCTGCATCATTTCAGAACCACCTGCAGCATGTACATTAACTAAATCTACGTTTAGTTTACTTAACCCTTCCATCGCTTTTCCCACAGTATTGGGAATATCATGTAACTTTAAATCCAAGAATATATCGTGACCGCGAGATTTAATTGAATTTATTAAACTTGGTCCCGTTTGATAAAAAAGTTCCATACCTACTTTCACAAAAAGCGACTCATCAAATTGATCTAAAAACTGATTTACAGCTTTTTCAGATTCAAAATCCAAAGCAATTATTGGTAATTGGTTCATCATTTGTCCTACACCTCATTTATAAACTATGTCACTTAGAATTAAGACAAAACAACGCTATTTATTCACGCTATTTTGTCTTATTTGAAAACAAAGTTTACATATTTTTCATTGTAAATGTCATACTTTCAATTACATTTGTTAACGCCGCAGCTGTATCTAACGATGTTAAACAAGGGACACCATTTTCTACTGACGTTCTTCTAATTTGGAAACCATCTCGTTCAAATGTTTTACCTTTTGTCATAGTATTGATAACGATTTGTACTTCTCCATTTTGGATACGTGTTAATAAATCGTCTTCTCCGCCGATTTTTCCAACGATTTCTGCCGGAATATTATTTTCTGCTAACTTATGCGCTGTACCCTCTGTAGCTAAAATTTTATAACCTACTTCATTTAAACGATGCGCAATATTTAATATTTCCTCTTTATCTTTATCACTCACTGTCATTAACACTGTACCATGGTCTTTTACTTCTACACCACTTGCAGTTAACCCTTTGAATAACGCCTTTTCCATCGTTAAATCTTTACCCATGACTTCGCCAGTAGATTTCATTTCTGGTCCTAATGTGATATCAACATTTTTCAACTTATTAAAGCTAAATACCGGTGCTTTGACATATACACCTTCCGAATACGGTTGTATACCTGGTTTGTAGCCATGATCTGTTAATTTTTCACCGATAATCGCACGCATTGCAAGTTGTGCCATTTGAATATCTGTAATTTTACTTAAGAACGGCACGGTACGGCTTGAACGCGGATTAACCTCTAACACGTAAACACCATCATGTGCAATAACAAATTGGATATTAATTAATCCTACAATGTTTAAACCTTTTGCCAAACGAATTGTATAATCTTCCAATGTATCAATTTCTGACTGAGATAATGTCTGAGGTGGGTATACCGCAATCGAATCACCAGAATGGACGCCAGCACGTTCAATGTGTTCCATAATACCTGGGATAATTACTGTTTCACCATCTGAGATAGCATCTACTTCTATTTCTTTACCTGTTAAATATCTATCAACAAGTACTGGATGATCTGGACTCGCTTTTACAGCTTGATTCATATAATCTTCTAATTCTGCATCACTATTGACAATTTCCATTGCTCGACCACCAAGAACGTATGATGGACGTACAACAACTGGATAGCCAATGTTACGAGCATTTTCCAATGCGCCTTCTGGTGATGTTGCTGTTTTCCCTTTTGGTTGAGGCACATCTATAGTATGAAGTAATGCTTCAAATTCCTTTCTATCCTCTGCACGGTTTAAATCTTCTAAAGTTGTTCCTAAAATTTTAACATCATGTTTAGCTAGTTTATCAGCTAAATTGATAGCCGTTTGACCGCCAAATTGTACAACAACACCTTTAGGTTGTTCTAAATCGATGATGTTCATTACATCTTCTTCAGTTAGTGGCTCAAAGTATAATTTGTCTGAAATTGAGAAGTCTGTTGACACTGTTTCAGGATTATTATTAACAATAATAGCTTCATAGCCTGCCTGTTGAATTGCCCATACAGCATGTACTGTAGCATAATCAAATTCAACGCCTTGACCAATTCTAATTGGACCAGAACCTAATACGAGGATTTTTTCTTTTTCTGTAACAATTGATTCATTTTCTTGTTCATACGTACCGTAATAATATGGCGTTGCCGATTCAAATTCTGCTGCACATGTATCAACCATTTTATAAACTGGAAGAATATCATTCTCTTTTCTGAGTTGATATACCTCTGCTTCTGACATGTCAAATCGATGTGCAATGACACGGTCACTAAAGCCATAATCTTTAGCAAATTTTAAGTAATCAATATTACCTTTATTTTCTTTTAATTGTCGTTCGATATCGATTATATGTTGGAATTTATTTAAGAAGAAATAATCAATTTTAGTCATATTATGAATTTCTTCTAAAGTTGTACCACGACGAATTGCTTCACCAATAAAGAATAAACGTTCATCATCTTGATCACTAATACGTTCTTTAATATAGTCTAAATCGTATGTTTCACCGTTTGGTAAACCTAAATGATGCACACCATATTCTAAAGAACGAATTGCTTTAAGTAATGATTCTTCATACGTTCTACCAATGGCCATAACTTCACCAGTAGCTTTCATTTGAGTACCTAGGACACGCTCACCTTTTTCAAATTTATCAAATGGGAAACGTGGAATTTTTGAAATAACATAATCAAGTGCTGGTTCAAATGCTGCATATGAAGTACCTGTTACAGGGTTTAACATTTCATCTAACGTTAAGCCAACTGCAATTTTAGCTGCTAGTTTAGCAATAGGATAACCTGTCGCTTTAGATGCTAGAGCAGATGAACGTGATACACGTGGATTTACTTCAATAATATAGTAATCCATAGAATGCGGGTCCAATGCTAATTGCACATTACATCCACCCTCAATACCTAGTGCACGGATTACTTTTAGTGACACATCACGTAGCATTTGATATTCAACATCAGATAATGTTTGGCTTGGTGCGACAACGATTGAATCTCCGGTATGAATACCAACAGGGTCAATATTCTCCATATTACATACAACGATGGCATTATCGTTGTGATCTCGCATCACTTCATATTCAATTTCTTTAAAACCAGCAATTGATTTTTCGATTAAACACTGTGTTGCTGGACTATAATGTAAGCCATTTGACACAATTTCCTTTAATTCAGCATCATTATGACAGATACCTCCACCAGTACCTCCCATTGTAAAGGCTGGTCTAACTATTAATGGATAACCAACTTGCTCTTTAAACTCAAATGCTTGTTCTACAGTATTAACTATGTCACTTTCTGGTACTGCTACGTCTAAATCATTCATTAATGATCTAAATAATTCTCTATCTTCAGCTTGTTGAATTGACTCTAATTTCGTTCCTAATAACTGTACGTTATTAGCTGCTAATACACCACTATCATGTAATTGAATCGCCATATTTAAACCTGTTTGGCCACCAAGCGTTGGTAACAATGCATCAGGCTGTTCTTTACGAATAATGCGTGCGATAAAGTCATGTGTTAATGGTTCAATATAAACCTTATCTGCGATTTCTGTATCAGTCATAATTGTCGCTGGATTTGAGTTTACTAATATGACACGGTAACCTTCTTCTTTTAAAGCTAAACAAGCTTGTGTTCCCGCATAGTCGAATTCTGCAGCTTGACCGATAATAATTGGGCCAGAGCCTATTACTAAAATTGTTTTTATATCATTACGTTTAGGCATTGGTAATTCGCTCCTTCGCTTTATATTCGTTCATCATTTCAATAAACTCATCAAATAAGTAATTTGAATCAGATGGTCCAGGGCAAGCTTCTGGGTGATATTGCACTGAAAATGCAGGTAGTGATTTGTGTTTCAATCCTTCAACTGTTCCATCATTAATTGCGATATGTGTAACTTCTAATTCAGTATTAATTAAGGAATCTTTATCGATTGCATAACCATGATTTTGACTTGTTAATGCTACTTTACCTGTCTTCAAATCTTTAACAGGATGATTTGCACCTCTATGCCCAAACTTCATTTTAAATGAAGTTGCACCTTGTGATAGGGCAAACAACTGATGACCTAAACAAATACCAAAGAATGGAATCACACCTAGAATTCCTTTAATCATTTCAACAGCAACATCTACTTCTTCTGGATCTCCTGGTCCGTTAGATAACATGACGCCATCTGGTGACATTCTGATAATTGTCTCAGCACTTGTATCGTAAGGTACAACAGTGACATTACAACCACGTTCATTTAATTCTCGCACGATATTTTGCTTTTTACCAAAGTCAACTAACACTACACTTAAGTCGTTACCTGTAGATACATAAGGTGATTTTGTAGATACTGTTGTAACTTCACTACGTGGTAAGACTGTTTCTTTCAACTTTGTTATAATGCTTTCAATTTCAGTTTTATCATCGGTAAATGCTGCTTTTAATACACCGTGTTTTCTAATTTTTCTTGTGATACTTCTTGTGTCAACACCAGCAATACCTGGAATTTCAAATTCAACTAGTACTTCATGTAATGTTTTTTGTTTACGGAAGTTACTCGGATGCATACTCGCTTCTTTAACAACGACACCATTAAGCGTTGGTACAAGAGACTCAAAATCATCTCGATTAATACCATAATTTCCAATAAGAGGATAAGTAAATGTAATAATTTGTCCAGTATAAGATGGGTCTGAAATTGTCTCTTGATAGCCTGTCATTGCTGTATTAAATACGATTTCTCCCACAGATAATTTATCTGATCCTAATTTGTAGCCTTCATAATATGAACCATCTTCTAATACAAGGTAGCGTTTTTGCAACATTATTTTTCCTCCTTAAATTTAACTTCGCCTTCTACTAAAGTTAACACTGGTGTACCGTATACTTTATAGCCGATAAATGGTGTATTATGCCCTTTTGATGCAAAATCTTCTGCTTTAATTTCAGTCTCTTGGTCCAAATTGATTACAGTCAAATCTGCAAATCCACCTTCTTCAAGTCGACCATAAGGTAAATCAAATGTTTGAGCAGGTTTAATAGTTAAGTAATCTACTAATTGTTGTAATGACCAGTCTCCATTTTTTACAAAGTGAGTATAAAGTAATGGGAAAGCTGTCTCACTACCAACAATTCCGAATGGTGCTTTTGTCATTGGCTGTGCTTTTTCGTCAGCAGCATGTGGCGCATGATCAGTAGCTATACAATCGATTGTCCCATCTAATAAACCTTCCAATAAAGCTGCTCTATCTTCTTTACTTCTCAATGGTGGGTTCATCTTAAATATAGCATCATCACCAGGAACATCATCTTCTGTGAGCAATAAATGATGCGGTGTAACCTCTGCAGTAACGTGAATGCCTGCTTTTTTAGCATCTCTAATCACACGTACACTCTCTTTAGTAGACACATGACAAACATGATAATGTGCACCAGCAGCTTCCGCCAATAATACGTCACGCGCAATTTGTACTGCTTCACAAATAATAGGAATGCCTGGAATTCCTAATTCTTCACTACGTTGTCCTTCGTGCATTGCACCACCATAAATTAAACTATTGTCTTCGCAATGTGCTACTACAGCTTTATTTACTTTTGCAGCTTGTTGCATAGCCTCATACATCATATTTGCCTGCTGTACACCTACACCATCGTCTGTAAATGCAAATGCGCCTTGATTAGCAAGAGCTTTAAAGTCTACATGTTCTTTACCAGCTTGTCTTACTGTAATCGATGCATAAGGCAATACTCTCACTTGAGCATTTTCTGTAATCAATTGATTTAAACGTTCTAAATTTTCTTCAGAATCAGGAACAGGTCGTGTATTTGGCATTGGACAAACAGTAGTAAATCCACCTCTTGCTGCCGCTTTTGTTCCTGTTTCAATCGTTTCTTTATGCTCTCCACCCGGCTCACGTAAGTGTACGTGTACATCTACTAATCCTGGCGCTACAAATTGTCCTTGTACGTCAATTACTTCTACATCTGAATCTACATCAATTTGCGGAGAAATTGCTTTAATATACTGACCTTCAATAAGAATTGATGTTGTTACGAGTTCATTGTTTTTTAATACTTTAGCATTAGTTAGTAATTTCATTTTTTTGTACCCCTTTTGTTTGTAAAATATAATCTATAACTGCCATTCGTAAATACATGCCATTTTCCATTTGCTTGAAAATGCGAGACTTCGATGCTTCAACCAAGCAATCATCAATTTCAACGCCTCTATTAACCGGTGCAGGATGCATAACAATTGCATTGTCATGCAATCTGTCGTAGCGTTCTTTAGTTAAACCAAATGCTTCGTGATAGTTCTTGGATTCAAAGCTAGCTATTTCGCCTGTTTCATGTCTTTCGTGTTGTACTCTTAATAACATAACAATATCGACTTGATCGATGACTGTATCGATATCGACATAAGGCGCTCGAAGTGATTCGTCTTTCCATGCTTCAGGACTGGAGAACATAACATTTGCTCCAAGTGCTGTTAAACTTTGGTAATTGCTGCGTGCAACACGTGAGTTTTTGATATCTCCACATATTAGTATATTTAACCCTTTAAAATCATTGTATTCTTCATAGATAGTCATCAAATCGAGTAAACTTTGTGTTGGATGTTGACCACTCCCATCACCACCATTGATAATAGGAATATTTAACGTTTCTAATTCATCGTAATAGGTTGTTTGTGAATGTCTTATCACCAAAACATCTGCACCCACTTGCTCGAGTGTTTTACATGTATCATAAAGTGACTCACCTTTTTGAACAGATGATGTTGTCGTCTCAAAATCAATTAATTTCAAACCTAACTTTTGTTCAGCTACTAAAAAACTACTCTTAGTTCTCGTTGAATTTTCAAAAAATAAATTTGCTACAAATTTATCTTCGTAATTTCGAGGTTTTAAATCACCCTTTTTGATATCACTTGCGCGTTGTATCAACTCATAAATTTCATCTGTAGTAAGATGTTCCATTGATAATAGATTATCCATCATTTGCCTCCTCAAAATACAATGATTTTAGTTCGTTTCTGTTTTCTCTTTCGGTAAGATTAAATTCAAGATAATTCCTGCGAGAGCTGCGAGAGCCATTCCTTCTATTTCTAATTTCACACCTAGTCCATGTAAATTAAACACTAGGTTGCCTATGCCTATTACTAAAATGACAGATGCGATAACTAAATTTCTGTTACTTGCAAAATCTACTTCACTTTCCACTAACATTCTTAAACCACTCGCTGCAATAATACCGAATAGCAATATTGATACACCGCCCATTACGGGTGTTGGTATTGAAGACACAAGTGCAGTGAATTTTTCTACAAAGCCTAGGATAATCGCTATTACTGCAGCACCACCTATAACATAGATACTGTAAATCTTAGTAATTGCCAATACACCTATATTCTCACCATATGTTGTGCTTGGTGGACCACCGATAACACTTGCAAACATAGTTGATACACCGTCACCAATAATCGATTTATCTAATCCTGGGTCTTTAAAGAAGTTTTTACCGACAATTTTATTTATGACCATTTGATGACCAATATGTTCACTAACCGTTACAAAAACGATGGGTATCAGGACTAAGATCAACCCTATATGAATTGATGGTGTATAGTCTCTAAAGGGTAAGTATACTTCCGGTAAGTGTAACCACTTCGCTTCGACAATTGGTTTAAAGTTAACGAGCCCCATAAAGATCGATACGATGTATCCGGTGATTATTCCAATTAATACTGGAATAAGTGATAAGAACCCTTTGAAGAAACCTTGAACGAGTATCGTAACTAATAAAGTAATCATTGCTACAGCAAGGTAACTTAAGTTGTATCCTTTCATGTCTGAACTATTTTCAAACATTGCCATATTGACCGCTGTTGGTGCTAAGCTTAACCCAATAACCATGATAACTGGTCCTACTACGACTGGTGGTAACAATTTCATCAGCCAGCCTGTGCCACTAATTTTTATCGCTAAACCGATAAGCACGTACATGACGCCACTCATAAATAATGCGGTTAACATGTCGCCTAAACTATGTGAATTCAAGCCAGATATGATTGGCGTGATAAAGGCAAAGCTTGAACCTAGATAGGCTGGTATCTTGGCTTGTGTAATTAATATATATAACAATGTTCCGATTCCTGATGCTAACAGTGCAGAAGATATCGGTAATCCTGTTAAGAAAGGTACAAGTACAGTTGAACCAAACATCGCAAATAGATGTTGAGTACTTAAAAATGCCCACTGTCCTAATTTCGGTTTGTCACGTACATCTAAGACCGGTTTAACTGTCCTTTCAAACATTGTTTCATTTTCCATTGCATTTCGCTTCCTTTCATAAAAAAAATCTCTTTACATCGTATTCATGTAAAGAGACTTCGAAGGGTCTATCAGTTCAATAACCTTAGTTAGATAGTGTATTACAATTGTACTAAGGGTGCTATTGAAGATATGACGGTATAGAAAGTTGCTACTTTTAAATTAGAGTCATCACTGTTACTCTAGTTTAAAAGTTTCACACTTACTAACCTATCCTTTCTCAGTCTCTCGTACTGAATTAAAAGGTTATTATTCAATTACTACTGCATTTCTTGAATCAATCTCATCTAGATAAACTGACACCGCTTCTTCACGCGCTGTCGGTATATTCTTTCCGACAAAGTCAGCTCGAATTGGTAATTCTCGATGACCACGATCGACCAAAGTTGCTAATCCAATCTTTTTAGGTCTCGCATACTGTAATACTGCATCTAAAGATGCGCGTACAGTACGACCTGTATAAAGTACATCGTCTATTATAATTACAACTTGATTGGTAATATTAACATCGATTTCATAGGTTTCTTCATTCGATTGTGCTGTTCTATTCTCTAAATCATCTCGAAACTGCGTTATATCTATTGTTCCAGTTGGTACGACCTTTTCTTCGATGTTTTCTATCTTTTGCTGTATGCGACGTGCTAAAAATGCGCCTCGTGTCTTAATACCTAGTAAAATTAAATTATCAGTACCTTTGTTATATTCTAATATTTCATGCGCAATACGAGTAACCGTACGTTGTATCGCTGCTTCATCCATAATAACGCGTTCTGACATTTTAGGCACCTTCCTCAATTCATATTAATTTGCTTTAGCTACAAGATGATACAAAGAAAACCTCATATCTTCAATGAAGACATGAGGTTTCTCAATAATCGTATCACAAATGAAAACAGAGACATTTCTATGTTATAAGACGCTTTCTCTATCATGAATGTAAATCATTCATGTTTGATTATGCACGAATAGTTACGTTGCATAGATTCATCTGTGTACAAGTTATTAAATTCATGTCTTCGAAGCCTCTCTGGACTTTCATTTAAAGACGTACGTTCGCTTTATTAAACTGTCATTATAATATCATGATTTTATATAATGTGCAAGAACCTGTCTAAGTTGCATTGCGCCTTTTAAATGCATAAATACACTATTCTTATTATAAGTAACCTTTATTGATATCCACTTGCTTTCCAGCCACTATATGATTTAATCATTTTTACATAAAAAATAACCTCATTATATTTTTGACTCGCGCCATTTTTATAATGAGGTAAATTCATTCATATTACTTGTTATAACCTTTATTTAAAGCATAAGTTATTGATCACTTTTTCTAATATCTGTTAATAATTGCTCAAACTCACTTGGCAATTCCGCAGTTTTCTCAATGTATTCACCTGTAACTGGATGTTCAAAACCAATAACACCTGCATGAAGTGCTTGACCTCCAATGTCTAATGTTTTCTTCGGTCCATATTTAGGGTCACCAACTAATGGGAAACCAATATATTTCATATGAACACGAATTTGGTGTGTTCTACCCGTTTCTAGCTGACATTCAACTAACGTATAATGTTTAAAGTGTTCTAAAACATTGAAATGTGTTACTGCTTCTTTACCGTCATCTACGACATCCATTGATTGTCGATCATTTTTGTTTCTACCAATTGGAGCATCAATCGTACCATAATCATGCGGAATATTTCCATGTACCAATGCAACATATTTACGATTTACAGATTTATCCACCAATTGTTCTACCAATCCACGGTGTGCAATATCATTTTTGGCAACCATCAATAAACCTGATGTATCTTTATCAATTCGGTGTACAATCCCTGGTCGAATCTCACCGTTAATACCTGATAAATCTTTCATTTGATACATTAAACCATTAACCAATGTACCACTGTAATGTCCTGCTGATGGATGTACTACCATGCCCTTAGGTTTATAAACAACTGCGACATCATCATCTTCATAATAAATATCTAAGTTTAAATTTTCTGGTTTGATATCAGTTTCTACGACTTCTTTTTCTGTTACATTTATTTGGTCATTTAATTTTACTTTATAATTTGATTTTACTACTTTACCATTGACTGTGACTAACGATAATTTTATCCAGTCTTGAATTTGAGTTCTCGACCACTCTGAATTTAATTCAGGTAATACTTTGTCTATACGCTGACCTGACAAGTCTGCTTGTTCTATTACAAACTCATGATTACTCATAATTGCAACCTCCTACACTTCTTTTTTCATATCTGTTAATAATGCGACAATAATTAGCAATACACCTATCGTCAAGCTAGCATCTGCAACATTAAATATTGGGAAATTATATCCAAAAATATATGTATCGACAAAGTCTACGACTTCACCATGTAACACACGGTCGATGAAATTACCTAATGCACCGGCAAATAATAAACTAATTGCCACTTGCATCAATAAATTGTGCTTTGCTTCTTTAATATAAAATACTATAAGTACGATAAGGATAATAATAGTAATAATATAGAAGAAACTCATCTTACCACTTAAAATACCCCACGCAGCTCCGTTATTTCTATGTGACGTAATATTTAAAAAGTTAGGAATCACTTCGAAAGAATCTCCAACTTTCATTGAACTCGCTATTATAAATTTAGTGATTTGATCTAAGATTAAAATAACAATCGTAATGAATATAGAAATACCTAAATAGTACTGACGTTTCATGCCTGTACCTCCTATTCTACTATCTGACGCTTTTACAACATCTTTCATTATAGCTTAATCAAACTTATAAAAAAAGTTACAGTTTATATCTATCACATTTATTTTTAGATATGCTTAAAATTTGTCTTTTTTGCAATAATATTTCACTATCTTTCAAACCGCTTACTTAGTTTACATAATATAATTATTTTAAATATACTTTCGTAGTTAACAATACATTGATTCACTTTGCTTTATTTTCTTTAGGATGGATGATGTAATATTTTTTTAATGCTTGTGGACTTATATCTCGCGTCGTAATTTCGAATGGATGATAAAAGTTCATTTCTTTCACTTTGATAGTGCCGTCATCAAAGACACGTTCAATATATGCCACATGTCCATATTTACCTTTAGTAGATTGTAATATACTGCCCACTTTGGGATGATGATTTACAGTATAACCATCCTGTTGCGCTTTTACTTTCCAATATTTAGCATCTCCCCAGGACCTACCAATTTTATTACCCGCATCTCTCACTCTATCAAAAACGTAATTCGTACATTGTCCTTTTACATAATTATTGTGTTTCATCGGATTCGTCGACCATAGTGTATTTTCTGGTTCTGTCATATCTCTATTATCTATACCGTCATAAGTTGCAATTCCTGTAATTATTAAGCCTAAAGTGACTAATGTAGTAATCCTTTTCTTCATGTTTTGACACTACCTTTAACTATAATAATATGCTACATCTATTGCTTGTTACACTTAGTCTTACTATGATCTTTGTTTTATTGAATCAGCTTATTTTCTATACCCTTTTTAATAAATATAATAATGTTAAAAATTTAATTTACCTGAAGTTGTGTATAGTAATTAACTGATATTGTTAGCTCATTTTCTTAAGCGACAGCCTCTGCCTGTAATCTTCGACTCGTCCTGCTTCCTCAGAAGTCTCATCTTATTACTTTCTATAAATTAATATTTAATTTACAATATTCGCTATTTTGGACGATACCATTTGATTTTTTAAAATTAAAACAATAATAGTTATTACTTTATGTCTTGGATTTCACCATATAAATCACATCACATTAAAAATGGCTACGCTCATATCATAAATATAAGGTAGCCATAAACTTAGTGTTTTTTTTGAGTCTATTTTACAGAGCGAAGTTCATTGCAGAATAGCGCTCTTATTTTAAGAATTGGAAATTATAATCCTAATGCTGCAAAATCTGGTAATCTTGTTAAAATTTTTGTCTTAATTTCACTTAAACTAGTGTCTTAACGACAGATTGACAACGTGGACATAAATGATCTAACTCGCCAACAGATCCAAGTTCATCGCTATAATTCCAGCAACGTTCACATTTTTCTCCATGTGCATGTTCAATTTTGATGTCACCATAATTATAGGTTTCACCGCTATCAACTTTATCAACAACTTCAGCTTGTGAAGTGATAAACAATTGTTGTAAATCAGTAAATTGTTGTAAGAATGACGTAGCATCAAAGTGTTCGTTACTACTAATAATTACTTTTGCCTCAAGTGATTTACCGATTACCTTTTCATTACGTGCAACTTCTAAAGCACGGTTAACGTCATCACGCAATTTCATAAATGTATTCCATTTTTCTACAAATGCACTATCAATTTCAACGCGTTCAGGCATACGTGTTAAATGTACACTTTCTTCTTCAACATGAGGTATATGCGACCAAACTTCTTCTGCTGTATGTGCTAAAATTGGAGCCAATAATTTCGTCATATCGACAACAATTTGATATAGCACTGTTTGCATACTACGGCGTTTTAATGAATCTTGTTCTTCGATATACAAGATATCTTTACCATAATCTAAGTAGAAATTACTTAGTTCTACATTAATGAAG
Source organism: Staphylococcus gallinarum (assembly GCF_000875895.1). GTDB lineage: Bacteria > Bacillota > Bacilli > Staphylococcales > Staphylococcaceae > Staphylococcus > Staphylococcus gallinarum. Next base: position 702,430 of record NZ_JXCF01000007.1, read on the forward strand.
TTTTGTAATTCTTGATAAATATCTAAATAGTCAAAGTTATCATAATGATCTAATGTACTTGTTGTAAATTCACGTAATCGATTTAATACATATTTATCAACATCTAATAATTGATCTTCAGCAACTGCGTTTGTATTTGGATTATAGTCATTTAAGTTACCTAACATAAATCTTAATGTATTTCTAATTTTACGATATACATCAGACGTTTGCTTTAAGATTTCTTCAGAAATACGTACGTCAGCTAAATAGTCCACACTACTTACCCATAAACGTGCAATGTCAGCACCTTTTTGTTTCACGATTTGATCTGGCACAATTGTATTACCTAATGATTTACTCATTTTTTTACCTTCGCCATCCATAACAAATCCGTGAGATAATAACATTTTATATGGAGATTGTCCTCTTGTAGCTACTGATGTCGTAATTGAAGAGTTAAACCAACCTCGATATTGGTCACTACCTTCAAGGTATAAGTCAGCAGGATACGATAATTCTGGTCGTTCTTCTAACACACCTCTATGAGATGAACCAGAATCAAACCAAACATCCATAATATCTGTTTCTTTTGTAAATTCACCATTCGGACTACCTGGATGTGTAAAGCCTTCAGGTAATAATGCTTTAGCATCTCTTTCAAACCAAATGTTAGAACCATGTTCTTGGAATAAATCTGCTACATGATTAACTGTTTCTTTCGTCATGATGATGTCACCATTTTCAGCATAAAATACTGGTAGTGGTACACCCCAAACACGTTGACGTGAAATAACCCATTCACCACGGTCACGAATCATATTATAGATACGTGTTTTACCCCAATCAACTTTAAATGTAGTGTCTGTAATCGCATCTAAGATATCTTGACGGACTTTATCAATAGATGCAAACCACTGCGGCGTAGCTCTAAAGATAACAGGTTTCTTTGTACGCCAATCATGAGGGTAACTATGTGTAATAAATTCTAGTTTTAATAATGCGCCTTTTTCTGTTAATAAATCAGTAATTTCTTTATTTGCTTTATCATAAAACAGTCCTGCAAACTGGCCAGCTTCTTCTGTAAAGACACCTTTATCATCTACTGGACTAATAACTGGTAAATTGTATTTTTGACCAACGATATAGTCATCTTCCCCGTGTCCAGGTGCTGTATGAACGCAACCTGTACCTGCATCTGTAGTAACGTGTAAACCGTTAATTACTAATGATGTACGATCAACAAATGGATGCTGTGCTTCAACAAATGGATGCTGTGCTTCAACATATTCTAATTCTTTACCTGTAAATGTTTTATCTAATTTAACATCGTTATCATCCCAACCTAAAGTTTCAGCAACACTTTGAGCTAGATCCTTACCGATGATAAATTTCTCACCATTTACTTCATATTGGCCATAAGTCAAATCAGGGTGTACAGTAATAGCTACATTTGAAGGTAATGTCCAAGGTGTAGTTGTCCAGATAATAAACTTAGCATCTTCATCCACTATGCCTTTACCATCTTTAACATCAAATGCTACAAAGATTGAAGCAGAACGCTTGTCATGATACTCAATTTCAGCTTCAGCTAGTGATGACTCACTTGAAGGTGACCAATAAACTGGCTTTTTCCCTTTATAGATTAAACCTTTATCTGCCATTTCACCGAATAAACGAATTTGAGCAGCTTCATATTCTGGTTCTAACGTAATATATGGATTGTTAAAGTCACCCTTGATACCTAAACGTTTAAAGTCATTTTTCTGACCTTCGATTTGTTTTAATGCAAATGCTTCACATTTTTCTCTGAATTCTGCAACAGATAATTCTTTTCGTTTAACACCCTTTTTAGTTAACGCTTGTTCAATTGGTAAACCGTGCGTATCCCAACCTGGTACATATGGTGCATAAAAGCCTTGCATTGATTTATATCGCGTAATAATATCTTTCAAGATTTTGTTTAATGCATGTCCCATGTGTAAATTACCATTAGCATATGGTGGACCATCATGAAGAATATAAGATGGGTTTCCTTTATTTTGGTCTAATACTTTTTGATAAATATTTTTTGCTTCCCATTCTTCTTGAATTTTCGGCTCTTTATTTGGCAATCCCCCACGCATTGGGAAAGCTGTCTTTGGCATTAATAATGTTTCTTTATAATCCATTTTCTACACTCCTTAATACATTTTTCCTCTATTGTGTTTCAATTTAATAACAATAAAAAGAACTCTAAGTTCAATTAACAGGGACGATATAAACCGCGTTACCACCCTATTTAACTCAACTTAGAGTTCTCTCATTGTGCTGTATTGAACTATGGATAACAGTGATATAAGTAATATACATATAAAAGGCTCTCACTATCCCTTTCTCGCTTTGATATGCTGTATTATTACTTACGTGTCTGTTATTTCTTATCTGTACTTTCACTCGTAGCATCAGCTGATTGATTATCCGCTTCTGCTTTAGCTTTTAAAGCTTTCTCTTCTTCTGTTAATTCATTGTCATTTAAATGATTGACATTTTCTTCTGTAACTTGTTCAGCATCTAAGTCATAATTGAGTAAATAATCCCAATCTTCATTTTTTAATAGGTCTAACTGTGCTTCAACAAGCATACGGAATCTAGAACGGAAAATCTTAGATTGACGTTTCATATCTTCAGTTTGGAATGACAAACGACGCGCTTTTTCAACACCGTCATTTACAATTCGATCTGCTTCTGCTTTGGCCTTTGCAATTGTTGCCTCTGCCTCTTTATTTGCTGCAGCTTTTGTCTCTTCACCAGCCTGCTTAGCTTGAATTAAAGCATCGCTAACAGATTGATGAACATCTTTATAAGACTGAATATTCGTCTCTTTATCTTCTATAACTTTTTCTAATTGTTTTTTATCTTCTTTTAATCTTTCGATTTCATTACTTAATTGTTGTAAATAACTCTCTACTTCAGTAGGCTCAAAACCATTTTTGGCTTGAGTAAAAGTTTTATTTTTAATTTCACTAGGTGTAAAAGGCATACATTATCCTCCCTTAATCATACACTATTTTATCATTTCAATAAATACGAGAAATAGTATTCTTTGCAGTTTATTTTATATACTATACTGTAAATGTCGTACAAAAATCAACAATTATTTATTCATAACATATCGTCAACGACAAGTTAAGTATAACATTATTTGAATAAAGTTTCGTATGAAATTCTAACTTTATCCTTTTTCGTAGTACCACCAATGTCAGTAACTTTGGCACGACCAAACCCTTGGATAGATAATAGATCCCCACTTGCTAACTGAAAATCAGCTGCATCGATAATCGTATGATTCACTTTAACGCGCTTCTTATCTATTAATTGTTTGGCAATTGTTCTTGATTTACGAATCATTTCTTTCAATACAACATCAAGTCTTAATGCACTTACGGTTGTATTGAATGACTTCCATTCCTCTTTTGATTGTATCATATCTGATAACGGAATAGAATTAAGTTTAACTGTAGCACCTTTGATGCGATTTAATTCAAGTAACATGTAAGATTCTAATTGTTTTGTCAATGTAAACTGTATTTCTCCATCTATGACGATGTCACCTAACTGCTCTCTTTCAATACCTAATGACATAATTGTACCAAGTATATGTTGATGTTGTAATGTAACGAATTTTTCTGGATAATCAACTGCCATTAGTACAATTTCAAAGTCTGAATCCTCAGGTTCAAAATAAGTAGGCGCTATAATCGCTCGTTTGCGTTCTGCATGTTTACCTCCATACAAATGCACTGTTAATTCTTCGAAACTCGCTACTATTACCTCTAAAATATATTGTTCTCTTGGGTCTAAGAAATTCGTTAGTATTGGTGCATATTGCTCATTAGCTCGTTTACATTTATCCATTAAGTTATCAATAAGTTGTTGTTCTTCTTTTCTAAAATGTTGATAAATATCGATTGCATATCACTCCAAACACAATATAAAAGCACCTATCGTCATACAATGATAACGGGAGGTGCTTAATTATCGATTCATTTTACACTTAAATTCAATTTATAGTTTAGTTTGCCTTACGCAAGATGCATAATTATCATATTAAAAATACTCACTAAACCTCTTTGGAACAACACGAGAACAATAATTGCAACGATGGATGATATATCAATCATGCCTATCGGAGGAATAATCTTCCTAAATGGCTCTAAAAATGGCTCATATATTTTTTGTAAAAATTGTCCGAATTTATTTTCTCGTGCATTCGGTATCCATGACATAAAGAAATAAACAATCATGCCATAATAATAAATTTGAACTAAGAATAATATAAATTTAAATACAGTTGCAAGTAAACCTACATCCATTTATTCTTACCTCTATTCACCTTGATATTCCATGTTATCAATTTGGTCAGTTATATTGCCTGCTACTTCAACATTGTCTGGTGTACATAAAAAGATATCAGTCCCAACACGTTGAATGTCGCCACCAATTGCATAAACAGTACCGCTTAAGAAATCTATGATTCTCTTTGCAGAAACTTTATCAATGCGTTGCAAGTTTACCAAAGTAGCTCGACGATTTTTTAGTTCATCTGCAATATCTTGTGTATCTGAGAATACGCGTGGCTCAAATAAACACATTTTAGAACTTTCTTGTGCAAAGCCGAATTGATCTTGTTCTTGATTATTCATATTCACAACGTTCCTAGTATTATTATTTGATGTATTGCTAGCCATTTGATACTTCCTTTCCCCTGTAGATTGTTGTAATCTAGATGATTGTTTCTTAGGTACGGATTGTATCGCTCTTTGACGTTCATTACTCTCATTATTTGATTGTTCGTTAAAATTATTTTGAGACTGTGCTTGTTGCTTTTGATGTTGTCTATTGTCTTCTTCAGGTGGTGCTTCTAATTGGTCATCCTCTTCTTCAACCACGAAAAATCCGCTAAATAAATCTTTTAAAGCCACGGGGCTCACTCCTCTTTTCCTACAAGTTTAGTCCCAATTCTCACAAATGAGGCACCTGCTTCAGTGGCCAAATGGAAATCATTACTCATTCCCATCGACAATTCAGTACACGGTGCATAATTTAAATTGAGCGCTTTAATTTCATCTCTCTTTATTCTTAATGATTGAAACAAGTCTTTGATATACGACTCATCATCTGTTAACGGAGCCATCGTCATTAGACCGACTACTTCTATATTATCAAATTGTGCTAATTCTTCAATAAAAGTATCTAATTCATCTAATGCCACACCTTGTTTAGATGCTTCGCCTGAAACATTTACTTGTACAAAGCATTTGATTGTGTGTGTCGCTCTCTTATCAATTTCCTTTGCCAATTTAAGACGATCTAACGCATGAAAATAATCCACATCATTGATAACTTCTTTAACCTTTCTAGTTTGAAGCGCACCAATAAAGTGCATTGTCACGTCATTTGGTAAAGCTTGTTGCTTTTGTTGAAAACCCTCTACTCGGTTCTCACCAAAGTGTCTAATTCCTGCACGATATGCATCATTAGCTCGGTCTATTGTAACATACTTTGTAACGGCAATCACGTTTGGCAATGTTGAAATATTACCCTTGTCCGCTGACTGTCGTAGTTGTTGCTCGATGTCATTTAGATTTTCACTTACATTCACTGTATACACCTCTTTACTTTTGACCAATAAATGCTAACATTCTACCAGTTTGACCCTTTTCTACTCTATACGAAAAGAATAAATCCAAATCTTCGGAAGTTGCATAATCAGTAATATAAATATTTTCTTTCGGAACGCCACTATGTTGTAATAACAATGCATTAGCAACCTTTAAATCAATACCATGTCTATCTGACGCTCTCGTTTCTATATACTTTGTACTATCAATTGGCAATGCAGCAAACTTTGCTTTGATATCATCATTAATTTCATATGACATAGATGTAGCTGGTCCTATAACAACCTGTAAATCGTTTAAATTAAAGTCAATTTTATTTATCATTTCAACCACAATTTGCCCAACCGTACCACGCCAACCTGCATGTGCTAAACCTATAAAATGATGCTTTTCACTATAAAAGTATATTGGTACACAATCAGCATAACACATTGTTAATAATACATTAGATTCATAGCTGTACATGCCATCAACCCCATGTAAATCATCAGTTAGTGTATCGATATTCATGCCTTGATGCTCTTCTGTAATTTCTACGACTTTATTTTCATGTGTTTGTATCGGAAACACCCAATGCGCTCTATCAAACTTTATTAATTTAGCTAGTTTTTGTTGATGTTTAGTTATATTTTGTGGATTATCATCAATATATCGCGCCATGTTAAATGCGTGATTTGGATAATTACTAAATCCATTCTTTCGCGTTGTGATACCTAATGTAACATTTTGTAATGGGTCATCTCTATATTCTAAAATATGACTATTTTCCACAAATTTTTCTGGCATTATAAACCCTCCGCTAATTGTTATTCAAAATAAATGTTATTCGATTATCCGTTTCCATTTTGATTGACTGTTACTACTTCTAATTTGAATATTGAATAGCCATAAAATAACTTCTAGAATTAAAAATCTAAAAAAGTCATCAGATCTGAGACCTGATGACATAGATACTGTTATTATTACTAACTTCAGCTTAAGTATATTTTGTTTAAGACGTACTATCCGACAAATTAACGTCTAGTTCTTCTTGAACGTCTTTCTTCTCTATTTCTGATGAAGCTTGGAATGTCATCTTCATTTGTTGTATGACTTCTGCTTTCAGTATTGCTTTCTACTGAGTGTGATGAGCTAGCAGCACTTGAACTAATTGAAGTTTCATTAGATGCTACGCTACCACTTGTTGCACTGCTACCAAAACCAGTATTTGAAGCTTTACGACCTTGAGAAGATGGTTTATCTTCAAATCCAGTAGCAATTACTGTAACTACAATCTCATCTTGTAATTCAGGATTGATTACTGTACCGAAAATCATGTTTACATCTTCATCTGCAGCGTCTTGTACAATATCAGCAGCTTCTTGTGCTTCGAATAATGATAATGACTCTCCACCAGTGATGTTCATTAACACACCTTGTGCACCTACGATTGATGTTTCTAATAATGGTGAAGAAATTGCTTTCTTAGCTGCTTCTACCGCGCGGTTTTCGCCAGAAGAAACACCAATACCCATCAATGCAGAACCTTGGTTAGACATGATTGTTTTCACGTCTGCAAAGTCAAGGTTAACTTCACCTGAAACAGCGATTAAATCAGAAATACCTTGCACACCTTGACGTAAAACATTATCTGCTTCTTTAAATGCTTCCATCATAGGCGTTGATTTGTCAACGATGTCTAATAAACGATCGTTAGGGATAACAATTAGTGTATCAACTGCAGCTTTCATTGATTCTACGCCTGCAGCTGCTTGAGTTTGACGTTTACGACCTTCAAAGCCGAATGGACGAGTAACAACACCAACTGTTAACGCTCCCATTTCTTTTGCGATTTTAGCTACGACTGGTGCAGCACCTGTACCAGTTCCGCCACCCATACCTGCAGTTACGAATACCATATCTGCACCTTGGATAGCATCTTCAATTTGTTCACGTGATTCTTCTGCAGCTTTTTTACCAATTTCTGGGTTAGCACCTGCACCTAAACCACGAGTTAATTTTTCCCCAATTTGGATTTTAGACTCAGCTTTAGATAAGTTTAAAGCTTGCCCGTCCGTATTGATTGAAATAAACTCAACATTGTTCATACCATGGTCAATCATTCGGTTTACAGCGTTGTTTCCGCCGCCCCCTACACCGATGACTTTTAACGTCGCTAAATGATTAAATCCTTGTTCAAATTCTAACATTTATATTTCCTCCTAGTTTTAATGGCCAATCAATCGAATAGAGATTTCATCAGTTTTTTAAATTTACTTTCATCCTTTTGTTCGTTGTGTTGAGACTTATGTTCAACGTCGCTATCAGCGTTTACTTCTTCGTCATATGTCTCTGTCACTTGTGAATCTTCTGAAGATGAATCTGACGCTGGTGCTTCATCTTGCTTATTCGATTTTTTCTTAAACCAATCAAATCCGCTTGTTTTTGTATTATTCGTCGTCTCATCAGATTCGATAACTTCTTCTTCGAATTCTTCACTGTCATGATTACTTATTGTAACATAATCTAGCAATTCGTCGAAAGTAATGCTACTAGAAATTGTTGAAATTGCTGAAGAGAATTCAGGTTTTCTTATACCCATTTGTGACGGTGTATGAATTCTTACTTTTTCGCTAACCATATCTTGTAATAATTCTTTAACACCTAATAAGTTTGCTGAACCTCCAGTTACTACAAATCCACCATTAACTTTTGTTAATTGTAACTCTTGTAATACATCGAACACTTCAAAGAAAATATCTTCTACACGTGCTTCAATAATATCAGCTAAGTCTTTTTGAGTGAATTGTGCATCCTCTTCACTGTCTACTTGATCCACAGTGAATACATCTTGATCAGATGCTGAATCAAAGAAAGCGTGACCATATTGGTGTTTAATCTTTTCAGCTGTTTCATATGAAGTGTTTAATCCTTCAGCTATGTCTTCTGTAATGTCACGACCTGCCATTTCAATTGCATCCGCATCAACAAGTTCACCACGTTCATAGAAAGCAAGTTGAGTTAAATCTTCGCCGATGTCAATCACACAAGCACCAAGTTCTTTCTCTGTAGCAGATAAAACTGAGTTGTAGTTGTACGCATCAGAATATACATCTAATACATCTACACCACAAGATTCTACACATTTAATCATATTGATTAAGATTGATTTTTGAATCGCAATGACACCTGCATTTACTTTCAAGCTATGTCTCGCAATTAATTCCTTTGGATCAGAAACTTCATTGTCGCCATCAACTAGAAACTTAATCGGAAATGCATTAATTATTTCTGTTTCCGGTACGTTATTTTTTTCTCTGATACCTTCTAGTACATGTTCAATATGTGTACCATTTAATTCAGTATCTTCATAAAATTCTATTTCATTAGATTCATCAAACACTTCAGTGCCGACAATTGGAAGTTTAAGGAACACTTCTTTAATGTCTACACCTGAAGCAATAGAAGCTTTTTTAATTGTATCTTTGACTGCTTGTTTCGCAATATCGAAATCATCGATTTGACCATTTTTAATTCCACTCGTGTAGGTTTGTCCTGTACCTATCACATTAATTCCATTGTGAAATTTTTCGCCTACTATTGTTTTTACACTTGATGAACCGATATCTATACTTACATAATAATGCTCTTCCATAGATAGGCACCTCCTGACAATTACATAATCAAGTTCACACTATTAACAGTTTACAATACAGTTTCGCGGTTGTGAACTATAAACACATGTATTTGTCTAAATTTTTTAATTATTTTTGTCTTTTTTCTTATTTATCTTATTTAAAGCACTTTGCAGCTGATCTTTCGCTTTATCTTCTTGGTTATTTCCTTGTTCAACATTTTTATCCGTTTCTGATTTTTGATCAGAACCACTACTATATGGAATGAAGGAAGCACCAACAGATAAATCAATATAACCTGCTTTTTTCAAGTTTCCACTTTCATCACGATCTAATGATTGTGACATTTGAGGATAATACTTCATTTTACTACCAATTGTATTTAAGTTACCTACTACTTGAAGATTATCTGTAGTAAATAATTTCACTTGGTTTTGCATATTGGGTTGTGGATCATATTTAACTTCAGATATTAGTCCCCTAACTTTTGCTGGCATTTCAGCTAACTGTCGTATGATTTTGTCCTTTCGTTCTTTATCGAAACCATCAATAATCGGACCATCATCCAACACACTATCTTGGAAATTTTCCAATTCAGTGCCATCCTCCGTTATTGGAACATATTTATCTTTCTTTTTAATTAATGCCACAATTTGATCTTCTGTCACTTTAACCGTCATTTTATTAGGAAAATGCTTTGTTACTTTGGCATCTTTAACTAATGTGTTTTCTTTTAATTTCTTTTCAGCTTTTGAAGTACTATAAGTATACATTCTTGAATCATCTTTAACATTTATTGCTTTACTGATATCACTCTTCGATACATTATTATTACCTTTTATCTCAACACTACTTATTTTACTCAAAGGTGTGAACATATAGATAAGTATCAATAAGATAAAAAACAACAATACACCGAATACTGAATATTGAATTTGTTTCTGCCTTTTACGCCTTAATTCTCGTTTTTGCTTCAAGTATTCAGAGTCAAATTCACGTACTTTATCGGCCATATTTTTTCACATCCTTTAGAAAGATGGCAAGTGCGCTTTGAATCTATTAATGAACTTTTCTCCACGCTCTTCAAAAGTATTGTATTGATCCCAACTTGCGCATGCAGGAGACAATAGCACTACATCATTCGGTTCAATAATTTCTTGTATTTTATCTACAGCATCTTCAACATCAACTGCCTTAATCACATACTTACCTTGACTCTCACCTAAATTAACAAATTTACTTTGCGTTTCACCAAACGTTACCATCACACGCACATTTTTCATATATGGTATGAGTTCATCGAAGTCATTACCACGATTTAACCCGCCACACAACCAAATAATAGGTTGTTCAAATGAATTTAGTGCAAATTGTGTAGCTAATGTATTTGTTGCTTTGGAATCATTGTAATATTTGTTCGTTTTATTAGTTCCTATATATTGTAATCGATGTTCTATACCTGAGAATGTGGTCAAACTCTCGATGATTGCTCGTACTGAAATTCCTGCTAATAAAGCTGCTAATACAGCAGCAAGAATATTCTCTAAGTTGTGTTCACCAGGTAACACTAAATCATCTTTATGTATGATTCTGAAACCTTTAAACACGATATACCCATCTTTAACGTATATACCATCTACTTCTTGTTGTGTTGAAAAATAATATGTTTTTGCTTTTAAAGTTTCTGACTCAATCAAATGCCTTTGATGATAGTTACAAATCAAATAATCATCTGCTGTTTGATTTTCATAAATTTTTTTCTTTGCATTTTGATAATTTTCTAATGTTTCATGATAATCGATATGTGCAGAGTAAATATTAGTAATAATTGCTATATGTGGCTTATATTGATCTATTCCAAGTAATTGGAATGATGATAATTCAGTAACAAGATAATCAGTTGATGTTACTTCCTGTGCAACCTTTGAAGCAACAAAACCGATATTACCTGATATTTTGCCTGTAACTCGACTTTTTTGAAACATATCACCAATAAGAGAGGTAACTGTTGTTTTACCATTTGTACCTGTTACACCGATAATCGGCGCTTCAGATATTAAATAGCTTAGTTCAACTTCAGTTAATATCTTCAGACCTTTTTTAACAGCTGCATCAATAAGTGGTACGTGGTAAGGAATACCCGGATTCTTAATAACTACAGGATTATTATCCAATAATGACAGTGGATGTTCACCACCAATTACTGTAATACCCATATTTTCTAAATCTTTAGCATGTGAGTCATTACTTAAATCTTTTCCGTCATTGACGATTACATTGGCACCCAATTTATTTAATAATTTAGCTGCTTCATAGCCACTTTTGGCAAGTCCAACAACTAATACATCTCTATTTTCTAACCCTGTATAATTTAGCAATTTAATTCACTCCTATCCATAATCCAATAAGCCCTGAAATTAAACCTACTGTCCAAAACACTGTAACAACTTTTTTCTCGTTCCAACCTACCAATTCAAAGTGATGATGTAATGGTGACATCTTAAATATTCTTTTACCAGTTAATTTAAATGAAGTAACCTGAATCATTACAGATAACGTTTCTGCAACAAATACAAAACCTACGAATATTAATGATAATTCTTGATTTAACATAATTGAAATTGTGGCAAAGATACCACCTAATGCTAAACTTCCTGTGTCTCCCATAAATACTTTAGCAGGGTTTAAGTTAAAAGGTAAAAATCCTAATAATGCAAAAATCATAATCACACAGAATAAGCCGATTGATGTTGCACCTTGGAAGTATGCCATCAACGCGTACATTATAAATCCAATAATTGATAATCCTGTTGCTAATCCGTCTAAACCATCAGTTAGGTTTACAGCATTAGAAAAACCAACTTGCCAAAATACAATAAAAATGACATATGCAATTGAAAGTGGTACTTCAATACCGATAAACGGAATATGAATGCCCGTTGAAAAATCAGTTAGGTTAAACACTTGACTTAATACAAAGAAAATTACAGCAATACCAATTTGTGCTAGGAATTTTTGTTTACTTGTCAAACCTTGGTTATTCTTTTTCACAACAATAATATAATCATCAATAAAACCAATTAACCCAAATCCTATTGTTACAAATAGCAATAGAATAATTGGATTTGAATTATCGATAAATATAATTGCAAGAATCGATGTAACTATGATACTGATTAAGAAAGTCAGTCCACCCATCGTCGGTGTACCTGTTTTTTTCATGTGGCTTTGTGGACCTTCTTCCCTTATGCTTTGTCCAAATTTCATTCTTTTTAAAGTTGGTATTAATACTGGGACTAAAATAAATGTGATTAAAAGTGCAATGATTGCGAGTAGATAAACCATATTATGCTCCTTTATATATTTAATTGGAATATGTTTTTGTATGTCGTCATGCAGGGTTAAAACATTATGTAAAATGAAACATGGCATATCAGTGATAAGATAATATTTTTGTTATTATCGTTCACTGATATAGCCTATCTTTCAAATTGTTATTCTGTCGTTCTCAAATTTACGAATGGTAAATAAATAACGTCTATTATTCTGATTTATCACTCGATGATTTCTCTTCTTTTTTATCTTTCTTGTCTGTTGTTGACTTATCATCAGCAGATTTTTCAGATGCTGATTTATCTTCTTTAGTTGTTTCTTCTTTTGAGTTTGAACTTGTACTTGCTTCACCATCAATTTCTTCTGATGAAAGTGTAATTTGAATTTTATCATTTTTACTAACTTTTTGACCTTTTGTTACTGATTGGCTAGATACAAAGCCACTACCTTTCATTGTCACTTTAGTATTTGTCATACGTTCAAATGCAATGACTTCTTCTTTTGACCAACCTGTCATATCTGGCATTGTAATATCACCATCAGTTAGTAGTAACACCTTATTATTAGGTAATACTTCTTTATTTGCCGTTACAGATTGACTGGTTACCTTTTCACCATTACCAATAACGATGGCATCTAGGGATTTGCCGTTGATTTTATCTTCGGCTTTCTGAGTAGCCAACCCTTCAACATCTGGAACTTTACTATATTTCACATCTGAACTATCTTTTGTATTGTTCTCTCCGACATTTAAATATTTAAGCGTGTTTGCCATAATTGGTTTGAACGCTTTACTTACACCCATTTCATATGCTTCTTGGTCATTTTGTTGCGCTAAACTCATACCAGCATAAACAATGACCTTTGGATCTTTCTTAGGTGCATCACCGATAAAGCTAACGAAATATGGATTTTCACCTTGGACATATCCTCCATTATCAGGATCAGCAACTTGCGCTGTACCAGTCTTACCAGCGATATCATAACCATCCACACGATAATTTTTAGCGTGACTGTCTTCGCTATTTACAACTTTATCCAACTCTGTACGTACCTTTTTCGCAGTATCTTTAGTAATTGGTTTGCCTGCATACTCTTTTTTACCTTTATAGTAAGTATTATTCGACACTGGATTTGTCACACTGTCGACATACCAAGGTTTAAGCATATTACCATCATTGAAGAAAGCAGATTGCGCTCTTAACATTTGTACCGGAGTAACAGTAGTAGATTGACCGAATGATGAAGTTTTTTGTTGTGCTTCATTATCCCAAGCAATTCCACCAGATGATTCACTATCAAACATGCCGTCTGTAGTTTTGCCAAAACCAAACTTCTCATACCAATGTTTCATCTTATCTGCACCAACTAAGTCTTGTAGATGCATCATTAAGGTATTTGATGAATACGTGAAACCTAATGTCATCGGGATATCTCCCCAACCTACTTTGTTCCAGTCAGAAATTTTAGACCCCATAACCGTTCTCGGTCTTGCAGTATACTCTTTATTTGGTTTGAATTTACCTTCTTGAATAGCAGCTGCTAAACCAAATGATTTAAATGTAGAACCTGGTTCATAGGTATTTTGATATAAATCATTCGCCCATTTTTTCCCGAAGTCTTTTCCTGTTTCAGGGTTAAAAGTTGGTCGTTGACTAAATGCTAATATCTCACCGGTATGCGCATCCATTACCACAGCAAATAAATCTTTTGGTTTATATCTGTCAACCATGCTATCCAACGCTTCTTCAACAAAGACTTGAATATTCGAGTCTATTGTCAGATGAACATCATCACCACGTTTAGGTGTTTTTTCTTTTTTTGTATTCGGTGCAATATAACCCCAAATATCATGAATATATGACAAGGTACCTTTTTGCCCTTTCAGATAACTATCAAAGATCTTTTCAACACCCATCGCGCCTTTAAGTTCCCCACTATCAGGGTCCTTTTGAGCAATACCTATAAGATGAGATGCAAAGTTTCCATTAGGATAAAAACGTTCAGTCTCAGGATATAATGTAATACCTGGTAAATTCATTTTTTCAATTTTTTCTTTTTCTTGATACGTTAAATCGGTACCTTTTTGACCGAATTCAACTTGAAAGGCTTTCTTGTTATTCAACTTACTTTCGATTTCTTTGGCAGACATATCTAAAACCGTTGCTAGTTTTTTCGCAGTTTTCTTTTTATCAGTAACGTTTTTAGGTTTATCGCTACCTTCACTGGCTTTTTTACTCACAATGGCTACAAGTTTATATCGTTCTACGTCTTCTGCCAATATTTTACCGTTTCGATCATAAATCTTACCACGTTCAGGTTGTTCTTGACTGTTTACCAAGTATTTTTCATTAGCTTTTAAAATCAAATCTTCTCCAGATGAGTGGCCGGTCAACATAATATATGAATATCTTAAAACCAACGTAAAAAAGAGCAGTCCGAATCCAAGAATGAGTAGGACTGCCCCTATTTTATTTTGTTTTATTGGTAATTTTGGTTTTTTAAATTTAATTCTTCGCTTCGTCATTATTACGCACTACCTTTACATTGTCGTTCTTAAGGCTCATACCTTGCTTTTTAGCCTTGTCGTAAATGCGTTCATATGATGAGTTCTTTTTAATTTCAGATTCTATTGCGCTATTCTCACTAGATTGCTTTTCTATTTTTGTATCTAAATCTGCAATTTTCCCTCGAGTATCATACGCATCCATTTTTAAAGATAGCATATATATACTGATTAAAGCAATTATTGTTATAAGTCCTATGTATAACATCTTTTCAAATTTTGTTAACTGTACTACAACTTTTCTTTTAACTGTTTTAGGTTGGGTCGAGGGTTTTGTCTCTGGAATTTGTTGTTCAATATTATCATATGGTTGATATACTTTTTCTACTGCCACTCATAATCCACTCCTTATTTCAAGATTTCGGCTACACGTAATTTAGCACTACGCGCTCGGTTATTTATCTCTAAATCATCTTCAGTCGCAATGATAGGTTTACGGTTAACTCGTTTTAATTTTGGTGTGTATGCTTCAGGTATTACAGGTAATCCTCTTGGCACTTCAGGTCCTTTTTCATATTCTTGAAACATTTGTTTACACAAACGATCTTCAAGCGAATGGAAAGTGATGACTGAAATTCGACCGTCTACTTTCACCAATTCAATTGCTTGTTCTAATGAATCTTCGAAAGCTGACAATTCATCATTCACTGCAATTCTAATTGCTTGGAATATTCTTTTAGCCGGATGGCCACCTTTGCGTCGAGCTTTTGCAGGAATACCTTCTTTTATAATATCTACAAGTTCTAATGTTGTATTAATAGGTTGTTGTTCTCTGTTTTGTTCGATGCGTCTAGCAATTTGCTTTGAAAATTTTTCTTCCCCATATCTATGGAAAATACGAACCAAACTTTCAAATGACCATTCGTTAACAACTTCGTAGGCCGAAAGTGATTGTGTTTGATCCATTCTCATATCCAATTGCGCATCGTGATGGTAACTAAATCCTCTTTCAGGAACATCTAATTGTGGACTAGATACGCCCAAGTCATAGTAGATACCGTTTACTTTTTCAATATTCAAATCATTTAAAATTTCAGATAACTTTCTAAAATTACTATGTACAAAAGTCACTTTATGTAAATGATCACTCAGTACTTCTTTAGCATTCTCAATTGCATTTGTATCTTGGTCTATTGCTATTAGCCTACCATCATCACTTAATTGCTCTAATAAATAAAGGGCATGTCCAGCTCCACCTAATGTACAGTCGACATATATACCATCTTCTTTTATATTCAAGTAATCAATGGTTTCTTTAAGCATTACGCTGACATGATGAAACACTCTAATTCCTCCATTTAAAAATCAAAATCAATTAAGTCTTCAGCAATATCTTCGAAACTATCTTCAGATTCATCATAGAAATCATTCCATGTTGCTCTATCCCATATTTCAATGCGATTTGATACACCGATGACTGTACATTCTTTACTTAAATTGGCGTATTGTCTTAAATTCTGCGGAATATTAATACGCCCCTGTTTGTCTAATTCCACTTCAACAGCACCAGAGAAAAACATTCTCATAAATTTACGAGCATCTTTCTTTGTCATAGGAAGCGTCTTCATCTTCTCTTCAATAACTTGCCATTCTTCCAAAGTGTAACCAAACAAACACTTATCAAGGCCTCTAGTGATTATAAAACGCTCATTCAAGTCATAACGAAATTTGGAAGGCACTATCATACGTCCCTTTGTATCCAACTGATGTTCGTATTCACCCATGAACATTTATAATCACCTCACCTTCTTATATTTATAATTTACCACATCTCACCACTATCCTCCACTAATTATACAATTTTCACCAAAATTTGTTATAGAACATAAAAAAATGCCCGATTCATCATTCCGATGAATCGGGCTCAACCTTACTCTCTCTAAGGTTTTACAATGATATGATCAAAAGTGTAGGAAAGTGGTGGATAGGTGGAGGGCTTGAACACATCTATCCCAAATTCATTCATTATTTGGATTGGATTCCAAATTCTTTCCTGTAATCCTCCCATTGGGTGGAGCACTTCGTTAATTTCATTAAAATGTTTCATACTTATGTCATTTTCACGTTCAATATTTAATAAATATCGGTTAAGTAGATAATCATATTGCTGTTGATGAATTTCATTATTTTTATCGACTAATAGTCTATTATCATTACTATTTGAAACTTCCAATAATAAGTTTTTATATAATTCATCTTGTCGTTGCTTCATTTGCTCGACTTGTTCTAAGAATGAATCAGAGGCTTGCGCTCTAACAAATCGTTGCTTATCTTCATCTATCCCATCAACTAATACTTTGTTTAAATCAAGTTGATACTGCGATAATAATTTTTCAGTTCTTTCATTAATATAGCTAATACGCAAACGAGGTAAGACAATAGGCATCGATACGTCGACTACTTTGAACACATCACTTAACTCAGCCCAATATTTTATTTCACTCGGACCTCCAATAAATGCAACAGTATTAAACAACCACTCTTCCATTATTGGACGTGTAACAACATTATTAGAAAATCTTCCCGGTTCCTGCTCTAAAATATTTAATAACTCAGCAGTCGAATAAACCTTATCAGATTTACTAAGTTTAAATTGGCCATTTTCAAATGTTAATAACTGTCTCATATTATCTTCGTGTAAGAATAAGTGAACATTTGTATCTGTTTGTATCATTTGTTCTAGTCCACTTTCCTTAGTACGTGCTTGAGTAGCTCTAAATGCTGTGTCGACCTCATGGTGTTGTATGATTAATTGTTTTATAAAAGGCTTTTCAACTTCTCTCAAACCTTCATCATTAGCATCAATGAATAATACGCCATATGCCTTAAATATTTCATTTAATAATGCCTTAAACATATCAGTCCAATTATCGTATTGATCAATCACGTTTCTATATAGATTGATAATGGATTGAGAGTGTTGTGTCTCTGGCAATGCTTGGAAAAACTGATTCAATGTATCACGTAACTCTTCCTTATCAGGAGAATATCTAGAAACATTACTTTCTGGTGGTGTCATAGTATGATATTTAATTTTATGTAGCTTTGCTTTCTTCGAATTATAGGCAAATGTATGATTTACTTCGTCAAAATCATGATCCTCTCCTGCAATCCAAAAAATAGGAACTACTTTTTTATGATATTTTTCTTTTAATTCTTCACTTAACGTTATGATTGAAAAAATTTTATGCAAAGTGTATAGCGGTCCACCAAATAAACCAGCCTGCTGGCCACCAATTACTACTTTTGCACCCTTTTTCAAAGCATCTATATTCTCAACTTGCTCAGATGTAAGTGATAGATCACTCATATACTTTTCAATAACATTAGCTACTGCAATCTCTCTTCCATTATTCTCTAAATCAAATCTCTGCTTAAAGCTATCAGGATTCATTGCATTTAAATGGTAAAATTGCGCTAATGTATGGTCACTATTTTTTAGGTTCGTTATAAATTTATCGTTTTCATTTAGTTTCTCAGTCATACAATACATTCGAAATTCTCCTTATGCTACTCTATTCCTACCTAGTATAAAGTTTATATACTATATTGACAATTTTACGGCTTATAAAAATCCAACTTTTTCATTATCTTTTATTACCTGATTAACAAAAATAGTTTGAACTCTCATAATTAACTTTTATATGTAAACGTACCTCCACAAATTTTCAATTATAAGTAAATACATGTTTAAAACAGTCATTTTTGTGAAAAATCAATATAAATATTGTATAATAGAAATAACAAAACAAAGGGGGAAGCCGTCTATGAGTGAAGTAAAAAGTCTAGGTATCAATTATAAAACAGATGAATTATTTGAAGATTTTAGAAATTTTGGCAACGAAGATTTATATTTAGTTGATGAACTTCGTGGTGAAATGATTGATGCTAGTTCGGATTCGCCATTCTACGGCATTTACGTCGGAGATAGACTAGGTGCAAGGATGGCATTATATAGAAAAGGTGAGGTCGAAGAACAACACTTCCCTGACTTCGAAGATTATAATATCATTTGGAAATTAGAAGTTTTACGTGATTTCCAAGATCGAGGTTATGGTACAACTTTACTAGATTTCGCTAAGAAACAAGGTCTACCAATTAAAGTTATCGCAAGAAATCAATCTAAAGAATTCTTTATTAAACAAGGATTTACTGATTTAAATGAAACAAATAAAGATGGTCATGACGTTCTCGTTTGGACACCATAAACGAAACTGATTCTAGCAGTTTTGTTTAAACATTTTGATTGCGTTAGGAAGCCATTTTTAAAATCAAAACGTAACGAGATTAAATCATATTAAATTGCCGATTCAAAAGTTTGGATTTAAACTTTTGAATCGGCATTCTTTATTTTGAAAGCTTGCGTATTAATATCCAGCGCTTATCTCATATTAATATTATGCTTTAATCTTAATACTTATCTTGTTCTATTTGGCATCTCACATTAAAACCTAGTTAGTGAGGTTATTATTTAAATTATTCATCTTATGTTGCATTTACTTTTACACAGTACATTTATGCACACAAATCACTAGCTATTTATTGGTTTAAAATGATACTTGCTACATCAGACTGTTATACAGTATACATGCTGTCATTTAGTTAAATTAGCAACTAACCCAAAACGATATGTTAAACTGCAAACTATCTTGCAAACATTTCAACTAGAGAATAAGTGAAATGTCTCTCACCTATCACATATGTTTATTTGCATGCATTTAAATTAATCGAATCAATTCTTGCATATCAGTAATTGTAAAATCAGGTTCGATATCAGTAGTGTTTAATTTCTGACGTGGATTGAACCAGCAAGTTTCAATATTTGCGTTTTTTCCACCTAAAATATCAGAAGTCAATGAATCACCTATAATAATTGCATTATTACGCTTGTCCTCACCAATTTCATTAAATACAAAATCAAAGAATTCTGGCATTGGTTTTTGATAACCGGTCTGCTCTGAAACAAACACACCATCGAACCATTGACCAAAAGGCGTTTTTCCAATCCTACGTTCTTGCGTTTCTAGCACACCATTCGTAACAATATATAAGTTGTGTTGTTCTTTTAGCTTTTCTAATGTTTCTAACGTCTTGGGAAAATACTTTATCGGTGCATTGGCTAATTCATCTCTAAAGATATGGTCTGCTTCTACACCATTTACCTTTAACGCATGTAAATCGAAATACGCTTCGAAACGTTTAGATAACACTTCATCCTTAGTTAATAAATTATTCTGAAACGCTTCCCAATGTGATTGATTTACTTTCATAAATGTTTCTAAATCATGCCTAGTTGTATGTAATTGGTAATGTTTAGTTAAATTAAAGAACGCATATGCTTCTGCATCGTGAAAATCGACTAATGTATCATCAAAATCAATAAATATATTTTTACTTTCCATTTTATCCCACTACTTTCTCAATTTACTCGACCGTAATTTCTAATTAAGATAGTAACATATATCACTTAATTCAGCATATAAAATTAGACATTAAAAAATGGCCAAGGTTATCACCTTGACCATTGTCTATATCAATATTAGAATCCGAATAATTTAGAAAGTACGCCTACACCATTTTCAACGATGCTTACAATACCTGTTCCTAATTTAACGTTGTCCCCATCGATTCCTGCTTGTACTGTTTGTTTGATTGCCTCGAATAATTTTTCCATGTTAGTATCTCCTCTACTATTTTTTTATAATTTTCAACTATTAGAATCCGAATAATTTACCTAATAAACCAACACCGCTTGATACGATATCAACAATGCTTGAACCTAATTCTGCGTCGTTTCCTGATTTAGCTGCTTCAACTGTTTTTGCGATTGCTTCTGCTAATTTTGTCATTTAAAATCTCTCCCTTTATAATTTATATTTAAAATGTTTAAATTAGAATCCAAATAATTTAGAAAGTACACTTGCACCATTTTCAACGATGCTTACAATGCTTGTACCTAATTTAGCGTTGTCCCCATCGATTCCTGCTTGAACTGTATCTTTAATTGCTTTGAATAAATCTTCCATTAAAAACACTCCTCTATATTTTTTGAGATCTTAAAGCTTTTACAAACTTACAAAATATTTAAAACGATGTTGTGCTTTGGTTTAATAAGCTATCGTTTTGTTATCTATAATATAAAATATAATACAATTGAATTGTGCAATTTTTCCTACTCCACCATTTTTACATCAAATCTGTCTATTTTTACATTGTGAATTACAGTTTTGAAATCCTAACTGTATTATGCGCTATTGAATTATATACAATTAGATACAATGATGTATTTTTACAATAATAATATTGATGACTATTTATTATATTCGTTAACTTATTTTGTGTTCGCAGTGTGCTATATCATCGGCTCGCTTTCCTAAGGGACTGCTTCAGCCTGTAGTCTTCAGCTCGTCCTGTTCCTTCAGGAGTCTCGCCTTTATATATGCTTCCATTTTTATTTTGTATTAATGAATTATTTTGCTAATCATCTTAGCTTTTTATTTTTGTTGTTTGTATTGATGTACTCTTAATATTTATAAACAATAACGAGATCTAAGTTCGTTAATTTATTTTGTGTTTGTAGTGTGCTATATCGTCGGCTCGCTTTCCTAGGGGACTGCTTCAGCCTGTAGTCTTCAGCTCGTCCTGTTCCTTCAGGAGTCTCGCCTTTATATATGCTTCCATTTTTATTTTGTATTAATGAGTTATTTTGTTAATCATCTTAGCTTTTTATTTTTATCAAGACATAAAAAATCCCCTTCAAAGTTGACGTTTTTGAGTGTCTACTTTGAAGGGAACGATCTTTAATTGTATAACTTTCGTATATAGCACATGGAATTTATGACCCAGCCTCTAATGTGTTTACTACTAATAATAAAAATGACCTTTTCGATGAAATGACTAACAAAGTAATATCATTTATACCAATTTCTATATATGACGCCATGTTTGACACCATAAATGATCATTGGTTATTCACTTGAGTCATTACTCCATTGACCTATAATACTAAATGCCGATTATTTCTATTCATAACTAATTCACTCACAACGTTCTATTTACAACGCACAAGTAATGTACGTTGCTTTTTCCGAAGCAACGTACACTGAGCAAATTAATCAATTATTCTAATTCTCTTACAGTTATTTATTAAATACCACTCACGAAAAAATTAAAACATATTTTTATTTAAAATTTTATCAATTAACCAAATAATATTTTTACTCAAAAATATCTAAATAGGATAAAGGAATAGATATGACAAAATCTAATAATATTATATTTGAAAAGTTTAGTTTATTGCTTGAACGAACGATTTATTCGCAGTAATAAAAGTATCCGAATCTGTTTTTAATCTAGGCGTTCCTTTAGGTGATAGGATGACCTTTTCAATCGCTACCACACTGTCAGCCTCTAATATATTTATTGTGTTTTTAAAGTTCCTTGAATCATATTCTTTACATTGCTGTAAAATTTTCACTTTTTGTGGTGCTTTATAATAATATTGGTCGTTATTATCTTTAGTGACAGCAGCAACAAACGCCCTATTTGCTGTAATCACTTTATTGTCGTCAATTAATAATCTAGGTGTTCCTTTTTTGGTATGCTCTATGCCATTCACTTCTAATATTTCCCCAACTTCCACACTACGATCGACTTGTGCTTTAAATTCAACATCATGATAAATTTTAAATTTATTAAGCACAGATACAGTTTGTGGATTAAAATGAAAGTATCTTTTCACTTCATTAGATTTTTTATTATTTTTTTCCTTTTGCATAAACTCAGCCTTAAAATTTTGTCTCTTCAAATTAATATTAGAACTCATATTAGGCAAATTCATATTCACTGTATACGGTTTATATTCGTTGTAAATTAATACAATATTAAAATTATATGCAATATCCTCTAATACAGAAGATTTGATATAAATTTTGTTATCTCGTTCAACATATTTCACTTCTTGTGCATGAGGTTCATTATGAATCTCCGTGAACAGCACCTTATCAATGGTAATATCAGGATGTTTATAGACTCTAATTTGTTCATAATGTACATCTTCATATTCGTGCGTACCTTCATATACCGCAAACATTTCTTCCGTGACCGGTATTAAATCCTGTAACTGTTCTGGCATTACGAAATGAACTTGATTATTTTTTATATAGCGATCTGCTTTACCACCTTTAATTAACAGTGCTATATAGTCATATAAATCATCATATCGATGTTCATTCAGTAATTTGAAATTATTTTTATATTTGTCTTCAATTAAATAATCTTCAATATTTTTACCATTCATACGCAACATTTCTGTTAAACGTTTAAAGTAATCGTAGAATTCTGCTTTTTGATGGCTCTTTAAAAATCGTTTTTTATTAAATAACCTGCTTATAAAATCAACTTCAACTATTCTACTAATTGCTTGAAATTCTGCTTTTTCCGGTAAATTTAATTGCAACACTTCTTCTAAAACGGTTAAGTTATCTGCAGTTTTTTCTAATATATTCGTTTCAGTAACAAGTGATTGATTTTCATTGTATCTATTCACATGATAAACCGCTGCTGAGTTCATAGAAGCAGTTTTACATCTGGAAATTGCTTCAATAAAGAATAATTTATCTTCGCCAAACTTTAAATGTTTAAACTTTAGTTTGTTAGATTTTATAACTTCTGCTTTCACAATTTTTCCCGGTGGTCCAACAGCTCTAAATATTTTATCTATTTCATACGGAATGAGACCATTTTCCACTTTAAATGATGTGAACCTTCCCAATTTACTAATTCCTCTATCGTCGTGTTTAATACTTTGTCCAAAGGCAATATCCGAATTATGTTTGTTAGCTTGCAATAGTAACTCTGGAAATCCCTCACTATCCAACCAATCATCTGCATCTAAAAAGGTAATATACTTACCTGTTGCATAATTCATGCCAACATTCCTTGGCTCTGCTGGACTCCCTGTGTTCTTATCTAACTGTATTACTTTTAAAAAATTATATTTTTGTTGATAAGATTCAATAATACTCAACGACGAATCCGTTGAGCAATCATCTACAAAAATCGCTTCAACATAATGATGATCAATATTCAATCGGTTTATTGATTCTATACAATCATGTAAAAACAATTCTTTATTATAAACAGGAACGATAATAGTTACTAATTTATCCATATTAAAACCCCTTTTGGCTGTTCAACATTGAATTACACTAAATTATTTGTATTATCATATTTATACCCAAGGCCACAGGGGTAATATGCAACTATTTTTAACATTTATCTATCATCCACTAAATTATTTAACAACGCAGTAACTTAATTATATTAATGTCGCTTACGTATTCAATTTAGCTTAAACAAAAAACCCTTGCTTTTGAATGTATCCCATCACTCAATAAACAAGGGTTTATTACTGTATTACTTATTATTATTTTTATCTTTATTCAAAAACTTCATTAATTTATCTACATACTTGGAATAATCTTTACCTTTTTTCTTTTTCACTTGATCATTCACTTTATTTAATCCTTTTTCTAATTGTCCGTTTTCCACATATTTATTTAGTTGTTGCTTTAATTTTTCTTTCAACAAAATCCCCCTCTATTTATGTATTGATTATCAAACTGTTTATTTGATAATCAATCTATTTATACCTATAACATAATATATTAAACCCTAAATTACTAATTAATCGAACATCATTACATTAATTGTAATATCTGTAATAATTATTTATACTTCATACCACTACTTAAAAATTGATTAAGGGGTTAAATAACTATGGCAAATGTTATTTTTGATGGTACTATCAATGTTAATTCAATAATAAATTGGTTATTAAATCATTATGATGATCATGTATACATATTTTCTAACCAAATTCAAAATTATCAAATGAAAATTCGCCTTAATAAGCGCGTACATTTTAATTATTATGACCATTTTTCTTCATATAACAGTGATATTTTAATTAAAAATATCAAATTCACAATTACTTTAATACCAATTATAAACAACCCTCAACATTTGCGCTTTATTAATAAACATCTCTATCACCAAACGTATGATGCCTATTTAATTACTACCTCATTATGTAATCAAAGTCATAACGAAAGATCAAAAAAACTAAATAATGCGAACATAAGACACTTAAAAATCACAAAACAATCACTCCAAAATAATTTAAAATATATAGATACCACAGTAATCAACACTAGACTGATAGAAATAATTAAAAATAAAGCAAGCACGAATCTTTAGTGAAATTCATTTAAATTATTAAATTATAAAAATATAATACACCTCAAGGCCGATTGACTATATCTAATTACCTAATTAAACTATAATTAATATAATAATTTCTAAAGGTTGTGACCCCATGAAACAAACTATCGAAGGCTTTATTTATTTAATCATTGTATGTCTATTATTCATGGCATATTTATATCCAATTGTGACATCTGTCTTTGGACTTTAATTCAAGGTAAATGTAATACAAATTTTGATTTACATACATATTTCAAATTTTAAAAGTAACAATGAAATGCTCGAGCACGACTCATATTTAAACATTTAGCGCAAAGATTACATACAATCTATGCGCTTTTTTATTACTATTGCATTTTCAAATCCTATT
This sequence comes from Staphylococcus gallinarum, assembly GCF_000875895.1. Taxonomy (GTDB): domain Bacteria; phylum Bacillota; class Bacilli; order Staphylococcales; family Staphylococcaceae; genus Staphylococcus; species Staphylococcus gallinarum. The sequence goes on from NZ_JXCF01000007.1 coordinate 728,221, forward strand.
GCACACCTAGGGTAATGCGTTAGTAATTCGAAAAAATTCGTTACATCTATCAATCATCTAATGACGGTATCTTACATCAGTTAAAATATTGTTTATTGTTTCTTCTATAGACAGCGCTTTTGAAATTGATTTTTCCCCTGGAAAACCAAGATAATCATTAGCAACAAACCAAGACTTTAATTCGGCTAAACCAAAGTCGGTCTCTTTCTTTGAATTATGTCTTCTAACCGTTTCTTCAAATGACAAATCATAGTAGTATGCAAATACATTATCCATCCTATTATTTAAGACATTCCTCAACATGTCACCGTATTTATTTTCAGCTAAAATACCTTCTAGAATGACAAATTCACAATGTTCTATCCCAAATATCAGCATTTTTTCTATTAAAGGAATTGCTAGATTGAATGGGCGATCATGTACATTTAACATTTCCCGTCGAACTACATCTTGTGATATTAATAAATTTCCACGACCCAGTATTTCATGCAATTTGCGAGCAACTGTTGTTTTACCACTACCTGAATTTCCTCTAATAATAATTATATTCACCATAATATATCACCTTATACTAAATTATACTTATTTTAATATGCCCTATTGCTCATAAATAAATCTTTAAATTTTAGATTGTCAAAATGAATTATTAGGGCTATTATTTATATACTTTAGATTTTAGGAGTGACAAATATTGAATACTCTCGGAACTTTATATTTTTTCACTGGAAAAATGGGGGCAGGTAAATCAACAAAATCAAAAGAAATAGCACAAAGAAAAAATGCTGTACTGTTATCAGAAGATGAATGGTTAGCAGCATTATACCCACATCAAATAAAAAACTTCGATGATTATCTTAATTATTCTCAAATAATTAAACCTATATTAAAGATGCACATTCAAAGTATTTTACAAGTTGGCAGTAATGTAGTTATGAACTTCCCTGGAAACACAAGAAAACAACGCGCTTGGCTATTAAGCATTGCAAATGAAATACATGCCAATCACCAGCTCATTTATTTAAACCTTGCTGATGAACAGTGTTTAAAACAATTGAAAAAAAGAGCCGATAAAGAACCTGATAGAAACACATTTGATACGAAAGAAACCTTTGATTATGTATCCAGTTTCTTTGAAGCACCCGATAATACAGAAAAATTAAATATTATTGAAATCACTTCATAGCACATCAACTTAACTTAGTTTATAATTTATCTTAGATAATTAAATAAACTACCATTTAGCTCTTTAATTTGAACGTATTGCTAATTATTTTTTGAAAATGTTCTGATAAAGTAGCATTAAATTTGATTAACCACGATAACATCAACCAAGTTTATAGTTCTAATTACATTGAATTCATAGAATTATATCTAAAAGAAGATAAAAAGACCATTATAGTGAAAAATCATATTTATTTTTGATAGGTGGAGTATTGCTTTATCATTACAAGTTCGATATAATAATTATTGTGTTCAAAAGAGATATGTCCTGGTAGCTCAGCTGGATAGAGCAATGGCCTTCTAAGCCATCGGTCGGGGGTTCGAATCCCTCCCAGGACGCTAATAACTGAAATTTAAACACTTTTCAAAACTAAGAATCCCATAATGACGGGATTCTTTTTATTTTGTCCATCAATAATGTACTATATTAAACTAATTTTTAGGGACCCAAAGTAATATTTTTAAAGCCCACCTATTCATTTAGGTGGGCTTTTCTATATTTGTATCGTTTTCAGTTGTATATTATCATTATCCCATTTGCCTTTTCATAGTGCCGACATAACAGCTTGGCTACTCCACTATCATTAAATATCTGTTAGCTAGTTATATTGCGTTCATTGGTATTTAGAAAACGATGTTTCATAGTCTAGGTTGTTTTAATAGTGCTTATGTAATCAATAACAATGGAAATCTTGTTTCTTTAAGACTATTTTCATCAAATAACACAGGCTATGGTTCCTTTTCATTGGAAGTTTTTCCATATTTAAAGTGTTCTTAGATAACTAAATTAATTAATCACTTATACAATAATACAAAAAGTACATAAACCCATTTATATTCATTTTACTGAATACAAATGGGTTTATGTTTAAATTTCAAATTTATCTTGGTCTATAATTTCATGTTGTCGATTTCTTAATTTAAGTTCTGCTTGTCCAATTGTTTCATCAATTATTAATTCGACATAGCTTTCTTCTATGCTACTTCTAGATTGTGAAATACTTCCAGGATTAACCACATGAACACCACCAATAGTTTCATGTTTTGCCACGTGTGTATGTCCGTAAAACGCAAACTGACATTCATGTGCTTTGGCTTGTTCAGCTAACTGCATACGACTACGATTCACACTATACAGATGACCATGCGTACAAAAAGCCCTTACACCATTGGCTTGCACTACTTCTTCATTTGGAAATTCTGGATAAAAATCAGTATTGCCTTTTACTCTATAAAATTGACTTAGCTCTGTATCATCATATGAAAATTCAGAATCACCTAAATGAATTGCAACATCAACATCTTTATGATATTGTAATACATCATATAAAATACCTTGCTCTGTATGATTGTCACTAATTAATATCCATTTTGTCATTGTTATTCACCTTCTAAGTATGCTTTCAACTTATCTATTGCTCTGCCGCGATGACTGATTTCACTTTTTTCTTCTGGCGATAGTTGAGCCATTGTTTTATTTTTATCTTCTATATAAAAAATTGGATCGTAACCAAATCCATTGTCGCCAATTTTACTCAAGGTAATTTCTCCTTGTACTGTTCCTTTAAATTGCTTAGTTTCTTCGCCAGGTGCACTCATACTAATGACACATACAAATTGCGCCTTTCGATTTGTTTCAGCTTCAAGATTCGCTAGTACTTTTTCAATATTAGCATTATCATCTTTATCTAAACCAGCATATCTGGCGGAGTAAACACCTGGTTCACCGTTTAATGCAAACACTTCTAGCCCACTATCATCAGCAATTACTCTCTTATTCAATGCTTTAGCAGCAGCTTCTGACTTTAAACGAGCGTTAGCTTCAAAGGTATCACCTGTCTCTTCCACGTCGAACCCTTCAATAATTTCTGAAATACCAATAACATTATAGTCTGGGAAAATAACTTTAAAATCATTTATTTTACCTTTATTATTAGTTGCAATTACAATATCTTCCATTATTTCGACTCCTCACATGTTACTTCTATTCGTTCTACTTTCACCTTCATATTTAACCATTCTTCAATAATACGCTCAATGTGTTCTGTATCACCTGTTGCAAAAAACTTATGCTTCGGTTTTCTTTTATAACCTGCGTGTTCATTGCTAAATGTTAATAATGCACTCACTTCTCGTGCAGTTTCTAAACCAGATGAAATGACAACCTTTTCACCACCAAAATATTCATTGATTGGCTGATATAATAATGGATAATGCGTACATCCAAGAATAATCGTATCCGCATCACTATTACGCCATTGTTTAAGTGTTTGATGCATAACAATACTTGTAATAGTTGGATCCTTGTAACGCATTTTTTCTACTAAAGGTACAAATCCAGGACATGCAACACCTGAAACTTCAACATTAGGATTAATATTTTTAATATGGTGTCTATATGCTTCCGATTTTATTGTACCTTCTGTACCGAGAATTAAAACATTTTGATTCTTTGTTGTCATAATTGCAGTGCGTGCACCTGGTTCAATAACACCTATAACCGGTATTGGCAATAAACTCTGTAAATGGTTTAATGCTACAGCAGTTGCTGTGTTACACGCAATTACTAACATTTTGATATCAAATGTCATAAGTTTTTCAGCTAATTCTGTCGTGAATTTTCTAACTTCTGAACCTTCTCTTGGTCCATAAGGGCAACGTTGAATATCCCCTAGATAATAAATGGTTTCATTTGGGAGTTGGCGCATAATTTCTTTCGCAACTGTTAAACCGCCGACTCCTGAATCAATAACGCCTATTGGTTTATCCATATTTGACTTCATCCTCAATTTATTTACTTAATCTTTATTTTAGCACAGTCATAAATTCAAAATCATTTATCATGATTTAAAGTAGGTATATTTTTTAAATTATATATAATATTTCCACCAATTTTTATCTATTTTAAAATATGCTTCTTAAATGAAGTATAAAAAAAGAGACTTAACATCTGTTCAGCACAAATGTTAAGCCTTGTTTACCATAGTTTAAATATTAGTTCACTTGATGATCTGAACCAAAGAATGACTTAAACATATGGAATGAAGTTTCTCTATTTAAAGCTGCAATTGATGTAGTCAACGGAATTCCTTTAGGGCAAGCGTTAACACAGTTTTGAGAATTACCACATTCTTGTAATCCTCCACCACCCATCAATGCATCTAATCTTTCATCCTTAGTCATAGAACCTGTTGGATGTAAATTGAATAATCTAACTTGGGAAATTGCTTGCGCACCAACGAAATCATTTTTACTAGTAACGTTAGGACAAACTTCTAAACATACACCACATGTCATACATTTTGATAATTCATATGCAGTTTGACGTTTTTTCTCAGGCATACGTGGACCTGGTCCAAGATCGTAAGTACCATCAATTGGTACCCATGCTTTCATTCGTTTTAAGTTGTCAAACATTCTTGTACGATCTACTTGTAAATCACGAATAACTGGGAAAGTGCTCATAGGTTCTAATTTAATTGGTTGTTCTAATTGGTCTACGATAGCTGAACAAGACTGTCTAGCTGTACCATTGATTACCATAGAACATGCACCACAAACTTCTTCTAAACAGTTCATGTCCCAAACAACTGGTGTTGTTTTTTCACCTTTACTATTTACTGGATTACGTCTGATTTCCATCAAACATGCAATCACGTTTAAATTTTCTCTATATGGAATTTCAAATTCTTCTTCATATGGTTTAGAATCCGAGTTATCCTGACGTTTAATTATTAATTTAATCGTTTTTTGTTTGCTTTCATTATCTTTTACTGGAGCTTCATTTGCTTCTTTAATCTCTGCCATGATTATTTACCCCCTGTAGACTTAGTAGAATAATCTCGTTTACGTGGTGGAATTAAACTGATATCAACTGGTTCATAAGTGAACTTAGGTGCTTCTGATTTACCTTGATATGTCGCAAGTGTTGTTTTCAACCATTCTTCATCATTTCTATCTGGGAATTCTGGTTTGTAATGCGCACCACGAGATTCATTACGGTTATATGCACCAATCGTAATTACACGTGCTAGAACTAACATGTTCCATAATTGACGAGTAAAGAATACTGCTTGGTTACTCCAAGTTTGTGTATCTTCAATATCAATATTTTGATAGCGTTCCATCAATTCTACAATTTTCTTATCTGTTTCAAGTAATTTTTTATTATCACGTACAACTGTTACGTTAGCTGTCATGATTTCCCCTAATTCTCTATGAATCTTATAGGCATTTTCAGTACCTTTCATAGTTAATAGTTGATCAAATTTTTCTTGTTCTACTTGAACTGCTTTTTCGTACATAGCATCATCTAAGTCAGTGTATGACTTTTCAATATTTGCAATGTAATCTAAAGCGTTAGGTCCTGCAACTGTACCACCATAAATAGCAGAAAGTAATGAATTGGCACCTAATCGGTTACCACCGTGTTGTGAATAATCACATTCACCAGCTGCAAATAAACCTTTAATGTTAGTCATTTGATCATAATCTACGTATAGTCCACCCATTGAGTAGTGTACTGCTGGGAAAATCTTCATTGGTACTTTACGTGGATCGTCTCCAGTGAATTTTTCATAAATCTCAATAATACCACCGAGTTTAACATCTAATTCATGTGGATCCTTATGTGATAAGTCAAGGTAAACCATGTTTTCACCATTGATACCTAATTTTTGATTCACACATACATCAAAAATTTCACGTGTAGCGATATCACGAGGAACAAGGTTACCATAATCAGGGTATTTCTCCTCTAAGAAATACCAAGGTTTACCGTCTTTGTATGTCCAAATACGTCCACCTTCACCACGAGCTGACTCACTCATTAATCGTAATTTGTCATCTCCAGGAATCGCTGTTGGATGAATTTGAATAAATTCACCATTCGCGTACATTGCTCCTTGTTGATATACAATTGATGCTGCAGAACCAGTATTAATCATTGAGTTTGTTGTTTTACCAAAGATAATACCTGGACCACCTGTTGCCATTATTACAGCATCCGAACCGAATGATTCGATTTCAGATGTAGTCATATTTTGAGCAACAATTCCTCTAGCCATATTATCGTCATCTTTGACTATTCCGAGGAATTCCCAACCTTCATATTTATTAACTAATCCATCTACTTCAAAGCTTCGAACTTGTTCATCCAAAGCATAAAGTAATTGTTGTCCTGTTGTCGCACCAGCATATGCAGTACGGTGATGTAATGTACCACCAAAACGTCTGAAGTCTAATAAACCTTCATTTGTTCTGTTAAACATTACGCCCATACGGTCTAATAAATGAATGATTTGTGGTGCTGCTTCTGTCATGGCTTTAACTGGTGGCTGGTTCGCCAAGAAGTCTCCACCATAAACTGTATCATCAAAGTGAACAGCCGGTGAGTCACCTTCACCTTTAGTATTAACTGCGCCGTTAATACCACCTTGTGCACACACAGAGTGTGAACGTTTAACTGGAACTAATGAGAACAAGTCCACATGTGCACCTTTTTCTGCTGCTTTAATTGTTGACATGAGACCGGCCAGTCCACCACCGACAACAATAACTTTCTTCTCTGCCATAAATTGTCACTCCCCTAAATATATAACTAAGACTTTTAAATTATAAAAATGCGAGAATAGCGCTTAAACCAATATAAGACACTACGATAAACACGATGAGTGATACCCATGTGAAAATTTGTTGTGATCTTTTAGATTGTAGTACACCCCATGTTACTAAGAATGACCATAGACCATTTGCGAAATGGAATGTTACTGATAACATACAAATGATGTAGAAAATTAACCAAAATGGATTAGACACGATATCATGTACCATATCAAAGTTAACTTCATGACCTAATGCACGTTGGATACGTGTTTGCCATAAGTGAATCGCAACAAATATGAATGTTAATATTCCAGTCAAACGTTGTAACAAGAACATCCAGTTTCTAAATCTTGAGTAATGTCCTACATTTTCCTTCGCTGTAAAAGCAATATGTACACCATAAACCGCGTGATAGAAAATCGGAATATAAATGACTACAAATTCCAATACAATTAAAAAAGGTAATGATTCCATAAAGCCTGCCGCTTTGTTAAATGCCTCCACGCCTTTAGTAGCTTGATGGTTTACTAACAAATGGACAAGTAAGAATCCACCTATTGGAATTACGCCTAACAGTGAGTGTAAGCGTCTTAAATAGAATTGATTTTTCGAATATGCCAAAAGGAAGCCCCCCTGTGAAACAAATAAATTTATTTGGTATTCTTTCATACAGTGTATAGTAAAGCGTTTACTTAATTAGTAAAGTTGATGCTAGACAACGAATAAATTTAACGGTGACATGTAAATTAAACTTATTCGTTGTACATCTAATTTAGCGTTGAAGCATATTCCTGATTTAAAATTACATAATTGCTAAAATATGATGCATAATTGATAATATTTCTCAATTATAAAACGCTTACATATACTGTTAAAAAAAAGAATCCCTGTTATTAGATATTGTAACACTAAAATATAAGATTTTGGGCATGAGAATGATTCTCATGCCATAAATTTTGTCACTTCTTGTCATCTAAAGCTTGATGAAGGTTTTGTGCAACATTAACTGGTAAACCTGCTGCCTGTAATTCTTCAACTGATGCTTCTTTCATTTTCTTGATTGAGCCGAATGTACGTAATAATTTTGTCTTGCGCTTTGAACCTATACCTTCAACTGTATCAAGTACAGATTGAAGACCTGTCTTTTGTCTTGTTTGCCTATGGAAAGTAATCGCAAAACGGTGTACTTCATCTTGAATACGATGTAACAGATAAAATGCCTGGCTATTTTTCTTCAGTGGTATGATGTTGGCTTGTTCACCGTATAATAATTCAGATGTTTGGTGTTTATCATTCTTTTGCAATCCTGCAACAGGAATATCTAGACCAAGTTCATTTTCAAGGACATCAATTACACCATTCATATGTCCTTTACCCCCATCAACAATAATTAAATCAGGTAAAGGTGTACCTTCATTCAACACGCGAGTATATCTACGGCGCACAACCTCTCTCATTGACTTGTAATCATCAGGTCCCTCAACCGTTTTGATTTTATATTTTCGGTAACCTTTTTTATTAGGTTTACCATCTATAAATGACACCATTGCTGATACTGGATCTACACCTTGAATATTGGAATTATCAAATGCTTCGATTCGAATTGGAGTCTGTATCCCCATTCTATCTCCCAATTCTTCTATAGCCTTAATTGTGCGTGACTCATCTTTTGATATTAATTCAAATTTATTTTCTAATGTAACTTCTGCATTATGCTTTGCTAGATCAACCATTTCTTTTTTCTTACCTTTTAATGGTTGTATTATTTTAGTATCAACAACAGACTGAATAATATCCTTATCTAAATGATTAGGTATATGAACTTCTTTTGGCAATATATGTTGATTTAAATCATAAAATTGACCAATAAAGGTATAAAACTCCTCTTCTGGTGTCTGTTGTACTGGAATCATAGTTGCATCACGTTTAATCATATTCCCTTGTCTAATGAAAAACACTTGGATACACATCCAGCCCTTAGATACGCTATAACCAAATACATCTCTTATAGTATTATCGGATGAAGTTATTTTTTGCTTTTTAGTTAAATTATGAATATGTTGAATTAAGTCTCTATATTCCTTAGCTTGTTCAAAATCTAACTTTTCACTAGCGTCTAGCATCTTTTGCTCTAAATTATTTAAAATGGTCTTATCTTCTCCATTTAAGAAATCCGATATCTCTTTAGTCATTTCAGCATACTTTTCTAAATCAACAGGATAGACACAAGGCCCCATACATTGACCAATATGGTAATATAAACACAATTTATCTGGCATTTTGTCACATTTTCTAAAAGGATAAATACGATCTAATAGCTTTTTAGTTTCTTGCGCTGAATATGCATTAGGATAAGGTCCGAAATATTTACCACTATTTTTCTTTACTGTTCTCGTAACGATTAAGCGAGGATGCTTTTCTTTTGTAATTTTTATAAATGGATAACTTTTATCGTCTTTAAGCAATATATTGTAACGTGGTTGATATTGCTTTATCAGATTTAACTCTAGCAATAAAGATTCTGTCTCACTAGAAGTTACGATAAACTCAAAATTACGAATCTCACCTACAAGTCTAGTAGTTTTAGCATCATGTGCTCCTGTGAAATAAGATCTTAAACGGTTACGAAGCTTCTTAGCCTTACCAACATAGATCACTTGATCATTACGATCTTTCATTAAATAACAACCTGGTTCCATAGGAACAACTGACAATTTTTGTTTAATTTCAGCCTGATAGGTTTCCATTATGTGTCCTCCTTTCTATTATAATATTTTAATGACTGCTGAAACTTGCTCTATATTATAAAATAACAAATAACTGTCTAGCAATATATTAAATTGCTTACAAATTGAAAACTGGGACATTAAATAAATAATGTCCCAGTTCTTCTTGGTTTGACTTATAAGTGTTTATCTAAAACTTCTGCTAAGTTTTCTTTAGGTTGGAAACCAACTACTTTATCTACTGGTTCACCATCTTTAAATACGATTAAAGTTGGGATACTCATAACTTCAAATTTAGCAGCTGTTGATGGGTTTTCATCAACATCTAATTTTAAGATATTAGCTTTACCTTCATAGTCTCCTGCTAATTCTTCTAATACTGGTGCTATCATTTTACAAGGTCCACACCAAGTTGCCCAAAAATCTACTAAATTAACTCCTGATTGAATGTTTTCATCAAAGTTTGAATCTGTTACTTTTACGATTGCCATAAATGCCAATCCTCCTTAAATTTCAAATGATGAGCAAATTATAACAGACTTTATATTATTCTGCATAGCTCTTGCTCACGTTTATTTTAATTCTGCTACGGTTACACCAAAGCCACCTTCACTCGGCATACCATTTCTATATGATGCCACACTTTTATGCTGTTTTAAATGGTTTTGAACACCTTTTTGTAAGGCACCTGTACCTTTTCCGTGTATAATGTAAACTTGTTCGTAATTGCTCAACACAGCTTGATCAAGATATTGATCAACAGCTACCATCGCCTCATCATAACGATAGCCTCTCAAATCAAGTTCCATTTTCACATCTTGACGATTTTGTCGTCGAACCATTTTTGTAGGTTGCTCTTTTGTTTTTTTCGTTTTTTCTAAATCTTCAATTGGTAATTTCATTTTAATAATGCCCATTTGAACTACAGCTTCATTTTCGTCAATCAACTCTAATACTTCACCTTTTTGTCCATATGTTAATACTTTCACTTCATCGCCGGCTTTAATTTCATCCCACTTTTGTTTTTGAACATTTTGTTTTAGTGAAGTTGATTCATATTGATCGTCTAGTTGTTTCTTTTTATCTATAAGTTCATGCTCTTTTACATCGGCACCCTTTTTATCTCTTAATTCTCGCAATTCTTTAAGTATTTCATCCGCTTCTTTAGTTGCTGATTTCACACGTTGATTTGCTTTTTCTTTAGCTTGTTCTAACATTTGCTTTTCTTGATTTTGATAATTCTCATATTGCTTTGTTAATGATTGATGTGTTTCTTGTGCTTCTCTTAACAGTTGCTCTAATTCAATACGTTGTTCATCAACACGTTTAGAGTTATATTCGAGTGAAGCAATCATTTCATTTATTTCTTGTTCGTCTTGTCCAATCATTGATTTAGCTTTTTGTATAATTTCAATATTTAAACCTAATTTTTTAGAAATATCAAAGGCATTTGAACGACCAGGTACACCCATAAGTAATTTATATGTTGGGCTTAACGTATTTACATCAAATTCAACACTGGCGTTCATTACACCTTGTCGATTATAACTATAAGCCTTTAATTCTGGGTAATGTGTCGTAGCCATAACTAGTGAACCAATTTCATGAACATGGTCTAATATACTCATAGCTAAAGCTGCACCTTCACTTGGGTCAGTGCCTGCACCTAACTCATCAAATAATATCAAACTATTTTTCGTGGCACTTTTTAATATTTCTACAATATTTTTCATATGAGATGAGAACGTGGATAATGACTGCTCTATAGATTGTTCATCACCGATATCACAGTAAACATTTTCAAAGACACTTAATTTACTACCATCCAATGTAGGAATTAACAGACCAGATTGAGCCATCATTATAATAAGCCCCAATGTTTTTAATGTAACCGTCTTACCCCCTGTATTAGGACCTGTAATAATAACAGTTTCTATATCGCTAGCAAATTCAATCGTATTGGCAACCACTGTATCTTTGTCTAGTAATGGATGGAATGCTTTAGGTAAATATACAGTACGCTCTGCTGTAAATTCTGGTTTCGTACCCTTGATTGTTGTTGCATAGCGTGCTTTTGCCGTTAAAAAGTCAATTTGACCTATGATGGACTCTGAAACTAAACAAGCATCAGATTCTTCTGCTACTAAACGTGTTAATTCCGTTAATATTCTTTCACATTCAACTTTTTCATCATTACGCAAACGACTAATTTGGTTATTCATTTCCACTATTGATGATGGTTCTATATATAATGTCTGACCTGAAGCTGATTGATCATGCACAATTCCACTAAAATCTTGGCGATATTCAGCTTTAACCGGGATAACATTGCGTTCATTTCTGACAGTAACAATTGCATCCGACAATTTTTTTTGGTTGGACTGACTTTTAACTACTTTGTCTAAATTTTGTTTGATACGTTGTGTCGTACTAGAAATTTTGCTACGAATGCCTTGTAGCTCATAACTAGCATTATCGAACAAGTCATACGCATCACATTTTTGATGAATTTCTTGAAATAAATCATTTAGTACAGGTAATTGTTCCATTCTATCGTTCAGAATTGGATATTTGATTTCTTCATCTTCTTCTAGAATCCCATTATAGAATGTTTTATATTGATTTTGAATTTGAATCAAACGTTTAATCGCATTTAATTCTCTAACATTCAAGACACCACCAATATTGGCTCTATGAAGTAATTGAGTCACTTGTGATAAACCACTTAAACTAGGCATACGATGTTTATTGTATATTTGTGCGATTTCATCTGTTTCATTCATTTGAAATTCAACAGTTTTAAAATCCGTTGCTGGACTCATTTCTGCTACTTTAGCTTTACCTATATCACTCATTGTTTCTTTTTCGACGAGTGCTTTAATTTTATCGAATTCTAAGACATTTAATGACTTCTGTCTCATACAATCCCTCTATTTCTTCATTTTAATATTGTTTTCAATCATTGATTTAAACGCATCTCTAGACATAGTATTTATTACTCTATCTTTAGCTACAAACCCTTTTTGTGCAGTTGCAACGCCATATTGCATAAACTCCAAATGATCAATATGATGTGCATCTGTATTTATAGTCAATTTAACATTAGGATGTTTTTTCAATGTTTCAGCATTTAAATCCAAACGCTTAGGATTGGCGTTAATTTCTAATATAGTATTTGTTTTTTCCGCTAATTCACATAGTTGTCCAATATCAGGTTCGTATCCAGGTCTTCTACCAATAATACGACCAGTTGGATGTGCAATATGTCTTACATAAGGGTTATTACACGCGTTTTCTAAACGACGCATAATCTCTTCTTGTGGTTGATTAAAACTTTGATGAATTGCCGCAATAACATAATCTAATTGCGCTAGAATTTCATCTTCATAATCAAGACTCCCGTCTGGTAGGATGTCCATTTCAATGCCTGAATATATATCTATTTCTTTATATTTTTCATTCAACTTTTTAATTTCTTCATTTTGACGTAACAAACGTTCAACAGATAAACCATTTGCTACTTTTAAACTTTGGGAGTGATCTGTAATCACCATGAATTCATAGCCTTTAGCAATATTAGCTTTCACCATATCTTCAATACTAAATGCGCCATCACTATAGGTAGTATGCATATGCAAATCACCTTTAATATCACCGAGCTGTATAATATCTGTTAAGTCTTTGTCAAATTCACTACCATCTTCACGAATTGCAGGTGAAATCCAATCTACATTGAAATGTTGATAAATTTCCGCTTCACTTTGATATTGTAATAAATCACCGTTTTCAGTCTCAATACCATATTCGCTAACTTTTTCGCCTTTTTCTTTAGCTAATTGTCTAATGCGAATATTATGATCTTTAGAACCAGTGAAATGTTGTAACGTGTGATAAAAGGCTGCAGGCTCAATTAACCTGAAATCCACACCTATAGTTTCATCATCATATTCAAGCTCTAATGATACTTTTGTAGCACCCACTGCAACTTCCTTTACTTTATTGGGAATTTGTAACAACGCTTCTTGCACCTTTAAAGGTGACTGTGTACTGATAATAAAATCTAAATCTTTACTCATTTCTTTAAAACGTCTAAAGCTACCTGCCACCTCAAATTTTTCAATTTCAGTAATTGTAGCTAAATATGCTTTAATTTCTGTGTTAAGCCCTCTCATTTGATCAATTGGATACTTTTCTTTTTTAGCACCTAGCGCTTTAACTGCTTCTAAAATATTTTGCTCAGTTTTTTTAGCGAAACCACTTAATGCACTGACTTCGCCATTTTCACATGCACGTTGTAATGACTCCTTATTATCAATATTCAACTCTTTATATAATTTGGCAATTTTTTTACTGCCTAAACCTTGAATTTTCATTAATGGGATAAGCCCTTCCGGCACTTCTTTCTTTAATGCATCTAAAGTAGAAGTTGTACCGTGTTGTCTATATTCATTAATGACTTCACCAACGCCTTTACCAATCCCTTTTAATTCAGTTACATCTTCAATCTCCTCTAATGGACGTTCATCTATTTCTAAACTTTGTGCCGCTTTTCTATAAGCAGAAACTTTAAATGTATTTTCTCCTTTTAATTCCATATAAACTGCTATTTTCTCTAATAATTGAATAATATCTTTTTTCGTCATTACCTTCACCCCATAAAAAAAGGTCAAGACAAGTTACCGTTGCTCTATCAACAGTAAATCGGTTGTGCCCTGACCTCCTATATTTTATTAATATATTATATGTTTAATTGTTGGAAAATTTATATATTGACCACAAAAGTAGATATAAATGGTATATGTGAGATTAATATTTCAGCAATAAAAGATTGCGATAACTGTGTTTGGATGATTGATAAAGGATACAATGCCATAGCATAAATTAAAGTAGTGCATATAATTATTGACGAAACAATACTTAAGAGTACACCAATCAACCGACTCAACATAAACATTTTTTTATATTTGATTATATTATCAAAGCAAACAATTATAGCATAACAAAGAACCTTCGTAATTGTAGCTACAATTAGAAATGCAACTAAATGGTCAAAACGTAACTGTAGATTATCAAATTGAAAAGCAAAATGCATATCATAAGCTCGAGTTTTTGGGAATGGTATAAAGAGCTCTAAATACTGTGACAACTTAATAAAGCACTTTTGTGCAATGTACAATGATAAAAAAGTCGCTCCTAAATGCATAATACTTAACCATACGCCTCTTCTAAACCCAATCATGCCTATGTATAAAAAAATTACTATGATTAATAAATCAATTAACATTAATCTTCACTATTTTTTAATTGCTTTATCTCTTGTTGCAAACGGTAATTTTCTTCTTCTAATTGAACTTTTTCATGCATAATATTAACAGCTGTTAATATCGCTTTTCTTGTAGTATCTAATCCTGTACTTTTTCTTCCTAGAGACTTAAGCTGTTCATCCACTAGATGTGCAACATATCGAATGTGCTCTGGATTATCTTCACCTACAATTGTATAATGTTGATCATTTATCGTTACGTTTATCCTATTTTTAAATTCGCCCATAGTATAACTCCTGACTTAATATAAATTTCCGAATAAAATAAAATTTGTCCTAACATATAACTTTCAATATTTCTAATTTAGAATATTTATCACGAACCATTATACACGACTAAATATTATTTTGTAAGAGGTGTGATTTGTTATATTTGAAAAAATTTATAGTTCGAAGATTTCAAATAATTTTAGAACAATTGAACGATTGCGATATCACAGTTATTCATGCATATTGTTGTTGGGTAGTGTGTATGTTTCATCCTATGGTATGATGAAAACTGTCAATCGAAACAGTAATTTCAAAAAAGAGAGGCAATCAAATGTCAAATGTAGTATATAAATTAACAAATCCTGAAATTCAACAATTAATGTCGAAAATTAACTGCGACACAAGCAAACTACCACAAGGTATGAAAGCCAAAGCCAAATATAAAAACACATCCATTTCCATTTACAACTCAAATAAAGTTATGTTTCAAGGCAAGGAAGCTTCAGCTGTGGCAGGTCAATTGCTACCTAATCATGTAAATACACAAACTGCATCAAAGCATAAACCTACACAATCAAAGATAAATTATAATCAATTTCAATGCATAGGCAGTGATGAAGCAGGAAGCGGAGATTATTTTGGACCACTTACAGTGTGCGCTGCCTATGTTTCAAAAAAACATGTTCAAGTTTTAAAAGAACTCGGAGTTGATGATTCAAAGAAATTAACAGATAAAAAAATCGTCGAACTTGCAGAACAAATTGTTACATTTTTACCTCACTCATTACTTACGATGCACAACAATAAATATAATGAGAAACAATTAGCTGGCTGGTCACAGGTAAAGATGAAAGCTGTATTACACAACGAAGCGATAAAAAATGTTGTAAATAAAATCGAAACAAACGAATTGGACTATATCGTTATTGATCAGTTTGCTGAACGTGGTGTTTATACGCGTTATGCATTAAGTGAGCTTCCACATAGCGACATTACTAAATTCGAGACCAAAGGTGAATCAAAATCTATTGCTATTGCGGCAGCAAGCATTATTTCACGATACGCATTTGTCAAATATATGGATCAAATTTCTGCAGAAGTTCATAGCGAAATTCCCAAAGGCGCAAGTAATAAAGTTGATTTAGCCGCTGCAAGAATTATCGAAAAGAAAGGCATTACCTATTTAGATTCTATTTCAAAGAAACACTTTGCAAATCGAAATAAAGCACAGGCACTTGTTGACAAAAAACGACATTCATAATCAAATTTACATCTCATTTAGAACCTAACATTGCAGTTGTTTATATCTCACTTCACAAATTGTATTTCACACTAAGCGTTGAGTTAACGGTTAATCGTTTGTTGCGCAAATTTATGATTACCAGGTATGCTCTGCAGATTTGTATTTTTACCATATGTCAAATTAAACAGTTGTAAACAAAACAAAAAGAATTACATCACCAATACTTTCGATGGGGATGTAATTCTTTTTTTGAACTATTTTTATGATTGATTTATTTATAAGTTAAACTAAATTCTTTTCCTTACAAAGTTGTTAAATTATCTAATTGTTGCACCTTGTTGTTGTAACGCTGTTAAGATATCTTCATGTACTGCATTTACCTTATCATCAGTCAATGTTTGTTCAACATCTAAGTATGATAATCTAATTGCAATTGATTTCTCATCCTCTGCAACATGTTCACCTTCATAAACATCAAATACTTGTGCATTTTGAAGTATATCTCCACCATGTGCTTCGATTTCTTTAACAAGCGTTGCGGATGGCACGTCTCGATTTATCACTAATGCAATGTCTCTTGATACTCCAGGGAAACGAGGAATTGGACGATAGTTAATATATCCAACTGAAACTGACATTAATTTATCGTAATTCAATTCAAAGACATAAGTACGTTTTAAGTCATATTCCTTTTCAACTTTTGGATGTAATTCACCAACAAAGCCTATAGTTTCACCATTTAATTTAACAATTGCAGTTCTACCTGGATGTAAGCCTGCAATTTCACCTGCTTCATAATCAAATTGAATATCTAATTTTTCTGCTATACGATCTACGATACCTTTAGCAATAAAGAAATCTATTTCTTCCTTTTTTCCTTGCCAAGTATTAACTGTGTAATCACCAGTTAAGATCCCACTTAGGTACTCAACTTCATCTGGTAATTCACCTTCACCATTACCAAAGAATACATTACCTAGTTCATAAAGTCGGACATCAGCATTTTTACGTGCAACATTATAAGCAACTGCATCAATAAGGTGAGGAATCAAACTTTGTCTCAATGTTGAATGAGCTTCACTCATTGGCATTAACAAGCCAATTGTATCACGCGTTTCTAATGCAAAGTCTTGCGCTCTCTCTTTATCGACTAAAGAATAATTAATTGCTTGGCTTAAGCCTGCACCCTCTAGTGTTTCTTTTACAATACGTGATTTAGCTTGTTTATCAGTCAAAGCACCATGTGTTACATGTTCAAATACCGGCAATGTTGAAGGTATTTCATCATAACCATAAATTCTTGCAATTTCTTCAATTAAGTCTTCCTTAATCGTAATATCTTTACGTCTAGACGGAACCTTGACAGTTAATTCATTATTATTCTTCGTCGTCTCAAAGCCAAGTTGCACAAAAATAGACTCGATTTCTTCAGCAGTCAATTCAAAGCCAATTGTATTATTCACTTTATCAACTGAAATATTAATTGGTGTGACAAATGAACCTAAATCACCTTGTGCTACATTATCTGATAAAACTTGTCCATTAGCATACGTTTCTAATAAGTAACAAGCACGATCGACTGCCTCATTTACAAATTCTGTAGCAATTCCCTTTTCAAAGCGACTAGACGCTTCACTTCTTAAATTCAATCGTCTTGAAGTATGACGAATAGATACCGGGTCAAAAATAGCGCCCTCAATTACAACATGCTTTGTAGCCTCTGTTACTTCTGAAAAATCGCCACCCATTACGCCTGCAATGGCAATTGGCGTTTCGCCATTAGTTATAACTATGTCAGATGCTAGTAATGATCTTTCTTGATTATCTAAAGTAGTCATCGTTTCATTCTCATGAGCTTGACGTACTTCGATATGATTTGAACCAATTTGTTCTTGATCAAACATGTGTAAAGGTTGACCGTATTCTAATAGTACATAATTTGAAATATCAACCACATTATTGATAGGTCGAATACCAGCTTTAATTAATCTCATTTGCATCCATTCAGGTGAAGGTGCAATCGTAACATTTTTAACAATACGTGCACTGTAATATGGGACTTTATCAGAATCTTGAACAGTCACTGACAGTTCCTCAGCAGCTTGTTGTGATAATGCTTCTGTTTTAGTCTTTGGTTTATTCATTGCAACGTTGTATAATGCAGCGACTTCATATGCTGTACCCACCATACTTAATGCATCTGCTCTATTTGGTGTAAGATCAAATTCCATTACTTGGTCATCTAAATATAGTGCTTTAAGTGCATCTGTTCCTGGCTCTACCTCTGTAGAAAACACATAAATACCATCTTCAAAGGCTTTAGGCACTAAGTTGCTTGATAAACCTAATTCTTGTAACGAACAAATCATACCTTCTGAGCGTTCTCCACGTAGTTTTGCTCGCTTAATCTTGATACCACCCGGTAATCTACCACCAACTGTAGCGACGATTACTGTTTGTCCTGCATCTACATTTGGTGCGCCACAAACAATTTGCACGAGTTCACTTTCGCCAATATCTACCTGACAAATATTTAGTTTATCCGCATCTGGATGTGGTGCGATTTCTTTAATTTTACCGACAACTAATTTTTTAATTTCTTTTGTATAATCGATAATGTCATCTACTTCGATACCCGTACGTGTAATTTTTTCTGCTAATTCGTTTATTGGTTGATCAATTTCAACATATGTCTCTAACCATTCTTTAGAAATAAACATTATTTTTCACCTCTATCTTCTACTGCTTTAAATTGATTCAAGAATCTTACATCATTAGTATAGAAATGACGGATATCTTCAATTCCATATTTCAACATAGCGATTCTATCAGGCCCCATACCAAACGCAAATCCTGAATATTTATTTGAATCGAATCCAGCCTTCTCAAGTACGTTCGGGTGAACCATCCCTGCACCTAAGATTTCAATCCAACCTGTTTGTTTACATACATTACATCCTGAGCCACCACATTTGAAACATGACACATCTACTTCAACTGATGGCTCTGTGAATGGAAAATAACTTGGTCTTAGACGAATTTCACGATCTTCCCCAAACAATTGTTTAGCTAAAAGTTCTAATGTCCCTTTAAGATCACTCATCTTAATATTCTCGTCTACCACTAATCCTTCGATTTGAGTAAATTGGTGACTGTGTGTCGCATCATCAGAGTCTCGACGATACACTTTCCCTGGACATAGAATTTTAACTGGACCTTCACCATTTCGTTGTTCCATCGTTCTTGCTTGTACAGGCGATGTATGTGTACGCATCAGAATCTCGTCCGTTATATAAAAGCTATCTTGCATATCTCTTGCCGGGTGAGATTTCGGTAAATTTAAAGCTTCAAAGTTATAATAGTCCTGTTCAACTTCAAATCCTTCAACAATTTCATATCCTAATCCTAAAAATAGGTCTTCGATTTCTTCAACTGTACGTGTTAATGGATGTTTGGCACCAATAGACATTTTTCTACTTGGTAATGTCACATCGATTTTTTCAGCCTTTAATTGTCGTTCTAATTCTTCATTTGCTAGAAGTTCACGACGTGATTCTATTTCACCTTCGATTGCTTGTCTAACTTCATTAACTTGTTGTCCATATGCTGGTTTTTCCTCATTAGGTAAATCTTTCATATGTTTCATTAACCCTGTTACAGAACCCTTTTTACCTAAATATTTCACTTTTACATCTTGTAATTCTTTTTCATTTTTAGCTTCATTTATATCGACTAATGCCTGTTGCTTAATTTCAGTCATCGCTTCAGTTTGTGCCATGATTTAACCTCCATTTGTCTATTTTCTTGTTAAGTAAAACCAATAAAAATACAAAAAAGACTTCCATCCCGTTGAAACTGGGACGAAAGCCTTCCGTGGTACCACCCAAATTTATGCATAAGCATACACTTGTAATTATTGATAACGGAGTCATTTCCGACTTAAATCTCTTTAAGTAACCAAAAAGGTGAAAAAAACTAAATGTAGCGATATATCTTTCAGTCTACGGATATACTCCCTTATGCTACTACATTATTTTAGTTTACGTCTTTTTATTGGTTCATATTCTACTGTTTAACATTACTTTTATTATATACGATTTTCATTTAAAGGGTCAACCTTTCAAATGATAAATCAAGATACTGCCAGCAATAGCAACATTTAAACTCTCTGCTTTTCCATAAATTGGAATTGTTAGGTTTTGAGTTGTTTGCGCCAATAATTGTTGCGATACACCTTCTCCTTCATTACCTAATAATAATGCAAAGTGTTCTTTCGCACTTATCTCGTGAAATGAATCAGCTTCTTCTAATGCCGTTCCGTACACTGGTCCATCAAACGAATCTATAAATGATTCTAAAGAATCAATGATAATCGGTAAATGGAACACACTACCTTGACTGGCTCTTAATACTTTGTCCTGGTATGGATCTGCAGTGCCCTTTTCTAACACAATTAAATCTATACCTGCAGCATCTGCAGTACGAATTAAAGTACCTAAGTTCCCTGGGTCTTGTATACGATCAATCAACAATACTTGCTTTGCTGTTGTTGTTTCATAATTAGGTTTTTCAATTACAGCAAAAAAACCTTGTGGTGTCACAGTTCCAGATAATGCTTCTGCAACTTTTAAATTTATTTCAAATACTTCCTCTGCATATTCAATTAAATCTGAGCTAATTCTAGAAGTATCTACTATAAATAATTGTTTTATCGTTAACTTACTTTGATAAGCTTCTTCGATAAGGTGATAGCCTTCGATAAGGGCTTGACCTGTTTTGTCTCGATCTTTTTTCTTTTTGAGTTTATTTGCATTTTTAACTTTACTATTTTGTGCGGACGTAATCATTTCCATAGCATAGCCTCTTTATTTTCATATTTTAACTTTTAAAAAGTTGTAAGATATTTGTACGTATATTTTTTATAAAGGATAACAAGAAATGTTCCTTTTCAATTAAGATGTTATTTCCTGTATAGTCTACTATATCACCTTTTTCAGGTGAAATCGTCTCTTGTAATTTGATTTTTAGCGTATGTGCTTTAGCGATATCTTTTCGATCCATAATTTGAAAATGTATATGTGGTTCTGATGTGTTACCTGAATTACCTACTTTCGCAATATGTTGTCCGCGAAAGATTTCATCTCCTACTGATACATTTAGTGAATTAGGCTTTAAATGTGCAATTAAACTATATTCATGTTTTGCATGCTTAATTATAATATAATTACCTTGTGGATGTTTTACATTAAATTCTCCAGGTACACAATCTGGAATACCATCAACAACTTCTACAACTTCACCATTAGCTGGTGCAACGACAGTTAAGTTGTAGGCATAGTAATTAGTTAATTGATTAGGGCTACCTTGATAGCTACATTGATCCTTTAACTTTACTAAATCAATAGCATGTTTGTAACGTTTATAATGGAAGTGATGATTTAATAATTCATTATCTCCGCCGGCAATAACCGTCCACGCTTCTTCAATTGGCATAGTATATTGCAGTTTGGAATACTTTGCACTATCTTGATGTTGTATAGGTAATAATGCAAAACCAATTATTTCATTATATTTATTCAATGTAACACTAACACCCGTTGTCCTCTTGTCATCGAACCACAGGTATTCGTCTTGTCTGTTTATATGTATATGTTTGTAGAATGAATTCACACTTCTTTTCTCATTATATACTTTTAGTAGCTTTTCCAATTCTAATAGCGCAGATACTTCTTGAAAATCTTCGCTAAAATGATTATATATCCAGTTGACATCACTATTCTCAATTTTTTCAATAATTTTTTGCGGATTCATTGCTTCCATTGATTTCACACAACCTATCGCTCGATATCAAATTTACATCTATATAAATAAAAAATCGCTCAAAAATTATTTAGTGAATAATTAATGAACGATATTAAAAGACTTTCATCAAGTCATTAAATTAATGAAATTATTTTGATACAACTTCTTCACCATTGTATGAACCACAGTTCTTACATACGCGGTGAGATAATTTGTATTCTCCACAATTTGGGCATTCTGTCATACCAGGTACTGAAATTTTGAAATGAGTACGACGTTTGTTTTTTCTTGTTTTAGACGTTCTTCTTTTTGGTACTGCCATGATTAATCCTCCTTATATTCAAACACTAAAATAGTTATTTTCAGATTCAATAATCTATTATACTATAGATTACAAAATTCTGCTATTGCTCTTCGTCATATAATTGTTGTAGTTTTTGAAGCCTAGGATCGATTTGCTGAGACTCAGATTCTTCTGCTTCTTTCGCATTCTCAATCGCTTGCTCTTCGTCAATAACTTCCCAACCATTACCCTCACGTAACATTTGATCACTATTATCTGCGAAAACACGCATTGGCTTTTCAATGATAACTAATTCTTCAGCAATATCCTTTAGATTTATCATGCCATCTGATGCATCATGATAATGTTCATCTTCATCGTCATCACCATACTGATTATACCCTTCTAGATCAAATACTTCTTGAGATCTGATATCTAAAGGAACTTCTACTGGAACTAACGTACGCGCACAAGCCATCGTATATGTTCCTGTAACATGCATATCTGCAATGACTTCATTTGATTTTACTGTCAATTCGCCATCAACATTTATTTCAGATAAATCTATTAAATCTAATGATTTTACTAAATGATCAAAATTCACCGTTTGATTGAATTCAAAAGGTTTATCTTGGAATTTTCTTAATTGCGTTATTGACCATTTCATATGGCTTCACCTCTAACAAGCACAAAATTTATTTTAACTTTATAGATATAAGTTGTCAAGATTTTTTCTTAACACAATTATATCTGTTACAATATCTATAATGAATTCTGAAAGGAAGAAATGCAAATGAAAAGCGTTGCACTAGTCACTGAATATAATCCTTTCCACAATGGTCACTTATACCATGCAGAGAAATCAAAGTCAATCACTGATTCTGAAATTTCTATAGCAATCATGAGTGGAAACTTTGTTATGCGAGGAGAACCTGCAATTTATAATAAATTTACTCGAACTCAGATGGCGCTACATGCTGTGGATTTAGTCGTAGAGCTTCCTGCTCATGCTTCACTATCAGCTGGAAGCTATTTTGGTGATGCCGCAGTACGCGTAGCTAATTATTTAAATGTCGACCACCTTGCATTTGGTAGCGAGTCGGGCGATATTAATGCTTTTTTAAATCTCGCTGAACAAATGCAAAAAATTGAACAAACCTCAGCCTTTGCTCAAAAAACTAAAGAAGGCAAAAGCTACCCGCGCATACTTAGTGAATTAATTTCAGATAGCCATTTATTAACTGAACCTAATAACACTTTAGGGATTTCATATGTTAATGCCATACAAAAGCATGGCTTTAATATTAATCCAGTTACTATAAAAAGACACGCATCAAAACACCACGATAGTAAAATACAACATATGCACTTTGCAAGTGGTACATCAATCCGACAATCTCTCCAACTTGAAGATCAGGATTGGCAAAACGTAGTCCCATCTCAAATAAAACATTTATACCATTCAAATATTGTGACAACTGAGCGCACATTTAATTACTTAAAGTATGCATTATTAACTCAGAGTCCCTCAAGTTTACAAAATATCTACACAATGACTGAAGGTTTAGAACATAGGCTAAAAGATTTAATCTTGCAAGCAACTTCATTCGAATCATATATGCAGTTAATCAAGACCAAACGCTATACCTATACACATTTACAACGTGTGCTGATGAATGTATTGCTAGATTACACTTATGATGACATACCAACACAAATAGACTCTGTTCGTATACTAGGAATGAATCAACGTGGCCAAAAATACTTAAAATACCTTAAACAACAATTTCCAGAACGAAATTTTGTAACACAAATCAATAAACGTAATGCCATGACATTTAAAAACGAAATTAAGAGTACGAACATCTATAATTTATTATCCAATGATACAGCTAACGACTTTAACACACACGTCATTTTTTAGCCCCACTTCTCGATTTTATCGAGATTAGTGGGGCTTATGCATGAGCACTCTCATGTATTCCTCTATCCACTTCTCGATTTTATCGAGATTAGTGGGGCTTATGCATGAGCACTCTCATGTATTCCTCTATCCACTTCTCGATTTTATCGAGATTAGTGGGGCTTATGCATGAGGCTACTCATGTATTCCTCTATTCACTTCTCGATTTTATCGAGATTAGTGGGGCTTATGCATGAGCACTCTCATGTATTCCTCTATCCACTTCTCGATTTTATCGAGATTAGTGGGGCTTATGCATGAGGCTACTCATGTATTCCTCTATTCACTTCTCGATTTTATCGAGATTAGTGGGGCTTATACATGAGGCTACTCATGTATTCCTCTATTCACTTCTCGATTTTATCGAGATTAGTGGGGCTTATGCATGAGGCTACTCATGTATTCCTCTATTCACTTCTCGATTTTATCGAGATTAGTCGGGCTTTTGCTTGAGGCTACTCATGTATTCCTCTATTCACTTCTCGATTTTATCGAGATTAGTCGGGCTTTTGCTTGAGGCTACTCATGTATTCCTCTATTCACTTCTCGATTTTATCGAGATTAGTGGGGCTTATGCATGAGGCTACTCATGTATTCACCCTTTTATCAATTGTTCTCGCAATTAAACAGCAAAAAACACCAACCTTTGATGGCTTCATCAAATTTGTTGGTGTCACTGTATCGTCTTATTTCTTGAATTTTTCATTTAATGCCTTTTCAACATGTTCAGGCACAAAATCAGATACATTTGCTTTATATGCAGCAACTTCCTTTACTACGCTAGAACTGATAAATGAATAATTAGTGCTAGTCATCATATACATTGTTTCAACATTACTATTTAACTTTTTATTCATTGAAGTTAAGCGTAATTCATATTCAAAATCACTAACAGCTCTTAATCCTCTAATGATAGTTTGAGCACCAATTTGGTCACAAAAATCTACCAATAATCCATCAAAATGATGCACCGTCACATTATCTAAATGTTTAACTGAAGCTTCTATCAAATCTATTCGTTCTTCTACAGTAAATGTACCCGCCTTACTACTATTTCTTAACACACAAATATGCAATTCATCAAAACGATCCGCACTTCTATCAATGATATCAATGTGCCCATATGTAATCGGATCGAAACTACCTGGTATGACTGCTTTAGTTCTAGACATTTTAATCTCCCTTTTCTAATAACAAAGTGTCTGTTAAACCATAATGATATTGTTTAATCTCTCGGAATGGTTCAGTTTTTATTTTTTCATGATGATTAAACTCACAAACGATAATACCATTTTCTTTTAATAAATTAAACTTTGCAATTTGCTCTAAAGCATCATCAATCAACCCTTTTTCATATGGCGGATCTAAAAATATTACATCGAATTGGATTTCACGCTTGGCTAAGGCTTTTAATGCACGTTCTGCATTATTTTTATATACCTCAGCTTGACTTGCAATATTTAAATGGTCTAAATTGCGCTTAATCACTTTAACTGCTTTAAAATTTTGATCAACAAATATTACTTTTTCCATACCGCGTGACAGTGCTTCTATACCTAAAGCACCACTACCTGCAAATAAATCTAACCCTAATCCTGAAACATCATGCAAGCTGTTAAATATCCCTTCTTTGACTTTATCCATTGTTGGTCGTGTGTTACGACCTTCGATGCTCTCTAATGGCTTGCTTTTATGTATTCCAGATATAACTCTCATTTCAACACTTCCATTCTTAAATTATATTCTTTATAATTCATAAGCAAGGAGGAACATAGCTTATGAAACAATCTTTTATTAAAATTGGTGAAGGTTTAACAGATTTATTTGAATTTAATACACTTATCGAATATAACTATGCCCGCATAGATTATATTGTTTACTTTCATACACCGACTTCCGAACACCAACGATCATCTGTAGCCATTATCATGAAACCAACAAGTGGTCGACATTTCCAAGCCATGTATATCATGATTAATGCCTTGAATTATCCATATCCAAATTCCAATAAGAAATTTGAACTAATTAATCAACAGGCAGAGCAGTACAATATAGAAATAAAGGGTGTAGATGTAAAACCACCTGAGACATTTCATGATATAGAACTATATTATAATTATTTAATTAGCGTACTAAGATTACAGCGTTGGATTCCGCCATTACAATAATGTAGCTACAAACCTATGTTTCACTGTACGCAAAGCAATTACATTAAGGCTCCTATTTATGAAAATTCATGTTGTTCCTTTTCATAATGCTTTTTTAAATATTTATAAGGAGAGCCTTCTATTTCTTTCACATACTTTAGTTTCATCAATTTAGTAACTATTTGATCTGAGTCACTTTCATTGATATACATTACAACATAACGTTGCTTTTTATTAGAACTTACGATATGACCAAATTTTCTAATTTGTCTTTCATGTTTCATATGTTTTAAATATATAATTAAACTTGTTCTAGGCACAATATTCATTTTCTTCTCACTCCATTTATTAGCCCTTTTATGATATCATTTCCTATTATTTTTATAAATAACAATTATTTTGCAGTTGAACAATCTTTTGCTATATTACTAAGTATATTTATGTACTAAGGAGGATTTGTACATGTCAAAATTTAATAAAATGTTTAAAGGATCATTCATTGGCTTAGCAGGTATAGTAGGTAGCTTGCTGTTCATTAATAAATATAAAAGAAAGCCTGAAAATTTACCGACACATCATTTTTATAGTCAAACAGCACCCTATATTCTAGCCAATCGCGGTGGATCAGCTGTTAGACCTGAAAATACTAAACTCGCATTTGATAATGCAATTGCTCATAATATAGATGGATTCGCTGTTGGTGTTACCCTGACTAAAGATGATCAAGTCATCGTTTTCAATAGCACCTCATTAGATGCAACAACAAATGGCTCAGGTACAGTGAGTGAACATACGCTTAACGAAATAAAAAAATTAGATGCAGGATACTATTTTACTGATATCAATGGTCAGACACCTTATCGTAACCATAAAGACGCTACTATATTAACCTTAACAGAATTATTAACTTATTATCCAAATGCTAAGGTAAATATTCATTTAATTAATCAATCAACACAACAACGAAACCACCTGATTTGCGAAAAAGTAAATACCATAATTAATGAATATAATTCAGATAATCGTATAGTAATCGGCAGCAATCAAGGAGAAATAATTGATTATTTCAGACACCTTAACCCGAATACAGCAATTGCTGCTAGCAAGAATGATATGATGAAGGGATTCATCCATTTTTATTTAGGTGCTGGCAATTTATTTGCTACAAAAGCACATACCTTTATTCTACCAATTGAACGAAATGGTATAAAATTTAATTCACCACGTTTTATTCACTGGTTAAATGAGCGCAATATCGTTCCTGGATATTGTCATGTTAATAATTTGGATTTGATGAATGACTTAGTCTATCATGGCGCACATACTTTAATTACTGATCGCCCAGACCTTGCAGAGCGCTTTAAACTAACTTATAAATAATCTTGGCTATTATAAAAGGTCGAAGATATAAAGTTTTCGGACAAGTAAAAAAAGGCAATTTCTATTGAAATTATATAGAAATTGCCTTTTTTAATATTCATTTAGAATGATAGCATGTGGCACTATAGTAATGTTTGAATTCATATAATTTATTTTCACGGTTTGTTTGTACACTTTTATTAACCTATCGTGACATATTATTTATAGAGATATACTGAATTTTACAACGTTAGTGTATATTGAGTCATTTCTTACTCTGCATATTTAAGACACCTTGTAAATTTAATTTAATAGTGTTTACTAAATAATACGGATAGACCTTATTTTATTAAATACTTTTTAATATAAATCAACATATTAATGCAACGTATTTTGGCGAGACTCCTGTGGGAGCAAGACAAGCTGAAGACTACAGGCTGAAGCTGTCCCCTAGGAAAGCGAGCCAATAATACTAGATATTGAATAAAACAGCACTCAGATAAATTGAATTCAATCATCTGAGTGCTGTTTTTCTGGGATTTAAGCCCAAACACTTACTTTAAATATAAAATTTTTCTATGTTCCGTTACATTATAACGAACAATTACAAGACCCGCCTGTTGAACAGCCACCAGAATCTTTTTGAAAGAAAGGATTTCCTGTTTCAATTTTTACATTTTCCGAGAATGAATAAGCAATTTTAACTATTACCTCATCAATCAAGTCTTGCAATGCAACTTCCTTTTGTTTGTAATCCATGACGACAGGTAACATTTCATATGCACGTTTTCGCTTTCTCGTTTCTAACATTACCTTTTGATAATCCGGATGATATTTACCAAATCTCATAATTTCATCATAATTTTGCTTCGACTTTAAGAAAGCTTGATATAAAAGATGTGCCTCATCATTATCTGACAATGCTTGTTGCGCCGCTTCATATGCTTTATAAATATGCGAATCCACTATTTTATCACTTAGCGCTTCAATATCATCCAATAACGTTAATGTCTCTTCAGTTATCATTCTTGGTCATCTCCTTTCTTCTTTTCACCTACAAATATGAGTGTATAATAGCCTTCCATTACTTCGCCGCCCATTTCATTATACTTTGCATTCAACATTCTAGAGCGATGCGTATCAGAATTCAACCAACTGTGTATTAACGTCGGTACATCATTAAAGTCATACCCTACATTTTGACTACTATACGTAAATGGTACTTCCTGAGCATTTAATTGATCTCTTAATGCATCTTCAGTAAATTCAGCACTATCATCTTGTCCTGTTGCTTCGTATAAATTAAACGATGCAATGTGTGCTAATTTATTATTAATTTTTAATGGTTGTGTATTCTTTAATTTGCGCATTTCATTAGTTATTTCATAAAGCGTCATCAACTGATTAGAACTTTGAGCGTATGGCGCATTACCGTGTTTACTTTTTACTTCCTTTTCTTCTTTAGAAGTAACCATTTGATATGGTTTAAATTCAGCTAAAGCATCACTATCTAAAAATCGTACCGCAACGATATGATTCGATTGTTGATCTATATAAATTTGAGCATACATATTTTTAAATTTCACTAATGACTGCGTCTTCATGTCAGTATCAGATAATTCCAGTTCATATTTCTTACCATTGGAAGTAATCGTCGGCTCTGGATTAACGCTGAACTTCTCAAACACATGTGCAGCATTATTAGTAATATGTAATGGTTCAACATTAGCCTTTTTACCTGTTGCATAAACAGATTTAATTATGCCATCTTTGGTTGTAACTAAATAATATGCTTCTTTTTCTTTAAATACGTAGTTTTTATAATTATCTTTATATGGATACACACGATCTGCTTGTCCATATTTTTTAGTCAATTTACTTAGACTTTGACCAACCCACGTCCCTACACCATCTTTGGGCATCGGATTTTCAGCAGTATTTTTACTCTTATCAAAATCCTGAGTTTGTGTTGTTTGTGTTGTTTTCGTAGTATTTTTATTGGGATTTTCTAAAACATCAAACTTTAAACGTGGTGAGTAAAATAGATAAATCAGAAAACAAATTAATACTAAAACACCAATAACTTTAATTATCAGTTTCTTCATCGCTCACCCACCTATTAGCATGTTAGGTTCATTGTACATGGAATTTCATATAACAAGCAAGATAAGACTCTGTATTTGCAAAATCTTCATATAAACGTTATACACAATTTAAATTATGGGTATATGTGCAACAGAGGTGAAATAAAAATGACGGATATTAGAATTCATGGAGCAAAACAGAACAATCTTAAAAATATATCAGTCGATATACCAAAGCACAAAATCACCGTGTTCACTGGTCGTTCTGGCTCAGGCAAATCATCTTTAGTATTTAATACCATTGCTGCAGAGTCTGAACGCTTATTAAATGAAACATATTCAACATACATTCAACACCAATTAACACAATATACTAAACCGCATGTAGATTTAATAGAAAACCTACCAGTTTCTATGGTAATCAACCAAAAAAGATTAGGTGGGCATGCACGTTCTACGGTCGGCACAATTTCAGATATATATGCTTCAGTAAGATTATTATGGTCGAGAATTGGTGAACCATTTGTGGGTTATTCAGACATCTTTTCTTTCAATAATCCTAAAGGAATGTGTCCTACATGTTCTGGCTTAGGTTATGTAGAAGATATAGACTTAAATGAACTCATTGATTTTAATAAATCATTAAATGAAGATGCGATACGTTTCCCATCATTTAGGCCAGACAGCTGGCGTGGTAAGCGATATTTATACTCTGGTTTATTTGATAATGATAAAAAGTTAAAAGATTACACAGAAGAAGAATTAAATATTTTTTTATATACTGAACCTAAAAAATTAAAAAACCCACCTTCAAATTGGCCAAAAACTGCAAAATTCGAAGGACTTATCCATCGTTTCAGACGATCTTTTTTATTAAATGATAACTTTGAGAAAAATAAATTCAAGTCTGACATCGAACGTGTTGTATCTTCAAAATCTTTCCCTACTTGTAATGGTAAGCGATTAAATCAAAAGGTATTACAATGTAAAATCAACGAATTAGATATTGCAGATTTTACTTCGCTATCTATTGATGAGGCAATTTCATTTATTGCTAAGTTAACATCTGATAAAGCTAAGACAATTATCGAACCATTATTAAAGCAACTGCAGTCGTTAAGTTATATTGGCTTAAATTATCTGACTTTATCGCGTGAAACTAAATCCTTATCAGGTGGAGAATCACAACGTATTAAACTTATTCGACATTTAAATAGTCCATTAACTGATTTAGTATATATTATTGATGAACCGAGCATTGGCTTACATCCAGAG
Source organism: Staphylococcus gallinarum (assembly GCF_000875895.1). Lineage (GTDB taxonomy): Bacteria > Bacillota > Bacilli > Staphylococcales > Staphylococcaceae > Staphylococcus > Staphylococcus gallinarum. The sequence continues at coordinate 759,461 of NZ_JXCF01000007.1, forward strand.
GATATTAGACGCATAAATGAAATCATTATCTCTCTGAAAGATAAAGGTAATACTGTACTTGTTGTCGAACACGATCCAGACGTAATTTGTATTGCTGACCATATTATCGATTTAGGACCTTTAGCTGGTAAGAATGGTGGGACTATTACCTTTGAAGGTCCGTATCAGCAGTTACTAAATACTACTTCATCTAGTGGTATCGCTTTACGTAAAAATCATAAGTTAAAACCTCACCCCCGCGAATCTCAAGACTTTATCAATTTAAATCATATAACGAAAAATAATTTGATTGATGTTTCGGTCCAAATTCCTAAAAATGTAATGACTGTGGTTACAGGGGTTGCTGGTTCAGGTAAGAGCACATTAATTTCAACTGGATTGAAATATTTTGATAACAGTATTTTCATTGATCAAAAGCCTATACATGCATCTAGCCGTTCAAATCTATTAACTTATTTAAATATTTTTGATGCTGTAAGAGAATACTTTAGTGACCAAACTGGTTTAAAGAAATCATTGTTCAGCTATAATTCTGAAGGTGCTTGTCCTGAATGTCATGGTAAAGGAATTATAAAAACTGAACTAGCCTTTATGCCTGACTTCACACAAGTATGTGACGTTTGTAACGGACAACGCTATAAACCAGAAGTATTAGAAGCTAAAGTAAATATTCATTCTATCGCTGATATTTTGAATTTGACAATAGATGAAGCGCTAGCCTTCTTTGCAGAGAATATTGATATAGAGCAACCTTTACACGCTTTGAAATCTACCGGTTTGAATTATATGACACTAGGTCAAACACTCGATACGCTATCTGGAGGTGAAATTCAACGTGTAAAATTAAGTAAATATTTGACAAAACCTGTAGAGAATCAAATATTTGTATTCGACGAACCCACTACAGGATTACACGAAGATGATATTCCAATATTATTAGACTGTTTTAATAATTTAATTGCTGAGAATAATACACTTATAATTATTGAACATAATTTAACAATGATGACACAAGCTGATTGGATAGTAGATATTGGACCTTTTGCAGGTGCTAACGGAGGACAGTGCTTGTATCAAGGATACCCAGCAGGTTTGCTTTCTGTCGAACAATCCCTAACAGCTAAGCATTTACAACGCTATATAAAATAAAAAAAGAGGTGTGCCTATTGGCTCACCTCTTTAGTCTTAATATTGCCCAATATAAGACTAACAATTTCATTTATTAATAGTGTTATAAACCTAATGTTGCTTTAATCAATGATGTCGTTTCTCCACCCGGATATAAAACATAGAGTAATACATAAACTGCGACACCTGTGATTGCCGTAAAGAACCAGATAATTGATGCGATTGGTCCAATTCTTCTATGGATCTTTAACTTATCCTTTAACGCAGTAATAATCTGTACTGCACCTAAGATACCACCGATTGTAGCTAAATTAATATGGAATATTAAAAAGATTGTATAATAAAGTTTTACGGAATCTGGTCCGCCAAAAGCAGTATTACCTATAAAGATTGTTCTAGAAGCATAAATAATAAAGAATGCGAGTGCAAAAAACGCTGCACATAGCATTACCTTTTTATGACTTTCTATTTCCCTTTTCCATATTTTACGCCAACCTATTGCAACAAGGATTGCACTAATAACAATAAAACTCGTACTAATTGTAGGTAAAATTGGTAAATTCATAAATTTCATCCTTATTATTAATTATTAGAACATTTGTATTAATGAGACGACAACAACAAGTACAAAGAATACCACTAAGTAATTTAGTGAATATATAAACATTTTTGTTGCCCATTTTGTTTGATCTGTGCCCTTTTTAAAACTTGTTAATCCCATGTATAACCATCCTAAATTTAATAGTGAGGCTAACACGATAAATGTAACACCTATATTACTTAATAAAAATGGTAATGGTAATAACAATACAAGCCAGATGAACATACTTACTCTTGTTCGTTTAAAACCTTTAACTGAAGGTAACATTGGAATATTAGCTAATGAATATTCATCTTTACGTTTGATTGCTAATGCATAAAAATGAATGGGTTGCCAACAAAATACAACTAAAAATAATGCAATTGCTGCAACACTAATATTACCCTCAATAGCAGTCCATCCAATTAAAGGAGGTACAGCACCAGGAAAACTTCCAATAACCGTATTCCAAACTGTGTGGCGTTTTGACCAAATTGAATAGAATGAGACATACCCAACTATACCTAATAATCCGATAACACCAGATGGTATATTTAAGGCAAATAATAATGCTTCCCCTATCAACATCATTCCAAAGCTAAGAATTAATAAATTTCTATTTGAAATTCTATCATTGACCGTTGGTCGTTGTTGCTTACTTGGCATGATACTATCAATATCTTGATCATAATAATTGTTCACAGCACAAGCGCCGCCCATAATAAGCGTTGAGCCAACAATCATCATTAAGATTTGTGGTATTGACGAGAGAAAGGAATGATTTGCCATCACAATTGCAAGCCATGAACCAGCAAAAGCAGGAACTAAGTTACCTTGCACAAGTCCCATTTTTATAATCTGTTGCAACTCTTTAAAGGTTACACGACTTGTATTATGCGACAAAGTTTGTTCTTTGTTCATAATCCCCCTCCTATTTTTTTCATATAATACAATGATATATTAAATTAATGCCTTTTACTACATTTATAATAATTTATTTGTGACACTTTAAAGACAATAATAAATCGTCATTTTTATGACACAACTAATTAACGTTTTCTTGTTATAATAATCCTTGAGATTTATTTAACGTTAAACAAGTATGTCTTTTGGGAATATCATTTACAAACTTTTCAATCTGAATTTGTATTAACTGTGATACTAGATTTATTATCCCAATAGTTTTATTAATAAGTGGGGTGTTAATTATTGTTTAACAAGAAAAACCTGAAATGGTTATCTATACTAGCAACATTAATCATGACATGGGTACAACTTGGTGGCGCACTTGTTACTAAGACCGGATCGGAAGACGGTTGTGGTTCAGATTGGCCATTGTGTCACGGTGCATTACTTCCGCAAAATTTACCTATACAAACGATTATTGAATTAAGTCATCGTGCCGTTTCAGGGTTATCATTAATTATTGTTTTATGGTTAGTCATTGTTGCCTGGAAACATATCAGTTACATCAAAGAAGTTAAACCACTTTGTATCATTAGTGTTGGTTTCTTACTTCTTCAAGCTTTGATTGGTGCAGCAGCAGTTATGTGGCAGCAAAATGCATACGTACTCGCATTGCATTTCGGTATTTCACTCGTTTCGTTCTCATCAGTATTTGTATTAACATTGATTATTTTCGAAGTCGATCGCAAATACGAAGCTGATGAACTATTTATCAGAAAACCATTAAGAATATATACATGGTTGATGATGTTAATCGTATACTTAACTATTTATACAGGTGCATTAGTTAGACATAAAAAGGCCAGCCTCGCATACGGTCAATGGCCATTACCATTTAATGATTTAATGCCACACACAGTACAAGATTGGGTAAACTTTACTCATAGAGGCATGGCATTTATCGCATTTATTTGGATAATGTTGACATTCATTCATGCAGTTAATAATTATAGACATAATAGAACCATTAGATATGGTTATACAGCAGCGTTCATCCTTGTATTATTACAAGTCACGACTGGTGCTTTATCTATAATCACACATGTAAACTTATTTATTGCACTGCTACATGCATTATTTATTACATTGTTATTCGGCTTAATTGCTTACTTTGTAATACTCATGCTACGCACAATTCGTAGTGGCGGATAAGTTAACGGGTTCATTAAGAAATATACTTAAATCAAAACCTTAACATATCTTCTAATTAAATAAATAGAATGACGCGTGAACTTTACGATGATAACTTTTATTAACAAGAAACGTCAATTCCTAATGAAATAATAATAGGAATTGACGTTTCTTCTTTTGTTAAATTTTCTGCTGTTTCATTAATATAAAGCATTTTAACCATCATATTTATCTAGAACACTAAATAAACGCTTTGATTTATAGAAACATTTCTGAATCTAAAAATCAAAGCGTTGTGTTGTTTATCTAATCGATAGCTAGGACAATAATCAACCTAATCTACTGGCTCTTTTTCAATTTCTATTAATAAATCACCTGTCTCAATGGCTTCACCACTTTGTACAGTAACTTTCTTAATGACACCATCAAATGGCGCTTGTATTGTTGTTTCCATCTTCATTGCTTCAGTTATCAATAATGCTTGACCACTTGTGACATTTTCACCTTCTGCAATCTTCACTTCTGTAACTGAACCTGGCATCTGAGCCCCAATATGATTAGGATTCAATTTATCAGCTTTTGGTTTCACACTTGCATTAGCTTTTACATTTTCATCTTGTATAAAGATACGACGAGCTTGACCATTCATATCATAGAATATAGTACGTACACCTTTTTCATCCGGTTCAGTAATAGTCTTTAATGTAATAATAAGTCGCTTACCAGTATCAATTTCAATTTCAACAGTTTCATTAGAACGCATACCAAAGAAGAAGGTTGGTGTATCTAATAATGAAACATTTCCGAATTGTTCTTGTGTCGCAATAAACTGTTCATATACTTTAGGATATAAAACATAACTTATAATATCCTGTTCAGTAACTTCACTCTGTTGTTTCTCTTCTAATTCTTTTCTTACAGCTTCAAAATCAACAGGTTCTAAATACTCCCCTGGACGGTCTGTTAAAGCAGTTTGACCTTTTAAGATAACTTGTTGTAGCTCTTTATTAAATCCATTAACCGGTTGTCCGATATCACCTTTAAAGAAGGATACTACAGATTCAGGAAAGTCTAGTTTATGTCCATCTTTAATTACTGCTTCCTCATCTAAATCATTTTGAACCATATACAACGCCATATCGCCGACAATTTTAGAAGATGGTGTTACCTTCACCAAATCGCCAAATAAGAAATTCACTCGACGATACATGTCTTTAACTTCATTAAAGCGATTACCTAATCCTAGACTTTTCGCTTGTTGTCTAAGGTTTGAGTATTGGCCACCTGGCATTTCATGTTTATAGATTTCAGTGTTTGGTGACTTAATATCACTTTCAAAATCGCTGTAATATTGACGTACTGTACCCCAATAATGTGATAATTCTTCCATTCCTTCGATATCAGCACGTAAATTTCTATCAAAACCGTTTAATGCATAATATAATGCATTTCCACTAGGTTGACTCGTTAAACCGCTCATTGATGCTACAGCTGTATCTATTACATCCACGCCAGCATCGATTGCTTCTTTATAAATCATCAAGCCATTACCACTAGTATCATGCGTGTGCAAATGAATCGGTAAGTTAACTGCAGATTTCAATTCTCCAACTAATTCATATGCTGCTTTTGGTTTCAATAACCCTGCCATATCTTTAATTGCCAAGATATGGAATCCTTCACGTTCCAATGTTTTCGCCATATTCACATAATATTCTAATGTATAGAGATCAGAGCGTTCAGGGTTTAAGATATCTCCAGTGTAACAAATTGTACCTTCTGATATTTTACCAGCTTCTTGCACCGCTTCATTTGCTACTTTCATTTGATCAACCCAGTTCAATGAATCAAAAATTCTAAATACATCTACACCAGCATCTGCACTTTCGGCAACGAATTTTTTAATCACATTATCTGGGTAATTCTTATAACCTACCGCATTTGAAGCGCGTAATAACATTTGGAATAAAACGTTTGGAATTGCCTTTCTAAGACGTTCTAAACGTTCCCAAGGGTTTTCCTTAAGGAAATTAAATGCAACATCAAACGTTGCACCACCCCATAATTCTAATGAAAAGTTATCTTTCATTACTTGAGCTGTTTTTGATGCAATATTCATCATGTCTTTCGTACGTACTCTTGTTGCCAGTAATGATTGATGTGCATCTCTAAATGTAGTATCTGTAATTAATACATCTTCTTGTTGTTTCAACCAATCAGCAACTGCTTTAGGCCCTTTTTCATCAAGTAATTGCTTTGTACCTTGAAGCTGTTCGATTTCTTTCTTTGCCACTTTTGGTATTGGTGATGTTTCATAAATCGGTTTCGGACGTTTTTCAACATTTGGAAAACCATTAATAGAAACATTTCCAATATACTCTAGTGTTTTTGTTCCACGGTCAAGCGTTGGTTGAATATCAAACAATTCAGGTGTATTCTCTATATACTTCGTTGTGTAATCGCCTGTTTTAAATTGAGGATGTCTCATCACATTTATTAAGAATGGAATATTGGTTTTAACACCACGAATTCTCATTTCTTGTAGTGATCGGTCCATCTTTTCATCAGCTTGCTTAAACGACATAGCATGTGTGGATAATTTAACCAGTAATGAGTCATAATATGGTGAAATTTCTGCACCTTGGAAGCCATCACCTGCATCAAGTCTAACTCCAAAACCACCACTTGAACGATAAGCACTAATTCTTCCTGTATCTGGCATAAAGTCGTTCGTAGGATCTTCAGTAGTGATACGACATTGAATTGCATAACCTAACGTGACAATATCCTTTTGCTCAGGCATATTGATTTCTTCATCAAATAAACTTTCTCCATCAGCTACAAGTATTTGCGTCTTAACAATATCTACACCTGTAATCATTTCTGTAATAGTATGCTCTACCTGAACACGAGGATTCACTTCAATAAAGTAAAAATCTTCACCAGACACTAGGAATTCAACTGTCCCAGCATTAACGTATTCGATATGTTTCATAAGTTGTATCGCTGTATCACAAATACGTTCTCTTAGTTCATCAGATAGTGCTACAGATGGTGCTACCTCAACTACCTTTTGATGACGACGTTGAACAGAACAATCACGTTCATATAAATGAACAATATTCCCATGTTCATCACCAATAACCTGTACTTCAATATGCTTAGGATTATCGATATATTTTTCAATATATACTTCGCTATTTCCAAATGATTTCTCTGCTTCAGATTTAGCACGGTTAAAACCATCTTCAAGTTCTTCACTTGTACGCACAATACGCATACCTTTACCGCCACCGCCACTTGTTGCTTTAATCATTAGTGGAAAACCAGCAGTTTCAGCAAATGCTACAGCAGCTTCATAATTTTCAATTGGTCCATCTGTACCAGGAATTACCCTTAAGTCTGCCTTAATTGCAGTTTCTCTAGCTTTGACTTTATCACCAAACATATCTAAATGTGATACATGTGGTCCAATAAATTTAATGCCTTCTTCGGCACATCTACGCGCAAATGTTTCATTTTCACTTAAAAAACCATACCCCGGATGAATCGCATCCACTTCAGCACGCTTTGCAACTTCAATAATTCTCTCTATATTCAAATATGAATCTGCAGGCCCTAAATCTTCACCTACTAAATAGGATTCATCAGCTTTATATCTATGTAAAGACCCCTTATCTTCATTAGAATAAATAGCAACTGTTTTAATATCTAATTCGGTTGCCGCCCTAAAAATTCTAATCGCAATTTCCCCACGATTGGCCACCATAAGTTTGTTTATTTTTTTCAAAACTTGGTCCCCCTTAAAAGTTTGAATTTTCTAAAAAGTTTGATATTGAATACATTATAGCAAAATACGAACAATGTAAACAGTAAAAAAATCTCACACTTTTTGTTGAATATGACAATTGAAATACCATTAAAGTTGTTTACACTAGTAATTAAATTAACTTTGATTGAGTGATAAACATTGTTTTAAAGCTATTTCTAGCTTATTGTATCATAACTAACAGATAATAAAAAGTTATATATTACGATAAGTTTTTGTTATCATTTATAGTCAGCGTTCTAACTTTTTCGAAATTTATGTGATAATATAAAAAAATAAGCAAACGTTTTCAATGTCTAAACATTGAAATGTTTGCTTATTTTTGTCGTATCAAATCATTTATTAAAACGATTAAATTTTCTAGGAACTTCTACGTTTTTTTGTTGTTTTCTTGCTTGCTTTCTACGGTATTCTTCTATTTTAATTTGTTTCGCAGTGATTAATAATAATCCCATAGCAATACTTAAACTAATCATTGAAGAACCACCAAAGCTGATAAACGGCAATGGAACACCTGTTAGTGGGATTGTCCCAGAAATACCGCCTAAGTTTACAAAGGTTTGACTTCCTATATAACTGGCAATACCGACACAAACTAATTTATAGAAGAACGAAGGTGTTTTATTCGCTAGTTGGAAGGCCCTGTATACGATAAAGAATAATAGGCAGATGACAAACAAACCACCGATAAGTCCTAATTCTTCACAAATAATTGAAAAGATAAAATCTGTGTGAGGTTCAGGTAAATAACCTAATTTCATAATACTATTACCTAAGCCCCTACCAAACAGACCACCATTACCTATTGCAATTAATGAGTTTGAAATATGATAACCTGTTCCAGATTCTTTACTAAATGGATTTGCTAATGTACTAAAACGTGCAGTCAAGTAATCAGGTACTAGACCTAATAATAAGAATAACCCACCAATGATAACGATCCCAGTTAGTACTATCAAACCATATTTAATAGACTTTTCTACACCAATACCGGCATAAAATAAAATTGAAAAGAAAATAACTAATATAAGTAACGTTTGACCAACATCTCGTTGTAAAAATACGAGCCCAATACAAAATGATGCCAAAATAATTGGCGACATTAAAATTCTCGGCTCTTTAAACACTTGCGGTCGTTTCTTCTCAATCATATAAGGTATGTACAATATAATCGCAATCTTCAATAACTCTGATGCTTGCAAATTCATAAATCCTAAGTTAATCCAACTTTTAGAACCATTGATATTACTACCAATGACTAAGGTTGCACATAATAATAGAATGATGCCTCCCATCATCCATTGTTGAAACTTTGTCTTTTCCAAAAATTTCACGTTCATAAAGAAAGCCATAAAAAAGACGAGTATCAAACTCATAATGACATACATCAATTGTCTAGTATAAAAATATGTCCCTGATACGGAAACACCACCAGTTAAGGTCCCTTTTGTTGCAGCTACCATGCTGGCGCTATAAACCATAACCAATCCAATAAGACACAGTAATAAATATGTAATTACTAGTGGATAGTCGATATATTTAGCGTTTTTGCCTATATATCGAAAAAATTGCTTTATGTTATTCATTTGACATATCATCCAATTCTAATTTTTAATATCTTATTTTTAAATTTGCAGATTGCATTTTTATTTATTACTTTTTCTTTAAATTTAGTATCTCTATAGCACTATTTAAATTTTATTGTAGTAAGAAAGTGCGCTTTTTACATTATATCAAACATTGTCATAATTTCTCGAATAAATATATCATAAATTATAACTTTTTAATGCTTCGATTTCTAATAATTTCAGAAATAACAAAAGTGACTGCGAAGCAATCAATTATAAATTGATGTTCCAGTCACTTTGCCTGTACTTTATGTAGCTTTAATATTACTACAAAAAAATATTTATTTTAGATCTGGACTTACGCCATACCAGTTTTGAATATTACAAATTAAACATTCGTAAATGCATCATGCAATTTAGAAAGTTCTTTTTCTAATCGAAGCATTAATCCTTTGCCCGCTTCACTGTCAACTAAACCAAGTTCAACAGCGAAATCTACTTCTTTTTGTAATCCAAACATCTGAGTATCGAGTACTTCTTCATACAATGGGCATTGTGGTAATGTAAGATTGTCCATTTGTACTTTAATAAGTTGGAGAATCCTATCAGCATCTTTATTCAACTGGTCATATGCCGCATTATTTAAATCCTGACTCTTTACCATGACATACTCCCCCTATCAATTGTAACTTTATAAATAAAAGTGTATCTTACTGAATAGTAAAAAGCAAGAGTATTCAGTAATATACTAAATACGCTTATGTGTGATAAAATTATATTTAAAGTTAATTTTACATTCACAATAACTAGAGCATACTTCATAAATTGCCTTCTGCTCTAAAGTAAGCGTTTTTATTTACTAGCTAATTTTAGTAAAAGGTAATGAGCTAATGTAATAATGATAATTTTTCGTCACAAAATATTCATTTATTATCGTTAAGTCATTGTTACTCAATATTAGTACTTAATGATTCAAATGATATATTTAATATTATTAATACATAGAATAGTTCAATAGTTATTGTCGAGATTTATCAATAGGAGTGGGATTATGATTCAAATTAAGGGAGCAGTAAATTTTCAAATCACATTAGATAGTACAACTTGGATCTTTGACGACCGTAAGGTACAAATCGAAGACTTGGAAAATGGCGTTTTTGATGGTACCAAACCCATCGCTTTTGAAGACAATAGAGAATGGAATCGTGCAATATTAGAAGGTCAAACCAATCCACCGACACTGAACTCTGAGATTAAATATAAAAAAAGAGCAGTTCTTGAAGGTTCATTTGTCATTAATATGACACCATTTTTCAAAAATGCAGAAATTCAAGAAGGTGCACAACTCATTCGTCTTTCTAATAGCGACCAATCGATTGATGTACCAATTGATTTATTACCATATTTATTCTTCCAATTTTCAAAGGATGGAAAACGTTTATATGATGATAATGCTGTTGATAGCTTTGTATATATTCCAGATCAAGGTTACGATTATCAATTCGAGCATGTTACCCATATTGAGGTGATTTAAATTTGAAACAAGTTCAATGTATCATTTGTGATACGAAGGTTTTTATAGATGAAAACACACTAGAAGCAAAGAGATTGAGAAATGATCCAATGCATACCTTTATGTGTGACGAATGTAAAAGTAGATTAGACACACCTAAACAACGCAACCAAACCTATACATTTAATCATTTAGCTAAAGAGTAGTCATCACAAAATCCGAGTTATATGTTAGTAATGTAGTTAGCCTATTCATGTGATAATTCATGCTATGCACATTAACTAATATATGACTCTTTTTTTATAATAAGGTACTAGTCGATTTATCAATTTAATGAATGATGAAATTTAAAACTGTTATGTTATATGCATGGTGCAGTATAAAACGTGGATAAATTTTTATTGTTTATTAAAAATACACTGTCCTTTTTTGTATTCTTTACCTAATTTTAAATTAAGTATTTTTTTTAAATTAAGAAGATGTAAGGTATGTATCAAGGTTATGAGGTGATGTCTCTACTCTAAGCATTCTAGCTATGTTCGCTATATTTATACGAAATATTAAAATAAAGAATGCCAACCCAAAAGATTAAAATTTAATCTTTTGGATTGGCATTTTTCAATGATTTATATCCGTAACTCCAATTGTAGTGAATAATCTAATGAGCGATTATATTTACATTTAAGAGATGAAAACTTCATTTATTCTTCTTCTTGCATCATTTGTTTTAAACGTTTAGATTCTTTTTCACGTGCTGACTTTTCTAAGATTGTTTTTCTAATACGAATACTTTCTGGCGTAACTTCAACTAATTCATCATCATTAATAAATTGTAAAGCTTCTTCAAGTGTTAATACTCTTGGACGTTTCATTGTAACTGTTTGATCTTTTGTAGCCGAACGAACGTTAGTTTGATGCTTTTCTTTTGTAATATTTACAGTTAAATCATTTTCGCGGTTATGTTCACCAACAATCATACCTTCATATACTTCTGTACCTGGTTCCATAAAGTTTGTACCGCGATCTTCAAGTCCCATAATGGCATATGAACTAGCTTGGCCTTGATCCATTGATACTAATGCACCATTTCTACGTCCACCTATTCTACCTTTAACACGTGGTCTAAATTCTTCAAATGTATGGTTAATAATTCCATATCCACGTGTTTGTGACATGAATTCTGTTGTATAACCAATTAATCCACGAGCAGGTACCATAAAGATAATTCGCGTTAAACCATTATCTGTAGTAACCATATCCAACATTTCACCTTTACGTTGGCCTAATGATTCAATAACTGCACCTGTATATTCTTGTGGTACTTCACATTGTACACGTTCAAAAGGTTCACATTGAACGCCATCAATTTCTCTAATAATAACTTGAGGTTTAGAAACTTGTAGTTCAAACCCTTCACGACGCATATTTTCAATTAAGATTGATAAGTGTAATTCACCACGACCAGCAACAATCCACGTATCTGGAGAGTTTGTTGGAGTAACTTTTAATGAAACATCTGTTTCTAATTGTTGATCTAATCTTTCTTGAATTTGACGTGCAGTTACGAAGTCACCTTCACGACCTGCAAATGGTGAGTTATTAACTTTAAACGTCATTTCTAAAGTAGGCTCATCAATTCTAAGGACAGGTAACGCTTCTTGGTGATCGTGCGGTGTTACAGTTTCACCTACGTTAATATCTTCCATTCCTGAAACTGCGATTAAATCACCAGCTTGTGCTTCTTTAATTTCTTCACGTTTCAAACCGAAGTAACCAAAGATTTTTGTAACACGGAAGTTTTTAACTGAACCGTCTAATTTTAATAGAGATACACTATCTCCTACACGCATTGTTCCACGGAATACACGACCTACACCAATACGTCCAACATAATCATTATAATCTAATAATGCAACTTGGAATTGTAAAGGTTCGTCTTTATTATCTACAGGTGCTGGTACATAGTCGATAATAGTTTCATACAATGATTGCATGTTTTCATCTTGCTTTTCAGCATCTAAACTTGCAGTACCATTAACTGCAGAAGCATATACAACTGGGAAATCTAATTGTTCGTCTGAAGCTTCTAATTCGATAAATAAGTCTAATACTTCATCCACAACACCTTCAGGTCTTGCTTCTGGTTTATCAATCTTATTGACTACTACTACTGGTTTTAGATTTTGTTCTAAAGCTTTTTTCAATACAAAACGTGTTTGAGGCATTGTACCTTCGTAAGCGTCAACAACTAATACAACCCCATCAACCATTTTCATAATACGTTCAACTTCGCCACCGAAGTCTGCGTGTCCTGGTGTATCTAGGATATTAATTCTTGTCCCTTTATAATCTACTGCTGTATTTTTCGCAAGAATAGTTATACCACGTTCTCTTTCTAAATCGTTTGAATCCATTGCTCTTTCATCTACATGCTCATTTTCACGAAAGATACCTGATTGTTTTAATAATTCATCAACTAGTGTTGTTTTACCATGGTCAACGTGAGCGATGATTGCTATGTTACGAACATCTTCTCTTAAATTAGTCATATTACAATTTCCTTTCTCGAGTAAATTCCCACTTTTCTTTGCAACTTTTTTATTATATCATATAATTGGTTAAAGAAAACTATAAAGGTGTGGTTGGGATGCAACAAAAAAAATCTAAAGCAATATTTTGGGTACTCGCTGTCGTAGCGATTGTATTCTTGCTTTTATTTAGCTTTAGTCTAGCAGCTACAAATGTTCCACTGATGATTTTAACACTTATATTATTCATTGCAACATTTGGTTACGGTTTCACGTTAAAAAAGAAATATCGTGAAAATGATTGGCTGTAATTCACTTTAAAAATTAACTTGTATGACAAAGATAACCATTCAAACACCTAAGAAAAAACATAAGCTTCAAATTATAATTAACAAAGCCCTTAAATGAAACATCAATTTCATTTAAGGGCTTTGTTCTTTTATAAATACACTCACTTATGACCTGTTAAACGTTGTTGAATCAACTCTATAATCTCTTTATTTTGAGGAAAGTGATGATATACAAGTTCTTCGTGAAGTTGAGGATTTGCCATAACAATTGAGTTGGCTCTGAATAAGGATAATGGTTGTCCTTGTAAATCAGTACCAACACCTTCTACTTCATTTAATATAATTAAACCACCTGCAAAATCCCAAGGTTGTAACCTAGGTGTTATATATGCTGCCAACCTTCCTGTTGCAACATGAATAATTTCTAATGCTGCCGAGCCATATGCTCTTGCACTTCTTGCTTCATCAACAATTGGCTTAAATACATCTTCTAATTTCGGCTTTGTTAACCAATTGGGATTTATACCGATAATACTTTTCTTTAATGTTGTTGATTCTATAGGTGCAAGCGGCGTTTCATTTTCAAATGCACCTTCACCTACTTTAGCGTGATACAATACATCATTCATCACGTCAAAGACAAAACCTGCATATGGTTTGCCATCAGAATAAATGCCTATAGATATTGCAAAGTTCTCCTTTTGATGTACAAAATTCAGGGTACCATCGATTGGATCAACCACCCAGATAATACCTTGTGTATCAGTTAATTCATGTCCATGACCTTCTTCACCTATCACTTTGTGTTCAGGATATGTCTTTTTTATTGTATCATATATAAATAATTCAGTTGCTTTATCTACATTAGTAACTAAATCATTAGGATTTGATTTCGTTTCAATTTCTATGTCTTGTTTCATAATTTTTTTAACATTATTGCCCGCTTCTAAAATCAGACCTTTTGCAAATTCATAAACTGTCATAGTCTCAGCTCCTTAACACTTCTATTATACATTACTTATTACATAAAAAGGTAACGGACGTATTTTTATCTATTTTCTTCATTATATGTATAAGTCACATTTGTAATTTACATCCAATATCGCTAATAATTTTGTTATACCCTATTTATTATCCCTTCACACGCGTGTTTACATTGTTTAACTTTGAAACAAACCAAATGTATGTTCTTAAATAATGTGCTACAATACAACCAAACTATGAAGTTGTACAGGAGGTTAATATGACAAAATATACTTTTAAACCTAAGGATTTTAAATCATTCCAAGTAGATGGTTTAGATGCACGTATGCAAGCACTCGACGAACATGTTCGTCCACAGCTCAATGCACTTGGAGAGTACTTCGCACAATACTTAGAGACAACTACTGGCGAGCAATTCTATCCTCATGTTGCTAAACACGCACGTCGAAGTGTTAATCCACCAAAAGATACATGGGTTGCCTTTGCTACGAATAACCGAGGCTATAAAATGTTACCACATTTTCAAATTGGCTTATTTGAAGACCAATTATTTGTAATGTATGGTGTAATGCACGAAGCTAAAGATAAAGCCCAACGTGTAGAAGTCTTCGAAGATAAATTTGATACAATTAAACAATTACCTACAGATTATAGCGTAAGTTTAGACCATATGAATCAAACAAAGACATATATTAAAGATATGTCTGACGACGAACTACATAAAGCAATTGATCGCGTTAAAAAAGTTAAAAAAGGTGAATTCTTTATTGCTCGTACTTTAACACCACAAGCAGCAGAATTAAAATCTGACAAAGCCTTTTTAAGCTATTTAGAAGAAACATTTGAACAACTACTTACTTTCTATAGATAATTCAAATTATCTCTCTATATAAAAGCCATGAATTAAAAATGCCGAGCCTCTTCATATGGCCCGGCATTTTTTATACTTTGCTGTAACTACTACTAATAAATGTATGGATCGTCATCTTTTTTTCTTTTACGTTGTTGTGTTTCCTCATCAAAGGTATTATTGTTGCTATTTCTATTATGTTGCTTATCATTATTGTTGAATGTTTCACCATGATTGTTATTTGTGGTCTTGTTGTTTGGTCTTCTAGCGAATAACATGATACCTGCAATTAACCATAAAATTAATGCAATCAAGTTACTTGAAAAAATAGCTGTCAATGCTGCTACAATTAATAAACATGCAGCTAAAACTCTATTTTTCTTAATTAAAAATGTACCAATTACACCTAATAGCAATGAAACTAACAAATAAATTGTCAATAAAGTCAATGAGGCTTTGAACGTACCTAATGACATCTCTAATCCTTGTTGTTGATTCATTTGATTAAAGATTTCTTTAAAATCAGGTACATTAATCATGAACAAACATAGTACGATAAACAATAAATATACAATACTTAAAGCATTGGCAATCCAAGATAGTATCTTTTCTGCTTTTCTATTCATCTTACTCCTCCTCTCAATGCTTTTCTTCTATCATAGCAAATTTTCATAAGTTTAAACATTCAAGTCAACTATTAATTTTAAGCGTTCAATATAGTACAATTCAAACAATTTCCAAATATTTTAGGTTGACCTAATATTTTTTTTGGGTTAATCTGATGATTATTAAGTTTTATATTGGAGGTGAGGCAATATGTCTCAACAAAATGATACACAACAAAAAAGTATGGACGAAATAAACAATACAGTTACTGTTGTTTCAGACGGTAAGTTCAGTCAAAAGCTATTGTCATATTTAGGACCGGGACTATTAGTTGCTGTTGGCTATATGGATCCTGGGAATTGGATTACATCTATGCAAGGTGGCGCACAATTCGGATACATTTTGCTATTCGTGATTTTACTTTCAAGTTTATCAGCTATGTTATTACAAAGTATGACTGTGAGATTAGGAATAGCAACAGGTATGGATTTAGCCCAAGCTACAAAGCACTACCTCAATAAACCCATGTCCTTTATATTTTGGATAATAGCAGAACTCGCTATTATTGCGACGGATATTGCAGAAGTTATTGGAAGTGCAATTGCACTCGACTTACTGTTTGATATTCCTTTACTTGTAGGTGCTTTAATCACTGTGTTAGATGTCTTTTTACTGTTATTTATTATGCGTTTTGGATTTAGAAAAATTGAAGCGATTGTCGGTACATTAATTTTTACTGTACTGGTTATTTTTATATTTGAAGTCTTTATTGCTTCGCCAGATGTTACGAGTATGTTAAATGGATTTGTTCCTCATAGTAAAATTATAACTGATAATAGTGCCTTATTTATTGCATTAGGTATCATCGGCGCAACAATTATGCCCCATAATCTATATCTACATTCATCTATCGTACAAACTAGAATGTATGATAGACATGATATGAAATCAAAAGCGCAAGCTATCAAATATGCTATTTTGGATTCCAATATACAATTATCGATTGCATTTGTAATAAATTGTCTATTACTTATCTTAGGGGCGGCACTTTTCTATGGTGTGAATACTGAAAAACTGGGTGGCTTTTATGATTTATACACTGCATTACACCATCAACCAATTTTAGGCGCATCTCTTGGAGCAATAATGAGTACTTTATTTGCTGTTGCCTTGTTAGCTTCTGGTCAAAATTCTACAATAACTGGTACTATGGCTGGACAAATAGTCATGGAAGGTTTTATTAATTTAAAAATACCAAATTGGTTGAGACGTTTAATCACTAGATTACTAGCAATACTTCCTATTATTTTCTGTTTAATCATTTTCAATAGCAATGAAGCAAAAATGGAACAATTGCTCGTCTTTTCTCAAGTATTTTTAAGTATAGCCTTACCATTTTCACTGATACCATTACAACTTGCAACAAACAATTATGGATTAATGGGTCAATTTAAAAATAAAACTTGGATCAATGTAATCTCATGGATACTTATAACAATATTAAGTATTTTAAATATTTATCTTATTGTTCAAACTTTCCAAGAATTATAACTAACACTTAGATTATATATACTAGAAATCCCCCAAAAATTCCAATGAATATTTGGAGGGATTTTTTATATCAATGTTTGTTAGCGTTATGAAACTTAAACATAAGACTTGTAACGCATCTATTTTAATATATACAATATTAAGGCACACGCATAGCGTATGCTTTATTCCATAATAAAAAGGCAATTTCTATATTATATTAATAGAAATTGCCTTTCTCCATAGTTCAGAAATTTAAATACTTACTGAAACATTTTTAGTTATTTTTCCTTATCTTGCGATTGAGAACCATCTTCTACTGAACGTTCAGCCTTTTGTTGTTTCTCATCATGTGACGTCATTTTTTTACGTTCTTCAAAATTCATTCGACGTTGGTTGGCTGCACTTGGCATTTGTTTACGTCGTTCTTTTTCACGTTGTTTTCGTTCTTTCTTTTCTTGCTTTATGCGTGCTTTTTCTTCTGCACGTTCTTGTTTTTCTCTTTCTTTACGTTGTGCTTCTTCGTATTTCAAGCGTTGTTGTTCTTCATATTCAGCTTGTCTGCGTTGAGCCTCTTCAGCCTCACGTTGTTGTCTTTCTCTTTCCAATGCTTCTTGTTGTTCACGCGTCATTTCATCTTCTTCTTTATGCGCAGTATTATCATTTACAGCATTGCCCTCTTCATCATAAACGCTACTGACATCACCAAAATCGTCTTGTTGTTTTTTATTTTTATAATTATACTTGGCTTGTCTAGATAACACTGCTGGCTCTTCTTCTGAATCGCCATTTGAAGCATTTACCTTTTGTGCCACATCAGAAGAGTATCCACCACGACGTAGTTGATTATCTGCTGAACCTTGTTGCTCTTGAGTAGTTCCTGTGTTAGATTGCGGTTCCTCTCTTACAGGTTCTACCGGCTCACTATAATGACCTTCATTTTTTTGACGTTCAGGACGTTCGTAACGCTCATATGCATCATATGGTTCATCTGCATAATAACCAGGTACAGTTTCAACTTTATCCTTTCTCGCAAACATCATGATTGCTGTGATAAAGAATAGAATCGGTATAATGAGTGGTACAAATAGTAATACTAAAGGTAACGTTATTACAGACGCAACTAAAAATAAAATTCCAGATAATATTCTAATATTCATAGAAATTAAGGCCAAAAATGACACTAATAAACAAATAATGAAATAAACAATTACTGCCCAAATACCATTTTGTAGCCATATTACAAATTGAGTTGTATTTAGACTATTATTCGCGAGTATTTGTTGAATAAAATCATTGCCATTTAAAGATGTCTCTAACCTTTGAATCGATGTATCACTGCTAAATGAAACTAGTGCGATAAACATCGTAATGATGGTTAATAATAGTAAAAATATCCAACTTAACCATCCCAATACTTTTTCAGCTATACGACTCACAGGTCGCCTAACTTGAGTATATTGATCTCCTGACATGTAATCACAACTCCTTATAATGCTTGTCAAATAATTATATCTAATTAATCCTAAAATAACTACTATCTACAATCTATTTTAAGGACATTTTAAAATTTAAAAATCTTTCATTGTATTCACTTAATGCTTCTTTTCCTAAATCTTTATAAACTTCCAATTTAGACTGTGTTTGTTGAGAAGGATAGAAACGGTTATCATGCTTGATTTCAGCTGGTAACGAAGCTCTCGCTGCTTTATTCGGCGTTGCATATCCAACCCATTCTGTATTTTGTTTGTTATTACGTTCATCCAATAAAAAATTCATGAATTTATATGCCCCTGCTTTGTTTTGAGCAGTTTTAGGAATAACCATATTATCGAACCATAAATTTGATCCTTCTTTTGGTACGACGTAATCAAAATCATCATTTTCTTGTACAATTGGTGCTGCCACACCACTCCATACAACAGCAATATTAGCTTCGTGCTGTTCTAGCATCATCGTAACTTCATCACCTACCACACCTTTAACATTAGGACCGAGTTTCGTCAAATTGCTTTCCGCTTCTCTTAGATGTGTGTTATTCGTGTCATTTAAACTATATCCTAATTTGTTGAGTGATAATCCTATAATTTCTCTAGCTCCATCAACAAGTAATATATCATTCTTATATTGTTTGTTATATAAGCTTTGCCAAGAGTCGAATGATGCATTCGGGTAAGCTTTCTTATTATATAAAATACCTACCGTACCAAAAAAGTATGGCATTGAATATTTATTGCCTCTATCATATGGCATATTCATATAATCAGAATCTAAATTTTTAATATTAGGTATCTTTTTATGATTTAAAGGTAATAAAAGATGCTCACTTTTCATCTTTTCTACCGTGTAATCACTCGGAAAGGCCACATCATAATGTGTACCACCGTTACGGATTTTAGCTTCCATAGCTTCATTCGAATCAAATGTCTCATATACTACTTCAATGCCGGTTTCTTTTTGAAACTTTTTGATTAAACTTGGGTCAATATATTCTCCCCAATTATAAACATAAATTTTCTCACCGCTCTTAGTATGTTCTTTAGCAGTATACTTATGACTGATAAATAAACAAATCAAACCAATCAAGATAGAAACAAGTATTAGTTGTAAAAATCGTTTCATCGTTCAATACCTCGCTTCATTTGACCTCTATGTTTGATGAGATTCTGTATTAAGTAATAGCCTAAGACACCTAACAAAATAACCACAAATAGAATCGTAGATATTGCATTAATTTCCATACTAATACCTTTACGCGCCATAGCATAAACCTCAACAGATAAGACGCTGAAACCATTACCAGTAACAAAGAAACTGACAGTAAAATCATCCAATGAATAAGTTAGTGCCATAAAGAATCCTCCAATAATTGCTGGGAATAATTGTGGCAACATGACTTTATTCATAATTTGAAATTCACTTGCTCCTAAATCTCTTGCAGCATCTAGAGTATGATGATTCATTTCATATAATTTAGGTAATACGATAATAACCACAATTGGGATACAAAAGGCAATATGTGAGATTAAGACCGTTGTAAATCCTAACCCTAATCCTGTGAAATGTCCAATTGCTGTAAACATGATTAAAAATGAAGCACCAATCACTACATCAGAAGAAACCATTAATACATTATTCAAAGTAAGTAATGATACACGTATTTTCTTATTTTTTAAATGATACAGTGCAATTGCACCCATCGTACCGATAACAGTAGCAATTGAAGCTGCTAACAAAGCAACTGCAATTGTATTAAAAATGACTGCCATCAACCGATCATCTTGAAATAAATCACGATAATGATCCAGCGTGAAACCTTCAAAGTGTATCATATTACCTGCAGCATTAAATGAATAAACCATCAAAAATAGTATCGGAATATATAACAACGCAGTTAACATAAAGATATATAATTTACCATACCATTTCATGTGATTCACCCTTTTCCATTCGTAGATTTAGTATTTGTAATGATAAGTACAATAGCCATAAAGACAATTAGACATAATGCTATTGTAGAGCCCAGTCCATAGTTTTGAATCACTAAGAATTGTTCTTCTATCGCCGTACCTATATTAATCACTTTATTACCTGCAATCAGTCTAGTAATCATAAACAATGATAATGCCGGAATAAATGTAACTTGTATTCCTGTAAGTACACCTTGTTTTGTTAATGGAATAATGACCTTTCTCAATGTGGTAAATGCATTTGCTCCCAGGTCTGTAGATGCTTGTAGTACGTTATTAGGAATATCTTTCATACTGTTGAAAATTGGTAAAATCATGAATGGAATATAAATATAACTAGCAACAATTAAAAAAGCAGGTGTCGTAAATAACAAATCAGCTTTTGGTAAATGTAGCATAGTCAACACTTGATTGATAATACCATCATGACTGAATATACCAATAAATGCATAGGTCTTTAGCAGTAAATTAATCCACGTTGGTATAATAAGAATTATTAACCATAAACTTTGGTGTTTCGAAGCACGAATAAAATATGCCGCAGGATAACTGATTAGTAATGTGATTATCGTAATTGCTAGAGCATATAAAATAGAATCCCATATCATTTTAAAGTAAGTTGCTGAAAATATTTTTTTATAATTTTCAAAGCTAAAATGACCTTGTAAATCAAAAAATGAAAAATAAATCAACAGCAATACTGGCACAATAATAAACAGTATCATCCATAAAATATATGGTACAAATAAAAATTTATTAATTTGCTTCATTTTCATGCTCCTCATAACTCTCAATACGCTTATCAAATTCCTCTTCTGTTTCACCAGGCACCATAATATGTATTGCTTCTGGATCAAAATATAGTCCTACTTTACTTCCAATTTCAGCCTTTTTAGTGGAATGTATCATCCATTCATAACCTTTACGATCAATACAGTTTATTTCATAATGGACGCCTCTAAATAACATTGTATCTACCGTGACTTCAAACAAACCTTGTTCTGCTGCTATAAGTGAAATATCTTCAGGTCTAATAACAACTTCAACATGAGTCCCTTCTTCAATTCCCATATCAACACAATCAAAGTCTTGACCGTAAATATTAACAACATAGTCTTTGACCATTTGTCCTTGTACAATATTTGACTCACCAATAAAATCTGCAACAAATCGATTTACAGGCTCATCATAAATATCAGTTGGCGTACCAAATTGTTGTATCTTACCATCTTTCATAACAAAGATATAATCGCTTAACGCTAAAGCTTCTTCTTGGTCGTGCGTTACAAAAATAAACGTAATACCTAATCTGGACTGTATTTCACGTAATTCATACTGCATCTCTGTTCTCAATTTCAAATCTAGTGCCGATAACGATTCGTCCAAAAGTAAAATTTCTGGTTCATTAACAATTGCACGTGCAATAGCTACACGCTGCTTTTGTCCACCACTCATCTCATCAATTGAGCGAGTCTCATAACCAGATAATTTCACTAATGCTAAGGCTTCTTTAACCTTTTGCTTTATTGTTCGTTTATTTAATTTCTTTAATTTTAATCCAAATGCGATATTATCATACACATTTAAATGCGGAAACAAAGCATAGTCCTGGAATACTGTATTTACTTTTCTTTTATTTGCTGGTAAATCATTTATCACTTGGTCTTTGTAAACAATTTCACCATGATCTGTTTGTTCAAATCCAGCAACCAACTTTAAGATTGTTGTTTTTCCACATCCAGAAGGTCCTAATAATGTGTAAAAATGACCCGATTCGATATCTAAATCTATGTTGTCTAAAACAGTTGACCCATCAAACGATTTGCTAACTGATTTAAATGATAATATTGGTTTCATAATTTTTATCCTCCTATAAATAAGATGCAGTAGCAACTACCATAACTCGAGCTTGTGATGTCGATGGATTAAATAGTTTATGTATTTGATTTGCCTTGAAATATAAAGCATCTCCTTGACTCGCATGATACGCTTTATCACCAAGCATCAATGAAATTTCACCTTCTAGACAATAAATAAAAGTATCTGACGGGGATGGCTTAAAGTTTTTATAAGCACTTTTACCTTTCAATGTTAACAATAATGGCTCCATTTCAAACTCATTTGATCTTGTTACAGGCCATGTTAATAAGTAACCTTTATCATATTCATCATAAGTTTTTTGCTCAGCTTGCTTATATAGCACTTTTTCTTCCACTTTAGTTTGAAAAAAATCTCCCGGATTAGTTCCTAATACCTCAAGCACATTTAGAAATGTTTCCATACTAGGTGAAGCATGACCACTTTCAATTTGAGATATATAGCCCTTAGACAAATCCGTGCGTTCTGCCAATTCTTCTTGTGTTAAATTTTTAATACGTCTTAAATCTTTTAATTTTTTACCTATTTCCATAGCGTCACCTATTTTTCAATCTTTCTCATTGCACTCTGAATTTCCAACTTTTTAAAATAGAAATTAAAAAATGCTATATTCTGTTTACTATTATCAAACATTTTGTTTAATGCTTAATAAAAATATCAGAATATAGCCATCATGACAATAGTTATTTATCATTTACACTAAAATATTTTTGTTCTGGTGAACTTTGCACTGCTTTCACTGCTTTATAGCTATTATAGCCACTATTTTTTTCGAATTCTTTGAATATTTGTTTTTCTTCAGCTTTACCTGGCACAACATTTTTAAATTTCTTATATTTATCTATGAGCTGAGTTCCTTCAACTTTTGTTTCGTAATATGCTTCAATTGCGTTAAAAAAAGAAACGACATCCATCATTTCATCATTAGACCAATCTAAATCTATAGGATATTGATATTCCATACTATTAATCCTCCATTCAACCTGACAATATATACTTATTAACCTAAATATATTTTTAAATTAAAAAAATAGCCACTAGTTTGCACCAGTGGCCATTATTCATAAATTGTGTTATAGCACAATTACTATATTACATAGTGTGGATTGGGAATCCAATAGCTTTTTCAGCTGCTTCCATAGACATTTCACCTAATGTAGGGTGAGCATGTACAGTTAACGCTAAGTCTTCAGCATTCATACCAGCTTCAATTGCTAAACCTAATTCAGAGATAATATCAGAAGCACCAGTACCAACAACTTGAGCACCAACTAATGTGTTATCTTCTTTTAATGTTAACAATTTAACGAAACCAGTTGTATCATCTAATGATAATGCACGACCGTTAGCTGCGTATGGGAATTTAGAAGCTTTTACTTCTAAACCTTCTTCTTTAGCTTGAGCTTCAGTGTAACCCACTTGTGCAAGTTCTGGCTCAGTGAAACATACAGCAGGCATACCGATGTAGTCTACTTCTGAAGCTTCTCCAGCGATAGCTTCAGCTGCAACTTTAGCTTCATAGCTTGCTTTGTGTGCTAATGGTAAACCAGGTACGATATCACCAATAGCATAAATATTGTCAGCAGAAGTACGGCTTTGTTTATCTACTTCTAATAAACCACGATCAGCGAATTTAAGACCAAGTTCTTCTAAGCCTAATTCATCTGTATTTGGACGACGACCTACAGTTACTAATACGTAATCTGCATCAATTGTTTGTTCTTCGCCTTTAACTTCGTATGTTACTTTAACGCCATTATCAGTTTCTTCAGCTGATTTTGCCATAGCTTCAGTTACGATTTCAACGCCTTTTTCTTTCATACCTTTTTTAACAGGTTGAGTCATTTGCTTTTCGAATCCGCCAAGGATATCTTTTGCACCTTCTAAAATCGTAACTTCAGAACCGAAGTTAGCAAATGCAGTACCTAATTCAGAACCGATATAACCGCCACCAACAACGACTAATTTACCAGGAACTTCTTGTAAATTTAATGCGCCAGTTGAGTCGATAACGCGGTTACCAAATTTGAAGTTAGGGATTTCAATTGGTCTAGAACCAGTTGCAATAATCGCGTTTTTAAAGTTATAAGTTTGCGCACTTTTTTCGTCCATAACACGTAAACTGTTGTTATCAACAAAATAAGCTTCACCTTTAACGATTTCAACTTTATTACCTTTTAATAAACCTTCAACGCCACCAGTTAATTTTTTAACTACTGATTGCTTAAATTCTTGAACTTTATCAAATTTTAAAGAAACACTTTCAGCAATTACCCCTAAATTTTCTGAATGTTTTGTTTCATCATAACGATGTGAAGCGTGTAATAAAGCTTTAGAAGGAATACATCCAACGTTTAGACATACGCCACCTAATTCGCCTTTTTCAACGATTGTTACTTTTTGACCTAATTGCGCTGCACGAATTGCTGCAACGTAACCTCCTGGTCCTGCTCCAACTACAATAGTATCTGTTTCAATTGGGAAATCTCCAACTACCATGTTTTACCCCTCCATTAATAATAATTCTGGATTATTTAATAAACGTTTGATATGGTTCATAGCATTTTGTCCAGTTGCACCATCAATTTGTCTGTGGTCAAAGCTTAATGATAATGATAATACTGGTGCTGCTACAATTTCACCATCTTTAACGATTGGTTTTTGAGCAATACGACCAATACCTAAAATAGCTACTTCAGGATGGTTGATAACTGGTGTGAACCATTGTCCACCTGCTGAACCAATGTTACTGATTGTACATGTTGCACCTTTCATTTCATCAGAAGTTAATTTACCATCACGTGCTTTAACAGCTAATTCATTAATTTCATCTGAAATTGCGAACATTGACTTACGGTCAGCATTCTTAACAACAGGTACTAATAAACCTCTATCAGTATCAGCTGCGATACCAATATTCCAGTAATGTTTGTGTACAATTTCGCCAGCTTCTTCATTGAATGAAGTGTTAAGTGCTGGGTATTTTTTAAGTGCAGAAACTAAAGCTTTTACAACATAAGGTAAGAAAGTTAATTTAGTACCTTGTTCTGCTGCAACTTCTTTAAATTTCTTACGGTGATCCCATAACTCTTGAACATCAATTTCATCCATTAATGTTACATGAGGTGCAGTGTGTTTAGAGTTAACCATTGCTTTAGCAATTGCTTTACGCATTGCTGGGATTTTTTCAGTTGTTTCTGGGAATTCGCCTTCAGTAGCAACTGGTGCTGATTGTGTAGCACTTGCAGTTTCTTCAGCTTGAGGTGCTGCTGCACTTTCATTTGAAGCTGTTGCTTGTCCACCATTTAAGTAAGCATCAACGTCTTCTTTAGTAGTACGTCCGTTTTTACCTGTAGCAGCTACAGCTTTGATGTTTACACCGTTGTCACGAGCGTATTTACGAACTGAAGGCATCGCTTTAACACGTTTGCTTTCATCTACGTCTGCATCGTCAGTAGCAACTGGTGCTTCTTCTTTAGCAGTTTCTTCAGCAGCTGGTGCTTCTTCACTTGCAGATTCATCACTATCGCTACCTTTAAATTGCATATCTTCTGCATCAGGTGCATCAATTTTAACAATTGTATCACCAACAACTGCTACTGTACCTTCCTCTACAAGTACTTCTTCGACTGTACCTGAAACAGGAGATGGAATTTCTACAACTGATTTGTCATTTTGGACTTCAGCTAATACATCGTCTTCTTCAATCTGATCTCCAGCTTTTACAAACCACTTTACAATTTCACCTTCGTGGATACCTTCACCAATATCTGGTAATTTAAATTCAAATGCCACGTTATTTCCTCCTAAAAAATCATATTAAGTCAAAATAAGAAAATGAGCGAAAGACATATATGTCAAAACCTCATGCTGTTTTTTATATAAACTTGAAATGAAGTAGGATTTAGCAATAGCTAAAATCCCACTTCTTCAAGGTTATAATTAAAATTCTAATGTTTCTTTTGCTTTTTCAACGATATCATTTTTGTTTGGTAACCAAACATTTTCAGCTTGTGTAAATGGATATACAGTGTCAGCTGCTGCAACACGTGCGATTGGTGCTTCTAATGAAAGAATAGCACGCTCAGCAAGTTCAGATGCAACAGTAGCACCAACACCAGCTTGACGTTGAGCCTCTTGAACGATTACAACGCGACCAGTTTTTTCAACTGATGCTACTAATGTTTCGATATCGATTGGTTGAACAGTTCTTAAATCGATAACTTCTACTGAATAACCGTCTTTTTCAAGTTCTTCAGCAGCTTTTAGTGATTCTTGAACCATAGCACCGTAAGCGATAAGTGTAATATCTGTACCTTCTTGTTTCACACTTGCTTTACCAATTTCAATTGTATACTCTTCTTCTGGAACTTCTTCACGGAAAGAACGGTATAATTTCATGTGCTCTAAATACACGACTGGGTCATTACTTCTGATTGCAGAAATTAATAATCCTTTTGCGTCATATGGATTTGATGGAATTACAACGTGTAAACCTGGAGACTGTGCTAAGATACCCTCTAAGTTATCAGCGTGTAATTCAGGTGTATGCACACCACCACCAAAAGGAGCGCGGATTGTTACTGGTGCTTGTTTTGAGTTACCTGAACGGAAACGTGTACGTGCAATTTGACCTGCAACAGAGTCGAATACTTCAAATACGAATCCTAAGAATTGGATTTCCATTACTGGACGGTAACCTTCAGTTGTTAAACCTAGGGCTAAACCACCGATACCAGATTCTGCTAATGGTGTATCGAATACACGATCTTCACCGAATTCTTTTTGTAAGCCTTCAGTTACACGGAAAACACCACCATTAACACCCACGTCTTCACCGAAAAGTAAAACATTTTCATCGTTTTGTAATTCAGTTTTAAGCGCGTTGTTAATTGCTTGAACCATTGTCATTTGTGCCATTGGTTACTTCGACTCCTTCTCTTTATAGATTTCATATTGCTCTTGTAAATGTTGAGGCATTTCATCGTACATAATTTCCATTAAGTCAGTAACAGTTTGTTTTTCAGTGTTATCTGCTTCTTTGATAGCAGTTTTGATTTCTGCTTTTGCACGTTCGATGACTTCATTTTCTTTTTCTTCAGTCCATAATCCTTTATTTTCAAGGAATTTTCTGAAACGTACTAATGGATCTTTTTTCTCCCATTCAGAATCTTCGTCTGAAGTTCTGTATTTAGTAGGGTCATCTCCAGCCATTGTATGTGGACCATAACGGTATGTTATAGTTTCAATCAATGTAGGACCTTCACCATTAACAGCACGATCACGTGCTTCTTTAGTTGCTTGATATACAGCTAATGCATCCATACCATCAACTTGTAAACCTGGAATACCAACAGAGATAGCCTTTTGAGCTAATGTTGTAGCAGCAGTTTGTTTACTACGTGGTGTTGAAATCGCATAGTTATTATTTTGAATTACAAAAATTGCTGGTGCTTTGTAAGCAGACGCAAAGTTAATACCTTCATAGAAGTCACCTTGTGAAGAACCACCGTCACCAGTATAAGTAATTGCTACAGCTTGTTTACCACGTTTCTTCATACCTAATGCAACACCAGCAGTTTGTACATATTGTGCACCGATAATGATTTGTGGACTTAATGCATTCACACCTTCAGGCATTCTATTCCCTTTGAAGTGACCTCTTGAGAATAAGAAAGCTTCAGTTAAAGGTAAACCATGCCAAATTAATTGAGGCACATCACGGTAACCTGGTAAAATAAAGTCTTCTTTCTCTAATGCGTATTGTGAAGCTAATTGTGAAGCTTCTTGTCCAGCTGTTGGAGCATAGAAACCTAGTCTACCTTGTCTGTTTAATGAGATAGAACGTTGGTCAAGAATACGTGTCCATACCATTCTCTCCATTAGTTCAACGAGTTGTTCATCAGTTAAATCCGGTAATAAGTCTTCATTAACAACATTACCATCTTCATCCAAAATCTGGATCATTTCAAATTGAGACTCAGTATCTTTTAATACTTTCTCTGCATCGAATTGGGCTTGTAATTTCGGAGCCATTCAATTCACCATACCTTTCCCGTATAATAGAAATTCATTTTATCCTCTAGTATTGTATCACAAAACTGTTACACTGTTAAATATTTTAAAAAAGTTCTGTAATACTTAAAATGAGTACAGTTTTAGAACTGTATCATTCTTTTGCACAACTCTGTATTAGTCCTATTTATCGCAATGTTGATACATTACAAGTTACAAAATGTAAGCGCATCCAACAACTATAGTATATCGCGTCATTTTAAAATTTCAAAATATAACTCACCCATTTAACTTATCGTGTCTACTTGTTGCTTTTCATCTTTCACTTTTTTCACTGTATCTGAATATTTTTTAAATGCTTCATTCATTTTTTTGTATGATTCTGATACTTCTTTGGATTTTTTATCTATTTGTGATTGTTCCACATTATCGCCAGATGTATACTCAAACATTGCTTTTTCTTTTTTTAATACATCATCATAGGCATCGGCATATTTTTTATGTGCTTTATATTTATCAAGCTGTGCTTTGTCTAATTTTTTAACCATTTTTTGTTTCTGCTTGTTTTCAATATTATCTATATGCTTTTGACCTTTTTTGTACTGCGCTTCCGACTTATCAAATGCCTTTTCTTCTTTTTCAAATTCATCTTTTCTTTCTTTTACATTATCGACAATTTTCTCAGAAGTTTTTTGTACTTTTTCTTGATTTTTACCACTAACACTTTTAACTAATTTTTGTTTTTCTTGTTCAAGTGTATTTATTTTTTCACCTACAGAATTTACAATTTTTTCCTCATCGTTTGCTTTATCGACTTGTTTATTGTAGTTTTTTATTTCTCCTCTATCAGTTGTGCAACCTGCCATTAAAATTGTAGATGCAAGTAATACACTAACACCGTGTTTAAATTTCATAGTTTGAAATCCTCCTTTATGTGAGTGTTATGTTATATAATATTATATAACAATTCAAATTTATCACTGTATTT
Organism: Staphylococcus gallinarum; assembly: GCF_000875895.1. Classification (GTDB taxonomy): domain Bacteria; phylum Bacillota; class Bacilli; order Staphylococcales; family Staphylococcaceae; genus Staphylococcus; species Staphylococcus gallinarum. Next base: position 789,315 of record NZ_JXCF01000007.1, read on the forward strand.
TAACTATTAAACTTTGGTATATTTTATATTAAGGAAGGTGTTAGAACAAATGTTAACAATGAAAGACATTATAAGAGATGGACATCCTACTCTTAGAGAAAAGGCTAAAGAAGTTGAATTACCTATATCTGAAGAAGATCGCAATACTTTAAAAGAAATGCGAGAATTTTTAATAAATAGTCAAGACGAAGAGACAGCTAATAAATATGGATTACGCTCAGGTGTTGGTTTAGCTGCACCTCAAATCAATATTTCTAAAAGAATGATTGCTGTATATTTACCTGATGATGGAGAAGGCAGAAGCTATGACCTTATGTTAGTAAATCCTAAAATTGCAAGTCATAGTATTCAAGAAGCATATCTACCAACAGGCGAGGGTTGCTTAAGCGTTGATGAAAATATTCCAGGTCTAGTTCATCGTAAAAACCGAATCACAGTTAAAGCAAAAGACATAGATGGTAACGATGTTCAAATGCGTTTAAAAGGTTATCCAGCTATTATCTTACAACACGAGATTGATCATTTGAATGGCGTGATGTTTTACGATTATATCGATAACGATAATCCACTCAAACCACACCAAGATGCTGTAGAAGTATAGATTGGATGCACTGAAATTATTGTTAAGTTAGTAATTTCTTAAATTCATTTTGAATCAAACAAACGCTTTACATTATATAAAGATGATTAAAGTTAGTATAATTTATCGTACTTTTCCAACTTCTATCACCTTTGCCAATTAATAATTCGTGACACGAGCACATTAATTAACCAGTAAATGACAGTATAATCATTTGCTGGTTATTTTATTTACAATAATTGCATTGTTGATGCACTTCCCAGGACTATGTCTCAAACATCGCCTTAAACTGTCAGGCATCATACTCTGTGGCATTCCACAAAAATACTCTATTTAAAATTTATGTACAGATTATTTTATATAAACCTACTTTCTACTATTATTATAGAATTTCATACATCATCCAAGTCTTAACGTATAACCCAATGATTTATAAATTATCCATTTTAATACAATCTTTTATCAAACCTTAAAAGCATGAACTGTGAGTTAAATTTATTATAGCTATTTTAAAATTCATTTCAGTTCGACATCCTATTTGACTAACAATACTATAGATTGTCATCTTGAAATTATGCTTACACAAAGCGTGCACGTTAAATGTATATTCTCACAACTGAAAATACTGCCAATTTAGACAAACGAATGTAAATTGACAGTATCATAATCCATATTCAGTTTAACGCAACCTGCTCTTAACATTACCAACACGTTGAAACAATGCACTGTTCCAGCCACTTAATCAAGTTAATAATCACTAAAGCCACTTTCAATTACATAAAAACATCTCTACGTTCATTAAACGGAATGTCTAATTTTTGCAATCCTTCCTTCAATTGGTTCAACTCTTGAATATCAATAAACTCAGGATCATGATTATGCTTCACGTAATACTGATTACCACTAATATTATCAACGATTTCACTATAATTAAAAAACATCAATACTTGCTCAGCGCGAATTTCAAATGTAATACCTTCAAAAATTTTATCCGTTCTTTTTTTCTCGTTCTTCACATCTTCAATTATTCTAGTTACTTGTTCCATTCCAATCACCTTCACTTATTCTTCAAACTCAATTTGCTAATTATACTTTCCTTATAATATGTATCTATACTTTATTATCATAAATAAAAATTATAACCTACTCAAGCTTTTAGTAAATTAATTTAAAATTTTCAGAAAATTTTAAGGTTTCATTGCTCTAGCTAACATTAAATTTCACATAAATAATATGGCAAACCATAACTATATTAGCTTACAACAAGATAAAACTGCTTTATTTATTCAACTACATCATGTAAAATGAGATATAACTGAAAATATAAATATATTTGTATTTTTCAAAATGAACGATAATTAAAATAATCCGAAATCATCTAGCAACCATTTGCACATGGTTTACTTATATTTAGTCAATGAAACTACCCCGTACATGATAATTCTCATGTTATTCATACAAAAGTTTGTTTTCATCATCTAAATTAAGGGATTATTTACTATAAAACATTTAATCAAGAATTAGAATCTTAGGAGGAACTATATAATGGCAGTATTTAAAGTATTTTATCAACATAACAAAGACGAAGTGATTGTACGTGAATCAACTCAAACAATTTATGTTGAAGCAGAAACAGAAGAACAAGTAAGAAGATATTTAAAGGAACGTAATTATAATATTGAATTTATTACAAAATTAGAGGGCGCACATTTAGAGTATGAAAAACAATCAGATCATTTCAATGTGGAGAAAGCTGAATAATGAAGCAAATTCATAAAAATGAAGTTGCGGTATACGCGCTTGGAGGCCTAGGTGAAATTGGTAAAAACACTTATGCCGTGGAATATCAAGATGAAATTGTAATCATCGATGCTGGTATTAAATTCCCAGATGATAACCTTTTAGGTATTGATTATGTAATTCCTGATATTACCTATTTAGAACAGAACCAAGACAAAATTGTCGGTCTGTTTATTACTCACGGTCATGAAGATCATATAGGTGGTGTGCCCTACCTACTTAAACAAATCAATGTACCTATATACGGTGGCCCATTAGCCTTAGGTTTAATCCGAAACAAATTAGAAGAGCATCATTTATTACGAACTACTGAGCTCATTGAAATCGATGAAAGTAGTGTAATCAAATCAAAGCATTTTGAAGTGTCATTCTATTTAACAACGCACAGTATCCCAGAAGCTTACGGTGTAATTGTCAATACGCCTGAAGGTAATATTGTTCACACAGGTGACTTTAAATTCGACTTTACTCCCGTTGGAGAACCAGCAAATATTGCAAAAATGGCAAGACTTGGTGAAGAAGGCGTACTGTGTTTATTATCCGATTCAACAAACTCATTAGTACCTGACTTTACGTTAAGCGAACGTGAAGTTGGCCAAAATGTTGAAAAGATTTTCCGAAATTGTTCAGGCCGTATTATATTTGCAACATTCGCTTCTAATATTTATCGCGTTCAACAAGCAGTTGAAGCAGCAATTAAATATAATAGAAAAATTGTTACATTTGGTCGTTCAATGGAAAATAACATTAAAATCGGTATGGAACTTGGCTATATTAAAGCACCACCAGAAACATTTGTTGAACCTAATAAAATAAATAGTATTCCTAAACATGAATTATTAATTTTATGTACTGGTTCTCAAGGTGAACCTATGGCAGCTTTATCAAGAATTGCAAACGGCACTCACAAACAAATTAAAATCATTCCAGATGATACAGTTGTCTTCAGTTCATCACCTATCCCAGGTAACACTAAGAGCATTAACCGTACGATTAATGCATTATACCGTGCAGGTGCAGAAGTCATTCATCATAAAGTGTCGAATATTCATACTTCAGGTCACGGTTCACAAGGTGATCAACAATTAATGTTACGATTAATTCGACCAAAATTCTTCTTACCTATTCATGGTGAATACCGTATGCTAAAAGCGCATGGTCAAACTGGTATTGATTGTGGTGTAGATCCAGACAATGTATTTATCTTTGAAATTGGTGATGTATTAGCACTAACTAAAGATTCTGCAAGAAAAGCTGGACGTATTCCATCAGGAAATGTACTCGTTGATGGTAGCGGTATTGGTGATATCGGCAATGTTGTAATTAGAGATAGAAAATTATTATCTGAAGAAGGTTTAGTAATCGTTGTTGTTAGCATCGATTTCAACACTAATACTTTACATTCAGGTCCTGATATTATTTCACGTGGTTTTGTGTACATGCGTGAATCAGGTCAATTAATATATGATGCACAACGTCGAATAAAAACTGATGTCATTTCAAAATTGAACCAAAACCCAGAAATACAATGGCATCAAATCAAGTCTTCAATTATCGAAACTTTACAACCTTACTTATATGAAAAAACAGCACGTAAACCAATGATTTTACCTGTTATCATGAAAGTTAACGAAGATGGTCAAACACCACCGCCAAGTAAACCAAAAGCAAAAGCAAATAAATCAAACAAACAAAATACAACTAAGAAAAATAATAATCAATCAGAGAAACAACAAGCTAAGTCAACAAAAGTTGCTAAATCACCAAAGAAACCTAAAGCACCTAGAAAGCCTAAACAGCAAAACACAGAATCAGCAACTACGGACGAAAAATAAACGTATCATCGAAATGGTTTCGATGAACATAAAAGACAGTATCTATTACATTGTAATAGATACTGTCTTTTTCATTATTGTTAGTTGATTGTACTATCTTAAATCTCATTCATATAAAGCCAAGTGTCAGGACAAGCTGAAGACTACAGGCTGAAGCTGGCCCCTAGGAAAGTAAGCCATTTATATTAATATTAAACACCCACTAGCATACGAGTATTGTGGATTGATGATTTATATATAAATACAAAAAGACATATTTATTTCAAAAATCCTATGACTATATAATATACAATCATCATTATTCGTGGAAGTATTTTGGCGAGACTCCTGAGGGAACAGGACAAGCTGAAGACTACAGGCTGAAGCTGGCCCCTAGGAAAGCGAGTCATTTATACTAATATTAAACACCCATTCATTTTACATCAAATTAACCCTCAAAGATATTTAATTATTATATATACAAACGGACCAATCCACATTAATGGATTAGTCCGTTTTGATATCATAAATTAACACTTACCTCTAGTATGAATCACATTACTTTAACGAACGACTTTCTTTTCAAAACGACTCAAATCGTTATCATGGCCAATCATAATTAATATATCTCCTATTTCAACACTTAAATTCGGATCTGGAGATACTAAAATTTCTCGACCTCTTTTGATAGCAATGATACTAATACCAAACTGTGCACGAATATCGAGTTGTATAATCGTCTGCCCTGCCATCTTTTCACTAGCTTTAATTTCAACAATAGAATGTTCATCAGCAAGTTCTAAATAATCAAGTACACTAGCACTTGCAACATTATGTGCGATACGTCTACCCATATCACGTTCTGGGTGTACAACCGTATCAGCACCAATTTTGTTTAAAATTTTAGCATGATAATCATTTTGCGCTTTGGCTGTTACTTTTTTAACACCTAATTCTTTCAAGATCAATGTCGTCAAAGTACTAGATTGAATATTTTCACCTATAGCGACAATTACATGATCAAAGTTTCTTATACCTAAGCTTTTCATTACTGCTTCATCTGTAGTATCAGCAACTACAGCATGCGTAGCAATGTCACTGTATTCGTTCACACGTGCTTCATTTGAATCAATCGCCATTACATCCATATCAAGTGCATTTAATTCTCTAACTATACTGCCACCGAATCGACCTAAGCCAATTACCACATATTCTTTATCCATATGCGTCCTCCAATTTAAAAATCGAGGCCATAAGCAGTTTGTTAACTATAAAACTTAGATAACAAATACTGCCTACACCTCTTTAATTAAAACTGTTATTTTTTGCCTTCGACATATTCTTTGTCAAAAACAAATAATTTCATTATTAATATTAACGATGGGATTAATAAAAGTAAAGCAAAAATAAATGCAGTGATTAACGTTATTGCCATACTTGGATTAGTCACGCCATGTTTAATATGAATATATGGGGTTAATATATATGGCAATTTACTTGCACCGTATCCAAAGAATGCGAATCCCATTTGCAACATGACAAAGATAAATGCTACACCGTGTCCTTTTTTTAGATATGTTAAAATCATTGCACCTATAAAGAAGATTAAGCTCAATAAGAACATCCACCAATAATTTGTGACTGCATTCATAAAGTGTGTCTCATTATGCACTCTTAAAGATAAGAATACAAATATCGAAATCGCAATCATCGGCGGTCCCCAGAATAAGAACCAATATCTAAGTAAACGATATGCTTCAGTATCTCGCGCTCTTGCAGCATAAAATGTTAAGAATCCAGAAGAAATATACAATACCGAAATGACTGCTAAAAATACCACTGCCCATGCATATGGACTTAACAATAATTCCACCCAATTCAAATCGATGTTACCGGCATGCTCTTTAATAAAGCCACCTTCTGAAATTGTTAATGTCGTAGCTAATGCGGCGGGTATAAATAAACCAGCAATTCCATAT
>NZ_JXCF01000070.1 GCF_000875895.1 Staphylococcus gallinarum
GGCGGTCGGGGTCGAACCGACACTCCAATGAAGGAACGGGATTTTGAGTCCCGCGCGTCTGCCAATTCCGCCACGCCGGCCTGATATTATCAGGTAATTGGTATTGATACATCAAATTATAAAACGTATCAACTCGAAATAGCATAAATATATTATATTACGCTAAGCTTTTGTCGTCAATAGTAAACAAAACAAAATAGCGTAATAATAACACTTTTGATGTATTTTTAACCATTATAAGTTATTTTAATGTCACCTTTTAACAAATTAAAAATCACACTTAAAAATTTACAAGTGTGATTCAAATAAATTATTCTAAAATAGTCTGATTTTCTTTTTCATGTAACATTTGAGTAATTTCATTATATTCATTTAAAACGGCTACTTTTGGTTCATGATGTTCAATTTCTTCTTCGTTTAATTGAGCATATGTCATGATGATAACGACATCATCAACTTCAACTAATCGTGAAGCAGCACCATTTAAACAAATTTTTCCACTTCCTCTTTCCCCTTCTATTACATATGTTTCAAAGCGAGCACCATTATTATTATTCACAATGGCTACTTTTTCATTAGCTAATATATCAACAGCATCAAGTATATCTTTATCAATAGTAATACTACCTACATAATTCAAATTAGATTCAGTTACTCGTGCTCGGTGTATCTTTGAATTCATTAATGTTCTGATCATTATTTAATCTCTCCTATTTCATATTACTTTTTCGTAGTTACAAGTATCGGCGACTATCATATAATACCACCAACATTTTCAACGAAACGTTGTTCAATGTCTTATTGAGTGCATTTAAATCGATCATAAATTAAGAGAAATTCCACAATAAAATCATTAATTCCCATAAATTACCAATTCACAATCGTACAAAAACATCATTAAAGTAAAACAACACAAATACATAAATATTTCCATTCTCTAAATTTCAATATATATTTTCTAAACTATGTATACTTAAAAAAGGGTAAAAAAAAACTCCCATATCTGGAAGAAAAAATGGAGCGGAAGATAGGACTTACACCTACACCTCGTTCCGGGAAGGAACGTGTTCTAAAAGTTGAACTACTCCCGCATGGGATTATAAATATGGAGCGGAAGGTAGGACTTACACCTACACCTCGTTCCGGGAAGGAACGTGTTCTAAAAGTTGAACTACTCCCGCATGGGATTATAAATATGGAGCGGAAGATAGGACTTACACCTATACCTCATTCCGGGAAGGAATGTGTTCTAAAAGTTGAACTACTCCCGCATATTCATGGAGGCGGCAACCGGATTTGAACCGGTGATAAAGGTTTTGCAGACCTCTGCCTTACCACTTGGCTATGCCGCCAATACTAACTGGGCTAGCTGGATTCGAACCAGCGCGTGACGGAGTCAAAGTCCGTTGCCTTACCGCTTGGCTATAGCCCATTAATAATATTAAGGGCGGCTGATGGGAATCGAACCCACGAGTGTCGGAACCACAATCCGATGCGTTAACCACTTCGCCACAGCCGCCATGGCAGGGACAGTAGGAATCGAACCCACATCAAAGGTTTTGGAGACCTCTATTCTACCGTTGAACTATGTCCCTATAAAAAATAAATGGTGGAGGGGGGCAGATTCGAACTGCCGAACCCGAAGGAGCGGATTTACAGTCCGCCGCGTTTAGCCACTTCGCTACCCCTCCAAAAACTGGTGCCGGCCAGAGGACTTGAACCCCCAACCTACTGATTACAAGTCAGTTGCTCTACCAATTGAGCTAGGCCGGCTTGTATAATAAAATGGTTCAGGACAGAGTCGAACTGCCGACACATGGAGCTTCAATCCATTGCTCTACCAACTGAGCTACTGAACCATAATGGCGGTCCCGACGGGAATCGAACCCGCGATCTCCTGCGTGACAGGCAGGCGT
>NZ_JXCF01000071.1 GCF_000875895.1 Staphylococcus gallinarum
GTGATAGGGGTAGAGGTAGATAAATAAAAACGCCACTCTAAAAATAGAATGGCGTTCAAAACCTTTAAAGAATTGTTTAAGTAAATCTAATTTAATTATACCCACATTTATGCCGAGAAACCTTTTTGTCTTAAAGAGTCCTTAACTTAGACTTAAAGCGACAGCGGTCGATAGCGTCAGCTATTAACCCGACCGACTGACAGCTTTTAGGATTGTTAAGGACGCAAACTTTAAGACCAAA
>NZ_JXCF01000072.1 GCF_000875895.1 Staphylococcus gallinarum
TGTCTGGTGACAATGGCAAGGAGGTCACACCTGTTCCCATGCCGAACACAGAAGTTAAGCTCCTTAGCGCCGATGGTAGTCGGACTTACGTTCCGCAAGAGTAGGACGTTGCCAGGCAAGTAGAGACCGTAAGGTCTCTTTTTTTTATATCCAAGGAGCTTAACTTCTGAATCACACTGACAAGTAGAAAGCGTTTGAAGCTGACGAATTGAGCGAACGACGACTTGAACTTACACGTGGTAAGTGAAAGAGGAGAAAGAGAAAATGAGGAAAGATGCGAGCGCTTGACTACATGTCAGAAAAGCTTCTTAGCGCCGATGGTAGCAGACTTACGTTCCGCAAGAGTAGGGTAAGTGGAATATAAGAGCTAAAGCGCTTATATAAGTACCACTAAACTAAAAACGAAATAAAAGAAAAGTTTAATATATAGATTAATAGATATGATGTAAAAAAAGCTGTAATAAGTGGTACTATACAGGCAAGTAGAGACCGTAAGGTCTCTTTTTTTTTATATCCAAGGAGCTTAACTTCTGAATCACACTGACAAGTAGAAAGCGTTTGAAGCTGACGAATTGAGCGAACGACGACTTGAACTTACAAGTGGTAAGTGAAAGAGGAGAAAGAGAAAATGAGGAAAGATGTGAGCGCTTGACTACATGTCAGAAAAGCTCCATAGCGCCGATGGTAGCAGACTTACGTTCCGCAAGAGTAGG
>NZ_JXCF01000073.1 GCF_000875895.1 Staphylococcus gallinarum
TACAAGACCATCAGAATCACTAAAATAACGATTTAAATCTTTTAAATTAATTAATGTAATATCCATTTTTATGCCATCTTTAAAATACATTATATAACTGTAACCATAATCTAAATCAGGGGGGAATAATTCCATATCTTCTGGTTTCTGTATAAACAATAATTCTCCAAATAAACTTAACCAACTTTCTTCATGTGTGAAATACTCAATATCTGATACGAAAAAAGCAAAATCATAATCT
>NZ_JXCF01000074.1 GCF_000875895.1 Staphylococcus gallinarum
AACATAAACAACTCGATTTGATTGCCAACCGATATTGATTAACTTTAACATTAGTTACCATCCTTTCAGCTATAATAAATAACTACAAGCCATTAAAATAAAATATGATATTATTAGATTTGTCAATCAAACGGTAGAAGGTGATGTTAGAGACCGCATGGCGACTAAAGCGTTTCTTACGGTCAGCCATCTCAGCTTTAAAGCGAGCCATAACCTTGGTTAGTTTTTCAGTATCATCTAACAAGAAGTTATCAGCCACGTGCGGCAAGTCTCTGAGCGGCAAGAGCCCGTTAGTCCCAAAGTCAAAGAGATAAACGTGCAAGTGCTCTGGAGTGAGTTGGCGACTAAGGTCCATAACCATGGTTTGAAGGAGGCTGGATTTCCCCATGCCTGGTGCTGAGTAGATGACCAAGTGGCCATCTGTCTCAAAGCGATGACTAACGGCTTCTTGGGTCTGACGGCTAGGAATATCCACAAAACCAATCATCGCTTCTAAAGGACGAAGCCCTTTAGCCCAGAAGTCCTTAAAGTGACCAGGACGTAAGCTCTCCACTGGAATCACCTTTTCTAACGGCGGTAACCAAGGTTGTGAGAGGGCTGTATGAAAGAAAATAGAGAGAACCAAAACGATTCTCTCTAGACGTTAGCTATAAGTCACCCACTACAGTTAACGAAAAACTATAAAACTGAGGCAACTGTTCCAATCTATATTACTCTAAATCATCATTCTGTTTCACACTATCTCTATACATCTTTGACTTTTTACCATACCATTCTTCTATAGAATAGCCTGACATCTGACGGTAATCTTCACTGTATTTTTTGAGGTAATAGCCTTGAAAGTGTTCGGCTAGCATTGAGATTGTAAAATATAGTGGTATAAAAATCCCTAACGGACTAAAGGAAACAATGATAAACCGTACAAAGTCATTTTCCTGCATCATGTTTGAGGGAAAAAACCAACGTAGAATAAAGATCAAAAATAGTAAAATAGGGCCGTATTTTTGCGATACTTGAGAAAATGTCTCAAGTAATTTAAAAGCTTTATTCTCTTTATGACTTGCGCCATATAATTTGCCCTTTATAAAGAAAATCAACCATTTAAACCTTGACACCAATACAAAAACAAATATTACAGTATATCCAAAAGTTCCTATCCACCAGCCCAAGGTTGAAGTTGCTAATGATACTAAAATTATAAAAGCTTCAAGAAGGAAAATCAACGACATGATGCTTAAAAAACTGCCGTATATACTATATTGTCTATATCTCAAATTTATATTTTTAAAAATGTATATGAAGTAAATAAAAGCAACAAATACCGCATTAAATACAATCATCTTAGTTATAAAACTAGTTTTGAATGAAAGAAATGTATTAGAAGAAAGGCTATCTAATCTAGTTATAAAACTAAATAAGTACATCATAAATAGTAGGGTTAAAGTCCCAATAATTTTCTTCCACACTCCATGCTCTTTGACATTTTCCATAGACGTTTGGATATACTTATCCGTTACCAAATTCATGCTTTCTTCCAATGACGCATTAAAAATTGTTTGTTTCATCCCATTCTCCTATCCAAACCAACCTGAAGCTACTGCTAACGGTTTGGAACTAAACTTTTCAAAAGCTTTACCTGCACTTGATACCATACGATTTACTTCTGTTTTGACGCTTTTGCCAACTTTAGAAACATTATCCACAAAATCATAGCCTATTTCCTTAACATCATCAGCAATATCTGGATTATAATATTTGAAGCCTTGAATTAATAATCCAGCTGTAAAACCTATTCCCGCACCTATAGTAGCCCCCAACAGCGCTCCATCAACTGGTCCTACATTAGCTATCGTATCAACCGTACCACTCACTACCGACTTCCCTACATTGTGATAGGCTTCAGAATCTTTGTCAAAATAGGCTGAGGCACTTCTAACGCCACCTTCTAACACTACTGTACCAATCGCAAAAGCTTTACTTGAAATCGCTTTACCGATCTTTCCAGCTCCTAGCTTCTCAGCCCCTTTTTTACTTCCTTGAATAATCTTGGATTCACCTAACTCACGAACGATAGCTCCAACTTTCCCACTAGCAATCCTACTAGCCCATCCTGCAATCTCACCACTTTTGTTAAGGAGATTATAACCCTTGTCTGAGAGAGCAATCATACCATCCAAAATTTTATCTTGCATTTTAAGATCAAGCTTACTAACCCATGCCACAAATGCTTTACTATTTGAAATGCTATTGACCAAATTTTTAGGAATATTTTTGGTATTTTCTAAAAAGGACATCGTCCCTATAAAAAAATCTGAAACAGCATCACTCTTAGAAATAGCTAATATAAATTTTTCATTGTTATAGAGTTCATCTAATGCTTTAGCAGGATTAACATCCATGAGTGCTAACATCCGTTGAACTCAGTCCTTATCTCCAATCTCCGCACCGTATTTTTTGATTTGATCTGTAAATGTTCTATAGCGTGCGACACTCTCAATATCATCTCGTACAATCCCCATAGCAGACTTGACTGCTGGTGATGTAACACCCGTATCAATGCCTGCAAAGGTTGTACTATAACTGTTATCAATTGTGACAACACTATAAAGTGGATTATCTTCTCCTTCAGAAGCCATCTTACTAAGTTTATCTTCATGGTCTTCAATCGTCGTTAGCTCGGTTTTAGCAGTTGTATAAGCTTCAATAGCTTCAACAGAAGCCTGATCCCTACTATCAAGACTGCTAATATGTTTCGAAACTAAGTCCAAAAAGTTGTCATTTACAGCATCTTTTAAATTACTGACTTCTTTTTTGATATTAGAAGATGTTGTGTAATAATCCGACAATGGCATTTTAAATGATCCCGCCATTTGTTCTCCTTTCTATGATTCTTATCATCAACAACTTGAAATTGAGTTTGAGGCCTGCTTATCCGCATCTATCAAAAGTTCTTTGACTTTACCTGCATTTGTTATAGTTGTTTGCCAATTCTCTTTTTCAGTCTCTAATTTTTTAACGAGTGTATCCACCGCTGTTTCTAAGGCTTCAGCAGCATTGCCATCTAGATTATCACTAGACATCGTTTTTACTGCATTCAAGTTGGTTACCACCGTTTCAAAACTCGATTTTATTTTGTTCAGTTCACTTGCGAAGGCTTCATGTTGCCCAGCATCGTATTGTATCGTCTCTGCAGTCATAATTCACCTCTTATTCAAAGCTGACACTGCTTTCTGCCTCTGATATCTCGCTCGCAAAATTAGAAAGTTGTGTTCCTAGTGTCATACATTCAGCGACTAATAGCTGATTTGTCTGTAATGATTGTGTAACCTGTGTTGACAAAGCTGTATAGGCGTCTCCTTTTAAGGCATTTTGAAACTGGCCAAAAAGCGCACTAGCATTCACGACAGCTGCCTTATAATTCGCTATACTATCATTCAGGGTAGCCACCTCATCTGTCACACTGCTACTTTTTTCATCAAACGTAGCTAACAATATGTATGAGTGCGTCTGATACTCTAAATCAAATAGTGCTTGAATATTATTAATGATAGTATCAATGTCTGATAAGAAACTGCTCTTTCGACCAGCAATACCCTTACAATCTGACTTTACAGTTTCAATATAGCTATCAAATTTTCCTCTAGCATCACCTGCCAGCCACTAACTTCTGAACTAACACCCGAAACAGTATCCGTCGTTTCTCCTGATGATACTGACTCTTTAAAAGCTTTCAATGCTTTAATTCGTTCTTTATAATCTATAAACTACTCCTAATCAATCATTCTTTTAGAAACTGTTAATTCCTTCTCCCAATCTTGATAAATTTCCATGAACCGTTCTTCATCATCTTCCAATCCTTTAAAAACAACTTTATCAATATTTTCATCATTTTTGTTCAAAAATTATTTTTGTCATTAGTCAATATACTTAATTTCTTTCTCTTCTCTGCTATTCCAACAATAATCATGTCTTTACTTAATAATTTTTTCTAAATAGTTAATGAAATTAGTAAAATTAAAGTGAATCCTGCTGTAACTTCTATGGACTGGATATCCTTATTACTAAATGGTTTGGTCGATCGTATGACTCGCATCGTTTTTGTTATTAGCTAACTCTCTTTCTAAATTCTTTAAAATCCGCTCCAGATAGTTTTCGACCTGTTCGATTTCTTTATCGCTAAAGCCTTGGTAAAAGACAGAAATGACCTCTCTGCTAACAACTTCTCCAACAGCTTGCTGCTGGGAACCCTGAGGGGTGACCTGATAATCTTTCCGCCTTTTATCATCAAGAGAAGTCCTACTACCAATTAACCCTTGGTCTTCTAAACGCTTGAGCATAAGGGAAAGACTGCTGGTTGCAAGTCCTGTAATATTACTAAGCTCTTTGGCAGACAGAATCTCATTTGTCCAAAGTGCTGATAAGATTTTGGCCTGTTCTGCAGTGTAGAGTATATCTTGATTCTTACTCAACCTACGATTAAAGATCCTATCATTTAGCAAGTGAATTTTTAAAATCAGATAACTTCCTTGCATGACTAGAATGACGACCTCCTTTATTTTTATATAAAACGACATTAAAACAGATTCAATACTTTGTCAAATACGTACTGATGATAAGAAAAAAATAAAAGTTGTTAAAAACTGTTGGATAGTATATAGACATAATAAAAATCTAGCAATGACGCTTATCTTTTCTTACAAAGTACATTCCGTTTGCTAATATCATTAGAGAAATAGGCACTACTTTTAATTTCATGAATATCCCTCCTTTACAATGAAATAACATGAATATGTTTGAACGTGCTAATCTAATTTTTCTACAGTTACGTGTATTAGAACCTTTCTAAATATATTAACGTCTATATTAATATTAGTAATCACTAATATCCCTTGATCCCTTTCCGTTTGATAACAAAAAGAAATAGACCAGGTGTCTTCAAGCAGATTATAATAGGAATTAATCAAGTAACACGAGGGTAGATAAATTACTTTGATAGCGGATTTATTAAAAGCGTCATAATAAAAATACAAGATGTTACGTAAATATGGACTTAGCGAATAAAGTACAAAGAAAATAGCATACTCTCAAAAGAAGTATTTGAGACTTTCAAAAACGCAAGAATTTCATAAAGTCGTTACAACAAAACAACTCTACAAGTAGGAACTAACGATATTAGTCCTCACTTGTAGAGTGGGCTTACGTAAGATATTGAATCGCCAAGGATGAGTTCGTATGCTTGGTGGTATGCGAGGACGAATAGTCAATTAATGGCTATTCTCCTACTCGATCCTATATATCTGTATAACTTTTAATTTCAAAGTCGAAGAGTACATCATCATAGTCAAGGACATATTGTGAACGAATTGTATTTCCTGATTTATCTTTCTTCTCAGTTTCAATTGTTATAGTGTCTCCATTTTTACTGTATTTTATTACTTTAGGATCTGAAAATTCAACATCATCCCCAGATTCGACTCTACCTTCTATATAATCAGCTGCTTTAGAATCACTCTTAAAGTAACTAGATACATAAGAATATTCTTCTTCCTCATATGCTTGATTTAAAGCATATGTGTAATCTTCCATAAAGGTTTGAACATCTTTTTTTATTTCGGCATTTTTTTGATGTTTCTCAATTTCGTATTGATTAAACTGCAACTTAACAGGGACTGTTTTCTCACCTTTTTCTAATGCAGGCGCTTCTACTAAGTTTGTTTTAAATGTTTTACCATCAACGATTGCTTGTGCAAAGATATTTAATTTAGCATTTGGTTTATACGGCCCATATAGATGATCACCATATACATCATAAGTTGATATTTTCTTGTTATTTACGTATAAGTATGTTTTTGAACTATTACTAATAGCATCATCATTAATCCTAACATCTAAATATTTTTCTTCGAAATCTTCTCTAACAGTATCATCAGACATTTTAATTACTATATAACCATCAAATGTATCTTTATCTATCATTTTCTTCGCTTTTAGCTTATAATCGCCAATTGGTAATGTAGCAAAAATCTTTTCTTCATCTTGTGATAATTTAATTTTATGCTCTTTGTTATTGTATTTATATTTGATTGTACTATTACTATCAGATTCAATTTTCACACTTTGTTTACCAACAGTGAAGTCATAGTTATTGAAAACCCCATATTTCTTACCATTTTTTCTTATATTAATAATTTCAATATCATTTGCCCTTACTGAAGCAATACCAGTTTTATTTTCTTGCATACTTTTAACATTACTTTCAATTTCATTAGCAATTCGATCTGGACTATCTGTTTCTTCAATATATTTGTATAGTGCTTTAGATTCTGTTTTATTTAACTTTCTTCCATTAAATTCTAAGTTTTTTGCTAGATTGTTTGTGTTACCCTTTTTTAAATCCTGAGCAACTGCTTTCGCTTGGTTTGTTGGTGATAATGTTGATTCAATAATTTTGAACAGCGAGAAAAACAAAATTAATATCACAACTATTACGCCAATGATAATTAAAGGTTTTTTAATGTTTTGCTTATTATCTTCTAAAGATTGACCACAATTGGTACAGTTTTTTTGGCGATTTTTTATTTTTGCGCCACAATTTCTACAAAATTTCATATACCTAAGCTCCTAACTAAGAAAAAGATTTGCTGTACTTGTAATGCTACTTTCACCTATAATTCTCATAATAATTGCGATGATAATAAAATATATTAAAATTCCATATACCACAGGAACACGTAAGTTACTTGATGAACTATATTTAGTGAATAAATAAATTGGAGAAATAATAAATAGTAATAAACTGATAGTAATTAAGAAAACAGCAAAGCTTGTTATTTGTATTACTAGGAAAATAGCACCAATAAAAAATAATAGTGTGGCATACGTATTAAATGAAATGAAATCAGATAAGGTTTTATGTGTGGTTGTTTTAATATTTAAAATTTTATTGATACCAACCGTAATCGCGAAGAGAACTATTAATCCAATAATTGCTAAGAAGAAGCATTTTGCAACGATAGAACCTTTTGATATACCAAGATAACCTATCTCAGTAGGTATTAAGATAGACGAAAAAATGAGTAATATAATTAAGCCAATGCCTAAAAGGATAGCTATAAATTTATATGAGAAGGTTCTCGTACTTTCAATTTCTGAATCTAATTTTGTGAATATAGATTGAAAAAATGTCTTACCTTCAACCAAAATACCACTTGAGTATTGAGTAACATTTTGCTTAAACATCTCTACTTTTCCATTGTTATTACTTGGTGATTCAGAGGATTGAAAATTGGCTTGTAGTTGCTTGCCACATTTTCCACAAAAACGATCATTTTTACTTATTAATGAGCCACAGTTTGAGCAATGCATTGTGAATACTCCTTATTTTTAAGTTCATTTAAAGTTTATCATAGTATATTATAAATTTTTATAGAATTTATAACATATAATTGATTTAGTAGCTTTAAGACCTCTTTTTTGTGTTTACATATCTATATATCCAAAAATATATTTTATACAGATAAAAATAATAATTGCGAACAAATTAACCATAATAATCAACATAAAGAAGAAAACAACAAGTTTTTGTAATAAAATGAAAACGTAAAAAATTTAAATAGTAAGAATTTCATTTCTTAGTATTAGCCTGAAAATACCCTTTATGTAAGAAACCTTCTCAAAAATCTTTGTTTATCTTAATTCTTTCATACGTCCCACAAAAACTCCACCCATGTCTTTGTGTCTTTTTCTACTAAAACACTTAGATATAAAGACATGGGTGGAGTTTTCGATTTAATCCAGTATTCCTTAATATAAATTACTAATAAAAACTCACCATTCACAATATACAAAACCCCCACAACCTTTTAAATAAGGAGGGAGGATTTGTATGGTGAAATCAATTACTTATTTTCTTTTACAACTCTTTTAGGAAAGATGATGAAATGATGAACATAAAAGTTTAAAAATCTAATAGTTACATACAATCTTCCCTATCTGAAGTTATATTATACATTATAACAAAAAATCTAATATTAAAACTTTATAAATATGTTAGTTCTAAAAAAGTGTTTTATATAACTAAAAAACACTCCAAAGACTATTAATGTTGCTAATAAAATTTCGAAAAATAAAAGATATTTCCAAATTTCCGGAAATAGTAATACTGACATACTATTTTTTAAAGCAGTAGCTGAAATAACCAATGGAAATGTAAAAGCCGAAAAAGCAGGTGAAAAAGGCCTATTAATTAATTTAGGCAACTGAATAATAATATAAAAATAAAAAAACTGCGATAATATCAGTAAGATAATAAGAACTAATAAATTTGTTTTAGGAAAAGCTACTATATAAGCTGCTGAAACTAAAGAAAAAGGTGCACAAATAGTGGCTGTATTGGGTTTTACTAATGATTGTAAAGGATGTATTCTTACTCGTTTGAAAACAACAGGTAGAACCAAACAAGTTGCTAAAAAACCATAAATAACTGTTGTTTGGCCAATCCAATACTGACCACTAGTTTTTACTGTTAATCCTGCTATAGCAATTCCTATATAAAGTACAGTCCATGATGGAAAAACATTTTCTATAGAAAAATCTTTTAGATATTTAATTGAAAAAATTACCATATGAATGATAATTGCTGTAAAACATATAAACCAAATAGCTACTATTAAATTATTCATAAAAAAGATTTTATTAAAAAATGTATTCAAATAAGTTGTTGCTAAAAAACCAGACATAAAAAAAGTAGTAAATACAGATGATACTAGAGGATTTTTCAATTGTTCTTTTACACTATTAAAATCAATAACCATACTATATAAAAGATGTAAAAAAACAATAATAGCTAACCCCCCACAAATAGCACATAAAAAAAGAGAGAAATCTTTTAAAAGATTGCCCAGTCCTAATAAACCTAAGATAAGGCCCGATATTACTAATGGTACTTTTTTTAAAGGCATAATATGCAACTCCAATTGTGATTTTATTCACTAATTATAACACGAGAATGGATACTAAAATTAATTTAAGCAAATTATTTTACAGCTCTTGTATTTTTTATTTTAATGAGACCGTACAATTCAAAAAGGAGAATTTATCATGAAAAAATTCGATTATATTATTTTAGGTTTTGGTCAAGGTGGTAAAGTATTTGCAAAAGAAGAAGCACAAAATGGTAAAAAGATAGCTGTAGTAGAGAAGAATGCTTTGTATGGTGGAACGTGTATTAATGTAGGGTGTATTCCATCTAAAGTGATAGCCCTCGATAGTCAACATAAGTTGGATTTTAAAGATTCAATTAAACGAAAAAATGAAGTTGTAGCAGCTTTAAAGAACAAGAATTACAAAAATTTAGATATTGAAGAAAACATTACTATTTTTGATAATAAGGCAGAATTCAAAAGTAACAATGAAATAAATTTGTTAGATGATAAGGGGAAACTAGTAGATACTATTGTTGGGGATAAAATTATTATTAATACTGGTGCATCTCCTATTATTCCCAATGCAGACGGGCTTAAACAATCAAAATATGTGTATGACTCAACAGGTATTATGAACCTAGATAGCTTACCTAAGCATTTGGTGATTATAGGTGGTGGATATATTTCTTTAGAATTTGCATCAACTTTTGCAAATTTTGGAGCAAAAGTTACAGTTATAGAAAAAGCAGATTCTTTAATGCTACGAGAAGATAAAGAAATAGTCTCTCACATTCTAGAAGATTTGAAGAAAAAGAACATTAATTTTTTAACAGCAAGAGAAGTAGAAAGTGTTGAGGACGATGAAAATAGCGCATATGTAAGAACTAATAAAGAAACATTAGAAACTGATGCAATATTAGTAGCTATTGGTAGAAAGCCAAATACTGATTTAGCTTTAGAAAATACAGATGTAGAACTAGGTGAGCGCGGAGAGATAAAAACTAATGAATTCTTAGAAACCACCGCAGAAAATGTTTATGCTTTAGGTGATGTTAAGGGGGGGCTTCAATTTACATACGTTTCTAAAAATGACCGCTTCATTTTGAGAGATGCTATCTATGGTAAGAAGCAATTCAGTTTAAAGGATAGAAAAAGCGTTCCTTATACAGTTTTTATAGATCCTCCTTTATCAAGAGTAGGTTTGACTGCTAAAGAAGCAAAAGAAAAAGGATTTGATATATTAGAAAAGAGTCTATTGGTTAGTGCAATACCACGTCATAAAATAGATGATGACCATAGAGGATTGTTTAAGATTGTTGTAAACAAAGAAAACAATACATTGATTGGTGCTAGTTTATATGGACGAAAATCTGAAGAGATAATTAATACTTTAAAACTTATTATTGATTATAAAATCCCAATAGAAGATATAAAAACAAATATGTTTACACACCCTACTATGACAGAATCTTTAAATGATTTGTTTAACATTAGTTAGCTTTTTAATATCTTTTTATAAATCTTTTTATAAACCTTTTTAGGCGTGTGTTGAGCCTTAGAGCCTAAAGGGATTAAGATGTGTGAAAGGCAACTTTTTGTAACACTAAAGGCAACTTTTTGTAACACTAAAGGCAACTTTTTGTAACACTAAAGGCAACTTTTTGTAACAAGAATGGACACTTATTATAAAAAGGGTGCCTTTAGTGTTGAAACCTTGTTGTTATAGGTTTAGTATTATAATTACAAACAACACCAAAGACACCTTTTTTTCTTTAGGTGCCTTTAGTTTGTTCTTATAATTTGGAGGTCAATAAAAATGTCGGGTGAAACTGTTGTTTATCAAAACGATTTGAATTTAGTTCCCTTGCGTAAATTCACAAGCACGGAAATTGATATTTTTTTTACGCTTTGTAATAAGTTAAAGGAAAAAGATATCAAAGAATTAACCCTTCCTTTTGAAGAGTTACGTCACTTAAGTAATTATTATCATCGTTCTCAAAAGAGATTTGTTAAGGATTTAGAAAATGTTTATGATAAGATGCTAGGTTTAACTTATACTGAGAGAAGTGGTTTATCATTTAAAAAATTTGTGTTATTTACAGGATATGAGGTTGATGTAGAATTAAGAGAATTAACTGTTAGTATTAATCCTAAATTAAAACATATTTTAAATGAAATCACTGCAGATTTTACTAAGTTTGAATTAAAAGAAATGACGCATCTTAAATCCACTTATTCGAAAAATATGTTTAGACTACTAAAACAATATAAACATACAGGGTATTTCAAGATACAAATTAATGATTTTAGAGAACGATTAGATATTCCTGCTAGTTATCGTATGACACATATTAACCAAAAAGTCCTGACTCCTATTATTAATGAATTAGGATTTATCTTTCAAAATTTAAATATTAATAAAATTCAAACTAAAAAGAGCCGTAAAATTGAATGGTTAGAATTCACCTTTGAGCCCGAAAAACGCTTGCACAACGAAAGTCATACCCAGATAAAAAAAGTCAATAATGTTAAACATACGAAAGAAATTTTAAATGATGGATATTCTCAAAGTGAGCATGATCCTCAATTAGAAAAAGATAGAGCTGCATTTTTGAAACTGCTTAGAGAGGATTGGCGTAGTAAATAGTGGTTAGGTAACTTAGTTTGTTGAATACTTTTTTCGTCGCTATAAGTTATAATCTAGTTAAATGTCGTAAGAGCGCACTTATACGTCAAGTAAACAGACGTGTGCCAAATAGTAATTGGTTTTCATCGATTTTTTGTTTTTAAAATTCAAAGAAACGGCTTGAGGTATTCTGAGCAGTTATAAAAATTAATTTGTGTTGAATATTGCTACTACATTCTTGAAAAAGTGATGTAGATTTATAGCCCATAACTTTTTTGAATTCCATCGACGATATGGCGTCGAAAGAAACATAAATAGACCGTATAAAAGAAAAAAACAGTCTACTTTATCTGGACTGGCTTTCATTTTTATATCCAAAGGCGTACCTAACATACTTAAAACTGTATCATACTACCACCAAACCTTGCGTGTTATAATTGGGTATCCTTATTTTGCATTTTAAAGGGGTATTTAGAGCGATTTCTAAAATTATAGCTTTTTTATACCTATAAATCTTTTTGTCGCTTATAACGCAAATATAAGTCGTTTTAGATGCATTTATCTGTATAGATAAATGTTATATAAATATACATCTGACTTATTGATACGATAATATTCTGAAACTTTACACCTTTGAACTGGCTAAAAATAATTAGCATAAACTGATATTGTTTAGCTTGTTTCTAAAAGAAAGTGTGTCAAGTAGACGACCAAGTGCTTTCCTATTAATTTTGTGGAGAAATCCGAAAAAGTTTCATCATTATCTGGATACTTCATTTTTGATTTACTCATAACAAAAGATTCTTCCCAACTTTGAATTTGAAAAAGAGTTATATGTAAATTTTTATGTTAAAAATTTACATATAACTGGGCAGAAAGAATTAGTTACTGATTTTAATCAAACTTTAGTCTGTAAAATTTGAATGTATTTATTTGGGGCATATTTGCGTTTTAAAAGCTTGTGTAGGTTCTCAGGTATAAAAACTATATGATTTGTCTCTAATTCTTTAAAATATCCCCTTAAAATCCCACTAATAAAAAAGTTACTGGTTTTTTATTAGTGAAATTTTAAAGGTTTTATGTCGACACAGTTGAGAGAAATAAAAGAGTATATATTCGTAATCAATTACAAGAGGATATCGTTGTAGAACAACTCATAATGCTGGAATATATCAGCACGTTTACAGGAGAAGAAAACAGCCCACTTCTAAGGGCGCTGAAAAAGTAGTACAGTTGGCTTATCTTTTCAGTGCCCTTATAGGGGATGGATAGTAACAGAGGTTTTCAGCCGCAGAGTAAACTACCCGTTTTACGGGTGGTTATGCTTGTTAAACAATCCATTAATCTTCCCCTTTTCTTTCTTCTGTTTATATCTTTTTAACGAAATCCCTTGAAGGCCAATCCAATTAGGCATCTGCACTAGAAATAAATTGAAAATCTGAAATACAATTTCCATATAATCACTCCAATAATATAATATTTATTCCAAGATCAAAAATTCCCTCGGCATAAACTAAGCTCACAGAATATATGCTCAGACTCTCATAGCTCACTTATTCCCCCTTCGCAACGTTGAGCGTCACTTAAATGCTTAATGAGTTCTATCCTTGTATTTTCAAAGCTACAAAACGTGTTAACGTAATCGAACACACAAACAATGGTCGATTATACAAGTTTTATCGGGCTATCATATTAATCATGTATAAAATTCATTATAAAGTCATCAGACAATCCATATACACTCGGTAAAACCAAATTAATTACTAGACTAATCCTTGTACTTATTTTCCCAATTTATAACGGTCTAACGCCAGTCAATGTATGTTTTTAACTTATATTTGTAATAGTCAGTGTTCATAAAAACGTATGTTAAGTTGCTCATACGTCAAGCAAGGGCTCAGCAATTTGATATACATGATTTTTTATCTCTTTTCTAACTTGATTTTATGAATTAAACACAGTAATATATAGTTTGTTTGTTGCACAATAAACTTTGGTCGGTGAGCGTGTAACCCTTTTTATTAGCTTAGTTATATAGTAGTATTATAGGGCATGTACAGTCTAACAAGATTTGTACATGCTTTTTTATTTATCAATCAATGGTATAAACACACTAAAAAACAACTAACTATTTATTTCAATATCAATTTTTATAAAGTAGTAACCTCTAACTACCAAAAAATACGAGAGTGTATGAATTTCTGAAAATGAAGAGGTGTAGTGCGTTAAGTATTTATATAGCCTTCTGAAGGTTATGTACTTAATACATTCAAAATATAAAATAGATATTTGTATGATATAAGATTAAATTCGTGTATAAAAATGAAAATGGCGATACAATTCGATTAGATAAGCTCTCTTGACTAAAAGCTTAGTATTTTTAAACCGTATGTTCTGCAGATTGAATGGAGAGAAAATATAAAAAGTGAATTTTTATAAATCTAATAACTTATTCCAAGCTGAATTCCTAGGTATATTAGATTTCTCAGCCTTCCAAAAAAGGAGTTCAAACATGAACTGAAAGGTTTTTTGATTTATCTTCATCTGTAGTATTACTTTTACCTATTTGAAAAGTAGTACTACTAATAAATATAATATTTTGATTAACTATTTTAAAACTAGGGTATATAATTATGGGTATTTAATCATATCTATATCTACTATTTTATAATCTACTATTGTGCCATCTTAAATTTAATTAGAGTTGCCTCCAAAGAATAATGTAACTTTTGATTTGCGATCTCAGACGAACTATTTTAGAATAGTAAAGTTGTTAGAGTGATAACAAGTGTTGAAATTAGGAGTGATACTAAAATGAGTATGCCAAAAATTGAAAATTCCTTTGAACTTTTAATAACAATGATGCATATTGATGAATTGAAAAAAATGATAAAAAATGAATTTCATATAACTTTAGAAGAATTCTCTGTACTAACATACTTAAATGAAAAAAAAGCCTCTGAATATTATTTGAAGGACCTTATTAACAACTTAAGCTATAATCAGCCAAGAATTGTTAATGCGGTAAAAACTTTATCTAGTGATGGATATTTTGATAAATGCCGAAGCACTCATGATGAGAGAATGATTCTTATTTTGATTAATGACTTTCAACGTGAAAAAATCACCAATTTATTGAATGAAATAAATGTCAAAATTAAAAGTTTGAAAAAATAATTTATTATGGAGGAATATAATTCTCAGCTCTTTTTTACGAAGAAGGCCTGATTAAATGACAAAAAACATTTAATCAGGCCTTTGTTATATATAAAACTTCTTTTATAATTGTTAATAGACACAAAAATAAAAAAAGGGCAATTTTAATATATAAAAAATATAATATATTAATTCACACTACCAATAGAAACTGATGGTATTATAGGCGGAGTTAAGATAATGTGATCTTTTAAATTTATATCTAATTTAAATCGAGTAGGAGAATAGCCATTAGTTGACTATTCGTCCTCTCACACCACCAAGCGTCAGACTGTCTAACAAATAAAATGTAAGAGGAAATCAGAAAGGTTTCTTCTTACATTTTGGTTAAAATATGGAGGAGTATCTAATACTTCTATAAAATCAACTTGCAAGTAGCCTTACTATTTCTGAAACTTTTTTGATTTTTGTTAGTCTTTTAAAATTATAAGCAACACAAATTAGGGCTGCTTCTGCACCTACAGATTCCAGCCCCTTTCCTAAAAAGAA
>NZ_JXCF01000075.1 GCF_000875895.1 Staphylococcus gallinarum
TTAATGTTAAAGAAACAGCGACAGATGAGATCGTATCACAATATGCACAGCACATCATTCGATTTTTCAATGATGGACCGAAGCAACCACATCGCACGTCATATCATCTTGCACGTCCATATTTAACACCAGAAGTGCAACAAAAATGGCAAGACTTGATTTGGGAGGTAACACATGATTAATCTATTTGAGCGTTTTGATAACCAAGCACGAACGTTGTATGACACGTTGCAACTCGCAGGTCATGCGCATCAAACAATTGTTTTGGAAGATGATGGTTTCTTACCGGAGCAAATCATGACACCTTATCAGTTTTTTGCAAACTATCAACTGACAGGCGATGAAAAGCCACGCTATTTCAATCAAGTAGAAGTCCCACGCTATTGGGAAATTAAAGGGAATAGTAGTGAAGCAACAGTTAAAGATTTGGGCGTAGAACGTGCGAAGATT
>NZ_JXCF01000076.1 GCF_000875895.1 Staphylococcus gallinarum
ATATAAAAACGAAGTATATCCAGGTTGGACACCTAGAGCCCTTTCAATCAGTGCTTACACAAATGTATCGGTCAATAACTTTACTGCTATTGGTGATGGTACATTTGATTCAACTAGTCCAGCTATTGCAGTTCAGTTTATGGCGGAAAATGTTCAGTTGAATAACATTAATATCAGAGGTTTCAAAAATGCAATTGCCGACATTAAAATATACGGTGGTGCAAACAGACCTAAAAAAGTTACGTTCAGTAATATTAATATTCATCATTCATCTAACAATATCGGTATTGCCGGTGGTGCGGGTGTTTATGATACCAAAATTATTGGTGCAAATTTAATAGGTAATGGCACAGGTAATGCAATTGAAATGTATAACACTACTACGACAATCATGGGTGTACAACAAGAAGGATATACAAACGGGGCAGTATTGTTCAAACAAGTTTACAAAGATGTACCGACCGCAGTACGTGGGGGATTTATAGGTGGTTCGACAGGTTCAGGTGCACTATCAAGGCGTTCGGCAGTAATTGCGACGACAGGCGATTCATATGCGCATTCCGACCGTTCTTGGTTATTAGGTGCAGGTATGAACTCACATGCTTGGGGTTCGCGCTCGGGTATCATCAATTCACTTGAATCTAAAACAACACAAGGTAAATATGGTCAATTGATTTTAAATAGTCGTGGCGTTTCAATAGAAGATAACTACGTTACGGCATGGGGGTATGCAACAGGCGGGGCTAAAAGAGAAAACACTTCAGCAGAGATACGAAGTGTTTCAGGAAATATTAAATCAAAAGGTACAATCCAAGCTGGGCAAAACTTCGGTGACTATGCAGAGTATTTCGAATCTCAATCGGGTCAAGAAATACCGAATGGTTACATCGTTACTTTAGATGGTCGATATATTCGAAAGGCAAACTCGAATGATACACCTATTGGTGTTATTTCAGGTACTGCAGGAGTGATACTTGGTGACCAAATGTTCCACCATAAAGACAAATTCTTGAAAGATGAATTTGGTGTAACGCTCACACAGTTAGAGAAAAAAGAGTGGCACGATGATGAAGGAAATTGGTATGAAGAAGAGATTGAAGTGCCAATACCTAACCCGGACTTTAAAGAAAATGACGAAGAAGAATATTTATCACGTGCTGAACGCCCAGAATGGAATGTTGTTGGACTTGTGGGTCAAGTATTCACTCGAATTGATAACACAGTGAGTGTAAATGATTATATCAAACCTAATAAAGGGATTGGTACTAAAGATAATAACAATGGTTTCTATCGTGTGTTAGAAATCACTACACCATTTGATACTGAAAAAGGTTACGGCGTTGCTGTTTGCTTAATTAAATAAGAGGAGTGATAAGATGACAAACGGAATAGACAAAAAAGCGTTATTCAAACTTGCATCTGAACCTTATTTAAAGCCAATCTCTGATTTAGGGTTTGGCTTTTATAATTTAGATGAAAATACTGCAATATTAAGGTTTCAATTATATAACGATAAGGGACCTTTACTAATCAGTAAAGAAAATTTAACCGCATATGCTTATTTTGAATCAACGAATGGTAGTGCATCAGATGTAATGGAATTAGAAATTGAAGATGAATTTAAAGGCATTGTCACGATCACGCTAGACAGTGCCTTTTTACATGCTTGTACAAATACAACAGTTACTGGTCAAGTTTACATTGGCGTTAATAATGTAGATGGTAATCCTCAATACAACGAGGTTGCGGTGTTTAGAGAGTTTAAATTTGAAGTTGCAGACGCACTGATTAATAAAATTAATTCAACGACTAAAATTGAATATATTCGCATGTTTTCACAACTAAAACAACGAATCGAACAAGAAGTTAAAGATATCAAAGAAGCTATCGCTAACGGTGTCGATTATGTTGCAGAAATGAAAACAGTATTACAACAAGGTAAAGATGCACTTAATAAGATTGTGATTGATGGTAAAGCAGATATTAATACACTCATCACACAGTCTAAGACAGATATAGATGAAACAGTTGCACAAAGTATTGAAGATATTACAACTTTATCAAACAATACTAAAACTGCTATTCAAAATATTGCAGATACTGTAAATCAAAGCGTAACAGCAAAAAGTGAGCAAGTGATTACACATGTTGATGCCAAAGTAGAAGCGTTTAATCAAACTGTTGAAGATAACGGATTCGTTACACCGGAACAGTTAGACACTAATATTAATAGTCTTAATTGGCAAAAATACAAATTAACAAATGATGATGGTAGTTACCAGGTTATTGCAATAGGTGATAATTTAGATAACTTATACAAATTGCCTGCAGGCAATTTCTATACAACATCTGTTCCAATCACTGGAGCAAGTTCGACAGCTGGTTTTACGAGCGTTGAGAAACGTGAAGATGTTGTCAAAAGAATTACATTTAGACCATATAATTCTAAGCAAACATGGGTCAAGCGTTTCTATAACACTTGGTCAGATTGGGAGCGTGTTGATAGTACATCGACCGATACAGGTTGGATTGAATTTAATTTAATCAACGGTGCAGCTACTAACACAGAATATGGAAATAGAAATGGGTTCAAATGTGCATATAGAACGATTGTAAATGGCAGTGTCACAGAACGTTGTTTGAGAATCAATGGATCTAACATTGTACCTGGTCAAACAATCGCCAACTTACCGAGTGATTTTTGTAAAAGTGCTCAAACTTTTCCAGTTCGTATACCAACGAAATATGCAGGTGGCTACTTAGTTATTGAACCATCAGGTAATGTTAAACTTTATGTTAATGGTGATTCTAGCGCGTGGTTATCTTCAGATTACGCTTATGGTGAAATGTCTTGGAAAGATTAGAGGGAGATGATTTTATGAAAGTAGTTTATTTATATGATGGTACACCGTATCTAGCAGAATTAAATGAAGAAGGTGAATATAATTACCCTAAGGAAGCATGGACGGAAACACCACCACCTGAAGGAATATATGAACCTTTCTATTTTAATGGCAATGAATGGGTAGGGACATCTAAAGAAGAATGGGAGTCAAATCAAGTTAAGCCTCCAATGGAACCTAAAGCATTGGAAATGTTGGTATCCCAATTACAATTGCAAGTCATGATTGGAAATAAAAAGACAAAAGAACTTGAAGATAAATTAGAAGCAACCAATAAAACTTTGGCAGACGCTTTACTTAAAATTACAGAGATAGAAAACAAAATCGGAGGTAATGCCTAATGTTCCCATCATTTGAAAGTATAAAATATTTTTACGATATCAATTGTTACACAACAGTAGAAATTAAAATTTATTATGAATATGGTTGTATAACTAAAGAACAATACAAAGAAATAACGGGTGAAGATTACCCAGAACCTCAAGCATAAGCTTGGGGTTTTTATTATATAGAAAGTAGGTGAATCTATGGAAGGTAAATTTGAGTTACCACAAAAACTAGCTACATTATCATTGTTTGGTTTAGGTGTTTTTGTAGACATCAGAGGGCTTTATTGGTTCATCAATCAAGAATCTGTACTTAGTGAAAGTGATTTCTATAGAGCGCTACATGAAGTGATGCCGATATGGTTGTGGGGCTTGGCTTTATTGCTATTTGGAACATGTTTAATAATAGCTAGTTTGTCTTTTGGAAAACGTTCAGTAAACAATACATCGAACTATTTCATGCTTATTGGTGGTACAGGTAGTGCGATTATACACTTCCTCATGGCATCAGCGTCTATTTATAACGCGATTAATTGGTTAACTCCCGCACAATTTGTGGTTATGACGGCCTGGCTTGGTTATGTGGGATTTTTGGGTGGTGTTGATATACATGGCAGAAGATAAATATGTGCTACGTCACGAATGGGAAAATTCTCGAGGGAAAGTACATCAACGTATTAATGATCTAGATAGTAAACACACAAATAACTACAATCAATTATTAAACAAGGTAGATCAACAAACGTTATTACAACAAAAGTCTTTTGAATCTCAAGAGAAATCAGAAAAACACTTAGAAAAAATCAGTGATTCATTGACCACAGTTGGTACACGAGTGACTGACTTAGAATACAACGTTAAAACACATGGTAAAGATATTCAAAGTTTACAAGGGACTTTAGCAGCAGAAGCAAAAGGTAATCGTGATGTATTGATTGCATGGATTAGTGTGGCAGGTGTTGTACTCGTACCACTTATTACTATAGTAGCAAATATATTTTTTAAATAGGTCGGCGCATAGCGTCGGCTTTTTATTTTGGAGGTTAAATTATGAAAATGACAATCGGTGCAACAGTTAGATTTATCGTATTAATTTTAGCATTAATTAATCAATGGTTAGCGACTAAAAACATCAGTCCTATACCAGTAGATGAAGATAGTATCAGTTCAATTTTATTAACTATCGTAGCACTATATACAGCTTATAAAGATAATCCAGTGACTAAAGAAGGTCATGAAGCAAATATTGAAATGAAACAAAAGAAACTTGATAAAAAGCAAGGGACAACACCAACAATAAACGCCACAGAAGATAATAAAGATGGTGCAGTATTCCACGATGTGAAAGATAATGGGGGCATACAAAGATGACTATAACTAAGACTAAAAAAGAAGCAGTCGCGTATCTCAAGTCATTAGAAGGTAAATATTTAGATTATGATGGTTGGTGGGGAGCACAATGTTACGACCTAGCTAACTTTTATTGGTCACACATCAGTGGTAGAACATTACAGGGCGCACAAGCTAAGAATATACCGACAGATAATAATTTTGATGGTTTAGCCACTGTGTATGAAAATACTGAAGATTTTAAAGCAGAAGAAGGCGACATTGTTGTATTCAATGGTAATTATGGTAGTGGTAATGGACATGTAGCTGTCGTTTTAAATGGTAATTATGATGGTAACTACATGCAATTTGTATCATTAGATAATAATTGGCAAGGTGGCGGATGGACTTCTGGACCTGAACAAGGTGGGAAAGGTTGGGAAACGGCAACAAGAGTAGTTCACAATTACGATTTCCCTATGTGGTTTATCAGACCTAAATATAAAACAACAGTTGTAAATAAGGTAGCTACAAAAGTTAAAAAAACAACTACTAAATCATCTGCTAAAGCCAAAAAACTTACTTATAACCGTGACACAATTAAGCGTGCATATTTACTTGGTAAACGCGGATATAAACCTAAAGCAATTGTTTTACACAATGATGCAGGTAGTGGAACAGCAATGACTTATCACGATCAGTTAGTTAATGCCAGTGAACAACGTCTTGAAGCTGGTATTGCCCATTCATATATCAGTGGCAATCGTGTATGGCAAGCTTTACCTGAAAGCTACATCGCATGGCACACTGCAAATGCTTATGGAAATAGAAATTACTACGGTATTGAAATTTGTCAGTCAATGAGTGCTAGCGATAAAGACTTTTTGGCGAATGAACAGGCAGCATTCCAAGAAGCAGCCAGGATGTTAAAAAAATGGGGATTACCAGTAAATAGGGAAACTGTCAGATTGCATAATGAGTTTTCGCCTACAGAATGTCCACACAGAAGTATGGAACTACATGCGGGATATAAATCCTCTCAAAGAGCGCCGCAAAACATTGTTAATAAAACAAAAGACTATTTCATTAGTCAAATTAAAGCGTATTACAACGGTGAAATTCCAAAAGGTTCAACTGATAAAGGAAGTTCAAAACCAAGCTCTAACGGTTCTACAAACGCCACAAATACTGATTGGAAACAAAACAAATATGGTACATGGTATAAAGCAGAGAGTGCAACATTTACAAATGGCAATCAACCAATTATCACAAGAGTTGGTTCTCCATTTACAACTGCACAATTCGGCTATAATTTCCAACCTGGCGGTTATGTAAATTATGATGAAGTTTGTTTACAAGATGGTCATGTGTGGATTGGTTATAACTGGAACGGATATCGTTACTATTTACCAATTAGAACATGGAATGGTGCAAGTCCTCCAAATCATAAAAATGGTTTAGGTGATTTGTGGGGAGTAATAAGTTAAAATAAGCGTTGTACTATTTACTGAAGTGTAATACAATGTGTTGAGAAGGTACTTCAGACCTTTTCTCTATTTACCACTCTTCGGAGTGGTTTTTTATTTATAATATATAGAAATAAAATAAACTTTGTGATAATATACACATTGACCTTACTTATATAGTGAGAGCAGGCACATGTCCCGTGTCTGCTCTTTTTTTATTTAATCATTACAACAGCCCATTTTCTTTCAATTCATCTATTTTTTTGATGTTAAATAAAAAGTCAAATTCACTTGGTTTTTCAAGTGGCACTTCAATAATCCCTCTGTTATAAAATACTTTTAGTATGTTTTCAATATTATCTATATTATGGTTTTTTCTTTTAGAAACATCTTTCAGTAACTCAATATGAGTTATATCTTCCTTTACTATTAAATTAACTAAATTCTTTATTAATTTTAAATCATAATCTTCTAAATCCTTCATTAAATCACTTGTGTTTGTTTCCATATTAATAACTCCTTTTGTTCTTATGATGTTTGAAATCATTTCTATAACTCTAAATGTTTTCAATTACAATATTATCATTTTAGTTATTAACTTAACTAGGTTATTTTTTTATTTACATATACGAACATTTGTTCTATATTATTCATGAGGTGATTATAAATGAAAAAAATATTTCCTGATATGCCGGAACCATATTGCTATGAAACAGACTACCGTAAAATACCTAGAGAATACCTTAACCCAAACATTCCACAAGGGCGAGGAATCGTTAAGTGGGCAGCATTTAAGACGTTGCCAGAACAATATGAGCGCCTAGAACAGTACATAAAAGACCAAGATAAAATTGATAAACCAACGTTAAGCGACCACCAAATAAGTGAGTTAAATGATACGTTAATGATGAAGATGTTCCATGACCCGCAAGCAGAAGTAAGTTATTTTGAAAATGGATATATTAAGAAAGTAGATGGATTCGTACACAAAGTAGATACGCATAATCAAGTGTTGCAAATGTATATTGATGAGGGATTGTTTACATTGAAATTAAGTGAGATTGTTGAAATAAAATAAATGGGGGTATGGTCTACATACTTTGATACATAAACCATACTCCCGATTAATAAAATTCAATATCCTTAATTGTTAAGCTATTCGGTCTTTTGCCTCTAATACCTTTCTTGTATTTGAAATCAATTTTTTTGATAGACATTTTTATAAAATCACTTTTATCTTCATCAGTCATTTCTTCCCAACCTCTTAATAATAAATCTTTGAATTTTTCAATCTTTCTAACATCAAATTCTTTCGAAGCTGTCGCTGCTTTTTCTTTTTCATATTGAGCAATTGCTACATCCGTTTCTTTAATTAAATCGAATAATTCTTCTTCTTGCATTAATCCACTGGCGAACAGTTTATGGTATCTTTTACGTTGTTCCATTACCTTATCAATATCAACTGTTATTTGAGCTTTATTTTCTTGTTCTCTAACCATGTATTTGTTTAAATCGAATTGCTTCAAATAACTATGAAAAACTTTTAACACTTCACTTTCACTAATATTAAGTGTCCAACTATTTTTATTATATTTACATTTATCACAATAATACGCTTTAGAATACCATATTTCACCTTTTTTAGGTGTATGTTTATTAGTGTTAAGTGATAGTCTGCCGTCGCAATTAGGGCAAGCTAATTTACCTCTAAAAACTGCGTGATGTTTAACAACTTTCGAGTTAGTTCTATCACTTATACGATTTTTAATTTGTTCATACTCTTCATCAGAAATAATTGCTTCATGTGTATTTTCTACAAAAATATCACCGAACTCGTAATGACCTCTCGAAACCGGACTAATTAAAGCTCTATTAATTACTGATTTGTGCCATATTTTCCCTTGTGGAGATGGGATTTTAGAATCATTTAATCTGCGTGTAATTTCTCTAATACTGGTCCCTTTTTTTACTTCGTCTACTGCAAATCTCAATACTTTAGCGTATTCATTTGGGACAAATTTATCTCCTTCTCTATCATAGCAAAATAGAGGGGTTGTTTTCGCTAATCCTTTACTTGCTGCAGCTCGTCTGCCCATTAATGTACGCTCTTGAATGGTTGTGCGTTCCCATTCTGCCATAGCACCCACAAGAGTGACAAACAGCCTGCCCATTGCATTACTAGTGTCATAAACTTCAGTAGCACTTCTGAAAGCTACTTCGCTTTTTTCTAAAATGTCTAATATGTCCAATAAGTCCCTTACACTACGCGTCAAACGATCTAATTTATAAACTAATACTAAGTCGAATTTATTTAAATTTTTTAACATTCTGTTTAATTCGGGTCTATCTCTTTTCGCTCCCGAATATCCTGCATCGACATAAATGCCCTGTATATTCCAATCGTTTATATCACAAAATCCTCTTAACTTTTTCTCTTGCTCTGCGATTGAAAAACCTTCGTTTGCTTGCTCCATAGTAGAGACACGGCAATATATTGCTACTTTCATACTTATCAACTCCTAAAAAAGATAAAAATATATAGGGCAGTAGGAACTGCCCATGTGCTTAATCTGGCATTTTACTA
Organism: Staphylococcus gallinarum; assembly: GCF_000875895.1. Classification (GTDB taxonomy): domain Bacteria; phylum Bacillota; class Bacilli; order Staphylococcales; family Staphylococcaceae; genus Staphylococcus; species Staphylococcus gallinarum. The sequence goes on from NZ_JXCF01000076.1 coordinate 8,609, forward strand.
TATATAATTGGAGTGATTTTATAATATCCTGATTTAGTTTGTTCTTTGTGTAAACCTATATGATCTAAATCTCGCATTCTATAACCAACCGCTTTATATCTTCTATCTTCTACGTAGCTAATATAGTTGTCATTTATATAAAATTCCCACTTATCTCCTGTGTCTTTTAGTTCTAGCAAAAGTTCCTCATCATTATTCAACATTTTTTCGACTATATGTTGAGTTCCAATTTTCACAGGAGACTTCAATCTTGCTTGATATGCTAGCAAATTTTCTTTGTGATAATCATTATCGAAATAAATATTATCTAAGGTAAGATTTATTTTCATTCTACACTTCTCCTTTACATTACTGTTCTATCAGTTATTTTAGATTCCATAACTCTACGATGACTTTCTTCAGTTTTGTGAATCATTTGTTTAACTTGTTTGCTTTTTAGAAATTCTTTAGCTTCTTCTAATTCTTCATGCGAAAGTTCTTTTCCACCAGTATTAATGTGTAAAAAATCAAATTCTTCATCGTTAATAATCATATTATCACCACCTTATAATTTAATTTCTAAATATCAAAAAAAACTAAATTCAGACACACGTGTACCTCAATACACGTGATTTACAACACAACTTTACCTATAACTCTAATATCATTGAATGACGCGACTGTAATATCTTCGTATTTAGGGTTCAATGATATTAGTTTGAGGTACTCTGGATATATATCCACACGTTTTATTAGTACAGTACCATCTAGAACGATTAGGGCAATTGTCCTATCCTTGATAGTTTCTGTGTGTTTTATAAATGTATAAGTCCCTTTTTTCAACATAGGCTCCATTGAGTCACCATTCACTAAAATACAGAAATCAGCATTTTCAGGTATGTCATCTTCTTTAAAATAAACTTCTTCTTTTAATGTATCTTCGTAAAGTTCTTCTCCGATACCTGCGCCAGTAGCACCATAAGCAGTGAATGGAATAAGTTTGTCCTCTTTATATTCATCTATTGAAGTTACTTTATTCTGTTCTTCTAGTTGATTGTTGGCGTAATTTAGGACGTTTTCTTGGCGTGGAGGTGTGAGTTGATTATACACAGTTGTGATGGTGTTAGAACTTTTTTGTCTTTTAGGAAATAAATCGTCAATACTTACATTAAGTACATGAGCTATTTCAAATAGATCATCTTGTTGTGGGGTTCTATATCCAGTTTCATAATTAGAAATAGTAGATTTTTTAGTTTCTAATTTTTTACCTAATTGTTCTTGCGTCATATTCATTTTATTTCTATATAATCTAATTTTATTACCTATAAATTTTGCTAATTCTTTTTTTTCCAATTGTTCTACCTCCTTGTTCTTACATATAGTATATACCAATAAAAATTGGTAATCAACAAAAAAATACACGAAAAGCAAACTTTTGTGTTGACTTAAGTACACGAATCGTGTATAGTTAGTTTTGTAACCAGGAGGTGACAGCATGCAATGGAATTTAATAAAACTAAGAAAAGAGAAGGAGTGTACTCAAGAGGATATAGCAAAATTGCTAGATATTTCTACAGAAGGTTACCGTCTTAAAGAGTCAGGAAAACATCAATTTAAAAGTAATGAAATGTTTATAATAGCTGAATTCTTTGGCGAAAATATAGGGGATATTTTTTTACCAACGAAGTACACGAAAAGCAAACAAACGATTTAAAGGAGGATACTATGGAACAAATAACATTAACTAAACAAGAATTTGCTGAAATTGTTCAACAAGAAATAAGTAAAAGGTTAGACGGAAAGAAACCAATAAGCTCGGGTTCTATCTTTAACAAAGTAAGAATTAGGCATTCAGATTTTGATGAAATCAATAAAAAGTACGATTTCACACAAGATTTAATTGAAGCTAAGAACTTTGGATTAGGACACCCTTTATCCTTGAAGAAATATCAACATGGGCTAGGTTGTCACGAACATTATAAAGTATACCCTAGTGAAATACATGATCACATTAGAAAACTAACATTATCAGCATTCGGTGTGACACTTAACTCTGATTTAAGTGAGAAAGAATATGAAGAAGCAGCAAGAATTTATGAATTGATAAAAGGTTTTTATTTATATCAATACCAAAAGAGAATTGAAAAATTAACTATCGACGATTTCGAATAAGGAGGTAACCAAATGCAAGATTTACAAACTAAACCGAATATCGGAGAGATGTTCAACATTCAAGAAAAAGAGAATGGAGAAATCGCAATCAGTGGTCGAGAACTTCATCAAGCATTAGAAGTTAAAACAGAATATAAAGATTGGTTCCCAAGAATGATTGAATATGGTTTTGTCGAAGGCGTTGATTTTAACCCGCTCAAAATTGAGCAAGTTCGATTAGAAGGAAATAGAAATGTACGACGTAAAATAACAGATCATGTACTTACACTAGACACTGCAAAAGAAATCGCAATGATTCAACGAAGCGAACCAGGTAAACGAGCAAGACAATATTTCATACAAGTTGAAAAAGCATGGAATAGTCCAGAAATGATAATGCAACGTGCATTGAAAATTGCAAATAGCACGATTAACCAGTTAGAAACACAGATTGAGAAGGACAAACCTAAAGTAATATTTGCGGATGCAGTAGCAACTACTAAAACATCAATATTGGTTGGGGAGTTAGCAAAAATCATTAAACAAAATGGTGTGAATATTGGGCAACGTAGATTGTTCGAATGGTTAAGACAGAATGGTTTCTTAATCAAACGCCAAGGTGTTGATTACAATATGCCAACGCAATATTCAATGGAACTTGAGCTTTTTGAAATAAAAGAAACATCTATCACACATTCAGATGGTCATACATCTATTAGCAAGACACCAAAAGTTACAGGTAAAGGACAACAATATTTTATTAATAAATTTTTAAATGAATAGGAGGAAGCGGAATGCTTAAAAGAAAGAAAAAGAAAGATTTCAGACTAGAAACAAATGTGAATGAATTGAAAAAACTAGTTAACGAATTTAAAAGTTTAGTTGCTAGAACGGAAAACAAGCAAGTGGAGTTAAAAGAAGCAATGTTTGAATTAGAAAGTCTGACGAAATTAACTGACAACAAATTAAGAGAGATAAATAAATTTAAATGGAAACACAAAATAAGATAGGGCAACGTTAGAACGTTACCCATATAAAGACTAAGAAAATTTTATTTCGGTTTTGCATTTAGGGCATTTTGCTTTAGATTTCTTTAAGTCCACTTTGTATTCCTTACCACAGTTAATACAGTGAACATCTTTATATCTAGTAGCTTTATCCAATGCCTTTTCTAAGTCTTTCATACCTTTAATTTTAACACCCATTTTTCCACCACCCACTATCGCAGTAGCGATAACTTAATTGTACCAAACATTATTGTATGAACGAATATTAATTTTAAAAGGAGAGATTGCTATGCCAGAACATATTCAGCAAATGCTTTTTGATTTCCTCTTAGAACGAGGATATATAGAAAAAATAATGAATGACGAATTAGAAAAGGAGAGATAACATGAGACACATTTTAGCATGGTCAACTGCAGTACTAAGCACAATGATTTTTTCAATGATAACTTTTGATTTTCATTACAGCGTCGTATTTGCGATTGCAAGCTACATTGGTAGTTACGCATTTTGGAACACATATTATGCAGAAAAAAAGACCGCTAAGCGTTGCAGCGCTTAACAGTCAAACGATTAATAAAATATACAACTTAAATATACACGGATAGAGGTGTTTCGTCAATGACAAAAGAAACAGTGACATATTTAATCAGACACAGAGAAATGCCAATATACGTCACTAATAAGCCTAGTGATAGTAACCCTGAAATTAGTTACTCAACACAGTTTAGTAGAGCGAGGGAGTTTAACGGTTTAGATGAAGTGACAATTGATATGTCATATCACATGGCGATTAAACATACACATATAGAAGAAGATAAATATGAGGAGTTAGATTATGAGTGAAATTTGGAAAGATGTTGAAAATTTCCCGAATTATATGATCAGTAACAAAGGAAGAGTTTGGTCTAAAACAAGAGTTGTTCGCCATAAGGATAGAACTAAAATCGCGAAAGGGAAAATATTAAAAAACGTATTAAACTCATGCGGTTATTTTGTCGTCGTTTTGTGTATAGATGGAAAAACTAAAACTCAATTGGTCCATAGGCTGCTAGCTAAACATTTTATAGATAATCCACTGAACAAAAAGTGTGTAAATCATATTGACGGAAACAAAACGAATAATAATTTATCAAATTTAGAATGGGTCACATACTCCGAAAATAACAAACACGCGTATTCTACGAAATTGAAATTACCGAGTAAACAAAAATTAGGGGCTGAACACGTTAATTCAAAAATAGATTACGATGACGTTCTTGAAATAAGAAGGAAACACAAATATGAATCTTTGGGCTATAAAAAATTGTCTGATGAATATGGAGTAAGTGTTAGTCAAATAGCACGGATAGTTAAATATGAATCCTGGAAACATGTAGGTAAAGGAGTTTGAAAATGAACTTTATAGAACATTTTAACGATTTAAATAGTAGAGATGTTAGCGCTCATACAGAAAAGAAAAATGGATTGAATTATTTATCTTGGGCTTACGTTCAACAAGAATTAACAAAGCTTGATGAAAATTTTCAACATAGATTTATAGAATTCCCAACCATTGATAATGATAGAGAAGATATATTTTTACCTTATTTAAAGACGGAAGAAGGTTATATGGTGTGTGCTGAAATAACTTTGTTCGGAGTTACAAAGAGAGAGTGGCTCCCTGTATTAAATTACAAAAATCAAACGATCCCTAAAGGAAGTGCAACTACTTTTGACATAAACAAAAGTATGAAAAGAGCGTTTGTAAAATGTGCGGCGCAATTTGGATTAGGAAACTATTTATATTTAGGTGAGGATGCACCTGATGCTAGAGAAAGTGACGTAAGTGAACTAGAAGATAAGATAGCTGAATTTGTACGTATATCACAAGAAAAAGGCAGAGACGCCACACTAGAAAAAACAATGCGTTGGTTGCGTATAGAGAATATTAACAAGTTGAGTGGCAAAGATTTAGCAGACGCTAACGCAAAACTAGATGCAGGACTAAAACAATTAGATAAGGAGACTAAATAATGAATTTAACAGTATTAACAGGACGTATCACAAAAGATTTGGAACTTAAGCAAGCTGGTAAAACACAGGTAACTAATTTCTCATTAGCAGTAGATAATCCATTTAAAAAAGATGATGTGTCATTCTTCGATATTGTAGCTTTTGGCAAAACAGCCGAATTGTTAAATAGTTATTGCGGTAAAGGTAGCAAAATTGGCATTGAGGGCAATTTAAAACAAGATCGTTTCGAGGATAAAGAAGGTAACAAACGTTCAGTTGTTAGAGTAATCGCGAATCGTGTTGAATTTTTAGATACAAAAGAACAATCTCAACAGAACGGACAAACTAAACAGCAAGCGTCTGAGAATCCTTTTAATAATGCTAACGGTGGACCAATTGATATTCAAGATGACGATTTACCGTTCTAAGAGGTGGTCATATGGCGGTAATAAAAAACTACATCCAACAAGATGACGGCACTATTACTGCTGTCATCGAGGGTGTGACACTTAATAACAAAGATTTCTTATTGCTAGACAATGGGCTTGAAGTTGAATGCGATGTAGTAGTCATTGACCCATATAAAATAACAGATAAGCAACGCCGAAAAATCTTTGCTCTTGTGAACGACATAGAAGCTCATACAGGCACTCCACAAGATTATATGAGAAATGTATTCCAAGAATATGTACGTGTTCTATATGGCTACGATGAGCGCATATCACTAGCTGATTGTTCTAGAAAAATAGCAAGTCAAATTATAGATGTAGCAATTGAATGGATATTCGAGAACAACATCCCGCTCAGATATAAAACAAGTGATCTAATCAAGAATGACAGAACGTTTTTATACATGGCTACTATCAAGAGAAAGTGCGTTATCTGCGGAAAACATGCAGAGCTAGCACATTATCAAGCGGTAGGTCGTGGACGCAACAGACGCAAGATAGAACATTTTAATAACAAAGTATTAGGACTATGTTCCTTTCATCATAAAGAGCAACACGACATGGGCATGGATAGTTTCAATAAGAAGTATCATCTTGAAAATTCATGGGTGGACGTTGACGAGAGATTAAACAAAATGTTGAAAGGAGTAAAAGTTGATGGGAATTATTAGAACAGAAAAAACTACAGGGAAGTTTTTTATAGCTAGTAAATTCTATGTCAAAGATGAAACACTCTCATGGAAAGCTAAAGGCATAATGAGTTATTTGTTTTCAAAACCTGATGATTGGCAAATCTATCAAACTCAATTAGAAAAAGTCTCTACAGATGGAAAAGCTAGTGTCAGAGCCACTATCAATGAATTGTTAGATAAAGGTTATATGACGAGAGAAAAACGTCGAAAGGCTAACGGGGACTTTGATGGCTATGATTACACACTGCATGAATACCCAATAAAACATGGGGTTCGAAAAATGGAAGACGTGAAAATGGAAGACGCGAAAATGGTATTCGCGAAATCGGACACTACTAATAATGACTTTACTAATAATGATTTAACTAAGAATGATAGTAGAGTCGACTTTATTCCTTACAAAGAAATTATTGATTATTTAAATAGTAAGACTGGTAAAAGATACAGTCATAAATCAAAAGCAAATCAGAAACTAATAAAAGCACGTATGAATGAAGGTTATACAAAAGACGACTTTATTAGAGTAATAGACATAAAAACAGATGAATGGATAAACATTGAGGATATGAAACCATACTTACAACCTACTACATTATTTGGTAATAAGTTTGATAAATACCTTAATCAAGAAACGAAACAAAAATCTAATAATAAGAGTTTCTTTGACGAGTTAATGAACGAGGAGGGCTAAACAAATGACTATGACTAAAAGAGAGGCAGCCACAATACTTAGTCTAATTGATTCAGCCTTCAATATGAATTTTGCTAATGATGATTTAAAAACTAAATTATGGCTCGAACAACTAATGATGTATGCAGACTATGACAGAACACTACACAAAACAAAAAAGTACATTCGTGAACAGAAGTATAAACCTTCATTATCAGAAGTTATGGATAGTAAGCCAACACTAGTTAATGAATCACTAATTCCCGAAGAAGAAACACACGAATACAGAATGAAACATGATCCTGAATATGCGAAGAATCGTGAGCAGTTAAAAAAGAAATGGCAAAAGATGAAAAGTGAGTGGATGAATGACGATGACTAATATAGATGTATTAAATACCGAAGAAGCAATCGTCTCTAATCTTATGCACCATCCATCTCTATTAGGGAAACTAAAGCTGAAACCTCAAATGTTTACGGATGAATATATTCAAGGCTTTATACAGTATGCGTTAGATACAGGAAAGGTTGATGTAACTGACATCTACTACAAGAGCCGAGAAGATAAAACATTCATTTCTACAGACAGACTAAGCAAGATATACAGTTCAAACGGTACAGATAAAATGTTTTTTATGCAAGACCAACTTAATTTGCTAGAAAGCTACGTACTAAGAGAATCAATAAGACATGCGTCAGAATATCAATCAATGCCTAGTAAGAGTAATTTTAAACATCTCATGGAGCAACTAAAGATATTGGATGATATGAAGATAGATAAAGAGAACCCAACAGATAATTACTTAATGGAAGTAATGGATAACATCTTATCTGACAAACCTAAAGACTTTATCAAAACTGGTATTAAATCAATTGATAACAAGATAATGGGGTTTGAAAAAGGTCAGTTGAATGTATTGGCTGGTCGTCCTAGTACAGGTAAAACAGCTCTAGCATTGAATGTTATGTGGAATATCGTTTTAAAAAGTTATCCGACAACGTTTTTTAGTTTAGAAACGGGTGGAAATAATATCGTTGAACGTCTTGTATCTAGCATTACAAACATTCCATTGCACAAGGTTAAACAAGCAGACGGTTTGAGCGATGAAGATACAAGCAAAGTAATGGATGCTATCGACCAAATCAAAAAGCATGGCAATTTAAGAATTGAAGATACTGCACAAATTACACCGCAAGATATAAGAGAGCGAGCGATGACGCAATCAGATAAACCACATGTAATATTTATCGACTATCTAACGCTCATGCAATCTGATGTGCAAATGAAAGATAGACGGCTTGAAGTAGAAAAGATATCAAGAGATTTAAAAATCATTGCTAAAGAAACAGGGTGCGTCATTATCGCCCTTTCACAATTAAGTAGGGGTGTTGAATCTAGAAACAATAAACGCCCAATGATGAGTGATTTGAGAGAGGCTGGAGGCATTGAACAAGACGCTAACATGATATTTCTTCTTTATCGAGATGACTATTACGACCAATCAATGCAAGATCACGAAACCGGAAAATCTGATATAGAGTTTAACGTCGCTAAAAACAAAGACGGTGAAACAGGAACAGTTGAGCTTGAATTTTACAAGAAATCACAGAGGTTTTACGGATGAATATAGCACAGTTTCAAACCTTACTAGGATACCTATACAGAGAGACGTACAAGGACGATACAGTCATTCGAGCTAACTTACTTGAGTTAGGTTGGGCGACAGAGAGATTGATTAATAAAAGGCTTATAACGCCATTTGACGCATACGACGATAACAAAGAATTGATATTCAATGAGATGGAGTGGTCAGACAGATGGACGAATATAGATTGGTAGATAACAAAGGCAAAGATGTTGGTTCAGTAAAACCGTTAGGCGATGGCGAGAATATCGTTTGGTTTAAAAAAGATATGCTGCGAATGAATGATAACGAGCTAGAGAATTTTAAATCAGAACACAAACTAAACCGAATTGAAGAAACAAATATATTTGATTTCTTATAGGAGTGTCACACTTGAGTAAATACAATGCAAAGAAAGTTGAGTATAAAGGTATAACGTTCGATAGCAAAGTTGAATGTGATTACTACAAGTACTTAGAACAACGATTAATTATAGATGGTTATGACTATATCGAGATACAACCGAGATATGAGCTAATACCTAAATTTGGTAAACAACGTAAGGCTGAATACATTGCAGACTTTGCATTATGGAATGACGGAAAGCTAATTGAAGTTATAGACGTTAAAGGCATGGCTACTGAAACAGCAAAGTTAAAAGCAAAGTTATTTAGATATAAGTATCAAGATGTGAAATTAACTTGGATATGTAAAGCGCCTAGATATACAGGTGAAGAATGGATTACGTATGAAGAATTGAAAAAGGTGAGACGTGAACGTAAGAAAGCTAAGAGGTGATTAGATGAAAATGGAAACAATCACAGTCAGATATGACGCAACATTTGAACGACAAGTGGAAATACCTGTGTATGATCATAACGAAAATAGAGACTTAACTGAATATATTGAGCAGGACATGGAGAAACACAAAAACGATTATCTAGACGGACAATTTATTGAATTCGACAAAGTAAAAATTATGGATTGGAGATATAGCTAATGGAAAATGCAATGAGAATAAAAGATAAGGTTTATGAAATTCCAGACGAATACATCGAACAAGCAAAAATTAACGGTATTTCTAAAGCCCTTATACGTATGAGAATTAGATACGGCTGGACGCTTAAAGAGGCGTGCTTTGTACCTCGCGACATGAAGGTAGCTGATTTCAGATATATGGAAAAAATGAAAAAGAAAGTTGAAGAAGATAGAAATAGATTCATAGAAGAAAAGAGAAGAAGAGACCGCCCATGGTTATACGATGGAACACCGCAAGTCCATAAACGTAACAAGTGGTGTGTGTATCTGATGGAAAACGACATTTTCCCAAAGGCGGTGCATTAAATGAAAATCAGAGACTTGAACAAAGGTGAATATATCATTGTGTATGACTTAGGTAAGAGTGAATATAGCGAAGGGATAACAGTTGTAGGTAAAGTCATTGAATTAGAGTTTGATGACGATGATAAGAATAAGGCAGTGATTGATTCGGTCGGTAATCTATACACAGTTACAGATGAAAACTATTTTGATAATTGGGAGCAGCATATGAAGGACATAACGGAGAGTGTGAGTATACCTAAACCTGGTCAGAGATTTAATTTTAATAACGAGGATTGGGAGCCGAATAATAGATATAGACTACAAACAGCTGCTAATAAGTGGTTAGAAAGCGCCCGAAAAAGAGGTCTTGAAGAATTAAAAATAAAAGCACGTAAATCTGTTGATTTACAACAACGTAAACGACAAGACACAGTCAATCACCCATCACATTATAACTATGGCGAGATAGAAGTGATTGATTTTATAGAACAGGTCGCACAGCACTATAACCCTAAAGTAGCTTACCACATTGGCAATGCTATTAAGTACCTTGCACGTAGTCCACACAAGAATGGTAAAGAAGATGTGGCTAAAGCTAAATGGTATATCGAGCGTGCGTTTGAGAATTGGGATGTGAAGTAAATGACACCTAATGACATACTACTAAAAAATTCAGACTTAATTGTTAAATCATTATTCCAAAGAGCTGATAGAACATATAAGCAATTCTTAAAGTATAGCAACACAAGTTATAACGCAGAAGTTGGTACAAGTAGATATTGGAAAGCAGTAGCTGGTACTGAACAGACGCAGAGAGAAATAAAAGGATTAATTGAACAACTTAAAGCAATGGACGAATATACACAGTGGAGTGAGAAATTGCATCAAGACAGATATAAGTTTGTCGAGAAGTACGACATTGTAATGGAGAAATATAAACTGTCATGATCCTATCCGACACGATAAATATTAGATACAAATATAACACTTGTGGGATGAACACGGTGGAAATGGCACAGTTATTAAAATATTATGGATTTCGAGGATTCTTAAAGTCTGTAAACGCACGCAGCTTTATTGTAGCAGTGTTGCCAGAGGATAAAGAACATAACATGAAAGTAATGGAGGGGTTAAGGAATGAATGAACAATGGAATAAAATAAAAAAGTTAAAAGAGCATCCAATTGCTAAAAATAAAAATCTAGAAGCTATTTATATTACAGAAGATAATGTCGAGGAAATCCAAAGACAAACAGAAGCATTTTCGGTTTTTAGTAATAGCACATTACTTACTGGGGTTATGCGTTTTCAAAAATACCCAGTGTGGATGATTTGTATTAATCCTAAGAGTTCTAAAAACAATCAATACATTTTCGAAAGAGATGCAATATTCAATAAGTATTTTGAAATAGTTGGAGGGGTTAAGGAATGAAAATCAAAACTAAGAAACAACTAAACTTACCACAGTTGATTGAATACGCGTGGGAGAACGGGATAAAAGGTGAAACATTCTATGCTCGTGAGACTGGAATGGAAAACGTGCATTTTAACACTTCGGGTCGTGCAGAATTTAGTAGTGTACATCAATTTAGTTCAGATGACTACTTCACAGTCGAAGTAGCGGATGAAATTACGGAAGATACAGAGTTTCAAAATATAGTTGAAGTAACCACAGACGACTTATTTGCCACTTGGGAAGATGCAAGTATTAGTACATGGAAAAGTGAATACAGTAAAGAATTTCACGCATACATTGATGGAGAGTTTAAATGTATTTGGCGTGACGGAAAGCTGGTGGAGTAGATGAGAGGTATAGACGATATAAAACAGGTGACTGATAAAGACGAGTTTATCAATATTCTAGCTATTGAATACGCAAGCAACATAGAGCAAATAGCTGATGAATGGTGTGGCACTGGTGAATGTTTTGATGACGCTATGCAATCGGCAAGTGATGTAATTTACAAAGCGTATGAGTTAACAGGTGTTGTGATTGATACAGAAGAATATTGTTTGGAACGTTTCTTAAAAAGAAGTGATGGCGAGTGAGAAAAACAAAGAGTCCGAAAATAAAGATGGTTTCTAAAGCATTAGCTCAAAGAATAGACAAACAATGCAAACAATACAAAGCAGAACGCGACACACTCATTGATGATATAGCAGTGTTGAGAGCAAATGAAAAGAGGTTGGAACAGATAAGAGATATTAAAGATAGTGCTTTAAAAGGTGCGGACATTAAAATCAAAGCGTTGGAACGGGAGAATGAAAAGTTAAAAAGAGAAAATAGACGAAAATATTATAGCGTAAATGAAAGAAATAAATACTACCAAGAATTATGGAACAAAACCGAAGAATATAGAACTAGAGCAGAGAATGCTATGGAACTTGCAGAGCGTGCTAATTGTGAAGTATTGAGGTTAGAAGTAGTGGAATCTAACTACAACGCCCTCACACAACACATTCGCCAAAAAGCAGAGGCTAATCCGAATGTAGATAGATATATTGCGTTGGTTAACTATATTGATAGGTTGGAGCGTGGAGAAGATGACTAAAGGATTTAAGAAAGAATATGATTATCAACGTTTAACAAATGTATTGTTCAAATTAGAGAAACATATAAGAAAACATAACGATGTGCGATTAGGTGAAGCAATCTATTTTAGATACCAATATTATGATCTAGAAAATAATACTTATAAGTTATCTAACAAAGAATTAAAGCACTTAATAAGTATATTAAAAGACTGGGGATACGTCGTTAAGCGTAGGAAGAAATACGGATATATCATTATAGATAAGTATTAAGGAGCGTGATTAGATGGCGTATGAGTATGAGAAAGACATTCCAGGGTTTTTAGAAGGTATAGAATCTGAACACCCACTTGACCTTAGTAAAGAGATTAAAGAGGTTCAAGAAGTCTATCGCAAAGCTAAGGCGTGGAATACACTAAAAGAAATATTAATGAAAGAATATCCAGAGGTTTCACATTTAGCTCATGTATCTAATGGAGAAGGGGAACGAGGAGAAATGAGTAAACACGGAGAAGTATTAGAACACATGGATAAACTAGACGGTACAAACGAATTTAGCAACTTACTAAGCGATTTGGGGGACGAGTAAATGGCTTTAGATACGGAAGATAAAGTAAAAGAATTCATTAAGAATAACGACTTACCAGTAGATGACCATTTCGGAGAAGTTTCAAATGGTAAACCGGAACATTTTAATGAGTTTTTAAAAATAATATCGGGGGACAAACAAAATGACTAACACAATTACGGTAGATCAATTGAAAGAGTTGCTGCAAATACAAAAGGATTTTGACGATAGAATACCAACTAAGAATTCAGAAGACACACATAAAGCATATGTAGTTGAGTTTTTCGAATGGTACAACACAATTGAGCCTTTCAAGAACTGGAAACAGAATAAAGGTAAAGCTAGAGAGCAACAACTTGATGAATTAAGTGACATGATGGCATTTGCATTAAGCGATTGGTTAATGGAAGTCAATTGTGAGGGAATATTTGTAAGTAATATCCCATCAGAAAGTGAATTGCACCATGTGGTTGGAGATATATTGGATATGGCTAAAAAGCGTGATTCAGCTATAGGATTTTGTGAACAAGAAAATATTGAACATAAGCATACATTTGACAAATATGAAATAGGAGATATTTTACACAGATTAAAGTATGTAAGTATCAAATACGTTTTCCAAATAGCAATGGAATACTATACGCTTTCAGAACTAATACAAGCATACAAAAAGAAAATGGAGCGTAATCATGCAAGGCAAGATGGAACAGCAGACACAGACAAAGGATACGTGTAAGAAAGACATATTACAAAAAGTTAAAGAGTTACTTAATAAGGAGTGAGTGTGGATGATAGGTCTGATTAAAGGGATTACAGATACATTCAGTATGAGTGAATGGAATGTACTATGGGTCGATGATGAAGGTAAGTCGTATAAAGAATACTTTTATTGGAAAACAGAAGCAAGAGAATTCTATAACCGTTTGCCATATATGAATAAGAAAATGGAAAGAGTGAGTTGGTGATTATATGCAATACCTAATACGCACATTAACAGATTCAACCGGCACACCTTTCACTCACGTTACCAAAGCTAGAGAGAACGAAACTTTTACTGTTGTTGAGGCAGAGAGCAAGGAAGAGGCTTTGGAGAGAGTGAAGAAACCTAAAGGACTATTGAATTATGTACCTTCTGAATTTAACAACAACCCAATTAGTATGGCATTAAAAGCTAGCATATATAGAAAGAGCAGTGAGTGAATGGAAGATTTAATAATAGGAACAATGTTCATTGTTACTGTCATTTGCTACACCGTGTATAAGATAGATTGTAACCATGTGAAGAAAAATAAACATGGTATAAAAGAACACAAAGTACCAACAAGTGATGAATTAAAAGCGTTATTGGAACAGAATGCAAAGAATAATTATCCTACTGGCGGATTACGAAAACAGTCTGAACACGGGAAAGCACTGATACCACCAGGAACTAGAACAATTGAATATGAACCTTTTACTGAGGAAGAAAAAGAATCGTTATTCGGTAAAGATTATAAGAAAGGACAGTGAGTGAATGAGAATAAACACTGACAAAGAGAAACTTGAAATAAACTTTGATAATGACATACTTATAACTGATAAATTAAGGATAACAAATAACAAGAATATTGAAGGGAAAAAAACTTACGTAAGAACATGTAATTTATTTCAATTTAAAATCAAAAAGTGGTATCTAAGAAATATTAGACATAATTTAACCAGTACTTATAGATTAATAAAATTGTATTGGGGAGTTAAGTAAATGGAATCAATATTTAAAACAGTACTTATATTAACTGTGTATGAGTTAAGCAAATATGTTACAGAGCAAGTGATTATTAGATTACAATCAAATGATGATGTGGATGCTCCTAGAGATTTCAGTATATATGATCATATACATTTAAATGAGGTGAGTAAATAATGTGGATGATAGCAGCAATAGTATTAGGACTAATAGCACTTATATCAATCATATCGAATAGTATAAAGAGTGATTTGATATCAACGCTTAGATATGAGAACGCGTACTTAAAGAATTATATTCAGGCATATATTGATAAGAAGTAACTGGAGGGTCACTTATGTATTTAATAATGGTTAACGAGAAATACTTTATATATAGAACATATACGTACTCCGGAAAACCTGAATATAGAATGATTGATAATTTTGATATAGCAACAAAGTTTAAAAATTATGAAGATGCTAAGGAAATAGCATGTATATATGGTGGGGTAATAGTAAAAATAAGATTAGAAGTTGTAAGGAGTTTTTAATATGTATGTAGTAATGTTAAATAATCAATCTTTTGTAAATGTTAAGAGTTCAAGAGCAACTTTTGCAGCTTTTCATTATGGACCTATGAATGATTATTTTTTAACAACTAAAATGACAGAGGCGACATTTTTCGAAAATTATGAAGAAGCTAAAGTGTTAGCAGATGAATTATTAAGCTATGTAGTAAGAGTTGATAAACAGTAATTGGAGGTATTGGATGCAAACATTAGAACGTCATGATATCAAGAAGCTTGAAGGGTACATCAAAAACATAAAACACTACCGTAAAGAATTAAGGTTCAGAGGGTATGAGTTATTAGAGAACCATGATCCTGAGAATATCGGTTCAAGTAAATCAAATATACCAGGCAACCCAATTGAACGTGAGACATTGAAGAAGTTTAGTGATAAGAAATATAACGCCTTGGACAATATTGTATCTAGTGTTGATAAGTTATTGGATAACGTGAGTGATGAAACCTTTGAGATAATGAAACTCAAGTATTGGAATGAAGATGGCGAGGAATACACATGGGATGATATAGCTGATGAATTTTTTATCAGTAGACGTACACTTGGTAGACGACGTGACAAGTGGTTAATGATGTTGGCAGATTACATGGCGTATTATTAAAAACGCACATTAGGAGTGTTGATGGGCGCTATTGTACGTGATAATATGATAAAGTAAGAAGATTGCATATAACAATGTATGATATTTGGTTATATAAAGAATACTATATTAAACAAGCTGGTTGAAACATTTACCAGCATGTCCTGAGTACACAAAACTTATGTACTGACCTAGGCAGTATTCATAGGCTATCTGAGTTACAGGTTGGAAGATAGCACATACATATTAAGGCACATCCATTGCGGGTGTGTCTTTTTATATGCACGTATTCATACGCCACAAAGATAAGGACACACATTAATACAGTAGGCTTATGAGGTGGACGGTGAATAGGTGCGTTATATAGGTGTAGGGTTATTGACCGTATAGTTATATCCTACTACCTAATAGCTTACCACTATAAGACCCAATCAGTTTAAGAGATAGATGTGGGTAACACATATACATTGAATGGTAAGAACACAACATAACATATCTTTGTAGTTCATCGATAGAACATTGTGATGTTCATTGTTAATACAATCTTTTGTTCTATCTTTGATAACAAAGTAATAAACAAATATGATGAAAGATTATTTAAATGTTATTGAGTAATGAAATGATTGTATTTGTTATATGAAAGAAGTGAATACAATTCCATTAAAGAAATGTAATAAAGTTAATTGTAATAAGTTGATTGACTTCAAAGAAAGTTATTGTGATGAACATAGACATTTAAAGAATGAATACAAAAAGAATTATGATTCATTAAGATATGAAAGAGATAAAATGTTTGTGAGATTCTACAATAGTAAACAATGGAAAGACACAAGACGAACAGTGATGTTTCGTGATGACAACTTATGCCAAAACTGCTTGCGTAATGGCTTGTACACCAAAGCTAATGTGGTAGATCACGTTATAGAAGTGAAAGACGATTACGATAAGAGATTAGATACAGATAACCTAGAAGCATTGTGTCATGAGTGTCATAATAACAAGACAATTAGAGAGAAGAAAAGAAGAGCTGGTGAAGGTTGAGAGAGTGAGTAGAATGTATGCTCATGAATACGTTGCAACTAACTGCTAGGTACGAATTGGCTGGGAAGAATTGTGGTAGGGTATAGAATAAAATTTTAAAATTTATTATAACTATTTGAATTGTATAAAAAAATTATTTAAAAGGGGTAGAATTTTATACGGCTCGTCTTGAAGTGGGACTAATACCGACCCGATACTCTTCCTTGAGCCGAATTCTAATAAAAAATATAAAATTGCGGGAAATTTAAATAAAAAATCTATTGAAGGGGGTTAAAACGTGGGAAGAAATATGAAAATGCTAGAAGAAAGTAAAGGAAATCTGACGCGAGAACAACAAGAGAATAAGAGAAACGCGGAAAAGGCATTGAATGACCTACAGGAATTAGAAAATAAGCCCCCTGATTGGTTAGATGCTACCGCGAAAGAAGAATTTAACCGAATATATCCACTATTACAAGAGTTACCAGTTAAAAGTATAGACTTAGCCCTTGTATCCTCATATTGCCAAGCTTATTCAGACCATCAAAGAGCAAGCATCGAATTAAGAAGTGGTGAAACAGTAACATTCACTGAACGAGGTTCAAAAGTTAACCCTTGGCACAGGGTTAAAGTTGATTCATTTAATATTATGAACAGTATTGCTCCAAAACTTGGTATGTCTATTGATTCGCGTATGAAAATCTTCACTCCTAAAGCTGCTAACCAAAAAGCTGATGATCCTGTTGAGGAATTTTTCTAAATGACTATTGATAGAACAACAGATTATGCACGTAAAGTCGTAAGTGGCGAGATTTTAGCGAGTAAGAAGAATATACAGTCTTGTGAGAGGCATTTGAAAGACATGAACTTGAAAGTTTTGAATTATCACTTTGATGTGGAGAAAGCAAATAAGGTTATTCGGTTTATAGAAGTTTTACCAGTCCCTAAAACAATGAAACGAATGGAGCTTAAACAATTTCAATGTTTTATCATAGGTTCATTATTCGGTTGGGTGGATGATTTAGGAAATAGACGGTTTACAAAAGCGTATATAAGCATGGCACGTAAAAATGGTAAGACATTACTCCTTGCTGGTATTGCAATGCATGATTTATTGCTTGGAAAAGAACCTAAATTCGAAAGAACAATAGGTGTCGTATCTCATACACAGAAACAAGCAACGTTAGCTTGGGGCGATGCTCATATTCAATTGGAATCATTAAGAAAAGTATCTGATAAAACTAAATCAATGACTAAGATAACGCCAAGTATTCATGAGTTGAAGAATACCAATGATAGAAGTGTTATAAAAGCGTTTAGTCGTGAGGCTAACAACCTCGAGGGTGAACAAATTAGTACTGGAATTATAGACGAGGCTCATTTATTGACTGATACAAAAGTGTATAACGGTATAAGACGTGGCCAAACGCTTTTGAAGAATCCTAGTTTGTACTATATAAGTACAGCAGGAGAAGATTTAACAGTTCCATTCTTTGAAGAATATCAATATGTTACTAAGGTATTGAATGGCGAGGAACAAAATGAAAACTATTTTATTTTCTGTGCCGAACAAGATTCAGAGGATGAAATACATCACCCTGAAACATGGATTAAATCAAATCCTTTACTTGAAGATGATGAAATAGCAGAAACAATCGTTGGAAACTTACAAAGAGAAGTAGCTGAGGAAATATCTAAAGGCGAAATAAACTCCTTGTTAGTGAAATCATTCAATCTGTGGCGTCAAGCAAGTAAAGACACGTATATACAATCACATGATTGGCAAGAAGGTTATACAAGTGCTGAATTGGATATAAAAGGTCGAGATGTTTACATTGGCGTCGACTTATCGCGTAGCGAGGATTTGACCGCATTAAGTTTCATTTATCCGTTGGACGATAAAAAATATTTCGTCGATTCACACGTGTTTGTTGGTTTCAAGAAAGATATTAAAGAAAAATCTAAGAGGGATAAAATAGATTATGAAAAATTAGTGCGAACCGATAAAGCAACATTAACAAGTGCTGAATCCGGGATTATAGATCCTGAACAAGTTGTTAATTGGTTAATAGATTTCATAAATGAAAATAAACTTAATGTTAAAGCGATATGTTATGACCCTTGGGAATCTAGTTACTTTGTGACTAAGATGGAAAAAGAAACAGGGCACCCGTTGATAGAGGTCCCGCAGAACTATAAACATATTGGACCGGTATTAAAACAATTTAGATTAGATGTTTTTGAAAAACGAATCAAACATAACAACAATCCAAACTTAAATCTTGCGATTGCTAATGCGATTACTAAGACAGACAACAATAATATGATGATTTTAGATAAGAAAATAAATAGACAAAAGATAGATGCACTTGTGAGTTTGATAACTGGTTATAGTCAAGCGATGGGATATGAATTTGAATCAGATTTACAAGATTATATACTATCCGATGATTTCGGATTCTAGGAGGAAATTTATATGAAAAACAATCTTATAAAACTGTACTTCCTTAAAGATAAAGTGATGATAATTCACTCTGATGGTAGAAAAGAATATAAGGAGAAAAAATAAATGAACACACTAAAACTCATTGGAGCAGCGCTTATCAATAATTTGATTCCGTTGCTTTTTTTAATTGGATTAGCATTACTAAACGTTGCTAGTTATGTTCAATGGGGACTTGTGACAGGTCTTATTGTAACAGGTGCAACGTTAATAACAATTGCAATAATTCTCGTGGTGGAAAAACCGCAACCGCCACAATAAAAATTCAAGCGTGGAATGGGGTGTTTAAAAACTAATGGGAATATTTTATGAAACTAGAAGTAAGTTGCCACCTGTAGAGAGTGATGACGCTTTGCTAAGCGCATTTCCATCGACTTCAATACCAATTTCATTGATGGGTTATAACGAGTACAAAGCGCTTAGAAATAGCGACTTGTGGACGGCAGTAACATTGCTAAGTCGAGATATCGCAAAGCTTGATATAAGGGTGAAGAATAACGGAGTATATAAAGACAAAGATAGACTTGAATTGTTGTTAAACAAAACACCTAATCCTTATATGAATGGTTACATGTTGAAGTACATTGTAATGATGAACGCACTGCTTACTGGTCATGGTTATATTTATGTCGAAAGAACAGCAGGTCAACCTTCTGAATTAACACACGTCGCTACAAGCAGAGTTAATTTAAAAAAAGATAACAAAGGTGAATATTATTACGAGGTCTCACAAGATAATGATTCTATTGAAGTAAAATTCGAGGATATGATTGATATCAAACCGTTTACGTTAGACGGAATCAATGCATTGAAAGTCTTAAATGCTATTGAAGAAGATATGGAAACTCAAAGATTTACCAAAAACTTTTTCACTAAATTCTTTGCTAATGGTGGTCAAAACTCGGGTCTATTAAAAGTAAAAGACGGTAAATTGAACCAAAAAGCTAGAAACAAATTACGTGATGAATTTTCGAAAGCGAATGCAGGAGAAGATAACGCTGGTAAGGTACTTGTACTTGATTCAACGTTAGATTACGAGCAATTGGAAATTGATAGCTCGTTATTAGACGTTATTAACAAGAATCAAACACCAACTAAAGCGATTGCTAAGGCGTTTCAAATACCATTATCTAAATTCGGTATTGAATTGAGTAATACATCATTAAAAGATGTAAATAATGATTATCTAACTAACTGTTTAGGTGGATATATGAAAACCATTGAAGCAGAGCTCAATTTTAAACTCGTATCAGATAAAGATCAGTACACAAAAGAATTTAAATTTGATAGTAGTTCATTCCGTATGATTGATTGGGATAGTTATGTTGAAACACTTAACAGTCAATTGGAAAAAGGCGCTATCACACACGATGAATACCGATATGACATCGGTAGACAACCGTTTCCTGACGGTATGGGTACTGTACCGCGCTTTGACCTTAACCATATTAGTGCAAATGTAGCAGATGATTATCAATTAAGAAAAACTTCTACCAATAATCAAGCACCTAACCCTGACGCATCAGAAAGGGGTGAGAAAATTGAATAATATTGAACTTCGTTCTACAGAAACAATCAAAGCAGTTGATAATGAAAAGATGATTGTTGAAGGGTATGCTTTACGATTTAACACACTATCTAATGATTTAGGTGGGTTTGTTGAGACTATAAGCCCACAAGCATTAGAAAGTGCCGATTTGTCAGATGTTAGATGTTTAATTGACCATGATCCTAGTAAGGTTTTAGGTCGTACTACATCGGAGACATTAAGCCTAAAAGTGGATGATGAGGGGTTATACTTCCGTTGTCAATTACCTGATACATCCTATAGTCGTGATTTATATGAAAATATCCGACTTGGGAACATTAATCAATGTAGCTTTGGTTTTATTCTTGATGAAGATGGTGACACACTCGAAAGAAGAGAAGATGGTTTGTTCAAACGAACGTTACGAAAAATCAAATCTCTATTCGACGTATCAGTCGTGACGTATCCGGCATACAACGATACGGATGTTGCCCCTGCTTTAAGAAGTATTGAAGCCATCAAGGAGCAAGAAAAAGAAGAACTTCGCAAACGTGAGCAAGAAGAAAAAAGAAAGCAAACTAAATTATTAAAAATGCAATTAGATCTACTTAATTTGAAGTAGGTCTATTTTTTATGTGCAAAATTGGAGGTTTTTAAATGGAAGATATTAAAGAGTTACGCGCTTTACGTGCTGAACAAGTTGAAAATGCTGAAAAAGCTATCGCGGAAGAAAAACCGGATGAGGCAAAAAATGCGTTAGAACAAATCAAAGAATTAGATGAACGAATTTCTAAAGTAGAAGCAGACGTTAAAAATTTAAAAGGTGATGACAAAGATTTAGATCCTGATAAATCAGCACCCGAGGGGAAACCGGAATTTAATTCACAAACACAAGAAGGAGAAACGAGAATGAGTAAAATCAAACCTGAAATCAACACAGCAGTTGATGAGAAGAAAGATGCATATGTAAGAGGATTGGCTGAATACATTACTTCTAAAGGTAATACACGCGCAAGCGTTAAGTCTGATGATGTTGGTGTTATTATTCCTGAAGCTATTTCATATATTGCAGAGCATGAAATTAAAACTGTACAGGATTTATCTACACTGGTTACTAAAACATCAGTTAAAAATCCTGCGGGGAAACATCCTATTGTTTTACGTGCAACTGCTAAATTCTCAACTGTTGAAGAATTGAAAGAAAATCCTGAATTAGCAGCACCAGAATTCAAAGAAATTGGTTGGGAAGTACAAACTTATCGTGGTGCTATTCCATTGTCAGAAGAAGCAATCATGGATAGTGCTGATAACTTAATTCAATTAGTTTCAACTAATATTCAAGAACAAAAAATCAATACGTTAAATGAAAAAATCGGCGGAGTATTAAAATCATTTCCTGCTAAAAGTATCAAAGGTGTGAATGATTTAAAACACCTTATTAATGTTGATTTAGACCCTGCATATGACCGACAAATTATTTGTACGCAATCATTCTATCAACAATTAGATACTTTAGTTGATGGTAATGGTCGTTATTTATTACAAGATTCAATCATCAATACTGCTGGTAACAGAGTATTAGGTATGAATGTAACTGTGGTACGTGATGATTTACTTGGCGCTCAAGGAGAAGCTAAAGCGTTTATCGGTGATGTTAAACGTGGCGTGTTCTTTGCTGACCGTTCAGACGTTTCTCTATCTTGGGAACAACACAATATTTATGGTCGTTATTTAATGGGTGCTTTCCGTTTCGACGTAAAACAAGCAGATGCTAATGCTGGTTTCTTTGTAACTGCAGATTTTTCTGACGCACCTGCAGAAGCGCCAGCTGGAACAACTCCTGAGGGAGCTTAATAAATAAAGGGGTGAGTAATGAATGACATTAGAACAATTAAAGTTGCATATGCATGTCACTCACTCGATGGAAGATCCTTTGATAGAAATGTACATGAGGTGGGCAGAATCAGAAATAAAAGATTCTGTCTATCCTGATGACGATACAAGAAATGAAGAATTTTTCAAAGACAATTCGATTTTTGAACGCGGTGTATTCTTGCTTACTTCCCATTATTTCCAAAACCGATACGCATATTCAGACATTGATTATCACGATGTTCCGGATGGTGTGCTTGGTGCCATACAGAAATTGAGAGGGGCTTATCCGTATGAGAGTTGACGCAATGAAAGACTTTGTCACTTTCTATAACAATAATAATGATAGTCCTTATCCCGGTATGGGTGGAAAAGACAAAGTATTTGAATCATGGGGAGAAATTTACGAACCATCTACAAAAGATGTTCAATTAAATAGTTTAGAAACATCTACAGTCAATGTGACGTTGATTATACGAAATGCTTTTCCTGAATATGTTCCTAAAGAGTATCACACTTTTGTTGTTGAAACCGGTATGTATCAAGGTACTGAGTTCAACATTAAGAATGTGGCGCCGAAAGATGAAACAACTATTAAGATAGTAGGTTCGAAAATATGGGCGTAAAAATCGAAGGATTAGAACTTATAGAGAAAGACATTCAGAAAAGGTACAGTCGTTCAAGTATGAATAAAGCAGAGAAACGAGCAATACAAGCTGGTGGGAACTTTATTCGGAATAAAATAGCAACGTCACTTAATCAAGTGAGGGATACTGGCGAACTCGCAATCGGTACTGACCTAAAAGACCCGAATAAGGTTGGGGCAGAAATGATAGGTAATATTTATTGGCGTGGTAACCATAGCACTTTAGCTTATATCAACGAACATGGTCATCATTTGAAAAACGGTAAGTTTTTTAGACCAAGAGGTGCAGGGCTTGTAAACACAGCATTGAGATATAACAGCGATAAATATTACAACATCATCAAAAGGGAGATGGATAAGGCATGACAGACATTTTGATAAAAATACAAGATGCGCTCATGAATGACGAACTCATCTCCAAACATTTTGAACGAAGGAATATCAAGTTTTTTGTCTATCCTAATGCAAACGACATTATTAGTAATGTAATTGTGATAGATGAAATTTTTAGTCCTTCGAGGTCAGACTTTGCAGATAATAACCCACTCACATACGACTACTTATTTCAAATAGATGTGTTTGTAAAACAAAAGAATAACAACGTTAACGGCTCCTTACTTAGTAGGGAGCTTATTTTACGTGTTTCAAAAATCATGTGGCAAGAGTTGGGTTTTGGTGAGTTTAACTCATTCAAACCTGAATATAATCAAGATTTTAATTTATACCAAGCTTCTAAACAGTTTAGAGGCAAAAAATATATAGATGAGGGGCTTTTATAATGGCAAAATCATACAATTCATTTACAGGACTTAAAGGGTTCAAATATAAAGTACATGGCAAAGAGCAAGAAGTTACGTCAGTCGAAAATATCGACTATTTACAAGAGATTTCAGTGTCTAAAGAACAATCAATCGAAAAAGCATACGGTGATAATACAGTAGCAGAGATGGCAGTATCTAACGGAACGATTGAAGTTGAATCAACTTTCCACCACTTACCATTAGAGGATAGAGTTAAGCTATTTGGTCTATTACAAGACGAAGATGGTGCAGTTTACGTTGGAGATGATACGCCACCATACGTTTCAGTTATTTTTGAGAAAACGACTGAATCAGGTGCAATTGAATATGTTGGATTACCTAAAGGTTTATTCACATTCCCTGAGGTTGAAGGTAAAACAAAAGAGGATGGTGTTGAGTTCTCTCAAGACCAATCTAAAGCAGAATTTATGCCTACTGATATTCCAGGTGTAGAAGGTAAAAAAGCGATGATCTTAGGACGAGATGAAAAAGGTTCTACTAAGATGCGTGATGCTATATACAAAAAAGTGTTTGGTGTTGATTATCCTGGTACTCAAACAGAAGATAGTACAACAGAAGAACAACCTGCAGGCGCATAATTGAAGGAGGCTAACCATGAGTAAAAAGAAATTTACAGTGTTACATGCTTTCACAGATTTACAAGACAAAGACAAGGTTTATAACGTGGGAGATTCGTTCCCTAAACCTGCAAATAAAAAGGTTTCTGAGAAACGAATTGAAGAATTGAGCACTGATAAGAACAAACAAGGCAAAGCATTAATCCAAGAAGTTGAATAGTAAATCATAAGGGGTTCCCAAAATAGGGTGCCCCTTTTCTCATAACAAAAATTAAGTAAAAGAGGTAAATAATTATGACAACAAAATTAAAACAAATGAGTATTGAATTAGTAACAAATGTTAATGAAGATGGAACTGTTGAAACACAAGAGTATAAAACACCTACATTTATTCCATTTAGTAAATTGATGAAAGCTACTAAAAAACTTGAAGCTTTAGAAGACAAATCAGAAATGGAAGCAATGGATGAAATGTTTGAAGTTATCTGCGATTTATACAACAACCAATTTACTGTTGAACAATTAACAGACGGTTTGCACGCTCCTGACGCAGTTAGAATTATTCAAGAAAACATTGAATTTATCTCAACTGGTGAAATTCCTAAAAACGAATAAAGCGAGTGATTGAAAGATGAAAAGTAACACTATAGAAATTGTTACTGAGTTTGATTCATCGGGTGAACCTTCAAAGTGGGAAACATTCAACACTCGTCCCTCTTTGAAACTCTCCCTAGTATACGAATGTGTGTCATTTCTTTCATCTTCAACAAATATCACGAGTACAAATGAATTAAATCAGTTACTTGATCTAGTTGTGAGGATATATGACGAGCAATTCACCAAGTCAACACTTATCGATGGTCTGCCACTGGAAAATGCAATTAACTACCTGTTCGAACAGGTGCTTTTTGTTGCTAGTGGTAAGGGAATCGATGAGAAAGTGACTAATTCAGAGGCGAAAAAGCAAACTGTTAATAGTTGGGAAGATTACAAAAATAATCTTAAAGCTACAATTCAAGACATGGTTAAAGAAGGCGGTCAAAGCGTTAACGACGTTTTAGACATGCCTTTTTATTTTGTGTTTGATGAGTTGAATGGTGAAGCTAAGAAGAAAACTCACAAGGATAGTATGTTAGACGCCTTTATGTAATTAGAAAGGGGTGAAATTATGGAAAAGGATAGCATTATTGATGCTTTTCAAACTGCACCTACTAATTACAAGTGTGAATCAATCATTGATGCGTTTCTAATTTGATAACGATAGCACATTAAAAAGGTAGGTGAGGAAATGGCAGAAGAACAAGTGAGAAGTATGCGAGTAGAATTGTCCATGCGTGATATGGGAGTTGAAAGAACAACTAATCAGATTATGACTTCATTTAGAAATATGAAATCTGAAATGATGAACTCTACCCGTATGTTCAATAGAGCTGAAAAGTCTAGTCAATCGTATAATAATCAATTGAGAAACTTGCGTATTACAAATGCAAATCTCAAAAAAGAATTAGAGGCTGCAGTTAGAGCAGAAGCCAAAATGGTTAAGCAACACGGAGAAAATAGTTCACAAGCATTAAAAGCGAGTGCTAATGTATCTAAATTAAAAGAAGAAATTGATTACTTAGGACGAGAAATAGACAAAACAAGCGCTGACATGCGTGAATACAACCTTTCGCAAGAAAAGCTGGCTAAAGCAAACAGTACACCTTTTGGTAGAATGACACAACAATTAAAAGGAATATCTCCGAAATTAAAAAGTGTTGGCGCAGGTATGAAAAATGTCGGTCAAAGCATGTCAATGTATGTGACGGCACCTGTTACACTTGGATTTGGCGCTGCAATCAAGAAATCGGCAGACTTTGGCGGAGAAATGTCAAAAGTTGGTGCAATTGCTGGTGCGAGTGGTAAAGAATTAAGTGCCATGAAAGACCAAGCAATCGATTTGGGGGCTAAAACATCACTAAGTGCTTCTGAAGTTGCTTCAGGTATGAAAGAGATGGCTTCATTAGGCTTTACTGCTAAGCAAACAATGGATGCAATTCCGGGCGCAATCAGTGCTGCAGAAGCATCGGGTGCGGATTTAGCTACGACTACAGGAGTTATGGCTTCCACAATTAATCAATTTAATTTGAAAGCGAGCGATTCAGGTCATATTGCTGATGTATTAGCAGTAGCAGCAAATAAATCAGCTGCGGACATTAATTTCATGGGAGATGCAATGAAATACGCAGGTACTCCGGCGCATACGTTAGGTATGTCTATGGAAGACACTTCTGCAGCGATTATGGTTATGTCCGATGCAGGTCTGAAAGGTGAGCAAGCAGGTACAACGTTACGTGCTTCACTAACTAGATTAGCAAGTCCAACAGGAAACGCTAAAAAAGCAATGGAGAGCATGGGAATTACACTAACTGATACGCAAGGTAAGTTTGTAGGTATGCCAAAATTGATTGGTCAATTTAAAGATGGATTAAAAGGTATGACGAAAGAACAAAAACTTGCTACAGTGTCACAAATCGTTGGGCAAGAATCAGCTAGTGGTTTCTTAGCCATGATAAACGCTGGACCGAGTAAGATTGACAAATACAGTCAGTCGCTAAAAAACTCAAACGGTGAAAGTGGTAAAGCAGCCAAAAAGATGAAAGACAATTTAAAAGGATCTCTCGAACAACTTGGAGGAGCATTTGAATCTTTAGCGATTAGTATCGGAGATTCTTTCGCTCCAGCCATTCGTGTATTAGCTGATTGGGTTTCTAAAATTGTTGAAGCTTTTAACAATGCACCACAACCTGTGAAAGTATTTGTAGGTGTTCTAGCATTGATTGCTGCAGCAATTGGTCCAGTGTTAGTTGGCCTTGGAGCATTGGTTGCAAGTTTAGGAGCTATTGCTGGAAGTGCAACTGCAATGAGTATAATCGGTGGTGTGTTCGCTGCATTAACAAGTCCGGTGACATTAATCATTGCCGCGATTGTTGCCCTTGGCGCTGCTTTTGTTGTAGCTTATAAAAAATCGGAGACATTCAGAAATATAGTCAACACTGCTTTTTCAGGAATTGTCAACGGTGCTAAATTACTTTGGTCAGGTGTAATGGCAGTACTTCGACCAATCGGTGCTGCATTTGCTCAATTTGGTGGAGAAATCAGAAAATCTATAGGTAGTTTTTGGGCAGAGAATGGTCCGCAATTTATGCAAGCGATGGCGAATATTAAAACTGGTTTTTCTGTTATGTGGCAAGTAGTTAAACCGATAATCATGGCAATTGGCGCAGTTTTTAAAGCTGTGTTTGGTGCAATCGTTGCAACCGTACAATTTTTCATGCCTGTAATTCAAGGTTTATTCCGTGCCGGTTGGGCAATCATCAAATATATTATTATTTCAACGTGGGAAGCAATTAAAGGTGTTATAAGCGGAGCGCTCAAAGTAATAATGGGTGTTATCCAAATATTCTCCGGATTATTTACTGGTAATTTCAAATTAATGTGGCAAGGTGTAAAGAACATATTCTTTGGTGCTCTGCAGTTTATTTGGAATTTAGTCCAACTCTGGTTTGTAGGTAAAATATTCGGTGTGTTCAAGTTAGGTCTTGGGTTAATCAAAGGTATTGTATCTAAATCAATGGGTGGAATTAAAGCAGTCTTCAGTTGGGCTATAGGCGGAATATGGAATATCGTCAAAGCTGGATTCACTAAAACAAGTAGTTTTACGCGTTCTATTTTCAACGGACTATGGAAGTTTATTAAGGCGGTTTGGTCGAACATCAAGCTTGCAGTAACTAATCCAGTTGCATTGATAAGAAAGATAGTACCTAACACATTCCGAACAATGTCTAATGTAGTAAGAGCAATTTTTAATGGTTTGAAAAAAGCTATTTCTGTAATTTGGCGAACGCTTAAAACAGTAGTAGTCAATGTTGCCAAGGCGTTATCTAATGCATTGAGAGGAAATTTCTCAGGTATGAGAAAGAATCTACAAAATATAACCAATGCTTTGAAAAATATGGTTATCAAATTGTGGAGAATCTTAAAGAATACAGTAATCAGTGTAGCCAAATCATTATGGAATGGTGTTAAAGGAATTTTCAAATCTCTTTACAATACTGCTAAGAATATCACTCAGAACCTGAGAGACGCAGTAGTTAAGAAATGGCGTAACCTCAAAAAATCAGTTGTTGATCTAGCCACTGGAGCTAAAGACGGTGTTGTTAAAGGTTTCAAAGCAATGTACAACAAAGGTAAAGAATGGCTTGAAAAACTTAAAGAATTCATTGGCAACGCAAAAGCTGGTTTTAAAAAGGTTGCTACTAATCTTGGTAAGAGTGTAGCAAATGGGGCTATCTCAGGTCTTAATGCAATGATTGATGGTATCAATACATTGTCTGATAAGATTATGAATAAGAAACTTATCAAGAAAAAGATTCCTAAGTTATCAACTGGTACAGGTGCTAACCCACTTGTCAAAACAGATAGTCAAGGAAGATTGACACGTTCTACTAAAGCAGTAGTAAATGATAAAGGTATCGGTAATGCTCGTGGTCCAGGTGGTCACAAAGAACTTATCCGTCGCAGAAATGGTCGTATTCAACAACTAGCTGGTAGTAATCGCCGTGTTACATTGCGTAAAGGCGATGCGGTTTATAACGGTGCTCAATCTAAAATGTTAAGACCTCACTTATCTACAGGTACAGGCGGTATGTTCGATATTCTTGGTGGTGGTAAAAAACCGAAGAAAGAAAAACATGAAAAACATAACGATGTAGTTACAAGTGCCAAAGATAAATTAGGAGATTTATGGAATACTGGTAAAAAAGCAGTAAGTACTGGCATAGAATCAGCTAAAAGTTTAGCAAGTTCTTTCGGTAAGAAGATTGGCGATGTAATGGAATATGCTACTAAACCTGGAAAGCTAGTTGAAATGGCTCTTAAACACTTTGGTGTAGATTTTTCTAATATCAAAGGTGAAGCAATGGGTGGAACAATCAACTGGGCTTACGATAGCTTGAAAAACGGTATTAAAAATTTAGTTAGTGGATGGTTTGCAGAATTAGATGGTGGCGATGGTGACGGTGGATATATTAAGTATTTAGATAATATTACCACGCCATACAGTCCAAACGGTCCGCCTCCAGGGTATGCATTCTCATGGCCGCACCCGGGTATTGATTTACCTTATATATATGAACCAGTTTATTCAACGATTAGCGGTAAAGCATATACAAAAGAAATGCCAAAAGGTTTTGGTCATTACATTCAAGTTAAAGGTGGAGCACTTGATGTAATATACGGTCATCTTAGCAAATGGCTTGTTAAAAACGGTCAAAAAGTTCAACCAGGTACAAAACTGGGTATTTCAGGGAATACAGGTGCAAGTACAGGTCCTCACTTGCATTATGAGATGCATAAAAACGGAAAACCTATAGACCCTGTTAAATGGTTGAAATCACATAGTGGTGGCGGTAAGAAATCACCTTCTAAATGGATACCTGATATTAAGCGTGCCGCTAAACAGATGAAAGTCAAATTGTCAGGTGGAGATATCGACAACATTGTGTCATTGATTCAACACGAATCAGGTGGAGACGCTGGTGTTACGCAACATGGTTATACTGATATAAACACTGGTGGTAATGAAGCACAAGGTTTACTTCAATATGTTAAAGGAACATTTAAGAACTACGCTATGAAAGGTCATACAAATATCAAATCAGGATATGACCAATTATTGGCATTCTTTAATAATAAGTATTGGAGAAGTCAATTCAATCCAAACGGCGGTTGGTCTCCTTCTGGACCTCGTAGATTTGCTACTGGTGGCATAATCAACAGTAACGGTTTATATAACCTTGCAGAAGATGGTCACCCTGAGGTAGTCGTACCACTTGACCCGGCACGTGCAACAGATGCTATGAAACTTATTTCGTATGCACAAAGTAAAGTCAATCCCGGTAAGAATAAACGACCAAACCAAGTATCAAATAGTTATGGTAAAACTGGTTATGATAATAGTACAGAGTTGAATTTAATGGCTCAACAATTAGAAGCAACAAGAGAACAAAACAATCTACTAATGCAATTGTTAGGACTAACACAAGACATTAAAGACCAACCTAAAGGTTATAGTGAAAGAGATATTTCACGAGACCAAGGTAAGCGTACAATCATGCAAGCTTATGCAGCAGGTTCATTATAAAGGGGGCTAGATGTTGGAAAAAACGGTAAGAATGTTTAATAACAATTTTGAAACTGTTTTAACCGATATCCCCAATCTTACTTTTTTAGATTTTGACGAAGAAGATGTACAAATCAAAACAGAAACGACAGAAGTTACAGGACTGGACGGAGTGCTCATGGGAGCGTCTTCATTCAGTCCTTTTAAATTAACTTTACGTTTTTTCTATAGAGGTTTGGACACTAAAGACTATAATCTATTAAAACAAAGATTAAGAGGGATAATATACAGACGTGAACCATATTATGTTGTACATTCAGATATGCCAGGTAAGAAATACGCAGTTGTTCCTGTAAGTAATGGTATTACTGATGTTGGAGATAGATATGGAACATTTGAAATAGAGTTCAGTGTTTATAAAGGGTATTCAGAATCATTATTGAGCACAAAAAGTTTTTCACTTTCTAAACCGGATAAGTGGCAGTTTGAAAATGGTCACTATGCTCAAGATGTTAAATATAAATTTAATTCAACAGGTTGTAATGTGTTTAATGGATCAAGTGACATTATCAATCCAATCATGCGTCATTATTTAAAAATCACTGTCAAAGTTGACGCTCCAAAAGGTATCACTATAAAAAATAATACGACAGGTGATGAGTTCATATATAAAGTGGCATTAAGTAAAAGTAAACCACTTATACTTGATGGTGTTCATCCAATTGTTGACAAAAAACGTGTAGGTGTAAACACTAACTATCAATGGTTAACACTTGCACCTGGATATAACGATATTGAGATATTAGGTGAAAAGATATCAAACCCTTCTGTAGAATTTGATTTTAACTTCATATATAGGTAGGTGAATAGAGTGGAAAACTTAATATTAAAAAATAAAGTAGGCACCTTTGGTGAAATCGTAACTGATTTTGACTTAGGTTCTTTTAAATATGAATATTCAAAGAACGATGATCGCTCTATTTCACTCACTTTGGTTAAAACAAATACAACAGAAGATATCTTTAATATGGCAACGAATGAAAACATTTTAAATTACAATGGTCAAGATTATGTAATTAAAAGTACGAGTATCAAGTATGATGGCGGGACTGTTACTAATGAAATTCAAGCTAAACATGTATTTATGGATATACAAGGTCATTATATTGAAAAAGATGAAGCGAATGAATCAACAGGTGAAGATGATAAGAGTACACCTAAATATTCATTGAAAGAGTATTTGGATATTATCTTTAAAGACAATGTTCTAGGTTTCACTTATGAAATTGTCGGTGAATTTAAAGATAAAAAACCAGTATCTGAGGCGAGCGGTAAAAATGGATTAGAAATGATTACAAGTGGTGCTGAAATATTTGATTATATCTACTATGCGGACAATAAAAAGATATATTTCTACGCTGAGAAAAGCTTTTACGAGCGTTCAGATGAGGTTCTCGTGTATAAGTATAACACCAATGAAGCTCAGGCGTCTGTATCAACCACTGAATTAAAGACTTATATCAAAGGTTTTGGAAAAAAGTACACTGATAAAGAGACCAAAAACTATAGTGCCAAGAAACCTGGTGATTTGTCTTATTCAGGCAAGTTTGTTAAGGAAGGTACTTGGTATACAGAGGAAATTGGAGCGAGTTACACAGGAACTGTTGAATGTAAGTTTGGTAGTGAGGAAATCACTTGGACATTAAAGAAAATGTCTAAAGGCGGTATGCTTGATGTTTATTTAGATGGTGAAAAAGTTGGAACTTATGATTGTTATAGTAAAACCGCAAAGAGTGAAAAAATCACATTATTAAAGAAAGCTTCTAAAGGAGCGCACACTGTCAAAGCTATTTTCCGAGGTCCCAAGAAAGGTATAGATTACAAAAAAACAAATCCTAGAATGTATGTTGCCACTGAGAAATCAGTGGTTTTATCATGTACTGCTACTTTAAGTGGTAACGATCAGTACAAAACGTATACAGAATATAAATCACCTAACTATGAATTGTTTGGTCATATTCAAGCACCAAGTGTTTATGATGAAAATATTACTGAGGAATCAGAAATGTTAGAGACTCTGAAATCTCAATTATCTGATGAGCCGGTTGTTGAACTATCTACGCATTATTTAGGTAATGAAGATATCAAAGATAACAATACGATTCGGTTTGTACATGAGCCTTTAAGATTTAACTTGGATTTGAAAGTCGTTAAAACGACACGCTCACATCCTTTGACTTATCAACCTGTAGAAGTTGAATTTAACAATGCTAAAACAGACATCGTACAAATACAACAAAAGATGATGAGAGATATAAAAAACAACAATAAATCGGGTTCAGGGGTTTCATTTGCGTTACCTGAAAATTATACCGATATAGTGGGAGTGACTACACTAGATGATTAGTTATAACAATAGATATTGTCGTGATAACTCGGGTGAAATCTACTTACCTAAAACTAGCACGGATAATATTTTAGATTTAGATACTTTGACTAAAGGTACAACAGAATGGATTGAGTTCACTCCTTTAGAAGGAGTTCCTAATACAGCATTTAAAGAATCAGGAGATGGCGGGTTTAATTGTTCATATAGAATCTTTGAATTGTTTGGTTTAAAAATCAAAACAATAAGAATCAATTTATCTAAAATAAAAGATTATATGACAATTGCAAATTTACCATCAGATTTAACACAAGAAGCTCATTCTTGGTATATCAGAACGCCAAACACTCATTTACCAGTAATTATCTCTTTAAGACCTAGTGGGAAATTATCACTAGTTTTGAATAAAGCAGACACAACTCCATGGAGTGATACTGATTATATATATGGGACATATACGTGGATTGAATAGAAAAGGAGATAAAAATATGAAATTATATTTTGATTTACCTATAGAATTAGGGCAAGAATTTAGATATAAAACTATTGAAAATTTCAAGAGTATTTATAATTTCTATAAGTACATTAAAGATGATTTAGCGTATCATCGCACAGAAGAAAAGCACGCGCACCATGCAAGACAAATTGATTACGAAAATGTAAGTGTTGAAACTTTTCTTAATTATTTAAATGCAAAAGTAAGGAAATTAGTTATTGGTCATAATGGTGATGGGATAAATGAATTAAAAGATAGTAGGGTAGCGGTCGATGGTACACCATTCAATGTATTGTCTGACCGTTTATTTTATGATTTTACACGTATTGAGAAAAAACTTGATGAGAATTACGAGAAGTTAAACAAAAAGATTGAACGCATTGTTAATGTGAACGATTACGGTGCAGACCCAACAGGAGAAACAAACTCTGACGAAGCATTTAAAAAAGCATTAGGTTCGGGTAATGTTCATGTTCATATGACGGCGGGAACATACAAAATTAAGAATGGTATTAAGTTGCCGAGTAGGTCTATTCTTTCGGGTGAAGGTAAAGGTATTACCATTATTAAACTTGCAGATGACGCACCGAGAGAAACATTGGCAGTCACAAATAAAGATATGGACGGCACAGCTGAATATATTGGTACAAAAGGTTATTCAGTGGACGGCAACAAAGCAAGATTTGATGAAAAGAATGTGAGTCAGGGTATTCAATTCAATTATCCAGCACCTAGTGGTGGTTCGTTATCATCTAACGTTAGATTTGCAGGCGTTAAGTATGGTTATATCGAAGATATTAAATCGATTGATGCTTTATTACATGGGTTCGATATTACTTATGCTAGTGACGATTACTATTACGGTGGTGACGGCGCAAGGGTTAATGAGGAATTAGAAAGTAAATTCATTCGTATTAATAATTGTGAATCAGTTGGCCATGGTGATGATGGTTTTACAACACATCATAGTAGATTTATCAATATTACAAATAATGTATCGCATGACCCCAAAAATTATCATGGTAATAGTAATGGTTTTGAATATGATGACGGTTCGCAAAATGTATTCTCTTCAAATAACATCTCATACAATAACCAATGTGGTATTGAAATTAAAGCACATGAAACTTCATCTGCAGCGTCTATGATTGTGGTTGATGGACACATTTCACATAAAGACAATCGTTCCTATGTGGTAAGACACATTGGACATCATAGAGCAACAACTGACCCTAAATCTAAAACGGCAAAAGATGTCACGTTTTCAAATATTGTCTCACTATTTCCATATAAAAACGAAGTATATCCAGGTTGGACACCTAGAGCCCTTTCAATCAGTGCTTACACAAATGTATCGGTCAATAACTTTACTGCTATTGGTGATGGTACATTTGATTCAACTAGTCC
>NZ_JXCF01000077.1 GCF_000875895.1 Staphylococcus gallinarum
GATGAAAATCTTGAAGAAATATTCTTTAATATAACAAAAGGGGGTAGATAGTATGAGTTTATTAAAAGCTGAGGCTTTAAAGTTCAAAAATACTACTGCTATGTATATATTATTTTTATCACCTTTGTTTTTTTTAGCATTCGCATTATTTACTGCTTTATTTGCTCAAAGCAGTCCTAACCAACATGATTTATCTCCATTCTTATCTCTATTATTTAATTTGTGGCCATATTTTGTCATG
>NZ_JXCF01000078.1 GCF_000875895.1 Staphylococcus gallinarum
TCAACATCATTAAGCACGTCAGTATCTGATTCAGAAAGCGCAAGCACATCATTGAGCACATCAGTGTCTGATTCAGAAAGTGCGTCAACGTCATTAAGCACGTCAGTATCTGATTCAGAATCAGCAAGTACATCATTAAGTACATCAGTATCTGACTCAGAAAGTGCGTCAACATCATTGAGCACTTCAGTAAGTGATTCAGCAAGTACGTCACTAAGTACATCAGTAAGTGATTCAGAGTCAGCAAGTACATCATTAAGTACGTCAGTATCTGATTCAGAAAGTGCAAGTACATCATTGAGTACATCAGTGTCTGACTCAGAAAGTGCAAGCACATCATTA
>NZ_JXCF01000079.1 GCF_000875895.1 Staphylococcus gallinarum
TTTTGATTTTGAAGACGATTTGAGCGATTATTATGCGATGACTGATAAATCAGTTAAGAAAACTATTTTTTATGGTCGTAACGGTAAACCAGAAACAAAATATTTTGGTGTTCGTGACAGGGATAGATTTATTAGAATTTATAATAAAAAACAAGAACGTAAGGATAATGCAGACATTGAAGTTATGTCTGAACACTTATGGCGTGTAGAAATTGAATTAAAAAGAGATATGGTTGATTAT
>NZ_JXCF01000008.1 GCF_000875895.1 Staphylococcus gallinarum
GTTTGATTAGCTCATAAAATACTAATTTGTGTTATCATTAACACGTTTTTTTGAACCAACGATTATCGTTGTGTTCGGAATTAACGTTGACATATTGCAATTCAGTTTTCAATGTTCATTTAAATAGTTGCTTTATTATTATATCATGTCTGTTAATATCTTGTCAATAAGAAATTAATATTTCGTAACAATCAATTAACATTACTTTAATAATATTAAACTATTATTTTGAAGTTAACAAGTATATTTTTTACACTTTTTTCAAAAAGATATTAAATAATGTTTTTGCCGTTTTTGACGACTTTTATATAATATCAAGTCTCACAATCAAAGTCAACAATTATTTTAGTGATTTATAAATTGTTTTTTTGTTGCGTCTGTAGCGCCTGTTGTCAGGTCACAAGATATAATTCTAACATCATTACAAATAAATGCAAGTAAAAAATGGAGAGAAATTAAAATAATTTCTCTCCATCCTTAAATCAGCTTTATTTAGCTGTTTTTTCAATGATTTGTTGCGCTATTGATTGATATATTTGCCCTAATTTATCATCCTCTTGATAAATTGAAGGTGCAAAATCTTTCGGATTCCATGATGGTTGTTCCAATGGTAATTGCCCTAGGAGATCTGTTTGTAGTTCTTCAGCAAGTTTTTCTCCTCCACCTGAACCAAATACATATTCTTTATTTCCAGTCTCTTTACTTTCAAAATAAGACATATTTTCAATAACGCCTAAGATTGAATGTTCAGTATGTTTCGCCATTGCTCCAGCTCTAGCAGCTACGAACGCTGCTGTTGGATGAGGTGTTGTTACAATAATTTCTTTACTAGAAGGCAACATAGAATGGACGTCTAACGCAACATCACCAGTTCCAGGTGGTAAATCTAATAATAGATAATCTAATTCACCCCAACGCACTTCCATAAAGAAATTCGTAAGCATTTTACCTAGCATTGGACCTCGCCATATAACTGGTGCATTTTCTTCCACAAAGAATGCCATTGATATAACTTTGACCCCATGTCGTTCTACAGGAATGATTTCTTTACCTTGTACACCCGGTTTTTCATCGATGCCCATCATATCTGGAACACTAAAACCATATATATCTGCATCTACTAATCCGACTTTCTTACCTTCTCTGGCAAGTGATACTGCTAAATTAACAGCGACTGTTGATTTACCGACGCCACCTTTACCTGATGCAATCGCAATAAATTCAACTGGATTATCTTTTGACAATAAACCTTCTATTGTTTGTGGCTGATCATCATTTACGCCTCTATATGATTCAACTTTATCTGAAGGTAGTTCTTCGAATCTTATTCCTACCGTGTTCGCTCCATTTTCTTTTAAAGCTTCAACAATTGCCATTTGCAATTCTAATTGAGGTTGTCCACCTAATTGAGCAATAGCAATTTTCACACTAACATGCTCAATCTCTTCCTTTATTGAGACATCTACAATACCTTCTGACTCTTTCAATGGTACACCAATGATAGGGTCTTTGATTTCACCTACTATTGATTTAACTTGCTCGATCGTTAACACAATGCGTCCCCCTTAAAGTTACATACTTAAAATCTTTACTATATGAATAAATTAATTCTAACAAACTATACCTACATTTGTTGTTAATCGTTGTCTCCAGTATAAATATATTTTAACTAATAAAAAAGGAGTTAGCTCAATTTATTTATAATTTATAAAAATAAATGACTAACTCCTCGGCAAGAAGTCTACACTTCTCTTGTATTCACTTTTGTTTCTGCTCTATTTTCTTTTATAAAGCAAGCAATAATCAGTCCGATAAACACCAATACACTCACAACAGCAAAAGAAAGATCAACACCTGCAGCTATTGCTTGTCTCTGTATCATTGCCTGTGATTCATTGGCACTTGGATCAGGCGCAAAGTTTTTTGATCCAATTGACATTATGGTTACCATTAATGCAGTACCTAACGACCCAGCTGTGACACGTCCAAAGTTACTAATTGCTGTTCCGTGAGAAATATTTTTATTACTTAGTGAATTAATTCCTGCTGTATTCAGTGGCATCATCAATAATGAAACTGAAAACATTCTTAACGCATACACAATAATGAGATACGTATATGATGTATCCGCCTTTAAGAAACACAACATAACTGTGAAAATAGTTAATAAAGTGAAACCTGTTAAGACAAGTGGTCTAGCACCATACTTATCATAGAATTTCCCGGTAAAGATAGACATCACACCATTGATAATTGCTCCTGGCATAATCACCAGTCCTGACAATAACGCTGACAACCCTAATGCATTTTGAACATATAATGGAATTAATAATGCTGGTCCAACCATTGATAACATTACTATCATCGATGAAATAGTTGTTAGACAGAATACTTTATTTTTAAATACAATAATATTTAATAGTGGATTACTAATGCGAATCTGTCTTCTAATAAATGCACCAATAATTACTAAACTAATTGCAAGTGATACTAACACTATTGGATTATGAAATCCTAAATTACCTGCACTACTAAATGCATAAAGCATCAAGCCGAAGCCTAAAGTAGAATATATAACTGAACGTTTATCTAATTTTGTATCTTTAGTCTCGTTATAACTTTTTAAGAAAATAGCTCCGAAAATAAATCCTAAAGACGCTACTATTACAACTACTACGAATGGCATACGCCAACTCATGGTATCAACAATCACCCCTGAAAGTGTAGGTCCAATAGCAGGAGCAAACTGTATAACTAAACCAGCTAATCCCATAGCAAATCCTCGCTCATCCTTTGGAAATAGCATAAATAATGTGAATTGCATTAATGGCATTATCACTCCTGCACCAATAGCTTGGATTACACGAGCTAACATTAATATAGGAAAAGTAGGTGCTAAAGCCGCTACAATAGAACCAATTAAAAAAATCCCCATCGCCATTAAGAATAATGGACGTGTTTTAATTTTATCCATTAAAAATGCAGTTAATGGAATCATAACACCATTGACTAGCATAAACCCTGTTACCAGCCATTGTGATGTGTTTTCAGTGATGTGAAGACCTTTCATAATATGAGGCAGAGCCGTATTTAATAAAGTCTGGTTCAATATTGCTACAAAAGCACTCACAATCATAACTGCAACAATCATATTTCTTTGTGACTTAGGTAGTGTTTGATTTTGCATATTGTCACTCCTTAATATTCAACAGAATGACGATAGCATTATCTTAACTTTGACATACTATCGTCATTTGCTTACTTTTTTTGATTTAAATTTTCACTATCGGGATAAAAGATTTCTTTGCATATAAATAATATTCCAATAATAACGACAATAACCCAAAAATCAATATTGATATAAGTATAGTGTATGTGAACAATGAAGTAGAATAACAAAGTGGTTACAGTAAATGTAATTAAGTGATAAGTTAATCCTTGAAAGTAAGGATTGTCTGGTAATTTCTTTCTAAAATAATCCATTAAATTTTCAATGATAAATAATGTGAAATAACCTAATACGATATAGCTACCATAATAAAATAAGTTATCGTAAAAGTTTTTATTATAACCGAA
Source organism: Staphylococcus gallinarum (assembly GCF_000875895.1). Taxonomy (GTDB): domain Bacteria; phylum Bacillota; class Bacilli; order Staphylococcales; family Staphylococcaceae; genus Staphylococcus; species Staphylococcus gallinarum. The sequence continues at coordinate 3,577 of NZ_JXCF01000008.1, forward strand.
GTATGCTAAATGGAAATAAATCAAAATTCTACTGAGTCCATATAAACCGAAGCCTAAAAACGCTAAAAATATAGCACCTGAAATAATAAACACAGAAAGTACAATAAGCGTGGTTATCAAGTATCTTATATATTTCATTGCTTACTGTCCTCCCCTTCAAATAATAGTTCAGCTTCTTAGAACTTATTCCAAACAATAATATTAATATACTACCATTATAACAAGTAGTTACCAAATACAAAAAACAAGAGCTAAAATTCCAATATTTCAACTCTTGTTTCAACTCATCGTCTGTCATATTGCTAACTACCATTGTTATCTATGTGCGGTTTATACATGAAAGACCATAAAATAATTAAAATGAATAGAATAATACAAACTAACAATAATACATTATGAATTTGTAGGCCTATAAACAATATTGACATTGCATACACATAACCCATTATGGTTGAACCAATCGAATTCCCTAAACTCTTCGTCAATGTATAAAGTGACATCATCCGCTTCATATGTTCAGGAGATGTTTCTTCTTGAGTAATCACACTGTCTTTAGTATAAACTGTTCCAAAACTTACACCCGCAAACAACAAACTAAATGCTATAAATAGTGGGTGTTCTGTACCGACAAACACTAAAATTGAACATAGTAGCAATGATGTAAAAGCAGCCAAATATAGCATCTTTCGTGATAAGCGCATTTCAATTTTTGCTAAGGAAAAGTTTAACATTAACCAAGCAAATGATATTGGGAAAATGACAAACCCACTTTGTAACGGCGATAATTTCAATTCTTCTTGTAAATAAACTGGCATATAAAGGTTATACCCCATTAACATAATTGCATATAGAAAGTCAGTCGTAAAAACGAGTACTATCATTTTGTTAAATTCTTTAACAGGTACGAATGGCATACTGATCGATTTTTCATTTTTATATAAAATCATTGCAACGATACAGGCTACTACAAATGCAATTACATTCAAATAAATATGAGACGTATTCATAACTGCAAATAATAAAAAGAATATAAATATGTAGAAAAGTGTTAAACCTCTAATATCTAGCTTACTCTTGCGACCATTCTCAGTCGATGAAGTTTCGTTATCGAAATGGAAGGTCATCAATGCAAGTACCATTGCTAATATTGCAATTGGAATATTTACAAAAAACAACCAATGCCATGATGCAAATTCAAGTATTCCACCACCTAGTACCGGCCCAATAATACTTGAAATGCCCCAAACGCTACCAACTATCCCCATAATTTTATAGCGCAGTGGAATTTCAAATGCAAGTTTAGGAACAATTTGACATAAGGCCATCATTATTCCTGCACCCAATCCTTGTATAAATCTTGAAATAATTAATATAGTAAATGTTTCACTTAGTCCTGAAAATAAACTACCGATCGTGAAACATAACAAACCAAACATTGTTATGTAAATCATTCTAGTACGTTCAAGTAATTCCCCAACTATTGGATTCGCAATTACAATGGCAATAAAATAAACAGCAAAAATCAATGAGATAGATGAAGTGACATTTAAATCATCCTTTATTGTCGGTAACGCTAATGACACAATAGAAGTTTCAATTGCAGACATGAACATAATTAATAATAATGCTATAACAATACCTATAGATTTTATATTCATAACATACCTCCTAACCTGATTTTATTGAATCAAGTACTTTTAAAATAAACCATTAATTTGAAAGATGTGCAATAACTAAAGGTCAAATTACACCATTTGACCGATACAGAAATTATCGTATATTAACGGTAATACAAATAACATGCTGGCGTTTTTGCTAAATTAACATTAAAAATGGTTAACCTCGTAAAGAACGAGATTAACCTGAAATTTAATTAAATATTTAGTTACTTAACTTTGAACACTTTCAAATTTATAAGCATTCATATACAGTCATTTTCTAAGGATGAGCTTTCAAACTTGATATATTAATTACAAAACTTTTATTCTGAATTAAATCAAGAAAATGATAGCGATAAAATGACATGCTGACGCGATGATTATAAATAAATGCCATATCATATGGAAATAAGGTCTTTCCTTTTGAGCATAGAACCAAGCGCCTCCAGTATATGCCAGTCCACCTAGGACGATAAAAGTAATAAACAACGCTGACGTTTTTATTACAATTAAAGGGGAAAATAAAATACCCATCCATCCCATAACTAAATACATCGTTAAACTTAATTTATGATTTACATATTTAGCTAAGGATTTATAAAGAATACCCCAAATTGTTATTCCCCATAATATGGCCATTGCAAGCCAACCTAACCATCCACCTACTATGATAAGAAACACAGGCGTATAAGTACCAGCAATTGCTAAAAATATCATACTATGATCAATAATTCTCATTACATATTTATGTGGTGAATCATTTTGCATTGCATGATAAATTGTTGATGCTAAAAACATCATAAAAATACTTATTAAATAGACTGACACACTTAATGTGCCTAAGAATCCATTATCAATATAACTTTGAACTGCCGCATACGGAAGTGCCAACAATACCAACATTGCACCTACACCATGTGAAATCGAATTTCCCAATTCTTCTCCAAAGGTTAAAGGTATGATGTCATTAAAAGACTTTCTCATCTTTTTATTTACTTTTATTGTATCTGCCATTTGGCATACCACCTTCTATTAAATCAAGTTCATGCTTTTCAAATCAGCAGTTGCTGTTTCGACACTATCTTTACCTTCTTTATTCTTTAAAGGTGAAAATTCTTGATTTCTATCTACTTGTAATGTAATAAAACTATTTGCGTATTTGAATATATCAAAATAAAATAATTCAAATTTTAACGTCGGTTGTTCAATGACCCCAAAATCTTCATCTAATTGCTTTAAATTCTTTATTGCAAGATGATATGGTAAATCATAGTCTACAACATCATTGATGAATAATAGTTTAAATGCATGTATGCCAATATTTGCGTTATTAAATTGATTAGCAGCAGCTTCGTCTAGTTCGGAATATTCATAGACCGTATCCTTTTGATTTACATGTACTAATCTACCCACACTTTCATTAGGTTTAGGTTGGATAGATTTCGTTGTAATTTCCTTACTGTTCTTATAAGTATAGCCAACAAATACCGGATCCAATACTTTAACTAAAACATTATCAATATTATTTAAAAAGATGTACTCAACGCCATTTTCTAACATTTCAGCTAAATAGCCAGCTTTTTTAAGGGATTTGAACACACCACCATTACCATTTGGTGTCTCTAAAATATTCCCATCAGCATCCAAGACCAGTTTACCTTCTTCAGATAATGCAACAATGTTATCCTGTTCAAAGAAATGTATATGCTCAGCATCATAGCCAAAATAACCTTGATCTTCAAAATATAATTGAGTTTCTCTATTATTTACTTTGCTCGTCATTATATACCAATCGATATAGACACCCGTTTGTTCGTGTAACGCAATAAGTTGTTTCGCCTGTAACTCAAACAAACTTACACCCTCGATTTCAAATGAACCTTTAGGTCCCTTATACCCTAAACGCGTACCTTGACCACCGGCCATTAATAAAACTGCAAACTTGCCATTTTTAATTGCATCTATTCCAATACTTTCATATTCATTTAACAATGATTCTGATAATGTATTTTTGACTTCGTATTTGACTTCATCAACTTCAGTTACATCATCTATAACTTGCTTATTCACATATAAATCTTCGTACAAATCTCGAATGTTAGATAAGTTTAATGAGTCAACCTTATTAGCTAATTGTTCCTTTTCATTTGAACTCATCATTTTTTCAAATTCAATTAAATGTGCTTGATTATACTTTTCTAACTCTTTCTTGTCTAGCATATTTTCGCTCCTTATTGACTAAAGATTATATAAAAAATATATTTTATTTACACAGTGATTTTATAAATTCTGTATTCTCACTTTATATTATAATTACAGCATATACAACTGTAATCATAATAATTTCATGATTAAATCATCAACAAATGATTTGAAAAACAAATAAAATGCACCAATTGATAAAGCACTTGCAAGAGATAAATCTATCATACCGCCCGTCTTAAATACAATCGGGAACTTCACACTTATCGGTACCGGATAAAATAATTTAACTCCTCTAGGCGTTAACATATCTAGTATAACATGTGAACACAAGCCACATACAATTGCTATTAAATAATGACTAGGTGTTTGAATAAAATATAATATCCCCGTAATAATAGATATAAACAATATAGAATGGGTAAAGGTTCGATGACCGAACATAAGTCTAATAATTAAACTCAATAATTTAAATCTTCTACCAATCTTACTTTGTGTATGACAAATATCAGGTAATAAGCTTGAAATAATAGCAAGCGTTATAATAGTAATAGATGTAAACAAATCAGTATGGTAATATTCTGTAGTTAATGCGCCTACTAATAAACCGCATGAGGCATGGGTCTTACCTGTCACATTCATCACTCCTTAATATGCTATATTTTACCATAAAAGCGCACAAAATGCGAACATACTTTCGGTTCATGTAATTAGTATAACCTAATTTAAATAAGTATCACCTAATCTCTTGAAAACGATTTCATTATATTGTATGATATAGCTACAAATTATTTAAAGGATGTGTTCATTTATGGCAATGACAGTTAAAAAAGACAATAATGAGGTACGAATTCAGTGGAGAGTAGCAGATATTAAAATTCCAACAAGTGAAATTACAAATATTTCACAAGATCAAAATATTCATGCAGTGCCTAAATTAGACAGAGATAAAGTATCTCGTATTGGTTCAACTTTCGGTAAAACTAACCGAGTAATTATTGATACAAAAGACCATGAATACATTATTTATACGCAAAATGATCAAAAGATTTACAATGAAATAACTAAATAATCGTTTTAAACTGCCTTTAAAATAATAATTAAATTCAGCTGATGTTAATATCAGTCATTAATAAATAGACGAGATTTCGTTTTTCGGAATCTCGTCTTTTTTGAGTTCAATATATTTCAAATATAAATATAAAGAATGGAGCAGTAATTTTTATGACAAAAATTACTCCACCATTCTTCAATACATTTCAAAAACTGTTGCATAATATATATCATTAATCTCTTGTCAGTTAAATCTATATTGCTAAACTTGGTGGTAATTTTGAAAAACATTTAGTCAATACAAGTAAATAGATAAATCCTATACACGTCCATGCAGAACCGAGTATTAAGGCATGTATGTCTAAACTCACAAATAGACTGATATCTAGTATACAACCTATTGCTGGTATAAATAAGTAACTCAATTTTTTGAATCCTTCTCTTTGCTTTAATTTTATATAATAATAAGCAATTACAGAAATATTAACAAAAGCAAAAGAAATAAATGCACCAAAATTAATAAAAGAAGTAGACGTACTAATAGTCATAAACACACCTATAGTACCAATAATCCCAATAAATATAAGATTAAATATAGGGGTTTGATGTTTTTTATCCACAAAACCAAAAATTCGCTTATTTAGTACTCCATCTCTTCCCATCGCATATAATATACGAGCGCCACTCGTTTGCGCTGATAAACCTGAAGCAAATTGAGCTAAGATTAATCCACTTAAAAATAAAGCTGATAAGAAATTACCTCCAACAATTTTTGCAATTTCAAATGCTGCTGATTCTGTATTATGAATTACATTGAAATTAGGAACTGTAATCGATAATACATACGCGACCGCTACAAAAATAAAGCCACCTATAATGGTTATAAGCATTATAGCTCTTGGTATCGTCTTGCTTGGATTTTTAGTTTCTTCAGCAAGTGTAGTAACCGCATCAAATCCTAAGAAAGAGTAACACGCAATTGAGGCACCAGCCAGTACAGGCGACATATGGTGACCTGCTATAGCAAATATATGACGACTTAATAGACTACCTTCACCCATACCATGTACTACATTCCATATACATAAACCTAAAAAAATTATAATCACTAATATTTGAAATAACATGATTAATAAATTCATTGAAGTCGTAGTATTAATACCAATAATATTAATTGCAGTAGTGATGATTATAAAAATAATAATCCACGACCAATTTGGCATGAATGGAAAAGCTGTCGTTAAATATTCTGCGCCTATTAACCAGATAACTAATGGTAAGAATAGATAATCCAACATTATCGTCCAACCCACCATAAATCCCAATGATGGATGTAAACTTTTAGAAACAAAAGTATATGCTGACCCAGCTGAAGGAAACGCCTTTGCCATTTTCCCATAACTATAAGCAGTAAATAACATCGCGATTGTTGCAAATAAATAGGCATATGGCACATAACCACTTGTTGTTGCATACAAAGTTCCATAAGTTCCAAACACTATCATTGGAGCCATATACGCTAGACCAAACATAATAACTTGATAGAGTGATAAAGATTGCTTTAATTTACCTTGTTCCATTAAAATCACACTCCCCTTTAGCATGACTTAATTGTTGATAAATATTAGGATGCAATTGATTGATATAATCTAACTGTGGATCACGTTCCGTTGTTAATTGTAAATCCAAACGTTCGACTGTTGCTTTATCATCGACTTGTAATAAACAATTGGCATTATGATCATACACTGCACTATGACCAAAAAATACGAAAGAACCATTTACACCAAATTGATTAGCAATAGCGATAGGTACTTCATTTTCTAGCGCTCGACTAGCAAGATATATATCCTGATGTTTTTGATAAGGTGCCATATTCGCCGTAGATATAAGTATTAATTCTGCACCTTTCAATTTTAAAATTCGTGCAACTTCTGGAAATTCTAAGTCATAACAAATCATTAAGCCAAAGTTCCCGAATCTAGATGGAACAACGACAAACTCATCGCCTCGCTCAAATAACATTTGCTCGTTTGCAAATAAATGCGTCTTTCTATATTTTCCAATTATTTCCCCGTTGCAGTCTATATACACTGATGTAATATAGTAGCATTGTCTATCGACTTCAGGAAATGAAACTATCGTATCAACATGGTATTGAATACATGTTTCCATGATTTTTTGTAAAATACGTGAAGTATCTTCAATCGCTACTCGATCTAATAACTCAGTTTCTTCTATATAACCTGAAATTGATAATTCAGGAAATAGTACTAAATCTGACTGAAATTGACTTTCTTTTTTTAAAATATCGCATATGTCATTAATATTCTGCTTTAAGTCTCCTAAATTCGGCTCAAATTGAGCTAATGAAATTTTCATCAACAGATCCCCTTTGTATTAAATTAATGAACCTCATATAACTAGCAACTTCTATAAATTCCACCCTTCGTTTCGAAAAAAATAAATTATTAAATTTAATTATCTGAATTTTACTACAATTCTGGTTAGTTATAAAAGAACCAGATAGAACGTTTTTAAGGTACCAGTTTATAAAAATATTTTTCAGCGAAAAGTGTTATAATAAACAGTACAAAATTAGAAAGTAGGTGCATGATATGTATGTAGTTACAAATAGAATTGATTTAAAAAAAGGCTATGCCGAAAAAATGGCACCACATTTTACCAAAGGTGGTAAAATCGAGGATTTACAAGGCTTTATCAAAATAGAGGTTTGGCAAATAGAAAATGAAGCGGATTACGATCAAATGTATGTAAATACATGGTGGGAATCTGAAGATGATTTCAAAGGTTGGTTATCAAGTGATGCCTTTAAAGAAGCACACAGCGGCAAATCAAAAAATTCAGAGGAATCACCTGTACTAGGTAATGAGGTTGTTAAGGCAACCGTACTATCGAAATTAAATTAAAGTTATGATTTAGCTTTAATTAATATATTATATGAAACAAACTAAGTGTCCTTTGGCATTTAGTTTGTTTTTTTGTACGTATAGCTGTCGTGCATATCGTTTTTTAAGTAGCGTTTAAGTGTTGAGAAAATGTCTAATCTATATTTGTAATATCGGATACGAATTAGAATTCAATTTAATATTAATATAGAACATTTAATTAATCAGTGATGAGGGTGACAATGTCTTGATTATTTTAAATCAATTGATTGCTACATCAATCTATCTTATTTCATTATTATTTGAATTTAGCTTTAAGCGATAATACATTAAGTAGTCAGTTCCATAAGTATTATTACTTTTTTATTTGAAAATGGTGCCGACTCCTGTGGGATAAGCACATGCCGAAGACTACAGGCTGAGGCTGGGCCCACGGAAAGCGTGCACCATATTTTCAATTAACAATAAAATGATGACAATAGAACCTATCTTATCCACTATTATTTGAATTTAGCTTTAAGCGATAATACATTAAGTAGTCAGTTCCATAAGTATTATTACTTTTTTATTTGAAAATGGTGCCGACTCCTGTGGGATAAGCACATGCCGAAGACTACAGGCTGAGGCTGGACCCACGGAAAGCGTGTACCATATTTTCAATTAACAATAAAAAAACTGTCGATAAGATCAAATCTTAATCGACAGTCATACTAACTTATATCAAACTTAATTAAAATAAAGATGCGCCATTAAAGCAATAATCGGTAATGAAATAATTGTTCTTATTAAAAAGATAATAAACAATTTAAAGATACTTACTGGTATCTTCGAACCTAAAATAACACCACCAACTTCAGATAAATAAATTAATTGCGTTATACTTAAAGCACCTATTACAAATAATGTAATATTATTGCCAACCCCTTCTATCAATATAGAAGGCAAGAACATATCAGCAAAACCTATTAATACAGTTTCTGAAGCTTGAGCTGCTTCCGGAATTTGCAATAATTCCAAATACGGTACAAACGGTTTACCTATAATGGCAAACACAGAAGTATAATTCGCTATAATCGTAGCTATTGTCCCAATCGCCATAACTACTGGTAAGATAACAAACCACATATCAATTACAGTCTTAAAACCTGATTTAAAGAAAGCAATAAATCCTGGTGCCTTAATTCCTACTTCTGTAGCCATGTCAAAGCCATGTCCAAGCGCGGTTTTATTTTCAGGTAAACGCTCTGTTCTAGTCTCTTCTGATACTTCCTTTGCATATTCATCTTTAATTTTATTTAATGGCCAAATACGTGGCAAAATAAACGCACAGACTAGACAAGAAACTATAACAGTTAAATAAAAATAAAAGAAATGCTTTTCCATGTGTACCGTACTAGCAACAACAATAGCAAAAGTTAGTGACACCACACTAAATGTTGTTGAAATTACAGTTGCTTCACGTCTAGAATAGAAACCCTCTTCATACTGTCTACTCGTAATCAAGACGCCTACTGTACCATCCCCAATAAATGAAGCTAAATTATCAACTGTAGAGCGACCTGGTAATGTAAATAATGGACGCATAATCGGTCTAAATAAAGGTCCCAGTAATTCTAACAATCCATATTCCATCAGTAATGGTAAGAATAAAGCTGCAAATAGAAAGACAGTTACTAAGGTAGGCAATAAACTATCGAATACTAAGCCACCCGTATCACTTGAGTAAATAACTTTACTTCCCACTTTTAAATAAGTCATCCATACAAAAATAACTGCGATAACTCTCAGTACGAGCCAAACCCAACGCACATTAAACGCATTGTTCATTAAACTATCTGGTTTTAATTTATTTTTAAATACTGTAGAACATAACACTGTCAAAATTCCTGATAATGTAATGATTACTACAATTAGTGTTGGCATTGCTCCACCTATTAAGTCCTTTAACACGCCAGCTAAAAATGCTACTGGTAACGTTTTTTGCTTTTCACCGTCAACTGTTGCTGTCACGGGAACTAAAAAAAGAATAATACCAATTAAAGACATAATTATAAATTTAAGTCGACCACGGACAATTTGCGATTTATTATATTGATTCATCAAACGACCTCCTTTTCACGTCATTTAAGTTTCGTACAAAAAACAACAGCAATAATTATAACCTATAATGTATAATTATGTAAATGTAAATTCTATGACACTTCATTTATTATTCCTATCATAAAAAAAGTTGGCCTATAAATCTACTTTTTGAGTAAATTTATAACCAACTTTATATATATTTGCTTTAAAATTCCTATTACAGTTGAAAACTTATATTTTTCTCAATAAGAATAAAAAGTATGGTACACCCACTATTGCTACTACAACACCTACCGGAATATCGATTGGTGGATGAATGCCTCTTGCTAAACCATCACTAATTACTAATATTAGTGCGCCAATCAACCCCGACATAGTTGTAATATGAATATGTTTATGTCCTACCATTCGTCTAGCGATATGTGGCGCTATTAGACCTAGGAAGCTTAATCCACCAACGACTGAAATAGAAGCCCCTGCTAAAGTTACAGCTAGAAATAGTAAAATCATTTTAATCATTTTTACTTTCGTACCTAGTGCAATAGCTATATCATCACCAAGCGTTAAAATATCTAACTGATGACAGAAGTAAAATATAACAGGTAATGATAAGATAAACCACGGTAATAATACATATACATTAGACATATTATGTCCATACAAGCTACCTGTTAACCACACTAATGCTGTGTTTGCATCTTGCGGGTTGCGAATTAATAGAAATTGCACAATTGCCGTACAAATCGCTCCAATTGCTAATCCAATCAATGCTAGTTTAGAACCTTGTACATTAAACTTAGAAATTAACGTAGTCAAAATTAAACTAATTACTAATGCACCTGCAAATGAGCCGAAAGGTAAAACAAATAATGGTGCTGACGGAAATAGCATTATAATTGTTACTGCAGAGAGACTTGCTCCCTTAGTTATACCAATAACATCTGGTGAAGCAAGTGGATTTCTAACAACACCCTGTATTAACGACCCCGATATCGCCAAACTACATCCGACGATTAGCGCAAGTAACATTCTCGGCGTACGATATTCATTTAATATAAAATTATCGTGTAATAGTAAGCTTTTTATAACGTTAATCGGATTAATAAATACAGCTCCAACAGAAAGCGATACAATTGACGATACAAGCAACAATATGACAACGATTGTATATTTAAAAGATAAACGTTGAATCATATACGATCCACCCCTCTAACCGTTATTGCTAAGAAATAAAGTGCGCCAATAAATGACGTCACGATACCAACTGGTGATTCAAACGGGTATGTGATTAATCTAGAAAGCACATCAGATAGTAGCAATAAATCAGCACCTATTATCATTGTTAATGGCACCATAAGCTTGTAATCTGTACGAATATAATGCTTTACAATGTGAGGGACAATTAACCCAACAAAACCAATTGGACCTGCAATTGAAACGGATGTTCCTGCAAGAACAATAACCAGCAATCCTGTAACGATTCTAATTACTTTAACATTCTGACCTAGAGCAGTAGCTAAATCTTCACCAAGTTCCATAATCGTCAATTGCCTTGAAATAATTATCGTAGCTATAAATGCCATAACTAACCAAGGTATGATACCGATTATTTGTGCCCATTTTATACTTGATAAAGATCCGACTAACCAAAACATTACCGTTGTTGTAGAATCTTCGTTAAGTAGAATTATGCCTTGCGTTAAACTTGAGAAAAACAAATGAATTGCCATACCAGCTAATGCAAGTTTAACAGGTGTCATTCCTCTAGCTGAACCTGACAATAGATAAACTGTTAATCCACCGATAAATGCCCCAATAAATGCCAACAATGTTGAGTATGCAGTTAGCGCAGGAATAATCATAGTTATTGTAACAATAACAAACGATGCACCTGCGTTAACACCAAAAATTTGTGGTGAAGCAAGTGGGTTTCTCGTCATTGCTTGCATAAGTAAACCGGCTAGACCTAACGCTGCACCTATAAAAAGACCGGCAAGCATTCTAGGCATTCTTACATTATGTATTAAAAAAGTTTGCTTTGTATCTACATGATCCCAAAAATAGTTCTTAAAATCTCCCAAACCTATGTGAGACGAGCCAACACTAAGATTAAAATAAATAATGACAAAAAGCGCACATACACTCACTAAAAAAGTGAGTGTTGTGCGTTTTGACATGTTATGATCTTTTGTGTCGGTCTGACTAACATTTGTTAATTTAGTCATTTACCATTCACCTTACTTTTGTTGTTTATCTTCTTTTTGCTTTTTAGAAATTTCTACTAATTCTTTAGCGATTTGTTCAGAAGAAATTATACCACGCGCTCTCGCCCATGTATTACGATCTACAACTGATACTCTATTATTCTTAACAGCATCTAAGTCTTGCCAAACAGGATCTTTTTCTTGAGATTTCAAGTTAGGATCATTTTCACCTTTATCCGCCATAATAAACATGCGACCAGGGTTAATGTCTGAAAGGACTTCTGAATTTAGTTGTAGGTAAGGTCCTTTAAGATATTTTGAAAGGTGATCAGTTTTTGTTTTATTTAAAGCATTATTGAAACCTAATTCTTTTAATAACTGACCTACATACGTATTATCAGGATGTGCTAACAAACCAGATTTAGCTACTACTGCAGGAAGTACCGGCTGTGATTTGTCCATCGTGATATCTTTACTGTATTTATCCATTAATTCATTATGCTCTTTTAGTCTTTCTTTACCTTTATCTTCTTTACCTACTGCTTTAGCTATTGTTTTAAATGCTTCAAGATTATCTTTATAGTCACTATCAAAACTTGGAAGCATAATTGTCGGAGCTATTTTTTCAAGATCCTTTTTAATACCTTTATGTCGATTGCTATCAGCGATGATTAAATCAGGTTTTTGGTTACTAATTTCTTCTAAGTTTGGTTGCTTACGTGCACCTACTGAAGTATAATCACCAATTTTATTTCTGATAGGTTTTAAAATTCTATTTTTATCTCCATCATCAGCAACACCGACAGGTTTAATATCTAAAGCTGCTAGTGCATCAACAAATGAAAATTCTAATGCTACAACACGTTTTGGATTCTTACCGACTTTAGTTGTCCCACCATCATTTTTAATTGATACTGTTTCCTTGTCGGATTTGTTGCTTTTAGATTTGTCAGAACCGTTATCACTCACACTACCACACGCCGCTAATAAAGCCACAGTTAATGTTAATAACAAGATTCCCATAATCTTATAGCTATGTTTCATTGTCTTCACTCCTTAAATATGTATCATTACATATTTATTTTATTGATAATAATTATCACTGTCAATAAGAAATTGAATGAATATTTAGTTATTTAATATTCATTCGTTTTTAGCGTGTGAAGCTGATGATTCACGCTTTGGACAACTTCATCATATATACATGTTTTAGCTAAATTAGGCATATACATACTATGAGCCAGTGCTTTATAACCGAGACTAAATTGAATTTTATCTCCCACTTGATAATGATCGTGGTTCTCTAAATCTAACATCACATGATCACTTGTTGCACCTAACACCTTAATTTGATGGTGTAATGGTTTGATTTCAGCAACATACGTATCTAAACTTCCAATATCTACAATTGCTTGTAAATAATGTTTACCTGTTGATATATTCACACGTGGTTTAATTTCTACAATCTCTGTTTCTAATATGATTGCGTCTTGATAGAGTGAGGCAATAGGTTGATTCGTCGTTGTCTCGACGCCTCTAAATAATGTTTCTCCGACTCTTAGTTCATTTATTTTTCCTAAATCTGTATAGAGCATTTGAGGTATCAAGCTAGAATTTCCACCTGATACAATTCGAAAGCGCATTTGTGTTTCCATCTCTACTGAATCTACAAATTGATTAATCATCTCGATGTCAAGATCTGTTGGAACTATAGACTGAAAGCACATAAAGTTAAATGCAAGACCAGCAATTGAAACATGATGCATCTTCATAATTTCATTAATGTAATCGACGATGTCATATGTCAAAATACCTTCACGTGCATCTTTCCAATCAACCATCAATAAAATTTTATGCTTCACTTGTTGCTTTGCAGCGATATCGTTGATACGTCGAATTGTTTCAAGTTCAGTTTGAACACTAATTTCAGTGAAACGAACGATATCTTCTAATTCTTGCTGGTTACCTGTGCGAATCATTGTATAACTTATATCCTCATCGACAGTCTTCGTTATATTATCAATTCTCGCATCCGCAAAATGAGTGATGCCTACATCCTTTAATGTTTCAACTATTCGTCTATCGCCACCCACACATTTAATTACTGGTGTAAACTGAATGTTATGACTTGTGAATATTGACTGCAATACACTCGCATTATATTGAATTTTTGATAGATTGATTTTTACTTGTGCCATTTTTTACACCTCTTTATAGATCGGGTTCGTTAAGTCTATAGTGACATATTGTTTAACCTTGCTCTCCATTCTCATACGTAGTAATGATTTTACCGTTATTGTTTTTCCAAATAATACCTCTTTCAACACTTGAGCATGTGCTTTATTAGGATCAATTGCTGCATAAACGATATCACTGACGATACTGTATAAGTTCTCTTCTTCGACTTGCTCATAATTTGAAAAGTGATGTATAAATTCTGCGATTTGATTTTGAATTACAGCATGTTGGAATTTAGCAATTACCGCTTCAATGTTTTCAGCAATTAAACTGGTATTTGTAATATCAATACCCGGTTTAATACGCTGTAATGTAGCAAGGTCAATTCGTGAACCACCTAGGTCTCTAACTATAAATTTCATTTGATAATCAGGTCCAAGATTAACAATTGTATTTTGCATATGGGCTTCTAACGCAATACCATAATCTTGAATATAAGCGATAAGTGGTTCTATTAATGATTTAGCATAGTATTTCATGAATTTTTCAATTGAAGTTACTGTCAATCCTTCACCTAACCAATCCAAATAACTGTCGACTATTACACTATTATCGACCGGGTTCTTGTTCACTAAACTTGCTGTTACTAATGTTGTGCCATTATCCGCTAATACAGGTTGATAACGTACAATACACCCTAAATGTCTTGCGATATCAGGATCCGTCTTTGCATGAATACCATAAGGTTCCATTGAAACTTGGAGTTGTGGATATATATCTAACATATCTTGTAATTCATAACTTAACTTGGGACCATCTACTGTAGTCACAGGTGACACAGTTCTCACAGCGCTTGTAGCTTGGACATTGATTGGCAGTTTAATATGAAATGGTTTGTGAACAAGTTCCATTGTTCTAAATGATAACGTCGCTTTAGATTCAATTTCAAATGGTGTTGGTAATAATTGTCTAGCTTTTATCCATTCAGAAAATTGTTTGACGATAACATTTTCATATTGCCACGGATGAACAAGCAATACATTATAATCATTTAATTCTAATTGGTATGGCTCTAAAAATGCTTTCAATTTATAACGATATTCAGGAATAATAAAATCCAATATAAATTGTTCATCATTTTCCATTGATGTTGTAACACTATCATCTTTATGGATTAACATGACTTTCAATGGAATGATTTTCTCAAATTCTGGCGCATATCGTTTAACTTCATCCTCAGTTAAGGGTAACTTTGTCTTTGATAATGGATGTGTTGGATGACCTTCAACCACTAAACTTTCAGAATAACTTAAATCATTCATCTGACCTGAATCTGTCATATGTTGGATCCATGAGAAAAAATTAATCGTTTCTGGCATCCTTGAGAATTTTAACGTTGCATCAATCAATGATTGCCTATTACAAAAATGTTCATATGTCAGAACAAAGCCATCACGGCAAGATATTAATTCCTGAGTTAACCTTTCACTTATAGGAATATCGAACTTACTGTCTAAAATTTCGATTAATTGTTCTACCGAATCAACTTCATAAGCTTCTTCACCTTTTAAATAACTCAAAGGTCCTTTAAAATCATAGCGCGCCATCGCACTTTTACGAATTTTATTAA
Source organism: Staphylococcus gallinarum (assembly GCF_000875895.1). Taxonomy (GTDB): domain Bacteria; phylum Bacillota; class Bacilli; order Staphylococcales; family Staphylococcaceae; genus Staphylococcus; species Staphylococcus gallinarum. Next base: position 19,493 of record NZ_JXCF01000008.1, read on the forward strand.
CTTTTAATAATTGTCCTTTATATTGTAATTCAATTAAACCCTGATATTCATTGACTCGCATTCCATCAGGAAAAATTTGTTCTTTAAGAATCGCATTGATAATACGATATTGCACATTTTTATCTGCACATTTCCATGTTTGATGCTTCATACGACTTTGCCTCCGTCTTTCCTTTGTCTGTTAACAATACCGAATAATAATGAAATAACTAAAGTGCATATACCCATAGCAACAAATGTTTCAACAACCCCTATTAATTCAGCTGCAAAACTCATTAACATTGCTCCTAAAGGAATCATGCCTCTATCCATCATAATTACACTTAATATCTTACCTCTATGTTGCGCTTCCACCTTGTGTTGGAAATAGATTCTATTCGTAGTTCGTGCCCATTGACTAAACAAACCAATAAAGAATATTGCAGTAAATAGTAACAACGTATTACTTGTTATCGTACCTAAAAGCGATACGCCAAATAATGCCGAACTTAAATAATACATTTTTACCATAGAAATTTTCTCTAAAATATTCGGTAAAATCATAGTTGCTATAATGCCACCGATTGCACAACAAGTCATTGCACTACCAAATATTGCGACTTGATTTGGAAATGTTTTATCGGTTAACACTGGTAATAGTGTCGTATATGAAAAGCCTGTTGCCATAATTAATAGTGATGTAATAAAGATACGTGCTCCTACATTATTTTCTTTAAAATAATCAACTACATACTTGAAACTTACTTCTGTATCTACCTTATCAATCTTATGTGTATTAAACGATAATGGTAAACAGAGTAGTAATGAAATAAAGTAACATAGTGCCTGTAATGCAAAACTTATTTCTGAATTATATGTAGCAACAACAAATCCAGCAATTGCCGGACCAATTGATCGACAAATGTTTATTATAAATGAGTGATATGACACAGCTTGTGTCGTTGTTAACCTGTCTGTTAAATCAGGTAATACTGCTTGTCTAACTGGTGTTTCAATTGCACTCATAATGCCTCTTCCTAATGCATAAATTAAGAACACAATTATTGGTAACTTCTTACTTTGAAACGTTAAAATACAAAGTATAGTAGTTAATATAAAGGAAGCTGATATTGAAATTCGTAACAGGTTGCCCCTGTTACATCTATCAGCTAGTGCTCCAGCCCATACACTTATTAATAAGATAGGTACTAACCGGAAAAAATTAATTAAACCTAAGTAAATCGCATTGTGATAAATACTGAATACATACCAATTTAATGTAATTTGTCCAATCCAGTTTCCTAAAAATAATAAGAAAGAACTTGGAAAAAAATACTTCGCCATGAAATTTCACCCGTCTTTTTAATTGATAATAATTATCATTATCGTTATTATAGATTATACAAATATCTTATGCTTTTGTAAAATAATTTTTTAGAGGTGCTTTTATGTATTTAAAAAGAAACAAACACAACTTAATTGAAAATCTTACTATTGATGAACAAAATGCTTTTTATTATTTAAGCACAATAGAAGAAAATTGGGCCAATCAATTTAAGTCAGTGTTATTAGCTAGTAGAGACAAAATATCACAACGACTTATTAGTTCATTACATAGAGAAAATTTAGTAAATAGTCGAGACTATAGTCAAATTATTTCTACCAAATCATTAAACCTTGAAACGGATATACAAACTGATGAAGTATTGCGTATTGATTTTCCCAAGTCTAGTCGTACTTTAATAGCACCAATTACTGGTCAACACGCTTTCGATAGAATCGATGTATCAGGACCTTTCTACTTTGAACAAGACCAAGTAATGACACGTGTGCTACATCCTAAAGAGATATTAGATTGCATATTAATCGAAGCACCAGAATTAAATAATGATGCGAGCGCACAATTTTTAGAGGATATCAATAATAGTGTGGCCAATATGGCTATTGCTATAAGTTTTCAGCATCATACTTTATCTGAAACGACAGCACCTCTATGGGAACTTATAGATCAACATCCCGACAGTTATCTACGTTCTGAGCAATCTGTCGTTGAAGGCCATCCGCTCCATCCAGGTGCAAAGTTAAGAAAAGGTATGACGCCTGAAACTGCAATTAATTATTCATCTGAATTTGCTCAACCAATTCCTATGAAATTTATACTCATCAATAAGCAAATTACACGTACAAGTGCGCTAAATAATCACTTCAATGACGTTGTTTACCAATTATTTAATGGTTTATATGATTTCGCGGTTGAAACTGTAGGACAAGAAGCTATTGATAATTACAATGTCATGGTCGTTCATCCTTGGCAATTTAACGAAATTATTGTTAAAGATTATGCACAAGAACTCAAAACTCAAAGTATTATTCCTTTAAATTACCAGTTGAATTATTTTGCTGGTCTATCCTTCAGAACATTGATGCCTGAACTACCAGTAACTTCGCCACATATTAAATTATCAACCAATGTGCATATAACTGGTGAAATCAGAACATTATCTGAACAGACTACGACAAATGGTCCAAAGGTCACTCAAATACTAAATAACATTAAAGAAAACGACCCACTATTTCATAATATTAATGCAGAAACAATCGATGAATTAGCAGGTATACACTTTTATAATGAAGCGGATGCTACAGCAATTAAAACTTTAAGAAGTGAACAACTTGGTACATTATTCAGAAGAAATATTTACGAAATTATTGATGCGGATGTTACGCCGATCATACCATCAAGTTTAGTAGCAAATTATCCGAACAATTCTGAGGCACCTATTATCTCTTTAATAAAAAAATATACATTAGCACGTTCCTTTGATAATTTTGAAATCGCAAGTATAAATTGGTTTAAACGTTATGGCCAAGCTTTAATTGATATTGCAATTCCATTATTAGTAAAATATGGTATTGCTTTAGAAGCGCATTTACAAAATTCAATCGTGGCATTTAATAAAGATGGTTCACTTAACACCTTATATGTCAGAGATTTTGAAGGATTACGTATTGATGAACCTTTTTTAAATAGTGTTGGATATAGTACAAAGGATTTTCATGAAAAATCACTTATATTAACAGACAAAGCACAAACTGTATTTAATAAAGTTTTTTATTCAAGCATACAAAATCATCTTGGTGAATTAATCACAGCCGTAGCAAAATATAGTGACTCAAATGATTTAGAAGCCCAAATCTGGCATACAATAAGTGATTTAATTGAAGCTAAACTAGATCAAATTGAACAAACTCTAACAGATTCAGAACGTGTAGCAAACTTTAGAGATATCATATTTGCGGAGAAGATAGATTATAAATGTGTAACAACCATGCGTCTAGAAGATGAAGCTGATTATTACACTTATGTTCAAGTAGATAATCCACTTTACAAAAGTAAGTAATTATATAGAAGATAAAAATGAGGGTTATCATATTTTGAAATCACATCATTTACTGCCAATAAAGTATATTGCTTTATTGGCAGTTTTTTTCTATAAATTAAAATACAGGTTAGGATGTTTATTAGGTCCTAACCTGTATTTTTTCGAAATAATTATTTATTCCTATTTAATTAATGTGATAAATTTTTTTAGGTTTTGGTCTTAATCAGTAATAGACTTATTGTAAACCTTTTTGTTCTTTACTTGAGCTTTCATTTTTTTCATTTTTTTGAGCCCATTCTTTTTTAGTCATTACATCTTCAACTCTCATGTTAACTTCAACCACATCTAAACCAGTGATATATTTAACTTGTTCTTTGACTAAGTCTGTTACTTTGCGGAAAATTTTAGGTGCAGACTCACCATATTCTAATACAACTTTTAAGTCTACTGCTGCTTGTTTTTCGCCTACTTCTACACTCACACCTTGAGTAACATTATTGCTACTACCAAATGAATTAGAAATGTTGTCGACGAAACCGCCTTTCATTTCTAAGATACCGTGAACTTCACGTGCAGCAATACCTGCAATTTTTTCTACAACTTCATCTGAGAACGATAATTTATTTGAAAATTGAGGTTCTTGATTTTGTTGTTGTTGTTCTTTTTGTAATTCTTTTTCTTTTTCGTTCACACCAGTTTGGTTGTCATATGCTTGTTTCGCTTTATTGTTATCTACTGCCATAATAAATTCTCCTTTATTATTTAAGTTTTTTATTTTGATTCATTAATTACTTTAAATTTTTAACTCCACCGATTTAAGAAATTTAAAAAATCCTGCTTACGGTCTTTCGTATACCCTATACCTACTCCAATCAAACATAATATGATAATAAGTATTGTACTCCAGAAACCTAAAGTTAAAAATAAAATAGCAATGATTAAGAATGCTAAGAATCCTATAATTCTCCATTTAAAAGTTTTAAAGAAATCAATAACTTGTTGCGTTGAATCTTGACCATTTTGGTTATTATTTTGAGTCATAATTACCCTCCCTTACAACACGCGTTTGCCTGAGGTTTTTTGATCTCTAACATTAACCTCTAATTTTGATACTGGTAATTCAGTAAAATGCTCAACATTTTGTTTTACATCATTTCTTATTTGTTCTGTAAGTGTTTTAACTTGAACATCTCCAGGAACAAAGAAATCCGCTTTTAATGTAATATGTGACTTTTTCTTTTTGTTATATAGCTTAGCTATTACATTAGGTTGACGAATTTCATCATATTTAACAATTGTATCGTAGGCAGTTTTTTCAACTGCTTTACGTGATACGTAAATATGACCATCCTCATAATCTTTATAAAGTCCAGGCTTTCTATACGTAGGTTTAAACAAACTAAATACTAATATTAGACCTATTAATAATAAGAGTGCTGCTAAACCAATTAATGTTGGTACAAACCAATTAAATTGCATGAAATAATCTTGGTATTTAGTAATACGTGAATCTTTAATAAACATAAAGAGTAAAAATCCAACAATTACCACTATTAACAGACCTAAAATAAAATTCTTTATGCGTTTCACCTCGTATGACACCTCCTATGCTTGTATATTTATGTACTTGTCATACCAAAAACATACCCCTAAATTTTCCATCAAAAACATTTTATTGCGTTATATTTTAATTGGTTTCAATAAAACTTGCTTAAACTAATTAAAATTTTCAAATCATTGCTGGTTATTTTCATTTATCTTTTGTTGTGAACCTTTACTTTGTTTCAGCGTATTACTATGATTTGTTCTTGGTTTCTCTTCAGAAATTGCTTTAAATAAGGCGCATATCATAAAGATAATGACCACTGAAAACGGCAATGCAGCAATAATTAACAAGTTTTGTATCGACTGTGTACCTCCAGTATAGATCATGATTACTGCAAATAATGCTAAGATAACACCCCAGCTTATTTTGACAATACCTGAAGGATGAATACTACCTTTTGCACTTAACATACCTAACACATAAGTAGCAGAATCTGCCGAAGTCACAAAGAAAATCATAATAACAACTAATGTGACAATACTCAAAATAAATCCAAGTGGGTAATGCTCCAATGTACTAAATGTAGCTGTTTCTGTTGCTGCCTTAGCAATATTAGCAATATTGTGTTGTTGCAAATAAATAGCTGATGTACCGAATACTGCAAAGAATAAAAAACACACAAACTCCGGTACAAATAAAACACCTAATATAAATTCTTTGATCGTCCTACCACGCGATACTCTTGCAATAAATATACCAACAAATGGTGCCCAAGAAATCCACCATGCCCAATAGAATATTGTCCATTGTTGTAACCATTGATACTTTTCACCACCGCTCTGAGGAATGCGTAAACTCATTTTAAAGAAATTAGCAATATAATCACCTAAAGTATTGGTAAACATATTTAATATATTTAAAGTAGGTCCAACACAAAATAGGACTAATAATACAACAAATGCAAGCAACATATTAATATTACTTAAACTTTTAATACCTTTATCAATACCTGACCAAGCAGACCAAGTAAATAAAATTGTAGCTACAATAATGATAATGACTTGCGTCCCAAAGTTATAAGGAATATCAAATAAAAAGTTCAGTCCCTCATTAATTTGTAAAGCGCCAAAACCAAGTGTAGCTGCTACGCCTGTTACCGTTGCAATGATAGCCAACACATCAATCGCACCACCAATTGGTCCACGCATCGCCTTACTGCCTAATATTGGGGTCAAAGTCGCACTAACTAATCCTGGATATCCCTTATGAAAATTAAAATAAGCAAAGACAAGGCCAACTATGCCATACACTGCCCATGCATGTATGCCCCAATGGAAAAAAGAAAATTGCATGGCTTCGTTAATTGCAGTTTGTGTACCTGCTTTATGTAATGGTGTTAATGTATAGGCATGACTGATTGGTTCAGCTGTTGTCCAAAATACTAATCCAATCCCCATTCCTGCACTAAATAGCATGGCAAACCAAGATTTCAGTGAAAATTCTGGTTCTTCATTATCATCTCCTAAGGTAATTGACGCAAACCTTGAGAATAATAAATAAATGCAAACAATTAAAATAAATAACACTAATAATAAATAATACCAGCCAAAGTGCACAGCTATAAAATTAGTAATGCTCTGTGTCACTTGCTCTAACTGTTTTGGTAAAATTGCTCCATAAATAACGAATAACGTACATATAGATAACGCACACCAAAATACCATCGTGAGTTTCTTACCACTCATTCGTTAATTCCCCTCCCTTAAATCTATATTTGTATTACCCTATCTTATTTTCAATATGCGTATCTTCTATATTTGATAAATTGCAAAAAAATGCCATTCACTTAACTATGATCATAGTCAAATGAATGGCATTTTACATTTATTCTATTGGGTCTTATTCAGCAACTTGGATTACTAACTTGCCAACCATAGAATGGCTTTCTAGTTGTTTATGTGCTTCATATAAATTGTCAACAGTCAACCCTTGTAATACCTTATTAACTGTTGGTTTATATTTACCGGATTCAATTTTATCAGTAATGTCTGATAGTAGCTCATGATGTCGTTGCATATCTTCTGTCTCATGTAATGGTCGTGTGTACATATATTCATGTGTAAATGTGACACTTTTATTTTTAAGTAAATTCAGATCTTGCTTGTCCTTGAACGCTACTATTGTAGCAATCTTACCTCGTGGTTTCACTAATTCTATCATTTTCTCAAAATATCGGTCCGTATCGAAGGTACAGAATATATAATCTACCTCAGAAATTTCATATTTCTCAAATTCTGCACTTAAATCATTTTTATGATTTAGGACAATTTCTGCCCCCATTTCTTTCGACCACTGATGTGTTTCTTCACGAGATGCTGTTGTTATAACATGCAAACCGTGCTGTTTAGCAATTTGGGTAGCAATACTTCCAACACCACCTGCTCCATTAATAATTAAGATTGATTTACCTTTATTATCTTCTGGATTGTGTGAAATATTGAATACATCAAATAATGTTTCTGCAGCTGTTAAACCAGTGAGTGGGATACTGGCTGCTTCAATTGCCGATATATTTTGAGGCTTTCTTGCTACCAAGCGGCTATCTACAATTTGATGTGTTTGATTTGAACCTTGATAAGACGGTGAACCAGAATAATAGACCTCATCACCCACCTGAAAATGTTTGACATTATCGCCTATTGCCTCAACAACACCTACAGCATCAAAGCCTAAAACGCGTGGTGCATTATCAACAGGTGATTGCCTAATCTTAGTATCAACAGGATTAATGCTAATTGCATCTATCTTCACCAATAATTCATATTGCTTTGGTTCTAACGAATTTATTTCAAATTCATAAAATTGATTCCCTTCAGATAAATTAAAAGCGCTATCTGCACCAATTGCTTTCATCACATGCATCTCCTTCATTATTAATTCGTTAATCTGCGACTTTAACTACTTGTTTGCCGAAATTATCACCTGTAAATAAATTACGGAATGCTTGTGGTAAATTTTCAAAACCTTCTTCTACTGTCGTTTTTGTTTTGATTTTATCTTCAGTAACCCATTGTGCTAAATCTTGACTAGCTCGTTTAAAGTCATCTGCATAATTTCCAACAATAAAACCTTTCATTAATGCTTGAGATTTGATTAATGTTGGTTGTATACGAGGACCATATTCAATTTCTGTATCATTGTAACCAGAAATTGCACCACAGACTGGTATTCTGGCAAATTGATTTAAATGTTTAAACACTTCATCCGCAATATCACCGCCAACATTTTCAAAGTAGACATCAATGCCATTAGGGACTGCTTCGCTTAATGCAGTTGCAAAATCTTCGTCTTTATAATCCAATCCTACATCAAAACCTAACGTTTCTGTTAAATATGCCGTTTTTTCAGGTCCACCTGCGATACCAACAACATGTGCACCTTTCAATTTAGCAATTTGTCCAACAACAGAACCAACAGCACCTGAAGCTGCAGATACTACGACAGTTTCACCTTCTTGAGGCTCTCCTATTTTAAGTAAACCATGATAAGCAGTTTGTCCTGGCATGCCTAACACGCTAAGGTAAAGATAAAGAGGTACTTCTGTATTTGAAACTTTTATCACTTTATCTCCTGATATATTTACAACCTTTTGCCAAGGTAGTCCACCAGTGACAATATCACCGGTTTCAAATTGATCATGATTCGATTCTGTTACTCTACCTACCACATGACCATTAAGTGCTTCATCTAATTTGAATGGTTGAACATAAGATTCGCTATCACTCATTCTACCTCTCATATAAGGATCCACTGAAATGTATAGTGCTTCAATTTGAATCTCATTGTCACCTGGCTGCCCTATTTCAACAGTTTCATATCGAAAAATTTCATCTGTAGGTAAACCTACAGGTCTTTTAGCTAATACAATTCTTTCTGTTTTCATTTTTTAGCCTCCATTCACGTCTGTTATCTTTCATTTTATAGTGATTGACGATCTCAATCAATCAAATCGCTTATCTTCAATTTTAACTTCATGTTATGATTTATTAAATTAAACACTTGTTATACGAAGTTATTAAAGGAGGATAATCCGTGAAATTAAGCATCTTGGACTATGTCCCCATCTTTCAAGATTGCAATGCAACAGAAGCATTTAATCACGCCATAGAACTTGTACAGTTGGCTGAGCAATTAAACTATGAAAGATATTGGGTTGCAGAGCATCATCAAGTATATTCAGTTGCTTCTAGTGCACCTGAAATGGTTATGATGGCACTTTTAGAACAAACACAATCAATACAAATAGGTAGTGGTGGCGTCATGTTGGCACATTATAGCCCTTATAAAGTGGCAGAACAATTTAATATTATGGAAGCACGTCACCCTAAAAGAATCAATATTGGGACAGGTCATTCACCCAGCTTTAAAAATGTAAATAAAGCGTTGAACGAACATAAATCACAACCAGTCGATTATGAAACTCAAATTGAAGATTTAATTCAATATTTTAATGGTGACACACAACTTCACCGCTTTAAAAATATCGCTGTTACCCCTAAAGTTGATACTAAGCCTTTAATGTTTATTCTAGGTATGAGTAAAAATAGTGCATCTCTTGCAGCGAAAGAAGGATTACCATTCGTCATTGCTTTAATGGGACAACCAGCTTCTCAGGTTGCGAATGTAATCACACATTATCGACAACAATTCGCAGCATTGCACCCTCAACGTCAAAGTTACGTAATCATTTCTACATTTGTAGTAACTGCCGATAATCAAGAAACCATAAATGATTTAGAAACAGCGCTACACTATTGGTTATTACGTATAAATTACATCGACCAACCACAATTTTATGCTTCACCTCAATATGTAAAAAATAGACCACTTACAAGCAGAGAACAGGAAAAAATGCTACAAAATAAAAAGCGCGTTATTTCTGGTACTCCTAGTGCTGTTTATGCACAATTACAGAATATACAGGATCAATATGGTGCTGATGAAATTATGATTCAACCTCATGTCTATGGGGAAGAAAATCGAAAACAATTACTTCAACTTATTGCAAATGAAAATAAAAAATCAACGTAACTCACCAATAGTTACGTTGATTTTAATTTCTACACTATTTATTCCAAATAAATGCATTAATTTCATCTGCTACTACTTTATAATCATGTAATGCACTATGTTCACCATGTTCCCCTTCAACTTTAAAGGTACGGTAAGAATTCACATAACCATTAAGTAAAGATTTAAGTGATAATGAAGATTGATTTGTCACCTTTCCATCTGAATGTGATCCATCTTGAAGATCTCCATACACATTTAATACATCCACTGACTTTTTAGGATAATTATATTTCATTTGTTGTAAATCTTTATATTCCTTTTTCATTTGATCAGGCTTACCATTTTCATCCAATTTCACCTCATTCGGTTCGTCATTTCTGCCTAATATACCATTATATGGTGCACCCGTATTAACTTGTTTATTTAATTTAGGTAAAGATTCATCTCCAGCATAATTCAACATATAATAGCCTAATGTAAGGTTCCCCATCGAATGTGCTACCATGTTAAATTTACTATATTTAATATGCTGTTCTGTTTCAGTAATGACATTTTTAAACCATTCGGCATTTTTGTTGTAATCCCAATTTTTATTATCTTCAAGAATGATTTGAACAATAGGATGAGGATCATTTTTATCAAATTTACCGTCAAATGTGACTTCACCATCAGCTGATACATGTGCTTTGATTACTTGATTCGTGACACCTTTTTCAATTGCTGAATTTACTAAATAACGCTCTGATTTCTCCGAACCAGAATAACCATGTAAGTAAAATGTCGGCTCAGGTGTTTGTTTTGCTTCTTGGGTAGTTGCTTGTTGTGCCGCGTTAACTTGATTATGTACTGTCATTAAATATAACAGTGACATTATAGTAAATATGACTATAATACTACTGATAATCATTCTTCTAAAAACACTATTTTTTTGTAATATCAATCTCGAAACACCTCTTATAAAAATATTAGTATATAAATATGCTATACACTATATATTTCATACCCTAGAATATTGTGGTTATCCTTTTCCTATAAAAGATTTAAACGAACTACATATTAGGTTAAAAAAGTTTACAAAAAAAGCCCCCAACAAAGTTGGGAGCTTCTTGAAACATCGTAGTTCGTATGAACCAACAATTAACGTTTTGAGAATTGTGGTGAACGACGTGCTTTTTTAAGACCTGGTTTTTTACGTTCTTTCATACGTGGGTCACGAGTAAGTAATCCAGCGCGTTTTAAAGAACCTCTGTATTCAGGATCTGCTTCTAATAATGCACGAGCAATACCGTGGCGGATTGCTTGAGCTTGTCCAGTGAAACCACCGCCAGAAACGTTAACTAATACATCATAGTTACCTTTAGTTTCTGTTACATCAAATGGTTGGTTTATGTCTAAGATTAATGATTCGAATGGTAAGTAGCTACGTACGTCACGGTTATTAACTGTGATGTTACCTTCACCTGGTACTAAACGTACACGTGCTACTGAGTTTTTACGACGGCCTGTGCCTTTATATTCAACTTGTGCCAATGTAATTTCCTCCTTCTAATTAACCACGTAACTCGTAGTTTTCTGGTTGTTGTGCAGCGTGTGGATGTTCAGCGCCACCATATACAAATAATTTTTTACCTTGTTTTTCGCCTAAACGAGTGCTTGGTAACATACCTTTAATTGAGTTTTCAATTAAACGTTCTGGGTTAGTTGCTTTTAACTCACCAGCAGTGATTGATTTAATACCGCCTGGGTGGTTTGAGTGACGGTAATAAACTTTATCTTGTTCTTTATTACCTGTGAATTGAATTTTTGAAGCGTTGATGATGATTACATAGTCACCAGTATCAACGTGTGGTGTATAAGTTACTTTATTTTTACCGCGTAAAATAGATGCTACTTCTGATGATAAACGACCAAGTGTTTGACCTTCAGCATCAATCACATACCATTTGCGCTCAATGTTTGATTCATTTGCCATAAATGTTTGACGCATAATATTGTCCTCCTAGAGTAAATAAATAAGATTTCATATTTAATAGTAGTATACTTTTAAATCGTAAATTTCATTTATTTTATTAATTTTGTTCTACGTGCTTCTATATCTTGTAACACAATAAGATTCCGGGGCTTATCGTGGGTGATATAAAACAATACCGTTAGTAATCGTATAATTTTTATGTCATTTTGTCAATGTAATTTAGTGATTTTCTAAAGAAATTTTTTACTAAAATTTCATACTAAACTTCATATGTCGCAATGAGTTCATCCAATGTGAGGTATATGCGTTCCAAGTACAACCCTTCCGGGGGTGCAGTAAAAGGAATTTGCTTTCTATCTTTCGCTTCTAACAGCTTTGGAATTTCCTCAGGTTCTCTCTTTCCTTTACCGACCTCGATTAGAAATGCTACTAATACTCTCACCATATTATATAGAAATCCCGAACCAGTTACAACGTAATCGAAGCCGTCAGCAGTTTTTATTATTTTACTTCCATACAAAGTACGGACTCTACTTTCTGTTTCCGTTTTTTGCGAACAGAAACCTGTAAAGTCATGAGTACCTATAAAAAATTGAGCCGCTCTATTCATTTTTTCTAAATCTAGTTGTTCAGGTAAATGTGTTTTCAATCCACTTTGAAAAGGGTCCTTAGTTTCAGACTGATATACTTTATAGCGATAAGACTTCCCTACGCAATCATATCTGCAATGAAAGTGTTCATCTACTATGGTTACATCTTTAACATAAACATCACCTGGCAACGCTCTATTCATAGCGTATTTCCATTGTTGCGCCGGTATGTTGAGTTCTGTATCAAAGTGAAAATATTGTTCAAGTGCATGTACACCTCGATCTGTTCGACTTGTTGGGTGTATTCTCACATGACGTTTATGAATACGTTTAAGAATTTTTTCGAATAACTGTTGTACAGTTCTTCCATTTTGTTGTATTTGAAAACCTAAAAATTGGCTTCCTTGATATGATATATTTACCAAAACACGCATGCTTTACACTCCTATAACTTTCAATGCAATTAATATTAAAGCAATTGGTATTAGGATTACAAGTGTCAATGTGTCTTGCAATTGCCATTGCAACCTTCGATAACTTGTGCGTTGTTTATTCGTGTCATAACCCCTAACTTCCATCGCAATTGCTAAATCCTCTGCACGTTGAAAAGCTGAAACAAACAAAGGAATTAATAATGGTACAAAGGCTTTAATACGATTTGCAATGCTACCAGAACTAATCTCTGATCCTCGTGATTTTTGTGCAAGTATAATTTTATCTAATTCGTTCATTAGAGTTGGTATAAATCTAAGTGCAATTGACATCATCATACTGAGTTGATGTACTGGAATTTTAATCCATTTTAATGGATTTAATAATCTTTCAAATGCATCTGTTAAATCAATCGGACTTGTTGTCAAAGTCATAACCGTAGAAATCATGATTATAAACATTAATCTTAAGACTATATAAATCCCTTCTAATATGCCTGCTGTATCAATTGAAATAAAGGCTATCTCTATTAAACGCGTGCCACCTTTTGTTAAAAATAAATGCATGGCAAAGGTAAAGATTAAAAATATCCATATAGGTGTTAAACCTTTTACCAAAAACCATAATTTGATTTTTGATAAACGTACAATTATGCCTATCAATAGTAATAACCATAAGTATGTAGCAAAACTATGTGCAATAAAAATCAATATAATAAATACCATGACAAATATCAGTTTTGCTCGTGGATCAAGTCTGTGTATTAATGTATCAAGTGGCAAATAACGTCCAATAATAAACTTATCTTTCATTTTTCGTCCACTCCTTATACATCGCTACAAATTCATCCTCTGTTAAAGCTACATGATTAAACTTCATTTGATACTTGCTTTCAATATCACGTTGCAATTTCACGATATCAGGAACGTCGAGGTTTAGCTGTTCCACGTAGTTTGAATTACTAAATAGTGCTCGTGGTGAACAGGACTCTATTATCTTACCGTCTCGCATTATTTTAACTTCGTCAGCATAACGAGCCACATCATTCATCTCATGTGTAACTAAAACGATAGTCTTTTTATGTCTAATCTGTAAATTTTTAATCAATTGCATAATTTGCTTTTGGCTTTTTGGATCCAAACCAGCAGTTGGTTCATCAAGTATTACAATATCAGGATTCATTGCTAAAATGGATGTTAAGGCTATTTTACGCATTTGACCACCTGACATTTGAAATGGAGATTGCTCTAATACATCTCTACTAAAACCAAAGTCTAATAATAAACGAAAGGCTCTTTCTTTAACTTCTGACAATGGCATATTAAAATTATTAGGGCCAAATAATATTTCTCTCTCTACTGTGTCTTCAAATAATTGAGATTCGGGGAATTGGAACACAACTCCTACACGCTTTCGTACGGGCATCAAATACTTATCCTTAGTCTTAGGTGTAATCTGTATATCATTAACCGTCAACGAGCCCTGAGTGGGCTTTAAAAGGCCATTGAAATGTTGTATTAATGTCGATTTACCAGAACCAGTCCGTCCGATGACTGCATAATACTTGCCTTGCTCAAATTCTGTTATGATATCTTTTAGTACTAAATGTTCAAAAGGTGTTCCCTTTTGATACACATAACTTACTTTATTAAAATTTACTGTCATAGTTCACTTAACAACCTTTCATAAGTGATATACTCTGACTCTCCTCTAATCAATTGGTTGATCCTCATTGCAAACGGCAAATCTAATCCAATTTTCGTGAGCGCTTCTCCATGGCTAAATACTTCTTGGGGGGTCCCAATTTGAAAGACACTACCTTCATTCAATACCACCATTTGATCTGATTCAGCAGCTTCTGATAAATCATGCGTAATTGAAATTATAGTCACATCTTTCTCAGAATTTAACCGTCTGATTAATTTAAGTAATTCAGTTCTTCCTACTGGATCTAACATAGAAGTTGCTTCATCTAAAATAATAACTTCAGTATTAAGCGCTAATACACCAGCAATTGCTACACGTTGTTTCTGACCACCAGACAAAGATTGAGGTTCATAATTTAAACGATCTAACATATCAACATCACTAAGCACTTTAGGTACAATTTCATGCATAGATTCGTGAGATACAGCATTATTTTCTAATCCAAATGCAACATCATATTCCACTGTTGCACCAACAAATTGATTTTCAGGATTTTGAAACACTATCCCAATATGATTTCTCAACTCACTTAAATGCTCAGGGTTTATACACTGATGATTATAATAAATATCTCCTGTCAGAGGTTTTTGTATTCCAATCATCAATTTTGCCACTGTAGATTTTCCAGATCCATTGTGACCGACAATCGATGTCCACTTACCTTTAGGTATATCAAAGGATACATCATTTAATGCAAATGGTTCGTCACTATTATATTTAAATGATACATGATTAAATTTAATTATACTATCCATTGATTCCATATCGATTGCCTCCCTTTACATTTAAAATTAGTATACTTTATCCATTTTACATGAAAATGAATCATATTGCATTCTCTGATTCCTATGTACTGCTTATGCATGCATCTATGCATGTATTCCTCTTTCACTCTAAAGAGTTAAGCTTTTATGGTTCGCTATTGCTTCGCAATTGCATAAGTCCCCCTAAACTCTAAAGAGTTAAGCTTTTATGGTTCGCTATTGCTTCGCAATTGCATAAGTCCCCCTAAACTCTAAAGAGTTAAGGGGGACTAAACAAAAAAAGCGCGCACCCCATCATTTATTTTTGAGTTCACGCTTTAAAATTTATTAAGTTTGATGGGGTACTCTGAGCTAGACAATATTTGTATGTGGCAAACATTATCGTTGCACTCATTTGCTTTATATATAGTAGTACGTATATTTAAATTAAACTAATTCGATAATTACTGATTCAGCTCCGTCTCCGCGACGAGGACCTACTTTAAGAATACGAGTGTAACCACCTTGACGTTCGTTATAACGTTCAGCGATTTCACCAAATAATTTTTGAAGTGCAGTTTGTGTAGTTTCATCTTCATTTAGGATTTCAACGTTACGTAAAGTTTTAGCTGCTTGACGGCGTGAAGCTAAATCTCCGCGTTTACCTAAAGTGATTAATTTTTCAACAACACTACGTAATTCTTTCGCACGAGCTTCTGTAGTTTCAACACGCTCACTAACGATAAGTGATGTAGCTAAGTCGCGTAACATAGCTTTACGTTGATCAGAAGTACGACCTAATTTTCTGTAACCCATGAGTTAACCTCCTTTATATTAATCTTCTTTTCTTAAGCCTAAACCTAAGTCTTCAAGTTTATATTTAACTTCTTCTAATGATTTACGTCCTAAATTACGAACTTTCATCATATCTGCTTCTGATTTATCAGCTAATTCTTGAACAGAGTTAATGCCAGCACGTTTTAAACAATTGTAAGAACGAACAGATAAGTCTAATTCTTCAATTGACATTTCAAGCACTTTTTCTTTTTGATCTTCTTCTTTTTCAATCATGATTTCAGCATTTTGAGCTTCATCAGTCAATCCAACAAAGATGTTTAAGTGTTCTGTTAAGATTTTTGCTGCTAGTGAAACAGACTCTTGTGGTGTGATTGAACCATTAGTCCAAACATCCAAAGTTAATTTATCAAAATCACTACTTTGACCTACACGTGTATTTTCAACTGTATAGTTTACACGTTCAACAGGTGAATAAAGTGAATCCACTGGAATTACACCAATTGGTAAATCACTAGTGTTATTTTGTTCTGCTAATGCGTAACCTCTACCCTTGTTAGCAACAAGACGGATTTTCAAGTGTCCACCTTTAGAAACAGTTGCAATTTTAAGTTCAGGATTTAGAATTTCAACATCACTGTCATGAGTAATGTCACTTGCAGTAACTTCGCCTTCATCTTTAACATCAATTTCTAAAGTTTTGTCTTCTTCAGAATAGATTTTCAACGCTAAGTTTTTGATGTTCATAATGATTGTAGAAACATCTTCAACTACATTGTCTATTGCTGAGAATTCGTGTAATACTCCTTCGATTTCAATGTACTTGACGGCTGCACCTGGTAATGAAGATAGTAGGATACGACGTAAGGAGTTTCCTAGTGTAGTACCGTAGCCACGTTCTAGTGGTTCAACAACGAACTTACCGAATTTAGCATCATCACTAATTTCAATTGTTTCAATTCTAGGTTTTTCGATTTCAATCATTTACAAATATCCTCCTTGATTACGTCGACTTGATTTGTACTGTATTTCTCAGTGACCTGCGACAATAACAATAAAATTAAACGCGACGACGTTTTGGTGGACGACAACCATTATGTGGTACTGGAGTAACGTCACGGATCGCAGTTACTTCTAATCCAGCTGATTGTAATGCACGGATAGCTGATTCACGACCAGGACCTGGTCCTTTAACAGTAACTTCAACAGTTTTTAAACCGTGTTCCATTGCTGATTTTGAAGCAGTTTCTGATGCCATTTGAGCTGCAAATGGTGTAGATTTTTTTGATCCTTTGAATCCAAGTGCACCTGCTGATGACCATGATAAAGCATTACCAAATTCATCAGTGATTGTTACGATTGTATTATTGAATGTTGAACGGATGTGTGCTACACCGTTTTCAATATTCTTTTTCACTTTACGTTTACGAGATACTTGTTTACGTGCCATTTAAATTTTGCCTCCTTTACCTATTATTTTTTCTTGTTAGCTACAGTTTTAACTGGGCCTTTACGAGTACGAGCATTGTTTTTAGTTTTTTGTCCGCGTACTGGTAAACCACGACGGTGACGGATACCACGGTATGATGAGATTTCCATTAAACGTTTGATGTTTAAGTTTTGCTCACGACGTAAGTCACCTTCTACTTTATAGCTGTCTACTACTTCACGGATACGACCTAATTCGTCGTCAGTTAAATCTTTAGTACGAGTATCTGCTGATACGTTAGCTTGCTCAACAATTTTGTTAGCAGTTGTTGTACCGATACCATATACATATGTTAATGAGATAACAATACGTTTTTCACGTGGAATATCTACTCCTGCAATACGTGCCATAATTATTTACACCTCTCTTTATTAGCCTTGTCTTTGTTTGTGCTTAGGATTACTACAGATTACCATTACTTTACCTTTACGTTTAATGACTTTACATTTTTCGCAAATAGGTTTTACTGATGGTCTTACTTTCATTTTAATACCTCCCTATATTATGGAGTGACGATTATTTATAACGATAAGTAATTCTTCCGCGTGTTAAATCATACGGAGACATTTCTACAGTTACTTTGTCGCCAGGTAGAATACGAATATAATTCATTCTGATTTTACCACTTACGTGTGCTAAGATCTCATGACCATTTTCTAATTCTACTTTAAACATTGCATTTGGTAAAGTATCTAATACAGTACCTTCTAATTCAATTACATCTTGTTTAGCCATTTATTAACTTCCCCCTTTTTGCGGTAGTTGGTTATCGTCAATAATCAACTCTAACCATACGAGTCTATTAGTGTTGTTAATAAGTTTAACAAAATTAAAATGAATTACTCAATCGCATTGTCACTCTTATTTAATTATACTTTTGGCATTACATAGACCGTACAAAGTTGAAATTGATTATAGTTGCTCTAAAATATTAATAACGTCTTCTGTTACTACATTAATATCTCTAGAGCCATCAATGTTTTTCAATACACCTTTATTATCATAGAATTCTAAGATAGGTTTTGATTGCTTAACATTGACGTTTAAACGATTAGCAACTGTTTCTGGGTTGTCATCTTCACGTTGATATAATTTACCACCGTCAAGATCACAAATCCCCTCAACTTTTGGAGGATTGAATACAAGATGATAAGTCGTTCCGCATTTTTCACAGATTCTACGACCAGTAAGGCGGTTCATTAGTTCTTCTTCAGGTACCTCTATATTGATAACAGCATCAATTTTTCTATCTAATTCTTGCATGATTTCACTTAATGCTTCAGCTTGTTCAATAGTACGAGGAAAGCCGTCTAGTAAGAACCCTTTTTTCGCATCGTCTTCAGAAATTCTTTCTTTAACGATACCCACAGTAACTTCATCAGGGACTAATTCTCCACGATCCATGTATGATTTAGCTTCTTTTCCTAAATCAGTTTCATCTTTAATCGCTTTTCTGAACATGTCGCCAGTAGATATGTGTGGAATTGGGAATTTCTTTACAATTTCACTCGCTTGAGTTCCTTTACCTGCTCCAGGTAAACCCATTAAAATGATATTCATAAGTGCCCTCCTACAATTTATCTACCACCAAAGCCTTTATAGTCTTTCTGACTTACTTGTGCTTCTAAACTCTTCATTGTTTCAATTGCAACACCAATTACAATTAGTAAGCTTGTACCACCCACTTGAATCGTTTGTGGTAAGCTCATTACTTTAGTAGCAATGATTGGAAGAATTGCTATAACAGCTAAGAATATAGAACCTACAAATGTCAGACGATATAACACTTTAGTAATATATTTTTTAGTTTGCTCTCCAGGTCTAATGCCTGGGACATAACTTCCTTGTTTCTTCAGGTTATCTGCCATCTTCTCAGGATTAACTTGTATAAATGCATAGAAATAAGTGAATGCTATGATTAATATGACATATACAACCATACCATAGTTATTAGATGGGTTTGCGACATCCGCAACTTTTTGTGCCCAACTCGCATCTGGGAAGAACAACGTTAATGTTCTCGGTAACAAGAAAAATGCCATTGAAAAGATAACTGGTATTACCCCTGCAGAGTTAACTTTTAAAGGTAAATACGTTGCTTGTGAACCTAATCGCTGTGTTGATTGTTTTTTAGCATATTGAATCGGAATTTTACGAACAGCTTGTAAGACGTAAATCGCTCCAACTGTTAATAATATCATTCCAACTATTAATCCAATTACCTTTAACCAAGCCATTGTAACATCATCTTGTCCAACGAATGCTTGTTGATAGAATTGAATCAATGCTGAAGGTATTGATGATAATATACCTGCAAAAATAATTATTGAAATACCATTACCAACACCGAATTGAGTAATTTGTTCACCTAACCACATTAAGAACGCTGTTCCAGCTGTTAATACCACAGCAATTAATAAATAACTCAAAATCGACTGATCCATGATCAATTGACCCTTCAAGTAATTATTAAACTGGAATGCCATTCCAATAGATTGGATAAAAGCAAGTATAATAGCAAAATAACGTGTAACGTTATTTAATTTCTTTCTACCTGCATCACCTTGTTTCGCCCACTCTGAAAACTTCGGAACAATATCCATTTGTAATAACTGCATAACGATTGATGCAGTAATGTAAGGCATTATACCCATAGCAAAGATAGAAAAGTTCTTCAAGGCTCCGCCACCAAATGTATTTAACAAATCAGTGACACCTTGAGAACCTTGTTGACTGTCAAAGGCAGCTGGGTTTACCCCAGGCGCTGGAATATAAGTACCTATTTTAAAAATAACTAACATTGCGAGTGTAAAAAAGATCTTGTTACGAACTTCTTTTGTTTTAAAGAAGTTCACAAGCGTTTCTAACATTAGATCACCTCGTGTGCTCCACCTTTAGCTTCGATAGCTTCTGCTGCAGTTGCAGAGAATTTGTGAGCTTTCACTGATAGCTTTTTGTCAAGTGAACCATTACCAAGAATCTTGATACCTGATTTTTCACTCTTAACTACACCAGATTCTACTAATAAAGCAGGAGTTACTTCAGTACCATCCTCAAATTTATTAAGTTGGTCTAAGTTAACAATAGCATATTCTTTACGGTTAATGTTAGTAAAACCTCGTTTTGGTAAACGACGGAATAATGGTAATTGACCACCTTCGAAACCTGGTCTTACACTTCCACCTGAACGAGCTTTTTGACCTTTTTGTCCACGACCACTTGTTTTACCATTACCTGTAGCTGCACCACGACCTACGCGGTTACGAACTTTACGAGAACCTTCTGCTGGTTTTAACTCATGTAATTTCATTTCGGCACCTCCTTAATTATTTTTCTTCTACTGTCACTAAGTGACTTACTTTGTTGATTTGCCCACGAATAGCTGGGTTATCTTCAACAACTACTGAAGAGTTTGTTTTTTTCAAACCTAAAGCTTCAACAGTTTTACGTTGTGTTTCTGGACGACCTATAACACTACGAGTGAGGGTAATTTGTAATTTAGCCATAACTTATTTTCCCTCCTTAATTATATAATTCTTCTACTGATTTGCCACGTAACTTCGCAACGTCTTCAGCATTTTTAAGGTTTTTTAATCCGTTGATTGTAGCACGAACCATGTTAATTGGCGTATTTGAACCTAAAGATTTACTTAAGATATCAGTAATACCAGCTAATTCTAATACGGCACGAACAGGGCCACCTGCAATAACACCAGTACCAGGTGCAGCTGGTTTCATAAATACGCTTCCTGAACTGAAACGTCCAGTAATAGTGTGAGGTGTAGTACCTTCAACACGTGGAACTTCAACTAAATCTTTTTTAGCTGCTTCTACAGCTTTTTTGATTGCTTCAGGTACCTCTTGTGCTTTACCAGTACCGAATCCGACGCGACCATTCTTATCTCCAACTACTACTAAAGCAGTGAAACGGAAACGACGACCACCTTTTACAACTTTCGCAACACGATTAATCGTTACAACGCGTTCTTCAAATTCTTTCGCTTCTTCTTCTCTACGAGCCATGTAAATGTCCCTCCTTTAAATTAAAATTCTAAACCATTTTCACGAGCTGCATCTGCTAAGGCTTTAACACGTCCGTGGTATAAGTAACCTCCACGGTCAAACACGATAGTTTTAACGCCTTTTTCGATAGCTCTTTTAGCTACAGTTTCGCCGACTTTAGCTGACAATTCAACTTTAGATCCACTTTCATTAGCGAAATCTTTTTCTTGTGTAGAAGCTTGCGCTAATGTTTGGCCGTTTACATCATCAATTACTTGTGCATAGATATGCTTGTTTGAACGATAGATGTTTAAACGAGGTTTTTCAGCTGTGCCAGATAATTTATTACGAACACGTGCATGTCTTTTCAAACGCACTTTGTTTTTATCAATTTTGCTGATCATTTTATTACTCCTTTCTTCTGAAAGTTATTTATTATTTACCAGTTTTACCTTCTTTACGGCGAACGTATTCACCTTGGTAACGAATTCCTTTACCTTTATAAGGCTCTGGAGGTCTTACTGAACGGATGTTTGAAGCGATAGCTCCAACTTGTTCTTTAGAAATACCAGCTACTGTAACTGTTGTGTTTTTCTCTACAGAGAAAGTAATACCTTCGTCAGCTTTAATTTCAACTGGGTGAGAGTAACCAACGTTAAGCACTAAGTCATTACCTTGCATTTGAGCACGGTAACCAACACCAACTAGTTCAAGTGTTTTTTGGTATCCTTGAGATACACCTTGTATCATATTATTGATTAAAGCACGAGTTGTACCATGAACTGTTCTATCTTCTTTAGAATCAGTAGGTCTTACAACTTCTAATGTACTTTCGTCTTGTTTATATGTCATTCTTTCATTAAATGTTCTTGATAATTCGCCTTTAGCACCTTTAACAGTTACTGAATTACCTTCAATTGTTACTGTTACGTCGCTAGGGATGTCAATAATTTTTTTACCAACACGACTCATGTTATCGCACCTCCTTATTTATTATTACCAAACGTATGCTAAGATTTCTCCGCCAACATTACGTTTTCTTGCTTCTTTATCAGTGATAACACCTTCTGAAGTTGATACTAACGCAATACCTAAACCGTTAAGTACTTTTGGTACTTCGTTTGCTTTCGCATAAACACGTAGACCTGGTTTAGAAATACGTTTTAATCCAGTGATAACTCTTTCATTATTTTGACCATATTTAAGGAATAAACGGATAACCCCTTGTTTATCGTCTTCAACGTATTCTACGTTTTTAATGAAACCTTCACTCTTTAAAATTTCAGCAATTTCTTTTTTAATGTTTGATGCAGGTAATTCTAATTTGTCGTGACGCACCATGTTTGCGTTTCTTACACGAGTTAGCATATCTGCAATTGGATCGTTGATTGTCATTGATTGTTGCCTCCTTTCAGACTTTTATATATTACCAGCTAGCTTTACGAACGCCAGGGATTTGGCCTTTATAAGCTAATTCACGGAAACAAATACGGCATAATTTGAATTTACGGTAAACAGAATGTGGACGACCACAGCGTTCACAACGAGTATATTCACGTACTTGGAACTTTTGTTTTTTTTGTTGCTTAGCAACCATTGAAGTTTTAGCCACTTAATTAGCCTCCTTTAGAGATTATTTTTGAAATGGCATACCGAATTGTGTTAACAATTCACGAGCTTCCTCGTCAGTGTTAGCAGTCGTTACGATAACGATATCCATTCCTCTAACTTTATTTACTCGGTCATAGTCGATTTCAGGGAAAATCAATTGTTCTTTAACACCTAGTGTATAGTTACCTCTACCGTCAAATGCTGTTTTTGAAACTCCACGGAAGTCACGTACACGTGGTAATGAAACAGCGATTAATTTATCTAAGAAATCATACATTCTTTCTCCGCGAAGTGTAACTTTCGCACCGATAGGCATACCTTCACGTAAACGGAATGTAGCGACTGATTTTTTAGCTTTTGTAACAAGTGCTTTTTGACCAGTGATAGCTTCTAATTCTTCTACAGCATCATCTAATACTTTAGAGTTTTGAACAGCATCACCAACACCCATATTTACTACGATTTTTTCAATTTTTGGAACTTCCATTACTGAACTGTAGTTAAATTGTTTAACTAAGTTTTGTGTAACTTCAGAGCTATATTTTTCTTTTAAACGGTTCACAGTGGATCCTCCTTTCGATTAATTATTAATTATTAGATTTGATTTCTTCGCCAGATTTTTTAGCGATACGAACTTTTTTACCATCTACGAATTTGTAACCTACGCGAGTTGGTTCATTCGTTTTAGGGTCTAATAATTGTACGTTAGAAACATGGATTGCTGCCTCTGTTTCTAAGATTCCACCTTCAGGATTAAATTGAGTTGGTTTTTGGTGTTTTTTAATAACGTTAACACCTTCCACAACGACACGGTCTTTTTTAGGTTGAGTTGAAACAACTTTACCTTCTTTACCTTTGTCTTTACCTGCGATAACTTTTACGTTGTCACCTTTTTTGATATGCATGCGTGGCACCTCCTTAAATTTATATATTTATAAACGATTAATTAAAGTACTTCTGGAGCTAATGATACAATTTTCATGAAGTTGCCTTCACGTAATTCACGAGCAACAGGTCCAAAAATACGAGTACCACGTGGGCCTTTGTCGTCACGAATGATGACACATGCATTTTCATCAAATTTGATATATGAACCGTCGTTACGGCGTACACCTGATTTAGTACGTACTACAACAGCTTTAACAACTTCACCTTTTTTGACAACGCCACCTGGTGTAGCATTTTTAACACTAACTACGATTACGTCACCAATATTCGCTGTTTTACGACCAGATCCACCTAATACTTTGATTGTAAGAACTTCACGTGCACCAGAGTTGTCTGCTACTTTCAAACGTGTTTCTTGTTGGATCATGAGTTAAACCTCCTTTATCTTCACTATTTCTTAAATAATTACTGATTCTTCAACAATTTCTACCAAACGGAAACGTTTAGTTGCTGATAAAGGACGTGTTTCTTGAATCTTAACGATGTCCCCTAATTTAGCTGAGTTGTTTTCATCATGAGTTTTGTATTTTTTAGAGTATTTTACTCGTTTACCATATAATTTGTGCGTTTTGTATGTTTCAACAAGTACAGTTACAGTTTTGTCCATTTTATCGGAAACGACTCTACCTACATAAACTTTACGATCATTTCTTTCGCTCACTTTTGTAACCTCCTCTTTCAATTAATTATTGATTAGCTTTTCCTTGTTCAATTTCTCTTTCACGAGCAACAGTTTTTAGACGTGCAATCGTTTTTCTCACTGTGCGAATACGTGCAGTCTCTTCTAATTGACCTGTAGCTAACTGAAAGCGTAGGTTAAAAAGCTCTTCTTTTGAAGATTTGATTTGTTCTTCGATTTCTGAAGTGGTTAAGTCTCTAATTTCCTTAGCTTTCATTTGTTTCACCACCCAATTCTTCACGTTTTACAAACTTAGTTTTAACTGGAAGTTTGTGACTTGCTAAACGTAATGCTTCACGCGCTACTTCTTCGTTAACGCCTGCTACTTCAAATAAAATTCTACCTGGTTTTGCTACTGCAATCCAACCTTCAACTGCACCTTTACCAGCACCCATACGTACTTCTAAAGGTTTTTTAGTGTAAGGCGTATGTGGGAAGATTTTGATCCAAACTTTCCCGCCACGTTTCATGTAACGTGTCATTGCAATACGAGCTGATTCGATTTGACGAGATGTGATCCAAGAAGTTGTAGTTGCTTGTAAACCATACTCACCAAATGTTACATAGTTACCGCCTTTAGAACGACCAGTTGTTTTAGGACGATGTTGACGACGATATTTTACACGTTTTGGTAGTAACATTATTATTTTCCTCCTTCACTAGTGTTCTTAGTAGGAAGAACTTCTCCACGATAAATCCATACTTTGACACCTAATTTACCGTAAGTAGTGTCAGCTTCTGCATGTGCATAACCAATGTCAGCACGTAATGTATGAAGTGGAACAGTTCCTTCTGAATATTGTTCAGCACGAGCGATGTCAGCTCCGCCTAAACGACCTGATACTTGAGTCTTAATACCTTTAGCTCCAAGTTTCATTGCTCTTGTAATAGCTTGTTTTTGTACACGACGGAATGATGCACGGTTTTCTAATTGACGTGCAATGTTTTCAGCAACTAATTTAGCATCTAAATCAACTTTTTTGATTTCGATTACGTTGATGTGTACTTTTTTGTTTGTTAATGAGTTTAATTTGTTACGTAATTTCTCAATTTCTGAACCGCCTTTACCGATTACCATACCTGGTTTACCAGTATGAATAGCGATGTTGATACGATTAGCAGCACGTTCGATATCTACGTGAGAAACTGATGCTTCTTTTAATGCGTTATCAATAAACTTACGGATTTTTAAATCTTCGTGTAATAATGATGCGAAGTCTTTTTCTGCATACCATTTAGCTTCCCAATCACGGATTACACCAACACGAAGTCCGATTGGATTAATTTTTTGACCCACAGTGTTCCCTCCTTAAAAATTGATTAAGCTTCTTTAGCTTCTTCTTTACCGTCACTTACGACGATTGTAATGTGGCTTGTACGTTTGTTAATCGCACTTGCACGGCCTTGTGCACGTGGACGGAAACGTTTTAATGTTGGTCCTTCATTTGCATAAGCTTCTTTAACTATTAATTCATCAGTGTTCATGTCATAGTTATGTTCAGCATTTGCTAGAGCGGACATTAATAATTTTTCTACTACAGGTGATGAAGCTTTGTTTTTTAATTTTAAAATCGCAATAGCTTCACCAGCGCTTTTGCCTCTGATTAGATCTAATACCAATCTAACTTTACGAGGTGCGATTCTTATTGTTTTAGCAACCGCTTTTGCTTCCATTCGGATTTCCTCCTCTACTTGTTAGAAATTATCTTCTAGTTTTTTTGTCGTCAGCTACGTGACCTTTAAATGTACGAGTTGGTGCAAATTCTCCTAATTTGTGACCAACCATATCTTCAGTTACGAATACAGGTACGTGTTTACGTCCATCGTATACTGCGAATGTATGACCAATGAAATCTGGGAAAATCGTTGAACGACGTGACCAAGTCTTGATTACTTGTTTTTTCTCGCTTCCGCTTTGAGCTTCAACTTTTTTCATAAGATGATCATCAACGAAAGGTCCTTTTTTAATACTACGAGCCATAGTGGCGCCTCCCTTCTTATTGTGTGCGTGCAGCGATTACGCCGCACACCCAAATAAGTTATTTTTATTTTTTCTTACGTCCACGAACGATAAGCTTGTCAGATGATTTTTTACCACGACGAGTTTTCTTACCAAGCGTAGGTTTACCCCATGGTGACATTGGAGATGGTCTACCGATAGGTGCGCGACCTTCACCACCACCGTGTGGGTGATCGTTAGGGTTCATTACAGAACCACGAACTGTTGGGCGAATGCCTTTCCATCTAGAACGACCTGCTTTACCAACGTTAACTAATTCGTGTTGGATGTTACCAACTTGACCAATAGTAGCACGGCAAGTTGAAAGAATCATACGAACCTCACCAGAACGTAATCTGATTAATACGTATTTACCTTCTTTACCAAGTACTTGTGCACTTGCACCAGCTGAACGAGCGATTTGTCCACCTTTACCAGGTTTCAATTCGATGTTGTGTACAACTGTACCTACTGGGATGAATTGTAATGGTAATGCATTACCTACTTTGATGTCAGCATTTTCACCACTTTCAAGAACTTGACCTACTTGTAAGTTCTTAGGAGCGATGATGTAGCGTTTTTCTCCGTCAGCGTAAACAAGTAAAGCGATGTTTGCTGAACGGTTTGGATCATATTGGATTGAATCAACTTTAGCGTTGATACCATCTTTGTTACGTTTGAAGTCAATAACACGGTATTGACGTTTGTGTCCTCCACCATGATGGCGAACTGTCAATTTACCTTGGTTATTTCGTCCCGCTTTTTTCGGTAGCGGTTGTAATAATGACTTTTCAGGAGTCGTTTTAGTGATTTCTGCGAAATCTAAAGAAGTCATATTACGACGACCATTAGTAATTGGCTTATATTTTTTTAGAGCCATTGTCGTTTACCTCCTTATTGGTAATATTTTTTAGTTGAATAGATCGATTGATCCTTCTTTTAATTTAACAATTGCTACGCGGCGTTTGTTTGTATAGCCTTGGTAACGGCCCATACGTTTTTTCTTTGGTTTGTAGTTGATGATGTTAACTTTATCAACTTTTACGTCAAAGATTTCTTCAACTGCGATTTTAACTTGTGTTTTGTTTGCACGAGTATCTACATCAAATGTGTATTTATCTTCTGCCATAGCGACTGAAGATTTCTCAGTGATTACGGGGCGCTTAAGAACGTCTCTTGCTTCCATTATCCGAGCACCTCCTCAACTTTTTTAGCAGCTGTTTCTGTAATTAATACACTGTCAGCGCTTGTGATATCTAGAACATTTAAACCTTGAGCTGTAGTTACTTGTAAACCTGGGATGTTACGTGCTGATAATTCAACGTTTACATCTTCTGATTCTGTTACTACTAATACTTTTTTAGGTTGTTCTAAATTAGAAAGAATTGTTTTGAATTCTTTAGTTTTTGGAGCATCTAAGTTAAATGAATCAACAACAGTTAAGTTGCTTTCTTGAACTTTGAAAGATAATGCTGAGCGTAATGCTAAACGGCGCATTTTCTTAGGCATTTTGTAAGCATAACTTCTTGGTGTTGGTCCGAATACGATACCACCACCACGCCATTGTGGAGCACGGATTGTACCTTGACGCGCACGTCCTGTACCTTTTTGTCTCCATGGTTTACGTCCACCACCACGTACTGCTGAACGATTCTTAACAGCGTGTGTACCTTGGCGTAATGAAGCACGTTGTAAGTTAATTGCTTCAAAAAGAACGTCATTATTTGGTTCGATTGCAAATACTGAATCATTTAATTCAACTGAACCTGCTTTAGATCCGTCTACTTTTAATACATCATAATTAGCCATTATGCATTTTCCTCCTTTCGCTTTATATTATTTATTACCTTTAATTGATGAAGTGATTTCTAAAAGACCTTTTTTAGGTCCAGGTACATTACCTTTTACTAAAATAACATTGTTTTCAGTGTCAACTTGAACTACTTCTAAGTTTTGAACTGTTACAGTGTTACCGCCCATACGTCCAGGCATTTTTTGTCCTTTAAAGACTCTTGAAGCATCTGACGCCATACCTACTGAACCAGGTGCTCTGTGGAAATGAGAACCGTGAGACATTGGCCCACGTGCTTGATTGTGACGTTTAATGGCACCTTGGAAACCTTTACCTTTTGAAACGCCTGTTACATCAATTACGTCGCCAGCTTCAAATGTATTAACTGAGACTTCTTGACCTACTTCGTATTCATCAACATTAACGTTTTTGAATTCACGAATGAAGCGCTTAGGTGCTGTGCCAGCTTTTTTAGCATGACCTTCAGCTGGTTTGTTAGCATATTTGCTTGTTCTGCTATCTTTTTTGTAAGCTTTTTTATCTTCGTAGCCTACTTGAATTGCGTTGTAACCATCAACTTCTTCAGTTTTCTTTTGTAATACAACGTTTTGACTTGCTTCTACTACTGTTACAGGGATTAAATCACCGTTTTCTCCGAAAACTTGTGTCATCCCGATTTTTCTTCCTAAGATTCCTTTGGTCATCGAAAGTCCACCTCCTAAATTTTCTATTATAATTTGATTTCGATGTCTACACCAGATGGTAAGTTTAAGCCCATAAGTGCATCAACTGTTTTTGGTGTTGGGTTAACAATATCGATTAAACGTTTATGTGTACGTTGTTCGAATTGCTCACGTGAATCTTTGTACATATGCACGGCACGAATGATCGTGTAAACTGATTTTTCAGTTGGTAACGGAATTGGTCCAGAAACATCTGCACCAGAACGTTTTGCAGTTTCAACAATTTTCTCTGCTGATTGATCGATTACTCTGTGATCATAAGCTTTTAATCTGATTCTGATTTTTTGTTTTGCCATAATTTTCCCTCCTTATTCGTCTACATTTAAGTGATAGACTTCTCCACGAAAACTATCTCACACAGCGCCATGGCAAAGCGGCCGGGTGTGTCAGTAACCTTTCGCTTCATCGCGTGTTCTTAAAGTCCAACATTAGATATGTTACATGAAAAAACGTGTTTTATCAAGCTTTTTCATAAAAGTTTTTCAACTTTTCGTCTAACACATACTTTGTTATTGTACTTGAATTATGCTGACAGTTCAACCTATTTCGTAATTTTTTTCATATTACAATTGTTATTTCACTATTTCGCTTATCCTTTTTATTATATATATTGTTTATTATGTTTTATAATGTGATTGTTAGGTGGTGACGATTTATAATGAAAAGTGGTATTAGAACTTTATTATTGATATTAAGTTTAATTTTAATCATTGGGGAGTTCGTATATGGCATTCCATTTTTAGGTGGTAGCATTATATTAAGTTTCGGTTGGCAGCCATTACTTATTAACGTTCTTTTATATTTGATTATGATGATTATTTTAATAGTAGATAAACAGAATAGTATTAAACCGATGGCAATTATTCCACTGCTTGGTATTATAGGTTCATTTATAGCATTTATACCTGTCATCGGAATGATCATTCACTGGATTTTATTTTTCTTATTATTATTTTTTATATTTATTCTCTTATCTGCTCCGATATATGTGCCAAACAAAAATGCAAAAGTTGTGTATACACAATACAAAGATGATACTAAATAATAGGTGGTTGTAAATTTACAATGATAGTTTAACTGATTTCTTTGTTATTTTAAAGTAATTTATCAAATCATTGTTTACATCTATATAATGAAGAAACACGATTCAAAGTAGGTTTCTTTTTCTATTAAAAGCTATTTTTGAATAATAATTGAATAGTAGGATTAGGTTGATTGATCACAGTATAAGGTAATTTCTATTTATAAGTTCTAGAAATTGCCTTTTTCATATTATATACGTGTTTTTCTATGCAAATTTTGTGTATGAGTATTTTCAAATAACATTAGTTATAAAAAAGCTGCCTCACTCTTTTTTAATTGAAGAATGAGACAGCTTATTACTTTATAATGTTTGAATTTGCACTTCTTATGTAGTGCTCGTCACGTTATCTAAAATGTGTAGTTATAATTAACCATGTACAAAGATAAAGTATAGGATGAATAGTACCATTAGGCCGTACATAATTGGATGTACTTCTTTATGTCGCTTAGAAATTAACATGGTAATTGGATAAAAGATAAAGCCACATGCAATACCAGTAGCAATTGAATAAGATAATGGCATCATAATAATCGTTACAAATGCTGGAACTGCCACTTCAAATTTCTTCCAATCTATTTCCGCAAAGTTCGCTGCCATTAATACACCTACTACAACGAGTGCTGGTGTTGTTACAGCACTTGTTACCACTTCCATTAACGGACTAAAGAATATCGCTAATAAGAAACAGAATCCTGTTACAATACTAGCAAATCCAGTTCTAGCACCGACTGCGACACCTGATGTTGATTCAATATATGATGTCGTTGTCGTTGTTCCAAATATCGCACCGACGATTGTTGCTAATGAATCTGAGAACAATGCTCTACCAGCTCGAGGTAATTTATTATCCTTCATTATTCCTGCTTGAGAAGCAACCGCTACTAATGTACCAGCAGTATCAAAGAAATCAATGAATAAGAACGTTAAGATAACAATTAAGAATTGAACTGTTAAGAGTTGACTCGGATCTTTAAATGCCTCAAATGCAGCTCCAAATGTTGGCTCAATACTTGGTACATGACCAACTACACTACTTGGTGTATGTATCAATCCAGTAATCATTCCTAGTATAGATGTAATCACCATACCTACAAAGATTGCACCTGGTACTCTTAGCGCATATAAGATTACTGTTACAATAATTCCTATAACAGCCAATATAACAGGTCCATCTGTAATGTGACCCAAGGTAACAAGTGTTGATTTATCCTTTACTATAATACCTGCACTTTGTAAACCTACAAATGTAATAAATAAACCAATACCTGCTGATACTGCCATTTTCATCTGATAGGGTATGGCATTAATAATTGTTTCCCGTAGCCCTGTCATCGTTAATATCCCAAAGACAATTCCTGAAAATAACACGCCTGTTAAACCAATTTGCCAAGGTATTCCCATTGTTAATACTACAGTAAATGCAAAGAATGCATTTAATCCCATACCCGGTGCTAGAGCAATCGGATAGCGAGCAATAAGTCCCATAAATAATGAACCCACAAATGCTGCAAGTGCTGTGGCAACAAAAATAGCACCTTGATCCATTTTCATGTCATCTGAAACGCCATTTACACCTGCTAAACTTAGTACTTGAGGGTTAACAGCCAAAATATATGCCATTGACAAGAAAGTTGTCAGCCCACCAAGTATCTCTTTTTTATAGTTTGTGCCATGCTGATCAAACTTGAAATACTTTTTCACGGTTAGTTCTCCTTTTTTTGAAAATACCTTAATATTTTAATACCAATTGTAGTATTTTACAATAGCAAACACGAACTTTATTAATTAAACAACCATTTATACACTATAAAACTAGAACTTTAACCCTTTCAACGCATCTTGGAATGGGTTATTTTCGATTGTTTCGTTCTGATTCATATATTTTTTCATGTCTTTTTTATTTACTTTATCTGACTTTTTATTTTTAAAGCGTTTATCCATTTGTGCCTGTGTTTCTGTATGGCCACATACGCAACGATAAACAGCATCTTTCCCCCTACCAAATAGAGTCATCTTTTTATGACAGTTAGGACAGCGAGCATTTGTTTTTCTCTGTACATTTTTCTTAGTTTTACAACTTGGATCCTGACAAACTAACATTTGTCCATTTTTAGTTTGTACTTTAATCATGAATTTTCCACAAGTTGGACATTCCGTAGTTGTTAAATTATCGTGTTTATATTTTTTATCATTCTCTTTTATTTCATTAACGACGTCATTGGTAAATTGCTTCATTTCCTCTATAAATTTGTCCGCATTATATTTACCACGTTCAATTAACGCAAGCTTTTCTTCCCATTCCGCAGTTAACAATGGTGAAGTTAGTTTTTGTGGTGCTAGTTCTAGAATTTGCTTTCCTTTTGAAGTTACTTTAATTTTACTATCTCTCACTTCTATAGCATTCATATTAAATAGTTTTTCAATTATATCTGCGCGTGTTGCTACAGTTCCTATACCACCAGTTTCCTTCAATGTATGTTGATGTTTACGATTATTTAAATCAAAGAATTTCTGAGGACTCTCCATAGCTTTAAGTAATGATCCTTCATTAAAATATGGCGGTGGCGTCGTTTCGTGTTGTTCGATATTGGCTTGATTCACTTTTAATGTAGCACCTTGTTGCAATCCATCAAGTTGTTCTGTTGATTTTTCGTTGTGTTCAGAGATAGCTTTGAACCCTAATTTCGTAGTTACTTTGTCTTTAAAGTTAAACGTATAACCATTTACAGTAAATTCCATAATTATTGCTTCGTATTCATAAGCTGGCAAAAGATTTTCCAAAAATCTTTCAGCAATTAACATATAGACTTTGCTTTCTCGTGGACTCAAAGCATTCATACCTGGACGAACTTCTGTTGGAATTATCGCATGGTGATCTGATACTTTGTTATTATTAATAAACCTTTGTTTCGGAGAAAATTTTTGTTTAAGTTGTTGTTTAGCTACATCCTTTAATGATGTGCCCATGATTGCGTTAACACGGTCTTTAAGCGTATCTACCATATCATCGGTTAAATAATTTGAATCTGTTCTTGGATAAGTTACGAGCTTATGTCGTTCATATAATGTTTGTAACGTATTTAATGTTTCCTTTGGTCCAAAATGATATCGTTTATATGCTTCTTGTTGTAAATCAGTCAAACTGAATAATTGATGTGGATATGCCTTTTTATGATTACGTTTAATCGATTGTATAGTCCCCTCTTGACCAACAACTTTCTGTTTTATCGTGTCATATACCTTTTTATCTTTATGCGACTGTGGTTTTGCTAATTGTAACGTTAATCCATTTGCTTTGACAGACATTGTATAATACGTTTCAGGTTTAAACTGATTAATTTCATTTTGTCTCATTTGAACAAGCTGAATTGTTGGTGTCTGTACACGTCCTAATGATAATTGTGCATCATACTTTGTAGTCAACGCTCGTGTTGCGTTGATACCTACAATCCAATCCGCCTCACTTCTTGCCAATGCAGCGCGATATAAATTATTAAATTTACGCCCATCTTGTAACTTATTAAATCCGTCCCTAATTGCTTTCGTTGTAACGGAACTAATCCATAACCGTTTGATAGGCTTTTTATTATGTGCTTTATCTAATATTAGACGTGCAACGAGTTCACCTTCTCTACCAGCGTCGGTCGCAATGATAATCTCATTTATTTTGTTATTATTTATTAATGCTTGCACCGTAGAAAATTGTTTTCTTGTCTTAGATATGACTACAGTTTTCATTTTATTTGGTATAATAGGTAAAACATTTAATTTCCATTCTTTATATTTAGCATCGTATTGTTCAGGTGTTGCATTTGTTACTAAATGACCAAGTGCCCATGTTACGATATATTTATTATTTTCAAAGTAACCATTGCGCTTTTCATTTATATTTAAGCTGTTAGCTATATCTCTACCTACTGAAGGTTTTTCAGCAATTATTAGTGATTTCATAATAACGTCCTTTCAAAAAATCAATATCTTATCTATTGTAACACGTATATAATACATCATAACTTCCATTTAACATAAAAAATTCTTATAATTAAGGAAATAGTTCATCTGACGGAGGTAGCTATATGAAAACGATCAAACTAAATGATTATGACCAAATTACAAGTTTTATAAATGATGCAGACTATCACTCGGCTTCTTATTTGTATAAACTTCCTCAAGCAAGAGAGGCAATCAAAGCACAGATTGAAGAAGCAATTGAAGATCCAGGTGTCTATGCTCATTTAGACGATAACAACGAGATCATCATGCTCATACTTGCTTTTAAATATGAGGAGAATAAATATAAAGTATTAGGTCCATTTATAAAGCATAATACAACGCCAGATTTACAAATGTACCACGACTTATTTATTACATTAGCCAATAGCAAACCAGACACTGCAAACTTTAACTTTTCATTTGAAGAAAACGAGCAAAACTATAGTAAGTTTATGAAACACATTCAAGCATCTTATAGCTTTACAGATTATCATTTAATCACATCACAGGATGTTGGAGAAATTGAACATGCACAAAACATCACTGAGTATAAACCAGCATATTACCGTGCATTCGCAAAGTTACATCAGCGGACATTTAAACATGATGTAATGACTGCAGATGAAATTATAGACTCATTGGATGACAATAATCGTTTGTTTATCTTTATGTCTGAAGGCTTGTTAAAAGGTTATCTCTATTTACAAGTATTCGAAGGTAATCATAATGCTGAAATTAAATATTTTTCATCACACA
Organism: Staphylococcus gallinarum; assembly: GCF_000875895.1. Classification (GTDB taxonomy): domain Bacteria; phylum Bacillota; class Bacilli; order Staphylococcales; family Staphylococcaceae; genus Staphylococcus; species Staphylococcus gallinarum. Next base: position 54,809 of record NZ_JXCF01000008.1, read on the forward strand.
GTGACTATCGACTGATGGGGATTGCCTTTGATTTATTATCACATGCGCTCCACTATGCATTTACGCATTACGATATAAACAAGATTTACTTTAAAATTCGTAGCAAAAATAATACCTTAGTTGAACGATTTAATGAACTTGGTTTTAATATAAATTATGAATATAGAAAATTTAAATATGTAGCAAGTCATATTGAATAGCACTTGAAGTTATAGACTAAATTTAAATCTAGCTACGCCTACCATTGTGTAAAGTGCTATAACTAGTAATATCGAAATGAAATAAATACTTGTATTCGTCAACGTACCAACATATATTCATTCCTTAGAGCGGGATAATGAAATCTATTTAGCAAAACAAGATTTCTATCTCGCTCTTTTTTTGTGTATTATTATCCTTCTGAAATGAAACTTTTAGAAATTTAAATGTAATTTTACTTTTATTTTTAAACACATGTTTTTACTATATTAAAGTTTTCATTTAGAATGTATTCTTGGAGACAATTTTAATGGTTGTTTTTATTGGGGAAGGAAAGTAAAAATAAATATAGAAAGAGTGAGTGTAGTATGGATTTATTAATTGCCTTATTACCTGCGCTATTTTGGGGTAGTGTAGTATTAATTAATGTATTTGTCGGTGGAGGACCTTATAACCAAATTAGAGGTACAACATTCGGTGCATTAATTATTGGTATTATCTTATTACTAACTGGTAATGCAAAATTTGATGACATTACTGTAATTATTGTCGGATTGATCTCTGGTGCTTTCTGGGCACTAGGTCAAGGTTACCAATTGAAATCAGTAAGTTTAATTGGTGTTTCAAAAACAATGCCAATTTCAACAGGTTTACAATTGGTTGGTACAACGTTATTTAGTGCTATTTTCCTAGGAGAATGGAGCACAAGTACTCAAGTCATTTTAGGTCTTGTAGCAATGGTTCTACTTGTGGTAGGTATTACATTAACATCTATCAAAGGTAAAAACGAAGCTTCTGAAAGTAATAGCAATTTCGGCAAAGCAATGCCAATCTTATTAATTTCAACGGTTGGTTATGTTGTTTACGTCGTTATAGCACAAATCTTTGGTGTCGATGGAACAAGCGCATTATTCTTCCAATCAATCGGTATGGCGATTGGTGGACTTATCTTATCAATGAAACATGAAACATCAATTAAAAGTACTGTATGGAACTTAATACCGGGTGTCGTTTGGGGTATAGGTAACCTATTTATGTTCTATTCACAACCTAAAGTTGGTGTAGCAACTAGTTTCTCATTTTCACAATTACTTGTAATCGTCTCAACACTTGGAGGTATCTTCTTGTTAGGCGAACGCAAAGATAAGCGTCAAATGATTGGTATCTGGGCTGGTATTGTACTTATTATTATTGCAGCCTTTGTATTAGGAAATTTAAAAGGTTAAGTTCAATTACTAGACTAATGTTTTAATGCAGGCGTATTATGTCTCATTGGGACGAATGCACTTGTCATTTGATGAGCGCATGATATTTTACTAGGAGGAGTCAAAATTATGTTCACAGATTTAAAAGATAAAGTTGTTGTAATCACTGGTGCTGGTAGCGGGATTGGTAAATCATTCGCAGAAGCATTTGGTAAAGCAGAAGCAAAAGTAGTTATGAACTACCGCTCAGAACACCACGTAGAAGATGTTGATCAATCAATTAAGTTAATTGAAGAAGCTGGTGGCCAAGCTATTAAAGTTCAAGCGGACGTTTCTGTTGAAGCTGACGTTAATCGTTTAGTACAAACTGCAGTAGACACATTTGGTACGCTTGATATTATGATCAATAACGCTGGTTTCGAAAAACCAATTCCAACACATGAAATGCCTTTAGAAGAATGGCAAAAAGTTATCGACATTAACTTAACTGGTGCTTTCATTGGATCAAAAGCTGCTGTTAATCAATTCTTCAAAGAAGATAAAAAAGGTGTTATTTTAAACACTTCAAGTGTTCATGATACAATTCCATGGCCAAACTATGCTAACTATGCAGCTAGTAAAGGCGGATTAAAATTAATGATGGAAACAATGTCTATGGAATACGCGCAATACGGCATTAGAATTAACAACATCTCACCAGGGGCAATTGTAACAGAGCACACTAGAGAAAAATTCTCTGACCCAACTACACGTGCAGAAACACTTGAAATGATTCCTGCTAAAGAAATTGGTGAAGCTGATCAAGTAGCAAACGTTGCTTTATTCTTAGCTTCAGATTTAGCAAGTTATATTCACGGAACAACAATTTATGTTGATGGTGGTATGACTAACTACCCTGCATTTATGGGTGGTAAAGGTTAATCATCATTAACTTCTATATACTATGATGTGGTTTAACAAATCCTTTGTTATTATTCAAACATTGGCAACTGTAAACCACTAAATTAAGCGAGTGAAACCTATTAATTTCACTCGCTTTTTTATATGCTCAAAATGAATATACTTTTTTAACATTCACATAAATAGACTAGTTAAATCTATAATATCTCCAATACAATAAAAATGAGCTAAATGATCTCATAGTTTCTAACTACAAATATCATTACAGCTCATTTGTCTCATGTACTCCTATTCGCATTACACCATCATTTTCATCTAGAATTTCCGTTACACAAAGATAGCTTGATAGATATACAGTATTACAATACTTATAACTATTGTTAAATTAGTAACCATTCCAACTAATGGTAAAGTCTTATACTTAAACTGTATAGAATATGGAATAATTGCAACACCTACAGGTAATAACCAAGCCACTTGTAGTGTTGTCTTCACCATATTATCACTCACTGGTAGGAAGAAATGTACTAACAATCCTGCAATAATACCTAGACCGTAATGGATACCAATATATTTCAAAGCAATTGGCAAAAATCGTCTATCTATACTAAAATTCAACATCAAACCAAGTAATATCATGGACAATGGCATATTCGCGCCTGATAATACTGTGAAAAAGTCAATTACAGGTTTAGGAAAATGAATATTCGCCATGTTCAAGATAAACATAATAATATAGGTCATCAATGGTACAGAGCGTAGTAAATTCTTACCTAAATATTTAAAATCAAAGCTATCTCCACCACTACTAAAGTAACTACCAACAAAGTACGTTACGCCAAACATAATAATTGCCCCACCGATGTCGGCCATACCAAAATAAATCATTCCAGATTCAGGCCAAATCGCTTCGACTAGTGGATAAGCAAATAGCCCAATATTTAAAGAGGCCATCATCATACCAGTTGCGCCTCTTACATGGTTATCGTATTTTAAAAAGAACCATACTACAATAATCTTTGCAATGATGCCATAAGCAATCATCATAATAGGTAAAATTGATAATGACACATCTAAATCTGCTTTATTTAAGTTTACAATAACCAAAGAAGGAAGCGTGACATTAAGGACGAGTGTAGAGAATACTTGGCTATCATTCGCCTTAAAGTAATTAATTCTCTTAAGGGTGTAACCTAAAGCAATCAGTAAAATGATTATGATAAATTGTTGCGTCACAATAATCCTTCTTTCATTTTATTTTTTCAAATATAATTTACAATCTATTTTCATACTTTAACATACATTTTGGTGATTTTAGAAGCTTTCAGTTTCATGTTATACTTTATGTGATTTTCATTTTTTAAATTAGTAGCTTAAAGGAGTTTATTATATATGGATTTAAATCAAAAACTTATTGAACTTAAACATGACTATGTTCGTTTACAAGGTGATTTAGAAAAACGCGAATCAGTAAATCAACAAACCGATCCGTTATTAAAGCAATTAGATGAACTAGAGCATGAAATAGCTACTGTCCGTTCAGAAATTAGTCAAAAAGAAGATAAATAATATCCTAGTAAATATATTTTTAACATGCTAAGATTAATAGCGAATTATAGAAAGGATGTTATTTAATGCAACTTTATCTGATATTTTTACCAATACTCTATTTAATAGTTAGTTACATAAGTATATTTAAGATGGATACAATTATTACACGCATTTTACGTATAATTATGGCACTATTATTATTATTTGTAGTTGCAATCACAACATTATCCTTCCCTGCAGTTAACTGGTGGGTATTTATATTATTATTACTAATCGTTGGTAATGTTGAAATTACTGCATTTAAACATTTAAAGCAAGATAAAAAAGCAATTCAAATATTAAATATGATTAGCCTTGGTTTAATCATAATTTATGTCATCTTAACACTTGTACTTTACTAAAGTGATTTGAGTACTTCAGCAGTGTTTAGAACATCATACTTATAACAATGCCCCAAAATGGAACTATAAATTTCATTTGGGGCATTTGTTTAGCCTTTTCTAGCTAGCGATATTAGTTTACACATACATTTCAATTACTAACATAGCATTCCCTTTTAACCATTAATCACTAACCTTCAATAATTTAACGTCCATATCATTGTTATTCAAAAATGCTGTACATCTATGCAGCAAAAAAGACAATTCCTATCACAGTAAGATAGAAATTGCCTTTTATTCATATTAGCTAGAAGGCACTTCGTTTTATAAATGAGTGCATAAGCTAGAATTATTTTCTTTATGATTTTCGATGTTTAAATAGTTTATTTTTCATTGTAAATAAAAGTTCATAAATAACAGGTACGACGATTAACGTTAATACAGTCGAAGAAATTAATCCGCCAACTACAGTCGCCGCCATTGCTTTCGAAATAAGTATTGAACTATTTTCACCAAACAGCATTGGTATTAAAGCTGCAATTGTAGCTAATGCTGTCATTAATATTGGTCTAATACGTGTTGCCCCCGCTTCAATTAAAGCTGCTTTCATATCTAAGCCTTCATGTTGCTTATTAATCACTCTGTCAATTAGTACAATGGCATTGGTTACAACAATACCTATTAACATCAACATACCAATCATACTTGGAACAGAAATTGTTTCTCCTGTTATAACAAGTGCTATAACAACACCTATAATTGTATATGGTAGTGAGAACAAAATTGCAAATGGTGCTAAACCACCTTTAAATGTTAACACTAGAACCAAATACACAATGATAATTGCTGCTAACATAGCAACAGAAAGTTGAATAATTGCATTTGAAATATCTTCGTTCGCACCACCAACACTCGTTTTTACATTATTTGGTTTGTCTAATTTATCAACCTTAGACAATACTTTTTGAGACACTGTTCCAACATCACTTTGTGTAACTTTAGCTGAAACTTTTGTCGCATAATCTCCTGCTTTGGTCTCAATTTTATTAGGTGTAGATGATTTCTCTAAACTTGCGATATCACTTAATTGAATTGTCTTTCCAGTTGGAGTTTGAAGCTCGGTCTTTTCTAATTTTTCTTTTGTCCAATGTGTTTCTTTATCTTTCTTCACTTTTACATCAACTGATTTACCATTTTCTTTTACTTTTGTTATTGCTTGCTCTGGTGCATTCTGACTTAAAGTCATAGCTAATTGTGATGCAGATAATCCGTTCTCACTTGCTTTATTCTGATCTACTTTGACATTGTATTGCTCATAAGTCTCTATCAAATCAGATTTTACATTTGCTAGGCCTTTTGTATGTTCCATTTCACGTTCTATTGATTTCACAGTACCTTTAATTGCATCCAATGACGGACCTGTCACAGTAATTTCCAATTTGTTATTCGTTCCACCTGTACCCATGTCTTGATTAGACCATTCACCAGGATGATGGTAACGTTTGATATGGTTTAACACTTTATCAGGTTCTTCATCAAAATGAGGTGTGTCAGAATCATACTCAACCATTAGTGCCAGGCTATTTGAACTGCCCGTTGGATCAGTTGGTGTTTCTCCACCTACTGAATATTGTACAGTTTTAACTTTATCCTTATCATTCAAATAATTTTGCACTTTCTCTGCATGTTTTAAAACACTTTGCTTTGTTTCACCTGGTTTTGGAGTGTATGTCAATGCCATATATTTATCTTCACCAGTAGAAATAAAGCTCGTACCTAATTTGGCAGCACCTAATCCTATACTAAAAATTAATAACACTGTACTTACAATAATGACAATCCATTTATGATTGAGCGACCATTTGAGTATACGTTGATATTGCTTACTTACAATACCTAAATTTTCAGTACGTGGATGTTTAATACCCTTTTTAAATAAACTAGCACTTAATGCAGGTACTATCGTAATTGAGACCAGTAGCGATGCAAGTAAACTAAAGGCAATCGCTAAGGCAAACGGTCTAAACATCTGACCTACTGACCCTGATACAAATGCTAATGGTAAGAAGACAACGATTGTCACAATAGTGGATGACATAATTGGTTTAAATACTTCTCTCGTTGCATCTATAATTAAACTATCCCCTACTAATGCCTCACCTTTATCTGATAATCTACGATAGATATTTTCAACCACGACGATAGAATCATCAATAACACGTCCTATCGCTACAGTTAAGGCACCTAATGTAAGTATATTTAATGATACATTGCATAATTTCAATGCTACCATAGCAATTAGAATCGACATCGGTATAGATACTACTGATATAGCCGTTGTTCTAATATTTCTCAAGAAGAGTAGGATAATGATGATAGCAAAAATTGTACCTAAGATTGCCTTTTCAATCATTGTATTAATCGCGTCTTCAATCGGTTTAGCCGTATCCATAACTTTTGTATCTTTTAATTCAGGATTGGCTTTAACGAATTTGTCGATCTCTTTCTTAGTATCTTTAGCTACTTGAACTGTGTTTGCATCCTGTGCTTTAATCACTTGGACATTAACTGCATTTTTACCATTCGTTTTAGAAATTGATTTTCTTTCATCACCAATAGAAACACTAGCAATATCTGCTAATTTAACTGATGGTATTTTAGTTGATTGACTCGTGTTAGTAGCAGAAGTCCCTGTCATAGCATCCTGTCCACTAGCTGACGCATTACTTTGGTCATCGCCATTCCCAGATGTTGCACTTGCTGCAGATAATGGTATTTCTAAATTTTTTAGTCCATCGACAGAATTAAATTGTCCATCAATGACAATCGATTTCTCTTTATCATCAAATTGAAATAATCCCAGTGGTGTTTCACTTGTAGCACTCTTTATGTATTGTTGTGCACTATCCGCTGTCAAACCACTTTTTTCTAATGCGCTTTGTTTAAATTTAATTGTTACTTCACGTGTTGTTTGCCCATTTAATTGTGCGTTCTGTACACCATCAATGGTTTGCAATTTAGGTAATAATTGCTGTTCTAATTTTTTCGTCGTACTTTTTAAATCATTGTCTTTAGAAGTAAAAGAATACGCAACGATTGGAAAAGCATTCATCGTTTGTCTTTTTAGTTCTGGTTCCTCAACATTTTCCCCAAATTTGATCTTATCTAGTTCTTTTTTTAATTTATTTTCAGCACTGTCTAAGTCAGTACCTTCTCTGTATTCAACAGAAACAATCGATGCATTCTGTATGGATTGCGCACTAACATTTTTCACATCGGCCATCGATCGAATTTGTTCGTCAATCTTATCACTAATTTCAGTTTTAGTTGTCTCTGGTGTTGCACCCGGCATAGTTGTTTGAACTGTAATCATTGGTGTTTCAACATCCGGCAATAATTCAAGTTTCATTTTAAAGCTTGAATAAAGCCCGCCTAGAATAACGAGTAACACCATTAAAAAGATTGCAAATTTATTCCCTAGCGAGAACTTTAGCATCTTCTTTATCATTCCCATAGCTCCTCTCATTTTTTCACTAACAACATCAATTTACCACAATATCACAGGATGCAATATAGCTTTACTAAATTATTTTAAAAAGATTATCAATCTTTCTTAACTGCTACTATTTATTTTTCAACATAACAAAATCCCTAACATATTTGATAACGCTACATTGTAAGAACAATTGCTTAAACTAATGTATTGTTTCAAATCGCTAGGGATTATTTTTATCATTTGCTATATTATTTTCGCTTTAATTTTCTTGAAATATTAATTTTTGCTTTAATTTTCTTGAAATATTAATTTTTGCTTTGGTTAATTTAGGTTTAACATTTTCAATGACTTGGTAAAGTGGCTTGTTTAACACATAGTCAAATTCGCCGACTTTTTCACTTAAGTATGTTCCCCATACTTTTTTAAAGGTCCACAAACCATAATGTGATGAATCTTTATCTGGATTATTATCAGTTCCACCAAAGTCATAAGAAGTTGCACCATTTTCTCTTGCATATTGCATCATAGCAAATTGCATATGGTGATTAGGTAAAAAGTCTCTATAATCATTCGAAGATGCACCATATAAATAATAAGATTTTTTACCTGCAAACATAAGTAAGGCACCAGATAAATAAATGCCGTCTGGATGACTAGCTTCCAAGCCTTCCATTTCTGTAATAAGTTCCGTTGTTTTTGCTATCTTATTATCAGCATCATTGATTTTATTTAATGTTTTTTTATCTTGCTTTTTCTCACTTAATTTTACTTTTTCTGCTTCAATACCTGCTAATTCTTCACGTAATTCCTTTAATACAGGTTTAGGTTCCAATTTCACTAAGAATAACTCAGCATCGCCATCTGGATGTAACGCATCATAAATATTTTCAAAATAACTTATATCTCGCGTTAAGAAGCCATCTCTTTCACCTGTAATCTTCATTAAATTACTAAATGTCTTCAAACCTTCGCGATTTGAACGTTCAACAGTGGTACCTCGTTTTAAAGCCAATCTTACTTTAGAACGGTTTCGTCTTTCAAAACTTTGAATTAATTCTTCATCAGTCTTGTCGATTGGCGTAATCATCGTCATGCGAGGTTGAATATAATCTTTAGATAAACCTTCTTTAAAGCCTTTATGCTTAAAGCCTAATGCCCTTAGATTTGTTAAAGCTTCAGTTCCATGTTCAACTTCAACATCTGGATCAATTTTAATTGCATAGGCTTTTTCTTCTTTAGCAATTTGCATAGTGGCTTCTAATAATGTTTCTAATGCTAATTTATTACTATAATCAGTTACAAAGCCTCTCGAGATATAACATAACGTAAATGGTAGTTTGGGCACTTTTTTAAATAATAGTTGAGCAACTCCAACGATTTCTCCAGCTTCCCCAACTGCGACTCGTCTTGAATACCAACCCGTTAGTTTTTTTGTTTCTGCCCATTTTGTCAATTGTAATAAATCACCTTGCGGGTGAGCCTTTACAAATGCATCATGTTCTTGATTTGTGATATTCATCTTTTCCATAAAAACTGATGTCTCCTTTATCATTACAGTACATTAAGTATTATACATTGCTTCAAACATTCTTTCACATATTTACCATTCATTTGCTATACTATATTAAAAATTAAAAAAGAGGTAAAGGTAATGCGTATTATTATTTTAAGTTTACTATTAATTATCAATATTATTTTTATATTTCATGATATAACTCAAGCATTAACAGTTTCATTTTTAAGTATTAGAATTATTTTAGCATTTCTTAGTTTCGTATTATCCATTTTTCTATTATTATTGCGCGTCAATCGATATATCACGATATTGACAATCGTTACACTTCTCGTTTCAATCATTCATATAGCATTGATTGCGCACAGTGTATACCTTTATATCTACTAATCAGCTTCAAATTGATAATTGGCACCTCTAATAATCAACGTATATGACGAAGTTGTTTTATTATCTGTTAATTGAATCGTTTTATAACCTGAGTAATGTCCATCATTAATACGATAGATGATTGGGTCATTTTCCAACTTTAGATCTGAATAAGTTGCTGTTTCATCTACGATTTTCATGTTAAACCATTTACACCACTTTTCAACAGTGTGAGCACGCTCTGTACTATTAATAACGATTCCTTTAACAGTAAATTCTTTTTGTTTAAATGGTTCAATTTTTTTATTTCTAACTTCTTCAATCTCATCCCATTGAATAAAAAATGGCGGTTTAACTCTATAATCAGGATCCGCAATATATAATAATCTCCATGTTGTTTTATGACCCTTTTTATTTTCACGTTGCATATTTACCGGGCCAATGACCTCGACACCCTTTTCTTCCAAGTCACTTTTAACTTGATCGATATCTGATGTTTGAAATGCAATTGTCTTTAAACCTTGCTTATAGTCATCTTGTACTATCTTTGAAGGAAATGAAACACGTCCTTCTTCAGTTTTAATTATTTTTTGCAAAACTTCAGGTTTATTTACATCTAATAATTCAATATAAGTATTATTCAAATAAGCTAATCTGTTAAATGTACCTAATCGTTCGTGCTGTCCACCTTGATTTAATTTTAAAATGTGACCAGGATATTTAAAATCATTGAGCTGTTGAATATAGTGAATGATATGATCCAACTTTAATTCTTTCATAGACAATCCCCTAACCTTTAATATCTTATTAATTTTAACAAATAATAAGCTTTATTACCCGTCAAAACAATATTCAGTCGTCTTTTATTGTTATAAATTTCAATTGTTTATTCATTACCCTACTTGAATTATAGATAATCTAGTATTGCTTTATTTAAAGAATAGGTTTACAATATTAATTGTTATAAACAAGTTAGCTTAGCTAACTATTAGGGAGGATCATATGGATACAACTTTGCTTTTCAATCAATTAACTGGTGTTTATCGACCTTATATCAAACTATTTCAACCAGTATTTGATGACTTCGAACTCTTTCCTGCTCAATGGCTCGTGTTAAAAGATATATCTCAAAATGCACCTACAACGTTAGTTCAAATTTCGAAACGACGCGCTATAGAAAAGCCAACTACGCGAAAAATCCTAAAGGCTCTTTCAGAAAAATCTCTACTCATCATCGAACAAGGAAAAGATAAAAGAGAAAAAAAGCTATCCTTATCTGACGATGGAAGATTATTATTCTCGCAAATGAGCGAACGCATAGAAGGCATTCAGGATGAAATTATTAAAGAAGCAGGTATTTCAGCAGACCAACTCGCTGAAACATATCACACCATCCGCTTAATTCACGAACAAATTAATAAAATGGAGGAATCATAACATGTCTGATCGTTCAAATTTAAAGACACCAATTTGGACAAAAAGCTTTAATATTAACTTTATCACTAACTTTTTAGTCTACTTATGTATGTACTTGTTAATCGTTATCGTTGCCAGTTATACGAAAGAAGTTTATCATGCCTCTGACAGTGTTGCTGGTTTAGTGTCTGGATTATTTATCATTGGGTCACTTATCGGTCGATTTGCTACTGGTAAATATGTAAATAAAATTGGTCCTAAGCGTATATTATTAATAGGACTAGCTTTTCTCTTAATCACACAGCTTTGTTATTTTATTGAAGGTTCATTGTCTTTCTTAATGTTCACAAGATTAATTAATGGTATTGCCACAGGTATTACAACTACTGCAACTGGTACAATTGCAGCGTATGTAACACCTTCCGAAAGAAAAAGTGAAGGTATTAGCTTGTTCTCATTAAGCCTAGTCATAGGTGCTGCAATCGGACCATTCTTTGGCTTATTATTAATCAATAGTTTTCCAATCAAACTATTATTCTTTATTTGTTTAATTTGTGGTATTGTCAGCTTTATTATTTCTTTCTTCGTTAATGTGAAGTTTGAAATCACTAATGAAACTTTAACACCTACGACTAAGCGCAAAGGATTTAATCTTAGCAACTATATTGCAAAAGAAGCAGTACCCGTTGCCATTATTATGTTAATAGCTGGCCTAACATATTCATCTATTCTGACATTTTTACAATTTTTCGCTAAAGAAATTGATTTAGTCTCACTTGCAAGCTACTTCTTTATTTTCTATGCCATAGCATCATTAATAACTAGACCCATTGCCGGTCGATTAATGGATCAAAAAACAGAAAATGTAGTAGCGTATCCTTCGTTCATTTTGTTATTTTTAACATTTTTAGTACTAAGTTTAACGCATAGTGGCTGGATGTTAGTATTAGCTGGTCTGTTATTAGGTGCAGGATATGGTAATATTTCATCATGTATGCAAGCAATTGCCATTAAGGTATCACCACCGACTAAATATGGTATTGCCACTTCTACTTACTTTATTGGATTAGATTTGGGATTAGGATTTGGTCCATATGTACTTGGATTTGCTACATCAACTATGACATACGCTCAACTATACGGTGTCATGGCTGTTGTCGTTATCATTACCTTAATCATTTATTATTTAGTACATGGTCGCAAAGTAAAAGCCATGGAATCATATTAATTCAATAACAAAAAACGAGGGTTATCGATAATTTTCAAACCGATAACCCTCGTTTTTTACTTTAGTGAATATCCCGCATATAAACTAAAGTCTAATGTATTAATTTTCAACTTATTATATTAAGGAACGTTGATATGCTCAATTTCTTTAATAATGTCATGTAACGCTTCATGTTGTGTCTCATTATAGTAATAGAACACCTGACGCTCATCAGTCTCAGATCGTACTTTTGACAATAATTCCTTTTTATAAATTTTTCTAATTATCACATCAATTTTACTTGTGTCCCATAACATTTCAAAATGTAATGTGTCACGTAATTCCTTACCACTGATTTTTGTGGCTTCGTATACTTTATATAAAACCACAAATTCTTCAATAGATAAACCGTGCACTGACTTTAACCAATGCTTTAATTGACTTAACGCCCTTTCGGAAGTTATAAAATAAGATACTTTACTTTCCATAATGCGTGCCTCCTCATTGTCTTCTCTAGTTGTATTAATGGCTATTTTTAATGAATAAGCTTTTTAAATATTATATAACACTTTCTTCAATAAATCTATTATTTTAATTCAAATAAATAATTAAATTCTACTATTGGATTCTATTTATATACCCTATTATTCATATCACAATATTTTTGTATTACCTAAAATCTATAAATGTTATTTTAAATTATTACAAAATATGTAAACTTAACATGTAAATACATTGAATCTACCATAAAGTATTTACTTTCAAGTATGTAGAGCGACATCTTTCACACCTTTAAAAGTACTAAGTAAAAAATAAAACAGGAACACCTCGTATTAATTGGAGATGTTCCTTTTAATTTATAACTATTAAAGTTAAATTAGACACTTATGTGATTGTTTTAAATAAATAATATTAAGTGTATACTTATCCACCTATATAGTTCATATTTATTTTATTTCTTTTACGATTCGCTACAGTTTGTTCAGTACGTTCGTCAGAATACCGATTATCTCTTATTTTCCATAATGCTTTAAATTGATCTAATAGTGTTTCATCTGAGGCGCCTGAGCGCATAAGCGATTTGACATCAAACCCATCGACTTCACTAAATAAACATCCATAAAATTTCCCATCGGATGATAAACGTGCACGTGTACACGTACTACAAAATGATTGTGACACGCTTGTAATCAAACCAAATTGTACACCGTTATCTTTATGTCTATAGTACTTTGCTACTTCACCATAGTATTTAGGCTTTACCGCCTCTATATCAAACTCATTTTCAATCATAGATAACATTTCATCTTTAGTGACTACTTTACTAAAATCCCAACCATTATCATTACCAACATCCATAAATTCAATAAATCTTATTTCAATATTACGGTGTTTAAAATATTCAAGCATTGGCAATATTTGATTATCATTCACACCTTTTTGTATCACTACATTTACTTTGATGTGAAAACCAATCGACAGCGCATAGTCAATTTGTTCTAAAATGGTAGTCGCCTTAATGTTTCTATTATTTATACTTTGGAACACCTGATCATCTATTGCATCAAGACTAATATTCAGACGTCTTAACCCTGCATTATACAAGTTCAAACCATGTTTCTTAAGCAACAATCCATTTGTTGTCAAACCAATATCTTCAATGCCCTCAAGTTCGTTAAGTTTAGCTATCAGTTTATATAAATCACGTCTCAGTAACGGTTCTCCACCTGTGATGCGTATTTTTTTGACACCTAACTGCGTATAAAGTGCAGCAATACGTACCATCTCATCAAACGTTAATAATTCATCTTTAGGTAAAAAGACAAAATCATCACCGAAAATTTCCTTAGGCATGCAATAATCACATCTAAAATTGCAACGGTCAGTAACTGACAACCTTAAATCTCTAATAGGACGACCGAGTTTATCAGTTATTTGTTCAACCATATTCACAGGCCTCCTTATCTATTCAATATACGAAACTTTAAAGAGTCCAAATCTTGCTGATAGTTTATATTTTTGTACCAATATTCAGTCGAATCAATTTGATTAACATCTAACCAATCCGTTACGACTTGATGATAAACATGCTTCAGACTGTAATCGTCAGAAGTTAAGGCCGCTTCTATCTGTTCCATAGTCCTTGGATGATAAAATGCAATCGTTGGTATAGGTTGTTCACCTTCTTTAAAACCAGCGACATCAAGTTGGTCATCAATTAAATGTTCCACCATAAATTGATAGAGCTTACTTACTGCCTTTTGAGTAATCATAGGCGTATCGACCGAAATCACGAAGAATAATTCTTCTTCTTGATAAGTTTTCATAGCTGCATGAATACCTGCCAAAGGCCCTTTATTTTTATGTTGTGCTTCATCTACTAGAATATGTGGATAGTCAAATTTATCCTGTAACTGATCATTTGTACTAATAATAATTTGATTAAACATATTCGTAGCCTCTAATACATCGATGATTCTACGATAAAATGGTTGTGAATCAATCTCCGCAAAAGCTTTAGGTTCACCGAATCTCTCTGATTGTCCTCCGGCAAGTATAATTGCTTTCATTTCTCTCTTAACCTCCGCTAACTGGTGGAATTAATGCGACTGTATCATTTGATTGTACAATGTCGTCATCCTTTACAAACTCTTCATTTACTGCAATCTGAAACTTCACCTTTGCAATTTCTGGATAACGTTCTATGATATGTTGTACAAATGATTTCACAGTAATATCATAACTTAAATCAATTTCTTCATCGTGCTTATCCAATAATTCCCTAAGTTCTGCAAAATAAAGTACCCTCATCGTTTAACACCTTCCTACAGAATCTTCATGCTTACCACGTTGGTCACCTTGCCATTGTGCACCATCTTCCCAGATTTCTTTCTTCCATATTGGCACGATGGCTTTGATGCGTTCAATTGCATATTCATTTGCTGCATATGCATCTTTTCTATGTGGTGATGACACACTAATTAATACTGCTATGTCCGAAATATTTAATGGACCAATTCTATGCACAATCGCAGTAATTGTACCTGGCCATTGCGCTTCAATTTCATCACCAATTTGCTTTAATTTTTTCTCTGCCATTGGTATATACGCTTCATATTCAAGATATTCAGTTCTAATACCTTTTGTCCACTCACGAACATGCCCCGTAAATACTACAACAGCACCTTGCTTTTCATTTAACACAAATTCCCGATATTGTTCTGTCTTGATAGGTTGAGTTACAATTTCGAATTGTTTCATTCTATTTCATTCCTTCTTGTATATACGCTAATAACCACTTATCATATTGTGCTAATGCTTGTTGATCATCTAAATTGATTCTATATTTAATATTGGTAAGTTGGTTCAACTGCTTTAATTCATCAGTATCTCTATAGACAACTACTTTAGGAAAAGTAGCATCTTTGTATCCTTCTACCAATATAATGTTAGTGTCTATTGTAACAGATTTTCTGATAATTTCAGTCAAAGTTTGCTTAGGACTCCGACTTACTGTTTGTTGATAATTGACACCTTGGACAATGCTTTGATCTGCACCTGCTTCAAAATGTTTCATATGATCAACTTCTGCACTTTGCAATTTAATATCCTGTAATTGATTATCGTGTTCGCCACCATGATGTTTAATAGTTACAACTGTATAGTTATTTAACTTTAGCTGTTGAATCGTATGACTCATTAATGTCGTTTTACCTGATTTCTTATATCCAACAATTTGTATTATCATAATGTTAAATCATACTCTCTACTGTCAGATTCTGTCAGTATAACGTCAACAGTATAGCCTTTTTTATAACCTCTAGTCCCGCCTGGCAACATTATCATGGCATTACTATGAGCAATTGCTACAACAGCTCCAGATTTATTAAATCCTGAAGGCGTAACAGTCATTTGGTGACCATCAAATGTTGTTGTTGCACGTATAAATCTTGTAAATGGGTTCGGTTTTGTGAAGTCTTCCATTAACGTTGCGCGAACTACTTGTGGGTACACTGCCTGTGCCCCTGTCATCTTTAAGACAGCAGTTCTCACAAATAACTCAAAGCCTGTATAGCAAGCAGAAGGATTACCTGAAAGCCCAAATAAATATTTCCCTTGTGCTACGGCAACTGTCGTAACACTACCAGGTCTCATAGCAACCTTGTTAAACAAGACCTTTGCCTCTAAATGTTGATAAATTTGTGGTAAATAATCGAAGTCACCAACAGATACACCACCTGTAGTGATAATAATATCGTGCTGTTGCAGTGCATTTGTAACAGTTTCTATACTGGTATCTAAATCGTCCTGTTGAATTTTATAAGTTTCTATTGTTAATCCAAGATTTTGTGCTAATGCACTAATCATAGGCCCATTAGAATTTCTGATTTTTCCAGGCTCTAATTCATCTCCGACATCTAACAATTCACTACCTGTAGCAATAATAGCTACGCTTGGTTTATTATAAACAGGCACTTCTGTATAGCCGTAAGTTGCTAATACTGCGATGGCACCAGCATTAATACGTTGTCCTTTTTGTAAGACAATGTCACCCGTCTTAGTCTCTTCTCCCTTAATAGAAATATTTTCTAAAGCATCAAATTGCTTACGAATCGTAAATCCTGACTCGTATTCGGTAGTTTGCTCTAACATAACAACAGCATCTGCGCCTTTAGGAATAGCAGCACCTGTCATTATACGTACAGCCTCATGTTCACCTACTGATTCGTTAGATACTGCTCCCGCTCCAATGTGATCAATTACTTTAAAGAAGATTCTGTTATCTCCTGATGCCTTTGTTGTATCTATACTTCTAAGTGCAAAGCCATCATAAGGAGACTTGTCGAATCTCGGTATATCGTATGTAGCAACAATATCTTCGGCAAGTATATAGTTCAAGCTTTCAGATAATTTTACATTTGTGATATCCATTAATATAATTTCATTAACAATACGTTTAATTGCCTCACTTACAGGGATAGGCGTTCTCTTTTCTACTGGCATACGATCTACTCCTTATAACTTATAATTTCATGGTATACTAAAAATGTTTAGGAGGGATAACTGTGTCTCAATTTACACATATAAATGAGCAAGGTAATGCTAAAATGGTAGACGTTTCAGACAAAAAAATCACAAAACGTACAGCTACTGCACACTCTAGCATTACAGTAAACGAAGAAATCCACACACAAATTGTCGAACATACGAATGATAAAGGGAATGTCTTAAACACTGCACAAATTGCAGGTGTCATGGCAGCAAAGCAAACATCAACTATCATTCCAATGTGCCATCCTCTACCATTGACTGGCATTGACATTCAATTTAATTGGCAACAAAACCAAGCCGATTATACATTAAATATTCAAGCTACTGTTTCTACCACAGGTAAGACTGGCGTAGAAATGGAAGCACTCACTGCTACCTCTGTTACAGCACTCACGATTTATGATATGACTAAAGCATTAGACAAAGGTATGATTATTGGTGAGACTTATTTGCTAACCAAGACAGGCGGTAAATCCGGTGACTTTCAACGCGAACAGTAATTTAATATAAC
This sequence comes from Staphylococcus gallinarum, assembly GCF_000875895.1. Classification (GTDB taxonomy): domain Bacteria; phylum Bacillota; class Bacilli; order Staphylococcales; family Staphylococcaceae; genus Staphylococcus; species Staphylococcus gallinarum. The sequence goes on from NZ_JXCF01000008.1 coordinate 72,607, forward strand.
AGTTCATACCTCGAATTGATTGTTCGAGGTATTTTATTTTGTTAGTTCTTTAATCAAATGTGTAATTTCAGGTTTAATTAGTTCCTCTATTGCCAATTTCACGGCACCAGTTGAACCTGGTAAGCAAAAAATCAACTTATCATTGTGCGCACCTGCTATCGCCCTCGACAACATTGCCCTTGTCCCTACATCCTTGACATAACTTAAATATCTAAACAATTCTCCAAATCCTTCGATCTGCTTTGTTAAATACGGACTTACCGCTTCGATTGTTACATCTCTTTGAGCAATGCCCGTCCCACCTGTTGTTATGATGACGTCTAAATCTGTCGCTAACCAATGCTCTATTTGAGACTCTATAGCAATTTTGTCATCTTTGACAATTTTGTAATATTCTGTAGAAATTGTGATACCTATTTCAGAGAGCAACGCTTGCACTAATTTACCACCTTTATCCGTATCATAATTTCTAGTATCCGATATCGTTAATACACCACATTTAATTGGTCGATTTAACTTAACATTCGTATGCATAATGCAATTCCTCCTATGTTAGCCAAATAATTGATTAATTAAGGTTTTCGCCTCATTCGGGTTAGTCATTCCGTGAATGAGCATTCGTCCACCTTTGAAACTTACGATTTGATGCTCTTTGTATTTAAACCTTATCATATACGGGTTACTTTGATAGTTAATATGATTTCTAATTAAAAATGATTCTAATATTTCCTGGGTTATATTATTATTTTGATATTGTACTGTGTCTCTACCACACAAAGTCGCATAATCTCGACTAGTAGCATGCAAGTATGGATATGTTGGATTTTCACCACAAGTAGGACAAGTTGAGCGACTCATTTTGGCAAAGCCAAATGAATGATGTGTACCTTCCCATAAATCACCATAAGTTAATTTAGGAGATAATTCCGCATCTAAGATAATCTTTAACGCATCTCTCATCTGTAAGCTCGTCGTCATTGTCACTGCTGGTTGAATAACGCCTACCGTATCACAAGTCATGTTTATCGTTGGTATATTAGGAACAAGGCAATTAAAGCACGGTGTCTCACCTGGTATAAAAGGCGCTTCCACATATGTACTTTGTACAACACCACCATAAATCCAAGGCACTTTATTTAAATATGCAAAGTCATTTATGAGCTGTCGTGTCTCAAAGTTATCTGTCGCATCTAAGATCAAATCAATTTGTGTTGCATGCAGTTCTAAAAATCGTGCATCGACATGAGCAATGTGTTGATGAATCACAACATCAGAACGAATTGCTTTAAGATGGTTGTTTGCGGCTACCACTTTAGGCATATATGACGAAGCATCCTGTTCTGTAAACAAAGTCTGGCGTTGCAAATTACTAAATTCGATATAATCCCTGTCTACAATTGTAATTTCACCGACACCAGTCCGTACTAAACTTTCTGCTAAATGTGTTCCTAATGCACCCATTCCTATAATCAGCACATGTTGCTTTAATAACTGTGCTTGACCTTGTTGTCCAATATTCTTATATAAAATTTGCCTAGAATAACGTTCGAAATCCACCATTATAAACTCCTCTACACATCAATTGTATCTATTATAAATCTTGCACTTCAATGTAACAACGTTTAGTAATTATATAAAATAAAAATAAGTGAATTCCCTAATACAATTATAGTCGCATAACTCACTTATTCAGTGAACAGTCATTTGCCATACTTTGACACACTTACAACACCTTTTAGCTTGTGTTATAGATAACAAAATTAAAAATGTATTAAATTGTTTACTTTAAAGAATATCTTTCGAAATACTGTTCATGGTACAATATATAAGATTTGATATGGAGGTGGATAAATGGCACGTTCAAAGGGCTATGAAGAGCAATTAGAAAAAGCAAAAGATATTGTTATTAATTCTATTGGTGAAACAATGGACTTATATGGTGTAAATAGAAGTGTAGGTAATTTATATGGAACGATGGTTTTTGAGCAAAAAAGTATGACATTGGATGAAATGCGTTATGAATTGCAAATGAGCAAACCCAGCATGAGTGCAGGTGTAAAACGATTGCAAGAATTTGACGGCGTGAAACAAGAATTTATTAGAGGGAGTAGAAAACAACATTTTACTGCCGAAAAAGATTTCTTCACCTTTTTTGGAAATTTCTTTTCACAAAAATGGAAACGAGAAATCAAACTTAATTTAGAAGCCATACATAAAGCCGAAGCCATTCTTAATCCAATCATTCATTCGGAAACAGCAACTACTGAAGTAAAAGAAGAAGCCTATGAAGTTTTAGAACAGATTGAGCATTCAAAGGTTTATTATGATTGGCTCTCAACACTTAGCAAAGCATTAGCATCTGGTAAAATATTCGATTACTTCCCAATTCCAGATAACAACCAAGATTAAACACTGACATCTAACAATTCGATTTTCGACACATAACCTTAAAGCTATACTAAACGCTATATAGTGGTTTTTTATAAATTAGAATAACTTAAATGGAAATTAAATAGTATATTGTCAGGAATATTTTCCCAAGAGAAAAGTCGGCAACTGAGTTTTTACAATTTCAGTTACCGACTTTTTATTTAACATACGCCACTTAATTAGCTACGATGCTTAAATGATCTAATCCTGCTTTTCGATTTTCTCGATATATACACGTTCATTATTCAATCTACTGTGTATATGGAACTATTACATGCTTAAATGGCACAATATTAAAGTTATATAACTTCAACACATCTTTATTATGACCAGATTAACTTCTGATAATGAGTTATATTTTATAGCTATAATTCATGCTTTAAAGTAATAATTTCATCCGCCAACGTTTCTGCTTCATAATGTGAATGTGTAACAAAGATAATAGGTATTTTCCATAAATTGAATATTTGTTTAACTAAGTCAATGCTTTCATTTTTCGTATTATCATCCAAACTTGAAAAAGGCTCATCTAACAATATTAAATCAGGTTTCGTAGTCAATGCACGTGCAAGTGCAACTCTTTGAGCTTCTCCCCCTGACAAGCTGCTTGGGTATTGACTTGTTAAATGCGCAATATTTAATTGCTTAGCTAATTCTGTGATATGTGAAGAATGTCGTGACATAAAGGTTAAATTTTGCATCACTGTCATATTTGGAAATAATTGATAATCTTGAAATAAATACGCAATACGTCGTTGTTGAATTTTCACTTGAACGCCTAGTTCAGTATCTGTTAACACACGACCATTAACTTTAATGTAACCTTTGGCAGCCGGAGTTAACCCCGCAATAATATTTAACACTGTTGTTTTACCAATACCAGAAGGACCTGTTAGCGCATATATTCGCGGTTGCTCATCGTTAATATTCACTTTCAAACGATAATCTCTAACCTGTTGGACTATATGAATATCTATCAATTAAGTCCCCTCCTTAAAACGCTCTCTATGCATAAGGTTTATCGTGCCAATTACAGTTATAGCAAATGCCACTAATACAATAACCCATAACCATGCTTGATTTTCCTTGCCCTGTTCTACTAAAAAATATATCTCAAGTGGTAATGTGTTCGTCTTATTTGGAATATAGCCAGCAACCATCAGCGTCGCGCCAAATTCGCCAATCGCTCGTGCGAAACTCATCATTACACCTGATAACACAGCGCGCTTAGATAACGGTAATGTTAACTTGAAAAATATTTTTAACTCACTGGCTCCCATAGTTCTTGCAGTATTCAGCATCTTCGTATCAATATTACGAAACCCTTGCACCGTATGTTGATACATCAATGGCAAACTAACAATCGTAGAAGCTATGATTGCACCAGTTAAGGTAAAGACGACAGGTATATGGAGTACTTGTGTAAAAAAATGACCTAGCGGATACTTTGGCGAAAAGATAATAAGCAATATAAAACCCATAACGGTAGGAGGCAATACAATAGGCAACACAATAAAGCTCTCTATAACTCGCGCCATTACACCATGCCTTTGATATAGCCATCTTGCAATGAGAATACCAAGTATTAATACAATCAGTGTACTCGATATAGCTACTTTTAAAGATATCCAAAATGGAGTAATATCTGGCATCTCGTTAACCTCCTACTTTATGCTTCAAATTTATATTTCTTCAAGATTGATTTCGCTTTATTTGTTTTCAAGAAATCTACCCATTCTTTTGCCATCTTCTTATTAGATGTTGTAGCCGCTTTATAAATAATTGGCTTTTTCAACTTAGCATCAGCAATTTCTTTAACTTTATCATTACCATTCTGTTGATTTTGATATAAATCTGTTTTATATACATAACCGAGTTGCGCATTACCTTTATCAACATAATTCAATACCTGTCTGACATCTTTAGCATAAACAATATGATCTTGTACTTGCTTATATAACCCTTGTGATTTCAAATATTGCTCTGCATATTTCCCAGCTGGTACTGATTTCACTTCTCCTATTGCTAATTTATCTCCTTGTTGTAAATCACTAACTTGATGATACTTATGTTTATCATCACCGATTAATATTAATTTGTTTTTTGCGTAATTATATGTATGATGCGCTTTATTTTGCTCAGTTAAAGCGTCGACATCCTTTGTATTAGCAGACATTAACACATCGGTTGGCGCACCTTTTTCTATTTGTTGTCTCAGCGCACCAGAACCACCATAGTTAAAGCTTATATCAACATCTTTATGCTGTTTCTCAAATGCTTGCTCTAAATCTTTTGTAACATCTGTTAAACTAGCTGCAGCAGAAATTTGTAACGTTTGCTTTTTATTTTGGCTACTTTTTTTGTTGTCACTCTTTTGTGCAGATGAATTCGAACAGCCAGCTACAATGACACTTAATACTAGGACCATTATCAAAAATGGTTTGTAATATTTGTTCATATTTAATACCCCTTCCTTTGTGAATTATTATATTCCTCTTTTTTAAAAAACAAAAGGGTAACTAAATTAACAATTTATAAAATAATTTTCACTAAATGAATTTTTAATCATACTTTCAATACTAATTGCTAAAAAATTCACAAAAAAGCTTGCCAAAAAATGTTTTTGACAAGCTCAATGATATTTTATTGAGTGCTTTCTAATGTGTGAATAAAGCGCATAAATGCATTCTGTCCTACTTCAGTTTGTTTAAATACACCAGCATCCTCTAACACGCGTTTAAATTTATAGCCTACTTCTTTGTCTACAATTTCATCAACATTAGACTTATTTATACTATAATTAGCTTTCATTGTATCCGCCCATGATTGATGGATACCTAAATCAATATAATTATCACCTAATAAATAGGCTTTGACATGTTGTAGCTCTTCCTTCAATCTGCCAGGAAGGATTGCTGTGCCCATTACTTCGATTAACCCTATGTTTTCTTTCTTGATATGTTGAACATCTTGATGAGGATGAAAAATTCCATCTGGGTATTCATTAGACGTCTGATTGTCTCTTAATACAACATCTAATTCATATAAACCATTACGATATCTTGCAATTGGTGTTATGGTATGATGTCTCTCACCATTATTACTAAACGCTTTAATTTGGACAGTTTCATCAGAATAACGATTCCAACCATCCATAATAAAAGTAGCCGCTTCGATAAGTTCATTTTTATCTGCGCTTTTCAATCTAATGACACTCATCGGCCATTTTAAAATACTAGCCTCAACACTAGGAAATTGGACTAGCGAAAAACGGTCTAATTCACGTGCTTTATCCATAGGGAATGTATGTCTTCCAGTTTGATAATGGTTATGTGACAATATCGAACCACCAACTAATGGAATATCAGCATTAGAACCTATAAAGTAATGTGGAAATTGATCAATAAACGCCAGTAAATTTTTAAATGTTTGCTTATTAATTTTCATTGGTTCATGTTGTTCCGACAACACGATACTATGTTCTTGAAAGTATGCATAAGGAGAATATTGAAAACCAAAGTGTTCATTATCTAACTCTATTCTTATAATACGGTGATTGGTACGCGCAGCTTGAAGCACAGAACCTTTATACCCTTCATTCTCAATACACAATGCACATTGTGGATATGCTGAACTTTTTGCTTCTTTCGCTAAAGTAATCTGTTTAGCATCCTTTTCTGGTTTAGATAGGTTAATCGTAATTTCTATATCCCCATATTCCGTCGACACTTCATAATTAATATTGTTCGCTATGGCATCTTCTTTAACATAATGATTTAGCTTTGAAATTTCATAAAAATAATCTGTCGCATTTTGAGGTGCTTCCTTATAGGCTTCAAAGAATCGCTGATTAATCATTGATGGTTTAGGTGTTATTAAATCAAGAATTTGTGCTTCAATTATTTCTTTATTGTATAAAGCATCTTCAATCATTTGTTGCTCAATTGCCTGTTGAATCCAATACTGAGTAATATCATTTGGAGAAGGCGCGCTATTGATTGAATCAGGCATTGACAATTTTTGATCAATACCTTCTGCATTTAATATTGCTAACAGACGATTTTGTATATAAATAGCATCTTCATTTTCGAAATCACCATACTTAATTGCAAATGCCACAAAGCGATTTACGAGTTGTTGCTCTAATAACATCTTTTATCCCTCCGTATCTTCAAGATAACCATTAGGATTTTGATTATGCCAAGCCCAAGCTGAAGCTATAATGTCATTAATATCATCATGTTGCGGTTGCCAACCAAGTAACCTCTTAGCTTTATCACTAGAAGCAATCAACTTACTTGGATCACCTGCTCTTCGCTCTCCTACTTCGGCTTTAATTGGTTGTTGCGTCACTTCTCTTGCTGCCTTTAAAATTTCAAAAACTGAGTATCCTTGGCTACTGCCTAAATTAAAGGCACCAGATTCTCCACCACTTTGTAAATATTTAAAGGCTAAGATGTGCGCATCGATTAAATCAACTACATGAAGATAATCCCTAATACATGATCCGTCTGGTGTATCATAATCATCACCAAATATCGTCAAATGATCTCTTTGACCTAAAGCAACTTCAAGAACAATAGGAATAAGATGTGTCTCTGGTCTATGATCTTCACCAATCGAACCACCCTCTTTAGCACCAGCCACATTGAAATAACGTAACGCCGCATAATTTACACCATATGCTTCATGACTCCAACGCATCATTTTTTCCATCATTAATTTACTTTCACCATATGGACTAGTAGGCGTTTTTGAATCATCTTCTGTAATAGGTACGTTGTCTGGCTCACCATATACCGCTGCAGTAGAAGAGAAGATAATATGTTCTACTTGATAATCATACATAACCTCTAATAATACCTGTAGACCTTGTACATTATTATTAAAGTATGCTAATGGCTTTTGAACAGATTCTCCTACTAACGAATATGCACAAAAATGAAACACACCTTCAATTTGATGTTGTGAAAATACATTAGTTAAGAAAGCTTTATCTCTAATATCTCCTTCATAAAATTGCGCATCTTTATGAACCGCATCTCTATGCCCCGTTCCTAAGTTATCAACTACAATTACTTCAAAGTCTTGTGAAATGAGCTGATCAACAGCATGACTACCAATATAACCGGCTCCACCCAATACTAATACAGACATCATAAATCTCCTCCTCTTTATATCGTTAGTTCTTTAACGCCTTCGCTAATACCTACATGATAAAATGATGGTAGATAACCTATATCATCCTGGTATTTTTGGGATACTTCAGATTCTAGTTGCTTAATACTATCTTTATGTACTAGCGCAATTGCACAGCCAGCAAACCCTGCACCAGTCATTCTCGCTCCTAATACACCTTCTACCTTTTGTGCCGTTTCAGCTAAAGTATCTAACTCTTTACCTGTTACTTCATAGTCATTTTTCAATGAGTTATGTGATGCATTTAACAATTCACCAAAGGTTGTAAAATCACTTTGTTCTAATGCTTTGAACGCTTGTTTTGTACGTTCATTTTCAGTGACTGCATGTCTTGCACGGCGCAATTCAACATCATTTTCAATTAAATATTGATGTGCTTTAAATTGCTCCGTTGACAATTCACCCAATGCTGCTATATCTAATTTTTGTTTTAATGCTTCTAGTGCCGATTCACATTCTGCCCGACGTTCATTGTACTTACTCTCCGTTAAATTCCGACGTTTATTTGTATTCATTATCGATATGACATAATCACCAAACTTCGCTGGTACATAGTCATACTTTAACGTTGCTGTATCTAACATAATTGCATGTTCAGCTTTACCCATGCCAATGATAAATTGGTCCATAATACCTGAATTCACGCCCATAAATTTATTTTCAACTTGCTGACCCATTTTTATTAATTCTAACCTTGATAATTCTAAATTAAATAATTGTCTTAGTAGCCAACCTGTTAATAATTCAATAGATGCTGATGAAGACAAGCTTGCACCATTTGGAATATTACCTTCTACAAGCATATTAAAGCCCTGAGTAATATGTGGAAATTGTGCTTTCAAGTATTTAATAATTCCTTTTGGGTAATTGGCCCAATCATGCGTATCATCAAATTCTAGCTCATTTAGCGAAAAGCTAATCATCCCCTTATCTTCAAAGTTATTTGAAAATAATTGCACCATATCATCTGAACGCTTTGACACTAAACCATACGTACCTAATTCAATTGCAGCAGGAAAAACATAACCCCCATTATAATCAGTATGTTCACCAATTAGATTAATTCTCCCGGGCGCAAAAGCTGCAACATCTGCCCTGCTATCAAATAACCGTTCGAATTGTTTATGCATTGCTTGTAACATCATCCATCCGCTCCTTATTGTGTGACGCACTTTCGTCCGTAACATTATTTTATTTCAATATAGTAAACTTAAAATGAGTTTACTTGTTTACTAAATGTTTTGTCAATGAACTTCATTCAATGCATCGTTTTGAAGGTTGTACGTTCATTTAATTGCGCCTCCACTACAACGTGAATTGCAATTTTACGTGTTTTATTTATACGTTCTTCAGCCATACGCACAGCTGTTCTACCAAATTCATCAACCGGTATATGTACCCCACTAACTGATGGAACGGCATATTGAATGACTTCTAAATCATTAAAGCTTACTAATTTAACTTCATCAGGTAATTTAATATTTTCACTTTGTAACTGTTGTAAAATACCAATAGCAACCATATCATTACCAGCTATTAACACATCTGGCAAAGTATCTTCAGCTATAAAACGTTGTACTGCTAATTTGCCATCCTCTTGTTCCCAGCCACTCATTATCGGCAAGGCATCAATATGATGGTCTTCACACCATGCTGTATAAGCTTCATATCTAGGATCTGTGTTATATAATTTAGCTTCCCCTGCAAGATTCCTAACTGTATGGGTACCACCTACATATGCTACTCGCTTTAAATTCATTTTCTCAATTTCATTTAATAATGTTGTCATGGCATAATGTAAATCTGAATAGACGGCATCTATAGATTTAGGTGTATTTGGATTATTAATAACAACAATATTATTATTGTGTGCTTGTAATTCGATAATCGCTGCTTCTGAAAAGTTACCTACCACGATAATTGCTCCAGCCTTTTCAACTTTATCGAAATCTACAACACCACTACTCCCATCAATTCTAATAGTACGTTTCAATGATAAATTGAGTCGTGTTACTTCTGCTTCAATAGCTAATCTAATTTCTCTGTAATATGGATCTGACATTTCCTTAGCTCGTGAAGCATATGTGATGATTTGAATTGTCTTGTTTTTACGTGATACCTTTTGATATTGCATGCGTTTAGCCACATCATGAATTCTCTCTCGTGTTGTTGCTGCAACAGACAGTGTTGGATCATTATTTAACACACGGGACACAGTACCCGGACTCACATTTGCCTCTTTTGCTATATCTCTAATACTCGCCATTGTATCACCTCATATTGTTTACTTTAAGTTTACTTGTTTACTCTTTAGGTATCAACCATTTACATTACCGATTGTTTTTTCTACTATTGGTACAATTAATCTGTTTTATTTTTTTACATTTAAAAATAAGTTACACTTAGTAAATGAAAAGAAATGAGGTGTACTTATGCATGAAGATGTCTTAACTAATCAACCCATTGTACGTTATGAACAAGGCGCATTAATCCAAACAACAGATCATTATGTTACAGAATTCCCATTAACTATCATGGTAAATGGCTCAGAATTTGCCACTGTTATTTGTAGTCCTAATCACTTAGAAGAGCTAGTGCTAGGTTTTTTAGCATCTGAAGGTGCCATATTGAAAAGTACAGATTTGAAATCTATTCAAATTGATGATAGTAAGGGCTTTGCTCATGTCCATCTAAATAAAGAACTAGGTGAGCGTTTTGAATATTCTACGAAGCGAACCATTGCTTCATGTTGTGGAAAAAGTCGTGCTTTTTACTTTCAAAACGATATGGCTGTTGCCAAGACTTCACTCTCCGACATCACCTTAACACCGACTCAGGTATTAAATATGATGACAAGATTACAAAGTGCAAGTAAGGTATTTAAACAAACAGGTGGATTGCATAATGCTGCAATCAGCGATGGTGAAACATTCTTTGAACACCGCCAAGATATCGGTAGACATAATGCATTAGATAAACTATATGGATATTGCATACAAAGACATATACCCGTGCGCAATAAAGTATTGATCTTTAGTGGTAGAATCTCATCCGAAATATTAATCAAGGCTGCAAAGATTGGAGTAGGCATGATACTATCAAAATCTGCTCCTACTACATTAGCCATCACATTAGCTCAAGATTTGAATATAACAGCAGTCGGTTTTATAAGAGATGGTAACTTTAATGTATACAGCCATCCAGAGCGCATAAAAGCTGTAGACGCTAACGAAACTTAAATTCCGAATGCATCTACAGCTTTATTTAAATACTTATAATTGTATATCACTATCTTCAATGGTCTCTTTTACTATTTGATACCTAAAGCTTATAAACTGATACCCTTGCTTGATATACATATCCTTTGCAGTATCTTCTCCATCAGCTATCAAAATCATTGGCTTTTCACCAGCATAACGAGCTACAAAACTCTGCATAACAGTTCCAATTCCTTGTCTTTGAAAGTTTGGTAACACACCAAAGCCATCTATTTCGATTGTATTGTCCGAAACGATTATATCCAATATACCTACAGGCTGGCCTGCTTTATAAGCTATCAGACGTTCTTTATTATCGATACCATAACTAGCTCTCAGGAGTTGAATACTCTCATTTGCATATGCATTGCCATATGGTAAGGCAAATGTTCTATAAATTTGTATGTAATCCTCAATTGATTCTGATGAAACAAATTGGATATCAATGTCAGTGTTGTTCGATTGCGGAAAATCCTTAGCTTCAATGGCATACAATTCCATTAAACCTAATTCAAAACCAGTTCGCTCTAATAAATTAATCCACGTATCAGAAAGTAGTACATTTTCTGGAAAAACAAATGCTAAATGTTCGGAACCTTGTTGCTGATGTAATTTAGCTTGTTTCAAGACATGTTGTTTAAATTCTGTGATTGAAGGTAAATACTTGTATTCCCATTTATTCGTATCATAGACTAAGGGTTCATCCGGAGTTAAGTAGATCGTTTTATCTTTTTCATTTTTAAATATCGTACCTTGTTGAAAGATATTATCCATCGAAATTTTCAACTCCATCACCACACCTTGTCAATTAATTGTTTGTTTTTAATAATTGTTGGAAACGACTATGATTTAATAATATATTGCCAATTAAGCTTGCAATAATTGCTTTTATTATATCTCCAGGCATAAATGCAAATGATAAAAGTATCGATTTACTCATTGGAATATTAGTAATTATGCCCATAATAAGCGTACCTACTACATCTAATAATACTACCCCAAATATAATAGTTGTAACTAATAATAAGATAAAATTAATCTTTTTGAAGTATAAGTCTCTTACTAAACCAATGAGAAATGCAACAACTGGATACATAAATAAGAAACCAGCAGATGGACCAGCAAATACGCCTATACCACCTCTGCCACCAGATAATAATGGTAATCCCGCTGCAACAAGTAATAATAAGACAATCACACTTATCGTGCCATACTTTCTCCCTAAGATAATTGCCGCCAAGAATATACCTATATTTTGTAACACGATAGGTACAGGCATAATTGGCAACGGAATTGCTGGAACAAAACCTAACACAGCAATGATTGCCGTCATTAATGCTGTATATACTAAATATTTTGTAGTCACAATACATCCTCCTTAATTTCGTTATCTCACCATTAATGTAAACATTAATATAAAAACAGTTTACAATATTGAATGATATATTTAGATTCAATAAAATGCAATATATTTTTACAATGATGGTTAGGATAAAAATACATTAATGCGTAATTTCTAGAAAAATAACGCATTAATGTATTGATTGGTATAATCAAAATTAAACTTAGGCATCAACGTTTAATCACAAGTTTTTTCAAATGTAAAAAGAGAGCTAATCCGTTGAGGATTAACTCTCTTATTTTGAGAATGGGATTTACGTCCCAAACACTTAAAATAATAATAGTCTATTGTCATTTAATAAGTATATTGCTTTAAAGCACTTACTAAATTCCCTAATAAGTTACTGATAATACAATTTCATAGCTTTATATTATTTTAATAATTTTTCTTTTAAATCTTTTCTCATATATTCCAATGTGTATGGATCATTATACCAATAAGTTTCTGCTTGAACTTTGATTACATGACCATCCTTAACTGCTGGAATATTATTCCATAAATCTGTTTTAGCGTATGATGGCGTAGCTTTACCTTCACTTGTTGAAACAATATAATCACCAGCATAATCTGCAAGTTTTTCTTGTTTAATTTCAGCCCAGCCTTCTTTTTTAACTAACTTGTCTAATTTCTCAGGCATTTTTAGACCGAATGCTTGGTATAATACTTCGCCACCACGACCCCAGTTTGGTCCGTAACTATATAATTTTTTGTCAAATTCATCGAAGATTGATACTGTTGCATCTGAACCAATTTTTTCTTTGATTTCTTTACCATCTTTTTTAGTTTTAGCTTTCCACTTTTCTTCCCAAGCTTTAACTTTATCTTCTTTACCTAACAATTTCCCTAATTCTTCTTGTTGATCTAGATATTTATGTTTACCATAGTCAAATACAACTGTTGGTGCAATTTTTTTGTATTTTTTGATGTTTTTATCAGTAGAATATACAATAATTAAATCTGGTTTTGATTTAGCAACCTTTTCAACATCGTTATCTCCAACTTTTGTAACACCTTTAAATTTATCTTTTAACAATTTACTGCTATCTACTTGCTTGTTTACAGCAACAATTTTCCCACCAAGGTATTTAACTCCCCCAGCATATGTAGGTGCAACAACCGCAATGCGTTTCGGTGATTTAGGTACATCGATACTCTTGCCACTATCTAATTTATAAGACTTTGTTTCTTCTTTCTTTGAATCGCTATCCGATTTATTACCGCAAGCTGCCAAAATTAAAACTAAGGCAATTAACGGAAACAATAATTTCTTCATTTATTTCCCTCCATTGAAAACGATTATCAGTTACAAAGTAATTATATAGCTTCTAAAGTAATTTTACAATAGTAATATTTACAAGTATTGTGATAATTAATAATTCAAAAAACTACGTATAAAATTTCTATATAAGTATAAAAATAATTGCCTCTTATTTTTTAAAATAAATAATAAGGAAACTGAAATACTTATACCTGAAAATGCTATCCACAAATTGTAAATCATTTTGTAGAAACAGTTCTAGGAATAACAAGGTTAAAACGTGAACTAAGATTAGCATAAATGGCTATCAATATCAGAAAAACAACAGCACTAAGTACTAATCAATTTGATAATAATAAAAAAATCGATGATTTTTACATTTTCACAGTAAAAATCATCGATTCTATTTTAGTTTGAAAGCTAATATCCCAGACTCTCACTCTAGCCTTGATATTCCAAATCCTTCTATAAAATAAAGCCATATATAATACTTAGCTTATTCGAATAAACCAAGTACTGACTTAGCAATATTTGTATAAGCCATATCTTCCATTGGAGGGTTATGTAACCCTGCTCGCATATCACGATAATAGCGCTGTAAAGGGCGATCCATCTCAAGGCTCTTAGCACCAACAATTCTCATGGCAATATCTATCACTTCAAGACCTTGATTCATCACTAATACTTTTGAGGCTGATGTTTCATTCCAAACATTCGGTGTTGCTTCTGATGTATAAAGCTGTGCGGTGCTCCATAAGAAATGTCTAGCAGATAATAATAATGATTCCATCTTACCTATATTTTGTTGGACGGTTGGCAGTTCTCCAATACACCCCTCAATGCTGTTTGGACTATGTTTTTTAGCAAAATCTACTGCATAGTCTCTAGCAGCTTGTGCAATACCAAGATATACACTCGGAATATGTAGAATCCAGCCATTAGGTTTCTTAACGCCAGCACTTCTCGTTTCTACAAAATTCTCCTTAGGAATGTGTACATCATTTAACACTAAATCATGACTTTCAGTTGAGCGCATTCCTAGCATATTCCAATTATCAGCAATTTCAACACCTTGCATATCCTTTGTAACTAAATAGTACCCTACTTGTTCGAGTGATTCACTATATGCACTGACAACAAAGTGGGTTAACCCTTTACTCATCGATGTAAATGTTTTAACTCCATTTAACACATAACCATCTTCTGTTTCTACAGCATGGGAAGCTGGTCTGCCGCCTCTAGTTGGACTACCAGTTTCCGCTTCACTAATCGCTCTATTAACTAGCGCACCTTGTTTCACAGCTTCTGCAAATGATTCTAACATTGGTGATTCCCATAACTCTTGTTCATAAAGTTGGCCGACAACACTCAAGTGCCAGCCTATTGATAAGGCAGTAGCACCATCTATAGCGCCGAGATGACTTTGCAGAATCACCATATCTTCAATGGTAGCACCTTCTCCGCCATAGCTTTTTGGTAGTGTTAATTTAGAATAGCCTTCTTTGACAAGCCATTCTATATTTTCATAAGGAAAGCGAGAATGTATGTCATTGTATGCCGCTCTAGATTGAAATGTTTCCTTTATTGTTTCAAATTTATGAATCCACTTTTGTTGTATATCTGAATGTATTAATGCGGAATCATTCACTTCTATCACCTCTTAGTTAATCTCTTATTATGATAATCTTAGTTTAACACTCAACATTATCTAAATAAAGTCATTAAAAAATTTAATCCTTACTTTACCGATAAGATATATTATGATAGTTTTTAATTAATACATATATGGAGGACAACAAAATGATTTCTGTAAATAATCTTAAACTTCAATACAAGGATCATAAAGTTTTAAATGACGTGAGCTTTTCACAAAAAACTGGAACAGTAACAGCCATTATTGGTCCTAGTGGTTCCGGTAAAACTACGCTCTTAAGAACATTAAATGCGCTTGCTATACCCAAATCCGGAACAATTCAAATTAATGATACAACATTTGATGCTAGTCACTTTACTAAAAAGGATATAAAGCAATTACGTAGTAAATCTGCAATGGTGTTTCAGAACTATAACCTCTTTAAAAATAAGACAATATTAGAAAATATAACAGAAGGCTTAATATATGGACAAAAAATGAGCCTAAATAAAGCCACGGAAATCGCTGAGTCATACTTATCCCAAGTGAATTTATTAGAGCATAAAGATAAATATCCAATACAGCTTTCAGGTGGCCAAAGTCAACGTATCGGCATCATACGTGCATTAGCGTTAAATCCAGAAATTTTATTGTTGGATGAACCTACATCTGCACTTGATCCCGAATCAATACGCAGTATATTAACACTTATAAAATCAATTGCCGAAAAAGGAATGACGATGGTACTTGTGACGCATGAGATTGAGTTTGCAAAAGCTATTGCTGACCAAATTCTATTTATAGATGAAGGAAAAATCGCACATCGTGGCACACCAACAGAAGTATTAGAAGAGGCTAATTCAGAACGTATACATCGCTTTTTAAATAAAGTACGAACAGAAGGTGATTATGTATGACCTTTAAACGTTCTTGCTATTTAGCGATACTATTGTTGCTAATTTTGACAACGGCAGCTTGTGGTAAAGATAGTAATTCGCAAAATAGCTCATCGAAACAAGAAGTTAAAGTTGCACTGTCAGCAGAAGTGAATCCACCTTACCTATACACAAATAAAAAGAATGAATTCGTTGGTTTAGATATGGATTATATGAAATTGCTAGAGAAAAAATTACCTCAATATGATTTCAAATATGAAGTTGGCGAAGAGGAATCTAATTTAGTTGGTATTGGTTCTGGAAAATTTGATATGGGAATCAATTGGTTCTTTAAAACACCAGAACGAGAAAAACAATTTCTCTATCAAGATGAACCATACAGCTATGCTTTACCTTTATTAGTAGTTAATAAGGATAACAATAATATACATAGCTTAGATGATTTGCCAGGCAAACGCCTTACACCTATGGCTCCAAGTGGCGGATTATTCTCAATACTTACACAATATAACAAATCACATCAGAAACAAATCGATATAGATACAATTCAAGAACCATCCAATGGAGATAATTTAAAAATGGTAAGTCAACAAAGAAGAGATGCAATGTTTTTAAATTGGAATACATATAAAGCAATTCAAGAACAAATCAACGCCAATGTCAAAATCGGTGGCATCGTCAAAAAAGAACCACTCCATATTGTCTATAATAAGAAACAACAGAAATTACACGATGATATAGATCAAGCAACTAAAGAATTAAAGCGCGAAGGTAAACTTCAAGCATTGTCAAAAAAATACTTTGATTTAAACGTTTTTGATAGTTTAAACGAAATCAACGAAGATAAAGATAAATTGGAGGTGCAATAATGAGCGCATCAATAAATTGGATTGACTTATTTTTACAAGTCGTGCAACGATTGCCACTTACATTAGGTATCATATTATTGTCATTACTATTTTCTATTATTATTGGTTTTTTATTAGCTGTTATACGTATTAATAAAATACCTTTCCTTGCACCTATTGTCAGAGTATATTTATCATTTATTCGCAGTACACCACTCTTAGTACAATTATTTTTAGTATATTTTGCATTACCTCAATTATTATTATTTATTCATATTGATATCAATCATTTTAGTAGAATGTTTTTTGTAGTATTAGCCTTTTCATTTCATACAGGAGCGTATCTTTCTGAGATTATACGTGCTGGTTATCAATCCGTCGATTATGATCAAATAGAAGCTGGTCTAACAGTCGGATTATCCTACCCAAGAATTATGAAAGATATTATCATTCCACAAGCTTTACGCAATAGCATTCCTAATTTGACGACACAAATTATCGAATTAGTTAAAGATACCTCTCTAGCATTTACAATCGGTATTATTGATATGATGGGACAAGTTAAACTCATTATCGGTAATAATTATGGGCTCGGTATGTTAGAAGTATATATCGTTATCTCCCTTATTTATTGGATGATTGCATTAATAATTCAAGGCGTATTCACTGCAATTCATAATAAAACAGAAAAACCATATCAAGTATAAGGAGAATAAATATGTCATTTATTTTATATACAATCTTTGAGGTATTAAAGGGTGTTCCCAACACTTTAATTATCACTATAGTTGCCATAATATTTGGTTTAATCATAGGAACACTTTTTGCAATCATACGACTAAAAAACGTTCCAGTATTATCACAATTAATTATTATTTATAACTCTTTTTTCAGAAGTACACCTTTAATCGTACAATTATTTATTGTTTACTATGGGTTACCTTCACTAATTTTATTGCTTAATGATCAATTTAATTTATCTATTAATCCTGATATGTTTTCACCATTAATTATTTCACTTATTGTATTTTCACTTCATGCGGTAGCTTATCTGAGCGAATCAATTAAAGGTGGTTTACAATCAGTAGAAAATAGTCAAATAGAGGCGGCTCAAACAGTTGGTCTATCTAAATTTAATATTTATAGACGTATCGTTTTACCTCAAGCATTTGGTTATGCTTTACCCAATATTGAAAACCAATTTATTATGCTTTTAAAAGGGACTTCTCTAGCATTTGCTGTTCAAGTAACTGAAATTATGGCCGTTAGCCATGTCATTGCAAATGAAGGTTATCGATTCATCCCAGTTTATTCCGTAGCTGCAGCATTTTACTGGTTGCTTGCCATTATTTTTGAAGTAATCTTCTCGAAATTAGAAAATAAAACAACACGTCATCTACAATTCACATCCAATTAATTCTAATTATGCGATGTAATAATAATGATGAATAGCCAGTGCCTATTCAAATTTGTAGTATATAGATCACATTAAATTCAAAGTTATTATTACCACATTCGTATATGCTTAACAAATATGAGACAAAAATAGCCAGTAAACGAATATAAATTCATTTACTGGCTTACTTTATTATAAAGTACAATCATCACATAGTTTACCTTTATCTGCTTGTGATGGTATATGACTTATGAATAAACTTTTAATTTTATGCGATAGATTCGGCATACTTTCTTTTTAATTCATAATAGTGTTTTACCTTTTTAGGCATGGCATCATCAGCTAATTCGGCCTTTGTCACAATAGGATACCGTTTAAATACTAATGCGCCTAGATATCCACAAACCCCACTACAAATTGCACATAGCATTGCTACTAATATTACTGTTAAGGCATTATTAAACCCAAACATAACCATTAAACCAGCAATGGGCGTTGCTGTACCTGTTGCATTATTAACTAAACCGAACAATGCGATAATGATACCAGAAATTGCCCCGCCAACAAAGTTTGTCACATAAACTGGCACTGGGTTTGCAGTAACAATATCTGCTTGTGATAGTGGCTCTATAGCGACAGCAATTGTCGTCTTTCTATCTCCAAATTTTAGCTTTTTAAATAACACAAAGTTCAAGAACGAAGATGCAAACACTGCTAATGCACCGATTGCCATTGGTGTACCTGTGAGACCTAATAACGCAGTCAACGCCATTGAACTTAGTGGTGCAGTTGCCACTACAGTGATAATACCACCTAAGACAATCCCCATTAATATAGGACTAGAATGTGTAGAATCTTTAATTATATTGCCTATTTGTAATAATGTCGCATCAACCACAGGCGTAGAAGCAGTTGCTAATAATCTTGCTAATGGTGCAACTATAACGATTGATGCAATCAAATCCAGTCCATCTGGAAATTTTTCTTCTATCCATAGCATAACAAAACTCATTAAATAACCTGCAATAAATCCTGGTAATAAATCCATATTGCCACACGCTACTGCTATCACAAATGCGTATACAGGTAAAACACCTAATGCTAAAGCGACGAGTCCAGCGGCTGCTACACCACCTAAACCGCCTGCTATATTACCTAATTGCCCTAAGTAATCCATACCCATTAAGTCTCCACCCACATATTTATGAAAGGCTTCAACCAAAAATGAAGCTATAGCTGCATTGGCTAAAGCTCCCATAGCCTTTCCACCTTTTGGAGCCTTACTGGTAAATAGTGTAAATAAGTATAATACTAATCCTAAAAATAATACCCCGATTAATAATTTCATTATATTACCCCTTTTATGTATGCGTTTTCATAACCGTCATTAATTGTATCACATCACATACATTAGAAATAATATATTAGAGTGCAAAATATAAATTACAATATATTTTTACATAATAGAGGTAATATATATAATGATTTTAATCACAAAAGTTATTATAATTGTGATTGCAATTGTTCAATAATTTGAGTTATTTTCGCTCGTTGTTGATCATCTATATAGACTACTACGGTTCTTTCGTCAATTTGGCTTCTTTTTTTACTTAAAAATTCCATTTTAATCAATTTCTGTAAAGCTTTCGTTAAATAATATGGCTTGAGATCGGATGAAAGTGCAATTTCCTTTGCTGTTATTTCATTTGAATTACAATTATAAAGATAATTCAAAATATAGATTTCTTCATAGTTTAACTTAAATTGCTTTTTAGAACTCTTAAAGAATTTCTTCCCTTGTTGATAAGTAGCAATAAGTTCATTTAGTGTTTTAAACTTTTGTTGTTCCATATAACCACTCCTAATGTTTATTCTAGATGTTAATATATACTAAAGTGATTCTTATATATTAATATAATAATTTTATACTATTCCGTACATTCTATTCAATATAAGTAGCTATGAAAAATGTTAAAAATGCCCACTATTTTTTTAATATTTACTTTTAAAAATAAAACAATAGTAGTTAACGCAACATTTTATTAATAAAAAATGAGCGAGCTATGATTTTAGTTAAAATATTTTATCATTTCGATTGATCTTTCATTTATAAATGTAGATAAAATTAACATAATGTCCACTTTTCACTTAACTTAATACTTTTAAAGTGATTCAACACAACTAAAATATTACGTATACTATTTGTTTTTAATTTTGTAATGTGTATTAAATAACACGTAGTATCATTAATTTGGCGAGACTCCTGTGGGAACAGGACAAGCTGAAGACTACAGACTGAAGCTGGCCCCTAGGAAAGCGAGCCAACAATACATAATATTGAACAAAAAATAGATGCAAATTTGTGGATTGGATGATTTACATTCCTATAGAAATTTAACATTTGTATCTTAATGTAAAATACTTTTCTTTAAGAAATAATTTGGCGAGACTCCTGAGGGAACAGGACAAGCTGAAGACTACAGGCTGAAGCTGGCCCCTAGGAAAGCGAGCCAATAATATATATAATATTGAACAAAAAACACTCAGATAAATTGAATTCAATCATCTGAGTGTTATTTTTATAGGATTTATGTCCAAAAGTACTTTACTTATATTCATATAAGTATCTAACTATAGTAGTTTTGATTTATTTCTTTTTACAATCTACAGTATCTAGTAAGCTTAATGCTGCTAAACCAGTTAAATCTAACGCATGTTTAGCACCAGCTTTACCATGTCCAGCTTCAAAATGTTTAAATGCCGCAACACCTAATACTGAAATTGCTAATAATGAACCAAGGCGTGATAGCTTTTTGCTACCAAAACTTAATACGAAGAATAAAGCACTTAATGCTTCAACCGCGCCAGCCAATGGTACTGCATTTGAAGGTAAGTTAAACACTTCTTCAAATGTATCTTTCATTGATTGATCACCTTGTAATTTTGGTTTTGCTGCTCCATATAATTCTTTTGCTAATTTTAAATTTGTTAAATAACGTAAAATCATTAAAAACGCTCCTTCTATTTATTTTCAAAATATTTATTTACAATAGGCTTCACACGATTTGCTAATAATTCAATAGTACGAATCGTTCTTTCATGTGGCATCGAACCAACAGGGGTATGCAACATGAATCGTGTTATGCCTAGTGTTTCCACTGTTTCTATAATCTTTTGTGCGACGGTTTCAGGACTACCTACATACAAGGCACCGTGGGGCCCAGCTTCTCTCTCAAAGCTATTTTGGTCATACGGTGGCCAACCACGTTCTTGAGCCAATATATCATGACTTGCTTTAACAGATGGGAAAAATTCACGCTTCGCTTGTTCATCTGTATCAGCAATATAGCCCCATGAATGTGTTGCAATTTTTAAATCATCTACCTTATGTCCATAAGATTCAGCAATTGACTGGTACATGTCTATATTACGTCTAAATCTTTTCGGATCTCCACCAATTATAGCATAAGTTATTGGTAATCCTAATGCTCCTGCTTTTAACGAGGATTCCGGAGTACCTCCAGTAGCTATTGATATAGGCAATGCATTGTGTTCAGCTCTAGGATAAACACCTAAATTATCAATAGAAGGTCGTAAATGCCCCTTCCAATTGACGATTTCATGTTGATTAATCTTAAGAAGTAAATCAATCTTTTCATTAAATAACTGTTCGTAGTCATCTAGATTATATCCAAATAATGGAAATGATTCTATAAATGAACCTCTTCCTACCATTATTTCGGCACGTCCATTTGAAACTGCATCTAATGTAGAAAAGCGTTCATATACTCTAACAGGATCATCTGAAGATAATACAGTAACTGCACTAGTTAATTTAATATGCTTGGTATTTCTAGCGGCTGCAGCTAATACCGTTACTGGATCTGATACTGCATAATCAGGTCTATGGTGTTCACCAAGACCATAGACATCCAAACCATTTCGATCTGCTGTTTCTATTTCTTCTATTATATTACGAATTCTTTGTGCATTACTGATTGCATCTTGTTTACCTTGTTCTGTATAGATATCACCATTATCTGCAAAAGAGGTCAAGCCAATTTCTATCTTCACTATTAACACCTCCAAATCTAGTATAATTTTTATACCTAAATATTAAAACTTTCTGATAAAGGTGTCAATATCTCTGCTTAATTCAATTTTTTATATGTATAATATGACCTACTGCTGCACAATTAATCTATAGTATTTTTGTATTTTCAAATAATAAATTTACCTAATCAATTATATTTTGAAATTTTCTGTTATTTTACAGCTTTGTAATAATAGAGATTGTAACAATACACTTTGTAGCGCAAAACCCTTATAAAACAAGTATTCCACTACTTTTTTAATTCATTTTATTTGTTACACATTAGGTTAAATTATTAGAACTAAATTACAAAACGATAACAATGCACACAAATGGTTATTTTTCTGATAAAGTATTTCTTGTCGTTGAAACAGCGAAAACATAAAAAACAAATTATTGTCGTTAGAGACTGGGAATAGCATTACGAAAAATATAATAATAAATAGAGAGAAATTCTAGGAGGATATTTTATAATGAAGAAAATCGCTACAGCTACAATCGCAACTGCAGGAATCGCTACTTTTGGTTTTGCACATCACGATGCAGATGCAGCAGAAAATAATAACGGTGGATACAATCCAAACGATCCAACATCATACGAGTATTCTTACACAATCGATCAACAAGGTAACTACCACTACGATTGGAAAGGTAACTGGAACCCTAGTCAAGCTGACCAAGGTCACAGTAACTACAGTAACTATAATCAAACTGCTTCATACGCTACTGGGAATAGCTATGGTAAGCAATCATATACAGCTAATAATCAAGCAACTGGTGGAAGAGGCGCTTCAGTTTCAAACTCTACTTCAAGCCATAACATCAAAGTAACAACTACAAGTGCACCATCAAGTTCATCAAAATCAACTAGCTCATCATCAAGTTCATCAATTTCAATTTCTAGCACTTCAGGTTCTTCAAACAACCTATACACTGCTGGTCAATGTACATACTATGTATACGACAAAGTTGGCGGTAAAATTGGATCAACTTGGGGCAATGCTAATAACTGGGCAAGCGCTGCAGCTGCTTCAGGTTACACAGTAAATAACTCACCTTCACAAGGTTCAATCTTACAAACTTCAGCTGGTGCTTACGGACACGTAGCATATGTTGAAAGTGTTAACAGCGATGGTTCAATCACTGTTTCAGAAATGAACTACGGTCAAGGCGCTGGTGTTGTTACTTCACGTACAATTTCAGCAAGTGAAGCTTCAAGCTACAACTACATTCACTAATAAGTATGTTTCAAAAGGCAATCCATATGGATTGCCTTTTTTATTTATATTCATCATACGAAAACAAACGAGAACCGGTCTTACATTGCACCATCGCTACAATATACAATGTAAAACCGATTAAATAGATTATAGAAGGATATTTTAAATCTTTACCTACATTGAATTATCGATGAATATACAGATAATTAAAGTAATATCGCTACAATTATTACTCAACTCAAACTCATATCATCTCATTCATATTAATTTATATCCCAAATATAACTGTTTAAACTTCTATTTGAAAATTTATTATTTTTTTCATTCTATTAAACCATCAACGGTATAAAATAAAAAACATGATTATCCTTATAACAACAGTAAATATGCCCAACTATCATTCAAACATGATAGCTGGGCATATTGTTATGAGTGCGTTGATTTTACTTTTTTTATTCCAATACCTGTAAACCCATAGAATAATGCGAAACAAATACATAGGTAACAAGGTACAGTCCAAATAAAGAACTGATCCACTGTAACACCTAATTGCTGAGCATAATATATACCTGATGTTCCCCACGGTATGAGTGGGATTATCATTGTACCTGAATCTTCCAATGTTCGAGATAAATTCGTTCTATCAAGATTCATTTTATTATACATATCTGTCATTAACACACCGACCATAATAATTACTACTGAAGCGACCCCCGCTGCTAATACCATTATTAATCCACCAATAATCGTTGTTAAGATAAGTTGACCTACAGAATTGATATTTTTTGAAATTTTTTGCAAGATTACATCTAAACAACCGGCCTTTTCTACAATACCAGCAAATGCATACCCACAAAATATCGTAACTACAATTTCCGTCATACTCATCATGCCACCTTGTTCTATCAAAGTGACTGTCTTAGCAGATAGATGCTCTGTAGATATCATACCTTTATTAAAGCCATCAAACGTAGATTTAAAACCGTCTACAATACTAAATTTATTGTTTACAACACCTACGATGATTGCGCTAAGACTAGATAATAACATGGCTGGAACAGTAGACATTTTAAATGCCAAACACAAGACAATGACAATAATTGGTAACCAGACTAACACATTAATATTATAAATTTGTGATAGTTCACCTAATAATCGTTTGATTTGTGCTGAATTAGCATCACCTTTAAATTGGCGTCCCACTATAAACCATACAACAATTCCGACAATGGAAGCAGGTACTGTCGTCCATACCATCGCTCTAATATGGCTAAAAATATTCACCTTTGTAACAAGTGCAGCTAAATTTGTCGTATCAGATAGTGGTGACATTTTATCACCAAAAACTGCACCAGCAATGATTGCACCAGCAGCCATACCATGTGGAATATGTAATTGATTAGCAATCGCCATTAACGCGATACCCGCTGTTGAAGCAGAACCCCATGCTGTTCCAGTCGCCACTGATGTGATTGCACAAATGATAAATGCAGATACTAAAAATAAATTAGGATTTAAAAACTCTAAACCATAATAAATCAAAGCAGGTACTGTGCCAGAGTACATCCATGTGCCAACAATAATACCCACTGCTAAAATAATAAAAATTGCTGGCATTGCAGTTGCTAATCTGTTCGTTATACCTTCTTCAAGATCGCTCCACTTCAAGCCTACTCTTTTAGCAATCCAAGCAGCATAAGCAGATGCTAAGATAAGCAATGCTTGTATTGGAATACCAAACCCAACAAAACCTGTAATAACTATAATAATCATAACTACAATAGTAGAAATAGACTCAACAAAAGTTGGCTGTCTCGTCATCATTTGCACCCCCCTTTATATTCTATTAAATATACGCATTGTTAAATTAATCTAATCCAAGTTTATCAATGCCAAGTTCCTCAATTGTTAGCCCTTCTTCAAAAAAGTCTCGTTCCAATATTGTCGACGCAATGGTGATAATGGCATCTGTATTAGGTGTTGCCACACCGATATGCTTACCAAGACTTGACCACAAGACAAGACCATAGGCAATATCTTCTGTTAAGTAGCGATTTTTAACTTGATTAGGCCCTTTTATTTGGGAAAATACTGGACTGTTATTAAATAAACGGTTCAATGGTTCATCTTCATCAACTTGTTCCAAATAGCCACGGTCAATACGTGCATCTTTTGCTGTAGATAATTCGAAACCCAATTTACGTCCGAGTGTTAATCGTTCTAATTCTACAGCATGTAATAAACGCACTGTGTGTTGCGTAATCCCTTCTGCATATAAAGCAAAATCTTCTGCATAATCTATACGACCAACGTTTAATAATGTTGGTCCTGGATGAACTTCTGGATTTCCATTTTCTAGGTTTGTTTTCCATAGGCTTTCTTCTTTAACAATATATGGATACAGTAATTCAATTTTCTCAAAGCTATCGCTCAAATCTTCCTTATCATAGGTAGAAAAATGAACCTTTCTCACATTTAATGATAAGTTAACGGACGCTTCATCAAAATCCACTCGTGTTCCATAAGTAAGTGTATTTACTTCAGCAAGTTTAGGTTTTGTCTCAATATGCATTTCCTCTAGGACATTCAAGAATCTAATAGAACCCATTGCTGCTGCCATATTAAAAAAGATCAGTTGTTCTGATTTCAAGAATGGTGCCATCGTATGTGCATAATGTTCGATAAATGAAGATGGTATGACGACTTGTATCACCTCTGCATCCTCTAATACGTATGACATATCATCACTGATATCAGTAAATGGTACAAAGTTTGTCTCTCCCTCATTCGTAAAGGAAAAGCCTCCACGTTCTATAGCTTTATCAAATTTATGTATTGATTGGTTTCTACAATATAATTTCACTTCATGACCTTTAGTCTTCATATCTAATGCTGCTGTTACTGCCCCATTACCAGAGCCTATAATTGCAATTTTCATAATCACCCTTCTTTCTTCAACTTTATTTACATTACTTTATTGTATAACCAGTAATAATTAACGATAAACAATGGCTCGCAATAGAAAAGCGATCACATACCGTTGTAACACGACACATTGTAACAATCGCTACACATAGTTGCTAGATAAAAAACCTAATTTTATTTTCAGAAATTGATATAAAGTTAAATTATTTTTGTTATAGTAAAAGAAAAAGGAGGGGTATAATGCCTGAACATCAATATGAAACAAACAACACATCTAATATTGAAGTAAATGATGATGCACGATTAATGGCAATGCTTATTTATGTATTAAGCTTTTTCACTTCTATTATAGGGCCTCTAATCATTTGGCTCATTAAACGTGATGAATCACCATTTGTAGACCGTGCAGGGAAGAACTACTTTAATTTTTATCTGTCTTATTTTATTTGGGTTATTGTCGCTTCAATATTATCTTTAGTATTAATTGGCTTATTACTATTAATAGTATTGGGTATTTTAATGATAATATTTACTATTATTGCTGCAGTTAAATCTTATAATGGAGAAGATTATTTAGCACCTTTATCTATTAGATTTTTTAAATAATATAAATCTAAATTTTGTGACTTTTTACAAGTCTTGTAATAATTGGTGTTTTATATTAACTAACCAATGGAGCTCACACTAGTAGTGCCAACATAAAATTGAATTATGTCAGACTGTAACCTCTACATGCATTTATTACAATGACATGTGAGGTTTTTTTAATTGGTTTACAAAGACGTAACATTGCACACAAAACCAAATTCATCTGTTAGAGTATTATTTGTCGTTAAAAAGCACATACGAAAAACAATCAACTTAAATTAATTAATAGATAAAGTTATTTTATGAATGATGACTTTTGGGAGGACTTTTTAAAATGAAAAAATTATTAACAGCTACAACTTTAACAGCAGGAATCGGAGCAGCAATGTTGGGATTAGATCATGGTCAAGAGGCAGACGCAGCAGAACAAACTCAAACTCAATCAACTAACGAAAGTACAACTCAATCTGCTTCAAGTGGGAATTTATATACAGCAGGCCAATGTACTTGGTATGTTTATGATAAAGTAAATGGTGAAATCGGCTCTACTTGGGGAAATGCAAATAACTGGGCTTCAGCAGCATCTTCAGCTGGTTATACAGTTAACAACACACCTGAACAAGGCTCAATTTTACAATCTAACTCTGGACCTTACGGACATGTTGCATACGTTGAAAACGTATCTAGCGATGGTTCTGTTACAGTTTCAGAAATGAACTATGGCGGTGGACCATATTCAGTAAGTGAAAGAACAATTTCTTCTTCTGAAGCTAGTTCTTACAACTATATCCACTTAAACTAATAACTAAACATTTAATATAATTCGCTACAATGGTATTGGATATCATCTATGCTTATAAATAAGTATAAGTACACTATCTAAGCAAATATGACTAAATGACAAGTTCTTTAAGGGAAAGTTCTTCCATTCTGTCTGTTGAATTGCGCTACCATTAATATAGGCTGGAACATGATTATGCTTCATGTTTCAGTCTTTTTTTGTTATATGACATTGCAGTATATTAATAAATTTGAGAAAATGGACACGTTTCGTATAAATTAGGAGGTAAGACAATGCAGTGGTTTAAAGTAATATTGGCTGGTTTGATCGAGGTATTATGGGTTACTGGTTTAAATGTTGCTAATTCTGTATGGAGTTGGTTAGCAGTAATTATAATTATCGGCATAAGTTTCTTCTTAGTTATTTCAGCTTGTAAAGCACTACCAGTGGGCACTGTTTATGCTGTATTTGTTGGCATAGGTTCTGTTGGCACAGTAATTGTAGATATTATTTTCTTTGGAGATAACTTCAATATTGTAAAAATGATGCTTATTTGTCTATTAATTATTGGCATTATTGGACTTAAGTTATCAACTTCGGAGGTGCAGCAGTAATGAGTTGGTTCATTTTATTTTTTGCAGGTTTATTAGAAGTTGTTGGTGTCATCATTTTAAATGAAATTACAAGAACAAAAAAGAAATCACTTGTCGTTCTATTAGCAGTTGCCTTTATCTGTAGCTTTAGTACATTGAAATTAGCAATGAATACCATACCTATGGGCACAGCATATGCTATATGGAGTGGTATTGGTACTGGTGGTGGCACATTAGTAGGCATGTTGCTATATAATGAAGCCAAAAATGCCAAACGTGTATTTTTTATCGGTTTGATAGTTCTATCAATTGTAGGTCTAAAGTTAATTAGTTAATTAGTTAATTAGTTAATTAGTTAATTAGTTAATTGGTCAATTGCTCAAGTACAAAGAAAATGAGATTTAATATACGTTATTAAAGTAATTTATTTTTTTACATATCCCTTAAACGATTGTGTTTAGTTATTTTATTTCATTTTAAATATAAAAATTTGTTAAGCCCATATTTATTTACTATACTTTGTATTAAAGGAAGTGATTATTAATGGTAAAAGTTTATATCGCAGGACCTATTCCTGAAGCAGGACTTAAAGCACTTGAACAAGCTGGTGCTGAAGTTGAAATGTATGATGGTAAAGGAATTATTGATCAAGAGACATTAAAGTCAGGTGTCAAAGATGCTGACGCATTAATCAGTCTATTATCAACGAATGTTGATAAAGATGTCATTGATGCAGGAAATAAATTAAAAATAATCGCAAATTATGGCGCTGGATTTAATAATGTCGATACTGCCTATGCTCGACAAAAGGATATCGACGTTACTAATACGCCCAAGGCTTCGACTAATTCAACAGCTGAATTAACATTTGGACTCGTGTTAGCTGCGGCAAGACGTATTGTTGAAGGCGATAAATTATGTCGTTCAACAGGATTCGATGGTTGGGCTCCTTTATTCTTTAGAGGTCGAGAAGTGTCAGGCAAAACAATCGGTATCATAGGCTTAGGTGAAATTGGTGGTGCAGTTGCGAAAAGAGCAAAAGCTTTCGATATGAATATTCTTTATACTGGACCAAATCAGAAAAAGGATAAAGAGCGCGAAATCGGCGCAAAATATGTAGATTTAGAAACTCTTTTAAAGCATTCAGATTTTGTAACGATTAATGCTGCCTATTCTACAGATTTACATCATTTAATCGATACACCTCAATTTAAATTAATGAAGCCGACAAGCTATTTAATCAATGCATCACGTGGGCCAATTGTCCATGAAGCAGCACTTGTCGAAGCATTACAAGATAAACTGATAGAAGGTGCAGCTCTTGATGTCTTTGAATTTGAACCACAGATTAACGAAAAATTGAAATCACTTGATAATGTAGTCATTACACCACATATCGGAAATGCAACATATGAGTCACGAGATATGATGGCTAAAATTGTTGCGAATGATACATTAAGTAAACTAGAGAATAAAACACCAAAATTTATAGTAAACTAGTGATTCTCGACAATTTACATGCACCTACTAAAAAGAGAAGCCCTTAAATGAAATCAGTAGACTTCATTTAAGGGCTTCTCTTTTAATTATATTTATAAGTTCAACATAACTTTCATAGCTACTTTAATTTTGTTTTGTATAAAAATTTTGTTTGCGCACTGGCTAGTTGGTTTGGCATAATTTTAACAACAAAATTACGCAAAGCGACTAATAACTTATTTGATTTTTGTGCTATTTTCCCAATATTTCTAGAACGTTTAATTACTTTTTTAGTATGTTTAACACGTAATTTATCATAACGTTGCAAAGCTTCATCGAAATCATACTGCGCAAGGCAATTAGCTAATACAATCGCATCTTCCATCGCTTGTCCTGCGCCCTGTCCCATGTTTGGTGTCATAGCATGTGCTGCATCCCCTAACAAGACAACACGTTGATACACAAATGACTTCAGTGGTTGTATATCATAAATATCATGAAGTAAAATATTTGTTTCGCTTTGTTTGTCTAATATCATTCTTACTTCATTTGGAAAATGATTAAATTTTGCTTGTAAATGAGGTTTACCAAATGCTTTATACTTTGCATCATGCGCTTTAGCATTAATAGAAATAAACCAATAAGCCTGATGATTTAATAAAGGAACAATGCCTACTCTACCTTTTGTAGCCCAGTATTCTTTAGCAACCTGTTCTTCTTTTATATTTACATCGTCTACTAATCCTCTAAACACAGTATACCCTCTATATATCGGCTTACTATCTGGTAATATAGATTGTCTAACATTTGAATGAATGCCATCTGCAGCTATACATAAATCAAATGCTTCATCTGCTTGAGATTGAGATTCAAATTTCAATGTCACTTTAAGTGGTTCACTTTCAATTGTTTCCACACGGTGTCCAAAATAAAGATATTGTGATGGTACATAAGATTGAATAACATCTACTAAATCTTGACGTTTCACCGTCAAATTAACAGTCTTTTTCTTTAATTTCACATTTGATAGCGTATTACCTTTATCATCTAGCACTGCCATTTGCTCTATTTCATGTCCAATATTTCTTATGCCTTTCGCTAAATCATGATTACCTAACTTTTCAAGGACATTGCCCCCGATACCTATCCCTGCACCAATTTCAGTTATATCTTGTTTCTGTTCAAATACCTTTACGTCATGACCTTGCTCAATCAGTAACGCTGCAGTCGTTAAACCACCGATACCTGCACCTACTATACCTATCTTCATCATTTTCACTCCATCTATCATTAAACTTATTTGTTCTTACTAGCCTGTGTTTTTTAATGAATTCCTTAATTACTTTACAAAGAAAAAAGATAACACCTGTATTGATTACATCGTTATCCTTTATTCATAAAATATTGGTCCATTATAAATAGTAATCTTTATAAACATGATCCTTTTTAATACCAAACTTGTCATAATAATGTTGCATAAAGCGTGCAATATTACCGTCCCATGCGATATCAGAAGCATATTGATGTTCCCCTGGTGCTTTAGGGTTCCAACGCATTTGATATAATGTAATTTGCTTTTTATCAAAGTAATTTTTACGAACAAATTTTGCGCCACCCATAATTGCACGTTTAGGCGATGTCCAAGATTGTTTCTTAGCATAACTACTTCCTGTGTGCACTGCATTCTCATCAAACGCACCTATGCCAAAGAAATTGTAATACTTTTTACCATCATCTTTAATGCCTTTTGCCAATTCTGAACGACCATGACCTGTTTCAACTAAAGCATGACTTATCAGATATAGGACATTTACATCATACTTTTCCTGAGCTTTAAGAAAAGCCTTTGCTTGTCCTTTTAAAATACCTTTATCTTTTAATATTTGATTCAATTCATGCTCAGACATAGGTACCTTTTCTGAAATATCCATATAATTTAGATTTTCATATTCATTATCAATGTCCATAGCTTGTTTCACATCTGCTCTTGAAGCATCAACAAATTGACCTTGTTCTTCTTTCATGTTTAATGCATTACCATCTACTTGTTTACTCACGGCCTCATTAAATGTGTTTGTCTTCTGGTTATCAAATAAAGTCGTTTCATTGATAATCAGTAACAGAACAAAAACAGCTAAAATAACGATCAATAACACGACCGAAAGTCTTTGCGTAATTAATTGCTTCATTTTCAGAAAAACTCCCTAACTTACACAATTATTTAGTTAATGTAATATATGCAAATATAATCGCAATTAGCACAATTGCAAACGACACATTGATAGCAATCTTCATTCCTCTTCTATCTCTAAATAACGTATTGAAGATTGTGAGACTTATCGCTAATGAGACAACAAACATTGTAATTGCCATCATTATATTCATTGTAATCAAGAACACAATTCCCAATACTAGAATAACATTGGAAATGATGGCCATGACTTTTATCATTTTCGGATTAATATGTCTTCCTCTCCTCATCTAAAAAACTAATATTAAACTCTAATACTAGAAATTGTATCATATTTAAGCATTTTGCAATATGTCATTTTCTAAACAATAAAACAGACCAAGATAGAAAATAACTTTCTCCTATCTTGGTCTGTTACATGTCATTCTGTGAACACATACTATTATATTAGCGTGACATACCTCTCAGCATATTCAACATATAAGTTAAACTGCGGTTCATTTCATCGTCTTTTAAAATACTCATTAATCCGGTGATAGATGTTTTTTGGTTTGGGTTTGCTTGGTTTGCTACATGCAAACCTTTATTGACTTTGTTTAGCATTGTAGATAAATCATTTACATTTAAGTCACCTAATAAGAATACGAGTGAAGCCATATTTGAAATTAACCCTGTATATTGTTCTTTATTTAGTTCTACAGCAAATTTATTGGCGATTACTCCTCGACTTTTAACTGCGCCAGACAGAGCATCTAATATTTTAGCGTCATCTAATGTACTAATTAGATTAATTGTTTTTAAGATACTGTCTTTATTTGCAACAATTGCGTCTGTTACTTCAGCCATACTTTCTTGCTTGATTTCTGCTTCTGTCTTTTCCATGCGTTTTATTTTAGTTATTCTTTCAGCCATTAGTTATCCACCTGACTTCCTGGGAAAGTATAGTCATCACGTCTCCATTTATCTTCAACTCTAACACTATATTGTGGTTGGCGCTGTTTATTCACCCGGAAATTCGTAGGATTAAGTGGTGACTTTCCTCTTCGTGTTTTTACTTCCATTCGACAACTTGTACGTTTATATGATGGTGTATCTGTATCTTTATCAACGTCACTATTGGTCAATAAATTAATTGCACCATTGTCACCATGCAACATTGCATTGTTATTTAGAGGAATATATATTTCTTTACCTTTAACTCTATCAGTAACATGCGCTACCAATTCCGCTTCTCCAGTTTCAGAAATAAGCTTGATTTCTGCACCTTCATGGATGCCTCTGTCTTCAGCTAGTTCAGGTGAAATCTCTACAAATGCATTAGGCATTTTGTATTCTAACCCTGGTACCTTATATGTCATATTACCTTCATGGAAGTGTTCTAATAATCGACCGTTATTTACATGTAAATCATAAACTTCATTCACTTTGAAGAAATTATCAAATGACAGTGGATAGAATCTCGCTTTACCATCATCAAAGTTAAATCCTTCTAGATACAAGGTTGGTTCATCTGTACCATCTGCAGCAACTGGCCATTGTAAACTGTTATAACCTTCTAAACGATCATAATTTACACCTGAATAAAGTGGTGTCAATCGTGCAACTTCATCCATGATTTGACTTGGGTGTGTATATCCCCAATCATATCCTAATGATTTCGCCACTGCTTGAATGATTTGCCAATCAGGTTTAGAGTCTCCCTTTGGTTCCAATGCTTGATAGATACGTTGAATTCTTCGCTCTGTATTTGTAAATGTTCCAGTTTTTTCAAGTGATGGGCTGGCAGGCAAGACAACGTCTGCATATGATGCTGTAAAAGTGAAAAACTCATCTTGTACTACAAGGAAACCAACCTTTTCTAAAGCTGCTTGTACAAAGTTGATATTCGAATCAACAATACCTGTATCTTCGCCGTATAAATATAAAGAATCAATTTCACCTTCATGAATACCTTCCATCATTTGATGATTATCACGTCCTGGATGACTTGGTAAACTTTCACCATATTCTCTTTCAAATCTAGCTCGTACTTCATCATCAGTAACCAATTGATAACCTGGGAATTGATCAGGCATACTACCCATATCACTACAACCTTGTACATTGTTATGTCCTCTAAGCGGATAAGCACCTGAACCTGGCTTTCTATAATTGCCTGTTGCTAATAATAAATTAGAAATTGCAGTAGACGTATCACTACCAATATCTTGTTGTGTTACACCCATTGCCCAACAAATCGATACTGATTTTGCATTGACAACTTGGTGTGCAAAATCAATTAGCTCTTCTGAAGTTATACCCGTTGTTTCTTCTGCAAAGTCCATTGTAAATGGTTCTAGAGACGTTCTATATGCTTCGAAATCATTCACCCATTCATCAATAAATGCTGTATCATGTAAATCATTGTCGATAATATATTTCGTTACCGCAGATAACCAAACTAAATCTGTTCCTGGCTTAGGTTGATAGAAATTGTCAGCACGTTCTGCCATTTCATGCTTTCTAATATCAAATACATTTAATGTATTTTGATAAAGTTTATGACCTCGTTTAATTCTTGATGCAATGACAGGGTGTGCCTCAGCAGTGTTTGTACCAATAAGTACGACCATGTCTGCAATTTCTAAATCATCTATAGAACCAGAATCTCCACCATGCCCCACTGTTCTAAATAGACCTTTAGTTGCAGGAGCTTGGCAATATCTTGAACAATTATCTACATTATTTGTACCTATAACTTGGCGCGCTAACTTTTGCATTAAATATGATTCTTCGTTTGTAGCTTTGGAGGAAGAGATAAATGCTAAACCGTCTGGACCTAATTTATCTTTCACCTTAGTAAAATTGTCTGATACAACTTGTAAAGCTTCTTCCCACTCAACTTCTTCGAATTGACCATTTTTTCTTACTAATGGCTTAGTCAAGCGTTCATCTGAATCAACATAATCCCAACCAAATTTTCCTTTCACACATGATGATATTTTATTGGCCGGTGATTCATGCTGTGGTTGCACCTTTAGTACTTCTCTATCCTTTGTCCATACGTCAAATGAACAACCAACACCACAATAAGTACATACTGTCTTCGTTTTCTCAATTCTTTCTTCTCTCATGGCAGCTTCAGAATCAGATACTGCAAATAAAGGACCATAGCCTGGTTCTGCTTTTTTAGTTAAATCTATCATCGCGGCTAAAGAACCGGGTTCTAAATCTGTCATATAGCCTGCATTGCCTTCCATATTGACTTCAAGCATGGCATTACAAGGACATACCGTTGCACATTGACCACAGCCAACACATGAGGAATCATTAATTGTTGTATCATTATCCCAAATAACACGTGGTTGTTGTCGCTCCCAATCTATTGTCAAAGTCTCATTGACTTGAACATCTTGACAAACTTCAACACATCGTCCACATAAAATACATTGATTTGGATCATATCTGTAAAAGGGACCATAATCTTTTTCATATGGCTTTTCTTTATATTCGTACGTTTGATGCTCAAGTCCCCACTGATCCATTGTATTATGAATTTCACAATCACCATTATTATAATCACACACAGTACAATACAACATGTGCTTCTCTAATATGCGATCAAGTGCTTCCTTTTGGCTTGTTTGTACATTATCTGTTTGTGTATTAACCACCATTGGTCGATCAATCGTTGTACTACACGCACGTCCAATTTGGCCGTCAATCTCAACTGTACAAGTATCACAAGTTTGAATAGGTCCTAGCGATTCGTTATAACAAATCGAAGGCACAAATGTATCTTGTGATTTAATAAATTGCAACAAATTCGTGCCTGGTTCAACAAGATAGTCTTTACCATCTAAAGAAACGATTAAATGTTCCTGCATTCGATTCACCCCTGTTTTTATAATATACTGCCCGTATTATTCTCATTGTTGTTCAACAACATTCCATCATAAAAGCCCCACACTTTTTAGGTAATGTTACTTATATTGTAAACGTATTTATTATGAATGTTAAGGCATTCTGTATTCCATTCCCTTTTTTAATACAATTCAATATCCTACTATTCCAAAATATAATAAAACATTTTTGTATTATTGTTTTGTCAGTCATTTATCATTACAGCTTGTTCACCAAACTAAAGTATAGATTTGTATTTTTTCTATGCCACTTCCACTATATAACTCTAGGCATATAACAATAAATTTTTAAGATGTTTATGCCACAACAATATGAGTTCATTTATCTCTAGATCGTATTAAGTTTATGACAAAAAAAGTAGAACTACACTGTCAATTTTATTTGACGATTGTGACGTTCTACACTTATATATAAATTATTTTTTTCAGGGATTGAAATTTAGCTGAAGTATTTTTCTGTATCATTTCATTTATAGAAAAAGGTTGCTCGAGCGAAAGATTCTTAAAATCTTAACTCGAGCAACCATTGAAGTCATTAAATTTATCTTTAGATACTCATTTAAATTAAAACGTGCTTTGCTTGTAACAACAATTTATTATCATGAATAATTTACCTCACCTTGCTGTTCAGCTATCACAGGTGCTGTTCTAGTAAATACCTAAATTATCTTTAATACTAGATTCAATTTCACTTAATGAGCTTTGACTAGGTACAAAATAATATAAGCCATCATCTTGTATGCCGCCTTCACCGTCTAATTGGTGCTTATTAACTGTCTTATCTGCATCTTTATAGTTGCTTCTAATTTTATTTAATTCACCTATTGATAAGTCTGTTTTCACATTCTCTTTAATATGATTCATAATCGAATTAAAATGAGTGATTGAATTTACACTTGATAACTTACTTGCTAAACCTTGAATTACAATTTGTTGTCGTTCTTGACGACCAAAGTCTCCACCAGCACCGCTTTCTTTTCTACTTCTGATAAATGCCATTGCAGCATCACCATCTAAGTGTGTTTTTTCGCCATTATTAAATTGGTGATTTTTATATGAGAATGTCGCATTACTTGTTACGTCGATACCACCAACTGTATCAATCATATCTTTCATGCCATCCATATCTATCGTAGCGTAATGATCAATTGGTACATTTAATAATTTTTCAACAGATTTCACTGCCATATCAGGACCACCATAAGCATAGGCATGATTAATTTTTTCGGTTGTACCTTTACCTACAATCTTAGCTTGTGTATCCCTTGGAATACTTACAATTTCAGTTGTTTTCTTTTTAGGATTAATCGATAGCACCATAATTGTATCACTACGTTGACCATCGCCTTCAGAAGCTCTCTTCGCATCAGAGTCTACACCAAACAATGCAATTGTAAAAGCATCACCATCATCTAAACTGACATTCTTATCTCTTAGTGACGATTTATCTCTATCTAATGGATTATGTATTGATCCACCGACTGAAAAGATTTTATATCCTAAATAAATAACTGCTATCAAAGCAAGTATGGCTAATATACCGAAAAACCATAAAAATAGCTTTTTACCTAGTCCCATTTTCTTTTTTCCGTTCATTCTAGAGCGATTCACTCTTATCATTCCCCATTCTATATTCAGTTTTCAACTTAAATTAATAACTACATTATAAATGAATTTATACAATTTAGCATAGTGCTTAAGACCTAAAAATTTGATAAAGTATGATATTTTAGAGTTACAATTTACTTTTTATAACCCGCTCCTGAATTTAAAACGTCTAACATCTCTTCATGACAACCTGGATTACTGATAATGAATGGACCAGCCGTCGCATAATCCAAAGGTTTATTGTCTAGTGTCGTCATTTTCAACCCTAGCTCACTTGCAAATAAAAATTGCGCCGCGATATCCCATGGCTTTGGATTCGTATTGATATGCAAGCCAAATTGACCGTTGATCACACGAACAGAATCTAAACCACATGAGCCAATAAAACGATGACTAAAGGAAGCGTCAAATAATTCTTGCATTTTATTTGCATTTATAACTAGTGCATTAAATGACACAACGGCATCCTTTAATTCAATGGATTCCGGTTTTTCAAGTGGCGCACCATTAACATATGCACCATACCCTTTTACTGCTTTATATAATTTCCCGTGTGGATAATCATAAATATAAGACAACATTGGTACACCATCTACAAAATAACCTAATATAATGCAATAGTCTTCTTGTTGTTTCACTAAATTTGCGGTTCCATCAATTGGATCCATAATCCATACATGTCCCTCATGAGGGTGAACTTCTTCATTGGTTTTTTCCTCTGCAAATAGTTGATGTTCAGGGAATGTTTCAGTTAAAAACTGCTGGAATCTTTGTTGAATCGTTTTATCAACATTAGTTACTAAATCAAACCTATTCTTCTTGGTTGTAGTTACCATCTCATCGATTAATGCTGGTATAATATCATCTAACGAAGCGAGCCACGCTCTGACAGAATCGTCTATAAAAATTAATTGTTCTTTTTCCATGTCTACACCTCTTTTTATATTTATAATCTTTATGTATAGATTTAGATATGTATAATTTCGTCTCATTTTATCATAATTCGTAACAGAAAATATATGCCCAAAGTTAATCATCTAACATTTTTTTCATATATTGCAACAAACATAAATAAAACCGACTAGCTTTGCTAGTCGGCTAAATAGAAAGGAAAGTAAGTAATAAATATTGAAGATGTTTGTTTAGTAACTCGTACGAATAATTGTTAACAAAACTATTATGTAATAGCCTACCCCTTTGTCAACTATTCGTTACCCCCTTGTTACTATATACAATACTAACATAAGACTTGAAAAAATGTAAGCGTTTTCTCTAATTTTTTTGTTTATTTTTTCTAAATGTCGTCATTGTCACTTTTATGATATAATAATTGTAATATGTAATCATATTGGGAGGTGACTTTCTTCATGAATAAACGCGAACGACAAAACAAATTGGTTCAAGCAATTCAAGAAAATAGGCAAGTTACTGCTTCAGAATTAGCGTCTGAGTTAAATGTTTCAAAGCGTACCATTTTAAGGGATATTCAAGATTTAGAGGATCAAGGCGTTAAAATTTTAGCGAAACACGGTAAATTAGGTGGTTATCAATTACAAGAAACACCGAATAGCTATGACATTGAATTAACTGAAAATCAACTTTCTGCATTATTTCTTGTATTAAATGAAAGTCAATCTTATTCAACACTTCCTTACAAAGAAGAAATTCAAGCAATAATCAAAAAATGTTTAAATTTACCCTACACAAAAATGAGACGGACGTTAAAAAAATTAGACCGTTATATTAAATTTGACACGCCACCACACACAACATTGCCAACTTTATTTTCGGATGTATTAATTTACTGTACAGAGCGTAATGTAATGGCTATGGAGCATGGGCTTGATGATATGAATCGCACTGAGAATGTAATTTTCATTGGATTACTATGTGAAGAAGGTTTATGGAAAGCAGTCGTCTTTGAAATTGGATTAGGTAAAACTAATACAATCCCGATTGAGGATATACAAGATATTTCTTACTCATTCGAAAAAACAATAAAGACACAAGATATAACAATTAATAATTTCCAACAGTTTTCTAATCCAACTGAAAATTAATTCAGTTGGACTTTTTATTGACCTTTATTGGTACATCATCAAAACAGTAATAATAAAGGACACCAGGTTATTCAACATATGTAAGCTGAAACTAACGATTAATTTATTCTTCGTCTTAACATATGCATATACTAAAGCAACAGCTAAGATAAAATAACTACCAAACTCAAATGGTGAGGCTGCACTACTTACATGCATAAACGAAAATAATATAGCAGAAATGACTCCCATTACCTTAAAATTAAACACTTTCCCCAATTCACCTATCATTAAATGTCTAAATATAATTTCCTCTACTAATGGTGCTGCAATAACAATTAATAAAAAAGAAAATGGTAAAAATTGTGGATTTTTAAATAATATTTGAAGTTGCATTTCATTTTGTGTTTCGCTAAACCCCCATCCACCTGGAAGATATTGCACTACAAAGTTATATAAATATGATGCAACAAACATGATTATAAATATTCCGACTAACCAAGCTTTGTTTTGTTTAATGACTTCTACACCTGTATTAAATTTTGCATAAAAATCATTCATATGTAAAAAGTAAAAAATAAAAATAGTTGTCATATATGCTAATAATTGTATTAATGAACCGAGTAATACCTCACTACTCGAATTTAACCCCTCTACAAATTGATGTCCAAAACGCATTACAACTATAGATAAACATTCTATTATTAAAAACAAACTTACAACTACTATAAAATCTTTCCAGGTTACTTCGCGAAACCGTAACATAACTTTTTTCATTTTGTTCATACCTTTCTTGCTAAATATCTACCGACTTTATTTATATTTATTAACGATGCCTAGCATGAACGTTACCCAACTATATTTAAATTAAGCACAGTATATCATCTAAATCAACGGAGCAAAAATATTAACCCTATTATTAATCATTATGGAGGCGATAATCATGCAATTAGAAGAACTCTTAACTATCTCAGAAAGCGTACAACAATTACTTAATTTAATAGAGGTTTATAAATTTGGCATTGTCACCGAACATAAGAAAAAGGACCAATTTCAACAGGAATTACAACAATTTATTGAGCAAGAATATATCAAATTGAAAAACTCCCCCTTCCGTCATACTTCGCTTATCCACTATAATTACTATCATTTTCTAGAAGATTTCAAATTTCAACCTATTGAAGAATTCACTGTAGGTAATACCATCAAACATATTTCAAACATTCAGCAAAGATTACTCAAGATACTACACTTTATCAAATTATATTTGTAACAAAATTTCACAATACATTAATTTTTAATCTTAAATTGTAATTTGATTACACATATTGTACAATGAAAACGATTACAGATTGGAGGTATAGATATGCCAGGTTTTTCAGTTTATTTAGGTGAGCCATTCAATAAATCTTATATTAAATCGATGGTCGACTTTGGATATGATAGTATCTTTACTTCGGTGCAAATACCTGAAGAAGATGAACAGTTAAAGTATCAAAAACTAACAGAGCTGTTAGATTATCTAGACTATTATGAAATACACTTCATTATCGATATTAATCCAGCATTACTAACTCAAACATTGTTCCAAATTTTACAACGCTATACAAATGCACATTTTATTATAAGGATTGATCATAGTACCTCTGTTGCTACGGTAAATTCTATTATCAATGCAGGCTTTAAATGTTGTTTGAACGCGAGCACTGTTACTACCTCATTATTAACTCATCTTAAACAAACAGTAAGTGATTTTTCAAATATCATATATTGCCACAATTATTATCCTAGACCGGATACGGGACTTTCCGAATCATTTATCACACAACAAAATATGCTAATTTTACGTTTTAATCCTGAAGCACATATCTTTGGTTTCATATCCGGTAGTCAAAAGCGAGGTCCGATATTTAAAGGTTTACCAACCATAGAAGCTTCACGTAATCATCATCCTATAGAAAGTGTGACAACACTAATTCAAGCAAAGACCACAGATTATTTAATTGGTGACCCTTATCTCGAGGAAACTATGGCACAACAACTCTATCAAGCAATTCAGCACAGAAATTTCATATTACATTTAAAATATTATGACAATCATATCCCTACAATACTTCAAGCATCACACACAGTTCGCATTGACAATCCCGAACATGTCATACGCTCACAAGAGGCACGACATTATCTGAATGACACAATTCAACCAATGCATACAGTTGAACGACTTCCAGGGCATATCACACTAGATAATACATTAAACGGGCGTTATGAAGGCGAATTACAAATCATCAAAGAGCCGCTTCCAGAGCATCCAAATGTCAATGTGATCGCTAGAGTTATCACAGCAGATTTACCATTAATCTACTGTATGCAATCAGGAGATTCATTTTCATTTAAAAATCAACCAAAGGAGATGTAATAATGAAACAAAAATCGACCGAATCTCGAAATACAGCATCAATGCATTTAGATGAAATGACTATCGTCGAAGCACTGCAAACCATGAATGAAGAAGATAAAAAGGTGCCACAAGAAATAAGCAAAGTAATACCCCAACTTGCTGAAGTCATTGAAATCACTATAAATAGGTTTAATAACGGGGGCAGAATTATTTATTTAGGCGCTGGAACTAGTGGTAGATTAGGTGTATTAGATGCAGCTGAGTGTGTACCTACGTTTAATACGACAATAAACGATGTGATCGGACTTATCGCTGGTGGTCAACGCGCATTAACCGTAGCTGTTGAAGGTGCTGAAGATGATCCTGCACTTGCGCGAGAAGATTTGACTCATATCCATCTTTCAAACAAAGATGTCGTCATTGGAATTGCTGCAAGTGGTTCGACCCCATATGTCCAAGGCGGTATCAAATGTGCAAATGAAGTTGGTGCACATACGGTAGCAATTTCTTGTAATACTGACACACCGATAAGTAGCCTAGCTAAACAAGCAATAGAAGTAGATGTAGGACCAGAAATACTTACCGGCTCTACAAGATTAAAGGCAGGGACTGCACAAAAATTAATCCTGAATATGATATCTACCATCACAATGGTAGGTGTTGGAAAAGTCTACGATAATTTAATGATCGATGTCAAAGCTACGAATAAAAAATTAATCGATCGTTCAATTCGTATCATTCAAGAAATTTGTGATATTTCATATGACCAGGCTAAAATTCGTTTTGAAGAATCCGGTCAGAATATAAAAACTGCAGTCGTCATGCAACTCTGTAATGTAACTAAACAAGATGCTGAACAAAAACTAGACGACAATCATGCTCTACTTAAACGTACAATACAACAATAATATTTCTAACATTCAAGCATTCCAATTTCAAAGTACAACTAAACTGCTATTATCCTTATGTCAGGAGGTCTATATATGAACAAAGAACAAAAATTAGCACAACAAATTACTGATGCAGTTGGAACTATGGACAATATTGATAACATTATTAATTGTATGACTCGCGTTCGTATTCAAGTCATTGACGAACAAAAGGTAGACTATGCAAAACTCAAATCAATTGATGGTGTTATGGGAGTCGTTAAAGACGACCGTGTTCAAGTTGTTGTGGGACCCGGTACCGTTAATAAAGTCGCAGGTTACATGGCGCAAAGTAGTGGCGTCAAATTAGGTGAAACAATCCCACATGGTACAACGAATTTTAAGCAAGATGCAGAAGCAAAAGCCGCACAGAATAAATCAAATTATAAATCTAAACAAAAGCACGGTAAATTTAATAAGTTACTAAAGACTATTGCTAATATATTTATACCTCTGATTCCAGCATTTATAGGTGCTGGTTTAATTGGAGGTATTGCCGCTGTACTAAGTAACTTGCTTGCAGGTGGACAAATATCGGGAGCCTGGGTAACACAACTGGTGACTGTATTTAACGTCATAAAGGACGGTATGTTGGCTTACTTAGCAATCTTTACTGGTATTAATGCAGCTAAAGAATTTGGTGCAACACCAGGGCTTGGTGGTGTTATTGGTGGTACCACACTACTAACTGGTCTTACCGATAAAAATATGATTACTAACATCTTTACTGGCGAACCGCTTCAAGCTGGTCAAGGTGGTATCATTGGGGTTATATTTGCTGTTTGGCTTTTAAGTATCGTTGAAAAAAGACTTCATAAAATTGTCCCTAATGCAATTGATATCATTGTCACTCCAACAATCACTTTATTTATAATTGGTTTACTTACAATTTTTATCTTTATGCCTTTAGCAGGATTTATATCAGATGGTCTCGTTCATATCATCAATGGCATTATCGATATTGGTGGTGTATTTAGTGGCTTTATTATTGGTGCTTTCTTCTTACCTTTGGTAATGTTAGGATTACACCATATATTTACCCCTATTCATATTGAGATGATAAATCAAACGGGTGCAACTTACCTGTTACCAATTGCTGCAATGGCGGGTGCTGGTCAAGTTGGCGCAGCATTAGCTTTATGGGTTAGATGTCGTAAGAATACAA
This sequence comes from Staphylococcus gallinarum, assembly GCF_000875895.1. Classification (GTDB taxonomy): domain Bacteria; phylum Bacillota; class Bacilli; order Staphylococcales; family Staphylococcaceae; genus Staphylococcus; species Staphylococcus gallinarum. Next base: position 116,840 of record NZ_JXCF01000008.1, read on the forward strand.
CACTCCGCAATACTTTGAAAGGTGCCTTACCTGTTGGCTTCTTAGGTATTGGTGAACCATTAATTTATGGTGTAACCTTGCCCCTCGGCAAACCATTCTTCACAGCTTGTATTGGCGGCGGTATTGGTGGCGCAGTAATCGGAGGCATTGGACACATTG
>NZ_JXCF01000080.1 GCF_000875895.1 Staphylococcus gallinarum
GAAATATCATATAAGGCTATGTAGAATGGACGAATCTGCAATTCAAGATAAAGTCCCATACTACCCGAGTTCTATATAGTAAATGATGCAGTAACATGAGTGGAAAGTGATTACTCTTACCCGGGGAGGTCTCATCAGCGACAGAAATGCCGTAGTAACAACGAATGATGAGAAGTCAGCAGAGGTCATAGTAGGTAGAAATACTGAAGGACTGAACAATATTCATACAAAGTAAAGAATGGAGGTTACAGATTTACGACGTACAGAAAACGGTAGATACCGGCAGCTTATAGAGAGATAAGTAGTGGAACGAAAAAGGGTATATAAGTGTGTACAGTAAATCTTAGGTGAAATGAAAGAAATGTATCGTGAGTCTCCATCCTTGATGGAGCTTGTTGTAAGACCGAACAACATTGAAAAGGCAATCAAGAAAGTGAGAAAGAACAGAGGAGCACCAGGAATTGACGGTATGAAAGTCGGTGAACTGAATGGACACTTTGCGCAATACTTTCCACAAATTAGAAAGAAACTGCTTGATGGCACATATAAACCACAAGCAGTAAGGAAAGTTGAAATCCCAAAACCAAACGGGAAAAAGCGTGTGTTGGGAATCCCTGTCGCTAGAGATAGAGTTATCCAACAAGCCATTAAACAAGTTATTGAACCGAAAATCGACCGTACATTCTCAAAACACAGTCATGGCTTTAGACCCAATCGTAGTACAGGCACTGCGCTTAAGCAATGTGCAACGTACTATGAAGAGGGCTATTCGGTCGCAGTTGATTGTGATTTAAAACAGTGCTTTGACATGTTGAACCACGATAAGTTGATGTATTTATTTGAACGTCATGTTCAAGATAAAGCAATTT
>NZ_JXCF01000081.1 GCF_000875895.1 Staphylococcus gallinarum
TGCTAAAAGAAAAAGGTGTTGAAATCACGAGAGTAACGAAAAACAACGTAACGTATAGACACATTGAAGAAGATAAAAAAGTACGTGGGAATAAGTTGGGCGATTCTTATGACAAAGGAGGGATTGAAAATGGCTTTGCAATCGAGAAATTCAGACGAGAACGAGAAGAAGAACGAGAATACGATGAATATGCAGACACGTTCGAAGTTGACTGGGACGCAGTCGCAGAAAATTCAGAAGA
>NZ_JXCF01000082.1 GCF_000875895.1 Staphylococcus gallinarum
TATAGTTACTATTGTAATCATAGGAAGTATAAGTAGGTAAGACCAATGAATATAATGTGCTATTATTCCCCCTATTGAAGGACCTAACCCTTCACCTAAAGCTACAATTGATCCTATAAACCCAAAGGCTTTGCCTTGTTTTTTTCTTGTAATATTTCTAGCTACAACCACCATAATCAGTGAAGGGAATGCAGCAGATCCTACTCCTTGTACTAACCTACCAAAAATCAAAATAAAAAAG
>NZ_JXCF01000083.1 GCF_000875895.1 Staphylococcus gallinarum
TTTATTTTAATGGCTTGTAGTTATTTATTATAGCTGAAAGGATGGTAACTAATGTTAAAGTTAATCAATATCGGTTGGCAATCAAATCGAGTTGTTTATGTTGATAAGGAAACTAAGAAATTTTATAAATCTGAAACTAGCAGACATTCTAATCATATTTTTTTCTTAGTTCCAATTGCTAGCACTCTTCTAGGAGGAATAATTTCTAATATTAGTTTAGTAATAGGAGAAACTAGTGACCAATTTCGTTTAGGAATACTTTTTCTCTGTTATGGAATTACTTTTATTATTTCTATTCTTGGAAAGAAAGTATTGATTAAGCAATGGTCACTACAACTTTATTATCCAAATGTTTTTCAAATACGAGAATTGCTAGAAAATGGGAAGAAACAAAGAATTGGTCAATTAATAATTGTTGGATTTATGATATGTTTTATTTTATTACTTTCATATGATTATTTAATATCTGGGAGTGTCAGACCATTATTGATTTCTACATTTTTAGTTGGTGCAACATCTTTACTAATTTGGGATTGTTCGCCATTGGACCGTAGAAAAGTGATTAGACAATTAAAAAGGGAGATACAAAATTGATGATTATTAATCGATTTCCTTTATACAATAATGATGGGAAAATTGGTTACTTTGACTACTCAGCTTGTATTTACCCAACCGGAATATTTGATAACAAGTCTTACTTTTTCAATGAAGAGAATATCGAAAAAGTTTGGTTTGAAGGTTATGTTGACGAATCAGAAGAGGTGTTACAAAAACGCTTTGAGACAAAAAAATCATCTATCATCCACGCTTAGAATTAAAAAAGAGTAATTACAAAGTTTTTGAAACTAGGACGAAAAATAAAATGTTACATAGTAAATGATGATAATCTTCTTTTATTCATCATTTTCAATTCATTTATATAAATTTTGTACAGAAGTAAGAAAGGTTTTTACTTTAAAATGAGGGAGAACCTGGTCTATGATTTCTTCTTGTTTCATTGTCAATTATAGTGATTGACTTTTAGCTAACACCTAGAGGGAATCGTTTGGGGAGCCCACTGAAAAAGTCAAACTGTAGAACTTTGACTTTTTCAGTGGGCTCCTAATTTAGGTCTCTATCTTTTATTTTTTTGATGTGGTTTTATGCCGAGAAAACTTTTGATATGGAAAAGAGCTATATGTTATTACAGCTTGTCTGTAAAAGTTGGTGGTGTTTGAATTGGGATTAAACCAAGTTAACACCAACTAAAAAACATATAGCTCAAAGGTTTCAAGTCAAAAGGAAATTGGAATAAAAATAAAAAAGAGTTACAGCATTCGCGACCAAAGTTTGTGTTGTAACTCTTTTTCAATTTAAAATTGAGAAGGAGTTTTTTTATGAGAAACAAAATAAAGTTTGTTGATGGTTAATAACAAGCACAATAAATCAGATGAAAAGTATATAATACAAAACTATAAGGATACAAAGGATATTTTACAAACAGTGATGAAAAGGATATACTATAGGTAAGTTGAGAAAGCCATTGTGTTATCGACATGATGAAACACCAAACGCCATCTACTACTGCTATAGTAGATGGCGTTTTTAGGTGTTTGGTAATTAATGGTCATCAACGTTTACGATTATCTAACCAATATTTGTAAGTCGTAAGTATTACACCAACCAAAATTGGTGCAATAAGAGTTGAGAAAACTATTGTTACAATCGACATGACTTTACACCTCCTAACTTGTCCTATTTCAACAGTTAGGATTGTTGATGACATTTGATATTATAACACTTCCGATATACAGAAAATAGATTAATAGTGAACTTGGCGAAAAACGATTGATTTTGATACATTAGAAACAGCGTATTTCATTAAATAAATGAACAATACCAAAAGACGATATTTCTTGTCAATTTTGTGTGTATTTTTCCTGTTTTAATTAGTTGGGCACTTGTACTGTTGACACCGTTCGAGTGCTCTTTTTGTTTCATAAAAACTAGATCTATTTGATTTTGAATACAATCCGTGTGTAGATTTTTATAAGTGGTCAAAATCACTAAATAAAAAATGGAACTGGGCAAAGAAATTTAGATGTTATCTATAAATTTGTTACGATTATAAATAACATTTTCTAGAACCACGATATAATCTTGCTTTTCGTCTAGTACACACACCTTCTTTTACTCTATAACATCTCATTGATTGTAATAGTTATTTGTTTTTTATTCATAAACTACGAGGACAGCTAAGCAGTTTACGTGGTTTTTGATTCTAATTAAGATAATGAAATCATTTATCGTCTATAGAAGGAGCTACATCTACCTAGACTAAATTAAAGAGTTCTGTTGCAAAGTTACAAAAATAAATTGATAAAATACATATAAAAATACACAATAAAAGATATACAAATATATACTGAAGGAGAGGGTTGTATGGTTATCACAAATACTAGAAAAGTTAGAAAAATTGGTTCCAGCAATGTGGTTACTTTACCTAAAGAAATCTTAGAACAATTGAATATACATGAGAGCGAAAAATTAGCTTTTAACATAGAAAATGGCAAATTATTAATAGAAGCGGTTAAAACATTAGAACCAAAAGAAGCAGATATTTTAAGTATTGCGGAAGAAATCAGTAATCAATATGACAAAGCTTTTAAATAATTAGGGAATCGCTAGTAGGCTGAAATACACGCGCTATTTAACGGAAAAGGAAATTATCATATTAAATATATATGTTATAGAGAAATATAGCCCTCCCAAGAGCCTATAGGTGTTAAAGAAACTAAATCATTAAATATACTGGTTAATGCACCTAAGCAATATGTATTTGGACATGAATAGTACTACAATAATGGTCCCGACAGTTTTTTACTTAGTTTAGGCAGAAGTTGTTCATCTATTATAGATGGATGACTGGTGCTATGATATGAACGGAAAACAAGTATCACTTTACACTCCTCTTCTCTGTGTCTGAATTGACGCTTGAGAGATAGATGACTCTATCATCGAAAGTATATAAGCACAGGTGCTTACTTTCGACAAATTGAACGATTCAATTTTTAGAGTCTAAAGAGAAATATTTAATTGTAGTAATATGGCTTTTGAGATGTACATTCGCTATTTTAGTTATTAGTAAACACAAAGCGAACCACACAACTACTTATGTCTTTTAGTCCTAGTAGTATAGTAGTGAAAGGTGTAAATAGAAAAAGATGATAGTAGAGAATAGCTGAGATATTTGTTATTATAGATATAAATAAAATGTAATTAACAGAATCAGAAAAGAGGTTTGGTTATATGACAATAGTAATAACGATTGGTTGTTTTAAAGGGGGTGTAGGTAAATCTACTTTAACAGAAATACTTACTTATTTATTAGCGAAAGATGGTTATAAAGTATTAGCAATTGATACAGATCCTCAAAGTAATTTAACTGAAAAAATACAAAGAACTTATCGGATTAAATTTGAGAAAGAGCCGTCCTTTATGCAAGGTATTAAAAAGCTTAATTTAGAGCCTTGTATAGAAGCGGTTAATAGCAATCTAGATATATTAAAAGGTGATTGGTCTCTAGAGAGTTTTGATAAGTATGTTATTAAAAATTTTGATGAAAAAGGAGAGTATTTTTTATTAAATTCTCTTTTAAAACCTATTAAATCTAATTATGATTATATTATTATTGATACAAGACCATCAACAGGGATTTTATCTAATAATGCTGTATGTGCGTCTGATTACGTTTTGATAACATCTAAAACTGAAGAAGACAGTTTTATATCTGCTAAGAAATATTATAGCTATTTAGGGAATATTCAACAGAATAAAAAGAAAAATTTAAAATTCTTGGGTTTATTACCATATTTAGTGAATCAACGAGGTGCTACTAATAGAAGTGTTATGGATAAGATGAATAACCTTTTTGATAAAGATGTGTTTGAGAATTACATACGTTCTAGTGATCGAGTGGTTACTTGGGGAGAACAAGGAGTAACAGAGCACAAAGCCCATGATAAAAAAACAATGAGAATGTATATAGATGTAAAAAATGAAATTTTAAAAAAGATTGAGAGGAAATAAAATGGGAAATTTTAACAATGAAATGGTAAAAAATGAATATAAAGATGAGAAAATATTTGATGAAATGATAACTAAAAAGAAAGAAGTAAGAGAAACTAAATCTATTAAAATGTACATTGATGATTGGTCAGTTGCCTATCAAATTAAAGCGAAAACAGGAAAAAATCTGGTGGACATAGTTTCTGAAGCAATGGAGAGTTTGAAAGAAAAATACAATCTATAATTTTAACTTAATTCAGGAAATATACTAAGAATAAAACCAGTAATTTTTTGTTGTTATCTAAAAATATTGATATATTATAACTATTAATAGTGGAGGGGTCTTTAATGACTAACAAAAAAACAATGCCTAAACATCCTTATGATTATTTCAAAGGAGATATGACAATTTTTCTTTTGAGAATATGTAGTGAGTAAAAGTAGAAAATAATTATTATTGCTAGGACAAATTAAAAGGTAGGAAAATGGCAATTTAAAATTGTTGGTTTTCCTACCTTTTTTAGTATCCTTTTCTCATAGTTTAAGGAGGTAAATATGAGAAAAGATATACGTAAAGGAGTTAAAGAATTTATGAAAGACGAAACAAGACCAAGTTATGCAGCCTTAGTACGAAGGTTTAATTGTGATTACCGTACAATCAAACAGGCATTTGTTGAGTTAGAAAATGGCAGTGATAAAAATAAAAAGCAAAGGTCAAGTAAATTGGATCCATATAAAGAGATTGTGGATCTAAAACTAGCTAATGAATGTAGTGCGTACAGTATTTATTTGTTCATCCAGAAAAAGGGTTATGACGGAAGTTATAGTCTCGTGAAACAATACTTTAGAAAATAAAAAATAGAGAAAACCAAGAAAGCAACGATTTGCGTAGAACACACACCTGGCTTATCAGCTCAAGTTGATTGGAAAGAAAGCATGGTGTTACATATAGTTGATGGAAAAGTGTTAAATTCAACATCTTTCTGTATGTCCTTAGTTATTCAAAGAAAAAATATATTACATTAACTTTTGATAGAAGCCAAGATACCTATTAAATTAATTTAATAGAGTTATTTTTGTTGTAAAACAAAAATAATAGTACAAGCAATAATACAAGTACAACAACAAAACCTCCACAGTTATCTTGTGGAGGTTTCATAGTAAACTATTAAAGAAACCATGTATTAAAATAGCACCTAAACAAATTAATCCAGCAAAGTAGCGCATGATAGTGTTTATAGCACCATCTGCTTTTGCTGCTAATGTATTGCCAGACAAAGTTCTCTTTTTTCTTCTTTGGTTAGTTTCTTTTTAGAAGAGTTGTTTTGAAGTTTTTGGGATTTTAGCTTCTTCTTAATCGCCTTTATTTTTTTCTTGTCATTACTTTTCTTTTGTTTAAACATTTGAAAAATAATAGATTCAAGCTAGTACTTATGATTATTATTCAAGCTGTTACTTGTGATGTTATTTGAGTTATCATGTTGTTTATCGTTAACTTTACTGCTAGTTTCTTTTCCTACAACTATTTTTTGTCCATTCTCTGTTAGTTGTAGGGTATCTGCTGTAAGTAATACTTGGTTATTTTTGACAGTCATACCAGATAAACTGCCTAAAATATTATCAATAGTAATATCTTTATTACCCCTTACAAATTCAAGGGGAATCTCTCTTACATTTGTAAGGGGTACTTTGAGATCAAACGTTTTACCAATATTAGATAATGCACAATTTGTAAAATCATCGGTAATTAATATTATTGCGCGAGCAGTAATTGGATTTTGTGGGTAAACCGTTAATAGTTTCATGTTGTAGGAAGATAAAAACTTTTGAGCATCAAAAATTTTGAAGTAATTCATTTTCATCAATCTATACTCTGCTTTAGTGAATTTATCTTTTGGTTTAAAGTTATCAACTTTCTGATTTTTGACATCTATATCTCTAACAGTCACTTGTAAACAGTTAATACCATATACTAATACATCTTCTGAATTAATGTGATTCAAACTTACTTCATTACCTATAATGTCTAAGATGTTAACTTTATTGACTATGTCATCGTGCAATATAGCAGTGATGACTTTATTTTTATTCACATCAATATCAGTATTTTCATTGTATTTTGTGTGATCTTCAATTATTCTTAATTCTAACTTTATATGAGAATCCACTAACACTTTTTCTACCACAAGCCTCTTATCTTTCAAAAATGCATTTATATCAAAAGTTTCAAAGAGTTCTACATTGTTAAGTTTAATAGATGCTTCTAAATTGCTCGATTTATTTTGATTATCCAACATTTTACATCACTCCATTTTAAAATCTTTAATAATTTATATAGTTTAATTATAAAATATTTGAGTACTATAAACAATGTTATTGTTGATAAAAATATTTGAATTCAAAGACTTCATAATACGAATAATCTAATTAAACAGAGAATATATAATTATTTTTAAGGAAAATGTCACAATCATAATTCTTGAAATATATGAAATAAATATAAACATCAAAATCTCTATATTTAAGTGGGAATAATAATTTAATATACTCAATGTATCTATTTTACGTTAAAAAATCAACTAATTATTTTTTCGTAAATTTATAGTTTGAAATATCGTACTATATGATTTATAGTTAAAAGTGTAATACAAGTTCTTTTTAAAGAACTTTTATATATAGCCAAGTGATTTTATGAATGAACTTGCAAATATAAAGATAATAAAAAGGTTGTTCAAAGATATAAATATACATAATAGTTAAAGTTCATATTATGTATAAAAATTGCTAAAAAGCGTACCGAAAACTTTTATTAACCAAATCTGGTATGGAGTTTATTGTCATAATTATATAAGTGAATATACTTATGATTGAAAACATACGAAAATATAAAAATAATAGTTATTAATTGGAGAAAGGTGTTATATATGGCAAATACAAAAACACAAAAATTATTAAGTATTTCAAAGAGTAAAAGTGAAAACATCTCAGAATGGATTGTGAATGAAGCACATTGGAAGTTGCTTGCTGAAAACTTAGGTTTAGGTAAGACGGCAATCTTTAGATATAAGAAATTGATTAAAGAGATGGGAGAAGAAAAAACACCGTTTTATGCATTAGGGGAAGTGTTTACACTTAACCAGTTAAATGTTGTTATAGAGCTGTTTAACGATGCTATAGAGCATCCAGAAAAATATGAAAAACCTAAGAAAAAAGCTGAAGTGAATTTACAAGCACAGGCCGAAGTGATACAAAAACACACGCAAGATATGAATATGGATTATTTAGGGTACAAAAATAAGAAAATAGCATCAACAAAAGGGGATGAAACAAAAGAGACGGGGACTGATTATACAAGGGATAGAGCGTTAACTCAGACAGAAGTTTTAAAACGTCATATGGCAGAAAAAGAATATATACAAACACTACCTGAAGGAAGTCAGGAGCGAATTGAAAGAGAACGTGCTTATAGAGAGAGTGAAGCTGATAGAATTGCGGAATATTGGAGAGCTCAGACAATAGGACACAAGGATAAAAAGGAGTAAGAAGCTTATGGCGAAGATATGGAAATACACAATTGACTTACCGCCTATGGGGACGCCTAGACCACGTACAAGGCGTTTAGATGATGGTCGTACAATTACTTACTATGATCGTGCATACAGTGAGTATTTGGACGCTATACAAGCACGTTTAATAAGAGATAAAGCTATTAATGACGATTTTTTTGATGTTGTTAATACAGAGTTGGGTGTTAAAGCTGAAGTGATGTTTTATGTGCAAGCACCTAGAAGTCAAAATAGGCTTAAAAAACTGACAAGAACGACAGCACCAGATATC
>NZ_JXCF01000084.1 GCF_000875895.1 Staphylococcus gallinarum
CAAATACTCAACGCCCTATTCAGACTCGCTTTCGCTACGGCTCCACATTCACTGCTTAACCTTGCATCAAATCGTAACTCGCCGGTTCATTCTACAAAAGGCACGCCATCACCCATTAACGGGCTCTGACTACTTGTAAGCACACGGTTTCAAGTTCTATTTCACTCCCCTTCCGGGGTACTTTTCACCTTTCCCTCACGGTACTGGTTCACTATCGGTCACTAGAGAGTATTTAGCCTTAGGAGATGGTCCTCCCAGATTCCGACGGAATTTCACGTGCTCCGTCGTACTCAGGATCCACTCAAGAGAGAATAAACTTTCGACTACAGGATTATTACCTTCTATGATTCATCTTTCCA
>NZ_JXCF01000085.1 GCF_000875895.1 Staphylococcus gallinarum
ATCGGAAGGTGCGGCTGGATCACCTCCTTTCTAAGGATATATTCGGAACATCTTCTTTAGAAGATGATAAGAGGAATAACATTGACATATTGTATTCAGTTTTGAATGCTCATTTAGAGGGTTCAAAGATTGTACATTGAAAACTAGATAAGTAAGTAAAATATATAGATTTTACCAAGCAAAACCGAGTGAATTAGAGTTTTAAAAAAGCTTGAATTCAAAAAGAAATAATCGCTAGTGT
>NZ_JXCF01000086.1 GCF_000875895.1 Staphylococcus gallinarum
TTTGATGAATGATGTAAGTAGAGATAATGGTCGTATGATAAAGGCGATACAAATATTAGATAAACAAATACATCCTGAAGAATATCAAGAAGAAAAGAATACGCAAAAACGTGATAGGGGAAGAGGTAGATAAATAAAAACGCCACTCTAAAAATAGAATGGCGTTCAAAACCTTTAAAGAATTGTTTAAGTAAATCTAATTTAATTATACCCACATTTATGCCGAGAAAACTTTTTGTCT
>NZ_JXCF01000087.1 GCF_000875895.1 Staphylococcus gallinarum
CTTTTTTTTGGTGGATAGAAACAGTAGGTTTTTGACGCTTATTTTTGTATTTTATGACAGTTAAACGCCCGTCGTTATAGGCTTTTACCTTGTATTTATAATCGTTAGTATAGTTATCAATGTGTCTGTTAAGTTGCCCGTATGTCAAGTAAGGAACGGGCAACCCACTCATCAAAAATTTTTGCAACTCTTCCATATTTTTTTCATCATCTTCAACAAACTTAATTTTGTTATTCAAGATAAAAACTCCTTTTCAATTTTTAATTGAAAAAGAGTTACACCACTTCCAAATTTATCAACTTGATTTTAAAAACTAGATACAGTAACATACAAGTTGATAAAGCGTTTCGTTACATCACAAACTTTGGTCGGGGAGTGCTGTAACTCTTTTTATTTAGTTTAGCTATAATATAGCACTAAGAGCGTGTACAGTCTAATCAGACTAGTGCACGCTCTTTTATTATTTATTCCAATTTCCTTTTGACTTGGAACCTTTGAGCTATATGTTTTTTAGTTGGTGTTAACTTGGTTTAATCCCAATTCAACCCCACCAACTTTTACAGACAAGCTGTAATAACATATAGCTCTGTTCCAAGCACAAAAGTTTTCTCGGCATAAAAGTAACTCTATTGTTTATTCTCATCTTGCTTTTGATGATTATATTCTTTCAAGTAAACTAATGAAAATATCAAAAGAAACAACGGAATAACAAAAACCCATAAATTTAAGTTCCATGTATATAGACAATATATAATACCAAAATCAGCTAAAACAAAAGCGGTAACAAAAACAAATAAAAAATTAAAAAACTTCATAAAAAACCTCCTCATTTAAGTTATAATTACAAAAAACACTAAAAATAAAAGAATACAGGAGAACAAAAAATGAAAAACAAATTGATACTATGTATTTTATTCGCTTGTTTACTTAGTTTTAATCTACTAAAAACACAGTCAGTTGCCAATGCAGAAACACAAGATAATTCTCAGTTAGCCACTTACGACCAAGATATAACAACAAATGATATTTCAATTACCGAAGAAAATGGAGACAAAATCTTCTTTGAAAGCGAAGAAGACAAACAAATGTACTTAAATGACCAAAACAACAATATACAACCAAGAGCTGTTGGACTATCACAAAAAGTAAAAACTATATCCTCAACAAGATACAACATGAGATTTTCAGGATATTCTAATATGACTCCTAGTTGGACAAAAGCCTCAAAATACACAATACAAGCAGGTAGATCTTTGAATTTTAGTACAGGTGCCCAATATAAAGGTCTTAATCTAACTTTAGGATTTGCTAGAACTTATGGTGTAACAACAACAATAAAAGCAAATCCAAAACGATATAGCAGATTAGCGGGTTATCAAGATGTAACGTTAACAAAGAAACAAAGAATATACTATCAAGCAGGGAAAAAGATTAGAACTGTAAACTTTGTAACTCAAAAAACGCATGCAAAATACGTAAAAGTTAAATACAAATAATTTTTAGTACATCAACACAAAAATATAATCATCCAGACCAAACGCTATTGCATTACTTTACGGCCATGAGCGCTGCCCAAACGCTTAACGGGCTCCACCCTTGCGTTTTCATGGCCGCAAAGCATATCACCTTACTCTAAACACCCAAATATCACACACATCTGTACTATAATTAGGTTCTACGACTCTATCATATTCATCATGCATAAAACTCATTACAGAATCATCTGAAACGCCATACACAGTTGGCAAAGTTAAATTATTGCTACTCCAGTACTTACGCTTATTCTTACGTGCTGGCGTATTTAATAAGTCTTTTGTAATATACTTTGTTACATAACTACTTATTTTTGATTTAGAACGCATCATTTGCACATTCGAAAAACCATGCTCCCAATCAATACAATTATAAATCTTTTGCTTTTTATACGTTTTACCTGAATCAATTAAATTAGGTTCCAAATTGCCAGTTACCATATGCCAATGTATTAAACCACTCTTATGCCTTTCTGGGATAGCTATGTACATAAATGGCTTATCACTTTTCCTAGAATGTCTTTTACGCATTTTATCTAACCACTTCCGCATTTCAAAAAAGCGATATTCATCTTCAACTGATTCAATACATTTTTTTGGATCAAAAGTAAGAGTCCAAAACATATCAAAGTGATTATTTAAAACTAAGTCTTTAATCTTTGTTTTCACTTTAAACATATATCTTCTTTGATTATCTAAGCGTTCATCCTCACTCAAATAAGAAGAAGAGCCCAACGCTTTTTTTTGGTGGATAGAAACAGTAGGTTTTTGACGCTTATTTTTGTATTTTATGACAGTTAAACGCCCGTCGTTATAGGCTTTTACCTTGTATTTATAATCGTTAGTATAGTTATCAA
>NZ_JXCF01000088.1 GCF_000875895.1 Staphylococcus gallinarum
AGCCTTACTATTTCTGAAACTTTTTTGATTTTTGTTAGTCTTTTAAAATTATAAGCAACACAAATTAGGGCTGCTTCTGCACCTACAGATTCCAGCCCCTTTCCTAAAAAGAATGTATAACCGTAATATCTTTTAATAGTCCCAAAAGGGTGTTCTACAATATGTGACCTTTTTTTATAAATTTCATTATTATTCTCAGTTTCTCTCTTCACTTTTTCGAGTATTTCTTCATATTCCCAGCGCTGAATATTTCTACCCCTTACAGACTTTGTACACAAATGATGAGCAGAACAAGCTTGACAACTCTTTTCACCAATATACCTTTTATACATCATGCCATTTTTAGTTGTTTTTTCTGTAAAAGGAAGTTCTTTTCCTTCTGGACAAATATAAGAATCTGTATCTTTTTGATATTGGAATTTTTCTTTTGAGTACTGTGTCCCACCTAGTATATTTTTGGATTTTTGCGGTTTAATGTATACAGTATTATCGTCATCTACACAGTTTTTAATTTCTTTCATATTGTAATAGCCTGTATCAGCTAATATAATTCTATTCTTATCTTTTGTTAATAATTTGTTTGTTTTTGAAACCATAGAAGCTAATTGACTTTGATCATTTATGTCATTCACAACATCTAGTGTAACAATTAATTTATGTTTACTATCAACAGAAGATTGCATATTATAAGATATATCGATTTTCCCATTATTTTTCATAGCTCTTGAGTCTGGATCGGTAGTGGTTAATTGTTTCTTATTTTCTTTTTTCATTTCATTTTTTAGTTCAGTTAACTCTTTCTTTTTCACTTCATATCGCATGATTTTTGACTTAACCGATGAAACTGTTTCTTGGTTTAATATACTTTCCTCAGAAATCTTTTCTAGTTGATGTATATATTTATCAATTTTTTCATCTATATAATTTATCTTTTTCGTCAGTCCATTTGGAGTAATATAATTACTTTTACTATTTTGAGCAGTGATTTTTGTCCCATCAATTGCGATAATTCTACCGTCAATTAATCCCCATCCTTTTAAAATATATGTAAAAGTTTTCATGACTTGTTTAAAACTCTGACGATTCTCTTTAAGAAATAACGAGATAGTTCCGTGGTCAGGACAAATACTATTTACTAACCACATTAATTCAATATTTCTTTTACATTCTACTTCTAAAGATCGTGATGATCTAATTTTATTAAAGTATCCATATATAAATAACTTTAATAAATCTTTTCTCTCATAAGGTTGTTGTCCACGGTTGTTTTTACTATATTCTTTAATTCCTAAATCTTTCAAACAGAGAGACTCTACAAACGCATCAATTGCCCGAACAGGGTTTTCCTCCTCAATCATTTCATCTAAAGTTAATAATTGAAAGCTTACTTGATTTCTTGAAAATCCCTGTATATTAGCCATTTAGTAGTATCCTCCTTTAAACTTCTATCAAATATATAATACAATAAACTAGTATTATTTGTTAGACAGTCTGGCGTACGGACCCGTACTTGGCGG
>NZ_JXCF01000089.1 GCF_000875895.1 Staphylococcus gallinarum
GGCCAATCCAATTGTCGATAATCAACGGCTTGTGGTGTTTGATGTGTAAAGCCCTGTATTTCATCAAAGACAGACCAGTATGCAGCATCAAACAACTCGTAACGATGTAAAAATGTACGTAAATTCGGTGTGTAGTTCAATACGAGCAATTGAAATGGTTGTTCATTTTGATGATGCATCGACATAAGGCTGATCATATCATCAAACGCTGTTGCTTGTTGATCCGCACGATTTTGCCACCAATGCTGTTCAGGATACCAAGCAGGAATGAAATATTTCATAAAATTCTCCTTACCAATACTTTGTTAAAAACGGTTTATATTTGTCGAAATAGAGATATGTTCGAATCGTTTCGGAAATGTTAATGCTGATATACATCATAATCATCAACTGGATCACGAAATAAATTTGCTGAGATAAGTGCGGTAT
>NZ_JXCF01000009.1 GCF_000875895.1 Staphylococcus gallinarum
TGTTTGATTAGCTCATAAAATACTAATTTGTGTTATCATTAACACGTTTTTTGAACCAACGATTATCGTTGTGTTCGGAATTAACGTTGACATATTGCGATTCAGTTTTCAATGTTCATTAATGTGTTACAAGAATTTATTTTAACATTAAGTTTTTATTAAGTCAAGAATAAATTTCTTTTTTTATTTTATTAAGTTTGTTGCGTTTGTTAACTCAACATTTAATATTGTATAACCTTTCAATCACATTAACAAGTGTCAAATTTACACTTTTTAAATATTTGTTTGAGAAGTTAAATTCGTTCGCCGCCTTGTTTTGACGACTTTTATATAATATCAAGAGAATTCGTAATCGTCAATCATATTTATCAATATTTTTAGGTTTAATTTTACCTTTGTAATTACTAATTATCGATAATATGTACATAGATTTAAAATAGTGTAAATATTTGTGGCTATATTGCTTATATTTTACCTCATTTTCATGATTTTAAGCATCATTATTTTAAAAAGGTTTTAATTTTCGTATTATAAATATTCAAAATCACTACCCTGTTTAATTCAGCAGCAACTTTAATTGCTATAAATTTTGAAATTAAAAAAAAACACGAATCAATCAAATTGAGACGTGTTTCTTCTATAATTAGTTATTTATAACGATGTTACTCTTACTTTTTATCTTGGCAATCTTTGCATAGTCCATAAATTTCCATTCGGTGATGCGTAACATTAAAGTCTGTTACATGTTGTGCTAATTGTTCCACTTCATCTAACTGTGGATAATGGAAGTCTACAATCTTACCACAACTCTCACAGATCACATGGTAGTGATTATGTGTATTAAAGTCAAATCGGCTAGAGGAATCACCATAAGGCAATTCTTTAACGAGTCCAATATCCTTAAAGACACGTAAGTTATTATATATTGTCGCAACACTAATATTTGGAAAATCAGGTGAAAGTGCTTGATAAATTTCGTCAGCAGTAGGATGTGTCTCTGATGCAATAAGATACTTTAATATTGCTTGTCTTTGAGGTGTGATTCTAATCCCTGCATTTCTTAAAGATGCTATTGAATCTTCTAACTCATGTTCAATTGTGTCCATCTCTGCACTCATATCGTTCACCATCTTTCTATTTAATAATTATTATTACTTAATATAAATATAACTTCTAATTAAGGAATATGTCAATATACAAACATTATAATCCATTAATAACCTTGTTTCGCATCAACTTCATTCTCAATTAGATGGTTGTTATTGAGAAAATGAGTTAGATTCTTTGTAAATAAATCTGTAGCTTCTTGGAAGTTTTCCTTTCCATTGCCTGTTATATGAGCAGTTATAGTTACATTTGATAAATTAAACAGCTCATTTTGTTGCGTTAAAGGCTCTTTCTCAAAAACATCCAGATAAGCATGTCTTATTACGCTATCCTTTAACACTTTAATCAATATATCTTCTTTAACAATGGATCCTCTACCAACATTTATAAATAATGCTGTATTTTTCATTTGTGAGAAATGCTCACTTGTTAATAGATGAATCGTGTTCGCTGTTTCTGGCAATGTGTTAACTACTATATCCGCTTCCGGTAATACACTCAATAACTCCTTTAATGCATAGGTCTTATTAATGCCATTTACTTTATGCCCTGTAGTATTAATACCTAGGATATTCATATCTAAAGCTTGTAACACATGCGCTGTTCTTTGAGCAATTGTTCCTGTACCTAAAAAAAGTACGGTTTGTTTACCCACTCTATCAGCTGTTAGTTTGGAATCATATACTTTATTTTGTTGGTTTATATATGAAGTTCTCATTTTTTTATAATCATCTAAGATGAAGGCAGTAATAAACTCTGCCATTTGTTTTGCATGAATTCCTTTACCATTTGTCAGTAAAATATTTTGATTAGCTATATAATTTAACGGCAGTTTATTAACACCCGTTGCATACCATGCTATCCATTTTAAGTTTGGACATTCAGTTAAAAAGCTTTCATCTAAGTTGCTATCATAGCCAATTAAAATATCGAGCGTTGATCTATCAGATTTAGCAATTTCATTTACACCTTTAGTAAAAAGAAATTCGACATCTGGAAACCGATTTGTCAGCTCTTGTTCCAAATCTCCTAATCTTTTCAAACTCACGACTTTCACCTAACATCACCCCAATATATTCTTAAGTGTTTCCATCTGTGTTTTTACTTTTACTTTTTCAATAACATCTATGACTTTTCCTTCTTCATCTAATATAAATGTTGTTCGAACAATTCCCATAGATTCTTTACCGAATGATTTCTTCAATTGATAAACACCTGTAGCTTTGGATAATTGGAAATCTTCATCAACTAGCAAATCAAAATTTAACCCTAATTTTTCAATAAAGTTTTGGTGTTTTTTCTTACTATCACCACTAATACCAAATACATTAACACCTAGTTCATTAAAGCTAGCCAAGTTATCTCTAAAGTCACAAGCCTCCGTAGTACAAGTAGGTGTATTATCTCTCGGATAGAAGTAAAGTACTGTCTTATTACCTTTAATTGTTTCATTAGAAATAACTTCACCATTTTGATTTTCTAATTTAAATTGTGGAAACATATCGCCTTTTTTCAACATCAAACTCACCCTATTCTGTTTATTATTAATTTTATGATACGATAATAGGCGAAAATATAAAATTAAAAGAGGTTGATATTAATGAATTTTACTGAAAGTGAAAGACTTCAACAAGCATCTAATGAATATATATTAGGAGGGGTGAACTCACCTTCTCGCTCATATAAAGCCGTTGGAGGTGGCGCTCCTGTAATGATGCGTTCTGGACAAGGTCCTTTCTTATTTGATGTTGATGGAAATAAATATATTGACTATCTACAGGCATACGGACCTATCATTACTGGTCATGCACATCCACATATTACTAAAGCAATTCAAGAACAGGCTGCTTCTGGTGTGTTATATGGTACCCCTACAGAACTAGAAATTGATTTTGCTAAAAAATTACGCGATGCAATTCCTTCTTTAGAAAAAATAAGATTTGTTAATTCTGGAACAGAAGCTGTGATGACCACAATCAGAGTAGCTCGAGCATATACTAAGCGTAATAAAATTGTGAAATTTGCTGGTCAATATCATGGACATTCAGATCTAGTATTAGTAGCTGCTGGTAGTGGGCCATCCCAATTAGGTTCCCCTGACTCTGCAGGTGTTCCTGAAAGTGTTGCAAAGGAAGTAATTACAGTTCCTTACAATGATATTGAATCATATAAAGAAGCATTGGAATATTGGGGAGATGATATAGCTTGTGTATTAGTTGAACCAATAGTAGGAAACTTTGGTATGGTGGAACCAAAACCAGGTTTTCTAGAACAAGTTAATGAACTTACACATAATAATGGTAGTTTAGTAATTTATGATGAAGTTATCACAGCATTTAGATTCCATTACGGCGGTGCCCAAGATTTATATAAAGTTTATCCTGATTTAACTGCTTTTGGAAAAATCATCGGAGGCGGACTTCCTATCGGCGGATATGGTGGTAAACAAGACATTATGGAGCAAGTTGCACCTTTAGGCCCTGCTTATCAAGCTGGTACAATGGCAGGTAACCCTCTTTCAATGAAAGCTGGCATAGCTTTATTAGAAGTTCTTGAACAAGATGGTGTTTATGAACACCTTGATAATTTAGGTAAAAGATTAGAAGATGGATTAAATGAATTAATTAGTAAACATAACATTACTGCAACAGTAAATAGAGTCTATGGCGCATTGACACTCTATTTTACAGATGAAAAAGTAACACACTATGATCAAGCAGAGAATTCAGATGGAGAAGCCTTTGCAAAATTCTTTAAATTAATGTTGAATCAAGGGATTAATTTAGCACCTTCCAAATTTGAGGCATGGTTCTTAACTACAGAACATACTGAAAAAGAAATTGACCAAACTTTAGCTGCTGCTGACTATGCATTTAGCCAAATGAAATAAACTTGAATTTTATCGACAATCGTTGTATAACAAGTATAAATAAAAAATAATATTTTATGATGAAGGAGCGGTACATTTGAAATTAGGAGCTCGTATTCTCAAAACAGGTATAGCTATTATACTTGCTTTGTTTATCGCTTCTCTACTACCTAATGAAGCTGGATTAAAAGCAATTGCTGGAGTCAGTGCAGTAGTCGCAATGCAACCAAGTGTCTATCGATCGCTAAAGATTGTATCAGAACAAGCACTTGGTAATGTAGTAGGAGCTTTATTAGCTGTAGCTATGGTTACAGTGTTTGGTAATAACGTAGTCATATTAGGAGTCACTGTCATCTTATTAATAGCTATATTATTCCGATTTAACCTCGCACATGTGGCGACTTTAGCGAGTGTGACAGCATTGATAATTATGGGACAGCACACTGGAAACTTTTATATATCTGCATTTTATCGTTTCGTACTTGTTATGATTGGCGTCTTAAGTTCATCTGTTGTTAATCTGTTATTTTTACCACCAAAGTTTGAATCGAAAATATACTATAATTCTCAAAACATATGCTCTGACATATTCGTGTGGTTTAAATTAGTCTTGAATGATACTTCTGAATATCAGAACATTAAAGAAGATAGAGGATTGATTAGTAAGCGTATCAATAGATTAGAACAGGTATTTGGTTATTACGAAGAGGAAAATCCATGGACCAAGAAGCAAGTCTTTTCGCAAAATAGGAAGAAGATACTATTTAAAGAAGTCGTTCGTAGTACTAGACAAGCATATGAAGTATTAAAGAGAATGAATCGCTATCAAAATGACTTGCACAATCTCAACCACGAATTATTACTACAAATAAAGTTAGAAATTGATACGCTTATTGCATATCATGAGCAAATATTTGTCAGTCTATCCAAAAGAGCAAGATATGATGTAGGTCAATTAGATAGTCAAATTGAAAATCCACAAAAGAAAGATTTAATGGATGCCTTTCAGAAGGAAATTATTAAATCGCCTTATCAAACAGAATATTCATATGCAAATATAATGCAAATCATTGCAGCAATCGAAGAATACCGATATATACTCGAACATCTCGACCGATTGCGTATCAGTTTCTTTTCTTATCATCGTAATGACAATGAAATTGATATTGAGGCAGAAGATTTTGACTTATAACAAAAGAACCCCAAACACTAACTTAACTATTAGTGTTTGGGGTTTCTTCTATATATTGTTAAAGATTTTGTATACTGTATAAATGTTCATACGCACCTTTTTTACTCAATAAGGTTTCGTGATTACCAACTTCAACAATTTCTCCATTTTCAATAACCACAATTTTATCAGCATGTGTAATGGTAGATAATCTATGAGCCACAATTAACGTTGTACGATCTTTACTTAATACGTTTAACGCATCTTGAATAATGGCTTCACTTTCTAAATCTAATGCACTTGTCGCTTCATCTAGAATAATAATTGGTGGATTATTCAAGAATATACGTGCAATTGAAACTCTTTGCTTCTGACCACCTGATAATTTTACGCCTCTTTCACCAACTTCAGTGTCATATCCTTCAGATAAATCCATGATAAAGTCGTGAGCATTCGCCATTTTAGCTGCTGCTATCACTTCTTCATCAGTTGCATCTGGTCGCCCAAGTAAAATATTTTCTTTGATTGTATCAGAAAATAATATATTATCTTGTTGCACTAAACCAATTTGGTTTCTTAAACTACCCGTAAGATAAGACTTAATATTTGTACCATCAATGCGGATTTCACCATCAGAAACATCATAGAATCTCGGTATCAAATTAATTAAGGTTGATTTACCTCCACCACTCATACCAACAAATGCTACTGTTTCACCTTGTTTAATATCAAGGTTTATATTGTTTAATATAGTAGATTCATCACTGTTATATTTGAAACTAACATGATCTAGTTCGATATGACCTTTTTTAATTTCAATTGGTAATGCGCCTTTTTTATTTTTTATATCGTATCCTTCATCCATTAATTGAAATACACGATCCATAGACGCGAAACTTTGAGTTAATGTTGTAAATGAAGAAACTAATCGACGGAGCGGTCCAAATAGTTGTTCTAAGTAACTCACAAATGCAGCCAAAGTACCAACTGTAATATTTCCTGTAATCGCAAAATACGCACCCACGCCGATTACGATAATTGGACCAATATCTGTCACAGTATTAATTGCTGAAAATGAGTAG
This sequence comes from Staphylococcus gallinarum, assembly GCF_000875895.1. Taxonomy (GTDB): domain Bacteria; phylum Bacillota; class Bacilli; order Staphylococcales; family Staphylococcaceae; genus Staphylococcus; species Staphylococcus gallinarum. The sequence continues at coordinate 6,230 of NZ_JXCF01000009.1, forward strand.
GCATTCCATCTAGTATGTTTAAACGCACGATCTAAAAAGTGTCTATTATGTCTATCGAAATTTTTCTCTTCATTATCTTCAATAGCAAAACTCTTAATGACAGACATACCTTGAACTCGTTCATGTAAAAATCCTTGAACCTCTGCTAGTGCTTGAGATCTCTTACGTGTTAACTTTCTCAAACGGCCAAAGAAAAAATAAACAGTTAAAATATAGAACGGGAAGATTACGATTGCTGCCAATGTCAATTTCACATCTAAAAACATCATAATACTGAGTGCAATCACAATTGTTATACAGTCTAGCCAGATATTCATTAAGCCAGTAAGTATAAAATCTTTTGTCTGTTCTACATCATTAATCACCCTTGAAATAACTTGCCCTGCTTGGTTATTAGCATAAAAACGAGCGCTCAATGCTTGTAAATGGTTATATAATTTCTTTCTAATATCGTACAAAATTTTGTTACTTGTCCATTGTGCCAAATATTGCCTTAAAAATTCTATTGGTGGTCTGACAATCACAAAAATAAATGCTGCTATACCCAGAGCAATAGATAATCTTGTGAATTTTTCTGGTGTCGATATGTCACCGTTATTTATTACATCATCAATAACAAATTTAATTAATAACGGAATTAACATAGGGATACCAAATTTAATAATACCAATAATAATTGTAGCAATGATTCGCCATTTATATGGTTGCACAAACTTTAAATATCTGCGAATCATAATACATTTCCCCCCAAAAATATTATTACAAATGAAACAGCCCAAGTTGAAATTCAACTAAGGCTGTTGTAAACGCATTATCTTAGTTAGTTAATCATTACGCTAGCGATTACAGTTATATTTTTTACAAAATATAGCATAACTACATTTTGTAAGACATACCTATATTACTATAAATGATTATCTAACTTATCTCATTAAATATGCTTAATAATTTCTTACTTTCTTATATCTTTCACGCCACACTTTGATAAAGTCGGGAGCAAAAGGCCCTTTCTTTTGTTCTATCCATTGTTGTAAAATATCGACATTACGTCTTAATATTTCATCAATATCAGATGAATAATTCATTTGTTTCATATGTTGTTCATATTCATCTTCATCTAGCAAATGATATTTGCCATTTGGATAAACCTTTATGTCTAAATCATAATCGATATATTTTAACGCTTCTTCATCACACACAAAGGGTGACGAAAGATTGCAATAGTAATATACACCATCTTCTCTAAACATACATATCACATTAAACCAATATTCAGAATGAAAATAAACAATCGCTGGTTCTCTCGTTATCCATGTTCTACTATCGCTTTCAGTGACCAAAGTATGATCATTTCCACCGATAACAACATGATCCGTACCTTTTAATATAGTAGTTTCAGACCACACACGATGAATATTACCATCATGTTTATAACTTTGAATCTTTATCGTCTGTCCTTCTTTAGGTATGGATTCTTTAACCATGCTCCACACCACCTTTTCTTAGATTTCACAAGTTAAATTATAACATATCTTTGTTTCTTGCAACGAGTTTAGACCTACTCTGACTGACAAATATGATTATAAATTTTAGTCATACTTACTGGAAAGTTATATGATGCTTTATCTGTAAGTTTCATCCAGGTCATATTTTCAGGTAATACAAGTGAATTTTTCGTTATCGTTGATTCTGCAACAAACACTGATATATCCCATGTAATGTGAGTGAATTGATGTTTTAATGTATATACAGGTTTTTCATTAAATGAAATTTCCTGTCCTAACGTTTGCTGTATACTTTCATTACTTTCAGCCTCATACATTGGAAATTCCCACATTTGATTAAGTAATTTTTGTGTTCGTTGTTCAATTAAATATTCATTATTTTCATTTTTTACGATATAAACATGTTGCTTTATATGTCTTTTCTTTACTTTTGTTGTTTTGACAGGTAATTCCAATACAGTCCCTTTCTCAAATGCTTCACACTGTGTTTGAACCGGACAAAATAGACAGAGTGGCGCTTTAGGTGTACAAATGAGTGCCCCTAATTCCATCATCGCTTGATTAAATGTACCAGATTCATTTTGTACATATGGTAATAATTCTTGTTCAAATGCTTTTCTTGTTGACTGTAATTTGGTATCCCTGTAGTCATTATTTAACCTAGACCAAACTCTAAAGACATTTCCATCAACCGTCGCCAATGGTTGGTTAAATGCAATGCTCATAACCGCAGCTTGTGTATATGGTCCTACACCTTTTAAATCGGCAAATTGTTGTGGGTCATCAGGCACTTTCCCCTGAAATTTATCAGCGACTTCTTTAATTGCTGTATGAAAATTTCTAGCCCTACTATAGTAGCCCAATCCTTCCCAGTATTTTAATACATCATCTTCATGTGCGTTACTTAAATCTTCAATTGTGGGAAACCTTTTCGTAAATCTAAGATAATAATCTATAACTGTTTTTACTTGTGTTTGTTGTAACATCACTTCGCTCAACCATATATAATATGGATTGGATGTTTCTCTCCAAGGCATTTCACGTTGATTTTCATCAAACCATGTAACTAAATTCGTTTTAAATTCATTTTCTTTAAACATCACACACATCTCTTTCTATTTTTCACGTAATTTTTTTCTTGTAATTAGTTGGGATATTTTTATTATTTTAAAAATTCGATTATAATAAATGTAACATTGATACGAAATGAGTGAAACATTATGGACACAGCTACACATATTGTCATGGGCATAGGCTTAACCGCTTTAGCAACTCAAGATCCTGCAATGGCTGGGTCTTTTGCAGCAACTGCAACAACTTTAGTAGTCGGCTCCCTCATCCCTGACGGTGATACAGTGCTAAAGCTAAAAGATAATGCAACTTATATATCAAATCATAGAGGTATCACACATTCAATCCCTTTTACAATATTATGGCCTCTATTAATAGCATTATTTATCTTCACATTCTTTAAAAATGTTGATATCACTCACATATGGTTATGGGCGCAACTCGCAGTTTTTTTACATGTATTTGTAGATATATTCAACTCATATGGTACACAGGCATTGAGACCTATTACGAATAAATGGATTCAACTTAGCGTCATTAATACATTCGATCCAATTATTTTTGTAATATGGTGTATTGGCATTGCACTTTGGGTAATTGGATTACATCCTTTTGCTGTGTTTTTCCCTTTAATTGGCGTACTTGTTATATATTATATAATTCGGTTTCGAATGCAAGCAATTATTAAAAAACGTGCACTGCAACAAATACAACAAGAGCATCAACCGGTCAAAGTATTCGTTGCACCTACCATGAAATTTTTTGAGTGGCGCGTGGCTATTCAAACAGAGTCATATGATTACGTTGGTCGAAGTTTTAGTAGAAACATTGTATTTAGTGATAAATCAAAACGTCATCCTTTTCCAAGTGACGATTTAATGGACTATGTAAAAAACGATAAAAACATTAAAACTTTTTTAAACTTTTCTTCTATTTATCGTTGGCAAGCGACTAAAAATGATGATGGTACTACTGAAATTCGTTTGATTGATTTACGTTATTTAAAAAACGGACATTATTCTTTTGTTGCCATTGCACATCTAGATTCGGAAAATAATATCGATCATTCCTATATCGGTTGGGTATTTAGTGAAGATAAACTGCAAAAAAAACTTTTTGCAAAATAACAATTTGCTATTTGTTTTAGAATGCTAAGTTAGATTTTGCAATTAAAATAACCCTTAACTATCTTGTCTAAGTCGTTGACAATGATAGCTAAGGGTTATTTTTTTAATTACGTATCTATTAAGAAGGATTTGAATTTTGAACTGCTTCAGAATCTTCATCATTAATTTCAGTTTGGCTAGCTATTTTTTGTTGTTTACGTGTAAAAAATATATATTTTTTATTAGCAATTGTACGATACAAAGCATATATAATGACACATAACAATCCAATAAATAAATAGAAGTAAATATGATATGGTAAATTATTTAAACTCAACGCGCCTAAAACGACTGACTGGGAAACGCCCTCAATAAGATAATATACCGGGTTTAACATTAAAATATGTGTCACAATACCTTCATTTGTAGTTGGAATAAAAATAATTGGCACAATAAAAAATGTTATCGCTGAAATAATGTAATATATTAAATTTAATTTCGTCGTTAATATAGAAATTAAACCCATAATAGTTGATACAACAACCATGAATATTAAAGCCATTATCACATAATATAATGTGGAAATAACAGAGCTTTCTATATTAACTGGCGTCGCAAAAATGATAATAATAAGTGAAATAAACATTAAGATACTAGACGCTATAGTAATAATAATATTTTGGAAAATCGGATTTATATTATATAACTTACTAATGAAGTAATCTTTCTTATAAATCAAATAAACTTGGTAAATCGTTATCCACATAAAAGAAAAGCTTGTAAGTGCTGCTAATCGATAATACGCACGCGCTTGTTTTATTTCTTCTGTGTTATTCATTTTAAATACCAACATCATAATTAATAAGATAATAATGCTAGCAACGAATGGCGCAACAAACCATATCCATCTTTCTTTAAAACGTACCAAAACATGTTTTAACAGATATGGTATATTTTTATAAAAATTAATCAAACTATCTATCATTATTCACACCTACAATTCAATATATAACCATTTATTATTTTTTAAATCTGCCATATAGTAACCGTCACCTGATTTAGTAATCCAGAAGTCACCTTCAATATCAAATTTCTTTTTCAATTTATCTTTATCCTTTATCGGAATAGTAAAGCCTGTTAATTTATTTTGATCATTGAAAATCATTGATATTGGCTGTTGTACAATTGGTACAACAAATCGATTATCTTTATCAGTTTCTGGTACTAACGAATCTGTCACTTTGCCATGCTTTTTATGTAAGTGACTGTTAAAAAATTCATTATAGTTACTATAATTTTTATGCATATATGGTGCTATACTTTTAAAACTATGTGATTCAAACAAACCTGCTGGATCAAAATAACGTAATTTGTTTTTCGCAATTCTATAATTCTTGTTATCTACTACCACACGGTAATATTTTGTATTTTCTCCTGTTATCGTAACAAATCCATATTTAGCAACTGTCTTTGCAGCAGTATTCTGCATGCTATCTAATTTCACAGAATCAGCAAGTACAATTCCATACGCTAGCTTTTCTTCATATGGGTTTTTATGTTGGTTTTGAATTGTAGACTGATCAATATTTTGGTTAATATTTAATTTACCAATGTCATTGAACATTAAAAGAGCCATTATGATCAGCCCTATTAAAAATATACTGATTAAACTCCAAAATCTATATAACGAAACTGGTGGTCTTACATGATTATAACGTTCAACGCGTCTAAAGTTATATGTTAATTCAGGTATACGTGCCCTAGATTTTTTCCAGTCCACATCAAAATTTTCTTTTTCCTCAGCTGTTTCTAAAGAAGTACGATCAATTTCATGATCTCTATAAAGCGGTAGGACTTGTTTCAGTGAGCCTTCCTTTCTTAATTGACCATGTGAGAACCAAGCTATATAATTACTCGTTCTTGCAACACGCTCGACATCATCCTCTATCATGACCATAGTTAAACTCTTGCTTATGTATTCATCCGTTAATTCAATTGCACGCTCAAAAAATGTCTCATCCAAATGTGTGATAACTTGGTTAAAGATAAGAATATTAGCATTAGATGTACGCGCCAACGTAAATAATAGACGCGCATATGCTTCATCCGTTAATTCATTTATCTTCGTCGTTTCCGCTTCTGTTAAATGAGCATATTTTAAAATCTGTTCCACTTTATGTTCAGATGCTTTATATGGAAATAATAATACCGCATTTTTCACATAATCAAGTACAGTATTATCTTGCATCGACCTATCTTGCATATCTGCATAAAATAAATCAGTCTTTCTTACAACCTTACCTTTATCAGGTTTAATTTCACCACTCAAAATACGACCGACACGTTCTTTAGAAGATTCTGGTTCACCAATAATACCTAAAGCCTCACCTTGATAGATATGTAGGTTAATATTATTCAATTCTATATCTTCAGCATCATAACCAAAAGGTAGATACCATTTTTTAGATTGTTTATTTCTATAATAATGCGTTACATTAAGTAACTTTAAAATAATTGAACTACCCATTCTATCGTCATCCTTCTACAATTTTAATAATGCTACTGGCAATCCTTCTTCAGGTTCTGAACTATTAATTCTAAATCCCCATGCAAATATGCCCTTTAGACGTTCCACCTTAAAATAACTATCTGTACCATCATTTAATTTATAAATTTTACCTATTTCTATTTTAGTTCTATCAACTAAATAGCTTTCGGCCACAATGACTTTACTTTGATAGACGTCATATTCATTTAAAATGCCATTCATCTCAGCTTTTCTCATTTTTTCTTTATAACCTTGAATTTCATGTCTTAATTCAATTTCACTCATCTCACTCAATTTCTTCTGTTCCACTATTGATACCACTCTCTTCTAACTTTGACTTGATTTTATCATAGGTATAACCTTTTCTCATAAGACCTTCTATTGTCTTATTGATTAATTGACTACCCGTATATTTTCTCGTATTTTTATTATAAACTTTTTCTAAATCTTTCTGTATTAATAGATCAACCTCTTCTTCAGATTGTGAAAAATCCATTTCAGACATAACTTCTTTTATCTTTTCAAAGGAATAGCCTTTTTGTAATAGTGATTGCGTTAATTTTTCTTTTCTTTTAATACTTGGTCCCTTTTTTTGATTCCAAATTTTATTAGCTAATTTCAGAATATCTTCCAAAGGTTGTTCCGCTTCATATAGTTGGCCGTATTCATCTATAATTGATTTTTCAATACCAGATTGATGCAACTTCTGTTTATATACCCCAGGACCTTTGTCAGTAGTCAAAATCATTGTATTTTTTAAACTATTTGCAAAATCATTATGATCAATTAGCTTTTCTTTATGACAATAATCAATTACTTTAGCTATTACCATTTCAGAAAATTCTTTCTTAACTAGATATTGTTGTACTTCAAATTCAGTTCTTTTTCTATAAGAAAGGTATTGTATTGCTGCATTTAAAGCCTGTCGATATGACTCGTATTTTTGAATCTTTTCCATATCACTCGCTTCTAAGATTTGACCTTTTTTCAAATTGAATTGGACAAAAGTATCAACATCTATTCCCATTTCAAATGCTTCATCTAAGTATAAATTGAATCGTTCTTTATTGTTTTTTTGCACTTCTATTTTTGTGATTTTCGGCATTTTACTCACTCCACTTAATAAGAATAACTTATATCACATATGAATGGAATTATAGTGACTATTATAATGTTTTTTTAAGCTTTATTTCAAAAAAATATTACCTCATTAGCTATATATACTGTTCCACCTTTCCTATTATAAATTACAATTTTATATATTGAAATTATTGATACAAAAAACTCAACACCTACGTGAGATGTTGAGTTTCTACTTATACACCTAATTGTTCAATAGCTGTACGATATTGCTCTTCAGTAATATAGTTTTGCTGTTTCATTTTTTCTAAATTAACTTTAACTCTATTAATAAAATTATCTGACATATCATTTAAATCATATACGCTAGGTGCATTCACCTTGCTGGCTAACATTGCACTTTGTAACACAGTAATTTGCGGTAAATTTGAATTATTCTTATTCGTTGTTGTGCCAAAATAATGATTAGCAGCTGATTCAACTGTATATTGATTACTTCCAAAGTAAATATTATTTACGTAAAAACTTAAAATTTGATCCTTATCATATGTCTTTTCAACTCTATGCGCTACAAACAATTCTTTAATTTTACGTGTGATGGATTGTTCGTTATCATAAAAATAATTTTTAACAACTTGTTGTGTTAATGTACTACCACCTTGAACATTATTGTCACTTAAAGTTGAAAATAATGCTCGAGAAGTACCTTTGAAATCAAAGCCATGGTGTTTGTAAAAGCGTTCATCTTCCATTGCTACAAATGCACCTTTAGTGTAGTCAGGCATGTCTGCAGCAGATACATAACTTGATTTATCTTCTATACTCTTTAAGTCATCAACATTTGCTTGCAAAGATAAGGCATACATAACACCTATAAAAATTGCGAAGATTAATACGATTGGTAATAATATTTTGAATATTAAACCCCTACCTTTTTTCTTTTTCTGCGGTTTACTCACCGGTTGAACATAAGTGTTGTGATAGGGCTGATTATAATTTTTCTCTTTTGACTGCATTGTGGATTGCTTGTAACGATCGCTTCTTTTCATGCGGCAGCTCCTTTATATTGCTCTCACTATATTATAAGTGAGTTTAACAAGAGTTTAAACGTTTATCTACAAGAAAGTACAAAAATCAGTCGCAAGGTGTATGAATATCTCAATATCAAGTTTTAAAAAGCTTTCAAATGAATAGATTTACTTCAAATAAATAGTTATTTTTACTTAGTGAGCAAATAAAAAAATGTCACTCTCTACTATATTAATAGAAAATAACATTTTTGCTTTAATCAAATTAATTAATAAAACAGTCTAGGACATTAGTCTTTCAGACTAAATTAAAATCGATAATTTTTACTGTTAATGATTTGTAATTTTACTTAATTCTTCATTACTTAACTCGTTTTTTCAATACTTAGTTTATCTCAGTGATAATTTCTGTCTCAATTACTTCAATATAAAGCGTCTTATTTTTTGTAGTAACAATATATAAGAACTGAGTATTGTTTACGAGATACCTGAGAAAGTAGGATGCGTGTCGAGAAGGAGGATTGACCCAGCCTCAAGTTATCAAGGTATGCAAGCAATAACAAGCCCATCAAAGATTAAAAATCTTTGATGGGCTTAATGCTGGGTATTTATGTCCCAGACTCAAATTGATTTAAAAGTGATGACTTAAATAATTATCAAACACTGTGTTTACGTTATAACTAGTCATTTAGTTGATTAACAATTTCTCTATTGAAATCGTCTAAATCGTCTGGTGTACGGCTTGTTACGATATTTTTATCAACTACTACTGATTCATCGACTACTTGCGCACCAGCGTTAGATAAGTCTTTACGTACATTTAATACAGCAGTAAGTGTACGACCATTTAAATCATCTGTGTCAATTAATATTTGTGGACCATGGCATATAGCAAATGTTGGCACGTCATTTTTAGTGAAGTACTTAGCAAATGTACCGTATCTACCTTCAGAATCACCACGTAAATGGTCTGGTGAGAAACCACCTGGGATTAATAAACCATCATAGTCTTCTGGTTTTGCATCGGCAATACTTAAATCAACAGTGGCTTTTGCGCCATGTTTCCCAACGACTTCACTATTTGCTTCATCACCAATAATAACGACTTCATGACCTGCCTCTTCAATTGCTTCTTGTGGACTTGTTAATTCAATATCTTCAAATTCATCAGTTACAATAACTGCTACTTTTTTAGCCATGTAATATCACCTTTCTCTTTTATGTTCTATATTTTATATAGACAAAAGTAACGTGAATTAAACATTATTAAACAAATCTGAATACCTATAGATACTATTGATCATTTGATTTAGATACTGTTTTAACTTTTTCCTCTAATTGATCTAAAAGTCCGATCCATTCATCAATATCTTCCACTCTAACTTCATCAGGGTTTACATGATCAATGTCATCAATGAATTTTTCTAATCTTGTTTTAATTTGATCAATTGTTTGGTTTTCATTCATTTTGTAAGGAACTCCTTTATATAAGATATGTTAATCCTAACATGAATTTGACAAAAATAGGTATAGTCTGAATAATATTTATAGTAAAATAGAAGAATTAGTACTATTATCATAATCATTTATATACCTATAATGATTACTACATAAAATTTAATTCATTATAAGTAGCTATTAGTAATGATAAATGTTCAATCTGTACATGATAACCGCTAATCAATTCATTTAAATATAGAAAAGCAAAAAGAAGGAAGTTTTAATAATGCTAAACACCTATAGTGTGAATACTAAAAAACCTATCACGATTACTAACGACCCTTGGGAATCATATAACGATATTCAGGCACATAATCAATTGACGTTGAGTAATATAGAATTTACGACAACTAATTTATGTAATATGCGTTGCAGCCATTGTGCTGTAGGCTATACATTACAAACAACGGACCCTGACCCATTACCAATGGATTTGATTTATCGCAGATTAGATGAAATCCCACACCTAAAAACGATGTCAATTACTGGTGGAGAGCCAATGTTCTCTAAAAAATCTATAAGAAATGTTGTTAAACCATTGTTAAAATATGCCTACGATCGTGGCATCTATGTCCAAATGAACTCAAACTTAACATTGCCATTAGATAGATATTTAGACATTGCAGAATATATTGATGTAATGCACATCTCTCACAATTGGGGAACAATTGATACATTCACCGATGTTGGCTTTGGAGCAATGGAAAAACAACCACCAATCAAAGCTAAATTAAAGTTATACGATCAAATGATTACTAATGCACGTACATTGTCTGAACAAGGTATGTTTATATCTGCAGAAACAATGTTAAACCAAAGTACCTTACCCCATTTAGAAAAAATACATCAAGAAATTGTAAATGATATGAAATGTAGTCGCCATGAAATACATCCGATGTATCCTGCTGATTTTGCCAGTCAATTAGAAGTCTTACCATTAGCTGATATGAAAAAAGCAATTCATCATTTATTAGACTTTCGTGATCCTAATACTTGGATGTTATTTGGTACATTGCCTATTTACCCTTGTATCAATGATGAACAAGACCAAGCATTACTTCAACGATTACGTGATACTGAAAATGTTACTATGAGAAATGATCCTGACGGACGAAACAGATTAAATGTCAATGTGTTTACTGGTAATGTCATTGTGACTGACTTTGGTGATGAAAATGGAACTATTTCTAATATCAAATCAGATAAATTACCAGATGTCTTTAATCAATGGTTACAAACACCTTTAGCACAATCATTAAATTGTCATTGTTCAGAATTTAATTGTTTGGGTCCAAATGTATTAGTAAAAAATATGTATTACCCTAATACTGACTTTAAAGAAAAAGAACGTCAAATGCACCGTATATATTCAATGACATAAAATCATATGTAATAAGTATTTATAAGTGAATATATTACATGAGCCTAGACATTCGTCTTACAGATTAAAATAAATTCGATGACTTTTAACATCCTTTTAGGATGATAAAAAGAAGCACCATAGAAATGGTTGCATACATTTTTGTGGAATTGTTTCTACTAAATGATATTCAATAGGTGCGATGTCGGTTTTAGGTATAAGTATTACAGTTTCCATTGGTAGAGTTAATTGAGATATATTTAAAATTTTTATACATAAGACACCTCGTTAATTTAGTTTAGTATGTTTATTAAATTATACGAAGTGTCTTCTTTTTTGTAGTAATGATATATGCACTTCGTCTTGTTTTCGAGACACCTGAGGGATTAGGGCGAGTGCCAAGACCAATGCTCGATCCATCCCCCTAGATAAGCGATCAATAACAAGCCCATTAATGATCAAAAACCTTTGATGAGCTTTACGAAACAATGATTTACAACACAACATATAAAAAAACTACCTACAAAACAATAATGTTCTGTAGATAGTTTCATCATTTAAGAATTTAACACCTATACTTTATTCTATTTTTTGTACATTCGACAAAAATTCTATTGTGTTTTTACTCTCTGTTCGACGTTCTTTACGTCGTTTAACGCGAGCAGGCGCCGTATCATGGAACCATTTTTCAGTTTCAGATTCAGGATATACGTCTGGGACTCCAACAGGCTTACCTTGATCATCCAATGCAACAAATGTTAAAAAACTAAGTGCTGCTAAATGACGTTCATTATTCAATACATCTTCAATTATAATTTGTACACATACTTCCATAGATGATGTGCCTGCAAATGTGACCATCGCTTCGTAAGATACAACATCTCCTGTTTTTATTGGCTTCAAGAAGTCTACAGAATCCGTAGACGCTGTCACCACTTGTGCATTACTATGTTTCATAGCTGTAATAGCAGCAATTTGATCAATATTAGCCATCATAGTTCCACCAAACATTGTGTGATGGTGGTTAGTGTCTTGTGGAAAAACTTGTAACGCCTTCACACTACGTCCTTCTGACATTGGCTTACTCTTTCGATTTCCCATATATACTCATATCCCCTCTTTAAGTCGTATGACCTATCTGTAAATTATTTATACAAACAAGATTTAATTCAATTTTTCCCATTATAATTTTCATCATCGTTTATATCTCAGTTATTAGAATTTATGCCCAATTACCATTTTCAAATACTAATTCCTTTTTACCATCTTGTGTAATGCCATATATTGTTAAGTCCGAACTTCCAATCATAAAGTCAACATGTATTAATGAATCATTTAGTCCATTCTCTATTTTCTCTTCAGTAGTCATTTCTGTACCACCTTGAAGGTTAAATGCATATGCAGCACCTAATGCAACATGACATGATGCATTTTCATCAAATAACGTATTATAGAAAATCGTATTTCTATTTGAAATTGGGGAATCATCAGGTACTAATGCAACTTCCCCTAAACGTTTGGCACCATCATCAGTATTTAATAAATCTCTTAATACCGCTTCTCCTTGAGCTGCTTCAAAATCTATAACTTCACCATCTTTGAACGTAAGTTTAAAGCCATCTATAATATTACCATTATGGCTTAATGGCAATTTATTCGTTACATAACCATTTACTTTCGCTCTATGTGGTGCAGTAAACACTTCTTCAGTAGGAATATTGGCAACAAATTTTTGTCCTTTACTTGTATAGCTTGTCGCATCTTCCCAGATATGGCCATCAGGTAATCCTATTTCTAAATCTGTACCTTCAGAGATATATTGTAGCGCTTTATATTGTTTACTTTGTAATTTTTCTGCATGTTTACTTAAGTTAGCAACATGATTTTTCCAATTTTCAACCGGATCATTGCCATCTACACGAACAATATCTAACACTTCATCAATAAATTTCTCATATGCATCACCCTCATTTAACTCAGGGTATACACGTTTCGCCCAAGCTTTAGAAGGATATGCGGCAACACACCATGGAAATTCATTTTTCTGGCTTTTTTCCATATAGCCTTTATACGCAATTGAATATGCGCGTTGGAAAGTTCCTAATTTATCATTACCAATTCCGTTCAATAAGTCTGGATCTTGAGTGATTAACGCAAGGTTTGCTGCACCTCTATTAACATAATCCATTCTTTTTTCTACTTCATATGCTTTAACTTCATTATTCTCAAAATGGTCTAACGATTCATGTTCAAATTTCAAACGTGTTAACCGATCATCACTATATTCAACCTTAACATCTGAAGCTCCTCTTTCATAAGCAGCTTCAACTATGTAATGTGTCAATTCTAATGCGTCTACACTTGAACGAATAAATACCGGTTGCCCTTTTTGTACATTCATACCTACATTTACGAGTAATTGCGCATATTGCTGTAACTTATCTTGTAAATTTGTCATATTAACACGCTCCTTTGTTTATTTGCGAAGTTGTCCAAGTGCATCTGCAATAGCCGCTGTTTCACTTGGAGTAAAAGAATCTTTAGAAGTAACATACTCATGGATTTCTTGCACTTCTTCTTCATTCGCAGTCTTATATTTTTCTGGATCAATTAAACTTTGATTAACCAAGTTTAATTTTTCACGAATTTCTTCAATCATTTGTTCATTTCTTGTTGTCACAGTACTCACCTCTTTTTACGTTTTATTTTATCAAAATTACCTATCTTGTTAAACTTTTATCATAAATGCCCTTTAGAAATGATTAAAAAAGCTTTAAAATGGGAATTAGGATTATACAATTTGGAGGTACACAATGATTTCAGTAGCATTTGTTTGTCTTGGAAATATTTGTCGTTCACCTATGGCTGAAGGCATCATGAGACAAAGATTACAAGAACGCAACATTACCGACATAAAGGTGTATTCACGAGGTACAGGTAAATGGAATCTCGGTGAACCACCACATGAAGGTACGCAAGACATACTATCACGAAATAATATTTCGATTGATGGAATGATTAGTGAGTTATTCACATCTACAGATGATTTCGATTATATCATTGCAATGGATCAAAGTAATGTTGAAAACATACGTAACATCAACCCAAATATCAAAGGACAATTGTTTAAACTATTAGAGTTTAGTGATATGGAGGAAACAGATGTCCCTGATCCATACTATACAAATAATTTCGAAGGTGTATATAAAATGGTACAATCATCTTGTGATAATTTAATTGATTTTATACTTAAAGATTCAAATTTAGGAGAGGGGTAACACGACATGCAAAACAAATTAATACCGGGAATTTTATTAGGTGCCGTGATTGGAGGCACTATAACTTTAGCAGATAAATCAACACGCCAATCATTAAAACAATCAATTAAAGATGCTAAAGAAGGTAATCGTTCACAAAAACCTTCAAAAATTGGGAATATTAAAGATGAAGTTCTTTACTGGAAAGATGTAGTTGAAGAAATTAGACGCAACAATCCTGAATTAGAACGTTCATTAAAGGATGCAAAGGATACATTTGTAGACCGTAAAAATAATCGTTTAAATGGTTAACTTTATTTAACCACTTTGCAAACAATACTAGAGTGCATTTGCTCTGGTATTGTTTTTTTATACAATCAAAAGTCTAAACAATATTTTTAAAAAAGATAAATTAGAGTTTTATAGAAAGAATCACGTAACACATATTTACCAAAAACAATTTTTACAGTATATTAAAGTGGTATATGAAAATATAATACATAAGGAGCTTTGATATGTCTAAACAAAAACGAAGTACTTCTGAATTCCTTAATGAAATTAAAGAGGAAGAACAAGAAACACATACTCAAAATGAACATAAAAGTAAATCGAAACGTGATCGAACTTATATCACACCTGATCAATTCAAATCAAAGTCAGCAAAGAAAGAAAATCAAACATTTTTTGTATCTCGCATTAATAAACCTGTAAAGTATACCAAGGATTCTAATTTTTTCTCATATTTAATTTATCGTATTGGTAAAGATGATGCATCAGGTCTATCTGCACAATTATCATATTACTTTATGCTATCACTTTTTCCAATGTTACTATTCTTATTGTCTATAGTTCCTATGGTAGGTATAAAACAGTCGACAATTCGTTCTATGATTAAAGAACATGTACCACCAGATTACGCACCCCAAGTATCATCTATAATTGGAGATATCATGGGCAACGCAAGTAGTGGCTTACTTTCAATCGGTTTAATAATGGCATTGTGGTCAGCTTCTAATGGTATGACCGCAATCATGAATTCATTTAACGTTGCATACGATGTTGAAGACAGTAGGAACTTTATCGTCTCTAAATTACTCAGTGTACTTTTCACACTAGCAATGGTTATTATCTTCCCAATTGCAATGATTTTACCAACATTTGGCCAGCAAATTGGTGCACTGCTATTTGGTCCACTCGGTCTTGGTGAACAAGTTAAGATTATTTTTAACTTAGTGAGATTTATTTTACCTCTCATTATTGTGTTTATAGCTTTTGTTGTATTGTACACATTAGCACCTAATGTGAAGATTAAAATGAAATCTGTTATACCTGGTGCTATTTTTGCAACAATTGTATTTTTAGGTGGGACTTACCTATTTAGTATTTATATTTCTAATTTTGCCAACTATTCTAAAACATATGGTAGTATCGCCGGGGTTATCATATTAATGCTTTGGTTATACATTACTGGTTTTATTATCATTATTGGCGCTGAAATTAATGCAATTATGCATCAACGAAAAGTAATCGCCGGTAAAACACCAGAAGAACAAACATTAGCAGAAATCAATAATCAACAGAATATATAAATATAAAATTAATAATAAAAAGGACAATCGAAATAATCGATTGTCCTTTTTATTATTGAATTAAATTATGTTGAAAGGCATAGATAACAGCCTGTGTTCTATCTTGAACTTCAAGTTTACTCAATATATTACTAACATGTGTCTTAACGGTCTTAATTGTTATATGTGATGCGCTCGCGATTTCTTGATTTGAATAACCTTTAGCTATAAGTAATAAGATTTCCATTTCACGCTCTGTTAACATTTCATATAATTCTGCACGTTGTTTCATTCTATTACGCATTTTCACTAGTACTTCTGCTTCAAAAACAGATTCACCAGCATGTGTTTTCCTAATTGCTTCAGCAATATCACTTGCACTTGTTGTCTTTAGAATATAACTATCAACCCCTGAATCTAGTGCTCGATATACTTCGTTATCTTCTATATAACTTGTTAACATAACTACTTTGATTTGAGGTAAGTCCTTTTTAACTTGCTCGGTAGCTTCGACACCGTCCATGTCATCCATGAGTAAATCCATCAAGATTAAATCTGGTTGTAGTTCATGTGCCTTTTCAATAGCTTCTTTTCCTGATTTACCTTCTCCTACCACATCAATATCTGACTGTGTTGATAAATAACTTGAAATTCCTATTCTAACCATTTCATGATCATCAACAAATAATACTTTAATCGTCATTAGACTCCTCCTTATTTAACGGTGCTTTCACTTCAATTCTTGTACCTGCATCAGGTAACGATACAATATGGAAAGTCGCGCCAATTTCAAGTGCACGTTCTCGCATATTTTTCAACCCATAACTTTGCTCTAATTTATCGTCAACATTAAAGCCTTTCCCATCATCTTGAATACGTAATAAAAGATAATCTTCTTTATTAAATAATTCAATCGTAACTTTAGTTCCCTTAGAATGTCTTAATGTATTAGAAATAGCTTCTTGCGTTATTCTAAACAAATGATCCTCGATACCTTTAGGTACTTTAAATTCTTCAATATCATGTACAACCTTCATAGGTACTTTCTTTTGTAAATCAACGACTAAATCTTTAATACCTTCACCTAATGATTTATCTTTTAAACCAATTGGTCTCAAATGTAAGAGTAAAGCACGCATTTCTAGTTGTGAATCTTGAATCATTTTTTCTAGGACTGGAATTTGTTGGTTTAAAGGTGGCTCCAAGTTCGATTCTTTAATAGCTGAAAGCATCATACTCGCAGCGAACAATTGCTGACTTACAGAATCATGTAATTCTCTAGCTAACCTTTGTCTTTCATCTTCTATTATTTTTTTAACCTTAACGTCATTAATATTGTATGACTCATTTGTTAAATTTTGCGTCTTCATACGCAGTTTATGTACCTCTTGATTAAGTGGCACTAACGTTTGGTACAATTCTATCGTTTCATTGTACAGTTCAATATTTTGGTCATTAATCCCTACTGTTTGACCTTCAATTGAGCGTTCTATTTGGTTTTGTAACCAATGATTTTGTTGATTTATTTTATAAGCTAAAACAGAACCCACAATGATACATAACAATATTACTAGTAAATTTAGAAAAAGTAATACTGGAATACCAAATATTTGTGTGTAAAACATGCCCTGGAAATACATGATATTTACAAACACTTTATCTATAAAAAAGATTGCAAAAAATGTACTATAAACTAATATTAACATCGAGCCAATCGCTCTTATATAGTGATTCACTTATAAATCACCTCAACATCACCTAAGAATGTTGAAACAAAGATATTCACAGCATAATTTTCAGCTTTAGTCTGTTCTTCAACCTTTATATTATTGTTTTCCACTTTGTAAGACTTATCATTAATATAAGCATTACCATATAAAGTGGTGAAATTTAATTTAATATTATAATTAAGCGGAACAATGATTTGTACTTTACCTAAAATATGTCTCACAACAACTGTATTATTTTCCTTAATATTTGCTGCTTTTGACATATCTATATGGACATCACCAATGCCGTGTTGAACCTGTAAATCTTCCCATTTATATACATAAACTGGTGTACGTTGTTCACCAAACCATTTTTGCTTAATAAACTCGGGTGACTCTACATCTTCGTCCGTTGCAACAACTTTTAATGGTTTAAATCTATAAATAATATATCTCACAATTAAGACAATTAAAAAGATAAATAAAATTATAATAGTGTATTTATTAGAGAGTAATGTAAAGGCAATTAATAATGTTCCTATCCAAAAAGACAATAGTCCTCTTACTTTATGAAAATATAAGTAACCTACATAAACTAAAATGCACCCTAGTAATAACACTAATAAGAAGCCAATCTTTTCAAAGAAAATGTAATAAAAATTGGCTATGATCATTAAAGCTGTAAATATGATCAACATTTCAGTTGATATATATTTATGAGTCATGTTTCGCCACCTTTCTTCAAGCGACTAAACTAATACGTTCGATTAAATCACATTCTGTTTCTACATTTGCTTTCTCTGTAGCTTGATGTGATAAATCGGCTTCAATTCTCGCGTAGTCTGCTTCCATTCCATTTAATTTATTTTTAATATTTTCAATTTCATTATCATCGATTTCCTTAGCGCAATAAATATGTTTTTCCTCTATTTTATCGATATATTTATTCTCTAAGGTTAAAGTTAAACTGTCAATTAATTCTTCTAAATATGCTTTTCTTTCAATTAAGTATTTGATATATAATTCGATGCTTCTTAATTTTTTATCTAATGCATCTCTGTATTCTACTAAACTGCTATAAAATGTATTTCTCGTAACTTTTTCTAAATATAACGTAATATAATTCATAGAATCACCTCATGCTTGATTAGATTCTATTATAAAAAATATCCGGAGCCATTGTAATAGGCTCCGGAACCATCTTATATTAGGACTTTAGACCGAAACACTTTTTAATCTATTTTAGTAGTTAAAACAGGTCCATCTTTTGTCACAATCACTGTGTGTTCAATTTGTGCAACAAAACTTTTATCATTTGTTTCAAATGCCCATTCATTTTTACCTTCTGTAACGAATGTAGCATTTGTTGAAATAAACGGCTCTACTGCTATTACAGTGCCCTCTTTTAATAATGTTTTATCTTTTGGATCATAATAATTCATTACGTGGTTTGGTGCTTCGTGTAATGATTGGCCAACACCATGCCCCGTTAGGTTTTTGATTACTGTCAAATCATTTTTACGTGCTGTTGCGTGTACAGCCTTCCCGATTTGACTTAATTTCGTACCTGGTTTCACCTTTGTCATTGCCGCTTCAAATGCTTCTAAAGCCACATCGCATACCTTTTGCTTTAATGGATTATCTGATTCGCCGACTACAAATGAAATTCCAGTATCTGCATAATAACCATTCTTTAATGCAGAAACATCTATATTTACCAAGTCGCCTTCTTTAATTGTGCGTTTACCAGGGATACCATGAGCAACTTCTTCATTTACACTTATACATGTTTGCCCTGGGAAGTTTTCATCATGGATAGGAGCAGAAATTGCACCATGTTCTTCAAATAAATCCTTTGCAATATCATCTAATTCTTTAGTTGTGATACCAGGTACTGTAGCAGCTTGCATTTTGTCGCGAACTAAAGCACAGATATAACCAATGTCTTTTAACGCAATTAATTCTTCTTCTGTTTTTACAATCATTTTATCCCGTTCCTTTTTAAAATTTATATTCTTTCTTATTATAGCAGATTTTTTTTGATATAATAAATTAGAAAAATTCAACAAGTACAGTTTAACACTATACTTGAATGAATCATACGGCAACTTTTGTTTATATACTACGTTTGATTTTTTAATCTACTAGGAGTTTTGTTAATGAATGATAATTGGTATAAACGCATTATCGGTGCAAGAACAATTAAAACAGGTTTAGCTACATTTTTAACTGCATTTTTTTGTTTAGCCTTAGATTTAAATCCTATTTTCGCAATATTAACAGCTATCGTAACAATAGAACCAACTGCTAAAGCATCATTAAAAAAAGGCTACAAACGTTTGCCTGCAACTGTAATTGGTGCATTATTTTCTGTTGTATTCACCTTTATCTTTGGTGACCAGTCGCCATTTTCATACGCCTTTAGTGCAACATTTACTATTATTTTATGTACTAAACTTAATTTACATGTTGGTACCACGGTAGCAACGCTTACAGCGATGGCGATGATTCCAGGTATACATGAAGCATACTATTTCAATTTCTTTTCGCGTTTATTGACTGCCATTATCGGATTGGTCACTGCTGGGTTAGTCAACTTCATCGTCTTACCACCCAAGTATTATGATCAACTTGAAGACAATATTAATTTAACGGAATCTTTGATGTATGATTTATTCAACACACGCATGAAACAACTGTTACTTGGGAAGTTTACTAAAGGAGCACCCTTCAATCAATTGAACGCATTGTTAGATTTAAACCAAAAGGTAGAAACACTGCTATCCTATCAAAAAGACGAACTCAGTTACCATAAACACCATGACGATGAATGGATCAGACTTAAATCATTAACGACACGCTCACACACTAACAGATTATTTATCACACATCTTTCTAACCTTGTTTATTTACCTAAGGATACATATGAAGTGTTTACTTGCGAGGAACGCCTTGCAATACTTAATATTGCACATAGTATTAGTGAAATTCATAAAACCGGACATTTCGAAAGACAACGACGTGCTGCTTCCGTGTTAAAAGCATCTGTTAAAGGGTTAGATGAATTTGATGACAATCAAATAAAGAGCCATATTATTTACGAAATATTATTAATCTATCGTATATTAGATCATCGATTTGCCTAAATGGTTACAATCGATTTTAAACACTTTACTCTTCTTGTCATACAGTTTCAAAGCAAGGTTCATTTAAAGTCTTTATTGGTAATCGTCTAGACTTTGTTTATTTTATTTAGTACATTGCTAAAGTACCTGATAACGTGATAGACCTCGTTTAGTCACTGGTTAAATGATTGTTTCTAAGAAATCATCAAATCAAAACAGAATATTTCCATATAAAAACTGCCAATACAGTGCACGCACTGTATTGGCAGTTTTAGTTATATCTTTATTAAACCTATAAGAATAGGATTATGCTATACCTGTTACTTTGAAACACGGTCGACAATAACTTGCTTTGCCGCTTCTTCTTCCGTATTATCTAATTGTTTCGGCTCGAATGGAATATTCTTTCTCTCACATGCCTTCTCCAATAAATAATCCGTTATTTCATGATTTTTAGGTAAAATTGGCCCATGTAAATAAGTACCTAATAAATTTTTATAATGAATCCCTTCTTTTGCATCGTCATCATTATTACCAAAACCATGCACGACTTTACCTAGCGTACCAAAATTATGATACGTTCTTCCACCATGGTTCTCAAAACCAACAATTGTACCAAATGTCTCACTTTCAATTACTATATCACCAGTCAGTCGGTCAGTTTGTGATTTAGTATAAAAGTCTAAAATGTTTAAACCTGCTAATTCTGTACCATCAGGTGTAATATATTTACTGCCTAAAAACTGATAACCGCCACAAATTGTTAAGCCTGGCATACCGTCTTCAATTGCAGTCTTTAATTTTTCTTTAATTTTACTTAGTTCTTTAGTAGCTAATGATTGTTCTCTATCACTACCACCACCGATAAAGAAAATATCACAGTCATCTAATGTTACACCTTCAGTTTCATTTACATTTCTGACATTTAATTTAATGTTTCTCAGCTTGGCACGTTGCTTTAATGCAATGATATTCCCTATATCACTATAAAGGTTTAATTTATCTGGCATAAAGTGATAAACCGTTAATTCGTTCATTTATCTTTCCCCTCCTCAAAAGAGTGGTTTAACTGACTAAGCATTGGCGTTAATGAAGTATAGTTTGGTATCGCCACAGTAAAACTCTCTTTAAACTCCATTGACTTAGCAGTGGCCTTATAAATGTCTTTCTCTAATATGATTGGTACATTTACTTCAGCCAATTTCAATCTCAATTGTAACTCTTCCGCACGAGTCCCTGTAACGATTATCGCTTCAATATCCTGACGTATTAGCTTTTCAAAGTCGGCATCATAAATCCAGGATGTGTCCTTTCCATCAGCAGCATTGTCATTTAAACTCATTAGATATACTTTACGTCCTTCTAATTGTTCACCTACTGAAAGACTCGCATTCATACCGGCAGGATTTTTAGCTAGGTTTATCATTGCTTCTTTACTATCTTTTCTGAAATATTGCATACGTCCATTATTTGATGTGTATGTTTCAAATCCTCTTCGTATCGCATCATTATTTAATCCTAATTCTCTCAGAACTGTATATGCTGCAATTGTATTATAAGCATTAAAATCGCCTGCAATTTTCATATTAAACATTTCATTTTCAATGGATATATTAATAAAAGGGGTTAAATCAAAGTGAGATACTTCGTATTTCGTTGCTTCACGCTTAAAGCCACAATTACAATGATAATGCCCAATTTGGTTATAATGGATATAATCATAATGTAATAGTTGTCCGCAATTAGGACAATACTTGCTCTCATTCATTGTACTTTGTTCAAATTCATGTGCATGAGCTTTCATACCGTAATATTCAACTGTATCACTTGCAATCTTCAATCTACTTACAAATGGATCATCAGCATTTAGTAACAACTTAATACCTTTATTACTAATAGCATTAGCAATATTGTTAACCATAATATCAATTTCACCAAAGCGGTCCATTTGGTCTCGGAAGAAGTTTGTGAATACCATCATTGTCGGCGTTACTTCATTTAGCACTCTTGGTATCGATCCTTCATCAATCTCAATAACAGCAATCTTTGTTGCTGGTTTGATTTGTAAAATGAATGCCGAAGTGATGCCAGCTGCCATGTTCGCACCTTCATTATTATGTATGATTTTAATATCATTGGCTCTTAAAGTATGACCTATTAAATTTGAAGTGGTTGTTTTCCCATTTGTACCACTTATAAATACAATTTCATCCACTTGAGAAGCTAATTTTCTTAATATATTTTTATCTACTCTTCTAGCAATTTGACCTGGCAAGTCAGTGCCCTTTTTCCCTGCAGCTCTGCTCGCTTGCCTTGCTACTTTTGCTAGTCGTGTCGCAGTCCAACGTCTCATGTCGTTCCTCCTCTACTTCTTCACTTAAAATATTATAACATGATTAAGTTGTATTCCAAACAATTCTCATTAAGAATTATCATACCCAATCTCTAGATTATAATAATTATTATTTACTAATGAGAATAGATTTGTTATACTAAAAAAAATGATATATGGAGGCTATTACTTATGTTAAACAAAGAATTGTTAGACGCATTAAATGAACAAATGAACCATGAATTTTACGCAGCCCATGCATACATGGCAATGGCAGCATACTGTGACAATGGTTCATATGAAGGTTTTGCTAACTTTTATATCCAACAAGCTAAAGAAGAAAGATTTCATGGTCAAAAAATTTATGATTACATTAATGACCGTGGTGAAAAAGCAGTGTTCTCAGCTATTTCAGCACCAAAATCTGATTTCAAAAATATTTTAGAAACATTTGAAGATGGACTTGCACAAGAACAAGATGTTACACGTCGTTTCTATAATTTATCAGAATTAGCAAATAAAGATAAAGATTATGCAACAATTTCATTTTTAAATTGGTTCCTAGATGAACAAGTTGAAGAAGAATCAATGTTTGAAACACACATCGATTACTTGAAACGTATTGGTGATGATAGCAATACACTTTATTTATACGAAAAAGAACTTGCAGCACGTACATTTAATGAAGAATAAGGTTCATAATTCAGTCTATATTTTTTAAACTTAAGTTCAATCGTTCCATAACGGCTCACCCATTCACATTTAAGAATGGGTTTTTTATATTTTATCATTGCAATTGATTATGCAAGTTGTGCCATGAATATTTCTATATAGTGTATAATAATATTACTAACAATATGGATATTATTTATAATTGAAGCTAGTAATTTAAACGATATATTTTTACTTTGAAAGGAACTTGCACAATGAAAGACGACGCATTTATTGCCTTGGACTTTGAAACTGCAAATGGTAAACGCACAAGCATTTGTTCAGTTGGTATGGTTAAAGTAGTCAATCATCAAATCACTGAAACATTTTACACATTAGTAAATCCGAATGACTATTTTTCTCAACAAAACATAGCAGTACACGGTATTCAACCAGATGATGTTCAAAATGCACCTGACTTTGCATTTGTCTATCCACATATGTTAGATTTTATTGGTAATTTACCTGTTGTTGCGCATAATGCTGCGTTTGATATGAATGTATTGCATGAAAGTATAAAGGCAATAGGTCAACAAACACCTAGTATGAGATACTTTTGTTCATTGCAATTATCCAGAAGAACAATCAATCACCATCGCTATGGACTAAATTATATGATGCAATATTACAATTTAGGTTTCCATGGTCATCATGATGCATTAAATGATGCGAAAGCATGCGCTATGATAACATTCAGATTATTACAACACTATGAAAATTTAGATAGCATGTTAAAGATTTATGGTAAAGATTTAACTGATAAAGATTAGTTTATTAATATGCAGAACAGGCA
This sequence comes from Staphylococcus gallinarum, assembly GCF_000875895.1. Taxonomy (GTDB): domain Bacteria; phylum Bacillota; class Bacilli; order Staphylococcales; family Staphylococcaceae; genus Staphylococcus; species Staphylococcus gallinarum. The sequence continues at coordinate 30,923 of NZ_JXCF01000009.1, forward strand.
CGAAGCAAAAATTTGTTTCGTGCCTGTTCATGTTTACATTAATGTAATTTAAATATAGTCATAAATAGTCATATTTTCGTATGTTGAGCGTTCTAAATTACCTACAGTTACACCAACTAATCGAATTGGTACTTCAGGGTCCTTCAACTCAGCATACAGGCTATAAGCGATATTATAGATATCTGTTTCATTTCTAACAGGTGACCTTAAACTTTTTTGCTTTGATAAGGCTTCAAATTTATATGTTTTTATTTTTACGGTTACTGTTTTACCTGACTTTTGAATTTTAGCTAATCTATCTGCAGTTTTATTACTTAGTTCCCATATTTTTTGTAATATCGCGTCATCGTCGTTCATATCAGTTGAAAAGGTTCTCTCAGTACCTACAGATTTACGAATTCTTGTTGGTTTTACAGGATTATGATCGACTCCACGCGCTTTATTATATAAACCATGACCTCGTTTACCAAATAACCTTATCAGTTCATACTCACTTTGATTATATAAATCTTGTCCATTAAATATATGGTGTTCATGCATTTTTTCTTTTGATGCTTTACCTACCCCTGGAAAATCACCAATATCTAAATTCATCAATATTTCATGAACATTATTATAATCAATTACTGTTAAACCATTGGGCTTATTCATACCACTGGCTAATTTAGCGAGAAATTTATTGTATGATACGCCAGCTGAAGCTGTTAACTTTGTTTCCTCAAAAATATCTCTTCTTATATATTGAGCAATACTTGATGCTGGAAGATCAGGTCTCACCAAATGGGTTATATCTAAATACGCCTCATCTAAAGATAATGGTTCAACAATATCTGTATAACTTTTAAATATTTTCATAATTTTATCAGAAGCTGCTTTATATGCTTCAAATCTTGGAGAAACATAATAGCCATTCGGACATAGTTTATGCGCTTGAGCTGTAGGCATTGCAGAATGAACACCATATTGACGTGCTTCATAAGATGCTGTAGATACCACGCCCCGACTACTCGCTTTACCTCCTACAATAACTGGTTTCCCTTTTAACTTTGGATTATCACGCATTTCAACTTGCGCGAAGAAATAATCCATATCAACATGAATAATGCGTCTTTCTGCCAATACCATACACCTCCTTTTCATTTATGTCATAAAATTTCATCATGGATATTACCTTCTAGTACATTTATTATACTAGCAATTTAGTTTCAGTTGTAGCCATTTGTCTATTCTATTGAGTTATTAGAAATTTAAAATATTTACAATTCATGACATAGTTAAAGCCAATGGTTTCAATAATAACTTGAAATCATTGGCTCTATAATCGAACTAACATAATATACAATTGCAATTGCCTAATTTAGCTTATTCTAGCTCAGTGCGGTATGTAGTCTTATCTTCTGTATAAAACAATATACCCTCTTCAGTATCTTCAATAAGTTTGACTTTACTATTTAATGCCCCAGTCACAAAATAAATATCAAGTACACAATATCCCACATGTATACTAGCAATAAACAATATTGATGAGTAAGCATAAAATGAAAATACAATAAATAATAATGCTGTGATAACGACTAAAGGTGCTAACATTATAATGATATATTGCCATCTTTTAAAATATACCTTTGGCATATGTGTCGACAACAAGCCCAGTTTAAATTTATATGTGGGCTTCTCACCTTTAGAGAACAATTTAAAACATACGATATGAATCAGTTCATGTAAGAAATAAATCACCGTAAACCCTAGAATCCCAAATATCATGTTAAAGACGATGTTTTGCTCAATAATATGCGTTAATGAATATGCCAACTTATAGCAAAATAAAATTGAAATCATAACCACTGTGAGTTGGAACAATATAAACCTTTCCAATGCTTTTTTATTAGCAAGCAAATCAATTTTAAACATTAGCTAACCTCCCAATCGTTACCTATTACCTAGAGTATACAATGGTTATTCCCACGTTTAAAGTACATTTCACGAAAGTTAGTTGCCTGTAATTGAATTTTAACAAACATCCGTTTCCTGCAATATTTCGAAATATTATAGTTCTATGTTAGTTGGTCTATTCCCTTTATTACCTTTTACTAACAAATATTATATTCTATCAAATTGCGCCACTGTTTCCACATGTGTTGTATGTGGGAACATATCGACAGGTGTAATTTGTGTTAACTCGTACTGAGTTGCTAAATGTTGTGCATCTCTTTGTTGCGTTGAAGGATTACAAGATATATAGACAATTCTTCTTGGATTTAATTCTAATAATGTATCTAAAAAACTTTCATCGCAACCTTTGCGTGGGGGATCAACCATAACTACATCAGGCTTGATTCCTTGTGCTTTCCATTTTAAAATAACTTCTTCTGCTTTACCACAGACAAAAGTAGTATTTTCAAACTGGTTTATAGTCGCATTCTTTTTAGCATCCTCAATAGCTTCAGGTACAACTTCAACACCATATACATGCTTTGCTTTTGGTGCCATGTAAAGACCAATGGTACCTATACCACAATATGTGTCTAACACTGTTTCCTCGCCTTGTAAATCTGCATATTCAATCGCACGTTGATATAATTTTTCAGTTTGAGTAGAGTTAATTTGGTAAAACGATTGATCGCTAATCTTAAAGGTAATATCTGATAAAGTATCTTCAATTTGATCTACACCATAAAGTGTATGTGAAACGTCACCCATGATGACATTAGAATGGGTATTGTTAATATTATGCTTTACACTTTTTATATTTGGAAATGTTTCAATTAATTTTTGAGTCATAATGTCACTTTGTTTGAATTTCTTACCATTTGTAACAAATATAACCATCAAATCTCCAGTATAATGACCTGTTCTGATAACAACATGACGCATAAGTCCAGCTTTTTTGCGTTCATCATAAATACTCACATTTAGTTCATTGCACCATTGCTTCACATGATTCATTACATCTTGATGTTTTGTATCTTGTATTAAACATTCATCCATATCTATGATTTGATGACTTCTTTGACGATAAAAACCCATGATTGCATCATTATTTTCATTTTTACCTACAGGAATTTGAGATTTGTTTCGATAGCGCCATGGCGTCTCCATTCCTATTGTGTCATGGATAATAGTATTTTCGAAGTTGGCCTTACGGTGAAACAAATTAATTACTTGCTCTTTTTTCATTGCTAACTGTGCTTGATATGACAAGTGTTGCAACTGACAACCACCACACTTGTAATAATAAACACAGGGTGGTTCAACTCTTTGATTGCTTTGTACTTTAATATCTAATAACTTACCAATTGCAAAGTTCTTTTTTACCTTAATCACTTTATATTCAATTGTTTCATCAATTAATGCATTCGGTATAAAAATAGGATAGCGATCTAATTTAACAACACCATGCCCTTCATGTGTCAAATCAATCACTTTACCTTCTCGCACTTCATTTTTTTGTAATGTACTCATTATTTCACCCCACATGAAAAGAGGTTAGGATACTTGATGTTTACCTAACCTCGTCGCTTAACTCTCTTTTAAATTTTTTCGACTATTTATTTTAACTTAAAGTGAATACACACTTCAAGCTTAATTTACGTTATTATTGTTCTACTAATTCTTGATTGTGAACATCACTCGGTGTATAAACTTCAATGTGTTGCTTTAAATTCAAGAAATTACCTGGTAATTTACCGCCATATTCGCCATCGACATTTAACTGCATATCAACGAATGATGACACACTGACTGATTTTGCTTTCTTATAATGCACCTTTGGATGTTTGGTGTGCTCGCCTCTTGAAGCTAACGTCATAATATGCCCTAATTCTGCTAAATTAGCCTTCTCAACGATAATCAATGTAAAATGTCCGTCATCTAGCTTGGCATCTGGTACTAACTTTTCAAATCCTGCCATCGAATTTGTTAAACCTAATAAGAATAACAAGGCTTCACCTTGGAACACTTCATCATCATATTCTATACGTAAATCGACAGCCTTCATTTGTGGTAACATTTCGAAACCTTTGATATAGTATGCAAAAGGTCCTACAATCGACTTCAATTTACTTGGTGTCTCATATGAAACTTGTGTGAGTTGACCGCCAGCCGCCAAGTTTATAAAGTATCTACTATTCATCTTACCAATATCAACTTTGGTACTGTGACCTTCTATAATAACATCGATTGCACTCATGATGTCATTAGGCAGATGTAAAGCACGTCCAAAATCATTCACAGTCCCCATTGGAATAATACCTAATTGGGGTCTGTTAGGCTGTTCAGCGATACCATTGATTACTTCATTAAGGGTACCATCACCACCAGCTGCAATCAGTACATCGTAGTTATGTTCTAAACATCTTGCTGCTTCTGCAGTCGCATCGCCAACCTTTTCAGTCGCATATGCACTCGTCTCAAATCCAGCTTTTTCTAATTTTATTAACACATCTGGTAACGTACGTTTAAATAATTCCTTACCTGACGTTGGATTATAAATGATTCTAGCTCGTTTTCTCATATTTTATCCCTCAACTTCATTTACTCATACTCTATATTAAATGATTTATGAAATGGATAAAAGCATTTAGACCAAATTAACTGAATATATTATGCAAATAGACAAAATTGACTTCCACATAAACTGTATCATTGACTGAAAATCAATAGATAGTCATTATGTTTAAAAATATAAGATAACCTTTTTCTATAAAATAACAAGTAGGGCTAATCCAAAAAAATTGGATTAGCCCTACTTGTATAAGCTATGTGCAATGATGACCCCAAGCTATTATATTAATTACTCAATTATCTCTTTTCTAATTCTTGCTTTAATAATTGGTTAACTAATTGTGGGTTTGCTTGACCTTTAGAGGCTTTCATAATTTGACCGACTAAGAAGCCCATCGCCTTACCTTTACCATTTTTAAAGTCTTCAACAGATTGTGGATTATTATCTAAAGCTTCGTTAACAAATTTCAATAATGTAGCCTCATCAGAAATTTGAACTAGTCCTTTATCTTCCATAATTTGTTTAGCATCTCCACCATTTTCAGCTAATTCTGGGAATACTTTTTTAGCAATTTTACTACTCATTGTGCCATCTTCAATTAACTTAATCATACCAGCTAAATTTTCTGGTGTTAATTTTGTATCTAACAGCTCAACTTGGTTTTTATTTAGATATTCATTTACGCCACCCATTAACCAGTTTGATGTTAATTTCACATCGGCACCTGCTTCTACTGCACCTTCAAAGAAATCTGACATTTCTTTAGTTAATGTTAAGACATGTGCATCGTAAGCTGGCAGACCAAATTGATTAACATATTTTTCTTTTCTTTCATCTGGCAATTCAGGAATAGTTTGACGTACGCGCTCTTTCCATTCTTCATCTACATAAAGTGGAACAATATCAGGTTCTGGGAAGTAACGATAATCATCAGAACCTTCTTTCACACGCATTAGAATTGTTTTACCAGTTGATTCATCAAATCTACGTGTTTCTTGAAGAATTTCTCCGCCATTTAATAATTCTTCTTCTTGACGTTTTTCTTCATATTCAAGACCTTTACGTACGTAAGTAAATGAGTTAAGGTTTTTCAACTCTGCTTTAGTACCAAATTCCTCTTGACCATATGGTCGTAAAGAAATGTTAGCATCACAACGTAATGATCCCTCTTCCATTTTACAATCAGATACGCCAGTGTATTGAATAATTGAGCGTAATTTTTCTAAATAAGCATATGCTTCTTGTGGAGAACGGATGTCAGGCTCAGACACAATCTCGATTAATGGTGTACCTTGACGGTTTAAGTCAACTAATGAATAACCATCTTTGTGCGTTGATTTACCAGCATCTTCTTCCATATGAAGACGTGTAATACCGATTCGTTTTGTTTTTCCGCCTACTTCAATATCAATATAACCATTTTCACCAATTGGTTGGTCAAATTGAGAAATTTGATATGCTTTCGGATTATCTGGGTAGAAATAGTTTTTACGATCGAATTTAGATTCTGTAGCAATATCCATATTTAATGCCATTGAAGCTCTCATCGCCCAGTCTACTGCACGTCTATTTACTACTGGTAAGACACCTGGGTAAGCAAGATCAATTACGTTCGTATTAGAGTTTGGATTTGCACCAAAATGCGCTGGTGATGGAGAGAACATCTTAGATTCTGTTTTAAGTTCAACATGGACCTCTAGTCCAATAACTGTTTCAAAATGCATGGTTTCCACTCCTTATAAATTTTCGTATTCATTATGAAGATTGAATTTTGTTTCATATTGGTAAGCAACACGATATAACGTCTTCTCATCGAACGGTTTACCGATAAATTGTAAGCCAATTGGACGACCGTTAGATTTACCACAAGGAACAGAAATACCTGGTAAACCAGCCAAGTTAACTGGTGTCGTTAATAGATCATTTGCATACATTGTTAATGGATCATCAATTTCCTCACCTAGATTAAAGGCTGGAGTTGGTGTAGTTGGACCAACAACAACGTCATATTCTTTGAATACACGATCAAAATCATTTTTGATAAGTGTTCTTACTTTTTGTGATTTTTTATAAAATGCGTCATAGTATCCTGAACTTAAAGCAAATGTTCCTAAGTAAATACGACGCTTAACTTCAGCACCAAAGCCTTCGCTTCGAGACATTTTGTATAATTCTTCTAATGAGTTTGCTTCAGGTGAGTGATAACCATATCTAATACCATCAAAACGTGATAAGTTTGATGATGCTTCAGAAGATGCAATAACATAATATGATGGAATACCATATTTAGTATTAGGTAGTGATACTTCTTCTACGGTAGCTCCTAATTCAGTTAAAGTTTCAACTGCTTGTTGTACAGATGCTTTAACTTCTTCAGAAACACCTTCTCCTAAATATTCTTTAGGTAATGCAATTTTTAATCCTTTAATGTCTTTACCGATATCTGAAGTAAAATCAGCATCTTCAACTGGTGCACTTGTTGAATCATGTTCGTCTAATCCAGTAATTGCTTCAAGTACTAATGCGTTATCTTTAACAGTACGAGTCAATGGTCCAATTTGGTCTAAAGATGAAGCGAATGCAACTAATCCAAAGCGAGACACACGACCGTATGTTGGTTTCAATCCTACAATTCCGCAATATGCTGCTGGTTGACGAATAGAACCACCTGTATCAGATCCTAAAGTAAATGGTACTAAACCGGCTGCAACCGCTGCAGCAGAACCACCTGATGATCCACCAGGAACAGCAGTATGGTCAAATGGATTCACTGTCTTCTTATAATATGAAGTCTCTGTTGAACCACCCATTGCGAACTCATCCATATTGACTTTACCGATTAGTATCGCTTGCTCATTATGTAGTTTATTCATTACAGTTGATTCATAAATCGGTACGAATCCTTCTAACATTTTACTTGCACACGTTGTTTCCACGCCTTCTGTAATAATGTTATCTTTAATTCCCATTGGGATACCAAATAGTTTCCCTTCCATTTGATCTTTCGCTTGTAATTCATCTAATTCTTGTGCTTTTTTAATAGCATTTTCTTTATCTAAAGCAAGAAACGATTTAATTGTTGGATCTGTTTCTTCTATTGCATCGTATATATCACTAACGATTTGTGACGGTTTAACTTCTTTATTTTTAATTAATTTAATTAAATTTTCTACAGACTCATAACGAATGGTCATCTTACGCGTCCTCCTCATTCATGATAGATGGTACTTTAAATTGACCATCTTCAGTGTCTTTTGCATTTTTCAATGCAAGCTCTTGAGGAATACCCTCGATTGCTTTATCTTCACGTAATACATTTTGTAAATCTAAAACGTGATATGTTGGTTCGATATCACTTGTATCTGCAGTATCAATTTGGTTGGCAAAATTTAAGATACTTTCTAATGTATCTTGCATTTCAGTTGTTTCTTCTTCAGTAATTTGAAGTCTAGCTAAGTTTGCAATATGCTCAACTTCTTCACGTGTAACTTTAGCCATTAAATTAAAAGCCTCCTTTTTACTCATTCATTACAAAATTGTACCAAAATTTCGCTTAAAAATCTAAGTTTTTCACTATTATCAGTAAATTAGTCTATAAAGCTTTATCTTTCCTTGTGATTTTAATCAACAATATAATTTTAAGCAACTTGACTCTTTTATAATTTTATTAAAGTTGCGATGTACATTTTGCATATTAAACCACCCTTTTTTATACACGGGATATAATTGCACTATTATATTGTAAGCGCTTAATTTACTGTGATAAAAAGATTTTTATAAAATTTATTTGAATTCCCACTATTCTAACAATTAAATTCAATGTATAATAATTCATGTAACACAATTATATACTTATAGACAAAGGGGGATGTTCATCATGATGATTTTAGGTTCTTCATTAGCCAGTCAAGTACATGCAACTTGGCAAACATATATCATGATCGTAGTTTATTTCCTCATTTTACTTGTGATTGGTTATTATGGTTATAAACAGTCAACTGGTAACTTGAGTGAATTTATGCTCGGAGGTAGAAGCATAGGGCCCTATGTAACAGCTTTATCTGCTGGTGCCTCTGATATGAGTGGTTGGATGATAATGGGATTACCTGGTTCGGTATACAGTACCGGTCTATCAGCAATGTGGATCACTATTGGTCTTTCACTAGGTGCATACATAAATTACTTTGTAGTAGCACCAAGACTACGTGTTTATACAGAAATAGCTGGGGATGCTATCACATTACCTGATTTCTTCAAGAATAGATTAGACGATCGTAAAAATTATATTAAAATTATTTCTGGCTTAATTATCGTCGTCTTCTTTACTTTATATACTCATTCAGGTTTTGTTTCTGGTGGTAAATTATTCGAGAGCGCATTTGGCTTAAATTATCACTTTGGTTTAATTTTAGTCGCTGCAATCGTTATTTTTTATACATTCTTTGGAGGTTATATGGCAGTATCCATCACTGACTTCTTCCAAGGTGTAATCATGTTAATTGCTATGGTTATGGTACCTATCGTTGCTTTGATTGAATTAAGTGGCTTAGATACATTTAGACAAGTTGCCGAAATGAAACCAACGAATTTAAATTTATTTAAAGGGACAACAGTGTTAGGAATTATTTCACTATTAGCATGGGGATTAGGTTACTTTGGACAACCACATATCATTGTGCGTTTTATGTCTATTAAAACACATAAAATGTTACCAAAAGCGCGTCGCCTTGGTATTAGCTGGATGGTGGTTGGTTTACTTGGTGCCGTAGCAGTTGGACTTACAGGTATTGCTTTCATTTCTGAACGCAACATTAAAATGGAAGACCCTGAAACTCTATTTATTATTATGAGTCAAATCTTATTCCATCCATTAGTTGGTGGTTTCTTGCTTGCAGCAATTTTAGCAGCAATTATGAGCACCATTTCTTCACAATTGCTCGTTACCTCTAGTTCTTTAACTGAGGACTTTTACAAATTAATTCGTGGAGAAGAAAAAGCAAAGACACATGAAAAAGAATTTGTAATGGTCGGTCGTTTATCTGTATTACTTGTGGCGATAGTAGCAATTTGGATTGCTTGGTCACCAAACGATACGATCTTAAACTTAGTTGGTAATGCTTGGGCAGGTTTCGGTGCAGCATTTAGTCCACTTGTCATCTTCTCACTTTATTGGAAAGGTTTATCAAGAGCTGGTGCTTTAAGTGGTATGATTGTTGGTGCAATCGTTGTTATCATTTGGATTGCGTGGATTAAACCACTCGCTGAAATTAATGAAATTTTTGGTATGTATGAAATTATCCCAGGATTCTTAGCTAGTGTCATCGTAACTTATGTCGTTAGTAAAATGACTAAGAAGCCAGGAGACTTTGTAGATCATGATATCGCAGAAGTGAAACGTATATTGAAAGATTAATAAAAAGTTTTTAACAAATCACATAACGTCTGAGATATTAAAATATTAGATACATGAAAAGGCAATTTCTATTGAAATAATATAGGAATTGCCTTTTTTTAAAGTATTTTAATCTACCCTCAGATCTGGCAATGACGTATTTTGGCGAGACTCCTGAGGGAACAGGACAAGCGGAAGACTACAGGCTGAAGCTGTCCCCTAGGAAAGCGAGCCAACAATAAGAAATATGAATAATAAACCAACAGCTGAAGTATTATTTATTTAATGATTGATATAGCAACATAAACAAGACAAATTGAATACAAGCATTTAAATGAATGCTAATTTAAAAGTCACAAATGTTTTCTACGTATTTTGGCGAGACTCCTGAGGGAACAGGACGAGCGGAAGACTATAGGCTGAAGCTGTCCCCTAGGAAAGCGAGCCAACAATACGTAATATATAAAAATAAAGCACTCAGATAAATTTAATTCATTCATCTGAGTGCTTTATTTGGAATTTAAATCTCATAATTTTTAATTATTGTTTTTATAAATATGAACTTGTGGCTCTTTATCATCTTTTGTTTTGCTGATTAATGCTTTTGAATCATTTCCATCCTTAATGTGAATCTCATATTCATCAATATTATCGAAATATTTTTCAGCTTGTTCCGTAACATATTGTGTGATTCCAATTGTTTCTGCTTTACCATAGAAATCTATCGGAATATCAACAGACAATTGCTTCGCTTTTTTATTATCAAATTTAGCCGTCCCAACAGCTTGAGAGAAGTTATTGAAATAACTTTGCAAATTATCATTAAATTGTTTGAAATTCGTGTTTAAATTTTCATCTAAATCAGCTGCTTCATTTGAAGGTAGTAACACTGTTTTTTGTTTAATATCTTTCCATTCATTGATACGTGTTTTTCCTTCTTCTACTGTCGTACCACTGATAAATTCACCTGGTACAATAGAGTTTTCACCAGATTGCTTATAAATAGCAAAGTGGATAGGAATATCCTTAAGTTCTTTATTTTCTCTCAATCTTGATAGAATTTCACTAGCCATTTGTTGACCTTGCTTTTTGATTTCTTTATCGTCTAATTTTTTACTAAATGTTTCGCCATCTTTTTCCTTTTGATAGTAATATGTACCATTCATCGCTAATCCAATAGTCATACCCTTTATTTTCTTACCTTTTGTATCTCCACTCGCATAGAAATCTTGTTCCAAAATATTAGAAAGATATGCCGGTGATTTTTTGGCAATTTTTTCAGGATCACTTTCACCTTTATGTGAAGGATTTAAACCTAAATTTTCATTCGCTTTCTTTTCTTTGCGCTCATCTTCGTCCATCTTATCTACTTCACTCTTAGTATATTTGGGTTGTAGATAAGCATTAATTGTATCCTTATCAAAGTACTGACCATCTTGATAGATATAGTCATCAGTTGGGAATACTTCTTTACTTAATTCCAATAAGCCATCTTCAAAGTCTTCACCATTATAACTATTTGCCATATTATCTTGTAATACACCACGAGCTTGACTTTCTTTAAACGGCAGAATGGTTCTATAGTTATTACCTTGGACATTTTTATCAGTTGCAATTTCTTTTACAGAGCCTGATTCTTGTTGATCATTTGTTGCTTGTTGTTTTTTGTTGTTGCCATTGTCATCATTACCACATGCAGACAACACAAAAATCGCCGAGATGATTAATATAAGCGTTCTTTTCATGCCAGATCTCCTCTATCCCTCAATTTCTTTTTGTTTATTCATAAACTCTTCTTCTGACCAGACTTCAGTACCAAACTTTTCAGCTTTTGTTAATTTTGAACCAGCATCTTCACCAGCAATAACTAAATCTGTACTCTTAGTGACACTACTTGTCACCTTAGCACCATGATTTTCTAACCATTTAGAAGCTTCACTTCTAGTCATCTGTTGTAACTTACCGGTCAATACAATTGTTTTATCATTGAACTCAGGGTGACCTTCCACTTCAGAAACTTTCACACCTTTGTAAAGCATATTAACATTTTTCGCTTTAAGTTTATCAATTAGCGCACGAATATCTTCATTTTCTAAATATGTAACCACTGATTGAGCGAGTTTATGACCAATATCATGAATACTGGTAAATTCTTCCTCGGTTACTTCAAATAATTTATCGATAGAGCCATATTTTTCAGCAATAACTCTACTCGCCTTTACCCCTAGATGTCGTATACCTAAACCAAAAAGTAATTGTTCTAGAGAATTAGATTTAGCATTTTCAATCGCAGTTAAAAGATTATTGACTTTCTTTTCACCCATTCTCTCTAGTGGTAATAGGTCTTCTGCCGTTAGATAAAAAATATCTGCTACATCTTTAATTTTTTCGTTTTCATATAATTGTTGAATAATTTTCGTACCTAAACCATCAATATTCATTGCTTGTCTAGAAACAAAATGAATCATACCTTCTACCAATTGTGCCTGACATTTAGGATTGATACATCTAAGTGCTACCTCTCCTTCAATACGAACAAGTTCATGGTCACAACTTGGACAATGCGTAGGCATGTGATAAACAGTCGCATCTTCAGGTCTTCTGTCGATAACACTTTTTATAACTTCCGGAATGATATCTCCAGCCTTTTTGATAATTACACTGTCACCAATTCTGATGTCTTTTTCATGTATTAAGTCTTCATTATGTAACGAGGCACGTGATACTGTTGTCCCTGCAACTTTAACAGGTTCTAATACTGCAGTTGGTGTGACTACGCCAGTTCGCCCAATACTTAGTTCAATATCTTTTAGCTTTGTAATCACTTCTTCAGCTGGAAACTTATATGCAATGGCCCATCTTGGCGATTTTTGAGTAAAACCTAATTCATCTTGTTGGTCAATAGCATTAACCTTTATAACTATACCGTCAATGTCATAAGGTAAATCCTCACGCTGTGCTGTCCATTTTTCAATATATTGTAAAACTTCGTCTATCGTTTCTACACGTTGGCGTTCGTGATTCGTTTTAAATCCTAGTTCATCTAACTCATCTAACGCTTCACTTTGTGTAACAGCATTAAACTGTGTAAAGTCATTGACACTATATAAAAATACGCTCAATTTACGTTTGGCCGCTAATTTAGAATCTAATTGGCGTAATGAACCTGCTGCAGCATTTCGTGGATTGGCAAAAGGTTGCTCATCATTTTTTTCCTTTTCTTCATTTAAATTAATAAATGATTGACGTGGCATGTATGCCTCACCACGAACTTCAAAAGTTCGCGTATCGTTGATTTTTAATGGTATCGCATGAATGGTACGTAAATTTTCTGTAATGTCTTCACCAATCGTCCCATCGCCACGTGTTAAGCCTTGTACGAAACGACCATTCTCATATTTAAGAGAAACGGCTAATCCATCAATTTTCAATTCGCACATATATTCAACTGGACCAATAAGGTCCCTGATACGCTGATCAAATTTGCGCAAATCTTCTTCATTGAATGCATTGCCTAAACTCAACATTGGTGTATCATGTGCAACCTTTTCAAATGTAGATTGCGCCGATCCACCAACTCTTACTGTTGGTGAATCTGGTGAACGCAATTCTGGATGTTCTGCTTCAATGTCGATTAATTCATGTAATAATTTATCATATTCACTATCGGGTACCGATGGGTTATCTTGTACATAGTATTCGTAACTATATTGGTTTAATAATTTGTGTAACGTTTTTACACGTGTTTGTAACTCTGCCAAGTGTTATTCCCCTTTCTTTTCTATCGGTGCAAATTGAGCGAGTAATCGTTTAGGTCCTTGAGATTTGAAAATAATATCTAATTCTACTGAACCATTCTTTTCATTTACATTACTAACCATACCCTCACCCCAAGATTTATGAATGACTTTATCTCCAACTTTCCAATCTGAAGTTGATTGCGAATTACTTGATGTTGTCGCGCGTCTACTATATCCACGCTTTGCTGGTTGTTTCGTCGCTGATTTAAATCCATTGGTAGTTTGTGATCTTGGCTTAGATTGATTTACTTTATCTAATAAATCTTCAGGAATCTCTCTTAGGAACCTTGATGGCACGTTAGATTGTGGGCGCCCAAATAACATTCTTGAAGTTGCGTGAGTTATATATAATGTCTCTTCTGCTCTTGTAATGGCTACGTAGCATATTCTACGTTCTTCTTCCATTTCGTGATCATCGTCACTTTTTATAGCTCTAATATGTGGGAACAGTGATTCTTCCATACCCATTATAAAGACAATTGGAAACTCCAAACCTTTAGCAGAGTGCATTGTCATCAATGTAACACCATCTTCGATTTGCGCTTCGTCAATATCTGCAACTAATGATAAGTCCGTCAAGAAATTAATTAATGATTGTTCTTCAAGTGGTGTATTTTCTTCATAATCTTTCGGTACAGACATAAATTCATCAATATTTTCCAAACGACTTCTTGATTCTAAAGTTTGTTCACGTTCTAACATTTCTCTATACCCAGATTTTTCAAGCACTTCGACTACAATTTCACTAATTTCTAAGAATTCTTGTTGTTTTATTAAGTTTTGCATTACCTCATAAAACTGAACACATTCTTGTGTCACTTTCTTAGATAATCCAATAAAGTCTACTTCTGCTAAGGCATCAAACATACTAATATCATTTTGATTTGCGTATGCTTGTATCTTATCCACTGATGACGGACCTATACCTCTCTTAGGAACATTTATAATACGTTGTAAACTGATGTCATCATTACTATTTGCAATAATACGTAAATAACTTAATAGATCCTTAATTTCTTTACGATCATAGAACTTTTGACCACCAACCATCGTATAAGGAATATTCGATTTCATAAATGTTTCCTCTAATACACGAGATTGTGCATTTGTACGATATAAAATAGCCATATCTTGATACTTCTTACCATTGCGTTGATGCTTCATCATTTCACGAACAACATATTCCGCTTCATCACGCTCTGTCGTAGCCTCATAATAATGAATCTTATCACCATCAGTATTACCAGTCCAAAGTCCTTTCGGCTTTCTTTCAGAATTATGTTTAATTACCTCATTAGCTGCGTTCAGAATATTTTTTGTAGAACGGTAATTTTGCTCTAGGAAAATAGTCTTTGCTTCTGGATAGTCTTCTTCAAATGATAAAATATTTTGAATATCTGCACCACGCCAACCATAAATAGACTGGTCTGAATCACCTACGACACATAAGTTTTTAAATTTACTTGCTAATAAATTAACTAACGTATATTGTGCCTTATTGGTATCTTGATACTCATCCACATGAATGTATTGGAATTTATTTTGATAATAATCTAACACCTCTGGCACACGTTCAAATAAACGAATTGTTACCATGATTAAATCATCAAAATCTAATGCCTCATTACGTGAAAGTTGTCTTTGATAACCTTTATATACTGTAGCTACCATTTGTGAATGGTAATCTTGAGCTTCGTTTTGAGCATCTTCCGGTGTTTTCAATTCATTTTTAAGGTTACTGATTGCTCCGATAAACATTCTTGGTTCAAATTTTTTACTATCGATATTTTCATTTTTCAATACATCTTTAATGACAGACTTTTGATCTGTTGGATCGATAATCGTAAAGTTTCTTTCAATACCTATACGATCAGCATCACGTCTTAATATTCTCACGCACATTGAATGGAATGTTGACATCCAAATTACTTGCGCTTCTTCGCCAACTAATGCCTCTACACGTTCTTTCATTTCTCTTGCAGCTTTATTTGTGAACGTTATTGCTAACACATTATATGGAGACACATCTTTTTCATCAAGCAAATAAGCTATACGATGTGTTAATACACGTGTCTTACCTGATCCTGCTCCTGCCATTATCAGCAATGGACCTTCAGTCGTACGTACTGCTTGGCTTTGTTCATCATTCATCTTACTAACTAATGCATTCATTTATGTGACTCCTTTATTTTAACTGTTTTTAATGCTTGTTTAATATCTGTATATATAACATCTCCGACAATTATGGTATCTGCATATGCTGCCATTTCTCTTGCAGCCTCTAAACTGTCAATACCACCACCATAAAATAATTGTGTTTCAGTTAACATATCAGCTGCAGCTTTTACATAATCTTTATTACCATATGTCCCACTATATTCTATGTACATGACAGGCAACTTATACATATCATTAATCATCTGAGCATACGCTTCAATATCTTCAATTGACAAATCTGTGCTCGCATCAGTCAATTCGGCAACCTTACTCTTAGGATTCAACACAACATAACCTTCAAACACGACTTCATCGAAATCAATAACATGACCGAATGACTTTAAAGCCTCTAATAATATGCCATTATGAAATTTAACGTCATTACTATTTAAGACGGTTGGAATAAAATAAAAATCAAATCCTGGCATTACACTTTCAACATTAGAAACCTCTAAAGCTAAAGGTAATGGATAACGTCTTACACGACTCATTAACTGGATTACATTATCCTCTGTAACATTGTCAGTCCCTCCGATAATGATTGCGTCAGTGTTTGACATACATAATGATTCCAAATCCTCATCTGAGATTGTTTTTGCAGGGTCTAATTTAAAAATATGTTCCCACTGTTTTATGTCATACATGATATGTTACTCCTTTATTTAGCATACATTGTATTATATCATTTTTAGCCAGTGGTTTCTAAAATGATGTTAAAAATGAGCGACTCAATAAGCGAGTTTTTTGTTAACATCCATTTAACTAAATGCAGGTAGTATTTATTCACTTTTTCTCATTCTTTAATAGTTACAAGGTATTATAATTCCTTTCTTTATTTAACAAAAATGGGTAATAAATATCCCACACTTTATAAATTGTATGTCGTTTGATAGGTTTTGGAGGAGGATTTCAGCCAGCCATAAAAAATTCCCTTCAAAGTTAACATTTTCCAGTGTCAATTTTGAAGGGTACTAATCATTACGTATTGGCGCTATTATTCTGAAATTGAAATTCATGATCCAAGCGCTTTTAACTTAAGTTATTATTTTGATTGTATTTCGTAATAATGTTCTAAATTAGTATGTTCATCTGTGATTATTTTCGCTAATGTTTTACCAACATACCTAATATGCCATGCTTCATAAGCATACCCAGTTTGTTTAGATTGTCCCTTGGGATAACGAATAATAAAACCATACTCAGCTACATGACGCTCTAACCAATGTGCTTCTTTAGAATTTTGAAAGTCTTTATGAAAATCTTTCATTGGTCTATGAGTACCAACATCAAATGCCAATCCAGTTTGATGTTCAGAATGACCTGGTTTCGCTGTATATTGCTCTGCTGTCATTTTACCGTCTTTTTTCTCATATGCTGCTACTACTTTCTTTTGTTCATTATAACTACGATAGCCACTGACATAGTTTAAATCCATGTTATCCTTTTGAGCATTTTCTAATAATTTATCAAGCTGATGGCGCGCATGCTTATTTTCCTTTGGCTTATAGTTTGGAGGTAGGCTATAACGTTTGTTAACAATGACATGACCATTCACTCGTGTAACGCCCTGTGCTTTGGTGATGATTGGCACCGCATGAGTCGGCTTTATCATTGTATTTGCTTCTTCTGTATTTTTATTATAAGACTTAACAACCGATATGATTAACCAGACGATAATAATCAAACAAATTATAATAAAAATCACACTGCTAATCATCAACTTTTTTAACATAAATTACCCCTTCCATCATATAAAAGCATACGCTTATCACATCATTTATCCCCCAATATACACGCATAATAATTAACAAGCTACACTTTACTATGTCAACATCCAATATTACATACAACAAAATTTATCACAATAAAAAAGATTTTTATAGTAAAAAAACTACCAACTCAGTTCTATGACATAGTTGGTAGTAATTAATTATTATTTAGTCGGCTGTTTCAATATTCATGCGTTCAAGAATAACAGTGTAGGCATCGTTCCCCCACTGTAAAGATCTCTTCACTCGAGAAATTGTAGCAGTTGAAGCACCTGATTCTTGTTCAATAGTTGCGTAAGTGTAACCTTGCTTAATCATTTTAGCTACTTGTAATCGTTGTGATAATGACTGTAATTCATTTACGGTACATAAATCATCAAAAAATTGATAACATTCTTCACGATTTTCAAGCGTTAAAATTGCATCAAACAATTCGTCCAATGCTTGTCCTCTTAATTTTTCTATTTGCATAAAAACAACCCCTGTATTTTTCAATTTAATCTCGTTTTAACGTACTAACACATTAAAGTGTAACGATTTTTATTGAAAAATTCAAGTTAAGTTAACTTTTAAACTAAACCTGCACGTTCAAAAATTGTATCAACTTGATTTAAATGATGTTCAGGATTGAAACATTCATCTAATTCTTCTTTTGACAATTGACTTGTAATTGCATCGTCTTGTTCAATTAAAGTTCTGAATGGTGTCTTAGTTTGCCATGATTCCATTGCTTTAGGTTGAACACTGTCATAAGCTGCCTCACGTGCCATACCTTTATTAATTAATGCTAATAAAACACGTTGTGAATAAATTAGACCAAATGTTTTATCAATATTTGCTTTCATATTATCTTCATAGACTGTTAATCTGTCCACGATATTTGTGAATCGATTTAATGCGTAATCTAGTGCAATAGTAACATCCGGTAACATGATACGTTCAGCAGATGAATGTGAAATATCTCGTTCATGCCATAATGGTACATTTTCGTAGGCTGTTGTAACGTAACCTCTGATCACACGTGCGATACCTGTAATGTTTTCAGAACCGATAGGATTACGTTTATGAGGCATTGCTGAAGAACCCTTCTGACCTTTAGCAAATGCTTCTTCAACTTCTCTTGTTTCAGTTTTTTGTAAATTACGAATTTCTACTGCGAATTTTTCCAAAGAAGTGCCAATCAAGGCTAATGTCGCAATATAATAAGCGTGTCTATCACGTTGTAATGTTTGAGTAGAAACCGGTGCAGTATCAATTCCTAAATGCTCACATACATATGCTTCAATTTCTGGTGGAATATTTGCAAATGTACCAACTGCTCCACTCATTTTACCAACTTCAATTTCTTCTCTTACACGTTTAAAACGCTCTAAATTACGTTGCATTTCTGTGTACCAAAGTGCCATCTTCACACCAAATGTAGTAGGTTCAGCATGAACACCATGTGTACGTCCCATCATTAATGTATATTTATAATCTTTTGCTTTTTGTGCTAATACTTCGATAAATCTCTCTAAATCTTTTTCAATAATGTCATTTGCTTGTTTAATTACATAACTCAAAGCAGTATCTACAACATCTGTTGAAGTTAAACCATAATGAACCCACTTACGCTCTTCACCTAAAGTTTCTGAAACTTGTCTAGTAAATGCAACGACGTCATGACGTGTTTCTTGCTCAATTTCTTGCGCACGTTCTACATTCACTTTTGCATTTTGACGGATTTTCTTTACATCTTCTTCCGGGATGTCCCCTAATTTACTCCAAGCTTCACATGCTAGAATTTCCACTTCTAACCATGCTTCATAGCGGTTTTGGTCAGTCCAAATATTTGACATTTCTTCTCTTGAATAACGTTCAATCATTGAAATAAGCTCCTATCTTACGTAAGTTTTAGTTCACAAACCCAAAAACATGTACATTTAATGAAAAATAGAGTTTAAAGTTCGTGTTTAATCTCTTCACTACTAGTTTAACAGAATTATTATCAAATGTATAAACCTTTTAGGTTTTCTTTTAAAATTTTTAACTTGTTGTTCAGTTCAATTAAATTCATCCTTTAAAAAAAGACCGCATGGTAACACCATGCGATCATTATTTTAAGATTCCATTAAACGACCTACAAATTCAATATCTTGTCTTAGCACTTCGACACTACCGTCTTTATTTTCTTTGTAAACAGGCTTTTCGAAACGTTTCACCGGCATATACCCTGCTTCACGCATGCGCTGTAAACAATCCTGAATTGATTCGTTTTCTTCTACTTTGAATTTTTGTTGTTTTTTCATATACTTTCAACTTCATCCGTATCATATTGTTTAAGTTTCTTACTTTTAAGACCTTTAGCCCAAAAGCCTCCATGTATCGTACGTGGTTCATATGCTACGATAAAAGCCTTATTGTCTATTTGTTTAATTGTATCGATTAATTTAAACTCAAATCGTCTCGGCGTTAAAATTTGTAGAATTAAGCGGTCACCGTCTCTACCGTAAGCAGTATAGTGTGTTACACCATACCCTAAATCTCTCAATTGTCGCGGTAAATCTAATTCATACTCTGAAGATGTAACATTGACGACAGTATAGCCGAGAGCCAATTTTTCTTCTATCTTCATCCCTACAATAATACCGATTGAAAAACCAAAAGCGTAAGCAATAATATTTTGAATTTGGTCTAAACTTGACATTACCATCCCTAGACCGACAACATAAACTAAGACTTCTAAAAAACTAACGACAGCAGCAACATATCGATAACCTTTTAACGTCAATATTGTTCGCATTGTTAAAAATGATACATATGCAACATTAACTACAAATATCGCTAATACCATTAACCACGGATTAGAAGTTATTACTGACATATTCATTGTCCTTTCTCATACATTAAATTTAAGTAATTTTATCAACTCACACTTTATTTGTCACTAAAAAAATTACGCTAAATTTAATTTTTCGGCCATGAATATCTTGTGTATGCTAGCTCTCTTTTATGTGCTGTTTTGATATAGTGTTGTTCAATTGTCGCCTTCGCTTCACTAGACACTGGCTTACCTTCTAGATAATCATCAATGTCATTATAGCTGACACCCAAAGCTTCTTCGTCTGGTAATTGCGGTTTGTCTTCTTCTAAATCTGCTGTTGGTGTTTTTTCATATAAATGACTTGGGGCATCTAAAGTTTGTAATAACTGTCTACCTTGTCGCTTATTCAGACCAAATATCGGTGCGATATCTGCTGCACCGTCACCATATTTAGTATAAAATCCAGTAATATTTTCTGCTGAATGATCCGTACCTACAACAATGCCCTGTTTATTTGAAGCAATAGAAAATTGCACCTTCATACGTTCACGTGCTTTTTCATTACCTTTTTGGAAATCAGTAAGTTCAATTCCAGCCTCTTTTAATGACTGTACACTTTGATCAACCGCAGGCTTAATATTTACTGTAATTGTCTTATCCGGTTGAATAAATGCTAATGCATCCTCTACTTCGTCCGCATCTTGTTGTTGACCATAGGGTAATTTCACTGCAATAAATTGACAATCTATTTGCTCTTCTCTCAATTCATTAACTGCGATTTGGCATAATTTACCTGTTAATGTTGAATCTTGCCCTCCAGAAATACCTAATACCAATGACTTAATAAAAGAATGCGTTTGTATATAACCTTTAATAAATTGAATGATGCTACGAATTTCAGCTTTACTATCTATTTCAGGTTTCACTTTCATTTCCTTTACGATAATATCTTGTAAATTACTCATGTTCTTCCTCCATCTCCTTTACATGTTCAGCCACTTCAAATATACGTTTATGTTTATTTTCCCAACATGCAGTACTTAAATCAACTGGATACTCTTGTGGATTTAAATGACGTTTATTTTCTTCCCATAAATGTGAAAGGTTCTCTGTTAAATAACGTTGCGCTTCCTTTTCACTTGGTAAGTCATAAACGAGTTGTCCATCTTTAAAAATATCACTGTGTAAGTCCTTAGCTATAAATGATTTAATAAATTTCATTTTATATGTGTGGACAGGATGGAACAATTTCAGAGGTGCTTCGTCATTTGGATTTTCATGTTCTAATGTAATGTAGTCACCTTCTGCTTTGTTTGTTTTCTTATTAATAATACGGTAAACATTCTTTTTACCTGGTGTTGTTACCTTTTCAGCATTATTAGATAATTTAATACGATCTACATATTCACCTTGTTCATTTTCGACGGCAACAAGTTTATATACCGCACCAAGTGCTGGTTGATCGTAGCCAGTAATTAATTTCGTGCCAACGCCCCACGAATCGACTCTTGCACCTTGTGATTTCAAACTCATGATTGTTTCTTCATCTAAATCATTTGAGGCAATAATTTTGGCATCTTTAAAGCCCGCTTCATCTAACATTTTTCGAGCTTCTTTAGATAAATAAGCGATATCCCCTGAATCCAAACGGATACCAACAAAGTTTATTTTGTCACCTAACTCCTTAGCAACCTTTATTGCTGTTGGTACACCTGACTTTAATGTATGGAACGTATCAACTAAGAACACACAATCTCTATGACGTTCTGCGTACTTTTTAAAGGCAATATACTCATCGCCATATGCTTGTACCATTGCATGCGCATGTGTGCCAGATACAGGGATATCAAATAGTTTGCCAGCTCTCACATTACTCGTTGAATTAAAACCACCGATAAATGCAGCTCTCGCTCCCCATAAAGCAGCATCTGCTTCTTGTGCTCTTCGCGTACCAAATTCCATTAATTTATCGTTTCTCGCAACTTGTCTAATTCTACTCGCTTTTGTTGTAATTAGCGTGTGGAAATTCACAATATTCAACAACATGGTTTCTATAAGTTGTGCTTGAATTAACGGTGCTTCTACTCGAAGTAGCGGCTCATTCCCAAAGCAAAGTTCCCCTTCTTGCATTGAGCGTATATGACCAGTGAATTTCAAGTCCTTTAAATAGCCTAGAAAGTCATCTTGGTAGCCAATTGATTTTAAATACGCAATATCATTTGCTGAAAAATGAAAATCACTAATAAAATCTATAATTTTTTTTAATCCATTAAATACAGCGTAACCACTGTCAAATGGCATATTTCTAAAATATAAATCAAATACTGACCATCGCTCATGAATGCCATCATTCCAGTATGTTTCAGCCATATTTATTTGATATAAATCATTATGTAATACAAATGTATCATCTTCAAATTGGTACACAATTATCTCTCCAATCAGCTTTTCCATTAGTTTAGCATAAAAGAAACACTGATAGCACCTTAAATATGATGGATTTTATGTTCTTTCTATACCTTATATATATTGTACAATTTCCATATAAAAATTAAAATTATGATGATTATGTGACTGAAACAAAACAAAATAATGAATTTTCAAATTATCTCATTATATTTAAGAGCAAATCTTTTATAATATATTATGAGGTGTTAGAAATGTTAAATGAAGCCAAAGCGTTTATTAAAGCAATGTATAATGAATTAAATTATAGCAACGACACATTACGTCAACGCTTATCAGAAATTGAACACGCCATCACTAACACTGGTACGTATGAGCACACAACAGCTGAACTCACGTACGGTGCTAAAATGGCATGGCGTAATTCAAATCGCTGTATCGGAAGACTATTCTGGGAATCTTTAACCGTCAATGATGCAAGGTCAATTCATACTGAAACAGAGTTTATAACAGAAATTGAAAATCATATTGAACACGCTACAAATAATGGTAGAATCAAACCTTATATCACTATTTTCAGTGCTACAAATCCACCTACTATATACAATAATCAATTAATTCGCTATGCCGGTTATGACGATTTAGGTGACCCAGCAGAGAAGGAAGTTACAACACTCGCACAACATCTAGGTTGGCAAGGCGAGCATACAAACTTTGATATTCTTCCACTTATCTATCAAATGCCAAATGATAGTATTAAGTACCATAACTATCCAAAATCGTTAATTAAGGAAGTGCCAATTACTCATGACCGTTACCCAAAATTACAATCATTAGGTCTCAAATGGTATGCAGTACCAATTATCTCAAGTATGGATTTAAGCATAGGTGGTATTACTTATCCAACTGCTCCCTTTAATGGTTGGTATATGGTCAATGAAATTGCAGTTAGAAATTTCACAGATAATTATCGTTATAATTTATTAGAAACTGTTGCAGATGCCTTTGAATTTGATACACTTAGGAATAATACTTTTAATAAAGATAGAACACTTGTCGAATTAAATTATGCAGTCTACCATTCTTTTAGAAATGAAGGCGTCTCTATAGTGGATCATTTAACTGCATCAAAGCAATTTGAAATGTTTGAACAAGCAGAACATACTGCAGGTCGTGAAGTAACAGGAAAATGGTCTTGGTTAGCACCATCTTTGTCACCGTCATTAGTTCCAAACTATCATCATGGGTATAAAAACGAGATCAAGGATCCTAATTTTCATTATAAAAAGAAAGCACCGACCGGTTGTCCTTTTCATTAAAAGTACGTAATCAACATATAGAACAAGGGGTAACGTTATGAAACTTTATTATCTGGGACCGAAGGGTACATTTTCTTACTTAGCTGCAAAACAATATAAATCTGAAGATGCATATGATTTTATACCTAAATCAAATTTATACGAGGTCGTTCAAGCAGTATCTCATGATGACGAAAGTATCGCAGTCGTTCCGATTGAAAACTCAATTGAGGGAACCATTAATATCGTCGCTGATGCATTAACTCAACAAAATATCTATGCACAAGGTGAATTACATTTAGATATTCAATTTGCACTTTATGGCCCGGACGATGCAACTGTTAATGATATTAACAAAGTCTATTCCATTGCACCGGCAATCAGTCAGACAAGTCAATATATTCAAAACCACGGATTTGATTATGATTATGTCGAAAGTACAATCAGTAGCCTAGATAAAATTTCAGATCAAACTGGCGCTATTGCACCCTTAGGCAGTGGCGAACCATATGGATATAAAGCAATCGCTCACAATATCCAAGACTTTCCACATAATACAACACGTTTTTTAGTTGTGAGTAATCAACCTCAGCATATTAAAGATGCAAGTGATAGCATGGTACTCATCACACCAAAATATGATAAACCTGGATTATTGGCGAGCATATTAAACACATTCGCATTATTTAATATTAACTTATCGTGGATTGAATCACGTCCATTAAAGACACAGCTAGGTATGTATCACTTTTTCGTACAGGCTGACTCACCTATTAATGACGAGCTTAATAAAGTGATTAAAATATTAAATACTTTAGACTTTGAAGTTACAGTAATTGGTTCCTTTAATAAAATGGACCTATCAGATAAATCATAGATATAAAAACTTTCACCATTTTTCGTCAAAACAAAGTTTTAACAAATACGAAAAGCGATAATGTGACACAATTTTAGTGTCGACATTATCGCTTTTTTTACATATTATTTCAGTGGCAATGGTTTCGTAATATCTATACCTAACACTGGTGGTACTAGGAAATAGACAATAAGTACGATAACGACCACACTGATCATGTTTACCCAAAATCCTACACTTGCCATTTTCTTTATCGTAATCCGACCTGTTCCAAAAACAATGGCATTTGGAGGTGTTCCAACCGGTAGCATGTATGCGCAATTAGCTGCCATAGCTGCTGGCACCATTAATAATAATGGGTGAACATTTACTGCTACTGATAGTGTAGCTAATATAGGTAATATCATTGTCGCTGTAGCTGTATTCGATGTGATTTCTGTTAAGAAGAGTACAAATAAAGTAATAACAATAACGATAAGTAATGGACTGACGCCTTCTATTAAGCGTAATTGGTCGCCCAACCATTTTGCCAATCCACTTGAGGAGATACCTTTAGCTAATGCTAAACCTCCTCCGAATAATATTAAGACACCCCAAGGTAAATCCTTTGCGACATCCCAATCAATAATACGTTTATGCTTAGCTTTATTTTTCGCAGGTATTAAAAATAATAAGACAGATATAAATATAGCGATTGTGCCATCTGCAACTTCAGATGTTAATTCCCAACGCTTTAATAAAAATTCCCTACTAATCCATAAAAAACTAGCTAAAATAAACACAAATTGAACGACCTTTTCTTCAAATTTCATCTTGCCTAACTCATCAAGTTTATCCTTGATAACATTATGACCACCAGGCAAAGTTTTCATTTCATGTTTAAATGCTACAAATCGAATATAAGCCCAGACAATTGCCAGTAAAATAATCACCGTAGGAACCCCAATAATCATCCATTTTGCGAAACTAATTTCCTCACCGAAAGCCGACTGATACTGACCCTTCAAAATGATTAATGGAGGCGTTCCAATTAAAGTATGTAGACCATACCCCCATTTATTTTATTTCAACAATCTCACTTAATTTCAATGTAAACAATCCCTCATCAATATACATTTGCAACACTTGATTATGCGTATCTACTTTGTGTAC
>NZ_JXCF01000090.1 GCF_000875895.1 Staphylococcus gallinarum
AGGCGTTGATATGCCAACAAATTCAAATGAGGTAGAAGAGAATCCTGGAATTGTTGGAGAAGTAAGTAATATATCTCCAAATGAGACAATTGAAGATCGTGAAAATAATACGGTACAAATTAAAGAAAGAACAGTTACTACTTCTGATTTTGAAGAATTAAGCCCTCAAACAATAAAGCAGTTACAAGCAGAGGATTTTAGATATTTTGAAATGACACCAGATTTGTATAAGAAATTGAGTAGGGACCAAATTAATGCATTAACTTTAAACAAACA
Organism: Staphylococcus gallinarum; assembly: GCF_000875895.1. Taxonomy (GTDB): domain Bacteria; phylum Bacillota; class Bacilli; order Staphylococcales; family Staphylococcaceae; genus Staphylococcus; species Staphylococcus gallinarum. The sequence goes on from NZ_JXCF01000090.1 coordinate 277, forward strand.
TTACCAGGTAGCTTCAAAAACAGTTCCCCATGTATTGAGAGCTGCTAAGGAAAATATAGAGAATAGAGACGGATACAGTGTCAATGAAAACAATTTGCCTGAAAAGTCTAATCTACCTTATGCAATTAATAAGACACCAAACCCCGATCATTATACCTTTGAAGTAGTAATGAAGGGTGATGATGGAGCAAAACAATATGTACTATCTGTTAGAAAAGAAGATATAGATCAAGAAGGAACTCCTATGAGATTTTTTATAACTACATTCGATGATTCTAGAAGGTCATCTTTGACCACTGTAGATATAAAGAATGTTCAAGATGGGGATCAAATAAAAATTGACGATCAAACACTTATAGGTGTAATAGCTTCTGGTGATAAACGTCAATTTAGATTTTTAAAAGTTAATGACGCAGACTTCTCGGATTATACTCCTATATATGGACCAAACATAGATAAGTATACGAATCCTGTTGTGTCTTATCCTATAACTTTACCATTTTGGAAAGGTCAAACCACGCATTATTATGATGAATTAGGGGGAGAAATAGTACCGTCATATACACAATATGGTTGGACTAGAAGTCAATACACAACAGAACCAATTGATATTGAAGGGTATGATATTAATACCACTAAAATGCCTATTAACAAAAATGGTTTTATCAATAGGTATAGCACCAAAATATCAGGTAATGTTCGCTATAGTGTAAGTACAATGAGTAGGGGGACATTATATCGAAAAGATACAGTAATAGATGATGAAGGGACTATTAAGACAGAAGCTTGGTTTACTTATGCCAAAGGCCCAGGAACATTTGATTCTATAAATGGAGCTAAATTAGACAAAGGAAGAATAGAAGCAAACAACCTTCCAAATAGTGATTATGATTTTGAACTAAATCCTAATAATTATTCTATTAGGGACACAATCATTGATAATGTTGAAGAAGAAAAGTATTTTAACCATGGTTTTGGTGGCCAAGTAATCTTCCAAAAAGTGCGTTTTATAAAAGATGGTTTACCATCAAATGATGC
>NZ_JXCF01000091.1 GCF_000875895.1 Staphylococcus gallinarum
CACACCCCTTTTAACGCTTAATTTGAATAATTTTTTCAGAATGATCACTAACTAGATTTGCTAATATTTTTCCTTTATAAAAAACATTATATTTTATAGTATAAATTAAAAATAAAAAGGGGTTTTCATTAGATTTCTGTTTTTTAAATTTATTAGCTATTCTTATTTTTTTGGGTAAATGTTTCCCGTTATAAAGTTTATTCTGTATTGTTCTTTTTAATATTCTAAACAAACAGAGATA
>NZ_JXCF01000092.1 GCF_000875895.1 Staphylococcus gallinarum
ATATCTTGAAGAATAAACCAATATCGTTTAATATCTAGATATACAAAAATTAAGAAAAAAACACCAACTGTTTTTCTTTAAGGTAAGTCGCATTCACAAACTTTGGTCAGGGAGTGAGCGCCTTCTTTTTTTGTTTTTTTATTTGCATATTAATATAACACTAACAAAAGGCTTGGTCTATTCAGACTAAGTCTTTTTTTATTAGGCTGAATATTTTTTAGAATATTTATATTGCTGATAA
>NZ_JXCF01000093.1 GCF_000875895.1 Staphylococcus gallinarum
TATTGAGATAGAGGTTCGAAAAGATGTTTATGGAGTTCGAGAAGAAATTCATTCGATGTTGCGTGAAGTTAAACAATCACATGAACATTATCAAAAAAGACAAAAGCAATTATTTACTGGAATTGGTGCAATGTTATTAGTGTTTATGCTTTTTGCTTTGATTATGACGATTGGCAGAGATTTTATGGGCTTTTTACATGTAGATGTATTACAGAATGCCATAGCAAGCAAAATAAAGGCT
>NZ_JXCF01000094.1 GCF_000875895.1 Staphylococcus gallinarum
ATAAACTGCAACTTGATAATCTGGTGCAATTTTTTTAGCTAATTCTAAACCTATCTCATTACACTCTTTAGCTGTTACTTCGCCAGGCTTAAAAGATTGAATGACTGTATGTGCTTGAACCCCATTCTCTTTGCCATATAACGCCCTAGTTTGCTTAAAATATGATTTAGCATAATCAACATCACAATTTAAGCCGCTTTTTTCTTCTGCACGTTCTTCTGCGTAATTAATGGCACGACTT
>NZ_JXCF01000095.1 GCF_000875895.1 Staphylococcus gallinarum
GTTTGATTAGCTCATAAAATACTAATTTGTGTTATCATTAACACGTTTTTTGAACCAACGATTATCGTTGTGTTCGGAATTAACGTTGACATATTGCGATTCAGTTTTCAATGTTCATTTCTTCAACACAAGAATTAATTTTACAGGTTTTGACTTAGAAAGTCAATAACTTTTTGAAATTTAATTTTTGTTTTAGTTAAAACTTCCATAAAAAAACGACCCTAAGGTCAAAATGGAATTGCCTGGCAACGTCCTACTCTTGCGGAACGTAAGTCCGACTACCATCGGCGCTAAGGAGCTTAACTTCTGTGTTCGGCATGGGAACAGGTGTGACCTCCTTGCCATTGTCACCAGACAA
>NZ_JXCF01000096.1 GCF_000875895.1 Staphylococcus gallinarum
GTTTTTTTATTTGCATATTAATATAACACTAACAAAAGGCTTGGTCTATTCAGACTAAGTCTTTTTTTATTAGGCTGAATATTTTTTAGAATATTTATATTGCTGATAAGTGTTATAAAGAATTAACGCCTGCACTACTACTTGAGCAATTGATATTGCTAAATTAATCTTTTTCTTCTTACTCATTTTCTTCAACCCCCTTTGTTGCTTTATTCCAATTGCTTTATTTACATTGAGCCTC
>NZ_JXCF01000097.1 GCF_000875895.1 Staphylococcus gallinarum
ATTAATTCAGTAAATTTAGAAACAGGCAACAAGTATCAGTCAAACAAAGAACAACGTGATTTTATAAAAAAGGCGAATGATCAGTTATGTGAAGAACGTGGTTTATCTGTGCCAGAAAAGGCATCAGAAATCAGATATACGTTGGCAGAACAGAACATGATAGATAAAGATAAAAGGTCATGGAAAAATGATATAAGAATGGCAGTTGAAGAAACAAAGGATAACGCAGTAGACTTTGAAG
>NZ_JXCF01000098.1 GCF_000875895.1 Staphylococcus gallinarum
TTTCTCCGCTACCCACAACTCATCCGCTCACTTTTCAACGTAAGTCGGTTCGGCCCTCCATTCAGTGTTACCTGAACTTCAGCCTGGTCATGGGTAGATCACCTGGTTTCGGGTCTACGACCAAATACTCAACGCCCTATTCAGACTCGCTTTCGCTACGGCTCCACATTCACTGCTTAACCTTGCATCAAATCGTAACTCGCCGGTTCATTCTACAAAAGGCACGCCATCACCCATTAAC
>NZ_JXCF01000099.1 GCF_000875895.1 Staphylococcus gallinarum
TGTATATCTAGATATTAAACGATATTGGTTTATTCTTCAAGATATATATTCGGGTGAGCGACTTCTTAAACAAAATAAGGAGTCGATTTTTTATGAGTAAAAAAGCAGAAGAAATTCAGGAAAAACAAAGTTTGGAAAAGGAAAACTCAAATTTTTCTAAAACCGGATACTCTAATAGCCGGTTAAACCGACATATTATGTACACCCCCGAACCAAAATTACACTTTGATGCTATGACAAT